>CAVYGG010000005.1:0-743295 GCA_963768045.1 uncultured Actinomycetota bacterium | reverse complement strand
ACCTCGTGCCCGAACCGGTGCGACCTGAGCTCGACACCCACTTCGGCACGCTGGGTACCAAGCAGCTGATCCACCCCGCGACGTTGTCGGGTGAGGACTCCGCGTACCGCTTCCACCACGTCCTGGTGCGGGACGCGACGTATCAGAGCCTGCTCAAGCGCGCCCGTGCGACCCTGCACGAGGAGTTCGTGGAGTGGGCCGAGCGGGTGAACCGAGAGCGCGGGCGCGAGACCGAGTTCGAAGAGATCAACGGCTACCACCTCGAGCAGGCCGTCCGTTATCGGCGCGAGCTCGGCCCGCTCGACGAACACGGGCGGGAGCTGGCCAAGCGCGCTGCGTGAGAGCTTGGCGAACGCGGGGTCTCGCGCCCTGGACCGCTCCGACATGCCGGCGGCCGCCAATCTCCTTCAACGTTCTGTCGATCTCCTGGACGAGCAGGACTCCACGAGATTGTGGCTGGTTCCGGATCTTGCCGAGGCACTCATGGTGATGTCTCGCTTCGAGGAGGCCGCAGCAGTCCTGGCGCCCGCGCTCAAGACCGCACGTGACCTAGGCGACCGGCGGCTGGAGGCGAGGATCCGGCTGCGGCAGCTCAACCTCGACGTGGTTGGGGACGAGACCGACGAGGCTCCTGCGGTCGCCGAGGTGGAGCAGATCCTGGCCACCCTGCGGGACCTCGGGGATCACGGTGGCACACGCTCGTGCCTGGCGAGTGCTGATGCTGATCCACGCCCATGCCGGCCTCTACGACGATGTGGCGCAAGCTGCTCAGCATGTGATCGCCGAGGCCGGGATCTCCGGAGAAGCGCGCCTTGTGCGACAGGGCGCCGCGGCCTACGCCGTCGCGTCGGTCTTGGGCACGACGCCGGTCGCCGAGGCGCTCGGCACCTGCCAACGCGCCCTCGAGGAGGTGAGGGGCGACCGACTTGCCGAGGGTGTCGTCAGCGGCGCGCTGGCGCAGCTGCGAGCGATGCAGGGCGACTTCGACGAGGCGCGAGTCCGGTACGGCGAGGAGATGCGACTTCTCGCCGATCTCGGGGTGAACAGCCAGTCGGCGTCGACCTCGCTCGACTCGGCCCGGGTCGAGGTCCTCGCCGGAGACCTCGCCGCCGCCGAGTCACATCTGCGCCGGGACGACGCGCAGCTGGCCGAACTCGGCGAGCACTACTTCCGCTCGGAGGTGGCCGGGATGCTGGGGCGCGTGCTGATGCTGCGCGGCGACGCGGCCGAAGCCCAGGCGTTCGTGGTGCTGGCCGAGGCGCTCTCGGACGCCGACGACGCCGGGAGCCAAGTGCTGTGCGGGCGGTCGGCCCGGGCGCGCCTGTTGGCCACGTCGAACCCTCAGCGTGCGCTCGAGCTCGCCCGGGGCGGGGTCGACATCGCCGAGACCACAGCCGACCTGCTGCTGCGCGGAGACGCCTGGTCAGACCTCGGCGAGGTGCATCTGGACGCGAGTGGGATGGACGACGCAATGGGCGCCCTCGAGCACGCATTGGAACTCTACGAGCTCAAGGGCGACACCACGTCCGCCGACCGGGCTCGGCGTCGGATCGCCGAGCTCCGGCAGTCGGTCAGCTCCCCGGCGCAGCTCAGGTCACGCCGCGCAACTTGCCGTTCTGGTCGAGGTACGCGGTGATCTTTACGTTCGTTCCCACCGGCGTGACCACGATGCAGTTCTGCAAGGTCGACGTGTTGCACTGGTCCAGCTCCACCGTCGTCCCGTCGTCGAGGACGTGCGCCAGCTTGATCCTGGACAGGTTGTTGGGCGCATCGCTCGCGCGGAGCAGCAGGGTGATCTGGAAGAAGGTCGCGAACTTCTGGCCGTTCCCGACGTTGATCGCGGACCACTCGCCGAACGCCTTGGTGCAGATCTTCTTGCAGGTGGCGGTGACCGAGGGTCCATCCTCGGCCGTCACGACGAGGTTCGAGGCGGGCGGGGTCACCGAGGTCGCCTGCTTGTTGGAGTCGCTCAGGTCCTTGTCGGTGCTGACGTCGACGTCGCTCAGCGAGAACCCACCGGCGAAGTTGCCGTTGCCGGTGGAGATCGTGGTCGGCTTCTCGTTGGGGTCGCTCAGCGTGTCACCGTGGCTGGAGCCGCCGTCGCTGAAGGTCAGCCCGTTGGAGTTGCCTTGGAACACAGGGTCGCCCGGGTCATAGGTGTTGGAGACCGGGCCCGCGTAGGCCACGATCACGGTGACCGACTTCTTGGCGTTCGAGGACCCGAACGTGCAGGCCAGCGGACCGAACCGGCGGGGGCGCAGGAGCCTTGCGAAGGCGTCGGATACCGCGGGCGAGTCCGGCGTCTCCGTGACCAGGAAGAGCTGGGAGATGTTGCTGGGGCCCGCGTTGGAGATCGTGATCTGGTAGCCCATCGCGTTGCCCGCGGCGACCTTCGGGGGCAAGTTCTTCACGGTCATCGACCAGCGAGGTGGCGAAGCGGAGGCGGAGCCCGCGGTGGCCGAAGAAGCGAACGAGGTGGCCAGGCACAACACCCCGAGTACTCGGCCGAAAGTCTTTCTGCGCATCGCTTGCGCGTCCTCTCTCCGAGACGGAACGTCCGGGAGGGGAGTTGAACGCACGACAACCATGCGGCTGGCCCCCCCAGGAAGCGCGAACGTTCACACGCTGACATCCAGGTGGGGGGGTGTCAAGCACCGTGCGGGCCAGGGGTCGCGCTGGTCGGACACGGGTACGGCCCCGACGCGCGAGGCGCCGGGGCCGTCCGCAGGTGCGTCTTACGACGTTCAGCTGACCTTGAAGGTAGCCTTGTCCGAGGAGCCCTTCATGTTCGAGGAGCCGCCGTACTTCGCGGTGATGGAGTACTTGCCGGGCTTCTTCACGCCAGTGAAGCTGACCTTGGCGACGCCCTTCTTGTTGAGCTTGTCCGAGAGCGTCTTGATCTTGTGCGTGCCCTTCTTGAGGATGAACTTCACCTTGCCCGTGGCCGGCAGCCCGAAGTGGGACTTCACCTTGGCCTTGCCGGTGGCGACGTCCTTCTTCGCGTTGTAGTCGGCCGACGCCTTGGTCGTGGTCTTGTCCTTCACGAGCTTCGTCGTGACGTTGGTGCCACCGTCCTTCAACGGGGTGGTGCCGTCGTCGTTCATGCACCTGCCGAAGGACCCGTCGGAGTTCGGGAAGGTGACGGTCCCGGGCGTCGTACCGAACCCGGTGAGCGACACCTTGCCGATGTCGCCCAGTTTGAAGGTGAAGCTGTCCTTGACGACGGAGCCGGCGAGGATCGAACCCGACGCGTTGGCGACGGTCGAACCACCGGGTCCGCTGCCCAGCGTCGTCTTCGGGAACGACATCTTCAGGCCGGCCCGCGAGCCGGTCGGCTTGGTCGTGATGGTTCCCTTGACCTGGCTCCAGCCGAGGCCCTCGGCCAAGAGGGTGGTTCCCGCGTCGAGCGTGAAGGTACCCGTCGTGGCCAGGGGCTGCCCGACCGCCATCGTGGCGGGGGCCGTGGCGGCGTTGTCGACGGCCGAGGCATGCGCGGGGCCCAGCGGAGTGCCGCAGGTGTAGTTGGCCGAGGCGGTTCCGGCCGCCAGGGCCGGTGACGCGACGGCGCCGACGGTCAGGGCGGCAGCGCCGGCCGCGCCGATGAGCTTGAGGTGCTTGGAACGAAGAGACATGTGACTGAAGCCCTCCCAGGGGTTCGAGATCGGGCGGGACGCTCCCCGGCCCCGCGACAAAGCACCCCATCACACCGCCCACGTAAATGCCAGAGCCACACGACCGCCGGTCGTGTGATTTGCGCGGAATTTCAGGAACTCAGGCGTTGCGCGGGCGAAGGAGGCGCTCCGCGACCTTGCCGATGACCAGCCAGACGACCGCGGCCAGACCCCAGTTCACGCACGCGTTCTTCGTGAGCGCCGACTGCGAGTGGCCCGTCCAGTGCGCGACGCCGTCGGTGCGTGAGAAGACGCCGAAGTCGAGCTTGTCAGCGGTGTTCGATACAGAACTTCACCAGGCCGTTGTCGGGGTTCGCCTTGAGGGCGATGCACAGCGCCCCGCCGGCAAGGAAGACTGCGGCCACCACACACACGACCCAGATCACCTGAGCCGCGCGGGCGCGCACCACGTTCGCGGCGGCCTTCGCCTGCGCCGTACGGTCGACTGGTGTCGGCTCGACAGACTCCTCGTCGCCCTCTCGTCGACGTGTCTGCGTGTCATCTCGCCACTCCTGTCAGGACCCCTCGGTCCGTCGCCCCTGAGTGCCCTCGCCGGAAGGATGGCACATCCCACCCGTCACTCGCAGGCGCTTGCGCACGGTTCCCGAACGTGTCGCGGAAGCCCTTCGGCCCGTGTCAGCGGCCCTCGAACTGCGCCTTCCCGGGACCGTTCTCGACGAACGACGTCATCCCGATCCGGCGGTCCTCGGTCGCGAACAGCCCGGCGAACTGCTGGCGCTCGATCGCCAGACCGGTGGCGAGGTCGACCTCGAGACCCTGGTCGATAGCCTCCTTGGCCGCCCGCACTGCGTACGTCGCGGCGTTGCTCGAACTGCCGCGCCCACGCCAGCGCCTCGTCGTACACCTGGTCGGCCGGCATCACGCGGTCGACGAGCCCGATCGACAGGGCCTCTTCGGCCTTCACGAACCGGCCGGTGAAGATGATGTCCTTGGCGCGGCTCGGCCCGACCAGACGGGTCAGCCGCTGGGTGCCGCCCGCACCCGGGATGACCCCGAGCAGGATCTCCGGCTGCCCGATGGCGGCGTCCTCGGCGGCGAAGCGCACGTCCGCGCACAGTGCGAGCTCACACCCGCCGCCCAGGGCATATCCGGTGATCGCCGCCACTACCGGCTTGGGGATCCTGGCCACCGCCGTGAACGACGACTGGAGGGCCCCGGAGCGCCTCACCATGTCGACGTAGGACATGTCGGCCATCTCCTTGATGTCGGCGCCCGCGGCGAAGACCTTCTCGCCGCCGTAGACGACGACCGCCTTGATGTCGTCCCGATCGCTCGCCTCCGTCGCGGCAGCGCGGATCTCCTCCTGGACCTGAACGTTGAGGGCGTTCATCTTGGGCCGGTCGAGCCGGATGGTGCCGACACCGTCAGCGACCTCGAGCCGTACGAACTCCGCCATCTGCTGCCTTTCCGTCGGGGGTGGTCTCGACAAGTTCGACCATCGAGGCTTCGGGGGTTTGCCCGGCATTCTGCCCACCGTCGGGAACAATGTCGTGGGTGACCCCCGGTACCTGGCGCCACCCCGGAGAGACCGCGCCGGTGTGGCCGGGGCGCACGTGGCCGCTGGGTGCGTCGTACGGCGAGGAGGCCACGAACTTCGCCGTCCGGGCCCCGGAGGCGACGGGGGTGTGGGTCTGCCTGTTCGACGACGAAGAGCGGGAGTCGAGACACCGGCTGACCGAGGTGTCGCTCGGCATCTGGCACGGCGAGATCCCCGGCGTCGTGCCGGGCACGCGTTACGGCTACCGCGCCGACGGGCCCTGGGCGCCCGAGATGGGTCTGCGGTTCAACGTCGACAAGCTCCTCATCGACCCTTACGCCAAGGCGATCAGCGGCGAGCTCGCGTACGACCCGGCGATCTTCGGGTACGACGCCCGCTCGCCCTCGCGGCGCAGCCGCCGCGACTCCGCGGCGTACGTCCCGAAAGGGGTCGTCCTGCACGACCCTGCGTTCGACTGGGGCGACGACCGGCGGCCGTACACGCGGTGGCGCGACACGGTGATCTACGAGCTGCATGTGAAGGGGATGACGGCGCTGCACGACCGGGTGCCCGAGCACCTGCGTGGCACCTACGCCGGGTTGGCGAGCCCGGCGGTGACCGACTACCTACGCGACCTGGGCGTGACAGCGGTCGAGCTGCTGCCTGTGCAGCACTTCACCAGCGAACCGCACGTCATGCGCAGGGGGATGGCCAACTACTGGGGCTACAACACCCTCGGCTTCTTCGCCCCGCACGGCGCCTACTCCTCCGCCGGCGACCGCGGCGGCCAGGTGCGCGAGTTCAAGGAGATGGTCAAGGCCTTCCACGCCGCAGGGCTCGAGGTGATCCTCGACGTCGTCTACAACCACACTGCGGAGGGCGACGTCACCGGCCCGACGCTGTCGTTCCGCGGGCTCGACGACCGCGGCTTCTACCACCGGGTCGACCACCGGCAGCCCGGCGAGCCGTTCGACGACACCTACTGGGACATCACCGGATGCGGGAACACGGTGAACTCGTCCGATCCGTTCGCGCTGCGGCTAGTGCTCGACTCCCTGCGCTACTGGACCTCGCAGATGCGCGTCGACGGCTTCCGGTTCGACCTCGCCTCGGCACTGTCGCGGACGGGCCACGCCGTCGACATGGCGTCGCCGCTGATGGTCGCGATCGGGCAGGACCCGACGCTCCGGCACGTGAAGCTGATCGCCGAGCCGTGGGACGTGTCGGCGGACGGCTACCGGGTCGGAGAGTTCCCACCGCCCTGGGTGGAGTGGAACGACCAGTACCGCGACACGGTCCGCGACTTCTGGCGGGGACACACCAGCGGCATCCGTGCCGTCGCGACCCGGCTCGCCGGCTCGTCGGACCTCTACCTCGACGACGGACGATCGCCGTACGCCTCGGTGAACTTCGTGACCGCCCACGACGGCTTCACCCTGCGGGACCTCGTCTCCTACGAGACCAAGCACAACGAGGCCAACGGCGAGGGCAACCACGACGGCTCCTACACCAACCGCTCGCAGAACTTCGGCATCGAGGGCGAGACCGACGACGCCGAGACAGAGGCCCTGCGCCGGCGTACGGCGGCCAACCTCCTGGCGACGCTGTGCCTGTCGAACGGCGTCCCCATGATCACCGCCGGTGACGAGCGCGGGCGGACCCAGGGCGGCAACAACAACCCCTACGTCCAGGACAACGAGATCTCGTGGGTCGACTGGCGGGCCGAGGACGCCTGGCTGGACGTCTACGAGATCACCAAGACGGCGCTGCGGATCCGGCGCGAGCACTCCGCGTTGCGGCAGCGGCACTGGTTCGAGGGGCGACCCACGATCGAGGGTGGCCGTAAGGATCTGATGTGGCTGCATCCGGAGGGTCGCGAGATGACCGGCGACGACTGGGCCGACAACGAGCTCTCGGTGGTGGGGATGCTGGTGACCGGGTCGCCGCTGCGCTCCCCCGGCCCGCGCGGCGAGCAGCAGTGGGACAGTTCGTTCCTGATCTGGCTGAACGCCGAGAGCGGCGGCGTGACGGTCACGATGCCCAAGGCTGAGTGGGAGAGCGACGGGCAGGTCGTGATCTCGACCTGCCCCGACCACCCCGTGGGAACCGGTGTCGCGCCGGGCGAGTCCCTGAACCTGGACGGACGCACCGTCGTGGTGATCGAAGAAATCTGACCTGGGATGCAGCGTCCGGGCGGTCCCGGACGTCTGAGGAGATATGACCGTGTCCCAGGCCCAGGAGTACGCCGAGGTGGTCGCCGCGCGCGCCCCGGCCCTGCTCCGCCTTGCGGTCATGCTGACCGGGGACCGGACCGAGGCCGAGGACCTGGTGCAGACGGCCCTGATGCGGACTCAGAAGCACGCGGATCGGATCGCGGCGATGGCCGCGCCGGCGGCGTACCTGAGACGGGTGCTCGTACACGAGCACGTCTCGGGAGTGCGGCGCCTCGGGCGACGTGTGCGCACCAGCTCGCTCGAGGGGCACGACCGCGTCGGTGTCGACGAGGCGGACTCGGTCGACCGGCGTGACGCCACCTGGCGGCTGCTCGCCACACTGCCGCGGCAGCAGCGAGCGGTGCTGGTGCTGCGGTTCTACGAGGATCTGCCGGACCGCGAGATCGCCGAGACGCTCGGCTGCAGGGAGCCGACCGTCCGCAGCAACGCGTCCCGCGCTCTCGCATCCCTGCGTACCCGCCTGGCCGAGACCGAGGAGAGTCTGTGATGACCCAGCCGACCGACGACGAGCTCGGCGCCTTGCTGACGGAGACGTTCGCCGCTCACGAGCACCTCGCCGACCCGGAGCAGGCGGTCCGGCTCGCGACTCAGCCGGGGAGTCCTCCGTCCCAGCGCGGACGGGTCCTGATCGGTGCCGCCGCTGCGGTGGCACTGGTCGCCGTGGGCGCGTCGTACGCTGTGTCGCAGGGCGGTGGCTACCCTGCCCCGGGCGCCGCCGGCCCCTCCACACCCGGAGTGCTCGGCGGCAACCCTCCCCTGCCGCCGCTGCAGACGGACGCCGGAAACGAGGCTGCCGCCGTCCGGGCCGCGGACCAGCTCGCTACGGGGCTGCCGGTGTTCCCCGACGCGCAGGAGACAGTCGCCGCCGACGTGCCAGCACTGGGCGATGACACCCTCTCGACGGTGCACCCGCAGGGCCATACGATCGAGCGCTCGCGCTTCTGGACCGTCTCCGGGGTGACCTCGAACGAGGTGGCGCACTGGTATGCCGGGCACCCACCGGCCGGCTTCAGCAGCGGCGGCAGTGACGCCGTCGGCGGCCAGGGCGACGGGAAGACGTGGATCGACGAGGTGTACTGGGACCCGGCCGAGGGCGACCGTCTGCCGCCATCCGGCACCTCGGTCGAGATCGAGAGCACAGCCGTCGCCTCGGGCGTCGGCATCCGCCTGACCGTGAGCTCCGTGTGGCTCCCGGCGCGGCCGCTCGCCTCGTTCGTCCAGGACGTGACGTCGATCGACGTGCACTCCACCCACGATCAGTACGGTCGCCAGGAGCGCACCACGCACCGGTCGTTCACCGTGTCCTCTCCAGCCGCCGTTCTCCGCGCCGCTGTCGCCTTCAACGACCTGCCGGGCATGACGCCGATCGCGATGCCCTGTCCGATGATGGCGGACCAGTACACCGATCGGATCGTGTTCCACACCGTGACCGGGGACGTGACTGCGGTGAGCCGGTCGAACGCGTGCGGGTTCGGGATGATCGTCCGCCGGGACGGTCACCGGGTGGACCCGCAGCTCGGTGAGGCCGACCACCTGCTCGCGGCGCTCGGTCTCCGGCACTGACGGAGAGCCGGGTTCATCCCGGGGTGATCCCCGATGACCTTGCCGGCCGAGTCGACAAGGGTGGCGTGGATGACCACCTCATCGGCGCAGGATGCTCGGACCCGCACGCCGCGGCTGGTGCTGGCGATCCTGGTGATCGGCATCATCGCGACACCGGTGCTGGCGTTCCCCTATGTATTGCTGGACCGGGCAGCGAGCCGGATCGACGTCCAGACGGACGCGGCGTGGGTGCTGCTGGTCATCCACGTGACGACGGCGTCCACCGCGTTGATACTCGGCGCGCTGCAGCTGGTGCCGCGCATCCGGGCGAACCGGCGCCGGCACCGGATCATCGGGCGCACGTTCCTCGGCTTCGGGACGGTCGCGTTCGCGCTGACCGGCGTACCGCTGGCGATCACGACGCCCGACGGGAACATCACGCGCTACGGCGTACTGATCCCCGCGCTGCTCTGGCCGGTGCTGGCAGTGACGGGCTGGCGGGCGATCCGCCGCGGGGACGTCGTACGCCATCGGGAGTGGATGGTGCGGGTGTACGCCGTCACGTTCTTCGCGATCACGACGCAGATGCTGGTACCGCTGATGCTGCTCGTCCAGGTGCCCGTGATGCAGAGCCGGTACGACGGCGACGCGCAAGCCGCGGTCTCGGCGACGATCCCCTACGGCCAGTGGCTCGGCTGGATCATCAACTTGCTCATCGCGCAGTGGGTCATCCGCCGCTGGCGCGCTGCTCCCGAACTCGCACCCACCTGATCGTCGAGTCGGCACATGACGGTCGAGTCGGCACATGACGAGTGAGTGAGCGCTCAGTCGTCATACGACGACTCGGTCTGCTTTAGCTGCCTGTTTGCGCCGACTCAGCGTGTTTTCGACGTCACTTTGCGCCGACTCGGCATTAGGGGAGGGCGACCAGACCCATCTCGGAGACGGACGCCAGGACGCTGTGACGGGGGACGATGCGCACGGTGTAGCCGAACGCGCCGCCGCGCTTGAGCTGGACCTCGCCGTCGAAGCGGTAGCGGCCACCGTCGTAGCTGTCGGCCAGGTCGAGCACGGTGACGGTGGACTGGACCAGGTCGTCCTCGCCGTCGATGACGCCGTGGACGACTTCGACCGCGACGTCGTCGGGGGTCAGCGAGCCGAGCGCGACGAACGCCCGGACGGTCAGCACCGAGCCCACCTCCGGGTTGTCGCCGACGCCGTGGCTCTCCACGTGTTCGACGCGTACGTCGCCCCACCCGGCGCGGACCTGCCTCTTCCACGCCGCCAGCTCGGTCGCACCCTTGTAGTCGGAGTTCAGCGCGCGGCCCGTGACCGCGGCCGGCGTGTACAGCTGCCGGACGTAGTCACGGACCATCCGGGTGGCCAGCACCTTCGGGCCGAGGGACTTCAGGGTGTGTCGCACCATCTCGATCCAGCGGCCGGGCACACCGTCCTGGTCGACGTCGTAGAAGCGCGGCGCGACATCCTTCTCGATCAGCTCGTAGAGCGCCGCGGCCTCGAGGTCGTCCCGCCGGTCCGCGTCGTCGACGCCGTCGGCGGACGGGATCGACCAGCCGTTGGAGCCGTCGTACCACTCGTCCCACCAGCCGTCGAGGATCGAGAGGTTGAGACCGCCGTTGAGGGCGGCTTTCATCCCGGACGTGCCGCAGGCCTCGTACGGGCGCAGCGGGTTGTTCAGCCAGACGTCGCATCCCGGGTAGAGCGGCTGCGCCATGCCGATGTCGTAGTTCGGCAGGAACACGATGCGGTGGCGGACCTCGGGGTCGTCGGCGAAACGGACGATCTCCTGGATGAGCTTCTTTCCGCCGTCGTCGGCGGGGTGGGCCTTGCCCGCGATGATCAGCTGCACGGGGCGCTCCGGGTGCAGCATGAGGCGCTTGAGCCGCTCCGGGTCGCGCAGCATCAGCGTGAGCCGCTTGTACGACGGGACGCGCCGCGCGAACCCGATCGTCAGGACGTCCGGGTCGAGCGCCTCGTCCACCCAGGTCAGCTCCGCGGCCGGGATGCCCCGCTTGAGGTTGGACTTCAGCAACCGCTGGCGGGCATCGATCACGAGCCGCTCACGCAGCTGGCGCTTGACCGACCAGACGTCGACCGACGGCGTGTGGTCGACGGCCTGCCAGAACGAGTCGACCTCGTCGGCATCGCCGTTCGCGCCGTGCCGCTCCGCGAGGTCGAACACCTCGCGACCGACCCAGGTGGGCGCGTGCACGCCGTTCGTGATCGACGTGATCGGGACCTCGGCCTCGTCGAACGCCGGCCACAGGCCGTGGAACATCTCCCGGCTGACGTGCCCATGCAGCCGGGAGACGCCGTTGGCACGCTGTGCCAGCCGGAAGCCCATCACCGCCATGTTGAAGACCGTCGAGTCGCCCCCGGCGTAGTCCTCGGCACCCAGCGCCAGCACGCGCTCCAGCGGTACGCCGGCGATGGGGCCGGCCGTCCCGAAGTACTGCTCGATCAGATCGCGGGCGAACCGGTCGATGCCGGCCGGCACCGGGGTGTGCGTGGTGAAGACCGTGGAGGCGCGGGACACCTCCAGGGCGGTGGCGAAGTCGAGCTTCGGCCCGCCCTCCTCGACGGTCAGCTCCCGGATTCGTTCGAGTCCGAGGAAGCCGGCGTGGCCTTCGTTGGTGTGGAACACCTCGGGCTCCGGGGCGCCGGTGATGCGAGCATGCACGCGCAGAGCGCGCACGCCGCCGATGCCGAGCAGGATCTCCTGGCGCAGCCGGTGCTCGGAGGTCCCGCCGTAGAGCCGGTCGGTGACCTCCCGGTAGTGGTCCGGGTTTCCCTCGACGTCCGAGTCGAGCAGCAACAGCGACACCCGACCCACCTGGGCGACCCAGATCTTGGCGAGCAGGTCCGGTCCGTCGGGCTGCGCGATGGAGATCACCGCGCGGTCGCCGTTCTCGTCGCGGAGCAGTGAGATCGGGAGCTCGTCCGGGTCGAGCACGGGGTACTGCTCGAGCTGCCAGCCCTCGCGCGACAGCGACTGCTTGAAGTAGCCGGCGTGGTACAGCAGGCCGACGCCCACCAGCGGGACGCCGAGGTCGCTGGCGGCCTTGAGGTGGTCACCGGCCAGGATGCCGAGGCCGCCGGAGTACTGCGGCAGCACGGCGCTGATGCCGAACTCCGGGGAGAAGTAGGCGATCCGCACGGGCGCCTCGTCGCCCGCTCGACGGCCATACCAACGCTCACTGCCCAGGTAGGCGTCCAGGTCGGCCTTGGCCGCACCCAGCCGGTCCAGGAAGGCCTGATCGGCGGCCAGCTGCTCCAGCCGCTCCGGGGTCACCGCACCGAGCAGCCGGACCGGGTCGTGCTTGGTCGACTCCCAGATCTCGGGGTCGACCTCGGCGAAGACGTCCTGCGTCGGCGGGTGCCACGACCACCTCAGGTTCCCGGCGAGATCGCCGAGCCCGGACAGGGCCGGAGGGAGGACCGGACGGACGGTGAACCGACGGATGGCACGCACCCGAGGACGGTAGCCGAGAACGACTTGATCGTTCCAATTACTCGCCGGTTCGGCGTTGCGACGCCCGTCACCGCGACTTCTGGGCGCGGGACACTCGCCTTGCGTGCCGGTGGCCGATTCGGAAGGGTGACGAGCATGGTCGGACGTATCCCCGTCATGGGCGTGATGCCGCTGGTCGATCTCGGTCGACTGCCGGCGAAGGCCACCGCGGGTGAGCCTCTGCCCGTCTCCGCGACCGTCTTCCGCGAGGGACACGACAAGCTCGGTGCCGAGGTCGTGCTGGTCGCGCCCGACGGTACGACGCGAACGCCCGTGCGGATGACGGCGTACGGCGACACTCCCGACCGCTACCGCGCCTGGGTCACTCCCGACAGCGAGGGCGCCTGGACCTTCGAGGTGCACGCCTGGTCCGACCCCTTGGCCACATGGGAGCACGACGCCGGGCTGAAGATCCCCGCCGGTGTCGACGTGGACCTGATGTTCACTCAGGGCGCGCTGCTGTTCGACGAGGTTCTCGCCGACCCCGACCTCGACCCCCAGGAGAAGGATGTCGTCGCCGGGGCCTCGTCCGCCGCTCACGACACCACGCGACCCGTCGAGGCCCGGCTGGCTGCGCTGCAGTCACCCGAGCTCGTCGCCGTCCTGGCCGCCCACCCGATCCGCCGGCTGGTAACGGTCGAGGGTCCTTATCCCCTGTACGTCGACCGGCCACGTGCGCTGTTCAGCAGCTGGTACGAGTTCTTCCCGCGCTCCGAGGGCGCGACGTACGACGAGAAGGCCCACAAGGTGGTGAGCGGCACCCTCACCACCGCCGCGAAGCGACTCGACGCGGTCGCCGCGATGGGCTTCGACGTCATCTACCTGCCCCCGATCCATCCGATCGGCGAGGTCAACCGGAAGGGACCCAACAACACCCTGGACCCCGGGCCGGACGATCCCGGCTCACCCTGGGCGATCGGGAGCAAGGCGGGTGGGCACGACGCCATCCATCCCGGCCTCGGCACCTTCGAGGACTTCGACGCCTTCGTGAAAAGGGCCCACCAGCTCGGCCTCGAGGTCGCCCTCGACCTCGCCTTGCAGTGCGCGCCCGACCACCCCTGGGTCATCTCGCACCCCGAGTGGTTCACCACGCAGGCCGACGGCACCATCGCCTACGCCGAGAACCCGCCGAAGAAGTACCAGGACATCTACCCGCTGAACTTCGACAACGACCCGACCGGCATCTGCAAGGAGGTGCTGCGGGTCGTGCGGCACTGGATGAAGCACGGGGTTCGGATCTTCCGCGTCGACAACCCGCACACCAAGCCGGTGGCGTTCTGGGAGTGGCTGCTGCGGGAGATCAGGCGGACCGACCCGGACGTGATCTTCCTGGCCGAGGCGTTCACCCGCCCGGCGATGATGAGCGGCCTCGGGGCCGTCGGCTTCCACCAGAGCTACACGTACTTCACCTGGCGGACCGCGAAGTGGGAGATCGAGGAGTACCTCCGCGAGGTCTCCCAGGACACGAGCCACCTGATGCGTCCGAACTTCTTCGTGAACACCCCCGACATCCTCCACGCGTACCTGCAGTACGGCGGTCCGGCGGCGTTCAAGGTCCGGGCCGTGCTGGCGGCCACGGGGTCGCCGAGCTGGGGCGTGTACGCCGGCTACGAGCTGTTCGAGCACGTCGCAGTACGGCCGGGCAGCGAGGAGTACCTCGACTCCGAGAAGTACCAGATCCGCATCCGGGACTGGGCAGCCGCCGAGGAAGAGGGCCGCACCCTCGCGCCGTACCTCACGAAGTTGAACGCCGTGCGCCGCGCCCACCCCGCCCTCCAACGGCTGCGCAACCTGGTCATCCACAGCAGCGACGACGAGAACGTGCTGGTCTTCAGCAAGCAGGCGGACGACGACCTGGTGATCGTGGTGATCAACCTCGACCCGCATGCCGCACGCGAGACGGTGGTCCACATCGACCTGCCGGCGCTCGGCCTGGACTGGCACGACAGCCTGGCCGTCCACGACGAGCTGAGCGGCCAGGACTGGCACTGGGGCCAGCACAACTACGTCCGGCTCGACCCGGGTGTCGAGCCCGCCCACCTGTTGACGGTGCGGAGGACGACATGACCCCGTCGGGCGCGGGGCCTGTGGTCTCGACAGGCTCGACCGACGGGCGCGGCTCGACCGACGGGCGCGGCTCGACCGACGGGCCGGCCGGCCGACCGGCACGGCTCGATCGACGGGCCCAGCCACGAGAGCAGCATCGTCGGCTCGACCGTCGAGCAGGAGCAGCCCGACTGGTACAAGACCGCGGTCTTCTACGAGGTGCTGGTGCGGTCGTACCGCGACTCGAACGCCGACGGCACAGGCGACTTCTGTGGCCTCATCGAGAAGCTCGACTACCTCAAGTGGCTCGGCGTGGACTGCTTGTGGGTGCCACCGTTCTTCACCTCGCCGCTGCGCGACGGCGGGTACGACGTGGCCGACTACACCTCGATCCTCCCCGAGTGCGGCACAGTCGACGACTTCCGCGACTTCGTCGCGGCGGCGCACGAGCGCGGCATCCGGGTGATCATCGACTTCGTCATGAACCACACGAGCGACGCTCACCCGTGGTTCCAGGCCTCGCGGAGCGACCCGGACGGGCCGTTCGGCGACTTCTACGTCTGGTCCGACACCGACGAGAAGTACGAGGAAGCCCGGATCATCTTCGTCGACACCGAGCCGTCGAACTGGACGTGGGACCCGGTACGCCAGGAGTACTACTGGCACCGGTTCTTCTCCCACCAGCCGGACCTCAACTTCGACAACCCGAAGGTCCACGAGGCGATGCTCGAGGCGATGTCCTTCTGGCTGGACATGGGTCTGGACGGGTTCCGGCTCGACGCCGTGCCGTATCTCTACGAACGCCCCGGCACCAACGGCGAGAATCTCCCGGAGACGCACGAGTTCCTGCGCATGGTGCGCCGCTTCATCGACGAGAACTACCCGGGACGAGTGCTGCTCGCCGAGGCGAACCAGTGGCCGGCCGACGTCGTGGACTACTTCGGGGGCAAGCGCGACGAGGACACCGGCGAGTACGTCGGCGACGGCGACGAGTGCCACATGTGCTTCCACTTCCCGGTGATGCCGCGCATCTTCATGGCGGTCCGGCGCGAGTCGCGCTTCCCCATCTCGGAGATCATGGAACAGACTCCGCCGATCCCGGGCAACTGCCAGTGGGGCATCTTCCTGCGTAACCACGACGAGCTGACCCTGGAGATGGTCACCGACGAGGACCGCGACTACATGTGGGACGAGTACGCCAAGGACCCCCGCATGAAGGCCAACATCGGCATCCGTCGGCGCCTGGCCCCGCTGCTGGACAACGACGTCAATCGCATGGAGCTGTTCACCGCGCTCCTCCTGTCCCTCCCCGGCAGCCCGGTGCTCTACTACGGCGACGAGATCGGGATGGGCGACAACATCTGGCTCGGTGACCGCGACGGCGTACGCACGCCGATGCAGTGGACGCCCGACCGGAACGCCGGCTTCTCGTCCGCCACCCCGGGCAAGCTGCACCTGCCGGCGATCCAGGACCCGGTCTACGGCTACCAGAGCGTGAACATCGAGGCACAGCTGGCGGACTCGTCATCGCTGCTCCAGTGGACCCGCCGGATGATCCACGCCCGCCGCGGGCACCCGGCGTTCGGGCTCGGAGCGTTCCTCGACCTCGGCGGCACGAACCCCTCGGTGCTGTCCTACGCTCGGGAGTGGGCCAACCCGGATGGGACCAGTGACGAGATCGTCTGCGTCAACAACCTCTCGCGCTTCGCCCAGCCGGTCGAGTTGGACCTGCGCCGATGGGAGGGCCACGTGCCCGTGGAACTGCTCGGAGGCGTCCCCTTCCCCGCGATAGGCGAGCTCCCGTATCTCCTGACTCTCGGTGGGTACGGGTTCTACTGGTTCCGGCTGACCGCCCCACCCGAGGAGGCCACCCCGTGACTGACGAGACCCGAACCGACGTGGCATCGACCCCGACCGCCGACGGACTCCGGCAGCTCTCCGAGTACATCGAGGGAGCACGGTGGTTCGGTGGCAAGGGTCGAGGTCTCCGAGTCACCGGGGTACGCCGACTCGGCGTCATCGCCGACGAAGGCCCACGGGTCGTCGTCGACCTGGCCGAGGTGACCTACGACGACGGCGACGTGGAGCTGTACCAGGTGCCGCTGGCTCTCTACGCCGACCCGGAGCACCGGCTCGACCATGCGTTCGTCGGCTGGTGGGAGGACCCGGACGTCGGATGGACCCACGCCTATGACGCCGTCCACGATCGCGAGGCGATGGCGACGTACCTCCGGGCGTTCGTCTACCCACCCGACGGACCGCTGGAGTTCCATCGGCTGCCGGGCGAGGAACTGGATGCCACGGCGCCGTCGACGCCGTTCACCGGCGAGCAGTCCAACTCGTCGGTGGCGTTCGGCGAGCAGGCGTTGCTGAAGGTCTTCCGGCGGATCACTCCCGGCACCAACCCCGACATCGAGATCCACGAGAAGCTGACCCTCGCGGGGTCGGACAACGTCGCGGCGTTGCTGGGTTGGATCGAGTGTGACGCCGGTGGTTTCGAGACGGGCGCAGAGCGCCCTCCTCAACCACCGGGAAGCGGCGCAGGGCGCCATGCTCCACCAACGGAGCGACTCCAGCTGGGGATGTGGCAGCAGTTCCTGCGGACCGCCAGCGACGGGTGGGAGCTGGCGTTGACGTCGGTGCGCAACCTGTTCGCCGAGGCCGATCTGTACGCCGACGAGGTCGGCGGCGACTTCGCGGCCGAAGCCCAGCGGCTCGGCGAGGCCGTCGGCGAGGTGCACACCCTCCTGGCCGAGCACTTCCCGACGGCGGAGCGCGCCGCTCCCGACCATGTCGCGCTGGCGAAGGCGATGACCGAACGGCTCGAGGCCGCACTCGTCGTCGTCCCCGACCTGGCCGAGCGGGCCCCTGCCTTGCGTGACCTGTTCGCCGCCGTCGGGTCGATCGGGTCCGGGCCGATCCAGCGCGTCCACGGTGACCTCCACCTCGGGCAGACACTGCGCACCGCGAAGGGCTGGAAGATCGTCGACTTCGAGGGCGAGCCCGCGAAGCCGCTGGCCGAGCGGGTGCTTCCTGACTCGCCGTGGCGCGACGTGGCCGGGATGCTGCGTTCCTTCGACTACGCGCCGCGGGTGGCGGCGATGACTGCCGCCGCGATCGGGGACGAGGGTGCCGAGCAGCGCGCGTTCCGGGCCGCCGAGTGGTCGGCACGCAATCAGGCAGCGTTCCTCGAGGCCTACGCCGGGCACGACCTGACCGGCGACGAGCACACTCTGCTGGCGGCGTACGTCGCGGACAAGGCCGTCTACGAGTGCGTCTACGAGGCCCGCAACCGGCCGACCTGGCTGGCCATCCCGATGGCCGCGCTGAGTCAGCCGATCCTCGCCCGGGAGGAGTCGCGATGAGGCAGATCCCGATCTCCGAGCTCGATGAGCTGACGCGGGGCGAGTACGGCCAGCCGCACACCGTTCTGGGCCCGCACCCGGACGGCGACGAGGTCACGTTCCGGGTCTACAAGCCACTGGCGCGCACCGTGACCGTGGTGACGTCCGACGGCATGCGGGTGCCGCTCGAGCACGAGCATGACGGGGTGTGGGTCGGGGTGCTTGCGCCCGGTGGTTTCGCGACGGGCGCAGAGCGCCCTCCTCAACCAGCAGGCAGCCGCACAGAGCGCCCTTCTCAACCACCGGACGTGCCGGACTATCGGGTCGAGGTCGACTACGGGCAGGGCGCGGTCACGGTCGACGACCCCTACCGGTTCCTTCCGACCCTCGGCGAGATGGATCTGCACCTGGTCAACGAGGGCCGCCACGAGCTGCTGTGGACCGTGCTCGGGGCACGCGTCCACCACTACCGCGCCTCGACCGGCGACGTGTCCGGGACGTCGTTCGCGGTCTGGGCGCCGGGCGCGCGCGGCGTACGGCTGGAGGGTGACTTCAACAGCTGGGACGGCCGCGAGCACCCCATGCGGCAGCTCGGAGAGTCCGGAGTGTGGGAGCTGTTCGTACCCGGAGTCGGTGCGGGCGCCGGTTACAAGTACGTCGTCCTCGGTGCCGACGGCGAGTGGCGCGAGAAGGCCGATCCGATGGCGGTCTGGGCCGAGATGCCGCCCGCGACCTCGAGCCGCGTCTACGAGTCGACCCACGAGTGGGGGGATGACGAGTGGATGCGGTCGCGCGGTGAGAAGCAGCCGGTCTCCCAGCCGATGGCGATCTATGAGGTACACCTCGCCTCGTGGCGGAAGCGGCACGGGAACGTGCTGACGTGGGACCAGCTCATCGACGAGCTGGTCCCGTACGTCGCCGACCTCGGCTTCAGCCACGTCGAGCTGA
The DNA here is from genome assembly GCA_963768045.1 of uncultured Actinomycetota bacterium. GTDB lineage: Bacteria > Actinomycetota > Actinomycetes > Propionibacteriales > Nocardioidaceae > Nocardioides. Next base: position 724,480 of record CAVYGG010000005.1, on the reverse strand, counting down.
TGCCGGTCATGCAGCATCCGTTCGGTGGCTCGTGGGGCTACCACGTGACGTCGTACTTCGCGCCGGACTCGCGATTCGGCGACCCCGACGGCTTCCGGCGGTTGGTCGATGCGTTCCACCAGAACGGCATCGGGGTCCTACTGGACTGGGTGCCGGGACACTTCGCCACCGACGCCTGGGCGCTCGCGCGCTTCGACGGGACGCCCCTCTACGAGGACCCCAACCCCCAGCGCGGCTGGCACAAGGAGTGGGGTTCGCACATCTTCAACTTCGGTCGGCGCGAGGTGCGCAACTTCCTCTACGCGAACGCGCTCTACTGGCTCGAGGAGTTCCACGCCGACGGGCTCCGCGTGGACGGCGTGGCCTCGATGCTCTACCTCGACTACGCGCGCCCCGAGGGCGAGTGGACACCGAACAAGTACGGCGGCAACGAGAACCTCGAGGCTGTGCAGTTCCTCCAGGAGATGAACGCCACCGTCTACAAGCGCGTCCCCGGCGCCACCACCATCGCCGAGGAGTCGACGTCGTGGCCCGGCGTCACCCGCACCACCGACAGCGATGGCTTGGGCTTCGGGTTCAAGTGGAACATGGGCTGGATGCACGACTCGCTCGATTACCTCAAGCGCGAGCCGGTACACCGGTCGTGGCACCACAACGAGCTCACCTTCGGGCTCACCTATGCGTTCAGCGAGAACTTCGTACTTCCGCTGTCGCATGACGAGGTGGTGCACGGGAAGGGCTCTCTGCTCCGCAAGATGCCCGGCGACCGCTGGCAGCAGCTGGCCAACCTCCGGGCCTACCTGGCCTTCATGTGGGCCCACCCCGGGAAGCAGCTGCTCTTCATGGGCGCCGAGATCGGCCAGGAGTCGGAGTGGGCCGAGTCCCGCGAGCTTGACTGGTGGTTGCTCGACCACCCCGAGCACCTCGGTGTGCACCGGCTGATGAAGGACCTCAACCGGGCCTATACCGACTCCCCCGCGATCTGGTCGCGCGACAGCGAGTCCGACTCGTTCGAGTGGATCGATGCCAACGACGCGGGCCGGAACGTGTTCTCGTTCATCCGGAAGGGGGTCTCGACAGGCTCGACCGGCGAGCGGAGCACGCTGGTATGCGTCTCGAACTTCGCGGCCACACCCCACAGCGACCTCCGGGTCGGACTGCCGACGGCCGGCGATTGGCGGGAGGTCGTGAACACCGACGCCGCCGCCTACGCCGGCTCCGGCGTCGGCAACCTGGGCGTGGTCACCGCGCACGAAGGCGGCGACAGCGGCCAGCCTGCCCACGCCACCCTGGTGCTGCCCCCACTCGCCACGATCTGGTTGCGCCGAGACTGATCTCGTCGGACGCCCTGCCGAGTGGCGAGGGCTACTTCACCGGCCAGCACACCTCTGTCGTGTGCGCGAGCAGATCGTCCTCGTCGCCGGTCGGGAGGTAGCGCTCGCGGACCGGACCCGGTGACGACGTGGCCTGGTCGATGACCCATCGGCCGACGGCGCCGTACGCGCGGTCGAGGTCGAGGGGCGGACCGTCGAACGTGGTGACGGCCAGGCGGCTGGCGGGCACCTCGTACGCCGCGACCCGCGCCGCCAGACGGGCCGGCACGGCGGAGACGGGGACGAACGCGACCAGCTCCCCCACCTCGTCGGCGAAGAACTCGGTGGGGAACAGCGCTCCATCGGTCCCGGTCCGGGCTGCGCCGCTCACGCGCACCGCCCTGTGAAGCTCCCGGAACGCCTCCATCCACCAGGCGACGACGTCCGCGCCGGCGACGCGGTCGGTGACGGCCAGGGTGGTGAGGTTCGGCTCGTCGCGGTAGGCGACGGGGAAGGAAGTGTCCTCGGACGACAGCATCCGACGCAGCGAGTCGACCGTGGCTCGAGTCTCCTGGAGCTGCGCGCTCATCCGGTCGAGATGGTCCACGATCACGGCGTTCCTCGATTCCTCGTCGGCGGCGTCCAGGAAGGCCCGCAGCTGCTCGATCGGGAGATCGAGGTCGCGGAAGCGGCGGATCACCTGGGCAGTGGTGACCTGAGAGACGTCGTAGTAGCGGTATCCGGACGACGCGTCGATCCGTGCCGGCGCGAGCAGCCCGGTCTCGTGGTAGTGCCGCAGCGTCTTCACGGACAGGAACGTCATGCGGGAGAACTCCCCGATGCTCAGGAGAGGGACATCCGAGGTCATGCCCACATCCCACACTCTCCACTCGGGGGAGAGTCAATTTCTTGACTCTCCCCCGACGGGAGACCGGAGCGTCCCCGCCATGAGCACACGAACCGACACTCCGATCCAGGACATCGCGACCGCTGACTCGGGAGCCCGGGCCGCCGAGCCCGGCTGGGGTCCGCTCGCGGTCCTCATGTGTGGCACGTTCCTGGTCGTCCTGGACTTCTTCATCGTCAACGTCGCGCTGCCGTCGATGCAGCGCGATATTCACGCCTCCGACAGCGGCCTCGAATGGGTCGTGGCCGGGTACGGCCTCACATTCAGCGCCCTCCTCATCGCGGTCACCCGACTCGGCGACCGTTGGGGAAGGCGCCGGATGTTCTCCCTCGGCACCGCCCTCTTCGTGCTGGCCTCCGCTGCCTGCGGCGCGGCGCCGACGACCGAGCTCCTCGTGGCGGCGCGCCTCGCCCAAGGCGTGGCCGGCGCGATGGTCTCGCCGATGGTGCTGGCGCTGATCGGCGACGTGTACGCCGGACCGCGGATGCCGAAGGCCATCGGCATCTACTCCACCGTGATGGGTCTGGCGGCCGCGACCGGACAGCTGATCGGCGGCATCCTGATCCACCTCGATCTGGCCGGGTCCGGCTGGCGCGCGATCTTCTGGGTGAACGTGCCGATCGGGCTGGCTGCGGTGGCGCTCGCCCCGCGCCTGCTGCCCGACCGCCGGAGCGCCGAAGACCCGAAGGGGATCGACCTCGTCGAGCTGCTCCTGGCCACCGCCGCGCTGACCGCCCTGCTCCTGCCCCTCCTCGAGGGACGCCGCCTCGGCTGGCCGCTGTGGACGTGGCTCAGCCTGGCCGGCGCCGTCGTCGCGGCCGCGCTCACCGTGGTCCGGAGCCGGGTGCTGCTGGGCCGGGGCCTGCGCCCGCTGGTCGAGCCCGAGGCGTTCCGGTCGCGCACGGTCCGGGTCGCGCTCGCCTGCCAGGCCCTGCTGTTCGTGGGGATGGCGTCGTACTTCCTGGTGCTGGCCCTGTACCTGCAGAACGGTCGCGGGCTCGGTGCTCTGTCGTCGGGCGCGGTCTTCACGCTCGTGGCGCTCCCCTACATGCTCGGCACCGGCAACCAGCGCCGGCTCGCAGCCCGCCTGGGTCGTTGGACGGTCCCGGTCGGTGCGGGCCTGTTCGCGTTCGGCCACGTGGCGCTGCTCGCGGCGGTTGCCGAGAACGGGGTCGGCGGCTCGCTGGTCGAGCTCGTGCCCGGTCTGGCACTCGCCGGGTTCGGCATGGGGATTGCACTGACCGCGCTGATCGACGCGGCCATGGGCAACGTCGAGCCGGAGTACGCCGGTGCTGTCTCCGGTGTCCTCTCGACTGCCCAGCAGGTCGGCAACTCCCTCGGCGTTGCCGTTGTCGGGATGGTCTTCTTCGGGGCCGTGGACGGCGGGTACGGCCACGCCCTCGAGTGGAGCCTGGTCGTCCTGGCCGGCACGACCGCCGGCGTCGCGCTGCTCGGAACGGCGCTCGGTCGCCCGACGGGCTCCGACGCCGACACGGACGAGGGGCTGGTTATGGTCGGAGCGTGAACGACCAGCTGTCGCAGCAGCCCGAGCTGACCGATGGTGTCGTCACCCTTCGACCCTTCGACGAGTCCGATATCAACGCCCACGTCGCAGGCGAGGACGACGAGCTGATGTATTGGATGGGCCAGCCCGGACGCTCCGACGCAGAGGGGATGCTCGATGTCGTGGACCGATGGCGAAACGAACGTGAGGCGGGCACCCGCCTCACGTTCGCCATTCACGCGGGCGGCACCACGGTCGGCGGAGCCGAGCTCCAGCCGAGGGGCGAGACCGCGGAGCTCGCTTGGTGGCTGTACGCCGGTCACCGCGGCAGCGGCCACGCCACCCGTGCTGCGCGGCTCCTCGTCGAGCACGCGTTCAGCGACCTCGGCGTACGCCGCGTCGAAGCGAAGGTGGACCCGCGCAACGTCTCCTCGCAGCGGGTCGCCACCCGTTCGGGGCTGCGGCGTGAGGGCGTACGCCGCCTCGAGCCGGGCATGGCGGAACGCGATGACGCCACCGGGATGGTGGTCTATGCCCGGCTGATCAGCGACCCACCCATCTCGGAGCCCGAGGGCTTCCGGGCGCTCCTCAACTCGTTCCTCCCGCGCAAGCGCGCGATCAGCCAGCTGCTGGTCCGCGACCGCGACGGACGGGTGCTGATCTGCCGGCTCACCTACAAGCGTGACTGGGACCTGCCCGGCGGCGTGGTCGAGGTGGGTGAGTCGCCCCAGCTCGCGGCCTCCCGCGAGGTGCAGGAGGAGCTCGCTCTCGATCTGTTGGCAGGCCCGCTCCTGCTCACCGACTGGCTGCCGCCGTGGGGCGGCTGGGACGACGCCGTCTGCCTGGTCTTCGACGGTGGTGCGCACGACGCCGGCATCGCGGACCAGATCCGCAAGCAGGCACGCGAGATCCGAGAGGCCGAGTTCGCAACGCTCGAGCAGGTGCGCGAGCGCTGTGCCGACTTCACGGCCCGCCGCATCGAGTCCGCCCTGTCGAACGCCGAGTCGGGCGGCGGGCCGGCGTACGTCGAGAGCGGCGGCTGACTCCTGGGTCGGGCTCGTCGAGACCACAGATTCGGTGATGGCAAACCCGCCGTCGACAGGGAAGTATCGGCCCATGACCTACGTCTACGACTTCACCGAAGGCGACAAGGACCAGAAGGACCTGCTCGGCGGCAAGGGCGCGAACCTCGCCGAGATGACCAACCTCGGTCTCCCTGTGCCACCCGGGTTCACGATCTCGACCGCGGCCTGTCGCGCGTACCTCGAGGTCGGCGACCTGCCCGACGGCCTGGCCGGTGAGATCGACGAGCACCTCGCCGCGCTCGAGAAGGAGATGGGACGCCAGCTGGGCGAGCCCGGCGACCCGCTGCTCGTGAGCGTCCGGTCCGGCGCCGCGGTCTCGATGCCCGGCATGATGGAGACGGTCCTCAATGTCGGTCTCAACGACGACTCCGTGCGCGGTCTCGCCGAGCAGAGCAACGACGAGCGGTTCGCTATGGACTCCTACCGCCGGCTGCTGCAGATGTTCGGCGCCACGGTCCTCGGCATCGACTCCGAGGTCTTCGCCACGGCCCTCGACCGCCTGAAGCGGGACCGCGGCACCGAGTCCGACACCGACCTCGACGTCGACGATCTGAGGGGCCTGGTCGACACGTTCAAGCACGCCATCGAGGAGCACGCCGGCCGCGGCTTCCCCCAGGACCCCCGTGAGCAGCTCGAGCTCGCGATGCGCGCCGTCTTCGACTCGTGGAACACCGAGCGTGCCGCCCTCTACCGCCGTCAGGAGCGCATCGACGAGGGCATGGGCACCGCCGTCAACGTGCAGGCCATGGTCTTCGGCAACCGCGGCGTCGACTCCGGCTCCGGCGTCGCGTTCACCCGCGATCCTGCGTCCGGCAACCAGGGCGTGTATGGCGATTACCTGCAGAACGCACAGGGCGAGGACGTCGTCGCCGGCATCCGCAACACCGTCTCGCTGGCCGACATGGCGCAGATCGACAAAACATCGCACGACGAGCTGCTCGAGATCATGGCCACGCTCGAGAAGCACTACCGCGACATGTGCGACATCGAGTTCACCGTCGAGCGCGGCAAGCTCTGGATGCTGCAGACCCGAGTCGGCAAGCGTACCCCGGAGGCGGCGTTCCGGATCGGGCGTCACATGACCGACGAGGGATTGATCGACAGGGACGAGTCGCTACGTCGGGTGACGGGCGCACAGCTCGCGCAGCTGATGTTCCCACGCTTCGACGAGAGGGCCGAGCGCACCCTGCTGGCAAAGGGCATGAACGCCTCCCCTGGCGCTGCGGTCGGCAAGGCCGTCTTCGACTCCGACACCGCCGTCGAATGGGCCGGGCGCGGCGAGGCCGTGATCTTGGTGCGCAAGGAAACCAACCCCGACGACCTGCGCGGCATGGTCGCCGCCCGCGGCATCCTCACCAGCCGCGGCGGCAAGACCTCCCACGCGGCCGTGGTCGCACGCGGCATGGGTCGCACGTGTGTGTGCGGCGTCGAGGCGCTCGACGTGAGTGTCAAGAAGCGGCGTGCCAGGGTGCGCGGCGGCGAGCCGATCCACGAGGGCGACGTGATCTCGATCGACGGCACCACCGGTGAGGTGTTCCTCGGAGCGGTGCCGGTGGCCGACTCCATGGTCATGCGCTACCTCGAGGGCGACCACCTGGAGGACGACCTGGTCGCCGCCGTCGACCGAGTCATCAGGCACGCCGACGGGGTACGTCGCCTCCGGGTCCGCGCCAACGCCGACACCCCCGAGGACGCAGCCCGCGCGCGCCGCTTCGGCGCCGAGGGCATCGGCCTGTGCCGGACCGAGCACATGTTCCTCGGCGAGCGCCGTCAGCTCGTCGAGAACCTCATCGTCGCCGAGGACGAGACCGGCCAGGAGGCCGCGCTGGCCGAGCTGTTGCCACTCCAGCGCGACGATTTCCGCGGGATCCTGGAGGCGATGGACGGCCTGCCGGTGACGATCCGGTTGATCGACCCACCTCTGCACGAGTTCCTCCCCGACTACACCGAGCTCTCGGTGAAGGTCGCGCTGGAGGAGGACCAGGACGACCTCGACGGGCACGACGAGAAGCTCCTCGAGGCGGTCAAGCGCCTTCATGAGCAGAACCCGATGCTGGGCCTGCGCGGCGTCCGCCTGGGCATCGTGATCCCCGGGCTGTTCAAGATGCAGGTGCGCGCGATCCTCGAGGCCGCTGCCGAGCGGCTGTCCGCCGGCGGCGACCCGCAGCCCGAGATCATGATCCCACTGGTCGCGACCGTGACCGAGCTGGACCTGGTCAGGGGCCAGATCGCCGAGGTCGCCGCCGCGGTTGCACAGGAGCGTGGCGCGGCGGTCCCTCACAAGGTCGGCACCATGATCGAGCTCCCGCGAGCGGCCGTCACCGCCAACGAGATCGCGAGGTCCGCGGAGTTCTTCTCGTTCGGCACCAACGACCTCACCCAGATGACGTGGGGCTTCTCGCGCGACGACGTCGAGTCGTCGTTCTTCAGCCGATACCTCGAGCACGGCATCTTCCAAGTGAGCCCGTTCGAGTCGCTCGACGTCGAAGGCGTCGGGCGCCTGGTCCGGCACGCAGCGCGGCTCGGCCGGCAGGCCAACCCCGACCTGCACCTTGGCGTCTGCGGCGAGCACGGCGGCGACCCAGCGTCGATCCACTTCTTCGACGCCACCGGGCTCGACTACGTCTCCTGCTCGCCGTTCCGGGTGCCCGTGGCCAGGCTCGAGGCGGGACGCTCGGCTTTGGGCGGCTCGACGGACGCGACGGCCTGACGCGCGGCAGCCGGGTCGCGCCCTACGGCACCGCTGGATGAGGAGGGGCGTTCTACGCCCGTCTCGAAGCCACCGCCGCAGACACGGTCACCGCGTCTCGTGACGGCGCTAGCGCGCGCCTCCTCGACCACCGGACACACGGGGCCAGCGCGCCTCCTCGACCACCGGACACACGGGGCTAGCGCGGCTCCCCTCAACCCTCCGAGAAAGGCCAGCCGCGCCGCATCGGCCCGTCGACGCCGGGCTCGATGTAGTGCTCGAGGCCGAAGGCGCGGCCGAAGACCTCCGGCGTCAACGCAAGGAACTGCTCGATGTCGCTGGCTTGCGACCGATGCGCCTCCAGCGAGGCACGCTTGCGTGCGAGGTACGCCGAGACGTCCACCTCCCAGGTGATCTCCTCTTCGGCAGTCCCGAGCGGGTTCCCGTCGTCCATCGGGTCCTCCGGGTCGAAGTCCCAGTCCAGGTCCACACCCGCGGCTCGAGCCTCCTCGAACTGCCGCACCAGGTCGGTGCGGTTGAACGTGGACTCGAGCAGCCGCGGTGTACGCCGCGCGAGCGGGGCCGCCCGGTGGACCAGGTGGTGGACCTTCACGTGGTCGGGGTGGCCGTAGCCGCCGTGCCAGTCGTAGCCGATCAGGACGTCGGCGTCCTCCTCGTCCACCACGTCGGCCAGCTTGCGTGCTGCCTCGTCGAGGTCAGCCCCGTGGAAGGACCCCTCCGCGTCGTTCTGCTCCCATCCGGTCATCCCGGAGTCGGCGTACCCCAGCCAGACGATGCGGTCCAGTCCGAGGGCGGCCGCCGATGCCTCGGCCTCGCGGCGGCGGTAGTCGGCGACGGTCTCACCCTCCACCGCGTCTGCGGCCACCTCACCGTGCTCTCCGTTGGTCGCGAAGACGACGATGACGCGGTGGCCCTCCTCGGCGGCGCGCGCCATGGCTCCGGAGGTCTGGGACGCCTCGTCGTCGGGATGGGCATGGCAGTAGACGATCGTGGACAAGATCAGCTCCTCAGAAGAGCGCCGACGCGAGATTCTGCCGGCCGCGCAGGACCCGTGGGTCGTCGTTGCCCACTGCTGCGAACAGACCGAGCAGGTGCTCGCGGGCCTGGTTGCGCTCGTCGTCCGACGTACGCCGGACCAGGTCCACCAGCCGCGTGAACGCGTCGTCCACATGACCGCCGAGCAGGTCCAGGTCGGCCACCAACGTCTGGGCGTCCACGTCGTCAGGATTCGCCGCAGCAGCCTCGCGGGCGGCGTTCAGGTCGGCGCCCTGGGTGCGCTGCAGCACCTTCGCCATCGCCAGGCCCGCAGCGGCCTCGGTGTCCGCCGGATTGGCGTCGGCCAGCCGTTGGTACTCGGCCACCGCGCCGTCGATGTCGTTGCTCGCCAGCGCCTGCTGGGCCGCCGCGTACCGCGGATCGACCTGCTCCTCCTCCACCTCATTGCCGGGGGGTGGAGCGGCCGAGAGCGGCTGGTGCCGCCCGGTGATCCCCTGCGCGGTGAGGCCTTGCGCGAGCTGGTTGAGCAGGGTGTCGATCTCGTCGCGCTTGAGGACACCCGGGATCGGTTGCGCGGCCGGGCGGCCGTCGAGGATCACCATCAGCAACGGCACCTGCGGGATCTGCAGGCTCTCCGCGATGGTCGGTGACGCGTCGATGTCGACCAGGCCGGCCAGGAAGCGTCCGTCGTACGCCTCGACGGCCGCGGCCACCTCGTCGGCGTACGCCGTGCTCTCTGGCACGCGGCTCGGGGAGTAGAACACCAGCACCACCGGCGCGGAGACCGAGGAGTCGAGAAGCGTCTGGAAGCTCTGCTCGGTGACATCGACCGAGTACGACGAGCCGCGAGTGGTCGCGGCCGGCGACGTGTCACCCGACGAGGAGGCGGCGGGGCGCTGGAGCCCGGACAGGTCCACGGCGCCCGGACGACTGAACGGCTGCTGCGTCATGGATTCATCCTAGGGAGGCGCGGTCGGACTCAGTTCGGGAGGACCTCCTCGGAGATCGCGCCCAGGTGGTGACCGGTCCGGGCGTCGACGAACTCCCACAGCCGACAACGGGTAGGGCCGGAGCGAGTGCGGGATTCCGATGCGGCCGGGCCACCGCTATCGCTGCCGCGACAGCCGGAGTCGACCGCGAACGCCCAGACGCGCACGTTGACCGCGGTCGGCGATGCCGCTGGGTCGGTGAGGACGCCGTAGTAGGGCCGGACGGTCGCCGGGATCGGGTTCAGCTTCGGCGAGTCCGATACCAGTGCGTTGTAGGCGCGTTGCGCCGACAGGGTCCGCCCGTCCTGCGGCCCCAGACCGAGCGGCAGGAAGGTCGTGGTCGCGACTCCGGACTCGACGTGCACGACGCGTCCGGGAACGACCGGCGGGACGGCGGATGCTCCCGACCTCGCCGACGGGTCGTGGTCGAGCCGTGCGACAGCGGTCGCGCCGCCGATCGAGGCCGCCAGCACCACCAGCACAGCGGCCCGTCTCAACGAGGCCGGCCTCATGTGCCGATGGTAGAGCGACCCGCCCTGCTGCCTTCAGAAGCGGGCCGGCTCTCGGTACTCGCCCCACTCGGCCCGAAGCGCGTCACAGATCTCGCCGAGCGTCGCCTCGACCCGGCAGGCCTCGAGCATCGGCTCGATCATGTTGCCGTCGGTCCGGCCGACGTCCACCATGCGCTGGATCGCGGCAGTCACCGCCACCTCGTTGCGCGACGTACGCCGGGCGGCGAGCGCGCGGACCTGCTCGACCTCGACCTCATGCGAGACCCGCAGGATCTCGAGGTCGTGGGTGATCGAGTCGGTGTGGACGTTGACCCCGACGACCTTCTTGTCGCCCTTCTCCAGCGCCGTCTGGTACTGGAAGGCGGCCTCGGCGATCTCGGACATGAACCAGCCGTCCTCGATGCCGCGCAGAAGGCCCTTCGTGACCGGACCGATCCCCTTGCTCGAGCCGGTCGAGTCTCGGGTGGCGGTAGCCAGTCCTTCGGTGTCGGCATGGGTGAGGGTGGAGCCGCCCATGGCCAGGATCTTGTCGAAGATCGCGTTCGCCTCGGCCTCGATCTGGTCGGTGAGCGCCTCGACGTACCACGAGCCGCCGAGTGGGTCCGCGACGTTGACGACGCCGGTCTCCTCCATGATCACCTGCTGCGTGCGCAGCGCGATCTCGGCCGCCTGCTCGCTCGGCAGTGCGAGCGTCTCGTCCAGCGCGTTCGTGTGCAGCGAGTTGGTGCCGCCGAGCACAGCCGAGAGGGCCTCGATGCCGGTACGGACGACGTTGTTGTACGGCTGCTGGGCGGTCAGTGACACGCCGGCCGTCTGGGTATGGAAGCGCAGCCACTGGGCCTTCTCGGACTGCGCGCCGTACACGTCGCGCATCCAGCGCGCCCAGATGCGACGAGCCGCGCGGAACTTCGCGATCTCCTCGAAGAAGTCGACGTGGGCGTCGAAGAAGAAGGACAGACCCGGCGCGAACGCGTCGATGTCGAGTCCACGACTGAGCCCGAGCTCGACGTACCCGAACCCGTCGGCGAGCGTGAACGCCAGCTCCTGCGCGGCGGTCGAGCCGGCCTCGCGGATGTGGTAGCCGGAAACCGAGAGCGGCTTGTACGCCGGGATCTTCTCCGCGCAGTACTCCATCAGGTCACCGATCAGGCGAAGGTGCGGCTCTGGCGTGAACAGCCACTCCTTCTGCGCGATGTACTCCTTGAAGATGTCGGTCTGCAGGGTGCCGTTGAGCTTCGACAGGTCGGCGCCCTGACGCTCGGCCGCGACGAGCATCATGCAGAAGACCGGCACCGCCGGGCCGCTGATCGTCATCGACGTGGTGACGTCCTCGAGCGGGATCGAGTCGAACAGCACGTCCATGTCGGCGGCCGAGTCGATCGCGACGCCGCAGTGGCCGACCTCGCCGAGGCTCTGGGAGTCGTCGGAGTCGCGGCCCATCAGGGTCGGCATGTCGAAGGCGACGCTCAGGCCACCGCCGCCCCGTCCGAGGATCATCCGGTAGCGCTCGTTGGTCTGCTGGGCGTTGCCGAAGCCCGCGAACTGCCGGATCGTCCAGGTGCGACCGCGGTAGCCGGTCGGGTAGAGCCCGCGCGTGAAGGGGAACTCGCCCGGCCATTCAGAGGTCTCAGTGCCGTACGCCGGCTCCACGCCCGCCCCGGACAGCGTCGTGAAATCGGCGTCGCGGACCCGCGACAGGTCGTAGCGGTCCTGCCAGCGGGAGCGAGCGTCATCCATGGCACAAATAGTAGGACGTCCTACTAATTTCACCTAACCGCGCAGCTCGGCGAGCAGGTCGGCCTTCGTCTTGCGGGAGTAGCCGGTCAACCCGCGGCGCCGCGCCTCGGCCCGCAGGGCGGTGACGGTCCACGAGTCGTCGGGTAGCGAGTGGACGCTCGGAGCGGCCGGAGCGGGCTTTGCGGGCGGGGTCGACGGTGTCGACGCGGCCGGCGAGGCGCGGTCCTTCCACTTCCGCACGGACGCCTCGGCCTTCTCCAGGCGCCGGCGTACGGCACTGAGCTCGGTCTTGACACCGGATGCGACGGACTTGTGGTCCTTCGCCCTCTCCCTCCACTTCTCGGCCTGCTTCTCGGCCGCGGCCAGCTGCGCCCGGAGCTTCTTCACCGCGGCCCTCAGCTGCTTCTCGGCAGCGTCGGTCGCGGACTTCTTCTTCTTCGCCATCCCGTCATCCTGCCGAACGCAGGTGAACAGCGGCTCCCCGACCCGGGCGGACCCTCGTCCGTCAGCGTCGCCAGCGGTAGACCTGCCCGTCGCGGATCTCGACCTCCGTCGGTGGCCTCGGCGTCGGATGACCTTGGAGGTGGTCGAGCACGTGGTTGCGCCCGCGGAGGGACGCGGCCGCGTCGTCGAAGTGGACGTGGGGGTGCAGCAGCGGGCGTACGTCGTGCCACTGCTGCTTCTCGATCAGGTCCCATGCTTGTGCGCTGGGCGCCGGCAGGTCGGGCAGGTCGTGGAGCATCTGCGGTGTGCACATCCGCCAGGCGTCGGTGACCAGCTCACGCATCTCCTGCTCGTCGAGCCGCTCCAGGTGGGCGCACACCCACTGGTACCTCATGTCGGCCGGTCCGGGGAGGTAGAACGTCTGCGGATCGGAGGCCACCAGGCCCGCACGCTCGGTCTTCGGGTAGCCAAAGCCCATGTCGCGCTCGTCGCGGGAGAAGGCCACGAAGACGATCTGCTTGACCTTCAGCTTCCACCGCCCACGCACCTCGCGCTCGTAGACGCGCGGCAGGGCCAGACCCACTCGGCGTACGGCATCTGAGTCGGTCATCCGTCGGTCACCAGTCGGACATCAGGTCGTGCCTAGAAGTCACCGGCGGCCCGGCGCACCGGTCGGAGCAGGGCAGAGAGCTCGCCGAGCTCGTCGTCGGTCAGCGAGCCGAGGGCGAAGTCGGCCCCCACCAGGTCGGCGGTCGCTACCTCGACCAACGTGCGCCCGGCGTCGGTGACCTCGGCCAGGATCGCGCGCCGGTCCTCGGGGTGGGGACGACGCAAGACGAGCCCGTCGGCCTCCAGCCGCTGCACGATCGAAGTGATGGAGGTCGGGTGCACCTGGAGCCGCTCCCCCATCTTCCCCAGGGGCAGCGAGCCACGTGAGGAGAAGCAGAGCAGCACCAAGGCCTCGTAGCGGGCGAAGGTCAGGCCGTGCGGCTTGAGGATCGCGTCGAGCCGGCCGAGCACGAGCTGCTGCACCCGCATCAGCGACGTCACGGCGTGCATCGCGGGCACGGCTTCCCAGTGCTTGCCCCACTGGCGCGCGGCCTCGTCGATGGGGTCGAAGGGCAGCCGCGGCATGCGGCGCACTCTAATCGGGGTGACCGACGTGGTGGTGTGTGCTGCGATGGCAGGCGATGAGCGATGACATGGACGTCCCTCCGTTCCTCCGGCCCTTCGTCCTGCCGCAGGAGCCGGTCGAGCCCGCGACTGTGGGCGACCTCGATCTCTACCTGCCCAGCTCGTCGCCGGCGCCCGCCGTGCTGATGGTGCACGGCGGCCCGCTGTCGCCCGCCCTGCCGGCCCGGCCGCGCCAGTGGCCGGCCTACCAGGGGTACGGCGCCCTTCTCGCGAACGCTGGCCTCGTCGGTGCGATGTTCGAGCACGGGTTCGTCGACGACGACACGCTCCCGCGTGCTCGCGCCGACGTGCAGTCGGCGCTGTCCCGGCTCCGCGCCGACCCCCGCGTGGACCCCCACCGGGTCGGGCTGTGGTTCTTCTCCGCGGGGGGCTTCCTCATGGGCTCGTTCCTCGAGCCGGTCCCCGACGGGGTGATCGCCGTCGCCGGCACGTACGCCGCGGTGGGCGACCCGGAGCTGTCCGACCTGGGCTTGGTCGACGGCATCACGGCCGCTCCGAGGTCGGCGGTGCCGCTCCTGCTGGTGCGCCCAGAGCACGACTTCGACTGGATCGTGCCCATCACCGACGACCTGCTGGCCCGGAGCAGTGAGGCAGGTCGCCCGGTGAACGTGATCGACGTCCCCGGCGCCCACCACGGCTTCGAGACCGTCGACGACACGGAGGCGTCCCGCGACGCGATCCGGCGGTCGATCGCCTGGTGGACCGAGGTCTTGCGCTAGTTCCAGTGCCGCGGCCCGCGCAGCCCGGACCGCTGAACCACTCGCTGGATGGAGAGATCGCGTCGTCGGGCCGGCCGACGAACCGGATGTCCCGCAGCCCTTGCTCCTGCGCCGCCGACTCGAAGATGAAATGCCCGAAGCCGAGCACGCGGCCGTGCAGCGGCTTGGCGACGGTGATGTCGAGGATCCGGCTCAGCGGCATCGTCGCGAGGTTCTGCGACAGCACGCCGTTGACGCGGAACACCCGCATGTTGGTCACCACGAACCGGTCGCGGTGCGAGCCGAGCGCCTTCCACGCCGCGTACAGCCAGATCACCAAGGCGAGCAGGAACGGCACCCAGCCGAGGTCGAGGTCGACGTAGCCGACGGCGATGAGCAGCAGCAGCCCGAGTGCGGCCTCGACCAGCGGCAGCAGATAGACGATCCAGTGGTGGTGCACTTCGTCCACGATCACCTCCCCCTCGTCCCGCAGGAGGTGCTTCCGGATGTTCGGGTCGGCCCAGCTCACGGTCGTCTCACGTCCGGCGTCAGAGGGCGCGCAGGAACGTGATGAGCGAGGTGAACATCTGCTCGCTCAGGTCCCAGGTCTGGCCAGCGCTGGACCTGGTGGCGTGGGCGAGGCCATGGGGGTCGGTGAACAACCAGAACCCGAGGAACACCACGGCGACGACGAGCACGAGCTTCTTGACCATGACGGGGGATCTCCATCCGAGAACAGGAGCAGGTCGGTGGCCATCGAATCTGGTCTAGACCAGGTGGAGGTGGAGGAGCGCCGGGGTACAGGAGGGTGACCCGGTTCCGAGTTCGTTCACAGCCCTCTCACAAGGCAGCGAGCAGCGTCTCGGCCGCGGCGTACGGGTCGGACTCGCCGGCCGCCACCTGCTGGGCGAGGTCGTCGAGCTCGGACCGGCCGTGCACGTCACCCCAGCGCCTGCGGAGCGCGGTGAGCGCGATCGCCTCGATCTCGTCGCGCGCTCGTCGGGTACGCCGGACGGCGAGCTCGCCGGACGACTCCAGCCAGGCGTGGTGTCGATCGAACTCGGTGACGACCGC
The DNA here is from genome assembly GCA_963768045.1 of uncultured Actinomycetota bacterium. Lineage (GTDB taxonomy): Bacteria > Actinomycetota > Actinomycetes > Propionibacteriales > Nocardioidaceae > Nocardioides. The sequence continues at coordinate 709,317 of CAVYGG010000005.1, read as the reverse complement.
GTCGAGCCCGTCGTTCTTCGACGCGATGGTCTTGAGGATCGGCGGCCTCCAGTCACCCTCGGCGCGCTCGGCCAACGCGAGCATCGAGCGGAGCTCCCGACGGAGCGTGTCAGCGCCATCGCGATCGGCCTTGTTGATCACGTAGACGTCGCCGATCTCGAGGATGCCCGCCTTCGCGGCCTGGATGCCGTCGCCCATCCCCGGCGCCAGCAGCACGAGCGTGGTGTCGGCGAGCCCGGCGATCTCGACCTCGCTCTGGCCCACGCCCACGGTCTCGATCAGCACGACGTCGCAGCCGGCCGCGTCCAGGACCCGGATCGCCTGCGGCGTGCTCCAAGCGAGCCCACCGAGGTGCCCACGCGAGGCCATCGATCGGATGTACACCTCGCGGTCAAGCGCGTGGTCCTGCATCCGCACCCGGTCGCCGAGCAACGCACCACCGGAGAACGGGGACGACGGGTCGACGGCCAGGACGCCGACGCGTTGGCCGGCCTTGCGCAGCTCCCCGACCAGCGCCGAGGTGGACGTCGACTTGCCGACGCCGGGCGAGCCGGTGATGCCGACGATCTTCGCCCCTCCCGTGTGCGGGGCCAGCGCCGCCGTGACCTCGCGCAGCAGCGGCGACTCGTCCTCGACCAGGGAGATCAACCGCCCGACGGCACGCGGGTCACCGTCGCGGGCGCGGGAGACCAGGTCCCTGACGACATTGCCGTCGCCGCGGTCGCGACGCATTGAAGGACGAGGGCCCACCTCAGGCGGGAACGCGGATGATCAGCGCGTCGCCCTGGCCTCCGCCACCGCACAGTGCGGCGGCGCCGGTGCCGCCGCCGCGGCGCTTCAGCTCGAGTGCGAGGTGCAGAACGAGCCGGGTGCCGGACATGCCCACCGGGTGGCCGAGCGCAATGGCGCCCCCGTTGACGTTCACCTTCGCCTCGTCGAGACCCAAGGCTCGGGTCGAGTCGATGCCGACGGCGGCGAACGCCTCGTTGAACTCCACCAGGTCGAGGTCGGCGGGACTGATGCCTTCCTTGTCGCAGGCCTTCTGGGTGGCGTTGGCCGGCTGCATCTGGAGCGTGGAGTCGGGGCCGGCCACCATGCCGTGCGCTCCGATCTCGGCCAGCCACACCAGGCCGAGCTCCTCGGCCTTCGCCTTGCTCATCACCACGACGGCGGCGGCGCCGTCGGAGATCTGGGAGGCGGAGCCGGCTGTGATGGTGCCGTCCTTGCTGAACGCCGGGCGGAGCGCCGACAGCGACTCGACGGTGGTGTCGCCCCGCACGCCCTCGTCCTGGGAGACCACGATCGGGTCGCCCTTGCGCTGCGCGATCGAGACCGGGACGACCTCCTCGTCGAAGAGGCCGTTCTTCCACGCCGCGGCGGCCTTCTGGTGGGAGGCGGCCGCGAAGGCGTCCTGCTCCTCGCGACTCAGGTTGGTGTGTGCCGTGTTGTAGTCCTCGGTCAGTGCGCCCATGGCCTGGGAGGTGGCCTGGTCCCAGAGCGCGTCGTAGGCCATCGAGTCGACGAGCGTGACGTCGCCGTACTTGAAGCCCTCGCGCGACTTCGGCACGAGGTGGGGAGCGTTCGTCATCGACTCCATGCCACCGGCCACGATGATCTCGGCCTCACCGGCGCGGATCAGCTGGTCGGCCATGGCGATCGCGTTCAGCCCGGAGAGGCAGACCTTGTTGATCGTGATCGACGGGAGCGAGAGCGGGAGGCCGGCGTGGATCCCGGCCGTGCGTGCGGGGTTCTGGCCGGCCCCGGCGAGGATGACCTGCCCCATGATCAGGTAATCGACCTGGTCACCCGAGACGCCAGCCTTATCCAGGGCACCCTTGATGGCGACACCCCCCAGCTCCGCGGCGGACAGCGACTTCAGCCCGCCGAGCAGACGGCCGATCGGCGTACGGACCCCGGCGACGATGACGTTTCCGGACATGAGGGTGCCTCCCACCAGCAGACGAACGTTCACCTCGACGATACCCAGCGGCGCGGGCCACCCGCGAGCGACGGCGGCCTGCGTGGCTGAGGAAATCCTCACATGCGAGAACCCCGGGTGCCGTACGACGATGGCTCCATGACTGGCCCTGGGCATGTGGACATTCCCGAGCACCTCTTCGCCGCGATCGACCACGTCGGCATCGCGGTGGCCGACCTCGACGCCGCCAAGGCGTTCTACCGCGACACCTTCGGCATGGAGACGGTTCACGAGGAGACCAACGAGGAGCAGGGCGTGCGCGAGGCGATGGTCCGCGTCGGACCTGCGGACGATGCGTCCGGAGCCATGATCCAGCTGCTGGCCCCGCTCGACGACGACTCAGCGATCGCGAAGTTCCTCGACCGCCACGGTCCGGGGATGCAGCAGCTCGCCTACCGGGTCACCGACCTCGAGGCGGTGTCCGCCGTCCTGCGCGACCGCGGCCTTCGCCTGCTGTACGACGTACCACGCGCCGGGACGGCGGGGTCCTTGGTCAACTTCGTGCACCCCAAGGACGCTGGTGGCGTGCTCATCGAGCTGGTCGAGCCGGCATCCCCGGCGTGACCCTCCGTCCGCCTCAGCTGTCAGAGACCAGTGCGATGGCGTCGATCGACACCAAGAGCCCACGCGGCAGCGCGACGTTGGCTGGGGCAGACCGCGCCGGAGGCGGATCGGGCATGTGCCGGGCGTACACCTCGTTGAGCGATGCGAAGTCCGCGACGTCGGCGTAGAAGATCGTGGTCTTGACGAGCAGGTCCATCGAGGAACCCGCCTCCGCCAGGATCGCGCCCAGGTTGTGCAGTGCGAGCTCGGTCTGAGCCTCGATCCCGTCCGGGATCTCACCGGTCTCGGGGTCCATCCCGGCAGTCCCCGAGCAGAAGACGAAGCCACCGGCGATGATCGCCTGGCTGTAGGGCCCGAGCGCGGCGGGCGCTCCACCGGTGGCCACGCTGTTGCGCGACATGGGGTCTCCTGGAGGCTTGCCGACCTGGTCATGACAGGTCTATGACCTGACGCACACTCGTGTCCACCCTGCGTGACCAATCGGTAGCGTGCTTCCGACCAGGGCCCCGCCTACCAGGAGATGACGTGCAGCAGATCCTCGACGCCATCACGTCCGGAACCGCCACCGCAGAGGACCTCGCCGCGTGGGAGATGCCGGAGACCTACCGCGCGGCCACCGTCCGCCAGGCCGAGGTCGACATGTTCGAGGGGATGGAGTCCAAGGAGAAGGACCCACGCAAGTCACTGCACATCGACCAGGTACCGGTCCCCGAGCTCGGCCCAGGCGAGGCGCTGGTCGCGGTGATGGCGAGCGCGATCAACTACAACACGGTCTGGACCTCGATCTTCGAGCCGCTGCCGACGTTCGGCTTCCTCGAGCGCTACGGCAAGCTCAGCCCGCTGACCAAGCGGCACGACCTGCCCTATCACATCGTCGGGTCCGACCTCGCCGGTGTCGTGCTGAGGACCGGCCTCGGCGTGCATGCCTGGAAGCCCGGTGACGAGGTCGTGGCCCACTGCCTGTCGGTCGAGCTCGAGGGGCCTGACGGACACAACGACACGATGATGGATCCCGAGCAGCGGATCTGGGGCTTCGAGACCAACTTCGGTGGCCTCGCGGAGATCGCGCTCGTGAAGTCCAACCAGCTGATGCCCAAGGCCGCTCACCTCACCTGGGAGGAGGCCGCGTCACCCGGCTTGGTGAACAGCACGGCGTACCGACAGCTGGTCAGCCGCAACGGCGCCGGCATGAAGCAGGGCGACAACGTCCTGGTCTGGGGTGCGAGCGGTGGGCTCGGCGGCTTCGCGACGCAGTACGCACTCAACGGCGGCGCCGTCCCGGTGTGCGTGGTCTCCAGCGAGGAGAAGGCCGAGATCTGCCGGCGGATGGGTGCCGAGCTGATCATCAACAGGTCGGAGAATGCCTACCGCTTCTGGAAGGACGACCAGACCCAGGACCCGAGGGAGTGGCGGCGCTTCGGCTCCGACATCCGCGAGCTCACCGGGGGTGAGGATGTCGACATCGTCTTCGAACATCCGGGACGCGAGACCTTCGGCGCCAGCGTGTACGCCGCGCGCAAGGGCGGCACGATCGTGACCTGTGCGTCGACCAGCGGCTACCTCCACGAGTACGACAACCGCTACCTGTGGATGAATCTCAAGCGGATCATCGGCTCACACTTCGCCAACTACCGCGAATCGTGGGAGGCCAACCGGCTGATCACGAAGGGGATGATCCACCCGACCCTGTCTCGCACCTACCCGCTGGAGGACGTCGGTCAGGCGGCGCTCGACGTCCACCACAACCTCCATCAGGGCAAGGTCGGCGTGCTCTGCCTGGCTCCCAAGGAGGGCCTCGGAGTTCGAGATGAGGAGAAGCGCGCCCGGCATCTGGACTCCATCAACGCCTTTCGCGGCGTCTGAGAACAGGGTCCGGCCAGGTCAGGTCGGCGTGTCGCAACCTCGCCTCCCCGATCGGCGTCGTACGGGGTGGAAGTCGTTTCCGAGCATCGGCCAGACTGGCCCCAACTCGAGTTCCGGGAGGAAGTCCGCACTATGAGCGACCAAGGCCTGTCCATCTTCGACGAGCCGGAGGAGACCCCCGACGGGGACGCGGAGCCGACACAGGTCATGGAAGCCCAGAAGGAGCGGGCGAAGGGCGGCAAGCCCCCAGCGAAGCCGGCCAAGAAGACCCCCGCCGCGCCCGCCACCGAGGAGGCGATCACGGAAGAGGCGGTGTCGGCAGAGGCTGAGCAGCCGGAGGAGCCGGCCGCCGATCCCGCGCCCACACGGCAGATCCCAGCGGCACCAGCGCCGCTGACTACGGCCCGCCCGGCGACGCCGACGCCTACCACTCCGGCGGCGCCGACGACCGCGCCGGCGAGCTTCCCGAACTTCGCAACGGTCCGGCGCGGGGGGTACGACAAGTCCGCGGTCGACGCTGCGCTCCGCCAGCTCCTCCAGGACAACGCGGGTGTCGCTTCGGCACTGTCCCAGTCCGAGCAGCGGGTGAGCGAGCTCCATGTCGAGCTGCGCAGCGCGCAGGACGAGCTCGCGGAGAACGCCAACCCGTCGTACGCCGGTCTGGGCGGACGCGCGAGTGCGATGCTCCGGCTCGCCGAGGAGGAGGCGTCCGAGATCCGCGAAGCGGGCAAACGCGACGGCGACGACATCCGCGAGCAGGCCTCCCGCGACGCCGTGAGCATCCGTGCGGACGCCACGCGTGAGGCCGACGACATGCGCATCGTCCAGCTCAAGGAGCTCGACGAGATGCGTGCCCGGGTGACCGCCGATGCCGAGCAGGAGCGATCGCTGGCGGTGGCCGAGGCCGAGGACCTGCGCGCCTCCGCGAAGCGCGAGAGTGACCAGATCCGGCTCGCCGCTCAGCAGGAGAGCAAGGAGATGCGCGTCAGCGCGACTCGCGAGGCCGAGCAGACACGGGCCGCGGCGGACCGCGAGGTCCAGGAGGCGCGTCGCACCTTGGCGGTCGAGCGGGAGCGACTGGCCAAGGAGGCGAACGACCACCACGCCAGTGCGACCGCCGAGACCACCCGCCTGGTCGAGGAGGCCGAGCAGCGGGCCAACGCCGCGGAGGCGCGTGCCCGCGAAGCGACCGCGCAGGCCAACACCCACCGTCAGCAGGCGCAGTCCGAGGCAGAGGCGCTGCTGGCTCGCGCCCGCCGCGAGGCCGAGCAGATCGTCGCCTCGGCACGGACGCAGGCCGACGCGATCACCGCGTCGGGGAACGCCGAGCACGAGCGGAACCTGTCCGCACTCAAGGCCGAGGTCGACCGGATGACCAAGCGGCGCGAGGCCATCTCCGCCCAGCTCGGGTCGCTGCGCGAGATGATGGCCGGCTTCGGGGACGACGAGGAGAAGTGATCTCCGACTGAGCCACGCGGGTGTCCGGCTCCCCCGCCTCGATGGAGCGGGCCACCATAATCGGCGCATGACCGACACCCCCGGGCCGGGCGACGACTCAGTGGACGCCGAGGCTGACACAGCGGCTGACACAGCGGCTGACACAGCGGCTGACACAGCGGCTGACACAGCGGCTGACACAGCAGCCGACGACGCCGACGACCGGGCCGCAGCGCGGGCCGCTGACGTCGTCGTACGAGACGACCGGGACGACATCGACGACAGCGTCCGTTTCCTGCACGACCCCGACCGGCACCCCGACGACCTCGGTGAGCCTGGCGGCCCCCTGAACACCCACTCGCCGTTCATGTGGGGTCTGCTCGGTGGCCTCGGCGTGCTGATCGCCCTCTGGATCGGCCTGATGGTGGTCCGGATCAGCGGCGTGCTCGTGCTGGTGGTCGTCGCGCTCTTCTTGGCGGTCGGACTCAACCCAGCGGTCGAGTTCCTGATGCGCCGGGGGCTGAAGCGGCCGTGGGCGGTGCTCTGCGTGATCTTCGGCGTGGTCCTGGTCTTCGCCGGCTTTCTCACGATCCTGGTCCCGATCATCAGCCACCAGGTCACCGCGATCGCGGACAATCTGCCCCACTGGTTCGACCGGCTCCAGCGGAACGACCAGATCCGCCGCTTCGACGACAAATACGACATCACCACCAAGGTCGAGGACTACGTGACGTCGGGCGGTTTGGCCGAGAAGGCGTTCGGCGGCGCTGTCGGCGTCGGCCTGGCCATCCTCGGGATCCTGCTGAACGCGTTCGTCGTGATCGTGCTGACGCTGTACTTCCTCGCGTCCCTCCCGTCGATGAAGAAGGCGGCGTACTCCCTGGCGCCGGCCACGCGCCGCGAGCGCGTGTCGCTGCTCGGCGACCGGATCCTCCGCAACATCGGCGGTTACGTCTCCGGCGCCTTCGTGGTGGCGACGTGTGCCGGCCTCAGCACCGCGATCTTCCTGTTCATCGTCGGTCTCGGCAGCTACGCCGTCGCCCTGGCGATGGTGGTTGCCCTGCTCGACGTGATCCCGATGATCGGGGCCACCATCGGGGCGGTCATCGTCTGTGCGATTGCGTTCGCCACCGACGTCAAGACGGGGATCATCGCGGTGATCTTCTACATCGCCTACCAGCAGCTCGAGAACTACGTGATCTACCCGAAGGTGATGTCCCGGTCGGTGGAGATCCCAGGGGCACTGACCGTGATCGCGGCCTTGGTCGGCGCCGCGCTGCTCGGTGTCGTCGGAGCGCTCCTCGCGATCCCGACGGCGGCGTCCATCCTGCTCTTGGTCAAGGAGGTGTTCCTGCCCAGACAGGAGGCCCGCTGACGCGGGCGGTTCCTGCGTACCTGGCACACTCACGGGCATGAGCTCCTGCTGCTCCCCGGGACGCCCTCCGGGAGACTCGTCGGAGGCGGAACGTGCCGCGTCCGCGGCACCCAGCGCCGGGGCAGGCTCCCCCGAGGTCGCCCTGGCGACGATTCCGGCGGGCAGGTTCGTGATGGGCACCGAAGACCCACGTGGATACGCCGAAGACGGTGAGGGGCCGCCCCACCGCGTCGAGCTCGACTCGTACCGCATGGGGGCGCGCACCGTCACCAACCGTGACTACGCCGCGTTCGTCGACGACACGGGCTACCGCACCACCGCCGAGGAGCTCGGCACCTCGTTCGTCTTCGCCGGCCTGCTTCCCGACGACTTCCCGCCGACGCGGGCCGTCGCTGCCGCACCGTGGTGGCGGGAGGTGCCCGGTGCCGATTGGGCACACCCCGAAGGCCCGCAGTCCTCGGTGGACGACCGAGACACCCATCCGGTCGTCCACGTCAGCTGGTACGACGCCGTCGCGTTCTGCGACTGGGCCGGGCTGCGGCTACCGACCGAGGCCGAGTGGGAGCGGGCCGCCCGAGGACCGGAGGACGGGCACCACTTCCCGTGGGGCGGCGAACGCGAGCCGGAGGGCGAGCACCGGATGAATGTCTTCCAGGGACGTTTCCCGCAGCGCGACACCGGTGACGACGGATGGGTCGGGACCTGTCCCGTCGGGAGCTTCCCCGCCAACGACTTCGGGCTGTTCGAGACCACCGGCAATGTGTGGGAGTGGTGCTCCGACTGGTTCTCACCGGACTCCTACCGACACTCCCCGCGCCGGTCGCCCGTGGGGCCGCGAGCGGGTGTCGCGAAGGTCATGCGCGGGGGCAGCTACCTGTGCCACGAGAGCTACTGCTGGCGCTACCGGGTCGACTCCCGCAGCGCGAACACGCCGGACAGCAGCGCGGGCAACGTCGGTTTCCGGGTGGCTGGGGACGGCTAGAGACGGGGCCCTAGGGTGCGGGCCCTTCCGGCGGCACCGGGTAGCGGGCCAGTCGCCTCGAGGTCGCCGAGGTCTCCGTGGTTGCGGATGTAGCGGCGCGACGCGTCGTACGGCGGTGCGTAGTCCCAGGACGTCCGGCGTCCCTGGCCGAGCGCCTGCACGACCGTACGACGGCGGCGCTGGCTCTCGCGCACCTCGTGGTCGATGCGGGTGAGGTCCCAACGTCTCACCACCTCGGCACGCAGCTCCGCGAGCACCTCAGCGGCTGCGGGGTCCTCGGCGCGGTTGGTTCGCTCGAGGGGGTCGGTCGCCAGGTCGTAGAGCTGGTCGGGGTCGAGCGGCGAGTGGACGAGTTTCCACGATCCGCGGCGGAGCATGACGATCGGGGCGATCGCTCCTTCGGCGAGATACTCCGCCACGACCACCTCGCGGTCGTCGTGCTCGCCGGTCAGCAGGGGCAACAGACTCTGGGCGTCGAGGTCCTCGAACGACTCGGAGCGGTCGTCCCCTCCGGCAATACCGACCAGGGTCGGCAACAGATCCATCGTCGAGACCGGTGACGAGACGCGCGAGGCGGCAAAGCGCCCGGGCGCGGTGACCACCAGCGGCACGCGGACGGAGCCTTCGAAGAAGCTCATCTTGTACCAGAGGCCACGCTCCCCCTGCATGTCGCCGTGGTCGCTGGTCAGGATCACCACCGTGTTCTCGAGGCGTCCCGTGACGCGCAGGATCTCCAGCAGTCGGGCCAGCCGGTCGTCGACGTACGAGACCGCACCAAGGTAGGCGTGCCGGGCGTCGCGCACCATCTCGTCGGTGATCTCGACGTCGTCCATCGCGCAGACCCTGCGCAGGCGTTCCTCGTGGGGGTGCGCGTTCGCGGAGTCGTAGCCGTGTGCCGGCATCGGGACGTCCTCGTCGCGGTAGTGGTCCCAGTACTCCTGCGTGATCGCGTAGGGGTCGTGTGGATGGGTGAAGGAGACGACGAAACAGAGTGGGCGGTCGTCCGCGGACCGGGCGTGCTCGAAGAGCCCGCGCTCCGCGGCGTATGCGACCTCGTCGTCGAAGTCGAGCTGGTTGGTGCGTACGCACGTGCCGGCCTCGGTGACCGACGACATGTCGTGGTACCAGGGCGGTCGCTCGTCCGAATCCCAGTCCGGCGTCCAGTCGTAGTCGGCCGGGTAGATGTCGGTGGTCAGCCGCTCCTCGAAGCCGTGCAGCTGGTCGGGACCGCAGAAGTGCATCTTCCCGGCGAGCACCGTCCGGTAGCCCTGGGCGCGCAGATGGTGCGCGAAGGTCGGGATCTCCGAGGAGAAACCCGCGGCGTTGTCGTAGCTGTGCGTGCGTGACGGCAGGAGCCCCGTCATCAGCGACGCCCGCGCCGGCGTGCACAACGGGCTGGCGGTGTAGGCGTTCTCGAAGACGACGCCGTGCTCGGCCAGTGCGGCCATCGCCGGCGCCTGGGTCACGTCGTTGCCGTGGAACGGCATGGCGCCCGTCGTCAACTGGTCCGCCATCACGATCAGGATGTCGGGCTGGTCGAGAGCGGTCACGCGGTGGGCTTCCGGTCAGTCGCCCCGTCCATCTGCTCCACGTTCTCTTGGGCCTCACTGACCGCCGTCTCGAGCGACGGGGTGTCGGAGATCAGGTGCCGCGTGTACTCCTGCTGCGGGTTCGCCAGGATTCCTGCCGTCTCGCCGTACTCGACGATGCTGCCGTCCGCCAGTACTGCGACCTTCTGGGCGATCGACCGCACCAGCGGCAGGTTGTGCGTCACGAAGACCATCGACAGGCCGAGCTCGCGCTGCAGCTCACCGAGCAGCTCGACGATCGCCGCCTGCACGCTGACGTCGAGTGCCGACGTGATCTCGTCGCAGATCAGGACGGACGGCTTGGAGATCAGCGCCCGGGCGATCGCGACTCGCTGCCGCTCGCCACCCGAGCACTGGTCGGGATAGCGCCGCGCGTAGCTCGCGGACAGCGAGACCTGCTCGAGCATCTCGCCCACGCGCGTGTCCACGTCGCGACCCGACGCGATGCCGAAGACGCTGAGCGGCTGGCCGACCGTCTCCCCGATGGTCCTGCGCGGGTTCAAGGAGCCGTAGGGGTTCTGGAAGATGTACTGGATCTGTCGGCGTACGTCGGTACTGCGAGCTCGGGCGGACGGCGCGAGCTCGGTGTCGCCGAGGCGGATGGTGCCCGTCCAGTTGTGGTGCAGCCCGGCGATCGACCGCGCGGTCGTCGTCTTGCCCGACCCCGACTCCCCGACGACGGCCAGGACCTCACCTTGCTCGAGCGTCAGGTTGATGGAGTGCAGCACCTCGATAGAGCCGTAGTAGCCCACGACGTTCTCGAGGCTCAGGGCCGGCGCCTCGGTCTCGGACGGTGGGAGCTCGATCGGGTCGCCGTACTCCGCCTGCTGGTAGGTGATCACCTCGAGCGCCTTGATGCACCGCGACGAGTGGTCGGGAGTGATCTCCAGCATGTCGGGGACCTGTGCCTCGCACTCGTCGACACGCAGGCTGCAGCGTGGTGCGAAGGCGCATCCGTGCGGACGCTTCCCCGGCGAGGGGGCGTGGCCCGGGATGCCGACCAGGCTGCGGCCCCCGGCGAGCCGAGGGATCGCACCGACCAAGCGACGGGTGTAGGGGTGACCCGACGACTCGAACAGCTGGTCGGCAGGACCGAGCTCGACGATGCGGCCGGCGTACATCACCGCGACACGGGTCGCCACGGCCGCCACCACGGCCAGGTCGTGGGTCACGTAGAGCGCGGCCACGCCGTGCGCAGCCGCAAGGTCGCGCACGGTCGCCAGGACCGTCGACTGCGTCGTGACGTCCAGACCGGTCGTCGGCTCGTCGAGGACGATCAGGCGGGGCCGGTTGGCGAAGGCCATCGCGAGCCCGATGCGCTGCTGCTGACCACCCGAGAGCTCATGCGCGTACCGCTTCAGGTATGCCGGGTCGTCGTCGAGGGCCACCTCGCGCATCATCTCCGCGATGCGAGCGGCGTTCTTGTTGTCGTCGGTCTGGCCGTGCGCCTCGAGCACTTCGCGCAGCTGCGTCCCGATCCTCAGCGCCGGGTTCAGCGACGACGCGGGGTCCTGTGGGACGTAGGAGACCAACGAGCCACGCAGGCGCCTGAGCTCGGCGTCGCCCATGGCCCGGATGTCCTGGTCGCCGAGCATGATCGTGCCGCCCGCGATCTCCAGGCCGCGGCGTGCATGGCCGAGAAGAGCCAGGCCGACCGTGGTCTTGCCGGAGCCGGATTCACCGACGACCCCGAGCACCTCACCCGGAGCGATCTCGAACGAGATGCCATCGACGACGGGCGTTCCCCCCGTCGTCGAGATCTGGAGGTCACGGACCGTCACGGCGGGGCCGGCGCCGACGCCCGTCTCCTGCTGGTCGGGCAGCTGGTCGGTGGTCACTCGTCACCCCGTTCGCGGTCGATGCCGGCTGCGGTACGGGCGATGCCGTCACCGATCAGGCCCGTCCCCATCGTCAGCAGGGCGATGGCCAGGATCGGCAACAACGCGCCCCACGGCTGGGTGGCCAGGGCACCTTGGTTCTGCTGGATCATCGTGCCCCAGTTGGGGCCGTTCGGGTCGTTCGACAACCCCAGGAAGGCCAGGGCGGCGATGACCGCGATCGAGTACGTGAGTCGCAGACTCGCCTCGACCATCATCGGGCCGAGGATGTTGGGGAAGAGCTCCCCGCTGATGATCCGGACTCGGGACATCCCCATAGCCTCAGTGGCGCCGATGAAGTCACGCTCGACGACCGGCTGGGCCGCGCCGCGCGCAACCCGAGCCACACGCGGTGCGGTGGTGAGGGCGATCGCGATGATGGTCACCCAGTTCTTCGGCCCGACCAGGGAGACCGCGACCAGCGCCAGCATGATCTGCGGGAACGCCATGATCACGTCCATCGCCCGCATCAGGACGTCGTCGAGCCAGTTCCGCGAGTACGCCGCCACCAAGCCGATGGCGAGGCCGAAGACCAGTCCGATGGCCGTCGCGACGATCGCCAGGATCAGGATGTTGAGCCCGCCATACAGGAACCGGCTCAAGACGTCCTGTCCGAGATAGTCGGTGCCGAACACCGTGCCGTTGCCGGGTGCGGAGAATGGTCTGGCGACGAACTCGTCCGCAGCGTGTGGCGCGACCAATGGACCGAAGATCGCGATCAGCACCAGGATCCCCACGAGGGCGAGTCCGACGCGCGTGCGACCGAGTCGTAGGGAACGACGGATGAGGCTCGAACCGCGTCCCGACGGAATGGCGGTGTCGACCCCCTCTGCCAGCGCGAGGGCTTTGTCGGCGTTCAGCTCGAGGTCGCTCATAGCCTGGTCCTGAGTCGGGGCGTGACCAGGATCGTGGCCACGTCGGCCAGCAGGTTGAGCAGCACGTAGAGGCCGGCGATCAGGATCGCCAGCGCCTGTACGACGGGAATGTCGTGGTTCACCACCGCGTCCACCAGTTCACTTCCGATGCCGGGGTAGTTGAAGACGTACTCGATCACGACGATGCCGCCGGCGAGGTAGGCGAGGCTGATCGCCGTCACCTGGAAGACCGGGCCGATGGCGTTCGGCAGTGCGTGCCGGTAGAGCACGGTGCGCTCGGACAGTCCCTTGAGCCGAGCCATCTCCACGTAGTCGCTCTCCAGCACCTCGATCATGGAGGCCCGCATGATCCGGGAGACGTACGGCGTCACGGCGATCGCCAGCGTCGCCACGGGCAGGATCAGCTCGTCGGGGAACTCCCACGCGCGGTGGCCGGGGGGCACGGGGCTGATTGCCGGCAGCCAGTGAAAGACCGAGGTGGAGAACAGAATGACCAGGAGGAGGGCCACGACGAACTCCGGCAGCGAGGCGAGCGCGAGCATCACGTTCGAGACGACCGTGTCAAACGTCCTCTCCCGGTGCAGGGCGGCGTAGGAGCCGATCGCGATCGACAGCGGGATCGAGATCACCGCTGCGATGACCACCAGCACGATGGAGCTCACCAGGCGCGGGCCGAGCGCAGTGCTGACCGGCTGCTGCGAGGCCAGCGAGGTGCCCAGGTCGCCGTGGAGCAGGCCGCCGAGCCACTGGAAGTACTGGACGACGACGTTCTGGTCGAGGTTCAGCTGAGCCTGCAGCGCCGCCAGCCTGTCGGGTGTCGCGTCGCGTCCGAGGATCGCTCGCGCCGGGTCACCGAGCGCCTGCGTACCGGCGAAGACGATGACCGACACCAGGAACATCACCAGGATCCCGAGCAGCACCCTGCGGACGATGAAGCCCCAGATGCCTCCACCGCGCAGCCACTTCATCGGTGGGCGCCTCCTTCAGGCGAACCAGATGGTGCGGTACCCATGCCCGAAGCTCGCCAGGTTCAGCGTGCCCTTGCTGGGAGAAAGTCCCTTGACGTTGGTCCCGTAGCCATCGATGAGGGCGTTGAAGTACGGGATGATGTAGCCGCCGATGTCGTACTCATACTTCTGCATCTGGTGCTGGATGTCGATGCGCTTGTTGTCGTCGGTCTCCGCCAGGGCCTGCTTGTAGAGGGACTCGAAGTCCGAACCGGTCCCGGACTTGGGTGGCCAGTGGGTCTCGTTGTACGGCGAGTTCGGCAGCGAGCCCTGCTGCACCTGGTTGAGGTAGCCGCGGGTACCCCAGAAGTCGACCGAGAACGCCAGCTTGAGGTAGGCGTCGCCGTAGTAGTTCGGGTCGTTCTTCACCGTGACGTTGACCCCGGCTTCCTTGGCCTGCGAGGCGAAGACGCTAGCAAGCTCGACCATGCCGGAGGCGCCGTTGGTGGTGTGCAGGTCGACGCTGAGGCCCTCCTTGCCCGCCGCCTTGAGCAGCGACTTGGCCTGTTCGATGTCCTGCTCACGCTGGGGCAGTGACGAGTCGTAGCCCGCGTCGAACGGGGCGTACAGGTCGTTGGCGATCTGGCCGAAACCGTTCCCGACCTGCTCGAGGATCTGCTTGCGGTCGATGATCAGGCGGAACGCCTGACGCACCTGGGGGTCGTCGAATGGCGGCAAGTCGATCGCCATGCACAGCGGGATCCAGCCGCCGGTCTGGGAGTTCAGGATCCCGACCCCCGACGACTGCGCGGCGTCCACCTGGCCCGCCGGGACATCGGTCATCGCGTCGATCTGACCGCCCTTGAGGGCATTGAGCTGTGCCGTGGAGTCGTTGAAGTCGGTGATCGTCACCGTGTCGAACCAAGGGGACCCGTCACCGCGCCAGTAGTTCGGGTTGCGCTCATGCGTGCTCTCCTGGCCGGGGGTGAAGCTCTTCAGCTTGTAGCAGCCGGTGCCGATCTGCGTGGAGGGGTCACCCTTGTACGCCTCGTAACCGACCGGGACCATGCCGAACGTGTAGCTGGCCAGCGTCTGGGGCACCGTCGAGTCGGCGCTGAGCAGCGGCAGCTTGATGGTGTACTTGTCGATCTTCTTGATGTTCTTGATGTCCATCGTCGCTGTCGCGGCGAACCCGGTGAGGCCGTTGGCCTGTGTCCCGATGCGCTGCAGCGAGTAGATGACGTCGTCAGCGGTGAAGGGCTTGCCGTTCTGGAAGTCGATGCCCTTGCGGATCCTGATCGTGTACTGCGTCGGGTTGTCCGCCTCGACGCTCTCGGCCAGACCATCGGTCTTCAGCTGGTAGTCGTCGTCGAAGGTCAGCAGGGTCTCGAACGCCGTCATCAGGCGAGCCTGGTCGGGCTTGGTGACGATGTTCTGCCCGTCCATGATGTCCTTGGAGCCGCCGCCGGTGACTCCGAGCCGGAAGTTGCCGCCCTGCTTGGGGGTCCCGGCGTCAGCGGTGGACTCATTGCCCGAGGGACTCGGCGAGCTTCCGCCGCACGCCGCCAGAGTGCCGGCCATCGCGACGCCGCCCGCGCCCATGACGAGGACTCGTCTCGAGGGCACCCAGAGATTCTCGGGCCTTTCGTTGACCTGCCAGCGCTTCTCTCCGGATCCGGTCATCTGCCCGCCTCCACCTCGCCGGGGCTGTTTTGGCTGCCACCGTGATCGGTGGACCGCGCTCCGGGTGTTCACATGATGAATGCAGGGTTCACATACCTGTCAAGCATTCCGCGTCGAAATGAGCGCCTGGGATGATATTGCAACGTCCATTCCTGGGGTCGTGGAGTGAAAGGGTGCGCCATGAGCAACAACGGCGTTCTGCCGGACCTCGAGACGTTTCGCGAGCCGCAGCGCAGCTTCCATCATGTCGAGGTCCCGGCACCGGCGCCGCGACCCTGGTCGACGGCCCCGCGACCGCTCGACGCGAGCATCGTCGGGGCCGGTCGCGAGATGGGTGTCGCCGAGTTTCTCCACGTCACCTCGGCCACCTCGCTGGTGGTCGTCGTGGACGGCGTGCTCATCCATGAGTGGTACGCCGACGGGGTCACCGCCGACGACCGCCTGCTCGGCAACTCGGCGACGAAGTCGGCCCTCGCCCTCGTCACCGGCATCGCCGTCGCCGACGGCCGGCTGCCCGACCTCGACGCGCCGATCCGCGACCACGTGCCGGAGCTGGCCGGCAGCGGCTACCAGGACGTGACGGTCCGCCAGCTCCTCACGATGACGACTGGGGTCGGTTGGGTCGAGGACTACCACGACCCGGACAGCGCCGCGTCGCGGATGATCGGGCGTTGGCGCGAAGGCCTCGGTGGCATCCGCGACCTCGTCGCCGACATCCCGACGGGCGACCCTCCAGGTACGCGGTACGCCTACTGCAGCCCCGACTCGATGGTGCTCGACTGGGTGCGCGAACGCGCGACGGGCCGGACGTTCCCTGAAGCACTGGCCGAGGTGTGGCGGACCATCGGTGCTGAACGACCGGCGGTAGTGGGCCTGGACGGGCCCACCGAGCACGGGGGCGTGGCGATGGCCGCTGCGGCCTTGGCCGTGACCGCACGCGACTGGGCCAGGATCGGCTGGCTGCAAGTGGACGGCACGTGGGAGGGCTCGCCGGTGGTCGATCGCGGCTGGGCCGATGCGAGCAGTCGCCCCGAGCAACCGTTCCTCCGCCCCGGCCGGCTGCCGAGCACCATCACCACGCACGCCGGGTTCGGCTACCACTGGTGGCCCGTCACGGACGACGGGTCCCGGGTGATGGCCGATGGGATGCGCGGGCAGTTCGTCTACGTCGACCGACCTCGCCGTACCGTCGTGGTCAAGACGTCGGCGTGGCCCTACGAGGACGCCTGGTGGGACCGCCAGTGTCGCGACCTGTCCTACCTCGCTCTGCCGGCCATAGCCGAGGCATCGGGGGCACCGTGACGCCGCCCACGCGTTGACCCGTGGTTCAACTTCGTCTGCCGGAACTGATCACCCCATGTCACCATGGGCCCGTGGTCACCGATCCTGACATCGGCGATGAAGGCCCGGACTCCGCCCTCCCCGCCCGGGTTCAGTCGGTGGACCGCGCGCTCCGGCTGCTCGAGGTGGTGGCGGCGACCGCGCCGCGCGGCGAGACCGTGACCTGGCTCGCGGAGCGCTGCGACCTCAACCGCGCCACCGCCTGGCGCCTCCTCGGCACCCTCGAGGCGCGCGGCCTGGTCGAGCGCGACCCGGCCACGAACCGCTACCGGGTCGGGCTCGCGATGATCCGGATGTCGGCATCGGCGGGGTACGACGGCCTCGTCCGCCGCACGCGGCACATCCTCGAGCGGGTCTCCGAGCAGACCGGGGAGACGGCCGACCTCGCCGTTGCCGGACAGCACGGCGTGACCTACGTCGGCGAGGTGGCGCCGCCCTCGGTGATGGCCATCAACTGGGTGGCCCGTGAGGTGCCGCTGCACGCGACGTCGACGGGCAAGGCGTTCCTGGCCTGGCTGCCCCCGGAGGAGGCGCGCGGGCTGCTCGACGTGCCGCTCCCACGTTTCACCGACACCACGCTCACCGACCCCGAGAGCCTGATGACGCAGTTGGTCACGATCCGCGAACGCGGGTACGCCGAGTGCGCCGGCGAGCTCGAGCCCGCGCTGTACGGCGTGTCCGCCCCGATCCTGAACACAGACGAGCGGCCGCTCGGCGTCTTCAGCATCTGGGGGCCGGTGAGCCGGGTACCGACGTCCCGGTTCGGCGAGCTCGGACCGCTCGCGGTCGAGGCCGCCGAGGAGGTCCGCGAGGCGCTGCTCGTCTGATCGCTGACTCGCTGTTCAGTTTTGGCCCACTTGGGCCTTGACAACCGGGGTACGACGGGAGAACCGTTTCAGATGATGCGACGCTCGTTCGCATCGTGGAACAAGACCACGCGGATCCCCGGACCCAGGAGGCGCACATGCCGGCACGCAAGGTCATCATCACCTGCGCGGTGACCGGGTCGGCCCACACCCCGACCATGTCGCCGAACCTTCCCTACACAGTGGAGGACGTGGTCGGTCAGTCGGTCGCGGCGGTCGAGGCCGGCGCCGCGATCATCCATCTCCATGCGCGCGACCCGAAGGACGGTCGCCCCACCGCCGAGCCCGCCGTGTTCCTCGACTACCTCAAGGGCATCAAGGACTCCACGGACGCCGTCGTGTCGATCACCAGCGGCGGTGGCACGGGCATGTCGGTCGCGGATCGGCTGCGCGTCATCTACGAGACCCGCCCCGAGCTGTGCACGCTCAACCTCGGCACCTTCAACTACGGCAGCTTCCCGATGATCCCGAAGTACGCCGGCTCCTGGAAGTTCGACTGGGAGGAGCCCTACCTCGAGAGCACGCGCACCGAGCCCTTCGTGAGCACGTTCGCGGACATCGAGCTCATGCTCACCGACATCCGCCAGCAGACCGGGTCACGGTTCGAGTACGAGGCCTACGACATCGGCCATCTCTACACCCTCGCGTACTACCTCGAGGCCGGGCTCGTCGAGCCGCCGATCTTCCTGCAGACGATCATGGGCGTGATGGGCGGCATCGGCGCCAGCGTCGAGCACTTGGCGCACATGAAGTCGACGGCCGATCGCCTGCTCGGCGACGCCTATGAGTGGTCGGTGCTCGGCGCCGGTCGCCACCAGTTCGAGATGATCACCGCCTCGGCGGTGATGGGGTCGCACGTGCGGGTCGGGCTCGAGGACGGCCTGTTCATCGGGCGCGGTCAGCTCGCCGAGTCGAACGCGGAGCAGGTCGCGAAGATCCGGCGGATCCTGACCGAGCTCTCGATCGAGATCGCCACGCCGGACGAGGCGCGGGCCATCCTCGGGCTCAAGGGTCTCGACCAGGTCGGCTGGTGAGCGGCGCGGTCGGCAGCGTCGGCCGCACCGAGCCCGACGCTGTCGGCACCGTCACCGTCGTCGGCACCGGAGTCATCGGTGGCGGGTGGGCGGCGCACTTCCTGCGCCGGGGGTACGACGTCGTCGCATGGGACCCCGGACCCGACGCCCAGGACCGCCTGACCGTTCTGCTCGACACGGCCTGGCCATCGCTGGAGAAGCTCGGGCTGAGCCCCGGTGCGTGCCGCAACCGGCTCCGCTGGGCGGACTCGCTCGAGGAGTCCCTGGCAGGTACCGACTTCGTCCAGGAGTCCACGCCCGAGGTGCTCGCGCACAAGGTCGCCCTGCTCGCGGAGATCGACCGGCTCACCGGGCCTGAGGTCGTCGTCGCGTCCAGCACGTCGGGGCTGTTGATGTCCGACATGTCGGTGGAGTGCACCCACCCCGGTCGCTTTCTGGTGGGCCATCCCTTCAACCCCCCGTACCTGATTCCGCTGGTCGAGGTCGTCGCCGGCCGCAAGACCGACCCCGACGCAGTGACCTGGGCCGAGGCGTTCTACACCGCGTCCGGCAAGACCTCGTTGACGATGGAGCATGAGGTGCCGGGTTTCGTCGGCAACCGGTTGCAGGAGGCGCTGTGGCGCGAGGCCCTGCACATGATCGACACCGGGCAGGCCACGGTGCAGCAGATCGACGACTCCATCGCCCACGGCCCGGGGCTGCGCTGGGCGATCATGGGACCGATGCTGACCTTCCACCTCGCCGGCGGACCGGGTGGGATGGGGCACATGCTCGACCACTTCGGCCCCGCCCTGCTCGAGCCGTGGACCCGGCTCGAGGCGCCGCCGCTCACCCCCGAGCTCCGCGACCGGGTGGTCGCGGGTGCGGTTGCGGCAGCGGGCGGGCGCTCGGTGTCCGAGCTCGAGCAGAGGCGCGACGCCTTTCTCGTCGACCTGCTCCTCCTGCTCGAACGGCACCGTGGCAGCGATGCCTGAGCCGGGGCTCGAGATGGAAGCCGACGCAGGGTCCGCAGCCGGCGCGCCGTTCACGGCGTACCGCGAGCGGGTTCGCCCGGAGTGGCTGGACTACAACGGCCACCTGCACGACGCGAGCTACGCGACCGTCCTCAGCGACGCGCACGAGCTGGTCTTCGAGAGCCTCGGCCTGAGCGCGGACTACCGGACCAGTCACGACGCGTCGATGTTCACCGTCGAGACCCACATCCGGTTCCTCGCGGAGTGCTCGGAGGGACAGACGCTGACGGCCGCGACGACCCTGGTGGACGCCGACTCCAAGAGGATGCGACTGCACAGCGAGCTGTTCGCGGACGGCGTCCTGGCGGCGACCGGCGAGTCCTTCTACGTGCACGTCGACACGGCGGCCGGCCGGACTGCTCCGCTGCCCGACGACCGGCAGGCGGGCGTCGACGCGATGCTCGCCGCTCATGCCGCACTGCCGCGGCCCGCCCATCTCGGCCTCGGTGTGGGAGCACGCCCGTGACCGACCGCGTGACCACGCCGTACGAGGGCCACGATCCGGCTCCGTGGGACCCCGCGGCCGAGATCGACGGCGCCGCTCCGCCTGCACACCACGCCAGTTCTGCGCGAGTGGCTCGACTACAACGGCCACATGAGCGAGTCGTGCTACCTGCTCGCCTTCGGCGACAGTGCCGATGCGTTCTTCCGGTTCATCGGCATCGACGAGGCCTATCGCGCAGCCGGGCACTCGCTCTACACGTCCGAGACGCATCTGCACCACCGGCAGGAGGCGGCGGAGGGTGAGCCACTGGAGCTGACCCTGCAGGTGCTCGACCACGACCGGCGCCGGCTGCACATCTTCCACGAGATGCGGCACGGTGAGACCAAGGAGCTGCTGGCGTCGGCCGAGCAGCTGCTGGTGCACGTCGACATGGCGGCCGGTCACTCGACGGACATGCCGGACGACCTGCACGAGCGGATCGAGGCGATCCAGCACGCCCACGCCCAGCTGCCGCGACCCGACGTCGTCGGCCGGCCCATGGGCATCAGACACGGGAAGAAGTAGGGAGCGGTCATGGACTTCGGGCTCGACGACGAGCAGCGCGCGATCGTCGACACGGTGCGCACGTTCGTCACCCGTGAGCTCTACCCGCACGAGGAGGAGGTGGAGCGGACCAACGAGGTGACCCAGGAGCTGGCCGCCCAGATCCGGAAGCGGGCGATCGAGGCAGGCCTCCATGCGGCGAACATGCCGGCGGACCTGGGCGGCGGCGGGCTGGACGCCGTCAGCATGACGCTGGCGGAGCGCGAGCTGGGTCGGACCAGCTACGCGCTGCAGTGGCTGGTCGCCCGGCCGAGCAACATCCTCCAGGCCTGCGAGGGCGACCAGCGGGACCGCTACCTCCTGCCGGCCGTCCGGGGCGAGCGCTACGACTGCCTGGCGATGAGCGAGCCCGGCGCGGGCTCCGACGTACGGTCCATGACCACGCGGGCCGTGCGCGACGGCGACGACTACGTGATCGACGGCACGAAGCACTTCATCAGCCACGCCGACAAGTCGGACTTCGTGATCCTGTTCGCGACCACTGGGACCGAGGAGGTCCGTGGCCGGAAGGTCAACCTGATCACGGGATTCCTGGTCGACCTCGACACGCCTGGACTGACCGTCGTCCCCGGGCCGAAGAGCGTCTCCCACCGGGGCTACCACCACAGTGAACTGGTCTTCGAGGGCTGCCGCGTCCCGGCGGCGAACCGCCTCGGCGAGGAGGGTCGGGGCTTCGACCTGATGGGCGAGTGGCTGGGCGCCAGTCGACTGACGGTCGCCGCGACGAGCGTCGGCCGCGCCCGCCGGGTGCTGGACATGACGATCCAGTGGGCAGCGGACCGCAAGCAGTTCGGGCAACCGATCGGCAAGTTCCAGGGCGTGAGCTTCCAGCTCGCCGACATGGTGACGGAGCTCGAGGCGGCGGAGCTGCTCACCCTCCGAGCCGCGTGGAAGCTCGACATGGGAACGATGACCGACCAGGACGCCGCGATGGCCAAGGTGTTCGCCTCGGAGGCATTGGGCCGGATCACCGACCGCGCCCTGCAGATCCACGGCGGCATGGGCCTGATGGAGGAGCTCCCGATCGAACGGTTCTGGCGGGACGCCCGGGTGGAGCGCATCTGGGACGGCACCAGCGAGATCCAACGCCACATCATCTCCCGGTCGCTGCTGCGTCCCCTCGGCGTCTGACCAGGAGGACGACATGGCGGATCCGGTGCGCACCGAGGTCGTGGACGGCGTGCTCGTCGTCACCCTGGACCGACCCACCGCGAACGCGGTCGACGTCGCGACGAGCCAGGCGTTGTACGACGCGTTCGCGCGCCTCGAGGCCGACGCCGGCCTGCGCGTCGGGATCGTGACCGGAGCCGGTGAGCGCTTCTTCTCCGCGGGATGGGACCTCAAAGCGGCCGCGGCCGGCGAGGCCGTCGACGCCGACCACGGACCGGGCGGCTTCGCTGGGTTGACGGAGCTGTTCGACCGCAGCAAGCCGGTGATCGCCGCCGTGAACGGGCTGGCGCTCGGCGGTGGCCTCGAGCTGGCGCTCGCCGCCGACCTGATGGTGGTGGCCAGCCATGCCGAGCTGGCCCTGCCGGAGGTGCGCGTCGGGGTCGTGGCCGATTCTGGCGGCCTGCTCCGGCTGCCACGGCGTCTGCCCGAGGCGGTCGCCATGGAGCTGCTGCTGACCGGTCGCCGGATGACCGCAGAGGAAGCCGGTCGCTGGGGTATGGCGAACCGCGTCGTACCGGCGGCCGACTTGATGGACGCGGCGCTCGACCTCGCCGCCCAGATCAAGGCGGGTGCTCCCTTGGCCGTTGCTGCCATCCAGGAGGTCCTGTCCGCGACGGAGGGGCTGGACGTGCGCGACGCGTTCGCGCGCATGCGGTCGGGCGACCTGGCGGCGTACACCCGGATGCTGCGCTCGCAGGACGCGATCGAGGGACCGCAGGCCTTTGCCGAGAAGCGGCCGCCGCAGTGGCGGGGTCGCTAGGCACGTCCTGTCTCAGGCACGTCCTGTCTCACACGTGTGGTTCACCAGCGCGGACGACGATGACGCCGCCGAGCAGCAACAGGCCACCGAGCAGCTGGAGGGCGACGGGCAGCTGGCCGAGCAGCAGCCACGCGAAGATCACGCTGAACAGCACCTCGAGCAGCGCCACGAACGACGCCAGGCGCGCGCCGAGTGCCCGGCTCGCCAAGATGCCCGTGACGTACGAGACCGCGGCGGTCACGACTCCGAGCGCGAGCAGGGGCAGCCACCAGGACACCTCCACGCCGTTGTACGTCGCGTCGCCGGTGCCGGCGGACATGTCGACGAACCCGAGCAGCCCAGCCAGGCCGAGCGAGATCGATCCGACGACCAACCCACTCGCAGCGAGGACGATCGGAGGCAGGCCGTTGTCCTCACCCGCTGACACGACGAAGAAGAACGCGCACCCGACCATCCCGCCGAGTGCCCAGAGCACGCCGAGTCCGTCCACGGATCCGACCGAGAACACGTCGAGCACGAGCAGCAGGCCGGCGATCGCCACGGCAGCGCCGGTGACCGTCAGCCGCGAAGGCGCCTGGCGGTGCCGTGCCCAGAGCCAGCCGACCACGGCGACCGGCGCGGCGTACTCGATCAGGATCGCGACCGCGACCGGCAGGCGCTCGACGGCGTTGAAGTAGGCGAACTGGCAGCCGGCGACGGCGACGAGACCGAACGCCAGAAGGAACCCGGCGTTCGCAGGCAGCAGGTACCACCGGCCCCGCAGCGCCATCACCGCCGGGGCGGCCAGGGCGAGGGCTCCGACCGCAATTCGGCAGAGCACGAGCGCCGCAGGCGACCAGCCGGCGTCGAGGAGACCCGACGCGAGCGCTCCGGACAGCCCGAAGGAGGCCGCAGCCAGCACCGCGAAGGCCAGGCCGCCCCGTGCACGGCGTACGGCCACGACCTGGGTGTCATGAGTCAACGTCGCCATGGCACATGACACTACGAGCGGATGGTGTAATCTGTCAACATGGTTTTCACCCATGACACGGAGGCCGCGCTGCTGGCCGCCGTCGCCCTGGTGAACTCCGCGGAGGAGCCCGACACCTTGACCACCGCCGAGGAGCTCGTGGGCTTCCTCGATGTGCACGAGTTCACCGGTACGCGCGCCGGCGACGCTGCCGAGCTGGCGTCGGTCCGCTCGCTACGACCGCGGCTGCGGGCGCTGATGACCAGCGACCGCGACACCGCCGCGGGCCTCGTCAACGACCTGCTTCGGGAGGAGCATGCGCTCCCCCAGCTGGTCCGGCACGGCGAACACGACTGGCACGTCCACGCGGTCGCGCCGGATGCCCCGCTGGCGACGCGGATGGCCGTCGAGGCCGCGATGGCGATGATCGACGTGATCCGCGCCGACGAGATGACGCGGCTCGACCTCTGCGCCGACCCCGACTGCAATGGGCTGGTTCTGGACCTGTCGCGCAACCGCTCCCGCCGGTTCTGCAGCACGACCTGCACGAACCGGGCCGCGGTCGCGGCGTACCGGGCGCGGCAGCGCTGAGGCTTCGCGACGAGGGACGATCAACCGGACGCAATTCGTCCGGAAGTTTGGCTAGCGTGGGGGCCATGCCTATCGCACGCTTCCCGAGCCTCGTCCTCGACTGCCCAGATCCCGCTCCGGTCGCCGCCTTCTACGGTGCACTCCTCGACTGGAAGGTCGACCTCCGCGACGACTGGGCCGACGTCCGCTCTCCCGACGGTCAGCAGTGCCTGTCGTTCCAACCGGTCGACGGCTACACCCCGCCTGCCTGGCCCGGGCAGGAGGTGCCGCAGCAGATGCACCTCGACGTGATCGTCGAGGACCTCGACACGGCCGAGTCCGCCGTTCTCGAGCTGGGTGCCACCAAGCACGATCACCAGCCGGGTACGACGTTCCGGGTCTTCCTCGACCCGGCCGGACACCCGTTCTGCCTCTGCGTGAGCTGAGGTCGTCGTGGTCTCGACAAGCTCGACCGACGACGTCGCCCTCACCGTGCGTGCGCTGACGCCGGACACCTGGGACGCGTTCGCCGACCTGGTCGAACGGCACAACGGCGTGTTCGGCGGCTGCTGGTGCACGTACTTCCAGACGATGCACGACGAAAAGACCTTCGAGGCCGAGAGCAACCGGGAGCTCAAGGAGCGGCTCGTGCGCGAGGGCAAGGCCCACGCCGCGCTCGTCTTCGACGGCGACGTCGCCGTGGGCTGGTGCGAGTACGGCTCGTGCCAGGAGCTGCCGAACATCTATCACCGCAAGCAGTACGACGCGGAGGCGGACCTCTACCCCGACTACCGCATTACGTGCATCTTCGTCGACAAGCGGTACCGCCGCCGCGGTGTCACGGCCATCGCGCTTCATGGAGCCGTCGACCTGATCGCGCAGGCTGGCGGCGGTGTGGTCGAGGGCTACCCGCACGACACCCAGGGCAAGAAGCAGGCCGTGCTCTACAACGGCACCCGCAGCCTGTTCGAGCGCGAGGGCTTCGAACTCGTCCGCCCGAAGGGTCAGAAGAACACCGTGATGCGGAGGACGGTCGCCACGTCGTGACGCCGACACTGGGCCCCGGCCCCTCCATCCTGCATCGTCGGGACCCCTTGGTCCCGACCATGCAGTACTCAAGGGGTGTCATTCTGCGACGTCGCTCAGGCGTGGTCGAGCGGCGTCGACGAACCGACGCAGCACCTCGAGGAACACCTCGGGCTGCTCGGAGTGGACCCAGTGGCCGGCCTCCTTGATGGTCACCAGCCGGTTGCCGGGGAACCACCGATCCATGGCGGCGGCGTACGCCGGCGTGACGTAGTCGGACCGGGCTCCGGCGACCCACAGCACCGGCCCTCGGAACGGCGGGACACCAGCGAGCTGCTGCTCCGGCCAGCCACCGATCACGGGGAGGGCCTCGCCCAGCACATCGAGGTTGACCTGCCAGTGCCACCCGTCCCCGTCACGGCGGAGGTTCTGGAGCAGGAAGCTGCGCACCGTCGTGTCGGGCACGGCCTCAGCGAGGGCTGCATCCGCGTCACTACGCCGCGACAGCGAGTCGAGGGCCAGCCCGCTCATCGCCGCGACGTACCCCTGGAACTCTGCGAGGTGGTCATAGGCCACCGGAGACACGTCGACCACGCAGAGGCGCTCGACGAGCTCGGGATGCCGCAGCGCCAGCACCATCGCGACCTTGCCGCCGAGCGAGTGCCCGACCAGGGCGGCCGGGTCGTCTGCGTCCAGCACTCCGGCAACCTGGTCGGCGACCAGTAGGTAGTCGAAGCCGTCCCCCCAGGTCGAGCGACCATGATGGGGCAGGTCCACGAGGAGCACCCGATGATGATCCGCGAGTGCCTTGCCGATCTGGTTCCAGTTGCGTCCCTGGCCGAACAGTCCATGGGCAAAGACCACCTGGGAGCCCCGATCACCGATCGCCGTGGTGTGCAGCGGGCCGGGCTCGGTCACCGGTGCAGTCTCGCAGAGGCCCAGGTCAGCACCAGCGGCGTACGCCGTGGCGGGTCAGGTCGACGTCGCGACGGACCACCGCAACCCGATCGCTCCAGTTCCGGCAGGTCCGGCGGAACGCCTTCGCGTGGTACTCCACCGCGAGCACATGATCGCCGTAGTTGTCCACGTAGCTGCCGCACTCGTGGTACTGCCCGCACTGCTCGGCGACGGCGAAGTCGTACCCCACCGACGTGCCGTCCCACCCTGCCCAGTTCTTCTGGGCGGCGGCGAGCCCGGCGGCATGAGCCCGCTCGACCAGCTGTGCGGAGTACTTCTTGTTGTCCGTGCGTGACAGCAGATGGTGGCTGCGGCTGAACGAGTCGAGATTGTCGTACTCCACGGCGTCGAAGCCGTCCGTCGAGCAACGGTCGGTCCACCGGCCCATGATCCGCGACAGCGCCCGGCGCTTGGACGGCGTGCGGGTGTCGAGCAGCCACTCTCCCCAGACTGAATCGACCACGGGCTTGCCGCCGTCCTTCAGCACCAGCGACCAATGACGGCGACGCCAGAACTTCTTCTGCTCCACCTGCGTCTGGAACCCGTTCACGTAGCAGACGTTGTACTTCCCGCTGACCGGCGAGGCGTGCCGGTCGCGCTCGACGATCCCGACATGCGCGGGCACCGGTCGGGACCCGCCCAGCTGGTAGTCCCAGTCGGTGCCGGTCGGCGGCAGGGTCACCGGCCTCCCTGCGTACGCCGGCGTCAGCAACCCGGCGAGGAGCGCCACCGCAAGCAGGAGCAGCGCCCACGCCCGACCCACGTCAGAAGTCGAATCCGTCGAAGACGTCACCGATGCCGTCGCCGATCCCGCTGGCCATGTCACCGATACCGCCGAACGCGTCGCCCATTCCGTCGCCGACGCCCTCGGCCAGCCCGCCGAGCCCGTCGCCCATCATGTTGAATGCGACCCCCATGAAGAGCCAGTCGAGCGGGCCGAACCCGCCGAAGTAGCCCGCGGCGTACGGACGGTAGGCGCGACCTCCCTGCCAGTACGGCACCCGCTGGGTGCCCACCATCACCTGACGGGCGTCCGGCTCGGCGCCCGCCTTGACCCGCTCGGCGTCCAGGGCACAGGCCGGCACCTTGCGGTCGGCTCCACCCACCGGCGCGTAGGCGACGTCCTCGACCGACAACCCGTGCCGCGGGTCGAAGAAGCAGGGCGGGCGTCGCTGCGGCAGCGGCTCACCGGCGACGCGCGCGCGGACGCAGGCGATGGCGTAGCGCCCGTCGTCGAGGATCTTGGTGACGTCCTGCACCTGCTCGGGCCGCTCGATCCGGTCCGACGCGGTCTTGGCCGCCTCGTAGGTGTCGAGCGCCCGCTGGTAGTCGGCGTTCGCGCCCACGTCGAGCTGCCGTCCCGCGAGCTCAAGGTCAAGAGCCTGCAGGTCGACGCCCAGGGCCGTCACGTCCTCGAACGCCATCTTCTTGACCGGCTCCAGCTCACGCACCGCCCGCTCGGCGGCCAGCTGCCTGTTGCGCCGGCGTACGGCGACGAAGGCCGCCACCGCCAGCAGCACCAGAACCAGGAAGATCCAGCCACCCATGGACCCGAGCCTACGGGCCGTCAGGCGACGCCGGCCGCCCGCATGGCCCGTCCGCCCATCTCCGCCAGCGCCGTCCGCAGCTCGGCCGGCTCCTGCACCTCGAACTCCCAGCCCAGGAACGACAAGTGGAAGGCGAGCCCGTACAGCGTCTCGGCGCCGGCCTCGAGCAACGTCGTGTCGTCGTCGATCGCGGAGAGCACGACGGAGCGGACGCTGGTGCGCTCGGCCACCTCCTCCAGTGGAGCGTGCACGACGATCCGCGCCTGGAAGCGGTACGCCGCGCTGGCCATGGCGCGATGGACATATGCCGCCGGGTCCTCGTGCTCGCGCTGCTTGAACCGCCAGGTCGTCGGCTCCACCGAGGTCATCCGGTCCATCCGGAAGGTCCGCCAGTCGTCGCGGTCGACGTCGTAAGCCATCAGGTACCAGCGGCGCCCCGTCGCTACGAGCCCGACCGGCTCGACGGTGCGCGAGGTCGGCGACTTGTCGCGAGACTCGTAGTCGAAGCGGACCCGCACCGTGTCACGGACCGAACGCGCCAGCCGCAGGAGTGCCTCGCCGTCCACCATGACCTGGCCGTACTCGAGGATCTGGGTCGCCTCGTGGATCGCCCGGACCTCGCCGCGCAGCCGCGGCGGCATCACCTGGTCGAGCTTGGCGAGGGTGCGCAGCGCAGCCTCGCTCGCGCCGGAGACGGTGCCGCCGGCAGCCAACCGCAGCGACACCGCGACCGCGACCGCCTCGCTGTCGTCGAGCAACAGCGGCGGCAGGCCGCGGCCGCGCCCGAGCTGGTAGCCGCCGCCGACCCCTTGTGCCGCATGTACCGGATAGCCGAGTGACCGCAGCCGCTCGACGTCACGGCGGATGCTCCGGGTCGTCACCCCCAGCCGGTCGGCGAGCTCGGGGCCGGTCCAGACGGGCCGCTGCTGTAGCAGCCCCAGCAGTCGCAGGACGCGCTCGGTGGTCTCGGCCATGGAGAAAGTCTGCCAGGGATAGCGGACAGGTTCTGTCCTGGTTCACCGGGATCCTGGGAGCACCCACTCGCTCCACCGAACGAAGGAATCGTCATGGCCCTCCACGTCCCGCCCGTTGCGAACGAGACCGACGCGATCCACGCCTTCCTCGGCCAGGCCCAGGACGCCTTCCGCGCTCTCCTCCATGGACTCACCCCGCGTCAGGCCTCGCTCGCGCCCAGCGCCTCGACCCTCTCCCTGGGCGGGCTGGTCAAGCACGTCACCCGTGTCCAGCAAGCCTGGCTGGCCAGCGCGGAGACCGCGCCGGAGATGCCCGCGCAGACCGAGGGCGACACCGACGACTATTTCGAGGGGTTCACCTTCCGCGAGACGGACTCCTTGGCCGGCCTGCTGGCGGCGTACGACGAGGCCTGCGCGGCGGTGCTCGACGCCGTACGCCGGCTCGACCCGGACACCCCCGTGCCGGTGCCGGACGCCCCGTGGTTCCCGAAGGACGTCGAGGCGTGGTCGGTCCGATGGGTTTGGTGGCACTTGGTCGAGGAGCTCACACGGCACGCGGGGCACGGCGACATCGTCCGCGAGACCGTCGACGGCGCGACCATGTACTCCCTCGTCGCTGCTCGCGACGGGCTGCCCGACCTGCCGTGGCTGCCCGCCTGGAAGCCGGCCGACCCGGCGTTCAGCACCGGCGTCTCGACCGTCCGCCTGCACGCCGTGGATCTGGCGTCTGCGCGGGCCTGGTACGCCGACCTCCTCGGCGCCGAGCCGTACTTCGTCCGCGACGAGTACGTCGAGTGGCGGGTCGGCCCGCACGATCACGAGCTCGGGATCCTCGACCTGAAGTACGCACCCGCTCACATGACGGAGCACGAGCCGACCGGCTCGGTCACCTACTGGCAGGTCGACGACGTCGATGCGGCCCTGGCCGACCTGCTCACGCGTGGCGCGACCGTGCACGAGGAGGTCCGCGACTTCGGCGGTGGTTACCGTGGCGCGGTGATCAGCGACCCCTTCGGCAACGCGCTCGGGATCATGCAGCGCCCGGCGCTGCCCACCACCGGTGCGCCCGACACGAACGGGGCGGCGGCATGACGGTCACGCTCGCCCGCGGCTGGAACCTGACTTTGCGCGACCAGCTGGACTTCCACTACCGACAGCTGCTCCGCCCGCGCCTCGACGGGCTCAGCGACGCCGAGTACCTCTGGGAGCCGGCCCCCGGCTCGTGGAGCATCCGCCCGCGCGGCACCTGCGCCTCCCCGACCCCGATCGGAGGCGGGGAGATGCAGCGCGACGACGCTCCCGACGACCCCGACCCGGCTCCGGTCACCACGATCGCGTGGCGGATCGCGCACATGACCGTCGAGTGCCTGTCGATGCGGACCATGAGCCACTTCGACGGCCCGACCGTCCACTGGGAGACCTGGGAGTACGCCGCGTCCGCCGCCCAGGCGCTGACCCAGCTCGACGCGGCGTACGACGCGTGGTCGGCCGGGGTGGAGAGCCTCGGCGAGGAGGGGCTCGAGCGCCCCTGCGGACCCGCGGAGGGTCCGTTCGCCGAGGCGCCGCTGGCCGACCTCGTGCTCCACATCAACCGTGAGCTGATCCACCACGGCGCGGAGATCTGTTTGCTCCGCGACCTCTACCGAGCCACCACGACCCAGGAGACCTCATGAGCCGCACCGTCCAGGTGACCTTCGACTGCGCCGACCCCAACGCCCTCGCCGGCTTCTGGAACGAGGCTCTCGGCTACCGCTACGACTCTCCCCCGCCCGGCTTCGCGACGTGGGACGAGGCGCTCGACCACTTCGGCGTGCCCGAGGAGGACCGCAACAACGCCTCGGCCTCGATCGACCCCGACGACGTCGGGCCGCGGCTGTGGTTCCAGAAAGTGCCCGAGGGCAAGGTCGCCAAGAACCGACTGCACCTCGACATCCGGGCCGCGCCCGGGCTCGTAGGCGATGAGCGGATGGCGGCCCTCGAGGCGGAGTGTGAGCGGCTGACCGCGCTCGGCGCTACGCGGCTGCAGCGCTTCGAGCCCGAGCCGCCGATGAGCGGCGGGTTCATCGTGATGCAGGACCCCGAGGGCAACGAGTTCTGCCTGGACTGACGGCGGCGCTGGTTTCCTGACGCGCGTAGAACGACCTCGCTCATCAACCAGCGGTCCGGTGGTTGAGGAAGGCGCTCTCGCTCGCTGGTTTCGAGACGCGCGTAGAACGCGCTCCTCAACCAGCCGTCCGGTGGTTGAGGAAGGCGCCGTGGCGCCTGTCTCGAAACCACCGCCCCAGGATCAGTCCGCCAGCTCGCGGTGCTCGGAGAGATACCGCTCCACGCGCCGGTCAGGGATCAGCCAGATCAGAGCCACCACGAAGAACGGCACCAGCGCCAGCCAGGGTTCCACGAAGGCCAGCAGGATGCCGGTGACGTAGATCACCGGCGACAGCTTGCCCTTGAGGTCGTTGCCGACGACGTCGCGCAGCACCGAGCCGGTGACGGGGACCCGCATCATCCGTTGTTGGAGCAGGTAGTAGGCGATCGCCGCGGCGAGGAGGTTCACGCCGTACACGACGGTGGGGGTGAGCGCGACCCTCGACTCGTCGAGCCAGGCGGTGGTGAAGGGGTAGAGAGAGAGCCAGAAGAGCAGGTGCAGGTTGGCCCAGAGCACCGATCCGTCGACGTACTCGACGATCTGGAACATGTGGTGGTGGTTGTTCCAGTAGATCCCGATGTAGACGAAGCTCAGCACGTAGGTCAGCAGCCCGATCCCCGATTCGTGCCGCAACGCGTACAGCGTGGGCTCCCTGGGCACGTGCAGCTCGAGCACCATCACCGTGATGATGATGGCGAGCACCCCGTCGCTGAACGCTTCCAGTCGGCTCGTCGGCATGCGCCGATCCTAGGAACTCAGGAGCTGTAGTCGCGGAACCCGCGCCCGGTCTTGCGACCGAGGTAGCCGGCGGTGACCAGGTGCTCGAGCAGCGGAGCCGGGGCGAAGCCCGGCTCGCGGAACTCGAGGTAGAGCTCGCGCTGGATGGCCAGCGACACGTCGTTCCCGACCACGTCGAGCAGCTCGAACGGACCCATCGGCAGGGCGCAGCCGAGCTTCATCGCGGTGTCGATGTCGTCGGCGGTCGCGTAGTGCGCCTCCAGCATCTTCACCGCGTCGTTGAGATAGGGGAACAGCAGGGAGTTCACGATGAAGCCGGCCCGGTCGCCGCAGGAGACCGCGACCTTGCCGACCTGCTCGCACAGCGCCAGGACCGTCTCGTGCACGTCGTCCGCCGTGGTCACGGTCGAGACGACCTCGACGAGGGCCATCACCGGCGCCGGGTTGAAGAAGTGCATCCCGACGACGTCCTGCGGCCGCTTGGTCGCCGTCGCCATCGAGATCACCGGCAGGCTGCTGGTGGTCGTTGCCAGGACCGCGCCGGGCTTGCATATCTCATCGAGGTTCTCGAACAACGTGGTCTTCACGTCGAGGTCCTCGGCGACCGCCTCGACCACCAGATCCACCGACGCCAGGTCGTCGAGGCTGGTCGTGCCCGTCAGGTGGCTGAGTGTCTCCGCCCTGGCCGGCTCCTCGAGCTTGCCGCGTTGGATCGCCTTGTCCAGCGACCGCTCCACGGCGGCGCGGACGCCGTCGACCTTGGCGGCCGAGCGGCCGACGTACGTTACGTCGATGCCGGCCTTCGCGAAGACTTCGACGATCCCGGTGGCCATCGTGCCGGTGCCCACGACGCCGACCGTGTCCACCGGCCGGACGAGCCCTGGTTTGTGCTCGGCGTCCGGCGTGTGCATGTCGGCCACCACGATCGGGCTGTCGGGGCCCTCGTAGGCGTAGAAGCCGCGGCCCGTCTTGCGGCCGAGGAAGCCCGCGGTGACCAGCTGCTTGAGGATCGGCGCGGGGGCGTGCAGCCGGTCGCGACCCTGCTTGTACATCGTGTCGAGGATCTCGTACGCCGTGTCGAGACCGATCAGGTCGAGCAGCGCCAGCGGACCCATCGGGTACCCGCAGCCGAAGCGCATCGCGGCGTCGATGTCCTCGCGGGTGGCGAAGTGAGCCTCGTACATCGAGGCCGCGTGGTTGAGGTAGCCGAACAGCAGGGTGTTGGCGATGAAGCCGGCCCGGTCGCCGCAGATGACCGGGCTCTTGCCGAGCCGGGCAACCAGGCCCTTGACGTCCTCGAGCACCTCGGGCTCGGTCACCACGGTCCGGATGATCTCGACCAGGTTCTGCACGGGCGCCGGGTTGAAGAAGTGGACGCCGATCACCCGGCCGGGATGCAGGTTGGCCGTTGAGATCTCGGTGACGCTGAGGCTCGAGGTGTTGGTGGCCAGGATCGTCTCGGGCTTCACGATGCCCTCGAGCTCGCGGAAGATCGACTTCTTGATGTCGATCGACTCCACCACCGCCTCGACCACGAAGTCGGCGTCGGCGAGGTCCTTCAGCGTGGTCGAGAACGAGACACGGCCGAGCAGCTCCGCCTGGTCCTCCGTGCTCAGCTTGCCGCGCGTCACGGCGCGTCCGGTCGAGTGCTCCAGGTGCTGGCGACCGCGCTCGACGGCCTCGTCGTTGACCTCGACGCCGACCACCGCGAACCCGTTACGGGCGAACACCTCGGCGATGCCGGCACCCATGGTGCCCAGGCCGACCACACCGATCGTGGCGAACTCGCGACCGGTGTCGGGCGTGGCGGGCTCCGTGCTGCTGCTCGTCATGGGGCAGATCCTCCCATGCAGCCGCGGAGGCCCACCGCGAGGTGGCACCCGCGTCCTGACCCGTCGTCCTGGGTGGTGATGGCACAAGGCTCGAAGTTCGTGGGCCTGAACGACGACAGCGGCCTGGACATGCCGACCTGCAACACCATGTGGGTTGGCCAGTGACCGGCTGACTGTCGAGAGCCGGCCCGTTCCGCTGGTCGAGGAAGGCGCCCTGCGCCTGTCACGAGACCACCGGACCGGGCCGGTCCCACCGGATCGCGTCAGGTGTTGCGGACGGCGACGCTGGTGGACCGCTGGTTGCGGCCGGCGTCCTTCGCCACGACGTTCAGCGTGTGCTTCCCGAATGACTCCTGGAAAGTGACCGAGAACGTCGCCTTCGAGCCCGACTTGTTCTGCTTCATCTTCGCGGCATGACTGTTGACGGCCGAGGGCGGCAGTTCGCCGGAGCGTCAGTGACGTCTTGACCAATGGCCGGGAGGCGAACGGCACTTCTTCGACCGCTACCCCACCAACCTCGCAACGTCGTCGGCGCATCCCCAGGAGAGCGTGACACCAGCGCCGCCGTGGCCGTAGCAGTGGATCACGTCGCCGACGCGTTCGAGTCGCACCTCCGGGCGAGCTGGTCGGAGCCCGACGTTGTGTCGCAGGATCCGCGCCTTCGCCACCTCGGGCACCAGCGCGGTGGCACGTCGAACGATGGCGTCAGCGATCTCTGACGACGGCGTCCGGCTCCAGTCACCGTCCTCGTCGGTGCCGCCCAGAACGACGTCGTCGGTGCGCGGGATGACGTACGTCGGGACTGCCCCGGCCGACCCCGGCTCGGCCAGCCACCACTCGTCGAGGCCGAACTGCTCGACGACCACCACCTGTCCACGGACCGGCCGCGTCGTCGGGTCGCCGGCGAGGACCCGTGAGCCCAGGCCCGAGCAGTTCACCACCAGGGGCGCCTCGGGAAGCCGGGCCAGGGCCATCCGAGTGATGCTCCCGCCGGCTTCGAGAACCCGCTCGGACAGCCAGCGCAGGTAGCGCGGCATGTCGATCACGGGTGTCACGAACGACCAGGCGTCGGCGTACGGCTCTGGTGGCTCGAGCCTCTCGAGGACGGGGACCGCGTCGATCCACCACGGGTCCGGCGTGCGCTCCTGCATCAGCTCGGTGCCACGGCGCATGACGACGGCATCGACGCTCGCTCCAGCCAGCCGTGCGAACTCGGCGTACGCCACCGTGCCCCAGGCGGTGACCTTGTCCCGTGGGAATGCGAGATAGGGGTGCCAGATCGCGGCGGCGACGCTCGACGTCGTCTCCAACGGGAGGTCGCGGGCGAGTACGTCGACCCGGTGGCCGGCCTCGAGCAGGCGCAGCGCACAGCTGAGGCCCACGACCCCGGCGCCGACGACCACCACCCGCTCCGGCATGCGGCCGAGTCTGCCGCACCGGTAGATTCCTCGCCCGTGAGGCTGCGTCCAGGGCTGCGCCGAGGGGTGGGTCCGTGAGGCTGGTGGTCGCCCGCTGCCAGGTCGACTACGCCGGGCGCCTCACCGCTCATCTGCCGATGGCGACCCGGGTTCTGATGATCAAGGCCGACGGGTCGGTGCTCGTGCACTCCGACGGTGGCTCCTACAAACCGCTGAACTGGATGTCGCCACCCTGCACGTTGCGCGAGGGCACGTCCGAGGACGGGGCCACGCTGTGGACAGTGACGTCGCGATCCCCATCGAGCGGGCCAGATGACACACTCCAGATCCTCATCGACGAGGTGTTCAGCGACACCTCCCACGACCTCGGTATCGATCCCGGCCTGCAGAAGGACGGCGTCGAGAAGCATCTCCAGGAGCTGCTCGCCGAGCACCCGTCCCATCTGGGCGACGGGTTGATCCTGGTACGCCGGGAGTACCCCACCGCGATCGGCCCGGTCGACCTGATGTGCCGCGACGCCGCCGGCTCGTCGGTCGCCGTCGAGGTCAAGCGGCGGGGCGAGATCGACGGGGTCGAGCAGCTCACCCGCTATCTGGAGCTCCTCAACCGCGACCCTCTGCTCGCGCCCGTCCGCGGGATCTTCGCCGCCCAGGAGATCAAGCCCCAGGCTCGGGTTCTCGCCACCGACCGTGGGATCGCGTGCGCGGTGGTGGACTACGACGCCCTGCGGGGCCTCGACAACGCCGACGACCGGTTGTTCTGACCGGTTGTTCCGACCGGTTGTTCTGACCGGTTGTTCTGACCACACGATCCGGTGACCCCAGGATCAGCCGGTCCTCGCCTGCGATCCGCGTCCGTTGGTGCGGAGCACCGGCTCGGAGCGCGCCTGGGCGCTCGGTTGGGCGCTCGGTTGGGCGCTCGGTTCGGCGTCGGTTCGCGTTCGGCTCGGTGCTCGGCTCGGTGGTCGGCTCGGTGCTCGGCTCGTCCGCCCCGCCCACGTGGATCCCCGTCAGAGACACGTCACCGCTCGCAGCAGCCTCGAAGAACCGGAGCATCTCGACGGGGAAGGGCAGCACGAGGGTGGAGTTCTTCTCGGCCGCGACCTCGACCATTGTCTGCAGCAGTCGCAGCTGGAGCGCGGCCGGGGTGGCGTTCATCGTGCGCGCCGCCGAGGCCAGCTTCTCGGAAGCCTGGAGCTCGCCGTCGGCGGTGATGATCCGCGAACGGCGCTCGCGCTCGGCCTCGGCCTGACGCGACATCGAGCGCTTCATCGACTCGGGCAGCGCGACGTCCTTGATCTCCACCCGATCGATCTCGACTCCCCAGCCAGCGGCGGGGCTGTCCATCATGATCTCGAGCCCCTCGTTGAGCTTCTCCCGGTTGGACAACAGGTCGTCCATCTCGCTCTTGCCGATGATGGACCGCAGCGAGGTCTGGGCGACCTGAAGGATCGCGAACTGGTAGTCCTGCACAATGACGGCAGCGCGCCAGGGGTCGATCACCCGGAAGTACACAACGGCGTCGACCTTCACCGTGACGTTGTCGCGGGTGATCCCATCCTGGGCCGGCACGGGAAGCGTCACGACCTGGACATTGATCTTCGTCATCCGGTCCACGACCGGGATCAGCGCGGTCAGACCGGGTGGGCGCACGTGCTCCTGCGCCCGACCGAGCCGGAACACCACGCCGCGCTCGATCTGCCGCACCACCCGGGCACTCGCGAACCATGCCGCCGCGGCGATCGCGACGATGACCAACAAGATCAGAGCCACCAGTTCCATGACCACTCCTGGCCATCCAGAGTACGCCGCGTGCGCCAAGGTCGTGTGCCCGAGCACGATCCCTCGCGGGTTCTCAGGCACACGACCCCTGCCACGGTCAGGCGGCGACGGGCTCGGCCTCCTCCACGGCGGACTCGGCCGGGGCGGGGAGCCGACCCGGCAGGAGGAATGCCGCGGCAACAGCACCCGCCAGGCACAGGAGTCCGACCACGACGCAGGCGGTCGACATGGCCGACATGAACGAGTCGTGGAAGGCCGAGACCAGGCGCGGATCGTGGCCGGCCACGACCTGCGCGACGCCCACCGAGTCCTGCGCCCGCGTCACGACGGACGACGGCAGCACGCCGAACGATCCGGACGCCAGGTGTGACCCGAAGACCGAGGCGAAGATCGAGCCGACGACCGCGACTCCCAGGGTCCCGCCGAGCTCGCGCGTGGCGTCGTTGACGGCGGAACCGACCCCGGCCCGGGCCGGCGGCAGCACCAGAAGGATCGACTCGGTGGCCGGCGTGGAGATGAGACCCATGCCCAGACCCATCATCACCATCTGCGGCACGATCACGGTCGGGTACGGCGTCGCGACCCCGGTCGTGGAGATCCACAGGAATGCCGCCCCGAAGAGCACCATTCCCGTCGTCACCACGATCTTGGTCCCGATCCGGGGCGCCAGCGCAGCACCGACCACGGAGGCGACCGCGATCGACAGCGCGACCGGCAGGATCCGCGCCCCGGTCGACAATGCGCCGTACCCACGGACGAACTGGAAGTACTGCGTCACCAGGAAGATGAAGCCGAAGAGCGCGAAGAACGTCACCGTGACGGCTCCGCTGGCCGCGCTGAAGCGCCGATCGCGGAACAGCGAGACGTCGAGCATCGGGTGCGGCGTACGCCGCTCGCGGATCACGAAGGCGGCCAGCAGTACGGCCGAGGCGGTGAAGCCACCCAGCGTCGCCGGCGACGACCACCCGCGGGCCGGCGCCTCGATGATGGTGTAGGTCAGGGACGCCAGCATCGCCACCGACAGCCCGAGACCGGGCAGGTCGAGTGGCGGCACCCCCGGGTCGCGCGACTCGGGCACCCAGGCGAACGCGGCCACCGCGGTGACCAGCGCGAGCGGGACCAGCGCCCAGAACACGCTCCCCCAGTAGAAGTGCTCCAGCAGAACCCCACCGCTGATCGGGCCGAGCGCGACACCCAGCCCGACGACCGCGCCCCAGATGCCGAGTGCGGCGGCACGCTCGCGCCGCTCGCGGAAGGTGTTGCTGATGATCGAGAGCGTGGTCGGGAAGATCAGGGCCGCGAACGCGCCCATCACGAACCGGGCTGCGACCAACGCCTCGGCCGAGGTGACCAGTGCGCCCGCGGCGCTCGCGGCCGCGAAGCCGACCAGGCCGGTGATCAAGGCCGGCCGCCGTCCGAACCGGTCGGACAGGCTGCCCGCGGCGAGCACGAGCCCGGCGAAGGCGAGGTTGTAGCCGTCGACGACCCACTGCAGCTGGCGGGTCCCCGCCGAGAGCTCGCGCGAGATCGAGGGCAGCGCGACGTTGACGATGGTGGTGTCGAGGTTGATGGCGAGGACGGCCGCGCACACCGTGGCCAGAACGGCCGCCTTGTGCGGGGCTCGCTGCGCGATGGACTGGCTCATCCGGAATCTCCCTGAGGTGCCGCAGGCGTCGCATGTGGACGCTGACAACATTACCCACGGTAGCCCGGGATGTAACCAGTGTCAACATCCCCTATCCTCGACCTGTGACCCCGTCGACCCAGCCGTATCACCACGGCAACCTGCGACCGGTCCTGGTCGACACCGCGGTCGAGCTCGCCCGCAGCATGGGACCGGACGGCGTGGTGCTACGGGAGGTCGCGCGCCGGGCCGGGGTGTCCCACAACGCGGCGTACCGGCACTTCGACGACCGCGCCGCTCTGCTCTCCGAGGTCGCCGACCGCGCCATGTCCGACCTCGAGCAGGCGATGCTGACCCGGATCGACGCGGTCACGATCGACGACCCGGCCGCGCGGGCCAGCGAGCGGCTCCGTGAGACCGGCCGTGCGTACGTCGACTTCGCGATCCGGGAGCCGGGTCTCTTCGCGGTCGCCTTCACCACACCGCCCGGACCTGCCGCGCACGACTCCACGACACAGGCCGGCCCCTACGGCGTCCTGAACGCCGTCCTCGACGAGCTGGTCGAGGCGGGCGCGCTCACGCCCGCACGCCGTCGAGGCGCCGACGTGGCCTGCTGGGCCGTCGTGCACGGATACGCCGAGCTCCACGTGCACGGCCCGCTCCGCGAGGTTCCGTCCGAGATGCGCGACCAGGTGCTCGAGTCCGTCCTCGACGTCATCCACCGCGGCCTGATCGGCTAGCCGGTCACGCGCCAGCCGTCGGCGTCCCGCTCGAACACGTACGACGCCGTGTGAGGAACGTCCTGGTCGTGGGTCGGTGCGTACGGCGAGCCCGGCGCCACGAGCCCGAACAGCGCCAGGATGACGCCGCCGTGCGTCACGACGAGCACGGTCTCTCCGCGGAACTGGTCGGCGACCTCGTCGAGCACCGGCATCACCCGGTCGACCACCTGGCGGCCGGTCTCTCCCCCTGGCACCCCAGGCTCAAGGTCGCCCTTCAGCCACGAGCCGAGCACCCCGGCGAAGAACACCGGGTCGAAGTCGCGGCCGAGGTAGTCGCCGACCGCGAACTCCTGGAGCCGCTCGCGCACCCGTACCGGGAGCCCGAGCACGTTCGCGGCGATCTCGGCGGTCTGCACCGCGCGCGAGAGCTCGCTGCAGACCACGCCGGCGACCCGCTCGGAGCGCAGCCGCTCGCCCAGCTCGCGCGCCTCCTCGCGGCCGCGGCTGGTGAGGCTTCCCCCCGAGACGCCCATCTCCGGCCGCTCGTACTCAGGCTCCCCGTGCCTGGCCACGATGATCCGGGCGGGGCAGTGCACGTCGCTCACCCCGCCAACCTAGCGAGGGGTCCGGGAGGTTCGTCCCGCCGGACCAGGAACGCGCGATCGCACCCCGAGCGACTCTCCCCTGTCGGCGGGACATGCCCACTCGCGACGGTGGACGGGTCCGCGACAACACCCATCTCACTTGATTGCCAGGAGGCTCATCGTGATCGCGATCGTCACCATCCTGTCGGCGTTCCCGCTCGGCTACTTCATCCGCTCGCGCCTGGCGGCCAACACCGCGTACGCCGTCGCGTATCTGTGGGCGTTCGTGTTCCAGACCCTGTACCTGCTTCTCGGCTCGCTCAACGGTGACAGCGATTCGGCCTTCACCGTGGGCGACTTCCCGCTCAGCTACGGCGTGGTCGCGCTGTCGATCTTCGGGGTCGGCTTCGGGCTCGTCGCCCTCGGCCACTACGTCCGCGACCGGCGCATGGCGCGAGGCGAGCAGCCGGTGGGTGTGGCCGCCTGACGCTGCCGGAGGCAGGATGCGCGGCATGCGGATCTTCCACATCGCCACGCTCGCCGACTGGAAGGCGGCCCAGAGCCCGGGCACGTACCGGACGTCGACGTACGGACGAACCCTCGACCAGGAGGGTTTCATCCACGCGGCGTACCACGACCAGGTGCCCGGCATCCGCGACCAGACGTTCGCCGGCATCACCGAGCCGCTGGTCGTGCTGGAGATCGAGACCGACCTGCTCGACGCTGAAGTAAGCGACGCTCGGGTGGGCGACCAGACGTTCCCCCACGTCCACGGCCCGATCCCGACGTCGGCGGTCGTCGCCTGGCGACCAGCGCGCCCCCCGGCGTTCGACCCGCCGCCCGCTCGTGAACCGGCCACGCCTCTCACCCGAGCCTTCCAGGGAGCAGGCGTCGTGCTCGGCGCTGCGACCCTCGTCCTCTTCGTCGCCGCCATCGTGGCGCAGAGCCGCGTGGACGACGGTCGCCTTTCCGACGACCTCGCCTTCCTGTTGTGGACCCTGACCCTGACGGCCTTGGCGTCGGCCTGCGCCGCGATCGTGGTCTCGGTCCTTTCTGACCGCCGGTCCTGACCGGATCGAGCCGCCCTCAGGCAGACTTCGCGACCGGGTGCCAGCCGAGGTCGCCGAGCCGCACCCGCCCGAGATCGGTGGGGCGAAGCCCGCGGTGGTCGTCGGCCCGGCGGGCGAACCACGGTTCGGGACCGTCGATCAGAGCGTCGGCGATCGCGCCGGCCAGGGCTCCGGCCAGGTGTTCGCGGCGCTCGGTCCAGTCCAGGCAAGGGCGGGCGAACTGCCGGCGCGAGGAACGCGCGGTCGTCACGTCCACACCCCAGCCGAGCAGACCTTCGACCCCGGACTCGGACAACCCGTAGCCACCAGGCTCCGGCACCAGCCAGCCAAGGGACAGCAGCCCGTCGTGCAGGACGACTCCGCACCGACCGGCGACGTGGTCGTAGCAGGTGCGTGCCTCCGCGAGCGACCGGGCGCGGCTCGACTGTCGCAGCGTGGTCACCGGCTTCGCCGGTGCGATGTGCGAGAGCGACTCGAGGGCGGCGCCGACCTCCGGCGAGGCGAGCCGGTGGTATCGATGACGCCCCTGCTTGACCACCTCCACGAGACCGCCTTCGCGCAGCTTCGCGAGGTGCTCGCTGGCGGTCTGCATGGTGATGTCCGCGGCCCGTGCGAGCTCGGTGGCGGTCAGGGCACGACCGGTCATGAGGGCGTCGAGCATCGCGGCTCGACTCGGGATTCCGAGCAGCGCACCCACGGCGGAGAGGTCGACGTCGTACATGTCCTCGAGCGTAGGACGGCCACGGTTCGGCCCGCGCCGAAGCGTCGACTCCCTAGCGTCCGATCATGACCACCACCGACGACACCCACGCCGATCTCGCCGCCAATCCAGGCGCCGCAGTCGAAGAAGCCGTACGCCGGTCACTCGCGCTCGTCGACACCTGGATCCACTGGGATGGCCGGCCTCGGGTGAGCGAGGACGGTGACCGGATCTACACCCCGCACAAGGCGGTACGCCGGATCGCCGACCACCTCGTGGACCACCTGGCCGAGGTCGAAGCCGTCCTGGCCGGTGTGGAGACTCAGCCCGACGAGTGGCACGGCAGCCTGCTGACGTTCGAGTCCGACTGGGCACGGTTCACCGAGGGCGACCGCGACGAGGCCCACCAGCGGCTCCCGCGGCTCGCGCGCACCTTCGCACTCCGGCTCGTGGCCGCCGGCCCGGACGAATGGGACCGGCCGCGCGATGGTTGGAGCCTGCGTGAGATCGCCGACCACCTCACCGGCGTCCTCTGGTACGCCGAGCAGGTCGGAGACCTGGCGCATCAATAGACCCTCGGCACGAACGTCTGCTCGTGCATCGGTGGGCGCACGTAGGGGATCTCGCGCATCGCCGGCAGTTCCACGACGTCGGGGGCGACGTCGTGGAAGTCGAACTGGCTGAGCAGGTGGCTGATGCAGTTCAGTCGCGACGCGCGCTTGTCGTCAGACGGCACGACGTACCAGGGCGCCTGCTTGATGTCCGTGTGCTGGAACGTCGTGTCCTTGGCCATCGAGTACCGCACGTACAGCTCGTGCTCGGCGAGATCCATATCGGACAACTTCCAGCGCTTCAACGGCTCGGCGTTGCGTGCCTCGAACCGACGGCGCTGCTCCTCGAACGAGACGGAGAACCAATACTTGAGGACGCTGACTCCCGAGCGCACCATCATCCGCTCGAACTCCGGACACGAGCGCAGGAACTCCTGATGCTCCTCCTCGGTGCAGAACCCCATCACCCACTCGACGTTCGAGCGGTTGTACCAGCTGCGATCGAACAGAACCATCTCGCCCGCAGCCGGCAGGTGCTCCACGTACCGCTGGAAGTACCACTGCGTGCGCTCGCGCTCGGTCGGCTTGGGGAGGGCGACGACCCGCACCGTCCGCGGGCTGGTCCGTTCGGTGATCCGCTTGATCACGCCGCCCTTGCCCGCCGAGCCGCGGCCCTCGAACACGACCGCGACCCTCAGCCCCTGCGAGGCGATCCAGTACTGCAGCAGGACCAGCTGCTCCTGGAGCCGCGCCATCTCGGCCTCAAAGACTGCGGACTTCAGGCGACCCCTCTTCGTGTACTCCGACGGCTCACGGCCGGGCGGCGGCGCGACGGAGCCACCGACGTCGTCGGCTCCTTCCGGTGGCCTCTCGGTCACGGCGCCTCCACGGGCACCACGCTGCTACGTGCGACCGGCGCTGGCAAGGTCCGTGCGTGATCCCTCAGCCCCCGGCGACGCGGGGAGCTGACGGGTCGCTGCTCTCGTCGCCACCCTCGCGCGCGGCGTACTCCTCGATGTTCTCGAGCACATCCGCGTTGCGACGAACGACGGCGAGCAGGTCGCTCATCGAGGCGATCTCCTCCACCTGCTCCTTGATGAACCACTGGAGAAACTGCTCGGAGGCGAAGTCGCTCTCCTCGCGCGCGATCACCACCAGCTCGTTGATCTGGCCGGTGACCCGCCTCTCTTGCTCCAGCGCGAGCTCGACGGGCGCGATCACGCCCTCGAACGACGAAACCGGCGGCTCGATCGAGGGGATGGCGACGTCGGCGTCGGTGTCCAGGAGGTACTGGATCATCATCAACGCGTGGCTGCGCTCCTCGAGCGCCTGCGTGTAGAAGTGCCCCGCCATCCGCGGCATGGTCAGCGCGTCGTAGTGGATCGCGCAGGCGAGGTACTGGTTGTGCGCGGCCAGCTCGTGGCCCACCTGCTCGTTGAGACGCTCGACGAAACGGGATGCGGGCACGGGAACTCCTCTGATCTCAGGCGGCCTTGACCAGCTTGCGCTTCTTGACCGTATAGCCCTGCGGCAGCGTGCCCTCACGGAGCATGCGGATGGGACAGCGCTTGCAGCGCGTGTCGCTCTCGCAGCACCTGGCCTTGGGCTTCGTCCCCCTGGCCTTCTTGGACTTCTTGGACACCCGCGCACTCTAGCGAATCAGGTGAGGCTTACCTAACTCGCGACGTTCTGGAACTCGATGAGCACACAGCGGCACGTGAGTGCCGTTGCAGAACGTCCGGCTCGCGGCGGAGACGCACGTTTTGGTCAGCGGTAACAGGGCGCATCGCCGCACCCTCCATCCTGACCACAGGGCCGGACCGGTCGACGCCCACGCGAGACCGGCCCTTTCGGACCCCACGTCCGCGAACCCACCCGGTGCTACCTGCTCGCACGCGCCGTGGACGGTGCAGCGGACGACGACGATGGAGGGGCAGTCGCCGTCGCTGCAGTCGTAGCCCGGCCGAGTCGGTGTGGCCGGACTGCCGGCTGGGACGTCTTCAGAATCCGCCGCGCCCGCGACGGAGCGCTCGTCACGACGTTCCAAGGTTCCAACAACCTGTACCGCAACTCTTCCTGGGAGAGACCGTCGACGTTCGTCTTCTACGCCGTGGTGAGTACGTAGCGGTGGTCGGGCGACCATGACTCCACACCCACCCAGACTTCACCCGACGCGGCGTCGGCAGGCTCATCCTGACCCTGTGCGAAAGAGCGGCAGCGGCCGACGGGTTCACCCGGACGCAGCTTCACGCCACGCTCGCTGGAGTGCAGCTCTACCGTGCCTTCGACTTCGAACCACTGGAGGAGGTCACGATCGACAGCGACGGGGTGCCCATCCCCTGCGTGCACATGACTAAACAGATCGCTAGGTGAGCATGTTCTGCGCTCACCAGTGACACACCGACGCCCCGGTCAGGCGAGGTCG
Organism: uncultured Actinomycetota bacterium; assembly: GCA_963768045.1. Classification (GTDB taxonomy): domain Bacteria; phylum Actinomycetota; class Actinomycetes; order Propionibacteriales; family Nocardioidaceae; genus Nocardioides. The sequence goes on along the minus strand of CAVYGG010000005.1, from coordinate 665,300 downwards.
TTCGCCTCGCGGATCGCCTCGACGATGCCGCCCATGATCTCGGTGAGCCCGAAGTCCTTGGGGGTGTAGACCGCGGCGACGCCGGCGTCGATCAGCTTGCGGGCGTCGGAGTCGGGGATGATGCCGCCGACGACCACCGGGACGTCGCCGATGCCGGCCTCCTCGAGCCCGACCAGCACGGCAGGGACGAGCTCCATGTGGGAGCCGCTGAGGATCGACAGTCCGACGCAGTGCACGTCCTCCGCGACCGCCGCCGCCACGATCTCCTCGGGTGTGAGCCGGATGCCCTGGTAGACGACCTCGAAGCCTGCGTCGCGCGCGCGTACGGCGACCTGCTCCGCGCCGTTGGAGTGGCCGTCGAGGCCCGGCTTCCCGACCAGCAGTCGCAACCGGCCGCCGTGCCCACCGCTCAGCTCCTCGCCGGTCTCGCGCACCCGGCGACGTACCTCGGCCAGCTCCTCGCCGGCCGAGCCCAGCGTCGACAGAGCGCCGACAGCGCCACTGACGCCGGTCGGAGCACGGAACTCGCCGAACACCGCGCGCAGGGTCGCCGCCCACTCCCCCGTCGTCGCGCCGGCGCGGGCTGCGGCCAGAGTCGCGGTCATCAGATTGGTATCGGTCTTGGCCTCCGCGGCCAGTCGCCCCAGTGCTTCGGTCACGGCGGCCTCATCACGCTCGGCCTTCCAGGCGCGCACGCTCTCGATCGCGGACTGTTCGGCTTCGGGGTCGGCGGCCTGGATCGCGGCGTCGGGATCGGCGGTCAGCGGCGAGGGTTCGGTGGTCTCGAAGCGGTTGACACCCACGACCACGTCCTCGCCGGACTCGATGCGCCCCCGACGGGCGGCGTGCGAGGAGACCAGCTGCTGCTTCATGTAGCCGGACTCGACCGCGGCGATCGCGCCACCCAGGGCCTGGACGCGGTCCATCTCCTCCTTGGCGCCGGCAACCATCTCGGCGACCTTGGCCTCGACGACGTGCGAGCCGTCGAAGAGGTCGTCGTACTCCAGCAGGTCGGACTCGAAGGCGAGCACCTGCTGCAGTCGCAGCGACCACTGCTGGTCCCACGGCCGGGGCAGGCCGAGCGCCTCGTTCCACGCCGGGAGCTGGACGGCGCGGGCGCGGGCGTCCTTGGAGAGCGTCACGCCGAGCATCTCGAGCACAATGCGCTGCACGTTGTTCTCCGGCTGCGCCTCGGTCAGACCGAGGCTGTTGACCTGGACGCCGTACCGGAACCGGCGCATCGTCGGATCCTCGACGCCGTACCGCTCGTGGGTGATCTCGTCCCAGAGCCGGACGAACGCCCGCATCTTGCACATCTCCTCGACGAACCGGACGCCGGCGTTGACGAAGAACGAGATGCGGCCGACGACCTTCTCGAAGTCGTCCTCCGACACCTGGCCGGACGCCTGGACCGCGTCGAGCACGGCGATCGCGGTGCACAGCGAGTACGCGAGCTCCTGGGTCGTCGTCGCGCCGGCCTCCTGGAGGTGGTAGCTGCAGATGTTGATGGGGTTCCAGTTGGGGATCTCGCGCACCGTGTAGGCGATCAGGTCGGTGATCAGGCGCACCGAGTGCTCGGGCGGGAAGACGTAGGTGCCGCGGGAGAGGTACTCCTTGACAATGTCGTTCTGGGTAGTGCCGGCAAGGAGGTGAGCGACCGCCTGCCGTTCCTCGGTCGAGCCCGTGGCGACCCCGTTCTGCTCCTCCGCCACGACCTGGTACAACGCCAGCAGCCACATCGCGGTGGCGTTGATCGTCATCGAGGTGTTCATCTCGGTGAGCGGGATGCCGTCGAAGAGCCGCCGCATCTCGCCGAGGTGCGGGATCGGTACGCCGACCTTGCCGACCTCACCCCTGCTCAGCGCGTCGTCGGGGTCGTATCCCGTCTGTGTCGGCAGGTCGAAGGCGACCGAGAGGCCGGTCTGTCCCTTGGCGAGGTTGGTCCGGTACAACGCGTTCGAGGCCGCGGCGGTCGAGTGACCGGCGTACGTGCGCATGACCCAGGGACGATCCTTGTCGGGCATACGTCCGAGGGTAGGGCGGTGCGTTGCCGCAGGTCAGCGGCGTGTGAAGTAGTTCTCAGCCGACAACATCACAGGTGGCCGCATCGTCAGGCGGTGGCGGCGGCCCGCTCGACCTCGATGAACCGGGCAAGACGCGAGAGCTGGAGCATCCGGCGTACGGCAGGACCGCACCCGCGCACCCGCAGGTGGTGGCCGGAGCGACCGGCCTCGAGCGAGGCGTAGGCGAGCACACGTGCCGCGGTCACGTCGAGCGTGGTGACCCCGGTGAGGTCGACGACGAGATCCTGTTCGAAGCCGTCGAGGTGCTCGTAGATCGCGGTGCGCACCTCCATGGTGCTGCGCACGTCGAAGTCTCCGCTCAGCACCAGAGCGTGTCCGTCGTGGACGATGTCCATCGTCCGACCCCCGATCCCCGTGCCCCGAGAGGCGTGTCCGTCCAGCTTCGTACCCCTATGACGCCTGAGCATCCCCGATCGGTTGCCTCCGAGCGACTGATTTCTCGCGTCACCGCGCACTACGCTCGGGGTCGTGGTCAACCTGACGAGGATCTACACCCGGACGGGCGACGCGGGAACGACGCGGCTCGGCGACATGAGCGAGACGTCCAAGAACGACCCCCGACTCCATGCCTATGCAGACGTCGACGAGGCGAACGCTCAGCTGGGGATGGCACTTGCTCATGACCTCGAGGAGTCGGTTCGTGCTGTCCTGATACACGTGCAGAACGACCTCTTCGACGTCGGCGCGGACTTCTGCACCCCGATCGTCGAGAGCCCCGAGCACCCGCCACTGCGCATCACCCAGGAGTACGTCGACCGCCTGGAAGCGTGGTGCGACGAGTTCAACGCGAACCTGCCGAAGCTGCGATCGTTCATCCTTTCCGGCGGTACGCCGACGGCTGCTCAGCTCCACGTCGCGCGCACGGTGATCCGCCGGGCGGAGCGGTCGGCATGGGCGGCGTACGACGTGCACGGCGACACCATGAACCCGCTGGCGATCCGCTACCTCAACCGGCTCTCGGACCTGGTGTTCATCCTGGCCCGCTACGCCAATCGGGAGAACGGAGACGTGCTCTGGGTGCCCGGGGGCGAGCGATGACCGAGGAGGAGAGGTCCGTGGTTTCGACACGCTCGACCAAAGGCTCGACAGGGGGAAGAGGCTCGATCGACGCGCCGATGACCACGCCCGAGCCGGTCGACGACCTCGTCATCACCACGCACGTCCTGAAGACGAAGCGCGGCGAGCTGCGCTACACGGCGCGGTCGGGCCGGATCGTGCTGCGCGAGGAAGAGGTCAAGAAGGGCGTCTTCCGCGGCTGGAAGGCCCGCGCCGAGATGTCGGTGACGGCGTACACGCTCACCGACACCGACACCGACACCGACACTGACACCGACGTCACTACCCGGCCGATCACATTCGTGTTCAACGGCGGCCCCGGGTCGTCGTCGATCTGGCTGCACATGGGCCTGCTCGGCCCGCGACGCGTCGACCTCGGCGACGTGACCGCGCCGCACCCGCCGCCGTACCAGCTGGTCGACAACCCCGAGACTCTGCTGGCCGTCTCGGACCTGGTCTTCATCGACCCGATGTCGACCGGGCACACGCGCGCCGTGGAGGGCGGCAAGGCGAAGAAGTACCACGGCTTCAGCAAGGACGTCGAGCAGGTCACCGAGCTGATCCGGCTGTGGTGCACACGTGCAGACCGCTGGATGTCGCCGAAGTTCATCATCGGCGAGTCCTACGGCACGGTGCGCGCCGTCGCGGTCGCCGAACGCCTGCAGCAGAAGCACGCGCTGATGCTGAACGGCATCGTGCTCGTGTCCAGCGTCCTCGACTTCGGCACCCAGGACTTCGGCCAGCATCGGTGGGACGAGTCGTGCCTGAACTTCCTGCCGACGTACGCGGCGATCGCCCACTTCCACGGCAAGGTCAAGGGGCGGCTGAGCAAGGTGAGGCAGGAGGCCGAGGCCTTCGCGGCCGGGCCGTACCGCACGGCGCTGGCCGCCGGGCGACGACTGCCGCCGAAGGAGCGGGCCAACGTCGTACGCACGCTCGCCCGGCTGACCGGCCTCTCCGAGGAGTACGTCGAGCGCACGGACCTGCGCGTCGAGCACTGGCGCTTCTGTACCGAGCTGCTCCGCGACCGCGGCCTCACCGTCGGTCGCATCGACGGCCGTTTCACCGGTCCGGCCAGGTCGCTGATCGCCGAGAACATGGACGCCGACCCGTCGATGGACGCGATGAACGGCCCGTTCGCGGCGGCCCTGCACCACTACCTGCGCGGCGAGCTCGGCAACCGGCAGGACCTCCCCTACGAGGTCTACGCGAGCGCGATCACGAAGTGGTCGTACGAGGAGTTCGAGGGCAAGCCGATCTTCGTCGCCGACAAGCTCGAGCGGGCGATGCGGGCCAACCCGCACCTGCGGGTGCGGATCGAGTACGGCTACTACGACCTCGCCACGCCGTACCACGCGGCCGAGGACATGGTTGCGCACCTCCGGCTCCCCGACGGCGCCTTCGACCGGATCGAGCACGAGTACTTCGAGACCGGCCACATGCCCTACCTCCACGAGCCGTCGCGCAAACGCGAGCTGGCGTCGATCGCGGCGTTCGTCGAGCATCGCTGACGATGCCTCACCGAGCCCGCCCGGCGCCGATGATCGCGCCTCCGGATGCCGTGTCCGTGTTCACCGACGGTGCCTGCTCCGGCAACCCCGGCCCCGGCGGGTGGGCGTGGGCGATCGACCGCACGACGTACGCATCCGGATCCGAGGCGGCCAGCACCAACCAGCGGATGGAGATCCGCGCCGCCCTCGAGGCGGTCACTGCCCTGTCGGGACCACTCCTCGTCGTGAGCGACTCGACGTACGTCGTCAACTGCTTCCGCGACCGCTGGTGGGAGAAGTGGCTGCTGAACGGATGGGTGACGTCGGCGAGGAAACCCGTGATGAACCGTGACCTCTGGGAGCCACTGGTCGCCGCCGTCGCCGACCGTGACGACATCGCCTTCCACTGGGTGAAGGGCCACTCCGGCCACGAGATGAACGACTTCGTCGACGGCCTCGCGGTCGCCGCAAGCCTGAAGGCGGGCTGAGGCGCACCCCTGTCACGTTTCGGCCCGCTGTCTCGACTCGGGGGTGAGAGACAGTCGAGACGAGAGGTGAGATCGATGCAGGTCTACATCGCAGGGGGAACGGGTGCGATCGGGAGGCGGCTGATCCCCCAGCTGGTCGAGCGTGGGCACCGGGTGACGGCGACGACGCGAGACTCCGGGAAGACCGCGGGGCTCGAGACGCTGGGCGCGCACGCGGTCGTCGTGGACGGCCTCGACAGTGCCGCCGTCGGTGAATCGGTGGCGAAGGCCGAGCCGGATGCCGTCGTTCATCAGATGTCGGCACTGGCCGGGACGCTCGATCCGAAGCACTTCGACCGGTCGTTCGCCCTCACGAACACGTTGCGCACCGAGGGCTTGGACCACCTGATCGCCGCGGCGCAGGCCACCGGGGTCCCCCATATCGTGGCGCAGAGCTACACCGGCTGGCCCAACATCCGCTCGGGCGGCTGGGTCAAGGACGAGGAGGACCCGCTCGACCCTCAACCGCCGAAGGCGCAGCGTGAGTCGCTGGCCGCCATCCGCTACCTCGAGGAGACGGTGCAGAAGGCCGACGGCACGGTGCTGCGGTACGGCGGGTTCTACGGCGACGCCTCCGATGCGATGATCCCTCTGGTGCGCAAGCGGCAGTTCCCCCTCGTGGGTGGTGGCACCGGCTACATGTCCTGGGTGCACCTCGACGACGCGGCGACGGCGACCGTGCTCGCCCTGGAGAAGGATGCCCGGGGAGTCTTCAACATCGTCGACGACGAACCGGCTCCGGCCTCGGAATGGCTGCCGTACCTCGCGGAGTGCATCGGCGCGAAGCGGCCGTTGCGACTGCCGGTCTGGGTGGCGCGGCTGGCCGCCGGCGAGGTCGCGGTGTCCATGCTGACCCGCACCCGCGGCTCGTCCAACGCGCGAGCCAGGCGCGAGCTCGGGTGGGAGCTGCGCTGGCCGTCCTGGCGGACGGGTTTCCGGGGCGGCTTGGAACTGGAGGGCTAGGACATGAGCGGGGAGGAGTTCGAGGATCTGCGCCCACTGCTCTTCTCGATCGCCTACCGGATCCTCGGCAGCGTCAGCGAGGCCGAGGACGCGGTTCAGGAGACATGGCTGCGTTACCACGCCAGCGCCACCGTGCCGATCTCGCTGAAGTCCTTCCTGTCGGCGGTGGTCACGCGGGTCTCGATCGACGTGTTGCGCTCGGCACGGGTGCGACGCGAGTCGTACGTCGGCCAGTGGCTGCCCGAGCCACTGCTCACCGACGACCAGCCGACGGCGTACCCCGATCCGGAGCACGCCGCCGAGCTCGCCGACTCGCTCTCGATGGCCGCGCTGCTGCTGCTCGAGCGCCTGAGCCCCGAGCAGCGAGCGGTCTTCGTGCTGCACGACGTGTTCGGGTTCCCGTTCAGCGAGATCGCCGAGGTGGTCAGGAAGTCGGAGCCCGCCTGCCGGCAGCTCGCCTCACGCGCCCGCAAGCTCATGGAGGACGGTCGGCCGCGGTTCGACGTGGACCGGCGTGAGCGCGAAGAGCTCGCCGCGCGCTTCTTCGACGCCGTGACGGTCGGAGACGTCGACGAGCTGCGGGACCTGCTGGCCGCCGACGTCGAGGTGTACGGCGACGGTGGTGGCAAGGCTCCGCAGTGGATGCGGGTGGTCGTCGGCCTGGACAACGTGGCGAGGATGTTCGCGGGGCTGGGTCAGCGATTTGCGGGCGCTGGACTCCAGGTGGAGCCGCGCGAGGTGAACGGCCAGCCGGGCGCCGTGTTCCGCGACGCCTCCGGGCAGGTGATCAACGTGATGGCGCTCGACGTGCTCGACGGCCGGATCCAGGTCATCCGCTCCGTGATCAACCCCGACAAGCTCAGACACATCGGTCCGGTGGCAGACGCCTGGGCCTTGATGCGCGAGACCCCGCCCCCGGCCGCCGGGACCGCGCGACTAGATCACGCACTGCGTCGACCATGTCCAACGTCGCGTGCTCGACGAAGTCGGAGGGCCCAGGCCGCAGAGCGAGCCGCCCCGACGATGGTCCCGACGTACCTGGCGTCAGTCCTCAGCCATCGCACGGCGGTCACCGACCGGACGCTCGGCACGCGGGAAGGCAAGGGAGTCGGCGGCGACCCACCACTCCATCACGTCGTAGGCGAGCCGCCCCGCGGCGACCGAAGGGTCACCGTCCGACAGCCGGGCGGCCTCCGCGGGGTCGCAGGCGAAGATCGACATGCCGCGGTACGACGGATCGCTCTGCTCGCTGCACGGGCCGTTCACCGCCAGCAGGCCCCGCCTCCTCAGGTCGGCGCGGTAGGCAAGGTGCCGAGCCTGTAGCGCGTCGAGCTCCTCGTCCGACATCTCCGGCGCATCCGCCGGACGCCGCAGGACCACGAACGTGTAGACGTCGAAGGCGTCGGGGATGTTCGGGTCGCGCGGCACGTCCCGGATCCTAGGGCTGCGCTGAGGTCTCGGCGACGAGCCGATCCATCGCCGCCAGAAGGCAGCCCGGTGCCTCGTGCCACGTGAAGTGACCGGCTCCGGCCTCGACGTGGGTCCACGCGCCGGGAATGCGCCCCGCACTCTCCGTGCCGGCACCGGGTGGCATCGGGCTTCGCTCGCCGACGAGCACGCCGAACGGCACGGTGATGGACGGCAGCGACGACTCGAGCTCGGGAAGGCGGTCGGTCAGATCGGCCCACAGTCCCAGGTTGGCAGGCTGGAAGAACTCCACGTCCGGCATGGGCGGGGCCGACAAAGGGTCCGCGAAGTACGACGGCCAGAAGAGGGAGAACGCCTCACGTGACTCCTCCGGCGTCGCCTCGCCTGCCATGTCCTTCTCGTCCAGCTTGCGAGCGCGCTCGCGGTCTTCCTCACGGACGCGTGCGGTCATCTCGGCGCCGAACGCCTCCGTGCCGCCGTCTCCCACGGCGCCCAGGGGGTCGACCGACAGCACGCCGGCGAGCCGCTCCGGGATGGCGACAGCGGCATGGAACACCAGGTGGCCCCCCCAGGAGTGACCCATGAGGTATGCCGTGTCCCAAGACAGCCCGTCGAGAACGGCGGCGATGTCGCCCACAGCCTCGGCGACCGTGAACTCGCCCTGCTCGGTGGAGGGCGCCAGACCCCTTTGCTGGAACGTCGCCACTCGATAGCGCGCCGCGAGCTCGGTCACGGCATCGTCGAGGTAGTTGTAGCTCATGCCCGGGCCACCGTGGATGGCGAGCACGCGTGGTCCTTCGCCGGACAGCCACCCCGAGAGCTGTCCGGATTCCGTGTCGACCGTGAACGGGGTTCGCTCCATCGCCGCAGCGTAGTCAGGACGCGACGGCGATGCCCAGTGAGTCCGCGCCCATCGGCTTGGGGGCGCCGTGTTCGTAGAACACGTCGAGCTCGCGGACGGTGAAGCCCGATGTCTCCAGCAGGTCGACGACCTGGCGGGTCAGGTGACATCCCCCGGCCATCCGCCTGTTGAACGGCTCGAGCCGGTGCTGCCAGCGCTGGACCTTCTCGTCCGGCGCCAGACCGTGCTCGAGGAAGTGGAGCGCGCCACCCGGTCGCAGCACACGACGTACCTCGGTGAGCGCGAGGACCGGGTCCGGGATCGTGCACAGCGTCCACGTCGACAGCGCCGTGTCGAAGCCGTCGTCGGGGAACGGCAGGGACTGCCCGTCGAGCCCAGACCGTTCGATCGCGATCGCCGACTCCGATCTCCGATCCTGCGCGAGCTTCCAGCTCAGGTCCGACGGCTCGACCGCCGCGACCGACTCCACCGTGTCGGGGTAGAAGGGGATGTTGTGTCCCGTCCCGAAGCCGATCTCCACGACGCGACCGTGCAGACCCGCGCAGGTCCGCTGCCGCAGCGGACGCGCCTCCTTCATCCCACAGCAGACGTTCATGATCCGCGGCAGCGCGTGCTCGGCATAGACACCCATGGCAACCCCTCCTCAGTGTCGCGGCGTCAGCTCGATGGCGACCGCCGCTCCCGCGGAGTCCGGGACGCAGCACGTGAGGTCGCTGCGGCAGGCTCCCGACGGAGCCTCAGCGTCGAGGGACGCCCAGACGTCGTCAAGCTGGGCCGCAAACTGTTGGAGCTCTGCGATCCGGGCGGCGATCTCCGCCTGCTTCTCCACAACCAGCCGGGCGACTCGCTCCCGCGCCGCTCCGCAGTTCACACCGGCCCACGCCGGGAGCACCGCGGTGATCTGCTCGCGGCTGAGTCCCATCCGCCGGGAGCGGGTGATGAAAAGGAGACGGGCGGCTGCATCGTCGTCGTAGTCGCGGTAGCCGGACGCGGTGCGTTCCGGGGCAGCCAACAGGCCGACCCGCTCGTAGTACCGCACCGTCGAGGACGGGACCCCCACCGACTCGGCGAGCTCAGAGATCCGCACCAGTTCACGGTAGACCTTGAACTCGGGTGCAAGGTCAAGGTCTTGACCTTGCACCCGAGTTCACGCTCTAGGTTCCTCCGCACCACCGAGACCCGCCCGGTCTCCGACCGAGGAGGAACATCATGAGTACGTTCACCCGAAGCAACACCGAGCTCGCCGTGGACGTCGAGGGAGCCGGTCAACAGCATCGTGCCTCGGCGGGCGGCATGACCGTCGCCCTCGAGCGCTGGAGCGCCGGGCTCGACACCGCCGAGTGGTTCGCCGACCTCCCCGACGGCGCCTGCCAGGAGCCGCACTGGGGCTACTGCCTCAAAGGCAAGGTGACGATGCGTTACACCGACGGCGAGACCGATGTCCTCACCGCCGGCGATGCGTACTACGTCCGGCCTGGCCACAATGCACACATCGACGATGACACCGAGTTCATCGAGTTCACCTGGGCCGACCAGACGCCGGGCATCAACGCCGTCGACCTCTGAGTCGGGCCTCAGGAGTCGAAGCCGAGGCCCATCCGGTCGAGGGTGCGGAGCCAGAGGTTGCGCTTGCCCTGCTTCCTGTCGGCGGACGCGAGGGAGCGGCGGGTGAGCTCGATGCCGGTCCAGGCGAAAGGCTCCGGCGGGAAAGGCAGCGGTTTCTTCCGAACCATCTCCAGGCGGGTCCGCTCGGAGTCGGCGCCGTCGAGGAGATCGAGCATGACGTCGGCGCCGAAGCGTGTGGCGCCGACGCCGAGGCCGGTGTAGCCGAGGGCGTACGCCGCGCGCCCGGCGTACGCGGTGCCGAAGAAGGCACAGAAGCGGGTACACGTGTCGATCGCCCCGCCCCAGCGGTGTGAGAAGCGGAGACCCTCCAGTTGGGGGAACGTCGTGAAGAACTGCCGGGCCAGCAGGTCGAACGTCTCCGGGCGCTGGTCGTACGCCGGTCGCACGTGGCGGCCGAAGTGGTAGATGGCGTCGTACCCGCCCCACAGGATCCGGTGGTCGCGGGTCATCCGGAAGTAGTGGAACTGGTTGGTCATGTCGTCCAGCCCCTGGCGGCCGCCCCAGCCGACGGAACCCAGCTGCTCGGCCGACAACGGCTCGGTCATCAGGGCGTAGTCGTACACGGGCACGGTGTACAACCGGACCCGGCGTACCAGCGAGGGGTATGCATTGGTTCCGAGCGCGACCTTGCCGGCTCGCACCACCGGCCCGTCGTCGATCTGCACGTCGAGACCCGCCTCGCTCCGCGAGAGGGCCGAGACGCGGGTCTGCTCGTGGATCCGCACGCCGAGCGACTCAGCGGCCTCGGCCAGCCCCCAGGCCAGCTTCGCCGGGTCGACGAGGGCGGTGTCGTGCGGCTCGAGGACGCCGCCCAGGAACGTCGGTGAACTCACCTCGGCGCGGATCGCGTCAGTGTCGAGATACGTCGCCTCCGGGTTCTCCGCGACCATCTCGCGCAGCCACCCGAGGTGGTGCGGCTCGGTGGCGATGGTGATGGCGCCCGGCCGCTCGAAGTCGCAGGCGATGACGTAGCGCTTCAGCGCTTCCTCGATGGCGTCGAGGTTCTCCCGTCCGAGCCGGTCGAGGGTGTCGATCTCGTCGGGCCAGCGCTCTGCGCCGTTCGCGCGCCCGTGCGTGAGCGACGCGGCGCAGAAACCACCGTTTCGTCCCGATGCCGCCCACCCGATCCGGCCGGCCTCGAGCAGCACCACGTCGCGGGAGGGGTCGCGCTCCTTTGCCAGGATCGCGGTCCAGAGCCCGGAGAAACCGCCGCCGACCACACACAAATCGGCCGTCCCGCTCACGGCGTACGCCGGACGCGGTGCGGGCCGCTCGGGCTGGTCGAGCCAGTACGGCGCCATCGCGGCATCGACCAGTGACGGGTGAAGGTCCGGGGGCATGGCCGCATCGTGCCAGAGCGAGGACCCGCCGACCCGGCGGAGCCGGGCGGCGGGACCGGAGCGAACGCCGAAGGCCGCTTGCGGACGAGGCGGCCTGACATCAGCCAGAAGGTCGCTGGCGACCTAGACGGCAAGGACCCGCCGACCCGGCGGAGCCGGGGGCGGGACCGGAGCGAACGCCGAAGGCCGCTTGCGGACGAGGCGGCCCGACATCAGCGCGGAAGGTCGCTGGCGACCTAGACGGCAAGGACCCGCCGACTCGGCGGTGCCGGCGGCGGGACCGGAGCGAACGCCGAAGGCCGCTTGCGGACGAGGCGGCCCGACATCAGCGCGGAAGGTCGCTGGCGACCTAGACGGCAGGGCGCCGCGCCGTCTCCGCCGCGACGAACGAACGGGCGTGGGCAGGTCTCCGGAGCCGGATCACGGCGGGTCCGGAAGGGGCGGTGGCCCACGCCCGCATCTGCGCGCGCTTGCGAGAGTACGACGTGAAGTGCCACCACACGATCGAGTCACGGGCGAAGACCGACCGCCAGGACTCGCGGTTGCCGTTGCAGACCTCCTGCCGGTCGATGATGCGCGCCACCGTACGACGCAGCAGCCGGGCCAGGGTCAGCCAGCGCGAGTAGTCCAGGGCCACGACGACGTCGACGCGCTCCAGGACGAGGCCGCGCCAGGTGCCGTACGCCGAGTCCAGGATCCAGACCTCGGTCTTCGTCAGGTCGTCGAAGTACGAGACCTGCTCCTCGGTAGGCATGGGCACCCAACCGGGGCTCCACGTGATGTCGTCGACGCTGGTCGCCGGGATGCCGGTGATCTCACCGATGGTCTTCGCCAGGGTCGACTTGCCCGACCCGGTGACGCCGTAGACCAGGATCCGGCGCGCGTCTCCCAGCCGGTCGGTCTCAGGCACCCGGCGATGGTACGCGCGGCTTCCGGACCGCGAGCACCAAGGCAGCCGCCGGCACCATCGCCAGGGGGATCACCAGCAGCGAGTGGAGCGTGCCGACGTGGTTGCCGACGAAGCCGAGGAGCGGCGGGCCGCCCAGGAACGCGCCGTACCCGATGGTCGAGACCACGCTCACGCGGCGGGCGGCTCGGACGGGGTCGTCGCCGGCGGCGCTCATGCCGACCGGGAAACCGAGTGCCGCACCGAGGCCCCAGAGCACGATGCCGACAGCAGCGACAGCCGCTGCGCCGGTCTCCACGACGATGAGGACGCCGACCGTGGCAGCGAGCGCCGAGGCGAGCATCGTCGGGGCGCGGCCGAACCGGTCGAGCACGACCGGTCCGCCGATCCGGCCGAGCGTCATCGAGGCGACGAAAAGGGCGAACCCCAAGGCGCCGACCCAGTGGCGCGCGTCGTACCCGTCGACCAGGGACAGCGCGAGCCAGTCGTTGGCGGCACCCTCGGCGAGCGTGAACGCCAGCACCATCAGACCGATCGCCAGGGTGCGCGGTTCGAGCCAGGCGGATGCGCTCGGACCGCTGTCGCGCTCGTGCTGGTCGGCGTGGGCCGCGATCAGGCGCCTGCTCACGATCACCACCAGCGCGACGGCCGCGGCAGGTACGACGGTGTAGTGCACGGCCATGGGTACGTCGAACCCGGCGGCCACAGCCCCGAGCGCCGCGCCGGAGAAGGTCCCGATCGACCACCCGGCGTGGAAGCGCGGCATGATGCTGCGCCCGATCCGTCGCTCGACGACCGTGGCCTCGACGTTCATCGCGACGTCCCAGGTGCCCGTGCCGAAACCGTAGGCGAGCAGGCCCAGCGCGGTGCCAGGCACGAAGCCGGCGGTCGCCGACACGCCCGCGAGCACCAGCCCGCCGAGGTCGACCAGCGCGCCGAGTCGCACCACGGCGCCGGCACCCCAGCGCTCGATCAGATGCCCGCTGGCCGGCATCCCCACCATCGACCCGACAGCGATGCTCAGCAGCAGGGCACCTAGGGCGCCGTTCGACAGGTCCAGCGACTCGCGCAGGTCCGGCACCCGCGAGGCCAGGGTCGCGAAGCAGAACCCGTTGAGGGCGAACGTCAGGGCCACCGCGTTCCGCGCGGTGGTCACGGAGACGCCGGTGTCGGTCGACGTCACGGGTGCTGGGTCACGGTGGGGTCATAGGTGCTCGGCGCCGGGAGGGCCGGCCTCGAGCCAGGACTGGAAGCCCATCAACGACGAGGACCCCAGGGCGAGCTCGACGACACCGGTGGGGGTGTCGCAGCGGATCACGACGTGGCCGGGGTACAGCGACAACTGCTCGACACCCTCGGGCTCGCGCCGAGCGACGTAGGACAGGGTCCCTCGTGCCCACACCCGCTTCGGGCGTGGGGACAGCGAGAAGATCCGGAACCACTCGAGCGAGTCTCCGGCGTACCGGCCGAGCCCCAGCAGCCAACCGCGCCCGGGCGCGGAGGCCTGGGCGCGGTAGCTGAGCTCGAAAGTGCCGCCGTGGCGGGAGAGCCAGCGTCGACGCACGACGAGGGCGACGCCGAGGAGCAGCACAAGCAGGAGTACGACGGCGGCCGACTCCAGCAGCCACTCCCAGATCGGCACCGCTCCCTCTCCTGTCAGCCCCCGCCGGGAGCGATCATTCCTCGCCCTCCAGCGCGGCCTTGCGCTCCTCCATGAGGCGCTTGGCCTCGTCGAAGTCGCTCTCGTGGGCCAGCTCTGCGTACTCGCAGAGCAGCCGCACGTGGTTGTCGGCCACCGAGATGAAGCCGCCATCGACTGCCGCGACCCAGTGGCCGTCGTCGACCGTGCGCACGTCGACCTGGCCGGACGCCAGCACCGACATCACCGGCGTGTGGTCGGCCATGATGCCGATCTCGCCGGCCAGGGTGCGGCAGTTGACCACGGTGGCCTCGCCGGACCAGACCTCACGGTCGGCCGCGACGAGGGAGACCTGCATCGTCTTCGCCATCTCAAAGGCTCTTCTGGATCTCGTCCCACTTGCGCTCGACGTCGTCCAGACCGCCGCACATGAAGAACGCTTGCTCCGCCACGTGGTCGTACTCGCCGTCGGCGATCTTGTTGAACGCCTCGACGGTCTCGGCCACTGGGACCGTCGAGCCCTCGAGGCCGGTGAACTGCTTGGCGACGTAGGTGTTCTGCGACAGGAAGCGCTGGATGCGGCGCGCCCGGCTGACGATGATCTTGTCCTCCTCGGACAGCTCGTCGACACCCAGGATCGCGATGATGTCCTGCAGCTCCTTGTTGCGCTGGAGGATCTGCTTGATCCGGATGGCGCACTCGTAGTGCTCCTGCCCGATGTACTGGGCGTCGAGGATCCGCGACGTCGACGTCAGCGGGTCCACGGCCGGGTAGATGCCGAGCGAGGCGATCTCACGTGACAGCTCCGTGGTGGCGTCCAGGTGGGCGAACGTCGTCGCCGGAGCCGGGTCGGTGTAGTCGTCGGCCGGCACGTAGATCGCCTGCAGAGAGGTGATCGAGTGACCACGCGTCGAGGTGATCCGCTCCTGGAGCGTGCCCATCTCGTCGGCGAGGTTGGGCTGGTAGCCGACCGCCGAGGGCATGCGGCCGAGCAACGTCGACACCTCGGAGCCGGCCTGGGTGAACCGGAAGATGTTGTCGATGAACAGCAGCACGTCCTGGTTCTGCACGTCGCGGAAGTACTCCGCCATCGTCAGTGCGGACAGGGCGACGCGCAGCCGGGTGCCCGGCGGCTCGTCCATCTGGCCGAATACCAGGGCGGTCTGACCGATCACGCCCGCCTCGGTCATCTCCTGGATCAGGTCGTTGCCCTCACGGGTGCGCTCGCCCACACCGGCGAACACCGAGACCCCGCCGTGGTCACGGGCGACCCTCGCGATCATCTCCTGGATCAGTACCGTCTTGCCGACGCCGGCACCGCCGAACAGGCCGATCTTGCCGCCCTGGACGTACGGCGTCAGCAGGTCGATGACCTTGATGCCGGTCTCGAACATCTGGGTCTTCGACTCGAGCTGGTCGAACGCCGGGGCCTTGCGGTGGATACCCCAGCGCTCCTTGATGTCGAGGGTCTCGCCTTCCTCGAGGTTCAGCGGCTCGCCGAGCATGTTGAACACGTGACCGAGGGTCACGTCCCCGACCGGGACGCTGATCGGGCCACCGGTGTCCGTCACCGTGGCACCGCGGACCAGTCCGTCGGTCGGCTGCAGCGAGATCGCCCGGACCATGCCGTCGCCGATGTGCTGGGCGACCTCGAGCGACAGCAGGTGCTTCTCGCCGGCGAGCTCGAACTCGCACTCGAGCTTGTTGTACATCTCGGGCATCGAGTCCACGGGGAACTCGATGTCGACGACCGGTCCGATGACCCGGGCGATGCGGCCGCCCGGGCCCTCGCCGGTGCCGGCCTTCTTCTCTTCAACCGTGGCAGTCATTTCTCTCAACTCACTCTGTTGCGGGTCTGGATGGTTTCCGCGGGTCAGTCGCCGGCAGCATTGGCGTCGGCCAGTGCGTTCACGCCACCGACGATCTCGCTGATCTCCTGGGTGATGCCCGCCTGCCGGGCCTGGTTGGCGATACGGGTGTACTTCTTGATGAGCTCTTCGGCGTTGTCCGTCGCGGACTTCATCGCCTTCTGCCGCGCCGCCAGCTCCGAGGCCGAGGCCTGGAGCAGGGCGAAGAAGATGCGGCTTTGGACGTACTTCGGGAGCAGCGCGTCCAGCACCTCCTCCGCGGACGGCTCGAACTCGTAGAGGGGGAGCACCTCGTCCTTCTCCGGGCGCTCGTCGCTCTCGACGACCTCGAGCGGCAGCATCCGTACGTCGCGTGGCTCCTGCACCAGCATCGACCGGAACTGGGTGTAGACCAGATGCACCTCGTCGACGTGCTCCGGCTCGTCCTCCTCCGCGGTGAAGGCGCCGATCAGAGCCTCACCGATCTGCTTGGCGTTCTCGTAGCGGGGCTGGTCGGAGAAGCCTGACCAGCTCTCCGCGACGCTGCGGCCGCGGAACCGGTAGTACGCCTGGCCCTTGCGTCCGGTGAGGTAGGTGACGACCTCTTTGCCCTCGCCACGCAGGCGCTCGGCGAGCCGCTCCCCCTCCTTGAGCACGCTCGACGAGTAGGCACCGGCCAGACCGCGGTCGCTGGTCACGATCAGGATTGCGGCCTTCTTCGGGTCCTCCGGCTCGGTGGTGAGCGGGTGGTCGGTGTTGGAGTACGTCACCAGCGCCGACACGGCCCGGGTCAGCTCCCGGGCGTATGGCGCGGCCTGCTGGGCCCGTTGCTGCGCCTTGATGATCCGGGACGCGGCGATGAGCTCCATGGCACGCGTGATCTTCTTGGTCGACTCGACCGAGCGGATCCGCGCGCGGTACTCACGCAAGGACACAGCCATCAGCGATCACCTCCCAGGGGCGCGTCGGTGGACAGGGGAAGAACCGGCACGGTCAGTCCCGCTTCTGCTTGACGATCTGCTCCTGCTCGAGCTCGTCGTCGGTCACCGGGTCGGCCTTGGCCTCCGTGCCTGGCTTGATCGACTGGCCCTCCGAGGTCTCGAACTGGTCGAGGAACTCGTCGTACGCCGACGTCGCCTTCTCGTCGGTCCCGTCGTCGAAGACGCGTGACTCGCGGATTCCGTCGAGCAGGTCCTTGTGCTGACGGCCGAGGAAGTCGAGGAACTCCTGCTCGAAGCGCAGCACGTCGTCGGTCGGCACCTTGTCGAGCTTGCCCGAGGTCCCGAGCCACAGCGAGACGGTCATCTCCGCCAGCGGGTAGGGCGAGTACTGCGGCTGCTTGAGCAGCGCCATGAGGCGCTGGCCACGATCGAGCTGCTGCCGCGAAGCCGCGTCGAGGTCGGAGGCGAACATCGCGAACGCCTCCATCGCGCGGAACTGAGCGAGCTCGACCTTGAGCGAGCCGGTGACCGACTTCATCGCCTTCGTCATGGCGTTTCCGCCGACGCGCGAGACCGACACCCCTACGTCGATCGCCGGACGCTGGTTGGCCGCGAACAGGTCGGACTGCAGGAAGATCTGGCCGTCGGTGATGGAGATGACGTTGGTCGGGATGTACGCCGACACGTCGTTGGCCTTGGTCTCGATGATGGGCAGGCCGGTCATCGAGCCCGCTCCCATGTCGTCGGACAGCTTGGCGCAGCGCTCCAGCAGGCGGCTGTGCAGGTAGAAGACGTCGCCCGGGTAGGCCTCGCGGCCCGGCGGGCGGCGCAGCAGCAGCGACACCGCGCGGTAGGCCTCAGCCTGCTTGGTGAGGTCGTCGAACACGATGAGTACGTGCTTGGAGTCATACATCCAGTGCTGGCCTATGGCCGAGCCGGTGTAAGGGGCGAGGTACTTGAAGCCCGCGCTGTCGGACGCCGGGGACGCCACGATAGTGGTGTACTCCAACGCGCCGGCCTCCTCGAGGGCGCCGCGCACCGCGGCGATGGTCGAGCCCTTCTGACCGATCGCGACGTAGATGCAGCGGACCTGCTGGTTCGGGTCGCCGGTCGCCCAGTTCTGCTTCTGGTTGATGATCGTGTCGATCGCGATGGTCGTCTTGCCGGTCGAGCGGTCGCCGATGATCAGCTGACGTTGGCCCCGGCCGACGGGCGTCAGCGCGTCGATGGCCTTGATGCCGGTCGCCAGCGGCTCCTTCACCGGTTGGCGCAGCATCACGCCCGGGGCTTGGATCTCCAGGGCGCGGCGCTCGTCGGACTCGATGTCGCCGAGACCGTCGATCGGGGTGCCGAGCGGGTCGATGACCCGGCCCATGAAGGCGTCGCCCACCGGCACCGAGAGGATCTCGCCCGTACGCCGGACGGTCTGGCCCTCCTCGATCTGGTCGAAGTCACCGAGGACGACGACACCGATCTCGCGGGTGTCGAGGTTCAGCGCGATGCCGAGGGTGCCGTCCTCGAACTCCAGCAGCTCGTTGGCCATGGCGGACGGCAGGCCCGCGACGCGAGCGATGCCGTCGGCGCATTGGGCGACGGTGCCGACCTCCTCCTTGCTGGCCGCCTCGGGCTTGTAGTCCTCGACGTACTTCGACAGTGCGTCGCGGATCTCCTCCGGACGGATCGTGAGCTCCGTCATCTCTTCCCTACTCTCTTGACTCTCTGGTCTGTGTCAGTTCCCGGGCGCCCGGTCACCCGACGAGTCGCCGTCGGGCGTCGTCGAGCCGGCTGGCGATGGTCCCGTCGATGACCTCGTCGCCGATCTCGACGCGGGCGCCGCCAAGGACGTCCGGGTCGACCACGACGTTGAGGTGGACGGTGGTGTCGTACTGGCTGCCTAGAACCTCGGCCAGTCGCTGCTGGTCGGCGTCGCTCATCGGCCGGGAAACCCGGGCCGTCGCGACGACCTCACCCTGGGTCTCCGCCGCGACCTCCCGGTACGCCGCGAGGGCGTTCGTCATGGTGTGGTAGGTGCCGGCGAGGGACTGTTTGGCCAGGGTGATCGTGGCGGGGAGCGCTTTGTCGTCGAGCAGCGAGTCGACCAGTGCGGCCTTGTCCTCGACCGAACGTGCCGGGTCGGACAGAGCCGACCGGAGCTCGGGGTTGCCGTCGATGATCCCGGAGAGCTCGAACAGCTCGTCGGTCACCTGGGCGGCCTTGGCGCCCGCGGATCGCACCACGGCGATCTCACTGAGCCGCTCCAGCACGTCGGCCAGGTCGCGCGACAACGTCCACCGTCGGGCGACCGCCTCCTTGAGCAGACGGAGGGCAGCGTCGCCGACGCGTCCGGTGAACACCTGCTGGACCATGCCCTGCTTGGCCTCGACCGGCAGCGACCCGTCGGTGCTGAACCGGCGCAGACCGGCCTCGGTACGGATCAGCTGGCTCACCGTGAACAGCTCATCGCCCAGCGTGGCGGCAGCCTGGTTGCTGGTGGTCGTGCTGTCGAGCCGCTCGGTGAGCGCTGTCAGCGCCTCGGCGGAGCCTCCCCGGAGGTCCATCAGCGGGCCTCCTCCAGGTCGGCGAGGAAGCGCTCGACCACACGGCCCTGGCGCTCGTCGTCGTCCATGGACTCACCCACGATGCGGCCGGCCAGCGTGGTGGCCAGGCTGCCGACGTCGCGACGCAACGAGGCCATCGCAGCCTTGCGGTCGGCCTCGATCTGCGCGTGGGCGTGCTCGACGATGCGGTCCGCCTCGGTCTGCGCCTTGTCGCGCGCCTCCTGCACGATCTGGGCACCATGCTCGCGAGCCTCCTCGCGGATGCGGGCCGCCTCGTGCTTGGCGTTGTTGAGCTGCTCCTTGTAGTCCGACTCCGCCTTGCGCGCATCGGACTTGGCCTCGTCGAGCTCGGCGAACTCGTTGCGGATCGCCTCCTGGCGCGCGGTCATGGCCTTGTTGATCGGCGGGATGAGGTACTTCCCGAAGATCCAGACCAGGATCCCGAACGCGAGCAGCTCGACCAGGAAGGTCCCGTTGGGGACCAGGAAGTTGCTCTCCAACGGCACCACGGGGGTGCTGGCAAGAATGCTCATCTGTCAGTCCTGTCGTACGGCTGGTGGCTCCGAGGGTCTCGACTCACTTGCCGAGGACGAAGACGAACAACGCCATGAAGGCCAGGTTGATGAAGTACATGCCTTCGACCAGCGCGACCGTCAGGAAGAAGATCGTCTGCAGGCGACCCTGTGCTTCGGGCTGCCGCGCCACGCCCTGGATGTAGGACGAGCCGGCCAGGCCGTCACCGACGCCGGCGCCGATCGCGCCACCGGCGAGGGCCAGGCCACCGCCGACGAACGCGCCCGCCGTCTTGACGGCCGATTCCATGGTGTCTGCTGCCACTGTTTCTCCTTGGATCCGCGCCGGGTGGCCGGCGCAATGGGTGTACCTCTGGTGCGGTCGAGCAGGTGCTCAGGCCGCGAGCTCTGGTTCTGCTTCCTTGCCCTCACCGGTCTCGGCGTCGGCCGCGGTGTCGTCGTGGTCGTGCTCGGCCGCCTCGCCGTGGGCGCCGGCCATACCGAAGTAGAGGACGGTCAGCAGGGCGAAGATGAACGCCTGGATGCCGCCGATGGCCATGTCGAAGAGCTTCCACATGATTCCGAACAGGACCGAGAGGACGCCACCGACCGGAATGATGCCGACCGTCCACGCCGTCAGGGAGGCGATCAGGGCCAGCAGGATGCCGCCCGCGAAGATGTTGCCGAAGAGTCGGAGGGCCAGAGAGATCGGCTTGGTGATCTCCTCGATGATGTTGAGCGGCAGCAGGAACCCGTAGGGCTGGAGGAAGTGGCTGAAGTAGCCCTTCACGCCCTTCTGCGAGATGCCGTAGGACCAGGCTCCGATCATCACCGTGATCGCCATCGCGTACGTGAGGTTCGTGTCCGCCGTGGGAGCCGGCAGGAAGTGGAAATGCTCGTTCGGCTCGCTCGGGACCATCTCGAGCCAGTTCGCGATCAGGATGAAGAAGAACAGCGACACGGCCAGCGCGACGGCGAACGGGTTGACGTGTCCGAGGTTGTCCTCGACCTGGTCCTTGACCTGGTTGACCACGCCCTCCCAGATGATCTGGAGCTTGGTGGGGACGAAGTCAGTGGTGTTGCGGGTGAGCTGGCGCCGCGCCCAGAAACCGAGGACCACGACGATCGTCCCGGCGACCAGCGTCGTCCAGATCGTGTCCATGTTGAAGGTCATACCCAAGAACTCCCGCTGGACGTGCTCGCCGATCTTGATGTCGGCCAAGGGGAAGACTGCGGGGCTCATTGGTCCTTCAGCTCCTTCAGCAGGGGCATCGTGGTCATCACGAGTGCGATCAGCCGGAAGATGGCCAGCCCGAACAGCAGTCCGATGCCGTCCGGCCAGAACCACACGGCGATGCCGACGGCCACCACCGACAGCACCAGCAGCCGGACCAGGGTGGACATGGCCAGCTTGTTGCGGGTCGGCTGCTCACCGGAGGTGATGATCCTCAACAGCCAGTACTCCGTGGCCAGGTGATTCAGCAGACCGAGTGCCACACCACAGGCGATGCAGCCGGCGAGGGTCCACTCACCGAGCTGGCCGAGCACCCAGTACGCCGCCACCGCCAGCACCACGGCCACGACGATCGTCTTGCGCTGGTCGCGGACCACTCGCCAGTACGACGGGCGGGCTTCGGGCGCCGTGGAGGGAGACTCCTGCTCAGTCACGGCTGGAACCACGCGAACGGGCAGTGGCGCGGTCATGACGCACGCTCATCGCAGGACGCTCCGGACACGCACCCAGAAGGCCGCGACACCTGCCGCGATCCCGAGTGCGATGCCGACCAGGGTGAAAGTCGGTGACGTGCCCGCAGCCTGGTCGAGCAGCAGACCGAGGACCAGACCCACCACGACGGCACCCGCGAGCATCCCGCCGAGACCCACGAGGTCGCGGCCCCGAAAGCTCGGGTCCGGGTGTCCGTCGGCCATGCACTCAGGTCGCTCTCATGGGTGTCTACGTCGAGAAAATCGATATCGCCGACGCGCGCTCCACGGGGCCTCGGCGACGCTCGGAAACTATCACAGCGGGATCGGCCGGAGAACGTGGCGGGGGGCGTGCACACCACGGCTCCGGAACGGGTCACGAGGCTCTCGGTCGTCATGTCGCTGGCGGCCGTTCTGATCGGCAACGGGGTGCTTGTGAAAAGTAGCACAAGCGCTCGCCGGCCCGCCACCCGGGTCCGACTGGGGGACTCAGTGGGCGTCACGCGGCGCGCTCAGGGACGTCTTCCCGCGCATGCGTGCCGGGTCTCCACAGCATCGGCAGGACGAACGTCAGCACCACGGTCAGGGTCACCGCGACCGCGATCCCCCACCACATCAGCGGGCCCGTGTACAGGCTGATCACGACGGTGCTGCCGGCGACCAAGGCAGCCCACATCCACATGATCAGCACCGCACGGCGCTGCGAGTGGCCGATCTCGAGCAGCCGGTGATGGAGGTGCTGTTTGTCCGGGGCGAACGGCGAGCGCCCGGCGCGGGTACGCCGGATCACCGCGAGGACCAGGTCGGCGATGGGGACCACCAGGAGGGTGATCGGGAGGGCGAGCGGAAGGAAGGTCGGCGCGAGGCTCGCGGGCGTCCCCATCGCGCCCTTGCTCAGGTCCGTGCCGGAGTACTGCCCCGTGAGCGTGATCGCACTCGCGGAGAGCACCAGCCCGATCAGCATCGAGCCGCTGTCGCCCATGAAGAGCCGGGCCGGGTTGATGTTGTGAGGCAGGAACCCGACGCAGACTCCCCCGAGCATCGCGCTCAGGAGTGCGCCTGTGGAGGCGAGCGAGGCGTTGTTCAGGTTGGTCAGCTGGTAGCAGAACACGAAGAACGCGATCGCGCCGATGCCGACCACGCCGGTGGCCAGCCCGTCCAGCCCGTCGACCATGTTGACGGCGTTGATCGTCGCGACGATCACGAAGGCCGTGAGCAGAGCCCCTTGGGCCGGGTCCAGCGAGAGCTGACCACCGCCAGGCTGGGGAAAGAGGATGTACTGGATGCCGTTGAGGATCAGGAACCCGGCCGCGAGCACCTGGCCCCCCAGCTTGGTGAGAGCATCGAGCTCGAAGAGGTCGTCGAGGGTACCGACGGCGCAGATCATGGCCCCGGCGATCAGCACGATCCGGGCGTCGTGGAAAACGTAGGGCTGGCTCCGGGACAGGAACGGCAGCTGGTGGGCCACGAGGTACGCCGCGGTGAGGCCGCCGAGCATCGCCAATCCCCCCAAGTAAGGGATGGGCTCGGCGTGCACGTCGCGGTCGCGCACCTGCGCCACCGCACCCGTGCGGAGCGCGATCTCACGGGCGATGACCGTCAGCAGGTAGGTCGCGGCCGCCGCGACCAGGAAAACGAGGAGGTATTCACGCACCGGCAGTCATCCACAGTCGCGCCCGATCCCTCAGTCCTCATCGTCGTCACGCTCGATGACCGTCGCCCCGAGCGGCTGGATGACCTCGTTGAGCTCGGCGACCGTCAACGCGCCCAGTCGGAGCAGCCGCGGCTGGGACGCCCGCACGTCGAGGATCGTGGACGCCTCCCCCTTGGGGGACGGACCGCCGTCGAGGACCACCTCCACGCTCTCACCGAGCATCCCCTCGGCGCCCGCTGCTTCGGTGGCCGCGGGCAGGCCGCTCAGGTTGGCCGAGCTCACCGCGAGCGGGCCGGTGCGCTCGAGCAGCGCCAGGGCGATCTCGTGGTCGGGCATCCGGACCGCGACGGTGCCACGGGTCTCCCCCAGATCCCAGGTGAGCGACGGCTGCTGCTCGCAGATCAGGGTGAGGGGGCCGGGCCAGAAAGCCTCGGTGAGCGCGTCGACGTACGACTGGACGTTGGTCGCCAGGGCGGCGAGCGTGGTCGCGGCGCTGATCAGCACCGGCGGCGGCATCTCGCGACCCCGGCCCTTGGCGTCGAGGAGCGCCTGCACGGCGGCGTGGTCGAAGGCGTCCGCGCCGATGCCGTAGACCGTGTCGGTCGGCAGCACGACGAGGCCGCCGCGTTGCACGGCCTGGGCGGCCGCCTCGATCGCGGTCTCGCGCTCCTCCTCTGTCGAGGTGGGGTACGTCGTGCTCATCGGTCCTCGCGATCGTGGTGGTCGACGCTTATCGTGCCAGCCGAGCGGTCAGGAACCGCGCACGCCCGGTGAGGTCCTCGTGGTCGCGCACCCGGTCCCAGCGTCCGGTCCCGGCGAAGACGGCCGGAGCGGTCTCGCCCTGCACGTCGGCGTGCTCGACACCGACGGCTCCCCCGGGCTGCAGCAGCAGGGCGGCCCGCCGCTCGACGACCCGGATCGTGTCGAGCCCGTCGCCGGTCGCGTACAGCGCAAGCTCCGGGTCGTGGTCACGCACCTCGACCGCCACCGACTCCCAGGCCTCGGGCGGGATGTACGGCGGGTTGCTGACGACGACGTCGACGGTGCCGGCCAGGTCGTCGAAGGCGTCGCCCAGGTCGCCCTGGCGGAGGTCGACGCCGGTGCCGGCCAGGTTGCGGACGGCCCAGGCGTGGGCCCCCTCGTCGAGCTCGACGGCGTGGATCCGAGCCTGGGGCACCTCGTGGGCGACGGCCTTGGCCACCGCGCCAGAGCCGGTGCCGAGGTCGACCACCACGGGGGCGATGCCGCTCGCGACGAGCGCCGACGCCTGCTCGACGGCCCAGCCGGCCAGGAGCTCGGTCTCGGGGCGGGGCACGAACACGCCGGGGCCGACGAGGAGCTCGACACGCCGGAAGTGGGCGACGCCGGTCAGGTGCTGGAGCGGCTCGCGCGCGGCGCGGCGCGTCACCAGCGCGTCGTACGCCGCCGCCTGGTCGGGCGAGATCTCGCCGACCAGGGGCAGTCGCGAGCGGTCGACCCCGAGTACATGGGCAAGGAGCGTTCTGGCGTCGTGGTCGGGCGACTCGACTCCGGCTTCGGCGAGCCGGCGTACGGCATCGTCGACCAGTTCCCGCGTCCCCGTCACTTCCCCTCCACCGCCGCCAGCCTGGCCTCCAGGTCGGCCTCGACGCAGGAGTCGATGACCGGCTGCAAGCCGCCGTCGAGGACCTGGTCGAGGTTGTAGGCCTTGAAGCCGGTGCGGTGGTCGGAGATGCGGTTCTCCGCGAAGTTGTAGGTACGGATCCGCTCCGAGCGGTCGACCGTGCGGACCTGGCTACGGCGCGCCTCGCCCGCGGCGGCGTCGGCCTCCTCCTGGGCAGCCGCGAGCAGCCGGGCACGCAGGATCCGGAGCGCCTGCTCCTTGTTCTGGAGCTGGCTCTTCTCGTTCTGACAGCTGACCACGATCCCGGTCGGCACGTGGGTGATCCGCACCGCGGAGTCGGTGGTGTTGACGCTCTGGCCGCCCGGCCCGCTGCTGCGGAACACGTCGATGCGCAGGTCGTGCTCGTCGATCCGGACGTCGAGGTCTTCTGCCTCGGGCATCACCAGCACGCCGGCCGCGCTGGTGTGGATACGGCCCTGCGACTCGGTCACCGGCACCCGTTGCACGCGGTGGACGCCACCCTCGAACTTCAACACCCCGTACGGCGCGTGGCCCGGCTCGGTAGCGCCCCGCGACTTCACCGCAACCGTGACCGACTTGTAGCCACCCAGGTCGGACTCCGTGGCGTCCAGCACCTCGGTCGACCACCCCACCCGTTCGGCGTACCGGGTGTACATGCGGAGCAGGTCGCCGGCGAACAGTGCGGACTCCTCGCCACCTTCGCCCGACTTGATCTCCAGGATCGCGTCCTTGTCATCGACCGGGTCGCGCGGCACAAGCAGCCGGCGGAGCCGCTCCTCCGCGACCTCTCTCTTCTGGGTCAGCGACCTCACCTCGTCGGCGAAGCCCGCGTCCTCAGCGGAGAGCTCGACGGCAGCGGAGAGGTCGTCGCCGACCCGATTCCAGTCACGCCAGGTGGTGATGATCGCGGTCAGCTCGGCGTACCGCTGGTTGAGGGTCTTGGCCGTCCGCGCGTCGGCATGGGTCTCCGGCAGCGCGAGCTGCGCCTCGAGCCGGGCGTGCTCGGCGAGCAGGCTCTCGACGGCCTCGAACATCCCTGCTCCTCGCTCCTGGATCGTGCGGACAGACGAACGGCGCCGACCCGATGGAGCGGGTCGGCGCCGGACGCGGAGCTACTTGGCCTCGGCCTTCTCGTCGGACTTCTCGTCTGACTTCTTCTGGGCCTTGGCGTAGCGGGCCTCGAAGCGGGCGACGCGGCCGCCGGTGTCGAGGATCTTCTGCTTACCCGTGTAGAACGGGTGGCAGTTCGAGCAGACGTCGGCGTGGATGATGCCGTTGGCTGCCGTGCTGCGCGTGGTGAAGGTGTTCCCGCACGTGCAGGTCACCTCGGTCACCCGGTACTCCGGGTGGATGTCCTTCTTCATTCGGATTCCTTTCGGGCCGCCGGGTCCCCGGTCGCGCATCAGCGTGACGTCTGCGGGGTGAACCGGAACCAAGGGGCGATTGTGCCACCCCCTGTAACGCCGCGGGTAATCGAGATATGCCCCAGAACGCCCGGCCGGGTGGCCAGGTGTCGAGACCCCGCTCAGTCCTCGGCGCCCATGGCCCCCGGGGTCGTCTTCTGCACCTGCATCAGGAACTCGACGTTGGTCTGGCTCTTCTTCAGCCGCTCGAGCAACAGCTCCAGCGCCTGCTGTCCGTCGAGCCCGGAGAGCACCCGGCGGAGCTTCCAGACGATCTGCAGCTCCTCCTTGCTCATCAGGAGCTCCTCGCGACGAGTGCCGCTCTGGACCGCGTCGATCGCGGGGAAGAGGCGTTTGTCGGCGAAGTCGCGGCGGAGCCGGATCTCCATGTTCCCGGTGCCCTTGAACTCCTCGAAGATCACCTCGTCCATCTTCGAGCCACTCTCGATGAGCGCGGTGGCGAGGATCGTGAGCGAGCCGCCGTTCTCGATGTTGCGGGCGGCGCCGAAGAACTTCTTGGGCGGGTAGAGCGCCGCCGAGTCGACGCCACCGGACAGGATCCGACCGGACGCGGGCGCGGCCAGGTTGTACGCGCGGCCGAGACGGGTGATGCCGTCGAGCAGGACGACCACGTCGTGGCCGAGCTCGACCAGGCGCTTGGCCCGCTCGATGGCGAGCTCGGCGACCATCGTGTGGTCGCTGGCCGGCCGGTCGAAGGTCGAGGAGATGACCTCGCCCTTGGTCGACCGCTCGAAGTCGGTGACCTCCTCCGGACGCTCGTCCACCAGGACGACCATCAGGTGGCACTCGGGGTTGTTGGTGGTGATCGACTTCGCGATCGACTGCATGATCATCGTCTTGCCGGCCTTGGACGGAGACACGATCAGCCCACGCTGGCCCTTGCCGATCGGGGACGCGATGTCGATCACGCGGCCGATCAGGTTGGTCGACTCGGTCTCCAGACGCAGTCGCTCGGTCGGATAGAGCGGGGTGAGCTTGCCGAACTCGACACGGTTCTTGGCGGCCTCGGGGTCGGCGCCGTTGACGGAGTCGATGCGGACCATCGGGTTGAACTTCTCTCGACGCTCACCATCACGGGGCTGGCGCACCTGGCCGACGATCGCGTCTCCACGGCGGAGTCCGTACTTGCGGACCATCGACAGCGAGACGTAGACGTCGTCGGTGCCGGGCAGGTAGCCGCTGGTGCGGACGAACGCATAGTTGTCCAGCACGTCGAGGATGCCGGCCGCGGGAGTGAGGACGTCGTCGTCTAGGATCGTGGTGTCCGGCTCGCCTCGCTGGCCGGTGGTGGGCTGCCGCGCGCCGCGGTCGCGGCCCCGACGGCGTCGGCTGCGCCGGCTGCCGCCCTGCCCATCGTCGTACCGGTCCTGCTGGTTCTGCTGGCGGTCCTTGGACTGCTGGCCGCCCTGCTGCCGGTCCTGCTGGCGGTCGTCACCCTTGTCCTCGCGGTCCTTCTTGTCCCGGTTCTGCTGGCCCCCGTCACGCTGCTGCCGCGCCTCGTCGACACGGCCCTTCTGCTCGGAGCGCTGTTCCCCGCGGTCGTCCCCACGGTCGTCCCCCGGTCGTCGCCCGGTCGTCGCCGCGGTCGTCGCCGCGGTCGTCGCCGCGGTCGTCGAAGCCGGTTTCGGAGCGGGTTTCGTCGGTGCGTTCGGCCTGCGGAGTCCGCCTGGCTCGGCCGTTGCCGCTCGCTCGGCCGCCCGAGCGGTCGCCGGACGGGCCACCGGACTGGGCGCCGGAAGTGGCACCGGACTGGGCTGCCTTGATGGCATCGACCAGCTGTGCCTTCTTCATGGAGCCCGTGCCGCGGATGCCGAGGCCGCCGGCCATGGCCTTCAGGTCGGCCAGCAGCATGGAGTTGAGTCCACCCGACTTCTTCTTGGGAGCGGCCGCGGACGACGTGGCGTCCGGGGTGGATTCGATGGTGTCGGTCACGTGAGGTCCTTCCCACGTATCAGCGCCGTCCGGCGTCCCGCCGGAGGCGACTTGGTTGCTGCTTCCTCGGCCACGGCGTGCCCGGATGCGCTCGTGTGCGCACGGCTGCACGGTGGAGAGGAAGGGGTGCGCGGGGTGTGGGGCAGATCCTGGAGGGGACCTGCATCGCCGCCCTGGCGCTTTGTCACGATAGCACCAGGCTCCGGCGTCCGCGGCATTGCCGCGAATCGCGGCAAAGCCCATTCCACCCACCTGTCTCAACAGGGCTGAGTCGGCCGGCATTCCCTGGCTCCGACCCCGCCCGCGCTCCCCGTCCTCGCTCAAAGATCTGACGCACTGGGTACGTCGACGCTTCGAGTCAGCCGATGCGGACCCCCTCGCTGGCCAAGGACAGCGGCCGGTGGTCCCAGCCGTAAGGGGTGTACGCCGCGAGGTCGGCGTCGTCGGCGGTGAGCACGAGCACGGTCGGGCCGGCGCCGGAGACGACGGCCGCGTGGCCGTCGGACCGAAGCCTGTCGAGCAGGTCGAGCGAGTCCGGCATGGCGGGGCGGCGGTAGGACTGGTGCAGGAAGTCCTCGGTCGCCCGGTGGAGGCGCTGCGGAGCGGTTGCGAGGGCGGCCACCAGAAGGGCGGCCCGGCCGGCGTTGGCCGCGGCGTCGCGGTGCGGGACGCGTTCCGGCAGCAAGCCACGCGCGATCGCGGTGGCCAAGCTCTGGTCCGGGATGAAGACGACCGCGCGGACCGACGGATGCACCGGCGACTGATCGGCCCACACGTCCAAGTCGGTCTCACCGCTGATCACGAAACCCCCGTGCTGGGCGGGGGCGACGTTGTCGGGATGCCCCTCCAGGGCGACCGCGAGCGCGAACGCACCCTCGTCGTCCATGCGTTCCCGGCCGTCGACGACAAGTGCGCGTGCGAGCGCGATACCGCCGACGATCGCCGCGGATGACGATCCGAGCCCGCGAGCATGGGGTATCCGGTTGGTGCAGGAGAGCCGCAGGGCCGGGCTGCGGACACCCATCTGGCCGAAGGTCGCGCCCATCGCCCGTGCTACCAGATGGCTCTCGTCAAGCGCCAGCTCGCCGGCGCCTTCGCCGCTCACCTCGATGACCAGTCGGTCACCGCCGACCTCGGCACTCAGCTCGTCGCGGAGCTCGAGGGCGAGCCCCAGCGAGTCGAAGCCCGGGCCCAGGTTGGCGGAGGTGGCCGGGACGGTCACCCGGACCGGCCCCTGGACGAAGTTCACCGGAGCCCAGCCGCGGCGGCAGCCTGCTCGACGTCCGGGTCGATCACCGCGTCGACCAGGTCCCCGACCGACTCCAGTGCGGTGGCGGTGTCCTTGAGGCCGTGCCCAGTGACGGTGATGACGACCGTGAGCCCGGCGTACGACTCCCCCGCCTCGAGATCGGCCAGCAGCCCGGCGACGCCGGCGGCCGAGGCCGGCTCGACGAAGACGCCCTCACGTCGCGCGAGCTCGGACTGGGCCGCCAGGATCTGGGTGTCGCTGAGCGCCCGGAACCTGCCGCCCGACTCGGCGGCGGCGGCCTCGGCCTGCTTCCACGACGCGGGGTTGCCCACGCGGATCGCAGTCGCCTTCGTCTCGGGGTCGGGGAACGGCTCGCCGGTGACGAGTGGTGCGGCACCCTCCGCCTGGAAGCCCCGCATCCTCGGTTTGCGGGTGGTGCGACCGAGGGCGGAGTACTGCTCGTAGCCCAGCCAGTACGCCGTGATGTTGCCGGCGTTGCCCACTGGCAGGAGGTGCACGTCGGGAGCGTCGCCGAGGAAGTCGACGATCTCGAACGCCGCCGTCTTCTGACCCTGGAGGCGCACGGGGTTCACCGAGTTGACCAACGCGACCGGATAGCTCCAGGACAGCTTGCGAGCGAGGTCGAGGCAGTGGTCGAAGTTGCCGCGCACCATCACGATGAGTGCGCCGTGCACGATCGCTTGCGCCATCTTCCCTGCGGCGATCTTGCCCTCTGGCATCAGCACGATCGAGGTGAGCCCGGCCCGGGCGGCGTACGCCGACATCGACGCCGACGTGTTGCCCGTGGAGGCGCAGACGACGGCCTGCGCACCCTCGTGGCACGCCACCGAGATCGCGACCGTCATGCCGCGGTCCTTGAACGACCCGGTCGGGTTGTCGCCCTCGACCTTGAGCCACACGGCGCCATCCGCCCGGGCGGACAGCCAGTCCGACTGGACCAGCGGAGTGCCGCCCTCGCGCAGCGTCACCGGCTCGAGGTCGGCTGGCACCAGGTCGAGGTAGGGCCGGTACTCCTCGATCACCCCGCGCCACTGCCGCGTGCTCGGCTCGGCCATCAGTCGGCCATCCCCTCGACTCGCATCACCGATGACACCTCGCGCACGCAGGCCAGCCCGCGCAAGCGGTCGACGGTGCGCGAGAGCTGCGCGTCGGTCGCGTCGTGCGAGACCACGACGAGCTGCGCGTCGGCGCCCCGGCCCTCCTGGCGGAGGGTCTGGATCGAGACGTCCTCCTCGGCGAAGGCGGTGGCGATCTCCGCGAGCACGCCGGCACGGTCGTCGACGTCGACGGCGATGTGGTAGCGGGTGCGGGTCTCCCCCATCGGCAGCACCACCCGATCGGCGTACGCCGACTCACCGGCACCCCGGGTCTCGCTGAGCCGGTTGCGCGCAACGGTGACCAGGTCGCCCAGCACCGCGCTGGCGGTCGGTGACCCGCCAGCGCCCGGGCCGTAGAACATCAGCTGGCCGGCCGCGTCGGACTCGACGAACACCGCGTTGAACGCCTCGCGCACGCTCGCCAGCGGGTGCGTTCTCGGGATCATCGCCGGGTGAACGCGGACCGAGACGCCCTCCGCGCCCTCCGCGTCAACCAGCTCGGCGATCGCCAGGAGCTTGACGACGCTGCCCATCTGCGCCGCGGAGGCGATGTCCGCCGCGGTGACGTCGGTGATGCCCTCCCGGTGGACGTCGGCCGCGGTCACTCGCGAGTGGAAGGCCAGGCTGGCCAGGATCGCCGCCTTGGCGGCGGCGTCGAACCCCTCGACGTCGGCGGTCGGGTCGGCCTCGGCGTAGCCGAGGTCCTGCGCTTCCTCCAGCGCCTCCTCGAAGCCGGCGCCCGTGCTGTCCATCTTGTCGAGGATGTAGTTGGTGGTGCCGTTGACGATGCCGAGCACGCGCGTCACCCGGTCACCGGCCAAAGACTCGCGCAAAGGCCGCAGGATCGGGATGGCACCGGCGACTGCCGCCTCGTAGTAGAGGTCGCGTCCCGCCTTCTCGGCGGCCTCGAAGAGCGTCGGCCCGTCCTCGGCCAGCAGCGCCTTGTTCGCGGTGACCACGCTCGCGCCGTTCTCCAGCGCGGCGAGGATCAGCGACCGGGCGGGCTCGATCCCGCCGATCACCTCGACGACGACGTCCACGTCGCCGCGCGCGACCAGTGTCGCCGCATCGGTCGTCAGCAGCCCGTCGGGGACGTCGACGTCGCGCGGTGCGTCGCATCCGGCGTACGCCGACACCCACCAGCTGCACGGGTGCGCCGACCCGAGCGGCCAGGTCACCGGACTGCTCGGTCAGCAATCGCACCACCTGCGACCCGACCACGCCGCAGCCCAGCACGGCGACGTTGAGCGGCTTCATCAGACGGTTGCCCCTAGGTCGGTGGCCAGCAGGTCGTCCACAGTCTCGCGTCGGACGATCGTCGTCGCCACGCCGTCCCGCACCGCGACCACCGGCGGGCGAAGGGCGTGGTTGTAGTTCGAGGCCATCGAGCGGCAGTAGGCGCCGGTCGAGGGCACGGCGAGCAGGTCGCCGGGACGGATGTCGGCGGGCAGGAACTCGTGCTTGACCACGATGTCGCCCGCCTCGCAGTGCTTGCCCACGACCCGCACCAGCGCAGGCGGCGCGGACGACTCGCGGGACGCGATCGTGCACGAGTAGTCGGCGTCGTAGAGGGCCGTGCGGATGTTGTCGCTCATGCCACCGTCGACGCTCACGTAGGTGCGCACGGCTCCCCCATCGAGCACGACCCGCTTGACGGTCCCGACCGTGTAGACGGTGCACATCGCCGGGCCGACGATCGCCCGGCCGGGCTCGATGGACAGCTGGGGCCGCTCCAGGCCGAGCGCCCGGCATTCGTGCTCGACGATCTTGCTCATCTCGGTCGCCAGCTGCGCAGGGTCTGACGGGTCGTCCTGGGTGGTGTAGGCGATCCCGAAGCCACCGCCCAGGCCGAGCTCCGGCATCGTCACGCCGAGCTCGGCGCCGATCTGGGCGTGCAGGGCGAGAACCCGGCGGGCGGCCACCTCGAAGCCCGAGGTGTCGAAGATCTGGCTGCCGATGTGGGAATGCAGTCCCAGCAGGTCCAGGCCGGGGGCGGCGACCACGCGGCGTACCGCCTCGACGGCGTCGCCGCCGGTGATCGAGAACCCGAACTTCTGGTCCTCGTGCGCGGTGGCGATGTACTCGTGCGTGTGCGCCTCGACGCCCGCGGTCACGCGCACCATCACCGCCTGGGTACGGCCCAAGCTCGTGGTCACCCGCACCAGGCGGTCGAGCTCGTCGAACGAGTCGACGACAATGCGGCCGACGCCCTCGGAGACGGCCCGCATCAGCTCGACCTCGGTCTTGGTGTTGCCGTGGTAGCCGATCACGGCGGGGTCGAAGCCGGCCCGCAGAGCGACGGTCAGCTCGCCGTCGGAGCAGACGTCCAGCGACAGCCCCTCCTCGGCGATCCACCGCGCGACCGTCGTACAGAGGAACGCCTTGCCGGCATAGAAGACGTCGTACGCCGCGAACGCGTCGCGGAAGGCGCGCGCCCGCGCACGCAGGTCAGCTTCGTCGAGCACGTACGCCGGGGTGTTGACGTTCGCGACCAGGTCTGGGACCGAGACGCCGCCGACGACGAGGTCACCCCCGACCTTGTGCGCGGTCGACGACCACAGCGAGGTCACGAGCGCATTGGTGTCGTCGGGCGGGCGCAGCCAGCTCGGCCCCCGCAGGGCGCCCTCGACGTGCGCCCAGCCGGCCTCGTGAGTGGGACTCACATCCGGTCCGGTGCGGAGACGGCGAGCAGCCCGAGGCCGTTGGCCAGCACGATCCGCGTCGCCTCGACCAGCCGCAGACGCGCACGGTGCAGGTCGGTCGGCTCCTCGTCGCCCATCGGGAGCACCCGGCAGTTGTCGTAGAAGCGGTGGTAGGACGCCGCGGTCTCCTCCAGGTAGCGCGCGACCCGGTGGGGCTCGCGCAGCGTCGTTGCGGCGGCGACGACCCGCGGGAACTCGGCGAGCGCCCGCAGCAGCGCGCCTTCCTTCTCATGGGTCAGCAGCTCGGGATGGGAGCGGGGCTCGAGGCCGAGGTCGGCGGCGTTGCGCAGGATCGACGAGACCCGGGCGTGTGCGTACTGCACATAGAAGACCGGGTTGTCCGTGGTGGCCTTGGCCCACAGGTCGACGTCGATGTCGAGGTTGGTCTCGATGTGGTTGCGCACCAGCGCGTAGCGGGCCGCGTCCAGACCGATCGATTCGACCAGGTCGAGCAGCGTGATGATGTTGCCCGTGCGCTTGCCCATTCGCACGACGGAGCCGTGGCTGAGCAGGTTCACCATCTGGCCGATGATGATCTCGAGGTTGACCCCCGGCTCGTCGCCGAACGCCGCGCATAGCGCCATCATCCGGCCGACGTATCCGTGGTGGTCGGCGCCGAGCAGGATGACGCAGCGATCGAAGCCGCGCTCCCTCTTGTCGAGGTAGTACGCCGCGTCCCCGGAGATGTAGGCGCCGTGACCGTCGGACTTCACGATCACGCGGTCCTTGTCGTCGCCGTACTGCTGCGTGCGGAGCCAGGTGGCGCCGTCCTTCTCGTAGATGTTCCCGAGCTCGCGCAGCCGGGCGATCGCGCGGGCGGTGGCGCCGGACTCGTAGAGGTCGTTCTCGTGGAAGTAGGTGTCGAAGGGCACCCGGAAGTCCGCCAGCGTCTGCTTGATCTCCTCGAACATGATCGCGACGCCGTGCCTCCGGAAGGCCTCGAGCGCCTCCTCGTCGGGGAGCCCGGGCGCCTCGGGGTGCTCGGCGACGACCGCCGCCGCGACCTCGGCGATGTACTGCCCCGGGTACCCGGCCTCGGGCGTCGGCTGGTTCCGAGCGCTGGCGAGCAGCGAGCGGCTGAACCGGTCGATCTGGGCGCCGTGGTCATTGAAGTAGTACTCGCGTGAGACCTGGAAGCCGGTGGCCTCCAGCAGCCGCGAGAGGGTGTCGCCCACCGCTGCCCAGCGCGCGCTCGCCAGCGTCACCGGGCCGGTCGGGTTGGCCGAGACGAACTCGACGTTGACCTTCTGCTTGCCCCCCTGCTCCGAGCCGCCGTACGCCGATCCCGCGGCCACGATCTCGTCCGCAACGGCTCCCTGTGCGCCGGCGTCGACGCTGATGTTGAGGAAGCCGGGGCCGGCCACATCGACGCCGGCGATGCCGTCCGCCGACGCGAGCCGCTCGGCGACGAGCCCAGCGAAGTCGCGCGGAGGCAGGCCCGCCTGCTTGGCCAGCTGGAGCGCGACGTTGGTCGCGTAGTCCCCGTGACCCTTCTGCCGGGGTCGCTCGACCGTGACCGTCTCGGGCACGCCGGAGGGCAGCGTGACCGCGCCCTCGGCGGCAAGTTCCGCCAGGGACGCGACGATCAGGTCGGAGAGCTGCGCGGGCGTCACCGGGCAAGGGTATCGACGCCGCAGGAGCGCCCTCGATCCGCTTCCGCGTGCCGGAAGAGTGAGGCTTCCAGACGTCGACGCCGGTTTCTCGCGCCGCCGGTTCCGCTTGTAAGGTCGTCCCACCCGAGCCCCCGTAGCTCAGGGGATAGAGCACCGCCCTCCGGAGGCGGGAGCGCAGGTTCGAATCCTGCCGGGGGCGCCGATCGAATTGCAGACCTGACCTGGGGTTCTTCTCGTGGCTGATGTACCGAGCTCTCGCCGACACCCCCTTGGGCAACTCTTGAGCAACAGCCGGCTCGGTTGCCGGTGGTTGCAGGGAACGCGCAGCGACCGTCGTGACGTTCCGCTCCCCTGGTCGGCGCTCTAGAAGCTCGACGGATCGCCGTGCCTGTTGATGTCGCTGGAGACCTCATTCGAGGCGGTCGTCGAATAGGTGGGCGTAGGTGTCAAGAGTCATCGTCGCCGAGGAGTGACCGAGCATCTGCTGGACCACCTTGGCGTCGGCGATGGCGAGGCTGGCTGCGGTATGGCGCAGCTAGGACGGCGGAGTGACACTTCAGCCGTACTGCGGGCAGGTCTTCTCGTACTGACGACCGGGGAGGTACGTCGCCCACTCGTCCGACGTCAGGTTGCGTCCCGCTGCCAGGCACAGCGCAGGCCGGATCCCGTCGGGTCCGAACTGCCAGGTGTACGTCACCGCGCCTCCGGTGACGAGCGCGATCCGATCGCCGCCGTCGATGAACGTCGGCGCGCCCACGTGTCCGAGCGGCAAGCTCTCCAGTTCCTCTCCGGTCTCGCCGTCCCATAGGGTCAGCGCGTCGTCGTCACTGCTGGCGATCAGGGTCCCGGTGTGGTCGAACGCCACGAAGTGGATCGGGGTGTCGTTGCGGGCCAGCGGCCTGTTGAGCTGGTCGCCGGTGGCGGGGTCGATGAGTCGCACCGTGCCGTCTGCCATGGCGACGGCCATCCTGCGCCCGTCGGGCGAGAGTGCAATGTCCGACGCCTTGTCACCTTCGAAGGATCCAGCGTTGACCGTCGTCCCGTTCGTCGTGTCTACGACGGCCCAGCGGTCCCAGCGAGGCGACGACTCTGGGCCGGCCTTGCCGCTCGCGACGATGACTGCTGCGAGCCTCCCCTTGCTGGCCGCGGCCAGGCAGCACGCGGGCCCGTCGACGGAGCTCGACTTTCCAAGCCGACGCAGCGACGAACCGTCGAGCACGTCGATGCGGCCCGACACCTCCGCGACGAGGAGCCGGCTGCCGTCACCGCTGTAGGACAGGCCGGTCACCGGACTGGGCAGTTTGACCTGGTCCACCTTGTGGCCCGTGGTGTCGAAGACCTCGACCAGTCCGTCACGGGCGCCTCGAGTCCCCAGGTCGGTGCCACCGACCGCGTAGGCGCTGCCGTCGGGCCTCCATGCCGCGCCGTCGCGCTCGCCGTTGGCGAGCCACCATCCTGCCTCGTCGTCCCGCAGGTGCCGCTCCCGCCCGGACCGCAGATCGACCAGCGATCGCGACGCCTGCCAGGCGTCGATCGCCAGCGCGCCGGCGTTCGGTCCGACGTACGGGTCGCCGAAGAACCCGCTCCGCGTCGACATGGCAAGCTGCGACACCTCGGCGCCACGACCGACGAGATCCCAGGCCCGGACGACGCCGTCGCCGCCGGCGGTGAAGAGCGTGCGGTCGTCGGGAGAGAAGGCGAGCGCGCTGGTCGAGATGTTAGGAATCGTGAGCTCGAGTCGGCCGTCGTCTGCGCTCCGCACCTGCACCGACCGCTCACCGGTGGCAACCGCGATCGTGCGGCCGTCATGGGAGTATTCGGATGCCCCGGCCACGACGCGCTTGTTGTCGTTGATCGTGATCGTGTTCGCCGGGGAGCCGTCGCGTGCGTCGATCAGGTAGAGGTGGCCCGGTCGAGGTTCAGGTCCGGGCGGCCCGAAACTGGCTGGTCCAACAGCCAGAGTCCGGCTGTGCGAGTCGAAGCCGACCTGGAAGAAGGTCCACAGGCGTGAGACCTCGTAGAGCTGCTGCCCGTCCGACACGCGGTACGCCGTCAGCGGCATGCTGTTGTAGACCCGGCGGCCGTCGTCGCTGAGCGCGATCATGCCGGCGGGCCCCGGTGAGACCGGTACCACACGAGCCGGCTCGCCTGGATGCGCCAGGTCCCACACGCGGATCGAAGAGACCCTGGTGTCGGCTGCGCGGTTGACGTTGAACGAGGCGGCGAGGAATCGGCCGTTCGAGGAGTAGTGGACATCCCAGACCTCGGCCTGCCGACGCGGCAGGCCGCGCAGCTCCGGGCCGGAGGGCCGGAGGGTCCGAGCGTCCAGCAGTCGGAGCGCGGGAAACGCGGCGCCCTGGGCGCCGACGGCGAGCTGCGGCTTGCGCGGGTTGAAGGCGAGCGGCCCCTGTGGATACGCCGCGGTGCCACTGGGTGCGGGGATGTGACCGACCATGCCGCCCCCGGCCCCATCGAAGACCGAGATCCGGTTCGAGGCGTCGTACGCCGCGACGCGGGTGCCGTCGGCGCTCACGGACAATCCGAAGACCCCATGGCCGACCGGCGCGCTGGCCCAGATCAGGTTGGGCTGGCCGGCGAGGATGTCCCAGGCGTTGGACCGGGTCACCTCGTCGTCGTTCAGGCCCATGGCCTCCGCCGCCAACAGGTTGGCGAGGCTGAGGTCTGGAGAGACGAGCGCCTCCGCGCCCAGACGGTGAGCGTCGGCGACCGCCTCCGCGTGAACCGCGCGGTCTCTGGAAGCCTGGGATTGGCGCGCTTCGCCCACAGCCACGAAGCCGGTCACGAGAGCCAGGACGAGGAGCACCGCCGCGCCGGCGAGCGCCAACCGCAACCGGCGGACCATCGTTCCCCGCGTGCGGGCGAGCTCGACCGCCGACGCCTCCTCGTCTGCGGCCAGTTCCCCGCTCGCAACCAGGAACCGGTGCTCGGTCTCGGTGAGGCGCGGCTTCGAGGAGGCGACCCACTCGCGCGTCGCCGCCAAGCGGGTGCCGCGGTAGAGATCGCTGCCCTGGGAGCCCGAGGTCACCCAGTCCTCGGCCGCCTGGGTGAGGCGATGGCGCATGCGCTGTCCATCGAGGTCGTCCTCGAGCCAGCCACGCAGCCGCGGCCAGGCCCGGGCGACGGCTTCGTGGGCGAGCTCGATCGTGTCGGCGTCGCTGGTCACGAGGCGCGCCGCGACCATCTGGTCGATGAGCC
This sequence comes from uncultured Actinomycetota bacterium, assembly GCA_963768045.1. Classification (GTDB taxonomy): domain Bacteria; phylum Actinomycetota; class Actinomycetes; order Propionibacteriales; family Nocardioidaceae; genus Nocardioides. The sequence goes on along the minus strand of CAVYGG010000005.1, from coordinate 627,284 downwards.
GCTCCTGGTTCGGGTCGACGACCACCTGACGGCGCGGCACCTCGCCGCGGACCGGCTCACCACCGGCCCCGGGGACGACCAGCCGGAGGACCAGGTCGCGCAGCTCGGCCCGCTCGGTGTCGTCGAGTGCGATGTACAGCGACTCGGCCGACTGTGCGACCGCACCACGAACTCCGCCCGACGCCTGGTAGCCCGCGACGGTCAGGGTCCGGCCCTCGTGGCGGAGCCAGGTCTCCCGGAGGGCATGGGACAGCAGTGGTAGCGCTCCCGGCTCTCCCTCGATCTCCCGGATCAACAGGTCGGTGAGCCCCGGCTCGAGGACCAGCCCGTGCTGACGGGCGGGAGTCTCGATCGCCTGACGCAGCGAGTCGGCCGACATCGGCCCGAGCAGGAACAGTCCACGCTCGACGAGGGCGGCCAGTCCCGGCATGGCCGCGAGGTCGCCGGTGTGGTCGGCCCGCAGCGCGAGCACCACACATCCACGCTCGATGTGCGCGACGAGTGCCTCGAAGAACCGGCGGCACTCACCCTCGTCCTCACACAGCGCGAACGCCTCCTCGGCCTGGTCCACGAGGACGACCGCGTCGGACCGCGGGGACGCCGCCGAGGTCAGCGCGTCCATCGGATGGCGACCGGGACTCAGGACGACGACATGCGCGCCGTCGCGGCGCAGCGCCGCGGCCAGGCCGGCTCTCAGGAGCGACGACTTGCCGCTACCGGACGGCCCGACGACGGCGAGCAGCCGGGCCGAGACCAGTCGGTCGAGGCAGGTCCTTGTCTCCTTCTCGCGACCGAAGAACGACTCGGCGTCCTCCTCGCCGTACGGCGCGAGGCCGGGGTAGGGCGAGACGTCGCCGCGGGTGGGCGTCGCGGGCTCGACCGAGAGCTCCGGGTCCTGGCGGAGGATGGCCTGCTCCAGCCCGACCAGGTCCGGGCCGGGGTCCAACCCGAGGTCGCGCGCGAGGACCACTCGGACGCGGCGCAGCGTGCGCAACGCGTCCGTCTGCCGCCCGGCCAGGTACTGCGCCTGGGCCAGGAGTGCCCAGCGCCGCTCCCGGAGCGGCGCGGCCTCGACCATTGCGGCCGCCTGCGCCACCACCTCCGCGTGATGACCGGCCGCCAGCGAGGCTTCGACCTTCTGCTCCTCCAGCTCGAGACGCACCTCCTCCAAACGGTGAACCTCGGTGACTGCCGGCGCCCAGGCCTCCAGCTCGGTCAACGGCCGGCCGCGCCAGAGGTCCAGCGCCTTGGACGCGACGTACCTCGCCCGCTCGGGCTCGTGCAGCGTCAGGAGCTCCCGTGCGCGCGCGGCGGCCCGCGTGAACTCGTCGGCGTCCACCGAGTCGGCGGGCGCTCGCAGTCGGTAGCCCTGCCCCGCGGTCTCGATCAGGTCGGCGCCGAGTTGCTTGCGCAACCGGCTGATACAACCCTGGAGGTTCTTCGACCAGGACCGGGGGGGCTCGTCGCCCCAGACGGCGTCCGCGAGCTGTTCCACGGAGAGCACGTCTCCGGGATGCATGGCCAGCGCTGCGAGAACGATCCGGTCCCGCGTCCCGAGCCGCGCGCTCCTCTCGTCGATCTCCAGCGGACCTAGGACTCCGATCCGCATACCTCGACTGTCGGGCCGGACAGCCGACGGGTCAAGCGCCGAGATACCGAGCCGATACCGGCGAGACCGACGGGATACCGCCGCCCCTGTTCGCAGCAGGACCACACCGAGGCGATCCGCGCCACTGATCAAGGAGAACCAGCATGAGCAACATCCGTCATCCCATCCAGAACCGCGCCTGGGTGGTACGCCGCCTCAGCAGTGGTCGTGGTGGCCGGCTTCCTCGCCGTGCTCTCGACGACCGTCCTCAGCACGTACGGCTCGGTCGGCGGCTCGGACCTCGGGACCACCGTCGTGGCCCACCAAGGCGCGCCGTAGAGCGCACCGTGCTTCCCTGGCCGACCAGGTGGATCTACCGAGCTGCACCGGGCCGGGTGCCCGGGGCGGCACGCCGCGACCAACGAAAAGGGAGGCAGCGCCACGGGCGCTTGCACCTGGCGCCCGCGGAGGGCATGCCAGGCCGAGCGCGAGCCGCACTTCGGGAACGCCGAGCTGGAGTCGTTCCGGGCAGCCGTGGTGCCCGACCTCGTCGGGCCTGGCGCGCGCTCGTCCCGCTCCTGATCAACCGGGGAAAGATGCTGCGCCCATCCCAGAAGAGTGCCACCCCCAATGCCGCGACGTGCGAACCTCGCGACTTCACCTCATTGGCAATGCGCCGCGACAGTGGCATGTCAGGGCGTCCGGTGGATGCTGGTGTCCTCGAGCAATCCTCCCGCACCCCCGACGATGTCAGCCGGCGAGCGCGTCGCAGACCGGGCCCAGGTCGTCGATCTTCCACGAGCCGTGGTGCTCGTCGGTGAAAGTTATGACGCCGCCCGCGGTCCAGATGCCGCCGTCCGGCAGCTCGAATTTCAATTGCACCCCGGTGCCGATGAGGCGCACGAGGTTGCCGTCGTTGTCCCGCTCGACGTGGATCGTGTAGTGGTACGGCACCCCATGGACGGTCGCGCCGTTGGCCGCGAGGGTGTCGGTCTCGACGATATGGATGACCCTGATCGAGCCGTTCCCGGTGGGGAGCAGCGCCGTTTCGTCGATCTCGTTGTGAACGGTCCAGTGCACGCTGAATGTGCAGATATCACCGGGGGCGGTGTCGAAGTCGAAGTCGTCGGTCGAGTGTGTGTACGCCGCGTTGGCCGCGGCGAGCGGCGCCAGCGCCAGCGCGGCAGCTGCACCCGCCGCCGTCACGACTGTTCGCACGGAAAGGAATCGTGTCTTCATGAGGTACTCCCAGGCTTGTTCACCGTCCGCGCGGGTCGCGGACACCGCGACAGTGGTCCGAATCGGTATCGAGCCGGTACCCCGCAATCCACAGCCTGTCCGCCCAGGAGTGCATCGAGGGACTCCGATCGCTCGATGCGGGTGACTGCGCTGGATCGTGCGAGCACCGTGCCTTCCGAGTGCATCACCGAGGGTCGATGAGGGGCGGGACTTCCGTTCTCATTTCCCCATACGGTGCCCACGATCTTCACGCACCAGGAGCCTGAGTGGAAGTCGCGTTTGCGCAGGTCAGACGCACTTCGCCGTCGTTGACCACCGACGCCATTCCCGCGGGGATCCTCCCGGCCTATCGGCCAGCGCTAGACGACCAAGAGTGGCAAGCAGAGTAGGAGTCGACTTCCGCAAACGGGATGCGTGCGCCGGTTCCTTTCCAGCACAGTGCGATTGGGCAACGCCAGGGCAACAGCGGCTCCGTAAACAGCCCACATCGGCCATGGATTGCCGTCAAGCGATCCTCCGGAAATCAGCCTCTGCCCCGCACAAACGTCACTCATCATCGCGCTTCGTGTTGGCGTCGAGACTCTCTCCGGAGGCGGGAGCGCAGGTTCGAATCCTGCCGGGGGCGCCCTCTGATCTCTGCGCCAGATAGCGTCTCGCCCGTGACCGATTACCAGGTGACCTACTGGCGAGATCTTCCCTCACTCGTCGTGGCCCGCGAGGGCGAGACCATGACGAAGTCACCCCTGGCGCCACGGTTCCAGGAGGCGATCGACGAAGCCGCGATGCGCTTGGGCGACACCAGCAGCGATGACTATCTGGCGGGTTGGACGCGCGGCGAGTGGACTCCCGCCGAGGGAGGGGGTCCCGAGGTGTGCGACCGGATCGTGGCGGAGCTGGAGGAGCAATGGCCGGTCGAGCGTCTCGCGGCGTACCTGGACGACCTTGCGACCGGCTAAGAAGGTCCAGCGTCAGCGGGTGCGTGGCGGCAGGGGGCGCGGGCAGCCGGGTTCGCCGCCATCCGCCACGCAGACTCCGCGCATGTCCTCGCTGTCGCACCTGACCGGCCGCCCGACGGCGGCCACCGTCGTCATCACAAGCGTGGGCTTCCTCGGGTCGGCGCTGGTCGCGTGGGCGTCGTACGTCGTCGGCACACTGCCCGGCCACCACATCGACAGAGCCGCGGCGACCGGGCCGTACCGCTGGCCGTACGAGATCGGGATCGCGCTCCTTGTCCTGGCCTGGCTGGCGATGGGTCGGCTCGTGCTCGACCCGACCGTCTCAGGGATGACCCGCCGGGTGTGCTGGGCCGCCGCCGTGATGGCTGCGCCCCTGCTCGTCGCGGCACCGGTCACCAGTCAGGACGTCTGGGCCTACCTGGGACAGGCGAACGTCGCCGCCCACGGCCTCGATCCGTACGCGTTCGGTCCGAACGCGGTCCCCGGGCCCTTCGCGCACGCTGTAGCCCACGACTGGACCACTTCTCCGTCTGCGTATGGACCGCTGTGGGTAGGGATCTGCCGGCTGGTCGTCCAGATCGCGCAGCCGCATCCGTGGGCCGGCATGTTCCTCCTGCGACTCGTCGCGGCCGTCGGAATCGTGGTGACCGGTTTCGCGCTCGCCCGTCTGTGCCGGGCCACCGGATGGCGGGCCGAGGTGGCCCTGTGGATGACCTTCTGTGGTCCGTTCGCGATGCTGATGCTGGTCGGAGCGGTACACAACGAGTCCGTGATGCTCGCGTTCCTGGTCGGCGGAGTGGCGGTGGCGGCGACGGTCCGCTCCCTGTGGCGCGCGATCCTCGTCGGCGCGGTGCTGGTCGGCTGTGCCGCAGCGGTCAAGGTCATCGCGTTGGTCGCTCTGCCGATCCTGCCCCTGGTCTGGCACCGGTACGCCGCGGGCTCCGGAGACGCCCGCCGGGAGCCACCGACGTACGGGTGCTGGATCGTCACCGGGGCGGCCAGCGTGGCCGCCGGCGTCGCCACCCTCGTGCTGTCGGGCCCGGTCTTCGGGTTCGACCTGGGCTGGATCTCACAGGTCGGAGACGGGACCGTCGGAGTGCGCTGGCTCTCGGTGCCGCAGCAGGCCGGGAACCTCCTGCACCTCGTGGCGCCGCACCACGTCGCGGACCAGGCGCGCGACCGCTACTCGCTCGTGCACCCGATCGGGCTGGGTCTCCTGGCCGTGGGCCTCGCCGTGCTGACACTGACCGCCCGTCGCCGGCCTCCTCTGCGCACCCTGACGTGGATGACTCTCTTGCTCGTGGTGAGCAGCCCGGCGCCTCGCACCTGGTACCTGCTCTGGCCTCTGGTCTTCCTGGCCGCCGACCGCCTCTCGCCGCGCGCACTCGTCGCGGTGGTGGCGGGGTCGGCGACGCTGGCCCTCTGGTTCCCGCCCTCGGTCCACCCTCCCGTGCCCGAGTGGATCCTGGTGGCGCTCTTCGTCCCGCTCGCGGCGCTGACCGCCCTGACGGTGCTCCCAGAGAGTCCGCGCCAGCGGTCGTCGGCGCCCTCCTCGGTCGACTAGCCTCCTGGCCGTCGCGGTCAGGAACCGCGTGCACAAGGACGAGGACTCCTGGCGGGCCGCCGAGAAGGCACGCCGCTGATGAAGCGGACATCCTTCCGCCTGGGCTGGTTGCTGACCATGCCACGAAGGTCCCGAGTGGGCACCACGTGGAGCGCGGTTCATCGCCGATCATGCAGAACTACGGCCCGAGCGACCTGTCGGTGTGGCCCGCCGTAACCGCGAGCCGGTTACTAGGTGGTCACGGCCGCGCGGAACCGAGCGGCTGCCTCGGCGACGTCGTCAGCTGTCGTCTGCCAGCTGGTCACCAGCCGCACGCTGGTCGGGGTCATCCGATAGCAGAGGATCCCGGCGTCCGGCAGCGCGTCGGCCGCGGCCTTCGGCAGCTCCACGAAGGCCATGTTCACGTCGACCCGCTCGAGCAGCCGGACGCCGTGGTCGCCTAGTGGCACCAGCGCGGCCACGAGCTCCACCATCCGCTGGTTCGCGTTCCCGGCCAGCCGCAACCACAGGCCGTCCGTGAGGTACGCCGCGAGCTGGGCGGACTGGAAGCGCATCTTGCTGGTCACGTGCCCGGACCGCTTGGTCCGGTAGACGAGCTCCTCGGCCGCCTCATGGTCGAAGGCGATGATCGCCTCGGCCCCGAGTGCGCCGTTCTTGATGGCTCCGAGTGACACGACGTCGACGCCGGCGCGCCAGGTGAGGTCAGCGGGCGAGGAGCCCAGGGCCGCGAGCGCGTTGGCCAGCCGCGCTCCGTCGACGTGGACCTTCAGGCCCCTCTCCCGCGCGATCTCGACCAGCTCGCCGATCTGCGCGGGCTGGTAGAGAGTCCCGTCATCGCTCGGGACGGTCAACGAGAGCACACTCGGCTGGCTCTCGTGCGGGTCGCCCCAGCGCGTGGCGTCGAGCCGTGCCCGGAGCCGGTCGGGGTCGATCAGCGCATGTTCTCCGCCGACCCCGTGCATCACCGCACCCGCGCCGAGCAGGGACGTCGCGCCACCCTCGGCGGTGATGATGTGGGCCGACGGATGGCAGAGCACGGCACCCCAAGGCGGTGTGAGGGCCGACAACCCCAGCGCGTTCGCCGCAGTGCCGCTGGTGACCGGGAAGACCCGCGCGGTCGGGTGCTCGAACACGTCGCGGACGATGTCGTGCAGACGGGCGGTGAGGTCGTCCCCGCCGTAGGCCAGGGCAGATCCGACGTTGGCGGCCCCGAGTGCGGCGAGCATCTCTGGCGCCACGCCCGCGGCGTTGTCGCTGCGCAGCTCGATCACGGGTCCACCCTGCCGGGTCGGACTCGGAACTGGACCAGGGACCTCACTTCGGCGGCAGCGAGCCGGCGTAGGCGAGCCCGCGGTCGACCCAGCGAGCCAGCACGGCGTCATCGGCCACGGCCTCCGACGAGACGCGCAGCCAGCCATCCATAGCGCCCCGACCGCCCATCTCGAACGGCGCGGCGCCGGGCTCCTCGAGCAGCGCCGCGGTCTCCGCCGGCTCGACCCGGACCATCAGGCCACCCTGCCCGCTGGCGGCGACGGCCATGTGCCCGCCAAGCAGGAACGCGAGCCCGCCGAACATCTTCTTCTCCTCGACCGGCTCCCCGGCCGCGTGCTCGCGGATGCGCGCCGCCAGCTCCTCGTCGTAGGCCATGCCGGCAGGTTAGCGACCGAGCCCTCCGGCGAGCAGGGGTCAGCCGCAGTGAGAGAGGGTGCCGTCCTTGCGGATCTGGTTGCCCATGTCGCGCGCCTGCGAGACGTACGGCAGGACGATGCTCGCGCCACCCGAGGACACGCCGATGCCACCTTGCACCACGCACGACCGCACCTTGCGCGGGTCGACCTGGGCCATGACCTGCGCCAGCCGGAAGAGCTCGGTCGGCGGCAGGTTGGTGTACATGTGGCTCATCGCGGAGATGACTCCGCGCTCGATGAAGGCGGGCTTGTCGGCATTGGCGTGCACCTTGGCCTGAATGCCCTTGAGCACGATCTCCTGGTGCGCCGACCGGTCGAAGTCGCCCCTTGGTAGCGAGTGCCGGATGCGGGAGTACGCCATGGCGTCGTACCCGCTGAGGTGGATCCGGCCGGCCCGGAAGCCCGTCGCCTTCAGCGGATCGTCGCTGAAGGCGTACGGGTTGCGAATCTCGATGCCGCCGAGCCAGTTCACCATCGAGCTGAAGAACTGGAAGCGGGTGACGAACACGTACTTCGGATGGACGCCGATCAGGTTGCCGACCGTCTGACCGAGCAGGTCCGGGCCGCCGTAGTAGAGCGAGGCATTGATCTTGTCCATCCCGTGGCCGGGGATGTCGACCCACGAGTCACGAGGTACGCCGATGATGCTCGCCGCATGCGTCTGGGTGTTGATCGTCACCAGCTGCAGCGCGTCGCCACGGGTGTGGGTGAAGTTCTCACCCGGTCGGGCGTCGGAGCCCACGGCCAGGATCGAGATCACGTTCTGGTCGATGGCCGCGGCATTGGCCTGGTGGACCTTGACCAGAGCGAACTCGGTGGACTTGGGCGCGGAGTCCGGAAGGGCCAGGGTCACCACGGCGAGCACCAGCCCGAGTGTGGCGAGCCGGGCGGTGCGCAAGATGCGGTGCTTGATCGAAAGGCTCATCACTTCGCTCCCTTCGACACGTCGTACCCGAAGATCCGCCACTTCCCGTGGGCAGCGGGGCTGAGGAACAGCTGTCCGTGGACGGTCACCCGCTTCGTGGCGTCGCCAGTGGTCTTGAACACGAGGTCGACGCGAGCGGTGGCCCCGGCCGGTCGCCCGCGAGGGGCGAGCACATCGACGGTGACCTCGCGGTGCTTGACGGTCACGCCGTCGATCCGCTTGCGCAGTGCCCAGTTGGTCATCAGCCTCTTTTGGTGCTTTGCGTCGTGCTTCGCCGGCTTGGTGAACGCCACGAACGCCTTCGTGAACGAGTGGCGAGGGTAGTCGACGCCGACGAACCCACCGTCGATCCAGGTGTCCACCGACCGGCCCACCTGGTTCAGCAGGTGCTTGCGGTGCTGGGTCATGAACACGTTCCAGCTCTTCTTGCGGATGGTGCCGGCGACCTTGCCGAGCAGGACCTTCGTCGCCACGGGTTGCGCGTCACCGACCAGTGAGTCGCTCGCGGTCGGGGCGGCAGCGGGGGAAGACGAATCGCTGCTGCTGCACCCGCCCGCGGCGAGCGCGAGCGCGAGGAGCGCGGCCGCCAGGAGGGTCTTCGATCGGGTGTGAACCGTGTGGAAGGGAGGCAAGCCTCGAGTCCTTTCCGGTCTGGTGGGGGGTGCAGTCGCGGGCGGTCCGGACGGCCTCCGGGACCGGGTCACAACGACCGGTCGTGGTGCCGGGTTACACCATGCACCAACGGGGCACCGTACTTCGGTATTTGTGTGCGTGGGGGACTAGCCTGGACTGCAGATCCCGACCATCCACGCGCACGTCCCGGAAGAGGCGAACCAAACCCGTGCCGCAGCAGCAAGCCAATCCGTCAGATCCAGCCTCGGCACCCTCCTCGGACTTCGGAGCCAATGAGTGGCTCGTCGAGGAGATGTACGAACAGTTCCAACGCGATCCGGGAAGCGTGGACCCGAGCTGGGCGGCGTACTTCAAGACCAACGGCGCGAGCACGAACGGCGCCCCGAGCGGGACTGCGCCGGCCCCGTCCAGCGCGACCAACACCGCAACCTCTCACACGACTGCCCCGGAGACGCCCAGCCCTCCGGTCCGCCCCGCTGAGAAGGCACCGACGGCGCCGACGCAGGCCGAGAAGCCCGTGGCCACCGAAGCGAAGGCCGCACCGCAGGCGAAGCCGCGCCCGGCCTCGGCCGCCGCCGAGCCCGCGAAGGGTACGACGAGCCCGGTGCCCAAGGAGAGCAAGCCGCCGGAGCCGGCGGCAGCCGTCGACCAGCCGACCTACACCGTGCTGCGCGGTGCCCCCGCTCGCACCGTGGCGAACATGGACGACTCCCTGTCGGTGCCGACCGCCACCTCGGTGCGCTCGGTGCCGGTCAAGCTGCTCTGGGACAACCGCATCGTCATCAACAACCACCTGTCCCGCGCCCGCGGCGGGAAGGTCTCGTTCACCCACCTCATCGGGTACGCCCTCGTCAAGGCGCTCAGGGCGATGCCGGAGATGAACGTCGGCTTCGATGTCGTCGAGGGCAGGCCGAACCAGATCACCCCGGCCCACATCAACCTCGGGCTGGCGATCGACATGCAGAAGAAGGACGGCACCCGTCAGCTCCTGGTGCCCAACATCAAGGCCGCCGAGACGATGGATTTCGCGGCCTTCTGGACGGCGTACGAGGACGTGGTGCGTAAGGCCCGCGACGGCAGGCTCACCGTCGAGGACTTCCAAGGCACCACGATGTCGCTGACCAACCCCGGCACCATCGGCACCAACCACTCGGTGCCGCGGCTCATGCGCGGTCAGGGCGCGATCATCGGGGTCGGCGCGATGGAGTACCCGCCCGAGTGGCAGGGAGCCTCCGAGGAGGCGATCGCCCGCAACGCCATCAGCAAGGTGATGACGTTGACGTCGACGTACGACCACCGGGTCATCCAGGGCGCGCAGTCCGGCGAGTTCCTCAAGAGGATCCACCAGCTGCTGCTCGGCGAGGGCGGGTTCTACGACGAGATCTTCCGGGCACTGCGGATCCCCTACGAGCCGATCCGCTGGAGCAACGACATCGCGACGTCGCACGACGACGACATCAGCAAGCAGGCACGCATCCTGGAGCTGATCCACGCCTACCGGGTGCGTGGACACCTGATGGCCGACACCGACCCGCTGGAGTACCGCCAGCGCAGCCACCCCGACCTCGAGGTGGAGTCGCACGGCCTCACCCTGTGGGACCTCGACCGTGAGTTCGCCGCCGGCTCGTTCGGCGGCGTGGGCCGGCCGTTCATGAAGCTGCGCCACATCCTCGGCATCCTGCGTGACTCGTACTGCCGGACCACCGGCATCGAGTACATGCACATCATGGATCCCGAGCAGCGCCGCTGGATCCAGGAGCGCGTCGAGCGCCCGCACACCAAGCCGCCCCGCGAGGAGCAGCTGCGGATCCTGTTGAAGCTCAACCAGGCCGAGGCCTTCGAGACGTTCCTGCAGACGAAGTTCGTCGGCCAGAAGCGGTTCAGCCTCGAAGGTGGCGAGACCACGATCCCGGTGCTCGACGAGATCTGCGAGGCCGCGGCCGAGATCGGCCTCGACGAGGTCACCATGGGCATGGCCCACCGTGGCCGGCTGAACGTGCTCGCCAACATCGTCGGCAAGAAGTACTCCCAGATCTTCCGCGAGTTCGAGGGCAACATCGACCCACGGACCGTCCAGGGGTCCGGTGACGTGAAGTACCACCTCGGCGCCGAGGGCGAGTTCCTCTCCGGGCTCGGCGACCGGATCAAGGTGTCCGTCGCCGCGAACCCGTCCCACCTCGAGGCGGTGGACCCGGTACTCGAGGGCATCGCCCGCGCCAAGCAGGACGTGCTCGACCGAGGCGCTGAGTACCCCGTGCTGCCCCTCCTGGTGCACGGCGACGCGGCGTTCGCCGGCCAGGGCGTGGTCGCCGAGACGCTGAACCTCTCGCAGCTGCGCGGCTACCGCACCGGCGGCACGATCCACCTGGTCGTGAACAACCAGGTGGGCTTCACCACCTCCCCTGGAGCGTCCCGGTCGTCGCTGTACTGCACCGACGTCGCGCGGATGGTGCAGGCGCCGATCTTCCACGTCAACGGCGACGACCCCGAGGCTTGCATCCGGGTGGCCCGGTTGGCGTTCGAGTACCGCCAGGCGTTCAACAAGGACGTCGTCATCGACCTGGTCTGCTACCGCCGGCGCGGTCACAACGAGGGCGACGACCCGTCGTACACCCAGCCGCTGATGTACGACCTCATCGAGCAGAAGCGTTCGGTCCGCAAGCTCTACACCGAGTCGCTGATCGGTCGTGGCGACATCACGATCGAGGAGGCCGAGCAGGTCCTCCAGGACTACCAGCAACAGCTGGAGCGGGTGTTCACCGAGGTGCGCGAGGCCGACTCGCAGCCGACGGAGTGGACCACGGTCCCGGACTACCCGGAGAAGCCGGTAGGGACGGCGCAGACCGCGGTGACGCCCGAGGTGATGAAGCGGATCGCCGACGCCTACGTGACGCCTCCCCAGGGCTTCACCGTCCATCCGAAGGTGATGCCGCAGCTGCAGCGGCGGGCAAACGCGATCGCGGACGGCCCCATCGACTGGGGCACCGGCGAGGTCCTGGCCCTCGGCTCACTGCTGATGGACGGGCGTCCGGTCCGCCTCGCGGGCCAGGACTCCCGGCGCGGGACGTTCGTCTCGCGGTTCGCCACGATCATCGACCGGGTCAACGCCCACGAGTGGACGCCGTTGAGCGCACTGACCGACGACCAGGCGAAGTTCCACGTCTACGACTCGCTCCTCTCGGAGTACGCCGCCCTCGGCTTCGAGTACGGCTACTCGGTCGCGCGCCCCGACGCCCTGGTGATCTGGGAGGCACAGTTCGGCGACTTCGCCAACGGCGCCCAGACCGTGATCGACGAATTCATCACCTCCGGTGAGACCAAGTGGCGTCAGCAGTCCGGCGTCGTCCTCCTCCTGCCGCACGGCTACGAGGGACAGGGCCCCGACCACTCCTCGGCGCGGATCGAGCGCTGGCTGTCGATGGCGGCCGACGAGGCGTTCGTCGTCGCGCAGCCGTCGACCCCGGCGTCGTACTTCCACCTGCTGCGTCAGCACTCGCTCGGCGAGGAGCACCGCCCCATGGTGGTGTTCACGCCGAAGTCGATGCTCAAGCGGAAGGAGGCGGCGTCGCAGCCGTCGGACTTCACGGACGGGACCTTCCGGCCGTTCATCTCCGACGACACCGCCGACCCGTCGAAGGTCGACACGCTGCTGATCTGCTCGGGTCGGGTCACCTGGGACCTGATGGTCGAGCGGGCGAAGCGCGACGACGCCGACCGGTTCGCGATCGCCCGGGTCGAGCAGCTGTACCCGGCGCCCGTCGAGGAGATCAAGGCCGAGCTGGCGCGCTACCCCGGCCTGCGGGCCGTGCGGTGGGTGCAGGACGAGCCGGGCAACATGGGCGCCCGGCCGTACTACGCCCTCTACGTCTGGCCCGAGCTCGACCGGGCGGTCGAAGTGGTCACCCGGCCGCGCTCCTCGTCGCCATCGGTGGGCACCGCGAAGCGGCACACCGAGGAGCAGAAGGCCCTAATGGCCGAGGCGTTCGCGGGAGTGGACGACCGGGCCGTCCAGGACTACTGACGGCCCGGACCTGATCCAGAACGATGTACTTCACCGACCGTGGCATCGAGGAGCTCCAGCACCGCCGGGGTGACGAGGAGGTCACCCTGGCCTGGCTGGGCGACCGGCTGCAGGAGTTCACCGACACCCACCCGGAGTTCGAGACCGCCGTGGAGCGGTTCGCGACCTGGCTGGCACGCCTCGACGACCCCGAGGACTGATCCGCATGGGCCTCGCCGCGGACCTCGGGTACCGGATCCCCACGCCCAACCTCGTACACAGATCCGTCCAGGCGTTCGCCTCGACGAGAGCCGGCGCCTGGTCGTTCTCGAAGGTGCTGCGCCGCCTCGACGCCGTCGTAGGCCGGGTGACGCGCGGGAGGACCAGCGCGCCGGGGCTGCTCGCCGGGTTACCCGTGCTCGACATCTCCACGACCGGCCGCCGCTCGGGAACCTCGCGGCGTACGCACCTGATCGCCGTCCCGTACGCCGATACCCTGGCCCTCCTCGGCACGAACTTCGGTCAACCCTCGACACCTGCCTGGGTGCTCAACCTCGAGGCCGATCCGAAGGTCACGGTCACCCATCGCGGCACCACAGTGGACGCCGTCGCCCGCGCGGCGGACGAGGACGAGCACGCGGCCGTGCTGGCGGGGTCGACCGGGGTCTACGGCGGATACCTGAAGTACCAGGGCCGGATCACCGGCCGCCGGCTGCGTATCTTCGTCCTCGAACCGGCCCGAGACCCCTTGACCCGGGAGGACCGTTGATCTTCATCACCGCCAAGTTCCGTGTGAGGCCAGAGCACGCCGACCGCTGGCCGGAGATCGCGCACGCCTTCACCGAGGCGACCCGCGCGGAGCCGGGGAACCTGTGGTTCGACTGGTCCCGCAGCCTCGACGACCCGACGGAGTACGTCCTGGTCGAGGCGTTCGCCGACGACGCCGCCGGCGCCGCCCACGTCCAGTCCGACCACTTCCGGACCGCCCAGCAGGAGCTCCCCGGTCACCTCGCCGAGACCCCGAGGATCGTGAACTTCTCGGTCCCCGGCACCGAATGGTCCGAGCTCGGCGAGATGTCCGTCGACCGCTGAGTCGGCGCAAACAGACATCTGAAACACGCCGAGTCGGCGCAAACAGACGACGAAAACACGCCGAGTCGTCATAGGACGACTCGGCGTTGATTCAGCGAGTGAAGACGATCTTGCCGAAGACGTCGCCGTCGTTCATCGCGGCGAAGCCCTCTCGCGCGTCCGTCATCGGAAGGGTCCGGTCGATCAGCGGCTTGGTCCCGGTCGCGTCGAGGAACGAGACCAGCTGGGCGAGCTCGCCGCTGGTCCCCATTGTCGAGCCGATCACGCGGAGCTGGAGGAAGAAGATCCGGTTGAGCTCCGTGCTGTCCGGGTTGGGTCCACTGGTTGCGCCACTGATCACCAGGGTGCCGCCGGGCCGCAGCGACCGCAGCGAGTGCGTCCACGTGGCGGCGCCCACGGTCTCCATGACGGCGTCCACACGGTCGGGCAGCCGCGCTCCTGTCTCGTACGTCGCGTGGGCACCGATCTCGAGAGCCCGCGCCCGCTTCGCCTCGTCGCGACTGGTCGCGTACACCTGCAGACCGCCCGCCCGGGCCAGGGTGATCAACGCCGTCGCGACACCACCGCCGGCGCCTTGCACCAGCACTGTCTGGCCGGGCTTCAGGCCGCCCTGCACGAAAAGCATCCGGTACGCCGTGAGCCAGGCCGTGGGCAGACAGGCGGCTTCCGCGAAGGACAGCGAGGACGGCAACGGCACGAGGTTCGCCCGTGGCACCGCGACCCGGTCGGCGAAGGTGCCCTGGTAGCGCTCCGACAACAGCGATCGGCGCGGGTCCGCGGTCTCGTCGCCTCGCCACGTCGGGTCGCTGATCACGGCGTGGATCAGCACCTCGTTGCCGTCCTCGTCGAAGCCGGCCGCGTCACAGCCCAGGATCATCGGCAGCGCGTCCTCGCGGAGCCCGACACCGCGCAGCGACCAAAGGTCGTGGTGGTTCAAAGCAGCCGCCTTCACGGTGACCGTGATCCATCCGTCCGGCACCTCGGGATCGGGTCGCTCCCCCACCGCCAGCCCGGAGAGCGGGTCGTCGGTGCTGAACTTCTCGGCGTACACGGCGAACATGGCTCGACCCTAGCGACGGCTCTGCGCCCGTCCTGTTCGGGCGGAGACCGAGGCCGCGTTCGCCGAGTCGTCATATGACGACTCGGCGAGATTTCCGTGCCGCTTTGCGCCGACTCGGCGAGATTTCCGTGCCCCTTTGCGCCGACTCGGCGTGATTTCCCTTGTCTCTTTGCGCCGACTCGGCGAGGTCAGTGGCGCGCGACCCCGTCCGCACGGGCTGCTTCGGCGACCGCGGTGGCCACAGCTGGCCCGACCCGGGGGTCGAACGGCGACGGCACGATGTGGTGCTCGGCGAGGTCGTCGCCGACGAGCCCGGCGAGCGCCTCCGCCGCTGCGAGCTTCATGCCCTCGGTGATCGCCGTGGCGTGGACGTCGAAGGCTCCGCGGAAGATCCCGGGGAAGGCCAGCACGTTGTTGATCTGGTTCGGGTAGTCCGAGCGCCCGGTCGCCACGATGCGGGCGTGCCGGTGTGCAATCTCGACCGGGACCTCGGGGTTCGGGTTCGCCAGGCTGAACACGATCGCGTCATCGGCCATGCTGGCGACCACCGCTTCGTCGACCGTCCCGCCCGAGACGCCGAGGTACATGTCCGCCCCGGCCATCACGTCGGCGAGCGAGCCGTGCCGGTCGTGACGGTCGGCGGTGTCGGCGGCCAGGGCCTTCTTCACCGGCGTGAGGTCGGGGCGGCGCGAGTTCACCACCCCCTGTCGGTCCACCACCGAGATGTCGCCGACGCCCGCGTTGAGCAGGATCCGGGCGACCGCGACGCCGGCGGCTCCAGCACCGGAGATCACCACGCGGGTGCCCGCCGGGTCGCGCCCGGTGATGGTCAGCGCGTTGGTGAGAGCGGCGAGCGCGACGACGGCGGTGCCGTGCTGGTCGTCGTGGAAGACGGGGATGTCGAGCATGCCCGTGAGGCGGTCCTCGATCTCGAAGCAGCGGGGTGCGGAGATGTCCTCGAGGTTGATGCCCCCGAAGCTCGGGGCGATCCGGGCGACGGTGGCGATGATCTCCTCGACCTCGGTGGTCGCCAGGCAGATCGGCACGGCGTCGACCCCGCCGAACTCCTTGAAGAGCACGGCCTTGCCCTCCATCACCGGCATCGCCGCGGCGGGTCCGATGTCGCCGAGGCCGAGGACGGCGGTGCCGTCCGTGACGACGGCGACCGTGTGCGGGACCCAGGTGTACTCCTGGGTCAGGGACGGGTCGGCTGCGATGGCCTCGCAGACGCGGGCGACGCCTGGCGTGTAGGCCAGAGACAGGTCCGCCCGGTCGGCCAGGGCCACTCGTGAACGGATCTCCATCTTCCCGCCCACGTGCAGGTCGAAGACGGGGTCGCCGGCGAACGGGTGCGCGTCGGGGGCAGCCATCCGGTCACTGTGGCACAGCGCGTACGCCGGCCACGCCGCGTCGCTCGTCCGTGGACACGCACGTGCCGAGTGCCTCACATCCCCCGGGCCAGCTGCGGCCGGGGCCAGATCCGGGCGACGACGACGGCGACGATGTCGTTGTCGGCGATCGCGCCCCGGTGTCGGGAGTCGACGCCCTCGTCCGGGTTGTCGCTGAGCAGCCACCAGCCGGGTTCGCCGGTGCGGGTTTCACGTCGCCCGGCGGCCCGCTTGACGGCCAGGGTCCCGTCGGGGAAGCGGGCCAGGACCAGCCGGCCGGGGTTCACCTGCACGGCGTACCGGACGAGGAGTCGGTCGCCTGGCTCGAGGGTCGGCCGCATCGAGTCATGGTGCACGCGGGCGAGCCCGAATATCGGTGGACGCACCGGGTACGAACCCGGTCCAAGGGGCCTCGGCACGCGGAGTAGTGTCCCAGGCGAGGCACGAATTCCTCCGACACCAGGACCCCATTGCCCTGCATCTGAACAGAGAGGACCACGATGTTCGCGAAGCTGTTCGCCCCTACGGTCGACGTCTCGGCCCACTGCGACCTTCCCTGTGGCGTCTACGACCCGGCGCAGGCCCGCATCGAGGCGGAGTCGGTCAAGGCGATCATCGCCAAGGTCGCCGACAACGACGACCCCGACTTCCGGACCCGGGCGATCCTGATCAAGGAGCAACGCTCCGAGCTGGTCAAGCACCACCTGTGGGTGCTGTGGACCGACTACTTCAAGCCCCCGCATTTCGAGAAGTACCCCCAGCTGCACACTCTGGTGAACGAGGCGACCAAGCTGGCCGGAGCCACCGGCACCAAGGGCGTGATGGACGCCGGCAAGGCCGACGAGCTGCTGGCCAAGATCGACGAGATCGCGGAGATCTTCTGGGAGACCAAGAAGGCTTGAGCTCGGACGCACGCCCTCTGACCTGCAACGGAGTCATCTGGACGCCGCGCGGGACAGACGAGCGAACGCGGCCGATGATGATCGTGTGTCTGATCAGGCCGGACTGCGACCATCGTCGGCACCGCTGGTTCTGACGAGCTCGACGGCACCATCTTGTCCCTTCGGGTGGTTACCCAGGCACCACAGTGGCGCACACTGGGGCTGAACCTGTGACGTTCTCCCTGGGGGTGATGAACGCATGGATGACCAAGATGTGGCGAACCTTGTGGGCGGAATAGCGCTCGCGATCATGCTGCCGATCGTGGCTTGGCTGATCGTGTCGCCGAACTTCGGCTCGAGCGACGGTCCCGATCAGGCACGTCTCAGCGGCGAGCTGTCTTCAGGCACCCCCCACCGGCAACCTCAGGGCCCGCCGGACCAGATTCAGCCCTCGTCGTCCGCAGTGCCCGTGTTGACCGTAGTGCCCGTGTCATCCGCTGTGCCCTCGTGGTCCGCTGTGCCCTCGTGGTCCGCAGTGCCCTTCTCGTCCGCGTCGCCTTCCTTGTCCGCGCCGCCCTCATCTTCCGCGTCGCCTTCTCCGTCCGCGCCGCCCTCATCTTCCGCGTCGCCTTCTCCGTCCGCGCCGCCCTCATCCTCCGCGCCGCCCTCATCCTCCGCGCCGCCCTCATCTTCCGCGTCGCCCTCATCTTCCGCGTCGCCTTCTCCGTCCGCGCCGCCCTCATCTGCCGCGCTGCCGCCATCCTCCGCGGCCAGCTCGCCGTGAGTCTCGGTCCGGGCTCAACAGCACTGACGCCTCCTGACCTGGATTCATCCGCCGCCCAGATGCCGCTGTCCGGGCGCACTCACATGACGATGAGCGGTCGGGCGGGGGCTTGGCCTGGGCTTGCCGACGGGCGGGCTAAGGTCGTCCAAGTGCCAGCCGTGAGGCAGGCCGACGCGACTGAGGTGGCTGCGGTGAGCGCCGCCCTCACTCAGGCATTCGACGGCGAGCCGGTGTCGGAGTGGATGTTGCCTCAGCGGACTCGGCGCAGAGCACGTCGGGAATTGATGTTCACCCTCGACCTCCAGGTCTACGTCCTTCCCCACGGTGGTCAGGTGACCACGGCCGACGACGGCCCCCGAGGTCTAGTCGGTGCCTGCCTCACCTTGCCACCAGACGGGTGGCAGATGCCGAAGGCCGTCGATGGCCGCACCGCGTTGCGGCTCTTCTGGGCCTACGGATTCGGGCTCAAACGAGTGCTCCGCATGCAACGGGCGATGGCCGAGCGTCACCTCGCCGAGCCTCACTACTACTTCAGATGGGTGGGGATCCGGCCCGGCCTTCGGGGGCAAGGGCTGGGCAGCGCGCTGATGCAACCCACGCTCGACCGCTGCGACGCTGAGGGACTTCCCGCCTACATCGAGGCAAGCAGCGAGGGCAGCGCCGCCCTCTACGAGCGCCTGGGGTTCGCCCACCAGGGTGTGCTGCAACTTCCCGACGGCGGGCCTCCCGTCTGGCCCATGCGACGTCCACCACCTGGTTGATCCGCCACTGCCGGTCCATCCCGGCATCGCACGCTCATGCCGCTGTCCGCGCTCAGATCTGCCGATGCGGCGTGGTTGTCTCGCCATGTGGGGTTGGCTAAGCCACGCGGCCGCACCAATGCCGAGCCCGATGAGGAGCTAGCCGTCCCCTTGCCCACCCCCGGGAACATTGCGTCTGGTTTCTCTGATCTTCGTATAGTCAGGGACGCGGTCACGTCCGACGCTTCTGCCTCGAACCCGCACCGCCAACAGTCCGACACCTACTAGGGCGACGACGGCGACCAGAATCGACCAGATCATGGGGACCTCACCAGCAGTAGAGGAAGCCCCCAGAATACGCGGGAGGCACGCCCAGCACATCGGCGGGAAACGCACTCACATGCCGCTGTGTGCTCGCTCATGCCGATGAGCGGGCTTCGAGGATCGGCGATTCGGTCTTTCGAAGACATCGAAGTAGTAGCGTGCGGCACGGCGCTCTGCGAGAGGAACCGGCATGTGGTGGATGATCGGAGGCGCCACCCTCCTGGCCCCAATAGTGGTTGGGGCAGTGTGGTTCCTTGCACCGACGCTACGCACGTTCCGCGGCCCGGACTTCGAGCCAACCGCTAAGGACGAGGCCAGCATCGAACGGGCTCAGATGTCTGGGCCGGATTCTGGCACAGGAGCCGGTGGCTAACAGCCGCGCTCAGACTGCTACCAGCCGCGCCGCCTGCGTAGGCAGCCGGTCCTGCTAGCGGTTGGCATGAAGCGCACTCACATGCCGCTGTCCGGCTCCCTCACATGCCGATGAGCGGTCGTGCTCGATGCACGGCTTGGAGAGCTACGGAGCGGCCGGCGTTTCGAAGCCCGGAGGCCCCGGGGATGTTGTTGCGGGTCGTCCAGACAGACCTGATTGCGGACGGGGCGCTCACGTCAGTCAGGTGCTCGCGCGCGAGCGGACGGCGGTCGCGGTGGAGGCGAACCCGCGGGCGATCAGCCATATGGCGAATGTCAGCTCGAACAATCCACCGGGGATAGCGGCGACGAGCGCGGCGCCCGCGACGCCGAACAGCTCCAGCAGATTGCCCGCGGCGAAGCATGCGTAGCCGATGAAGCCCCAGGCAGCTAGGAAACGCGGAACGAGTCTGGTGCGGAAGAGCAGAGCGCAGAAGAAGAGGCTTCCGATACCGAGCCCGGCCTCGGCGACGTTGTAGAAGGCGGCGTTCGCGTCGATGGCGTCGGAGCTGGTGAGGACGATGAGGCTTACTACACCGATGGCCAGGACGACGCCCTCGAAGATCCGCGTGCCCAGGTAGCCCGCGGCTATGGCCTTGTTGTGGGCTCGCAGGATCGGGAACATCAGGACACCGATGCCGATCACGATTGCGGAGTTGAGCAGCATCAGCGCGATGCCGGTGACGAACAACGCGGTGGAGTCGCTGCGGTCATCGGAGTCGACGATGCCAGTCGCGATGAGGTTGCCTACTCCGTAAGTCAAGTAGCCCGCAAGGAAAAGGATCCCAACGATTCGGGCGGTGCGACGCACGTTGGAGTCTTGGCGAACGAGTGGCGGGGAGGTCGAGTGGTTGGAGGCGGGTGTCGGGTCCCCGCGCAAAATGGCCATGTCAGTCATCCAGTCCGCAAATGCGACGTGTTGCGTCGGAAGTGGATGATGCCCGGGAGCTGCCAGCGGCGCGATGACTACTACCACGAGCGACGCTACGCCCGACCTCGGCTGCTGGCCAGTAGTGGAGCCGCCGAAGGCGAGCTACGGACCGGCAGGCAGCGGCCCGGCGATGAGGGGCCATCGTGATCTTCGCATGCGACTCGGGTGCGACAAGGCGCGGACCGAGAGGGGTTGGAGGGGACCGCCGGGGGCAAGCTCCGCGAGCACAACGAGGACGCCCCAGCCCTGCGGCGATCCTTCTTCCAAGCCTCAGCGAGCATCCGGAATCCCCGCCTTGGGAGCGCTCGCAGACGCACGCTCATGCCGCTGTCCGGCTCACTCACATGCCGATGAGCGTGCGGGGGTGGTTCGCTGCTGGCTGCTCTTGAGATCAACGCCACGCTTGTCCCCTCCGTGGCGAAGCGCCTCACTCGATGGGAGGCATACGGCCTGCCTTTCGGTGGATCCAGCACGACCCGTACAGCGTCCCACCCGACCACTGCGCCCTGGGCTGCCAGACGGGTGTGTGGTCGGTAGTTGAGTACCGGCCGTG
The DNA here is from genome assembly GCA_963768045.1 of uncultured Actinomycetota bacterium. Classification (GTDB taxonomy): domain Bacteria; phylum Actinomycetota; class Actinomycetes; order Propionibacteriales; family Nocardioidaceae; genus Nocardioides. The sequence continues at coordinate 606,527 of CAVYGG010000005.1, read as the reverse complement.
GCCGCTTCTTTGCATCCTCCGTCCGACCGCCGACATGGGCAGGCGAACAGAGAACCTCGGGGTAAGGCGGCTAGCTGGACGGCCGCCAGGATCGTGCGCACGGCCCAGCAGTAGCCGCAGCGACCTGACGGAACGACCGCGATCGAATGTGCGCCTTGCGTTTGGGATCGGCTGCCGGCACTCAACGCATATGAGTCGAGTCATCGCTTCTCACCTCCCCACGAGTCCGCAGGGAGTCCGCAAGATGTCCGAGAACGCTCAACGGTTGCCATCGGGGCGAAAGGGTATCCGTGCAGGTCGGAGGGGTTTGCCACCAACGACCAACGGTAAAGGGTACCAACGGAGCGGGCCTACAAGGAGACCAAGAAGGCAGCTCAAGACGAGCTCGCGAGGCAGGCTTGAGCGCAGCTCAAGACTCTTGGTCGTTCTCGACAAACGGGTGTCCGGCCGCGCGGCCGGGCACCCGTTTTCTACCCGTGCAGGTGTGGTGCGATGTTTGCCGTTCGGAGTACGGGGCACGGCTAGGGTGAGGACCCACACCCAGCGCTCCGGAAGGCACGCGATGGACAGCCCCGCTCACGAGAAGGCCGATGTCTCGCTCCGTGTCCCCGCCGAGGGTGCCTATGTCTCGCTGCTCCGCACGATGACCGCGGGCCTTGCGGCTCGCCTGGACTTCACTGTCGACGACATCGAGGACCTCCGGATCGCGATCGGCGAGGCATGTGCACTGGTCCTGGCCGAGGCCGTCGGCGGGGACCTCGAGGCCGAGTTCCGGCAGACCCCGGGCACATTGACGGTTTCGGTGCGCGTCGAGACGTCGGCACGGGCCGAGCCGGACTATGAGAGCTTCGCCTGGCAGGTGCTCACCACACTGGCCGCGCAGACCACGGCGAACGCCGACGACCACCACCTCGAGATCACGTTCTCCACCGACTCGAGCCTGGCCCTCAGCAACGGACGTTCGGGACCCGGCGGCTGAGATGAGCGTCGACGGGGATTCGGGACCCCTGGGGGCGTCACGCAGGCTGGACGGGGCTCGCGAGGAGAACGCGGTGCTCTTCGGCCAGTTCCGCGACGCCTCGGGCTCGGAACCGTCTCGGCATGCGGCTCGCGACGGGTTGGTGTCGCTGCACCTGCCCCTGGTCGAGCACTGCGCGCGGCGCTTCCGCAACCGTGGCGAGCCGTTCGAGGACCTGGTCCAGGTCGGCACGATCGGGCTGATCAAGTCCATCGACCGCTTCGAGCTCGACCGGGGCGTCGAGTTCTCGACGTACGCGACTCCCACGATCATCGGCGAGATCAAGCGGCACTTCCGTGACAAGGGCTGGGCGATCCGCGTGCCGCGCCGGCTCCAGGAGCTGCGGATGCAGATCAGCGCGGCCACCGCGGAGCTCACCCAGACGCTCGGGCGGTCACCGACCCCCCGGGAGTTGTCGGAGGCGATCGGCTGCTCGGTGGAGGAGATCATCGAGGGCATCGAGTCGAGCAATGCCTACTCCACACTCAGCCTCGACGCGACCGACGACGGAGGTGACGACGGGGGCGTCTCGATGCTGGAGATGATGGGTCTCGACGACGAGGAGCTCGAGCAGATCGAGATCCGGGAGTCCATCAAGCCGCTGCTCGAGGCCCTGCCCAGCCGCGAGAAGCGGATCCTGCTGCTCCGCTTCTTCAGGAACAAGACGCAGTCGGAGATCGCCGCCGAGATCGGGGTCAGTCAGATGCACGTCTCGCGGCTGCTGACCAGAACGCTCGACCAGCTGCGCGCGTCGCTCCAGGAGACGGTCTGATCGACGGCCGGACGTGTCGCTACGTCGTGTGGTCGCGGTGGTCCGAGAGCGCCTCGACGCTGGCGGGGTGGAGGAGGCCGACCAGCACCACGACTGCCACACCAGCAAGGACCACCGAGACCCAGGTCGTGCTCCCGCCGAGGAAGTTCCACGCCAGCCCCAGGGCCAACACCTGGGTGACCACGATCGGGCTCCGGGCCCAGGTGCGGCCCCGCACGATGTACCAGCCACAGGCCACGAGCGCAGCGCCGAGCAGGACGAAGAACACCGACGTGGTCACGCCCATGGCCGCACGGTCCGCGTGGATGTCGGCCGCCAGGAGTACGCCGTACGCGAGCACCAGCAACCCCTCGAGCGCCGCCAGGCTTGCGGCCACTACAAGGGGCGAGGGCTGCTCCCGGCCGTCGGCGTCGCGCACGATCGCCACAGTACGACTCGCCGATCGGGGTACCGGTAGGTGGACCAGAGGTCGACGCATGTCAGGGCCTGTGACAAAACTGACCAGCCAAAAGGGTTGTCTCCCGATGCAATTCTTGCCACTGTGGAGGGCGCGCTCGTGAATGTATTCACATCCGGCGCCCCCGACGCTGTTACCCGTGTGAAAGAGAGTTCTGCGAGAGCCATGGATTGGCGCGACCGCTCTGCCTGCCTCGATGAGGACCCGGAGCTGTTCTTCCCCATCGGCAACACCGGACCGGCCATCCTCCAGATCGAGGAGGCCAAGCAGGTGTGCCGACGCTGTGAGGTGCGCGAACAATGCCTCCAGTGGGCGCTGGAGGCCGGCCAGGACCACGGAGTCTGGGGCGGCCTCAGCGAGGACGAACGCCGGGCCCTGAAGCGTCGCAGCGCGCGCGCCCGCGTGCGGACCGCCTGACCACAGCCGACCCGGTCACGCGCCGTCCAGGGGTACGTCGACCACCGCTCGAGCCCCCCGCTCCGGGCCTGCTCGCAGCTCCAGCAGCCCGCCGAGCTCGGACTCGACGAGGGTCCGCACGATCGACAGGCCCAGGTTGAGCGACGTGTCGGGGTCGAACCCGGCCGGGAGACCTATCCCGTCGTCGTCGACGGTCACCCGCAGCCGCCCTGCCAGTCGCTCCGGCTCGACTGTGATGGTGCCCGCGGCGCCGTCGGGATAGCCGTGCTCGACGGCGTTCTGGAGAAGCTCCGTGAGCACCATCGCGAGGGCCGTTGCCGTCTCGTTGGCGAGCATCCCGAACGATCCCTCCCGGCGTACGACGGGCCGGTCGTGCAGGCCGTCCGGGCCGGCCCCGACGTCGGTGACCATCGCGCCCAGACGGTCCGCGATCTCGTCGAAAGCCACCTCATCGAGCACCTCCTGGCTGAGCGTCTCGTGCACGATCGCGATCGACCCGACCCGCCGGACCGCCTCCTCCAGCGCGGACCGGGCCTCGCCGGAGCCGATACGGCGCGCCTGGAGCCGTAGCAGCGCCGCCACGGTCTGCAGGTTGTTCTTCACCCGATGGTGGATCTCGCGGATGGTGGCGTCCTTGGTGACCAGCTCGCGGTCGCGGCGGCGCAGGTCGGTCACGTCGCGCACCAGGACCAGTCCACCGAGGTGGTCTCCTCCTGCGCGCAGCGGGATCGCCCGCACGATCAGGGACACCTGGTCTCCGCCGACCTCGGTGTCACGGTGGGCGCGTCCGCCGAGCACCGCGCTCAACGTCTCCTCGTCGGGCCGGCGCCGCGGCGGGACCAGGCCCCGGGTCACGTCGGCGAGCACGTGCCCGTCGAGGTCGCCCGACCACCCGAGCCGGCGGTACACCGAGAGGGCGTTCGGGCTGGCGTAGGTGACCCTCCCGCGGTCGTCGACACGCAGGAACCCGTCGCCGACGCGCGGTGAGTCCGCATGGTCGCCGCGCTGCCCATCGGGCGGGAAGTCGCCGGCGGCGATCATCGCGGTCAGGTCGGCGGCGCTCTGCAGGTAGGAGAGCTCGAGCCGGCTGGGCGTCCGGACCCCGAGCAGGTTGGTGTTGCGGGCGATGACCGCGATCACCCGTCCCCGGTGCGGGACCGGGATCGTCTCGACCCGCACCGGGACGTCGTCGCGCCACTCCGGGTCACCCTCGCGGACCAGCCGCGCGTCGGCGTACGCCCGGTCGAGCATCGGCCGCCGGCCGACTTCCACGAAGCTCCCGACGATGTCGTCGACGTACGCCGTAGGGCCGGTCGTCGGGCGCATCTGAGCGGCCGCCCAGAACCCTTCACCGCCGCGGTCTGGCAGCCACATCACGAGGTCGGCGAAGGAGAGGTCGGCGATGATCTGCCAGTCGGCCATGAGCAGCTGGAGCACGGTCACGTCGCCCTCATCGAGGTCGGTGTGGCTGCGGATCAGCTCCGGCAGAGACGGCACCGGCCCAGCGTAGGACCGGCCAGACCGGCGGCGGCTGCCTTCGCCGGCATCGCCGGGCACTGGCAGGATGGACGACATGTCGACGGCGTACTGGCAGCAGGTCCGGTCCGCCGAGATGCAGGTGCCGACGGACCGTCCCCTGGCCGACCTGACCGCGGAGCTGACCACCATGCTCGGGTCCACCGACCCGGTGGAACGAGACGAGATCGCCTACCCGATCCTCGCCACCTGGATCGCCGAGGGCGTGTACGACGACCTGCTGGCCGGCCTGGGGGACGGCATGACCGCGGGGCTCACCCAAGGCCTCGGCGAGTCGGGTACCGACTCGGTCTTCCGACGTAGCTTCTCCGCGCTGGTGCTGGCCGAGTGCGTCGAGCGCGACAACGCCGAGCTGCTCCTGCCGCCGGCCAAGATCCTCGACTGGGGCGACCGCGTCACCGGCTGGCTCGTCCGCGAGCGCGATGCTCGGGGGTTCGTCCCGGACCATGGCTGGGCGCATGCGATCGCCCACGGCGCCGATGCCATCGGGGTCCTCGCTGCGTCTCCGCACTTCGGGATGACCGAGCTCACGGTGCTCCTCGACGTCATCGCCGACCGGGTCCTGCTGGAGACCTCGCCCCCGCTCACCAGCGGCGAGCCGGACCGGCTGGCGCTGGCGACGATGGCGGTCCTTCGCCGGCGACTCGTGCCGTTGCGGATCATCGAGCCCTGGCTGGCCCGCATCTCCGCCGCGGCGACCGGCAGCGGATCGCCCGACCGCGACCCCTACCTGGTCACCGCCAACCCCGAGGGGTTCCTGCGCGCGCTGCACATCCAGGTGGCGTTCGCACCGGAGCCGATCGACGTCCGCGCCGACCTGCTGCTCGAGCTCGTGAGTGCCCTGCGCACCACCAACGCGGCGTACCTCCGCGCGCGCACGTGATCCGCCTCTCGACCCGCCCGACCTGCGGGTGACCGATCGGTAACGTGCCCCTCATGAGTGAATCCGAGCCCAGCGCCGAGTCGAGCGGGCCGACGTCCGGCCACGCGGGCGAGCTGGCCGTCGCCGTCGCCCGGGCGCACGGCGTGGAGACCCTGTTCACGCTGTCGGGTGCGCACGTCTTCCCGATGTACGACGGCGCGGTGAAGGCCGAGCCGCCGATGCGGATCCTCGACGTCCGCCACGAGCAGACCGCGGCGTTCGCGGCCGAGGCGACCGGCAAGCTGACCAGGGTGCCGGGGCTCGCCGTCCTCACCGCCGGGCCGGGTGTCACCAACGGCATCAGCGCCATCGCCCAGGCGCAGTTCGCCGGGTCGCCGATGGTCGTCGTCGGCGGCCGCGCCCCGCAGAACCGCTGGGGCAGCGGCAGCCTTCAAGAACTCGACCAGCCGCCCATCGTCGCCTCGATCACCAAGAGCGCACGCACGATCCCGACAGCCGTCGAGGTGACCGCCGGGTTCGACGAGGCCTTCCGCCTGGCGGGCACCTCCCACCGTGGCCCCGTCTTCGTCGACGTACCCATGGACGAGTTCTTCAACCAGGCGTCGGCGGTCGTGCCGGACGGCTCACGCAACCGCGGCGCCGAGCCCGACGGCGACGCCGTCGACCGGATCGGCCGGCTCCTCGCCGACGCGCAGCGCCCGGTGCTGATCCTCGGCACCGACGTCTGGGCAGACCGCGCGGAGCAGGCTGCGCTCGAGCTCGTGGAGGCCCTCGGCATCCCCGCCATCACGAACGGGATGGGCCGCGGAGTCGTTCCCGGCCGCCATCCGCTCCTCGTGACCAAGGCGCGCGGCGTGGCGCTGAACCGCGCGGACCTGGTCGTCGTCGTGGGTACGCCCCTGGACTTCCGGCTCGGGTACGGGATGTTCGGCGGGAAGGACGGCGCGGAGCCGGCTCGCGTCGTCCACATCGCCGACTCCCCTGGCCAGGTCTCGCAGCACGCCACTCTCGCCGACTCGGTCTCCGGCGACCTGTCGATGGTCATCCGTGGCCTCGCGACCGCGCTCGACGGCACGGACCTCTCGGCGTGGAAGGCCTGGGTGGAGGACCTGCAGGCGGCCGTCCGCGACGCGACCGCCCGCGACACGGAGCTGCTCACGGCCGAGGCCGATCCGATCCACCCGGCCCGCATCTACGGCGAGCTGCTCCCCCGCCTGGCCGACGACGCTGTCGTGATCGGGGACGGCGGCGACTTCGTCAGCTTCGCCGGCAAGTACGTCGAACCGCAGCGGCCCGGCGGCTGGCTCGACCCTGGGCCGTACGGCTGCCTCGGCGCCGGTCTCGGGGCGTCGATCGCAGCGCGGCTCGCCCGGCCGTCGTCCCAGGTCGTGCTCCTGCTCGGCGACGGCGCCGCCGGCTTCTCCCTGATGGACGTCGACACGCTCGTGCGGCACGACCTCCCGGTGGTGATGGTGATGGGCAACAACTCCGCGTGGGGGCTGGAGAAGGGCCCGATGCAGATGATCTACGGCTACGACGTCGCCGCCGACCTGGCGCAGCAGACGCGGTACGACGAGGTCGTCCGCGCCCTCGGTGGCGCCGGGGAGACGGTCACCGATCCGCGCGAGATCGGACCGGCCCTGGACCGGGCCTTCGCCGCGAACGCGCCGTACCTGGTCAACGTGATCACCGACGTGAACGCGGCCTACCCGCGGAACACGTTCGGCGTCTGATGCGCCTGCGACGCGCGCGCCCCGAGGACCTCGCCGCGGCAGGAGACGTCACCGTCTCGGCGTACGCCGCCTTCACCGAGGGCGACGTGGACGGCTACGTCGAGCACCTGCGCGACGCCGCTCGGCGCGACCGCGAGGCGGAGGTGTGGGTGGCGACGCCCGATGACTCCGACGAGATCATCGGCACAGTGACGATCTGTCCGGAAGGGTCACCGTGGCGCGAGATCTCGAGACCCGGCGAGGGCGAGTTGCGAATGCTGGCGGTGGCGCCCCGGGCGCGCGGCCGGGGCGTCGGCGCAGCCCTCGTGAACCTGGTCCTCGAGCGGTTCCGCCGCGACGGTGCCCGCACCATCGTGATCTCGACCCTCCCGCTGATGACGTCCGCGCACCGCATCTACGAGGCGGTCGGGTTCGTCCGCGTACCCGAGCTCGACTGGTCACCGACCGAGCAGGTGCACCTGATCGCCTACCGGCTGGAGCTCGAGACGTGACGAGCACCCTGAGTTTCACGGTCACCGACGACGACACCTCCGCTGCGCTCGGGTCGGGCAGCCTCCCCGTCCTGGGTACGCCGCGGCTGCTCGCCTGGTGTGAGGCCTCGACCTGCGCCGCGATCGGGTCCGTGCTGGCTGCAGGCGAGACCTCGGTCGGCACCCGGGTGGAGCTCGAGCACACGCGCGGCAGCTTGGTCGGCGTACGGATCGAGGTGACCGCGACGCCGGTGTTCCGTGACGGACGCCTGCACCGCTTCAGCGTGATCGCCCGGGAGGCCGAGGCCGGCCGCGTGGTCGCGACCGGTGAGATCACTCGGGTGGTGGTCGACGCCGAGCGGTTCCTGGGCCGGCTCGGTTCTACGGAGTGACGGCCGCCGCGTAGGTGCGCAGCACGTCGCGCACTCGGTCGATGACCAGCTCCCTGGGCGCGGGCGGGAGCACCCGTGACCGGACTCGTTCGTACTGGGCCGGGAGGAACGCGCTGAGGAGCGGGTCGGGGATTTCCCGGTGCGTGAGGCTCTCCAGGAGCGCACCGACCGCTGCCTCGACCTGGGGGTCCGGCCAGTAGTAGCGCATCCGGTCGCTGTAGCTGTAGCGCCGCGCGATCGCCTGCTCCTCCGCCGTCCCGGCGTAGTACTGCTGCCACTGGCCGGGCTGGTCGAGCATGCGCGCCTCGACGACCGCGGGCAGCCGTGAGCACGCCTCGGCCGGCAGCAGCTCGTCCTCGATCGCGGCGAGGGCGAAGAGCGCCTCGCGCAGCGCGAAGGTGAGGCCGGGTCCGACTTTGAGCACTCCCCAGCCATCGGCCACCAGGGAGGTCAGGGCCTGGCGGGTCTGGTAGTCCGTGGAGTGGGCCTCGAAGATCATGGCCGGTTCGTCGTCGAGCACGGTCCGCAGCTCGCGGGTCGCCTCGGGTCGGTAGTCGATCACCTGGAGGTGGTCGAACTCGACTCCGGGTTGCACGACCAGGGCCATCACCTGCGGCCAGATCCCTGGTCGGCCGACCGCCGCGAACGCGTCTCGGTGGTGGTCGAGAGTGGCGCGGGCCGAGGCCGCGGTCGTCGGCACCAGGCGGGCGATCTCGTGGTCGGCGCCTCCCGGCACCGGGACCTCGGTGCCGATCACGTAGCGGAGCTCCCCGGCCAGGCCCACTCGCGCGGCCTCGTCCTCGGCCGCCGCCAGCATCCGAGCGGCCCGAGCCGCCATCACCTCTCCGTCGAGCGTGCCCCCGTCGTCGGCGCACGGGTAGCTGCAGTCGAGGTGGAGCTTGGTGTAGCCGCCGGCGACGTAGGCCCGGACCAGGTCCTCGGCGTGTGACATCGCCGTCGCGGCGTCGGCGTCACGCCACCGATGCGGTCCTAGGTGGTCGCCGCCCAGTACGAGGTCGCCGGTCGGGAAACCGACACGGCCCGCGATGTCCTCCACGAGCTTTCGGAAGTCCGCAGGTCGGAGCCCGGTGTACCCGCCGAACTGGTCCACCTGGTTCGAAGTCGCCTCGATCAGCACCGGTGAGCCGTCGGCCCTACCCTGGCGCAGGGCCGCCTCGATCACGAGGGGATGCGCCGAGCACACCGACGTGATGCCGGTCGGACGGCAACCCGGTTGCGTCCGCACGACGGCATCGAGGTGGGCGTTCACGCCGCGTCCCGGTGCGCGAAAGGTGCTCGGAACTGTTCATTCCGCCCACAATGAACACATAGGATGTGCTCGTGAAGGCCGAGCGGATGGGCGAAATCCTCGACCGTGTGGTCGAGAACGGAAGCGTGGACGTGCTGAGCCTGGCCCAGGAGTTCGGAGTCTCCGCCGCGACCATCCGGCGGGACCTGCAGACCCTTCACCATCAGGGACTGCTGCGCCGTACGCACGGCGGTGCGCTCCCCCGGCCCGCTGGCCTCGAGATGCCCTTGCAGTACAAGACCTCGCGCCAGCACCGGGAGAAGCGGGCCATCGGCCTGGCCGCCGCGCGGTTGGTCCGCGACGGGGACGTCGTCGGCATGACCGGCGGGACGACGGCCACAGAGGTCGCTCGGGCCCTCGCGGACCGACGCGGCCTCACGGTGGTCACCAACGCGCTGAACATCGCCGCCGAGCTGGTCTCGCGTCCGAACATCCGGCTGGTCGTGGTGGGCGGCAACGCCCGGCACGCGTCGTACGAGCTGGTCGGCCCGGCCGCCGAGGCGATGATCGCGCAATACCACCTGGACCTCGCGTTCATCGGCACCGATGGGTTCACCGTGACGGAAGGGTGCACGACGCACGACGAGATGGAGGCCCACACCGACCTGAGCTTCATCGGCCAAGCTGCCCGCACCGTCGTGATCGCGGACAGCACCAAGATCGGCAGGGTGACCTTCGCCCGGATCTGCGGCACCGACGTGATCGACACGCTCGTGACCGATTCGGAGATCGAGCCCGCCGTCCTCGCGGCTACCGAGGCCGCTGACGTGGAGGTCATCCTCGCCGACAAGCCGTAGCGCCTGGTTGTTCCCGGTCATGCCGTCGTGACCCGGTCGCGGGACAGCGCGGCCCGGCCGCTCTCGGCGTCGAACACGTAGGTCTTTCCCGGCGCCACCGTGAGGCCGATCCGGGCGCCGGCGTCGAAGGACGTGCCCGGTAGTGCCTGCACGATCACGGCGGCCGGAGACGCATCCGTCTCACTGCCTGTGTCCACCAGGGCGTGCACCAGCACGTGGCTGCCCAACGGCTCGCACACGTCGATTCGGGCGGGGACCGAGCCGGCCTCCTCGGGTACGCCGATCCGGAGATCCTCGGGGCGGAAGCCCACGGTCACGCGTCGGTCAGACGACGGGACCTCCGCCAGCGCTGTCCCTGCGACGCGAACGCTCCCGCCGCGGATCTCGCCCGGCACCAGGTTCATCGGGGGGCTCCCCATGAACCCCGCGACGAACGTATTGGCTGGCTGGTTGTAGATCTCGTCGGTGGTGCCGATCTGCTGGACCTCGCCGCTCGACATGACGCAGATCCGGTCGCCGAGGGTCATCGCCTCGACCTGGTCGTGCGTGACGTAGATCGAGGTCACCCGCATCTCACGATGCAGCCGCTTGAGATCTCCGCGCACCTGGGTGCGGAGCTTCGCGTCGAGGTTTGACAGCGGCTCGTCCAGCAGGAACGCCTGGGGACGGCGTACGAGCGCGCGTCCCATGGCGACCCGCTGCCGCTGACCGCCCGAGAGCTGTCTCGGCTTGCGGTCCAGCAGCTGGTCGATGTCCAGCAGAACCGCCGTCTCGCGCACCCGTTGGTCGATCTCGGCCCTGGGCGTCCTGCGTTGCCGGAGCCCGTAGGCGAGGTTCTGGTAGACGCTCATGTGGGGATAGAGCGCGTAGTTCTGGAAGACCATCGCGATGTCGCGCTCCCCCGGAGCCATGCGCGTGACCGTGCGGCCGCCGATCTTGATCTCCCCCGAGGTCGGTTTGTCGAGACCGGCGAGGAGCCGTAGCGCGGTGCTCTTCCCGCACCCTGATGGCCCCACCAGGATCAGGAACTCACCGTCCGCCACGGACAGGTCGAGGCCGTGCAGCGCCACGACGTCGCCGAAACGTCGTGAGACGGCGCAGAACTCTACCTCCGCCACGCAGTGCCCCTTTCCCTCGAGTCTCGGTCGTGCACCCTGCTCTCGAGCATCAGCCCTTGAGCCCCGTCCCCGCCACGGACTGGACGAAGTACCGCTGTGCGAGCACGAAGACGAGAAGCATCGGCACCAGGCTCATGACGTTGCCCGCCATCAGCAACGGCCAGTTCGTCGCGTGGGCGCCCTGGAAGTAGCTGAGACCAAGAGGCACCGTCATCTGGTCCTGGTTCGTGATGACGATCAGCGGCCACAGGAAGTCGTTCCACGACGTGAGGATCGTCAACGCCGCCAGTGTCGACATGGCCGGCATCGACAGGGGCAGCACGATCTTGAACAGGACTCCGAGACGCGAGGTGCCGTCGACGCGCGCTGCCTCCTCGAGCTCGACCGGCACCGTCTGGAAGAACTGACGCAGGAAGAAGATGCCGAACGCGGTCGCCAGATTCGGCAGCATCAGGGCACCGAGGTGGTTGATGCCGAGGTACGGCGAGACGTGGTCGCCGAACCACTTCACGATCAGGAAGACCGGGATCATGGTGACCTGGAACGGCACCATCAACGTGGCCATCAGCACCAGGAACAACAACTGGCTGCCCAAGAACCGGATCCGCGCGAAGGCGTATCCCGCCAGGCTGCACACCACCAGGTTGCTGACGACCACGACGAGCGCGACCAGAGCGCTGTTGAGGAAGAACGTGCCGAACGGCGCGGTGTGCCAGGCGTCCGGGTAGTTGGCGAGCCGCGGGTGGTGGGGAACGAGCACCGGTGGGAACCGGTTCGCCTCGCCCTGGGTCTCCAACGAGGTGACGACCATCCAGAGCAGAGGGACGATCAGCACAAAGGTGAGCGGGGCGAGCACGAGGTGCCACGGGCTGAAGGGCAGGCGCCGGCCGCGGGTCGTCGACTCTGAGTCCGCAGCCGTGGCGCTCGGCTCCACGCGACTAATCGTCATGAGTAGTACACATACTTCCGGGAGAGCCGGAACTGGAGCGCCGTGAACACCACGATGACCACGAACAGTGCGTAGGCCATCGCCGCGGCGTAGCCGGCGTTGAACTGCACGAACGCCTGGTCCCACAAGTAGTAGACGATGACGGTGGTGGCGTGCAGCGGCCCACCGCGCGTCGTGAGGTAGACCTCGTCGAACAGCTGCAGGGCGTTGATCGTCAGCCAGACCACGAGGAAGAGACTGGCCGGGCTCAGCAACGGGAGGGTGATGGTGCGGAACCGCTTGAAGGGTCGCGCCCCGTCGATCGCGGCCGCCTCGTGCAGCTCCGCCGGCACTCCTTGGAGCGCGGCGAGGTAGACGATGACGGCGAAGCCCGTCCATCCCCAGATCGTCATCGCGACGATGACGTACAGCGCCTGCGAGGTTGAGGCGAGGAATGGCTGGGAGCTGATCCCGACGGCGTTCAGCGAGGCGTTGACAAGGCCGTAGTCCTTGTCGGTCAGCCAGAGGAAGATGATGCCCTCCGAGATCGTCGACACCGCCATCGTGACGTAGGCGGCCGTCCGGTACACCGCGATGAAGCGCACCGCACGGTTCATCGCCGTCGCCACCAGAAGCCCGACCAGCATGGTGCCCGGAACGAAGAGGGCCGTGTAGACGATCGTGTGCTGGATCGCCTCGGAGAAGAGAGGATCGTCGGCGAGCTGTCGGTAGTTCTTGGTGCCGACCCACGGGGTGTCGGGGGTGAGCAGGTCGGACTTCTGGAAGGACAGCTTCAACGACATCAGCACGGGAAGCAGGCCGAAGATCCCGATCAGGAGTGCGCCGGGGCTCACCAGCATCCAGCCGGTCAGGCCCTCCGATCGCCCCAGTCGTCTCAGCCATCTCGGCCGGGGCCGGGGCTGGGCGACGGCATCCTGGCCCGACATGGGGCCTAACCTCCGTTCAGAGCGGCGTTCGTGGCCTCGGCTGCCTGGTCGAGAGCCTCGCCCGGCTGCGCCTTGCCGAGCATCACCGCGACGATGGCCTGGCCCATCGCCTCGGAGATCGTGGGGTACTGCTCCACGGCTGGCCGGGCCTTCTTCACATTCGACAGGTTCTCCACGAACGTCGCGCTTCCGGGCAGGTTCTGGTCGAGCTGCTGCCGGAACGACGCCTGGCTCCCCACGGACTCGCGGATCGGCAGGTCACCGGTCGTGAGCGAGGTGGTCTTCACCTGGTCGGCGGCGGTGAGCCACCGGACGAAGTCGACCGCGGCCTGCTTGCGCTCGGAGCCGTTGTCGAACACGACCCAGTTGTCGGGGCCGGCGATCGTCTGGTGCCCCCCGTCCGAGCCCGCGAACGTCGGCATCACCTGGACGCCGTAGTCGATGTCCGGGAGTGAGCTGAGGTCCCACGGCCCGGTCACCAACATCCCGATCTTTCCGCTGTTCATCAGCTTGGTCCCGTTGGCGTTGGTGGTGTCGAGGTAGACCGACTTGTCGGTCACCGCCATGTCCTGGAGCATCGTCAGCGCCTCGACCCCGGCGTCGGAGTTGAACGCCGCTTGTGTGTTGTCTGAGTTGAGGATGTCACCCCCGGCCTCCCACAGCATCGCGTCGTAGTGCCACACCGTGTCCTCGGTGGCGTCCGCCGGAATCAACCAGCCGTACTGCTTCTTCGACGGGTCGGTCAGCTTCTTGGCGGCCGCCCGGAAGTCGTCCCAGGTCCACTCCGGCGTCGGGGGTGCGACTCCGGCCTCCCGGAAGAGCTTCTTGTTGTAGACGATCGCCAGGTTGTCGACCAGTGCGGGCACGCCGACGATCGTGTCGCCGACGGTCGCGGCTTGGCGCTCTCCCTCGTAGAAGTCGTCCCACTTCCAGTCCGGGTCGTCGACGTAGCTGGACATGTCGACGACCTTCGGGATCTTGGCGATGTTCGGAGACCAGGACCCGAACATGTACGCCACGTCCGGCGGCGTGCCGCCACGCACCGCGGTGAGGACCTTCTGGAGCACCCGGTCGCTGCTGGACACCAGCTGGGTGACCTCGACGTCGGGATTCTCCTTGTTGTACTGGGCGATCAAGGCCGTGAGGTTCTTCCCCTGGGCGTCCTCGTAGCCGTCCCAGACCACCACCTTGGTCTTCCCCCTGCCCCGGAGTCCCCGCCCCCACATCCGGCGAGTACAAGGGCTGCGACGGAGACGGCCGCGGCCATCCAGCCGGTCTGGCGCTTGTTCATCGGAACTCCTTCGGTGACGAGGTCGTGGTCGGGTGGTCGGACGTGGTGCCGGTCATGGCGAGGCTCCGCCTCGCTCATCGGCGCCGATGTCGATGCGGGTGCCCTGCACCCGACGCTGTCCGTCGATGTCGCGGTGCCCGACCCACCGCGCACTCACCGGGAGACCGGCGTCGACCGCAGGGGAACCGGGGCGGAGGTGCAGGTCTCCGCGAGCCGGGTGACGCAGCCGCGGATCGACGTACCGGCTGTGCGCGTCCTGTCCGGAGGCGTTGCGGTAGACCTCCCAGCCCGTGTACGTCGTGCCCAGCACGCCGAACGACGCGCGCGTCGGACCGCCGGCGGCGAAGTAGAGGTTGCCGTCGAGCCGGGGCACGGTGCTCGAGGCATCGTCCTGGGCACGCGGCACGGTCCCGACCAGGGGCTGCCCCCGACCGGTCGCGCGGACGACGTTCCCTTGGATCACGGTGCGGGTGACGTGGTACTGCACCAGGATCTCCGGGGAGCCGTCGGCGAACTGGTTGTTGGCGTACAGGGTGTTGTGCAGGAAGCGGTTGGCGAAGGCTCGGCCCGTCTCCACGCCGCCGCAGTCTCGGTGACCGTCGCAGTAACCGCCGGTCGCGATCCCGACGTAACCACTCCGCGTGACGAAGTTGTCCGCGACCACGACGTGGTCGGCACTGCCGCGCGCGTTCTCGGCCGCCACCTCGATCCCGATGTCGTCGCCGATGACGTGGTTGCGCTCGACGCGGATGCCGCGGCCCCCGTCGATGTAGATGCCGTCGGCACAGTCGCACCAGCCGCCGCCCTCGTAGTAGGCGGGGTTGCCGCGGGAGATGATGTTGCGGATGACGTTGTCGGCGATGACGCCGTTGCGAGCCCGGTTCGCCCGGGTGTACCTCGCCGCACCGCTGAGGGTCGGCTCGAAGCCGATCGCGTCGATCCCGATGTTGTTGTTGTCGTGGATCCGGTTGTGCGTGATCCGCCAGTGGTTCACGTTGCCGTTGACGACCACCGACTCGCTGGCTCCCAGAGCGAGGTGGTCGACCTCGTTGCGGACGATCCGGACGTGGGTGATCGGGTGATGGGCGCGGTCGCCGTACACCGCGATGCCGTGCGCGTTGATGTCGAAGCTGCCCAGCGTGCCGTTGTAGTTGCCCATGGAGTGGACGTGGTTGCCGACGAGGGAGATGTGCGACGAGGCCCCATGCACGTAGATCCCGATCGGCACCGCTCCCTT
Organism: uncultured Actinomycetota bacterium; assembly: GCA_963768045.1. Classification (GTDB taxonomy): domain Bacteria; phylum Actinomycetota; class Actinomycetes; order Propionibacteriales; family Nocardioidaceae; genus Nocardioides. The sequence goes on along the minus strand of CAVYGG010000005.1, from coordinate 591,222 downwards.
GGAGGTGGTGTCGTAGTCGCGGATGTCCAGGCCGCGCACCGTGACACGGACGCTGTTGGCCAGCGTGACCATCGCCGAGCGGTCGCGCCCCGGCGTCAGCGACCGGCCATCGAGGATCACGCGTTCGTGGTGGAATGCACGGACGATGACCCGGTGGACGCCGCGAAGAGTGATGCGCTGGCTGTACGTGCCGCCGCGCATGAGCACGATCCCGGGGCCGGCGAGCTCGGCCACTGCCTCGTTCACCGAAGCCAGCGGGTCCTCACGCGTCCCGGCCGCTCCCGCGTGCCCGGTCGGGCTCACGAACACCCGATGCGGACTCGTGGAGCTTGCGCCGATCGCGGTCGCCGGCACGGTCATGCCGCCGACGAGGCACGTCGCCAGCAGCGACGACGCCCCCGCCGCCACCATGAGGAACCGCGTCGCAACGCGCGAACGAGACCGGCCGTTCATGATCGTGGAGCCTGCCAGCGGCCAGCATGCACGTCAATCAAAAGTGATCACTCCTCGGCGCGCGAACGCGCAGCAACGGTGCGCATGTGGGCCGACCGACTCGCTCACGGCGCGAGCACCACCGACCGGGTGAGGGCACGGGGACGGTCTGGGTCGAGCCCACGTGCCGCTGCGGCCGCGATCGCAAGTCGCTGCACCTGGACCAGCTGCGCCAGTGGGTCGAGCGTGCTGGTCTCCACCTGCGCACCAGTGCCCCCGACCTGCTCGACCAGCCCCGGCGGTGGCGTGCCGAACATCCACACCAGGCTGCGTGGCCCGGCGACCGCGATCGGGCCGTGCCTGTAGTCCATCGCCGGATACGACTCAGCCCAAGCCTGGGCCGACTCACGCATCTTGAGCGCGGCTTCGTGGGCCAACCCCACCGTCCACCCGGTCCCGAGGAAGACGAAGTGGTCGTACGCCGTCGGGTCCACCGGGACCGGCGAGGCCAGCGCCGCCTCGCAGTCGGCGATCGACGCCGTCGGGCTGTCGCCCAGCCCCCGACGGAGCAGGGTCATCGCGGTGGTCGGGAAGCGGGTCTGCACGATGCTCTGCTCGTCGGCGAAGTCCAGGACCACGGAGTGGTCGACCAGCGACGTCAGCGGTCCGTCGGGCACGGCTGTCATCATGATCGTCCGGTCGGCCTCGAGCGCCCGCACGGCGTCCACGATCTCGGTGGTGGTGCCCGAGCGGGTCAGTGCCAACAGGGTCTCGGTACCGACGGCCTACCGGCACCTCGGAGCCGTAGGCCCAGTCGGTCTCGCCGTAGCCGGCTCGCTCGCGGAGGGCGGCGTACGACATCGCCATGAACGCCGAGGTCCCGCAGCCGATGACCAGCATGCGGCGGCCGCGATCCGCCACGAACTCGGGGACGGGCTCGGCGGACACCCGGCGCCACAATCTCGGCTGAGATCGGATCTCGTCCTCGGTCAGCGTCATGAGCGGCATTATGCGCGTAAACGCTCAGTTCGGACAAGGTCGCGCAAAAGATTGCCTCTCATACGAGCAGCGGCTCCCGCAGAGACTCCGGAAGCAGCGATCCGTGCGCCGCCACGAGGGCATTGCAGAGCTCCCAGATCTGGTCGACCGTGAGGCTGGCGGCCGCGTTGGGGTCGACCATGGCGGCCGCGCGCACCAGCCGCGGATCACCGTCCACTGCTGCCCGCACCGCCAGCTCCGCGGGACCGATGTAGGAGCGGTTGACCGCCGCACACTGGGGCGGCAGGTCACCGACGTGGATCGGGTGGGCACCGAGGGCGTCGAGCGCCGTCGGCACCTCCACGGCGAAGCCGTGGGGAAGGTTCGAGACCAGGTCGCGGTTCGCGACGTTGGCCGAGATGACCCGTACGGTGCCGGTCTCGACGGAGTGGATCACTTGGGGCGCGTACTCCGTGGCCTCGGACCGCACCACGAGGCGCTGCGAGCCGGCGAGCTGATCGCGGACGCGGTGGTACTCCGCGAGGTTCTCGGCACTGATCTCGACGTACTCCCCCGCGTGCAGCCGCAGCCGCTCCACCTCGCCTGGGTGATGGAGGTACCACGGGACGTACTCGCTGGAGTGCTCGCTGGTCTCCGTGGGGTAGTACCCGAGGCGGCGGTACATGTCGACGCGCACCCGCCGCCGTAACTCCGGGTCCGCCGCGATCCGCTCGTCCAGCAACGGGTAGAGGTCCTCCCCGCCGCGTTGCCAGCGCAGCACCCAGCCCTGGTGGTTCACACCGGCCGACCAGTAGGACACCTCGTCGACGGGCACACCGACCAGCTCGCACAGGTCGTGGATCGTCCAGTGCACCGAGTGACACAACCCGAGCACCTTGAGCTCCGGGGCGACCGCGTGCAGGTAGGTCACGTTCATGGCCATCGGGTTGGTGTAGTTGAGCAACCAGGCGTCCGGGCAGACCGCCGCCATGTCACGGGCGAGCTCGGCGAGAACGGGGAAGGTGCGCAGGCCGCGGAAGATGCCGCCTATTCCGATCGTGTCAGCGATCGTCTGGTTGAGCCCGAAGCTCGCGGGGATCTCGAAGTCGCGGACGGTGGCCTCGTGCATCCCCACCTGGACCACGTTGATCACGTAGTCGGCTCCGGCGAGTGCCGCGCGCCGCTCCGCCTGCGCAGAGATCTGCGGGTGGGCCCCGACCTCGCGCGCGGTCGCTCGGGCGATCGCGACCGCCGTGTCCAGTCGCTCGGCGTCGATGTCGTGGAGCACGACACGGGCGTCGGAGAGCTCGGGGAAGGAGAACACGTCGCCGAGAAGGTCACGGGTGAAGACGACACTCCCCGCGCCGATGATCGCGATCGTGACTGGCATGCAGCGAGACTAGGACCGCTCGAGCATTACGCTCAACTTCGTACGACAAAACGTGAGCATTCGCGCAACGGCAGCGTCCAAGAGGAGCTCGCATGTCCGCACCCGACGTCCTGGTGATCGGGGACGCCAACCCCGACCTGCTCCTGACCGGCGATGCCGTTCCCGAGTTCGGCCAGGCCGAGACCCTGGTCGACTCGGCCGACCTCGTGCTCGGCGGCTCCGCGGCGATCGTGGCGTGCGGTCTGGTCCGTCTGGGGGTGTCGACGGCGCTCGCAGCGACGGTCGGTGACGATCTGTATGGCGGCTTCGTCCGCGAGGTACTCGACGAACGCGGCGTTGACACCCGCTGGATCCGGGTCGATCCGGCCATCGCGACTGGGATCAGCGTCGTGCTCTCGAGCGGCGACCGGGCGATCCTCACCTTTCCCGGAGCGATCGCCTCGACACGTCCTGAGATCATCGACGAGGAACTGCTGACGTCGGTCCGGCATGTCCACAGTGCATCCTTCTTCCTGCTGCCGCGCCTGGCCCGGCACCTGCCCGGGGTGTTGGCGCGCGCACGCGAGGCCGGTGCCACCACCTCGGTGGACACCAACTGGGACCCGGCCCGGACGTGGGCGAACGTCGACCGTCTGCTCGACCACACCGACGTGCTGCTGCCCAACGCCGCGGAGCTCCGCGGCCTCACCGGTCACACCGACCTGGACCAGGCAGCACGCGTCGTGCTGGGTCGCGGTTGTCAGGTCGCGCTCAAGAACGGCGCCGAGGGTGGGGTCCTCTGGCAGGCTCCCGACCTCGTCACGCGTGTCCCTGCTCCAGGCGTCGCCGCCATCGACACCACCGGTGCCGGCGACTCGTTCGACGCCGGATTCATCAGCGCCATGGTCGGTGGGCTCCCCCGGGAGACGTGCCTCGTCAGAGCCGTGGAGTGCGGAAGTCTCTCCACGCGCGCGGTCGGGGGTACCGCCGCGCAGCCGAGCCTCGACGAGCTCACGGCCGGAACTCGCCCGGCATCGCCCACTTGAGTGGATGGGATTCTGCTCAGGTGAGGCCGACCACAGGCAGCTATGAGCGCGCCTCGGATCGTCAGGCGAGAAGGAGGTCGGCAAGGGAAGGGTCGGCACCCGCCTCGACCACGGCACGCCGCAACGCACGACCCAGCTCGGCGGGAGGAAGTGCGCCGAGCTCGTTCAGGTTCTCGCATAGGGTCTCGTAGGCCTCGACGTCTTCTCCTGCGGCGAGCAGCTCTCTCACCGACGATGGCGTGGAGGACATGTGCTCGTGGGGCGACTCGGCCAACACGTGTTCGGTCGCTCGAAGGACGCTCTCCACGGCCCTCGCCAAGGTGGTCACGGCAGCAACTTATCCCCGACGAAACGCACATACGTGCCGGGACCCGGCCGGGGTCGACTTTGACGAGCCTTCGACCAACGCCGCGGACATGCCGACGGCCCGCTCATCGAACTCGAAGATCTGACGCACGGGGTACGCCGAATCTTCGAGTCAGAGCGAGACACTCCGCTGGTGGCCCGGCTGACCGGAGCGAGAATTTCACCCGGTCCGTGCCGCCTGCGAGACTGGACTCGCCCCGGACGGGGCCGACCACCAGGAGGACCCCATGGGCAAGACCGGACGTAAGCGCCGCGGCCGCAAGAAGAAGGCCGCGAACCACGGCAAGCGCCCCAACGCTTGAGCGAGGACCGTGTGCTCGCGCGAAGCGCGGGCACACGACCGCAGCGAACGCCGAAGCGAGTTTGCTCGCAAGGCGCCAACCATGGTCGTCAGACCGTGTGCTCGCGCGAAGCGCGGGCACACGTCCGCAGCGAACGCCGCAGCGAGCTTGCTCGCAAGGCGCCAACCATGGTCGTCAGACCGTGTGCTCGCGCGAAGCGCGGGCACACGACCGCAGCGAACGCCGCAGCGAGCTTGCTCGCAAGGCGCCAACGATCACCCGGCACCGCGAGCGTGAGACAGCCCCCGCACCGGAGACCGGTCGGGGGCTCATTGCTGCCGGCGCGAAGCGTTCAGCTCTCCGTGTACGTCACCTGGATCTGCTGGATCTGCACCCGGACCCGCTGCCGCAGGCTCTCAGGGGCACGCTCATGGCACGACCGGGCGACGAGCGCCTTGACCGTGCGCTGCAGGTCGTAGCTCTGCAGGCAGGGCGCGCACTCCTCGAGATGCGCCTTCACCTCGGCCACCTGACCGCCGTCCAGCTCGTCGTCGAGCAGGCAGACGATGCGCTCGAGGAAGTTGGCGCAGGTCTCGTCGCTGGTCATGACTTGGTACCCCCTCCGCTGTCGTCGTGCCCGACCGGCAACAGGTCGTGGGCACGCACGTAGTCCGAGAGCATGTCGCGCAGCTGACGCCGCCCGCGGTGCAGCCGAGACATCACGGTGCCGATCGGCGTCCCCATGATCTCAGCGATCTCCTTGTAGGCGAACCCCTCGACATCGGCGAGGTAGACCGCCAGGCGGAACTCCTCCGGAAGGCGCTGCAGCGCGTCCTTGACCTGCGAGTCGGGCAGGTGCTCGAGCGCCTCGCTCTCAGCGGACTTGAGGCCGGCGGAGGTGTGCGACTCGGCTCGCGCGAGCTGCCAGTCCTCCACGTCCTCGGACATCGCCTGCTGGGGCTGCCGCTGCTTCTTGCGGTAGTTGTTGATGAAGGTGTTGGTGAGGATGCGGTACAGCCAGGCCTTGAGGTTGGTGCCCGGCCGGAACTGGTGGAACGACGCGTACGCCTTGGCGAAGGTCTCCTGCACGAGGTCTTCGGCGTCCGAGGGATTGCGGGTCATCCGCATCGCCGCGCCGTACAGCTGGTCGAGGAACGGCAGCGCGTCACGCTCGAAGCGTGCGGCGCGTTCCTCGTCGGTCTCCGAGTTGACGTCCACCTCGGCGGCCTCGTCGGGGGCCGGGGCTGAGAGGTCCGGGTGGTCAGTCATCGTCTCCCAATGTACCGGGGGTCGCGGGCGGTCCATGAGGGCGAGCACGACGACTTAACGCACCGGTCGGGTCAGGGATTCCCGGTGACCTCGCGCACCAGCCACTCCAGCACCGCTTCCACCACCAGGTCGTTGGCCTCGGCCTGGGACAGCGCACCACTCGCGGGCACCTTGAGACCGTGGTCAGCCGCGGGAACGACGGCCAGGTCGATGCCCTCGGGGAACTCCTCGGGGCGGCCCATCGGGTCGCGCTCCCCCTGGACAACGAGGGTCGGGACCCCGGCGCCGGTCAGCTCCTCGATCCGGGTCCTTTCCGGCCGGCCAGGTGGGTGGAGAGGAAACGAGAGCGCCAGGCAGCCGACTGCGCCCAGGCCTGTGGCGCATCGGGCGGCGGACCTCGCGCCGGCGGACCGGCCACCGACGACGACCGGGCTTCGCGGACGCAGCACGCGGTACGCCGCCGCGAACCCGACGTCCAGCGTCGGCGGCGGCGAGGCGATCTTCCTCCCGGCGATGCGCCACGGCTGCTCGAACAGGGCCACGGTCACCCCCTGCCGGGGGAGCGCAGACGCCAGAGCGGCCAGGTCGCGGGCCTCGACACCGTTGCCGGCGCCGTGGCTCAACAACAGGGTTGCCGTGGGACCGCGAGCGGCGTACACGTCGATCCGCCCCTCGCCGTACGGCGTGGTCACGGCCCGCGAGCGGCTCACGCGAGGGCGTCCTCTGCCGGGATCGGTGCGACGAGCTCGGGGCCGTTGTTGCGGACGTTGTTGACATCGGTCGACACCGGGAACGCCTCCAGGCGCCCCGGCGCGGCCGGAACCAGCAGCGAGAGGAGGTCGTCGCGGCCGGAGACTGTCGGGTCGAGCCAGGCGGACCAGCGGTCGCGCTCCACCATCAGGGGCATCCGGTCGTGGATGTGGCCCACGGCGTCCTCGGCCTCGGTGGTCAGCACCGTGCAGGTCCAGCGGAAGCGGTCGGGGTCGTCCTCGGCCCTGTCGGGGTCGCGCCAGATCTCGTAGAGCCCGGCCATCGCCAGCACCTGGCCGTCGCGCGGATGGATGTAGAACGGCTGCTTGAGCGGCCGACCGGACTTGGCCTTGACCTGCGTGGGGTACCACTCGAAGTAGCCGTCCGCCGGGAGCAGGCACCGGCGTGCCGCGAACGCCCGCTTGTACGCCGGCTTCTCGGCGACGGTCTCCATCCGGGCGTTGATCATCCGGTTGCCGATCGCGGGGTCCTTCGCCCACGACGGGATGAGCCCCCAGCTGAGCACCCGCAGCTGCCGCTGGGGCGGCTCCGGGTCGGGGTCGTCTCGGGAGGAGGGCGAGCGCTCCATCACGGCGTACACGGGCTTGGTCGGTGCGACGTTGTAGTCGGCCGCCAGCGCCTCCTCGACCCGGTTGCCGGCCGGCGCGGAGATCTCGAACTCCTCGACGAGGTCCTCTGGCTTCCGGCTCGAGGCGTAACGACCGCACATGCGGCCAGCCTAGAACCGGGCGCCGACAAGGCGCGTCAGCCAGGGATGGGATCAGATGGCTTGGTCGCGGGAGAGCTCGTCGAGGAGGCTGGAAGCCTGCTCTGCCACCAGCGGAAGGCTCTCGCTCCAGATCCGGACGCCACCCAGGGCACGCTCGCCCACTTCGAGCAGGTTGCGCAGCAGCGTCGTACGACGGGCCAGGCCGTCGTTCCGGGCGGCGAGGATCACGATCCGCCGCGGACCGATCCGGCAGACGGTCTCTCCGCCGGAGAACACCGAACGGGCGGACTCCCCGATCCGGGACATCCGCAAGTCGAGTCCGAAGACCTCGTCGGCGAGCCCGATGAAGCGCGGCGCGGCTGCCTCCACGACGACCAGCGCATAGCGGTCGCGCAGGGGGGCCGGCCCGCGGGTGTCCCCCCGGTACAGCTCCGTGAGCCGGCCCCGTAGATGAGCCATGCTGGCCAACCCGGTCAGCGGGTCAGCGCACGAGAGCTGGTGTAGGTACGCGAGCGTCGCCTCGCTCCAGCCCAGCGCCACCGCACACGCATCGGTGAACGCGGGCTCGGTACCCACGACGAGCTCGTATGTCGTCCGAAGATCCGCCAGGGTCTCCTCCAGTGAGACCCCCTGGCTGCCCTGCAACCTGCCCACCACTTCGCAGGCATCGGTGGCGCTCCGGCCGGCGATCAAGGCTTCCCCCACTGCCTCGAACCGGACCGGTACGTCCCCCCGAAGCTGCTCGAAGAGCGCAGGACCGGATGCGGAGGGAGACTCGGGCACAACTTTCTCCCGAAAAGCCCAAAACCCCATGACGCCTCCCTCCGAACCTCCGACCAGCGCTCTCCAACGATGGGACGGATCGTGGGGCTAAGCATGATGCGAGTTATCCAGAAAAATCTCGAGAATCCACTCATACTGGCGTCACAGGTCTCGGTTCCCCCCGTTGGAGTTTGTGTGAGCGTCTCGCTGTCGGTCGACGGTCCTGGCGACGCCGAGCTGATCTCGGCTGTCCGTGGCGGTGACTCTGACGCCTACGGCGAGCTCTTCGCCCGGCATGTCGACGCCGCCCGCCGTCTGGCGCGCCAGCTGGCCGGCCACGCCGACGCCGACGACCTCGTCTCCGACGCCTTCACCAAGGTCCTGACGGTCCTCCAGCGCGGCGGCGGCCCGGATCTGGCGTTCCGCGCCTACCTGCTGACCGCCGTACGCCGACTCCACGTCGACCGCATCCGGGCCGGGGCGCGACTACGGCCGGTCGACGACCTGGCCCCGTTCGACCCCGGTCTGCCGTTCCACGACACGGCGATCGAGGGCTTCGACAACGCCGCGGCCGCCCGCGCGTTCGCCTCGCTGCCGGAGCGCTGGCAGATGGTGCTGTGGCACACCGAGGTCGAGCAGCAGAAGCCCGCGGACATCGCGCCGCTGCTCGGGATGAGCGCTAACTCGGTCTCGGCCCTGGCGTACCGGGCCCGTGAGGGGCTGCGCCAGGCCTTCCTCAGCCAGCACGCGACCGATCCCGACGACGTCGACTGTGCATGGACCCGCGACCACCTCGGCGCCTACGTCCGCGGTGGCCTCTCGCGCCGCGACTCCTCCCGCGTCGACGACCACCTCGCCGCCTGCCGTGCCTGCGCGGCCGTGTACCTGGAGCTGACCGAGGTCAACTCCGGCCTGGCCGCCCTGCTCGCCCCGCTGCTGCTCGGGACCGCCGGCGCCAGCTACCTCACGTCGACCGGCGCCGGGTCGAGCGTCGTGTCCACGAGCGTCACTGCCGCCAAGACCTGGGTCGCCTCGCACGCCTCGCTGACCGCCGTCGGCGGCATGGTCGTGACCGCCGCGGCCGTGCTCTCGATCTACGGCGCCTCGCACCTGAACGGACACGGGGCAGCCGATCTCGGCTCGCCGCCGCAGGCCAACCGTGGCCCGGTCGCCACGGCCCTGCCGACCAGCAGCTCGGACGGCAACCCGAACGCGCATCACACCTCAGGGGGCAACCCCAGTCCGTCGGACAACCGCGGCGTCACGCAGAGGCCCGGAGATACCACGACCCCGCTCACCACTCCGCCGGTGAGCGACGACTCCACCGCCCCGGTCGTGAACCCCGGCACCCCCTCGTCCGATCCGACCTCGGGACCGACGGACCCCACCACCGGACCCACCGACCCGACCACGGGGCCCACCGACCCGAGCCAGATCACCTTCCTCTCGACGCCGCCCGACCACCCGGCGATCGGGAGCACGTACGACGTGATCGCGCGCGGGGGATCCGGTGGCCTGATCACGTTCTCGGTCGACCCGGCGACGACCAATGACGCCTGCTCGATCGCCGACCGCACGGTCACGTTCGACCACGCCGGCACCTGTGTGATCGCCGCCGCGCTGTCGGACGGCGGGAGCGCCTCGAAGGCCCGGCCCGCGCGCGCGACGCAGAGCATCGAGGTCCCGCAGACCGCGCAGACGGTCACGTTCGAGTCGTCGGAGCCCGACAACCCCGCCGTCGACGGCACGTACACCTTGGTGGCCGACAGCAGCTCCGGACGACCGGTGACTGTGTCGGTCGACCCCACGACAACGAACGACGCGTGTGCCGTCTCAGGCTCGGTCGTGTCGTTCCACCACGTCGGCACCTGCGTGGTCGCCGCGACCCAGGAGGGCGACGCCGACCTCGCGTCCGCGACCGCGACCCAGTCGCTCGAGGTCGCGAAGGGCACCCAGTCGATCGACCTGCAGCCGGCCGCACCGTCGACAGCGCGCGTCGGTGAGTCCTACGGCTACACGGCCACCGGCGGCAACTCCGGCAACCAGGTCGCGGTGACCACCTCGAACACAGATGTGTGCGCGATCTCCGGGTCGAAGGTCTCGTTCCTCAACCCCGGCAACTGCGTGATCAGCGCCAACCAGGCCGGCAACGCCGACTACAACGCGGCCCCCACGGTCACCCAGAGCGTGAACGTCCTGTCCCCGACGGAGGCGGACCTCGCCGTGAGCGCCGAGCAGACCGGTGACATCGGCGGCCACTCCGGCGTGACCGCCACGGTGAGCGGGCTCCCGCCGGGGTCGACGGCTCATCTGACGGTGACCTCGCCAGAGAACTACTCGCTCCAGCCGGAGGGCGACGGCGGCGCCTGCACCAAGACCGGACCCGCCACCTTCTCCTGCCTGGTGACGTCGGACCAGACACAGTTCGTGTTCTCTGTGAACGTGCACGGCGACCCGGGACGCGGCATCACCTTCGCGGTCGCGCCGGATGCACCGCTGACCGATCCCGACGAGACGAACAACTCGGTCGTCGTGACGGTGAAGGACTGAACCGGCCGGTCGCGGGGTAAGAAGGACCCATGACCGCCATCAGACTGATCGCCCGGCCGATGCTCGCGTCGATGTTCGTGGTCGGTGGTGTCGATGCGTTGACCCACGCCTCAGCCAAGGTGCCGAAGGCCGAGAAGGTCACCGACCACGTGCCCACGCTGGCGGAGAAGATCGCGCCGGGCCTGCCCGTCCCCACCGACCCGGCCACCCTGGTCCGGATCAACGCCGGGGCGCAGGTGCTCGCCGGGCTGACCCTCGCGACTGGGCGGCTGCCACGCCTGTCGGCGCTGGTCCTGCTCGCCACGCTGGCACCCACGATGTACGCCGGGCACCCGTTCTGGGAGGAGAAGGACAAGGCGGCGCGGTCGGTGCAACGGATCGAGTTCTTCAAGAACATCTCGATGACGGGCGGCCTCCTCCTGGCCGGCGTCGACACCGCCGGCAAGCCAGGCGTCGCCTGGCGGGCCCGGCGGGCCGCCCGTGATGTACGCCGCGAGGCCCGGCACCTGGCGAAGCAGGCACGCACCGAGGCCCGTCTCGCCAAGGCTCACCTGAGCTGAGTCCCCGTGCCGCACTGCCTCGGTACCCTTCGGCGGTGACCAGTGCGCCCCCGACGAACCACCCATGGCCGGCGCCGCACGCGCACGGACCGGTCCGGGGCGAGGTGTCACTGCCGGGCAGCAAGTCCCTCACCAACCGCGCCTTGGTCCTCGCCGCTCTTTCGGACGCGCCCTCCCTCGTACGTCGCGCGCTCCGGTCGCGCGACACCCTGCTCATGGCGGCCGCGCTGACGACGCTGGGCGCCCGCGTCGACACCGGAGCGGACGACTGGGACGTCGACCCGCGGCCGCTCACCGGCGGCGGCCGAGTGGACTGCGGGCTCGCCGGCACGGTCACCCGGTTCGTCCCTCCGGTCGCCGGTCTCGCTGACGGACCGGTCACGTTCGACGGCGACCCCCACATGCGCACGCGACCGGTGGGCGAGGTGCTCTCCGCGCTGCGGACGCTCGGAGTGCGAGTCGAGGGTGAGCGGCTGCCGTTCACGGTCCACGGTGCCGGACACGTGCGCGGCGGACGTGTCGTGCTCGACGCGTCGGGATCGAGCCAGTTCGTGTCGGCACTCCTCTTGGCGGGAGCGCGCTTCGACGAGGGACTCGACCTCCTGCACGACGGCAAGGCCGTGCCGTCGCGGCCCCACATCGAGATGACGGTCGCGATGCTCCGGCAGCACGGTGTGGACGTCGACGACGCTGAGCCGGACCGATGGCGGGTCGCTCCCGGGCCGATCCACGCCGTGGACCACACGATCGAGCCGGACCTGTCCAACGCGGCGCCGTTCCTGGCCTTGGCCGCGACGACCGGCGGCTCGATCATCGTCCGCGACTGGCCCGAGCAGACCACCCAAGCCGGCGACGTGATCCGCGACCTCCTGAAGCGGATGGGCTGCGACGTCTCCCTCGGCGCGCGCGGACTCACGGTCACAGGTGGCGCGCCCATCCACGGCATCGATGTCGACCTGCACGACGCAGGCGAGCTCGCCCCGGTGGTGGCCGCGCTCTGTGCGCTGGCCGACAGCCCGTCGTACCTCCGTGGGATCGCGCACATCCGCGGCCACGAGACCGACCGGATCGCGGCGCTCGCCGCCGAGCTCCGCACGCTCGGCGCCGACGTGACGGAACGCCCGGAGGGCCTGGAGCTCCGCCCGGCGACCCTGCACGGTGGCCAGTTCCGCAGCTACGCCGATCACCGCATGGCGCACGCGGCGGCCGTCCTCGGCTCGGCGGTGGCCGGGGTCACCGTGGATGACGTCGCGGCGACGAGCAAGACGTACCCGGACTTCCCCCGGGTCTGGTCGGGGCTGCTGGACGCGCCATGACAGTGGTGCACCTGTGAGCGGCCGGTACGACGAGCACGACCACGAGCACTACGAGCGCCCGCGTCGTCGGACCCGACCGCGCACCAAGGAACGCCCGCGCTACGACGACGCCGTCGACGGCGTGGTCACGACCGTCGACCGTGGCCGGTTCACCCTCCAGGTCGACGGTGTCGTCCTCTGGGCGGTCAAGGCCCGCCCGCTGGGGCGCAAGGGAGTCGTCGTCGGCGACCGGGTGCGAGTGGTCGGCGATGTCTCCGGTGACGAGGGCGCGCTGGCGCGGATCGTCGAGGTGCAGGAGCGAGCGACCGTGCTGCGGCGTACCGCGGACGACGACGACCCGGTCGAACGCGTCCTGGTCGCGAACGCCGACCAACTGGTGGTGGTGACCTCCCTGGCCGACCCCGAGCCGCGTCCGCGGCTGATCGACCGCGCCCTGGTGGCGGCGTTCGACGCGGGCATGAAGCCGCTGCTGTGCCTGACGAAGGCGGACCTGGCCGACCCGGAGACGCTGCTCGCGACGTACCGCTCACTGGGCGTCCCCTGGGTGGTGACCCAGCGCGGCGCCGAACTCAGAGAGGTGCGCGAGAGCCTCACCGGGCGCACGAGCGTGCTGATAGGCCACAGCGGCGTCGGCAAGTCCACGCTGGTCAACGCGCTCGTGCCGGACGCCGACCGCGACGTCGGGGTGGTCAACGCAGTGACCGGACGCGGCCGGCACACGTCGACCTCGGCGATCATGCTGGCCCTGCCGGACCACGCCGGGTGGATCATCGACACACCGGGGATCCGGTCGTTCGGGCTCGCCCATGTGCGCCCGGAGGACCTGATCGAGGCGTTCCCGGACCTCGACGAGATGACCGAGGACTGCCCTCGCGGGTGCACCCACGGCGCCGACGAGCCCGAGTGCGGGCTCGACGAAGCCGTGGCCCGCGGCGAGGCCGATCCGGAGCGGGTCGAGTCGTTCCGGCGGTTGCTGGAGGCGCGGTCAGGACCGGCGTACTAGCCCCAGAGGGCGCGGGCACCGGAGTCGCCGGTGAGGAACACGCAGACCAGGACGGCGAGGGCACCGGAGACCAGCAGGACCTGCAGGGTGATCGCGATGACGCCGGTACGGCCGGCGCGCGCACCGCCGCCAGAGGCCAGAGCCGAGGGGCCGCCGAGCTGCCAGGCGCCGAGGGCGGCGACGGCGACGAAGGCGACCAGCACCCACCGCAGGATCCGACCCCGGTGGGCGTGGACGGCGAGCTCCGGCAGCGTCTGCAAATGACGCTGGTTCTCCAGCTGGAGGCCGGACTGGACCGCGAGGATCGCGGCACCGGCGGCGATCACCGAGGTCGCCACCAGGGGCCACCGCAGCCACCACCGCCAGCGCGGGACGACGGCGTACAACAAGCCCGCGAGGGCGCACAAGGGCGCGAACACCACGACCACGTGGACGATCAACGGGTGCAGGGGCAGGCCGTTGAACTCCAACGCCAGGGACTCCATGCTCTAGGTATACGGCACGGTGAAAGGTGACGTTCAAGGCCGAGACTCCCGAACGGCATAGCCTGTGCCCATGCCGCCAGCAGGTCCGTCCGGGACCGACTACACCGACGACCTCCGCCTGGCTCACGTCCTGGCCGACGACGCGGACTCCATCACCACCTCCCGCTTCAAGGCGCTCGACCTGCACGTGATGAGCAAGCCGGACCTGACGCCGGTCACCGACGCCGACCAGGCCGTGGAGGAGTCGATCCGGCGCACCCTGTCGCGGGTGCGATCCCGGGACGCGATCACGGGCGAGGAGCAGGGCAGCTCCGGCCACAGCCAGCGACGCTGGGTCATCGACCCGATCGACGGCACCAAGAACTTCGTCCGCGGCGTCCCCGTGTGGGCCACCCTGATCGCGCTGGTGGTGGACGACGAGGTCGTGCTGTCGGTCGTCTCCGCGCCGCAGCTCCAGCGGCGCTGGTGGGCTTCGTCCGGCAACGGCACCTGGACCGGCCGATCGCTCCTGAAGGCCGTCCGCTGCACGGTCTCCGACGTACGCCGTCTCGAGGACGCTTCCCTGTCGTACTCCTCGCTGCACGGCTGGGATGAGCGCGACCGGCTGGAGGACTTTCTCTCGTTGATGCGTCGCTGCTGGCGGAGTCGCGCGTACGGCGACTTCTGGTCCTACATGATGCTGGCGGAGGGTGCCGTCGACATCGCGACCGAGCCCGAGCTTCACGTCTACGACATGGCGGCCCTCGACGTGATCGTGCGCGAGGCCGGCGGCCGGTTCACCTCGCTGGACGGCACCGAGGGCCCGTTCGGCGGGAATGCCCTCGCCACCAACGGCCACCTGCACGAAGCAGCGCTGTCGTTCCTCGGCGCACTCCCCGACGACGACCACGATCCGGACTCACCTCCGCGGGCACCTGGTTCGGTCAGTGATCTGCTCTCGCGGCGCACCCGCGGAGAGGACTAGCCTCAGAAGGGAACCGAGTCGACGCCTGAGGAGTGGTCATGAGGATCAGCGACGTTCTCTCGAGCAAGCCCAGCGACCAGGTGATCACCATCCGGCCCGACGCCACGGTGCGCCACCTGCTCGCGCTCCTGGCCCGGCACAACGTAGGCGCACTTGTCGTGAGTGCCGATGGCGAGACGGTGGACGGCATCGTGAGCGAGCGCGACGTCGTACGCCGCCTCCACGAGGACGAGTCGGTGCTCGACGGTGCCGTGAGCGCGATCATGACCAGCGACGTGCGTACCTGTGAGCTGCACACCCCGGTCGACGACCTCCGCGTGATGATGACCGAGCGCCGGATCCGGCATGTTCCGGTGGTCGCCAAGGGACGGCTGGTCGGGATCATCAGCATCGGCGACGTCGTGAAGTCGTCCCTCGACCAGCTGAAGTTCGAACGGGACCAGCTCGACAGCTACGTGCACCAGACCTGAGACGGGGTCGTCAGGCCCAGCGGGTCCAGGTCGTCGACCGACCGGCGTTGACCGGCTCGCCGCGGTCTCGGGCGCGCGCGGCCCGGCCGAGGTAGGGCTGGGCACCGAGCACGAGCCAGCGAGGCCCGGGGCTGGTGACCAGCCGTCGCTCATGCAGCAGCCTGGACCACTCCCCCGGCCGCTCGAGGCCGAGCTCGACCTGGTCACCCTTTCCCGAGAAGGACACCAGGTCTGCGAGCAGCACCGGGTAGCCGCAGACGGTGACCACGCTGGCCAGGCGTCCGTGCACTGCGAGGTAGGCGCGCACCTGGAGCCACGCGGCGAAGCCGAGATAGGGCTGGTGCTGGAACGCATCGACCCGGCGGTCCCACGACCAGGTGTTCTCAGGCTCGTCACCCGGGCCGAGCCGGACCACGAGCACACCACCCGGACACGCAGCAAGGAGATCCTCGTGCTCCATGGGAGCCCAGTGTCCGAGCTGACGGACGTGCTCCTCGTCGTACAGCAGGGCGCCCCCTGTGGGCAGCCCCGGTCCGGCCAGTCCGGAGTGCAGCACCCGGCGCGACTGCTGGCGCGAGAGGCCCTCCAGAGCCAGGATCTGCGACGACTCTCGGGCACTGATCAGCATAGTTCGAACCTAGGGCCGACCACCGACAGTCCGGGGCCAGACTTGGCCAGGTAGACCCTTCACCACTGCACTGTCGGGACCACGTGGTCCCGACAGTGCAGTGCCCGCCCATGGCCCCTAGGGTCGAGGCATGGACAAGCCCGAGATCGACTTTCCTGACGGCCCGCCGCCCGACGACCTCGAGATCATCGACGTGCTCGAGGGCGAAGGTCCGGAGGCGTCCGCCGGATCCACGGTTCAGGTGCACTACGTCGGCGTCGCGCACTCGACCGGCGAGGAGTTCGACGCGTCGTACAACCGGGGTACGCCGCTGGAGTTCCGGCTCGGAGTGGGACAGGTGATCCAGGGCTGGGACACGGGGGTGCAGGGCATGAAGGTCGGCGGCCGGCGCCGGCTGGTGATCCCGCCGCACCTGGCCTACGGCGACCGCGGCGCCGGCGGTGTCATCAAGCCCGGCGAGACCCTGATCTTCGTCTGCGACCTCGTCTCGGTCGACTGACCCAGTCGGTGAGTCGAGCAGGGCGTCCCGCGCCCGTCGTCGCCGCGGGTGGTTGAGGAGGGCGTCCCGCGCCCGTCTCGAAACCACTCTTGACCTTGGAGTCGACTCCAAGGTTTAACGTCGGGGTGTGAGCACGACGTACACGGTCTCCCAACTCGCCGCAGCGGTGGGCAGCAGCCCCGACACGCTCCGGTACTACGAGAAGGTCGGGCTGCTCCCTGCGCCACTGCGGACGCCCTCCGGCTACCGGCAGTACGACGACGACGCGCGCGACCGCCTGGCGTTCATCCGCGGCGCTCAGCGGTTGGGGCTCACCTTGGCCGACGTCCGCGACCTGCTGGAGGTGCGTGACACCGGCGACTGCCCGTGCGAGCCGGCCGAGCAACACCTGACGAGGCGGCTGACCGAGGTCGACGCCGAGATCACCCGGCTCGAGGCGCTGCGCGACCAGATGCGGGCGATGCTGGCGGGCATCGCCGCCGGCACCTGCCCCGACCCCGATCCCGACACCACCTGGTGCGCCTGCGGAAAGGGGGTGAGTGGCATGGCCGATGAGCACGACTGCCCGTGTGGTCCTGATTGTCAGTGCACGCCCGGCTGCGGCTGCGGCTGCCGCTGACGGCGACCGGCTCCCGAGGGCCCCGGGAAGCCCGGTGTTTGAGGAGGGCGTTCTACGCCCGTCCATCCGGTGGTTGAGGAGGGCGTTCTACGCCCGTCTCGAAACCACCCCTACCCCACGCGCACGCGCCGGCCGGCGCACTCCACGACATCCCCGGCCACCAGCTGACGACCGCGCCGGGTCTCGACGTCCCCGTTGACCCGGACCAGACCCTGCGCCAGCAGACCCTTGGCATCCGCGCCGGTGTCGACCAGGTCCGACAGCTTGAGGAACTGTCCGAGCCGGATCGACTCGTCGTGCAAAGGCACCCTGGACTCGTCTTTGCGCTCGCTCATCACCGCACCCCTACCATCATCGCAGTATCACCGTCACCGTATGGATCACCAGTCCCACCAGCCCTCCCACGATCGTGCCGTTGATCCGGATGAACTGCAGGTCGCGTCCCACATGCAGCTCGATCCGCCGCGCCGCCTCACGGCCGTCCCACCGCTCGACAGTCTGGGTGATCACCGCCGTGAGCTCGGCACCGTAGCGCTCGACGACGAAGACCGACAGGTCGGACGCCGTCGCGTCGATCCGGCCGCGGAGCTTCGAGTCCTCGCGTAGCCGCGCCCCGAACGCCGCCAGCTCGCTCGCCATCCGCGCGCGCACGGCGCCGTCGGGGTCGAGCAGCGACCCCTGGAGTGCACGGCGCAGGGCGTTCCAGAGCGCGATGCTCGACTCGACCACCTGCGGCTGGTCCAGGAGCCGCTCCTTGAGACGCTCCGTCCGAGCCTGGGTTTCCGGGTCGTACTGGAGATCGTCGGCGAGCCGGGTGAGCAGCGAGTCGAACGCTCGTCTCGCGCGGTGGTCGGGGTCGGTCCGGATCTCGGCGATCCAGGTGACCAGCTCGGCCGTCACGCGCCGGGTCACCGCGTCGTTCAGCCGCGGGGGCGCCCACCACGGTGCCCGCTGCTCCAGCACTTCGGCCACCGTGTCGGGGTGCTCGAGGAGCCACCCGTGCAGCTCGTCCAGGGCGAGGTCCACCACACCCAGATGCGCGCCGTCGCGGACAGCTTCGGCCAGCAGGCCGCCCGCGAGGGGCGAGACTGGCTCCTCACGGAAGCGCGGGATCAGCGCCTCCGTCACGAGGTCATGCACGTGCTCGTCACGCACCTTCCCGAGCCCGATCGACGCCACTTCCGCGACCTCGTTCACGACGCGGCGTACGTGCTCAGGCACTGCGAGCCAGGTACCGACACGTTCGGCGATCGCCGCGGACGCGACACGCTCGCGGATGATCCGCTCCTGGAGGAAGTTCTCACCGACGAACTCCTCGAGGCTCCGACCGAGCTCGTCCTTACGTCGCGGGATCAGCGCGGTGTGAGGCACGGGCACGCCGAGCGGGTGCTTGAACAGGGCCGTGACCGCGAACCAGTCGGCGATGGCACCCACCATCGACGCCTCGGCGCCCGCGTTCACAAAACCCAGAGGCCCGTCCCGGCCCAGCGTGGCCAGGAAGACGACCGCAGCGAGCAGGAGCAGAGAAACCGCGAGGGTGCGCATCCGGCGCAGGCCCCGTCGCCGCCGGGCGTCGGCGGCAGGATCGGGGGTGATCATCGCGATCGAACCCGGCGACGTCGTGGTCGTGGTCATCGGGTCGATTCTTCCCGATCGGGTGATGCCACAATGCGCCCCATGCCGCGCACCGTCATCACCTTCGGCACCTTCGACGTGTTCCACGTCGGCCACCTGCGCGTTATCGAGCGCGCCGCCGCGCTCGGCGACCGCCTCGTGGTCGGGGTGTCCGCGGACGCCCTGAACCTGCGGAAGAAGGGCCGTGAGCCGGTGTTCACCCAGGGCGAGCGCCTGGAGATCGTGGCCGCGCTCCGGATGGTGGACGAGGTGTTCGTCGAGGAGAGCCTGGAGCTCAAGCGCGAGTACATCGAGCGGTACGACGCCGACGTGCTGGTGATGGGTGACGACTGGCGCGGCAAGTTCGACGAGTTCGGAGACATCTGCGAGGTGGTGTACCTGCCACGGACGCCGGCGATCTCCACCACCGCCCTGATCGAGAAGATCTCCTCGTCTGGATGAGGCAGCCCGAGAGCTCTGACGGCGCGGAGAGCGCGGGCGGAGATCGAGAAGAACGAGGTCGAATTGGCGCGGACCGTGATGTTTCGAAGGGAGCAGACGCTCGTGAGCACGTACGATCGTGACTATTCCGAGATCTGGCTGTGACCGTTCCTTTATCCGTGACCTTTCTGTGACATTTCCGGGGCGGTACCCATTTGTTATCACCTCGATACTCAACGGCGATTATGCACTGGTTCTCTTGGGTGCAGGGCCCCGGCCGCGCTACCGCGCGTCCGGACCCTGGTGCACCGCTCGGCGAGTCGTCGCCGGGTCGAACCGTGAGTGAAAGGCGCGTACATGAGACTCAAAACTCCGTTGGTCGCCCTGTCCTCGGTGGGGCTACTTGCCCTGGCCGCGTGCGGTGGCAGCGGCGGCTCAACGCCGGGGGCCACCCCCTCGTCGTTCAACCCCGGAGCCACCGGGAACTTCAAGGACCCGAACGCGAAGGGACCGGTCACGATCGCCGGCGCGCAGAAGGGGGGCATCGTCACGGTGATGACCCTCACGGGCCTGACGACGACCATGGATCCGAGCGAGATCTACTACACCGACACTTCGTCGATCTTCAGTGGTCTGATCGGTCGGTCGCTGACGCAGTACAAGTACGACCCCAAGTCCAAGCAGATGGTGCTGGTGCCCGACCTGGCCACCGACCTGGGTACCCCCAACGACAACTACACCAAGTGGCAGTTCACGATCCGGCCCGGTGTGAAGTGGGGCGAGAACGGCAAGCCCGTCACGGCCAAGGAGGTCGCGTGGGGTATGACGCGGTGCATGGACGCCGCCACCTTCCCGACCGGCGCCTGCCAGTACTACTCGAACGTGTATTACAAGGGCGGCCCGGCCTACAAGGGCCCCTACACCTCGGGCCAGAAGACCTTCAAGGGCATCAAGGTCAACGGCAACACGATCACCATCAACATGGCCAAGCCCTTCCCGGACATGCCGTACTGGGGCACGTTCCCGGCCAACGGCCCGGTCCCGACCGACCCGAAGATCTCGGACCCCAAGACCTACAAGAAGCACCCGTGGTCGACCGGTCCGTACATGATCAAGTCGTTCAACCTCTCCAAGGAGCTGGTGCTGGAGAAGAACCCGTACTGGGACCCCGCGACCGACCCGGCTCGCACGCAGTACCCCGACGGGTATGACTTCAAGCTCCAGCAGCCGTCGGAGAAGATGGACCAGATCATGCTGGCCGACACCGGATCCGGCCAGACCTCACTGATGATCGACGACCTGCTCGCGCCCGACTTCGCGCAGATGCAGCAGAAGGACCCGAGCCGGCTCACCCTGGGTGGTTCGCCGTGTACCTACTACTGGGCACCGGACAACCGCAAGATCAAGGACAAGAAGGTGCGTGAGGCTCTGTCGTGGGCCTACCCCTACAAGAACGCGATCCTCGCGGCAGGTCTGATTCCTGGAGTCAACGCGATCCCGGCCACGAACCTGATGCCTCCGGGCGTCCCAGGTCGTACGCCGTACAACGTGACGGGCCGTCAGGGCTTCGACACCAACGCGGCCAAGGCCAAGGCGCTGCTGAAGCAGGCCAACGCCATGGGGTATGAGATCAAGTTCCTGTTCCGGACCGACGACCCGATCTCGGTCAAGGGCAAGGACGCGATCGTCAGGGGTCTGACCGAGGCCGGCTTCAAGGCCACCCCGGTGCCGACCACGACGGCGAACTACGTCGCGGCACGCGACAACACGTCGGAGGACATCAACGTCCGTTCGGCGGGTTGGTGCTCCGACTGGCTGTCGGGCTCGACCTGGCTGCCGCCGGTGCTGGGTTCGACGAACCCGGACAAGACCCACTCGTTCGGGTCCAACTACGCGGCCTTCAGCAACAAGGCGGCCGACTCCCAGATGGACGCGATCCAGAAGATGCCGTTGGCGCAGCAGGCAACTGCGTGGAACAACTTGGACAGGAACATCGCCAAGAAGTACTTCCCGCTGTTCACGACCTACTACACCGGCATCGCTCAGGCCCACGGGTCGAAGATCAACGGCGACAACGATGACAACACGCTCGGCATGCCGACGTGGAAGGACATGTGGGTCTCCCAGTGATCAGGGCCTGATCAGCGGGTGATCATCCCGCAGATCCGATAAACCCACCCAGGAGGGCGGGGCATGGAATTCCATGCCCCGTCCTCCGCCTGCGTTCCCTCGGGTCGGAGGCACATTTCGAGTTGCATTTCGGGAGGTTATTTCCACGTGCCGCGAAGCCGAATCCCGTGCGGTGTGGTCAGGCGGTCGACTCGAAGCTCACCAGGCCGACCGAGTTGCCCTCGGAGTCGGTCACGAACGCCTGCCACTCGGTGGTGCCGGACGGCCCGAGGGAGTCGTCCTCGTGGGTGAAGATCGGGTGAGGCTCCGACACCACCTCCGTGCGTCCACGCAGGGCCTCGATCGTGCGGCGTACGTCGGTGACCTCGAGATAGAGCATCGACGCCGGAGCGTTGCCCTCGAGCAGGAGCCGCGTCCCGTCCAGATCGAAGAACAGCAGTCCCGGCGGGTCGAACCGTCCGCTCGGCCGAGTGCCGAGCAGGTCGGTGTAGAAGGCGGCAGCCCGGTCGAGGTCGGTGGCGCGCAGGGCCACCTGCACGAGTCTGGTCATGGCGGTGATGCTGCCACCGGCCGGCGATCGTGACCACCTTGTGACCTGGGCAAACGTCGCCCGCTCGGCCCGCCACGTACCCTGGCGCGGGCCCCATTCAGCGGGTGCCTGCTGGAGGGAGGTACCCGATGACCGGGTTCATCGTGCGTCGCATCCTCAGCTCGATCCTGGTCGTTGTGCTGACGTCGATGTTCGTGTTCGTGCTCTTCTTCAAGGGGCTCGGCGACAGTCCGGCTCGCAACTACTGCGACGCGCTGCACAACGGTCAGTGCTCCCCCACGACGCTCGCCGCCATCAAGCACCAGATGGGAATGGACAAGTCCGTCGCGTCCAACTACGCCACATGGGTGAAGGGCATCTTCGTCGGCCGCGACTCCGTGTACGTCGACGGCAAGAGCTACGAGTGCCCCGCCCCGTGCCTCGGGATCTCGGTGATGACGGGCGACACCGTCTGGAACGACCTCAAGCAGAAGTACCCCGCCACCGTCACCGTCGCCGTGGGCGGCGCAACGATCTACCTGACCTTCGGCGTGCTCATGGGCGTCTTCGCGGCTCGATGGCGTGGCACGTCGTTCGACCGCCTTCTCGTCGGCGGGTCACTGATCGTCTCGGGGATCCCCGACTACCTGATCATCCTGTTCGCCTGGATCCTCTTCTCCTTGCGCTGGCCCATCTTCCCCAACGTCGGTTACTACCCGATCAGCGAGAATCCGCTCAAGACGATCTCCTGGATGATGCTTCCGTGGCTGGTCCTGGGGTTCACCAGCCTCACCGACTATGCCCGGTTCACCCGGGGGCAGATGGTGGAGACGCTCGGCGAGGACTACATCCAGACCGCCCAGGCCAAGGGTGTCCGACCGTCACGGGTGCTCTTCCGGCATGCACTACGCGCCGCGATCGTCCCCGTCATCACGATCTTCGGACTCGACTTCGCCGGTCTGCTCTCGGGCACGATCTTCATCGAGCAGATCTTCGGAATCGACGGCATCGGCCACTGGGGACTGCAGGCGCTCACCACTCCGATCGACATCAACGTGCTGAGCACGACCGTCCTGGTAGGCGCGATCCTGGTCGTGGTGGGCAACCTGGTCGTCGATATCGCCTACGGCTTCCTCGACCCACGCGTCACGGTCGCCTGACTGGTCTAAGCCGCACCTCCTCCTCCTGCTCCCGCGTGGTCCTACAGTGAGTCGACTCGGGCGACGAACCGCGGCACCGCCGCACGAGCGACGAGGGGATCCATGACCGGGATGATCACGAGCGGGATCTGGAAAGTGCGAGAGGACCGCCGGGCCGACTTCATCGAGGCGTGGTCGACGTTCGCGTCGTGGGCCAGCAGCCAAGAGGGCGCCGCCACGCTCCGACTGGGTCAGGACACCATCGACCCGACCCGCTTCGTCAGCTTCGGGCCCTGGCAGTCGGCCGACCAGGTTCACATCTGGAAGGCCGGCCCCGAGTTCCGTGAGCGCATGGCGCGCGTCCAGCAATACGTCGACGAGTTCCACCCGAGCGAGCTCGACCTGGTCGCCTGGGCCACCGACGGAGCCCCGACGACCGACGCGACCTGACTCGAGGGGGCGGTCCGTCATGGCTCGACAGATCCGTTGGGCGCAGGGGCACCGCTCGTCGGTAGCGTCAGATCCATGGACGTGACGATCGAGGAGTACGCCGGGTCGCACCGCGACCTCGCGTGGTCGTTCCGTGAGGCCGAGGACTCCGAGCAGCAGCTCGACTCCTACATCGACCTCGGCCGGCTCTGGGTCGCGCGCACCTCGGACGGCGGGTCCATCGGGCATCTCCAAGCGGTGCCCCGCGACGCAGACGTGTGGGAGGTCACCAACACCGCGGTAGCCGAGGGCGCCCGCGGCCAGGGCGTCGGTCGGGCGCTCCTCGAGCGGGCCGTGGAGGAGGCGCGGGCCGCCGGTGCCACCCGGGTGATCCTGGCGACCGCGACCGCCGACGTCGGGAACCTCCGCTTCTACCAGCGGTGCGGGTTCCGGATGACGCACGTGGTGCCGGACGCGTTCGGCGTGCCCCAGGGCTACGCGCCGGGCATCGAGATCGACGGCATCCCGATGCGCGACCAGATCTGGTTCGAGCGCGTGCTGTGAGCGGCCCGGCTCGCTACGGCTGCTCCGCCACCCAGGGCTTGGGCCGGCTCGGCCGGATCCTCGAGCACGGTCTGCCGAACCGCGGAGCGGCGGGCTGAGGACCTCGGGAACCGGCCGTAGGTAGCATCGTGGACCTCGGGAGCCACCCGGGCGCGTCGATCTGGAGGTCGCTCGCAGCACGCATGCAGGCAGACCACACAAGCCAGCCAGATCCGGCAGCAGGCCCGACCGCTCGGCACCGCATCGGACGGGTCGCCGTCGTGCTGCTGCTGGCCAGCATCCCCTTCGCGGCGGCGTTGATCGCCCTGCGGATCGCGCCGCCGGCCCATGTCGAGATCGCCGGACAGCCGGTTGCGGTCAAGCCCGTGCTGGGCCAGGACACGAGCCAGCTCCAAGACGGCGCCCTGATCCGGCCCGAGCACGCCCACGTCGGCATCCTCGGCACGGACGTCGGTGTCGACATCAGCGCCGACTGGAACCAGCTGATCCCCAGCGATCGACAGACCCGGCAGTACCTGATCGCGCTGTGGGACGACCCTCGGCCGGAGATCGAGCGCCTACGGCGGGCTGCGCGGGACTACGTCATCACGTGGAGCCTGATCGGGTTCCTGGTCGGCGCGGTGGCGTCTGGGGGCGTGGCGATCCTGATCCGTGAGCGTCGGCGGCGACTCGCGGCGTACTCAGCCGAGCAACGCGAGCTCGTCATCGCCTACAACCGGCGTCTGCGCACCGCCTTGGTGGCCGCTGGCATCGCCGGTGCTCTGGCGCTCGACGCCGCCGGGCTCGCGACCTACCTCCACCGCGACCACCACGTGGTCGCCAGCAGCCCGCTCTTCGCCGGAACCACGCTGGAGGGCACGGAGGTCAACGGGCTGATGGCCGAGGTGCTGCCGTTCCTGTCCATCCTCCGCCCTCGCGACACGTTCTACGACACGGTCGCGCACAACCTCGAGGCGGCTCTCGCCGACCGCAACGACCTCCGACCTCGCGGCGACCGCATGGTCTTCGTCGTTGCCGAGGACTTCGAGGACGTGAACGGCATGGCGCGACAGGTCGGGCTCACGGCCAAGCTGGTGGACGCGGACTTCCTCGCGATCACCGGCGACCTCACCTTCGCCGGGAAGCCGATCGAGAGCTACCTCATCGACACCGTCGACTACTACGCCGAGAACCGGCCGGTGTACTTCGCACCCGGACTGCACGACACCGAGGAAATCGTGCAGGCCGCCCGCGCCCGGGGCTGGCATGTCGCCGATGGCCACACTCGGACGGTCGGTGGCCTGACCATGCTCGCCGCCGGCGACCCCCGCATCTCGCTGATCGGCGACTTCGACGTAGGCGACGTATTGCGCGACCAGGACGTCGACATCGACACGTTCGTCGACAACACGACGGCCGAGGCCTGCGCGACGCGTCCCGACTTCGTGATTTTGCACGACCATGTGCTCGGCCAGCAGATCGCCGCGTCCGGGTGCCAGCGCGTGGCGGTGCTCGACGGTCGCTCGTACCAGTTCCTGGGTCCGCGCCGCATCGAGACGACCTCCAGCGGCCATGCGTACGAGCTCACGAACGGCAGCGCCGGCGGGCACGTCACCACCGAGCCGGACCCGGGCGACGTCCAGCACCCCGCCCGGTTCGCGATCTTCACCTACTCCCCCACCCACCAGCGGACCGGGTACGCCGTGGTGACGGTGTTTCCCAACGCCTCGGTCACCGTGAGCCCGCGGCTGGGCCTGCAGACGCCGTACGCCGCGGCCTCTACGGCGTCGGGAGCCGCGACCGGCCGGTGACCGGTCAGTCGGTGCCTGGTCAGTACGCCGCGCCGGGGTCGTAGGCGCAAGCGTCGGTGTCGTCCTCGGCCGGCGACGTGTGGTGGCGGTGCTTGACCGGCGGGGCCAGCGCCTTCTGCACCACCTCGTGCACGTAGTCGAAGTCCGGGGCACCCGGGTTGAAGGTCGTCGACGACCGGAACAGCACCGACTTCGCCCGGTGGTCCTTGGCCTTGAGGGCCAGCTCGACGAACGGCTTCAGCAGCTCCTGTGGGATGTCGGTCTTGACCACCTTGCTCCCCGCGGCAGCCAGCGCGTTGTACCGACGCAAGAGGTTCACCGGGTTCGCCTGGTCGATGATGGAGCTGACCACGCATCGCTGCCGCGCCATCCGCTGGTAGTCGTCCGCTCCGTAGCGACCACGCGCGTACCACAGCGCGTGGTAGCCGTCGAGGTGCTGGTCGGGGCCCGGCTGGATGTAACCCGTCGGCGGGATGCCGGCGTCGGTCTGACCGTTGATCGCGACCGGCACGTTCACGTTGACCGTGATCCCGCCCATCGCGTCGACGAGCTCGCGGAACCCGGTGAAGTCGACGAGAACGTAGTAGTCGACCGGAATGCCGGTCGCCCCCTCCACCGCCTGCTTGATGGCGTCGGCGCCCTCGTTGGCCGATGTGCCCAGGACATGCGGGTGCAGGATGGGGATCTCCCGGTAGACGGCATTCAGCATCCAGCTCCCCGGGTCACCGGGGCCGGTGAAGCCGTTCGGATACAGCGCCTGGAGCGGGCTGCCGGGCGGGAACGGGACGTCCATCAAGTTGCGCGGCAGGCCGAACGTCACGGTGCGGCCGGTATGGGTGTCCAGCGAGGCCAGGATCATGGTGTCGGTCCGCGTGCCGTCTCGGTACGGCCCCGAGTCGCCGCCGAGCAGCAGCACGTTGACGCGGTCGCGACCGTGCCACGGGTCCTCCTTCTTGATCGTCGGGCGCGTCGCGGTCTTGTTGTTGGTGAAGACCGCCTTCACCACATGTGCCTGGGCGAAGGCGTCGCGCACGACGAGACCGACGGGTGCGACCACGACCAGGCACAGGGCTCCGACGAACACACTCCCTCCCATGACATGCCAGCGCCGAGGGGCCGGGCTGGGACGCAGCACGACGAACGTGCCGACGACGACGGCCACCCAGAGCACCAGGCAGACCGCGGTCACGACCGCAGCGCGGGTCAGCCGGGAGGGGTCCACCGCGAGGTCGAGCGCTGCCCCGAGGTCGTGCGGTGCGGCCACGACCGCCCAGACAGCCCCGACCAGGGCGACGACCAGGACGATCGCGCCGAGCCGCTGCCGTCTGCCGTGGAGGAACCCCGCGCCGGGGACCAGCGCCGACAGCACGGTCCAGCCCACCGCGTGCACCACGGAGGCGCACCGGTGCGGCCCGGCCTTGCGGCGGCCGGGCCTGATGCCGTACGGCGGCATCGACATGCGGGCTCCTCGGGGCGCGTCCGAGACGCTGCCCTTTACCCGAGCAGCAGGGATATTGAACCTGATCTCGCCAACCGGAGGCACCACCGGCGCCGGCCGGGTGCGTCGCCGGCCGTACGCCGGTGGGTCGAGCGCGCGGTCGACCCGCTGGCCGAGATGGTGCGATCGCCCGACGACGCCTCAGCTGGGCGCGGGCTGAGCGGCGTGGAGGTAGAGGATGCCGTGCAGCTCGGTGCGGCCGGCCTGCCTGAACCTCTCGGTCGCCTCGTCGCAGTACGCGATGATCCCGTCGCCGGTCACCTCGACCGGGGACTCGATGACGAGGTCGTGGGCGGTGGTGACGTAGCCGAGGCTGTCGAAGAGGTCGAGCACGTCGCGCGGCTCGTGCCCGTTCGCTCGGATGCCGTCGGGCCAGTACTCCAGCCAGATCGCCGGCTTTGCCTGCTCGAGGGTGCGCCGGGCGCCCTCCAGCGTGGCCCACTCCCAGCCTTCGACGTCGATCTTGAGCACGGTCGGGAGCCGATCGCCGAGACGGCTGGCGCACAGCTCGTCGACGGTGACGACCTCGACCTGGACGGCGTCGCGGACGTTGGGCACCAGGCTGCCGTTCAACGAGTGGTTGGCGAAGTTCGTGGCGCTGCGGTACAGCGAGATCGTCCCGCTCCGGTCGCCCGCTGCCGCCGCCACGATCTCGACGTTCTGGTACCCGCTGGACCGCACGTTGTGCTCCAGCAGCGCGCGGGTGTCGGGCTCCGGCTCGAGCGAGAGCACGAACCCCTCGGGACCGACCTCCGACGCGAAGTACGTCGTGGTGTAGCCGTAGTTGGCCCCGACGTCGACGACCACGTCTCCGGGCTCGACGTAAGGCTCGAGGTACTGGGTCTCGTAGGCCCAGCTGACACCCGACTCCAGCACGTCGCCGTAGTGGCTCGCATCCTCGCGGAGCACGGTCAGCTCGTCGCCCCACGGCGTCCGGATCGTGACCGGCGTACCACCGAACTCCTGCTCCCCCGTCATCGGTTCCCCCTCGTCTCCGCTCTCTGCTTGCCAGCGTCTCACGTCCGGGCGGTCTGTGAGAGCCTCGGGACGCGCGCTGCCACAGCGATGTCACCGGCACGTGACCGAGGGGAATCACGGCCCGGTCACCCTTCCGGCGCCAGCACACTTTCCCGCCGGCCGGACGGCGCGAGGCGACCCTGAGCCTGCTGGATCGCGCCGTCGATCCGGGCGAGGAGCTCGCGAGCAGCATCTACCTCGGCCGATGAGCCGATCGCCGCGTTGACCGTCCGAAAG
The DNA here is from genome assembly GCA_963768045.1 of uncultured Actinomycetota bacterium. Classification (GTDB taxonomy): domain Bacteria; phylum Actinomycetota; class Actinomycetes; order Propionibacteriales; family Nocardioidaceae; genus Nocardioides. The sequence continues at coordinate 562,757 of CAVYGG010000005.1, read as the reverse complement.
GCTCTCCGAACCAGCGGCCGACATTCCCTGACCTTGGCATGACCCGTCTCGGTGAGGGACACCAGGAAGGAGCGGCCGTCCCGCTCGTTCCTCACCCGTGCCGTGTGCCCGCTACTCGCCATGGTCGCGAGATAGCCCGACAGCGTCGTCGGCCGGATGCCGAGGACCTCACTGAGCTGGCCGGGCGTCCGCGGTCCCACTGCCAGCTGGCTGTAGACGGCGAACAGGCTGCCGGTGATTCCGGTACCGGCCAACGTCGCATCCATCAAGGAGCCGAGGTGCTGGTCGACCACGAACAGGTCAAGCACCACGTTCCCGCCTCGCTGTTCGACGACGAACCGTCGTCGCGCTTCCTCGTCCACCAGGCTCCTCCAGTCGGCCATCGCGTGCGGCGAGGCCGTCGGCCACCTCTACAAGCGCTCTGGCATTTGCTACGAACTCGAACTATATTCGAGAGCTCCGAACGTGGCGGGAATCCTGAGTCCTGCCTTCTTCCGCTGGGAGAACGCCGGCTGGCTCATCCCGATGGGACGGTTCTCCGGCTACCTCCTCAGCGGCGTCGTGGGAGTGCGGCTCGCGCGGCGCCGTGCCCGGCAAGCAAGGCAGTCACAGCAAAGGAGAAGACTCGATGGCAACCAGCACCTCCGCTGCGATCGATCTCGTCGGCGCGTACGAGGAAGTGGTGACGGGACTGCGAACGGCAGACCAAGAGCTGCTGCGGAAGCGGGTCGCAGAGGGCTGCCTGATCGTCGGTCCGAAGGGCTACCTCATCGATCGGGACGAATGGATCTCGTCGCACGACGGCCGCGTCTTTCGCCAGCGGAGCCTGGAGACTCTGACCTCGGAGGTTTCCGAGTACGAGCGGACGGCGACCCGGCTGGACCTCCAACGCTCGGAATGTCTCTTCAACGGGGAGCACATCTCAGGGCTCTTCCGCGTCCTGAGCGTGTGGCGCGATGGACCGACGGGGTGGCAGCTCAGGCTGATCCAGTACACCGCGATCTCGGGAGCGGCCGAAGCAGCGCAGGACGTCGATCGACTGCCTTCGGAGTGACGCCACCCCGGTCCCTGGACATCCGACAACGAAGGAGATCTGCATGCGCACGCTCGTCAACTCCACCTATGTCACCTTGGACGGGGTGATCCAGGACCCGCAGGACTGGCCGGCACTGGGCGGCTTCAGCGACCAAGGCAACCAGGTTCAGAGCGAGCTCCTGGAGCGCTGTGACGCGGTGCTGATGGGTCGGCACACCTACGACGGCTTCGCCCCGGTGTGGTCCGCACGTTCCGGCGACCCCGTCAGCGATCGGATGAACGCGCTCCCCAAGTACGTCGTATCGACGACCCTCACCGACCCGAAGTGGCACAACACGACCGTCATCGACCACGATCCGATCGACGCCGTGCGCGACCTCAAGGAGCAGCCGGGTGAGGCTGTCGTGCAGTACGGCTTCGGCCGTCTCTCGCACGAGCTGATGGCGGCCGGGCTGCTCGACGAGCTGCGCCTGTGGGTCCACCCCTTCTTCGTCGGCGGCGGCAACGCGGACGACCTGCTGTACCGCACCGGATCGTCGGCGAGCTTCGAGCTCACCAACACCACGACGCTCGACAACGGCATCGTCATCCTCGCCTATCGGTCATCCACCGGCTGAGAGGGAGGCCGGACCCGGCCGCCGGTCACGGCCGGGAACCTCGACCCCGGTCCACCGCGTCTCTTTTGATGGGAGCTCGAGGAGGTGGGCAGCGCATGGAGGTCCAGGACGACTTCACGGCGTACGTCGGCGCCCACTGGCCTCGGCTGGTCCGCTCGGCGGTCCTCCTCGGGTGCTCGCCGACGGAGGCGGAGGATGTGGTGCAGTCGGCGCTGGAGCGATGTCTGCTCCACTGGCGCCGGGTCGTGGCGGCCAGCGACCGCGACGCCTACGTCCACCGGGTCCTCATCAACACCTTCACGTCGGCACGCCGTCGCCGGTGGACCGGCGAACGCCCGACCGCCGACGTCCCCGACGACGCCGTGACCGACCAGACGCCGGACGTCGACGACGCCGACGCGGTGATGCGCGCGCTTGGGAGGCTGAGCGCCGACCAACGCGCGGCCGTCGTGCTGCGCTACTACGTCGACCTCGGCGAGCACCAGATGGCGACGGTGCTCGGGGTCGCGCCGGGCACCGTGAAGAGCCGGCTCGCCCGCGCCCTCGAGGTCCTCGCCGAGGACCCGGCGCTCGGAGAACTGCGAGGAGCACCATGACCGACCGGATCCTGAGCGACCTGCTCGAGCGCGCCGGCGACCGGACCGAGGTCGGGCCGCCGCCCCTCGAGGCCATGCTCCGAGGCGTACGCCGCCGACGTCGCCGTCACGCCGTCCTCGGAGGTGCCGGCCTCACGCTCGCCACCGCTGCCACTGCAATCCTGGTCCCGGTGCTCGCGCACTCGGGCGACGAGGCCGCGCCCCTCCAACCCCCGGCCCCCCAGTCCAGTTCTCCCGTTGTCACGCCACCCCGGCAGTCGGTCGACCTGAAGGGCACCTGGGTCGTCTCCGCGCTCGTCGGCCGGAACGGCAAGTCGGCCCTACCGAGACACAGCGACCTCGTGCGGATCAGGTTCCATCACGGGAAGGTGGAAGCCGACACCGGCTGCAACGTGGTCTCCGGCACCTATCGCCAGCGCGGTCGGCTGCTGCGCTTCCCGGCGCGCAACCTGGTCACCACGGCGGTCGGCTGCCAGAACGAGCCGCCGCTGGCGCCGCGTCTCTCCGATGTCCGCACCGTGAGCCGGGACCCTGGGGGCACGTACCTCGAGGACGCCGCCGGACGGGTCGTGGTCGCCCTGACGCGCCCTTGATCTGGACTCCGCCAGGCGATGCTCACCATCGTGACCCCTGGCCTGGGAGCATGCCTCGTGTGGAACCGGGTAACGGAAGCGGTGTGAGCGACGTCTCCGGCGGTCCCAGGCCGTCCATTGTCCTGGTCGATGACTCGCGCGAGGTCCGCGCGTTGGTACGCCGACGCCTGGAGTCGTCGGGGTTCGACGTGGTGGCCGAGGGTGCCGACGGTGACGAGGCGATCCTCCTGGCCTATCGCCACGCGCCGGCGCTGCTGCTGCTCGACACGTCGATGCCGAAGGCCGACGGGATCGAGGCGCTGCCGGCGATCCTCGCCCTCTCGCCGGAGACGAAAGTGGTGATGTTCACCGGGTTCGAGGAGCCCGGGCTGAGCGCACGGGCTCGCGAGCTCGGCGCGGCCGACTTCGTCGAGAAGTCGATCCGCCTGGAAGACCTGCCCGAGCGCCTGCAGCGGATCTTGGACGGCGTACGACCCGTCCGATCCGCACCCGGCGGGCTGGGCATCGGCTCGAGGGACCTTCCCGCTCTGAGCGGATCGGGCCCACCTCTGCGCGAGGAGGCGTTCGCTCAGGAGCAGGCGGTCCTGAGCCAGCACGTCCAGCAGTTTCGAGACCTGTTCGACCGGGCCGAGATCGGGATGGCCACGCTCACGTCGAGCGGGACGGTCGTGCGAGCCAACCGAGCGCTTGCCGGGCTCATGTCGTGCTCGCCGGACGACCTCGTGGGGATCGACTACGGCCGGTTGACCGTCGGGATGGGCGATGAGCTGGATCGGCGGCTCGAGGACATCAGCACCCTGGGTGAGGACCTCACGTCGTTCGAGCACTACCTGGAGGCACCCGCGGGCGAGGAGCCGTCGCGGATCGTCCGCGCGACGCTCGCCCCGATCCGCGACGCAAGGCAGCAGGTGCTCTATGTGTTCGCGCAGGTGCACGACGTCACGTCCCAACGGACGGTCGAGAGCGATCTGAGGCGCAGCGAGGAGAACTTCCGGCGGCTGATCACCGCCGTGGTGGAGTACGCCATCTTCCTGCTCGACGTCGACGGCAACGTGGTCAGCTGGAACTCCGGGGCACAGCGGATCAAGGGGTACCACGCCCACGAGATCGTCGGCCGGCACTTCCGGGTCTTCTACCCGCTCGAGGAGCAGCAGGCGGGGCACCCGGAGCACAATCTCGAGGTGGCCCTGCGCGACGGCAGCTTCGTCGAGGGGGGGTGGCGAGTGCGCAAGGACGGAAGCCGCTTCTGGGCGAGCGTGGTGATCAGCCCTGTGTACGACGACGGCGGGCACCACGTCGGTTTCGCCAAGGTCACCCGCGACCTGACCGAGCAGCGCGAGCACGAGGAGGAACGCAGCAGGTTCCTCGAGCAGCGGATCCACCTGCTGGCGGTCACGGCGCACGAGCTGCGCACGCCCACGGCCGTCATCGACGGCACCGCCGGCACGCTGCGTGCGGAGTGGGAGGCGATGTCGGTCGCCGAGCGCGATGAGCTGCTCGGCGGGATCCGCACCAGCGCGGACCGGCTCCGCCGACTGGCCGCCGACCTCGGCACAGCCTCCCGGGTGCACAGCGAGACGCTCGCGCTGCAGCTCGACGACGTCTCGCTCACCGAGATCGTCCGTGGCGCCATGACCCGCGGTCTGGCATCCGGGCTCGACGTACCGATCCTGGTCGATGTGCCACAGGAGGCGGTCCTGAGAGCCGATGCCGTGCGGCTTGGCCAGGCCATCGACAACCTCCTGGACAACGCCGTGCGCCACGGTTCGCCGCCGATCCGGCTCAGCGGGGTCGTCGGCGACGAGGTCGCATACGTCCGCGTCACCGACGCCGGCCCAGGCGTCCCGGCCGAGCTGATTCCCCATCTCTTCGAGCGCTTCGCCATCGCCGGACCCTCCGGCGCAACCGGCCTCGGGCTCTACCTCGTGCGGGAGATCGCTCGCGGACACGGCGGGGAGGCGACGTACCACCCACCTGCCAGAGGAGAGCCGGCGGGATTCGAGATCAGGCTTCCGAGGGTCTCCTCCTGAGATGGCCGGCCACCCTCGTGGAGCTGGGGCGGCCCTCACCTGCGGTGAAGGCCGCCCCAGCTCTTCTACGGGTGCTACGTGACGCGAGCGCCGGCGACGCGTGCCTGTCGTTGCGCGAGGGCCGCCTGGCGGCTCAGGCGCTGGGCCCGGATCGACGCCTGTGCCGCCTTGCGGCTCAGGCGACGAGCACGGACCAGGTGATGCCCGGTCCGCCGCTGCTCCGCATCCGCAAGTCGGGCAGCGATCAGCACGTGGGCGAAGCTGTCGTGCACAAGGTTCAAAGACACTCCCTGTCTAGTTCCTGTTACGTCGTGTCGGTGGGTTCTCGGTGGATGACTGCTCACGGTGAGACCGGCTGCCGAGGGGGGCCTCGGGCCGCGGTCGTGACGATGACTTTGCTTTTCGGGCGGATATCTGATATACTCCTGAACATCAATTGATAATCCATTCGGATATCACGCCTCGAATATTACAGATATTCGGCTGCCGGGTCCATCCCCGGCATTCTTTCTTTTTCTCCCGGCTTCTTGCTGCCAGGATGTGCCCATGACCGCAGCCGACGGGGTTCCCTCCACGTCCGCCGAGCTCGACACCCTCCTGGCGACGCTCGGCAGCCTGCGCGCGAGCGTGCTGGACAAGCTCGCGGGACTCAGTGAGGAGGACGCGCGCCGGAGCACGGTGCCGTCAGGCACCAATCTGGCCGGGCTGGTCCAGCACCTCACGTTCGTCGAGTCGAAGTGGTTCGAGCAGATCGTCGCCGGGGGCAGAGCAAGTCGCGGGAAACGGTCGATGCAGTCGACCCGGCCGTTTCCTTGTCGGCGCTGCGCGCGGATTATCGCGCTGCCTGCGACGCGGGGGACGACGTCGTACGACGTGTCGCAGATCCGGCGACGCCGGTGGTGCACGGCGGCAAGGTCCGTGACCTCCGAGCGGCGATCCTCGCCGTCATCGACGAGACGGCCAGGCATGCCGGGCATGCCGACATCATCCGCGAACAGATCGACGGCAGAACCGGCGTTGACGCCCTTGACGAAGGGAGCCGAGAAACGGGGTGCGCTCAGCGCGCCTTGTCTGGGGGCATGATCTGAGTCTTGTTCTTGGCTTCAGCCTTCAGATGCTTCTCCGCGCGCTTCTCCTTGAGAGACTTGCCCGCTTTCTTGGACATGTGTTGGCGAGGCGACTTGTCGGCCATGAGCGCTCCTTGAGAGGACACGTGGCAGGCCCCCTGGTTCCACCGTACGCCTCGCCGGTCCATCTTCGCTGGGCGTAGTGTCGAGTCCGCTCTCCACGACGCCCCACCGAGGAGTGACATGCAGCCTCTGGACGAACATCCGACACCCGCTCCGACCCCGACCTGGGCGGTGCAACAGGCCAGGGAGGAGCTGTACGACGTGGAGGACGTCGAGGCGATCACCAAGCGGGCGCAAGAGATCGCGCGCGAGCGCCAGGCGCGTGAGGACGAACGCCACGACGAGTACGACGACCCCGACGAAGGCGGCGAAGGCTGACGGCTGGGTTGCGCGTGTGAATTGGCGCCATGGCCGAGCGGAGATCCACCGCACGAGATCGCGAAGAGCGCGGCGCACTCGAAGGTGCCCGTGTACCTTGAGAGCAACCGACCTGTCGCGCCAGCTCGTTGAGCTGCAGGGCAGAAACGAAGGGTGGACGTCTTGACGACGTCACCGCGTACTTCCGCCCATGCGCCCGCCATCCGATTGCCGCTGCGCATTCAACTGCGAGACTCCACCTCCACCGGTCACGTCGACGGAGTCTGGTGGCCACAGTCCCGCGACCTCCAGATTGAGGCGGCTGACCTGGTCGACCACTTCCCGGATCAGGTCGGCTACATCGAGCGCATCCTGTTCTCTCGGCCCGACTGGGATCGCCCGGTGGTCAAAGGCCGCGGAGTGAGCCGGATCCAAGCGGGACGAGGTCCAGTCAGAGTCGGCTCGTTCCCGAGCGACGACACCCAGCTGATGATCGTCCTGATGGCGTCCGGCCGGCGGGTGAGCCTCAAGGTGATCGGCAGCGCCACCGACCCGATCGAGGCCGAACGGCAGTTCGGGGCCCTCGGCGAGGCAGAGAGGTCGGGCGACACGGTCGAAGGTGCCCACACCAGATGGGACGCCGAGGAGCCGTACAGCTGAGAGAGTTGAGCGGTACCGCCGGGAGACTTCGGGGATTCGTGACCCCGTCCGGGACGGCGTACCCTTGTGTCACGGGTCCGTTCGTTCTGTCGGGATCCGTCTGATCTGATCGCGTCACCGAGTGCTGCGGCAATGATCCGCCCCGGGCAGGACGCATCTCAACACTTCGGGATTCCGCACTTCGCAGTCCCGGCTAACGCTCCAGAAGGGAGCAACACCATGGCACAAGGAACCGTCAAGTGGTTCAACGGCGACAAGGGCTTCGGCTTCATCGAGCAGGCCGACGGCGGCGCTGACGTCTTCGTCCACTTCTCCGAGATCGAAGGCGACGGCTTCAAGAACCTGGTCGAGAACCAGAAGGTCGAGTTCGAGGTGACCCAGGGCCCCAAGGGCCCCCAGGCCACCCGCGTACGCGGCATCTGAGCGCACCGCAGTCGACACGCCGAGACCCGGACCTCGTCCGGGTCATCGGCGTTTCTGTCTCGTTGAGCACCCAGCTCTCCAGGTCCTGCTGGACCAGCCGATCTGGAGGCAGGGCGAGGTAGTCTGGAGAGACTGCGAGCGGCAGGTCACACACCAGGGCCCCGGACCTCGGCCCGGCCGGTTTCCTGAGTCTGACCGCCGCAGCAATCGAAGGCGGTGGCTGATGGCCACGCACTCTCCTTCCGAACGGTTCGCACTGCGGCCGGTCTTCGAGCGCCCGCCCCCCGACGGGGCATGGTGGCCCGAGAGTCGCCGGTTGAGCGACCAGCTCGCGCGGCTTTTCGCGCTGTGGCCCCCGAACGCGGGCCGGATCGCGCTGCTCGACGTCAGCCGTCGATCGATCGACATCATCCCCCCGGACACTCCTCCACAGGACGCGAAGGAGATCTTGGACGGCGTGACGGCTCTCGAGGACCACCGTCACACCGCCCCCGAGCAGCAGCCTGGATGGGACAACGAGGGTGGCCATCTCTAGCCCGCGGCCGCCCATGGCCCCGTCCAGATCCGATGCCCGCACCGTCCAAGAGCCCGCTGACCACCGCGGTGGGTACGGCGAGCTGACCGCCCAGATCCGCGAGCTCGGACTACTTGGTCGCAAACCGTGGTCTTATGCGGCCACCTTCGCCGTGGTCTTCGCGGCCCTGGCCACCGTGGTCGCGGTGATGGTGGTGTGGAAGAACTCCTGGTGGCTGCTGCTCCTGGCCCCCGTGCTCGGGGTGATCGCTACGCAGATGGGATTCCTCGGCCACGACGTCGGCCATCTCCAGGTGACTCGAAATCTGTTCCGGAGCCGGATCCTCGGCCTCGTGGACGGGAACCTGCTGGGTGGGCTCAGCTACGGCTGGTGGGTCGCCAAGCACAACGCCCACCATGCCCACCCCAACGACCTCGAAGGCGATCCTGACGTGCGGGCCGGGGCACTGGTCTTCAACGCCGGCCAGGCGATCGACCGGCGCGGCATCGCGGCCTGGACGACCCGACACCAGGCGGCGTTGTTCTTCCCGTTCCTGCTCGGGGAGGCGGTCAACCTCCACGTCGCGAGCATCCGCCGGCTCTTCCAGCCCGGATTGCGACTGCGCACCCCCGAAGCGCTGCTCATCGTCACCCACTTCGTCGCGTACGTCGCCCTCCTGATCACCACCCTCACCTGGGTCCAGGCGCTGCTGTTCGTGGCGATCCACAAGGGGATCCAAGGGCTCTACCTGGGCTGCTCGTTCGCTCCCAATCACAAGGGCATGCCAACGCTCGAGGCGGACCAGGCCGCCGACCCGCTGCTGCGGCAGGTCCTCACGTCGCGCAACATCCGGGGCGGCCCGTTCGTCGACGCCGCCCTCGGCGGGCTGAACTACCAGATCGAGCACCACCTCTTTCCGAGCATGCCTCGCGCCAACCTGCGGCACGCGCAACCCGTCGTACAGCAGTTCTGCGCGCACCGCGGGATCTCCTACGCAGAGTGCTCCGTCATCGCCTCCTACTCCGCCGCCATCAAGCATCTCCACGAGGTGGGAGCGGGGCTGAGGCCGAGCTGACCAGGCTCGCGAGGACAGTCGCCAGCGAAGCCCGGCGCCCCGCGCGCCGTTCTTGCCGCACGGGCAGTCGTGCCGTAGCGTCGCTGGCTCAGTCACCCATCGGTGCTACCCCAGACCCTGGTAGCGCGTGCCGAACGCACAGCCCACCTACCGGTCTTCACTTCAAGGCCCCGCGACTCGCTGGGCACCCGCAACGTGGACGCGTCCGGCGGCCCGAGGGGGGTGCCGCGGGGTGCGTTCGCTCCAGGCTCGAGGCCAGGCAGTCGTCGCGAGTCGATACCGCGGGAATCGTGGTAGCGCCCCGCCATGTCTCGGGACACCTGCGGGACGCTGACCCGGTCCGGGGGGCGGTCCGGGCTACCTTGTGACACTAGACCTGGCACCTCTGGCCCACCAGCCCCAGGCGAACCCGATGTCACGGTCCTGCCCGCGCGTGTCACAGCCCTCGTGTGAACTGGCAACTGGGGCTCGAGCCTTATGCACCGCGGCGGGGCTCGCCTGCGTGGTCCCGTCGTCCAGGTCAGATCGCACCCGAAACGCCATGGGCTGCTCGCGAGGCGGAGAGATGAGCGACCAACAGGCCCTCGGGGCTAGTCTCTGAGCATGCTTCTTCTCGCCATCATCCTGTTCGGCATGATCGTCGGCGCAGGTGCCCAGCTGATCCTCGGACGGGCGCGCGGCCGCATCGACTGGACGATGGCCATCGTGGCCGGGCTCGTCGGCTCGTTCATCGGTGGGTTGTTGATCAGCCTGCTGTCCGGGGACGGGCTCGACCTGAGGCCGAGCGGCATCATCGGGTCACTGGTCGGCGCGGTTGTGGTGACTGCCGCCTGGCGCTGGTGGGAGGGCCGTAACAAGCCGACCGCGGCCGACCGTGCCGCCAAGCGGTCGGGAGACCCCCGCAAAGCCAACCCGCGCTGAGGACCCGCCGGATGCCCGCGCTGCTGCGCCGCTTCCGGCCGATGAAGCACTAGCGTACGACCATGACCGAGGACGACCAGCGCCGCGAGACGGGTGCCACCGCGTCTCTCCCGGCCGAGGCGCTGGGTGCCGCACCCGGCCCCAGGTCCGTGCTGATGAAGGTGCTCAGCGCTGGACTGTCCGGCGCGTTACTGGTCCTGCTGTTCCTCGTCATCATCCCCGCGCTGGGCAGCCTCGACGGGGTGCGGGACGCGATCACCTCGATGTCGACCGCCACGTTCCTGCTGCTCCTCGTCGCCGCACTCGTCATCAGGATGCTGCTGGCCGGCGCTTACCCGCCCGTCATCCCAGGTCTCTCCTTCTTCCGCTCGCTGATCGCGCGCGAGTCGTCGTCAGCGGTGAGCAACGTCATCCCTGGTCCCTCGGGTACCGCGACCCAGTACGTCGTCCTGCGCAGCTGGGGCGTCAGTACCGAGCGGTTCGCCGCGGCCACGGTCAGCGTCAGCGTGATCACGGATGCGTTGATCTTCGCCGCGCCCGGCCTCCTGCTCCTTGTCTGGGTGCTGCTCGGCCAGCCGGCGAAGAACGACAGCGATCACGTGTGGCTGATCGGAGTGATCACCCTGGTGATCACCGTCGTGACGGTGACCCTGGTCGCCGCCGTGGCTCGCAGCGAACGACTGGCGAGCTGGTTCGGCCGCGCCGGTCAGCGCTGCGTCAATCCGGTACGACGTGTGTTCGGCAAGGAGCAGATCACCACCTGGCCCGAGCAGACCCGCACGCTCCGGGACGCCACGCTGACCCAGCTCCGCGGGAACGCGCGAGTCATCGGCACCTGCATCGGCGGCGGCTACCTGCTCAACGGATTCCTCCTGGTCGGCTGCCTGTGGGCGTGTGGGGTCGAGGAGGCCCTGATGCCGGTATCGCTGGGTCTGTTCCTGTACTCCGTCGGCCGCATGCTCACGATCGTGCCGATCACTCCCGGCGGCGTGGGCGTCGCTGAGGTGGTCTACACCGCGATCTACGTGGCGGTGCTCGGCGAGGCGTCCCACGACACGGTCTTCGCCGGAGTGCTGGTGTACCGAGCACTGACCTGGGGCCTGCCACTGGTCACCGGGGCCATCTCCTACCTCATCTGGCGCATCATGCGACGCCGGGAGATCCACGAGGCCGCGGAAGCCTAGCCGGAGTCAAAGCACGCGGGGACCCGTGCCGCCGGCTCGCCCGAGGCGTCACCAACGATCGGTTCCATCTCGAGGGTGTGTGGCCCGAGTCTCCAGCCTTCGGTCAGGCCTCCGTCCACCGTGCAGTACTCGATGGCCACTCGTCCGAGGGGGATGACGCGAGGTTCGCGAGATCACGGGAGGGTGGCGTGGACGGGACGACACAGGGACGAGGGGACGGGACCGCGTGAACATCCTCATCGGCCTGGCGGTCGTGCTCGTCACCACCGTCATCACCGTCGCCACGATGCTGCTCGTCCGTCGGCGTGCGCCGGAGGGGAGCTACTTCACCGACGGCGATCGAGCCTCGGGCGTCTTCGGGGTTCTGGCGACAGGCTTCTCCGTGCTACTCGGGTTCATCATCTTCCTGGCCTTTCAGTCCTACGACGAGTCGCGCTCGGGCGCCGAGACTGAGGCGACGATCGTGGCGCAGCAAGTGCAGACGGCCCAGTTCTTGCCCGGAGACGCACCCGAGGAGCTCACGAGCGAGCTCACGTGCTACGCAAGATCCGTGGCGGGGCCGGAGTGGGATGCCATGGCGGACGGAACCCTGGGTGACCAGATCAACCCGTGGGGAGCTGAGATGTTCCGGACGATCCGCCAGGTCGACGCCCGCACATCGGCGGAGCAGTCTGCCTACGACCGGTGGATGAGCCAGACGGCCGATCGGGAGCAGGCGCGGATCGCGCGGGTGCACGGCGCGGAGGGGATCATCCCGTTGCCCCTCTGGCTCGTGCTATTCGTGATCTGCGGGGTGATCTTTGCGTATCTGCTGTTCTTCGCCGACTCGTCGGAGGGCGCGGTGACGCAGGGCATGCTGATGGGCAGCGTCACCATCGTCATCGCACTGCTCATGCTGCTCCTGGTCTTCTTCAACCACCCACATGGTCACGGGGTGGGCAGACTGCCGCCGACAGCCATGGAGCGCACCATCCGGTTGATCGACACCCAGGCCCAGGTCGCCGGCCTCTCGCTAACGCCTCCGTGTGACGAGCATGGCAACCCACGCTGAGGCTCGGTCCGAGGACGGGCGAGCCTGGCAGGAGCTTCTGGTCACGGTGCTGCTCGTGGTCGCCGCACTCGGTACGTCGTGGAGCAGCTACCAGGCCACCCGTTGGAACGGCGAGCAGGCGGCGGCCGCCGGTCGCACCAACGCGCTCCGGATCGAGGCGGCGCGGGCACAGGGACTGTCCCAGGCAGAGACGCAGGTCGACGTGGCCACGTTCATCGCCTGGGCCGAGGCAGACCGCCGCGGTGACGGCGAGGTCGCCGACTTCTTCGTGAAGCGCTTCCGGGACGAGTTCCGGCCGGCGTACGACGCGTGGATGGCGACAAAGCCCTTCGCCAACCCCGAGGCGCCACCGACCCCGTTCGCGATGGACGAGTACCACGTCGCCTCCCGCGACGAGGCGGAGCGCATCGATGCCGCCGCGGAGGTGTCGGCCGCCGAGGTTCGCCAGAACATCCAGCGGTCCAGCAACTACGTGCTGACGGTCGTGCTCTACGCCGTGGTGCTGTTCTTCGCCGGCATGAGCACCAGGCTCACCACCCGGCGCCTGCGCTGGGTCATGACCCTTGCGGGTGGCGCCGTCCTCATCGCCGCGCTCGCCTGGATCGCGACGTTCCCGGTGAGCGTCGCCGTCTGACATGGGGGCCCCCGCTCGTTGGTGGCCGACGAAGAGCGACGTCCCGGACACGTCCCGTCCACGGAGCCGACTCGTCCGAAGGGGGTGACACGCGAGGTCGCTGGCCCGCCTTAGCGTCCATGGGGTCGCGTTGCTCGCCGCCGAAGCGGCGCCGAGGGCGTCCTCATTGCCCAAGGCGGCAGGTTCGGAGGGTGGGCCCTGTACACGAAGGGCGGGAAAGCGAAGTTCGTCTACTACGTTCTGGGGATCCACGAGTTCGCAACCGAGGCTGACTCCCCGGTCCCGGCCGGCGTGCACCAGGTCCGCATGGAATTTGCCTACGACGGAGGCGGCCTCGCCAAGGGCGGCAACGTGACCCTCTTCTACGACGGCGACGAGGTCGGCACCGGCCGCGTCGAGATGACCCAGCTTGATCTTCTCCGCCGACGAGCCCACCGACATCGCTACGAGTCCGGCACCAGCGTCACTCCCGACCACACCGCACAGAGCAGTCGGTTCACCGGCCAGATCGGCTGGGTCCAGATCGGCGTCGGCAAGGACGACCACGACCACTTCATCGACCCCGAGGAACGCCTCCGCGTCGCCATGGCCCGTCAGTGACGCCGGCACGGGTCGCCGATTGACGATCTGGAAGACAACGCTCGTCGATCTCCAACCGCGGCGGCGGTACTGCTTCATTCCCAGCCTGAGTGCGCTGGGCTGGCTTTCCGAGCTCGACACCTGACCAACATGAGCGGAAGCCGATCAGCTCGCGGCGCTCGATGCTGGCTGCTCGGTCGGAATCCTGCGGGTGAAGAACAGGGCGATCAAGGCGATGAGCGCCAGGACCGCGAGCGACGTACGCAGTCCGACGAGGCGCGCGGTCGAGTTCTCGGCGACGATCTCGTCGCTTGTAGTCGCCGACACCCCTGCCTCGTCGAGCGCGGTTTGGAGCTGCTGATCGGAAACGAAGGGAATGCCGTCGGCGAGCTCGACGGTGGCCGTGGATGTGACTTCGGAGGGGACGTCGGGGTTCTGCTCGATCCCGGTCAGGAACGACGTCGTCAGGGCTGAGATGAGCACGGCGCCGGCGAGTGCGGTGCCGATCGATGCTCCGAGATTCGTCACCGTGTTCTGCAGGCCGCCGACGTCGCCGGCCTGCTCGTCCGGAACCGAGGACACGGTGACGCTGCCGAGCTGCGAAGCCAGCGCACCTATCCCGAGGCCGGCCAGCAGCATCGGCCAGGTGACGATCTCGGGACCGGCACCGGCGTCGAGCGCGGCGACCATGACCACGATGCCGGCGAACATCGCGAGTATCCCGAGCTGAGCCACCCGGCGCGGCGACGCCTCGGGAAAAACCTTCGGGATTCCCGCAGCCGCCAGCAGCAGAGTGACCGACAGCGGAAGAAGTCGCACGCCAGTGTCGATGGCGGACAGCCCGAGTGCTACCGAGAGGAACAGTGGCACCGCAAAGAAGAGACCGGCCTGCAGAAGGTACTGGAAGAAGAACGCGGTGAGCCCGCCGCGAAGGACCGAGTTCTGAAGGATCACGGGATCGACGAGGGGTTCGGCGCCCCGGGCTACCTGTCGATTCTCCCACGCCACGAAGAGCCAGAGGACGACGCCCCCGGCAAGCCCCAGCCAGATCGACGGCGACAGACCCAACCATTCGGGCGCTGACGGCTTGGCCCGGACGAGCCCCCACTCTCCCGAGCGCAGGATCCCGAACACGACGAGTGCCAGGCCGAGCGCCGACAGGGCGGTCCCGACGAGGTCGAGCTTGACGCGCTTCTCGGGTGGCACGTCGGCGATTCGCCGGGTCAGGGCCAGGATCGCGCCCACCACAAGGACCTCGCCGACAAACACATAACGCCAGGACAGATAGGTGGTGAACAAACCACCGATGAGTGGCCCGGCCGCCACGGCAATGGCACCGGCTGATGCCACCAGTCCGTACGCGCGAGGGCGCTCGGCGCGGCCGAAGTTGGATGCGACCAACGCCACGATGGCGGGCATGATCAGCGCGGCGCCGACGCCCTCCAGGACCGACCATCCGACGATCAGCACCGTGAGATTCGGCGCAATTGACGTGACGAACGACCCGCAGCCGTAGACGACGCAGCCGATCGCGAACGCCCGCTTGCGACCAACGATCTGACCGATCTTGCCGCCGGTGATCATGAACGACGCCATCACGAGGGTGTACAGGGTGATCGCGGTCTGGATCCCGGTCACCGTGGTCCCTACGTCGGCGGCCACGGTCGCGATCGACACATTCATGACGGAGCTGTCGAGCGTCATCAGGAACTGTCCCGACGCGAGCGTCAAAAGCACGATCCCGGAGGTACCCATCCGGACGCCCGCGCGCTGCATTGCGTCAACGTACTAGCCGGACGGCCCGCGCCGAGCTCGTACGGCTCACGTAGCTGGACCTGCAGCGCTCCGCTGGCGTAACGAGTGATGGCGGCGTGCGGTGCGGAGGAGTTGCCTCGACGAGATCGTCGAACATCACAAAGGCCAACGTCACGATCCCGAGCGTTCCTAGTCCGAGCGTGAACAGAAGTTCGGTCACGCGTCCGATCGATACGGTCGGGCCGATGTCGATGCGCGGGACGAGGAGTCCAAACGCGAGCCCGAGCACCGCGCCCAGGATCTGCACGACGCTCGCTCTGACAGCACGGCGGACCTGTAGCTCTCGTCGGCGCGGAAGTTGTATGGGGTTCGTCGCCAACACTGCCTACGGTCCAGCCAGGCTTCAGCATGACGGAGCCGGTGGTCGTCGGCGAGGCGACCGTCCTGGTGACGTCCGGTGGCAGGTGGCTACGCCGGCGCGACGAGAACGGACGTGATCAGAGGGTGTGGGGCCGATAGCCCGGTACGGCCCGGCGCTGGGAGTACCCGGTCACCGTGTGGCCGATGTCGAAGAGGACCGCCACGCAGATCCAGAACCAGTCGAATCCCGAGAGACCGCCTCCGCGATACAAGATCACGTACATCAGGGTCGTGAACGGCAGGAAGATGATGCCCAACAGGGGCCAGAACCACCCGTCGAAGGCGAGATCGACCTGGTTCGGGCGTGCGATCCAGACCATCAACAGGCCGAGCCGTGGAAACAGGCCGGCGAACATGACGAACAGACACCCCATGGGTGCTCCTCTCGCGGAGATCCGGGTCGAACTGTGGGCCCGGCCGGGTGGAGCAGTCGTCACCCCCCGCGGATGACTCGCCCAGTTCGGGACGCATGCAAGGGTTCAACGGCGCGTCAGGAGGTGGCGATGGGGGCGGCATTCGGATGGGGGGTACTCGCCGGATCCTCGCTCGTGATCGGCGCGCTGATCGCCCTCACGTTCCAGATCGGCTTGCGCACCATCGGGCTGATCATGGGCTTCGGAGCCGGCGTGTTGATCAGCGCGGTGTCGTTCGACCTGATCGAAGAGGCCACCGACATGTCATCCGGGCACGGCTCAGTCGTCGCTGGGCTGTTCGCCGGCTGTCTGGTCTTCTTCGGCGGCGACCGGCTGATCGACCGGCTCGGCGGGAGTGGACGCAAGGCCGCGACCGGTGAAGGCAGTGGCTCCGCACTGGCCATCGTGCTCGGCACCGTGCTCGACGGCATACCGGAGTCGATGGTGATCGGCCTGACGATCTTCGAGGGCGGGAGGTCGGCGCTGCCTATCTCGCCGCCGTCTTCGTCTCCAACCTTCCGGAGGCGATCTCCGCCACGAGCGGGCTCTCGAGGGACGGCTGGCCACGAAGCCGGATCCTGTGGATGTGGATCGCTATCGCCGTGGTCTGCGGACTGTCCTCCCTGGGCGGATATGCGGCGTTCCAGGACTCCTCACCCGACACGAGTGCCTTCGTGCTCGCGTTCGCGGCCGGTGCGATCCTCACGATGCTGGCCAACACGATGATGCCCGAGGCGTTCAAGCACGGAGGCAAGCTGGTCGGAGTCGTCACGACGCTGGGGTTTGCGGTCGCCTACGGATCCACGCGCTCGCGTGAGGCATCCGGCGCCAGATGGGTCGCGCTCAATCCGTTGGGACTCGCAGAGCTTCGCCCGCGACACGGACGAGCGAGCCTCTGCACGAAGACCGTCGCGCTCAGGAAAACCCCGGACCCCCGCGTGGGGGGTCGGGCTTGATGGGACGGAGCACGAGCTCGAGCAAGGTCGTCAGGATCGAGATGACGAGGGCGCCGAGCACCGCGTCGCCGAAGCCCCCGAGATCGAGGCTCGTCGTGAGCGCGGCAGTGACGGCCAGCAGGACGCCGTTCACGACGAGTGCGAACAATCCCAGTGTCACCGCGGACAGCGGGAGCGCGACCAGATGCAACAGCGGTCCGAGCGTGGCGTTGACGAGGCCGAACAACAGGGACACCACCAGATAGGCGGCAAGACCGCCCTCGACGTCGATGCCGGGGACGATCACGGTGGCGGCCGCCACCGCCGCGGTCAGGACCAGCCAGTTGATGCCGACTCGAACAAACAACCGGACGTCGGCGAGCACGAGGCCCGACGTACGGTCGAGGTCTTCGGCCACCAGGACGGGGCCGTCCGGGTCGACGAGGTGGTACCTCGTCCTGAGTCGCACGATCCACCGCGTCCTGGACTTGTCGAACTCGGCGCCCACCGCGGCGCTGACGACAATCACACCCGAGACGACCAGGAGCCACCCGATGAGGACGATCGTGATGCCGAAGAGGCCGAACTCCAGGGTGTACCGCTCCATGAGCCCTGGCATGTAGACAGTGGTCGCCACGCCGTACAGCGCCGTTCCGATGGCTGCGACGCCTCCCGTCACGAGGAGCCGTCGCCAATGGACCGCGCGGTTGAGAAGCAGGTAGGGAATCGACGTCCAGAGCACCAGTCCGGTGGCCGCTGACAAGGGCAGCATCAGCAACCAGTCGACCGGGATGCTCCTGGCCACGCTCCTGATCGCGTAGACCACGAGCACCTCAACCAGCAGGGCGGCGAGTCCCAGGGCTGCGAACAGCCCGCTCCGGACGCCCTCGTGCTCCTTCTCCCAGGCGGCTCGGTACATCGCCTGCAGCCTGCGGGTGAACGAGACGGCCGAGAACACGAGCAGCAGCGCACTGAACACGCTGACACCGCTGGACGCGTGGTCGGGGGTAGTGAAGAGCTGATGTACGGCGGCGGCCGTGTCGCCGGTCAGTCCGAACCTCGTGACGATGGTCTGTGCCAGAAAATCCTCATGGCCGGCCGGAGCGAAGGTGGAGAGGAGGATCAGCAAAGGGATGATCGCGGTGAACGCCTGGGACGCGAGCACGATGCACCGGTCGATCCCGGCCATGGCCAGGAAGCGGCGTACGCAGCGTCCCAGGAATGATTCGCCCAAGCGACGCGAGAGCGCGAGCAGATCGTCGGACGGGAGGTTGCCGTAGTGCCAGCGGGAGTCACGCCATGCCATCGCCAACTCGATCCAGGAATCCGATCGTCATGGTGCCCGGCGGCGGGAGGCAGCGACCTCATCCGAGGCAGACGAGAAACTCCTCACCGGAGGATGAGGACCGATTTGGCGGCTGCTCCTAACGTCGGACCTGATGAGTGGCGAGAGCCAGACATGATCGACACGGATGGTGGCGCAGAGATGGCGGACGAAGACGAGCTCGGCCCGGTCGACTACCTGGTCGTGGAATTTCCTGGGAACAAGATGACCGGGGAGGGTTTCCCGATCCTGGTCGATCTCGTGGATCGCGGGATCATCCGGATCCTGGACCTGATGTTCGTGCGCAAGGACGCGGACGGCTCGGTGACTGCTCTCCAGATCGCCGACTTCGACGGCGACGGCGACCTCGATCTCGCGGTGTTCGAGGGCGCCTCGTCCGGCCTGCTGGGCGACGACGACATGAATGACGCCGGGTCTGTCATGGAACCGAACAGCTCGGCCGGGATCCTCATCTACGAGAACCGGTGGGCCGCACCGTTCGTAGCTGCCCTGCGACGCGGGGGTGCTGAGCTCGTGGCCAGTGGACGCGTGTCACCCACTGATCTGCTCTCGTCCATCGAGGGCGCGGAAGCACGCTGACGCCCCTCCACGAGGCTTGCGCATGACACCCAGGCACATCCGTTCCAACACGAAGGAAGCAAGAAGATGCCAGGACTACTCCGGGGAGTCGCCCGGACCGCAGTGATCGCGGGCACGGCCACCCACGTCTCCAACAACGTGTCTCGACGCCAGGCGAACCGCTGGGCCGCGCAGGGGGGCCAGCAGGAGCAGGCCGCCCCGGCTCCACCCCCGCCGGCTCCAGCGGAGGCGGCCCCTGACCCGGTGGTGCTGCTGACCCAGCTCGGTGAGCTGCATGCCAAGGGGATCCTCACGGACGAGGAGTTCGCTGAGCAGAAGGCCAGGATCCTCGGTTAAGCCGTCCGCGTCGGGCCTCACCCGCTCAGGATGATGTGGTGCGCGGTTTCGCGTGCCCACGATGAAACGGAACCTCATGGACAAAGCCCCTCGCGATGTGGAACTCATCTATTCCATTCCGGAGGTCGTGGCGAAGCTACGACGTCTGGCGGACGCCCTCGAGTCGGGCAAGCCGTTCCGTGTCCAGGTCGCAGGTGAACGCATCCGCGTGCCTCGGCGTGCCCAGTTCTCCGTCGAGCACGAACGCGGTAAGGACGAGGAGGAGATCGAGTTCCAGCTCAAGTGGGAGCCGTTGGTCCCGCGGCCGGAGGCCGAGTCCGAGGGTGACCCTCTGGTCTGAGAGCGCGAATCCAGACGCGGGGTCTCATCCGCGCGGGGTAGCCCAGCTCGTCGGGACGTCAAGGCCCCCCTCCTGGGAAACCCGTCGACCCATCTGCAGGTAGCCGCTCTGCGGAAAGATCCTGCCGCCCACCAACGCCTGCCCCAAGCGAAACGACGTCGCTCCGGCCATCAGACCTGGCGGGATGAACGAGAAGATCGTGCGGAGCGTGGCCACATCGGCTTCTGAGTTCATCCGCATCAGGAGAAGGTTGTCGCACTGTGAGACGACGTTCTCGTGGACCTTGTCCGGTCGCTGGGTGGAGGTGAGCAGGTAGAGCCCGTACTTGCGCCCTTCTGCGGCGATCTGGACCGCACGACCCGTCGAGATCCGGCTGAGCGGGTCAGCCGGTTCGGCAGGACAGATGTTGTGAGCCTCGTCGATGACGATGAGACACGGTTCACGAGACAGCCTCGTGTCCCACAGGGTCGACAGGACCGCCGCGGCGACGACTCGCTGCTCCCCGACTGTCTCGAGTGAGCCGAGGTCCACCACCGTGCACCGCGTGCTCGGCTCGCGCAGCTCCTGGATGAGCGACCGCTGCTGCGGGTCCCAGATGCCCCACTGGAGCACCCCGAGGTTGCTCGCCCGCATCCCGAGCCGCCGGGCATCCTCCGATCCCGATTCCGTCAGTTGCTCGAGGCCGGTGATCAGCGGCGCCCCGTCGTCTGCCGCGCGGAGCAGGTCCGACAATACGGCGTACTCCTCCCGGTCACGGATCGGGTCGAGGTCGAGCAGCGCGCCCTGGATGGCGAAGTCCAGCTCGGCGAACCGGAGGCGCAGCTCCCGATCACCGCTGACACCGTGACTCCAGACGAGAACCTCCTCCTGGACACGTTCGTAGGCGGCGGAGGAGTCCGCCTCGGCGTCGTCGCGGAGGCGGCCCAGTCCCACGAAGTCCGAGTTCGGGTCGAGGATCACCATGCGCAGGGTTGTCTGTGCGAGCACCCGCTCGAGGAGGAGGCCCAGGGAGTACGTCTTGCCGGAGCCCGACTGCCCGCACATGAACGTGTGCCGGCTGAACCCGCCACTGTCGAGGACCGCCGGGACGCCGCCGGCGAGGAGGAACTCACCCGCGATCAGCCCCGCTCGATCTCGGGGCGCCGCGTGCTCGAACCAGGCGGCGACCTCGCGCGGATCGGCAGGCCGGATCCGCGCATCGTGGAACGGCGGGGCATCGACGTCGAGGACCAGGCCCGTCCCACCGGCCATACGCAGGAGAACGCCCGAGGAGCCACCGCCGGTCGCCGCCTCGACGTCCGCCCGCTCAGTCGTGTGAGTGAGGTCGGTGATCTGGCCGAGCCGGCTGCCTTCCTCCGTTTCGAGGCTCACATAGGCGCCGCGCGTCAGATCCAGGCCGTGGAGCGACGCCTGGAATTCGAACGAGCGCCCGTCGAGGGACGTGGCCAACGGCAGCACGCCACGCTCGAGGTGGTCACGGACCTGCCGGTACTCGGCCACCTGCTGAGCCAGGCGGTCAGCGATCTCCACTGAGGCGACCCCACACCGTCAGGCCAGGACCTTGGCCTTGGCCCGCGCGTAGTCCTCGTCCGTGATCGTCCCCGCCGCGTGGAGCTCTCCGAGCTGCCGGAGCTCGTCAGCGGTGCTCGTCGTGCCTGCGGCCTGCTGCACGTAGGCACGCATGCTGGCATCCCGCTCCTGCGCAGCCTGCAGCGAGCGCACGTTCATCGAGTTCCCACGCACGATGAGGTAGACGATCGCCCCCAACCACGGAGCGAAGATCAGGAACAACGTCCACAACGCCTTCGCCCAGCCACCGAGCTCTCGATCGCGGAAGATGTCTCCGAAGATGCTGATGATCAACCAGATCCACGCGAACAGCAGCATGAACCAGAACATCGAGAGGAAGACGTCCCAAAGACCGAAGTCGTCCATCGGCGTGTTTCTCCTTGTGTCGTCACGGCACGGGTCGTCAGGCGGGCAATTGCCGCAGGATCAAACTGTCGACGCGACCGGGGTTTCGCCTCCTCCGTGGCGGATGAACGCTGGGCGGTCGAGGACAGGCGTCGAGCGCCGCAACCGCTACTGCAGGGCAGCGGTCAGGCGCATCACGTTGTCCAGCCATCGCGACCGGTAGGTCCGTCGGCCCCACTCGTCCAGGGTGAGCTCGCGAGACCCCTCCCGGTACCGGTCCTCGACCGTGCGCATGCGCCTCACGATGTCGGGACCCAGGACCATCAGCGAGACCTCGTAGTTCAACCCGAACGAGCGCATGTCCATGTTGCTCGACCCCAGGACCGCCACGTCGTCATCGATGGTGAAGTGCTTGGAGTGCAGCACGTAGGGCGCGGGGTACAGGTAGATCCGGACGCCGGACTCCAGGAGGGCGCGGTAGTACGAGCACTGGGCGTGGTACACCATGAACTGGTCGCCTTCCTCGCTGACGAACAGCTCCACCTCCACACCGCGCTGCGCGGCGGTGGTCACGGCGTACAGCAGTGACTCGTCCGGAACGAAGTAGGGGCTGGTCAAGGACACGCGACGCTGCGCTGAGTAGATCAGGGTCGTGAAGGCGCGCAGGTTGTTCTCGGCGACGAAGCCCGGGCCGCTCGGGATCACCTGACAGGTGAGCTCACCTCCCCGCGGCACCTGCTCCGGAACCACGAGCTCGTCGGCCAGGCTCTGGTCGGACTCGCTGTACCAGTCGCTGGCGAAGACGGCGTCGAGAGCCGCCACCACCGGTCCCTCGACACGAGCCATCAGCTCGACCCACTCCCGACCGGCTGCGTGGTTCTTCGGCTTGTTGTAGCCAGGCTCTACGAGGTTCTGCGACCCGGCGAACGCGACCCGGCCGTCGACCACCAGGATCTTCCGGTGGTTGCGCAGGTCAGGCCGCCTGAACTCCCCCTTCAGGGGATGGATCGGGAGCATGGGACGCCAGTCGATCGCGGTCCCGGCCAGACGTTCCAGCATGCCCTTGTAGCCCGGAATCCCCCGTGAGCCCAGATGGTCGAACAGCAACCGGGTCACCACTCCCCGCGCACTCGCGGCCACCAACGCGTCGAAGAACGGCCCGGTCAGGTCGTCCCAGGCCGTGATGTAGAACTGCACGTGCACGAATGTCTTGGCTTCGTTGATCTCCCCGATCATCGCTGCGATCGACTCCGCGTAGTCCGGGAGCAGCTCCACGGAGTTGCCGCCGAAGGCCGGCAGGGTTCCCAGGTGCCGGTTGAGAGTGGTCACGGACTGCACGTACGCCGGGCCCGGCTCGTCTGCGTCCAGAGTCACCACGTGGGCGGTACGCTCCTGGATCCGGGCGTTCACCTCCGCCTGCTTCGTGTGCCGACGCCGACCCACCCGGTTGCTCCCGAGCAGGAGGAAGAGCCCGATCCCTGGCAAAGGAACCAGAAAGATCAGCAGCAGCCAGGCCATCGCGGACGACGGTTTCCGGTTGCTCGGGATGATCCCGAGGACCGCCACCCGCAGCCCGAGGTCCAGGACGAGCAAGCACAGTCCGACCAGCACCGGCATGGAGCTGAGCCACCCCGGTGTTGCGAGGAGCCGGACGACACCTGGTGCGCTCGTCACGTCCCTGGCCGCCCGGGCGTATCGGTCCACTCCCCGAGGCTCGGCGCCGAGCGGTCACCGTTCGATCGCGAACGCACCTTCAACCGTCAATCCCTTCTCCTGGATGAGAAGAAGGAGATCCACCAGGTCCCGACCCGAGGCGTGGCCGGCGCGGAGGATCGTGCAGACCTCGGATCTGGACACTCCGGCCGGAGTCAGGGCCGACCGGAAGACCGGACCGATCGAACCCATGATCGTCAGCTCGTAGAGCGATCCGTCGTCGCCACTTGGCCGGCTCATGACGTTCCATCCTCGGTTCGGGGCTCCGGCGTGTCCGCCACCTGCCGGACCTCGACCACTTCCAGTCCCAGGGACCGGAGCCGATTGAGAAAGCCATAGAGGGCGGCTTGGTCGGCGAAGCGGCCGCTCAACACGGTGCGCATCTCCTTCCGCGCCACCTCGACATCGTCCAGACCGTCCAGGGCGACGTCAGGCAGTGCGCCGGTGATGCGCACTTCGTACATTCTGTCGTCGGTCATCGCCACCATGTCCCGGCCTCGTGTCAGGGGCTCTGGGATCAGGGCACCGTGCCGGGCTGCTGATCGCCTCATCCCTTTGGGATGAACGGCCTCGGGTGACTGCTCACTTGGGCAGGAGGTCCAGCTCACGAGCCCGTCGTACGGCCGCGTTTCGGCGGGGTACGCCGAGTTTCCGCAAGATGTTGCGTACATGGGTCCGGACGGTGTTCACCGAGACGAACATCGTCTCGGCGATCTCCTCGGTCGTGAGAAGCTCCGCCAAGTGTCCGAGGACCTCGAGCTCCTTCTCGGTGAGGTGCTCCACGACCAGTGTCTGTGCGACGGCTGTCTGGGAGTGGACGCTGACTCCCTCCCATCGTCCGCTCGCCGCGGTCTGACGGGGATACCTCGCCGATGCGACTCCCCGAGCCATCACGTTGTCCCCGGGAAGCAGGCTGGTGACCGCCGCGGTGGCCTCGTTGAACGGCCGACGGAAGCCCTCGGGAGCGGCCAGTCTCAGCGAGCGCTCGACCGCCGCTCCGGCTTTGGCCGGTGAGCCGCTCCGCAGCTGACGCTCGGCCTCGACCAGCCAGGCTGACATCTGCACACCGGGGCGGCTGTCGTGTCCGATGACACGTGACAGCGCTTCCGTGACCGCGTCGTCGTCGCCGTCGACCAGCCCGACCTCGGCCACGATCAGCGCCACCTCGGCCGCGTAGTCGTCCTCCAGATCCCGCGTCTCCAGGACGACGCCTGCGACGTCCCCGTTCGCCACCCTCAGCCGCAGGGCCTCGAGCCGCAGCTGCGCGGCGAGCCAATCGGTCCCATCGGCGATGCCCTCGTATGCCTGACCCACGATGGTGATCGCGCCGTCCAGGTCCCCGCGTGCCGCCTGCAGGCGGGATCTGGTCAGGGCCAGCATCGCCGCCGGTACCCGATCTCCCAGGAAGGCGTCGGAGAGGCTCGCCAGCTTCACATGCTTGGCGGCAGCGCTCAGGTCGTAGCGCTCCATGGCCACCCAGGCCAGGGCGACCTGCGGGGCCGCCGATCGGTCTCGCACGCGAATCCCCACATCGTCGGCGGCCGCGATGGCTTGGTCGGCGAGCAGGACAGCCTCAGAGAGGTGGTCCCGTAGGGCAGCGATGAGGGCCAGGTATCCCTGACATTCGACGAAGAGCGCCTCCGAACCGAGGTAGTGAGCTGACTCGGCGCCGTCTGTGAAGAGATCGTGCGCCTGGCTGAGTCGACCTCGGCGCAGCGCTGCAATGCCCTTGCTTGCGAACACCAGGGCGGAGAGCTCGTGCTGGGCTTCCGCCCTCGTCTCTCGGCGGCGCTCGGTGAGAGCCTCTGCCGCTTCCTCGGCAAGCTCGAACGCCTCGTAGGCGTCGTCGGAGGCGCGCGCCCGAATGCTCTGGAGGACGGCGACGGCCAGGGAGAGAGCTCCGTTGTGCCCGTCGCCCGCTGATCTCTCCGCGTCTGGCACCTGGGCCAGCTCGGTGGTGACGCGTTCGGGGTCGCCCCTGCCCAGCGCAAGAGCGGCCCGTACGACGGACGCAGCGGGATCTCGGAGCTCCTCGGGGATCGGCATCAGCACCTTCGCCAAGGGGTCATCGGTGCCACCCGTCAAGAGCGGCGCGAAGGCCAGCTCGTCCACGACCAATCCGGCCGCGTCCGCCCACGCTCCGATCTCCGCGTAGTGGCCGATGCTGGCAGCGAAGAGCCCTTCCCGCGCGAGCCACTCCGCGGCGGTGCGCTGCAGCCGCTCCATCTCCTTCGGCGACTCGTAGGCGAACTCGGCCCTCAACAGGTCTCTGAAGAAGGGGTGGTAACGATAGAACCCGGGATGCTCAGGCACGGGTTCCACGAAAGCGTTACCCCTCGCCAGGAGCGACAGCATCCGCGTCGCGGCCCGCCCTCCGAGCTCTTCGGCGAGGCCGGGCTGGAGCGTGGCCGGGATGCTCGTACTCAGCAGGAGGTGGCGGTTCTCGGGCGACTGAGCCGCGAGCACCTCCCCCATCAGATACTCGCCGATGTCCCCGCTGTCACCAGCCACCTGCGACACCGCCACGTCCGGCTCATCGCTGTTGACCAAGAGCTTGGAGGCGAAACGCAGGCCGGCCACCCATCCGTGCGTCCGCTCGTTCAGCGCGTGGACCGAGTCGGCCGTCAGTGTCACGTCCGCACTTCTCAGCAACTCATCGGCCTCAGCATCGGTGAAGGCGAGGTCGACCATGCGGATCTCGGTGAGCGAGCCCTCCAGGCGGTAGCGGTAGAGCGGGAGGATGGGGTCGACTCGGGTGACGAGGACGATGTGCAGGCGGCGCCCGGAGTGCCGAAGCAGGTAGTCGAGGTCATGGGCGACATCTCTGGAGCTCAGCTCGTATCCGTCGAGGACGAGGGTCAACGGCGTGACGCTTCGTGCGATCACCATCGCGAGAGCGGTGAGCAACTGACGGTCTACGGCCAGCGTGCCTGCCGGGAAGGAGCGGGAGGGTACGTCGACCCCGAGCCGCGCCAGCCCTCCCAACACGCCGGGCCAGAAGGCGTCATCCTCCCGCTCGAACGTGACCCACTCCGTCTGCTCGTCCGAGGCCCGGAGGCTGACCCAGTCCGCTACGAGCGACGTCTTGCCGCTCCCGGCGGGAGCACTGACCAGTACCAACGGGGAGGTCGCGCCACGGTCCAGCAACCGGAACACCCGAGTGCGGCGGACGTAGTCGTCCGGCACTGTCGGAACCCCGAACCAGGTCGACGGTGCGAGCGCGCCGAACGGCTCACCGGCCCCCGTGGTCGGATCGTCCTGTTGCTTTCCCTCCATACGGCGTGCCCTCCCTGGCCACTACTCCCAAGCGACGCGCACTGTGCCGTGAGCGGGTCTGGGGTCAAGGCACGGCCGGAACGCTACTCCGAGCCGGCGATGTTCGCATTCTTCGTCCGCGTAGGAAATGCCTGCACATGCCTCTTCCTCCGTCGGCCAGCATCATCATCATCGGAGGACGCGGTGGGCCTCCGCGGCGAGCACACTCAAACCGTGCCAGGCGACGGGCGGGAGAATCCCGCGTGAACACCACCGTGACGTGGCTGGGTCACTCCACGGTCGTCCTCGATGTCGACGGTGTCCGGCTCATCGCGGATCCGCTCCTGCGCCGCCATGCGGGGCCCCTGCGGCGGCGGGGAGGCCGTCCCATGCCTGCTCACTGGAACGGCGCTGACGTCGTGCTCCTGTCACACCTCCACCACGACCATGCCGAGCTCCGGTCTCTTCGCCTGCTCCCTCCCGCTGCTCCGGTCATCACGGGAGCGGCGAACGTTGCGTGGCTGCGCAAGCGCAACCTCGCCGCCGTCGCCCCTGCCGATGGAGAGTGGATCCGTGTGGGCCCCGCTGATGCCGGAGTGCGAGTCACCCTGTGCGCCGCCGTGCACTCCGCACGACCGATGCCGCACCGACCGAATGCGGCGAACGGTCACCTGGTGGACGCGCCGTCCTCCAGGATCTGGCTCGCCGGCGACACGGAGCTGTTCGACGGTCTGTCGGAGCTCCCCGAACAGGCAGGTGGACCCATCGACCTCGCCATCGTCCCGGTGTCCGGCTGGGGTCCTCGGCTCTCCGGAGGACACATGGGCCCGGAGCAGGCGGCCGAGGCCTGCCTCCGTGTCGGAGCCGCCTGCGCGATCCCCGTGCACTGGGGAAGCCTCCACACACCCGGGGGCCAGCGGTATCCGCGCGGCTGGATGGACCGCCCGGGACCGGAGTTCGCGAGCGCCCTCGAGGCAGTGGCACCGCAGTGCAAGTCGATGATTCTGGAGATCGGGGTCCCGACACCGCTGGACCATGCCAACCCCTGATCCAACCCACAACCGGACGGTCTCGAGGCGGTTCTCGCCCAGCCCAACGGCGCACCGCACCTCGTCATCCGCTCGGGATGATGCAGGCGCCAGGACGCCGGGGACATGCTCGCCGCACGTACGCCGGCACGAGAGGAACGCCATGACCGAGCCCGCATCTCCGATGTCCCCGATGGACCCCGATGAGCAACCGTCGCCGGGACAGCCGGGATACGACGCCTACTCGGGATGGGTCGGCTGGATCGCCTTCGCCGGGACGATCATGGCGATGCTCGGCACCTTCCACATCATCCAGGGCCTGGTTGCACTCTTCAACGACGACTACTACCTCGTCGGCAGGTCGGGCCTCGTCATCAACGTCGACTTCACAGCCTGGGGCTGGGTCCAGCTGATCGGCGGAATCATCGTCCTGATCGCCGGCTTCGCGGTGTTTGCCGGGCGCACGTGGGCACGGGTCGTCGGCGTGATCGTGGCGATGCTGAGCGCCATCGTCAACGTGGGATTCCTGGCGGCGTACCCGCTCTGGTCGCTGATGATGATCGCCCTCGATGTGGTCGTCATCCTGGCGCTCACCGTGCACGGGGCGGAGATCAGGTCCGATCGATCGCGCTGACTCGACGGCCTTCGACCCAACCAGAGCTCATCTCCGACGATTCCGGGCTTCGGTAACCTGCGGCCATGGCGACGGACGGAGGCACCAGAGCGGTCGTGGCCGCCTTGCTGGCGAACGCCGGCATCGCGATCACGAAGTTCATCGCATTCTTCCTGACCGGGATCAGCTCGATGCTCGCCGAGGCGATCCACTCCGTCGCGGACGCGGGCAACCAAGGACTGCTGCTGCTCGGCGGCAAGAAGGCGCGGCGCGAGGCCACCGAAGAGCACCCGTTCGGTTACGGCCGCGAGCGGTACGTCTATGCCTTCGTGGTCTCGATCGTGTTGTTCTCGGTGGGCGGTCTCTTCGCGCTCTACGAGGGCTTCCACAAGTTCCATCAGATCCGGACCGGTCATCATGAGGACCCCGGGAAGTGGTGGTGGGTCCCGCTCGTGGTTCTGGGTATGGCGATCGTGATGGAGAGCCTGTCGTTCCGGACGGCGATCATCGAGACCAACAAGGTCCGCGGGCAGGCCTCGTTCACGCAGTTCATCAGGCGCGCCAAGAAGCCTGAGCTGCCCGTCATCCTGCTCGAGGACCTTGCGGCGCTCCTCGGCCTGGCGTTCGCGCTCCTCGCCGTCTCGTTGTCCCTGCTGACCGACAACTACTACTTCGACGCCGTGGGCACCGCCATGATCGGGCTCCTGCTCGTCGTGGTGGCCGCCATCCTGGCCATCGAGACCAAGAGCCTTCTGCTCGGCGAGTCGGCGTCACGCGAGGCGCAGGGCCGGATCATCGCGGCGCTCACCACGACCCTCGGCATCGAGAGGATCATCGACCTGAAGACCCTCCATCTGGGCCCCGAGGAGCTGCTGGTGGCCGCCAAGATCGGCGTCGACCAGGGCAGCACGGCGGAGCAGATCGCCGCCACGATCGACGCGGCCGAGTCGGGCATCCGCAGTGCGGAGCCAACTGCGACGTCGGTCTACCTCGAGCCCGACATCTACCGTGCCGACTACGAGCCCGAGGAGCGCCCGGTCACCTCGGTGCCGGACACCCACTGACCACAGCCGTCGCGATCACTCAGCTCTGTCCCGGACCCCGCGCGAACTTGAGCCGCAGCAGTGAGGCCACCACGACGACGTCGAAGATGATCATGCAGCACACCAGTGCGCGGGCCAGCTGTCCCGAAGCGTGCACATCGCCGTATCCCACCGTCGACATCGTCGTGACCGTGAAGTAGAGGGCGTCCGTGCGGGTGGACAGGCCTGCGAACTGGTGGGGGCTGAGCTGGCTGATCAGGAAGAAGGCGAACGCGAAGCTCACCACCAGCATCACGAGCAAGATCACCAGTACCCGGGTGGTCAGTCCCTCACCGCCGTGCCGCAGGCGATCGAGCTCCTTGACCATCATCCAGCCCACGAGTCCCAGGCCGCCGGCGGTGGCCGCGAGGCTGATGAAGATGACAATCCAGGAGTCATGCCACTGAGCCGGGAACGCGTAGTACGCGACGAGCAGGCCGATCGAGATCAAGACGGGCCGCGACGCGGTGACCTTGCGGCGTCTCATGGCGCCGCTGTCGCCGGGTGGTCATCGGGGCGGCCGCTGATCACTGGGTCGAGCCACCTCGCGTCGGGGTCGGCTTCGACCAGGATGGCCTTGAAGAACAAGCTCATGGGGACGGCCATCAGCGCGCCCAAGGGGCCGAGCACCCAGGTCCAGAGGATGAGCGACATGAACGTCAGCGAGGTCGACAGGCCGACGGCCACCCCGACGTAGCGCGGCTGGATGACGGACTGGATCACGAAGTTGAGGAGGCAGTAGACGGCGATCACGGCCAGCATCAGGCCGGGTCCACTGTCCAGCAGGGCGACCAGGGCCGGAGGGATCACCCCGATCACGAAGCCGATGTTGGGGATGAAGTTGGTGACAAAGGCCAGCACGCCCCAGACGAAAGCGCCTGGCACGCCCATCGCCCACAACAGTGCGGTATCGCACACGGCGACGATGAGGCCGAAGACAGCAGAGACACCGAGATAGGTGCGCGTTCCATGCGCGAACGATGACAACGCGTCGACGACCTGGGGCCGGTGGGCCCGGGTGATCTCGGTGAGGCGTCCGACGTACGCCGCGTCCACGGCCAGGAACGCGAGGAGCGTGCCGACGAAGAACAGGTTGCCGAGCACATCCGCAATGCTCGCCAGCAACGAAGTGACGACCCCGACGAGCTTCTGGGGGTCGAGCGCACCGACCATCGCATCGGTCTGGCCACTGTCGACACCGCGACCCTGGAGCCAGCCACCGGCGTCATCGAGATGGCTGTTGAGCTCTGGTGAGTACGTCGACACCAGGGACGACAGCTGTCCGAGCGAGATCACGAGGGCGAGCGCGAAGACCACGATCAGCAGGTACGCCGCAAGAAGCACGACCGTGGTCGCCACCCACGTGGGGACTTTGCCCTCGAGGGAAGCCCGGATCGGGTGGAACACCATGGTGAGGGCCAGCGCCAGCATGGCCGGCGCCACGATTCCGGCGGCGGACCTGATCCCGCCGATCACGATCACGATGGCGGCGGCTGCAACGAGCAGCCGGAGGGTGCGCGACTGGTTCATGGTGTGCTCCTCACGAGGTCCGCACGATGCCCGAGCGTTTCCAGGATGTCGACGAGATGGCGGTGCAGCTGCTCTCCGCCGACGATCGTCGACGTCGGCTGCAGCAGATCGGGCGGCGCCACCACGAACCCACGGTCCTGCCAGCCGCCCAAGCCGCCGTGGCAACCGACCAGCGGCTCGAAGGCCGCCACGTCGAGGGTGTCCGGATCCACGCTGCTGTTGACGTAGAGATCCGGCGCCTCCTTCATCAACGTCGCCGCCAGCAGCATTGCGGCGGCGTGCGCCCCGAACGGGATCAGCGGGTCGACTCCCTCGACGAGACCGGTCGCGAGGTGGTGCCGCCCGTCAACGCCGATGGCCACCGGACCGTCGTCGCCCAGCGCGGCCACAAACCCGATACCAGGGTGTCCGGCCAAGCCGGGCACCAGCTCGGGCCAGCGCGCCTCCAGTTCCTCCAGCGTGAGCCGCTCGGGTCCGGGGACGTAGACCAACCCGAGGTTGCCGCTCCCGAGCACGATCAGCTCGACATCAGGCTCGGCCGCCGGCTGCATCTTCCGCTCGACCCGACGAGATGCGGCCTTCTGCATACTCGACCCGCCGGAGCCGGCAAGGTCCTCGAGCACCGAGTCGACGCGTCCCCAGCCCTCGATGCTGCCTTCAACGCCGGTCGTCGTCGATGCGGTCAGGTTTCGGCACAGCTCACTCAGGTCGGTGCCGTAGCGGGACGCGAACGGCTCTCCCTGGCTCTGGCCGTGGTCGCTGAGCAGCACGAAGCGATAGCGCCGCGGGGCGCGCCGTTCGATCCTCTCGAGCACGGCGAGCACATGGTCGAGGCCGGTGAGCGCCGCGAGGGACTCGATCCTGGTGGAGCCCGCGTGGTGGGCGATCTCGTCGTAGTCGACGTAGTCGACGTAGATGCTCTTGGCGCCGCGCATCATCTCCTCGCTCACCAACGTGGTGTTGAGGTCGCGGAGCAGCCCGTTGCTGAAGGCTCGAAGCCCGGCAAAGGTCCACGAGCGATGGACCCGAGGGTGCACGTCGAGCCGCTTCTGCTTGACCGCCTGGAAGCGCTCACGAACGACCTCGGCGACGGTGCGGGCGAGGCTGCGGCACAGTCCATCGGGGCGCAGCAGGAAGCGGGCGAACACCTTGCGCGTCCGACGTGACCCGCGAGCGATCTCGAGCCTGCTCATGGTCATGGCAGCCCTCGGCGCGTCACCGGTGAAGATGTTGGAGATCGAGACGCCGTCGTCGGCCAGCAGCCCGAGCCCGCTGCTGGCACGCCGCTCGATGATCGCCGCGTCGTCGGGGCGGTTGGCGACCAGCAAGCGGCCCAGCTCCCGGTCGTACCACCGGAACGCCGGCACGCGGTCCGACGTGCCCATCAGGATCGCCTGCTGGCTCGCGGGCGTCGTACACGGCAGCTGGACCGTCCACTCGTGAGCGAGCTGCGCACCCGCGTCCACCCACCGGCGCAAGGTCGGCATCGTCCCGGACGTGAGCGCCCAGTGGATGACCGGGAACGAGACGCCGTCGAACTGGAGGAAGACCACGCCGTCCACGTCGGGGTCGGTCACCTGACCGGGCTTGATCCGGCTCAGGCTGGCCACGAACGAGTCATCCGTGCCGGCGCTGAAGATCCACGCGAGCAAGGTCCCGAAGGCCGCTGTGATCCAAGCCGCTGCGACCGCGGTCCAGAAGGAGTCGAACGCGACGCCGGGCACCACCGACAAGGCAATCTGAATCACGATGGCCTGTCCGAACAGCGTCGCCAAGGCCACAGCGATCCAGCCGATCACCGCACTCAGCTCGACGAGCACCGGGCGCACGATCATGCCGACGAGGCCAGTGACGGCCGCCGCGACCAGCAGCGGCACCCACGACGTGTAGGTGAAACCCGGGAGAAGCTCCGCGGTCAGCAGCAGCGAGAGGAAACTGAGGACCCACGACGCAAGGAGCCGCACGACGTCGGCCCAGCGGACGCTCGGCACGGTCCATGATGGCACGCCCTTCGTCGTCGGCTGCGGCCCTACGGGCGCGTGTCCTCGTCCATGACGCCTCCAGATCATGTTGCGGTCATGTCGGGCCCTCGGCCGCCGGAGCGTGCTCCGCGCGGGACGAGCAAGGGACTCTTCGAGGTCCAGTAGTCTCCGCGAATGAGCGCCGAGGCGTCGCACGGCGACAGCGAGGAACCCGCCGGGGGGATCGGTACCTTCCTCCACAGTCGTGGCTATCTCACGCTGCTACTGATCTCGGCGTTGATCGGCATCCCGCTGTCGGTGGTCGCCTTCGGCTTCCTGGCCGCCGTGCACCAGCTCCAGCACGTCGTGTGGCACAGCCTCCCCGAGAACCTCGGCTATCACGAGCTGCCGTCCTGGTGGCCGATCCTCACCATCGGGCTCGCCGGCCTCCTCGTCGCGCTCGTCGTGAAGCACCTGCCCGGACATGGCGGCCACGTGCCGGCCATGGGCCTGGCCGGTGGGGTCACACCGCCGAACGCGTTGCCCGGGGTGGTCCTGGCGGCGGCTGCGAGCCTGGTGCTGGGTGCCGTGGTCGGCCCCGAGGGGCCCCTGATCGCGATGGGCAGCGGCCTCGCACTCCTCGCCGTCCGGTGGAGCCCCGTCCACGGCCATGCCCGTGCCAGCGCCACGATCGGAGCCGCCGGGTCCGCGGCCTCGATCTCGGCGATCTTCGGTAACCCCCTCGTCGCGGCCGTGATGTTCGTCGAAGTGGTCGGTCTGGCCCGTCGCCAGGCCATGCTGCTCCTCCTGCCCTGCCTGGTGTCGAGTGGCGTCGGCGCCCTGGTGTTCACCGGGCTCGGAGACTGGACCGGACTGTCCATCGGCTCCTTGGCCGTCCCCGGGCTGAAGCCGGTCCAGCTCGAGGTCGCCGACGTCGTCTGGGCGATCCCCCTCGGGCTGGCAGTCGCGTTCCTGACCTGGTGTGTCTTCGTCGTAGGACGACGCCTCGCGGAACTCGCCGGCACTCACCTCTTGGCGACCACGATCGGCGCCGGCCTGCTCGCCGGCTGCAGCGCCGCCCTCTACAGCGTGGTGACCGGCCACTCACCGGAGCAGGTCGCCCTGTCCGGTCAGGCCACCCTGTCGACGCTGTCCGCCCACCCGGAGGCGTGGTCGACAGGTGCCCTGGTGATGCTGTTGGGCACCAAGAGCATCGCCTACGCCCTGTGCATCGGAGTGTTCCGTGGCGGGCCCGTGTTCCCCGCGATCTTCATCGGCGCCGTGTTCGGCACGGTCGCGGTCGACCTGCTACCGGGTCTCGGCGCGGTGCCCGGTCTTGCGATCGGGATGGCCGCCGGGGTTGCGGTCACCGGGCTCCCGGTGACCGGAATCTTGCTCGTGGTCCTCCTCCTGGGCAGTGCCGCGACCGATCTGATGCCGGTCGTCATCCTGGCCGCCGTCGCCGCGATTGTCGGGGAGGAGCTGCTCTCAGCTCGAGCCGGACTCCTCGACCGGGCCGTCGCGAGCGCGCATTGACCGGCCGGCGGCACAGGCGGGCATCCGGTGAGCAACCTCTGACTCCGGCGGTGGCGGTTCCTGAGCGACCACGCGG
The DNA here is from genome assembly GCA_963768045.1 of uncultured Actinomycetota bacterium. Classification (GTDB taxonomy): domain Bacteria; phylum Actinomycetota; class Actinomycetes; order Propionibacteriales; family Nocardioidaceae; genus Nocardioides. The sequence continues at coordinate 528,527 of CAVYGG010000005.1, read as the reverse complement.
CTGGATCATCCACCCCGGACGATGGGCCGGACCACACGGGCGCTCTACGGTCGACCAACGGGCGCCCAGCACGGCGCGAAACCAGTCAGCCGCAAGCCCGAGGCTGAGCGCTGGTCGTCACGCGTCCCCGGTGAGGCGCGGGAGGAACGTCTGATGGCAGAGACCGCATCCGTACCACCGCCGACCGCGCGTCCGACACGCGGAAGATCAATCGCTGCGGTCATCTGCCTCATCCTCGCCGCCATCCTCACGGTGCCCGCGTCCTTCGCGTACTGGGGCCAGCGCACCATCAACGACGGCCAGAGGTACGTCGCAACGGTGGGGCCGCTCGTGAACTCGCCCGAGGTGCAGGCGGCCATCACGACCAAGGTGACGGACGCCCTCGAGTCGCAGGTGGACGTCGAGGCCCTGCTCAACCAAGTTTTCGCCGACGTCATCAAGAGCAAGCCACGCCTCCAGGCCCTGGTCGGTCCTCTCGCCGGAGCCGTGAACGGGCTGATCGAGTCCCAGGTACGAGCGTTCATAGCCTCCGACGCCTTCGCGGAGTTCTGGGTAGCGGCCAACACGAGGGCGCAGGAGGCGCTGGTCCGGGTGCTGAAGGGGGACGAATCGGGGGCCGTGTCCATCCAGAACGGGGCGCTCGTCCTCGACCTCTCCGACGTCATCGACCAGGTCAAGCAACGTCTGGTCGACCGCGGGCTCACGATCGTCCAGAACGCCCCGCCGCTCCCCGCGGAGAACCGGGAGATCGTGCTTCTGGAGGCACCCCAGCTGAACCAGCTGCAGAACATCTACGCGTTCGCGAACCCGGTGGCCAAGTGGCTTCTCGTGGTTGTCGCGGTCCTGTACCTGGCCGCACTCATGCTGTCCCGTCGCCGACCGAGGATGACGGTCATCATCGGTGCGCTCCTCGCTGCGAACTCACTGCTCGTAGCACTTCTGCTGTCGATCAGCCGACAGCTGTTCGTCAACCAGCTGACGGGCACGGTGTTCGGTCCAGCGAGCAAGGTCTTCTTCGACCAGCTGCTCTCGTATCTCGAACGAAGTCAGCGCACGCTCCTCTGGGTCGGACTGATCCTGATGTTCATCGGCTGGTTCACCGGCCACACGAAGCTGGGCACCTCCGTCCGGTCGACACTGAGCCGCAACCTGGAGTCGGTCGGCTCGTCGCTCGGTGACAGTTCCGCCGCCGCAGCCGGCCGCTGGACAGCGAGCAACGCGGGCTGGTTGCGCATCGCGATCGGCGTACTGGGCGTCGTCGTCCTGCTCTGGGGCAACGAGGCGTCCCCCACCAGGTTGTTCTGGGCGACCGTCGTGGTGATCGTGCTCCTCGCAGCCGTGCAGATGCTGGTGGGGTTGGGTCGTGCAGCTGGGGGCAGAGCCCGGGACACCACTGCGATCGACAGCCCCGGCGACGACGACATGGCCGATACAGCGCCGACGCCTCACGCCGCAACTCCGCCGACCGACACGTAACAGCTCTGCACGGGAGGCTCATCCGCCGAAGGGGATGCCTGCTGTCCTCGGCCCGGGCCAGACTCGATCGACCGAAATGAGGCGGCCATGCACGCAGTGACGGTGGAACCGGGGCAACGCGGCTCGGCGAAGCTGGACGACGTTCCCGAGCCGAGCGCCGAGCTCGGCTCGGTCGTGGTCGAGGCGCTGGCGGTTGGTGTCTGCGGCACGGATGTCGAGATCGGATCCGGAGACTACGGGTGGGCGCCGCTCGGCGAGCACCGACTGATCCTCGGCCACGAGTCGCTGGGGAGGGTGCTCGACCCCGGGCCGACGGGGTTGGCGGTCGGTGACCATGTCGTGGGGATCGTTCGGCGGCCGGATCCGGCACCCTGTCCGAACTGTGCCGTGGGCGAGTGGGACATGTGCTCCAACGGTGCGTACTCAGAGCGCGGGATCAAGCAGGTTCACGGGTTCATGTCGGAGCGTTGGCGGATCGAGCCGGAGTACGTCGTCAAGGTGGACCAGAGCCTCGGTGTCGTCGGAGTCCTTCTGGAACCGACGACGGTCGTGGCCAAGGCATGGGAGCAGATCCTGGCCATCGGCCGGCGGACCTTCTGGGATCCGCGCACCGTGCTGGTCGTCGGTGCGGGGCCGATCGGTTTGCTCGCGGCCATGATCGGACAACAATGGGGCCTCGAGATCCATGTGCTCGACCGGGTCACGACAGGGAGAAAACCGGAGCTCGTCCATGGGCTTGGAGCGACGTACCACACGGGCCTGATCGCCGACCTGGACTTCGACCCGGACATCGTGGTCGAGTGCACTGGTGTGTCACCCCTGATCCAGCAGGCGGCCGACGCACTGGCGCCGGGAGGGATCCTGTGCCTGACCGGGATCGGGTCCGCCCCTTCCACGCCCACTCCTGGTCCCGCGTCACTCGCCAACGACGCCGTGCTCAAGAATCTCGCGGTGTTCGGCTCGGTGAACGCCAATCGTCGTCACTACTACCGAGGCGCAGCAGCCCTCGCCAGGGCCGACCGGGCCTGGCTCGAAGGGCTGATCACGCGGCGCGTCGGCCCCGACAATGTCGACCAGGCGCTGAGCAGGACTGCCGACGACATCAAAGTCGTGATGGAGTTCGCTCCGTGATGATCGAGCAACTCGCGGAAGGCAGGGTTCGGTGAGCGCGCCGGGCAAGGGCATCCTGGGCCGCGTCGCCGGTGCTGCAACCGGACGGGTCGTCGAGTTCGTCGATCCCGACGTGATCCTGGAGTACGTCGATCTCGACCAGCTGATCGAGCGCATCGACGTCCAGCGGATCGTCGATCGGATCGATCCGAACGTGCTGATGGACCGGATCGACGTCCAGCGTCTGCTCAGTCGCGTCGACCTCAACGAGGTGATGGCCGGGGTCGACCTGGACCTGCTGTTGGCCCGAGTCGACCTCGAGGCGGTCGTCCAGCGCTCGGGCGTGCCGGACATCATCATGGCGAGCACGGGTCGTTTCGCGGACTCCGCGGTGGACCTCGGGCGTCGGCAGGTGGTCGGGGTCGACGCGCTGGTCGACCGTGGGGTCGACCGTCTGCTGCGTCGACCCGCCGACCGGACCGTGGCCCCGGAGCACCTGCGAGACGACACGTCGTCCACCGACATGTCCTCCACCAACGGATCCCGGACCTCGGTGACGGGGCACTACGCCGGGCCGCTCGGTCGCGCTCTGGCCGCCGTCGTCGACGTGGTGATCATCACCGCCGCGTTCGCGGCGGGGTACTTCGTGACCGATCTGCTGACCACGACATTCTTCGGTCACCCGCTGAGCGGAGACCGGTCGCAGCCCCTTGCGGTCCTGGCGCTGGCTCTCTGGGCCTTTCTCTACGTCTTCGTCGGGCTGGCGGTTGCTGGGCGCACCTTCGGCAAGGCTGCCGTGGGACTCCGGGTGGTTCGGGCCGATGGCGCGCCCATCACGGGCCGGCAGGCCTTCGTCCGGACTCTCGTGTTCCCGTTGAGCGTCGCGTTCGCGGGCATCGGGTTACTCATGATCGTGCTGCAGCGTGAGCATCGCGGGCTTCACGACCTCATTGCCGGGACGGCAGTGGTCACGGACTGGGGCGACCGTACGGCCGAGCTGCCCGGACCACTCTCGGCATTCCTCGCACGGTCGGGAGTCGCCTGACCGTCACGCCGCGGTCGTCTGAGACGCTGGACTCTTCGTGACCGTACGGATCACGACGAAGTGGGTCATCGTGTTCAGCACGCTGATCAGGAACGCAGCCACGATCGTCTGGAAGAGGCCGCCGACGTCCAGGTATGACGAGAGCCCGGCGGTCAGGGCCAGCAGGAGCCCGTTGACGACCAGGGAGAAGAGCCCGAACGTCACCATCGTGATGGGCAGGCTGAGAAGTCGGAGCACCGGACCCACCACGGCGTTGACCAATCCGAAGATCGCCGCCGCGACCAAGAGGCCGAAAAGACCTCCCTTGATGTCGACGTCGGGTACGAGCCACGCCACCAGGGCGAGGACCACGGCCAGGACGACCCACCGGAAAAGAAGTAGCTTCACGATTCTTCGCTCCTCAGGTGGGCGACCCAGGTCGCGCTTCGTCGGAAACCCCTGCCCGCAGCTCCGCGGCGTAGAAGTCCAGGGCGGTCCTGGTCTTGGTCTGTTGCTGGCCCGAGGTGTTGATCCCCTTGCCTTCGAAGAAGGCTCGGAGCTCGACCCCGGCCTCGAGAGCATCGTCCGGCGACGACTTGGCAGAGAGCTCCAGGATGCGCGAGCCGTCCGGGTACAGCCACATCTCCACCACGATGCGACGCGAGAACGTGGCACCCGGAAGCTTGAGCTTGAGCACGAAGATGGGCCCGAGGACGGACAGGTCGTCGATCGCGAGACCCGTGGGGGCGTGGGCCTCGAAGAACATCCGTTGCTCGGCCGAGAACAGCTTGCTCAGCCGCTTCTCGCCGGACACGCTTCTCATGACGGCGTTCGCCCGGACCTTGCCCTTCAGGGACGCGGAGCACACGTAGCCCCCCGGCATGACGTCGACCTCGACTCCGAACGTCGGCGAGCGCCGTACCTCGTCGGGGATCTCGTCGGGAACGACGGGTCGCAGCTTGACCACCGAGTCGGCGTCACGGCCCTGGATCCTCCGGACGCGCGCGACGACGCCCGCCTTGTTGAGCGCCAGGTCCGGGGTGTCGAAGAAGAACACCTGCCGGATCTGAGCCTGCAGAGGGTCCATGCCCAAGGCCGCGATCGCTGACCGGTGGGCGTCCTCCGGCACAGTCAGCTTCATCTCCACGCTGTCGGCGCCCTTCACGAGCTCCAAGAGCCGGACCAGGTCGTCACCGACGATGCGTTCGCTCATCCGAGAGGCCTTGCCGCGTCCAGCGACCGTCCCCGAACGGACGCCTCGCAGTCACGAATGTCAGACACGCGATTCCCTTTCCATGACGGGCCCACGGAAGCGAGCATGCGCCCCCGCATCCGGAGCGCGTGACTTTCCCGGCCGGGACGCGAGCATTCAATGCCTCGGGCAGCGGACGTGCATCATCCCCACGGGGTGACCGGGTGATCTCGAGCCACTCCTCACTCCTCCGGGATGGTCACGATCTCCACGACCTTGATGCCGAGCGAGTTGAGCAGGTTCAGGACTCCCTGCAGCTCCTCCTGGTCGGTCAGGTCGCCGGTGAGTGTCGTCGTCGCACGTTGCGTCCTGGGCGTCAGGTGTGGGAACGCCGCGACCAGCTCGTCGGAGAGCTCGGTGTCGACCCGGATCATCATGCGGGTCATCACGGCGCCACCCGTGCCCGTCGCGGGGGCGCGTGATGTGCTCGATCTCCCGTGCGTGCACGGACGAGGTTGCGGTCCACCGATCACTCCCAGCACCACGTTGCGGCTCATCGCAGATTAGGTGCCCCGCGCTCGGCGTGCTTCACCGGAAACGGGCGAGGCCCGATGGTCACCTGAACCGGGGGAACCGTCATCCGGCCAGCCCTGCCTAGGGTGCGCGACGTACTCAGCGGGGCGGAGCCTGACGTCGAGCCGGCCCTCCATGCCGACCTCGAGGAGGCGGTGTCGTCGGCGACCAGGGACGGCCGCCCCATGACGCGCCGGCGGATGACCCGCCCTGTTCACCGTTTCCGGGTGAGCACGTCGGCACGCCTAGGCGGGACCCTTGCTGGCGGGGACACGAGGAGGCCGCGCTGCGCGGGTCTTCGCCGCCTGAGCAAACGCCGAGCGGGACCAGGTCCTCCAGGAGAGAGGCATGCCCTCCGTCACCGTCTGGCTCTTCCCGACGGCGTTCGGCGCCGAGACGGGTGAGGCCCACCTGACCGGGCTCGTGGAGCGCGGGGACTCGTCGTGCACGACGCGGCGGCGATCAGCTGGGTGCCGAGCGATCCGGAGCCCCGGGTACGGCAGCTCAAGCACTTCAGGGCGCGGGGGGCTGGTAAGGGTGCCATGTGGGGTGCGGCCGTCGGCCTCCTGCTGCTCAACCCAGTGGCGGGGGCGGCCGTGGGCGCTGCCGCCGGAGCCGGAGCCCAACGACTACGCGACGCCGGGATCAGCGACGACTTCCTCGCTGAGGTCCGCGCCGCCGTCAAGCCGGGTACGTCGGCCCTCTTCGTGATGTCGAGCGGTGCGGATGCGACCCTGCTCGCTCCGGTCCTCGACCGGTCCGAAGGGGTCCTGATCCGCGCCGAGCTGTCCGACGAAGGCAAGGCGGTTCTGGAGGAGCTGGGGCGGTCGCAGCCCGAGGACCCTGAGTGACGCCTCACGGCACAAACTGGCGCAACGGGGCCTCAGCCGACTCTGGCCTTCGCCCGTTCCGGGTGACCCCGCGCGCCTCAGCGTGGACCTAACGTTGACATCGCGCGACCAGACGGCGTTCGAGTCGCAGTTCCGCGACGCGCGCGACACGAGTGGAGGCAGCACATGAGCAACACCTCACCCCAGGCCGGCTACGACGGCTCCGACAGCTCCGAGTCAGGCATATTCGCCTACGGGATCGTCACCTTCGCCGGGTTCATTCTGGTGATCGCTTCGGTCTTCTCGCTCCTCGAGGGCATCGCCGCGGCGGCCAACGACTCGGTCTACGTCCGGGGGTTGAACTACACCTGGGAGTTCGACGTGACGGCCTGGGGATGGTTCCACATCATCATCGGGGCGATCGGCCTCGCGGCCGGCATCGGGCTGCTGGTCGGCCAGACGTGGGCCCGGGTCTGCGGCATCGTGATCGCCGGATTGTCCATGCTCAGCAACTTCGCGTTCATGCCCTACTACCCCTTCTGGGCGATCGTCATCATCGCCTTCGATGTGTTTGTGATCTGGGCGCTGTGCCAGCAGATCAGCACGGGTGACTAGGAGGTCGATCCCGTCCCTCGGGGCTTCATGAACCTCACCCGTCACGGATGAGGCGTGTGACCCGTGGGCCCATCTACCGTCGATGACGACAATGGACACGATGGTCCCCCGTGAGCGTCGTTCGCGTCGCTGACCGGGGGCACCTCGGTGGATGACGCGCCCATAGACCAGGTGTGCGTGCGGAGGGAGACGCGGGGCCTCGACCGGCCCCCGGCCCACCGTGCGTCACCCGGCGGACCGGGAGGGTGACGTGACGGGTCCGACGGCAGCGCGCCGGGGATCGGCCAAGACCGCCGGTGACCCTCGGCTGCCCGAGCACGGAGCCCTGCAGGACGTCCCCCGGCTGCCGCGTGTGTATGTGCCGCGAACGCAGCTCTGGCAGCGGCTCGACGAGGTGACCGACAACCCGTTGACGCTGCTCGTCGGCCCGATGGGGTCGGGGAAGACGCTCGGGGTCAGCGGGTGGGTCCGGCTCGGCCGCGCGGCACGGGATCCCGATGACGCCGTATGGCTGCACGGCGATCCGGCCGTGGGCCCTCACGATCTCGCCCGGGTGCTCGACCAGGCCGACGAGGGCCGGACCCCTCCGCTGGTCATCGTCGACGACGCCCAACTCCTGCCGCCGGCCACACTGCGGTACGTCGACGACCGGCTCGATGCAGAGCCCGAGACCATGCGACTGCTGCTCGTCTCACGGTGGGACCTCCCCATCACCCGCCTCGGTCCGGAGCTGCTCGGCCACTTCACCGTCCTCCGCGGCGAGATCCTGCGCCTCACCGAGTCGGAGTCCGCCGTCCTCGTCGCCGAGCACTCTCGCAGCGACTCGGCCGAGGTGGCCCGCATCATCACGGACCGGACCGAGGGATGGTGCGGAGCGACGGTGCTCGCGGCCCGCGCGGTGGGGAACTTCCCGGACCGTCTCGCCGCGGCCCGACGGTTCGAGGCGAACGATCTCGCCGCGGCCGACCGGGTGGCCTCCGAGGTGTTCGCGGCGCTGCAGCCTCGCGAGCGTCATCTGCTGCTGTGCGTGGCCGGCAACGACGTCGTCAGCGCAGAGACGGCCGCCCACCTCTCGGACGACCCGGGCGCGGGCCAGGTGCTGGCCGGGCTCGAGACCACCGGACTGCTCGTGACCCACCTCGGGTCCTCGCCCGCCACACCGTTGACGGGCGACACCGAGCCTCCGCACCAGCGCGGCGTCGATGAGCCCGATGCGACCGGTTCGCGAGACCGCTATCGCATCCATCCGCTGATGGCAGAGGTGGTACGTCGTCGCATCCTCGCCGGTGGAGTCGACGTGGACGAGGCGAAGGCGACCGTCCTGCGCGCGGTGCGGCTGGACGTCGCACGAGGCGAGGCACAGCCCGCATTCCAGCGGTTGATCGCGTTGAACCTCCCGGACCAGGCGGCGGCCCTGATCGCCAGTGACGGACACGCGCTGCTCATGCACGGCCACCACGCGGCCGTACGCGGCTTCGCCCGACGGTTCCCCCAGACGGTCGACGCCAACCCCGGCGTGTGGTTCTGCCTGGCCCTCGAGAGATGGTTCAACTCCGACGTGGAGGGCGCGATCTCGTGGATCGACCGGCTGCTGCGTGATCTGCCGAAGGAGTCCCGGACCAGCGGCGAGTTCGCCGTACAGCTCGCGTGCGTCCGGATGATGAGGGGACGGCTCGGCCTGGAGTCGCTCGAGGCCGCCGTCGCCGACGCTGAGGACGTCGTCAGTGGCGAGGTCGGCGTCGGTCCGCCGCGTCTGGTCCTCCCGCACCTGCTCCACGAGCTCGGGCTGAACCAGACCTGGCTGGGCAGGCTCGAGGCAGCCGAGGAGAGCCTGACCGACGCCGTACGCCTGAGCCAGGCGTGGAACATGCCCGTGCACGCGATCACGGCGATGTCCCACCTGGCCCTGGTGTTCTTCCTCCAGGGCAAGGAGTCACAGAGCCTGCGGCTGGCCGCGATGCTGTTGGAGGACATCGAGGAGGGCGTCCCGTGGCGGCCGGTGCTGGCCGAGCACAGAGCTCTTCTGGTCAGTCAGCTCGCCAGGTTCCCCGCACTCCCGTTCCCCCGCACGAGCGAGGACCTACCGCTCACCACGGAGAAGGTGCATCCGTCCGACTGGAGCGTGAAGTTCTGGACCCGGATGCGCGACGCACGGCTCGCGCTGATGGACGGCGCGGTCATGGCGGCCGAGCGCATCATCGAGGAGCCCGTCGAGACACCCCACCTCCCGCCGTACCTGAACGCCGTCCTGCACGTCGAGCGCGGGTTCCTCATGGCTTTGGCCGGCGACCACCACGGTCTCCTGGGCCTGGCCACGGCCCTCGATGACCTCGGGTGGCCCGGCGAAGGGGAACTCCTACGTGGGCTCGGCGCCGACCTGGGGGGCGACCCACGCACGGCAGCGCAGCACTTCGCTCACGCCGCCGCGAACGTCCGACTGGTCCAGCCGCCCTGCCGGGCGCTGGCTCTCGTCTGCGAGGCGCAGCTGCGTGATGCGCTTGGCGAAGGGGCCACCGCCTCGGACCTGCTCCGGACCGCGGTCGTGGTCACGGAGGTCCGCGGCAACGCGGTGCCGTTCCTCGGCTGGACGCGGCAGGGTACATCGACCCACGTCCTGCTCGAGAGGCTGCAGCAGGAGAGCCCGGAACCGTGGGTCGACCAGCTGGTCGAGGCCACCCGCGGTCTGCCCGGCATGAGCGACGTCCTCGGCCCGTGGACGGCCACACCCGAGGAACGCCAGCTCGTCCCCGACACGGTCGTACGTCCGGCCCTCAGCCCTCGAGAGCGCGACGTGCTCCGCGGGCTGGCGCGCGGAGCGACGTATGCCGACATCGCGGCCGCGTTGTATCTCTCGGAGAACACGGTCAAGACGCACGTCTCCAGCCTGTACGGCAAGCTCGGCGTCCGACGCCGCAGCGACGCCCTCGCCGTGGCTCGCTCGCTCGACCTCCTCTGAAAACCGACGGCCAGACCGGCTTCGACATCAGCAGCCTGATCCGCGGCGGGCAGGGCTGACACACGGCAATCGACAACGCCCCTGGCGCAGGGCAGGCTCAGCCGTATCAGGTGATCTGGCGCCACCAGGCCTGTCCGATCGTGGGGTGCGGCCCACGGCATGCGGGAATCCGGGAGGGAGTCGGACATGGGTGAGGTGATCGGCGAGCTGCTCCCCCTGGCACTTGGCGTCGCCATCTCACCGGTCCCGATCATCGCGGTGATCCTCCTGCTCCTCGGACCTCGGCCGAGGTCGGCGAGCGCCGGCTTCCTGGTGGGCTGGCTGGTCGGCATCACGCTCGTCATCGGTGTCGTGACCCTGGTGGTCGAGCCGGTCGACGACGGCGACGCGGCCGACCCGTCGACGTTCTCCTCCGTGCTCAAGATGGTCCTCGGAGTGCTGGCGGTCTGGCTCGCCGTCAAGCAGTGGCGGGCTCGCCCGCGCCCTGGCGAGGAACCGGAGCTGCCGGCGTGGATGGGCGCCATCGACTCCATGTCGGCGGGCAAGGCGTTCGGGCTCGGTGCGCTGCTCTCGGCGGCGAACCCGAAGAACCTCGTGCTGTGCCTCGGCGGCGGAGTCGCCATCGGCGGTGCCGGGCTCTCGACGGCCGACAGCGTCGTCGCCGTCGTCGTCTTCGTGCTGCTCGGTTCCTGCACGGTGGCCGTCCCCGTTGTCGGTTATCTGGTCGCGAGCAGGCGGATGCAGGCCCCACTGGACGACCTGCGCGTCTGGTTGGCGGCCAACAACGCCACGGTGATGGCCGTGCTCCTGCTGGTGATCGGCGTCGTCATCTTCGGCAAGGGGCTCGGCGGTCTGTGAGGTGATCGCGGGCTGACGGCGGCGGTCGGTTCCTTTCCGGCCAACCCGTACGGGCTGTTCGACACGGCCGGGAACGTGTGGGAGTGGACCTCGGACTGGTACGCCACCCGGCATCGCGCAGAGCCGGACGTGGCGCCGTGCTGCGTGCCCCGCAAGCCGCGCGGGCCGGAGGTCGAGGCCAGCTACGACCGTCGGCAGCCGCAGTTCCGGGTGCCCCGCAAGGTGATCAAGGCGGGTCGTTCCTCTGCGCCGACACCTACTGCCTGCGCTACCGCCCAGCTGCCCGCCGACCCCAGATGGTGGACACCGGCATGAGCCACATCGGGTTCCGGTGCGTACGCCGTGACCTCGGCCATTCGGATCTCGAGCTAGCGGACGGCGACCACTGGCATCCCTGGAGGGATGTGCACGGCTCAGGCCATGCGCCGACTGAGCATGAGCACGCGGACGCGGTGCAGCCGGGGCATGAGGCCGTAGATGACGATCGGGACGGCGACGGTCGCGAGGACGAAGGTCCGCAGGACCGGGCCGAGGTCTGCCAGCCAGTGCCCGAGCGTCAGATTGAGGACCGTCAGGGTCGGAAAGACGGCGACCCAGATCATGATGGCGAGCTGGTGCTTGCTGGGTGGGCCGACGGGGTTCTGCCGCATCGTGTGCGGGCCGGGGTGTGCGTCGGACATGGTGATGCTCCTGTGTGGGTTGGGTGGGTGTGCAGAGGATGGATGGACGCCGTCAGTCGGGCAGGCCGGGCCGGTAGTGAGAGACGGCGATCGAGAGGTCCTCGTCGACGAGGTCGTTGTTGAGGGCAATGGCAGCGGCGGACCCCTCGCCCGCTGCGGTGATGACCTGAGCGCGCGGGTTCACGGCGTTCCCGGCTGCCCACACGCCCGGGACACTGGTCAGCCCGGTGGTGTCGGTGACGACCCAGCCGTTGTCGTCGGTGACGCACCCCAGAGCCGTCAGCAGGTCGTCGTTGGGCACGAACCGCGGCCGTACGAACAGCGCCGCCCTGGGCACGAACCGGCCCGACTCGAGCTCGACGCCGGTCAGGTGGTCCGCCTCGATGACCAGGCGGGCCACCGGACCCTCGACGACGCCGATGGCGCGGGCGGCGAGCTGCTCGCGCTCGTTCGCGGTGAGCGAATTGCCGTGGGCGAGGAACACCACGTCGTCGGACCACTGTCGGATGAGGTGGGCGTGGGCAAGTGCCTCGGGCGTACCGCCGAGAACTCCCAGCGGTTGGTCGCGGACCTCGTACCCGTGGCAGTACGGGCAGTGCAGCACGTCGCGTCCCCACCGCTCACGCACGCCGGGGAGGTCGGGGATGTCGTCATGTAACCCGGTGGTGACGAGGACACGTCGCGACCGCAGTAGGCCGCCGTCGTTCAGCCTTACCTGGAAGGAGGGACGGCCCCAGGTGGTGTGGGCGTCGGCAGCCACGCTCGAGACGGTTCCCGCGAGCAGATCGCCGCCGTACCCGGCGACCTCTTCTCTGCCGGTGGCCAGCAGCTCGGTCGGAGCGAGCCCGTCCGAGCCCAGAAAGCCCTGGATGTGGGCGGCCGGGGCGTTGCGCGGCTGCCCGGCGTCGACCACCACGATCCGGCGCCGGGCGCGGGTCAGGACCAACGCGGCGGAGAGCCCCGCGGCACCTCCGCCGATGACCACCGCGTCGTACTCGTTCATGCTCAGGAGCGTCGCGGGTTTCGAGGCTGAGAACAACGATTGTTGCTGTTTTCGGGACGAGTGAGGTCCAATGGGCGGCGTGACGACTGAGGCGAACCCGCCGCCGACCCGACGAGAGCGTCATGCCCCGGAGGGCGCGACGGCGATCGCCGCGGCGCTCGTCCTGGTGGGTCCGCGATTGCGGCGGATACGCACACAGCGTGGGCTGACGTTGACCGTGGCCGCTGCCCACGCCGGCATCTCGAAGAGCACGCTGTCGCGGCTGGAGAACGGGCAGCGCCGACCGAGCCTGGAACTGCTGCTGCCACTGGCACAGGTGTACCGGGTGCCGATCGACGACCTGGTCGGAGCCCCGGAGGTCGGCGACCCTCGGATCCGGCTCAAGCCACGCCGGGTGAACGGGCGCACCGTGCTCCCGCTGACCCGGCCCGGCGGCGTACAGGCGTGGAAGATCGTCATCCCGGTGTCGCAGGCGACTCCGAAACCGCGCACGCACGACGGTTTCGAGTGGCTGTACGTGTTGGCCGGCCGGATGCGCCTCATCCTCGGTGACCGCGACGTGGTGCTGGCCGTGGGTGAGGCAGCCGAGTTCGACACCCAGGTGCCGCACTGGTTCGGCAGCACCGGGGAGGGCCCGGCGGAGGTGCTGAGCATCTTCGGGCGCCCGGGAGAGCGCATGCTCGTCCGGGCAGCCCGCGGCGACCCGAACACGCACCCCGACCCACACCTCGACCCCCACGTGGACTGACTCCGCGACTGGGGCGGGCAACGGCCCGCGCGCCAGTGTGGGGCGGCAGAGCGGCGGCTAGGGATCGCTGACCGGGGCGAGGTCCGTCGGCCTCAGGCGATACACCTGGAGGCGCAGGTCGTAGTACTTGTTCGTCTCCCCGACCCACTGCATCCCCAACCGGCGCGCGACCTTCTCCGCTCGCTCGTTGGCAGGTCGCATCACGGCGAACACCTCGTGTGCCGATCGTTCGAAGGCCCAGGCAGCCACGGCCCTGGCAGCCTCCGTCGCGTAGCCGTTCCCCCAATAGCTCGGACTGAACTGCCAGGCCAGCTCGAGATCCTCCTGGAAGGGCGGCATCCGACGTAGGGTGATCGACCCGACCAAGGCGTCGTCCTGGACACGTCGCACGGCCCAATGCCCGACCGGAGGCACTGCATCGACATCCTCCTTGGCCCACTCGTCCAGCGCGGTCAGCATCCCGGCGTCATCGTGGATAGGCTCCATGGCTGGGGTGAGCCAGTGCGTGACCTCGTCGCTGCCGAAGATCGACAGGCCTGCTGACGCGTCCTCGGGAGTCCACGGTCCCATCACCAGTCGCTCGGTGCTGATTCTGACTTCGTTGGACGCCATGACCGGCACCTCCGTCGAGAGTTGCTCCACCTCCACGTGAACAAACCGGGGGACGCATTGCTTCCAGCCGAGGCGCCGAGGCGTGGGACTAGGAACGTAGGACCAGGCTGGATTCCTGGAGGATTGAGCTCCGCCTCAGGTTCGAGCCGCCCCGACCTCTCGCCTCGCACTAAGAGACTGCTCGTCAGCGAGGACGGCCTCGCCAAGGAGGCCATGCCACTCGACCGGAGGACGTTCCTCGTGGACCGCGACGACCCCGACACTCCCACCATCATCTTCGACGACTTCGACCCGGACGGGAGACCGGGCGTCCTCACGACGTGGTGTGGCCTCGGCCGCCTTCCACGCCCGTAGCGGCAACGAGACCGCGCCGGGGGTTCGGGCGGGCCCGTCGATCAGACCGGTGGCTCGGGGTCGTACTGGATGCCGCGACGCACCTCCCGGGCCCGGTCCGGGCCGGCCAGCCGGACCACCAGGTGCAGCGCCATGTCGATGCCGGCGCTGACACCCGCCGCCGTGACGACGTCACCGTCGTCGACCCACCGCGCGTCCGGGCGGACCTCGATGGTCGGGTCGTTCTCAGTGAGGCCGCCGAGGGCGCCCCAGTACGTCGTCGCCGGCCGGTCGCGGAGCAGCCCCGCCTTTGCGTAGACCAGCGAGCCGGTACAGACGCTGGTCAGGAGTGGGACGACCGTGCGCTGCTTGCGGAGCCACTCGAGGTGCTCCGGGTCATCGCTCAGCGCTCGGGTGTCGCCGCCCGGGTGCAGGAGGACGGCCATCTCCGGCACGTCGTCACGTGAGTGGTGGGGCTGGATGACCAGCCCCTTGTTACCGGTCACAGCGGTGCCGTCGGTCGAGAACGTCGATGCGGTGTAGCCGTCCTCGGGGAACGACCGGGTCCACCAGGCGAGCACCTCCCAGGGGCCGACCGCGTCGAGCTCCTCGACGCCGTCGAACAACAGGATGCCGATGTGGTGGGGGTCCTCGGGGCCGGGACGCGCGCTCGGAACGGTGGTCATGCCGTCCATCGTCGGACGAGGGCGTGGAGTGCGCGAGTGGCATGAATGCCACTATTCGTGAGGATACTGCCTGCCGATGTGGCACGATCGCCCCGTGCATCGCGTGGTGGCGCTGGCCATCCCCCAGGTCGTCGCCTTCGATCTGTCCATCCCGGCCCAGATGTTCGGCCGCTGGGCCGCTCCCGCGCCGTACTCGTTCGAGGTCTGCGCTCCGACTCCCGGGCCGGTTCCGACGACCACCGGATACTCGCTCCTCGCGAGCCGGGGCCTCGACGCGCTGGCCGAGGCGGACACCGTCGTCGTTCCGGGCTACGTGCCCAACGACCGCCCCAGCGACGAGATCTGCGAGGCGTTACGCGCCGCCGCTGCGCGTGGTGCCCGCCTGATGTCTGTGTGCACGGGCGCGTTCGCGCTCGCCGGCGCCGGCCTTCTCGACGGCAAGGGCGCGGCGACCCACTGGGCGGCCGCCGCCGAACTGGCCGAGTGCTACCCGGAGGTCGACGTGGACCCCGATGTGCTGTTCGTCGACGCAGGTCAGATCCTGACCAGCGCCGGGCTCGCTGCCGGGATCGACCTGTGCCTTCACGTGGTGCGGCAGGACCACGGCGCGACGGTTGCGGCGGGCCTGGCCCGCGCGATGGTGGTCGCGCCGTACCGCGACGGCGGCCAGGCGCAGTTCCTCACGCGGCCGCTGCCTGCGGCGGGTGACGGCCTGGCTGCCACCTGCGCCTGGATGGTGACCCATCTGTCCGAGCCGCTGACCGTCGACGACATGGCCCGGCACGCGGGATGGGCACCGCGCACGTTCGCCCGCCGTTTCCTGGCCGAGAACGGGAGCACGCCCCTGCGCTGGCTGGCCGCGCAGCGTCTGGACGAGGCCCGCCGGCTACTCGAGACGACCGACCTGTCGATCGAGCAGATTGCCGAGCTCAGCGGGCTCGGTACGGGAGGGAACCTGAGACTCCACCTCGCCAGACGGCTCGGCGTCACGCCGACGGCCTACCGCCGTACGTACCAGGGCGGCTCCGCCTGACCCTTGACCGCTTCAGGCGCGCAGCCACCCCGGGCTCGCCCGTTGGGCGCCGTTCTAGCCTGCGTCACCACCGCCGATATAGCTGGACCGGTTGGTCCCGGACTGACCTGGGTCGATTCCCGACCTCCGGTGAGCCCGATAGAGGCTCGTCCGCCGGAACCACCACAGGCCGAGCACTACACACACGATCACGAACGCAATCTCGAACATCGGCACCATGACGAGCTCCCTCCCCCCGAGACGCTCATCCACGCTATGCCCGCCTAGCGATGACCGCTGTACGAGCGAACAGATCACCGCGAGCCCCAGCTGCCCCGGACCGGTTCCGCCCCCACGACTGTAGGTGGCAGAAACGCACCTCTCAGGGGGACCTGTCGGTGCTCGAGGGCAGATGGTTGAATCGCTCGGATGGATGGCTCCTCGTCGGGTGGCGTGGCCTATGAGGACCAGCCCAGCAGGTCCCCGTGGATCGCCCAGTTCGCGCCCGACGGTCCACCCAGACCGCTGGATGGGGATGCCCGAACCGACGTCGTGATCGTCGGTGCCGGCATCGCGGGGGTTGCGACGGCCTTCTTCACCTTGCGTGACACGGCGAGGCGGGTGCTGCTGGTGGAGCGGGACCGAGTGGGGTGGGGTGCGACGGGGCGCAACGCGGGCCAGCTCACGACGTACTTCGAGCGCCCGCTGTGCGATATCGCCGACGAGTTCGGCGTGGAGATGGCGGCTGAGGCGCAGGACGGTTTCGACCATGCGCACGACCTGCTCGACAGGGTGGTCGACGAGAGCGAGGCCTCTGTTCGAGTGGAGCGGTTCACCGGCCACATGGGCATGTTCAACCTGCACCACGTGCTCGTGCACCTGCGGAGCAATCTGGTGCGCCGGCAGGGCGGTCTGCACCTCGAGACGTGCCTGGTTTCCGACGAGGCCGAGTTCGTGTCCCAGATCCCCGCAGAGTTCGCCGGCCTCTACAGCCTGGTCCCCCAGGCGCGAGTCCGGGAGGTGCTGGAGACCCGCGACGACCGGTATCGGGCCGTTCTCTCCGACCGCAAAGGGTGCGCCAACAGCGGCGTCCTCGTCCAACAGGTACTCGCGTACCTGGAGCGTCACTATCCGGAACGCTTCAAGTACGTCGACCACACCGGCGTCGACCGAGTCGTCGTCAGTGACGATCGGGTTGTGGTGCAGACCCGAGGCCACTCAGTGGCGTCGTCCGAGGTGGTGCTGTGCACCAACGGGTTCGTGGACCATGTCGTGGCCGACCATGCCGGAGAGCCCATTCGGTTGGCGTCCGATCAACTGGTGACGGGCCGAGTCGCCTACATGACCGCCTTCGTCGACCAGCCGCGCGCTCCCGCTGCGATGAGCTACATCCGCAACACCACCATCGGCGATGACACGGCATACGTCTACGTCACCCGGCGCACCTACGACCGAGCCGACGACACCGTCACTCTGACCTGCATGGGCGGACCGGAGTACCCGTTCCACGGACCGGCGTACGACCCAAACAGCCCGTTCCCGGGGACGCTTCTGGGCGCTATGGACGAGCAGGTCCGCCCGTTCGCACAGCCGGCGCGACCACCGGGTCTCCCCTACGACTTCCAATGGCACGGTCTCATGGGCTACAACGACGGCGGAGTGCGAGTCGTCGGGGTCCACCCTCGTCACCCCAGGCTCCACTACAACCTCGGCTGCAACGGCGTCGGCTTTCTGCCGTCGATCTACGGCGGGGAGCGCGTTGCTCGCCTCCTCGCCGGCGAGCAGCTACAGCCCAGCATCTTCGATCCTCGTTGACGCCGCGTGCCGGACAGCGGGAGTCCAGTTCTGCATCGGCCGAACGGTCGGCTTCGCTGCGGGAGACGAGCATGGGCGAGGTGGTCGCCTGCCACGTGCTCTCCGCCAGCTCACGGGGGCCAGCGCGTTCACACGCGGCATCCACCGATCGTCGGGGGCCGCGACGTGAGGGCGTCACGAGTGTTCCTCCGAACGACCGCCTGGCTCGACCCCCTTCGCACCATGCTCGCCTCACTTGTACAGCGCTGGAGGGTTGCAAATTGTCACGCCCCGCGCCGGTCGGCACGACGAGCTCTCGGACATGAGGACACGTCCCGATCCTCGTGCGGGCTTACACGCGGCTCGAGCGCGGGGGCGTCGCGCCGGCGCGGGCCAGCTGCTCGCGTGCGTCGAGGTCGGTGCGTTCGAGGTCAACCACGGCGCGAGCGAGCAAGAACTGATCGTCAAGGATCGAGGCGAGCACCGTGCGCGCCTCTGCGTCGTTGCCGGCGTACTCGGCCACCACCTTGGTCGCTTCGCGCAGGAACATCCGCCACTGCTCGGCGTCGCCCTCGAGGATCAGCGTCTCGATGCGATTGCGCAGGTCGCGCTCGACGTCCTCCGGCGAGCCGCCCCCGGTGGCGGCGAGGCGAGCCAGCAGTCGCGGCACCAATGCCTCGACCTCGGGAGGCAGGAAGAGCCACGCGTCAGGGTGAGGCAACGCTGCGCTCCCCCGTGGCCGTTGCCTCGAGCTCGGCGATCCGCGGCAGCAGCTCGCGCAGCCGCTGCTGGAAGCGAATCACCGAGAACTCCTGCTCGTCGTTGAGGATGCCCGAGTGGTACGACGGCGCCTGGACGCCGCGCTGCACGCGGGTGGTGATGTCGACGTCCTGGCCCATGATGTCCACGTTGAGCTCGCGCATCAGCTCGCGCGCCCGGCGGTCCTGCTCACCCTCGTCCGGGTGCACGAGCGTCATGGTCGTCGCCCGGGTCCGCTGCAGCCCCGCGGGCTCCAGCTGCCACATGTCGATGTGGTGCGGGTAGATCTCGAAGAACGTCGTCGGCCAGATGCAGACGTGGCCCATGGCGTTCTCGAACTCCTCGGGCATCCCTGGCATCCGGCGCCTGAGGCTCTGGTACTCGCGCTCGCGGGGGTCGCGGGACGGCCGGGTGCGGTACGGCACCCGGGACCACTCGCACCAGTCGTTGTTGTCGCCGATGGTCTCCTTGACGTCGACCAGTCGCACCAGGGTCGGATGGGCCACGGGGACGTGGTAGTCCTCGAAATAGTTGTCGGCGAGGATCTTCCAGTTCTCCTCGAAGTCCTCGGTCCACCGGGCGCCTTCGGGACCGCGTTGCACCTGCAGGCCGGACACGTTCAGCCATTCGAGATACGGCCCCACCGGGCCGAGCATTTCCCCCAGCGACATCTGCTCGGGGTGGGTGCAGCAGAACACCAGGCCACCGACGACACCGACCCGGAACTGCGGCAGGGCCACCTGGTCGCGGTCGAGGCAGGCGAACCCCTGGCCGGACGGCGCAGCCGCCAACTGACCGTCGAGCTCGTAGGTCCACGCGTGATAGGGGCAGCGCATGACCGAGCGGGTCTGACCGGTGCCCTCGAGGATCGTCGAAGCCCGATGCCGGCAGACGTTCGACATGGCGCGCAATTCCCCGTCGTGGCCGCGGACCACGAGGACCGGCTCGCGTCCGACGTTCGCGGTGACGTAGTGGCCCGGCTCGGACAGCTCGGAGATGTGGCCGACGAGGGTCCACGCTCGCTCGAAGACCTCGGTGAGCTCTTGCTCGTACAGCAGTGGATCGGTGTAGGCGATGCCCGGCAGGCTGCGCGTGGCGGTCGGCGGCTTCTGGCTGGCTCGCGACTCCGGGGTAGTGGTCGGCGAAGCGATGTCGGTCGCCACGTTGCTGGGATCCATCGCAGGACTCCTGACTGATTGTTCGATCAACCCTAGCGAAAGGTCGTCGACTCCGTCAGCACGACCGATGCCGGGATCAGCGCGACGCGATGTGGAACGTTTCGGTGTTGCCGTCCACGGCGATCACCTGGCCGTTGACCATCGAGGCGTGCGATGAGGCCAGGAACGCACACACGTCGGCGATCTCCGAGGGCTTGACGAAGCGCGGAATCGACTGGCTCCCGACGTACTCTCGCTGCACGACGTCAGCCGAGATCCCGCGCTGGGCGGCCTCAGCCTCGATGACCCGGCCCATGCGGGGACCCTCGACGGCACCGGGGGCCACGACGTTGGCGCGGATGCCGAAGGGGCCGAGCTCGACGGCGAGCGACTTCGTGAAACCGATGACCGCCCACTTGGCGGCGGCGTACGGCGTGCGCATGCCGTAGCCGTAGAGCCCGGCCGTGGACGAGATGG
This sequence comes from uncultured Actinomycetota bacterium, assembly GCA_963768045.1. Lineage (GTDB taxonomy): Bacteria > Actinomycetota > Actinomycetes > Propionibacteriales > Nocardioidaceae > Nocardioides. Next base: position 508,632 of record CAVYGG010000005.1, on the reverse strand, counting down.
CCACGATCGCGCCGGATTGCTGCTTCTTCATGTGCGGGATGACGAGTCGGGCCATGAGGAAGTGGCTGCCTATGTTGACCGCAAGGCAGTCGCGCCAGGCTTCGGGGTCGATGTCCTCGACCAGAGCTGTGGGGCCGGCGATGCCCGCGTTGTTGACGAGAACGTCGACACCTCCCCACAGGTCGACAACCGCCTCGACCCAGCGCTCCGTGTCACCGGCGTCGGCGACATCGCCGACCACGGCGTGGAGGGTCGGGTCGATCTCGGTAGCGATGCGAACGGCGGCCTGATCACGGTCGCAGATGCTCACGTTGGCGCCGTCGGCCCGGAAACGTTCGGCGATCGAGGCTCCGATTCCGGAGGCGCCTGCGCTCACGAGCACGCGGAGCGGCTGGTCCATGGACACTCCCGGAATGACTGTCGGGCGGGTCAACTTACCGGCCGGCGGGACTGCTGTCAGCAGGCGACTCCCACGTGGAGCCAACCAACCAACTGTCAGGAGGCGATGCTCCCTGGGACGGGGATCACCAGGCGAACGTCCACGTGAGCAGGTGGAAGACGGAGCGCTATGGGGACGCTGCGAGAGGGCTCGCGGTCCTCTTCGGATGGCATCACCCAGCACGGATGAGGCGCGGCGGCCTCACGCCGCCTAGCGTCTGCTGAACCTGGACTGGCTCGGAGAGCCGACTCGAATCGCTCACGCTGGCCCGGTTCTGTTGCGTTCACCATTTCCCCGGAGGCATCGATGGCAGCGTCAGCGTCCGAATCGTCCCACCCGGGCTTGAGCGTCGGTCCGACGAGCGAGTTCACCTTGTTCTTCCACGTGAAGCCCGGTGAAGGACCATCGCTGCGGAGCGCTCTGCTGGAGCTGCAGGACACGCCTGGGTATCGGCCGGGTGACTACGGGATGGCCGTCGCGACGATCCACGAGGCGCGGTTCGTCCTCTTCGACGAGGACACCCGGCTCGCGTTCATCACCAGCTTCGATGGACCGTGGGACGCCTACATGGAGGACTTCTTCTCCTCTGGGCCGACCCTGACACTGTTCGACGTCATCTTCCGCCACGTGGACGGGTACGACGGACTGCCAGACCTGGCCGCGCTCAAGGGCTTCATCCTGGAGGCCGAGAAGCCGGCAGCGGCCTACGCCCGCAACTACGGCGGCACCGTCAAGGAGATCCGAAAGGCCGCACGCGTGAACGCGGCCTTCCAGCAGGTTCTCGACCACCCGGCGGCCGCCGAGCTCCTCGAGCATCCAGCGATGCAGCCGCTGCTCGACGAGGCCGGCGACTAGCGCGCAAGGGACCGGGAACGCCAATCCCATGTCGGACCACATCTCCGGGCCGCGCGCCATCGCCGACCCGATCGCGGACATCACCGACGTGTACGCCTTCCCGAGCCCCCGACACGCGGATCGTCTCGTGCTCGTCGTGAACACGCTGCCGATGGCCAAGCCCTCCGACCTGTTCTCGAAGGGACTCCTCTACCGCTTCAGGCTGCGACCACTCAACGGGCCGGCATCGGGCGGTCAAGGCTGGCGGTTCGTCCCCACCGACGACGAGTACGTCCTCGACTGCGTCTTCTCCTCCCCGGATCCCACCGCTGACGAGCCCACACAGGAAGGCACCTGCACCTCCTCGACCGGAGAGAGGGTCTCGTTCCGCGTGAACGATCCTGACGGAGGGTCCGGCGGCGGCATGCGGGTCTTCGCCGGCGCGCGCTGGGATCCGTTCATCATGGACGCTCGGGCGGCGCTGACGACCCTCGCGACCCACGAGCTGGCGTTCACCGATCCCGGCTCGATCTTTCTGGACGGCAAGAACGTCCTGAGCCTCGTGATCGAGATCGACTCGCGGCTGCTGGGTGGTTCCGGCCTCCTCGGTGTCGTCGCAGAGACGCTGACACGAGGCACGGTCAAGGTACGGATCGAACGCGTCGGGCGACCCGAGGTGAAGAACATGATGCTCGCCTCGAAGGAGTTCGACCAGGTGAACCGGGACCTCGAGATCCGTGACCTCTACAACATGGAGGACGCATTCCACCTGGGCGACTCCTACGGAGGTGCCTACCGCGCGCGGCTGAACGCCAACCTCGCCTTCTGGGACGGCCTGGACGGCAAGGTGGACTGGCCGCCGGACGAGAACGGCAACCACCCCCTGACGGACCTGGTCCTGGCCGATTTCCTGGTCGTCGACGTCACCAAGCCCTACGTCGAGCAGGGTTCGTTCCTCGAGATCGAGCTCGCGGCACGACGTGGTGAACCGCACCAGACCTGCGGGGGACGGACCTTGAACGACGACGTGATGGACACGGTCTTCACCCAGCTCGTCAACGGCGGACATGGCCCGACCGTCCGCGACGGTGTCGACTCAGCCACCCGCCCGGCGAGCGACACGTTCCCCTACCTGTCGCCGCCCAACCAGCACCCGCCCGAGCCCCCCGAGCACCACTAGCGACGGAAGGCATCTCACACCCATGGTCGAGGCGACCAGTCCCCACCTTGAGCTCGACGACATCCAGGCAGGAGCACTGTTCGAGCGTCCCTCGCCGTACGTCGGCACCTATCTCTTACTGCGTATCGCGGACCGCGCCGACGGCAGGGAGCTCGTCCGGAGGCTGCATCGCATCGCCACCGACGCGCAGACCTCCAAGGCGGAGGACGACACGACGCTCACCGTGGGGTTCAGCTACCACGGTCTCGAGGCTCTGGGAGTCCCGCAGGCGTCATTGGACAGTTTTGCTCCCGAGTTCCGCGACGGGATGGCAGCGCGCGCCGCCCTGCTGGGAGACGTAGGTGAGAGCAGCCCAGAGCAGTGGGAGCCGCCGCTCGGGAGTGCCGACGTGCACGTGGCCATCGCCGCTCTGTCCGCTGACGTTGCTGAGCTCGAGGCTGTAGCCGAGAAGGCCCGCCGCGCCCACACCGAGCTACCGGGGTTGGAGGTGGTCTGGCGCCAGGACTGCTACCAGCTCGCCAGCGGACGGACCTCCTTCGGGTTCAAGGACGGCATCGGTCAGCCCGCGGTCGAGGGCACCGGGAGGCCTTCGACGAGTCCACGCGAGCGGCCCCTCAAGGCGGGCGAGATCATCCTCGGCTATCCCGACGAGACCGGTGAGCTGCCGCCGATGCCGACCCCGGAAGTTCTTGGTCGCAACGGCACCTACGTCGTCTTCCGGAAGCTGCACACGAAGGTTGCGGCCTACCGACGCTACCTGCGCGACCGGGCGGCAAGCCGCGAGGAGGAGGACCTCCTCGGCGCGAAGATGGTCGGTCGCTGGCAGAGCGGTGCTCCGCTCGCTCTAGCACCGTTCCGCGATGACCCCGGGCTCGGTGCCGACGCGCAGCGCAACAACGACTTCCTGTTTGCCGATGACCCCCGCGGGTTCAAGTGCCCGGTCGGTGCCCACGCTCGACGGGCCAACCCGCGCGACGCCATGGACATGGACGGCAGCGTGGACGTCCGACTGCACCGGATGATCCGGCGCGGCACGAGCTACGGACCCATGCTGCCCCCGGGCGTGCTCGAGGACGACGGCGAGGACCGAGGGATCATCTTCGTGTTCGCCGGAGCGCACCTCAAGCGCCAGTTCGAGTTCGTCAAGACCCAATGGCTCAACGACGGCATCTTCATCGGGGCCCCGCTCGAAAAGGACCCCCTCGTTGGACCGAACGACGGGTCGAGCGGCTTCACCATCCCCACGCGACCGATCCGTCGCAAGCTGCAGAACCTGCCGCCGTTCGTGGTGACACGGGGCGGGGAGTACTTCTTCGCGCCCGGTCTCCAGGCCATGCGCTGGCTGGCAGAGCTGGACACGTGACAGGACATATGAACCGCCGGAACGACGAGAGGACTGCACAGCGATGAGCACATCCGGTACGGACCGATGGAAGGCCCTCGACTTCGGACCACCCCCGCCAGACATCGTCGAGACCGAGGCCCCCGTTCTCCTCGACTACCTCGAGGGCGACCAGGTGGCAGTGGTCACCCTCAACCGACCCCATGCCGACAACGCGATCACCACCGAGATGGGCGCCCTCCTCACCGAGATCGTGGAGACGATCGCGGTGCGGACCGCCGTCCGGGTCGTGATCCTGACCGGAGCCGGTGACCGAGCCTTCTCCGTCGGCAGCGACCTGCGACAACGCAGGGCCATGACCAAGGAGGACTGGCTGCGACAACGCCAGGCGTTCGACCGCACCCTCTACACCGTGCGTCAGCTGCGCAAGCCGATCTTCGCTGCGGTCAACGGAATCGCCTACGGCGGTGGCTGTGAGCTGGCCCAGAGCACCGACTTCATCATCGCCTCCGAGACGGCGACATTCGGACAACCCGAAGCCATGCTCGGCCTCGCCGCTGGCGGCGGGTCGCCTGCTCTGCTGCCACGCCTGCTCCCCCGCGGCAAGGCCCTGCAGATGCTGATGACCGGCGAGCCCGTTCCGGCGCAGGAGCTCTACCGTCTCGGCATGGTCAACGAGATCCATCCTGCGGCTGAGCTGATGCTCGCCGCCCGGCGCATCGCGGACACGATCGCAGGCAACTCACCCACGGCAGTGCAGTCGGTGAAACGCGCCGTACACCTGGGCGAAGGCCAGCCGATCGAGCAGGCCATCGCCATCATGATGGACGCCCACTGGCGCTCGGCTGTCCACCCCGACCGCGTCGAAGGAATCGGATCCTTCAACGACGGCCGCGAACCGAGCTTCGACGACGCCGACTTCTGAGGCGAGAGCGCCAGCGACCACGACCAATCGAGAGGAAGACCGAGCCCATGACCGCCGCAAGCGATCTCGAGTCGGCACGCGCCGCACTGGAGATGATCAATCCCGCTCCGTACAACGCCGAGGCGCCGCCCGAAGCTCTGGTGGGGGACATCACGCCCACCGCGCTCCACTACATCCGCAGCAACTTCGCGTTGCCCACCCACGACGGCTCCTTGGAGATCGGCGGTGCCGTGGGCAAGCCCATGACGCTGACCCTCGATGACCTTCGCTCGATGCCGGCCCGCGAGCAGGCGGTCACTCTGGAATGTGCGGGCAACGGGCGCCTGGACATGAGACCGCTTCCGACCGGGGAACCGTGGGGGGACTACGCCGTGTCGACCGCACGGTGGACCGGTGCCCGGCTGAGCGACGTACTCGCGCTGGCCCAGCCGGCGAAGACGGGGGTCGACGTCCGCTTCGAAGGTGCCGATCACGGCCCGTACCACCTGCAGGCGATCCTCCCGAACACCAACCAGAGCGACCTCACGTTCGTCCGCGCGCTGCCCCTCGCCCAGGCAGCCGATCCCTCCTCGGCGATCCTGGTCGCCTATGAGATGAACGGCGAACCGTTGACGCCCGATCATGGCGCACCGTTTCGGATCATCGCTCCGCACTGGTACGCCGTCGCCTCGGTGAAGTGGCTCAGCCGGATCGACGTCCTCACCGAGCCGTTCATCGGCGAGTTCCAGACCGGCCACTATGTCTACGAGTGGCCGGATCGCCCTCACGAAGCGGTGAGCCTCATGCGTGTCCGGGCCCGCATCACCGACCCCACTCCCGAGGCCATCCTGCCCATGGGGCCTTACACGATCCGGGGTAAAGCCTGGTCGGGCACCGGGCCGGTGACGCAGGTCGACATCAGCCTCACCGGCGAGGGTGACTGGCACCCAGCGCAGCTGGACCCGCCGAAGGGGCCGTACCAATGGCAGGACTGGTCATTCGTCTGGGACAGCAACGACGTTGGACGCCACACCCTCCGCGCGCGCGCGACCGACGCTGCCGACAACGTGCAGCCCGACGTCCCACCGTGGAACCGGCTGGGCTACGGAAACAACGCCATCGAAGTCCTCTTCGTCGACCGACACTGATCGCGGCATCCAGCCTTCCTCACCTCTGCCGTCGGGGTCACTGCGGCCGAGGAGTCCGCCCGTGACTCAGCGGACTCGCCGGTAGCTCCTGGTCCTTGCGGCACGACCGTTCGACCAGCAGAGTGTGTCCCGACGGGCCGGCCCGAGCCCGCCAGTCGCTGGGCGCCGAAAGGCGGCGGCGCTTCGCATCGTCAAAGGAATCCAATGTCACCGTTGATCACACTGCTCGAGTTCGGCACCGGCCAGGTCTTCTGGTCGATGCTCTGGTTCTTCTGCTTCTTCATCTGGATCACCTTGCTGATCCGGGTGTTCGCCGACATCTTCCGCAGCCACGAGATGTCCGGTGGGGTCAAGGCACTGTGGATCATCTTCGTCATCGTCCTGCCCTATCTCGGTGTCCTCGTCTACCTGATCGCCCGCGGCAAGGAGATGACTCAGCACTCGATCGAGGACGTGCAGGCTCGAGACGCGGCCCAGCGCCAGTACATCCAGAGTGTGGCCGGATCAGGCGCCGCCAGCCCGGCCGAGGAGATCGCTCGACTCGCCGACCTCAAGGACAAGGGCGTGATCGACGAGGCCGAGTTCCAGGCGGGCAAGGCCAGGGCCCTGGCCGGTTCCTGAGGTCGTTCGCAGCTCGTCGTCGACCGCCCTTCCCCAGCTGCCGAGCCGTGGGCTTGGCCGCAAGAGCTCGTTGCGCTGACCCTTGATACCGCCCGGCAGATGAGGGCGTTGCAACGGTTTGCATCCGTGCGCGGCCAGGGTCACTGTGATCAACCAGGGTCACTGTGATCAATAGGGGACGCTCATGACGAGATCCGTCCGCGCCAAAGCCTTGATGGTCACGGTTTTGTCGGCGTCGCGTGCGCGGCGTGCACCAGCGATGCCAGCTCGCCCGCGGCTCCGCCTACACAGCCTTCGCCAGCGGCTGCCTCGTCGACACGAGCTTCCCCAGCGGGTGACGTGCCACCGCCTCCCAAGGTCGGACAATGCCGGAGCACGCCGGCGGATCATCTCGAGTCCTTCCCGGGTAGGCCCGTCGCGCACGGTGTTCATGCTGACGACTGGGTCGACGAGACCCCGGCCATCGAATGTTCGAGGGCCCACACCCTGGAGACCGTCGAGGTCATCACACTGGCCGAGGAACCGACCCTCGGGCTGGTGAAGCAGCTCGCCGATTCCTGCCCCTCTGTCGCAGGATTGGGCTATCTCGGCATTTCGAGCCCCGGCGTCAGGACCCTCGAGTTCGTGGTCTATTGGCCATCGGCAGCCCGAAGGGCCGCGGGTCAGCGGTGGGGTGCGCTGCGATGTCGGCGTCCGGGCGATGGACGGGTGCTGCCAGCTAGCGCCTCAGACGAGATCCCTACGCGGCGCCGTGGACTCGGATCCCGTGCGGTTCCAGATGTGTATCGACCAGGTCCCCGATCCGAACCGGATCCAGCCTTTGTCGTCGTGCAAGAAACCCCATCGGGCGGAACTCCTCCCCACCACGATTCAGGCCGAGGTGACGCAATACCCCTCGGCAGCGACACTGAACAAGAAGGGACGATCGGGTTGCGCCGATCTGACCGCCGATCGCGACGATCGCGCAGACCTGGTGATCACTGCCTTCTGGCGGCCGGACAAAGCAGAATGGTCGGGAGGAACCCTGGAGGGATTCTGCTTCATCCACCGGAAGACAGGATTGATTCCTCCCATCAAGTGAGGCGCACGTTGGGACGAGGGGCGGCACGCCATGGGTCCAGTTGACCAAGAGTGCGCACCGTCGGACTGCAGACTTGGCGGCCTCTCATCGGCATGTGAGTGCGTCGCCGGCCACGCCCTAGGGCCGATGCGCCGACGAGCAGCCACCCCGCGGCCACCGGAAGCTCGGGCAGCGAGGCCACCGGAGGGGTCGTGAGATGACGGAAGTCCTTTACGTCTTCGGGGCCCTCACGGACGCCGACATCGACGCCCTGATGCGTCTGGGCACTCGGGAGGAGCTGCCTCAGGGCTCCGCGCTCATCGTGGAGGGCCGTCACCCGGGAGCGGTCTTCCTCGTCCTAGACGGCGAGCTGTGTGTGACCGTTGACGGGATCGAGGAGCCCGTCGGATTTGTCGTTGGCGGTGAGATCGTCGGCGAGATGTCGCTGCTCGAGGGTCGGGCGGCCTCGGCCACCCTTCGAGCATCGGATGGGTCGGCCAGCGTGCTGCGGATCCCGGAGGCTCCGCTGCGCCGGCTGCTCGACGGTGACCCAGCCCTTGCCGCGCGGTTCAACCGCGCGATGGCCATGCTGCTGGCCCGCCGGCTGCGCGAGCGGAACGCGCCGGCACGTGTCGAGTCGCTATCGCTTGACAGGCTGTTGCCGTGGGCGCCGACGGGCAGGACCGATCTGGCCGAACTGTTCGAGATCGCGTGCCGAGAGCATGCCGACCGGCCGGCCTACGAGGTCGGTGGAGCCTGGATCTCGTACGCCGAGTGCCGCGACCGGGTGGCCAGGATTGCGGCGTCCCTGCGAGCGCAGCTCCGGGAGATCCGGGAGGTGACGGGGCAACAGCCCACCATCGCGGTGCTGCTGTCGAACAGTCACATCGCCATGGAGCTGTTCTTTGTCGCCGCCACGACCGGGGCGATCGTCTTCCCGCTCAATCATCGGTTGTCGGCAAGCGAGATCGAGGCAGGACTCCGGGCGGGCGGCGTGTCCGTCCTGGTCACGTCCGACGCCTTCGCCGAGACCCTTCGGGCGCTTCCCTGGAGCGATCTGCCGGTACGCACACTGGTGTGGACAACCGCGCCGGTGGAGGTCCCGGTCGAGGACCAACGCTCATGGGACTCGCTCCTGGCCGCTGATCCGGGCACCGATCGGGACGTCGACCCGCCGGCCCGCCCGGCGTCATACGTGCAGGGCTTCGGCACATCCGGGACCACCGGCCGCAGCAAGATGGTGCTGCACACCCACCACAATGTGGTCGCCCACTCGTTCGCCACCATCCGCGCACTGGGGCTGCGCGCCGACGAGCAGCATTGCTGGGGTCACTTCGGTCCGATGTTCCACGTGGGTGACGCGGCCTTTGTGTGGATCGCGATGCTGATCGGCGCGCGGCACGTCTTCCATGAGAACCAGCTCCGGTACGACGAGGTCGGCGAGATGGTGGCCACCGAAGGGGTCACGATCGTCAAGCTGGTGCCGTCGATGCTCCAGCTCATGTGCGACTCCGACCGCCTCAAGGGCCTGACTTTCCCGGCGCTTCGGTGGGTGCTGACCGGTGGAGCGGCCCCGGACCCAGCCATGGTCCACCGGGTTGCCACGCTGTTCGACTGCGACGTCATCCAGGGGTTCGGCATGACCGAGGCGACCTGCCACGTCGCCTTCAAGGTGGAGACCCAGGAGCCGATGAAGCGGGGACTGCGGGTCCTGCCTGGCCTCGAGGTGCGGATCGTCGACGGCCAGGACCAGCAGGTCGCTACCGGGCAGGTCGGCGAGATCGTGCTTCGGGGCGAGACGGTGTTCAGCGGTTACCTCTCCGACGGGCGAATCGACATCGGCACGTCCGCGGTGTTCACCGCCGACGGCTACTACCGCAGCGGCGACCTCGGGTCATTGGACGATGCGGGGTGCGTGCACGTGGTCGGGCGCCGGAAAGACATGATCGACGTCGGTGGCGAGAACGTGTTCGCCTGGGAGGTCGAGCAGGTGGTCGACGGGATCGACGGCATCCGGGAGTCCGCGGCCTTCGCCGTACCACATGCGGTCCTCGGTGAGGTGGTCGAGATCGCCGTCGTCCGGGACGGCGCCCAGCCCGACGCTGCGAAGGTCAAGGCGCGCTGCCGTGCGCTCCTGGCCGGGTTCAAGGTGCCTCGGCGCGTCCACTTCGTTGACGAGCTGCCCCGGACCCAGACGGGCAAGGTCCAGAAGCAGCAGCTGAGCGACCGGTTGGCCGGTGCTCCGGTGGAGCCGGACCACCCGGTCGCAGCCGATGTCCCGGCGGCCGCTGATGCGACCGCAGGCGGCGCTGTGGCAGCGCTCGTGCGTGCCTATTTCGCGATCGTCACCTCGCAGCATGTCGACGACGACCGGCCGCTGTTCGACGTCGGACTCGACTCTTTGGGCACGCTCGAGCTGATCGAGCAGTTGGAGCAGCGGTTCGCAACCACCGTGCCACCCACTCTGTTCTACGACCACCCGACGATCCGGGAACTCGGTGTCTACTTCGACGGGCTCGCGGCCGTTCAGGCGCCCAGCGGGCCGCAGACCGGGCCCCAGACCGGGCCCCAGACCGGGCCCCGGACCGAGCCCGACCCGCCTCCCGAGGCGACGTCCGCCACGTCCGTGTCAGCGATGGTGCTCCAGCTGCTCGGTCTGCTCGTGCGGCCCTCGCTCCTGGCGGTCGGCTTCGTGCCCGCGCTGGTGACGTTCGAGCTCGCCGCGCGCCGGTTGTCCGCCCTCGAGCTGCTCCTGCTGGGACCCGGGTGGCTCGCATGTGTGCTCCTCGTGACGATGGCCGCGGCCGTTGTGCTTGTCAGGTTGGGGCGTGCCCCCCGGCCCGGAGGGCAGGCCGACCTGTGGAGTCCGTCATACTTCCGCTGGCTGCTCGCGCGCCAGACCCTCCGCGCCGTCGAGGCCCAGCTGGGAGTCCTGCGAGGGACCGGTGCGCTCACGGCGTTCTACCGGCTCGGCGGCGCGCGGATCGGGAGGAAGGTTCGCGTGGAATCTGTGGCGCTCCACGACATGAAGGAGATCACGATCGGCGACGGCACCGTCGTCGGCAGGGACGTGACCGTGCTGCCCGGTCGTCCACAAGGAGGCCGGCTCGTGGTCGAGCCGGTGGAGATCGGGGCCGGCTGCACGATTGGCGCCCACAGCACCCTGCTCGGCGGCGCTGTCGTCGACGCCGGCGCGAGCGTGACGCCCCTTGCGGCTGTGGACGATCGCGTGGCCGCGGGCGGGCCGGCCGCGCCGTCCGCACGATATGTACCGGGCGTGGGCGCGCAGGTGGCGGCGTTCGTCCTGGTCGGCTACCTCGTGAGCCTGGCCGCCGCCGTCGGCATCCTCTTCGTGACCACTACGGTCGACGCGCTCGGCCAAGCAATGCCGTCGGTAGCCGACCTGCTGCTCGGAAGGTCCACTTCGCCGGCCGCGCTGTCCTTCTTCGCGGCCGCCGCTCTCGCACTGCGTGTGATCATCCCGGCGGCTTACTTCGCCCTCGTCGTCGTCGTGAAGCGCATGCTGCCGAGGGAGGCCGACTGGAGCCGATGGGTATACGCGCGACTGGTCGACGTGCCGTTCTTCGCGATGTTCCTGCGGCTCAACGTGATGTCCCACCCCATGCGCTGGTGGTACCGGCTCCTGGGCGCCCGAGTCGGCGTCCGGCCGTTCCTGGCTGCGCCCTACACCGCCGAACCCGACCTGCTGGAGATCGGCGACCGGGGCATGGTCGCCGGGAACGTCGCCGTGTACGCCCTCGATCAGGCGGAGGGAACACGCGGAGCCGAGGGAGCGAGCGCCGGGGTGCGGATCGGCGACGATGCGATCGTGGCGAACTCGTGCGTGCTCCTCTGCGGTGCGGAGGTGTCCGCGGGCTCGCTCCTGGGCGACCTGAGCGTCGCCGGAGGCGGGGATGTGATCCCGCGGGGCTCGGTCGCGGTGGGTTCGCCACCGCGGGTGGTGGGCCGGGCCTCGTTACGCCCGGACCGCGTGAGCTCGGTGCAGTACGCGCGCAATCAGACCGCCTTGGCACTGCTGCAGTGGTTGGTTGTGGGCGGGGTGGACGTCGCGGGCTTCGTGCTGATGGGCGCGGTGGCCAACGGGCTCGTCGGTGCAGTGCCGACCACCGCCCTGTGGGTCCTGCTGCCCGCGCTGCTGCTGGTCCCGAGACTGGTCAAGGTCGCCTGCGTTCCCCTGCTCAAGTGGGTCGTCCTGGGGCGCGTGCGCGCCGGCGAGCACCCGGCGTACGGCTGGGCCTACACGCGGTGGCTGCTGGTGGAGACCGTGGTGATGGATGCGGAGGCGGCGTTCCTGACCCAACTTCAGGGGACCTGGTTCCTGACCGTCTTGTGGCGGTCGATGGGAGCCCGGGTCGGCCGTGGGACATGCTTGCTGGCCTCGTCGCTCGGCAGCGAGTACGACCTCAAGAGCGTCGGCGACCGTGTCATCCTCGAGCATCAGTCACAGATGTTCGGGCACTCGATCGAGCACCACTCCCTCCGGTTCGGATCGACGGCCGTCGAGAGCGGCGCCCACGTGGGGCCGTTCGCGATCGTGGAGCGGGGGGCGTCGGTCCTCGAGGGTCAGGTCGTTCGCGCGCACCGCCCGGTGCACGCGCAACGCACGGTGGAGGGGGTGGGCGCACCGTCGAGTACGCCGGATCAGGTGCTCAACCTCCACGACATGGAGGAGGCCGCTCGGGCCGTCCTCCCGGCGCCGATCTTCGACTACTTCGCGGGCGGAGCCGAGGACGGGCAGGCCCTGGCGCGGAACCGCGCCTCGTATGGCTGGCTGCACGTGCGCCCCCGCGTCCTCGTCGACGTCGAGACGGTCTCCACCGAGGCCCGACTCCTCGGGCGGGCCCTCTCCTCGCCGATCCTGATCGCCCCCACCGCGATGCAGCGGCTGGTCCACCCCGAGGGAGAGCTGGCCACCGCGCGAGCGGCTGCGCGGCTGGGGCACGGGATGGTGCTCTCCTTCTTGTCTACGACCTCCTTGGAGGACGTGGCGGAGGCCTTCGTGGGATCGACGGCGCCGCTCCTCCTCCAGCTCTACCCCCTCCGCGACCACGACCTGATGACGACGATCGTCGACCGCGCCCGCACGGCGGGGTTCCACGGCCTGGTGGTGACCGTCGACGCGCCGGTCTCCGGGCGTCGGGAGACCGACATGCGCCATGGGTTCGCGCTCGACAGCCAGGTCCATCTCCCGCATCTCGACGGAGTCGGGCTGGCATCGCGGTCACCGCTCCTGCGCTTCGAGACGATGAAGGACGCGGCCATGACCTGGGAAGGGCTCGCCTGGTTGCGCCAGCAGACCGATCTGCCGATCTGGCTCAAGGGAGTCCTCCGCGAGGAGGACGTCTTCCATGCGGCTGAGGAGGGGTATGACGGCGTCGTCATCTCCAACCACGGAGGCCGGCAGCTGGACGTGGCGACGGCGCCGCTCGAGGCGCTGCGGGGCGCCCGGCGAGCGCTCGACACTGCCGGCCACCGCATGGCCCTGCTCGTCGACGGTGGTGTTCGGCGAGGCTCCGACGTGCTGAAGGCGCTGGGTTTGGGCGCCGACGCCGTGATGATCGGTCGGCCTGCCGTGTGGGGCCTCGCCGTCAACGGGCAGGGGGGCGTGGCGCGGGTGCTCAACCTGCTCGATCAGGAGCTCACGACGACCATGCGACTGGCCGGCTGCGCCCGACTGGAGCACATCACGCCGGAGCTCCTCACCCAGGACGTCGGCGTGCCACACCTAGTGGACGCGTCGGAGTCGTGACACCTCGCCCTCAGGGCGACGTCCTGTGACGAGATGCCGTCAGAACACCGTGGCCCAGTCGTTCTTGATGCTGACGACGGTCCAGCCGCTGCTGGCCGCGCGGTCGAGGGCTCGTTCCGCTCCTGAGACGTAGTCGAACTCCCGCTCGGGGTCGTCGTGCAGCACCAGGAGCCGCAGGGAGGGCTTGTCCGGGTGCTGGGTGAAGTCGAGCATCTCGATGTCGCCGTTGGAGTTGCCGGCTGCCAGCACGGGACGTCGTCCGGTGCGGGTCCAGATGCGAACCGGCTTCTCCGGACCGTCGTCTAGGTGGTCGGCGACCATCTGGCGGGTGATGGCGCCCCCTCGTTCGTCCGGGATGTAGGCGAGTGCGACAGCGCTTCCGATCACGCCTTCCCTGGGAATGCCGTAGACCTGCTGGCTGATCGGCCTCATGAAGTCGCGACCCCCACCCGAGGCGATGTAGTTCGTGAAGCCGCTGGCCCTCAAGTGCGAGAGGAGCTCGAGCATGGGTGCGTACGCACACTCGAGGTAGCCGCGGTCCAACGTGGGGTGCCGAGCACTGCGCAGGAATTCGAGGGAGTCCGCCTCGAACTGGTCGACGGTGATGTTCGCGAACGCCGCCACGATGCCGGCCCCGACCGTCTTCACGTTGGTGTCGTCGCCCGCGTAGTGCTCCGTCATGACCTGCGCCAGCCAGGCATAGTCGCGCTCGTGGGCGGCCTTCCACGGTTGCCGGTCGCGCAGCGTCGGGTCGCCCACGGCCATCTCGGCCAGCCGGCGCAGGACGAAGTCGAGCTGGATGGGCATCGGCTTCTCGCACCACAGCGTGCCGTCGTTGTCGAAGACGGCGACCCGCTCCTCGACCGGCACCCAGCCGGCGGAGCCCTCCGTGCAGGTCTGCTCCACGAAACCGAGGATGGCCTCCTTGGCGGCACCCTCCCGCCAGATGGACAACGGATCGGTCATCGCGCGCTCCATTCCTTCCTAGGGCTCGGGCTCGGCTGATGCATCGTGTGCGCGTCCATCCGGAAGCCGTCCATGCTCACCTCGTGCGTGGGCGCCTCTTCGGGGCAATGATCGTCGGAGCCCATCTGGAAGGTGCCGCCCGGGATCCAGATCATGCCCCGTTCGGCGCCTCGCTCCCGGATGCGGCTGGTGATCGTTCGGTTGCCGGGATCGGGGTCCAGGACACCCGACAGATTGGCACGGCTTCCGCAGTCTCGCCGCGGCAGCCACTTCGATGCTGGGCCACCAGCGAGCGGCGGGCATCATCCCCTTCGGGTGAACCCGCGGGCAGGCTGCCGACCCGACGCGCGCCGAGGGTGCTGACCCTCTCGCCGTCCAGCGACGCTTCTGCACGCAGCTGGCTAGGCCCGGGCGAAGAACGCTCTCAGGTCGGCGACGACGTCATCAGGCACCTCGAGGGCGGCGTAGTGCCCACCGCGGGGGAACTCTGACCAGTGAGCGATGTTCGCGTTGTCCCGCTCGGCGAGGATCCGGATCGTCTGGAAGTCGTCCTTGAACACGGCCACACCGATGCGGCCCTGGCTGACGGCAGGCTCGGGCACGGCGCGCTGCTCCTCGTAGTGGTAGCGAGCCGCGGTGGCGTAGGTGTTGGTCAACCAGTAGAGGGTGGCCTGCGCCAGGACCTGCTCCGGCCGCACCAGGCTGGTGCCGTTGCCGAAGTTCTCGAACAGCTCGCTGTAAGCGAGCACGGCAACGGGCGAGTCCGCCAGACCGGCAGCGACGGTCTGCGGCCGGGTGGCGTTCATGCTGTTGTAGCCGCCCACGCTCTGGAACCACTGCAGGTGGGCGAGCGCGGCGTACTCTTTCTCGCCGAAGGCGTCCATCTCGCCGGGCGCGCCGCTCGGGAACGAGAACAGCTGAAGCACGTGAGCGCCGAGGAACCCCTCGGGATCGAGCACCGCGAGCTCGCGGGAGACCATGGCGCCGCCGTCGCTGCCGTGCGTGCCGTATGAGTCGTAGCCGAGCCGGCGCATCAGCGAGTCGTAGGCGCGGGCCACCCGTGCCATCGTCCAGCTGCCGTCGACGACCGGAGTGGAGAAGCCGAAGCCCGGGACCGACGGAACCACGACATGGAACGCGTCCTCGGGCCGACCACCATGGGCGACCGGGTCGGTCAGCGGCTCGATCATCTCGAGGAACTCCAGGAACGAGCCCGGATAGGTGTGCGCTAGCAACAGCGGCCTCGCGTCCGGGACCTCGGAACGCACATGGACGAAGTGGATGGTCTGGCCGTCGATCTCGGTCAGAAAGTTCGGGCGGGCGTTGATCCTGGCCTCGACCGCACGCCAGTCGAACGCCTTCCAGCGCTCGACCATGTCGCGCAAGTAGGACTTCGGCGTCCCGTAGTCCCAGGAGTCGCCGGGCGCCGCCGGCGCATACCGGGTCCGCGCTAGGCGCTCGCCGAGGTCGTCGAGGTCGGCCTGCGGGAACTCCACCCGGAACGGGCGGATCTCGGGGGTTGTCGTGGTGCTGCTCATGGTGCGTCTCCTGTCTCGTTTGGCCTGGTAGAGAGGACGCTATGAGTAATTCCGGAACGTTTCGTTCCGTTATTCTCGAGACCCTGGCACCTCCGTCATCACGCCACAGATGGATCGCAAAGGAGTACGCCGTGCGCGACACGTCCGCCCGCATGCTGGCCCTCCTCGGCCTGCTGCAGTCCCGTGCCGACTGGTCCGGGGCGGAGCTGGCCGACCGGCTGGCGGTCACCGACCGCACGGTGCGCAACGACGTCACGCGCCTCCGGGACCTCGGCTACCCCGTCGACGCGATCCGCGGACGCGGCGGCCGCTACCGCCTCGGCGTCGGCGCCAAGATGCCGCCACTCCTCCTGGACGAGGCAGAGGCCGCAGCCGTCGTCGTCGGCCTCCGCGCCGCCACCGGGATGGCAGGGTTCGAGGAGAGCGGAGGGCGAGCGCTCACCAAGCTGGAACAGGTGCTGCCCGACCGGCTACGTCACCGACTGGCGGCCCTCCGCGTGGCGACCAGCGCCGGTCCGGTCAACACCGACTCCAACGTCGAGGATCCCGTGGTCGAGGCGGAGCAACTGAACGAGCTGGCCGCAGCGATCCGAGACCACCAAGGGCTGCGCTGTCACTACCGCGACGAGACGTGCGTGATCGAGCCTTACCACCTGGTCGGCTGGCAGCGGCGCTGGTACCTCGTCGGCCGCGACCCCGCGACCGGCGGGTGGGCGCCGTACCGGGTTGACTGGCTGCGAATGCGCACTCCCGGCGGACGCCGTTTCGCCCCGCAGCCGTTCCCGGGCGACCTGACCGAGTTCGTCGTGCGCGAGGTGGCGCGCACCGGATGGGCGGTGCACTCGCGGATCCCCGTTCACGCCGCCGCAGAGGAGGTGCTGGCGAGGATCAACCCCGCGGTCGGTACCGTCGAGGCGGTGTCCGACACCGAGTCGGTCCTGGTCACCGGCGGCGACAGCGTGGAGGTAATCGCGGTCTGGATCGGCATGCTGGGCCTGGACTTCTCGGTGACCGGTCCCCCCGCCCTTGTCGACCACCTACGCGTGCTCTCGGACCGCTACGCGAGGGCGACCAGGACCCCCGCAGGCTCCTGACGTAGGTCTGCGCGTTCGCACAGCAGAGGGTGGCGACGGCCAATGCAGGACTGGTCGGCGGTGCCAGCGGCACAACGCAGGGCATCCAAGCAGCCGTCCCGGTCTTGGCGGACCCCTCTGGGTCACTGGACCAGACGTGGGTCGCAGTCAGCCCCTGAATGCGACACAACGCGGACTGAAAGCCCCCTTGATCCGCGCTAACAGAACGAGTTCGGAGTTCCGACGCGATCGATTCGGCTCTGCGCAGGTCACCACCTAGGTGTGGTGGCGCTCAGGGGGATTCGAAACCCTGACCTTCTCATTGCGAGATGATCGCCGCCACGTGTCGCCGGATCTCGGAAGAACTCGGCGGAACCTGCCCTGACCTGGGCCGACAGCCGACATCGGTGTCGTGGTCAGCTATGACCTTACCCGAGCGGTACGGATGTTCTTGGAGTTTCTCGGGCCGATTCCGCGGAGTAAACGCGGATCTTCCGAAAGGCAGGTGCAGGCCTCCACTCGCTCCGACTACGCGGACTCACGCAAGGGGATCCGCTCGCGGGACGAATGGGACAAGTGCGTCGAGCGCGGCGGCCCGAGCTTGACAGTCATACGCGGAAAGACTCACTACGCGGCCAGCCTCATGTCGGCTGCCGACCAACAGATCCCCGACGACACCCGCGTGGTGTTGGAGGAACTGATCACGGAAACCGGGCGTTGACTGGCGAATATCGGGATGGACAACGGCACCCAGCTCACCGCACACGCGATGCGCGGCTGGCGCCGCATCTCCTTGACGAGACCGCGTTCATCGAATCCTGCTTGCTTGGCGGAACGGCTTCTCCGAGTCCTTGGACGGCGGCTTCAGTCCCCCACCCGGCCGGTGTCGTAGGCCCACATCGCGATCTCGACCCTGTTGCGGGCGCCGATCTTGGTCAGCAGGCTCGCGACGTGGGTCTTGGCGGTCGTCAGGCCGATGAAGAGGTCGGCGGCGATCTCGGCGTTCGTGCGGCCGCGGGCGACCAGCGCCAGCACCTCCTCCTCGCGGTCGGTGAGCGGCTCGATCGGTTGGGTACGTCGTTTCGACGGTTCCCTGGCGGCCAAGGTGGACAGCAGCCGCCGGGTGATGTTCGGCGCGATCAGGGCATCGCCGACGGCGGCGGCATGCACGGCCTGGACGAGCAGCTCCGGCCCGGCGTCCTTGAGCAGAAAGCCTCGGGCGCCGGCCCGAAGCGCGCCGTGGACGTACTCGTCGAGGTCGAAGGTCGTGATCACCACCACCGCCATCGGGTCCGGGACGCCCCGCCCGGCGAGGAGCTCGGTCACCTCGATGCCGTCGAGCCCGGGCATCCGGATGTCGACCAGGCACACGTCGGGGCGGAGCCGACGCGCCAGCTCGACCGCGGCGTGGCCGTCGGCGGCCTGGCCGACGACCTCGATGCCGGGCTGCGCGTCAAGGATCATGGACAGGCCGGTACGCACCAGGTCCTGGTCGTCGGCCACCAGCACGCGCACCGTCATCGGCGTACCTCCGTCGGCAGCTCGGCGTCGACCGTCCACCCGCCCTCGGGCGCCGGCCCGGCACGCAACGTGCCGCCGAGCAGCTGCACGCGCTCGGTCATCCCCAGCAGCCCGAAGCCGTGGCTCGCCGGCCGCACCGGGTCGATCTGTCCGTCGTCGGTCACGCGTAGCCGCAGCCTTCCTCCACCCTCGACGACCCGGATCTCCACACGCGAGGCGTTGCGGGCGTGCCGCAGGGCGTTCGTCAGCGCCTCTTGCGCCAGCCGGTAGACCGCCGCGTCGACCTGGAGCGGAAGTTCGTCCAGGTCACCCGGCACCTCCACGTCGACGACCGGGACCGGGTCGCGGCGGGCGAGCGACGCCAGGTCGGCAACGCCGGGCTGGGGGGCGTACTCCGCCGGCGCTCCGTCGCGCAGCACCCGGACCATCGCCCGCATCTCCGCCAGCGTCCGCGACGCTTCCCCTTCGATGACCGCCAGCGCCTCGAGCGCCGCCTCAGGTCGCTGCCCGGCCATCGCCCGGCCCGCCTGCGCCTGCACCGCGATCGCCGAGACGTGATGGGCGACCATGTCGTGCAGCTCGCGCGCGAGGCCGACCCGCTCCTGGCTGCGGATCTGGTCCAACGCCCGGCGCCGGCTCTCGGCGCGGTAGCGGAACGCCGCTCCGCCCGCCGCCGCCGCCGCCAGGATGCCGAACCCGCCGAAGAGCTCGGCCGGCCCGGTGTAGTCGGTCGCGATGCTGAATACCGCAGCGACCAGCACCACCGCCAGCCCGATCACGATCTGACGCCCTGAGCCCCAGCGGACCAGCGCGTAGACGAGCACCAGGATGTAGATCATCGTGTTGAGGCCCACACCCGGGATCCCGGCCAGCTGGCTCGCCAGTCCCAACGCCATGCCGGTGCCGAAGCCCACCACGACACAGACCAACGGGTGGGTACGCCGCCACAGCAGCACCGGCGCGAGTCCGACCGCCACGATCGTCACGACCGGCCGCCAGGCGACGTCGTCCCGGAGGACTCCCTCGAGCAGCGCCGTCACCATCAACACCCCGACCAGCACCCAGTCGCGCGACACCCGTTCGGGAGCGTCGGCTGCGCGGGGCTCGGCCCACAGCGAGCGCAGGGCGTTGGTGATCACCCGCCCAGCCTAGGGACCGCCGAGGCCTCGGGGACCGACCGAAAGAACGAGACCCCGCTCCTCCCAACGGCCGAGGAGGGTCCGGCCTCGACGCCGATGTGCGCACGCCGCGACGCGGCGAGGGTTGTCACATGATCACTGTTGAGTCACTGACCCGGAGGTACGCCGGCTTCACCGCCGTCGACAACGTCTCCTTCACTGCCCTGCCCGGTCGCGTGACCGGCTTCCTCGGTCCGAACGGCGCCGGCAAGTCCACCACGATGCGCGTCATGGTGGGTCTGACCGTCCCGACGTCCGGCACCGCGACCATCAACGGAGAACGGTTCGCCGACCTCCCCAACCCCGGCCTCGAGGTGGGCGTCCTCCTGGACGCCTCCGCCCAGCACGCCGGTCGCACCGGACGCGAGATCCTCACGATCGCCGCCGACACCATGGGTCTGCCCCGCACCCGGGTCGACGAGATGCTCGAGCTCGTCGAGCCTGACCCCCACCGAGGCCAAGCGCCGGGTGCGCAACTACTCCCTCGGCATGCGTCAACGCCTCGGCATCGCCACCGCACTCCTCGGAGACCCCCAGGTGCTGATCCTCGACGAACCGGCCAACGGGCTCGACCCTGCCGGGATCCGGTGGATGCGCGACCTGCTGACGGGCTTCGCCAGCCAGGGCGGCACCGTCCTGTTGTCCTCGCACCTGCTGCACGAGATCGAGGTCATCGCCGACGACCTGGTCGTGATCGGCAACGGCAAGATCGTCGCGTCCGGCACCAAGGAAGAGCTGCTCGCCGCAGCGGGGACGCTCGTCCGGTCGACGTCACCGCGCGACCTCGCGCACGCCCTCGAGCAGGCCGGGATCCCCAGCACGCTCGCCAGGCGACGGCTCGGTCCGCACCGACGCCGACCCCGCTCGGGTCGGGGCCGTGGCCCTGACCGCCGGCATCGCCCTCACCGAGCTCCGGTCCGCCGAGGGCGCCGGGCTCGAAGACATGTTCCTGTCGCTCACCGCCGACACCCAACGCGAAGGAGTTGCGGCATGACCGCCACGATCATCACTCCCGACACCATCGAGGCCGAGCCGGCCCGACGGACCGCCCAGCCCATCCCGACCACCCGACTCGTCAAGGTCGAGCTGCGCAAGATGTTCAACACCCGCTCGGGATTCTGGATGCTCATCAGCATCGGCGTCCTGTCGCCCATCTCGGCCGGGTCGCTCCTCGTCCTCGGCCTCAACAGCGACGTCACCTACCAGAACTTCGTGAGGGCGAGCGGGTTCCCGATGTCGGTGATCTTGCCGATCATCGCGATCCTGGCCGTCACCGGTGAGTGGAGCCAGCGAAGTGGGCTCACGACGTTCACCCTGGTGCCGAGCCGCGGACGCGTGATCGGCGCCAAGGCGATCGCGACCCTCCTGGTGGGCCTCGGCGCCGTCTCCGTCGCCTTCGCGGTCGGCGCCCTCGGCAACGTGGCCGGGTCCGCGCTCGCAGGCGTCGACACCGCGTGGGACATCTCGTTGTCCATGGCACTCCAGATGATGCTCTACAACCTGGTTGGCATGGCCTTCGGCTTCGCCCTCGGTGTCGTGCTGCGCAACTCCGCGGCCGCGATCGTGGGCTACTTCGTCGCTTCACTGGTCATGCCGGGCATCCTCGCGCTCCTGGCTCAGGTGCGTTCGTGGTTCGAGGACCTGCAGCCGTGGATCGACTGGCACTACACGCAGGTGGCGCTCCTCGATGGCGCCACGAACACTGTCAAGGAGTGGGCGATGCTCGGCTCGACCACGATGATCTGGATCGTCCTTCCCCTCGTCGTCGGGCTGCTGTCCCTGCGCCGCTCCGAGGTCAAGTAGTCACACACGGGCGGCGCTATCCGGAACTCATCTGTGCGTTCCGGATACCGCCGTTTCGTGGTGGATCGGCTCAGCGCCCGCGGTCATGACGTCGCCTGGCGACGAGAAAGGAGACCACAACCATGACCACCTACACCCCACCACCTGAACCAGGCCGCACCGCTTCCCGCAGGAGCCGCCCGGTCCCCCTCGTCATCGGCATCCTGCTCGCGCTCGTAGGCATCCCGCTGCTGCTCGGAGGCCTCGGCCTCGGCTGGGCGATGGCCACCCAGCGCGACGACGACGGGTTCTTCAGCACCCCGACCGAGCAGCTCACCACCGAGACGGTGGCCCTCTCCAGCGAGGTCGTGAACCTCGGCAAGGCCGGCCCCAACGACTGGTGGGCCGACCGTGACCTCGCCACCGTGCGGCTGAGCGCCCGGTCCGCGGACGCATCGGCCGTCTTCATCGGGATCGCACCGAGCGCCGACGTCGCGCGCTACCTGGGCAGCGCGTCGTACGACGAGATCAGCGACCTGCGCACCGACCCGTTCGACTACTCGCTGACCCGGCGTGGCACCGGCGGTGACCTGAGCGCGGCTCCCACCGACCAGGGGTTCTGGACCGCGCAGAGCAGCGGCCCCGGCACCCAGACGCTGACCTGGGACCTCGAGCCCGGCACCTACACCGCCGTGGTCATGAACCTCGACGGCTCCCCCGGGGTCGCGGTCGACCTGTCCGCGGGCGGACGCCTCGGCTGGCTCACACCTCTGGCATGGAGCCTCGGCCTGCTGGGCGGCGCCCTGATCCTCGGCGGCGCACTGCTCGTCGTGTACGGCGCCAGGCCGCCGGGACCGCGGGTCCCCCGCCAGGCCGCGCCCGGTCAGCCTCCGGAAGCCGTCCGGCCCGACACCCCGGTGACCCTGGTCGGTGCGAAGGACCCGCAGCTGAACCGTGGGCTCTGGCTGGTCAAGTGGTTCCTGGCGATCCCGCACTTCGTCGTGCTCGCGCTGCTGTGGCTGGTCTTCGTGGTGCTCACCGTCGTGGCGTTCTTCGCGATCCTGGTCACCGGCCGCTACCCGCGTGGCCTCTTCGACCTCAACGTCGGCATCCTGCGGTGGACCTGGCGGGTGCAGTTCTACGCGACGGCTGCGATCGGCACCGACCGCTACCCGCCGTTCACCCTCGACCACACCGACTACCCGGCCGACCTCGACATCGCCTACCCCGAGCGGCTCTCGCGCGGGCTGGTGCTGGTCAAGTCGTGGCTGCTGGCGCTGCCGCACCTGATCGTGCTGGGCGTGCTCGCGGGCACGTGGCACTTCGGTGACGCGGACGGCCTCCAGTTCGCCGTCGGCGGTCTGATCGGCGCGCTGACGTTGGCTGCCGGACTGCTGTTGCTGTTCACCGGCCGCTACCCGGCGCCGTTGTTCGACCTGCTGGTCGGCCTGAACCGGTGGGTCTACCGGGTGACCGCGTACGTCGCCCTGATGACCGACACCTACCCGCCGTTCCGGCTGGACCAGGGCCCGGCGGACCCCGGTGGCGTCGCGCCCACGCCGAGCACCCCCGACGCGCCGGCCACGACCGGTCTCGGCTGGCCGGCCGAGGAGCGTCGTCCTGACCGTGAGGTGGAGGTGTGACGATGCCTGCCGTCTCCGCGCTCCCCGCGCGCACCCGGCCGAGCGGTGCCGGGTCGACGGAGTCGTCGCGGCCCTCGGCAGGGCTGGCGATCCTGCTGGCCCTGCTGGGGCTCGGCGCGATGGCCACGGCCCTGCTCGGGCCGCTGGCGCTCGGCTGGATCGACTACCACGTGTCGTCGGGGGCGGCCGACCAGCTGCGCGGCGGTGACGTCGGGGCTGGTGCTGGTCGGCCCGGTGGCGCTGGCCGCCGCCTGGCGGGTCGCGACCGGCCGACCCGGCGCCGACGCGCTGGCACTCGCCCCGGCGTCGTACGGGCTGTACATGTACACCGAGCTCGCGATCACCGGCGACCTGTCTCGCTACGACGGCAACAGCGAGCGCAGTTCTGCGGCCAAGTACTCAATTCGATGACGTGTTGAATCCGGATGCTCGCGACAGCTGCGCGCCGCGGCAGTCCCGCCCTGGGCGAGCACGTGAGTTGTCATGGCAACCCCGAGGAGCCCGCAGCGTTGCCATGGGACGTCGACACAGCCAATCACGAACGCACAGTCGATGTCCGGTCCGCTCCCCGGTCAAGACCCTCGCCAGGCTGCACGTGCCGCTGCCGGCGCGAGACGAGGTCGGTCAGGAGGGTCATCGCACCGGGGGGTGCCTCGCTGCAACGTCTGTCGTACGCCGCATGCCTGGTCGACGAGCGCGGTGTGCTCGTCCATCAGCTCGCGGATGGCGTCGACCCCTCGGCATCCACAGTGGTCGCACACGTCAGCCGACCCGGTCCCAGCCGCGGCGGGGGCGGTGGCTGCCGAGTTGGGCGTCGTCGCGGCTGCGGTAGACGATGTAGGGGCGGGTCAGGTAGCCGAGGGGTGCGCTGAAGACGTGGACGAGGCGGGTGAAGGGCCACAACGCGAAGAGCCCGAAAGCGACGAGCGCGTGCAGCTGGAACCCGAGCGGTGCGTCTGCCATCAGTTGCGGATCTGGGTGGAAGGCGAGGAACGAGCGGTACCAGGCCGATACGCCTTCGCGGTAGTTGTAATCACCGCCGATGTGCAGGATCGAGCCGGCGACGGTGTTCCACATTCCCAACAGGATCACGGCCGCCAGGAACGCGTACATCACCTTGTCCATCGGCGTGGTGGCCGAGAAGACGGGGCCGACGGTGCGCCGGCGGTAGATCAGGATCCCCATGCCGACGACAGTCATCACTCCGGACACGAGTCCGCCGGCGACGGCGACCACGTGGTAGGTGTGGTCGCTGACCCCGACTGCATCCGTCCAGGACTGCGGCACCAGCAGCCCGATGAGGTGGCCGCCGATGACGCCGAGCATCCCGAAGTGGAAGAGCGGGCTACCGATGCGCAGCAGCTTGTTCTCGTAGAGCTGGGAGGACCGGGTGGTCCAGCCGAACTTGTCGTACCGGTAGCGCCACCAGTGACCGACGACGAAGGTCGCCAGGCAGAGGTAGGGAACGACAACGAAGAGGAACTCGTTCATCGGCGTTGTCCTGGGAAGGACGGCATCGGGAGCAGGGTCGTCTCGGGCAGGTCGCTTCCGACGGCGCCTGGGCTGAACTCAGGAGCCGCGAACGGCGCCAGACCCACCTCTTCCTCCGGCGGCCCTTCGACCGCGAGCCGGCGTACGGCGTCGCGTTCGTCGCCACGCAGCGGTGGAAGCGTGGCGGTGACGGCGTCGACCAGGCTCGCCCACGGCGAACCCAGGTCCTGCAGTGAGAGCCGCAGTAGTTCGAGTCCGGCGCGGTGGTCGAGCATCAGGTCGCGGCCTCGACGCTGGTCCACGGTGGCGGCGTACTCGAGGACGACGCACAGGTGGTCGGGAAGCTCAGCTTCGTCCAGCTCGAACCCTGAAGCGAGATAGGTCTGCTTGAACCGGAGCAGCGCCATTCCGCGCTTCCGGGTGTCGCCGTGGGCGAAGTAGGTGAGGAACAGGTTGCAGCGCCGGCGGGTGTCGAAGGTCTCGACGTAGTCGGCCTGGAGCTCCGGAAGCGGGGTGGACTCGAGGTGGTCCAGGAAGGACCGGAGGGAGTCGCCGATCGCGGTCGGCAGTGTCCGTGAGGCGGACCTGACCAGCTCGGTTAGGGCGGCCACCGACTCGTCGGGGTAGTCGAGCAGAAGGGAGACCGACTGCCACACGACGGTCAGCTGCTCCGGGGGCAGCGCGGGTTTCGGGCGACGGCCGCTCACGAGTCGTCCGCCCGCGGTGGGAACAAGCCCGGTGGGGAGCCCTTGCCGTCCCAATTGAGGAGGTTGACCCGGGTGCCCTTGTTTTCCGGGCCGGCCAGGGAGTCTGACGTCTGCCGGTCCTGCAGCATCTGGAAGTTCTCCACCGCGATCGGCGTCGGCACCCCGGACCCTTCGCCGAACAGGCCCTGCTGGCCGCCACCGTACTCCGAGACAGAGCACTCGGTGGCCAGCTCCTCCAGCGAGTGTGCCTGCTCGGCGTGGGCGGGCGGGATGACGTAGCGCTCGTCGTACTTGGCGATGGCCAGGAGCAGGTACATGTCGTACATGTCCTCCTCGCTCATCCCCACCGCGGCCGGAATCGAGGGGTCGGGATCGCGGCCCATGTTGATGTCGCGCATGTAGGACCGCATGGCGGCGAGCTTCTTCAGGACGGCGTCCACCGGCTCGACGTCGCCGGCGGTGAACAGCTCAGCGAGGTACTCGACCGGGATCCGCAGGGCGTCGATCGCAGCGAAGAGGTTGCCCTTGTCCTCGGCGTCCTCACCGGTCTCCGCCACCGCGTCGACGACGGGCGACAGCGGTGGGATGTACCAGACCATCGGCATGGTGCGGTACTCCGGATGCAGGGGAAGCGCCACCCGGTAGGTGTTGATGAGGGCGTAGATCGGGGAGCGCTGAGCCGCGTCGACCCAGTCGCGAGCGATGCCCGCCTTCTCCGCCTCGCGGATCACCTCGGGGTCGAACGGGTCCAGGAAGACGTCGCGCTGGGCCTCGTACAGCCCCTGGTCGTCGTTGGTCGAGGCCGCCTCGAGCACCTTGTCGGCGTCGTACAGCATCAGGCCGATGTAGCGCAGGCGGCCGACACAGGTCTCGGAGCAGACGGTCGGGAGGCCGACCTCGATGCGGGGAAAGCAGAAGGTGCACTTCTCGGCCTTGCCGGTGCGGTGGTTGAAGTAGACCTTCTTGTAGGGGCACCCCGAGACGCACATCCGCCAGCCGCGGCACTTGTCCTGGTCGACCAGGACGATGCCGTCCTCTGCGCGCTTGTAGATCGCGCCGCTGGGGCACGAGGCGGCGCACGAGGGGTTCAGGCAGTGCTCGCAGATCCGAGGCAGGTAGAACATGAAGGTCTGCTCGAACTCGAGCTTCACCTTGTCGGCGATCTTCTTCAGCATCGGGTCGCGGTGGGTGTTGGCGGTGGAGCCGCCGAGGTCGTCGTCCCAGTTGGCCGACCACTCGATCTTCATGTTCTTGCCCGAGATCAGCGACTTCGGCCGCGCCACCGGGGTGTGCTCCTGGACCGGGGCGTCGGTCAAGGTGGCGTAGTCGTAGGTCCAGGGCTCGTAGTACTCACCGATCGAGGGGAGCTTCGGGTTGGAGAAGATCGTCATCAGCTTCTTGAACCGGCCACCCGCCTTGAGCTTCAGACGGCCGCGGCTGGTGAGCTCCCAGCCGCCCTGCCACTTCTCCTGGTCCTCATAGGTCCGGGGGTAGCCGAGCCCGGGCCTGGTCTCGACGTTGTTGAACCATATGTACTCCGTGCCGGAGCGGTTGGTCCACGCCTGCTTGCAGGTCACCGAGCAGGTGTGGCACCCGATGCATTTGTCGAGGTTCATCACCATCGCCATCTGCGCCATGACCTTCATCAGTAGGTCACCTCCTGCGAGCGCTTACGGATGACGGTGACCTCGTCGCGCTGGTTGCCGGTGGGGCCGAGGTAGTTGAAGGCGAAGCTCAACTGGGCGTAGCCGCCGATCAGATGGCTTGGTTTGACCAGGATCCGGGTCAGGGAGTTGTGGATGCCGCCGCGCTTGCCTGAGGTCTCCGCCAAAGGCACGTCGATCAGCCGGTCCTGGGCGTGGTACATGTACACGGTTCCCTCGGGCATCCGGTGCGAGACGATCGCCCGGGCCACGACGACGCCGTTGCGGTTGACGGCCTCGATCCAGTCGTTGTCGTTGATCCCCACCTTCGCGGCGTCCCGGTCGCTCATCCAGATGTTCTGACCGCCGCGTGACAGCGACAGCATGAACAGGTTGTCCTGGTACTCCGAGTGGATCGACCACTTGTTGTGGGGGGTCAGGTAGCGCACGGTCAGCCCCTCGACCTCGCCACCGGAGCCGTCGGAGACGCTTCCCAGGGCCGGTTCGGCGAACAAGGCGGCCAGGTTCAGGGGCGGCCGGTAGACGGGCAACCCCTCACCGAGCTCGGTGATCCAGTCGTGGTCGAGGTAGAAGTGCATCCGCCCGGTCAGGGTGTGCCAGGGCTTCTTGCGCTCGACGTTGATCGTGAAGGGCGAGTAGCGCCGACCGCCGGTCTCCGAGCCTGACCACTCCGGCGAGGTGATCACCGGAACCGGCGGGCCCTGGGTGTCGGCGAAGGTGATCTGCTTGCCCTCGTGCTCCTCGGCCAGGTCGGCCAGCGGGACACCGGTGCGTTTCTCGAGGGTCTTGAAGCCCTGCGTAGCCAGGTGCCCGTTGGTCGTGCCGGACAGGGCGAGGATGGCCTCGCACACGTTGACGTCGCGATTGAGTGACGGTCGACCGTCGGCAACGCCGCCGCGCACCGGGCCGTTCTTCTGGCGGAGGTAGTCGACCTGCTTGCTGAGCTCGAAGGTGACGCCCTTGGTGGTTGCGCCGAGGGCGTCGGCCAGAGGCCCGAGCGCGTTCATCTTCTCGTAGACCGCTCCGTAGTCGCGTTCGACCTCGATCAGCTTGGGCATGGTGACGCCGGGGATCGGCTCGCACTCGCCCTTCTTCCAGTCGCGGACGGAGCCGTGGGGATTCGCCATCGCGTCCGGAGTGTCATGCGTGAGCGGGACGGCTACGACGTCCTTGCGCACGCCGAGGTGGGTGACGGCGAGCTCGCTGAACTTCTCGGCGATGGTCTGCCATGCGTCCCAGTCGGTGCGGGTCTGCCAGGGCGGTGCGATGGCGGGGTTGAACGAGTGGACGAAGGGGTGCATGTCAGTGGTGTTGAGGTCGTGCTTCTCGTACCAGGTGGCGGCCGGCAGGACGACGTCGGAGAAGATCGTCGTGCTGGTCTGCCGGAAGTCGATCGTCATCAGCAGGTCGAGTTTTCCCTCGGGTGCCTCGTTGCGCCATCTCACGTCGACCGGGCGTTGGCCCTCCGGTGTCTCGGTGGCGCGGACCGAGGAGTCCGTGCCGAGCAGGTGCTTGAGGAAGTACTCGTTGCCCTTGCCCGAGGAGCCGAGCAGGTTGGCCCGCCAGATCGACAGGATGCGGGGGTAGTTGCCGGGTGCGTCCGGGTCCTCGGCGGCGAAACCGAGGTCGCCGGACGTGAGCTGCTCGACGACGTACTCCCCCAGTGGATGGCCCGAGGCGGCGGCGTCGTCGCTCAGGTCGAGCGGGTTGCGGTCGAAGGTCGGGTACGACGGCATCCAGCCCATGCGCGCGCTCTGCGCGATCACGTCGGCGGTGGACTTGCCGGCCAGCTGACCGTGACCAGTGGTGGCGGCGAGGGTGTCGGCGCCGAACTGGTCGTAGCGGAACTGGTTGGTGTGCAGGTACCAGAAGGCGGTCTGGATCATGTTGCGCGGCGGGCGGCTCCAGTCCAGGGCGTTGGCGATCTGGGTGTAGCCGGTGATCGGCCTCACCTTCTCCTGGCCGACGTAGTGCGCCCAGCCGCCGCCGTTGACCCCCTGACAGCCGGTGAGGTTGGTGAGGGTGAGGAACGCACGGTAGATCGTGTCGGAGTGGAACCAGTGGTTGGTGCCGGCTCCCATCACGATCATGGAGCGGCCGTCTGACTCCTCGGCGTTGGCGGCGAACTCGCGGCCGATCCGGGCCGCCGTCGCGGCGGGCACTCCGGTGATGGCCTCCTGCCAGGCCGGAGTGTACGGCGAGTCGGCATCGTCGTACCCCTGTGCCCACTCCCCGGGGAGTGTCTGGCCGGCGAAGGGCCGTCCGACGCCGTACTGGGCAAGCAGGAGGTCGAAGACGGTGGTGACCAGATGGCCACCGATGCGGCGCGTCGGTACGCCGCGTGGGAGGTCGGC
This sequence comes from uncultured Actinomycetota bacterium, assembly GCA_963768045.1. Taxonomy (GTDB): domain Bacteria; phylum Actinomycetota; class Actinomycetes; order Propionibacteriales; family Nocardioidaceae; genus Nocardioides. Next base: position 479,417 of record CAVYGG010000005.1, on the reverse strand, counting down.
GGCAGCTCCGTCGGGGGTATCGAAGCGTGGCATCCGAACCACGACCGACTCCTCGGCGGTGTCGAGCAGCGAGAGGACCGGGTCGACGTCGCCGAGCTCGAGGTTCCAGCGGCCCACACCTGCCTCGCCGTACCGATGGCCCAAGGAACCGTTCGGCACGACCGCGGCACCGGTCCGGGCGTCGATCAGGACTGTCTTGAAGGCGGCGTTCTCCTCGTCCGCGTGCTCGGCAAGGTCGGCGGCGGTCAGGAACTTGCCCGCGGTGTAGGCACCGTCGCCGGCTTCCTCGAGTCGCACGAGGTGGGGCAGGTCGGTGTAGGTCTTGACATAGTCGGTGAAGTACGGCGTCCGCCGGTCGACGAAGAACTCCTTGAGCACGACGTGACCCATCGCCATGGCCAGGGCGGCGTCGGTGCCCGGCTTGGCCGGCAGCCATTCGTCGGCGAACTTCACGTTGTCGGCGTAGTCGGGCGCGACCGCGACCACTTTCTGACCGCGGTAGCGGGCCTCGGTCATCCAGTGCGCGTCGGGGGTGCGGGTGACCGGAAGGTTGGAGCCCCACATGATCAGGTAGCCCGCGTTCCACCAGTCCCCGGACTCGGGAACGTCCGTCTGGTCGCCGAACACCTGGGGCGAGGCGACCGGGAGGTCGGCGTACCAGTCGTAGAAGCTCAGCATCGAGCCACCGATCAGGTTCACGAACCGGGCACCGGAGGCGTGCGAGACCATCGACATCGCGGGGATCGGTGAGAAGCCGGCGACCCGGTCGGGGCCGTACTTCTTGATCGTGTGGACGTGCGCGGCGGCCACGATCTCGGCGGCCTCGTCCCAGGTGGCGCGGACCAGGCCGCCCTTGCCGCGTGCCGACTTGTACGCCTTGGCCCGCAGGGGGTTCGCGACGATGTGTTCCCAGGCACGAACGGGGTCGCCGTGGTGCTGGGTCTTCGCCTCGCGGAACATCTGCAGCAGAACGCCACGGACGTAGGGGTAGCGCACCCGGGTGGGCGAGTAGGTGTACCAGGAGAACGCAGCTCCGCGCGGGCAGCCGCGGGGCTCGTACTCCGGGGAGTCGGGGCCGACCGAGGGATAGTCGGTCTGCTGCGTCTCCCAGGTGATGATTCCGTCCTTGACGTAGACCTTCCACGAGCAGGACCCGGTGCAGTTCACGCCATGGGTCGAGCGGACCACCTTGTCGTGGCTCCACCGGTCTCGGTAGAAGTCGTCGGCCTGGCGACCCCCGACCTTCGACAGCGTCCGCAAATCGCCGGAGACGGTGCCCTTGGTGAAGAACCGTCGGCTGCGCACCAGCGCTTCGGTGATCGGGTCGTCGAGAGCGGGCACGACGGACGGGGCTTTCATGCGGTGTGGGGGGTCGGTGTACGACGGATCGAGAGGGCCAGCAGCAGCACCAGCACGGCCATCGCCGAAAGCGCGAGCAGACCGGTGCCGTAGTCACCGGAGTGGCCGAAGATCGAGCCCATCACCAGCGGGGGGATGAAGCCCCCTAGGCCGCCAGCCGCGCCCACGATCCCCGTGACGGAGCCGACCTTCGCGGCGGGTGCGCGTTGCGCGACCAACGCGAACGTCGCTCCCGATGCCGCGCCGAGGGCGCCGGCCATGGAGAGGAACACGATCGTGCCCAGCGGCGCGAGGGAGGGCGTCGTCGACTGAATCAACGCGCCCACGGCGACCACTGCGAAGGCGACCGTCAGCACCGATGCGGCACGGACCCGGTCCGAGAGCCAGCCGCCGACGGGCCGCATGATGACCGCGACGACCACGAAGCCGGCCATCCGGTTCGAAGCGTCCGCCGGGGTGAGGCCGTAGGCGTTCTTCAGGTAGGTGGGGAGGTAGACGCTGAAGGCGACGTAGCCGCCGAACCCGATCGCGTAGAGCGCTGCCGCCTGCCAGGTGATCCGGAGCCTCGCCGCCCCGCCGAGCCGCCGGACCAGCGCCTCGGTGGGGACGACCCGCCCAGGGGCGTCGCGCAGGACCAGAGCGGCGACCACGCCGTACACCGTCAGCACCACTGCGGTGATCACGAACGGCGTGCTCGTGGTGTGGGCGTTGACGAGCTTCACCGTGGTCAGCGCACTGATCGCCGTGCCACCCATGCCGGCGCCGAAAACGCCAACCGCGAAGCCTCGTCGCCCCGGCGGGAACCACGCACTAACGAACGGCACCCCGACGGCGAACGCCGTACCGGCGATGCCCAGGAAGAAGCCTCCCACCAACAAGGCAGCCAGGCTGGAGTGGCCGAACAGCCCGAGGTAGAGCACCGGGACGGAGGTGACCAGCGAGATGATCGGAAACATGACCCGGCCGCCGAAGCGGTCGGTGAGGGCACCGACCGGGATGCGACCCAGCGAGCCGACCACCACGGGCACCGCGACCAGCAGGGACTGCTGGAATGGCGTCAGGTGCAGGGCCGTGGTGAACGAGACCGCCAGGGGCGACAGGAGCGCCCAGGCCCAGAAGTTGAGCGCGAACCCCAGGGTCGCCAGCCCTAGCATCAGCCCGGGCCGGCCTTTGGTCGCCGTTGGTGCACCCGTCGTGGACATGTGCAGCTCCTTCGCCACTCGTTCTACCGCAGAAGTTTTCGCCACCCCAACATTGCTGGGTCGCAGTCGGTGCGGTCAGGGACCTAAGTCACCTCGTCCGGGCCACACGCAGGGCCCACCCCGTCGCGGGCTTCTCCCGTGACCGGCTGACGGTACGGGTGCCCCATCGCGCTGCCTGCTCGCGACAGCTATGAGCGGCGGGCGCTCCATTCGAGCTGCTCCGTTTGCTGCTGGGTCTCGAAGCCACGACAACCGCCCTGGCATTCAGCCCGACGGTGCCCGAGGCTGCTCCCCCTGACGCTCGACGGCATCCGATCCCGCGGACAGGACCATCTCCCAGATGCCGTCCGCCTGCTGCCAGAAGTAGACCCAGGCGCCGAAGATCCCCAGGGTGTAGACGGCGCCCCCGCCGGCGGCGGCGCCGGAGCCGGCGCCCTTCATGACCCCGCCTGATGTGGTGGTGACCACGCTCCGATGCCGGGCGCGTGGGTGGGAGAGTCGTTGGTCTTCCGCGATAACCGCCGGACGACCTCCGTCCCAAGGTCCTTCCGGTGGCGGATGACCTTCGTGTCGTGACGGACGACTCTTCAGTCGGCCGTGAGGCTCGGCGGACCCTGGTAGTGCCTCATCGGTGGAAGGACGCGATGAGGTGGCCGCCCCGAGGCGAGGGTCGATCGAGCGGCCCGACCGTTGGGAGGACGTCATGATCGCGGTTGCACTCATCATCTTCATCGGGATCTTCGCCTTGAGCGTCGTGGCGCTCGTGCTCAGCCGCTCGGCGTCACTCGACTATGAAGCGCTACGGACGCGGCTTCATCAACCGGGTGCGGAGGCCCTGACATACGACGTACCGAACGGTCAGGACGCAGCAGCCGTGATCGTCGCGCTGGGCCACGCCGGTTACCCGGCCGTCGAGGACCTCGAAGGGGGCACGCGTCAGGTGCTGGTGTCCTGCCCCCACGGACAGATCGAGGCCCGGCAACACGTCCGGGCGGTCCTCGAGAGGGTCGGCGGCCCGGTACCCACCCAGGTGCGTTTCGCCGACGAGCGGTGAATCGCGGTGGTGAGAGCGATGTGGAACGACGACGGCCACGGGGTTCGGATGCACGATGCGTACGGCGGCGGGTGGACGCTCATGCTGATCCTGGTGGTGCTGCTGGCGATCGCTGTCGCCGTTCTCGTCGCCGTCGTGCTGCGACCCACCCACCCGGCACCTCCCGTGACGACGACCCCACCCGAGTCGGAGGCCCAGCAGATCCTTTGGCGCCGCTTGGCCTCAGGGGAGATCGATGAGGAGGAGTTCCGCGGTCGCAGGGCTGCGCTCGCCGACGATGAACCCTGGCGATGAATCCTCAGGGGTGACCAGGGTCCCTTCGACTGTGGTCGTCAGCCTCCGGCGCTCACCTACTTCGCGGTCTTGACTGGAGTCGACCACGAAGAAGGCCCCTCGAAGGTCGGAGGACGTCATGCGCAACCTGCTCATCCTCGGAGGCGGCACGGCCGGCACCATGATCGCCAACAAGTTGCACAAGCGGTTGTCCGAGGAGGAGTGGACGATCACCGTCGTGGACCGTGACGACGAGCACCACTACCAACCCGGCTACCTGTTCCTCCCATTCGGTGGGTACACCTGCGACGACATCGTGCGCACTCGGCACCACTTCATCCCCGCCGGCGTCGAGCTCGTGTACGACGAGATCGACCGGGTCTCCCCCCACGACAACACCGTCCACCTCCGGCACGGGCGCACGCTGGCCTACGACTACCTGGTGATCGCCACCGGCACCACCCCGCGCCCCGAACAAATACCGGGGATGGATGGTCCGGAGTGGCGGCGCAGCATCTTCGACTTCTACACACTCGACGGGGCCGAGGCGTTGGCGGAGGCGTTGCATTCCTTCGACCGCGGCCGGCTGGTCGTGCACATCTCGGAGATGCCGATCAAGTGCCCGGTCGCGCCGCTGGAGTTCACCTTCCTCGCGGAGGCCTGGCTTCGCGAGCGCGGGATCCGCGACCGCGTGGAGCTGGTGTTCGTGACCCCTCTCGACGGTGCCTTCACGCAGCCGGTCGCCTCCGCACACCTCGGCCACATGCTCGCGGAACGGAAGGTCGAGGTGATCACCGACTTCATGGTCGAGAGCATCGACTCCGACCGCAAGGTACTGGTGTCGTACGACGAACGCGAGGTCGCGTTCGACCTGCTGGTGACGGTGCCGGTCAACATGGGCGCCGACTTCGTCGGCCGCTCGGGTCTCGGTGACGAGCTGCAGTACGTTCCCGTCGACAAGCACACGCTCCTGAGCACCGCGCACGACAACATCTTCGCGGTCGGGGACGCCAGCAACATCCCGGCGTCCAAGGCAGGCTCGGTCGCGCACTTCTCGGTCGAGATCTTCGTCGACAACTTCCTCGAGCACGTCACCGGCCGACCGATGACCGGGTCCTTCGACGGGCATGCCAACTGCTTCGTCGAGGCCGGGGACGACAAAGCCCTGTTGATCGACTTCAACTACGACACCGAGCCGCTATCCGGCAAGTACCCCATCCCCCACGTCGGCCCGCTGAGTCTGCTCAAGGAGACCAGGGCCAACCACGTCGGCAAGCTCGCGTTCCGACACATCTACTGGAAGGTCTTGCTTCCCGGGCACCCGATCCCGCTCCCGGCACACATGTCCATGGCCGGCAAGAGGGTCCCTTCAGATCCACACAAGTCCGAGGCAGGAGGCATGGCGCCATGACGACGACCACGATCGAGGGCCACACCGTCCACGTGAACGACGAAGGGTTCTTGACCGATCCGAACGAATGGGACGACCGGCTCGCGACCGCGCTCGCAGCGCGGATCGGGATCGAACTGACCGACGAGCACTGGAAGGCGATCCGCATCCTGCGCGACGACTACGCCGCACAGGGCGAGACCGCGACGCTGCGCCGGATCAGCACGGTGGGCGGCATCCCCATCAAGACCCTGTTCCAGCTCTTCCCCCAGAAGCCGGCCAAGAAACTCGCCTACGTCGCGGGCCTCCCCAAGCCCCACGGCTGCGTGTGACGTTCAGAGCACGTTCAGAGCAGGACAGGAGGAATCATCATGACCACCACCGAAACCCTTCCGCTGATCCCGGACTTCGGCCTGGCCGAGACGACCCGCAAGCTGGCCATCATCTGCTCCAAGGGCAACCTCGACATGGCTTACCCCGGTCTCGTGCTCGCCAACGCGGCCCTGGGTGAAGGAGTCGAGACGCATCTGTTCTTCACGTTCTGGGGCTTCGACATGATCAACAGGAAGACCATGGGCGACCTGAAGTTCACGATGCTGGGCAACACCGCGACCCACATGCCCCAGGGTCTCGGCGGCCTGCCCGGCATGACGGCGATGGCCACGCATCAGTTGAGGAAGACGATCGCCGACCTGGGCATCCCGGACGTGCCCGAGTTCCTGCAGCAGATCGTCGACTCCGGTGGCCACCTGTGGGCCTGCCGGATGTCGGCGGACATGCAGAGGCTCAGCGAGGAGGATCTCTACGACGAGGTCGAGGGCATCATCAGCGCCTCGGACTTCATCGAGAAGACCGAGGGCGCCCAGCTCTTGTTCATCTGACCGGTGCGGTCAGACACCTACGCGACGCCCGAGCTCACTCTCGATCACGCGAGCCCTCAGACGTGGAGCATGTTGTGCGACATGACGAGATCGGCAAGGTTGACGAGCAGATGCGCTGCGGCGGTGAACCACCAGGGCGAGGTCCAGGCACGCCAGCGGAACAAGAGGCGTGCCGTGACGGCAGTGTCCCGTGCGGCGGCGGCCTCGGACAACGGACGGTGGTCATCCGTCCGTTGACCTTCGGCCCTGCTGCCCCGGGGGGCAACAGGACGAGGCTCGTTGCATGAACAACACATCACAGGCAATCGTCGTCGGGTACGACGGCTCACCGGACGCGGACGAGGCCCTGATGTGGGCCGCCGGCGCCGCCCTTCTCCGACGAGAGACGCTGGTGGCCGTGATCGTCGAGGATCCGATGCAGTCCCCTCGCAGCCCACGCCGGCCGGAGAGCTGGTGGCTGGAGATCGAGGAGAGCGCGCGACAGACGCTGGACGCAGCCGGCTCCACCGAGGCCACGATCGAGCGCCAGGTCGGGGGGTTCGTGCCCTCTCTCCTGGACGCCGCGAGCGATGCCTCGATGCTCGTGCTGGGAAGTCGTGGGCACAGCCGCGTCGGCGAGCTGATTCTCGGTTCAGTGAGTCAGCGCACCGCTCGGCATGCCCGATGCCCGGTGGTGGTCGTCCGGGAGGCCCATGCGATGGGCAGCCACCGGATCGCGGTGGGGGTCGACGGGTCCGAGCCGAGCCTGCGGGCGCTGGACTTCGCGTGCCAGCAGGCCATGGCCACCGGACAGGACGTCGTGATCGTCCGAGCCTGGAAGCCGCCCGCCACCATCCCCGTCGACAAGCAGGGCGACATCCCGGTGGCGATGTCGTCGACTCTGCTTGATGAGGAGGAGGGGTTGGCCAAGGCCGTGGCCGAAGCTCGGACGCGGTTCCCTGGACTGGAGATCGAGGGCGAGTTCATCGCCACCGGCGCCGGTCAGGCACTCGTGGACACCTCGAACACCGCCACGATGGTCGTCGTTGGCTCGCGAGGCCACGGCGCTCTGGCCGAGACTGTGCTCGGGTCGGTCAGCCACCGCGTTCTCCATGGGGCACACTGCCCGGTCGCCGTCGTCCATTGATGCCGCCGAGACGAGCCACGTGGCGGGTCAGGGCAGCGAGGCCGTCTCGAGCTCGAGCACCGCAGCCCGTCGAAGCGCCCGTCGGCAAGGTCGTCGAGCGCTCGGTCCGCCGCTTCGAACGGGTAGGACCGAACCCCGGGGATGCAGGTCCAGGGCCCGAGCCAGCAGCAGGAACTCCTCTCCGTCGGCACGCGTGTTGGCGGTCATCGACGTCACAGTCCGCTCGCGGAACAGGTGCTGTTGGTACTCGAGTCCAGGGACATCGGTGAGGTGGATCCCAGCAATAGCGAGCGTTCCGCCCTGGTCGAGGGCAGCCAGCGCCACCGGGACCAGGTCGCCGACAGGAGCGAACAGGATGGCCGTTCCGCGGCACCGGCGGCCGTGAGTACGCGTCGCCGGCGGGATGCAGCCCCGGCTCTCCCGGCGCCACCTGGCGGACGAGGGGACTCGACTCCGGTCGGGCGAACCCGAACCACGATGGTCAACCCATCGCATGCGGTCAGGCTGGAAGCACGAGGTTCCTTCGGCGTAGCACGAGGATCCCTGCGGCCGCCAGGAGCACGCCGGCCACGCTGAGTCCCAGGATCGGTCCGTAGCTGATCGCGACGGCCGGTGCGTTGGGCACGTGCGTGAAGGGAGAGAGGTCCAGCAGCCACGTCGGCAGTCCCATTGAGGGCCCGAACATCGGCCCGACGAAGATCGAGAACACCACGAGCGCCCAGGACAGGCCGACCGACCATCGCGGCAGCACCATGACCACTGTGACAACCGTGGCACCGAGCACGCCGATGGCGGGCAGCTGGACCAGTGAGGCGCCGATCAGGTCACGCAGCAGTGCTGCAGTGCCGCCGACCACCTGGCCGCCGGTGATGCCCATTGCTACCGCGTAGACGAGGATCAGGATCACTGCCCCGGCCAGCGCGTTGATGGCGTACGCGCCGAGCCAACGAAGTCGGGAGACGGCAGTGCCGAGCACGGGCTCCAGCGTGCCCTGGGCCTCGTCGTGGCGCAGGCGAAGCATGAGCGTGACGACGTAGATCGCCACGGCCATTGCGGCGATCTGGATCATGGAGGCCCAGTACGCGCCGAGCAGGTCCGAGTCGCCGCCGAACGTCGTATACCACTCCGTGGCCGCGCCCTTGAGTCCCTCTATCCGGTCGCTCAAGGCCCCGAAGACCAGTCCGAAGCCGAGCAGGCCCGTGGCCCAGCCCAGCAGAGCGGCACGCTGCAACCGCCAGACCAGGCCGGTGGGGCTCAGCAGGGCCGGGCTCGCGGCTGCTGGGCCACTGCGTTCGGGCCACATCCCCCTGCCTACGTCGCGTCTGACGACCAGCACGACGGCCAACCCGAAGAGGGAGGCCGTGACCAGTTCGGCGAGACCCAATGGCCACCACATGTTGTCTGCGAACGGCCGCATCTGCTGACCCCAGCCGATCGGAGACACCCAGGCCGGCCAGGCGCTGGTGACGCGGAGAGCCGCGGAGTCGACGGTCCCGAGCATGTTACCCAGGGCTGCGAGCATGAACGCAACGCCGAGACCCGCGCTGGCGAGGCCGGTCGCGCCCCGTGCAGTCGACACCAGTTGTGACGTCACCGCGGCGACGCCGGTGAAGGCGACGCCCACCAGGGCGATCGACGTGCCCGCGACCAGGGAGCCGGCAGCGGGCTGCCCTGCGACCACCATGGCGAGCCCGAGCATCAGGGCCAGCACGACGTTGGCAGCAAGCGCGACGATCACGGCCGCGGACAGTGAGGCGTAACGGCCGACCACGCCTGCGCCCAGCATCTCCTCGCGACCGAGTTCCTCGGCCTGACGGGTGTGCCGCACGACTGCCAGGACGCTCATCATGGCGGCGAGCACGGCCAGGGTAAGGGCGTCCCGATGCAGGGTGTAGCCCCCGACGCTAGGGCCCGTGACCAGGCCGAGCACCCGCATACCGGGGTTCTCCACCACGATCCGGGTGTCGGGCTCCAGGAGCAGGGGGTGCTTGGAGTAGCTGTTTTCGAACATGGCGGTCGTCGCCGCCAGGAATCCGGCCATACCGAGGATCCATGCGGGCAGGGTGATCCGGTCCCGTCGGAGCGCCAGGCGGACCAGCCGGTTCGTGCCGGTGAAGCCACTCATCGTGCCCTCACCACCTCGGCATCGTGATCCCGGGCGGGCACAGAGGTTGCCTCGCCGTAGTGCCGCATGAACAGCTCCTCAAGGGTGGGCGGCGACGTGGTCATCGACCGAACTTCGCGGTCCACCAGGTGCTCGAGCACGCGGTTCAGCTCTCCCGGGTCGACGCTGAACTCGGCGTGGCCATCGTCCACCCACGCGTCGTGCACGCCGGCCCACAGGGTCACCGACTCGAGCGGCTTGGCCGTGTCGACCACCACCGACGTGCGGGTGAGATGACGCAGCTCCTCGAATGTGCCGGACTCGGCCGCCCGGCCGGCTCGGATGATCGTGACACGGTCGCAGAGCGCCTCAACTTCGGACAGGATGTGACTGGAGAGCAAAATGCTCCGCCCGGCGGCACGCAGGTCCTTCACGACGTCTTGGAAGACCATCTCCATGAGCGGGTCCAACCCCGAGGTGGGCTCGTCGAGAAGGTACAGTTCCACGTCGGAGGAGAACGCCGCGACAAGAGCGACCTTCTGCCGATTGCCCTTTGAATAGGCGCGGATCTTCTTGGTCGGGTCGAGCTGGAAGCGCTCGAGCAACTCCTCGCGGCGACTCGGGTCGAGCCCACCACGCAGGTCACCCAGCAGGTCGATCACCTCGCCACCCGTGAGGTTGGGCCACAGGTTCACCTCACCCGGCACGTAGGCCAGGCGCCGGTGCAACACCACGGCGTCGCGCCACGGGTCACCGCCGAGCAGGACGACACGCCCGGCATCGGCGCGCAACAATCCGAGCAGAACGCGGATCGTGGTGGTCTTTCCAGCGCCGTTCGGTCCGAGGAACCCGTGCACCTCGCCGGTCTCGACATCCAGATCGAGATGGTCCAGCGCACGGGTTCTGGGGCCGAAGTCCTTCACAAGCCCGGAGACCGCTATGGCACTCACCGAAACCACTTCCTCGGCAACTAGATCCCAGAGGAGACAGACCCCCAGGGTCAAGCACACCGCAACCGGGCCGAAACAGGCAGGGCCGAACGCCACCAAGAAACCGCCCCATGTCCTTAGCTGGGGGCCTCTCGTGCGTGCATGCGACTGCGGTTGAGGTCGATCCGGAGCTGTGCCAGCGTCCCAGTCGTTGGCGGCGTCCGCGCCACCCGGCGCTGCCACCCCGGGCGTCCGTGGTTCCGCCTGACGACATCCGGTCAGGTGTCTCGGCATTCCCAGATGTGCAGGTGGAGTACCGAGTCGTGCACGACGGCGCGGCGAAGAGTCTCGTTGAGATCTCGCACGGCGCTCAGATGTTGGTGGTCGGTGCGCGGGGCTTGGCGGGCTGGCGGGCATGCTGCTGGGCTCGGTCAGCGATCAAGTGTGTTCTGCACGCGGCTTGCCCGGTGCTGCTACCGCGACCCCGAAGGCCGACAACGCTCCGCCGGCACCTACTCCAGCCGACGCGCCGCCGAACGCGCCGCCAACCGCGAAGAAGCCAAAGTCCGCGAGGGCGCCTGGCACGACCACTCACGCGGCCAGGTCACCTTCACCGAGTACGTCCAGACCGTGTGGCTGCCCTCCAAACAGTTCGAGACCTCCACCCTGGCCGCCTACCGCTCCTACCTGGACAAGCACTTCATCCCGCTCTTCGGCCGACGGCCGATGGGCAAGATCCTCCCCTCCGAGATCCAGCGCTGGGTCACCACCGCCACCGACAACGGCCTCTCGCCCGCCTCGGTGGGCAAGTACCACACCATGCTGTCCTCGGTGTTCGAACGCGCGCTGGTCGACCGGGTCGTCACGTTCAACCCGTGTGCCCACACCGAGCTCCCGAACAGGGTCAAGAAGAACCGCCGCACCCTTACCCCCGAGGAGTACGACGCGATCCTGGCCGCGCTGCCTGCCCAGCACCGGTTGATGGTGGAGACCTCGATTAACACCGGCCTGCGCTGGGGAGAGCTCATCGCCCTCAAACCCCGCCACCTCGACCTCACCACCGGGAAGCTCACCGTCGAAGAGACCATCGTCGAGGTCTCGACCAAGAACTCCCCCACCGGCCAACGGATGATCACCAAGCCCTACCCCAAGGACAACGAACCCCGCACCATGGGCCTGCCACCCGAACTGTTCACACAGCTCGGCGCTCACATCGCCGACCGCGGGCTCAGATCCGGTGACCTGCTGTTCGCGACCCGCGAGGGCACCCACTTCTCCAGGAACACCTTCCGCACCCGGGTCTGGCGACCCGCCGTCGCCGCCTCCGGAGTGGACTTCGCCATCCGCGTCCACGATCTCCGCCACGCCCACGCGTCCTGGCTGCTCGCCGGAGGCTCCGATCTCAAGTCGGTGATGGACCGGATGGGGACGCTCAGATCACCACCACTCAGAAGTACCTCCACACCCTCCCCGATGCCGACGCCAAGAACCTCACCGCACTCGACCGCATCCGCAACCCTCCTGCTCCCGGATCGCCGCCGGAGCCAGCCGGATAAGGAAGGCCGATCGGCCGCCACCGTTCAAGCGCACCAGCAAGCCCGAATGGACACCAAGCATCCCGAAGCTTGCGTCCGAACAAGCCCACCGTCGCGTCACTCCGGCCCAGATAGCAGCGAGGTGGTCCGGCCTGCTTGACCCGGCAAGGTCCTACCGTTCTGGCTGCTGTCGTGACCACTTCGTATGAGGTTCTGGGTGACGCTTCATATCCGCTCGTTCAGGACCCCTCGGGCCAATGTGTCGCTAGTCAGGACGCCTGCGATAGAGCGCTGGCGATCGCTGCGGCGGTCTGCTGCGGTGCCTCGTCGGGGAGGAGGAACACCGAGCCGGGAACCGTCACGAGGGTCACGTTGGGAGCCGCTTGGAGAGTGGCGCGCTCGGCGTCGGTCAGGCCCCCGTCCCCCCTCTTCTCGGCGTGCACCACCCACACGGGATTGCCAGACGCGGCCAGCTCGGCCGCGAAATCCCGGTCTTCGGCGATGTAGTCGAGATACTCCACGCACGCCAGAACCGAATCGCTGGCTCTGTTCTGCTTGAAGTCCTCGATCAGTTCCTTCTTGTGCACGGCAGTTGTCTTGGCAGACCTGGCCATCAGTGGCATGAGCCGGAGCAGCGCGGCCATCGGCCAGCTGCCCACCTTCTGCGAGGCCCGTACCACGCCGCGGAAGAACGCCGCCTCATCCTGAGTCGTCAAGCTGATGCCGAGCAGCACCACCGGACCCTGGAAGTGCCCTGACAGCAGCATGTCCAGGGCCACCGTCGCACCGTGGGAAAACCCCACGACCACGTCGCACCCGTGTTCCTTGGCCAGCTCCCCTGCCCGACGGGACAGGGCCGGGATGGTCACGTCCTCGGACACCGGCGCGCCCGCCATGCCCGGCAGCGTGGTGGCCACCAAGCGCACACCCGAGAGCCCCGGGTCAGCCATCACCAGGTTGAACGAGCGGGCCGCGTTGGCTCCGCCAGGCAGGAGCAGGACCGATCGATCCGCCTCCGGCGGTCCCGCTGTCAGAAGCTCCCAGGCCTCCCTCATGGCTACCTCCCCATCAGCGGCTGCTACCCATGAACGCTAGGGCGCCACGATCCCGCGTGGAAGGTCGGAGACCTTAGGGACCGCTGACGCACGTGGCAGGTCTCCAAAGTAGTCGAGAGGTTCGACACGCCATCACGGTTTCCGTTTGCGTTCTGCGTCCGTCGTTCTGACTCCTAGCCGGTCGCGTTGCGGATGGGCGGACCCGACATGACCAACGGCCTGCACTACCCTGCGACGGTGGACGAGTGGCCAGTGCAGTCGCCGCGGATCCATGACTCGTCCCAAGTCCGGGGCGGGGGATCGAAAAGCCTTCCTTGACCATTGGATAACCGTGACCGAGGCGATGCCCACGGGAGCGCCCGCTCCTACGTGGCGACGGCTGGTGCGGCCCGCCCTCTTGATCGCCGCGCTCGTCTTGGTGTTCGGTTGGCTGCTTCCCCAGTTCATCGACTACGACGAGGTCTGGGACGCCCTCACCGAGCTCGACACCACAGAGGTGATAGTCCTGCTCGGGCTTGCACTCGCCCGGGTGCCCACCGAGGCCCTGATGTATCGGGCCTTCTTGCCCGGCCTCTCGCTGTGGCGCGGAAGCGAGGCGTATCTCTCCTCGAACTTCGCCGGGCAGATCCTCCCGCCTCCGGGCGCGAGCCTGGTCCAGTACGCCTACTTCCGCCGGGACGGCTACCCGGCGGACACGGCCGGCCTGGCGGCGGCCGGCAGCTTCTTGTTCCCCACTCTCGGGCGGTTCCTCCTCCCGGTGGTTGCCGTGCTCGTGCTGCTCGTCACCGGCGAGGTCGACGGAACGGTCGCCGTCGCGGGCGGGGTGGCGCTCCTCATCACGGCCGCGGCCGCCCTCGCCGGTTACCTCTTGCTGCGCTCGGAAGGTTCGGCGCGCTGGCTGGGTGCCCGACTGCAGCGGCCCCTCAACCGCATTCGAACCCTGTTCAAGCGCGAGCCGATCGTCGAGCTGGCTGAGCGGGCCGGCGCCCTGCGCAGCCAGACGCTGGTGCTCCTCCATCAGGGCTGGAGGCTGGGAACCATCGGGGTCGCGGCCAACCTCCTGCTCACCTTCCTGATCCTGCTCGCCTCGCTGCGTTTCGTGGGCGTGACGAGCGCTGAGCTTTCCACCCCGGATGCGTTCGCCGCGTTCGCGATCGCGTTTTGGGCCGGAGCCGTCGTCCCGGTGACGGGAAGCGGTCTGGGCGTGGTGGATGCCGTGCTGATTGCCATGCTCTTCGAACTCAGCGGCGCCTCGGACGACGCCCTGGTCGCGGCCGCGCTCCTGTGGCGGGTCTTCTATTCCGTCGTTACGCTGCCGTTGGGGGCGGTCACATGGAGCCCCTTCCGCGGCGGGGACTGAGGCGGCCAATGGGGCCTCACCCGCCCGGGATGATGCGCGGCCTTGATCAGCGGCGAAGTCTTCCAGCGCGCCACGCACGTCCTGGGCGGCACGCCTGCGGCTCGAAGCGGATATCGACATGGAGATAGTGCCGGATGCTTGAACAAGAGGTGTTGCCGTTCCCGCCGACCCCCTCGGGGAGCAGGGCGGGTCGGACGATGCAGGAGTCGACCTACTCGCAGCGCGTGGAGCCGCGTCGGCTGCCGGATGACGCGCCGAACATCCTGATCGTCCTGATCGACGACGTCGGCCCGGGTCTGCCGACGACATTCGGCGGAGAGGTCCGGACCGACACCCTGTCGCGGATCCATGCCGAGGGGATCGGCTACAACCGGTTCCACACCACCGCCATGTGCTCCCCGACGCGAGCGTCGTTGCTGACCGGCCGCAACCACCACCGGATCGGCAACGGCCAGATCGCCGAGCTCGCCAACGACTGGGACGGATACTCCGGCGAGATCCCGAAGAGCAGCGCGCTGGTCGCCGACGTGCTCAGGCACTACGGCTACTCCACCGGGGCGTGGGGCAAGTGGCACAACACCCCGGCCCTGGAGACCACACCCGCGGGGCCGTTCGATAACTGGCCGACCGGACTCGGCTTCGAGTACTTCTACGGATTCCTGGCCGGTGAGGCGTCGCACTACGAGCCGAACCTGGTTCGGAACACCACCAGCGTGCTGCCGCCCAGGACCCCGGAGGAGGGGTACCACCTCAGCGAGGACCTCGCCGACGACGCCATCGGTTGGCTGCACCGGCACCAGGCGTTCGAGCCGGACAAGCCGTTCTTCATGTACTGGGCCAGCGGCTGCCTGCACGGCCCCCACCACGTGGCCAAGGAGTGGGCCGACAAGTACGCCGGGAAGTTCGACGACGGCTGGGACGCCTACCGGGAGCGGGTCTTCAACCGGGCCAAGGAGATGGGGTGGATCCCGCAGGAGGCGGAGCTCACCCCTCGGCACGAGCAGATGCCGGCCTGGGAAGACATCCCGGAGAGCGAGAAGCCGTTCCAGCGTCGCCTGATGGAGGTCGCGGCCGGCTTCGGCGAGCACGTCGACGTCCAGATCGGGCGGATCGTCGACGAGATCGAGCAGCTCGGGCCTGGGCGACAACACCCTGGTGTTCTACATCTGGGGAGACAACGGCTCGTCCGCGGAAGGCCAGAACGGCACCATCAGCGAGCTGCTGGCCCAGAACGGCATCCCCACGACGGTCGACATGCACATCAAGGCACTTGACGAGCTCGGCGGCCTCGACGTGCTAGGTACCCCGAAGGTCGAGAACCAGTACCACGCCGGCTGGGGATGGGCCGGCAGCACCCCCTACAAGGGAACCAAGCTGCTGGCCTCGCACTTCGGCGGCACGCGAAACCCGATGGCAGTGCGCTGGCCCGCCAGGATCAAGCCGGACGCCACCCCGCCGCGCCCAGTTCCATCACTGCAACGACGTCGTCCCCACCATCTACGAAGCCGTCGGAATCACCCCACCCCTGCGTGGTCAACGGCGTCACCCAGGACCCCATCGACGGCGTCAGCCTCGCCTACACCTTCGACGATGCGACAGCCATAGGACAGCTTCGGACCCAGTACTTCGAGGTGATGGGCAGCCGCGCGATCTACCACGACGGCTGGATGGCCTCCGCGGAAGGACCCCGACTCCCGTGGGTGCCCGGACTGCCTCCCGGCATCCACGACTGGACCCCGGACCAGGACACCTGGGAGCTCTACAACCTCGACCAGGACTGGTCACAGGCGAACGACCTCGCCGACCAGATGCCCGAGAAGCTCGTGCAGCTGCGCGAGACCTTCACCATCGAGGCCGCCAGGAACAGCGTCTACCCAGTCGGCGGCGGCCTGTGGATCCCGATCCTGCACCCCGAGCTTCGGATCTCGACGCCCTACCGCGAGTGGAACTTCACCGGAGACATCACGCAGGATGCCCGAGTTCTGCGCCCCGGCCCTGGGGAACCGGGCCAACGTGGTCACCATCGACCTCGACATCCCCACTGACCCAGCCGGCGTGCTCTACGCGCTCGGCGGAGCCGGCGGAGGCCTGACCTGCTACGTCGACGACGGGTGGCTGTGCTACGAGTACAACACCTTCATCGTGATGCGCACCCGGATCCGCGCCACGACAGAAACTGCCGACCGGCCCGCGCACAGATCATGGTCAGCACGGAGTACGCCGAGCCCCGGCCGGCGGGACCGCTCAATATCACCATGACGGTCGATGGCGACCAGGTCGCTCACGGGCTAGTGCCCGTCAGCGCCCCGCTGCTGTTCACCGCGCAACGACTGCCTCGACATCGGTACCTGCCTCGGCTCGCCGGTCTCCCTGGACTACTACGACCGCGCCCCGTTCCCGTTCAACGGCCACATTCGTAACCTCAACGTGCGCTACCGCTCCTAGAAGCCCGGCGCCGTGTCGTGCGCGGCTCGACTACGGCATCGCCTGGCAATGGTGAGTCACCAACGTCCTGGCGACGACACCCGCGTCGGTCGAAACCAGATCGAAGACTCGATTTGAACCCTCCGAAATTCGCTCACTGCTCTCGGCGCCAACAGAGGCAGCGTGTGTCCGGTCGCTGTTCAAGCGCGAGCCGCGCCTCGAGCTGGCAGCGAGGGCGGCGCGCGGCGCGGCCAGACGAACGTCGCCTCGGGGCGTCCTTCCCACCGATCGGTGAACGGTGGCGGCTCGAGGCGACGCGACCACCGGTAGCAGGAAAGTGTTCCGCCGCCCAACGCTGATGTCACCCTTCGCTCCACGACGATGCGCATGTGATGGAAGGCGCCGGCCGGGAATCGGACCAGCTCAGGCGTATCGGCGCTGAGGTAACTCGATGTTGGAGAAGAGGTACGGGATCGCGCAGTTGGCGACAAGCCGCAGCGAAGTGGCCGCGTCGGCATTGCCGGCGGCCAACTCCGCGCCCAGGTTCATCAGGAAAAAGCGGTGCCGACGGACCCGGCTTTGACCTGCGGTTTCATTTGTAGCGGGGGCAGGATTTGAACCTGCGACCTCTGGGTTATGAGTGCCGTACCACCTCACCAACTGGCCTCACTTCCGTCGCCCAGCCGAACACCCACTCGCTGGTCAGCACTCCCACGCCGAAGCAGGCGACGGTAGCGATCGCGGTCGCCCAAAGCCGAGCCAGCGGGGCACACCCAGGCCCGAGCCGTGGGCAGCCGATGTGAGAGCGACAGTCCCAGACCCTCGAACGAGCCTCGCCAGGCACCGGTCATAGCGTCAATGAAAAGAGCAGCCGATGAGCGGTCGGCGCGCGCGTGCTCTCTGGATCCCGAGTCATGTTGGCGGCCGGCCCGCGGATCTCGTCATCTTCGGGGCGGTTCAAATCGATGTTCTGCGCGTACTGTCGGGGATGACGGAACGTGCCTCAAGTGCAGATGACTGTGCTCGCGCTGCGCCACATGCGCGAGGAGTTGCGTTCCATGGCCACCACCCCCACCGCCCCCGTTCAGGTCCGTCCGGGCGACGGCTCCGAGCCCGCGCGCGCGGGCCATATCGGCCGGATCGTGGCCGGGTCACTGGCGACCGGGCTCATCGCCGCCCTGCTTCTCGTCGCTCGCCCCGTTCATCTCGCCCGAAGAGAACGACGTGACGGGTGCAGTGCTGTGCGGATTCGCGGTGGGGTGGGCGATGTTGGCGATCCTCTCGACGCGGTACACCGACCAACCCCAGCGATGGGCGGCAGCACCTGCGCTGTTCATGGGCTTGGGCGGTCTTCTCCTGATCGCATTCGGCGACTCCTCGCGGGACGGTGCTGAACTGGGTATGGCCACCTGCGCTGCTGGCACTGGTGATCTGGATGTTCATCAGGCGCGTCGACAGCTCCATAGCCGGAGCCGATTCTGGCTGCTCTACCCGGTGTTGGCGGTGTTGGCTCTTGCCGCCGTCGGCGGCGGCTACGAAACCGTTCGGGAACAGGCAGACGCCAACGCCTACCCGATGACGGGTCAGCTGATCGACGTCGGCGGACACCGCCTCCACCTCAACTGCACCGGCTCCGGCAGCCCCACCGTCGTCCTCCAACCGGGAGGAGGCGACTTCTCCTCGGTCATGGCGTGGATAGCGCCCGCCGTCGCCGCCCATACCCGGGTCTGCGTCTACGACCGAGCCGGGTCGCGGCTGGAGCGAGCCCGCAGACAGCCCCCAGGACGCCACCCAGATCGCCACTGACCTGCACACCCTGCTGCAACGCGGAAACGTACCAGGACCCTACGTGCTGGCCGGTCACTCCTTCGGCGGCCTCTACGTCCTCACCCACGCCGACCGCTACCCCGACGACGTCGCCGGCATGGTGCTGATCGACTCCACCAACCCAGCCACCACGGCCGACCCGGCCAAAGCAAGGCGTACGACACCGGTTCCTACGACGACGCCACGGATCGTGTCGCAGCCCTCGGCGCCTTGGCTGCGCGTATCGGCGTTGGTGCGCCTGATCGGGAGCTTCGCCTACGGCGACCTGCCCCCGCAGGCGCGTGACGAGGTCCGCGCCAAGACCGCAACCGCCGACTACGCCTCCGGCTGGATCGACGAGTTCGTCCAGGCCAACGCCTCCGGAGCAGAGGCCGCGATGCTCACCGACTTCGGTGACAAACCGCTGGTCGTCCTCACCGCCGGCGCCGAAACCGACGCCACCCACGACGCCGCGCAGAACAAGCTGGCGACGTTGTCGACCAACAGCTCACACCGCGTCATCGAGGGCGCTAGCCATCCGGCGCTCATCTACGACGAGCGGTACGCCAAGGCCACCACCCAGGCCATCCTCGACGTCGTCTCATCGGTCCGGAACAACCAACCACTGGTGAAGTGACCCAAAGCGCGGCAAGTGGGTCAATAACCGTTCCCGTCAACATCGGCTCACTGCGCGAAGGGCTGTGGGTCGGCGGTGTGACCGAGCCCCTTTGATCGTGTCGGTGGCACCTGGTCGCGGGCGTATCCCTGGCAGTGGAAGGCGGGCACGGTCACCTCCCATCCAGGCTGAGGTACGCGTGCACAGAGCCGACAACTACCGAGCCTTCGCCGACCGCACCCGCGACCCGCTTAACGGAACCGCGCCGCACGTCCCCAACGGCGAAGACACCTGGAAGGCTGGTCTCGAACGGCAGCAGCGGGCGATCCGTGGAAGCCACGTTTCGGACCACGTCCCGGTCGGTGAGGATGAATCCCCGTTCGTCACGCTGAAGGCCGGTCAACCACTCTGTGCGCGGTTCGGCCCCGATCAAGACGAAGAGACCACTGACCGGGAGTCGCGTTCGCTCGCCGGAGGAGATCTCCTCGATGACCACGCCCTCGAGCCGCGCCACGCCCTCTGCGTCGACCAGCCGCGTTCCCAGGCGGACGGAGACGTTGCCGGTGGCCTGGATCTGGTCGATGAGGTACTGGGACATGCCGGAAGCGAGTGAGCTGCCCCGTATCAGCAGGCTCACCTGGGATGCGTACTTGGCCAGGTGCAGGGCCGCCTGTCCCGCGGAGTTCGCGCCCCCGACGACTGCCACCGGCAGGCCGGTCAGGGCCGGGGCTTCTACCCCCGCCGCACCGTAGAACACACCGACCCCCGCAAGGCGGTCAAGCGCGGCCATCCCAAGGCTTCGGTAGGTGACACCGGTCGCGAGGATGACGGCCCGGGAAGACACTCTGAGGCCCCCCTCGAGGCGCAGGTCGACCCCCCGTTCATGACGGGACACCCCTAACGCGGGATGGGCGAATGCGAACTCCGCTCCGAGAAGCAGGGCTTGTTCCCACGCGCGGTGGGCCAACTCGCCGCCGCTGATGCCTCGGACGAAGCCGAGGTAGTTGCGGATCATCGAGCTGGTTCCGGCCTGTCCGCCGATGGCGTGGGACTCCAGGACAAGCGTCCGGAGCCCCTCGGATGCGGCGAACACCGCAGCGGCGAGGCCCGCAGGGCCTGCGCCGACAACGACGAGGTCGTACTCGGTACGTGTGGGTCGGGTCGCGATCCCGTGAGACGCTGCAACCTCGTCCCAGGTGGGATCGTGGAGCACCGTGCCGTCGCGGTGGATCAGGGCAGGGAGCCGCCCGACGTCGACCGAGTGCTGGCGAATGAGCTGTCGTCCCGTTGCGGTGTCTGCTGCCACGAACTCGAACGGCACACCATTGCGGGCCAGGAGCTCACGAAAGGCATGGGACCGCGATGCCCACGGCTCGCCGACGATGCGGTAGACCAGATGTTGAGGGCGGTTCAGCCGCGTCCACGTCGTCAGTACTTCCTGCATCTGGGGGTAGAGCCAGTCCTCTGGGGTCTCCCAGCCCTTGACCCAGGCGGCATCGATCTGCCCGAGAGCGGTGGCACGTTGCACCACGTCGAGCCGGCCGAGCGGGATCCTCGTGTGGGAGGTGTCCATGGCCAGCGTCAGGATCCGGGTAGCTCGCTTGTCGACGGCGTGGACGTCCTCGAGAAGCCTCACCCCGTCCATGTCGGCGAGGTCGAGGTCCGCAACAACGATGGCGACCGGGTCCCCGCGAGCCACCCGGTCGCGAAGCAAGAAGAGGGCCTCTGCCGCGGAGGCAACGGCGCGGACGTCGTAGTCAGCCCCGAACCGCCGTGATATAGCCGCACGCGCGCCCTCGCGGGCAGGCGCGTCGGCATCCACTATGAGAATGAGCGGCAGCGTGCGACCGTTCTCCACGGCGTCCCTCACGATCCACTCCCGGGGGCATGAGCCTGATCCATCGCCCGACGCCTGGGATTGCAGAACATCGCGGACTTCATGGCCGATAGATCGCGCCCGTCACCACCGTCGTCGCCTCCCGACCGAAGCGCTCCACCGCAAGACTCCAGACTGACGGCACGGACGGGGATGTCGATCAACGCGACAGCGGGCATGCTGCCTACACCCGACCCAGCATCTCACGTGCTGCGAGGCACTGGCGGATCCGAGTGGACGCAGCGAACATGTATCTGCCTCCGCCCTTGCTCCGAGGTTTCGCCTGGGGCCACCACATCTCCAACGCTGCTTGACATACAAGAACCTGGGATGTCTGCCGCGATCCGCGCGGTCCTGGTGTCGCACGTCAGGTAGCAGATACGTGTCGGGTATCAGCTGTCGGTCGGTCATAGGGCGCGGCGACGACAAAGTCCACGGCTGCGCAGAATGGCGGCCACCATCGGGTGCCGGTGACAAACTGTGTGCGGTGTTGCCAAAGGTCTTTGAGGCCGTGGCCCGTGAGTCCGGCGACCAGGAGCCAGGCTGGTCCGGTGACGGCGGCGGCGGCGACAACGACGAAGACCGTGGCGACGGCGACCTCGGCTGCGATGACCTTCCAGCGTCCGTCGGCCACGCTGAACCCGATGTAGACGGCAGCGATGAAGACCAGTCCGAGGGCGTAGACCGTGGCCGGAGGCAGCCACCAGAAGGCGAACGGCGTGGCAGCCTGGGCCACACCGATAGCCGCCCCAGCGACCAGCGGCACACGTAGGCCCTGGGGGCCTGTGTCCGCCGTCGATTGCGCGTTTGGACGCATGGTGAGCAGGTACGTCACCCTCGTTCGACACGAGCCCACATTAGCGGCAACAGGGGTCGCGACGGCTCTGGCCGAGGTGCAGACAGGGGTGTGGGGATTCGGTCGGTACGGGCTAGGGGTCGACGCTGAAGCTGAACATCATTCCGCTCTCGTGGTGTTCGGCGATGTGGCAGTGCGCCATCCAGAGACCGGGGTTGGTCACGTCGAGGAGGATGTCGACGGTTTCGCCTGTGCGCACGAGAACGGTGTCTTTCCAGACGAGATTGGGCTCGACGGTGTCGTCGCGGCTCATGACAAGGAAGCGGCCCGCGCCGTGGATGTGGAAGGGGTGGTGCATTGGGTGGTCGGAGTCCATTTCGTTGACCAGCCGAATCTTCACCTGATCGCCGACCTTGAAGTGCCAGTCGATCGCATGGTTCTCCCCACCTGTGCTGCGGTCGACGAGCTTCCAGCGCATGTTGGCCGGTGTGGTGATCCGGTTGACGTCGACCATGTCGTCTTCCCACTCGATGCCACCAGTCGCCTCATGGCTGTGACCGCCGGCGTGGCCGTGCTGCTGGTCGGTCGCGTGGTGCTGGGCGTGGGTGGGTTCGTCGCCGTGGTGTTCTTGGGCCTGGTTGACGAGTTGCGACGGCATGAGCTTCATCCCGCACTGGGGGCAGCGGTCGGGTGAGTCGCTCACGACGTCGGGATGCATCGGGCAGGTGTAGGTGGCGGCAACGGCAACCAGCTTCATGCCGCAGTGCGGGCATCGGCCTTGGTCGGCGGTGATGACTTCGGAGTGCATCGGGCAGGTATAGGTGAGGGCGACGGAGACGGCCAGCAGCTTCATCCCGCAGTCGGGGCAGGTTCCCTCATCGGCGCTTACCACCTCGGGGTGCATGGGGCAGGAGTAGACGACCGGGCCGTCGGGCACACCCATGTCCATCTCAGCGACAAACGCGAGCGTCTTGTCCGGTGCCACATCGCGGTACCGGTCCAGCCGATCCCGTTCGGCTGTCATGTCGGCGTTGGTGCGAAGCACCTCGAACTGCTTGCTCAACTCCGGCTCGGCCGGGGCCTCGCCAACGGTGACTGATGCCAGGGGGTAGGTGCGCTCTGGATGCCGGTGCTCGAGGGTCACGAGCCCAGGCTGGTCGAACAGGACATCGACGACGATCCGCTCCGACGGCGCGAGCATCACCTCAGTCACGAAGGCTTCCTGCTCGACCCGGCCGCTGTCACCACCGACCAGCTTCATCCGGGCCTTGTCGAAGCCCACATTGAAGACCCGCGTGTTGGCGGTGTTGGTCAAGTAGAAGCGCACCACCTCCCCGAGGTCGGCCGACAGTTCAGCGGCGACGTCACCGCCGATGAGCATGGTGTTGCCGAACCGCCCCATCGCCACGTAGGTCGTCTCGGTGCGGCTGAACGACGCGATCTGACCGTTCTCGAG
Source organism: uncultured Actinomycetota bacterium (assembly GCA_963768045.1). Classification (GTDB taxonomy): domain Bacteria; phylum Actinomycetota; class Actinomycetes; order Propionibacteriales; family Nocardioidaceae; genus Nocardioides. The sequence continues at coordinate 456,175 of CAVYGG010000005.1, read as the reverse complement.
CAACACATCATCGAGGGTGAGCAGCTCCTCCCGGTTCACCGGGGGCCAATAGTCCGGGTCCGATGGGACGACCACGATGTTGCCGTACAGGCCCATCTCCTGGCCGTAGTCCTCGCGGATGTGCGGGTGGTACCAGTACAGGCCGGGATCGTGGAACTGCAGTCGATAGCTGAAGCTCTGACCCACCTGCATCGGTGTCTGGGTCTCGTGGGTCCCGTCATAGGCGTTCTGCAACCGCAGCCCGTGCCAGTGCACGGTGGCCTCGGTGTCGGCCTCGTTGGTCACGTTGATGACCACTTCCGAACCCTGCTGGACCCGCATGGTGGGCCCGGGCACCGACCCGTTGTAGGCAAGCATGCGCACAGTCGCATCGCCCAGCCGTTTGACCATCGGAGCGATACCCAGGTCGAACTCCTCCCCGTCTGCGAGAACGACGACCTCGGATGGTTGAGAGTCTGGAAGGTCACGTATGTCGGTGGGGAAGTTTCCGCGATTCTCAATCTGAGTGTGGTCACTGTGGTTCGGCATGATCGGACTCCTCCTGGCTTTCTCCCGCGTCGGGGTGTGCACGATTGGCTGCCGCTGGCCGCCGTTTGCGGCTGTCGGCCAGGGTCTGGATCTGTGTGGCGATGTACTCGGCGTCGTCCTTCACCCAGCCGAGCAACGCTGAGCCGCGGGTGTGTTGCCAGTACAGGCCGAGAAAGTAGAGTCCCGGCAGGTTGGTTACCCCCCTGTGGTGGCGGACCCGTCCTTCGGCATCCAGTACCGGGGCCTCGATCCAGGAGTAGTCGGGCTGGTATCCGGTGGCCCATACGACTGCGTCGACGCGGAGTTGGGTGCCGTCAGCGAAGCTCACGGTGTCGTGCGACGCGCTGACCGCTCTCGGATGCAGATCGACACCGAGACGCCTGAGCTGCTTTGGGCTTGAGCCGATGAGTGTCTCCCGCTCGCTCAGCCGGCGCCCGAGACGTGAATCGACAGTCATGTTGAGCAACCCTGTCTTGGTGAGCCACCAGAACAAGTCGCGGTGCCAAACCTTCTGGGGCAGCGGCGTTTGCCGTGAGCCGACCGAGAGATGGACCGCGTGTGTGCCGGTGAGCTCCGCCGCGATCTGGAAACCGGTGTTGCCCCCACCGACAACCAGCACGGTCCCTGCCGGGATGTCCCGCGGTTGCCGGTACCCCGTGCTGTGCATCTGGAAGACCTCAGGGCCGAGCTGACCGGCCAGCGCCGGCGTCAACGGCAGCTGGAACGGACCGGTGGCCACGACGACCTGGTCGGCCCTCACTGTCCTGTCGCTGCACTCGAGCTGAAACCCATCGTCGATCTGGGTCAGTGACCTGACGGCACTGTTCAAAACCAGCGGGAGCTTGTAGGTCTCCGCGTACGCCCTCAGATATGAGACCACCTCGTCACGAGTCGGGTAACCGTCGGGATCCCCCGGAAAGCTGAGCCCGGATAGTGCGTCATACCGGCGCGGCGTGAACAGGGCAAGCGAATCCCACCGGTCCTTCCATGCCGCCCCCACCGAATCGGCGGCCTCGAGAATCAGGAACCGACGGCCTTGACGTGCCAGAAAGAACCCGATCGCCAGCCCAGCCTGCCCCCCGCCAACCACGACGACCTCGACGTGGTCACCATCGGGGACCTCTCGCGACGGAGCGCCTAGCTACCCGAGCGGACGGTTCGGGCGACTCCGGGCTATCTCCGCGGTTCATGCTGGACCCCTCCCCTCGATGCTCAATTGCCTACACCTCGCCACCTTGTCGAGCAACTGCTTGCACCACGTCATCCTCGACGCGGATCAGTCCCTGATCGATCGCCAGCATCGGCGTTGGGGTCGTCGCCATCCTGGACCGGAACGTGCACCTACTCGTTGAAGGTTGGGCAAATGGGACATCTGTCGGGCCCGGGCCGGCGGCTACCTACTGCGGATTCTCGATAACGAGAATCCGGCCTCGGGTGCTGGGTGGGCGACGTGTTCGTCGCCCGGTTCGGCGATGTCGATCGACGCCCAGGGCGCTGAGGGTTGTAGGTGCTGGCGTCGATGCAACGCATGACGTCTTCCTTGTCAGATGGGTGGCTGGGGGTCGTACTGGATGCCGCGCCGGACTTGCCGGGCCCGTTCGGGGCCGGCGAGGCGAGCGACCAGGTGCAGTGCCATGTCGATACCGGCGCTGACGCCGGCAGAGGTGATGAGGTCGCCGTCGTCGACCCAGCGGTCGGCTGGGCGGACCTGCACGGTGGGGTCAAGCCCGCGCAGCTCGTCCATCGCAGCCCAGTAGGTCGTCGCCGGCCGCTCGCGGAGCAGCCCGGCAGCAGCGTAGACCAGAGCGCCAGTGCAGACACTGGTCATCAACGGGACGGTCGCGCGTTGGGCGCGGACCCACTCGAGGTGTTTGGGGTCGCGCAGAAGCCCCCGGGTGCCTTCGCCGCCTGGGTATATGAGCACCTGCAGGGGTGGTGCGTCCGCGATGGCGTGGTGTGCGCCCAGAACCAGGCCTTTGGATGCGGTCACCGGCAGACCGTCCTGGGACATGCAGGACACGGCCCAGCCGTCGTCTGGGTGGTTGCGGGTCCAGTGGGCCAGTACTTCCCACGGGCCGACGGCGTCGAGCTCTTCGACGCCGTCGAATAGCAGGATGGCGATGTGGTGTGGGAACGTGCTGGGCTCGTTGGTCATGTTCTCAGCGTGCCTTAGGAAGAGAGCGGTCCGGGGTCTTTCGCTCTGGAGAACCCTCGCCCACTGAAGAGTTCATTCTCTGGCGGCGTGGGCGAGTGCCGAGGGCGTCTCGCGGCCGACGATCGCCGGGGCCTCGTGGACGAGCTCGTCGTTCTCGAGGGCCTCCACCATGAACAGGGCAAAGTCCACTCGACGCGTGAGGTTGCTCGCCAGGATTGGATCGCCTACGTGCTCGCTCCACACGGGCAGGCCCTGGCTTTCGCCCTCCTCGAGGTCGCTGCCGCGCACGACTGTCCACCGGGTGTCGCTGGCAAACACCCGCCGGCATGCCTCCACCTGGTCGTCGAGGTCGACCTTTCGAGCGAGTCGCGCAAGCCGGCCGAAGACGTTCACCATCACCTTGAGCTTCCACGAGTACACGTCCTGGCCGTCGCGGGTGATGTGCCACCCGCACGAGAACACAAGGCGCGCGCCCGGAGGTGCGTAGTCGAGCACCGCCTGGGTCGTTCCCGTCGAGTACCCGTTGACGCCAACCGGGGTCATCACGACGAGCACCCCGTCGCACCCCGCGACCGCGCGCTTGATGACCTCGGGGTCGTCCGTTGCTCCCGGGATCACGGTGATACGCCCCTTGAACCGGTCGAGTTTCCCCACGCTTTCCTGCCGGCACACGCCGACCACCTCGTAGCCTCGATCCAACGCGTGCTGCACCATGTACTGCCCGAGTTTGCCGGACGCTCCGACGATGCAGACCCTCATCGTGTGCCTCCCGTAGCGGTCTGGACATCGGCGGAGCCGTACGTGTCCTGCACGGGCTTGTCGATGTCCCGGAGTTCGAGAACATCCGCTTTTCCGTAGGTGTCTTGGACGATCGCTTTCATGGGCTTTCTTCTTTCTGAGGGGGCCGGTCCGACCGGCATTCGTTTGCATACTTACGTTGTCCTGTAGATCGGCGCGGGTCAATGCATGTGCAGGTTTCCGCCTCCGCCGGTGACGTGGGTGGACGGCATCTTGACGAACGCCACGACTGCGAGCAGCACGGCGACGATGGCAGCTGCGACGAACGCGCGGGAGAACCCGGCGACGGCTCCGGCCGGGCTGGTGAGACTGCCGGCGGTGGTGGGGCCGCGGCAGGTGGGCTACTCCGAGACCGCGTTCGTCGAGGCCCAGGGCAGTCGCGGGCAGCACCGGGTGCGGTACTTCAGTCCCCAGGCCGAGGTGGGGTTCTGCGGTCACGCCACGATCGCGGCCGCAGTCGCGATCGCCGACCGGGACGGCCCGGGGTTCCTCCAGTTCTCCACCCCGGCCGGGCCGATCCCGGTTCAGACCAGCGTCACCTCAGATGGGGTGACCGCGACGCTCACCAACGTCCCAACCCGCACCCGCGCAGCCCAAGCCCAGGAGCTCGACGCGGCGTTGGCCGCGCTTGGCTGGCAGCGCAGCGACCTCGACCCGCACTATCCCGCCCACGTGGCCTACGGCGGCAACGACCATCTCGTCCTGGCGGTGCGTGAACGGTCCCTCCTGGCCGCGTTGGACTACGACTTCCCGATGCTTGGGGCGCAGGTGGCTCAACGAGCCTGGACGACGGTGCACCTTGTCTGGGCCGAGAGTCGCACCCTCTTCCACGCCCGCGACCCCTTCCCGCCCGGCGGTGTCATCGAAGACACGGCCACCGGCGCTGCGGCCGCCGCGTTCGGCGGATACCTACGCACATTGGGTCTGGTCGAGTTGCCCACGCGAATCACGATCCTGCAGGACGCGGACATGGGCCACCCAGCCGACTCCTCGTCGACCTCAGCACCGACGACGACGCCGTGACCGGCACCGCAGCCCCAATCCCCACCGATCCGACGCCGTAGCCGCAGCCGCGCTGGAAGGTGCGGCGTCACACAGGGCGGCATGGAAAGCAGCGTTTGGTCGGGACGGCCGCCTGCGTCTTAGTGGGCGGTGTGCGGCACCTCCTCGGCACGCCCGAACTAGGCGCATGGACTCATGCCGACCGCAGACCACCTCAATGGGCAGGCTCACCGACACGCTCACCAAGTGCCTCACCCAGGGGCGCGCAAGTACTTCACTGCACCGCTCACCGCCGCCGACACGCACGTCTGGGCGCCCGACTTCGTGGCAGCGTCTGCTGACATCCGGCTGACATTGAGGCTCGAAAGACATCAGAGGCCGTCTCCGGATAAACTCCGGAAACGGCCTCTGACCTGCGGCTTTACCTTTGTAGCGGGGGCAGGATTTGAACCTGCGACCTCTGGGTTATGAGCCCAGCGAGCTACCGAACTGCTCCACCCCGCGTCGCTGACCGTCACTCTACGGGAGCCGCCGCGGCACTTCAAAATCGGCTACCGGAGCAGGTTGAGGGCCTTCGCCACCTCGGCACGGGCCTTGTGGTTGAGGCGGACCCAGTCGGCGGCTTTGCCGTTGGCCAGGGCCTCGTCCGCGGCAGCGAAGTCGGCCTGCGCCTTCTCCAGCAGTGCATGGGCCTTGGCCATCGCGCCCTTGGCGTGCGGGTGGTGAGTGCCGTTGTTCCCGTTGTCGCCAGTGTTGTCGGGCGGCGCGGCGGTGCCGACCATGTCGGCGATGGCATCCACGAGCGTGTCGCCGATGCCGACCTTTTGGCCGAAGGAGACCATCACATAGCGCAGGCTGAGGTACGACGAAGTCGAGGTCTGCTGGCGCGTCGCGTACACCGGTACGACGTACATCAGGCCGCCGGCGAGCGGTACGGAGACGACGTTCCCGTACGACGGCGTGGCAACGAGCCGGAACGACTGGACCTTGTGGGTGATCCGCGGATCCGAGACCAGGTTGCTGTACGCCTGCGCCGGCCCCGGCACGTTCTCGCTGCGCGGCTGCTCGACGGAGATCGTTCCGTAGTCGGGCGTCGTCGGATCGGAGTCGGCGGTGATGAAGCCGGACAGGTTCGTCTTGTTGTTCGGCACGTAGCTCGACGTCAGCGACCACGTCTGGTCGCCGGTCTGAGGGTTAGGGGTGAACATCCGGATCGGTGCCTGGTTCTCGTCCTTGCGCACGGCGTCCGGCGAGACCTGCCACTGGTTGTTGGCCTGGTAGAAGGTGTTCGAGTCGGTCACGTGGTATCGCGCGTACTGGAAACGCTGCACCTTGAACATGTCCTCGGGGTAGCGCAGATGCGCCAGCAGGTCGCTCGGGATCTGGTCGCGGTCGAGCACGGTGTTCGGGAAGGCGCTCTCCCACGCCCGCAGGATCGGGTCGGTCTCGTCCCACGCATAGATCTTCACCTCGCCGGTGTAGGCGTCGACCGTCGCCTTCACTGCGTTGCGCATGTAGTTGATCTGGTCGGTCGGCAGGGTGCGGACACCGGGCGGCTGGTTCACGACGTCGGTCGTCATGTCGGAGAACGAGTCACGCTCGGACTGCGGATACTGGTCGGTCGTGGTGTAGCCGTCGACCACCCACAGGATGTGGCCGTCCGAGACCACCGGGTAGACGTCACTGTCGAGGGTCAGCCACGGGGCGACCTTCTCGACCCGTTGCTTGGGGTCGCGGTAGTACAGCACCTTGCTGTCCGGGCCGACCCGCGACGAGAGCAGGAAGTTCTTGTCACCGAACTTGATCGCGTACATCAGCTTGTGGAAGAACCCGCCGACGCCGACGCCTCCCTCACCGTCGTACGTCGATCGGCTCTGCGTGCCGGTCGGGGTCAGGTCGGTCTCGATGTCGGGGGCCCCGGGGGCCTTGCCGACGATCGAGTAGCTCGGGCTGCCCTGGCCGGTCTCGCCGAAGTAGATCTGGTCCTGGAACGGTCCGGTGGACCTCTCCAGCGAGTTCTCGTCGGGGTCCTGGCCCTGGGCCCACTCGATCTGCTGGCTCTCCACGGAGTTGTCGGGCGGCCGCTGGTTGGCGAACGCGGCGATCACGCCGCTGCCGTGGGTGTAGACGGTGTGCAGGTTCGACCAGTTCTGGTCGCTGGAGTTGATGCCGGTCTGGTCCAGCTCGCGTGCGCCGATCACGATCGCGCGGTCCTGCCCGTCGATCGGGTAGTGGTCGACGTCCTGTATCAGGGGCACGCTGTAGTAGCCGTACACGGCCTGGAGCTGGGCGAACGCTCCGGAGATCAGACCTGGGTCGACGACCGGCACCGCGGTGGTCTGGTCGATCAGGTTCTGCACCGACTCGGGCGTCGCCGGCGCCGGCGTCTGCTTGGTCAGCTTGATCGAGTTCAGGTCGTACGCCGTGCGGGTGGCCGCGATGTTCGCCTGGATGTACGGCGCCTCCTTGTCCGGCCGGTTCGGGTTGACCTGGAAGTTCTGCACGAACGCCGGCCAGATCAGGCCGAGGAGGATCGAGGTGACCACGAGCAGCGAGATGCCGACACCGGGCAGGAGCCAGATGCGACGCCAGGCCGTGATGAAGAAGAGCACGGCGCAGATCAGCGCGACCCCGACCAGGATGTTCCGCGCCGGCAGCACGGTGTGCTGGTCGGTGTAGCTCATCCCGGTCACCACCGGGCTCGACCCCGTGACCAGGTCGAAGCGGTCGAGGTAGTAGCCAACGGCCTTGGCCAGCAGGGCGAGCCCGCCGAGGATCGACAGCTGGATCGTCGCCGTCGGCGACATCCGGTCGTTGGCGGCCTGCAGCCGGATCCCGCCGTACAGGTAGTGCACGACGACCGAGGTCAGGGCCGAGAGCACGAGCACCGCGATCACGAAGCCCACCACGAAGTGCAGCCACGGCAGCGTGAAGATGTAGAAGCCGACGTCCTTGTCGAAGTACTCGTCAGTGCGTGTGGAACGGCTCGCGGTTGGTCCACAGCAGGAACGTGCGCCACTTGCCGTTGGCGGCGACGCCGCCGAAGAGCCCGATCACCGAGGCGACCGACACCAGCAGCAGCGTGCGGATCGGCGCGACGGCGTCGCGGTAACGATCGAGACCGGTCTGCTCCGGCGAGTCGGGGCGGCTGAAGGGCCGGGCTCGGTAGGCGATCACCATGTTCACCGCGACGCTGGCCGCCATCACCAGGCCGAAGCCGAAGAACAGCCCGACGCGGGTCCACAGCATCGTGTCGTAGACGCCCGAGTAGCCGACCGAGGAGTACCAGAGCCGGTCGGTGTAGATCGAGGCGAACAGGGTCACCAGGAAGAACCCGACGATCACGCCCAGCACCGAGAACAGCAGGATCCGCGCCCGCCGGGAGCGGCGCGGCCGGAACTGGTCGAATTCCTCCTCGAGGGCGTCGCTCATGGGGTCGTCCCCCTCGAGCGCGTCGTCCTGTCCGGGAGTGTCGGAGCCGTCCAAGGTCGCGCGGACCAGGTCCACCAGACCAGGTACGAGGTCGGGTCCGGTCAGCACCGCGTCGTCGATGTCGTGGGCCCGCATCCGCAGGGCGCAGTACGACGCACCGGTGCGGGTCGCGGCCGCCACGATCCGCACCTCTTGCCGATCCGGGTGTTCGGAGGCGTACGACGCGGCGCCGCCCCGGCTCGTCGGGCAGCTCGGGCTCCACCTGCGGCGGAAGCACCACCCGTTCGACGAGCGCGGCGCAGCCGTACACCGTCTCGGGCCAGCTGATCCCGGTCAGCTGGTCCTCGAGCGCGTTTCCGCGGGCCAGACTCTCCTGCTCGATCGGCGTGAGCACCCCCTCGCCCAGCCTGTCGGCGAGGTGCGGCTCACGCTCGAGCAGTCGCGCGGTCTCGACCAGGGCGAAGAGGCGCGGGGGCTGGTCCCAACCGGCCTGGGCGGCGTGCCGCTCGATCTCCAGCACCGCCGTGGGCAGCCCCTGGTCGACGGTGTCGGGATCTGGTGCGCGGGCGCTCATGACTTCTGCTCCTCGGCGGCCGTGCACTGCGGGAGCGCGACGTCGTGGTTCTTCCCCCACGCGTCGAGCTCGGCGATCGCGTCCTTCAAGGTCGCGGCCTTGGCCAGCCGCATGGAGCCGTGGTCGCTGGTGAGGGCGTCAGCGCAGTTGGCCGGCGGCACGAGGAACAGCTGGGCTCCGGCCTGCCGCGCCCCGACGATCTTCTGCTGGATACCGCCGATCTCACCGACCGTGCCGCGCCCGTCGATGGTCCCCGTGCCCGCGACGGTGCCGCCGGAGGTGAGCGAGCCCGGAGTCAGCGTGTCGTAGATCGACAGCGCGAACATCAGCCCGGCGCTCGGCCCACCGATCGCCTCGCTGATGTTCACCGACACCTTGAAGGGGAACGTGTACCCGAGCCCGAGGGTGACCCCGATCAGCTTGTGGCCGTCCTTCTTGACCGGAGTGATCCGCATCGTGATCGGCTTTCCCTTGCGCACGACCGTGACCGGCACCGACGTGCCTGAAGGCACGGCGGCGATCAGCTTGGCCAGCTGGGTCGCGGCCGTCACCCGCGTCCCGTTGAACCGGCGTACGACGTCGCGTGGGCGGAGCTTGCCGTCAGCCGGCATGTCCGGCGTCACGGCGAGGATCTCCAGGGCGGGATGCACCGGGTACCCCAGCTGGCGCAGGGCGGCCGCGATCGCGGAGTCCTGGGAGCGGATCATCTCGACCTGCCCCTCCTCGGTGTCCTGCTGCTGGGAGCCGCCGTCGCCGTACTGGGTGGCGTACGGGTAGACCGCGTCGTCGCGGGAGATCCACGTCTGCATCAGCGTCAGCAGGTCCAGCTTCGCGTTGCGCTGGGTGACCGAGACGGTCGTCATCCGGAGCTCGCCGTCGTCCCGATAGGCCTGGTGGCCTTGGACGCTGATGATCGGTTTATTCCCGTTGTCGCCGAGGACATTGATCGTGAGTCCGGGCGCGTAGGTGACGAACGGGAGGGGGCTGACCGCCATGTACAACCCGAGCGCGACGAACAGCGGCACGGCCACCAGAGCGGCCCAGGTGCGCTGCGTCATGCGGGCAACCCTCTCACCCGGGGCAAAGTCAGGAGGCGTGACGGGTGGACTCCGCCTCGGTTGCCGGTGTGGGCGCCTGCGTCGATGCCGGTCGGGACGAGGGGCGGACGGCGATGCCGCTGCTCCGCTCGCCCGGGGCCGTCCTACGCGTCGGAGTCGGCCGGGCCGTCACGCGGCTCGGCCGGGCCATCGCGCGGCCGAGGCGGCGGGCGGCGACCTCGGGGTCGACCTCACCCCGACCCTCACGGCCCAACCACGAGACCCAGAGCATGGCGAGCACCGTCGCCACCACCGGCGGGGCCAGCCACCACAGGATCTCCACCCGATCAGGGTAAGGATCCGGTGGCGTGTGACTGGTCAGGCGCGCCCGATGCTTCCTCCCTCGGCCGTCGGCGCTCGGACATGCCCCGGGTCAAGGCGTTCCGACCCACTCCTCGGATCCGTCGGCGAACTGCTGGTGCTTCCAGATCGGCACGTCGGCCTTGAGCGTGTCGATGAGCGCGCGAGAAGCGTCGAACGACGTGCCCCGGTGCGCGGACGTGGTCGCGACGATCACCGCGATGTCGCCGATCGCGAGAGGGCCGACCCGGTGGACGGCCGCGACCGCGTGCACGGCGTACCGATCGGCGACGTCGGCGCAGACGCGCCGGAGCGCGTCGAGGGCGGTCGGGTGCGCGGAGTACTCCAGTGCCCGCACCTCCCGCCCGTGGTCGTGGTTCCGGACCCGACCGATGAACAGCGTCAGCCCTCCGGACCCGTCGTCGCCCAGCGCGGCCACGACCTCGGCGAGGTCCAAGGCCGTCTCCCGAAGGTCGACCAGGCGCACGGCGTCCGCGGCCGAAGCGCTCGGATCGGGGGTCGCCACATCGATGACACTAGGCCACGTCTCTCAACCGCCGACCGCGTACCTTGGAGGCATGACCGACCAACCGCCGCCGGACGACGAGAACCCGTTCCGGGGTACGCCGTTCGAGCAGTTCTTCGCCGGCGGCGCGCCCGACCTCGGCCAGCTCTTCAGCCAGATCCAGTCGATGATGCAGCCGTACGACGGGCCGCTGAACTGGGACCTCGCCGTCGACACCGCCCGCAAGACCGTGGCCCAGTCGCCGGACCCGACGCCGTCCCAGCGCCAGCGTGACGAGATCGCAGACGTCGTGGGTCTGGCCGACCACTGGCTCGACGAGACCACCGACTTCCCCTCCGGCGTCACCTCGACCGCGGCCTGGAGCAGGGCCGAATGGGTCGTCGGCACCACCGATGTGTGGAAGGTGCTGGTCGAGCCCATCGCCGCGTCGTCCGTGGGAGCGCTCGGCAACGCACTGCCTGCCGAGGCAGCCACCATGGGTGGCCCCATCCTCGCCATGCTCGGGAAGGCCGTGGGCGCGATGCTGGCCACCCAGGTGGGCTCGGGTGTGGGCGCCCTGGCCGGCGAGGTCGTCTCGGCCTCCGACATCGGACTCCCGCTGGCTGCCCCCGGCACGGCAGCGCTGGTCCCGGCCAACGTCGCCCGCTTCGCCGAAGGCCTCGACGTCCCCGAGAGCGACGTCCTCCTCTACCTGGCCCTGCGCGAGGCCGCCCACCAGCGGCTCTTCGCCGGGGTGCCGTGGCTGCGCGACCACCTGATCGGCGCGGTCACCGACTACGCCGGGGGCATCGAGATCAACACCGAGCGCATCCAGGAGACCATGGAGGAGCGCCTTCGCGGCGTCGACCCGGCCAACCTGGACAAGATGCAGGAGCTGATGGAGGGCGGGCTGTTCGACATCCCGAGCTCGCCCCAGCAACAGGCAGCGCTGCAGCGTCTCGAGATCGCGCTCGCCCTCGTCGAGGGCTGGGTCGACGAGGTGGTCGGCCAGGCGACCGCCGAGCGGATGCCCAACGCCGCCAAGCTCCAGGAGGCCGTACGCCGACGCCGCGCCGCGGGCGGTCCCGCCGAGGAGACCTTCGCCTCCCTGGTCGGGCTCGAGCTGCGTCCGCGACGGCTGCGCGACGCGTCGACGCTGTGGGGCTCGCTCCGCACCCGACAGGGCGCCGAGGCCCGCGACGGCGTGTGGATGAGTCCCCATCTGCTGCCGACCGACGCCGACCTGGACGACCCGCTCGGGTTCCGCGAGGGTTCGGACGCCCCGGCGGAGCTCAGCTCCGACGACTTCGACGCCGAGCTGCGCAACCTGCTGGGCGGCGATGCCGAGGACTCACCCGAGACGTGACCGCCCCCGGCGAGGCAGCCCACGCGGAAGCCCTCCGTGCGCTGCGGACCTGGAGTCCGCCGTCGCGTGCCCAGGCGGTCTTGCGCGCCCAGTTCGTGGCGCATCTGGTCGAACACGCGGACGGACTCGAGCGGGCGTGCTCGCCGGGCCATCTCACCGCCGGGACCCTCGTGCTCTCGGCCGGCCTGGACGCCGTGCTGCTCAACCTGCACGGCCGCGCCGCCCGCTGGTTCCACTTCGGCGGGCACTGGGAGCCCGGCGACGCCTCGCTGCTGGCGACCGCGTCGCGCGAGGCGACCGAGGAGGCGGGCATCGCCGGCCTGCGCGTGCATCCCGAGCCCGTGCACCTGGACCTGCATCCGGTGGAGTTCTGCCGCGGGCACGAACACACGGAGCACCTCGACGTGCGGTACGCCGCCCTCGCACCGGCCGATGCCACCCCGGGGGCCAGCGCCGAGTCGCTCGACGTGCGCTGGTGGATGCTGGACGACCTGCCGGACCTCGAGCCGGAGATGCACGAGCTGATCGCGCGGTCGCGCGAGCGGCTTGCTCAGTCGGCGGAGCCCCCGGCCGGCTCGAGCCGAGCAGCCGCGGAGTAACCGTCGAGCCACGCCTTCGCCCGCTCGGCGTCCGGGTAGCGACCGACCCACCGCCAGAACCGGTCGTTGTGCCCCGCCTCGATCAGGTGGGCCAGCTCGTGGACGATCACGTAGTCGACCACCCAGTCGGGCATGTCCTGCATTCGCCGCGAGAGGCGGATGGAGCGGTCGACCGGTGTGCACGAGCCCCAGCGGCTGCGCTGGTTGTCGACCCACCGGACGCTGGCCGGCAGCGCGCGCCCGCTCAGCCAGGTACGGCTGAGCTCGAGGGCGCGGGCGAGCAGGTCGTCGTCGCTGGGCCGGCGACGGGCCTCGGCCTTCTCGACCCGGGCCACCATGGTCTCGACCCACTCCGCCTCCTGGCGGCGGCTCAGGCTGGCCGGGATCAGCACCACGATCAGGTCGCCCTCGCGGTACGCCGAGACCGTCCGGCGGCGCCGCTTGGACCGGCGTACCTCGACGTCCGGCCGGGGCGTCGTATCCATGCAGATCACGGTAACCGTCGAGACCGACACCGGTGTGGATGCCGCTCCGGGGAGATGTTTCGCAGCACGTGGCACCCGCATCGCCGACGGGCGGGTACGGAGCGCGCTGCGAGCTATCCCTCCTTCGCGGCCCAGGCGAGGATGCGGTCGCGCGGCCAGGTGTTGACGATCCGGTCGGGGTCGATGCCGACGGCCTCGGCGCGTTCGCAGCCGTAGTCGAGGAAGTCGAGCTGGCCGGGCGCGTGGCTGTCGGAGTCGATCGAGAAACGGCACCCCAGGTCGCGGGCGAGCTCGATGAGCTTGGTCGGCGGGTCGCGGCGCTCAGGGCGCGAGTTGATCTCCACTGCGACGTCGTGCTCGCGGCAGGCCTCGAACACCGCCTTGGCATCGAACTCGCTGCTCGGCCTGGTACCGCGGTTGCCCATCACCATCCGGCCGGTGCAGTGGCCGAGCACATTGGTGCGGGGATTGCTGATCGCGCCCAGCATCCGTGCGGTCATCCCGGCGGCGTCCTGACGCAGCTTGGAGTGCACGCTGGCGACCCGGAGGTCCAGCTTCGCCAGCATCTCGTCGGTCTGGTCCAGGCTGCCGTCGTCGAGGATGTCCACCTCGATGCCCTTGAGGAGTGTGAACCCCGAGCCGGACAGGTGCTCGTTGACCGCGTCGACGACGCCGAGCTGCTTGCTCAGGCGGGCGACGCTCAGTCCGTTGGCGACGGTCAGCCGGGGCGAGTGGTCGGTGAGCACGAGGTACTCGTGGCCCAGCTCGATCGCGGTGAAGGCCATCTCCTCGATCGGCGAGCCACCGTCGGACCAGTCGGAGTGGGAGTGGAGATCGCCGCGTAGAGCAGAGCGCAGCTCACGACCGCCCTGCGTCAGCGGGCCGGCGTACGCCGCCTCGAGCTTGGCAAGGCGCTCCGGCGTGGTGCCGCGCACCGCCGCCTCGATCACCGATGCGGTGCTCGGGCCGATGCCGGCCAGCTCGGTCAGAGTGCCGGCCTCGACGCGCTCGGCGATCTCGTCTGCGGGCAGGGGCAGGATCGTCGCCGCGGCGTTCCGGAACGCCTGCACGCGGCGGGTCTCCTCTCGCCCGCGCTCCATCAGGAAGGCGACACGGCGTAGCGCCGCCACCGGACCTTCCCGGTACGCCTCGGCGTCCGACGTGTCCTGCTCCCGGCTCATCCGGCTCCTCTCGACCCGCCGATCCTGCCTGCTCACGACACCCGTGGCCGTGCCGGGCGCGGCTCTCCCCAGGAGAGGAATTTTCCGTCCACACCCCGTGCACGACATTCTCGCTGGTCAGCCACCTGCACCGGCACCGTCCCTCGTCCGGGTCCACAACGCCTCCCCAGCCGACCCCCCAGCATTCCACCGGTTCTCCACAGGCTCCCGGCGCGTCGTCCACAGCTGTGTCCACAGCCGGGCGGGTCAACCCCGTGCGATGCGTTGACCCCTTTGCCGCCGCGCTCCTAGCGTGCAGCACAGACGGGGTCCCGGGACTCCGGATGACGCTCGCAAGGGGAAGGCAAGCGTCGTCCGGCCCCCGGGCCCCCGTCTTGCCACAGCCCTCGGGTCGCCTGACGGCGAGTGGCACTGCTCCCACGATCCCCCCGCAAGGAGGGTCTCAGCGCCCGGAGAACCTCGGTTCCCGCCGCCCCCATGCGTGCGTTGAGACCCTCCTTGAGGTCTTTTGGGACCCCCAGCACGGCTGAGCGTGAAATCAGCGTCTTCCACGCTCAGCGGTGCGCCGCCCGCACGGCACGCCCCACGTGTCGTAGGGTCGAGAGCGACCGGGTGCCCCACGCGGCCCGGTCCCGGCGGGCTTCCCCTGATTCCCCGTCGCGACGACCGAGAATGAAACGAGCAAGGAGGCCGTCATGGCGGAGACCTGGAGCGGCGAGTTCTACTGCGTGAAGTGCAAGGCCAAGCGCGAGGCAAGCGGAGAAGTCCGCGTCAACGACAAGGGCACCCGGATGGCCAAGGCCGTCTGCCCCGTGTGTGGCACGAACCTCAACCGGATCCTCGGGAAGGCCTGAGAACCCGCACAGACCTCATCAGGCGGCGCCACCCCTTGGGCGGCGCCGTCTGCGCTGTGTCCCTGGTCGACAGCTCTGATCGTCGGCTGTGGACAGCCGTCCCCGGGGCGGCGTTCGCTGTGCCACGGTCGACCGCATGGCAGCGACGGCATGGGGCGACCTGGTCCGGCCGGTGCTGCGCGACGGACTCCGCGTCGTACGCCGTGACGACCGGCACCTGCAGGTCGGGCTCGACCCGCCCCACCGCCTCGTCTTGGCCGACCTCCCGGGCCTGCATCAAGCCCTGACACACCTCGACCGCCGCCCACCCGCCGAGCTCCGCGACATCGTCGACCGGCTGGTCACCGACGGTTGGGTGGTTGACGGGGCGCGACCCAGGCCCAGAGGAGCGGGCCGGGTTCGGCCGCCGATCTCGGTCGCGGCCGACACGACGGTCGCTGATCGAGTGGTGCGTGCCTGCGCCACCGCCGGTCTCACCCGCACGGAGGACGCCCGCACCCGACTGTTGGTCACGGTCGGTGAGCCGCGGCGTTCCCTCTCTGACGCGCTCGTCCGCGACGACATCTCCCACCTCTGGGTCGCCGTGCTGCCGGGTGCGGTCCGACTCGGCCCCTTCGTGGATCCGGGCCACACCGCCTGCCTACGCTGCGTCGACGCCCATCTCGGCGACGTGGACCCGCGGCGGGCCACCGTGCTCCACCAGCTGGAGGACCTGCCGTCGGCCCCGGAGAGCGATCCGGATCCCTGCCTGGTGCAGCTCGCGGTGGCCTGGGCCGTACGCGACATCGTCCGGGTGCTCGACCGCTCCCGGCCGGCCCTCCGGTCAGCGACGGTCACCGTGACCGAGGATCTCGACGTCACCCGGCGCGACTGGCTCCGCCACCCCCACTGCGGCTGCGCGTGGGGCTAGAACTGCCCGACGTCTACCACCACTCGCTGTCGAGCTTGCTCTCCATCGCGCGCAGGTGCTCGCGGGAGCAGGTGTCGCAGTAGGCCTTGCTGCGGCCGTTCTCGACCGAGACCACCCAGGTCATGGTCTCGGCCTCGTCGGCCTGCTTCCCGCAGAAGTCGCAGGTCTTCACGAGACCAGGCTAGACGTCTGGCACCCAGCCGGGTTCCGGAGCGCAGGCCGGAGGAGCGCGCGCGAAGACGCGGCGGCCGCCGGCAATCGCCACCCACTGCGGCCTCCTGCGGCCGACGCGCGGCCGCCAGCGACGCAGGTCTCCGGTCCGGGGCCTGGTCGCACGTAGCCAAGGTGTCGATACGGGGTCGTGAAATACGCGAAGGCCCGGTACGACGGTGTCGTACCGGGCCTTCGGAACACTCGCGATCAGGTCGAGGCGGTGTTCCTCAGTTGGCGCGAGCCAGGGCCAGACGCGCCTGCCGCGCGGCCTGCTCGGCCTTGCGGCTCAGCCGCCGCGCCGCCGCCTGCTGGCGACCACGGCGGAGCTGCTGCGCCTCTCCCAGGCGCGCGGCCATCTGTGCGCGCGCGAGATCTTCGTGCATCAAGTTGTTCATCATGATCTTGTTTCCGTTCTGGTGTGTGTTCAAGGAAGTGCTTTCCAGTTGATTGCTGGGTAGACAAAGGCCGTCATACGAGGCCGGTCACCTGGATCAGGCGGCCTGCTCGTTCTTGCGCGGACGCCCGCGCGGACGCTTGCGGGGGATCACTACTCCTTGGAGGAACAGCTCTCCGCCCCAGACGCCCCAGGGCTCACGCCGCTCCAGGGCTCCGGTGAGGCAGAGATCCCGCACCGGGCAGTCCTGGCACAGCGCCTTGGCGTACTCGACGTCGGCCGGCGACTCGGCGAACCACAGATCCGAGTCGTTGACTCGGCAGGGCAGCAGCTCGTCGGGCACCGTGTCGGCCGTGTCGTGGAGCTCACCGAGCGTCGCAGGCAGCAGCGCATCGGTAGTCCCGTACCGGCGGTCGAGAACAGTGATGGTCATGTCTTTCACCTCCTTGTTGACCTGATCGCTTGTGGATGGAGCTTCAAATCAGAAAGGCCGCGGATCCCGGTTCGGGTCCGCGGCCTGGAGGCTGCCGATGGCTGTTGAGTATCAACAGGTCGGTGGTCTCCAGGCAGTGGTCCCCGGGAAGTCGCCCTTGACGGTCGCGAGACCCATGTCTCCGATGTGGCGGACACGGGCACACGTCGACACCTGGACGCCGGCAAACGCCGAAATGGCCGTAGCCTCGAGGGAGGTCTGGCCATACGCGGACACGCCGAACGACGGGTTCTGAGCCGTCATCGTGCGGTTCATCTTGATCATGCGGGCCACCTCCTTCGGTGTCGGGCGCCGACCCCGTCACGGGTCGTAGTGCGCAGTCGGTTACGTCGTGAGCTCAACGCTACCGGGGGGTCGACGTAAGCGGCAAACCATTTTGTGGGCATTTCTCGAGAAATCTCGAAAAGTTTCGAGCGAACGCGTCTCGGACTAGCCGACGACCTCGAGGAGGGCATGTCCGTACCGCTCGAGCTTGGCCGGGCCCACCCCGCTGATGCGCAGGAGGGCGGCCGGGGATGTCGGTCGTAGCTCGGCGATCAGCTGCAGCGTGGCGTCGGTGAAGACCACGAACGCCGGCACGCTCTCCTCGTCGGCGCGCTCCTTGCGCCAGACGCGTAGCCGCTCGAACAGCTCCTCGTCGTACGACGCGGGGCAGTCGGCACAGCGTCCGCGCTTCTTCTCCGGCGCACTCGACAGCGGCTTCCCGCACTCGCGGCAGTGGACAGCCCGACGCTGCTTCGGCTTGGCGCTCGCAGCCCGCGCCTCGTCCGGCAGCAGGCCGTGCAGGAAGCGCGACGGCGTCCGGTTGCCGCGGCCGCCCGGGGCGCGCGCGGCCGCCCACGACACCACGAGATGCTCCCGGGCGCGGGTCATCCCGACGTAGAGCAGGCGGCGCTCCTCCTCGATCTCGGCGTCGGACGTGGCATGGGTCAATGGCATCGCCCCGTCGTGCATGCCGGCGAGGAACACGGCGTCCCACTCCAGGCCCTTGGCCGCGTGGAGCGTGGCCAGGGTGACGCCACCGGCGGCCGGGGCGTGCTGCTCGGCAGCACGGCGGTCGAGGTCGGCGACGAAGTCTGCAGGAGGCGCGTCACCGGCCTCCTCGGCCATCGTCATCAGCGCCTGCAGCGACTCCCACCGGTCACGCGTCTGACCTCGGGTCGTCGGCGCCTCGGTGGTCCACCCCATCCCCGCCATCGTCGCGCGGACCAGGTCGAGCAGCGTGGTGGAGCCGCCGTCGCTGCGGACCGTGGCTCGGAGCAGGGCGACCGCCTGCCGGACCTCGGGGCGCTCGAAGAACCGGCGGCCGCCGCGCACGACATACGGCAGGCCGCGCGACGCGAGCGTCTCTTCGAACGCCTCGGACTGGGCGTTGATGCGGAAGAGCACCGCGATCTCGGACGCCGGCAGGCCCTCACGCACGAGGGCCCCGACCGCGTCGGCGACCGCGTCGGCCTCGGCCACCTCGTCAGCAGCGGGCACGTAGCGAACCTGCGGCCCGCTGGCGCGCTGCGCCCGCAGCCGCACCGAGGTCGAGCCCGAGCCGGCGAGCACGGCGTTCGCGGCGTCGACCACCTCGGGCGAGGAGCGGTAGTTGCGGGAGAGCTCGACGGACGTGGTGCCGGCGAACTTGCGCGGGAAGTCGCGGAGGTACGACGCGTCGGCGCCGGCGAACGAGTAGATGGTCTGGGCCGGGTCGCCGACGACGCAGATCTCGTCGCGCCCGCCCAGCCAGAGATCGAGCAGTGCCGACTGGATCGGCGAGACGTCCTGGAACTCGTCGACGACGAACCACTTGTACTGCGCACGCACCTGCGCGGCCACCCGCTCCTCCTCGGCGAGCATCCCGGCGGTGAGCAGGAGGACGTCCTCCATGTCCATACGTGCCTGCGACCGCTTGACCTCCTCGTAGCCGCCGAACAGCCGGCCGACGGTCTCGTGGTCGAGCCCCGACACCGCGCGGCCGTGTCGCTCCGCGACGCGGGCGTAGTCGTCGGGGCCGACGTTGCTGACTTTGGACCACTCGACCTCGGAGGCGAGGTCGCGAAGCAGCGCCTGGTCGGTCTGCACCCGCAGCCGACGTGCCGCACCGGCGATGAGCGGAAGCTTCGACTCGGTCAGGGTCGGCAGCTCACCGCCGTAGGTCGTCGGCCAGAACCAGCGCAGCTGGCGCAGGGCCGCGCTGTGGAACGTACGCGCCTGCACGCCCGGTGCACCGAGGCGCTGCAGACGACCGCGCATCTCGCCGGCGGCACGGGTGGTGAAGGTGACGGCGAGGACCTCGGTCGGGGCGTAGATGCCTTGCGCGACGCCGTGGGCGATCCGGTGGGTGATCGCACGCGTCTTGCCGGTGCCGGCGCCGGCCAGGACCCGGACCGGTCCGCGCAGTGCCTCCGCCACCTCGCGCTGCTCGGGGTCGAGCGCGCTCAGCAGGTCGTCCGGCAGGTCAGGGAGGTGTGAGGAGGGGCTCACGCGGGAACAACTCCTGGAGCAGAATGGTTGAAGATGTCATCAAGATAGACGTGAGAAGGGACAGCGCCCGGATGAGCATCTCGGTGACGATGTACACGACCCCCTGGTGCGGCTACTGCCACCGATTGAAGGGTCAGATGGACCGCGAGGGCATCACCTACGACATCGTCGACATCGAGCAGCACCCGGAGGCCGCAACGGTCGTCGAGACCGTCAACAACGGCAACCAGACGGTCCCGACCCTGGTGTACGCCGACGGCTCGGCGCAGACGAACCCGTCGGTGATCCAGATCAAGGAGAAGCTGGCCGCGCTGGCCTCCTGAAGGGCCTGTACGGCTGAGCCTCGCCGACGCAGGAAGCGTTCTGCTCACCACGAGCCCGGAAGCGGGGCGCCGTACCAGTCCTCGACCAGCGACCTGCTGATCGAGACGCCGGCCGGCAGCACCAGCGTGCCCGCGGCGGTCTCGGTCTCCATGTCCGAGCGTGTGAACCAGCGGGCGTCCTGCATCTCCGACCCGTCCACCCGGATCTCGCGTGACAACGCGCGCCCCCGGAAGCCGAGCATGAGGCTGGCGGGGAGCGGCCACGGTTGATTGCCGAAGTAGGTCACCTCGCCGACCACGATTCCGGTCTCCTCCAGCACCTCGCGGCGTACGGCGTCCTCGAGGGTCTCTCCCGGCTCCAGGAAGCCGGCCAGGGTCGAGTACCGACCGGACGGCCAGACGTCCTGTCGGCCGAGCAGGAGCTGCTCCTCCGGGGTGCCGGGCTCGCCGTGGGTGATGGCCATGATCACCGCCGGGTCGGTGCGCGGGAACTGACGTCGGTGGCACTCGACGCACTCCAGCTCGTGCCCGGCCAGGCGGGGCTCCAACCGGCCACCACAGCGGGGGCAGAACCTCGTGGCCAGCAGCCACTCGGCGAGGCCGATCGCGTGGAACACCAACGGGGCCTGCTCGACTCCGGCTCCGGCCAGGTGCGGCAACAGGTCGCGGATACCGACCCAGCCCTCCTCTTCGGCGTACGTCGCATCCAGGACCAGCGCGAACCACACGCAACCGTCGCGCTCTCCCAGGAGAACCCGGGTGCCGGCTCGCGGAACGTCCGCGCTCGACACCCACGGGACGGCATCGGCTGTGGGCCGGACCCGGCTCCCGGCGACGACGACCACCCGTGTCGTGGGGTCGGTCCATGCCCGGTCGAGCCATGCGTCATCCGCCCGGTGCTCCCCCACGCGGTCGTGCGGATCGGCGGCCAGCTCCAGGTGGGGGAACGTCACGCTCTGCAGGCTAGCCACGGCCGGGTCACCGGGATTGGACAGGGCCGGGGCAGTATGTTCGCGGCACGGATCCGACCGCTCGATCGCCCGTGGAGTGAACAGATGACCCCCGCCCGCCGCCTCGTGGCCTATGTGCTGCCGGTGCACGACGAGGCCGACGGCATCCGCTCGTTCCACGAGGCCCTGGTGACGTCGACCAACAAGCGGCCGGACCTCGACTTCGAGTTCATCTACGTCGACGACGGCAGCCGCGACGGCTCGCTGGAGCTGCTGCTCGACCTGCGGGCCGCCGACGACCGGGTCACGGTGATCTCGCTGGCGCGGAACTTCGGTCATCAGATCGCGGTGACGGCCGGGCTGGATGCGGCTGCGGGCCGCGACGCGGCGATCATCATGGACACCGACCTCCAGGACCCCCCGGACGTGAGCCTGCAGCTGATCGAGAGCTGGGAGACAGGCGTCGACGTGGCCTACGCCCAGCGGCGTACCCGGAAGGACTCGTCGTTCAAGCGGGGCACGGCGTACTCGTTCTACTGGCTGCTGACCCGGCTCGCCTCGGTGCAGATCCCGCGCAACGTCGGCGACTTCCGGTTGATGGACCGGAAGGTCGTCGCGGAGGTGATCCGATATCGGGAGCACGACCGCTTCCTCCGCGGGATCGTGGCGCACGTCGGGTTCCGCCAGGAGGCGGTGCCGTTCGACCGTGACCATCGGTACGCCGGCGCCTCGTCGTACCCGCTGCGGACGATGGTGAAGCTGGCGGTGGACGGCATCCTCGGCTTCTCGACGTTCCCCCTGCGGTTGATCTCGCGAATGGGGTTGTTGATCTCGCTGGTGAGCGTCGTCGGCGCACTGTGGGTGATGTGGGTGCGGGCCTTCCAACCCGAGCGGACGGTGCCCGGCTGGGCGTTCATCACGGTCGGTATGTTCCTGCTCGGCGGGATCCAGCTGCTGATGATGGGCGTGATCGGGAGCTATCTCGGCCGCGTGTACGTCGAGACCCAGGACCGCCCGCTGTACTCGTTGGCCCTGATGGCCCGCGGCCGCGACGAGGAAACGCAATCCTGAGGACCCCCGCATGAGTACCCACATCGGAGCCGCCGACGGTGACATCGCGCCCGTCGCACTCCTACCCGGCGACCCGCTGCGAGCGAGGCGCATCGCCGAGACCTTCCTCGACGACGCCCGTTGCTACACCGAGGTGCGCGGCATGCTCGGCTTCACCGGGACCTGGCGCGGCCATCGGGTATCGGTCCAGGGGTCGGGCATGGGACAGCCGTCGCTCGCCATCTACGTCACCGAGCTCTTCACCGAGTACGCCGTGCAGTCGGTCATCCGGGTCGGCTCGTGCGGTGCCCTGACCGACCGGCTCGCGCTTCGCGACGTCGTCATCGGCTCCGGCGCCTGCACCGACTCGGCGATGAACCGGATCACCTTCGAGGGCCTCGACTACGCACCGGTGGCCGACTTCGGGCTGCTCCGCGGAGCCGTGGAGGCGGCGGAGCACCGAAGCGCCGACGTGCACGTCGGGCTGCTCTTCTCCGGCGACTCCTTCTACGCGAGCCGGCCGGAGCTCGCCCAACGGATGGTCGACTACGGAGTGCTCGCCATCGAGATGGAGGCGAGCGCGCTCTACACGCTGGCGGCCAAGCACGGTGGGAAGGCGCTGGCGATCTGCACGGTGTCGGACCACCTCGTCACGGGCGAGGCGATGACCGCCACCGACCGGGAGCAGACGTTCGACGAGATGGTCGAGATCGCCCTGACCGCCGCGCTCGGCGACGCTTGAGCGGACCCGGCGCTCCCTACCCACCATTCCCGGCGTTGCCGAGGCTGACCAGCTCTTCGAGCGCTGCCCGGTCGGGGAGACCGTCCGGCTCGACGAGACGATCGGAGCGGACGTAGTAGAACGCCGCGCGCACCCGGCCGACGGGTACGCCGGCCAGGTCGGCCCAGGCGACGCGGTAGATCGCCAGCTGAAGCGGATCGGCGGTCTCCTCGCGGCCGGTCTTCCAGTCGACGACGAGCCACGAGCCGTCGTCCTCGCGGTAGACGGCATCGATCCGGCCACGTACCACCTGACCCGCGAGCACGAGCGCGAAGGGTGCCTCGGTGCGGTGGGGCTGCCGGTGTCCGAACGCTCCGTCCTCGAACGTCGCCATCAGCGCGCGCAGGTCGCCGTAGTCGTCGATCTCGGCGTCGGCGCGGCCGGGGAGCTCGTCGGGATCGATCAGGTCCGGCTGGCCAAGCCGCGTCTCCACCCACTCGTGGAAGCGGGTGCCGAGCCGGGCGGACGGCGCCGGCCGTCGCGGCATCGGCCGCGCCAGCTCCGAGGCGAACGTGTCGGGATCCTCCCGGAGCCGGGTCAGCGAGGTGGCCGAGAGGCTGGCCGGGAGCGGGACCTCCGCCAGCGGCGACTGCTCGCGTCTGGCCTCGGCCAGCAGCCGCTCGAGGGTCTCATCCCAATCGGTCACGACGGCCGCGTGGACGAGGTCGGGCTCGGGAGAATCGTCGGCGCCGGCGTCGAGGTGGGCGAGAACCCGCTCGGCGGCCTCGATGCGGCGTAGGGCTTCGGCGGTCTGCTCGGTGACGGGCCACGGCGTCTCGCGCACGGTGGCGGCCAGTGGGTTGGGCGTTCCCTTGGCCGGCTTGTCGCGCCAGGCTGACGGCTCCACGCCCCACTCACCCAGGAGGTCGCGCACCGTTGCCTGGTACGGCGACGGGCCGAGCGGTGTCTTCCGGTCCTCCTTCCAGAGGTACGACGACACCACCAGCGCGTGCCGTGCGCGGGTGAACGCGACGTACCCGAGCCGCAGCTCCTCGGTGGCCTCGTGCTCCTTGGTGCGCTCGCGGAACGCCTTCATGGCCGACGCGTCGTGACCCGGCAGGGCCGGCAGGTCTCGCTCGTCTCCGCGCAGCGGCGCCGGCAGGAACTCCTGCCGGGTCGGCCAGATGCCGCGGCTCGTCGTATGCGGGAAGCGGCCTTCGCAGGCGCCCACGATGAAGACGGAGTCCCACTCCAGGCCTTTGGCGCGGTGGACGGTCAGAAGTTTGACCGAGTCGGCCGGCGAGGGCGTCGCGATGTCGAGACCTTCGCCGTCGAGCTCCGCGTCGAGCCAAGCGAGCAGGGCCGGCAACGTGACGGCGCCATCGACGGCCTGGAACTCTGCGACCGCCTTGACGAACAGATCGAGGTTCTCGCGGCGGGCGCGCGCCGCGTCGCTGACCGACGATGCTAGCTCGATGTCGATGCCGCAGGTGTCGATGATCCGGCGGACCAGCTCGAGCAGCGACTCCGAGGCATGGGCACGGAGCGAGCGGAGCTCTCCCGAGAGCCTGGCGAAGCGCCGCCGGCCGGTCTCGGAGTAGGGCAGGTCGCCCGGGTCGTCGAGAGCGTCGGTCAGGGAGACGACCTCGGTCGGGTCGGCCCCGGCGACAGCCCGTGTGAGCTCCTCGTCGATCGTGCCGGGCTCGCCGCGGCCGGGCTGAGCGCCGGCCAGCTCACGCGCGCGTCGCCCGAGCAGGGCCAGGTCGCGCGGCCCGACCGCCCATCGCGGGCCGGTCAGGAGCGCGAGCAGCTCGCTGTTCGCGCTGAGGTCGTGCACCAACGTGAGCGTCGCGAGCACCTCGGCGACCTCGGGCAGGCGGAGCAGGCCCTTGAGCCCGACGATCTCGACCGGGATCTCGCGCGACGTCAATGCGTCGAAGACGTCGGCCGCGTGCGCGTTGTCGCGGACCAGTACGCCGATCTCGCGCCAGCCGCGGTCGGGCTCGTGTGCCTCGCGGACGTGTTCGGCCAGCCAGGCCAGCTCGTCGGCGTACGTCTCGTGAACGGCGACCTGTACGTCCCCGGGCTCGTCGCGGCCGGGGTCGAGCGGTTGGACCTGTCGGAAGCCGTCGTGGAGCGGCTGGGCGAGCCGGTTGGCGAGGTCGAGGATGCGGGTGTCGGAGCGGCGGTTGACCGTCAGCGAGTACGTCGGGACGTCGCCGCTCGTGCCCGGGAAGTCCTCGCCGAACCGCAGGATGTTGGAGACCGAAGCACCACGCCAGCCGTAGATCGCCTGGTTGGGGTCACCGACCGCGGTGACTGCGTGGCCGAGGCCTGTCTCGCCGTCGGGGCCGGAGAACAGCCGAGACAGCATCAGCGCCTGCGCGACCGAGGTGTCTTGGTACTCGTCGAGGAGGACGATGCGGTACTTCTCGCGCTCCAGCGCGCCGACCATCGGGTGCTCGGCGGCGAGCCGGGCCGCCAGGGCGATCTGGTCGGAGTAGTCCATGAGTCCGAGGTCACGCTTCTGACGCCGATAGTGCTCCACGAGGTCGAGCAGCTCCTCACGCCGGGTGAAGGCGTCGGCGACCTTGTCGGCGTCGCCCCCGGTCAGCTCGGCTACGAACAGTGCCGCCTCGCGGGCGTCGAAGCCCCGCACGTCAGCCACGTCGACGAGGTGCTCGGCCATCGCACCGTCGAGGGTCAGCAGCCACTGGATGACGTGGGGCGGGCTGTCGGAGAGCGCCTGCACCGGGCCTGTGTGTCGGTCGATGACCCGGCCGGCGAGCTGGTAGCGCGCGGCGTCGGCGATCACCCGGGTGTCAGGCTCATGGCCGATCCGGAGCCCGTGCTCGGTGAGCAGCGAGGCGGCGTACGCGTTGTACGTCGCGACCATCGGCTCGAGCATCTCCTCCTCGCCGTCCGTTCCGGACGGGTCGATCACGCCCTGGGCGAATCCGGCTGCCTCGAGCGCCTCGCGGATGCGACTGCGTAGCTCGCCGGCCGCCTTGGTGGTGAAGGTCAGGCCGAGCACCTGGTCGGGCGTGACCTGGCCGGTCACGACGAGATAGACGACCCGGGCCGCCATGAGCGACGTCTTCCCGGACCCGGCACCGGCGACGACCACGGCCGGCTGGAGCGGCGCGCTGATCGCGGCCCACTGCTGCGCGCTGACCTCGTAGTCGCTGTGCGTCACCCGGCGCAGGTCGGCCGGCGTTTGAATCACCGAGTTCATGAGAGCACCGTCCCCGCGGTGCGAGCTGGGCAGAATCGCTCGAACGCGCAGTAGGTGCAGTGGGAGCCCGGCCGGGCGGGGAACTCTTCGGCGCGCAACCGACGGGCCGCCTCCATCAGCTGCCGGTCGATCGGACGGACGCCGTCGGCGTCGGGCTCCTGCACTTCCTGCGGCTGGACCCGCAGGGCGCCGCCGAGCTCCTGCCGCAGCTGCCACAGCTCCGCACCCCCCGGCTGGCTGTGTCCCTCGATCGCACCGTTCTCGACGGCGAGCTGGTAGAGCCCGAGCTGGGGGTGCTCGGCGATCTCGGCCTGGGTCGGGGTGCCCTTGCCGGTCTTGAGGTCGACCACGACGACGCGGCCCTGGGCGTCGAGCTCGAGCCGGTCGGCGTACCCGTGCAGGAGCACGCTCTGGCCGTCCGGCAGGTCCACCTCCGCGCGCAGTGGCACCTCGGTGGCCACCAGCTCTCGCCCGGCCGCCTCGTGCTTGACCAGGAACCGGTCGAGCGCGTGCCGAACCTCCTCGCGCTCGCGTCCGCTCGACCAGGGCGTCCGGAACGGGATCTGGCCCCATACCTGGTCGACGTGGGTCATCAGGGCGTCGACGACGTCCTCGCGCAGGCGCCCGGAGACCGGTTCGTCACCGCGTCCGATGCGGTCGGCGAGGGCGTGGACGACGTTGCCGAAACCCTGTGCCTGCGTGGTGGCACGCTCGGCTCCGGCCTCGCGGTTGAGGAACCACTGGGCGGGGCAAAGGGTCAGGCTGGTCAACGCGCTCGCCGACACCACGACCGGTTCGTCGACGGGACGGAGCGGCTGGTCGCCGACGGTCCACGCGCGGGTCCCCCACCAGGTCGTCGGGTCGGCTCCCGGGACCCGGACGGCTCCGGTGCGGTGCTCGCGGGTGAGCAGGGCCAGGCGGGCGGCAGCGGCGTCGCGGAGCGGCTCGGGGACGCGGTCGTCGGCGGTGGTACGCCGGAGCTCGGCGACCAGCCCGGCCAGTGACAGCGGGCGACGGGGGCGGCCCTCGACGTGGGTGATCCGATGGCCCTCGTCGTCGGGATAGAGCTCGGACAGGAAGCGCGACGGCTGCTCGCCCTCGTCATCGGTCGAGGCCACAGCGGTGACGACCAGGCGCCGGCGGGCGCGTGTGCACGCGACGTAGAACAGGCGTCGCTCGTCGGCGAGCAGCTCGCGGGTCGTGGTCGGTGGGACGAGCCGGCCGCCGACTCCGATGCGGTCGGCACGGAGCAGCGTCGCGCGACGGCGCAGGTCGGGCCACGCGTCCTCTTGGGCGTGGGCGACCACGACGAGCGGCCACTCGAGCCCCTTGGCGCGGTGGGCGGTGAGCAGTCGGACCGCGTCGTCTCGCACCCCCTGCTCGGCCAAGGTGTCGGCGGGGATCTGTTGGGCGCGCAGAGTGTGCAGGAACGCCTCGGCCGAGGTGTGCTCCTGCTGGTCCTCCGCGCGTGTGGCGGCGTCGAAGAGCGCGACGACGGCGTCGAGGTCGCGGTGAGCCATCCGGGCGGCGACCCCTCCCCGGCGGGTCGCAGCCTGCAGACGGGCCGGCCAGGAGGTGCCGTCCCACAGCACCCACAGCGCCTGCTCGACGGTGGCTCCTTCGGCGAGCTCGTCGCGCACGGTGCGCACCAGCCGGGCAAGGGCCAGCGCACGGCGCTCGGCGTCGCCCGGCGTGGGCACGTCGGCGAGGTTGCCTGGCTCGAGGAGCGCGTCTCGCAGGAGGTCAGGTGAGGGACGCGGGCTTCGGCTCTCGGCCTCCGCCGCGATGCGCTCGCGGGCGCGAAGGGTCCGGGCGAGGATCCTCACGTCGGAGGCGTCCATGTCGGCAAGCGGCGAGGCAAGGAGGTCGGCGGCGCGCACGGGGTCGACGTACGCCGGGTCGGACGGGTCGGTGACGTCGGCATCGACCGCGATCGAGAGCGCGTCGAGAAGCGGGGCGACCGCAGGCTCGCGCACGAGTGGGGTGTCGTCGGACGCGACC
The DNA here is from genome assembly GCA_963768045.1 of uncultured Actinomycetota bacterium. Lineage (GTDB taxonomy): Bacteria > Actinomycetota > Actinomycetes > Propionibacteriales > Nocardioidaceae > Nocardioides. The sequence goes on along the minus strand of CAVYGG010000005.1, from coordinate 428,537 downwards.
TCGACAGGGACGCCGGCGGCGAGCAGCGCGCGACGGAGCCCGGGGATCGTGGTGCGCCCGGAGCGGACGAGCACCGCCATGTCGGACCACGCGATCGCCTCCTCGAGGTGGGCGCGCCGGAGCAGATCGGCGAGGTGCTCGGCCTCGGCCCGGTCGGTGTCGTAGGTGAGCAGCTCGATGCGCCCGTCGTCGTCGGCCCCGGACGACGGATGGAGGAACCTGTTCAACGCCTCGCGGGGTATGCCGGCCGGCAGGGGCAGTCGCGCGGCCACCCGTTGGGCGGGATGCAGGATGTGGGACCCGAAGCGACGGGTCGTGCCCAGCACGACTGCCTCGGCCGGCTCGCCGTCGGCCCCCCGGAACATCTGCGGGAACTCGAGGATCCCCCGCACCTCCGCGCCCCGGAAGCCGTAGATCGACTGGTGCGGGTCGCCGACCACCACGAGCTCGCGACGCGGAGCCCCCGAGCCGCCGACGTGGTCACCCGCGATGGCGCGCAGCAGCGCGACCTGGGCGGGATCGGTGTCCTGGTACTCGTCGACGAAGACGTGCGTGTAGCGACGGCGGAGCTCGTCACGCACCGGCTGGTCGGGATCCTGGAGCATCCGTACGGCGGCGGCGATCAGGCTGGCGTAGTCGAGGAAGTTCTGGCTGCCGGCGACCACGTCGTACTGCTCCATGAAGGCGGCGGCCGCGACGTACTCCGGAAGGTGTTCGCGCAAGCCGAGCTCGCGCAGCGACTCCCAGCCGAGCCCCTTCTCCTGGGCACGGGCGAGAACCTGCGAGACCTCGGTAGCGAAGCCGCGGGTGCCGATCGCCCCCATGATCGCCTCGGGCCAGACGATCGACTCGGCCTCACGGGTCAGGATCTGCTGGAGCACGACGTCCTGCTCGGGGGCGGACAGCAGGCGGAGCGGCTCATCGTAGAGCTCACGCGGCGTCCACTGCCGGATCAGACCGTAGGCGAAGGAGTGGAACGTCGAGCAGGTGGAGCCCGACATCGTGCGGCCGACGCGGGCAGCCACCCGGTCGCGGAGGTGCTCGGCAGCCTTGCGGGAGAACGTCAGGCCGAGGACGGCGTCGGGGTGCACCCCGCGATGCTCGATGCGCTCGGCGATCGCCTCGACCAGCGTCGTGGTCTTGCCGGTGCCGGGTCCGGCGAGCACGAGCAGGGGCCCGGACTCGTGGTCGACGACGCGGCGCTGGTCGGCGTCGAGGTCGATCGGTTTCGCGTCGACGGTGACCGGGGGCACGAGGCGGTACGTCGTGTGCTCCGGCATGGCTCTACCCAATCACCCGGCGCCGACCGGCTGAGGTCGTACGGGGTCGTGCCGGGTCGTGTACCTGAGCGAGGACTGCCGGACCGGCGGCAGCCGGGCCGGCAACCGCAACGAACGCCGCTGCGGGCTTGCTCGCGCGGCGGCCTGACGCCCGCACTAGGTTGGCGGCCATGACCGAGACGGGCCCTCTCTCCGATGTCCTGGTGGTCGACCTGACCCGGGCCCTGGCAGGGCCCCAGGCGTCGATGATGCTCGGCGACCTGGGCGCGCGGGTGATCAAGGTCGAGAGCGTGACGGGCGACGACACCCGGGCTTGGGGCCCGCCGTGGGCCGGTGAGGCCTCGGGCCACCACGAGGACTCGACGTACTTCATGTCGGCCAACCGCAACAAGGAGTCGATCGTCCTCGACCTCAAGGACCCTTCCGACTCCGAGGTCCTGGCTGCATTGGTACGCCGCGCGGACGTGCTGCTCGAGAACTTCCGCACCGGCACCCTCGATCGGCTGGGCTTCACCGTCGAGCGGCTCCACGAGCTGAACCCGCGGCTGGTGATCGGCACGATCACCGGCTTCGGGCACGACGGTCCCGAGGGGCGCCGCGCCGGCTACGACCAGATCGCCCAGGGCGAGGGCGGCCTGATGTCGGTGACGGGGATCGACCGGCCCACGAAGGTCGGCGTCCCGATCTCCGATCTGCTCGCCGGCATGAACCTGGCCTACGGCGTGGTGGCTGCGCTGCACGAGCGCCACCGCACCGGACAGGGGCGGGTTGTCCGGACGTCGCTGCTGGCCGGCGTGGTCGGCGTCCACGCCTTCCAGGGAACCGCGTGGTTGCTGGGCGGGAAGGTGCCGGGCGTCTCGGGCGCTCATCATCCGGCGATCGCGCCCTACGGCATGTTCGCGACCGGGTCGGCGCCGGTGCAAGTGGCGGTCGGGTCCGAGGGCTTGTGGCGGAAGTTCGCCGACGCGGTCGGACTCGACGCCGTCGACGCGCGGTTCCTGACAAACCGAGACCGAGTCGCCCACCGAGACGACCTCATCGAGGAGATCGAGGGCCGGTTCACCACGCGCGAGGCCGAGCACTGGCTCGATTTGCTGCTCGGCGCGGGCGTCCCGGCGGGCAAGGTCCGCGCGATGGACGACGTGTACGGCTGGGAGCAGGTCCGCTCACAGGGTCTGGTCCTGGAGGTCGACCACCCGGCGTACGGCGCGCTGGAGCTGTCCGGGTCGCCGCTGCGCTTCGACGACAACCCGTTCTCGGGCGGCCGCGAGACACATGTAGCACCGCCGACTCTCGGGCAGCATTCCGGGGAGATCCGGGCGTGGCTGGAGGAAAATCCGGACGGAGCGGGAACCTGACGGGTCGTTCTTGACTCATCACACCCGGAGACCTCGCCCGAGGGAGGGTCGGATGGCACGGGCATCAGGGTGGGAGCCGGCGTACTGCACGTTCTTCGAGGCGCGGCCGCGCTCCTTCATGCGCACCGCCTTCGCGATGCTCGGGAGCTGGCCGGCCGCGGAGACGCGACGCAGCAGACCTTCACCGCGCTCTACACGCGCTGGCCGCGCGTCTCGGCCGACCGGATCGAGGCTACGCGCGGCGCGTGCTGCTTGAACACCTGCATGTCCGTCTGGCGCGCTCGGGGCCGCGAAGTGCTGCGCGACGAGGTACCGGACGGCGGCGTGCGCGAGGACCACGACGAGCGGCTGGTCCTGCTGGCCGCCCTGTCGGACCTGCTCCCGCGCGACCGAGCCGTGCTGGCGCTGCGCTACCTGGAGGACCTGTCGGTCGCGTGCGGACGGCTCGCGGCGAGTGCCCAGCGGCGCCTGACCGCCGACTCCTGGCCCGACGCGCTGGACTCGGTGGCATTCACGCCCGCTCAGCTGCGACCCCTCGTGACGGACCCGGACCTGGACTTCCCCGACCCGGTGCACAACCCGCCGCCGCGCCAACCCCTGACCGGTCAGGCCCACTCCGCGACGAGCGGCACGATGTCGGCCACCGAGTCGACAACCTTGGTCGGCTTGTAGGGGAACCGGGCTACCTGATCGGGCCGGGTCGAGCCGGTGCCGACGAAGATCGTGCGCAGCCCCGCCTCGAGACCGCTGACGATGTCGGTGTCCATCCGGTCGCCGACCATCACGGTGGTCTCGGAGTGGGCTTCGATCCGGTTCAGCGCGCTGCGCATCATCAACGGGTTGGGCTTGCCGACGAAGTAGGGCTTCTGCCCGGTCGCGGTGCTGATCAGGGCCGCGACGCTGCCCGTGGCCGGGAGTGTGCCCTGGTGGCTCGGGCCGCTGGGGTCGGGGTTGGTCGCGATGAAACGGGCGCCGCTCTCGATCAGCCGGATCGCCTTGGTGATCGCCTCGAAGGAGTACGTGCGGGTCTCGCCGAGCACGACGTAGTCCGGGCTTCGTTCGGTCATCACGTAGCCGATGTCGTGCATCGCGGTGATCAGGCCGCTCTCCCCCACGACGTACGCCGATCCGCCAGGGCGCTGCTCGTCGAGGAAGTCGGCGGTCGCGAGCGCCGAGGTGAAGATCCGGTCCTCCGGGACGTCGATCCCGCTGTCGAGGAGGCGGGCTCGAAGGTCGCGGCGCGTGTAGATCGAGTTGTTGGTGAGCAGCAGGTACTTCAGCCCGCTCGCCTTCAGCGCCTCGATGAACTCCGCGCCCCCCGGGATCGGGTCCTCCTCGTGCACCAGCACGCCGTCCATGTCGGTCAGCCAGGTGTGCACGGGCCGCGTTTCGCTCATGCCCCATCATCCCGCTGAGCGGTCGGGGTGGGTTGTCGGGATCCCCGGCTCACCGGGGATCTTGGCGCTTCTCAGGGGTTGCAACGGCCGAGAAGCGCAAGAAGAGCCCTCAGGATGTGATGGATGGGACTCGTGTGGCGATGCCTAGCAGAGCCAGGATGCGGGCGACTGTACCGTCGGGCCGCTCCAGGTCGGCCCAGGTGATCCGGATGCACCGCCACCCGGTCAGCTCGGCGATCCGGGACTCGCGTTGCTTCTCCCGGAGTACGGCGTCCACTACTGACTCACCGGACCGAAGGTGTTTCACGTACTTTTCGCGGCCGTCGAACTCCAGCCAGACGCCGAGCTCGGGCCATGCGAAGTCGAGGCGGGCGAAGACCCTGCCCAACGGGTCCAGAACCACGTGCTGAGGGACTGGAGCCGGTACGCCGTGGCGGTACAGCATCCAGAACGTCCGTGACTCCCCGATCGACTCATGGCGAGGGTCGGCCAAGCGAAGTACCAGGTCGGTTCGCAAGGTGTACGGGTCGTGGACCATCGGCGCGTACCGCTCACGCAGATCGACAAGAGTCGTCAGGCCCCGATGCAGGAAGTCGTCGACGACCACCAGAGCGGCCTCCGTGTTGACACAAGTCGTGATGTCGAGGGCGGTGCGTGTCGCGGACATGATCTCCATACCGTGGCGAACGACCACGTCCCCGGCGGCGAGCGCGCCCTGGTGCTGACGGACTCCCGCCTCCGCGCGGCCCGCACGGCCGTCCGGGCGGGTCACGTGCACCATGTCGACCGGCATCCCCCACATCGGTCCGCCATGAAACGGGAGGGCTGAGACATGGCTGAGCACCACCCTGGTGTTCGACTGCATGACCACCGCCCTCGCCACGAGAGCGTGACGGCCACGCGGATCCGCAGCGTCGTAGGTGGCCGCCTCCACATAGGCACCGCGGCGTACTCGTCGCAGGAAGCCTGCGCGAACGAGGCGTGCGAGATCACGGTCCGAGTGGCCGGCTTCGATCAGTTCTGACCTCAACCAGACGGGTGCGTCGAGGGGCGCCAGGATTTCGCTCACGACCCAAGGCTTGCCCGAGAGTCCGCCTGCCCGCTCGCCTCATCACGCGACCTGTGGATGACCGCTCGGGCAGGCGAGATCTCCGGAGCCAGAGCGAGTCACAGGCGTCACTGCCGCCACGGCGTGCACGGGCTCTTGTCGCTTCCCAGGGGTTGCAACGGCCGAGAAGCGAAGGGATCCCCGGTGAGCCGGGGATCCCTACACCAGCCCGCGTCAGCCGAGGTCGACGATGGCGGCGACGGGGCCGCCGCCGTCGGGGCCCTGGTGGGCGGCCGAGACGGAGACGAAGACCGCTGGGTCGCCGGTGACGGCGGCGGTGACGCCACCCACGGCCGCCTTGATCTGACGGTGCCAGTGGACGTCGGAGTCGTCGAGCATCGCGTTACGGCGCCCGCGGACGTGGCCGTCCTGCGACGCCTCGCACTTGAGGAACACGTTGACGAGCCGGCCGTCGAGGTCGTCGGTGCGGGGTCGCTCGGGCAGGTCGAGACCGGCGGAGCGGATCGCGTCCCAGATGCCGTCCGCGTCGAGGGCGTCCTTCATGACCGAGTGGCCGATGCGGTAGCGGCCGCCGACACCGGTCGCGTTGCCGACCACGACGACCTGTGCCCGGTCGAGCTCCACGCCGGACGAGCAGGAGGCGACCGAGGAGTACAACGTGCGGTCGCGCAGCACGTCCTCATCAGCCGGCATCTGGATCTCGTTGAGCGCGACCGCGATGCCGAGCGCCGTCCCACCGTTGGAGACGTCCATCGAGATCAACGTGTCCTCGGTGAAGACGTCGTTCCCGCGGCTCTTCGCGTCGCGGATCGTGTCGATCGTCAGCAGCGGCGTCTTGGTCTGCACGTAGTGCACGTCGGCGACGTCGGCGATGCCGGCCCGCTCCATCGCGACCTTCACTGCGGCCGCGACCTTCTCGATCATTCCGCGGCGTCCGATCTCCTCCGGCAGCAGCGGCTCGCTCATCGCGAAGCCGACGGTCAGCCGTGGCTCGTCCGTCGCCTCGACCTCGCCCTCGGGCACGGTTGCGAAGATCGTCGCGTGCGGGCTGATCACACCGTCGGTGCCGCCCGACCACACGATCGGGATCTCCTTGACCGCGTCGGCGTCGGCGCCCTTCGCGACGAGCGCCTCGCGGAACGCCCGGTCGGCGATGATCCGGGTGTAGTCGTTGACGCCGCCGTTGCCCTCGGTCTTGCCGATGATGGCGATCACCCGGTCGGCGTCGATCACCCCGTCGTCGATGAGCTTGGTCAGCTCTGTGGCGTCGGAGACGGAGTGGATCGGGACCTTGCGCACTTCGATGGCAGACGGCGACATGGCGCGATCTTCGCAGGTCTCGACTTCGCGGGACCACCGAGGCGTCAGTCCGCGACGACGACCGTCCCGGTGGTGCCGACGTCGACCACCGCGTCGACGATCCGGTCCAGGCTGGTGATCACGCCGGGCAGGTCCGTGCCCTGCACGAAGCGGCATACGGCGTCCACCTTGGGGCCCATCGACCCGCTCGCGAAGTGACCCCGGGCGGCGTACTCCTGCATCTGCGACAGCGTGACCCGGCCGATCGGCTCGGCCTCGGGCGTCCCGAAGCTCAGCACGGCCTGAGGCACGTCCGTGGCCACGACCAGGACGTCGGCATCCACCAGTACGCCGAGCAGCGCGGCTCCGAGGTCCTTGTCGATCACGGCCTCGACGCCCGACAGCGACCCGTCCTCCCGGCGTACGACGGGAATCCCGCCGCCGCCGTTCGCGACGACGACGAACCCCGCCTGGATCAGCTGCAGCACCGCCGGCGCGTCGATGATGTCCAGCGGCTCCGGCGACGCGACGACGCGGCGCCAACCCTTCTCACCGCGGTCCTCCCACACCTCGCCGTGCTCCACGAGCATCTGGGCCTCCTCGGCCGGCAGGAAGCGGCCGATCGGCTTGCTGGGCTTCACGAAGCCGGGGTCGTTGGGGTCGACCAGGGTCCGGGTCACGATCGTCGCGCAGCGCTTGTCGACGCCACGCCCGGCCAGAGCGGCGTCGAGGGCGTCCATCAGCACGAACCCGAGAGTCGCCTGGGTCTGTGCCCCGCACCAGTCCAGCGGCACCGGCGGCACCACGGCGGCCGCGAGCTCGTTCTTGACCAGGAGGTTGCCGACCTGCGGCCCGTTGCCGTGGGTGATCACGACCTCGACATCATGCTCGATGAGCTCCGCGACCGCGGCCATCGCCACCTCGGCGGCCGCGATCTGATCCTCCGGCCGCGCCCGGCCGTCGGCGTCCGTCATGGCGTTGCCGCCCAGCGCCAGCATCACTCGCACAGGCCGACGGTAGTGGCCGCCCGGCCGAAAACCCCGGATGCCGGGTCACCAGCCCCAGCGGAGTCCCAGGACACCGGGCCCGAAACCGCGGGCCAGGGCGTGTGCGCTGGAGCCCTCGCCGAGGTCGAGCTTCTCGTTCTGCTCGTCACCACCGTCGACGGTGTACCGCACGACGTGGGACGGCACGCGGCCGGGGTCGAACCGAACCCATACCAGCAGCTCGGCCAGCCGACGAGCCGCGTAGTGGTCCACCCAGGTCTCCTCGAACGGCTCCGCCACCTCGATCCTGAGCTCGTAGGGACACGTCTCTCCCTTGGCCAGGGCGCGGTCGAGCACCAGCTCCGCGGCGTACACCCCCGACTCCTCGTCGACCGCCCAACGCCCGATCGAACACCCCGCCGTGGGCACGAAGAGCGGCAGGCGCGCGCGTCCGTCCATCGTCATCACCAAGGGTGTACGCCGCGCGCCGTCGCGACGTGCCTGCATCACCGCGCGGACTTGGATCCGCGCGATGGCGCCCTCCGCATCGACATCCATCACCAGATGTCGCACCTGCTCGAGCACCTCGTCGTAGAGCCCCTCGAACCCGAGCTCTCCGAGGGCCCGCTCCATGCCGGGGTTCTCCGCGAACAGGTCGCGCAGCGTCTGCTCGGCCGGCCGCGGGCCTGGTCGGCGAGACGGACCGAGCCGGGAGACGAGGCCACCGGGTGGCACTCGCAACAGGTGCTCGATCTCGACCAGCGCGTCGCGGGAGGTCCCGCGCTCCGGCTGGCTGCGACCGGAGCGCCAGTAGCTCAGGGCTGCCGGGCTCACGGGGTGTCCGCGCTCCACGAGTCGTTCGTGGAGCCAGGCCAGGCTCACTCCGCGCCTCGACAGCGCCTCGGCGAACGCCTCCGGAAAATCGAGATGCACCATCGTCGTCGTCCTCCTCCCGATCGACGGCGGAGTGATCCGCCGCAGGTGGACGAGGACATGACAACCCGAATCGACCCCATCACACAACTGACGAGCGGGATAAGTGAACCGGGAGCGCCTACGCTGCCTGCGCGAGCGCTCAGCCGCTCGCGCGAGATGCCGGGTACCGGGGGGTCCCGGCATCTCGTCGGTCCGAGCCGGATCGTCGGGGCAGACCGACGCCCGACACGCTCAGGTCAGCAGGTCGACGTCGGCGTACGACGCGCCTCCCGCGAGGCGGGCGTACCCGGCCCCGCGGTCGAAGAAGGGTGCCTCCGGTCGGTCGCGCCCGGCGCGACCACGCCTCTCCCGCTCGGCGGCCGTCGCGTCCGCGTCGTACCCGAGGTCGTCGGACTCCACCGCCCCGGTCAGCACCACGCCGTAGTCGGCGAGGGCCGACTCGGGCGACACCTTGTGCCAGACGACGTCGCGGACCACCAGCTCCGGCTCGCGCTCGAGCGGGTCGCCCCAGCCGCCCCCGCCCGTCGTCCGGATGCGGATCATCTCCCCCGCCTGCACGGGCTCGGCGTCCGCGAGCGCGTCCACCTCGCGCTCGCGGGCGCCGCCCGGGTCGATGGTGACCTGGAACGGCCGCCCAGCCTTCCCGCCCTTCACGCCCCAGCAGGACAGGATCGAGCGGTCGGCGATGGACATGAAGTGCGCGTCCTTGAGCATCCGGATGTGCTTCTCGTAGCCGAGGCCGCCGCGGTAGCGGCCGGCTCCCCCGCTGTCGATCGCCAGCGAAAGAACCTCGACCCGGAACGGGAAGCGCGCCTCGGTGAACTCCGTCGGCAGGTTCCGCGAGTCCGGGACGACGTGGATCGTGTCCTCCCCGTCGGCGTAGTAGCGGCCGCCTGACCCGCCGCCGAGCACCTCGCGCATCAGGTAGGAGCGGCCCTCGAGGTCCTCGCCGTACACGCCCGTGTACCGGATGGTCTCCTGGTCCGCAGGCATGCGCCCGTCGACTGCCTTGGCGAGCACGCCGGCAAGCACGCCGAGCAGTCGCAGGATCACGAAGGTGCGCGCGTTGGTGGGCGCCGGGAAGATCGGGGTCAGCAGAGTTCCCGGCTCGGGGAACCTCATCTCGATGAGCGGTACGACGCCCTCGTTGACGTCGAGCTCGGCCATCCGCTCCGGAGTGTCGGCGAGATTGCGCAGGATCGGCGCCAGCCACTTCTTGAGGAACACGCCGTCGCTGTAGTCGCCGCAGTGGTTGATCGGGCCCTTGGCCTGCGGGCCGGTGCCGTCGAAGTCGAGCACCAACCGTTCGCCGTCCGGGTCGTCGGGTGCGGTGCGGGTCAAGGTGATCCGCTGCGCGTGCAGCCGCGGCTCGTCGACGCCGTCGTGCTCGGCATAGTCCTCCCACACCCAGGAACCGACCGGGATCTTGGCCAGGATCTCGCGACGATAGGTCTCGGTGGTGCGCTCGAGGATCGCGTCGAAGCACGCCTCCACCTCCGCCACGCCGTACCTCTCGAACAGCTCGCTCAACCGCCGTGCGCCCATCAGGCACGCCGAGCACTCGGCGTCGAGGTCGGCCGCGAGCGACTCGGGCATCCGGGAGTTCCGGGTCATGATCGACAGTGCCGCCCGGTTGGGTACGCCCGCGTCCCAGAGCCGGATCGGCGGCACCATCAGGCCCTCCTCGAAGACCGTGGTCGCCGCGCTCGGCATCGAACCCGGGACGGCACCACCGATGTCGTCGTGGTGGCCGAACGCCTGGACGAACGCGACGACGCGCCCACTCGCGAACACAGGGACGGTCACGCACAGGTCGGGCAGGTGCCCGATGCCGCCTTCGGAGCGGTAGACGTCGTTGTGGAAGAACACGTCGCCCTCGCGCATCTCCTCGACCGGGAAGTCGCGGGCGACCGGGTGCACGAGCGCGGAATAGGAGCGCCCGGTGAGCTTGCGCAGCTGCCGGTCGTGGATGCCCGCCCGGAAGTCGTGGGCGTCGCGGATCATCGGGCTCCGGCTGGTGCGCGCGATCGCGGTCTCGACCTCGGCCTCGACGCTGGCCAGCGAGCCCTGCACGATCTCGACCAGCACGGGGTCGGCACCAGCGCCGGCGTCGGCGGTGAGTGGACCGTAGGGGAACTGGGTCGGAACGCGGCGGCTCATGCGTCGACTCTCCCGTTGGTACGACGGACCAGCAGGTTGCCGAAGTCGTCGACGGTCGCGGTGAAGCCGGGGTGCACGGGCACCGTGGAGCCGTACTCCTCGATGATCGCCGGGCCCGACACCGTGGTACCCGGCGCGAGGTCGTTCCGCCACAGCACCGCGGTGTCGACGTACCCCTCCTCGGCGTCGAAACACACCGGCCGCGTCCGTCGGTCGAGCTTGTCGAGACCACCGCTCTCCGTGGTCTCGACAAGCTCGACCGACGGGATGCGGCGGATCTCGGGGCGGGTGATCGGCCCGATGCCGGAGACCCGCAGGTTGACCCACTCGACCTGCTGGCTCGGGTCGCCGGCGAAGTCGTAGCCGTACAGCCCCCGGTGCTCGGCGTGGAACGCCGCGGCGACACCGTCGAGGGCGGACCGGTCCAGGTCGCCGTCGGGCACCGGCACCCGTACCTCGAACGCCTGACCGAAGTAGCGGAGGTCGGCCGTGCGCTGGAAGACGTGGTCGGCGTCGGCGAACCCCTCACGGAGCAGCGCGTCGCGGGCCTGCGCAGTCAGCCCGTCGTATGCCGTGCGGAGCGCGTCGACGTCGATCGCGGCGTCGAGGGCGACCTGGGTCTGCACGTAGTCGTTCTTGACGTCGACGGTCAGCAGGCCGAAGGCCGACACGTTGCCCGGGTCGGGCGGCACCAGCACGGTCGGGATGCCGAGGATGTCCATCAACCGGCAGAGCAGCAGGGACCCCGAGCCGCCGAACGTCGTCAGCGTGAAGTCACGCACGTCGAGCCCACGTTTGACGGTGACCTGGCGCAGCGCGTTCGCCTGGTTCCACGCCGAGATCTCCAGGACGCCGGAGGCGGCTGCCTCGGCCGACAGTGCGAGCTTCGCGGACAGGTCCTCGACCCCGTGCCGGGCGGCCCCGACGTCGAGCGGGATCTCGCCGCCGAGCAGGTGCGGCGGGATGCGACCGAGGACGACGTGGGCGTCGGTGATCGTCACATCGCTCCCGCCCTTGGCGTAGCACAGCGGCCCGGGATCGGCGCCGGCCGAGTGCGGCCCCACCTTGAGCGCTCCCTCCGGCGACAGCCAGGCGATCGAGCCACCTCCGGCTCCCACCGTCACCACGTCGATCATCGGGATCTTGCTCGGGAACGCACCCACGGAGCCCTCGGTCGTCAGCGTCGGCTCGCCGTCCACGACGACCGAGACGTCGGTCGACGTCCCGCCGCCGTCACAGGTGAGCACACGGTCGAAGCCCGCCACCTTCGCGATCAGCGCGGCCCCGAGCGCGCCGGCGGCCGGGCCGCTGAGCACCGTGGTGATGGGTTGGTGCACGACCTCGTCGGCGCTGAGCACTCCGCCGTTGGACTTCATCACGTAGAACGGCACCTTGCGCTCACCGGCGTGCCCGCCGACGTAGCCGGCCAGGCGGGCGCTGATGTTCGAGACGTACGCCGACAGCCGAGGCTTGACCGCGGCATCAACGAGCGTGGTCATCGATCGTTCGTACTCGCGGTACTCGCGCAGCACCTCGCTGCTGATGCTGACGACCGCGTCCGGGTGCTCCTCGGCCAGGATCTCCCGCATCCGCTCCTCGTGCGCGGGGTTGGCGTAGGCGTGCAGGAAGCAGACGCCGAGCGTGTCGATCCCACGATCGCGGAACCACCGCGCGACCTCGCGTGCGCCGAGCTCGTCGAACGGCCGCACCTCGGCGCCGGTGAAGTCCAGCCGTCCACCGACCGAGCGCACGAGGTCACGCGGGACGATCCGCGGTGGTTTCACCCAGAAGTAGGAGTTGCCGTAGCCGTCCGGCACCGACTGCCGCGCGATCTCGAGCATCGCGTCGTACCCCTCGGTGGTGACGAATCCGAGCCGTTCCACCTTGCCTTCGAGGAGCTGGTTGGTGGCGACGGTCGTGCCGTGGCTCACCGCGGAGATCGCAGATCCACCGACCGGCCCGCCGGAACCGCCGAGCAGACCGAGCACCTTCTCGATGCCGGCCAGGAATCCGTCGGCGGGGTTGGCCGGGGTCGACGGGGTCTTGGTGGTGACCAGCTCTCCGGAGTCCTCGTCGAGGGCGACCACGTCGGTGAACGTGCCGCCGGTGTCGATCCCCACCCTGATCCGACGCGCGCGGCCCGCTTCCATGGCCCGATTCAAGCAGCACCGACTCGAGCAAGCACCGACTCGAGCAGCACCGGGGCACGGGCGCGCTGGCAGACTGGACGCATGAAGGTCGTCATCCGCGGACACGACCTGCCCGGGGCGTCGCACTGCGGCCACGCACGGATCGGGGTCGCACTCCAGGTCCACACCGACCCGTCCGGCGTGGTGCCGGGCGACGCGGATGCGGCGCGTTGGGAGGCCGACGTACGCCGCGTCGGGGATGACTTCCGAGGTCCGGCGGTCCATGGCCGCAAGGGCGACCGCTTCGTCTACCTGACCTGGGGCGACGTCTCCGGGGGCGGCTTCGAGATGTTCCGGCGTGCCAAGCTGATGCTCGACCGGGTGGACGCTGCCCTCGTTGCTGAGGTTGACCGGACCGGCCGACCCTTGGTCGCGGACGTGTCGCTCAGCGACGAACGCGGTCAGCCTCGATGCGCCCGCGTCGACCCGCCGGCCGTGCGGTGGAGCGTCGGCGAGGCCTGAGCCTCACGGAGTCCGGTCAGGTGTCGGGCGCGCGGTCGTTGTAGACGCCCGTCTCCTCCTGCCCCGTCAGCTGCTGGATGGCGGCCATGACGTCGTCGGTGATCTCACGGCGCGCCTTGCCGAGAGGTACGCCGTCGTACCGACCGCGGACGTCGATGGGTTTCCCGAACATCACCGTGACCCGTACCAGCCGTGGTCGGTTCGAGCCGACCGGCTGGAGCCGGTCGGTGTCGAGCAACCCGACCGGGACGATCGGAGCGCCCGAGGTGAGCGCGAGCTGGGCGACCCCGGTCCGCCCGCGGTAGAGGCGACCGTCGCGCGATCGCGTCCCCTCCGGGTAGATGCCGAACGCACCGCCCTCGGCCAGCACTCCCATGGCCGTGTCGAGACTGGCCAGGGCGGCCTTGGAGTCGTCGCGGTCGATCGGCAGCGCGCCGAAGGTCTCGAACCACGTCCTGACGAACCGGCCCTTGATCCCGCGGCCTTCGAAGTAGTCGGACTTCGCCAGGAAGCTCACCGGCCGCGGCGTGACCGCGGGGATGACGACGCTGTCCATGAAGCTCTGGTGGTTGCTGGCGAGGATCAGCGGCCCCGTGCGCGGCACGTGCCCCAAGCCGACGACGTGCGGCCGCCAGATCGCCTTGAGCAGCGGCGGCACGATCCGGTGGAGGACGCCGTACAACACCCGCTCATCCTGCCGCACCGGCTGTGCGCGGCGTGACGGGCGTCAACGACTCCAGACGTACGGCGTCGAGGTGGTCACCGCGACCAGCCCGGAGCGCTCCAGGATCGGCCGGGACATCACTGTGCAGTCGCTGTTGATGTACCGGACGCCTTCTGCCAGGGCGGCGCGGGCACGCGCGGCCGTGAGGGCCCGGTAGATGCCCTTCCCGCGCCACTCGGGAAGTGTGGACCCGCCCCAAACGCCCGCGAACTCGCGTGCCTGCGACCAGGGCGAGGCGTCCCGAGCAGACGACATGGCTGCCCCCGTCCGTCGCGGCCTCGGCCACCCAGAACTGCTCGAGCCCGTTCATCCGGTCGAGCCGGTCGAGCATCTCGGCACCGGACGGACCGTCGCCGAAGATCTTCGCCGCGACATCGCTGGCCTCGGTGACGATCGCCTCGCGCTCGGGCAGCTGGTCGACCCGGCGTACCGTCACCCCCTCGGGCAGCTCGACGTCGACCGCGAGGTGCGAGGCCTCCCCGACCATCACGGTCTCGACCTCCTCGGCCTCGAGGCCCTGTGCCCGGAGGCGCTCGTCGAGGTCGGACGGCCAGTCGTGACCGCGGGTCTTCCACTCGAACCGCTCGATCTCCGCGTTGCCGGCGAAGAACGCGACGGTCTCGGCGATCAGGTTGTCGACCGCTTCGAGGCTGCCGAGACCCTCGAGCGACTCATAGCTGACGAATCCCTCGCGTTGGAACAGTGCCCGCCACAGCGGACCGGACCGGTCCCAGCTCACCGCTCCCTGTACTTCGGCCTCACCTCGCAGCTGCGCGTCGTACGCCGCGAGCAGGGTGGCGCGTTCCTCGTCGGTCGCCAGGGAGCCGTCCGGGGCGTCGGTCATGCGTTCTCCTCGTCGTTCACGGTGTGGTCACACCTGCGACGCCCAGCATTGCCCGAGGGGTCGTGGTGATGCGACTCGATTACGTCGACGAGGGGCCGGGACGCGCCGGGCATGAAGAAGGGCCCCTGTCGGTATGAGCGACAAGGGCCCTTCTGTTGGTGATCCGCTGGGCCTCGGCACGAGGCCGGGGTCCGGCGGTTCACCGCTCGACCGGTACTGGTGACGCTCCCGATCGATCCAGTCGGCTGCTCCGATCCCGACGGCCTCGTCACCCGGCCACCGCCACCTCCTCCGGCAAGCCGGCGCTGGTGGTGCAGATCGTCGTCTCCGACCGATCCCGCTCTCCCCGAGGGGTTCGCGTGGGAGAAGTTCTACGGCCCCGGACCCCGGTCCCACAAGGGGTTCCGGGCCACGAACTTCGACGTACTCCGAGTTCCCCAGGGTCGTCCACAGTTCGCCCGGCAGTGGTCCACAAGCGACCCACCGATCTCCACAGGAATCGACGCGAGGTGTTGACGAGTGGTCTGGACCAGTCCGCACGCACAGGGACCAGGACCAGCACCGCTTCGCCGAGTCGGCATACGACGGCTCGGCGTTGTCTGGACGTCACGATGTGCCGAGTGCGTGAGCCTCGCGAGCGACTGGGTTTCGAGACGCGTCGCTCGCCTTGTTGCTGAGCGACGAGACCCGAACGTTCCTCTAGCTCCTGGCTGATCGCGCCTGGCTCCGCCGCTCGCGCTCGGAAATGTGAGAAGGGCCCTCATCGGTATGAGCGACAAGGGCCCTTCACTCGACGATCACGGGACCGAAATCCCGCCACGCCGCGGACCGGTACTGGTGACGCTCCCGGTCGATCGAGCCGGCTCCTCCGATCCCGATGACCTCGCCACCTGGCCACCGCAGCCCCTCGTCGGCAAGCCGCCGAGGCTCTGTGCGGATCTTCGTCTCCGACCGATCCCGCTCTTCCCGGAGGAAGAACGTGAGGAGAGTTCTATTGCCCCGAAACCTCATCGCCACAAGGCCTTCTGCCGAATTTCTTTCACATACTTCGGTTTCCGGCGGGTCCTCCACAGAACTCCCCCCGGTCGTCCACAGAACCGCCCCCGGATCTCCACAGAACCGTGATGCAGCCTGTGGAAGGACGTCTCAGAAGCGGTGCCGCTCGAACGCCGCCGCGACCTCGAGCAACCGCCGGTCGGCGCCGAACGGCGCCACCACCTGGACCCCGATCGGCAGGCCGTCGGCGGTCTCCCCGGCCGGCAGCGAGATGGCGGGACAGCCGGTCACGGTGATGACGTACGCCGACCGCATCCAGTCCAGGTAGGTCGCCATCGGGCGGCCGTTGATGGCGTGGGGGTACTCCTCGTCGGCGGGGAACGGCGGCACCTGCGAGGTCGGTAGGACCAGCACGTCGTACGACTCGAAGAAGATGCGCATCCGCTCCGACAACGCCGTGCGCTGTTCGTAGCCGCGGGCGACGTCGGCACCGGAGAGACCCGCCCCTGCCCGGATGTTGTCGGCCAGCGACGACTTGAAGGAATTTGGGTGCTCGGCGAGCAGGGCGCCGAAGGCGGCTTGGAAGAGCCAGGCACGCAGCGTGCGGAACGTGTCGTCGGCCTCGGTGAGGTCGGGGTACGCCGCCTCGACGCGCGCGCCCGCACCCGCGAACGCCGCGCCGGCGTCCTCGACCACGCGGCGTACCTCCGTGTCGACCTCGAACAGGCCACCGAGATCGGGGCTGACAGCGACGCGCACCCCGGCGAGGTCCGCGGGCTGCGGGTCGAGGAACGCCGAACCGGGCTCGCCCAGGGCGGTCGGAACGCGGGCGTCGGGCCCGGCGATCACCGACAGCAGCAGGGCGAGGTCGCCGACGTTGCGGGCGAGCGGGCCGCTGGTCGAAGTCGTCTCCCAGTAGTTCTCGGTCGGCCACGCCGGCACCCGGCCGAGCGACGGCCGCAGCCCGACCACGCCGCAGAACGACGCCGGGTTGCGCAGCGAGCCACCCATGTCCGAGCCGTCGGCGAGCGGCACCATCCCGGCACGCAGGGCACATGCCGCGCCGCCGCTGGACCCGCCGGCCGACCGGCTGGGGTCGACGGGGTTCAACGTGGTGCCGAAGACGGCGTTGAACGTATGGGAGCCGGTGGCGAACTCCGGCACGTTGGTCTTGCCGATCGGCACCCCACCCGCGGACCGGATGCGCTCGACCACCAGCTCGTCGGCCTCGGACACGTGGTCCCCGAACAGCGGCGAGCCGTAGGTCGTGCGCCAACCGGCGACATCGTGCGTGTCCTTGAAGGCGAACGGCAGGCCGTGGAGCAGCCCGAGCTCGCCGTCGCGCGCTGTCGCCTCGTCGGCCGCCGCCGCGCCCGCGCGGGCCCGCTCCTCGTCGAGCGAGACGATCGCGTTGAGCTGCGGGTTGCGCTCGGCGATGCGCGCGAGGTGCATCTCCAGCAGCTCACGGGCGCTGATCTCCCGATCCCGGACAGCCGCGGTCATCTCACGTGCGGTCGAGTCAACGGTGAGGTCGCTCATGCGCAACACCCGCCACATCGTGCGGGCACTTCCCTCGCTTCTCGGGGGTTGCAACCCCTGAGAAGCGTCGGGATACCCGGTGAGCCGGGTATCCCGACGATCACCGCCGCCGCCGGCCGAAGAGACCACCTGCGATGACGCCGAGCAGCACCAGCCCGGCGCCGACCGCGACGCCCTTGAGGAAGTCCTGCTGCGAGGACGCCGGGCGCGCAGGGGCGGTGAACACCTGGCCAACCTCGCCGGTCGCCGAGGCCGCGGCAGGTTGAGCGGCGCCGGGGGCCGCGACCGGTCCCCCACCGATCGCGCCGGCCACGTTGCCGAAGAACTCGCCGGCCATCCGCTTGGAGACCGAGCCGAGCATGCGCTGACCGACGCCGCCGACCATGCCGCCCACGACCGCGTCGGCGTCGTACGCGATCCGGGTGCCGGCATCGCCCGTCTGGCGCGAACGCGACGTTCACGGTGGCGTCGATGGTGCCGGGAGCACCGGCGCCCTGGAGCCGCATCACCAACGACTCGTGCTCCTTGAGGTCCGAGAGGGCACAGGTGCCGTCGTAGGTGCCGCGGATGCTGGCTACCCCTGCGGTCACGGTCATCGCGTAGGTGTTCTCGCCCGTCGTCTCCAGGCGCTCGCACCCGGGGATCGTGCGGACCAGCACCGCTGGGTCGAGCAGGGCGTCCCAGACGCGCTCGACCGGATAAGCGATCGTGTTCTCGCCGCTGATCTTCATGACGTCTCCTTGCCGGGCTTGCTGGCCTTGCGGGTGCTGGTACGCCGTTTCGCCGGCCGTTTCGCCGGGCGTTTCGCCGGGCGTTTCGCCGCTGTCGCGGCCGGTGGTGCGGACTGCCGCTGCCGCAGGTCGAACAGCTCCGACGGCGAGATGGGCATCGCCGTGATCGGGATGCCCTCGGCGTCCTCGATCGCCGAGGCGAACACAGCGGCCGAAGGGATGACCCCGGCCTCGCCCGCGCCCTTGATGCCGAGAGGGTTCAGCGGCGACGGTGTCTCCAGGTGGTCGATGTCGATGTGCTCGGGCACCTCGGTGACGTAGGGCATCAGGAAGTCCATGAACGACGCGTTGAGCAGCTGGCCGTTCTCGTCGTAAGCCATCCGCTCGAGCAGGGCACCGCCGACGCCCTGCGCGACGCCACCGTGGATCTGTCCCTCCACGATCATCGGGTTGATCAGTCGGCCGCAGTCGTGCACGACGGCGTACTTGAGGATCCTGATCTCCGCCGTGTCGGGGTCGGTCTCGACGATCACCGCATGCATGCCGGATGCGAACGTCGATCGCTGCGGGCTGTAGAAGTCGCGCCCCTCCAGGCCGGGCTCGTCGTCCTCGCCGACCGGCGGCTTCCCGGGGTCGCCGACCGAGAACTGCGTGGCCGCCTTCGAGGCCTCGTCGAACGCGTAGCGCAGCGGGTTGGACAGCACCGCGATGGTCCCGAGGTCGATCGAGGCATCGGTCCCCCGAACCGAGACGACGCCGTCGACGATCTCGAGGTCGTCCTCGGACGCCTCGAGCGCCTCGGCCGCGATCTTCAGCACCTTCTCCCGAGCACGCGTCGCGGCCAGGTGGACCGCGGAGCCGCTCATCACCGCGGCGCGCGACGCGAACGTGCCAACGGCGTACGGCATCCGCCGGGTGTCGCCGGTGACGACCTCGACGTTCTCGAACGGTACGCCGAGCACGTCGGCGGCGATCTGCGCGAAGACGGTCGCGTGTCCCTGGCCCTGGGTGGTGAGACCGGTCGCGACCTTGACCTTGCCCGAGGTCTCGATGTGCACGTGCGCGCCCTCGTAGGGGCCGACGCCCGTGCCCTCGACGTAGCAGGCGAGACCGATCCCGACGCGACGGCCTTCGCGCGCCATCTCCTCCCGGAACGCCGGGAACTCGTCCCAGCCGACCAGGTCCTTGAGCTTCTGGAGCGACGCCGGGTAGTCGCCCGAGTCGTACTCGTACTCCCGGCCGTCCTGGAAGATCAGGCCGTGGTCGTAGGGGAACTCGTCGGGCTGGATGAAGTTCACGGAGCGGACGTCGGTGCGGTCCTTGCCCAGTGCCGCCGCGATCGCGTCCATGGTCCGCTCCATCACGTAGCAGCCCTGCGGCCGCCCGGCCCCGCGGTAGGGCGTGACCATCACCGTGTTGGTGTACAGGCTCTCGAAGACGACCCGGTAGGCGCCTGGCTTGTAGGGCCCGAGCAGCTGGGTGGAGGTGATGATCGGCACGATCAGGCCGTACGGCGTGTAGGCGCCGTTGTCGTGCCAGAACTGCACGTCGAGCCCGAGGATGCGTCCGTCGTCGTCGTACCCGACCTCGACGTGGTGGACCTGACCGCGCTCGTGGGCGGACGAGATGAAGTGCTCGCGCCGGTCCTCGGTGAACTTCACGACCCGGCCCAGCGTGCGCGCCGCGAGGGGGACCAGCACCTCCTCGGGCCACGGGTGGTTGATCTTCACCCCGAAACCACCGCCGACGTCTGGGGTGACGACGTCGACCTGCGAGAGGTCGAGCCCGAGCTTCGCCGCGACGGCGGCCCGCACGCCGGTGGACGTCTGGGTCGAGGTCCACACCGTGAGCCGGCCCGTGTCAGGGTCCCAGCGGGCAACCGTGCCGCGACCCTCCATCGGCGTGGAGGCGCTGCGTTCGATGGTGAGGTCGAGGCTGAGGGTGTGCGGCGCGGCCTCGATCGCGGCGCGTGCGTCGCCGTTCTCCTGCTCCATGCGCGCGGCGGCATTGCCGGGCACGTCGGCATGGACGAGGTTCTCGGCGGCGCGGGCCCTTTCGACGCCGACCACCGGCGGTAGGAACTCGTACTCCACCCGGATCTGCGCGACGGCGTCCTCGGCGACGTAACGGTCGTCCGCAACGACGAAGGCAATGGCCTCCCCGACATAGTTGACCTCGTCCTTGGCGAGGGCGTACTGGGTGCGGCCGTGAGTGAGCTGCGGGTGCGGGATCAGCAGGGGCAGCGGCTCGGCCATCGCCCCGGCGAGGTCGTCGTGGGTCCAGACCACATGGACCCCATCGACGTCGAGGACGGCCGAGACGTCGATGTCGACGATGCGTGCGTGCGCATGGGGGGAGCGGAGGACCGCCGCATGCAGGACGTCGTGGCCGACGAGCACATCGTCGACGTAGCGTCCCTGCCCGCGCAGGAAGCGCTGGTCCTCGACCCTCTGAACCTTCTGGCCGAACAGCTTGGTGGTCACACGCGCTCCCCTCGCGCGATCTCGGAGGCGCGCAGCACCGACTTCACGATGTTCGCGTAGCCGGTACAGCGACACAGGTTGCCCGCGATCATGTCGCGCGCCTCGGCCTCGGTGGGGTCGGGCTTGTCACGTAGCCCGGCCGTGATCGTGGTGAGGAACCCGGGGGTGCAGAACCCACACTGCAGGCCATGGCACTCCAGGAACGCCTGCTGGACCGGGCCCAGACGACCGTCCGGCGACCCGTCGTCCTCGGTCAGGCCCTCGACGGTGGTGATCGCGGAGTCCACCGCGGAGACGGCGAACAGCAGGCACGAGCGCATGGGCCGGCCGTCCACCAGCACCGTGCAGGCACCGCAGACGCCGTGCTCGCACCCGACGTGGGTGCCGGTCAGGCCGAGGTCGTGGCGCAGGGCGTCGGAGAGCAGCCGTCGCGGCGGCACCCGCAGCTCATGGGCGACACCGTTCACGGTCAGCCGGACGTCGACGAGCTCCTCGCTCATACGGCGACCCCCGTCCGCGCCCGGGCATCGTCGTACGCCGCGCGTAGGACGCGGGCGGTCAGCACCCGCACCAGCTGCGCGCGGTACGCCGCGGTCGCATGCAGGTCGTCGGCCGGGTCGAGCTCCTCGAGGGCAAGCGCACCTGCGGCATCGGTCGAGCTCGCCGAGATCACGCCGCCAAGCGCCGGCGTCAGGTCGACGACGGTCGGGGTGTCGGAGACCGAGAGGTACCCGGCTCGTGCGGAGACGACCTCCTCACCCGCGACCCGCACGACCGCAGCGACGCCCACCAGCGCGTAGTCGCCGTGCCGCCGGGCGACCTCCTCGAACCCGACGCCGTCTCCTAGCGCGAGCGCCGGGAAGAACGCCTGCAGGGCGATCTCGTCGTGTCGGAGCGTCGACTCCAGGGGTCCGGCGAACAGCTCGGCGGCCGGGATCGTGCGAGTGCCCGACGTCGACGCGACCTCGACGGAGCCGCCGAGCAGCGTGATCACCATGGGCATCTCGGCCGCGGCGTCGGCGTGGACGATCGAGCCGACGGTCGTGCCGCGGTTGCGGATGGTCGCGTGCGCGACATGCGACAGCGCCAGGGACACCAGCGGCTGGACCCGGCGTACGTCGGGCGACGCGAGCACGTCCGCGTGCCGCGCGAGCGCGCCGACGTGGAGGCCGGCCAGGTCTCCAGCAGGGTCCACGCGCACGTGGTCGAGGTCGGGCAGCCCGTTGATGTCGACCAGTGTCGACGGCGCCGCGAGCCGCATCGACAGCAGGGGCACCAGGCTCTGTCCACCGGCGAGCACCTTCGCCCCCGGATCGGCCGCAAGGGCCTCCAGTGCGTGCTGGAGGCCCTGCGGTCGGACGTACGCGAACGGTGCCGGCTTCAAGTCACTCCTGCGTCGGGTCGGCGCGGTGCCCCGGCTCGGGCGTCGGCTCGTCGACATCCGGGTGAGACAGCGCCTGCGTTGTGTAGTGCGTCCGGGACGGTCCCCGGCCGTTGACCAGGTGGAAGTACACGATCACCAGGATCGTGCCGAGGGCGATGCCGCCGAGCTCGAAGTCGCCGCCGAAGGTCATGGTCACCCCACCGATGCCGGCGATCAGGCCGGCCGAGAGGCCCACCAGGTTGACCGGGTCGCCGAAGTCCACGCCGTTCTCGACCCAGATCTTGGCTCCCACCAGACCGATCATGCCGTAGAGGATCACCGTGATCCCGCCGAGGACGCCGCCCGGGGTCGCGGAGACGATCGCGCCGAACTTCGGGCACAGGCCGAGCAGGATCGCCACCACCGCCGCCACGTAGTACGCCGCGGTCGAGTAGACCTTGGTCGCACCCATGACCCCGATGTTCTCGGCGTACGTCGTGGTCGGCGAGCCGCCGAAGGTGCTGGAGAGGGCGGTGGCGAAGCCGTCCGCGGCGAGGGCACGGCCCATGTAGGGATCGAGGTCGGTCTTGGTCATCTCGGCGACGGCCTTGACGTGCCCGGTGTTCTCCGCGATCAGGGCGATCACGCCCGGCAGGACCAGCAGGATGAAGGTCAGCGAGAAGCTGGGGCCGTGCACCACGGACACGCCGTCCGGGAGCTTGCCGCTCGGGAACCCGATCCAGTCCGCAGCCTTGACCCCGGTCCAGCTGACCCGGTCGTGGTCGACCTTCTCGCCGGTCGCGGCGGTGGCGCCGGTGATGCTGTGGATCTGGCCGAAGAGGGCGTCGGCGAGCCAGGACAGCACGAAGCCGAAGACCAGGGCGAGCAGCACCGCGATCCGCGACCAGAAGCCTGGAAACAGGCAGGCCGCCAGCACCATGAACGTGGCGGTGGCCAGCGCGATCCACTGGTCCTGCGGCCAGTAGATGCCGGCAACCACGGGGGCGAGGTTGAAGCCGATCAGCATGACCACGGCACCCGTGACGGCGGGGGGCAGCACCTTGTGGATGATCCCCGATCCCGCGAAGTGGACCAGGATGCCGACCGCACCGAGCACGAGTCCGGCCACGAGGATCGCGCCGGTGACGTACGCGGAGTCGCCATTGTCGTGGGCCCGGATCGCCGCCACGCTGGCCACGAACGACGCGCTGGTGCCGAGGTAGCTCGGCACCCGGTTGGACGTGACCAGCAGGAACAGGACCGTGCAGATGCCCGAGAACATGATCGCCAAGTTGGGGTCGAGACCCATGACCAGGGGGAACACGAACGTGGCCCCGAACATCGCGACCACGTGTTGGGCCCCCAGCCCGACGGTCTTGCCCCAAGGGAGCCGTTCATCGGGTGCCACGGGCTCGCCGGGAGCCGGGGACACCTCCCGCCAGCTGAACATCGTCGACATCTGATCCTCCTCGATGCGCAGGGACCGAGCGCCCCGGTTGGTGATCCACATCACACACCCTTTCGGGCGGAATTCCGCGCAGGAACGCCGTTCACGAGCACAACCGGGCGTGCGCCACCGCGGATCCGTGCGAGCGCTAGCGTGAGTCCGTGACCCACCGCCGATCCGCCCGGGAGACCGTGCCGGCGGCTGCTCCACCCAGGGTCGCGGCCTGGCTGTCGGGCGCTCCGGACGGACTCGTGGAGGTGCTCCACGCGTGCCGCGACACGATCCATCTGGACGTGGCCGGACGCGCCGTGGGCGTGGCCGCGGCGACGGCGCCTGGGCTGCCGCACCTGCTCCGCACCAATCTCGCGACAGTGTCCTTCTTGGTGATGTCAGGTGCGGTTCCGACGGCTTATGTTGAGTCTGGGAGTCTTCGCTTGGGCGGACGCGCCCTGGTGACGGGTCGGCTCGTGGATGTTCGCGCGCCACGCCTCGACTTGACACGGATTCCCAAGGCGAGCCCGGCTGCCGCAATGGGAACCCCCCGGTCCCGCGGTGCCGGGCTCGTCGCGGTCCTTGACCAGCTGCCGCGCGAGATAGACGCGGCGGCCGTCGCCGACCTGGTCGGCCGGGGCGACGGGCTGACGCCGCTCGGCGACGACGTGCTCAGCGGCTGGCTGGCGGCCCACCGAGCGGCCGGTGTCGCGACGCCGGCCGTCGACCACGCCGTACGCCGTGCGCTGCCGCGCACCACGACCCTGTCCGCGACCCTGCTCGAGTGTGCGCTCGCCGGGGAGTGCCCCGACCTCGTCGCCGGCTACGTCCGCGCCCTCGGGACGTCGGGCGAACGAGCTTCCCGCGCCGCGCTCGAGGCGCTCGGACACAGCTCCGGCACCGGGCTCGCCCACGGCGTCGACCTGGCCCTCGCGACCCTGGCCCACCAGGTCGCCGCATGACCGCCACAGCCACCGACCACGTCGAGCTCCGTGCGGGGGTGTACGCGGACTCGGTGGCCCTGCTCCAGGTCAGCCGCCAGGTGCAGCAGCTGCCCGGCGTGACCACGGCACAGGTCGCGATGGCCACGCCACTCAACGTCGAGGTGCTCGAGCGGATGGGGTTCGCGGTGCCGGACGAGGCGACCGTCAACCACCTCGTGGTGGCCGTGCGGCTGGCAGAGGACGGCGACCTCGACGCGGTCCTGCTCGAGGTCGATCGCGCCCTGACCGACAGTCGGCGGCAGGTCGCCGGAGCGATCGAGGAGGCGCCCCCGCGCACCACGACGTCCGCACTCCGGCGCGAGCCCGGCTCCCTCGTGCTGGTCTCGGTGCCCGGCGCGAGCGCCGCTGTCGAGGCCATGGATGCGCTCGAGGACGGCAGCGACGTGATGGTGTTCAGCGACAACGTGCCGCTCGACCAAGAGGTCGCGCTCAAGAGGTACGCCGCGACCCGCGACCTGCTGATGATGGGGCCCGACTGCGGGACGGCCGTGGTTGCGGGACTCGGCCTCGGGTTCGCCAACGTCGTCTCCCCCGGACCGGTCGGCATCGTCGCGGCGTCCGGCACCGGCTGCCAGCAGGTACTCGCGCTGCTCGACCACGCCAGCGTCGGGGTGACCACGGCGTACGGCGTGGGCGGGCGCGATCTGTCCGCCGAGGTGGGAGGGCTCGCCACCCGCACCGCCCTGGCCCGGCTCGACCGCGACTCGTCGGTCGAGATGACGATGCTGATCTCGAAGCCACCGGCCGACGACGTCGCGCGCGAGCTCACGGCGTACACCGAGTCGCTGACCACGCCGGTGCATCTGGCACTGCTCGGAGCGGGCCGGCCCGACCTCACCGCCGCGACCGAGGACCTGCTGCGCGCTCTCGGCTGCGACGTTCCGGAATGGCCGGTCCGCGGCGAGACGCGCACGACCACAGGGAGCCGTCTGCACGGGCTGTTCGTCGGCGGCACCATGAAGCAGGAGGCCGACGTGATCGTCACCGCCGCAGGAGTCCCCGCTGACCGGGCCGAGCTGATCGACTTCGGCGACGACGAGTACACGATCGGTCGCGCGCACCCGATGATCGATCCGTCCCTCCGTCTCGAGCGGCTCGCCGAGGTGGCTGCCGACGACACGACGGGCGTCGTCCTGATGGACGTCGTCCTGGGTCACGGCGCGGAGGACGACCCCGCCGCCTCGCTCGTCCCCGCGATCGACGGCATCCGCCCGCCCGTGGTGATCACGGTCGTCGGCACCAGACACGACCCGCAGGGACTCGATCGCCAGGTCGCGGCACTCGCCGCAGCCGGTGCCGAGGTTCACCTGTCCAATGCAGGCGCCACCCGACGCGCCCTCGAGATCCTGGGCGGCGTGCGATGAGCGCACCAGCCTCCGAGCACGGCGCGGGGCACGTCGTCAACGTCGGGGTCGACCTCCTCGCCGAGGCCGTGGCCGACCAGGCCTCCCCCGTGCACCGGGTCGACTGGCGGCCACCGCTGCCGGACACCGAGGACGACCTCGCCACCGTGGCCCTCGACCCGCTGCGACCCGACGCCAACGCCGAAGCGCTCGAGCGCATGCTCGCCGTGCAGGCGGTCCTGGTGGACGTCCTGCCCGCGCGCGACGCGATCGGGCTCGAGAAGGCTCGCTTCTTGCACGCGGGCCCGCCGATCACCTGGGACCGGGCCTCCGGGCCGCTCCGCGGCGCACTGATGGGTGCCGCGGCGCTGGAGGGACTCGTCGCCGACCCTGAGGACGCCGCTGCGCTCTTCGAGGCCGGAAGGTCGGTGTCCCTCGAGCCCTGTCATCACCGGCGCGCGGTGGGGCCGATGGCCGGCGTCGTCACGCCGAGCATGTGGATGTTCGTGCTCGAGGACCCAGCGACGGGAGCGCGCACGCACTGCACGTTGAACGAGGGGCTAGGTAAGGTCCTCCGGTACGGCGCCTACTCCCCCGAGGTGCTCGACCGGCTGCGTTGGATGGGCGACGTCCTCGGGCCCCTGCTGCAGCGGGCCGTCCGGGCGGGCGAACCTGTCGACGTGACCGCGATCCTCGGCCAGATGCTGCAGATGGGCGACGAGGCGCACAACCGCAACCGCGCGGGCACGCTGATGTTCCTGCGCGACCTCGGCCCCGCCCTCGTGGCCAGCGGCGCGGACGCCGCCGACGTGGCGGAGGTGCTGAGGTTCGTCGGCGGCAACGACCACTTCTTCCTCAACCTGGCGATGCCGGCCTGCAAGCTCGCGCTCGACGCGGCTCGGGACATCCCGGGCTCGACGATGGTGGTCGCGATGTCGCGCAACGGCACCGACTTCGGCATCCAGGTCTCGGGCAGCGGGGATGAGTGGTTCACGGGGCCGGCCCAGTTGGCCGACGGCCTCTACCTCGGCGACTACGGACCCGACGACGCCAACCCCGACATCGGCGACTCGGCGATCACGGAGACGGCCGGCCTGGGTGGCTTCGCGATGGCCACGGCACCGGCCATCGTGCGGTTCGTCGGCGGGTCGGTCCCCGACGCCATCGCCACGACCCGGCGGATGCAGGAGATCACGCTCGGCGAGAACGTGCGATGGAGCGTGCCGGTGCTCGAGTTCGCGGGAGTGCCTACCGGGATCGACGTCTCGCGTGTGTGCCGCACGGGCATCATGCCCCAGATCAACACCGGGATGGCCGGCCGGGTCGCCGGCGTCGGTCAGGTGGGGGCCGGGCTGGTGAACCCGCCCGAGGAGATCTTCCCGAAGGCGCTCTCCCGGCTGGCGGCGCTCACCCGAGATCGGGCGGCGTCGAATCCAGAGCCGGGCGCCAGAACGCCCGCTTGATGTCGACGTTCCCGGTCGGCCGCAGCGGCGTGCCCTCCTCGAGGTAGTAGGGCCGGGCGTCGACGTCGTGGCTCGGGGGCAGCGACCCGTCGGCGCGGACCACGCGCCACCACGTCACGGCGCCGCCGTGCTGGGCCATCACCGAGCCGACGAGGCGGGGACCGCCACCGCCGACGACCCGGCCTACGACCTCCGCGATCGCGCCGTACGTCGTGACGCGCCCGCGCGGCACCTGCTCCACGCAGGTGAGCACCAGCTCGACGTACTGCTCGTGGTCGAGGCGCGTCCTCCCCCTTCCTGGGGGGCTCAACTCCGACGCTCCTCGCCGCGTAGCGGTGCCGCGACCCCGGCCACGACAGCGGCGACGATGGCTGCCGCGAGCCCGGTCAGCCAGAACAAGCCGGGCGAGCCGTGCCCGGTGTACGCCCGCGCCACCACCCACACGGCCAGCGCGGCCGTCCAGGTCATCGCGCCCCGCGTGGCCCACAACACGGCCAGCTGGAGGTCGATCGGCAGGGTGGGTGGGCCGTACGCGAGGAGGGTTGCGGCCACGTGTGCCGTGATCAGGCCCGCGGCCGCGACCAAGGCGGCGACCGGCATCTCGGAGCGTAGATGAAGAGCCCACCACCCGAGGACGAGGGCCAGCGTGATCGAGAGGGCCAGGTGCTCGGGCCGGAACGCAGCGCTCAGGACTCCGGCGACGACGAGCACCACCAGGACGACCGGAGGCCGGTAGCCCTCGGGGATGCCGGCCAGCTGGGCGAGCAGGACGGCGGCGACCACGACAGCGCGCAGCACCCATACGCTTGGCATGGCCCCGCGCTTCATCCGGCACCTACTCGGGGCAGCCGGCCACGGCGGGCCAGTCGTCGGAGCACCTCTTCGAGGGTGCGCGGGCCGTTCCACGGCACCACCGGACAGCCCGCCGCCGAGAGCTGGGCCAGCAGATGACTCCGGTCGAGGAGACGCATCCGCCAGGCCAGACCGGCTATCTCTTCGTCCGCGTCCGCGTACGCCGTGGGCGTCGTCCCCGGGGGCAGCGGGTCGACGACGATCACCGGCAGCCCTCGCCGCACGAGCCGCACGGTCGCCGTCGCGAGCGGCTCGGAGAGCATCGGGCTGATCACGACGACCACGGCGCCGGCCGTGGCCCGGAAGTCGATCTGGTCGATCGCTACGTCGCGTGGCACGCCCGGGCGGATGCGGGACAGCAGGATCAGGATCCGCCGCAGGTGACGGGTCCCCGTCCCGTAACCGGCGTACTCGGCCCCCGGGCTGAGCACGCGCAGCGAGACCCGATCTCCCCCGCCCAGGTACTGGTCGGCCAGCGCGGCAGCGGCCCGGACGGTCACGTCGAGGCTGCTCTCGGACCCACCGACGCCCTCCGAATGTCCGAAGTCGGCCAGCGCGTCGACGATCAGCAGGACCGCCGTGTCCTCCTCGGCGCGGGTCGACTCGACGTGCAACACGCCGTGCCGCAGCGAGACTCGCCAGTTGATGCGCCGCAGCCGGTCGCCGGCGTGAAAGCGCCGGATCGAGGAGAACTCCGTCCCGTCGCCGTCGCGCCGGGACCGGTGAGCACCGATCAACCCGATCGGCTGGGGAGCCTCACCGGCGGACCGGAAGTGTGACAGCGTGGGCAGCACCGCCACCTCGCGGCCGGGCAGCGGCACCGGACCCCAGCGGTACCCACCCCAGGCCGTGGTGAACGCGACCTTCTCGGCCCCGATCGTGCGAAGCCCCCAGCGCCGTGGTGACACCTCGATCGCCTCGACCGCGCCGTCGGGCCGCATCAGGTGACCGACCGCGCCTTCGGTGGGGTGCAGAGCGACGTACGGCTGCTGGGCCATGGCTCGAGCCACGTGCTCGGCGTCCTCCACGTCCGCCGTCTCGAGACGCGCGCGTGTCCCCTGCCCCTCGTGGAGCTGACGATGGCCGAACAACGCGAACACCCGCGGTTCGCCGGTCGGCCGGTGCACCACGGCCATCGCGCCGGCCACGAGCAGCGGCGCGACGAGCACCACCATCGCCGGCCGTCCCATGGCCAGCGCCATGGCGATGCCGACGCCTCCCACCGTGAGCGCGCGGCCCAGGCTGCCGGTGGGATTCCAGCGTGACGCGGGGTCGGTCACCGCTCCAGTGCGCGCGGGGTCGGGACCTCGGCGAGCACCGCGTCGACGACCCGCCGGCCGCTGGCCTGGGTCATCCACAGCTCCGGCTTGACCGTGATCCGGTGCGAGAGCACCGTGCGCGCCACGGCCTTGACGTCCTCCGGGATCACGTAGTCGCGGCCCCGGATCACCGCGAAGCCGCGCGCCGCGAGTGCGAGCCCGAGCGAGCCGCGCGGTGACGACCCGGTCAGCACGTCCTTGTGGTCGCGGGTCGAGGTCGCCAGGTCGACGCAGTAGCGGGCGACCGTGTCGTCCACCGTGACCGTCTCCACGGCCGCCTGCATCGCCCGGAGCCCGGCGGCGTCGCTGACCTGATCGAGATCCACCTCTTCCTGGCGGCGGATGAGCCGACGCGTGACCACGTCGTGCTCCTCGTCGGCGGTCGGGTACCCGAAGCTGACCCGCATCAGGAACCGGTCGAGCTGGGCCTCGGGCAAGGGATAAGTGCCCTCGTACTCGATGGGGTTCGCGGTCGCCAGCACGTGGAAGGGATCCGGCAGCGGAAACGTCTCACCCTCGACGGTCACCTGGCGCTCCTGCATCGCCTCCAGGAGGGCCGACTGCGTCTTCGGTGGGGTGCGGTTGATCTCGTCGGCCAGCAACAGACCGGTGAAGAGCGGACCTCGACGGAACTCGAAGCTGCCCTCCTTCTGGTTGTAGAGGAAGGACCCGGTGATGTCGGCCGGCAGGAGATCCGGAGTGAACTGGACCCGCGCGAACTCCAGACCCAACACCCGGGCCAGACTCCTCGCCGCCAGGGTCTTGCCCAGCCCGGGGAAGTCCTCGAGGAGCACGTGGCCTTTCGCCAGGACGGCGGAGAGCACCAGCGTGAGCGGCACGCGCTTGCCGACGATGGCCTTCTCCACCTCGTCGAGCACCGCTCGAGCGCGATCCGACGCCTCCGCGACCGCCATCCGCCCCACTGGCGACTGGGTCATGGGCTCAGTCATGGGCTCAGTCATGGGCTCAGCTCCTCGATCCGTCGGATGCACTCCTCGATCTCCGACTGCCGCAGCAGGCGAGGCGGGTCGTCGAGGACAGCGGTGAGCGTAGGCCCCAGACGTCGCTGTACGGCCGGATCCCCCAGCGAGAGCCCCATGCCCGAGAGTCGGTCGTCGGTCATCCGGGCCAGTCGGCCGCGCAGCAGGGGGTCGACGTCGCGGGCGCTGAGGTGGTTCTCGAGCAGACGCATGTTGCCGGCCAGCCCGCTGTCCTGCCCGCTGCTGGTGGCGACGTACTCCGGGAGTGGCGACCAGTTGGCCGGCTCGGCCCCCCCGGTGTCCGCGAGCATGCCGTAGATCGCGACCACCGCACCGACGAGCAGCAGCATCGGAACGACTCGTGGATGGGTGTCCTCGATGGCGGCGAAGATCGTCACGCCGGCCATGCCGACGGCGACGAGGACGGCGCGCACGGCCCAGCGGCCACGAGCTCGCCTCCTCACGTGCGGCTCACGTGGGTCATCACCGGCGTCACTGAGGCCATCACCCGGGCCCTCACCGCCGTCACCGGGCTCCCGCGCCGATTCCGAGCGACGCGTGGATCGCGCGGAGCGCCTCGACCGCCGCCTGGCGCCGGCTCTCGTCGATGTCGTGCTCGGAGAAACGCGCCTCACGGTAGAGCGACTCCAGCCGAGAGACCGCGGCGTCGTCCGCGGACACCGCCTCCAGCAGCCGCAGGGTGAACTCCGAGGACGTCTCCCACGGCTTCCGGGACGCATGGACGCGCTCGGCCTGCTCCTCGAACCGGTCCCAACAGGCGACGATCGCGTTGCGCGGGTGGCCGTCGAGGAGGAGCTCGAACTGCTCGTCGGCGTCGCGCCGGATCTCCTCCACCAGCGGCTCCGGGTCGTCCAGTACGTCGAAGTCGACGTGCTCGGGGCCCTTCGGCTTCGGTCGCGGCTTCCACTCCGACAGATATTTCAGGAGCCGGCGCGAGCCGAGGTACAGCAGCCACAGTGCGCACACCAGCGCCAGGACTTTGATCACCCAGCCGAGCGCCAGGAAGAACGAGTTGTGGTGGAACAACCCCGTCCGGGGCTCGCCCGAGCCCGAAAGCGGGGGAAAGGAGTACGACGGGTCGACCGGGCGGACGCTCGGGTCGTGGAGGGGGCCCGCGAAGATCCGCTCCGGCCCGCTGCGTGCGGCGAACATGACCATCAGCAGCATCAGACCGACGGCCAGGATGGTGAGGCCGACCGCGCTCAGACTCGCCCGCCGCGCTGTCACGGGATGCACCGTAACCCCGGCTCGGTCGGCGATTCGATAACGGGCCGGTGAAGGTTGCCGCTCGCCCCTTGACGACCCACGGACGACGACGAGCCCCCGCACGGCGATGCGGGGGCTCGTCGACCCGAGGGTCTGGTCCTTCGGGCGGGTGCCTACGGCCGACTCAGAGAATCGGGTTGAACGGCTCGGTGCCCTTGACCAGCTGCAGCCCGGCGATACCGGAGTGTGCCTGTGCGAACGCGAGCTCCTTGGCCAGGTCGCCGATGTTGTTCGACGCCGGCAGCGGGGCCAGGCCGAGCGTCGAGAGCACCCCGATCGCCTTGCCGCCCTGCGTCATGAAACCCGACCCGGAGTCGCCGGGGATGCCCGGGCTCAGTGTGTACAACGGGTGGCTCCAGCCACGGTCGGCAGCATCGTCTCCCAGGCTGATGCCGGTGTGCGGCGACAAGGGCGACATTCCGGCCCGAAGGCTGGAGTTGCCGTACGTCCACACCCGGTCACCGGTCGCGGTGCCATCGGAGTCGATACCGGTCGGGCCGCCCCAGAAGGGCACGCTCGGGTTGACCTTCGAGACATCGGCGGCGTTGATCCGGACCAGGGCCAGGTCGTTGTAGGCGCAGGTGTTGGCAGCCGTCGTGCCGAGCTGGTGCTCGGTGACCCACGAGCTGTACGCAAGGGTGCCGTGACCGACGATGGTGCCCTCGCTGGCGAGGTTGCCGTCGTTGGTGAGGTCGACGCGGGTGCCGAGGGGGACCGAGTCGGTCTGGCAGCCGTTGGTGTCCGTGGACGACCCGGTGCCGGCGCAGTGCGCGGCGTACCCGAGGTAGGTATGGCCGGCCGCGTCGGTGAACACGAAGTTGCCCGTGCACTGGGCACCCTCGGTGTACATCATCGTGCCGGGGTGGATCTGGGCTGTGCTCGCCGGTGCCCAGGCAGCGCGGGGGCTGGCCACGGTGAGCGCCGAGGCGGGCTGCGAGCTGACCACCGCCGTCGCGAGCGCGGCCGCGGCGAGGATCGCGCACGCCGAGATGCGTCGCGCGAACGAAGGAACCGGTCGGGTCATGAGGATGGGGCCTCCTGATTTCCGGTGCCGGGCGTGGGTGCGGGCACCGCGTGGGTGACATGGGGGTGTCATCAGGCTCAACGCAACCCGGAGCGCGAGGTTACGCCGCCGGACCGACGACAGCATCCCGTCACGCGACTACCCTCACCTCACCCCCACACGCGTCACTCGGAGTCGCCATGTCCGACCAGTCGCCGAACCCGAGGCCGGCTCCCCCGACCGAGACCTGGGTCGAGCTCCGCATCCACGGGGTCAGCGGGACCCCACCCGAAGTCATGCTCGAGAGCCGCCACGTCACACAGGTCGCGGGAGACTCGTGGGGTCGCTTCTTCCGTCCCGAGGACGGAGTCGGCCGCGAGGTCCAGACCGACCCGCACCGCACGCTCGAGGGCTACCACTGGGGGAAGTACACGTCCGGCAGCTGGGTCAAGGGGTTGTGGCTGATCCTCATCCCGTTCGGCCTGGTCAACGCCGCGGCGTTCATGGTCCCGCGCCCCGCGTCCGGGTCGAGGTGGCACTGGCTGTACGCGACTGTGCAGGGCCTGATCCGTGGCATCGGGATCGGCGTGACGTGCACGTTCGCACTCGCCTCGGGCCTGATCATGGTCGACCTGCTGGCCTGGCAGTGGGCCGCCGGCCTGCCCTGGCTGGAGGCGAAGCCGAGCGGCCCGGTCCTGACGGTAGGCGTGCTGCTCGCCGGTGCCGCCGTCTACGGCCTGCACTGGTTGGGAGACCGCAACCGCCTCTCCGCCTTCGGGGAGTACCCACGCGGATCGCTCGCGGGCCGGGCGTCGCCACGGACCGGCCTGTTCCGCCGGGAGTTCTTCCACGTCGCTTCGGAGAGCCAGCCGATCTTGGGTCGCCTGCACCTCAGCGCTGCCTGGTCGGTCGTCGCGCTGATCGGCGCGCTCACCTGGCAGACGATCAACAACCACAGCACGTCCGTCGCGGAGTCGACGATCCAGCACGTCGTGTGGGGGTCCTCCCTCACGGTGCTCGCCCTGGTCATGCTTGTGGTCACCTGCATGGGCGATCCGGACCAGGCCCTGGAGTGCCCGCCACCCGGATTCCTGCGTACGTCGTTGCCGCCGATCGCTGTCGCCGCCGAGGTCCTCTCCGGGGCGACCATGATCTGGTCGGCCGTCCTGCTCGGCGGGACGGACCGGTCGCCCCTGCAGCTCCACTTCGACCACTACTCAGAGTGGCTGGCCGCCGGCGCGGGCGTCGCGCTGGTCCTCGTGGGCCTCCTCCTCTTTCTGCTGGGCGCCGTCACGCCCGTGCCCGCCGACGAGCCTCGTTCGTTCCGCCGGTACGCGCGAGGGATGGGTGCCTGGGGTGCCGCGAGCACCGGCGTGTTCCTCGGCGTCGGGTTCTCGGCCTCCTTCGTGCTGGGGCTGGCCCGCGCGCTCGACGTGCGCGCGCAGACCGAGCTCATCTACCGAGTCGCCTACTCCTGGGGGATCACCGTCTGCCTCGTGCTCGCGGGAGCCCTGATCTCGCTGGTCGGCTCACTGCGTACCGCCCGCGTGCTGAAGAACCTGCCCGTCCACGAGTACCAGACGGCGTCGGCCGCCGCGTTGGGCGCGCCAGGTGGGAGCTGGCCGAAGCGCATTGCCCGGGCCATGAGCGTGGCTCGGCTCAAGCTGCATGTGGCGACGATGACCTTGGTGTACGCCGGCGCCGGCCTGGCCATGACTCTGGTGACGGCGATCGAGATGCTCGGGGAGACGAACACGCCCATTGCGCGAGACCTGTACCAGCACCTGGGCTGGTTCGGATACCTCAGCCAGCGGCTGCCGGCCCCCGGTGAGGCGTCGTGGTGGGTTCTCCTGCTCACCAACACCGGAACCTATGCGCTGATCGGCCTGGCCGGCCTCTTGTTCTTCCTCGGGCGACGCTCCCTGCGCGCGGAGGAGTCCCGGCGCGGTGCGAACGTCGTCTGGGACGTGATCTCGTTCTGGCCGCACGCCGCCCACCCGTTCGTGCCACCGGCGTACTCCCAGTTCGCCGTACACGACCTACGGCGCCGCATCGACTTCCACCTCAACCCACCGGCTGACATCACCGACCCGGACAAGCCCCGGCCCGCCAGGGTGGTCCTGTCCGCCCACAGCCAGGGCAGCCTGATCGCCTTCGCAACCGTGCTCTGGCTGGGCACAGTGGACCGGGAGCGCACCGCCCTGGTCACCTACGGGTCGCAGCTCCAGGTCGCCTATCCCCGCGGTTTCCCGAGCTTCGTCAGCTTCGGGTTGGTCACGGAGGTGCTGGCCGCGCTGGACGGCAGGTGGATCAACCTGTACCGAGAGACCGACCCGATCGCCGGGCCAGTTCTCTCCTGGGATCGGACGCGGATGGCCAGTACGCCGGCCGACCCGGATCCGCCGACGTCACACCGGGTCGGCGGGCCGCCGGGCGAGCAGGACGACAGCTTCGCCGGTACGACGGGACGCCGGGAGAGCGGCCACGACTGGCGCGTGCTCGACCCGCCGGCCACGGACGCACGACTGCAGCGCACAAGCCTGACGGCACTCGGCAAGCACTCGGGCTACCCCGCGACCGCCGACTACCGCGACGCGGTGCGGACCGTGATGTCCTGACCCATCAGTGGGCCTGTCAGTACGCCGGCTGGCTGGGGTCGATCTGGTTCACCCAGGCCGCGACCCCGCCACCCACGTGGATGGCGTCGGCGTACCCGGCGCCCTTCACCACGGCCAGTGCCTCGGCCGACCGGATTCCGGTCTTGCAGTAGAGGACGACCTGCTTGCCCGAGTCGACGCCCGGGAGCCGCTCGAGGGCGTGCCCGTTGAGGAAGTCGCCCTTCGGGATCAGCACCGAGCCGGGGATCTTGTTGATCTCGTACTCATTGGGCTCGCGCACGTCGATGAGCACGAAGTCCTTGTCGCCGTTCTCGCGCTCCTTGAGCAGGTGCGAGAGCTGGGTGACGCTGATCGTGGCCCCGGCGGCCGCCTCGGACGCCTCCTCCGAGACCGCCCCGCAGAACGTCTCGTAGTCGATGAGCCCGGTGACGGTCGGGTGCTCGCCGCAGAGCGCGCAGTTCGGGTCCTTGCGGACCTTCAGCTTGCGGTAGTCCATCTCCAGCGCGTCGTAGATCATCAGCTTCCCGGCGATCGGGTCACCGATGCCGGTGATCAGCTTGATCGCCTCGTTCACCTGGATCGAGCCGATGCTCGCGCACAGCACACCGAGCACGCCGCCCTCGGCACAGCTCGGCACCATGCCCGGCGGCGGGGGCTCGGGGTACAGGCAGCGGTAGCAGGGCAGGTCGTCACCTGCGACATCACTCAGGGTGGGGGCGAACACGCTGGCTTGGCCGTCGAACCGGTAGATCGAGCCCCAGACGTAGGGGATCTTCAAGAAGTACGCCGCGTCGTTGACCAGGTAGCGCGTGGCGAAGTTGTCGGTGCCGTCGACGAGCAGGTCGTAGCTCTCGAAGATCCGCATCACGTTGTCGTTGTCGAGCCGCTCCTCGTGGAGCACCACGTTCACCAGCGGGTTGACCTCCGTGACCGACTCCCTGGCCGACTGCGCCTTCGACCTCCCGACGTCCGACTGGCCGTGGATCACCTGGCGCTGGAGGTTCGACTCGTCCACCTCGTCGAACTCGACCAGGCCGATCGTCCCCACTCCAGCGGCAGCGAGGTAGAGCAGTGCCGGGCTGCCGAGCCCCCCGGCCCCGATCACGAGCACCCGCGCGTTCTTGAGCCGCTTCTGACCGTCCATCCCGATGTCGGGGATGATGAGGTGCCGGCTGTAGCGACGGACCTCGTCGATGGTCAGCTCGGCGGCCGGCTCGACCAGCGGCGGGAGGGACACGGCGTACTCCTGGGTGGGGCATCAGATGACATTCTCGGGCACCTGACCCAACAGGCGCACCACCCTCCATGTTCCCCAGGGGCTGCGCCGTACCCCAGCGCGTCCGTCATCCGGACGCCCGCCACGGCTGGGTAGGGTGCAGCCGTGGGCACGACCGAGCAGAAGCCCCGAGGCGGCAGGCTCCCTCGCCGGGAACGCCGCGCCCAGCTGCTCGACTCCGCGCTGGAGGTGTTCGTGGCCCAGGGCTACCACGCCGCGGCGATGGACGACATCGCCGAGCGCGCCGGGGTCTCCAAGCCCGTGCTGTACCAGCACTTCCCGGGCAAGCTCGAGCTCTACATCGCGCTGCTCGACACCGCCTGCGACCTGGTGATCGCCAACTGCCGCCAGGCGCTGGCGTCCACGCCCGACAACAAGACCCGGGTGGCCGCGGCCATGGCCGCCTTCTACTCCTACGTCGCCGGTGAGCGTGGTGCGTTCCGGCTCGTGTTCGAGTCCGACCTGACCAGCGAGCCGGCGGTGCGCGAGCACGTCGAGCGGGTGACCACGGAGTGCGCCGCGATGATCGCGGACGTGATCCACGACGACACCGGCCTGCCGCCGGAGCAGTCCCGGTTGCTGGCTGTATCGCTGGTGGGAATGGCGCAGGTCAGTGCGAGGTTCTGGGTGTCGGAGTCCAGCGGCATCGCCCAGTCGCAGGCGGTCGAGCTGGTCAGCGGCCTGGCCTGGCGCGGCATCCGTGGCTACCCACTCACCGACGAGCACTGACCCCCGAAGGAGAACGATGGAAGTCAAGATCGGAGTCCAGCACGCACCTCGCGAGCTGGTCGTCGAGACCGCCGAATCGGCCGAGGACATCCAGGCTGCGCTGGACAAGGCTCTGGCCGACGACGGCACGCTGGCGCTCACCGACACCCGCGGCCGCCAGGTCCTGGTGCCGGCCCGCACGATCGCCTACATCGAGATCGGCAGCGGCGTCACCGGCCAGGTCGGCTTCCGCGGCTGACGAGCCGCTGTACGCCGGACCGCCCTCGTGTTTCGGAGTGCGGGGCGTCATGATCGGGGTACGGGGGCAGTACGCCCGCACGCTGCGGGCTCAACCAGGGAGGTTCTCGTGGGCTGGCTCTTCGTTCTCGTGATGGGCATCATCATCGGTCTGCTGGGCAAGTTCGTCGCGCCCGGCGACAAGGACAACATTCCGCTGTGGCTGACCGTCGTCTGCGGCATCGCGGGCGTGGTCATCGGCTACGGCCTGTTCGGCGACACCAACGGCATCGACTGGATCGCCTTCTTCATCTCGATCGTCCTGGCGGCGATCTTCGTGGTGATCGCGGCTACGGTGACCGGACGCACCAAGAAGGCCTGACACCCGACCCGGAAGGACCTCCGTACCTGTGACCGTGACGACGATCGCCCCCCTGCTGGTGAAGTGCGGACATCACTGGAGCCTGGGCGGGATCCTGTTCCTGCTCGTCGGCGGTGCCGTGATCGGCATCCTCGGCAAGATGGTCGCGCCCGGCGACCGCGACAAGATCCCGTTCTGGCTGACCGTACTGTGCGGGGTCGTCGGCATCTTCGTCGGCAACTGGCTGTACGTCGACCTCCTCGGCGGGCGCTGCGCCACCAACGGCATCGACTGGCTGCGTCACATCGTCCAGGTGCTCTCCGCGGCCGTCATCGTGATGGTGGCGGCGACGCTGACCGGGCGTTCGCGGACGAGGGTCGGCTAGGACCGGGAGCTAGGCCGAGAGACCGACCTCGGCCATCCGCTCGTTGTGTCGCTCGGTGATCCGGGTGAACATCCGGCCGATCGCGGCCAGGTCGAGCCCCGGCCGGTCGATGCCTCCGGCGAGCAGTGCGCTCAGTGCGTCGCGCTCGGCGGCGACGCGCTGAGCCTGGGAGAGTGCCTCGCCCATCAGCCGCCGACCCCAGAGTGCCAGTCGTCCCGAGAGCCTGGGGTCGTCGGCGATCGCCTGCCGGATGTGCCGAACGGCGAACTGGGCCTGCCCGGCGTCCTCGAGCGAGGCGATGATCAGGTCGCGCGTGTCGGCGTCGACGTACGCCGCGATCTCGCGGTAGAAGTCCGCGGCCAGCCCGTCACCGACGTACGCCTTGACCAGCCCCTCGTACCAGTCCGCGGGAGCGGTGTGAGCGTGGAACTGGTCGATCGCGGCCTCGAACGGCGCCATCGCGTCGAAGGGGTCGCTCCCCAGCTCGCGGATGCGGTCGTGCAACCGCGCGACGTGCCCGAACTCCAGGCTCGCCATCGCCCCCATCTCGACCTTGTCGCGCACCGAAGGGGCCAGCTTGGAGTCGTCCACGAGCCGCTCGAAGGCCGACAGCTCGCCGTAGGCGATGGCACCCAGCAGGTCGACCACGGCCAGCCGGTACTCCGCGTCCTCGAAGACGAGGCCGGACACCGCAGGCTGCTCGCCGGTCGCCTGATCCGCGTCTCGATCAGCGCGCTGATCCGGCTGAGATTCCGCCATACGTGCACGCTACCGATAGACTGGAGGAGTCCCCGCGAGTGCGGTGAGGACACGCGCCGGCAAATTGCATGCGGCGCTGGATGTGCGCGGCAGACGCGAAACGGTATCGAGACCCTGTTGTTTTCGAGGGGGATTCGAGCCCGGGGTCCGCCGCTGGACGACCCGGCTCGAAGACTGCCTGACAGCACTGCACCGCAGTGCGGGCTCGAACGAAAGCGAACTGAACACTGTGACCACCTTCCGAGAGCTCGGGGTGCTCCCCGAGATCTGTGACGCGCTCGAGCGCGCCGGCATCACCACACCCTTCGCCATCCAGGAGATGACCCTCTCGGTCGCCCTGCTCGGCACCGACCTGATCGGCCAGGCCCGCACGGGCACCGGTAAGACCCTCGCCTTCGGCATCCCGGTGCTCCAGCGCAGCGTCGTGTCGACGGACCCGGCGTACGCCGACCTGCCGCAGGGCAAGCCGCAGGCCCTGATCGTGGCCCCGACCCGTGAGCTCGCGCTCCAGGTCAGCGGCGATCTCGCTCTGGCCAGCAAGGACCTCGGGCTGCGCGTACTGACCGTGTACGGCGGCGTCGCCTACGAGCCACAGCTCGACGCCTTGACCTCCGGCGTCGACGTCGTCGTCGGGACGCCGGGACGCCTGATCGACCTGTGCAACCGGCGGGCCCTCGACATCTCCCACGTCCATGCGCTGGTGCTGGACGAGGCCGACGAGATGCTCGACCTCGGCTTCCTGCCAGACGTGGAGAAGCTGCTGTCGATGACGCCCGAGACGCGGCAGACCATGCTGTTCTCGGCGACCATGCCCGCCGCGATCGTCTCGCTCGCCCGCACGCACATGCGCCACCCGATGAACATCCGGGCCGAGTCGTCGTACGA
Organism: uncultured Actinomycetota bacterium; assembly: GCA_963768045.1. Lineage (GTDB taxonomy): Bacteria > Actinomycetota > Actinomycetes > Propionibacteriales > Nocardioidaceae > Nocardioides. The sequence goes on along the minus strand of CAVYGG010000005.1, from coordinate 388,803 downwards.
CACGCAGCTGGTGCCGGCCACGGCGCAGTTCATCTACCAGGCCCACGACCTCGACAAGCCCGAGATCATCGGCCGCATCCTGCAGGCGGACGACGCCGAGAAAGTCATCGTCTTCACCCGCACCAAGCGTCAGGCGCAGCGGATCGCAGAAGACCTGGCAGAGCGGGGCTTCAAGGCCTCACCGCTGCACGGCGACATGGCCCAGGTGGCCCGTGAGAAGGCGCTGACCAAGTTCCGCGAGAACAAGATGCGCGTCCTGGTCGCCACCGACGTGGCCGCCCGCGGCATCGATGTCCAGGGCGTCTCCCACGTCATCAACTACACCTGTCCAGAGGACGAGAAGACCTACATCCACCGCATCGGCCGCACCGGCCGCGCGGGCGCATCGGGCATCGCCGTCACGTTCGTCGACTGGGCGGACCTCCACCGCTGGAAGATGATCAACAAGGCGCTGGACCTGCCGTTCGACGAGCCGCAGGAGACCTACTCCACGTCGGAGCACCTCTACCACGACCTCGGGATCCCGACCGAGGCCAAGGGCCGGATCGTCCCGCCGACGCCGCAGCCGACGACCCGGGACGAGGCCCCGCGCGAGCGCGCGCGCCACGAGCGCACGAGCCGGCCGCGCACCCGCAGCCGCACTCGCAGTGGCCAGAACGTCGCTGGATCCTCGTCGGCGGCGCCGGCCACCGTGGCGACCGGGGAGCAGTCCACAGGCGCAGAGCGCGCGCCCGGTCAGGCCGGCCGCACCCGGCGCCGCCGCCGGCGTACCTCCGGTCCCTCTTCCGCCGCATCCTGACCGCCCCCTGACTGCCTGCGTACGCCGAGTCGGCGCGAAATGACGTCGGGCATACGCCGAGTCGGCGCGAAATGACGCTGCAAACACCCCGAGTCGTCATCTCGGCGGATGATCAGGCGACGACGACGACCTTGGTGCCGACGGGTGCGAAGTTCCACAGCGCGATCGCGTCCGGCAGGTCCTGCCGGATGCACCCGTGCGACTGCGGTGTCCCCAGCTGGGCGCGCGTCTGGAGCGGAACGTCGTTGTGCGTCGGGATCGAGTGGAACCCGATCGCGGCACCGGTCGGACCCTGGGTGAAGCGGACGAAGTACTGCATCACGCCGGTGTCCTCGATGCCGACGGCCCATCGCGACTTCGAGTAGACCGAGTATGTGCCCGGCTGGAGGTTGTGGGTCACACTCCCGCTGACCGGATAGGTGCGCTGAACCTTGTCGGACCCACTCGGACGTGTGTCGACCAGCCAGACCCGTTGGGCGCTCTGGCTGAACACGATCCGCCGTCCCGTGCCGCTGGGCGCGGGGAGCGCGTTCACGCGCGTCGCATCCGCGGACGTGGACGTCCCGTTCGACGACATGACGTGGTCCGGCGCGTGAGTCGGGGTCGTGCTGGGGCTCGGCGTCTCGGGCTTCTGGGTGGTCGGTACCTGGGTGCCGCTCGCGTGCTGGGTGTACGACGCGGGGCGGGCAGCGGTGGCGCCGGCCTGCGCACTGCTGGTCCCGAGGACTCCCATCCCGGCGAGGGCAGCCACTGCCGACACGGTGACCGAGATCGCCAGGGCGGCGATCCGGCCGTAGCGAGGGCGAACCTCACGACGGTGGTTGCTCATCAGAGCCCTCGCGCCTGCGATCGACTCCGCACCCTGAGGTTCTCCGCGACCTCGCGGTAGGCGCGCGCACCCTTGCTGCTCCGGCTCGTCGCGAGGATCGACCGGCCGGCCGCCGGCGCCTCGGCGAACTTGATGGTCTTCGGGATCGGCGGCTCGATCACGTCGAGGTCGTAGGTCTCGGAGATCGTCTCGAGCACCGCCCGCGCGTGGTTGGTGCGACCGTCGTACAGGGTGGGCAGGACCCCCCAGACCTCGAGGTCGCGGTTGGTGAACCGGCGTACGTCGTGCACGGTGTCGAGCAGCTGCCCCACGCCTCGGTGCGAGAGCGTCTCGCACTGGAGCGGGATCAACACGCCCTGGGCGGCCGTCAACGCCGCGACCGTCATCACGCCCAAGGACGGCGGGCAGTCGAGCAGGATCCAGTCGTACCGCCGACCGCCGGGATGTTCAGCGAGGTCCTCGAGGGCGCCTCTCAGCACGTGCTCGCGCCCGGTGCGCATCAGCAGGTCGGCCTCCGCACGAGCCAGCTCGATCGTCGCCGGCAGGAGATCGACCCCATCATCGGTCTCGAGGATCACCTCCGCCGGATGGAGTCCCTTGGTCAGCACGTGGTGGATCGAGAGCTCGAGGTCCTCGGGGTCGATGCCCAGCGAGAAGGTCAAGCAGGCTTGCGGATCGAGGTCCACGAGCAGCACCGACTCGCCGAGCTCGGCCAGGGCCGCGCCGATCGACGCGACCGACGTCGTCTTGGCCACGCCGCCCTTCTGGTTGGCGACCGCCAGGACGACCGGGCCGGGTGTGGTGGACATCGCCTCCCATCATGCCCGAGACCCTTGCCCGGAGCGCGCATACGCCGGTTGGCTGGGCTGCATGTCTTCGGACGGCACTCCCCCAGATGACGGCACTGACTCCCGCCCCGTCGCCCTGGTGACCGGTCCGACGGCCGGCCTGGGACACCTCTTCGCGGACCGGCTCGCCGGCCGGGGCTACGACCTGGTGCTCGTCGCGCGCGACGAGGCTCGGCTGAAGGGGGTCGCCGACGAGCTCGCCGCGGCCTACGGCGTGTCCTGCGAGGTGCTGGTCGCCGACCTCACCGACCGCGAGCAGCTCAAGGTCGTCGAGCACCGGCTCGCCGACCGCACACACCCGGTCGACCTGCTGGTCAACAACGCCGGGTTCGGTCTCAAGCGGAAGTTCCTGAAGAACACCGTGGAGGAGGAGCAGGCGCACCTCGACGTGCTGGTGACCGCGCCGATGCGACTCACCCATGCCGCGCTGCGCCAGATGACCGAACGCCACACCGGCGGCATCATCAACGTCTCCAGCGTCGCCGGCACCCAGCCACGCGGGTCCTACAGTGCCGCGAAGGCCTACCTCAACCGGTTCGGCGAGTGGGCAGCCCCCGAGTACGCCCGGGACGGCGTACGGATCATGACCGTGCTGCCGGGCTTCACGCGGACCGAGTTCCACGAGCGCATGGACGTCGGCCGGGAGGCTGTGCCCCGCGCCTTCTGGCTGGACGCCGACCGCGTGGTCGACGAGGCGTTGGCCGACTTCGACGCCGGCAAGCAGATGTCGATCCCCAGCAAGCGCTACAAGGTGATCGCCACGGTCAGCAGGCACGTCCCGGTGCGGCTGCTCCAGCGCTTCCAGTCCCTGGGTCGCCGATAGGGGATGTCGAAGGCTCCCTATTGATAGGCGAGCACGAACGCGTGCACGGCGTCGGCGATCAGCTGGACGGCGATCGCGCTCAGCAGCAGGCCGGCGATCCGGGTGACCAGCAGGATCCCGGACTCGCCCAGCAGCCGCAGGATCGGGATCGAGAACGCCAACGCCAGCCAGATGCACACGTGCACCGCGATCACCGCCAGGGCGATCGCCGTGAAGTCGCCGACGTCGTGCACCCGCTTGGAGAACACCATCGTGGCCACGATCGCCCCCGGGCCGGCGAGCAGCGGGGTGCCCAAGGGCACCAGCGCGACGTTGGTGTCGCCGTGCTGCATCGGGTTGTCCCCGCGACCGGTCAGCAGCTCGAGCGCGACCAGCAGCAGGAGCAGACCGCCGGCACACTGCAGGGCCGGCAACGAGACGTGGAGGTACGCCAGGATCCGCTGGCCGAAGAAGGCGAAGACGGAGATCACCAGGAACGACACCAGCACGGCCTGCCGTGCCGCACGGCGTACCTGGTCGGGCGCGTAGCTGCCCGTCAGCGACAGGAACAACGGCACCGTCCCGATCGGATCCATGATCACGAACAGCGTCACGAACGCACTGGTGAAGAGCGTGGCGTCGAGGATGCTGCCCATCCCGGCAGGCTAACGGCCGCCGACACGCCACTGCCTGTGCCTCGTCACCAGGTCGGGACGGGGCCACCGAACGGCATCTCCACCAGCGGCGGCCCGATCCCGGAGACGTCGCGCAGGATCCACTCGTCGCGCAGCAGCAGGATGGCCGATGCGGGCCGCAGCACGACCCACAGCCAGCGACCGTCCGCCTCGCCGGCGACCACCGATCGGTCGACCTCGCGGTCGTCGTTCACCGCCCACACCGTCGACACCACCCACAGCGGCACCGACTTGCTGCCGATGCGCACGCGCACCGTCGGCGGACCGACCCCGATCTCGGGTCCGGGGTCGAGGTGGAGGGTGCCGGCACATCGCGAACCCAGTCCGGTGCCAGACTCCTCGCTGATCACGAACACGTCGACCGGGCCGTCGAGCGCGCTCGTCCCCGAGCTACAGGTCAGGGTGGCTTTGGCCTCGCGCTCCCCCACGACGGCGAAGTCACTCACGCTCCACCCCGGGCTCATCGGCCATGGGAGGTAGGTCGGGAAGTCCCCGGCGGTGGCGAGCGCCTCCGCGAACCCGTCGTACGACGCCTCGTCGGGACGCCTCAGGACAGGTGTCGGGCCGTGCTCGGGACACGACCAGCCGTCCCCCACCTCGACCGAGGTGTGAAGCGGGGTGGGGCAGCGCGGACACTCCATCCGGAGCGGCATGGGGGCAACGGTCCCGAAGCGCCGGCTCGCACGTCAAGGCCGGGTCAGGGACGCTCAGGTGTTCCAGCGCAGCACGACCGGCGTCTCGCGCTCCCAGCCGAGCACCGACACGGTGGCCGTGTCGAGCCGGAGATGCCGTCCGTCGGCAACCGGCAGCTCCAGCCAGCGAGCCGCCAGCGCTCGCAAGGAGTGGCCGTGCCCGAAGAGCAGGACGCGACCGTCGACGGCACGGCAGCGAGCGACGACGCGGTCGAGCCGGTCCGCCACCTGTGCCGCCGACTCCCCGCCCGGGACCGGTCCCTGCCAGATGGTCCAGTCCGGGTTCGACTCGCGGATCTGTGGAGTCGTGAGCCCTTCGAGCTCGCCGTAGTCCCACTCCACGAGGTCGGTGTCCACCGCCGCCTCGGCGTGGCCGGCCAGTCGCGCGGTCTCTCGTGCCCGCTCCCGAGGCGAGGTCAGCACGAGCGCGAACGCCTCGTGATCAAGCCGGTCGCGCAGGGTCTCGGCAACCCGCAGTCCTTCGTCGGTGAGCGGCAGATCCGTGGTCGAGGTGTGGCGACCGTCGCGACTCCACTCGGTTTCCCCATGCCGGACCAGCCAGACCTCGTCGCACGCCTCGTTCTCTGCCCCGTCACCCAGCATGGCGCCCATCATCGCGGGTGCACGCACGCCGTGCCACGATGCCGCCCATGGCGACGACCCCGGGGCTCGCTGCTCCAGCGCTCACCCGGGCCCGGCTCGCCGCGGCAGCGGGCTTCTTCACCCAGGGCTTCGTGTTCATCAGCCTGACCACTCGGCTGCCGAAGGTCCAGGACCACTGGCACTACAGCGACACGACGCTCTCGTTGCTCCTGCTGATGATGGTGCTGCTCGCCGGCCTCGGCAGCGTGATCGCGGAGACCGCCTGCAAGCGCGTGGACAGCGCGGTCATCCTGCGCACGGGGCTGCTCGGGATCGCGGTGGCGGTCCCGGTGTTCGCCGCCGCTCCCGACCAGGCGGTGTTCATGGCTTCGATGGCGCTGTACGGCGTATCGCTCGGCGCCGTGGACGCGACCACCAACATGCAGGCGGTCGCGCTCGAGCACCTCTACGACCGGCCGATCCTTCCCTCGTTCCACGGCGCCTGGACCCTGGGCGGCTTCCTCGGGTCCGCCGTCGCCCTCGCCATGGGCCACCTGCCGGTGTCCGCAACCGGCGTGGTCGCGGTTCTACCTCTGGTGGTCGCGTTCGCGCCGTTCCTGCGCCGCGCCCAGCAGACGGTGACCGACGCCCCGGTGGTGCACGTGCCGTGGCGGCCCATCGTGCTGGTCGGTTTGGCGATGGTGCTCTTCTACATGGTCGACACCGCGGCGTTCACCTGGGGACCGCAGTACCTCGACAAGGTCTTCCCCACACCCTCCGCGCTCGTCGCGCTCGCGGTCTTCCCGTACCTCCTCGCGAGCGGCATCGTGCGGCTGTCGGGCGACACGCTCGTCGCGAGGTACGGCCCGGTGCCGGTGCTGAGGGTCGGCGCAGTCGTCGCGTCCGTCGGCCTCGCGATCACGGTGTTCGCCCCGACCTGGCCGGTGGCCGTCCTCGGCTTCCTGGTGACGGGTGGCGGCGTGGCCGTGGTCGCCCCCCTCAGCTTCTCGGCCGCGGCCCGGATCGCCGGCGAGGACGAGAGGGACCCGGTGCTTCGGCACGCGCGCGTCGACGCCGTGATCGCGCGCTTCAACCAGTTCAACTACGCCGGCTCCCTGCTCGGTGCCGTGATGATCGGACTGGTCGGTGCCGGCAACCTGCGTGTCGGCTTCGCGGTGCCGATGGTGCTGGTGCTCGGGATCGTGCCCCTGGCCAGGGCGTTTGCTCCCACGTCGGTCTCGTGACGGTCGCAGCGACCTCCTCGACCAGCGGGGACTACGACCCGGGCCGGCCTTGCCAGTTCTGGTCCGGCTGCGGCTCGGGGCGGCCCGGCTGCTCGCCACCGCGGGCGTCGAGGTAGCTCTGCTTGGGCACCATCACCTTGCGGCGGAAGATGCACACGACCTTGCCGTCCTGGTTGAAGCCGATGGTCTCCACATGGACGACTCCGCGGTCGTCCTTGCTGGCCGACTCGCGCTTGTCGAGCACCGTGGTCTCGGCGTACAGCGTGTCGCCGTGGAACGTCGGCGCGACATGCCGGAGCGACTCCACCTCGAGGTTGGCGATCGCCTTCCCGGAGATGTCCGGCACGCTCATCCCGAGCAGGAGCGAGTAGACGTAGTTGCCGACCACGACGTTCTTCCCGAACTGCGTCGTCTCGCCGGCGAAGTGCGCGTCGAGGTGGAGCGGGTGGTGGTTCATCGTGAGCAGGCAGAACAGGTGGTCGTCGTACTCGGTCACCGTCTTGCCGGGCCAGTGCCGGTACGTCGCCCCGACCTCGAACTCCTCGTAGCTGCGGCCGAACTGCATGGGCAGCATCCTGCCGCAGCCCGCACTCCGTTGGTCGAGGAGGTCGCTGGCGACCGTCACGAGACCGGGGGTGCCACGATGAGGCCATGGACGTCCTCACCTCCGGACACGGGCTGGTCGAGTCGCCTCGGTGGCACGACAGTCGGCTGTGGTTCAGCGACTGGACCGGTGGCCGCATCGTCGCCGTCGACGACTCAGGGGCGACGGAGGTGGTCGTCGAGCACCGGTCACTGCCGATGTGCTTCGACTTCCTGCCCGATGGCCGGCTGTTGCTGGTCTCCAACCAGGAGCGCGCGCTGCTGACGGTCGAGGACGGCGGCGCCCCCACGCCGTACGCCGACCTCACTGCGATCTCGGACCTCGGCTGCAACGACATCGTCGTGGACGGACGGGGCTTCGCGTTCGTGAACAGTCCGAACTTCGACTTCGCGAGCGGCCCGCCGGCCGGCGAGGTGCAGCCCGGCCGGGTCGGCGTCGTGACGCCGGACGGCGAGGTGCGCGTGGTGGCTGAGGACATCGCGTTCCCCAACGGCATGGCGGTGACCGCCGACGGAACCACGCTCGTCGTCGCCGACTCCTACCGCAGCCACCTGCTCGGCTTCACCATCGCGGCTGACGGCTCCCTCTCGGACCGCCGTGTCTGGGCCGACCTCGCCAACAGACCCGACGGGAGCAGCGACAACCCGGACGGCATCTGCCTCGACGCCTCCGGCGCGGCCTGGTATGCCGACGTCCCACACCAGTATTGCGTCCGCGTCGCCGAGGGCGGCGAGGTACTGCAGACGGTGGACCTCGACCGCGGCGGCTTCGCGTGCATGCTCGGCGGCACGGACGCGCCGTACCTCTATGCCGTCACGGCCGTGTGGCCGGGCGCGGCCGGCCTCATGACACATAGCGACTGGGACGGCCAGGTGGTCCGCGTCCCGGTCGAGGTCCCCGGAGCAGGCTGGCCCGCCCGATGAGCCGAGCGGTCAGTCGGTGCCTGAGGTCGGGGCGTCCGTACCGCCCGTGGCCGGAGCCGGCACCAGTACCGCGAGGAGCGGTGCCTGGGCCTCGTCGAGGTCCGGGGACCACTGCGCGGTCTCCCCGGCGTTGACGACCGCGACGACACGGTCCCGCGCCGTACGGACGGCGCCGCGCAAGGCGGTCGCCCGCGATCTTTCGCCCTCCCCCGGAGCCGTCGACACCAGCTGCGACAGCTGGTCGTCCAATGAGGTGACCCGGGGCGAGGCGACGGCCCACCCGCCCGACACACCGGCAAGCGACGCAGAGCCCCGCAACTGCGGGATCAGGTCACGGGCGAACCAGCCGACCTCGGCTTCGGCTGCCGCGAGTCTTGCCTCCCAAGCGCGCCGGTTCCTGGCACGACGCAGGAGCAGCCACGCGACCAAGCCGCCGAGGATCAGGACGAGCAGCAGCAGCCACCACCAGCCCGTGCTGTCGCTGGTCTCCTCGCCGGTGTTGCTCTCCGATGGTGCCGGTGACGACGACTCTGTGGGCAACGACTCCGTGGGCGACGACTCCCTGGGCGACGACGAGACGGGGGCGCTGGTCCTCGGCGGCCGACTGGTCGGTGCCTCGGTCGGCGGTGCGGACGTCGGTGCGGACGTCGGTGCGGACGTCGGGCCGGCCGGCGAAGAGTCACCCGGCGTCACGGGCGTGCGGGTCGCCGTCGGACGCTCGCGCGTCGGTGACAGCGACGCCGTGATGCTGGGTCGTTCGATCGCCCCGCTGCTCCCGCTCCCGCCGCAGGCGGTGAGGAACGGCAGCAGGACGATTCCAAGCAGCACGAGCCCTCGCGGGGAACGGCGCAACATCGGGACCTCACTCGCGACGGAAGAAGGTCCACGATCGTGCAGGCATCCCGGCACAGTCCTCACCCCATGCGGGTGAACTCGGACAACGGGCGCTGGTTCGGGCTGGGCGGCTCAGGAACCCCCTCCGCCGGCCTTCCGGCGGTGCATCTTCGGGCCGGTGCCGCCCTGAACCTCGGATCCGTGCGCCTTCTCACGCAGCGGGGCGTCCTCCTGGACGCCCTTCGCCTTGGCGTTCTTCCGGTCCAGGGCCTCGCGCATCTTGGCCTTCAGGTCTTCGTTCGCGTGGTTGTCCTGGCTCATGCCCTCCACCTTGCCACCCACTCGATGGCGGGGTCGAGTGGTTACTGGGCGGGCGCGGGCTGGGCCGGAGCGGCCCCCGGCTGCGGGGCGCCACCCTGGCTGTAGCCGAGGCGGGCCGCGGTCTCGCGGGCCGCCTCGGTCACCGGCACCGCGATCACCGCCGTGCCGTAGGCACAGATCTCGGTCCACGTGTCACCCATCTCCGAGGTGTCGAAGCGCATCGCGACCACGGCGTTGGCGCCGCGGTTGCGGGCCTCGTCGATCATCCGGCCCATCACCTCGTTGCGGCTGTTGACGAGGTTGGAGGTCATGCCCTTGAGCTCGCCGCCGACGAGGGACTTGAACCCCGCACCCATCTGCGAGAACGCGTTGCGCGAACGCACGGTCAGGCCGAACACCTCGCCGCACACCTGTCGGATCTCCCACCCGGGAATGTCGTTCGAAGTCACCACCAGCATCGAGACGCTCCTCACCGGGCGCTCTGGGCCCCGTCGGGGCCGACCAAGGAGAAGGGTAGGAGACTCCGGCAACAACGAGAGCCGACCGGCGCGGAGGCGTATCCTGCAGCCATGGTGATCCGCCTCGTGACGCCGCCTGCGAAGGGGCGATTCCGCACCTCCTCGGCAGCCCTCGGCGTCGCGCTGGCGCTCGCGCTGTCCGCCTGCGGCTCGGACCCCAGCACCGCCACGGACCCCGCCGCGAACGGGCCCGACACGTCGAGCCCGACCAGCGCGGCGCCGGACGCCGGCGCCAAGCCGGCGAGCGGCCCGGTGCTCAGTGCCCAGGGCTTCTCGTTCCACGCCCCGAAGGGCTGGGCCGACGTCACCGACCACGCCGAGACCGGCGTGCTCCTGTCCGCGGGCCAGGCCGCCGACGAGCAGCCCCTCGCGATCACCGTCCGTCGCGTCTCTCCGGGTGCCAAGACCGCGGAGGCGGCGCGGGCGAACGCGACCGCGCTCCTGAAGCAGGCCGGAGCCACCCGGATCCGCACCCTGCCGGACACGACGGTCGGCGGAAACCCGGCCGCGCACGTCGTCGGGGTCCAGCACCTCCGCGGCACCCACTACCAGCTGGACGTCTTCTACGTCCGGACGCCGCACGCCGGCTGGCCGCTGATGTTCGCCACCAACCAGTACACGACCGCCGAGCGCCGCGCCGCGATGCTCGCGTCGGTGTTGCAGACCTGCCACTGGCAGAAGGCCTGAGCCCACGTCAGCGCCTCTCGGTCACCGCCAGGTGACCGGGAGCCCGTGCGGCGCCATCTGGCCGATGTACTCCCGCCGACCGCCCGGCCACGTCTCCGCGACCACCCAGAAGCGGTGCCGGGCTTGCGGTGTGCGACGCGTCGGCTCGGCGAAAAGGTGCACCAGCGGGGCGCGGTCCGAGGCGGTCGCTCCCAGCTGCGTCAGCCGAGCGGTGACCCGTTCCTGCTGGTCCCCCGGCACGTACTGCCACATGACGCTGTGCCAGAGCACGGTCAGGTGTCCGTCGTGCAGCTCGAGGTTCTCGGCGTACGCCGCCGCCTCGGTGCGCTCGACCCGGACCGGGTGCTGCCGCGCCAGCTCGATCGCCCCCGCCAGCCGGGTCTGCCGTGCGGTCATGTCCGGCCAGACGTACGACGTGAGGGTCAGCCGGCCGTCGTCCGTGGTCACATCCACGGGGCTGACGTCGCAGCCACCACGCTCGACGACCTCGACCTTCTCGTCGAGCGGCAGGGGCGTACCCCGCCACGCCCCTTCGAGCGTCACCGGGCTCTGCGCGTCGCCCCACGCACCCCCGGTGTCGTCGACGTAGCGGAACCGGTCGGCGAAGAGGTTCAGCCCACCGCTCGCCCCGATCTCGAACAGCCGCACCGGGAGCCGGTGTCGCGTCAGCGACCGCAGCAGGCCGCCGAGCAGAGCCGCCGATCGCCCGACCTCGTTGGTCTGTGGCGCCTGGTCGAGCAGCGGCCGCACGTCGTCGGCCCTCCGGTCGAGCAGGTCGAGCACCGCGTCGACACCGCGCGCGGACCACGTGCCTCCCGTCGTGGGGTAGAACGCCTCGAGCTCGACGGCGGCGCCCTCCAGCACGAGCCGATGGATACTGCCGGCCAGCCGAAGGGCGAGCCCGGACGGACCGGGGTCGTCCTCATGACCACGCAGCACCCGCATGGTCGGACCGCCCGCCTCCAGGTCGTCGGCAAGCCGCCCCAGCAGGTCGGCGTACATCGGCGAGCCGAGCTGCGCGCACGCCTCCGCCTGGTTGCGGAACAGCCCGGGTTGCGAGCGCGCCTTGCTCAGAGCGGGTACTCCTCGAGGATCCGCCGGCCGATGATCATCCGCTGGATGTCGGCGGTGCCCTCGCCGATCAGCAGCATCGGAGCCTCGCGGTAGAGGCGCTCGATCTCGTACTCCTGGGAGAAGCCGTAGCCGCCGTGGATGCGGAAGGAGTCCTCCACCACTTGGACGCAGTACTCCGAGGCGAGGTACTTGGCCATCCCTGCTTCCAGGTCGTTGCGCTCGCCCTTGTCCTTGACGCGCGCCGCCTTGACCATCATCGCGTGGGCGGCCTCGACCTTGGTCGCCATCTCGGCGAGGCGGAACAGCACGGCCTGGTGCTCGGCGATCTTCTTGCCGAAGGTCTCGCGCTGCTGGGCGTAGGCCACGCCGAGCTCGAAGGCGCGGTTGGCGACGCCGCAGCCGCGAGCCGCGACGTTCACGCGGCCCACCTCGACGCCGTCCATCATCTGGTAGAAACCTTGGCCGGGCGTCCCGCCGAGAACCTGGTCGGCGGAGATGCGGTGGCCCTCGAACACCATCTCGGTGGTGTCGACACCCTTGTAGCCCATCTTCGCGATCTTTCCGGGGATCGTGACGCCCTGCGCGGTCTCGCCGAAGCCCTCCTCCTTCTCCACCAGGAACGTCGTCATGTTCCGGTAGACCGAGTCCGCGCCCTCGTCGGTCTTCACCAGTACGGCGACGAGGTTCGCCGAACCGCCGTTGGTCAGCCACATCTTCTGGCCGGTGATCTCGTAGTCGCTCAGGTCTCCGTCGGCGTCGTGCGACGAGACCCGGGTGGCCTTGGTCTTGATCGCGCTCACGTCGGAGCCGCAGCCGGGCTCGCTCATCGAGAAGGCACCCCGGACCTCACCGGTGGCCATCCGCGGGAGGTACTTCCGCTTCTGCTCCTCGGTCCCGTGCTGCAGCAGCATCCAAGCGACGATGAAGTGGGTGTTGATGATCCCGCTGACGCTCATCCAGCCACGGGCGATCTCCTCGACGGCCAGCGCGTAGGTGAGCAATGACTCGCCGAGCCCGTCGTACTCCTCGGGGATCATCAGCCCGAAGATGCCCAGCTCCTTGAGGCCCTCGACGATCTCGGTGGGGTACTCGTCACGGTGTTCCAGCTCGGTGGCGACCGGTAGGATCTCGCGCTCGACGAACTGACGCACCGCCTTGAGGATCTCGGTCTGGTCGTCGGTGAGGCCGTCGGTCTGGCAGAGGCGACCCATGGCGTCCATCGTCCTTTCGTGGCGGGCTCGTGTGACTGGCTTGCGCGCCGGTCTTCTGGGCCGGGCGGGTGCGGTCAGTATCTCGGCGTACGCCGTGCGCGGAAACCGAGTGTGACTTACTCGACCCGTCCCCGGGGCACCCGGCCCGCCGGTATGATCGACGTTCGGATCAGGCGCCCGTGGCGGGCGCATCGTGCGGCGGGAAGGTTCCACGTGGGACGGCACGAGGGCTCTCGGAGGGTCCCCGGATCCGCGGACCCCGAGCCCGGTCATGGAGGCAGCCGGAAGGGCGAGACCGGTGGGCACGCAGCCTGGCTGGCCTGGGTGACGCTGGCGGTCCTGGTGACCAGCGTCGTCGCGCTCGTGGTCCGCCAGCAGGGCGACGACCTGCCACCAGCCACCCGGGCGGCGGCTCTGTCCGGCAGCCACGAGCGGGGCACCGATCCCGCCCGCGGCGCCGACCGCACCGCCCCGCGGGCCTACCACGTGAGCCACGGTGTCGCGCTCCGGCCGAAGCATCCCGCGTTCTACTCGCTCTCGCTGCGGATGGCGAAACGCGGTTTCGTTTTTCGCCAGTCCCCCAAGGGCGAGTCCACGCACTTCACGGTCAGCTCGTTCAACGTGCTCGGTGCGGGGCACACGGCATCGAGAGGCGGGCTGGCCCCCGGCGTGACGCGCATGCACAGCGCCGTCGGGCTGCTGATGGGCAATGACGTGAGCGTCGCCGGGCTCCAGGAGTTCCAGGAGCCGCAGTACCGCACGTTCGAGTCGCTGGCCGGGGGCACGTACGACGCCTACCCCGGCCTCTCGTTGGGCGTGCAGCCGGTGCAGAACTCCATCATCTGGAAGCAGGCGGACTGGAGTCTGGTCGAGGCGCACACCCTCGCCATCCCCTACTTCCACGGCAACCGCGTGCCGATGCCCTACGTCCTGCTGCGCAACCGACACAGCGGCCGCGAGATGTGGTTCTACAACTCCCACAACCCGGCCGACGCCTACGGGCCGGCCGGCCACTGGCGTGCCGTCGCCACCTCGATGGAGGCGAGCCTCGTCCGCAACCTGACCTCCGATGGCACCCCCATGATCGTGACCGGCGACATGAACGACCGGGCCCCCTTCGCCTGCCCCTTCGCCTCCGGCTCCGGGATGCATTCCGCCGACGGCGCCTACTACTCCGGCGGCTGCCACCTTCCGCGGCAGACGAACGTCGACTGGATCTTCGGGTCCGGCAGCCTCGACTTCTCCTCCTTCGTCACCGACCGCTCCACCCAGTCGCGTCGGATCAGCGATCACCCCATGGTCCGCTCCGGCGTGACCGTTCCTGCCATGGCCGACCCGCGGTGCCGCAAGGCCTGGAGCTTCGGCTGGTTCTGCCCGCACCGCTGACTGGCAGACTGTGCGCCGAGCAGCGGCGACGGGGTGTCGAAAACGGAACGGTGTCGAAACGGACAGGGGCAGCGGCGCGCATGGCACAGCGGGTGGTCTTCCACATCGGCCTGATGAAGTCCGGGACGACGTTCCTCCAGGGTCGGCTCAACACCAACCGCGAGCGACTTGCGGGGCAGCAGGTCCTGTTCCCCGGCCCTACCTGGAACCGCCACGTGCGCGCCGTCTCCGATCTGCTCGGGTCCGACAAGCGCAAGCCCGGCTCCTGGAACTCCCTCGTCGACGAGATCAGCGCGTACGACGGCACCGCAGTCGTCTCCATGGAGTACCTCGCCCCGATGGGAGCACCACGGATCAAGGTGCTCCGCGACGCCTTCCCCGGCTCGGAGATCCGAGTGGCCGTCACCGTGCGTGACCTCGGGCGCAGCGTCCCGGCCATGTGGCAGGAGGCGATCAAGAACCGGCGTACCTGGACCTGGGACGAATACATCCGCGCCCTCGAGAAGGGCGGCGATCCCGGTCGCCGCTTCTGGCGTCAGCAGCATGCGGCCAAGATCGTGCGGCGCTGGGGTTCGGCGATCGAGCCCGAGCACGTCTACGTCGTCACCGTGCCCCGGCCCGGGGCGCCGTCGGGGCTGCTGTGGGACCGGTTCAGCGAGGTCGCCGGGATCGGGCCGGACACCTGGGACGACGGTCCCCGCGCCAACGAGTCGCTCGGAGCGGCCTCCACGCTGGTGATGCGGCAGCTGAACCTCGCCACCTCGGACCTTCCGCTGACGGCGTACAAGAAGCGGGTCAAGGCGTTGGCCAAGCACGTCATGGGCGGCCACCGCGCCGAGGAGGACCCGATCGGGTTCACCGTGCCGGCGTGGCTGCGCGAGGAGTCTGCCAAGGTCATCGGTCAGCTCGAGCGCAGCGGTTCCCATGTCGTCGGCGACCTGTCCGAGCTCGAACCCGTCGATGTCCCGGGCGTGGACCCGGCCACGGTCGGCGACGCCGCGCAGCTCGAGGCAGCGCTCGCAGCCCTCAGCGGCGTGCTGAAGCAGGTTCGGCAAGTACGCCGTACCACCTGATCAGCCGGTCAGTCGCTCTCCCAAGCCGGACCGCCCGGCTTCGCGGGCTGGGCGATGGTGAAGCGCTGCACCTGGCCGTGCGGCTCGAGGATGGCACCGGCGCTGCCGAGACCCATCCGGTGCGCGGTCGTCGTAGTGGGCGGCGGATCCGTCGGGTCCGGGTTGGGGTACGGGATGTACTTCACGCGGGTCGAGAACTTCTTGGTTGTCCACATCCGCGTGAAGTCCGCGATGTAGGCGTTCCACGCGGGGAGACGGTTCCGGATCAGGAAGATCTCTTCGTCGCCGCGGATCCCGTCCTGGTTGTAGTTGCTCGAGCCGGTGACGACGAGCCTGGTGTGGGTGCGCTTGCCGTAGTGGCCCGAGATCAACAGCTCCTTCTGGTGCGTGTAGAGGTCGATCAGGCCGTCCTTGTTGGTGTCCATTCCCGTGGTGTGCACCGGCAGGTAGCCCCGTCCGGTCCGGACGGCGAAGTTGTTGCGAACCCCGTGTGCGGCGTACCCGTACATCAGCTTCACGTCGCATCCGGCGGCGTACAGCTGCCGCATCTTCTGGGCGATGTAGACGCCCCGGTAGTCGTTCCAGGCGTGCATGATCACGCGGACGATCGTGTGGTGAACCTTGTTGCCGGTGCCCTTGGTGGCGCCGAGGCAGCGCACCCTGTTCAGGATCGAGATGATCGGGTCGTGGCGCGGACCCGGGTGCGGGAACGGCGTGGCCTCGAGGGTGAAGCGCTTGCCCACGCGCTGAACCAGCCATCCCGGGTGGGCCGGCTTGTCCTTCTTCATCTGGGCAAAGAGCACGCGGAACCTCTTGGTCAGCTTGGGGGCGTTGTTGATGGCCCAGAGGTCGTTGTACTGGTTCATGGCCGAGTTGCCGGTCAGGTTCACCGAGCCGGTCATCACGGTGTTGTAGGCGCCCCCGGTGTGCGAGAACAGGTAGAACTTCGTGTGCAGGTTCTCGCCCGTGGAGCGGCAGCCGTGGTGGCATTCGTAGGAGAAGCTCTTGTGCTTGCGGTTGGTCCCGAGCGCGCGGTGCAGCATCCGCTGCGCGGGCGTCACCTGGTGGTCGTTGAGCAGGACCTGCACGTGCACCCCGCGCCGCTTCGCCAGGATCAGCCTGTGGGCGACGTAGTCACGGTCGAACGAGAAGAGCGCGATCCGGATGAACGAGCCGTGCCGGGCGTGGTCGATCGCGGCCACGATGTGGCGGTGCAGCACCCACTGCTTGGCTCCGTGCCGCGGCGTGTTGAACCACGCTCCCTGCTCCGGCCGCCACCTGGGCTTCGGCCTGGGCTTCGGCTTCCCGTTGTCGGCGCTGGAGACCGACGTCCCGCCCTTCGACCGGGAGCCCGTGCTCGCGTCGCTCGGGAGGGTCGACAGCGTCGTCAGTGCCAGAGCCGTCACGAGGGCGGCCACCAGTACCAAGAGGCGCTTCACCGTGCGTCGTCCTTCCGGATCTTCGAGACCAGGCGCGTCACAAACCGGGAAACGCTAACACGCGATTTGCCGAGTTCTGCTCTTTTCGGCGTCGGGTGCCGATCGCGCCTCAGATCACGCACGCGGGTCATCAGAGCGGCGATGACCTGGACGGCGACATCGAGCTGCTCGGCGTCGGTGACCTCGCCGGGTTGTCGACGCTCTCGCACGTCCCGCGGTTCGAGCATCGAGAGGTCGCCGACGACGTCGTATCCGCCTTCGCGCAGGGTCGCGATCGCACGCCTTCCGCGCTCCTCGAGCTCGACGAGCCTCTCGTCGGAGGGCCGGAACTTCTCGCCGGAGCTCGGCATGACCCCGGGGGCAGCGAGGTAGCCGCGAATCCAGTTGCCACGGTCCGCGGCAGACCGGAAGTTGTGCATCAACGGAGTCGTACGGCGGAGCAGCTCCGTCTCGACGAGGCCGAGGCCCTCGTTGACCCGGGTCTCGGGCGTCGTCACCGGCGCGTCGGCGTACCCCATCACGCCGAGGAACCTGGTGAGCAGCTCGCCGGGGTCCGCGGCGCCCGGCACCATCGGGATGACGTGGATCCGTTCGTGCGCGATCACCGACCCCCAGCGGTCGAGGATGTCCGCGAGGTCGAAGCTGGCCCAGCCCCACGCGTCGGCCGGGTCGTACTCCTTGTCCGCCGGGTACCTGTCGATCGGCCGGCGCCCGCCGTTGCGTACGTACTCCTGCCACCGCGAGATCGCCAGGCCGACCATCTCGCGAGCGGTGATGAGGACGTGCACCTCTGCCCGGTCGAGGGACTCCACCGCACGACGGACCTGTGCGGGCGAGGCCGGGCCGAAGAACTCGTGGCTGATCAGTACGTCGCCCGGCCAGGCCTGCGCCTCGGCGACGAGGTCGGCCCAGGGGGCGTCGACGTTACCGGCCCGACGAGCCAGGTTGGGGTCCTGGCGCACGTCGAGGGACGCGAGCAGGTGGCGCCGCCGGTGCCGCCCGGGCAGGAGCAGACCGGCCTCGGTCAGCACCTCCTTGTTCTCCCACAGCGTTCGCTGGAGGTACGTCGTACCGGTCTTGGGCAACCCGATGTGCAAGAAGACGCGCTGGGGGCGACTCGACTCAGTCACCCGACCGCCACCGCAGGGGCTCGCTGACATCCGACCGATAGCGCGCCAGGATCGCCTGGACCTCGGCCTCGTCGCGGTCGGCGACGGGCAGCAGCAGCTCCATCATCACGTCGCAGAGTTCGGCGAGCCGGAGGTTGACCTGCCGGCACTCCTGGATCTCCTCCTCCAGCTCGGCCAGCCGGTCACGCAGCCCTACGACGTTCTGGTAGCCCTTGGTCAAGTTGCTCAGTCGTCCCATGTGACCACCCATCTGCGGATCGCTGGTGTCGGCCGCACGTCCTGTGCGCCGAGCGGCTGCTCCTGTAGGTCCAGCCCGAGGTCCTCCACGACTCGTCCACCCAGGGCCGACACCTGGGACCGGAGCCGGTCCAGGTCGAGCCGCGGCACATCCGGACTCCCGGTCGCGCCGCGTCGGGTGGTCCGGAGCTGGAGGTACAGCCGTCCCGACCCGCGGGTGACCATCTTGGCGAAACGGAGCAGGTTCTCGCGGCCGTTCCGATCCGTGGTCTCCATGACGTGCCGAGCGAGGACCACCCGCGGTCCGGGCGCGCGGCTCAGGGCCGCGCCGGTGGCCAGCACCGACCGGAGCTCGGTGAGGTTCATCCAGCCGAACGTGGCGTCCAGGTTCCTCTTCGCAGCGCGCCGGTCGGCCGCCCTGAAGTCACGCGGGAAGTAGTCCAGCCCGTGGGCGGACACGCCGGCCCGCGCGAGGAACAGCACGTCCCGGCCGGTTCCGCACCCGACATCGACGGCGGTCCTGACATCGGGCTCCCGATCGCGGACCCACCGCACGAAGTCGCTGGGTCCGTCCGCTGACCTCGGCGTCGGGCCGCGGTGGAGCCGCTGCCACCGAGCGTCGAGGCCGACTCGGGTGCCGCGGAACCAGCCGGACAGCCGGCGCTGGACGGTCCGCGGTGTCTCGAACTTGTACGCCGGGTCGGGCACCCGCCAACCGGGGCCGTACATCGCCTCGAGCAGTCGCTCGGGCTCGTGTGGGGCCGGAAACGTGCGACCGGCCAAGGTCACCTCGGTCCGGGGCTCGAGCCACTCCCGTCGGAACGGCTGCCCGACCTCCCCCATGAGGTAGAGCGTCCCCTCGCGCACGAACCCGCCGAACACGTCCAGTCCCCGGGGTGACCCGTCGGACTCGCGGACGATGACCTTGAACGCCAGACCGCTGTAGCGGGAGACCTCGAAGCCCATCCGGGTGAGTCGTCGCTGGAGCCGGAACGACTCCAGCGACACGTCGACCGGGTGGTCGTGCTCGCTGACGTATCCCAGGTCCGCGTCGGAGTCGTGGCCGATGAAACCGCCCTGCCGGACCGCGCCGAGGAGCGTGCCGTAGGCCAGGAACGGTCGGACGCCTGCCTCCTCGAGGGCGGCGACGACCTTGCCGATCGCGTCGAGGAGGGGCTCGAGGTGCTCGGCGCTACGACTGGTGAAAAGCCGGCTGAGGCGGTTGCTCTTGTCGAGGCCGAGCGGGTTGCCCTGGGCGTCCTCGACCTGGATGCGGCCCGCCCCGGAGCCGAGTGTGACCGCGGCCCGGTAGATCTCGGCGCCCGACACGTGGTCGACCAGAGCCAGCTCGGTCGTCCCGTCGAGGAATCGCTGCAAGGGCCCGGGCCAGCGGTAGAGCACGTCGGCGCCCTTCGCGTCGGTGTCGCGCCGTAGCCAGAACGACGCGATGCGTCGGCCGTCGAAGAGCACATCCACCGGGAAGTCCCGGGAGCCGGCTGAGCGGAGCAGAAGACCCTCGTCGGAGACGGCGACCGAGGCCACGTCGTGCCCCTCGACCACGGGCTGCCTCTCGCTCACGCGGCACAGGCTACAGACCCCAGCCGTGCGCCTTTCGCAAGAGTCTGGCGACCTCCGCCACCAGGTCGTCCAGGTCGTCGGAAGCCGGTCCCGGGGGGACCTCGAGCAGCTCGGAGACATGATCGCGGGCCGCCAGGGCGGCACGGCGAACGTCGCCGGAGGGAGGCGGCGAGATCCGATCCGGGGCCTCCACGTGGTCCGGTGTCGGCAGGTCGTCGAGCGACCCGACCAGGTCGTAACCCCCCGTGCCCACCGACTCCCGGATCCTTCGATTGAGGTCGCCCGCGAGCTCGGCTCCGCGCCGGTCCAGGGCAGGGCGGCCCTCCGATTCGCGCAGTGGAGCGAGGGCTTCGCGGGCCACCGGCCGCGTGCCCTTGCGGTAGAACCGTGGCTTCACGTCGCCGAGGTGCACGTTGAGGCGGCGCAAGAAGTCGCACGAGGCATACCCCAGCGACGCGTTCTCCTTCGTCTGGTCGAGGCGCACGTCGTCGGCGGAGATGCGCACGGCCCGGCAGAACCGCAACCACAGCTCCTCGCGAGGCGCGTCAGGGGGCGGGACCGTGACCACGGTGACCCGCGTCACCCGCGGGTCACCGGACCATCGCTCGAGGATCCGGCGTACGTCCTGGGAACGACGGAACGATCGCGCAGCGCGAGAGTGACCGGCTGGCGTCAGCGAGGAGGCGTCGATCCTGCGCAGATAGGTGTCCCACGCGTCGGTCCCGAAGTTGCGTGTGAACGTCTGCCACTGCGCCGGGATCGCACCGAACTGGTCGCGGACGGTCACCACGACCTCGACGTCGAGGCCGGCGAACGGATCGAGCAACACCCCGAGCTGGCTCTCCTCGGCGAAGCTCAGGAACTCCATCGAGATGATCCCGACGGATCCCGCGAACTCGTGGGCCTCGTCGACGAGGGCGCGCCAACGGCCGTGCTGTGCACGACGACGAGGGCTCTGGTAGACGTCGCGGACCGCCTTGGCCTGTCGGCCGAAGGTCTCGCCGAGGTAGCGCGCCCCGGTGGCGTCGAGTGCGGCCGGGTTCGCCATGAGGGCCGACTGCACGAAGCTGGTCCCGGACTTCATGGTGCCGATGTGGAGGACGACGCGCTTCGCCACCTGCTGCTGTCGCTCCTGTCGGTCCGGCTCCGCCCGCGGTCCGGGAGCCCCACCGTTCCCACCGAGTGCTCACCGGGCGTGCCGGGGTCATGGTAGCCGGGACCCAGGGCGGGGCCTGCGTCACCGCGCCAAGGCGACACGCGCCTGCGTTTGGTAACGATCAGGTAACGGTTGCGGACCCCTCCGCACGCGCCCCGAGGCTCCGCTTAGCGTGTTTCTGCTGTGGCCCGCGTGGCCCCTGTGAACTTCTCCCGCCGCCGAGTGAAGGAACCCCCGTGCCTCCACACCGACCGACCTCGCGACGCGTTCGTGCCCCCCATCTACGACGTAGCGCGGTGCGGATGGCGGTCGGCCTGGCCGTTGCCGCCGCGGTCCTGGCGGGAACGGCCCAGACGGGTCCCGGAGCCTCGGGTGCGACCTCGGCCCGACTGACCGGCGCCTCGGTCCCGACCGACCCGACCGGTCCGACGCCCTTCGACATCCCGACGCACGTGCGGGTCAGCTCGTTCAACCTGCTGGGCTACGGCCACACCGTCCCCCACGGCGACCACCCGCGGTACACCGACGGCATCACGCGGATGAACTGGACCGTGCGGCTCCTCCACCAGTACCACCTGCAGGTGGTCGGCTTCCAGGAGATGCAGAAGCCCCAGTTCAACCGCTTCCGTGAGTTGACCGGGAGCGAGTACGGCATCTATCCCGGCAACCAGCTCACCACCGCGGCGATGGCCAACTCGATCATCTGGCAGAAGAGCCAGTGGCGCCTCGTCGAGGCACGGGCCGTCCAGATCCCCTACTTCCGAGGCAACCTGATCCGGATGCCCTACGTGTTGCTGGAGAACCGGCTGACCGGGCGTCAGGCGTGGTTCTTCAACTCTCACAACCCGGCGGACGCCCATGGAAACGCCCAGCGCTGGCGCAACAAGGCCGTGTCCATCGAGAAGGCGCTGTTCAACCAGCTCCAGACCGACTACCCCACGACGCCGATCTTCAGCACCGGTGACGAGAACGACCGAACCCGCTACTTCTGCCCGATGGTCACAGGGTCCCCGATGCGGGCCTCCAACGGCGGAGGCCTCCTGGGCACCTCGTGCGTCACCCCGGACGAGATGCACGTCGACTGGGTGATGGGCAACACGCAGGTCCAGTTCACCAGCCACACCGCGCTGCACACGCCCCTGGTCCGGAAGACCACGGACCACTTCGTGATCGTCGCGGACGCGGTGCTGGCCTCCGAGCCGGTCGTCGACACGGGCACCACCCATGTGGTCGTGCTGACCTTCGACGGACTGACCTCGCGCGCCCTGTCCAGGGCCGTCGCGAGCGGCGACGCACCCCATCTCCGGAGCATGATCGAGGGCGGTGCGTCCACGCTGAACGCCCGGACCGAGGCGGAGAGCACGCGTCGGATCGCGAACCTGGCCGGCCTGCTGACCGGCCGGCCCGTGGACCCTGCCATCGGTGGGACGGGCATCGGTTGGCACGGCCGCTCGCGCGGGCCGCTCTCGGCCAGTGCCGGGCACTACGTCTCGAGCGTGTTCGACGTGGTGCACAACTACGGCCGGCGCACGGCGTTCTACGCCAGCCGTGCGGATGTCGACCTGCTCGCGTCCAGCTGGAACGCGGCCAACGGCAGCCATGACCGCTTCGGCCTCGACAACGGCCGGAACAAGATCGGCCGCTACGTACGCACCCACGCCGACGCCGACACCGTGAGCGCCCTCGTGTCCAAGCTTGCCGACCGGCCGGCCCATCTGGCGGTCGCGCAGCTCGTCCGGCTCAACGCGGTCGGCCGGAAGTACGGCTTCCGCAGTGCCGAGTACGCCGACTCCGTCGCCCAGGCCGATCGCCTCGCCGGCCGGGTGCAGGCCGCGATCTCGGCCAGCTCACGACTCGACGGGCACACGCTCCTGGTCGTCACCGCCAACCGTGGCGGAACGCGCATGGAGGCCAACCCCAGGACGGTGCGATCGGTGTACCGGGTGCCGCTGCTGGTGTCCGGCCCCGGAGTGCTCGCGGGTGGAGACCTGTACGCGATGAACCCGAAGTACACCAACCCGCGGCTCGCCAATCCCGACTACGCAGCCGGCAAGCCGATCCGGACCGCCCTGGTCGCGAACCTGGTCACCAAGATGCTCGGACTGCCGCCGGTTCCCGGTTCTCGCCTGGGCAAGGCGCAGGACTTGACCGTGCTGGCGGCACCCATCGCCTAGCGCCGGTCAACCAGCACGTCAGAGCGCAGGTCAGGCAGCTCCGGCAGCGGCCGGGCGGTGCGGATGCCCCACCTATACTGAGCCGGACCTCCCCCGCCGCCGCCGAACAGGATCGCCGATGCCGCCTGCCTCGCTGCGCTCGCGCTGCCTGGCTGCCGCGGCGGTGGTGACCGCGGCCGGACTCGCCGCCACGGCGTGCAGCAGCGGCGCCGACAGCCCGGGGGCGCACAAGGGGCCTCGCTACAGCGTCCCGAGCGGCACCCAGCCGGTCGGCGGGATCACCGAGACGGGGCTCGGGCTCGGCAAGCCGATGCCGCTGACGCCGTTCCACCAGCCGGTCAAGCATCCCAACCTCCTGATGATCACCGTCGACGACGCGTCGTGGAACACGATGAAGTACATGCCGCACCTGCGGCACCTGATGGCTGACCAGGGCATCACCCTGCGTAACGGTCTGGCGCCCACGCCCATCTGTGTGCCGGCGCGCGCGTCGTTGCTGTCAGGCCAGTACGCCCACAACCACGGGGCGGTGACCATCAACGGCGAAGGCGGCGGGGTCGCGGCGTTCAACGAGCAGCGCACGCTCCCGGTGTGGCTGCAGCAGGCCGGCTACCAGACGATGTTCGTCGGCAAGTACCTCAACGGGTACGGCGAGCAGGACGCCCCGACGTACGTCCCGCCCGGGTGGTCCAGCTGGCACGGGACGGTCGACCCGTCGACGTACAACTTCGTCGAGCCGACCGTGAACAACAACGGCACGCTGCGCACCTATCACCGGTACAGCACGTCGGTGATCAGTGGCATCTCGAACCGGCTGTTGGCGCAGCGCGGGGGGACACACAAGCCCTGGTACATGTGGGTGAACTACGTCGCACCGCACGTGGGCGGCGGCGACGAGTCCGACGACCCGGCGACCCTGTATCCCGACGACCGTCATCCGGTACCGACCACCAGGCCCGCGGCGCGCGACGCAGGTACCTTCGCGTCCCTGCAGCTCCAGCGGAAGCCGGACATGTTCGAGAAGGACACCTCGGACAAGGTGATCATCCGCGCGACTCACACCTCCTGGCCGGCGTACCGCCGAGAGGAGCTCCGGATCGCCTATCAGCAGCGCGTCGAGTCCCTCCAGGCGGTGGACCGAGCGCTCGCGCGCACGTTCCGCACGTTGCGCAAGACCCATCAGCTGCGTCGCACCTACGTCGTGTTCACCTCGGACAACGGCTACGTCCTCGGCGAGCACAACCTGCAGGGCAAGCTCTGGTACTTCCGGGACATCGCCGGGATCCCGATGTACATCCGTGGCCCGGGCCTTCCGCGCGGCCGAGTGAGTCGCACTCCGGTCTCCAACGCGGACTGGGCGCCCACGTTCGCTGCGCTCGCCGGTGCGAAGCCGACGCGGACCGTCGACGGCGTGGACGTGATGCCATGGCTCACCTCGCGTGCGCGAGCCCGGCCGGTGCCCGTCGAGGGGTACCCCGTCAAGGGCGGGCTGACGCCTCTCTACACCGGCATCATCGACGGGCCCTGGACCTGGGTGCAGGGCCGTGCCGGGCGAGGCGAGCTCTACCGCCGCACCGTCGACCCGTACCAGGACCACAACCTCGCCAAGGACCCGCGCTACCAGGACCAGAAGCGCCGGCTCCGCGAGATGACCAAGCGGTACGCCGACTGCAGCGGCTCGACCTGCCCCACGGATTTCTACCGCTGATGGCGCACTGCGGCCGGTAGCGTGGGCCGCTGTGAGCACCGCGCAGTCCGGGCCGGCCAAGCCCGGCCGTGTGTACGCCGCCCGGCTGGTCGGTCTGCCCATCTTCGACCCGCAGGGTGACCAGGTCGGCAAGGTGCGCGACCTCGTCGTCGCGATCCGGTCGGAGACCAACCAGCCGCGTGTGCTCGGGTTGGTGGCAGAGGTGTTCGGACGCCGCCGCATCTTCGTGCCGATGACCCGGGTCACCCACATCGACAGCGGTCAGGTCTACACGACCGGGCTTCTGAACATGCGCCGCTTCGAGCAACGGCCCACCGAGACTCTGGTCATCGGCCAGATGCTCGACCGGACGGTGACCATCGAGGACGGCTCGGCCGATGACCGGGTCACCGGGACCGTGTACGACGTCGCGATGGAGCAGGTGCGCACCCGGGACTGGGTGCTCAGCCGAGTCGCCGTACAGGAGCCCGGCAAAGGTCTGCGTCGCAAGGGGCTGGGCCGTCGTGGGCAGACCCACGTCGTGGAGTGGCGTGACGTCGCCGGCCTGGTCGGCCGCCAGCCAACGCAGGGGGCCACGCACCTGATCGCGGCGCTCAACGAGATGCGGGCGGCCGATGCGGCCAGCGTGCTTCACGACCTGCCGCCCGAGCGGCGCGCCGCGGTGGTCGCGGCCCTCGACGACGAGCGGCTCGCGGACGTGCTGGAGGAACTGCCTGACGAGGACCAGGTCGAGATCCTGGAGCACCTCGACATCGAGCGTGCCGCCGACATCCTCGAAGAGATGTCTGCCGACGACGCGGCGGACCTGATCGCCGATCTCGCGCCGGAGACCGCGGCGAAGCTCCTCGAGCTGATGGAGCCCGAGGAGGCCGAGGACGTACGGCGGCTGATGTCGTACGCCGAGGAGACCGCCGGCGCGATGATGACCCCGGATCCGGTGATCCTCGGCCCGGACGCCACGATCGCGGACGCGCTGGCCCAGATCCGGGACGAGGAACTCCCGGTTTCACTGGCGGCGATGGTCTACGTGTGCCGCCAGCCGCTCGAGACGCCGACCGGGAAGCTGCTCGGGGTCGCGCACTTCCAGCGGTTGCTGCGCGAGCCTCCCTCGACGCTGGTCGCCGCGGCGCTGGACCAGTCGATGGACCCGCTCCACCCCGAGGCCACCATCGATGACGTCGCGGCCCACCTGGCGACGTACAACCTGGTCGCCGCGCCCGTCGTCGACGAGGACGGCCACCTGCTCGGAGCGGTCACGGTCGACGACCTGCTCGACCACATGCTGCCGGAGAACTGGCGCGACCAGCCGCTCAGCTCCCGACCCGCGGACGTGCGTCATGGCTGAGCGACGAGGCAGCCGGCTCGACACGCCCAAGGAGCAGCGGCGCACGCTGATCCCGACGCCGTCGTACGACCGCGACGCGTTCGGCGTGTTCGCCGAGCAGTTCGCGAGGTTCATGGGGACGGCGCGGTTCCTGATGTGGATGACGGTCTTCGTCGTCGGCTGGATCGCGTGGAACACACTGGCCCCGCACGACCTGCGGTTCGACGAGTACCCGTTCATCTTCCTGACCCTGATCCTGAGCCTGCAGGCGTCGTACGCCGCTCCGCTGATCCTGCTCGCACAGAATCGTCAGGAGTCGCGCGACAAGGTCGTCGGCGAGCAGGACCGCCAGGCCAACGCCCGGGCACACGCCGACATGGAGTTCCTGGCCCGCGAGGTCGCCTCGTTGCGGATGGCGGTCGGCGAGGTCGCCACCCGCGACTTCCTGCGCTCGGAGCTCCGCTCCCTGCGCGACGACCTGGTCGAGGACGACGAGAACGAGACCGCCAGCTCGGCTTGACCCACGTGATGGGGAAGGCTAGTCGGTGGCGGCGGGAGCAGTTCCGCTGATCGAGTCGACGACGCCGGCGGCGGAATTGCTCAATGCCTTGACCGGGTTGGGCATCAGGTCCCAGGCGGCGGTGATCCACGCGATGCCGAACGCCACGAACGCGCCGAACTCGCCGACGTATGTGCTGCCGACCTTGCCGTCGACGAACGGGAGCGAGACGTCGACGCCGACGAGGGCCCAGAGAGCGCTGGCCACGATCACCAGCGCCGCTGCCACGTAGCTCAGCACTCGACGGCGCGGCGCTCGCGGTTGGGCACCGGTCGCGCTGGGCGCACCGGCCGGGAGGCCCTTCCAGAGGTAGGTGATGACGTTGACTCCACGGCGGCGCAGTTCGGCGCGAACCGCCCGGACACCGCGCTCTTGACCGAGGAGCGCCTTGGCCTCCGGCCCGTACCCGAACTCGCGCAGGGCGAAGACCACACAGAGCAGCGCCAGCAGGACGACGAAGGTGCACGCGCAGAACTGGTGAATGTTTCTCACCGTGTCCTCGCCCAACTCGTTCTGGAAGCCGTTGCACAGCGGTGGGCCGACGTAGGTGTGGCAGCTGTCCCCGCTCGGCTCGAAGTTCTTCACCCCGAGCTCGCTGCCCGACCGTGCGGTCGGGAGCAGCGCGACCACGATGACGAGGACGCCACCGAACGTGGACAGCAGATAGTCGTAGGTCCGCTTCTTGGCGGACATGTAGGTGATGAGGAAGAGACCCGTCGCGATCAGGCCGCCGACGAAGACGTCCCGCGCCGACGAATGGTAGTAGGCGCTCATCGACCCGCGGATCGGTCGGCGCGTGTCGACGAACCACCAGTCAACGACGATGAGCAGGACCGGCAGAACGACGCCGAGCAGGCCGATGGCCATCCGCATCCACAGATAGGACCCGATGAACGCTTGTGCGGCCGGATTCTCCGCGGCCGCCTCACGGTCGAAGGTGTTGAGTTGAAGACCGAACATCGTGACCTCGCTCAGCGGACCCGATGGGCTGGCCATCCCAGGAGGACGGCAGGGCGCCGCTCACGGACAGGAGGGCCGATCCGGCTCTCTGGATACGTGGGATCACCGTGGGCGGCGACGGCTTGACCGTGTCCCGGATGGGTGGTGATGACCGCTCCCCCTCTACCCTGGACTCATCATGACCACGCCCACCGTCGAGCGGCTGACCGCCGCGCTGGCCACCGTCCAGGACCCCGAGATCAAGCGGCCGATCACCGAGCTCGGCATGGTCGACCACCTGGAGATCGACGCCGATGGCCGGGTCGCGGTGACCGTGCTGCTCACCGTCTCGGGTTGCCCGATGAAGGACACCATCGACCGCGACGTACGCCGCGCGCTCGGCGAGGTCGACGGCGTCACCGCGGTCGAGCTCACCCTCGGTGCGATGACCGCCGAGCAGCGGGCGGAGCTCCAGACGAACCTCCGCGGCGGCAAGCCTGCCAAGGAGATCCCGTTCGCCCAGCCGGGTTCGCTGACCAAGGTGTTCGCGATCGCCAGCGGCAAGGGCGGCGTCGGCAAGTCGTCGGTCACGGTCAACCTCGCGCTCGCGCTGGCCAAGGCCGGCCGCGCGGTCGGCATCCTCGACGCCGACATCTACGGCCACTCGATCCCGGCGATGCTCGGCATCGCCGACTCTCGGCCCACTCAGGTCGAGGACATGATCATGCCCGTGCCGACGCCTTCCGGGGTCTCGGTGATCTCGATCGGCATGCTCAAGCCGCGCCGCGACCAGGTGGTCGCCTGGCGCGGTCCGATGCTCGACCGGGCGCTCGTGCAGATGCTCGCGGACGTCTACTGGGGCGACCTCGACGTCCTGCTGATCGACCTGCCGCCGGGCACCGGCGACATGGCGCTGTCGCTCGGCCAGCACGTCCCCGGGGCTGAGATCCTCGTGGTCACCACGCCGCAGGAGGCCGCCGCCGAAGTCGCCGAACGCGCGGGGACGATGGCCTCGATGCTCCACCAACGCGTCGTCGGCGTCCTCGAGAACATGTCCTTCCTGGTCTGCCCCCACTGCGGGCCTGAGCACACGATCGAGCTGTTCGGATCCGGCGGAGGCGCCCGTGTCGCGGCTACGTTGTCCGCGCGTTTCGGGTACGACGTGCCCCTCATCGGGCAGATCCCGCTCGAGGAGTCGCTGCGTGAGGGCGGCGATGCTGGCAAGCCGGTGGTCGACTCCGACCCCACGTCGGCCTCGGCCCAGGTCCTGGCCGCAGTGGCGGAGACTTTGGACTCGCGAGGACGAGGTTTGGCGGGACGCCAACTCGGGCTCACTCCGAGCGCTAAATTCTGATTCATGTTCGGAGTCGGACTGCCGGAGCTGGCGGTGATCGCATTCGTCGCCGTGCTCGTGTTCGGGCCCGACAGGCTGCCGGACTTCGCCCGCCAGGCGGCACGGCTCGTGAAGACCATGCGCGGGTTCGCCCACCAGGCCCGCGACGAGCTGCGTGAGGAGCTCGGCCCGGAGTACGCCGACCTCAACCTGCGCGACCTCGACCCCCGGGCGCTGGTCAAGAAGCACCTCTACGACGCGATGAACGACGCGATGGAGGAGGACGAGGTGCGGCCCGCGGTGGCCCCGCTCGCCGTCACCGAGCGCCCACCGTTCGACGTAGACGCGACCTGAACAGTACGGTCACCCGCGACTCTGGACAGCCGCGATCGCGTCTCGGGCGAGCAGGACCACCCGGTCCTCGCCCACCCGGGCCTCGACGAAGTCCGATCCCACGCGGGCCAGGCGCGCGTCGCGCACCGTTCCGTCGATGGCATGGAGTCGGCAGTCCGAGCCGGTATCGGCCAGCCTGCGCAGGGCCGAGCCGAGTCCGAGCCGGCTCACGGGTGACCAGGCCACCTCGGGCACCGAGCGATCCGAGGCGCCGTCGACGGCCTTGACCGCGGCGAGCCGGACGACCCAGTCCTGGGCGGCACCGTGCACCAGACACCAGTCGGGCCCGACCCGCTGGAGCCGGCCGGCCACCGGCCCGATCCCGTGGACGTCCAGCACCACCTCGCGCCCCATCGACGCCATCAGCCGGCTGACCAGGGTGACGGCGGCGTACTCCGACCGGCTGCGGTCGGCCAGCTCGCTCGCGCGGTCGGCGTCGTAGAGGGCCTGGGCCTGCTGCTCGAGGTCGTCGAGGAACGCGAACAGCCGCTCGTCCCAGTCCACCCGGTCACCCTGTCACGTCCCAGGGTCATGTCGCAGGCTCCGACATCTCGTCCTCCACAGCCTCCAGAGCACCCCTTGTCAAGCTCCGGTAATCGCCGTTGACTATGGCAAACAGCATCAAACGAAGGGTTTCGCGGTGGTTCTCGGGGACCGTGGCAGCATGTGGCGCTGCCTGCTTGTCTGGGCGTCGGGGACATCGACGCTCGCGACCCTGGTGCTGCTCGTGCGTCCGGCCGCGGCCCGGGTGTGGTGCGCCCGCACGTCGCTCGACACGATGCCGTTGGACCGGGCCGTGGTCGATCTGGCCGCGTGCGCGCTCGTGGGCTGTGCCGCGTGGGCATGGCTGGCGCTCTCCGCCACGGTCGTGGAGGCCTGGCGCGGCGTTTCCCTGTCCCGCCGGCCCGGGAGCATGCCACGCGTCGTACGCCGGATGGTCCTGGCCGCGTGCGGGGTCGCCCTGGCGTCGGGCGTCGCCGCGCCCGCGGTCGCCACTGGTGGAGGGCCCCCGCGACACCACCACGGAGCCGCGCTCCTGACGGGACTCCCGCTCCCGGACCGTGCCGTCGTAGCGCGTGCGACGTCCACGCCACGGCCGATGCACAGGGTGGTGGTCCGTCCGGGCGACTCCCTGTGGGCCATCGCGGAGCGGGACCTGCCGCCCGACGCTCCCACGCAAACGATCGTTCGCCGCTGGCACGCGATGTACGCCGCGAACCGGACGCTGATCGGCCCCGACCCCGACGTACTCGAGCCCGGGCAGCGGCTCCGACTGCCACCTCACGCCCCGCCCCGAAAGGACCGGCCATGACTCCAGCCATCTCGTTCGAGCGCGACGGTGCCCGGGTCGTCTCGCTGCCGGTGACAGCCGCGACGCCGGTCGCCAGCGTCCAGGGCACGCTCGCGCTCGAGCTCGGCCCGCGGCTCGAGGTGCCCGAGCCGGACCTCCCCCACCCCGGGATCGGCGCCGGTGTCGACGTGGTGCGGGTGGACCTCGTGCGCCGCCGGCGGTTCGAGCAGCACGCGGCCCGGATCGGGGCGGCCCTGGTCGAGATCGTCGGTGGCGATCGGCCCGTGTCCCAAGTACTGCGCTGGACGACCCCGGAGGTGTACCAGGACCTCGCTCGCCGGGCGCACCTGGTGGCCGCTGCCGTCGGACGGCGACCCGGCACCGGTGGCATCCAGTCCGTTCGGCCCCAGCTCGTCGGGGCGCACACCAGCTTCGTCTCCGAGACCTGCGCCGAGGTCAGCCTGCATGTGCGCTACGGCCGGCGGTCCCGGGCGGTCGCCGCGAGGTTCGAGCTGATCCGCGACCGCTGGCAGGTCAGCGCCCTCGAATTTGCCTGACAGGCGCACGCGCCGGAGGCGCGGACGCCGTCGTCAGGCAGGTCGAGCAAGCGCGCGCCCGAGCCGGCGAGGGCGCGACCGCGTGTCGAGACCCAGTCGCATGACGGGGGCACCGGCGCCGTGGTCTCGACAGGCTCGACCGACGACGCAGGTCGAGCAAGCGCGCGCCCGAGCCGGCGAGGGCGCGACCGCGTGTCGAGACCCAGTCGCATGACGGGGCACCGGCGCCGTGGTCTCGACAGGCTCGACCGACGACGCAGGGTGGTGTCGAGACGGTCGCAGGACGACCTCCTCGACCACGGAAACCTCAGCCGTTGATGCGAGCGGTGAGGCCGGTCGGCCCGCCGGGCGCACCGTGGCAGCGCTTGTACTTCTTGCCCGACCCGCACGGGCACAGCGCGTTGCGACCGACCCCGGCGAACTCGTCGTCGGCGTTGGTGACCGTGGCGCCGGGCCGAGTCTCGGGCAGGGCATCGCCCCCGAACGCGGCCGGCACCGCGAGCGCCGAGTCGTCCTCCGACGGCGCGGAGTACGACAGGTGCTGCGGCGAACGGTCCTGGTCGAGGCCCTTGGCGGTGATGTGCGGACGGTGGCCGTTCGTGCCGTCCCTGGCGACGGCTGGCTGCTCGAGCGAGCGCAGCTCGCGCTGCAGCGGCTCCTCCGCCTGCTCCTCCTCGACCGGCTCCTCGTCGTCGACGAGCTGGACGTCGAGGTTGAACAGGAAGCCGACCGACTCCTCCTTGATGCCGTCCATGATCGCCATGAACATGTCGTAGCCCTCGCGCTGGTACTCGACGAGCGGGTCGCGTTGGGCGTAGCCACGCAGACCGATGCCCTCGCGCAGGTAGTCCATCTCGTACAGGTGCTCGCGCCACTTCCGGTCGAGCACCGACAGGACGACACGCCGCTCCAGCTCGCGCATCACCTCGGAGCCGACCTCCTCCTCACGACGCTCGTACGCCGCGTGGGCGTCCGCCTGGAGTGACTCGATCACTTCGTCGCGATCGAGTCCCTCGGCGCCGCCCACCTCGTCGGCCATCCGGTTGATGTCCAGCGACAGGGGCCAGAGCTGGCGCAGCTGCGCCTGCAACCCGTCGATGTCCCACTCCTCGGCGAAGCCCTCGGTCGCGCCGGCCACGAAGCCCTCGACCACGTCGTCCATGAACGTCCCGATCTGCTCCTCCAAGTCCGCGCCCTCGAGCACCTTGCGCCGCTCGGCGTAGATGACGTGACGTTGGCGGTCCATGACGTCGTCGTACTTGAGGACGTTCTTGCGGGAGTCGAAGTTCTGGGCCTCGATCTGGCCCTGGGCGTTGGCGATCGCGCCGGTGACCCGCTTGTTCTCGATCGGGACGTCGTCCGGGATCTTCAAGACCTGGAGGATCCGGTCGACCCAGTCGGACTTGAACAGCCGCATGAGCTCGTCCTCGAGCGAGAGGTAGAACCGTGACTCGCCCGGGTCGCCCTGCCGGCCGGAGCGGCCGCGCAGCTGGTTGTCGATGCGACGCGACTCGTGGCGCTCGGTGCCGACGACGTAGAGCCCGCCGAGTCCCTTGACGTCGTCGTGCTCGGCCGCCACTCGAGACTTGATCTGCTCGACCATGCCGGGCCAGGCCGCTTCGTACTCGTCGGCGGTCTCGCCGGTCGGCTCGAGGCCCTTCTTGCGCAGCTCGTCGTCGGCGAGGAACTCCACGGACCCGCCGAGCATGATGTCGGTGCCGCGGCCGGCCATGTTGGTGGCGACCGTGACCGCGCCCTTGTGGCCGGCGAGGGCCACGATCTTGGCCTCGTCGGCATGGACCTTCGCGTTCAGCACCGAGTGAGGGACGCCGCGGGCGCGCAGCTTCTTCGACAGGTGCTCCGACTTCTCCACCGACACCGTGCCGACCAGGATCGGCTGGCCCTTGGCGTTGCGCTCGGCGATGTCGTCGACGACGGCGTCGTACTTGGCCTCCTCGGTGCGGTACACGAGGTCGGCCTGGTCGGCCCGGATCATCGGGAGGTTCGTCGGGATCGGCACCACGCCGAGGTTGTAGATCTTGTCGAACTCGCTGGCCTCGGTCATCGCCGTACCGGTCATCCCGGAGAGCTTCTCGTAGAGGCGGAAGTAGTTCTGCAGGGTGACGGTGGCGAGCGTTTGGTACTCCTCGCGGACCTCGACGCCCTCCTTCGCCTCGATCGCCTGGTGCAGGCCGTCGTTGTAGCGGCGGCCGGCGAGCATGCGACCGGTGTGCTCGTCGACGATCAGGACCTCGCCGTCCATGACGACGTACTCCTTGTCGTTGCGGAACAGCTCCTTGGCCTTGATCGAGTTGTTGAGGAACGAGATCAGCGGCGTGTTGGCCGACTCGTAGAGGTTCTCGATGCCGAGGTGGTCCTCGACCTTGGTGATGCCCGGCTCGAGGACCGAGATCGTCCGCTTCTTCTCGTCGACCTCGTAGTCGACGTCCTTGGTGAGGCCGCGGGCGACCTTGGCGAACTCGTCGTACCAGCGCACCTCGTCCTGGGTGGGGCCGCTGATGATCAGCGGGGTGCGCGCCTCGTCGATGAGGATGGAGTCGACCTCGTCGACGATCGCGAAGTGGTGACCGCGCTGGACGCACTCCTCCAGAGAGCTCGCCATGTTGTCGCGGAGGTAGTCGAAGCCGAGCTCGTTGTTCGTGCCGTAGGTGACGTCGCAGCTGTAGGCCTCGCGGCGCTCGTCCGGCTTCATCGACGGCAGGATCACGCCGGTGGAGAGCCCCAGGAAGTGGTGGATACGGCCCATCCACTCCGCGTGGTACTTCGCGAGGTAGTCGTTGACGGTGACGACGTGGACGCCGTTGCCGTTCAGCGCGTTGAGGTACGCCGGCAACGTTGCCACCAGGGTCTTGCCCTCACCGGTCTTCATCTCCGCGATGTTGCCGAGGTGGAGCGCCGCGCCGCCCATGATCTGCACGTCGTAGTGCCGCTGCCCGATGACTCGCTTGGCCGCTTCGCGCACGGTGGCGAACGCCTCGGGCATCAGGTCGTCGAGGGTCTCTCCCTCGGCCAGGCGCTCCTTGAACTCCGCCGTCTGCGCTCGCAGCTCGTCGTCGCTCATCGCGACGAAGTCGTCCTCGATGGCGTTGACCGCACGGGACACCGCCTCAAGCTGGCGCAGGATCTTGCCCTCGCCGATGCGGAGCAGCTTGTCGATGATGGCAGGCACGCGGGTGACTCCCCGGGTCAGACGTCGGATGAACGTCCCAACTCTACCCAGCGCGCCGAACCGCACCGATTCCTCAACACAGGCCCGTACACAGGGTCGGACACGGGGCCGGACACGGCCGGACGGGCTGAGGAGCGCGTCAGGGAAGCAGCGCCGCGAGTGCCGGTGCGAGGTCGCCGCGGGGCTCGACCACCACCGTGTGCAGACCGAGCCAGCCGGCGAGCCTCTCCAGCTCGGCGGCGAGCTCCTCGGCGGTCTCGTCCGGGGCGCCCGGCTCGGCGTACGCCGCCTTCACCAGCAGCAGTCCGGTCTTGCGGTCGGCCTTGAGGTCCACCCGGCCCACGATCCGCTCACCCAACAGGAACGGCAGCACGTAGTAGCCGTGGATCCGCTTCTCGACGGGGGTGTAGATCTCGATCCGGTAGAAGAAGTCGAAGAGCGACTCGGTACGCTCCCGCTCCCAGACGACCGGGTCGAACGGACTGAGCAGCGCGCGGGCACCGACGCGACGCGGGATGCGGGCATCGCGGTGGAGGTACGCGGGACGTTTGACGCCCTCGATGGCCACCGGCAGCAGCTCGCCCTCCTCGACGAGCTCGTCGATGGCATCCCGGGTGGCATGCATGCCGGCCTTCGGCTGGAGCCGCATCCGGTAGTAGTCGGCGAGGTCACGGTCCGTCGCCACGCCGTGCGAGCGCGCCGCCCGGCTGATCAGCTCACGGTTCGCCCCGTCCTCCGTCGGAGTCGGTGCCTCCAGGTGCTCGCGCGGGATGACGCGTTCGGGCAGGTCGTAGCGGATCTCGAACTGGCTGTTGCGGCCGGCGACGGCGACGTCGCCGACCATGAACATGTAGTCGAGGGCTCGTCGCGTGGTCGACCAGTTCCACCCCCAGTGCACCTTCTTCCGCGGCAGCCCGTCGTCGAGGTCGCGGGCAGTGGAGGCACCACGATCGGCGATCTCGGCCAGCAGGTTCTCGATCAGCTCATCGGTGACGACGGTGCCCCACCACTTGTGGCGGCCGTCGCGGTAGCGGGCCATCCGGTGACGCATCACCGGCCAGAGGTCGACGGGCATGAAGGCCTGGACATGAGCCCAGTACTCGACCATCCGACGCGGCTTCGCCTGGGACGCCCGCCGGACGAGGTCGACGTCGTAGGGGCCCATCCGGGAGTACAGCGGCATGAAGTGCGCCCGCTGGAGCACATTGACCGAGTCGACCTGGAGTACGCCGGTGCGGGCCAGCGTGCGAGCCAGCGTGCGCATCGTCGGCGGCGAATGCGGTGGGTCGAGGAAGCCTTGGGCGGCGAGCGCGATCCGGCGCGCCTGGGCCTGGGACAGGGAGGCCGTCGATCCGGACCCGGTCGGGGAGAGCACGGAGGCGAACCTAGCGGCCGGTGGGGACAACACAGCGGGCACCAGACCTCTGCCGGGTTCACCGGACCGCCACCGGGCCCGGAGTGATGATCCCCATCGTCCTGCAGGATGATTTTCTCCCGACCCGACCTTTTCGGCTGGCCCCGTCGACGAGCAGCGCCGAGAATCCCTGCGTGCTGACGAGACGACTTGCCGCCCGGGTGACGGCCACCGCCGCGGCGTTGGCGCTCGCGGGCGCCGCCGTCGTGCTGAACGGCCAGGCCTCGACCGGTGCCGCGCTCGAGGCTGCCCGTTCCGCCCAGGCAACCGGCCCCGCGTCGGCCACGATCACGATCGTGCCTGCTGGGGTCGGTAGCTGGAAGTTCGACCCGCGCAACACGAACCTCGCCGTCGGCGGGACCCTGACCGTTTTCAACAACACGGCTCGTGACGCACACGTTCACGGCCCTGGCACAAGGCGACGACAACCACTACCTCTTCGACGTCACGCTCCAGCCATGGCGAGACGAAGACCGTCCCCGCCGTCTCGACCCTGGGGGACGGCGTGTACGCGTTTCACTGCACCTTGCACTCGAACATGACCGGCACCCTCACCATCGGGGCTGGGGGGCCCGTGACGACCTCGCCGAAGTTCGAGCAGCCCCTCGTCCAGCCGCCGCGGCTCCACGGCAAGGACATCAGGATCGTGATGAAGAAGGCCAACGTCCGCGTGCTGCCGCACGGCGCACGCACGCCGATGTGGACCTTCGGTGGGAGCTTCCCCGGCCCGACCATCGTGCGGCGCGCGGGGCAAGACACGAAGGTCACGTTCGTCAACCGGCTGCCCCGCAAGGTCGGCGCCGTCACGATCCACCAGCACGCCGGGCATCAGAAGTCCAAGTTCGACGGCCAGCCGGCGAGCCACCTGATCAGGCACGGCAAGAAGCTCACCTACGACTACCCATTGCGGGACGCCGGCCAGCCGTTGCCCGCAGCCCTGCGCTTCTACCACGACCACCGGATGGACAAGACGGCTCGGAACAACTGGTTCGGCCTCCAGGGCATGTTCCTCACCACCGACCCACATGACGCGAAGATGGGTCTCCCGCACGGGAAGTACGACATCCCGCTGGCGATCACCGAGCGCAGCTTCCGCCCGGACAACCGGCTGACGAACCCCTTCAAGAAGATGGCGGGGATGGGCGGCGGGCCCGGCATGGAGACGCTCGGCGACCACGTGCTGGTCAACGGCAGGTACGCGCCGTTCAAGAAGGTCCAGCCGGGGCGCTACCGGCTGCAGATCCTCAACTCGTCGCTGTTCTCGAGCTACGACTTCGCGCTGACGAACGGCTTGCCGTTCACCCAGATCGGCACCGGCTCAGGGTTGTTGCCCCACCCGGTGGTGCGTCAGGACATCCAGCTCGGACCAGCCCAGCGCGCGGACGTGGTCGTCGACCTCCGCGGCCAGGCAGGCAAGAATGTGCAGCTCGCCTCGATCGTTCACATCGGTAGCTCCACCTTCGGAACCGGGCTCATGCAGTTCCGGGTGCGCGGCAAGCCCGCTCCGAGGGCCCACATCCCGTTCACCTTGGCCCGGATCCAGCACTACAAGGTGCCGACCAAGATCGCCAAGACGTGGAGGTTCGGGCTGACCAGCGACAACCACTGGACGATCAACGGCAAGCGCTTCAACCCGAAGCGCGTCGACCACAAGGTCCGCCTCGGGTCGACCGAGCGTTGGAAGCTGGTCAACACCACCGACTTCACCCACTACATCCACCTGCACGAGGAGCTGTGGCGGACGCTCCAGCGCGACGGCCACAAGCCGCCGGACTGGGAGCGGGGCTACGAGGACACCTGGCGGCTGGACCCCCACGAGAGCGTCGTGGTGGCGGCGAGGTTCACCGACTACACCGGGAAGTTCATGATCCACTGCCACATGCTCGACCACGAGGACAACGGCATGATGGCGACCTTCAAGGTCACGCCCCGGTGACCGAGCTCGCGAGGGCACCGATCAGGGCGGGAGATTGAGGGCGCCGGCTGAGAGCCTCGCGTGCGAGGGGATCAGCGGCGCGTCTCGAAATCTGAAGCGGCGTCAGGTCGGCGCGGTCAGGGAAGTTCGACGATCTTCTCGCGGACGGCGTAGAGGACCGCCTCCATGCGCGAGTGGAGCTGGAGCTTCTCCAGGAGGTTGCGCACGTGGTTCTTCACGGTGTTCTCGCTGATGAACAGCTTCTTGGCGATGTCCTTGTTGTTCAGCCCCTGGGCGACCAGGCGCAGCACCTCGAGCTCGCGCTCGGTGAGCCGGAACGTCGACACCGGGCTGCGGTCGGGCTGCGACATCTGCTTGAACTCGTCGATCAGCTTGACCGCCATCGACGGGCTGATCAGCGACTGCCCGTCGGCGACGACGCGGACGGCCTGCGCGACCTCCTCGATCGAGGAGTCCTTGAGCAGATAGCCGTTGGCGCCGCTCTTGACAGCCTCGTAGAGGTCCGACTCCTCGTCGGAGACCGTGAGCATCAGGATCTTGGCGGCCGGCACAGCCTCCTTGATCGCGACACAGGCCTCGATGCCGGAGATCTTGGGCATCCGGACGTCGAGCAGCACGACATCGGGCGCGACCCGGCTGGCCAGCTCGATGCCCGTCTGACCGTCACCCGCCTCGCCGACGACGTCGAGACCGGGCTCAGCGTCCATGAGCATGGTCAGGCCGCGACGGAAGAGCTCCTGGTCGTCGACGATGATGACCCGGATGGGCTCCGTACCTGCGCCTGAGGGGAGAGACACGCTCCTAGCATGTCATGACCACTGGCCCGTATGGGCCGAAATGGCCACTTGACGCCCCGATCACGTGACCCGTCCGGGCCATCCCGTTGTGGTCAGCTCGTACCGTCCACGTCGAGCGCAATGACCCCGTAGTCATAGCCCCGTCGGCGGTAGACGACCGCGGGACGACGCGACTCCTGGTCCACGAACAGGTAGAAGTCGTGGCCGACCAGCTCCATCTCGTACAACGCCTGGTCGAGCGTCATCGGCCGCGCCGCGTGGACCTTCTCGCGGACGACGGGCGGCCCGTCGCCGGTGACGGTCATCGAGGCGACCCGGCGCTCGGGGACGACGTCGTCATCGGTGGTCTCCGGCTCGTCGAGGGTCGGCAGCTCGCCGGTGGCGGGCCGGTTGCGATGGGCCCGCACCTTGCGGTCGTTCGCGCGTCGCATCTGCGCGGCCATCTTGTCGACTGCGAGGTCGAGGGCACCCATCTTGTCGACGGCCGCTGCCTCGGCCCGGATCACCGGGCCCTTGGAGTACGCCGTCAGCTCGA
The DNA here is from genome assembly GCA_963768045.1 of uncultured Actinomycetota bacterium. Taxonomy (GTDB): domain Bacteria; phylum Actinomycetota; class Actinomycetes; order Propionibacteriales; family Nocardioidaceae; genus Nocardioides. Next base: position 349,991 of record CAVYGG010000005.1, on the reverse strand, counting down.
TCCGGACTGCACGGTCGGCCTGGCGCGGGTTGCGCTCGTTCTCGACCTCGACCTGTACCCGCATGATTCGGTGGTCGTGCTTCTCGAGCCGGCCGAGCTTGTCGGCGACATGGTCTCGAAAGCGTTCCGACAGCTCACAGTGCCGTGCGGTGACCACCACGTCCATGGATTCCTCCTGATGTGCGGTTGTTCGCGGGTTGACGAGGTCGCGCCCTCCCGAGCCGGATCAAGGGATGGTCGCGACGTGGCGGAGTCCGTCCGGCCGACCTGGTCTTCGTCCCCACACCCGCCTGCTGAGGGGTTCGCAGCTTGAGTGCCACTACTGCCCTTCTCCCGCAGGTCCTCGTGTCTGACGAGGGCTGCGAGGCAGGACTTACGACTAAGCCGCACCGTGCTCGGCGTCCCACCCCGTGGCCGATGACGCTGAAGGGCGCACAAGCGCCTTACGTGGGCCGTTTCGCCTGCGACTGGCATCGGCTTGTCGTCCCGACATCCCGGGCGACCGGAGCGCCTGGACGACGCAACCACGGACCCGGACGGACTCCATGCTCCGACGCTAGTCCGTGGTCGGTGATCGCGGTACCGCTATCCAGGGACTCCGACTTTCTGGCGCCGAGATCACGCCGGACCACGGCGTCGGGTCGCGGCGACCGCAACCGCCGCGAGCGGTGGGAGCCCGACCGCGCGGAGCGCCCGCTGGGCCTCGGCGGCGGTCGCTCCGGTGGTGAGCACGTCGTCGCAGACCACCACATGGAAGGGTCGGCCGCCGCGAGCAAGCCGACGCAGGGCGGGGCATGGGTGCGGAACGCACCCGCCAGGTTGAGTGCGCGGGCGCCGGCGTCCAACCCCGCCTGGTCGGTCAGGCCCGGGCGGGTGCGGAGCAGCGCCACGCACGCGGTCGGACGGCCGAGCGCGGTGAGTCGACGGGCGGCGATCCGGACCAGCTCGTCGTCGGCTCGTGGCCGCGCTGCCGGACCGTGCCGGACGCGACGGCACGGGGACCAACAGCACGGGGGCCATCGGAGCGCCGGGCCAGCAGATCGTCGATCGCGGCCGCCACGGCGATCGCCAGGAGCTCCCCGAGCGGGCGCGCGAGCCCGAGCAGGCGGTGCTCCTTGTGTCCGAGGAGCATGGCCCGAACGGTGCCGTCGTACGTCCATCGCGGCCCAGGGCTCGGTCAGGCCGGGCGGCCGCGGCGTCGGCCACGCCGGCGCCGGGTGCGGGTCAAGCCCCTCGGCGCACGACCAGCACAGCAGGCGACCAGCGCGGGCGCACCCCACACACGTGCTGCCGAGGAGCAGGTCACGGGCGGCGTCGAGCACAGCGTGAGCCGATCAGCCACACCGTCGGGTCGGCAACCACCGCGCTGCGTCCTGTGGATCACCCCGCGTACGTCAGGTGGTGCAGGCCCACGGTGGGGACCTGGTCGCTCGGGTCGAGCTGCGCGGTGTCCTGCGAGATGTCGGTGACGCCCAAGGGCAGCACGGCGTACGGCGTCTGGCTGGGAGATGTGGCGAGACCGCGCACGCGACCCGAGACCAGCCGCGGCGGAGCCTGGTCGGGCGTTGTCGAGCCGTCGACGAGGAGGATCCGCACTTCGGCCTGGGCAGGCGACAGCCGGTCGAGCACCGCGATCGTGGTCGGCGTGGTCCAGCCGATGTCGCGGATCCTGCGTGGTACCTCCGGACTCCCACGGGATCCGGCGGGCCCGCGTGGCCCGGGTGGCCGCCCCGCGGGCGTTGTACCGCAGACGGCTGACCACGAGGTGGTCGGCAGTCGGTCCGTGGAGCACCGCCACGATCCGCGATCCGTCGCGCGAGACGAGGAACCGGCGGACTTCCCGGCCGGTGATGCCGGGTACCCGAACCTCGTGAGCGCGGCCGCGGCCGTGCGAGAGGTACACGACGATCGCGCCTCGCGAGCCGTTCTGCACCTCCCAGAGCCGACCGGCGAAGTCCCACGCGGGGCGCTGGAGACCTGGCCCGGACAGGACCGGGGTCGGCGGGGCGTCTCCCAGGACCCGCCCGACGATCAGGGCGTCGGGCGCGACCCCGGCGACCCAGGTGTTGGTGAGGTTCACCGCGAAGGGTCCGATCCCGCGGGCCTCGGTGCCGAACGGCCCGTTCACCGGCGAGGGCCGGGTCACCTGGCCGGACACCAGGCGCCCGTGGCGCAGTGCGTAGAACAAGGTGCTGGCCGTGGAAACCGCGGGGTCGAAGGGGTCGGAGCACGTCCTCGTTGACCGAGAAACGGGAGGTCCCAGCGGCGTCGGTGATCGTGCGTCCGGCGATCGTCAGGGTGAACGCGTTGATCGACGGGTCCTGCCGCAATGTCCAGGACAGCTGAGCCAGGATCCGCTTGATCACCGACTGGTCGAACGGGCCGGGGTCGGGGCCTTTCAGGTTCACCTCGGCGACGCTGCGGGTGACCGGCACCGAGTACACCGATAGCCCGGGCGGAATGAACGTGCGGGTGACCGAGCTCGGGCCATACCGTGGCGCGCGCAACAAGGTGCGGACCAGGGACGACGCGAGCGAGCTCTGTGGCACGTGGACGGGCTCGGGCACCAGGATCCGGCCGGTCGGGTCGAAGTAGTAGAGGGAGGCGTCCTCGTAGTTCTGCGTCGAAAAACGTCTGGGGCAGGATCAGGGCGTCGGGCGGGTTGGCGATGCGCCACTCGCCGTCCTCGCGCTCCATCGGGAAGCGTGAGCTTGGCGGCGCTCCCGGGAACGCGGCCGACCCACTGGCCCCGGGAGCCGACCCGCTCGGTGCCATGGAGCCGCACCGCGACGCGGTCGTTCCGTGGAAGACCCACGTGGTTGGTGCTGTAGGCGAGCACCTGGTCGGGGCGCCACGTCCTCCGCGCCTGACTGGTGAGGTACTCACTGGCGCCGGTGGTCGTGAGCGGGGTCGCGATCATGGCTTCCAGGAACCCGGCCACGATGTCGTCCGCCGCAGCACCCTTCTGCGGTGGCAGAGGCTTGCTGAACGGCGGCTGCACGTCCTCGACCTGGTCCTGCGAGTTCGCCTCGACGACCGGGCCTTGGTCCGGCACGCGGACGCACCCCGTCAGGCCGGCCGCGGTGACCAGCGCCAGCCCGAACCCGAGGATCCTCGCGCCCCTCATGCGACCACCTCCGCCGCGTCGTCGGGTACGAGCGGGAGCGGGCTGTGGCGAAGGGGGTGACCGGCGTACCGCGGAAGGGTCAGCCGGAACTGGGCGCCCTCGTCCGGCTTGCCCCAGGCCTGGAGCCAGCCGCCGTGGAGGTGGGTGTCCTCGAGCGAGATGGCCAGGCCCAGGCCGGTGCCGCCGCTCGTGCGGGCGCGGGCGGGGTCGGCCCGCCAGAAGCGGTTGAACACCATGGCCGACTCGCCGATGGCCAGGCCGACGCCGTGGTCGCGGACGGCGATCGCGGCGGCCTGCTCGTCGGCAGCCACGGTCACCACGATCTCCCTGCTCTCGGCATGGTCGATCGCGTTCGTGACGAGATTGCGCACGATCCGCTCGAGGCGGCGTACGTCGGCCTCCGCGATGCAGGGCGACTCGGGCGCGCGCACCACCACCTCAGTGCTGCGCTGCTCGGCCAGCGACCGCGTGCCGTCGACCACGCGGCGTACGACGTCGGAGAGGTTGACGTCGTCGAGGTCGAGCACGGCCGCACCGGCGTCGAAGCGGCTGATCTCGAGCAGGTCCACCAACAATGTCTCGAAGCGGTCCAGCTCCGTCTGCAGGAGCTCGGCGGCACGCCGGGTCGAAGGGTCGAAGTCGTCACGGGCCTCGTGCAGCACCGACCCGGCGAGCCGGACGGTCGTCAGCGGCGTACGCAACTCGTGGGACACGTCCGAGACGAAGCGCCGCTGCACCCGGCTCAGCTCCTCGAGCTGGCGGATCTGGCGCTGGAGATTCGTTGCCATCTGGTTGAACGACGTGGCCAGGCGGGCCAGGTCGTCCTCTCCGGTGACGCGGAGTCGCTCCTGCAGCTGACCGGCGGCCAGGCGCTCCGCGACCCGCCGGGCGAGCCGGATAGGTGTCACGATCTGCCGGGTCAGCAGCCAGGTGAGCGCCGCGATGAGGAGGAGCAGCAGGATGCCCGCGGTCAGGAGGGCGCGCGCGACCAGCCGGAGTGTGTCCTGCACGTCGTCGAGCGGGAAGAGGTAGTACAGCGTGCGCTTCGACCCGTCCGCGGGGATGGTGACCTGCGTCCCCACCACGATCCCCGGCGACGGCGCGTGTGTGGACTTCCCGGTGAAGCGGATGGTCGTGTACGTCCACGCTTCCTTGCTCGAGGAGTCGAAGTGACCGACCAGCGAGTCCGGGACGCTGTGGAAGTCGAGCTGCGCGGAGTACTCCGGGCCGCGGTCGGTCAGCGGCGTCCCGGGGGCTGCGGAGCGGGCCATCACGACCGTGAACCCACGGACCTGCCCGCTCGAGTCGATCGACTCCAAGAGTCCGCGGGCCTGGTCGCTGGCGTTGGTGTCGGTGGCTGGGACCGCGGCCAGCCGGGTGGCGGCCTGGTCGTTCTCGTTGCCCACCTCGGTCAGGACCGCGTCGATGCGGCGGTCCATCAGGCCGTGCTCGACCTGGCGGAGGAGGAACCAGCCCACCGCCGTGACCACGATCGCGGACAGCAGCACGGTGCTGACGACGACCCGCGCCTGGATGGACCGGCGCCAGAACGTCAGTCCCCGGCGGAGCGCCTCAGGGACGGTTCGCGCGACCATCTCATCTCACCGTCGGCTCATCGGCTCATTGCTGTCCGGAGGTGCCGGCTTTGTACCCGACGCCGCGGACGGTGAGGACGATCTCGGGGTTCTCGGGATCGGTCTCGACCTTCGAGCGCAGCCGCTGGACGTGGACGTTGACCAGCCTCGTGTCCGCGGCGTGGCGGTAGCCCCAGACCTGCTCGAGCAGCACCTCCCGGGTGAACACCTGCCACGGCTTCCGAGCGAGACAGACGAGGAGGTCGAACTCGAGGGGCGTGAGGTTGACCGGCCCGCCGTCGCGGGTCACCGAGTGGCCGGCCACGTCGATCGTGAGCGGGCCGACGGTGAGCGTGTCCGAGCCCGGCACCTCGTTACGGCGTACCCGGGCACGGATGCGGGCGACCAGCTCCTTGGGCTTGAACGGCTTCACGACGTAGTCGTCGGCCCCGGACTCCAGGCCGACCACGACGTCGATCGTGTCGCCCTTGGCGGTGAGCATGACGATCGGGACGCCGGACTCCGCGCGGATCTCCTTGCACACCTCGATGCCGCCCCTGCCCGGCAGCATGAGGTCGAGCAGGACGACGTCGGGCCGGTAGGCGTGGAACGCGTCGAGCGCCTCGTCACCGCGCTCGACCACGTGGGAGTCGAACCCTTCCTGACGCAGGACGATCGAGAGCATCTCGGAGAGGGATGCGTCGTCGTCGACGACCAGCACACGCGCGCGGAAGTCCTCGGCCTGGGTCACGGCTGCAATCTTGCCAGTCGAGACGAGGAAATCCCTGAGGACGGCAGTGACGCGGCCGAGATCAGTACCGGTACTGCTCGGCCTTGTATGGCCCCGAGACCGGCACTCCGAGGTACGACGCCTGCTCGTCGGTCAGCTGTGTGAGCCTCACGCCGAGGGCGTCCAGGTGGAGCCGGGCGACCTCCTCGTCGAGGTGCTTGGGCAGCACGTAGACGCCGACCGGGTAGGCCTCGGGCTTGGTGAACAGCTCGACCTGGGCCAGCACCTGGTTGGTGAAGGAGTTCGACATCACGAAGCTCGGGTGGCCGGTGGCGTTACCGAGGTTCATCAGGCGGCCCTCGGAGAGCAGGATGATGGAACGCCCGCCCGCGGACTCGGGGAACGTCCACACGTCGACCTGCGGCTTCACGTTCTTGCGCTCGATGCCGGCGTACGACTCGAGGCCGGCCATGTCGATCTCGTTGTCGAAGTGGCCGATGTTGCCCAGGATCGCCTGGTGCTTCATCTTCGACATCTGGTCAACCGTCACGACGTTCTTGTTGCCGGTCGCGGTGATCACGATGTCGGCGCTGTCGAGCAAGTCGTCCAGCGTCGCGACCTGGTAGCCGTCCATGGCGGCCTGGAGCGCGCAGATCGGGTCGATCTCGGTGATGACCACGCGGGCACCCTGGCCGCGCAGGCTCTCGGCGCAGCCCTTGCCGACGTCGCCGTAGCCGCAGACGACCGCCACCTTGCCGCCGATCAGGACGTCCGTGGCGCGGTTGATGCCGTCGATGAGCGAGTGGCGGCAGCCGTACTTGTTGTCGAACTTGGACTTGGTGACCGAGTCGTTGACGTTGATGGCGGGGAAGAGCAGCGACCCCTCCTTCATCATGTCGTAGAGGCGGTGCACGCCCGTCGTGGTCTCCTCGGTGACGCCACGGATCTCAGCAGCGATCTGGGTCCAGCGGTCGTCACTCTCGGCGAGCGAGGCCCGGAGCACGTCGAAGATGACCTGCTGCTCGTGGCTGGCGGCGGTCGCCGGGTCGGGCGCCTCACCTCTCTTCTCGGCTTCGACGCCGAGGTGGAGCAGCAACGTCGCGTCGCCGCCGTCGTCCAGGATCATGTTCGCCTTGGAGCTCTCTCCGTCCTTCGCAGGCCAGATCAGGATCTGCTGGGTGCACCACCAGTACTCCTCCAGCGTCTCGCCCTTCCAGGCGAACACCGGGACGCCCTGCGGGTCGTCGACGGTGCCATTCGGCCCGACGGCGACGGCGGCCGCGGCGTGGTCCTGGGTGGAGAAGATGTTGCAGGAGGCCCAGCGCACCTCGGCGCCGAGCGCGACCAGGGTCTCGATGAGGACCGCAGTCTGGATGGTCATGTGCAGCGAGCCCGCGATCCGGGCGCCCGTGAGCGGCTTGGTGTCCGCGTAGCGCGCGCGCATCGCCATCAGGCCGGGCATCTCGTGCTCGGCGAGGGTGATCTCCGTCCGGCCGAAGTCGGCCAGCCCCAGGTCAGCGACCTTGAAGTCCATGTGCTGCTGCCTCCCGCTCTGGCGACCGCTGGACTGCGGCCGCACTCCTGGAAGGTTAGAACTCGGACGCCCCGACGGCAGAATCCTCGACGCCGAGTCCGCCGTCCTTCCGCGCACCGGGCAACCACCGGGCCACCGCCAGCGCGACGAGCACGGCCGGCAACGCCAGCAGCGCGACGAGCTCCGGGAAGCCGAGGACCCGCGACCCGACCGCGAAGCACGCGAACAGGGCGATCGCGCCAACCTCCTCGAGGACTCCGAGGACGCTGGTCACCGTGGCTCGGGCAGGACCGGTGATCGTGTCCTGGAGCCGGGTCTCACCGACCAGCATCGCGTTGTTGCAGAGGCCGTAGCCGATGGCGATCGCGACGAAGCCGGCGTACGGCGAGGCCAGGGCGCCGACCGAGATCAGGATTGCGCCGGTCGCGAGCATGACCGCGACGACCCGGCCGGTCGCGCGGGCCGTTCGACCGACCAGCGCGGTGCCGACCGCCTGGCCGACCACGGTGACCGCGATCAAGACGGGGACGATCGTTGTCGACACGCCGTGGTCACGGGCGACCAGTGGGAAGTACTCGTCGTACGTCGTCATGGCGACCATCGCCGCGGCCAGGACGAGCACTCGGCGGACGTCCGGGTGGTGGCGTGACTCGGAGAGGCCCGCCCGCAGCATCGTGACGTAGCGCGACGCGGCGCGCTCGGTGCCGGCGACCGGTCCGTCGGCGTGCGGCGCGTGTCGGGCGCGGTGCGAGACCGGGAGCGTCGCGGCGAGGGCGCCCTGCACACCGGCGATCGCGACCGAGGTCCAGCCGACGAGAGCGTAGCCGCCGACGTGGAACAGGGCGGCCGCGAACGCGCTCGCGGTCACGTTGGCGACCAGAGCCGTGGACTGCGCCCACCCGATCAGGCCGGCGTACTGCTCCCGAGCGCCGCGCTCGACCAGCTCGTCGTACACCATCGACTCGAAGGTGCCCGACATCAGCGCGCTGGAGAGTCCCCAGCAGACGAAACCGAGGGCGAAGCCGGCAAAGGTCTGCCAGACCATCCACGTCGCGAACCCCGCGCCGTAGATGACGGCGGAGAGGACCAGCAGACGGCGTCGGTCGAACGAGTCCGCCCAGGCGCCCGACGGAACCTCGCAGAGGAACGACGTGAGCGACCAGATGATGAAGAGCAGTGAGATCTGTGCGCTGTCGACGCCGCGGTCGGCGAAGAGCAGCGCATAGACGCTGTAGAGCGGGACCAGGTCCCGTGAGGCGTGGTAGGCGAGGACGCGCGGCACGAACCCGTCGCGTCGGTCACCCACCACCCTGACTCAAATGTGGCCGGAGAAGTGGCGCATGCGTGCAGGCTAGACCCGTGGGCAGGCGCGATCCAGGGACTTACCGCCACGTAACAACCGGACCCGCGTCCGCGGCACCGGAATACTCGTCGTGCCGCCGGCCTTGTTCTTGTGGTGCCTCCTCGTGGGGGGAGCCAGGAGGTGTCCGTCATCTCGTCACTCTCCCCCGGAGGATTCTTTATGAGTATTCGCGAGAACCTGAGCGCCGATGAGGTCTCTGTCGGCCGAGACGAACACCGAGTAGCCGAGATAGCCGTGAAGCTGCGGTGGTTGGCTGCGGCGGGAGTACTGGTCTCAGCCGCCGTCCACCTCTATCTCTGGTTCCACGTGTTCCGGCACACCGACGTCGTCGGTCCGGCGTTCATGGTGAACGCGGTCGGCGGCACCGTCATCGCGGTGCTGCTGGTGACATGGCGGCACTGGATCGCGCTGTTGCTCGCCGTCGGCTTCGGCGTGGCCACACTCGGCGCGTTCATCATCGCCGCCACGGTGGGGCTCTACGGCGTTCACGAGCACTGGACCGGCTGGGAGGTGTGGACCGCCGCGGCGGCGGAGGTCGTCGCAATTGTGGCAGCCGGGACGGTCCTGTTGCTCCAAGAGAGCCCGCTGCGAGACTGAAGTAATCGAAATCGTGTGAGGTCGACCAGCGAGCGCGCGGTCAGCCAGACAGCGCCGCTGTCAGGTCGACCTCGATCAGCTGCCCAGGAAAACCAAGCTGGGCAACTCCCAGCAGCGTGCTCGCAGCAGTGAACGCAGGCCCTATGACCGACCCGTTCAGACGTCGCCACGCGGCGCCCAGCGCCGCAACATCGTCGCTGACCACATAGATCACCGAGCGGACGACATGATCCGGCCGGGCGCCCGCAGCACTCAGCGCAGCAAATGAGTTGGCTGCAACCTGATCGATCTGCGCGTCAAGATCGCCTGGGCCCACCAGTGTGCCCGAGCGGTCGAGCGGAACCTGACCCGCTAGGAACGCCATCCGGCCAGCTTCCACGACGGTGACGTGGTGATAGCCCGGCGTCGGATGGAGCTGGGCAGGATTGATCCGCGAGATCTCGCTGGTCATGGGCGTCAGTCTGGCGAGCCCGGCGACGCAGCGCACCACGTTTCTTGCTAGGCCCACCCCAGGGGCCAAGCGCAGTCACTCGAGGGCATGACGATGCCCCGGGCCTCGGGTAACGACCGAGAGCATGAAACAACGCCCGCCGGCGTCTCGGGTCGCCAGCGGGCGTTGGTCGCACCATGGCAATGATCGCCTGGGTACTGGGCGCCTTGGGTCCCCCCGCCCGAAGGCACTTAGTAGACCCTAAGTTCGATCCGGGGGCAGCGTCTAGATCGCCGCGGTGATGGCCCGCTCTCATATGCTGGACGCCCCGTGGGGGAGACGGGCCACTCTCAAGGGTACGGCGGCAGAGACTCCTGGAAGCGTCGGACGCATCCGCCGGCCCCCTGGCGGCGGGTGCGTCCTCCCCTATCGGCCGCCCCGCCCAGGCGCTGCGTGAGCCCCAGAGCGGGGCGCTGATGATTCGGAAGGTACGCCCGTGATCTGCCCAGGTGAAGGGCAAAACGCCGAGGGCACGACGATGCCCGCCGGGCTCTCGGATCGGCGGGCATCAGGTCGAGGCTAGGGGTCAGGCGCTCCTGTCCGCCTCGAAACCGTCCAGGACGGACGTCAGGCTCAGGCGGGTGTCCGCACATCGGCGCGAGGATGAGCCTGACAGCGGTACGGGCTCAGGCATGTGCGGACGTCGTGACTCTCTCGGAATCGAAGGTCACGAGACGGATGACGCAGGTCGTGTGCGCGACTGTTGGAACTCCAAGAAGCCGGTACGTCCGCCTGGTCGCAGGTACGGTCACGACGTGAGCGACCAGGTCATCGAGGAGCAATCGTCGACGCGTGCCCCTGGCCCGCCCTCACATCGGCATGTGCGTGAGCCCGGACAGCGACATGTGAGGGTGCATGTCATCATGGCGCGTGCGCCGGCCGCAGAGTCCGCTTGCCCGGGTGCTTGTCCCGACCGCGGTGCTGTTCGTCCTGATCGTCGTCGGGCAGTTGTGGCTAGCGGACGCTTCGCTGATTCACGCCCTCGTCGCGGGCCTTGTCGTCGGCGTGCTCTTCGCCGCTGTGCAGTACTGGAGCGTCCGCCGCGAGGCTCGCCGTCACCAGTAAGCCCAACCCCCCGGGTTCCACCCGGCGTCGGCGCCGCACTCGCGCGCTCCCACAGCGGCAGATGAGTGCGTTGCCGTCGCATCGAAGTCGACGCGGTGTGCGCGTAGCGTGGCGCCCCTCGGGGAGGGAGTAGCGACATGATCGCCATACTCGAAATCGTGTTCGTGATCGTCTGCGTGGTGCTCGGCTTGTGGTGGTTTAGCCGGACGAGCCGGTTCCGGGCTCGGAACACGCGGCTGGATCATCGGGATGAGCGTCATGGGTCCCCGGGGGGCAGCCCGGACTTCCCGAGCGACAGGTTTCCGCGCCCCGGCAGCTGACTGGTGGGGTCGGGAACTCGGGTAGGCCTCGACTCCGCTTGACCGCTCAGCCGCATCTGCGGGGCGCTGGTGAAACGGCCTAGGTGTGAGCGTCGGGGCTCTTTATCCGACGCGGGTCGAAGACACGTCGAACCATCGGCTCGAAGAACTCCAACGACTCTGCGGGGTAGTCGGGGTCGAATGAGTTCTGGTCGTAGTTGGCGCAGAAGTCGGCACATGCCTGATACCAGGGATGGTCCGCCCACTGATCGCGTGCATTCGGGTCCGCGCCAATGTGCTGGAAGAAGTACACGCCTTGGAAGACACCGTGGTGCTGGATGATCCAGTGGTTGCGGTCGGAGACGTAGGGTCGGACGACGGCTGCGGCGGCCTGGGAGTGGTTCGCTGGTGCGATCATGTCGCCGACGTCGTGGACGAGCGCACACACGACCAGCTCTTCATCCTCGCCCGCTCGTAGTGCACGGGTGGCCGCTTGAAGGCTGTGACCGAGTCGGGTGACCTTGTAGCCGGTGTGATCGTCCATGTCCCGGAGCCAGCTGAGGATGCGGTCCGGCACCTTCGCCAGCTCCTCTTGCTCGTACGGGGCAAGCAGCTCGTAGTCTTCGGCAGTCCCGTCGACCATCGCGGTGAATCCGACCGTTGGCCGGTCGACTGCAGCGGTCCCCGACTCCGGCGAAGTCGTCACGACACAACGCCGGTGACTGGTGTTTGCGTCGCCCCACCGGCGACGTGCATGCTTTCGCGCCTATACGGCATGTCAGCCTCCCAAGAGTGTCGGTGAAACGAGTCTAGAGATCCGACCAGGCGCTTCGAGCCACTCAGCGGCACGTTGGTGCAGCTCCACGACCAGGTCGGGGCTCTCCATGCGCAGCTGACCTTGCGGCGGGCGACCCTGTATGGCCCGCAGGTTTCGTGACGGGCCTAGCGGCCCTCCTCAACCAGCGGAGGTCGGCCCCGCAACCAGCGGAGGTGCGCGGCCCTCCTCAACCAGCGGAGGTGCGCGGCCCTGATCAACCAGCGGGGGCCTGGCCCTCCTCATCCAGCGGAGGCAACGGACTCCCTCAACCAACCTGCCACGAGACGGCCGAGTGCGCCGGCGTTTCGCGGCAGGGATCGTTCAGTCGCTGACCAGGCCGAGACGGAGGTACTCAGCGCCGTACCGGCCGCTCAGCACGAGCGAGGCGTAGCGGGCGATCTCGGTGTCGGCTTCGGTGGTCAGCGTCTCGACGCGTACGCCGTGTTCCGCAGCCGCAGTCTGCAGGCGGGCGCGCTCCTCCCGGACCACCTGGTCGTCGGACCCGTCGTCGAAGAGCAGCAGCAGCGGCCGAGCCTCGCCCCCACCCTCGGCGAAGGGGTCGTCGAAGACGTCGCGCGGGCGGGCCGCCTCGATCAGTGGCAGCAGGTGCTCGGCGTCCCCGGCGATCGCGGACCGCCCGGACGCGCGCCGGATGGTCTCCGACACACGGCGGGCGGCACGGGCCGCGAGGCTCGAGCCGCCCCACACGATCGGGTTGGTGTCGGCGAGCGCGATGGCGAGCATCTTGCCGGGGTTGACCGAGAGATCGCGGTGGGGCGAGCACGCGATGGCGACCTCGTCCAACGCCGTCGCCACGTCGCTGTGGTCGGCGCGGGGGCCGAGACCGACCTGGTCGAGGTACTCCAGCACGACCACCGCCGTGGCCAGCTGGTCGCGCGTCACGGTCGGCACGATGGTCGACCACCGGCCTTCGGCGTGCCGGGCGACCAACGACCCCTCGGGGGACGCGACGACGACCTGACATCCTCGCCGGACCGCCTCGGCCACGGCACCAGCGGTGCCGCGGTCCGAGCCGTCCGGTGCCAGCACGACCACCAGGTCCAGGCCGCCGGCCCAGCCCGGCAGCGCCGGCCCGGGCCAGGCGACGAAGGGCACCGGGCACCACGGCTCGAGCACCGCGCGGAGCAACCGCGAGTCCGGACCCGCGGCGACGAGGGCGCGTGGGCTCGCGGCGTCGCGCGCCGTCGCCACGGCTTGGGCGACGCCCTCGGCTGCCTCCGTGGCCTCACGGCGTACCCGCGCGCCGGCCTCGGCCAGCTCGCGCAGGCGTACGTCGCCCGCCGCCAACGCGGCGTCGTCGTCCAGTCGGGACTCGTCGAACCAGGTGGCCATGGGATAAGTCGTCAGGCGGGCCGACGGGCCTCGTCGACCAGCAGCACCGGGATGTCGTCACGCACGGGATAAGCCAGGCCGCAGCTCTGGCAGACCAGCTCCTCCCCCACCGGCTCGAGGAGCCCGTGGTCCTCGGGGCAGCGAATGATCTCCATCAGCGTGGGGTCGAGGTTCATGTCTGGCTCCTGATCAGGGCGAGGACGTCGTCACGGACACGGGTCATGGTGGGCTCGTCGGCGCCCTCGACGTTGAGGCGCAGCAACGGCTCGGTGTTGGACGGCCGCACGTTGAACCACCAGTCGTCGGTGGCGACCGTGAGGCCGTCGAGGTGGTCGACGATGGCGCCGGGCGTGGCGGCGTACGCCGACTCCACGGCCGCGAGTGCCGCCGCGGGATCGGCCACCGCGGAGTTGATCTCCCCGCTGAGCCGGTACCGCTGGTAGTCGTCGAGCAGGTCCGACAGCGGGCGGTCGGTCGCCGCCAACGCGGCGAGCGTGTGCAGCGCCGCGAGCATCCCGGAGTCCGCACGCCAGAAGTCGCGGAAGTAGAAGTGGCCGCTGTGCTCGCCTCCGAAGACGGCATCGGTCTCGGCCATGGTCGCCTTGATGTACGAGTGCCCGACTCGGGTGCGGACGGGCGTCCCGCCCAGCTCGGTGACGATCTCCGGCACGCGGCGGCTGGTGATCAGGTTGTGGATCACCGACGCGCCTGGCTCCTTGGCCAGCTCGCGCGCGGCGATCAGCGCGGTCAGCGTGGACGGCGAGACGGCTCGGCCGAGCTCGTCGACGACGAAGCAGCGGTCGGCGTCGCCGTCGAACGCCAGGCCGATGTGGGCTCGCTCCGCGACGACACGCTTCTGGAGGTCGACGAGGTTCTCCGGCTCGATCGGATTGGCCTCGTGGTTCGGGAAGGTGCCGTCGAGCTCGAAGTACATCGGGACGAGCTCGACGCCGTCTCCGATCCGCTCGAAGACCACGGGCGCTGTCAGCCCGGCCATACCGTTCCCGGCGTCGACCACCACCCGCAGTCGGCGGCCCGACACCGGCGCGAGCGACAGAAGGTGCGCTGCATAGGCATCCAGCACGTTGCGCTGCGAGATCGTGCCCGGCGTGCGCACCGCCGGTTCCTCGCTCCGCGAGACGGCGTCACGGATCTCGTGCAGCCCGCTGTCGGCGCCGACCGGGCTGGCACCGGCGCGACACAGCTTGATGCCGTTGTACCGAGCCGGGTTGTGGCTGGCAGTGAACATCGCGCCGGGGTGTCCGAGCTGTCCGGACGCGAAGTAGAGCTGGTCGGTCGCCGCCAGCCCGATCATCACGACGTCGGCGCCGACGTCGGCGGCACCGGCCGCGAAGGCCGCAGCAAGGCTCGGCGAGCTGGGCCGCATGTCGTGACCGACGACCACGGTGGACGCGTCGCAGACCCGGACGAACGCCGCCCCGGTACGCCGTGCGAGCTCCTCGTCGAGCTGCTCGGGCACCGTGCCCCGCACGTCGTACGCCTTGAAGACGGCGTGCGTGTTCGCGGGGTCGGTGGTGGGCACGTGGGCGAGCCTAACGACCCGGCTCCGGCACCGGACCGCTCACTCCGAGGTGAGCATCCTCAGGTGTCCGCGCCGCGAGGTCTCGCGGCCCGCGCCGGTCGGGACGGCGTCGCCCGGTGACCGGGTCGCCTCGACGAGCGGGCGGCCGGCCTCCCGCACCGCGTCGGCGAGAGCCAGCAGGTCGTCCTGGGAGGGCGGGATGGTGCTCGGGTCCGGCGCGAGTCGGAGCACGTCCCAGCCGCGGGGGGCCGACAGGCGCTCACCGTGGGCGTCGCACAGGTCGTAGGAGTGCGGCTCGGCGTACGTCGCGAGCGGGCCCACCACCGCGGTCTGGTCGGCGTACACATAGGTGAGCGTGGTGACCGCCGGGCGGCCGCACGCAGTGCGTGAACAACGCCGGGCGGGACTCACGGCGCCGACGGTACCCCCGGTCTCATCGATCCCGGCTCAGGCACGCGGGTCGACTACCCTCGCTGGTGTGACGACGCCGGCGCCGACTCCCGCACCGAGTCGCTCCCCGTCGTCCGCACATCGCGGCAGACGCGACCGCCGCGGCCGGGGCATGCGTGGGCCGGCCATCACGCCGTCGCTCCCCGGCCGGCCGGAGCTGCCGACGCGCGGCGAGCGGTTCGACGAGCTCGTGCTCGAGACCGTGCGCGACATCGACACGCGCTGGCAGGACCGCCTCGGCCTCGTGGAGTACGCCGTCGAGGACACCCCGCAGCTGCCGGACGACTGGAGCGGCGAGACGGTGCCACTGGCGTCGCTCGTGCGCGGCCACGGGGCGCAGCCGACGCGTCTCGTGGTGTTCCGGCGGCCGATCGAGCATCGCTGCGAGACGCGTGCCGACCTGGAGGCGCTGGTGCTGACCGTGCTGGTCGAGCAGGTCGCCGAGCTCCTCGGCATCGACGCCGAGGACGTCGATCCGCGCTACACCAGCGACGACTGAGCAGTCGCCTCAGCTGAGCCCGGGCCGGATGTTCGGGACCAATCCCTGGGTGAGCAGCTCGTGCAGGGGCACGACGGAAGCACCGTCACCGGTCAGCAACACCGCACCACGGATGACGGTGCCCTGGGGCACCACTCGGAGGAACGCCGTGCCCCTCGGCAGATCGATGGCCACCGTATGTCCCTGCTGCTGCCCGACCCGCTGGTCGAGCAACTGCTTGCCCGACGCGTCGTACGCCTTGACGGTGGCGGCGCCGGAGGCGTCGGCCGAGACGTACAGCGTGGCCTTCACCGGAGCCGCACCCTTACCGGAGGCGACTGGCAGCAGCGTGGCCGTGTCGGTGCGTATGTCGGAGCCGGGCACCGTCACCGCCTCGTCCGTCGCCAAGCGGGTGAGCACCGAGGCGAACACCGGGGCGTCGGCCTTGACCTCGACCCCGACCGCGCCGTCGCCGAGCGCCTTGGCGAGCACCTTGGTGAGCAACACCGAGGTCGTGGACCCGGGGCGGATCGTCACCGGAGGAACGCCGGCCGGCGCGAAGCTCGTGTCGCCGGTCACGATCTTCACCTGGGCGCGCACGACGTCTTCACCGGGGTTGGCGAGCTGAAGGGTGCGTGTGCCGGCGCCGCCCGGCAGACCGATCAGCTGGTTGTCCAGTGCGGGCTCCGCCTGGCGAGGCAACCACTCGCGCACGACCTTGTGGGTGACCAGATCTGTGCGGCTGTCGAGCACGTGGACCCCGAGACGGCCGCGGGTGACCTGGACCTGCGCACTGAGCAGCGTGCGCCGCGGCGCGATCTTCCCCAGGTCGAGGCGGACCGTCCGGTGTGCCGGGATGGTGATCCCCTGCAGCTGGCGCGGGGTGAATGCCCGCTTGCCGTACAACGTGATGTCCGCGTCGGCTCGCCCCGAGTCGGGGTTGACCAGCTCGATGACCGAGTCGTGGGCAGGCCCGGAAGCCACGCCCGCGAACCACTGCTCCGACGAGGGGACGCTGCAGTCCTGGGTGGTGAGCGGGGCGGTACCGGAGCGGAGGCCGAGCAGCCCTGGCGCGAGGTCGTCGCTGCCTTGCACCACCGTGGGTCCGATGCCGGGGAGTCGGGTCACCGCATTCGGGGACACGCTCACCGTCGACTTCGTCGCGGCCGTGCCGACCGTGAGGTCGCCGGACGCACCACTCGCGGTCGACACCCACGCGTCGGGAGACGCCGGTGCGGAACCCGGACAGACGAGCGTGGCACCGGTCAGCTGAGTGAGCGAGGGCGGGTACGTGACGTGGTGCACCGGCGGCTGCTGGACGAGTGCGAGCGCCCCGACCGTGACCAAGGGGATGACCAGTGCCAGAGCGCTCACGGCGTCGAGCCGCGGCGTACGCCGGCGGCGGACGACCTCGGCGACGCGGACGCGCTTGCCCGGGCTCATGCGTCATCCTCCTCGGTGCGCCGACCCGCGCGCAGCGTGGGCATGCTCAGCACGAGGACGACGAGTAGCGCCGCGCCCGACGCGCCGAGCAGAACGAGCCGGACGGTCGAGCGCGGACCGTCGACCGCGTGCGGGTCGACCGGTGTCTCGATCCGCCAGGTACGCGTGGCCTGGCTCTCGGTCCCGGCCTGGCCGAGCCCGTCGGTGGCATCGAGCCCGGCGGCGACCGAGCCGTCGTACGGTTCGGGCAACACCAGGTAGCGGATGCCCGCCGACGCGAGGTCGTCGACGACCTGCGGCGTCGGTCGCGAGACCAGAGCGCGCACGTCGGCCTGGAACGCGGGGTCCGGGTCGGACGCGTAGCGGATCTCGTCCTCACCGAGGGTGTTGCCGGCGCCCCGGCGCACGGTGTACGTGAGACCGTTCGCGGTGTCTCCTCGGATGACCAGGACCCCGGCCGCGGGGTCGGCGGTCGCCTCATCGGTCATGAAGGGCGGGATGCCGGTGTCCTCGCTGTTGGCAAGGTCGCCCGGCCCCTGCCAGACGAACCAGCCCAGCCCGACCGCAGGGATGATCGCGGCCACTGCCGCCAGCCCGACGAGCAGCACCTCGTGGCCCTCGCGGCGCGAGCGCCGCAGGATCGTGATCAGACCCTGGGCACCGAGCATGGCCGCGAGCACGAAGCACCCGTGCAGCACGACGACCATGACCGCGACGGCGGGCCGGACCGAGCCGCCGGGCAACGGGAGCGAGATCACCGAGAGCCCGGCGGCCGTGATGGCCGCGACGGCGGCGACCAGCCATGTCACCAGGACCGGGATCCGGGTCGTCCGCGGCACCAGGGCCAGGACCGCCAACACGACCAGCAGCGCGCCGAGCCACCATGGCCCGCCGAGGTCGGGGCTCAAGCGCCCGAGCAGGAAGTCGTTCGGCGTCAGCGACGGGTAGGGCTGGCGGCCGGTCTCCATCAGCAACAGCGACGACGCGCCGTGCTGGATCGACGACCACCACCACGGGCTCAGCAACACCGGCGGCACGCCCAGGGTGACCACCGGCGGACCCCACACCTGCCACCCCCGGGGGAGGCTGCGGGTCACCGCGGTCGCGAACGCGAGCACGACGACGGCGAGCACCACGGCGAAGACCCAGGCGACCGGTTCGAACGCCGCTGCAACCGTCAGCAGCAGCCCGGTGCGCCAGGCCGCGCGCCAGCGCCGGTCGTGCTCCGGGTCTCCGAACCCGAGTGCGGCGTGGGTCAGGAACGGGAGCACCACCGCCACGGCGACGACCCCGAGCCGCCCGGCGCCGAACGCGCCCGAGGTCACCGGGACCAAGGCGTACGTGACCGCGCCCAGGGCGACCAGCCAGCGTGGCGAGCCACCGGGATCGACCAGCCGACCGACGATGCGGAGCATCCGCCAGGCTCCCCAGATGCCGAGCGGCACGGCGAGGAGCAGGACGGCCGAGACGGCGGCCGCCGCACTGTTGCCGAGCAGCCAGCCCAGAGCGCCGACCACGACGACGTACGCCGGTGCGGGCACGGCAGTGCCGGTGCCCAGCGGGTGCCAGGACTCGACCCAGAGACCCCACAGCTGCGAAGCCTCAGCCGGAGCCGGCGCCAGGCCTCCCCCCGTGACGTGGCCGAAGGCCTCGCGGGCTCCGACCAAGGAGAGCACGACGACGGCCGAGAGGGCGACAGCGAGCGGGTTGGTGAAGAACCGGGCGACAAGCCCGGTGTCCTCTTCGGGCGCCTCGTCGTCGACGACCACGGGGCGGCGGATCGGGACGGGGGCGACCGCTTCCTTGGCGGCACGTCGGCGGTCGGCGACGTCCTGCGCCTGGTTGAAGGCCGCCGCGACGATGTCGCCGACGAAGTCGAGGCCATGGCGGTAAGGGAGCCACCACGGCGCCAGCAGGCGGCGCGGGTCGGCCAGGGCCTCAGTGCGCCGTGCCCTGCGGGCGCGGACGATCTCGCGGGGACTGAAGTAGACCGAGAACAGCGCCGCCAGCTCGTCCAGCGCCTCACCCGGTAACCGGACGACGAAGAACCCGACCATTCGCACCAGCGTGCCGAAGAACAGTCGGACCACCTGCCATGGCAGCCTCCGCGCGGGGACGTTGGCGAGCAGGGTGAACAGGGCGGCGCGGCGCTCCTGGTAGTGCGTGTGGCGACCCGTCAGCGGCGTACGCCGGGTGCCGCGATGTGCTGCCTCGGCGTGGAAGACGATCGCCTGGGGAACCGCGACGGTCCGGTGCCCGTGCGCTGCCGCGCGCCAGCCGAAGTCGATGTCGTTGCCGAAGATCGGGAGGTTGTCGTCGAAGCCGCCGAGCTCCTCGAGGACTCGACGGCGGACGAGCATGCCGGCAGTGTTGACGGCGAGCACCTGACGCACCTCGTCGTGCTGACCCTGGTCGTACTCACCGGGCTCCAGCCCGGTCTCGCGGCGACCGGTGCCCGAGATCGTGATGCCGACCTCGAGGAGCCGCTTGAGCGACGGCCACTCCCGCAGCTTCGGACCGAGGATGTCCGCACGCGGGTCGTCGGCGGCCGCCGCGAGCAGTCGCTCGAGCGCATCGGGCGCCGGGTTGCTGTCGTCGTGGAGCAGCCAGATCCACTCGGCGCGGTCGGGGTCGGTCTCCGGTACCTGCTCCAAGGCGATCCGCACCGCCTCGGGGTACGCCGTACGGGCGGTCATCGTGACGACCTCGTCGAAGGCGTCGAGCAGCAGGTCGACGCTCTCGTCCTTGCTCGCGGTGTCGACCGCCACGACACCGCTCACCGGGGCGGTCTGGGCCTGGATGCCCTCGATCACGGCCGGCAGCCACCGGGTTCCGTCGTGGCTGACGAGAACTGCCACGACTGCCGGATTCACGGTCGATCACCCTAGCGGCGGGTCGGGGGCACCCCGAATTCGTCGACCGGCGTCAGGCCGGCAGGGTGAGCCGAGTCACCACCCCGCCGCCCGACTCATCGAACTGAGTCGGCGTACCGGCTCAGACCGCTCGCTTCTTCAGCTTGCGCCGCTCTCGCTCGGAGAGCCCGCCCCAGATGCCGAAGCGCTCGTCGTTCATCAAGGCGTACTCGAGGCACTCGCCTCGTACGTCGCATGTCAGGCAGACCTTCTTGGCCTCCCTGGTCGAGCCGCCCTTCTCTGGGAAGAACGCCTCGGGGTCGGTCTGAGCGCACAACGCACGCTCCTGCCAACCCGCTTCCTCGGCGTCCGCGTCGAGGAGAAACAGTTCCCTCACGGTCATCGCCCTTTCGACCCTCGGCTGTGTGACTCGGCTCGGACCACCCATACCGTCCGAAGAACACTGTGGGAATTACACGCCTGTCGTACACCGGAAGTCAAGCCAAGATCTGGTATTGGCATTCGTCTGCGGAACCCGCTCCGACGCGCTAGCATCCCGCGCCCACGCTGGCTCCGACGGGCCGTCGAAGGGGCCTGGTGAGCGGGCTGCCGAACCCGGTCCGCCGACGGTGCGGCAGGCTACCCACATGCACCAGATCACCGTGCTGTCGGGAGGTGTCGGCGGCGCGACGTTCATCCGGGGTCTCCTCCACGGCGCGCGCACCCGGATGCTGCCCGGAGTCGACGCTGACGCCGAGGTCACCGTGATCGCCAACACCGCCGACGACATCTGGCTGCACGGGCTCAAGGTGTGCCCCGATCTGGACACCGTCATGTACACGCTCGGGGACGGGATCGACCCCGAGCGGGGATGGGGCCGACGCGACGAGACGTGGAACGCGAAGGAGGAGCTGGCGGCGTACGGCGTGGAGCCGGCGTGGTTCGGTCTGGGCGACCGCGACCTGGCCACCCACCTGGTGCGTACCCAGATGCTCGAAGCCGGTTACCCCCTCTCCGAGGTGACCGCGGCCCTGTGCCGGCGCTGGCTCGCTCCCGTTCATGGCGAAGGGATCAAGTTGCTCCCGATGAGCGACGACCGCGTCGAGACCCACATCGCGATCGCGGACCCTGACAGCCCGAGCGGACGCCGGGTCGTGCACTTCCAGGAGTATTGGGTGCGACTGCGCGCCGAGGTGCCGGCCGAGGCCGTGGTCGTCGTCGGTCTCGAGGACTCCATTCCCGGCCCGGGCGTGATCGACGCCATCGCTGACGCGGACCTCGTGATCGTCCCGCCGAGCAACCCGGTGGTCAGCGTCGGCACGATCCTGGGCGTACCCGGCGTACGAGAAGCACTGGTCGCCACCCGCGCACCGGTCGTGGGCCTCTCCCCCATCGTCGGCGGCACGCACGTACGCGGAATGGCTCACCAGCTTTTGACGGCGATCGGCGTCGAGGTGGCCGCGGGGGCCGTCGGGGCGCACTACGGTGCCCGCTCGACGGGCGGGGTGCTCGACGGCTGGCTCGTCGACACCGTCGATGCCGGCGACGTGGAGGCCGCTCGCACGGCCGGGCTCCGGTGCGAGGCCGTGCCGCTCCTGATGACCTCACCCGAGGCCACAGCGGAGATGGCGGCCGCTGCGGTGTCGCTCGTCTCGTGATCACGATCTGGGCGCCCGACGGCGTCGGAGAGGTACGCCGCGGCGACAACCTCGCCGACCACCTGCTTCCCGCGCTGTCGGGAAACGACCTCGCCGACGGCGACGTCGTGTGCGTGACCAGCAAGGTGGTGAGCAAGGCCGAGGGCCGTGTCGTCGTGGGTGACCGAGTGGACGCGGTGGCCCGCGAGACGCGACGGCTGGTCGCCCGCCGGGGCCCGCTGTCGATCGTGGTGAACAGGCTCGGCCTGACGATGGCCGCGGCCGGGGTCGACGCGTCCAACGTCGAACCCGGTCAGGTGCTTCTTCTCCCGGAGGACCCCGACACCTCGGCTCGGATCCTCCGGTCCGCGCTCGCCCGTCGCGCCGGTGTGAACGTCGCGGTCCTGGTGACCGACACCGCCGGACGCGCATGGCGAGAAGGACAGACCGACATCGCCGTCGGCGCCGCCGGCCTCCGGGTGCTCGACGACCACATCGGCCGGCTCGACCCGTACGGCAACACCCTGAACGTGACCGCACCTGCCGTGGCCGACGAGCTGACCGGGGCGGCCGAGCTGGCCGCCGGCAAGCTGGGCAGGCGTCCGTTCGTGATCGTGCGCGGGCGTCCCGACCTCGTGCTCGACGACGACGACGACGGGCCGGGCGCCGCCGGTCTCCTGCGCCCCGAAGGCACGGACCTCTTCGGCCTGGGGTCACGCGAGGCGGTCGTGGCCGCCCTCCGCGGACGTCCGGACGAGGGCCGGGTGTTCGGGACGCCGGTGGACGCCGTGGAGCTGGCCGAGTTGCTGGTCGTTCTGCTGGGAGACCCGGCCGGTGGCGAGGTGACCCGGACCGCGGACTCGGTGGTCGTGGCAACCGACGACGTGCGCACGCGCTGGGTGGTCGAGGTCGCGGCGTACGCCCATGGATGGGAGGTCGCCGGACAGGAGCCATCGCGAATTCGGTTGCGACCGACCACTCCGTAGACTCGCCCGCACCTCCCCCCGTCCGGCCGTCACGAAGAGAGATCCATGGCCAAGTCGTCCAAGTCGTCGAGGACCACGCGCACCGAGCGGCAGAAGGTCATCGAGGAGATGCGCGCGAAGCAGAAGGCCGCCGAGCGCCGCCGCGGCAGCATGATCGTCCTCGTCTGCGTGCTCGTCGCCGTCGGCATCATCGTCGCCGCAGCCTGGGCACCGATCACGGACCACTTCCGGCAGCAGAAGTACGCCGGGAAGGCGCTGGAGCAGATCGGGTCTCCCGCCACCGCCTGCCAGAAACCGTCCACCAAGCCCGCCAACGGCAACCAGCAGCACCTCCCCAACGGCGCTCCGGTCAACTACACCGACAATCCACCGGCGTTCGGCGAGCACTACATCGACCCCGACCCGATGGCGCGCAAGTTCTACACCTCGCAGGACCGGCCCGCTCTCGGCACCCTCGTGCACAACGAGGAGCACGGCTACACGATCCTCTGGTACGACGACAGCGTGGCCGGCGACCACGACCAGATGGACCAGATCCGCGCGATCGCGGACAAGTTCGCCGGCACCAGCGACCAGCGCGACAAGTTCAAGGCCGTGCCGTGGACCACGAACGACGGCAAGCCCTTCCCGAGCGGTCAGCACATCGCCTTCACCCACTGGTCGGTCGGGGGCACCGAGAACGCCGCCGCCGGGAGCGCACAGCAGGTCGGCGTGTGGCAGTACTGCTCGTCGACCTCCGGCGCCGCGCTGAAGACGTTCATGCTCGACTACCCGTTCAGCGACTCTCCCGAGCCGAACGGGATGTAGGTCCCGACACCATGAGCTCGCCGGACCGGCCGCGCCGGGCGTCCATCGTCAGCGGGTACTTCAACCCGCTCCACCCCGGTCACCTCGATCTGTTCGAGGCGGCCCGAGACCGCACCGGACACCTCGTCGTCATCGTCAACAACGACGTCCAGCAGGTCCTCAAGAAGGGCAGGGTCATCCAGGCCGAGGACGACCGGCTGCGGATCGTGCGCTCTCTACGGGTGGTCGACGCGGCCTATCTGGCCGTCGAGGACGGCCCGGGACTGGACGGGTCCTTCGACGTGATCCGGGCCGACTACCCGGACACCGAGCTGGAGTTCTGCAACGGCGGCGACCGCAAGGACCTCGACGCATTGCCGGTCGAGGAGGTCGTGGCCGCGAGACGTAACGACATCGCCCTGTGCTACGGGGTCGGGGGTCTCGACAAGGTCGATTCGAGCTCTCGCATCAATGCCGAGCTCGGCGTCGACGGCCCGGGGCCAGCCCAGCCCGACGCGACGTGACGACATTCCCCCAGGTGCTGTCCCGGCTGCTGGCCCACGATCCTGGCCGCCCGCTGGTCACGTTCTACGACGACGCGACCGGCGAGCGTACCGAGCTCTCGGTGACGACCTGGGCCACCTGGGTGGCCAAGGTCTCCTCGCTGCTGGTCGACGAGCTGGAGGTCGAGCACGGCAGCCGAATCCTGGTCGACCTGCCCGCTCACTGGCTCGGCACCGTGGTGCTCGCGGCCGCGTGGGGATGCGGGCTCGAGGTGATCTGGGAGGGCGAGCCGGACGCCGTCGTGACCGGGCCCGCGGGGCTGGTGCGTTGGACTCCCGAGGCGGGTCGGCTCCCGGTGCTGGCAACCGCGTTGCAGCCGCTCGCCGGCCCGTTCGCCGACGGCGTACCGGCGGGTGCGCACGACCTCGGGGTCGAGGTGTGGTCGCAGCCCGACGAGTACGTCGCGTGGCCCGCGCCCGCGGACGACGACCCCGCGGTGGCCGGCACGACGCACGCCGAGCTGTGGGGGTCGGCCGCCGTCGGTGATGTGCTCACCGACGGCGGCCGCCTCCTGTCGGAGGCGAATCCGGCTTCCCCTTCCGGTCTCGCCTCCCTCACTGAACCGCTGGCTCGCAGCGGTTCACTGGTCCTGGTCACCAACGCCTCGGCGGAGAGGCTGGAGCGGATCGCGGCTGACGAACGCGTGACCAGCCGGTTCACACCGGCCGGG
This sequence comes from uncultured Actinomycetota bacterium, assembly GCA_963768045.1. Lineage (GTDB taxonomy): Bacteria > Actinomycetota > Actinomycetes > Propionibacteriales > Nocardioidaceae > Nocardioides. Next base: position 325,633 of record CAVYGG010000005.1, on the reverse strand, counting down.
ACCCGCTAGCTCGCCAGGTCGTAGCCTCCGAACCCGCCGCCGAGGAACACCGGCGCCTTCAGTCCCGTGCCCGTGCCCGGCAGGGCGTACAGCCGTCCGCTGCCCTTCTGTCGCACGATCAGGTCGGGGTGACCCGTCACCTGGAGGTCGCTGATCCCGATCACCCAGTCGTACGGCGTCAGGTCGACCTTCAGCCTCGACGGAGCGTGCAGTCCGCCGGGTCCGTTGCCGTGCAGCACGGTGAGGGTGCCATCGCGTCGGAGCAGGCTGTCGGGGGCGCCGTCGGCGTCCCATCGCCCGATCCCGATCGGGGTCCCCGTCCTGACGGCGCCGTACACGGGGTAGGCCCGCTTGAGGCCGGCCGTCCCCTTGCCCGGATAGACCATCAGCACGCCACGACGCGGCTGGCCGACCAGGTCGGGGAACCCGTCGCCGGTCATGTCGCCCACGGCCGCGAGCTTGCCGACGTGTGCGAAGCCGCTGGCGAACGCGTGCGCGCGGGTCAGGTGTCCGTGACCGTCTCCGCGCCAGAAGACCAGGTTGCCGGACCGGGTCTGGCGGGTGACGACGTCGCCGTAGCCGTCGCGGTCCCAGTCGCCGGCGACCAGGATCCTGTTGGCGCCGGAGAGGTCCGCGCGTGAGTCGATGGGCCGGCGCAGGGTGAAGCCGCCGGGATTGATCCAGGCCTTCACCTGGCCGCCGTCGAGCGCCACGACGTCGGGTGCCTTCCTCCCCGCCACCTGGCCGACGGCCACGTCGGTGGCTCCGGCGAAACGGACGATCGGACCGAGCCGGCGGGCGAAGGTCCCGTCGCCCTTGCCGGGCAGGACGTAGCTGTCACCGGTCGCGTGCTCGCGGACGAGCAGGTCGGGCTGGCCGTCGCGGCTCAGGTCGCCGGCGCCGGCGACGACGTCGTACCGGCCGAAGCGACCAGGGATCCGTACGCCCTTCGAGAACGTCGCGTCACCCCGGCCGGCGTAGAACAGGAGATGTCCGTCGGAGTCCCGTGCGACCAGGTCGGCGTGCCCGTCCCCGTCGAGGTCGCCGACCCCGGTGATCAGGTCGAACGCGTTCCACCAGGCGCCGCTGCGCTGACGGTGGAAGCCCCCGTCCGCCTTCTGGAGGAACACCACGAGTGCTCCCGTCGCCGGGTTGCGCGCGGCGAGGTCGTTGCGGCCGTCGCCGTTGAGATCGCCGGGCGCGAGCGCCTGGTCGAGCCCGCTGAACCGGGCCAGCACCTTGGTTACGGCACCGAACGTGCCCCCAGAGCTCCCGGGCCGGACGGCCAGCGCACCGTCGGCCTGGCGGACCAGGAGGTCGCTGCGTCCGTCTCCGGTGATGTCGGGAGTCACGACGAGCTGGGTCCCGCCGGCCGCTCCCGAGGCGACGGTCACGGCCGGCGGGAAGTGGATGAGTCCCCCGGTCGGGACGACGAACGCCTCGCCGTCGCTCGACCGTCGTACGACGATGTCCGGGGCCGGCGTCGAGGCCAGGTTGGACTCCAGCTGCCGCCCCGACCACCCCCGCTGCGCCGCGGCAGCGAGCTTCCGGATCTTGGGGATCTTGTTGTAGAGGTACTGGCCAGGACAGAGCGTGGCCGCGGCGTCGCGGTGGCCGTTGATCGCCTGGAACCACCTCTTGGTGACCCACTGGTGGGTGGAGTCGGCGTTCACGCCGTGCAGCGAGAGCTTCCAGGCGAAGAGCGTGGCGTAGGCCTGGATCATCGCCGTGCTGGGCTTGACGATCTGGTAGTTGCCGATGGCCGAAGCTGCGAACGAGTCGTCGTTGTAGCCCAGGGTGTGGGCGCCGACGACCGGTCGGTCGACGCCGCCGTACCGGCCCTCCCAGATGCGACCGAACCGGTCGATCAGGTAGTTGTAGCCGATGTCGCTCCAGCCCCGGGACTTCACGTGGTAGGCGTAGATGCTGCGCAGGATCCCCGGCACCTCGGACCGCGAGTAGCCGTTGGCGTTGACCGTGTGGTGCACGAAGCCGGCGTGCACGTCGCCGTAGTGGAGCGAGGACTTGCCACGGATGCTCTCATCGGCGCCCCACTGCTGGCGCGAGTAGATCACCGGGCGGGGTGTGAAGACAGCGGCGGCGAGCCGGGCGGTCTCGTCCGACGCGCCGGCCGAGCTCGTGGAGTTGGTGGCTGCGGCCTGGGCGTCCACCGAGTCGGTGCCGTCGTCGCCGTCCAGGGTGCTGGTGTCGATCGCCGCCCGCTCCTCCGCGGTGTCGCGGGGGTGGCCCGGCGCGATGACGGCGAGCTTCATGTCGGCCGGCAGCGGCCGGCGTGACACGACCCGTACCTGCACCCGCCCGACCTTGCCGACCAGCACCGGATCAGTACCGGGCCGCGCGTGCCGGGCCTCGGCCGAGCCCGGGTCAGGGCCGTGGTCCGGGTCGTAGGGAACGTCCGTCCAGGAGGTCCAGGTGCCGCCGGTGCGCGTGCGCGCCGTCACCTGCAGCGCAGGCTCGGGGACCTGCACGCCGTGCGCCCAGGTGACGCCGACCTCACCGAAGCCGGTGACCTTCTGCGGCGTCGTCGTCAACGTGGACGTCCCGCCCGCCCGAGGAACGACGCGCGATGAGGTCGTGGGGCGGGCGCGGCCGGCGGTCGCGGTCCGTGCGGTCAGCTGCACCTCCCGGACGCGCGGTTTCACGGGCGCGGTGGGCACGCGCGACTCCTGGACTGCCTCGGCCGTGTACGCCGCCAGCGCGGCGTGCGGCGTCGTCCCCAGTGCAGCACCGTCGCTCACCACCGGTTCCGATCCCACGACGTCCAGCGTGATCACGCTCGCCGCCGGGGTCAGCACAGCGAGCACGACACCGAGCGCCAGCACCTGCTGGCAAGCCGTGACGAAACGGCTGCGATTCGGGGACACGTCGCTGCTCCAGATGTGCGGGGAAGGAGTCACACGAGCAGCAAGTTTCACACCAGTCACAGAAGGCGGGAAGAAGTTCTGAATAACTACAAACCTGTAATTTCCCTTCACCGCGGTCGGAGCACCTCCGCCCGCATGGGCGTCAGATATCCGCGCCCATCTCCTCGTCCAGCTCTTCCTCGGTGTCGAGGGCGGTCTCGGTGTCGTCGTCGTAGTGGAGGAACTTGATCCCCTCGTCGACGGCTCCGTCGAAGGTCAGCCGGCCCTTCTCGAGCACCAGTACGCGGTCGCACATCTTGCGCACACTGCCGGTGGCGTGGCTGACGTAGAACAGGGTCGTGCCGCTGTCGCGGATCTCCTGCATCTTGGCGAGGCACTTCTTCTTGAACGGCCGGTCGCCCACCGCGAGCACCTCGTCGGCCAGGAAGATGTCGGCGTCGACGTGGATGGCGACCGCGAAGCCGAGTCGGGCGAACATCCCGGAGGAGTAGTGGCCGACCGGGGAGTCGAGGAACCGGCCGATGTCGGCGAACTCCACGATGTCGTCGAACTTGCGCCGCGTCTCCGCCTCGGTCATGCCGAGGATGGCGGCGTTCAGGTACACGTTGTCGCGGCCGCTCAGCTGGGGGTGGAAGCCGGCTCCGGTGGCGATCAGCCCCGCCGTCCGGCCCCGCGTCAGCACCTTGCCGGAGTCGGGGCGCATGATCCCGTTGATCATCTTGAGCAGCGTGCTCTTGCCCGAGCCGTTGAGGCCCATCAGGCCGATCGACTCGCCCTGCTTCACCGTGAACGAGACGTCGTCGACCGCCAGGAACGAGTCGGACAGCTCCTGCTGACGCATCATCGCCACGGACATCTGCTTCACCGTCCGGTGGTAGCGGAGCGTGAACGTCTTGGAGACGTGGCGGACGACGATCGACCGGTTGTCCCTCACAGCAGGCGCTCCGGGATGCGGCGCTCGAGACGTGAGAACGTCAACTGCGCGATGACCAGGATCACCAGGCTGAACAGAAGCGCCCGGATGGACAGCCAGAACAGGTTCGGCGGCATATCCAGCGCGATCGTGCGCGCCGGGTGGCTGGTGGCCCCGACCCAGAACGCGCGCTGGAAGTCGAGCACGGCTTCGGTGATCGGGTTCAGCAGGTACAGCGTCGTGTGGCCGTGGAAACGCGCGTTGACCAGGGCGTAGGGGTACATCATCGGGGAGGCGAACCGGACGAAGTTGCTGAGCACGTTGACGGCGTTGGAGACGTCGCGCAGGAAGACGTTAGCGGCACTGAACATCAGGGCGAGTGCGGTCCCGAGGGTCATGCTGATCAGCAGCCCGAGCACTCCGTACACGAGACCCACGGTGTCCGGGCGCCAGCCCGAGATCGTGGTGGCGATCAGGAGGATCACCAGCTGGGGTACGACGTGGAACAGGGACACCAGCATCGAGGCGACGGGGAACATCTCCCGCGGGACCGCCATCTTCTGCACCAGTGACTTGTTCCGCACGATCGAGCGGGTGCCGGCGTTCATCGTCTCGACGAAGAAGTGCACGATGATCAGCCCGGCGAAGACGTGGATCGCGAAGGCCTCGGTGCGATGCGCGCGCCCGAAGAGGATCCCCATCACGAAGTAGTAGATGAAGAACTGGCTCAGCGGGTTGACATACGACCAGACCAGTCCGAGCACCGACCCCTGATAGCGCGCCGCGATCTCACGGCGTACCAGCAGGCTCAGGATGTAGCGGTGCCGGAACACCTCGAGCAGGCCCTGCTCCGACCACGGGGGTCGCAGCGGGGCCTGGACCCGGCGCTTCTGTAGCGGCGCCGTGGGGGCGCTCATCTGTCGCTCACTCCTCGGTTTCGGTCCAAGGCCGGAAGGTCTCCTCCCACGCCTCGGGTGAGGTGATGTCGGAGAGGGCGGCCCGGTACTCCGCGGCCAGCCGCGGCCACTCGCGGTGCAGCTGGGCGTGGATCGCGATGGTCTTGCGCAGCAGTTCGCGGTAGTGCTGCGGGTCGCGACGGTAGAGGGCGGCTGACGCGCCGTCGTTCATCGACACGATCGCGGAGTCGTAGGTCGCCAGGCGGTACCACTTGGCGTCCATCGCGGTCAGCTCCGCCTCGGGGTGCTCCTTGGACATCTCGCGGACCGGGCGTAGCTGACGGATCGGCGCCAGCCCCGCGGTCACCAGCTGGGAGAGCCGGCCGGGGATGTCCGCCCCCGGACCCTTGCCCTTCCGCGGCGGCTTGGTACGACGGATGGGCGGGAACGTGTCGGGGTCGGTATGCAGCTGCGCATCGGTGAACTGCTTGCGGAACTCGTTGACCTCGGCGAGCTTGTTGGGAAGCACGCCATGCAGTCCGTACGGACCGGCGAGGACGTCGAGCAGGGCCTGGTGGCGCAGCTCCACGGTGGAGTACTGGAGCGAGACCAGGTGCTTGATCTGATGGTTGAGGCTCTCGCGCACCATCCGGCCGCCATTGGGGTACGGCGAGTGCAGCAACGCCGCGACGAAACGGTTGCGGTGGTGGAAGTAGGCCTGCCAGTCGACGGCGTCGTTCTTGTCGGTCCACGGAACGTGCCAGACCGCCGCGCCCGGGAAGGTGACGGTCGGGAAGCCGGCCTCCTTGGCGCGGAGCCCGAACTCCAGGTCGTCCCACTTGATGAAGATCGGCAGCGACAGGCCCACTCGCTCCAGGACCTGGCGCGGGATCAGGCACATGAACCAACCGTTGAAGTCGACGTCGACGCGCTTGTGCAGCCAGCGCGCAGAACGGAGGTTGCGGGCCGCGAGGTCCCAGTCGCTGAAGCCGTCGAGCGGCGTCATCCACCAGAACTTCCAGGGCTGGACGATCTCGCCGAAGCTGTGCAGCCGCGAGCGCGAGTAGATGGAGAACATGTGGCCGCCCACGATCGTGGGACGGCGGGCGAGATCGCCGAAGGTGACGGCCCGGACGATGCCCTCGGGCTCACACACGACGTCGTCGTCCATCATCAGGGAGTACGTCGCGGTGCCTTTGCGCACGGACTCGAGCTGACCGCGGGCGTACCCACCGGAGCCGCCGAGGTTGCCCTGCGTGTTGACCACCAACCGGTCGCCGAGGGCCTTCTCGGCGAACGCGAAGAACTCGCTGTCCACGACCTTCTGGGTGCCCTGCTCGGACACGAACACGGTGTCGAGGTAGGGCCGCAGCTGCTCGTCCTCACCGATCTGAGTGAGCAGCTTGGCGCAGAAGTCTGGGCGGTTCATTGTCGTGATGACGATGTCGACGGTGCCGTGCTGGTCACGGTCGGCCGGGACCTCCGCGGTCCATTCGGCGGACTCGACGACGGCGTCCTCGTCACCGGCCACGACGTCGTACCAGTACCAGCCGCCGTCGACGAACGGCGCCAGGGTGAGGTCGAAGTCGAAGCTCTCGCGGTCACCCTCCACCGTCGCCGCGTCGACGCGCTGGGAGCGGCCGTTGGCCATCGACTTGTACACCGTGACGCTCGCGCCACGACCGGCGATGGTGATCGTGAGGCGGACCTCGCTGACCACGCTCCAGCGCCGCCAGTACGACGCCGGGAAACCGTTGAAGTAGGTGCCGAACGAGATCTTGCTGCCCTGGCGCACCCGGAACGCCGTACGCGACTCGATCTGGTCGGGGTGCACCGCCCGGCCGGTCGACGTCGTCTGGCGGATCGCTGCGTTGTTGAGGTCCTTGGCCGCGCGGTTGCCGCCGATCTCGTAGCGGTCGGCGTCCAGCCGCGGCTCCTCGGGGTCGGCGTACAGCGCGAACACGTCGGTGTCGCGGTCGATCGGCAGGATCTGCCGCTGCAACAGGCGGCGTACCTTCGGGGCCGTCTGGTCGACGGTCTCGGCCGTGGTCGTCATGCGGGGTCCCCTCGGTGTTGTTCGGCGGCGGAGCGGCTTCGGGCCCCGGCGGCAGCGTGCGCTGGGGGAGCGAAGCGGAGGAAGTCACGCCGTCGCTGGGTGAAGCGTTGCGGGGGAGGCGAAGAACAACGTGGGGTGCTCATTCGTCCACTCCTCCACTGGCGAGCTCGACACCCGAGGCGAAGTGCGGCCGCAGCTTGTTGTCGAACATCGACAGCGCCGAGCCGATGGCCATGTGCATGTCGAGGTACTTGTACGTGCCGAGACGTCCGCCGAAGAGCACCATCGGCTCCGTTCTTGGCCAGCTCGCGGTACTTCAGGAGCTTGGCGCGGTCCTCCGCGGTGTTGACCGGGTAGTACGGCTCGTCGCCTTCCTCGGCGAATCGGCTGTACTCGTGCACGATCACGGTCTTGCCCGAGATGTACGTGCGCTCGGGGTGGAAGTGCTTGAACTCGTGGATGCGGGTCCAGGGCACGTCCTGGTCGTTGTAGTTCATCACCGCGCAGCCCTGGAAGTCGTCCACGTGCTTGACCTCGGCCTCGAGGTCGACTGTGCGCCAGGACAGCCGGCCCTGGGAGTTGCCGAAGTACTCGTCGACCGGACCGGTGTAGACGATCGGGACCTGGCCCGTGAACTCGTCGCGCAACCCGTCGGCCGCGTCGAAGAAGTCGGTGTTCAGCCGCACCTCGATGTTCGGGTGGTCGGCCATCTTGGTCAGCCAGGCCGTGTAGCCGTCGACGGGGAGGCCCTCGTGCGTGTCGTTGAACCAGCGGTTGTCGAAGTTGTAGCGGACCGGGAGCCGGGTGATGATGTCGGCGCTCAGCTCGGTCGGGTCGGTCTGCCACTGCTTGGCCGTGTAGCCCTTGATGAACGCCTCGTAGAGCGGGCGCCCGATCAGGCTGATCGCCTTCTCCTCGAGGTTTGCCGCGTTCTCGGTGTCGATCTCGCTGGCCTGCTTGGCGATCAGCTCGCGCGCCTCGTCGGGCGTGTGGCTGCGGCCGAAGAACTGGTTGATCAGGCCGAGGTTCATCGGCAGCGAGTAGACCTGCCCGTCATACTGGCCGAACACCCGGTGCTGGTAGTTCGTGAACGAGGTGAAGCGGTTGACGTACTCCCAGACCCGCTCGTTGGAGGTGTGGAAGAGGTGCGCGCCGTACACGTGCATCTCGATACCGGTCTCGGGGTCCGCCTCGCTGTAGGCGTTGCCGCCGAGGTGGCGGCGTCGCTCGAGGACGAGGACGTCGAGGCCGAGGTCGTTGGCGCACCGCTCAGCGATGGTGAGGCCGAAGAATCCCGAGCCGACGACGACGAGGTCGGGCTTGGACAAGGTCGAAACTCCTGATCGGGTCGTGGCCGGCCAGTCTAGCGAGGAGAGGGGGTCGAACCTGGAATCGAGCGCATGGCCCGAGCGCCGCGAATGGCGCGGATCACGTTGCTCGCCTCCGCCCGCCCGCCGCGGATCGGGCTCAGCGCGACGACCCCCGCGGTGATCGCGTAGGGCTTTGCTCGCACCAGCGGGTTGGCGCCGTAGCGGAAATGCACCGCGAAGAGGTTGCGATACATGTAGAAGCCCTTCCAGGTGTCGAGGGCGTGCTGCTGGTCGAAGTCGAGCTGGCGCACGAGCACGGCGTCGCGGACGGCCCAGATGCGGTAGCCGGCGCGTCGGGCACGCAGGGCGAGGTCGACGTCGTCGTAGAAGATGAAGAACGAGTCGTCGGGCAGCCCGATCGCGGCGATGACCTCGCGTCGTACCAAGAAGCCCTCGAACGCGACGACGTGCAGCTCGACCCGTTCGGGCATGGCCGAGCGCTCGCCGTACGCCGTCTCGACGCTGGCCCGCTTCGGGCGGATCGACCACGGACGGCTCAGGTCGAACTCGGTGGCGGTCTTCTCGACCAGGTGCCCGTGGACATCCTCGCGCACGGCCATCAGGCACGCCTCGTCGATGGACATCAGCGCGGCGAGGCAGTCCGGCGCCGGCACCACGTCGTCGTCCATCAGCCAGATCCGGTCGAAGCCCTGGTCGTACGCCGCCTCCACCCCCGCACGGAACCCGCCCGAACCGCCGGTGTTGGTGTCGAGATGGAGGCGTTGGAGGTCGAGTCCCCGGTGCGCGTCGAGCACCTCGCGGGTGTGGTCGGTGCTGGCGTTGTCGACGACGATCACGGCGTCCGGTTCGTGTGTCTGCGCGGCGAGGCCGTCAAGGGTCCGGCCGAGCAGCTCGGCCCGGTTGAACGTGACGACGACGACCGCGACCTTCTCCGGTACCTCGTCGGTCGAGCCCGTCGCGTCGACATCGCTCACGACAGGAACCTCTCGTGGCCGGTGTAGTCGCCGCGCAGGGCGTCGCGCCACGCCCGCACGCTGAGCCGGAGTCGGCCCGGGTCGCGTCGGGTGAACGTGTAGAACCACAGCGTCTTCGCCACGAACGCCAGCGCGTGCAGGGTGCCGGCGTACTCACGGAGGTTGACCAGGTTGTTGCGCGCCATGCAGTAGTGCTTGAGGTCGCTCGGGGTGTCGTTGTACGTCGTGCGCCCGAACGCCATCGGCGTGCCCAAGGCTCCGACCGACGGATGCCGGACACGGGCATCGACGACGGTGGCGATGCGGGCGCCGGCCCGCTCGGCACGCAGCCGGTACTCGTGGTCGTCACCCCAGATGAAGAACTCCGCTCGCGGCAGCCCGATCCTCTCGACCAGGTCGCGAGTGACGAGCACACCGTTGAACGGGATCACGATGCCGCGGATCAGGCCGTCCTCGGCTGCCCGGCGTACCTCCGTCATGGCGTGGACGACGCGGGTGCCGCCCGGAAGCCGGATCGGAAAGACCAGCCGTTCGGGGTCGGCCTCGTCGACGACCACCGGTCCCCAGAAGTCGAGGTCGCCGGCGCGGCCGAGCAGGAGGGTGAGGCAGTCGGGCTCCGGCAGACCGTCGTCGTCCATCAGCCAGACGAGTTCGCTGTCGCGCTCGACGGCCCACCGCAGCCCCTCGTGGAAGCCGCCGGCGCCACCGGTGTTGCTCGGCAGGGTGCGGCCGTGGACGCGTCCCTCGGCGAGGCCGGCCAGCCACTCCCCCGTGCCGTCGGTCGACGCGTTGTCGACCACCAGCACCTCGTCCAGACCCGGCACGTCGGCGAGTACTTTCACGAGCCGCTGCAGCATCTCGAGCCGGTTGTAGGTGACCACGACGGCGGAGATCCGGCGGTTCTCGGTCACGCCGGAAACCCTAGTGGGCGTTGTGCCTCGGTCTCGTGACGGGCGCAGAGCGCCCTCCTCGACCAGCGGCGGCGGACCCTCAGACGTCGACGGTGAGCCGCACGGTGACCTGGTCGCCCAGCTCGAGGCGCTCGGGCTTGCGGACGGCGTCCTTGATCGGCACGACGTACCCGCCGTCCTGGGGCCACAGCGCGGTCGTGAAGTCCGTCCCGCCGATGCGCCCTCGGACCGGGATCATCCCCCACCCGTAGGTGACGTACGCCGCCGCGTCACGGAGCTCGTCGGCCTCGTCCTCGGGCACGGCCACGAAGTGGTACGGCGCGGGGCCGCGCCACTCGAACATCGGCCCGGTGAACTCGAGGTCCATGGCAGTAGTTCAGCAGACGGCGCCCGAGGTTGCTCGACTGGTTGGCGGCGTAGCCGGTGCTCAGTGAGCCGATCGAGCCCCCGGTGACAGCGCTCGAGGAGTTCTTGTGGTGATGCGCGCGGTGCGCCGACGGGTGCTCCGAAGCGGCGATCGCCTGCTCCACCTTGTGCTGGATCTCGGGGATGTCCGGGTCGCCGGTGTTCACCAACGGGGGCACCAGCGACAGCGTGGCCACGGGCTGGCTCTTCGCCTTCAGCGCCAGGCCCATGAAGGTGTCGACCTCGCTGGCGGGGATGTCGGTCGAGATCATCGCGGAGGAGGCCTTCGCGATCTTCTCGAAGTTGGTGAGCACGGTCTGCGGGCTGATCTGGTGGAGCATCGCGTTCATCACGCACTTCTGCCGCGCCATCCGGGAGTAGTCGTCGGAGCTGTCGCGGGACCGGGCGAACCAGAGCGTGTCGAAGCCGTTGAGCTTGCGGACGCCCGGCTTGATGTAGCCGGTGACGTCGGAGCCGAGGCCGCCGACCGGGATGGGCTGGCGCACGTTGAGGGTGACGCCCCCGACGGCGTCCACGAGCCCGCGGAACCCGGCCAGGTTCACGAACGCCCAGTAGTTGATCTTCAGCCCGGTGATGCCCTCGATCGCCGACATCGTGGCGTCCATGCCCGGGTTCTTCACGCCCTTGAACAATCCGAGGTGGTCCCCGACCCAGGTGTTCACGCCGTTCAGCTCACAGTTCGGGTAGCCGCAGTTGAAGCCCTGCGGCCAGGCCTTGTGCATGACCGAGCCCTTGGCGAACGGGAAGTCGGTCATGTTGCGGGGCAGGCCGACGAGCACGGTCTTGCCGGTGTCCGCGTCGATGCTGGCGACCGTCATCGAGTCGGTGCGCAGCCCCCAGCGGCCCGCGCCGGAGTCGCCCCCGACGAGCAGCACGTTGTAGCGGCCGTCGTTCGCGCCGTGCACGGTGTCGCCTGAGAACGTCGTCAGGATGAAGCTGCGCTGGACGCCGACCAGGTGCGCACCGAAGAGCAGCGCGCCGGCGACCGAGAGGCACAGGATGCCGTTCAGGCCGACCACGGCCCGGCGGTGCCCGAGTGACAGCGAGAGCGGCTGCCCGATGCGCCAAGCATCGAGGAACAGCAGCGCCCAGCCCACGGCCGCCACCATCAGGCCGAGTCGGAGGACGCCGAGCACCGTCGTGTCGGACACGAACCAGAACACGTACTGGTGGTGGAAGCTCGCCAGCACCATGCCGAGGAGCCCGGCCGCGAGCAACGCCGCCCAGAGCCGGGTGGCGATGCGGCCGACGGGGCGGTTGCCGGCGAGGAGCTGCGCGGAGCCGGGCACGACCAGGGTCATCACCATCAGCATCAGCGCGCGGCGGTAGCGGACGCGCGCGGCGCGGTCGACGGCGGAGGCGCGACCGACGGTCGGGTCGAGCAACCCGGGGGAAGACCCTTCAGATCCTCGGGGAGGCAGCCCCATGGACGTGTCTCTCTGTGCTGGGGAAGTAGCCCCGTCAGTATCACCAGCCACACGGGTCACAGAGTGGACCGACGCGCCGAATCGGGCCCATTGGCGACCGGCCGGTAATCTCGCCGTCATGTCCGACGACTGGCTGTACGGCGGCTCGCCGGGCGGCCGACCGGACCAGGATCCCGACGCCACCCGTCCGGTGGAGCGTCAACCCCAACCCGACGAGACCCGCGTGATGCCTACGGTGGCGCGCCCGCAGGACAGTGCCGACGGCGGCCCAGCCGGCCCAGCCGGGTGCCCGGGCTCCCCGCGAGACGCCCCCTCCACCGCCCCGCTCGGCCGGGACCGACCGCAGGCGGGTTCGTCGGCGACGTACGCCGCTGGTTCGGCAGTAGGGACTGGCCGCGGTTCAAGCTCCGCTACCTCTGGCTCCTGCTCGTGCTCTGGCTGGTCTACCTGGTGGCCGTGCCGATCTTCGCCTGGAACAACGTGACCCAGGTCAACGCGTTCCCGGCCGGCAAGAGGCCGGCCGACACACCCGGGACCAACTACCTGATCGTGGGCAGCGACTCGCGCAAGGGACTGACCGCCGAGCAGCGCAAGCACCTCCACACCGGAAACGAGTCCGGCCAGCGCACCGACACGATCATGCTCATGCACGACGGCTCGGGCCCGACTCTGCTGATGTCGATCCCGCGCGACTCCCTGGTCCCCATCCCGGGGCACGGCACCACCAAGATCAACGCCGCGTTCGCCTACGGCGGCCCGAAGCTGCTGATCCAGACCGTCGAGGACCTGACGGGCGATCCACATCGACCACTACGTCGAGATCGGCTTCGGCGGGTTCGTGAACGTCGTCGACGCGGTCGGGGGGATCACGATCTGCCCGACCCACGACATGAACGACAAGCTGGCCAACCTCCACGTGAAGAAGGGGTGCCAGCACGCCGACGGTCGGGTGGCGCTCGCCTACGCACGCTCCCGGCACGCCGACCCGAAGCTGGGAGACATCGCGCGCGGCGGCCAGCAGCGGCAGGTCGTGAACGCCGTCGGCGACAAGGCGCTCTCGCCCTGGACGTTCATCAACCCGTTCCGCTACTGGGACCTCAACATGTCCGCCGCCGACAGCCTCACCGTCGACCAGGACCTCAGCGTCTTCGGCATGGGCCGCTTCGCCTGGGGCATGACCCACGCGCAGCTCAACTGCGTGGTGCCGATCAGCGACCTCGGCGTCCACCTCGACCCGACCCGGTCCAAGCAGATGTTCGCGCTGCTCCGCAACGACAACACCGACGCGATCGGCAAGAACCTCTGCACCCAGTCCGGCCTCCCGCGTCCGACGGGCTGACCCCCGGCGTACGCCGGTCAGCGACCGCGCCGGTCCTCGATCCGCCGGGCCTTGCCGGTCGACCTCTCCAGGCTGTGCGGCGCGACGACCTCGACGCGAGCGGTGACGCCGATCCGGTTCTTGATCCGCTCGGCGAGGATGGCCTCGAGCGACGCTGTGGCCACCGCGTCCTCCTCGCCCTGCAGATGGACGAGCGACTCGACCTGCACCGTGAGCTCGTCGAGGTTGCCCGGTCTCGTCAGCACGCACGTGTAGTGCGGGGCGAGACCTTCGACGGCGAGGATCTGCTCCTCGACCTGCGTCGGGAAGACGTTCACGCCGCGCACGATCATCATGTCGTCGGTGCGGCCGGTGACCTTCTGCATCCGACGGAACGCGGGGTACGCCGTCCCCGGCAGCAGCCGGGTCAGGTCGCGGGTGCGGTAGCGGATCACCGGCATCGCCTGCTTGCTGAGGCTGGTGAAGACGAGCTCGCCCTCCTCGCCCTCGGCGACCGGCTCCAGAGTCAGCGGGTCGACGATCTCCGGCAGGAAGTGGTCCTCCCAGACGTGCAGGCCGTCCTGCGTCTCACCCGACTCCTGGCTGACGCCCGGGCCCATCACCTCCGAGAGCCCGTAGATGTCGACGGCCGTCAGGTGGGTGCGCGCCTCGACCGCTCGGCGCATCTCGTCGGTCCACGGCTCGGCGCCGAAGATGCCGATCTCGAGACTGGTGTCCTTTGGGTCGACACCCTGCGCCTCGAGCTCGTCCAGGATCGCCAGGAAGTACGACGGGGTGACCATGATGATCCGCGGCCGGAAGTCGAGGATCAGCTGCACCTGCCGCTCGGTCATACCGCCGCTGACCGGGACCACCGTGCAGCCGAGGCGCTCGGCGCCGTAGTGGGCACCGAGCCCGCCGGTGAACAGCCCGTACCCGTAGGCCACGTGCACCACGTCTCCCGGTCGTCCGCCGGCGGCCCGGATCGACCGGGCCATCAGCTCCGACCAGGTGTCGAGGTCCTCGCTGGTGTAGCCGACGACTGTGGGCTTGCCTGTCGTGCCGCTGCTCGCGTGCACGCGGTTCACCTGCTCGCGTGGCACGGCGAACATGCCGAACGGGTAGTTCGCGCGCAGGTCTGCCTTGGTCGTGAACGGGAAGCGGGCGAGGTCGGCCAGAGAGGTCAGGTCGTCGGGCTTCACACCGGCCTCGTCGAAGGCGCGCGTGTAGTGCGGCACGTGCGCGTACACCCGCGCCAACGTGTCCTGCAGCCGTTCGAGCTGGAGGCGTTCCAGCTCGGCCCGGCCGTACGTCGGGATCTCGCCGCTCATGCAGCGAATCTAGGACCTGCGTCTACACAGCGCGCATGCGGTTGTTGCGCGCGTGGTGCTCGACCTCGGCCAGCCCGAGCGCCTCGAGCACCGGCGGCACGTACGTGCCGAAGCGTCCCCGCAAGCCCTTCGTGAGCCCGTACCACCCGCCGACCGGGTTGCCGGCGGACCCGAGCTCGTCCGGCGCACGGCGGAGCTCTGCGGCTAGGTCGCCGGCAGGTCAGAACAGGGTTCCGCCGACCTCCTTGCTACGCCCCACGAAGACGGCGACGACCTCCTCGCCCACCGTGACCACCACGTCGTACACCCCGTCGCGGCCGATGCGCTCGCGCTCGGTCGCGGTGGCGACGAGCCGGTCGCCGAGATGCGTGGGCCGGCGGAACCGGACCTCCGCGCCCGCGGCCACGGTGGAGCGGTTGTAGGAGTTGCAGGCGAACGCGAACGCGCTGTCCGCCAGGGCGAACGTGAAGCCGCCGTGGCCGATCGCGTGTCCGTTGACCATGTCCTCGCCGAGGGTCATGGACAGGGTGGCCCTCCCGGGGCCGACGGCCTCGAGCCTCATCCCGAGCCCGCGGCTGGCCCGGTCGACCGCCCACATCGCCTCGGCGCTGCGCTCTGCCGTCTCCTGGGCGCCCTCCTCGGGAGTCATGGCGGCCACGCTAGCGACGCGACGACTCGGCCTCTTCGTCATGGTCGGGTGTCGGGTCGAGGAACAGGTGACGCACCTCGGGGAAGCGCTCCTTGACCCGGTCGTCGACCTCGTCGGCCGCGTGCTCGATCTCCTCCGGGGTCAGGTGGTCGGCAAGATCGACCCGGGCTGCCACGAGCACCTCTTCCGGGGAGAGCCGCATCGTCATCAGCTCCAGGACGCTGTCGACGCCGTCGGCCTCGGCGAGCACGTCGGCGATGCTCTGCTGGAGCCCGGGCGACGCGGCCTTGCCGATCAGGTACTGCTGGTTCTGCCGACCCAGTCCGTAGGCGATCGCCACCAGCAGAACCGCGATCGCCAGTGAGGCGACGCCGTCCCACGTGCGTACGCCGAGGAGGGTGTCCAGCCCGAGCCCGCCCGCCGCGAGGAGCAGGCCGACCAGCGCCGCACCGTCCTCCCAGACCACCGCGCGGAGGGCGGGATCCGCATCGTGTCGCAGGTGGTGGAACATCGCAGAGCCGGCGTCCGCGGCGTTCCCGCGGAGCTGGACCAAGGCCTTGACGAACGAGCTTCCCTCGATCAGGAAGGACACCCCGAGCACGATGAACGCCCAGGTGGCGGAGCCCTCCTCCCCGGGGGAGATCAGAGACGCGATGCCCTGGTACGCCGAGAACCCGGCGCCCAGCACGAAGATCCCGACCGCAGCGAGGAGCGACCAGAAGTAGCGCTCCATGCCGTAGCCGAAGGGGTGCTTCGGGTCCGCGGGCTTGCGGCTCCTGCGCAGGGCGGCCATCAAGAAGACCTGGTTCATGGTGTCGCCGACGGAGTGGGCTGCCTCGGACAGCATCGCCGAGGAGCCGGAGACGAGTCCGGCGGCCAGCTTGGCCGCAGCGATCAGCAGGTTGGCCGCGCCGGCCACGAGCACGGTCGAGGTGGACTCGTCCTCGGCCATGTCCTCCTGTGTACCCGACGCCGCGGGGCCGCGGATCACCCGTTGCGGCGATGGCTCACCCGAGCAGCAGCGTGGCACCCAGCACGGTGAAGCCGACCAGCACCCAGCTGACGTAGTCGCCGACATGCGCGCGGTGGAGCGACGTGGAGCCCGCGACGGCACGGCGGACCGGGATCAAGGGCGCCGATGACGGGCGCGGGTCGACGACTCGGCCAGAGGCCGGCGACCGCGAACGCGACCGCGAGCACCGCGCCGAGCAGGCCGAGCCCACGGCCGAGAGATGCCAGAACGGTTCCGCGGAGACGGCCGGGTGCGGTCCCGGGGGCGCCGTACAGCACAGCCCGACGTACGTCGGACGGTCGATCATCGCCGCACCGGCGCGCGCGGCCGCCCGCCGCCACACCCGGGGACACGGCGAGCGTCGTCGCCACCACGAGCAGGGCGATCGGCGGCGCCAGGACGCGCCAGGCGTCCCGGCGCGGCCGGCGGTCGCCCTCCGGCTCCTCGTGCGTGTCCGGCCCGGGGTCGGGAACCTCGCCGAGACCGAGCGAAGATCCGCAGCCCCGCGCGCAGGACCGCGCCACCGGTCAGCGCCGACACGAGGACCGCGACCAGCTCCAGCCACTCCGCGTGCGCGTCGGCGAACGCCGTCCCGAACGCCGCCTTGCCCGGCCCAGGTGCCGAACGGCGGCAGCCCGGCGAGCGCCAGCCCGCCGACCAGGAACGTCGTGCCGGCGACACGCATGTCGCGGCCCCGTCCGTGGAGCTCGTGTTCATCGAGGGTCTCGAACCTGTTCGAGCAGGATCCCGGTGACCAGGAACAGCGCGCCCTTCGCGCACGCGTGCCCGACGGCGTACAGGCCGGCGGCGGCCAGGCCCGGACCGCTGAGCAGGCCGATGCCGCAGGCGATGACGCCGGAGTGGGCGATGGTCGAGTAGGCCAGCAGGCGCTTGAGGTGACGCTGGGACGCGCACATCACGGCGCCCACCACCGCCGTGACCGCACCGAACCCGATCAGAGCGTGTCGGATCGCGGCGGAAGGTACCGCGCCGTCGAAGACGATCCACCACCAGCGCGCCACGGCGAACGCACCGACGGTGATCATCGCCCCCGACAGGAGCACGCACACCGGGGTCGGGGCGACGGCTTCGGCGTCGGCGGTCCAGAAATGGAACGGGACGAGCGCCATCTTGACCAGCACACCGGTGAGCAGCAGGGCACACGACACCATCACGAGGTGGTCGTGCGGCCCGGCACGGAGGGTCTCGCCCGATGGCGGCGAGGTTGAGCTGCCCGGTGCGTGCGTAGAGCAGCGCCACCCCGCTCAGGGACAGTGACGCCCCGACCGTGTTCACGATGCCGAACGACAAGGCGCCGTGGACGCTGCGCTGCTCCTCGATCCGCATCCCGGTCAAGGCGTACGCCGCGACGCCCATCAGCTCGAACCACACGAACGCGTCGAAGACATCGCCGGCGAGCACGAAGCCGGAGCACGCACCGAGGAACACCAGGACGAGCACGACGTACGACGCACCGGTGCCGGCCAGGAAGTGCCACGAGTACGTCAGCGCGGCGACGGTCAGCAGGCCGACCAGACACACCATCAGCAGGGCCGGGCGGTCGGCGACGAGGGCGACGCCCAGCGGCTGGCCGTCCTCGGGGACCCACCCGCCCTGCCACACCACGCGCGTGCCATCGCCGGCGGCGATGGCCAGTCGGACGGCGCCGGCGGTCACGGCGAGCGCCACCGCGAGGGCCACCGGGTCGGCCAGCCGCCTCCCGATGCCGATCACGGACGCGCCGGCGATCAACGCGCCCGCCAGCAGCGGGCCGACGACCAGCAGGGTGGCCAGCGCGTTCACCGTGTGCTCACTCCTCGAGGTTCTCCTCGAGCGAGCGGATGCGCTCGGGGTCGATCGACCCCTGGCGCTTGGCGAGCTGGATCGTCAGGGCGAGCAGCAAGGCCGTGACGGCGCCGCCGACCACGATGTCGGTGAGCGTCAGCGCCTGCACGACCGGGTCGACCACGCGGGCGTGGGTGGAAACGTCGGCGAAGACCGGCGCCGTCGCGTCGCTGCGACCAGCCGATCATCAGCAGCAGGAGGTAGGTCGACGACTGGACGAGCGACAGGCACACGACCACGTGGATGAAGCTGCGGCTGGTGGCGATGCCGTAGCAGCCGACGAGCAGGACCCAGGCCGCCACGGCGTAGGGCAGCACCCGCAGGACGTCACCGAGCAGCTCACCCATCGGAACCGTCCCCCCGGACCACCAGCGCCTGGTCGAGGAACTTCGCCAGCAGGAGCACCAGTGCCGACGCGACCTCCATCCCGACGGCGACGTTGAACAGCTCGACCATGCCGGCCGACGCCAGGTCCGCCAGGGTGCCCGTCGGCAGCCAGTTGGTCAGGAAGGGGTCACCCACGAACAGAGCCGAGACACCCAGCAGCACGAAACCGGCGGCTCCGATCGCCTCGGCGACGTCGAAGACCGCGACCGGGCGGATGCGCTGGAGCACCCGGTAGTCGCCGGCCAGGTAGGCCAGGTGCAGACCCGTCGCCAGCACCGCACCTCCCTGGAACCCACCGCCGGGGCTGACGGCGCCGTGCGCGACGACGTACAGCCCGACCATCACGGTCGGTGCCAGCAGGGCGAAGCCGACCAGGTTCACCGCACTCCACGCGTCACGCGGACCGAAGGAGGCCCCCGAGTCACCGCCACCGAGCCTCGCTTGCTCGTGGAAGCGCCGGAGCAGGAGCAGCGCGGCGACGGCCGCCGAGAACAGCACGAACTCCTCCCCGAGCGTGTCGAAGGCCCGCTGGTCGAAGTTGACCGACGAGATCGACGTTCGCGGTGTTGCGCGACAGCGCGGCCGGCACGGCTCGGTCGGCGTACGGGTGGGGAACGTCGCCCGAACCTGGGGCAGGCCGCCGAGCGCCACCAGCAGCAGGGTCCCCGCGCCGATGCAGCCCGACGGTGGCCAGCAGGCGGCTCGCGAGACGGCGGCTCACGAGTCCTCGTCCGGTCCGTCGTCGCGGTCGCTCAGCTCCCGGTCCACCTTGGCCACGGTCAGCACGACGAGCAGCGGCACGATCGCGGTACCGATGCCGATCTGGGCGAGTGCGACGTCCGGTGCCTGCAGCGCGACCATCAGCCCGCCGAGCACCAGGCCGTACGCCGACAGCACCAGCGCCTGCCGGGTCGGCTCGCGGGTGAGGGCGACGGCCGTGCCGGTGGCCGCGGTGGCGAGCAGCAGCACGGCGACCAGGAGGTCGGTGATCACGACGCCGGCTCCCGGTGGCCGGCCTCCACTCTGGTGAGGGCCCGGGCTGTGGCGGCGCTTGCGGCGGGCGACGTCCCGGCCAGGAGCACGAGGATGACGAGCAGCTTGAACCAATCCGCAGGGTCGCGGACCACGATGCCGAGCAGGACCAGCGGAGCCCCGAACATCGTGGCCAGGCTCACGTAGTGCAGGCGGACGAACGGGCTGCGCGGGAGAGCGGACCCGATCCCGGCGAGCACCAGGGCCAGAGTCCCCACGGCCACGAGGACACCCGAGGCGACGTCCGCGACATTCACCGTGCCGTCACCGTGCCCTCACCGTGCTGCTCTCACAGGGCACGGCCGAAGAAACGGGCGAAGACCAGCGATCCGGCGAGCGAGACCAGCGCCAGCACCAACGGCACGTCGAGGTACGACGGTCGGTCGAGGCCCACCGAGAGGACCACCAGGGCGACGGTCATCACGACCGACAGGCACTGCAGGGCGACCAGCCGCTCCCCCGGCGTCCCACGACAGACGGCGACCAGACACGGGCCGGTCGCGGCCACGAGGAGCACCAGCGACCACCCAGCCCAGGGCCGGGTCGAGCGTGGGCGTCACCGGTGTCCCAGTCCGGCGGTCACCCGGCCCTGACGCGTGAGCAGATGACGTCGCAGCACGAGCCCGCCGGCACGTTCCTCGACGTCGGCCGCCAGTGACCCCGGAGCCGCGGAGGTCAGCAGGACTGCCCATGCTCGGACGGCGTCGTCGTCCTCGAGGACGATCTCGTCCAGCGTGCCGCAGTCGTTGCGGAACGCGTGACCCGTCACCAGCAACCGGGTGAGGCTGACCGCGTCGGCAGCGACGTCGATCGGCAGCAGCACGAGGCGGCGTACGAACCTCGGGATCGTCGTCGGCGGGTCGAACGCGCGCCGGGCCGGCACCGCGAGTGACGCTGCCAGGGCCCCGACCACGAGACCGACCGGGACCTCGAGGCCGGTGGGTGACGTGACCAGCAGTAGGTAGCCGACCGTCATGGTCGACCACCACCCGGCGAACTCCGCGCCGACGCGTATCGCGTGTCTCAGGTGGGGCCCCCGAGCTCGTCGCGCAGCCGGGCCAGCAGAGCCGAGAGCAGCCGCGAGACCTGCATCTGGGTGACGCCGAGGACCTCGCCGATCTCCGACTGCGTCGCGCCCTTGAAGAAACGCATCTCGAGCATGATGCGCTCGCGCCGGTCCAGATGGGCGAGCAGCGGCTGCAGTGCCACCCGGGCTTCCGCGCTGTCGAACGACGCGTCCTCGTCGCCCAGCCGCTCACCGATGCCGTGCTCGGCGCCGGCCGGCGTGGCGTCGAGCGAAGTCGGGGAGAAGCAGCCGTTGGCGGCCAGCGCCTCGACCACGAGGTCCAGGTCGAGGTCGAGGCGCTCGGCGATCTCGGAGGGCCGCGGCGAACGGCCGAGCTCCTGGCAGAGGTCGGACTCGACCGCGGTGATGCGGGATTGCGCCTGCTGCACCGTGCGTGGAGGCCGGACGGCCCATCCGTGGTCGCGGAAGTACCGGCGTACTTCACCGCGGATCGTGGGTACGGCGTAGCTCAGGAAGTCGGTGGCTCGTTCGGGGTCGTAGCCCCGGGCGGCCTTGACCAAGCCGAGACAAGCGACCTGCTCGAGGTCCTCGACCTGAACACCCCGGGAGCGGTAACGCCTCGCGACGTCGAGGGCGATCTGCAGGTTGACCTCGACGATCTGGTCCTCGAGACCGCACCGCTCCTCGTCGTCGGCTGTCGCCATCCGAGCGAGCAGCAACTCGGTCGCCTCGCGGCGCGAGAAGCGCCAGATCGAAGGCGTCCGGTGGGTCTTGCGGATGTCTGGGCGGCGATTCGGAGATGACTGAGGCCACGAGGTACGCACCTTTCGGGGTCCGGGTCCGGTGCTGGCTGACGGTGGCTTGGAGGTCTCAACCACTGGCTCTGGTCTACCACTGGCAGTGACGACGCGGGCACACCCCTACGGGCGTGAGATTCCGGCCCTCACTCCCCCATCGCCGCAGGTCAGACGGACTTCCATCGGTCGTCGGGGGCCTGCACGACCAGCCCGTCCGCGGCCGCGAACGACACCGCGCGGTCGAACCGGCCGGCCTCCCAGTACGGCGCGCCGACCAGGCGCGACAGGTCCTCGAGCCGCTGCGGACCCAGCGCCTCCAGTGCCCGGACGATCTGTCCCACCTCGTGGAAGACCTGACGATCACGAGGGCTTTCGGTGCTCGCCTTCGGCGGTGGCATCGGCATCTGTTCACTCCTCCTCTGGATGTCCCCGTTGGATGTCCTGGATGTCCCCGTTGGATGTCCCCGTTGGATGTCCCCGTCGGGCTCGATCAGGCGTGGGCGGTGGCCGGCCGCTGGTCGCCGGTCTCCGCGTCTTCCGCCGTCAGCGGCTTGGCGATGTCCTCGAGCGACTGACCCTCGGCCTTGACGCCGAGGAAGGCCGCGACGATGCCGCCCGCGATCATCAGCCCGGCGCCGAGGAAGTACCCGGGGGCGATGCCGGTGATGTCACCGCTCGCGGACGCGCTGTCGATCAGGTGGCCGAACAGCAGGGGTCCGCTGATCCCGCCCGCGGCCGTGCCGATGGCGTAGAAGAACGCGATGCACAGCGCGCGCGTCTCCATCGGGAAGACCTCGCTCGCCGTGAGGTACGCCGCGCTGGCGCCGGCCGAGGCGAAGAAGAAGATCACGATGCCGAAGATGGTCAGGCTCATGGCGCTGAGTCCGCCGAGCATGAAGCCGGCAATGCCGAGGAGGACACCGGAGAGGAGATAGGTGCACGTGATCATCCGGACCCGGCCAATCGAGTCGAACAGCGGACCGAGGAGCAGGGCCCCGAGGAAGTTGCTGAACGCGAAGGCCGCGAGATACCACCCGGTCTGGCCGACGCCGAGGAAGGTGGTGAGGGTGTCGCCGTAGGTGAAGAAGAACGCGTTGTAGAGGAACGCCTGGCCGACGAACAGTGAGAAGCAGAGCACCGTCCGCTTGGGATACAGCGTGAAGACCGTGCGTGCGATCAGGGCGATGCCGATCGACTTGCGCTGACGAACGGTGATTTTCTCCTTCACCCCGGGCAGCTCGCGCCCGGTCTCGTCCTGGACGGTCTGTTCGATGCTGCGGACGATCTCCTCGCCCTCGTCCTCACGGCCGTGGATGAACAGCCAGCGCGGGCTCTCCGGGACGTTGCGCCGGACGAGCAGGATGCCGACCGCCAGAACGGCGCCAAGGCCGAACGCGAGGCGCCAGCCGACCGAGGCGCTCACGATCGTGGGGTCAAGCAGCGGGATGGTCAGCAGGGACCCGGCCGCCGCGCCGACCCAGAACGAGCCGTTGATCGCGATGTCGACCCGACCGCGGTACCGGGCCGGGATCAGCTCGTCGATCGCGGAGTTGATCGCGGCGTACTCGCCGCCGATGCCGGCGCCGGTCAGGAACCGCGCCGCGAAGTACCACGTGGGGGTCATCGAGAACGCCGTCAGCACCGTGGCGCAGATGTAGACGCCGAGAGTGAGCAGAAAGAGCTTCTTCCGGCCGAACCGGTCGGTGAGCTGCCCGAAGAACAGTGCACCCACGCAGGCACCCGCGACGTACGCCGATCCGGCGAAGCCGATGTCGGAGCTGCTCAGTCCCAGTCCCGTGCTGGCCGGCTTGAGGGCGTCGGACATCGAGCCGACGATGGTCACCTCGAGGCCGTCCAGGATCCACACGGTCCCCAGCCCGATGACGACCAACCAGTGCCAGCGAGCCCAGGGCAGACGATCGAGTCGTGCCGGGATGTCGGTGGTGATCTGTCCGGTTTCGATGCTGCTCGCCATGTCTCCTCCTTGCAGGCCCGAGTTGCGGCGTGACGTACCCGCGGGAAGGGGAGACATGCGCGGGCCGGGTCGGTCCGGCCTCAGGGACGCGCGACCACCCGCGTGAGCCGGTGACGGGCCTGGCCAACGAGGTTGGTGGCCTTCACCCGCACCGATGGGCGCCCACAGCCGACGACTTGGCGGCGCCGGTGATCGTGGCCTTCCCGTGGCGACGGTGGAACGTCAGACCGGGTAACACGTGGCCCGTGACCAGCCGGAGCAGCGGTGACGGTGCGCCCGAGGCACGCCGCCGGATCTTCGTCGCGCGACCTACATGGACGGTGACCTGGTGCGGCGCCTTGATGGTCGGCTTGACACCGCCCGGCCATGGTCACCCCTCGCCGTCGCGCTGGCGCGCCCCGTGCTCAACGACGCGTGGGTCGGCTCTCCGCCACCGCAGGTGCCGGCGGAGCTGACGCTCGACGAAGGGTGTCGCGAAGGCCGCGAAGTCCCCCTCGTGGTACGGGTCGAACAACCGGACCGCCTCGTGCAGTCCGTCGAGCGCGGCGTACTCGACACGAGCGCGCTCGGCGTCGTTGAGCCCCAGCCGGTCGGCGACCACGGCGACCAGGTGCAGGTTCAGGTGGAGGGCACGGAACCGGAGCGCCTGGCCCTCGCCGTGCGCGGTCCGCGAGGCGCGGACGAGCAAGTCACGGGTCAGGACGCACCGGGTCTGCTCCGACCAGTCGCTGCCCGCCCCCTCGTCCCGCGCCGCGTCGTCCCGAGGCGCGTCGACCTGAGTCACGCCGAGGTCGCCTCCCGTGCCGGTGGCGAGGACCTGCTCCGAGATGCGCATGGCACCACCTGTCATGGTCGAGGATGCGGGGCTACACCCACGTTGTCGCGGCCGATATGTACCCCGGGCACGCTGAGGTCAAACGGCATCAGCCGCGCAGCGTCCGGTCGAGCAGTCCGCGCAGCTCGCGGAACGACCGCTCGGCGCCGGCCTTCTGGTACATCGAGGTGTCGTTCATCGTGTAGCCGTGCGGCGCGTCGGGGTAGATCTCGTTCGTCGCCGTCAGGCCGGCGTCGTCGAGCGCGCGGCCGAGGCGCTCGACCGCGTCCGGCTGCATCGAGCGGTCGTTGTCGGCGTGGCCGAACACGAACTCCGCGCGAGCGTTCGGCAACCCGACGTGAGGACTGTCGGGCGCCTCGGTCGCAAGCCCGCCGCCATGGAAGCCGGCGCAGGCGATGACGTCCGGATCGAGGTTTGCGGTGCGCACCGCGAGGCGGGCACCCAGGCAGTAGCCCACGATGCCGACCTCCGTGCTGTGAACATGCTGGCGCAATGTCGCGAGGTACGCGCGGGCATCGCTCGCGATCCGGTCAGGCGTGAGCTCCGCGAGACGTGGCGGGACCTGCTCGAAGAACGCCTCGCGGGTGCCCGGGGCGATGAGGTCGCCGGACGGTGAGGTCTCCGCGGCCGTGCCCGAGCGGTAGAGGACGTTGGGCGCCAGCACCGTGTATCCCCAGCCGGCGATGCGGTCGGCCATCTGCTCGATCTGCGGCCGCAGCCCGATCGCATCGATGTAGAAGAGCACGCCGGGGCCGGTACCGGTCAGGTAGGCCTCGGCGGTTCCGTCCGGGGTCTGGAGGTCGAGACGCGTCACGCGCGTCAGGGTAGCCGCCGAGTAGTTGTCGCCGTCAACGGCTTGCTCGGGCTGCGTCGGAAGCCTTGGCGCGGACTCGGGTCGCCCGGCAGTCAGGTTGCCGACAGGTCGCGGCCCCCACCATGGTGGGGTCCGCCCCGTTCCTGGAAGGCGCCTCGCTTGCATCACCTGAGCTGGCTCGAGGCCGCCGTCATCGGTGTGATGCAAGGTGTCTCCGAGCTCTTCCCCGTCTCCAGTCTCGGCCACAGTGTGCTGCTGCCCGCGGTCCTCGGCGGAAGCTGGGCGCGGGACCTGGACGTCTCGGCCCCGGAGTCGCCGTACCTGGCCTTCATCGTCGGCACTCACGTCGCCACGGCGCTCGCTCTGCTCGTGTTCTACTGGCGCGATTGGCTGCGGCTCATCGCCGGGCTTCTCAGCAGCGTGCGGCACCGCCGCCTCTCGACCCCCGAGGAGCGGCTCATCTGGCAGCTCATCGTGGGCACGATCCCGGTGGGGCTCGTCGGCCTGCTCTTCGAGCACTGGCTGCGGACCCACCTCGGGCGGCCGGTTCCGGCCGCCTGCTTCCTGATGGTGAACGGCCTGATCCTGCTCGGCATCGAGTGGTACGTCGCGCGGCGGCCGGTCCTGGAGACCATGCCGGTCGAGGAAGCAGGCGACCCGATCGCCGCCGGGGTCGCGGCCGACACCCGTCTCGCGCGGATGTCGTTCCGGCGGGCGCTCGCGATCGGGAGCGTCCAGGTCCTGGCGCTCGGTCCGGGCATCTCCCGGTCTGGGGCATCGACCGCCGCCGGGATGTGGGCCGGACTGCGGCGCGAGGACGCCGTCCGCTTCTCGTTCCTGCTGGCGACGCCCGTGATCCTGGCCGCCGGCGTCCTGAAGCTGCCCGACCTCTTCGGCCCGCTCGGCGACGGCATCCGGCCCCAGGTCCTGATGGGTTCGCTGCTGGCCGGAGTCGCTGCCTACATCTCAGTGCGGTGGCTGACCCGGTGGGTCCACACGAACACCTTACGACCGTTCGGGTGGTACTGCCTGGCTGCCGGCGGTGCCTGCCTCGTGCTCTTCGGGGTGCGCTGAGCCCGCGAACAAACGGGTCAATGCACATGACGGCGGGGCCGGAGGCGCGGTAGTTTCGACGCCCGGTTCCACGACGTATCTGCGCCGCTCGGGGGCGCCTCCTGTAGGGGTGTGATGGCCACGCACGGTGCGCCGGGGGGTCCAACCTCCTCGGCGTTGTACGACGCCGCCACGGATGCATTCCGACGCTGGCGCGCCGGGGAAGAGCCTGCCCTCGACGAGCTGGTCCGCACCATGAGTCCCGTGCTCTGGCACGTCGTCCGCGCGACCGGGCTCGATCGTGACGCCGCCGAAGACGTCGTCCAGAACACCTGGTTGACCCTGGTCCGCTCCGCGGACTCGGTCCGGGACGCCCAGGCCATCACCCGATGGCTGTGCACCGCCGCCCGTCGCGAGGCATGGCGGGTGAGCAAGTCCGCCGGTCGCACCCGACCGGTCGAGGACGAGGTACTCGACGCGCGGATGCCCGTGCAGACCTCGCCCGAGTCCGAGGTCGTGACCAATGACGAGAACGTGCAGCTGTGGCAGGCGTTGTCGCGGCTGCCCGACCGCTGCCAGAAGCTCCTGCGCATCGTCGCCTGGGAGCCGCGCCCCGACTACTCCTCGGTGGCCGACACGATGAAGATGCCGATCGGCAGCATCGGCCCCACGCGACGCCGATGCCTCGACAAGCTCCGGCTCGAGCTGGGGGGGCTGGCGTGACCGCCACCGACGACGAGCTCCTGCGGGCGGTGGCCGGCCTCTATGCCGACCTCGATCCGGCACCTCCGGACCTCGCCGACGGGGTCTTCGCCCGGATCGCCGTGCAAGACCTCGAGACGGAGTACGAGCTGCTGACCCTCGTCGAGCCTGTCGACACCCGGGCCGGTACCCGTGGAGACGGCGAGCCGGAGACCAGCGACACCGTCGCCCTGGAGTTCGCCGGGACGACGTACCGCGTCCTGGTCCGCATCAGCCGGGCCGACGACGGTCAACGCCGCCTCGACGGCTGGGTCGTCCCGGCGCTGCCGATGCGCGTCTTCCTCGGCCCGCAGGGCGACGCACTGGCCGACACGCGGCAGAGCGCCTACGTCGACCGCGACGGCCGCTTCGAGTTCCCCGCTCCGATGAGCGGCGAGGTGCGGCTCTGGCTCCTGCCACAGTCCGGCCGCGACGAGGATGCCGTGCCTCCGTTCGTCACCCCGCCGTTCCTGGTCTGACCGGCCGACATCACGGAATTTCCTCGGTACGCCGATGTATCAGGTGGGTGGGCGTTCGCTCCTGAGTGGCAAGGGGCCGGGGACGCTGATTCGGGGGAACAGCGCACCCGGCCCACCGGGGAGAGCGCCACTTTTCCGTGGGCGCAGGGCCGGGTTGCGGAGCACCGGGGGGTTGCTCCGCGACCCGGCTCTTCTTTGTAGGGCGGTTCGCGCGCAAGCGCGCTGAGCCGGTCGCGGCGGTGGTCCGGTGCGGCTTCGCCGCTCTGGACCGTCCTCGCTCAGCCTGTGTCGACCAGCCGCTGCACGTACGGCGCCCACCATCCGTCGTACCGCCGCTGGAGCTGAGGGATCCGCCAGTCGGTGCCCTCGATCATCTGGCGGCACCGGTAGCTCGGGCAGTGGCAGCGCAGGACCCAGTCGGGATCGACGGTGCTCATCGCGTAGTCGGTGAGCAGCTCTTCCCCCGCCCGCACGTCGGTCATCGTGGCGAGCGAGTACTCGTCGACCCAGCCGACGTTGGGGTCACAGCAGTGGTTCCCGAACCGGTTGTCACCCGGGGCCAGCAGCAAGTGCCGGTCCTCGTCGACCACGACGGCTTCGACGTACTCGCCGCTCGACGCGATCAGCCTGCGGAGAGTGGCGGTGTCGACCAGCCGACCACCGAGCCGCGACACGACGATGCGCGCGGGGAAGTCGGCCTTCGCGAACAGCCCGCGGCCCGCGATGTCGGAGGGTCCGACCTCCACCGCGGCGTGCAGCCAGCACTCCGGCTCCGGGTCATGCACCGCTGAGGTACTCCGTCAGGCCATCGACCAGCCGCTCGACGTCCCGATCGTCGGTGTACGGCGCGAGTCCCATCCGCACGCCTCCCGCGGAGCCGAGGCCGAGGCGGCGCGACGCCTCGTAGGCGTAGAACGAACCCGCCGGGGCGTTGACGTTGCGGGACGCCAGGTGGCGACGGACGTCCTGGGGGTCGTGCCCGGCGATCGTCGCCAGCAGGGTCGGCGTACGCCGCGCCGCCCGGGAGTGCAGCGTGAGGCCGGGCAGGTCGGTGATGGCCTCCTCCAGGAGCTCCCGCAGGCGGTCCTCGTGCTCCTCGAGCGCAGTCAGCGAGACGTCGAGCCGCTCGCGACGCGAACCCGCGCCGGGCACGAGGTCGGCCAGGAACTCGACGGCGGCGGCGGCGCCCGCCAGGAGCTCGTAGGCGGGCGTGCCCAACTCGAACCGGTCCGGGATCGCGTTGCTGGCCGGCACCAGCTTGTCGGGACGCAAGGGCTCGAGAACCTCCGGTCTCGCGGCGAGCACTCCGCAGTGCGGGCCGAGGAACTTGTACGGCGAGCAGGCGAACAGGTCGGCGCCGAGCGCCTCCATGTCGACCAGGACGTGCGCGGTGTAGTGCACACCGTCGACGTAGAGGAGCGCGCCAGCGGCATGAACCAGCTCGGCGATCGCCGGGAGGTCGGGGCGGGTGCCCATCAGGTTCGAGGCGGCCGTCACCGCCACGACCCGGGTCCGGTCGGTCAGCACGGCTTCGACCTGCCGAGCGTCGAGCTCGCCGGTCTCCGGGTCGAAGTCCGCCCAGCGGACGGTCGCGCCCGCGTGCTCGGCTGCGTGGACCCAGGACCGGACGTTGGAGTCGTGGTCGAGCCGCGTCACGACCACCTCGTCACCTGGACCCCAGCCGCCGGCCAAGGTGCGCGCGATGTCCATGGTGAGCTGGGTCATCGAGCGTCCGAACACGATCCCGCGGGGATCGGCGTTCAGCAGGTCCGCCATGGCGGCGCGCCCCGCGACCACCGCATGACCCGCGTTTCGCTCGGCCGGGGTCACCGAGTCGTCGTTGGCCAGTGGTGCCAGCAACGTGTCGTGGACGGCCCGCGCGACGACGTCAGGCGTCTGCGTGCCACCGGGGCCGTCGAAGTGCGCGGCGCCGAGGCCCTCCCCCTTGCCCAGCTGGGGGAAGTGCGCCCGGACTCTCGCGACGTCGTACGACGTGTTGGTCGAGGTCGTCGAGACGGTGTCGGTCACGGGCACATTGTGCTGCCCCGATGAACCCGCGAGAACCGTCAGCCGCGCGACAGACGGTGCGGCCGGCGCGGGGCGACAGTAGGGCTACATCCGAAAGCGACCTGACACAGAAGGAGACGACCATGAACAGCACCTCGACCCCGAGCCTGGTCCAGCAGTGGATCGTCGTCACCGACGAGTGGGGTGCCCGGCTTCTCGTCGCGCGGTGGGTGAGCGACTCCCAGCGCATCGACGCCGCCGGCATCGCCTGAACGGTCCCCCGGACCGCACTTTCTCCCGGTTGCCCTCTCCACCGCTCAGGTGGAGGGGGCATCGACACGTTCGGGCTTCCTGAGTCCCTCTGGTGGAGGAATCTTCGGCAAATCTCACCGAAATCCGCAACAGGGTGGGGCGGGTACGCTAAAGTGAACCGCAGGTGAACGATCGGTGAACGAGAAGGAGATGATCATGCGCGCTGAGGAGCGTCCGACCCTCATCCAGCGGTGGATCATCGTCACCGACGCCCAGGGAAATGAGCACCTCGAGGCCCGCTGGGTCGTCGAGGGCGAGCCCCTTGCTCCGGTCATCCACGCCGCCTGACCTGCGGGAACCGTGCGAAGACGGCTACAGATCTGACTGCACCCCCGCCAGCAGCTGGCGGGCCATCACGATCCGCTGCACCTGGTTGGTGCCCTCGTAGATCTGCGTGATCTTGGCGTCGCGCATCATCCGCTCGACGGGGTAGTCACGGGTGTAGCCGTAGCCGCCGAGCACCTGAACGGCGTTCGTGGTGACCTCCATCGCGACGTCGGAGGCGAAGCACTTGGCGGCCGCGCCGAAGAAGGTGAGGTCCGCGTCGCCGCGCTCGGAGCGGCCCGCGGCGGCGTAGGTCAGCTGACGCGCGGCCTCGATCTTCATCCCCATGTCGGCGAGCAGGAACTGCAGGCCCTGGAAGTCGCTGATCGACCTGCCGAACTGCTGCCGCTCCCTCGCATAGCCCAGGGCGAAGTCGAGTGCGCCCTGGGCGACACCGACGGCCTGGGCGGCAATGGTGATTCGCGTGTGGTCGAGAGTCTTCATGGCCGTCTCGAAGCCGCTGCCCTCCTCGCCGATCATCCGATCGGCGGGGATGCGGACGCGGTCGAGGTACATCTCACGCGTGGGGCTGCCCTTGATGCCGAGCTTCTTCTCCTTTGCTCCGAACGTGACCCCCTCGTCGGACCTCTCGACGACGAACGCCGAGATGCCCTTGGCTCGTGCGTCGGGGTCGGTCACCGCCATCACTGTGTAGTACTCACTGACTCCGGCGTTGGTGATCCAGCGCTTGACGCCGTCCAACACCCACTCGTCCCCGTCGCGGACCGCGCGGGTCTTCATCGCGACGGCGTCGGAGCCGGCCTCGGGCTCGGACAAGCAGTAGGAGAACCCACCGTCGCCGGCCGCCAGCCTGGTCAGGTAGTGCTTCTTGAGCTCCTCCGAGCCGCCGATCATCACCGGCAACGAGCCCAGCTTGTTGACCGCCGGGATCAGGCTGCTCGCCATGCACACACGCGCAATCTCCTCGATCACGATCACGGTGGCGAGTGCGTCCGCTCCGGCGCCGCCGTACTCCTCGGGCACGTGCGGTGCGTGGAAGTCGGCCTGCTGCAACGCCTTCGCCGCCTCCTCGGGGTAGCGGCTCTCCTCGTCCACCTCCGCGGCGTACGGCGCGACCTTGGCCTCGCACAGATCGCGCACCGCCTCGCGGATCGCGCGGTGCTCCTCCGAGAGGGCGAAGAGCGGGAACTCGTCTGCCATAAGGCGGATTCTACTTTCGGGTAACCGCGACTCGGAGGGGGCTCTGTGCCACGGCCAGCACAGCGCAGAGTGCAGCGCAGGAGAGCCAGAGCAACGCGGGACCACCCGCAGCGATCAGACCGGTCGCCAGGAGCGGGCCGACGGTGGTCGCGACACCCCAGCTGACGCCGTACGCCGCGAGGTAGCGGCTGCGGTCGTGCTCGGACGCGAGCTCGGCAACGAGGGCGAACGGCTCACCGAGGAGGATCACGTCACCGAGACTCCAGACGACCACGGGGACGAGGTAGGCGGGTCCGCTGGCGGTGGCCGACGCGGGGGCGGCGAGCGCGAGCCCCAGCGCCAGCAGCAGATACCCGAGCGCCATCCGGCGGAAGGGACCCCAGGCGACCGGCAACTCGCGACGCAGTCGCTGCCCGACGATCACGGTGGTCGCCGAGACGGCGACCAGGACTCCGGCCCACCCGGGCGCGACACCCTCGTGGTGCAGGGCCAGCGGGAGGCCGCCGTTCATCACCATGTAGGCCGTCGCGAACGCGATGCCGGCGGCGAACATCGCCAGCAATCGGCGGTCGCGCCACGGGCTCGCGCGCCGCGCCCGGCCCGGCACCGGGCCGGCCGTGCCATGGGGAAGCGCGGACCGCACCACCGCCGCGCAGGCGACGCAGGTGACGGCATCCGCCACGAAGAGCCAGCGCATCCCGAACCCGGACAGCAGCGCGGCGAGCGATCCCGCCACGACCCCAGCCGCGGCGATCGCGGCGCCGAGTGCCGAGTACGCCGCGGCCCGCTCGGGTGGCGGCGTGAGGTCGGCCAACATCGCCTGGCTCGGCGGCTCGTAGATCTCGAAACAGAGCCCGAGGACCAGCGCGGCTGCGAACGCCGTCCAGAGAGCCGGCGCGATCGCCAGGCCCAGCTGGGCGACGGCACATCCGGTCAGCCCGAGCACGATCGTGGCGCGATGCCCCAGCCGTTCCGCGAGCCGGCCGCCGAGCAGCCGACTCGGGATAGTGGCAAGCCCGAACACGGCCGCCACCACGCCCGCCGCGCGCAACGGCGCGCCGTACGCCGTCACGAGCAGCAGGGGCAGGAAGGTCAGGGTGAAGCCACCGAGCCGGTCGACGACCCGGGCGGCCACCAGGATCCGCACCTCGCGCGGCAAATGGACGTGACTGGTGTCCTGTACTTTGACAGTCATGACCTTGCCTACGGTGTCATCAACGGGTATGACTGGTCAAATGCTGTTCGACAGTCACGTCACCAACCTTCTCGAGACCACGGTGGTGCTCGTGAACCGGCTCACCCCCGGCCTCGACGGAGGGCACGAGCTCATCGCGCCCGAGGACGAGCGCGCGCTCCGGGCCGCGGTCCGCGACTGCGTCAACACCCGGGGGTACGACGTCTCCTTGCGCGGCGTCCGGGCGGACGACGCCAAGATGATCGGCAGGACGGCGACCGAAGCCCGGCGCGTGATCGAGGACATCGAGCGTGGAGACCTGGCGACGGCGGCGCGCCGTGTCAACGTGCTCCTCCGGCGTACCGGCGCCCGGCCCCAGCTCGACACGCATGGCCCGGGAGTGTGGAACCTGCACTTCCACGGCCCGGACGACACCTTCGGCGTCGGATGGTCGGCCGGCATCGCGGCCGGGCTCGCCATGGCCCTGGGCACGTCGGACGCCGGACGGCTCGGTGTCTGCGCAGCGGATCGGTGCGACCGCGTCCACCTCGACACCTCACGCAACGGCGGCCGTAGGTTCTGCTCCACCCGTTGCCAGAACCGAGCGAAGAACGCGGCCCACCGGGCCAGGCACGGCGCCTGAGGGTTCCGGCCGCGACCTAGGCTGGTGACGTGGGCGAGTGGCAGCGCAACGAGTGGGTCGACCTGATGCTGGACGACCTCGAGACCTGGGCGGTGATCGGGCTTTCCGGAGACCGTGGGCGTACGGCGTACTCCATCGCGGCGCTGCTCCAGCGCCGAGGCAAGCGGATCGTGCCGATCCATCCACGGTTCGCCGACGCGACTCCGGGGGACGACGAGGTGCTCGGTGAACGCGGGTACGCCACGCTCGACGACGTGCCGTTCCCGATCGACGTGGTGGATGTGTTCCGTCGCTCCGACGCCGCCGGTGAGTTCGCCGACGAGGCCGCGACGGTGGGTGCCAAGGCCGTGTGGTTCCAGCTCGGCGTGATCGACGAGGAAGCCTTCCGGCGTACGACGCGGGCCGGGGTGCCGATGGTGATGGACACCTGCCCGGCCATCGAGTGGCGACGCCGCGACGACCCGCGCACCGCCTGAGCCCGGCTAGGGCTGACCTGAGACGAGGTTGGCCCGGCAGGCGGCGTCCGACGGGCATCCGCGCGGACCACCGAGGCAGGCGTCCACGTCGCACGACCGGCAGAAGCGGACCGTGTCGACGGCGTCGCCGTACACGACCGAGGCGATCCGGTCGAGCGCCGCGACGAACCCGTCGAGGTCCTCGACCTCCGGGAGTGCCTCGCGCAGCGCACGCTCGACGCCGACGCCGGACTCCCGCACCAGTCGGGCCGCCGCGCGCTCTCCCTCCCGCGTCAGCCCGATCCGCAAGCGCCGGTCGCCCGGGGTCCGCCGCCGGGTGACGAGCCCGGCCCCTGCCAGCCGGTCCACGACACGCACGCACGCCGGCTGGGAGAGATCGAGCGCCTCTCGGAGCGCCTCGGTGGTGCTCTCGCCCCGCCACCCCAGCAGAGTCACTGCGTCGCGGGCACTCGGGTGATCGAGCGGCGACGTCACCTCGGTCTCGGCGACCGACTCCAGGTTGCGCGCCAGGGCCCGGAGCACGTTCGCGCCATGACGGAGGGTCGTCGACCCGGCCGTCGTTCTCGCACCCCGCTGAGCAGCCCCCTGCGCACCCATGACCACCCCTCCTTGACACCCGAGCGCCGATCTATGCAAGATGCATCCATCCTACAGATATGCACGATGCATAGTTCAAGGAGAGCCGATGTTCGTTTCTACTCGTGCCTTCGCAGCCGTCGCCGTGGCCGGCGTCTGCGCGCTGGCCCCACTCGCCCAGCCCAGGCCCAGCCGGGCAAGACCGGCACCGAGACGACCACCACCGTGTTCGACCACGACACCGCGACGTACCCGGTGGGCGCGCCGTTCTGCGACTTCCCGGTCGAGCGCACGTATGACGGTCGCTTCCATGCCCGCACCACGACGTACGACGACGGCTCGGTCCTTGTCCACGAGTGGGTGAGCGGGCTGACGTACACCCTGGTCAATCCCGCCAACGGCAAGACCCTCTCCTCGAGCCTAGGCGGCACCGAGGACCTCAGCTTTGCCCCTGACGGCTCGCTGATCCGCGACGAGATCCGAGGGAACAACATCAACATCACGGTGCCCGGCGGCGGTCGGCTGACCGGGTACGTCGGTCACATCCGGCAGGTCACCCTCCCGGACGGCACGACCACGATCGACGTGCAGACGCACAACATGGCGGACTCGATCTTCACCGAGGCGTGCGCCTACCTGGCCTCGGCGTACTGATCGCCGACGGCGAGGCGTCGAGCCCTAGTTGGCTGCGGGGAGGCCGTAGCGTGCGACGGCCGGCAGGTGGTCGGAGTATCCGTTGAGACCGAACATCACCCGGGCCGACTGGGCCTTCTTATGGGCGTACACCTGGTCGAGGAGCGCTCCGTCGAGCGTGCCCCGGCCGTTGGCGGGTCGTTCCGTCGCCCACATGGACCTGAAGTCGATGGCGCGGAACGAGCGGAAGGGCAGGTGAATGTGGCGATGCTTCTCGTCGGCGACCCAGCCAGCGTTGTAATCGCCCACGACGAACACCCTGCCGTAGCCGCGCTGTTTCTCGACCTTCTCGATCAGATTCGTCATCTGGGCGACATAGACGTCCCAGTGCCGGGGCCGGTTCCGGGTGGGAGCGCCACCCGAGGTGGCGCCGTGGATGACGTGGACGTTCACGATCGAGAGTCGCTGCCCCGTGACCCGGTCGACCAGATGGACGATGGTGAACCAGTGCCGCTCCTGGTCGTCCCACTGTGGCAGCTCGCCCCGCAGGCTGACGATGCCGGAGGCCAGCATCGGGCCGGCATAGGTGCAGACGAAGCGGTCGCCACGCCACAGCACGGGCGTCTGCTCCGCACCGCCCCGGTGGGGGTGCCGATTGATGTTGGTGCGGTACTGCCGCCAGAAGTTCCAGGGGCCGGAACGCTTGATCGCGGCCAACTTCCTGGCCTTGTCCTTGCTGTTGACCTCTTGGAGGCCGATGATGTCGGCGTCCGGAAGCAGTGCCTTCACGCCCGCAGCGAACTTCGACGGCGAGACACTGGCCCTGAGGTTGAAGGTCCCGATCCGCACCGACTGCGACCTCGGGCTTCTCACGTCGGGCGCTCGGTGGCTGCAGGAGTCGCCACGGAGCCGCCGGGCGTCGCCGTCGCTGCTCACGGCCGGCGCCGCGGCGAAAGCGGAGGCCAGGGCGAGGCAGGCCGCGACGGCCGAAACCTTGGCCAGACGGGATGTCACGCGGGCTGTCAGAGGGGATGCCACAGGGGATGCCACAGGGGATGCCAGGGGGGATGACATACCAGCGAAGGTAAGGATCTTTAGCCCAGACCGGGCCGGGAAACGAAGAACTGAACGGGGGATACGACGCACATGGCCCTCCTGAGCTAGGCGCTGTAGTACCCCCGTCAGGTATCCTTTTAGCACATCTCGGCCACCCTGCCTAGTCCGATCGGACTAGGGGCACCTGGGGTACGCCGACCCGGGGTCGGCCACCAGGTGCTCAGAACCCGAGCCGTCGTCCCGTCGCGGACCGGATCTTCTTGCCCTTCTCCCGGGCGGTCTGCCGCAGATCGGCCTGGAAGTCGAGCATTCGCTGCCGCAGATCGGCGTCGACGGCGCCGAGGATGCGGACTGCGAGGAGCCCGGCGTTCCGAGCGTTGCCGACGGCCACGGTCGCGACCGGGACGCCAGCCGGCATCTGGACGATCGAGAGCAGCGAGTCCATGCCGTCGAGGTGCTGGAGCGGCACCGGGACGCCGATCACCGGCAAGGGCGTGACCGACGCGAGCATCCCGGGCAGGTGGGCCGCTCCCCCGGCACCCGCGATGATCACTGAAAGACCGCGATCGGCGGCCTCACGACCATAGGCGATCATCTCGTCGGGCATCCGGTGGGCCGAGACGACGTCGGCCTCGTAGGCCACGTCGAACTCCTTGAGCGCGTCGGCGGCGGCCTCCATCACCGGCCAGTCGGAGTCGGACCCCATCACGATGCCCACGCGGGGTGCGTCAGCCACAGGTCACTCGCTCTCGTCTCCCAGCTCTCCGGCGAACCACGCGGCGGCGTGGCGGGCCCGTTCCAGACACTCTTGCAGGTCGTCGCCGTAGGCGTTGACGTGACCGAGCTTGCGCCCCGGACGAGGCGCCTTCCCGTACAGATGGACCCGCAGCCGAGGGTCGCGGGCGAGCGCGTGTGGGTACCCGTCGTACAGACGAGCGGTCCCGCCCAGGATGTTCACCATCACCGTCCACGGTGCCCGCGCGACCGGCGATCCGAGCGGCAGGTCGAGTACCGCGCGTAGATGGTTCTCGAACTGCGAGGTGACCGCGCCGTCCTGGGTCCAGTGGCCGGTGTTGTGCGGCCGCATCGCGAGCTCGTTGACCAGGACGCGGTCGTCGACGGTCTCGAACAGCTCCACGGCGAGGATGCCGGTGACGTCGAGCTCGCGCGCGACACGCAGCGCGAGCTCCTGCGCCCGGGTTGCCAGCCGGTCAGGCAGCCCTGGGGCGGGAGCGACGACCTCGTGGCAGATGCCGTCGCGCTGCACCGACTCGACGACGGGGTACGCCGCCGCCTGGCCGCTCGGGCTTCGCGCCACCAGTGCCGAGAGCTCCCGCCGGAAGTCGACCCGCTCCTCGGCGAGGATCCCCACGCCGGTCGCGGCGGCGGCCTCGAACGCCGGCGCGCAGTCCGCCGCGGTGGTCGCGAACCAGACGCCCTTGCCGTCGTACCCGCCACGGCTGGTCTTCAGCACGCACGGGAGTCCGAAGGCGGCCACCTCGTCGGCGCTCGAAACGACCCGGAAGCGCGGCACGGGCACGCCCAGACCGGACAGTGCCTGGCGCATGGCGATCTTGTCCTGAGCGTGCACGAGGGCGGCGGGCCCGGGCCGCACGGCGACCCCGGCCTTCTCTAGCCTGTGCAGGTGGTCGGTCGGCACGTGCTCGTGGTCGAACGTGACGACGCGGCAGCCGTCCACCAGGCGCTCGAGCGTGGCCAGGTCGGTGTAGTCGCCGACCTCGTGGTCGGGGATCACCTGAGCGGCGGACACGCCGGGGGCCTCCGCCAGGAGCCGTAACGGGATGCCGAGGGCGGCGGCCGGCTCGGCGAGCATCCGGGCCAGCTGACCGCCACCGACCACGGCGACGACAGGCCCAGGATCCAACGGAGCGTCGTACGACGCACGGGACTCGCCGGGGCTCACCCGCAGAAGCGTAGGGGCGCCGTCGACGCTGCGGTCAGGCGGTGCGCGCCGCAGCCGGCTCGGAGGACCGCAGGACGTCGGACGAGCCCGGCGGGTCCAGCTCGAACCGGAGTCCGTGCCCGCGCACGGTGGTGATCAGGCTGGGCTGGCTCGGGTCGTCGCCGAGCTTGCGGCGTACCCAGCCCAGGTGGACGTCGATCGTCTTCGACGACGTCCAGAAGGTCGTGTTCCAGACCGTCAGCATCAGCTCGTCGCGGGACACGACGGAACCGGCCCGCTGCATCAAGAAATGCAGCAGGTCGAACTCCTTGCGCGAGAAAACGATCTCGCGTTCATCTCGCCAGACCCGGCGGGTAACCGGGTCCACGGCGACGTCCTGGACCTTGAGCACGCATTGAAAATAGGTACCCGACACCCTCTCCCGCCGGGGAATGGGTCAACTCGCCGGGGTCCACGGGTAAAATTCCCCGAGGCGCACCACTCCGTCTAGGCATTCCGGGCCATGCCTCAATGACGTCGAACGGCCACTGGCTCGACCAACCCGAACCCCCGCACGGGACGCGCGGGGAGCGCCCGCGCCTCGAACTGATCCTCCGGAAGACGCTCCGCGGTGGCGCTGTCGACGATGATCCGGTTACGCCGGGCTACCGCCGTCAGCCGCGCCGCGAGGTTGACCGGGGGCCCGAAGACGTCTCCCAGCCGAGTCACCACCGAGCCGGTGGACAGTCCCACCCGTACGTCGGGCATCCGCTGGTCGCGCCCGATCACCGCAATGATCCCCTCGGCGGTGTCGTAGGCCCGGATCGGGTCCTCGTTCACGAACAGCACCGCGTCCCCGAGGCTCTTGATCACACGGCCGTGCTGGCCCGCCACGACGTCGGCGCAGCGCGACTCGAAGATCTCCACGAGGTCGCCGATCCGGTCGTGATCGAGCCGGTTGGTCAACGCGGTGAACTGCACGATGTCGGCGAAACCGACGGTCACCTGCGTCGTGTGCAGGTCGGCGTCGTCGGCACCCAGCGCCTCGACGCGCGCCACGGCCGCGGCCAGGTGCCTGCGCCACACGTAGACCAGGAGGCCCTCGAACGGCTCGTTCAGGGCGTCCAGGAGCTTCAGTGCTGCCGTCGCCCGCGAGCCGGTCGCGTCATCACCCGACTCGAGCTCCTGCACCCGGTGCACCAGCGTGGCGACCTCCCAGTCGGTCAGCCGCGCCATGGTCTGGCCCACGGCGCGAGTGAGGTCGACGGCCATGTCGAAGTCGATGGTTCCCTCGTCGACAAGGCGCAAGAGCGTGGACACCGAGTCAGCGTCGGCCTGGGTGAACGCCCGCTCGCTGCCGCGGTCGGGAAACCCGAGCGCGCGCCAGAGCCGCTGCGCCTGCTCGATGGTCGCGCCGGTCTCGGCGGCCACCTCGAGGGCGTTGTAGACGGCGTCCTCGCCGAGGATCGCCTGCTCGAGCTGTTGGCCCGGAGTCTCGTCAGGTGCCGTCATTGTCCCGACGGTCGGAGGAGGACCCCGCCCCGCCGCCGAGAAGCTCGGTGAGCTGCCGCTGGACCTGCTCGACCCGCGGGATGTCGTGGAGGCGGACCGAGCCGTGCGTGCTGGCGTCGCTGATCACGAGGGTGCCGCAGCCGACCATCCGGTCCACGATGCCCTGGTCGTACGCGACGTCGCTGATGCGCATCAAGGGGATGTCGTGCCCCCGCCGCGCGACCAGACCCTCGCGCGTGATCA
The DNA here is from genome assembly GCA_963768045.1 of uncultured Actinomycetota bacterium. Classification (GTDB taxonomy): domain Bacteria; phylum Actinomycetota; class Actinomycetes; order Propionibacteriales; family Nocardioidaceae; genus Nocardioides. Next base: position 286,499 of record CAVYGG010000005.1, on the reverse strand, counting down.
GCCGCTTGGTGGTGATCGTGTACGTCGACGTGAGCCAGTCGAGGAGCGGGCGGAGCACGAACCACAGGAACACGAGCAGCGCGATGATCCACTCGCCGAGGCTCACGGTGCCGTTGCCGGTCTTGCGGTCGAGGTAGATCGCCGCCGCGAGCAGGACGACCAGGATGACGAACGGCAGGATCAGTGCCTTCGGATGCGTACGCGTGTCGACGACGACATTCTCGCCGTCGGTCAGCAGCTTGGGTGAGATGGCCACGGCGGGAGTCTCTCACTCCGGGGTATCGGATGGCAGCGACCGGACGTGAACGACGTCCCCGGCCCCGACCGGAACCATCCGGCCGCCGGACTCCACGAGCAGCCGTCCGTCGCGGTCGATGCCGGTCGCCGTGCCCGTGAGGGTCTCCCCCGACGGCAGGTCGACGCGGATGTCGCGGCCGACCGTCGTACACACACGCTGGTAGTCCGGGGCGAGGGACTCGCCCGCCACCCACGCGTCGTACTGGGCAGCCAGCGCGTCGAGGATGGCGTTCAGGAGGTCTGTGCGGTCGGCCTCGACTCCGAGCAGCGCCAGCGAGGTCGCGGTCTCCACCGGCAGCTCCGCACGCGTGGCCGAGACGTTGAGGCCGATGCCGAGGACCGCCGCCGGCCCAGCCGGGGTCTCCACCCGCTCCAGCAGGATGCCGGCGATCTTCTGGCCGTGGACCGTGACGTCGTTGGGCCACTTGAGGCAGGCCTCCGCCCCGGCCTTACGCAGGGCGGAGCCCACGGCGTACCCAGTCAGCAGCGGGAGCCACGGCCAGCGCTCGGCTGGGACCTCGGGTCGGAGCAGCACCGAGAACGTGAGCGCGGCCTTGTCAGGGGTCTCCCACGTGCGGTCGAGCCGCCCACGCCCGGCGGTCTGGTGCTCAGCGACGAGGACGAGCCAACCCGGCTCGCCCGAGCGGGCGCGGTCGGCGACGAGGACGTTGGTCGACGGTGCCCGGTCCAGGATCTCCACCCGGGCGGACCCGGGTGGCGCGAGCCGCTGCACGTCGAGGGGTGGCCGTGATGATGCGTCGTTCACGGGCACTAGATTGGCTCAGCAGACCCGAGGAGGCCAGACAGGTGAGTTCACAGCCGACCGCTGGACAGGCGGTACAGCCGGGTGAGGGCACCGACGTTCCCGCCTCTGAGACCGGCATCGACATCCACACCACGGCCGGAAAGCTCGCGGGCCTGCACCGCCGGCTCGACGAGGCGGTGCACGCCGCCTCGGCGAAGGCCGTCGAGAAGCAGCACGCGAAGGGCCGGCGAACTGCGCGCGAGCGCATCGAGATGCTCTTCGACGAGGGCTCCTTCGTCGAGCTCGACGAGCTGGCGCGCCACCGCTCCACGGCGTTCGGCCTGGAGAAGCGACGGCCGTACGGCGACGGCGTGGTGACCGGCTACGGCACGGTCGATGGTCGTCAGGTGTGCGTCTTCAGCCAGGACTTCACGATCTTCGGCGGGTCACTGGGCCAGGTGTACGGCGAGAAGATCTGCAAGGTGATGGACCTCGCGATCAAGACCGGCTGCCCGATCATCGGGATCAACGAGGGCGCCGGCGCGCGGATCCAGGAGGGAGTGGTCTCGCTGGGGCTGTACGGCGAGATCTTCCGTCGCAACGTGCACGCGTCCGGCGTCATTCCGCAGATCAGCCTGATCATGGGCTCCTGTGCGGGCGGTCACGTGTACTCACCGGCCGTCACGGACTTCACGGTGATGGTCGACGGCACGTCGAACATGTTCATCACCGGCCCCGACGTCATCAAGACCGTGACCGGCGAGGACGTCACGATGGAGGAGCTGGGCGGCGCCCGGACTCACAACACGAAGTCGGGCAACGCCCACTACATGGGCTCCGACGAGGAGGACGCGATCGAGTACGTCAAGGCGCTGATCTCCTACCTCCCGCAGAACAACCTCGACGCAGCACCTGTCTTCGCGGCGTCAGCCGCGGAGCCAGGTGCCCTGACCGTTTCTGACCTCGACCGCACCCTCGACACGGTCATCCCCGACGGTGCGAACCAGCCTTACGACATGCACGAGGTCATCACCGCCGTGCTGGACGACGAGGAGTTCTTGGAGGTCCAGCCGCTCTTCGCGCCGAACATCGTCGTCGGATTCGGCCGGGTCGAAGGACGGTCGGTCGGCGTGGTGGCCAACCAGCCGATGCAGTTCGCCGGCACGCTCGACATCGATGCCTCGGAGAAGGCAGCCAGGTTCGTGCGCACCTGCGACGCCTTCAACATCCCCGTGCTCACGTTCGTCGACGTTCCCGGCTTCCTCCCCGGCACCGACCAGGAGTGGAACGGGATCATCCGCCGCGGAGCCAAGCTGATCTACGCCTACGCAGAGGCCACGGTCCCGCTCGTCACGGTGATCACCCGTAAGGCCTACGGCGGCGCGTACGACGTGATGGGGTCCAAGCACCTCGGCGCGGACATCAACCTCGCCTGGCCGACAGCGCAGATCGCGGTGATGGGCGCGCAGGGCGCGGTCAACATCCTGTACCGCAAGGAGCTCAAGGACGCGGCGGACCCGGAGGCCACGCGGGCCCAGCTGATCACCGACTACGAGGACACCCTGGCCAACCCCTACCTCGCCGCGGAGCGCGGGTACGTCGACGGTGTCATCCCCCCGCACGAGACGCGGATCGAGGTCGTCAAAGCCCTGCGTCTGCTCGCTTCCAAGCGGGAGATCCTGCCGAGCAAGAAGCACGGGAACATCCCCCTCTGATGGCCGGGGTGAGCGAGTCGGACGACGCTCCGGCGGTCGAGCCTGTCGAGACCCGGCCGTTCCTTCGAGTGGTGAAGGGCGACCCCACGCCCGAGGAGCTGGCCGCACTCGTCAGCGTGCTCGCCTCGCTCGCCGGGCCCACGGCGGAGCGTCCCCGGCGTACGCCGGAGTGGAACGCGCCCCGGCGACTCCACCGCGTCGTCGCCCCGCATGGTTCCGGCGGGTGGCGGGCGTCGGCCCTGCCGCACTGACCATCACGCCACCACGCATCACGAGCGCACCGCCCGGCGCCTGCGGAGGAATCCGTTGTCACGCACGGTAAAGACTTCTGGATTCGGGGGACGTGCGACGACGCGTGCCTCACGATGGTCATGTCGGTGGGCTCGGGCGCCGCGACGGCGGGCCGTTGGGGGACCGCCACTGACGATTCCGGGGGGATCGCGATGAGCGCAATGGTCATGGACGTACGCGCGGTGGGTCACGTGAGCGCAACCGCAGGCATGTTCGACGCGGTTGCAGGACGGTCGCACCCTCGCGGTCAGGGCTTCCGCGTTCTCAGCCGGATGGCACGCGTCGAGGCCGAGGACAGCACCGACTACGCCCCGCGCCATCGTCGTGAGGTTCCGGTCCACGTCGACATCCGCACGTCGATCGCCAGCTGACCCACGTCCCACACGCCCTCCGTGCAGCGGTGGGCGGGTCCAGATTTTGCCGTTGGCCGCCACGGACTCCGGGACAGCGGCCGGCACACGACTTACCGTGTTGTCCAGCACGCGGCCGCGGGGGTGGTCGCGGACGATCCGGGGGGATTCGCAATGAGCGCCCAGTTGAAGGACCTGGAAACAGCCGAGGCCGAGCGGGACACGGCCGGTCGGCACGAGGGTGTCGCAGCAGCGGCTCACCCACGAGGCATGGGTTTCCGTGTGCTCAGCCGGATGGCTCGCAGCGGTCCCGACGAGGAGTCCGACTACGCGCCGCGCCACCGGCTCGACGCGCAGGCGGACGCCTCCGAGGAGTGGTCGCACGCCGACTGAGGTCGCTCATCGCCCTTGGTAGTAGGCGACGGCGCCGGTGCTCGCGACGGTCCCGATCACACCCAGCACCACCCCGACCCAGGCGGTGCCACGACCGGTCAGTCGGCCACGCGAGGCTGCGATCTCGGTCAGGGCCTGGGCCCCGACGAAGATCGCAGGGATGCCGGCGAGGGGTCCGCAGCAGAAGATCGAGGCGAGGCCGAGCCAGAACGCGTTCCAGGCGCGCCCGTAGGTGAGTCCCTCGAACAGGGGGTCCGACGGTGACGGGGGCTCATGGGGGGCACTCATGCGCTGTCCGCCTCCCCTTCGTCACGCGAGCGCCGGTGACCACGTCGGTGGCGCGGCTCGCGGGCGCACCGAAGGGTACGCCGCCGGCGCTGGTCAGCGTGCGCGACGTGACCGCCTGACCGCGACCGCCGACCAGGCCGACCAGATCGCACCACCGAGGATGGCAAGCACCCACGCGGCGATCTCCGCGGTCCACCCCGGCGGGCTGAACGCGACGTCTACCGTCTGGCCGCGCGCCGAGGCCGGCAGTCGAACCGTGACCAGGTAGCCGTCGACCGGGTCCGCCAGCGTGCCGCTGGACGTCGAGTAGCCGGGCCAGTCCAGCAGGCTCAGCACCACAGTGCCTCCGTCGGCCGGCACGCGGTCGACGCGGAACGTCGTCCGGGTCGCGTCGGCGGTCACCGACGACACCGTCGTACCGGGCGAGGTCCAGACCACATGACCCGCGCCCGGCACCGGCGTCCGTCGCGTCCACAGCACCGAGTACGGCGTACGGTCTGCGACCTGCCACCCGCGCGGTGGGGAGCTCAGCCGGCTCGCCGGAAAGTCGGCACGCACCAGGAGCAGAGAGCTGACGCCGAGCAGGTCGACGCGCTCGCGGCCGGTGGTCGGCTCGGTGCTGAACAGTGTGTCGAGCAGCTCGGGGCAGGTGTCGCCCTGGTAGTAGACGCAGTAGCGGGACTTGTACGCCGCGTGGCTGATCGACGTGTAGGTGTTCTGCGAGGTCAGACCGGTCAGGTACCACGCCGACCCGATCGGCAGCTGCCGGGCAGCGGCCGGGTCGGACTGCACCGTCAGGTCCGTGGCCCCCACCTGCAACAGGTCGCCGACCGCGTCGGGGTACAGCCCCTGGTACGCCGATACGTCGGTCGGGGCGTGGCGCTGCGGCGAGGGCGGATCGGGGAAGAACCCGTGCTGCAACCCGAACGCCGCCAGGGTCACGGCTCCGATGGTGGGTGCGAGCCAGCCACGCCGCCCGCTGCGGACCAGCCACCACACCAGCGTCAGGGCGCCCCCGATCAGCGCGATCGCGGTCAGGTGAGCACGCCACTCGGACGACGAGCGCACCAGGGCCAGGCCACCGGCGATCGCCACCCAACCCAGCGAGATCGAGAGCCGGCGGGGCGAGGGGCGGTCGAGGCCGAAGCGCGACCAGGCGACCACGAGCAGCACCACGAGCACTTCGACGAGAAAGGTCTGCAAGCGCAGCGGCCATCGCAGCGGCCCCACCTGGGACGGGCCGTCGACGACCACCAGCGCGACCAACGTAAACGCCAGGAGACCGCCGAGCGGACGCCAGTCCCGCCGGGCGCGACCCCAGTTCAGCCACACCGCTGCGGGCAACAGCCAGGCGACGTACGCGTAGGGAAGGAGGTGGTCGGTCGTACCCGACACCGCGTCGGTCGGGAGGACCGACGCGACCAGGGCCAGCGGGTCGGTGGTGAACTTGCCCCCGAATCCCGACACCCCCGTCTGCCGGGAGGTGACCGAGGCCGTCAGGACGCCGGGCAGGTAGACCGTGACCGCCACCAGGCCGAGCAACACGCCGGCGCCCGTCACCCGCCAGGCGGCCCGCCGGTCGCGCGCGAGCCAGCAGTCGAGCAGGCAGGCCAAGATCGCGACGACCAGCATGATCGTCCCGAAGACGTAGCCCACGCTCACGAGCAGGTAGCCCGCGACCAGAGCCGGCCACGGGTTCGCACCGCGCAGCATCGTGCGCCGCAGACCCCACCACACCCAGGGGAAGATCGCCCAGATCATCTCCGCCGCCACCCAGGAGGGCAGGTCGAGGTACTGCGTCATGCCGCCCATCGGTACGAGCACGCCGGCGACGTACGCCGCGGCCGGTGGGGCGTCGTACGACCGCACGAGCAGGTACACCCCGAGCACGGCGATCGCCGCCAGGCCGAGCTTGACGACAGCGGTGAGGGCCAGCATGTCGGAGACGACCGTGGTGAGGAGGCCGATGCCGATGGTCAGCGGTGACCACAGTCCCCACTGACCCTCGGCCGCGAGGTTTCCGGCCCTCCAGGCGTGGGGGTCGAGCGTCGACCACTGGCCGTCCCGGATCAGCTCACCGAGGTGGTACCACCAGCCGTAGTAGGCAGTTGGGGTGTCGCCGTACCAGAGGTAGTGCGGGTTGCCCACGAGCAGCAGTGACAGCGCGGCCAGCACCGTCAGGACAGCGGCCGTCGCCCACCGCACGTCCGGACTGGCGGTGCGGCGTAGGAGCCGACTCACCTCTTGACCGCCGCGACGAACACCGACGAGCCGAACGGCAGGTCGTGGCTCGTCAGTACCCGCTCGTCCCAGCGGCACAGGCCCAGCAGCACTCGCTCGAGACGAGCGCCCACCGGGGGGACCCCGACGATGTCGGCCGGTCCGCCTGCGCGGGAGGACGCGAACCGCTGGCGCACGCTGCGGACTGCACGCTCGGCCACGAAGGCGGGGAACACCCCGGCGAAGCCGTATGTCGCGCGCGCGACGTCGAACCCGGCCGTCCGCACGGCCGCGACCGCCCGAGGACGGGTGTAACGGCGGTGGTGGCCGTTGGCGACGTCGTGGTCGGACCACGCCCACTGGTACGCCGGCACGGACAGCAGCAGCCGTCCGCCCGGCTCGAGGACCCGGCGGAGCTCGGCCAGAGCGAGTTCTTCCGGGTCGCAGTGCTCGACCACGTCGAACGCGCCGACCACCTCGAAGGACGCGTCGGCGAACGGGAGAGCCAGGACCGATCCGCAGATCCCGGTCGGCGGCCGCAGGCCACGCGGATCGACGTCGAGAGAGACCTTGTGCGGGGCCGTCAGCCACCCCACGCTCGGACCGTCCGCGCTGCCCACGTCGAGGACGCGCTCCGCTGACCCGACGTACGGGCCCAGGACCGTGCGCAGCATCTCGGAGCGAGCCCGGTACCACCAGTAGGCGGGCTGCTCGATCGACGGCGAGCCGCCGTGCGGGGTCGCTGGTGAGTGGCCGGGCACCGAGGAAGGCTATCGGGGAGATGGCTACTGTCCGTCCGTGACCTCGCTGGTGCTCGCCTCCGCGTCCCCTGCCCGCCTCGCCACGCTCAAGGCGGCCGGGATCGAGCCATCGGTGGTGTTCTCGGGGGTCGACGAGTCGCAGGTCACCGGGCTCGGACCGTCGGAGCTGGCGCTGCGTCTCGCGGAGCTCAAGTGCGCCGCCGTCGCCGGGGAGGTGAGCGGTGACCGCCTCGTGCTGGGCTGCGACTCGGTGCTGGAGCTCGACGGCCTGGCACTCGGCAAGCCGGCCGATGCCGACGCGGCCGTCGCGCGCTGGCAGGCGATGCGCGGCCGTAGCGGCGTCCTGCACACCGGGCACTGCCTGCGCGACACGTCGTCGGGCCGGCAAGCAGTGGGGACCGGCTCGACCGTCGTGCACTTCGCCGACGTCACCGACGACGAGATCTCGGCGTACGTCGAGTCCGGCGAGCCGTTGCAGGTCGCCGGCGCATTCACGATCGACGGGCTGGGCGGCGCGTTCGTGACCGGCATCGAGGGCGACCACCACAACGTCGTCGGCCTCAGCCTGCCGCTGCTGCGTGACCTGGTGGCCGAGCTCGGTCACCGCTGGACCGACCTCTGGAGCCGACGCTAGGGACGCCTCGGAGGCCGCGTCGGGGTCGATCAGCTGATGGGCGGGCCCGAGCAGCGCCACCGGGTGGTGCGCCACCTCGCTCGCGGTCACCGGCTTGCGGAAGACGTACGTGCGGAAGAGGTAGAACCGCGCGGCCTGGCCGATCAGTGCACCCACCACGTTGCCGGCGATGTTGTCGGCGAGCGGGTCGGTGAGGTGGAGGACGTGGCGGCTGAACCACAGCGTGCCGACCGCCAGCGGAAGGGTGACCAGGTTGATCACGAAGAACGCCGTGCGCCCGCCGTCTGCATGAACGGGGGGCCGGTGCCGGAACGTCCAATTCCGGCTCAGCTGGTAGCTCACGACCATGCCCACGAGGCTGGCGATGACGAACGCCAGGATCGGCTGGGTGCCGAGCCACGGGTCGCTGGTCAGGTACAGGCCGTGGGCCAGGAAGTTGAAGACGGCGAACGAGACGATCGTCGACAATCCACCGGTGACCATGAAGCGCCCGATCTCGACGACGAGATGGGGCAGGCGCGGCGGCACCCGTGCAGTCTAGGGAAGGGGCTGTCGGAATTCGGTACCAGCAGGCCGGGCGCGAGCCCGACCTTGCAGGTCAGGTCGCGTCGGTGGCGGCGTCGCGTGCCGCCTTCATCGAAGACCCCCCGTGTTCGCGCTGGAGCGTCTCGGGCGCGGCCAGGACGGCGAACACGGGCACGACGCACACAGCTGCGCACACGGCGAAGGCCGGCGAGTAGCCGGCCGCGTCTGCCACCCAGCCGGTCACCACGGGGCCGAGGACCGAGCCGAGGTCGCCGGCCATCTGGAAGACCGCGACCACGGTGCCGCCCTTGCCTGCGACCACGTCGCCCATCACCGCCCCGGGTGCCACCGAGTCGGACGCGGCGGCGACACCGATCAGCACCATCGCGATCACCAGCCCGGCGATCGCCGGCAGCGTCGGGAGCAATACGAACGCCATCGCACCGACGACCAGGCCTACGACGATCACCGGCCGGCGACCGACTGTGTCGGCGATCTTGCCGCTGGGCAGCAGGAGGGCACCGCTGACCACGCTGACGATGAGGAACGCCGCGTAGGCCCAGCCGGCCGACAGGTGGAGAGAGTCCCGCACGTAGAGCGGCACCATCGCGGACCGCGCGCCGATCAGCGTGAAGTTGCCGGCGAAGGCGGCTGCCAGGACAGCGAGATAGGCCCGGTTGTGCAGAGCGACGGACAGCGCCAGCGGCTGGGACCGGTCGGACTGGCGGGCGGCCAGCTCGCTGTGCCGGAGCGCTCCGAGCCCGATCAGGCCGGCTATGACGAGCGTTCCGGCGTACAGGAAGAACGGGAGCCGGAGGGAGAAGGTCGCCACCGTGCCAACCGCCGGGCCGGCGACCAGGCCGATCAGGAAGGACCCCGCCCAGACGCCCTGGGCTCGACCGCGCAGATGGCTCGGCGTGACCCTGACCAGGAGGCTGGCGGCGCTCACGCTGAACATGATCGAGCCGGCGCCCCCGGCCGCCCGCAGGACGAGCAGCTGCCAGTAGGACTGGGCGAGCCCGGCCAGGGCGCTGCTCACCGCGACGACCCCGATGCCGGCAGCCAGCAGCACACGCTCGCCGAAGGCGTTGACGAGTCGTCCGACGAACGGCGCCATCACCAGCCGCATCAGCGCGAACGCGCTCACCACGGCCCCCGCGGCCGCCTTGCCCACGCCGAACTCGCGGGCGAAGAGCGGCAGCGCCGGCGCGACCAGACCGAAGCCCAGCGCCACCATGAAGGCGACTGCGGTCAGCGCGCGAACCTCGGGTGGGAGGTCGCGAAAGAGGCGCACTACTCCACCGGCAGGCCGAGCCCGCGGGCGATCAGCATCCGCTGGACCTCGGAGGTCCCCTCACCGATCTCGAGCACCTTCGCGTCGCGGTACAGGCGGGCGACGGGGTACTCCTCCATGAAGCCGTATCCGCCGAACACCTGGGTCGCGATGCGAGTCGCGGTCACGGCCGACTCGGTGGCGTACAGCTTCGCCACCGACGCGGCCTGCTTGAGCTCGCTCGGCCTCGGCCCGTTGCCGTCACGCATGGCGTCCTTGACGGCCGCCGCCTTGTAGACCAGCAGCCGGCTCGCCTGGAGCATCACCTCGAGGTCCGCGATCTGGAACGCGACCCCTTGCTTCCGGCCGATCGGGACGCCGAACGTCTGCCGCTCCCCGGCGTACTGCAGGCACGAGTCGAGGCAGGCCTGGATGCAGCCGACCGCGAGCGCAGCGATCGCAATCCGGCCGTCGTCGAGCGTTGCCAGGAACTGCGCAAAGCCGCGACCGCGCTCACCGAGCAGGTTGCCTTCGGGGATGTGCACGTCGTCCAGCGTGAGCGGGTGGGTGTCGGAGGCGTGCCAGCCGAGCTTGTCGTACGCCGGCTCAGCGGTGAAGCCGGGCGCGTCCGCCGGCACGATGAACGCCGAGATCTCTGCCTTCCCGTCGCCGGTCTCGCCTGTGCGGGCCGTGACGCTGACGCAGGTGGTGATCTCGGAGCCCGAGTTGGTGATGAACTGCTTGGCGCCGTTGACGACCCACTCGCCGTCGACCAGCTCGGCCCGTGTGCGCGTTGCCCCCGCGTCCGAGCCGGCACCCGGCTCGGTCAGACCGAAGGCGGCCAGTGCCTGCCCGGAGATGAGGTCGGGGAGCCACTGCTCCTTCTGGGCGGCGTTCCCGAAGGTCAGGATCGGGTTGATGCCGAGTCCGACCGCCGCTTCGAGGGTGATGCCCATCGACTGGTCGACGCGACCGATCTCCTCGATCGCCACGCAGAGGCTGGTGAAGTCTCCGTCCTCGCCGGCACCGCCGTACTCCTCCGGCGCCGTGAGGCCCATCAGCCCGAGCTTCCCCATCTGCTGCACCACCTCGATCGGGAAATGATGCTCGCGGTCCCATTGAGCGGCGTGCGGTGCGATCTCGCCTTCTGCGAACTCGCGGACGACGCGTCGGAACTCCTCGTGCTCGCGCGACAGCTCGAAAGTCATGGCGCACATCGTAGCCGCGCTGGTTAACGACCGCTAACCATCGCTCTCGATGCATGCGCCCGCGCATGGCGGCGGACGAGGACGTTGCGGCCGCGTGCCAGGGTCTCGCGTCCAGCCGATCTATCGTTCTGGCATGACGACCATGTTGGAGCGGCTCAGGGATGCGACGAATGCTCACGATGCGCAGCGGGTGGCGTCCCTCTTCGCTGTGGACTACCAAAGCGCGCAACCGCTGCACCCGAGTCGGGGGTTCGGCGGGAGCGCTCAGGTGCTCGAGAACTGGTCGTTCGTCTTCGATGGGGTGCCGGACTTCTGTTCAGAGCTGGTCGCTTCATCGGTGGACGGGGAAACCGAGTGGGGCGAGTGGGACTGGCACGGACACCACGTGGACGGGTCGCCTTTCGCGATGCGTGGGGTCACGATCCTGGTGGTGCGCGATGGCCTGGTCGCGGAAGCCCGCTTGTACATGGAGCCCGTGGAGGCCGACGGCGGGGACATCGAGGCGGCCGTGCAGGAACTTTACAAAGCTCCACCTGGGTCGTCGCACTGATCGCTGCGAAACCACGGACGGGGATCGCAACCGTCCCGATCGGGGGAACCACCTACGTCGAATGGCCGTCAGACCTCCATGAAGAGGCACGTGCTCCCGCTCCTGGTTGGCGCCGCCGTCCTGCTCGCCGGCTGCAGTCAAGCCGGCCACGCAAACGTAGACGGCACTGGCGGCACGCCCGAGGCGACACCTCGCGGCACACCGGACCCGCACCCGACCGCGGCCCCCTGGCCGGCGTACGACCTCGACGACTACACGTACACACTGCGGACGACCTGCTTCTGCGGCGACCGCGGCGTTCCGGTCATCGTCACCGTCCGTGACGGGACGCCAACCGACGCCGTGTACGCCCACAAGGGCAGGGGCCATGCGGCGGGCGACCCCGCCGGGGATTGGATGTGGGTGACCATCAACGACGTCATCGACGCCGCCAACACCAAGGACGCCTACCAGGTGCGAGTGGCTTGGCCGAAGGGCCAGAACTATCCCACATCGGTGTGGGTCGACCGGGACGCCAACACCGCGGATGAGGAGATCGGCTACGCGATCCGCCACGTCACCCCGGGCTGAGGGACCCGGCTGGCTGGTAACACCTCGTCGCGCGCTCGGCAGGCGCATCGGCAGTGCCGCGCACCATCAGCGGTCGCACGAAAGGCGCGGATCGCCGGCATGAGCGGTCGTTCGTCAACGCGAACTGCTAGTGGTCGCCGTCCTCAGATCGCTGTTGGTCTTCGGCTCTGCCATGGGCCGCTCTCCTCACGGTGACCAACGAAATCGTGACCAGGACAAGAAGGCCTCCAAACATGAGGAGGGCAATGATCAGAAGGATGAGGAGCTCCGGCGTCCCGAGGTCGCCCACCAGCCAAGGTCCCATGGCGAGTGACCCCCCTTCGTACTCAAGGCTTTTACGGACGACCAGTCATCGGAACCAAACGGTAGACCGAATTCCGACATCGTGCCCGCCCAACCTGCCTCACAGCGGCACGAGCGGTCGATCTGTTCTGAGGACACGGGCCAAGTCATGGCGGCTGGTGGGTGCGAGGCAACGGTGTCGCAACAGACTTGGGGAGTAAACTAGGAGGAGCGAGAAACCCTCGCGGCACACCCAAGGAGGCACGATGTCGCGCCTCATCCGAGCCTCTTCAGCCAGCCTCTTCGCGAAGGCCCGGGGCTTGGTGCGGGCTCTCCGCAACACCCGCTGCACCAAGGCCTGCCAAGTCGACCGTGAGCTGATGACCTTGCGTACCGACCTCACTCGGCACTCCGGCTGGAGCGCTGCCGGGATTCAGTAGGGGAAGTCAGAGCTGAAGGCCCCAGCCCACGCCTGGCCCTTATCAACGCGAGCGCTCATCGGCATGAGCGAGTACCGGACGGCGGTGTGAGCGGGCGTTTCCAGGAACGCCGCACCGCGAGAAGGACCAGCGTCACCTACAGGACTGCGCCGCGGGGAGCCACTTCTACAGCGGCTACACCCCTCGCATACAGCACCACGAGTCGCTCGCCGTGTCGGCAGTGCAGAAACCCGGACGCGTCGGACAGCGTGGAGACGACGTGCTCGATGACCTCGCCTTCGCTGTCCGCATCGCGATCCTCGTACGTGACATCAATGCTGTCACCGCTGGTTAGCCGGACACGAAGCACGATCGCTTCCATGTTCCGCACACTAGACGTGCGTGGCGCCAACCGCGATGGAATCTCCTTCTCAACAGTGCGTCGTGGGGCCGCGACTCATGACCCTCTGAAGCCCCATCGAACCGCCGCGCATCGAGCGCGGACAGCGGCATGAGCGGTCACGCGATGCCGTCATGTCAGCACGCCTGCCAACACGGTGACCAATGTCGCTTCTCCCTCCGGCGGCTGGGCCAGGCGGCTGGACGCGGTTGCCCCATATTGGGCATGTCCGCAGCGCGCCGGTGAGGTTCGATTAGAGGACCGGCGCGAATCAACCAGTCACATGAGCGGAGTGGGAAGATGAGCGCCATCTCGAATGTCTCGGAGCGCTTGGCGGAAATGGGCAGGCTGCTGGAAGACGCCATCGGCGTGATGTTCCTTGCCTGGAGTGTCTTAGTCGTCATCCCATGTGTGGTGGCTCTGCTAGCGGCGTTCACTTTCGCCGTGATTCACAACGGTGACGAGGACTTCGACTTCGGTAATGGGTTCGGCGGAGGGGGCGACATCATCGTCCTGCCAGCACAGCCGTTCTAGCGTGAGATTCCCGCGCTGGGCGCATCACCTGTACGCACTCGTCACCGGATACGGGTGGTTCATGTGCCCGTGCGGCCAGGAGTTCGGCGGCCACGAGGCCACCGGCGAGGAGGTCGTGCGATACAACGGCGACCGCTTCGCCATCTGCCCGACCTGCACCGTCCGGCGCTACCGGCAGCAGGGCTCCTGGGGTGCCGGCGAGGTGCTCGAAGGGCGGGAATGAGCTCATGCGGCACGACGATGCCCCGGCGCGGGGGCACCGGGGCATCACGCGCGTGTCGGCACGCGAGTAGGTTTGCCCGCACTGCATCCACGGGGAGTACAGCTCGGCCTCACCCACCACCTCAACGGCATGGGCCGCGAAATCGTTCAAAAGGATGGCAGCCGGAGGCGTCGACCGGACAGCGGCATGAGCGGACGCTTGGCCGACCCCCGTCCTGGCAGTCGAGCGGCCTTACTGGGCGTACGTGCAGGTGCCCGTGATCGCGTCGGTCTCGACGCTTGGGGTTTCGACAATCACCTCATGGAGTCGGCCGGCACCCCCACCGAACGTCACCTCGAGCACCTCGCGGATCGAGATGGGCTCGCCGAGCGTTGCGTCGAGCAGGACCGTCGCGTGGGTGACCGCGGTCGCGCGATAGACGACACCATCGGACCCCATGAAGGAGAGATTCCTGTAGTTGCGAACCAAGTTGTAATGGATGACATCGCCGACCTGGACTGCCTCCACCTTCTCGATCTGCGATCCGCCTATGAGAGTCAGCGTTAGATCACCGCAGACGAACGGTCCCTCGCTCGCGTCAGCCACCTCCACCGTGTGAAGCTTGGGGGGCGCGACCGCCTGGGCTTCTGGGGTCGTCAACCCCATCGCAATTGCTGTGATCGCCAGAGTGAGGGCCAACCTGCGGATGGACATTTGACCTCCCGGTCGCCATGGGCACCGCGAAGGGCGCCCAACCAGCGCCACTGTTCGCCCTTCGGGTCACCCCGTCAATGCGAACGGCCCTCAGGGGCGCAAACGGCTTCTTATCTGGCAGCCGGGTCCATCCGCCAGCATGAAAGCGATGACCCCTCACCGGCATGTGAGGACGTTGGGGTGGCATGATGCCCCGGCGTCTCGGGGATCTGCACCGGGCCATCGCGGGTCGAGCGTAGGTCGGGTCGGTCAGGTCTCCAAGGCCGTCGAGCACCTCGGCGTCGACACGGGCTCTACGTCTGAGGCGATTTTGGCCGGGATGGACGATGCCCCGGCGTCTCTGGCGGCCTCGACAGGTCCCAGATCTCCCACGCGAACAGCGCCACCGCGAGCACCCAGCCGAGCAGCCACAGCGGCCAGGTGGAGAGCCGCACCGGCGCGCGCAGCAGGTAGGAGGCAAAGAGCGCGAGGGTCGCCGGGATCGTGCCTTACGCGACCGCCCGCTCGGGTGTCATCGCACGTCCCACCGTCTCGTCACAAGCATCCAACGACCTGCGCGGCGCCCCGCCGGGCAACTCCTCGGGGAAATCGCACGGGGCTCGACGGGACGCCGCCTACCCCACGCTAGGAAGGGACGCGAGGGCGTGCCTCTCCCGAATTGGTGAACTCATGACGATGCCCGCCGGCCTACGGGGGGCGACCGACGGGCATCGCAGTCCTAGGCCCCCGCAGGCTCGAGGAGCTCCCCCAGCGTCCCGTAGACCGCGGGCCTTCGCAAGGGCGACGCGACGATGCCCCGGCGTCTCCGGTCATCGGCGGGCGTCGACCGGACAGCGGCATGTGAGGACGTTGCCGCGCTGGTCCTGCCACGCTTGGCACACCCAAGGAGAGGGAGCCAGCATGGCAGTCAAGGCAGGAGCGGTCGTGTTGAAGGTCGGAGATGCCCGTCGGGCGTCCGGGTTCTGGGCGGGTGCACTCGACTATGAGCCTGAGGTGGACTCGCCCGACTTTTTGGTCCCGGCGGATGGGCAGGGCGTTCGTATCCACCTCGACGAGAGGGACCGCACGCACCTCGACCTCTGGGTTGACCGCACGACGTCAGATCTGGAGACCGAGGTTGAACGCCTCGTCGCGCTAGGCGCAGAGCGTGTCGAGTGGACCTATCCCGAAGACGCCGATTTCGTGGTCTTGGCGGACACCGAGGGCAACCTCTTCTGCGTCATCGCCTGATCTTGGGCTGTGAACTCATCGCCCTCACATCGGCATGTGCGTGCGACCGGACAGCGGCATGAGCGTTCGGTTCGCGGGGGTTCGAACGCTGAGGAAAGTAGTCGCGTCAGGGGCGGCTCGTTGCCTTACCCTGGATGCACGCCGGTTGGTCGTCGCCGTATGACACCGGACGTGGAGCGACATGGACGCCGAGGCACGTCACCAGGCCGGGAGAGAGAAGCGCACATCCCACTGCGCCGTTTGGCGGCGTCGCGGTCAGGTCGGGCGTGAGCTTGCCCAATATCACACCCAGGCCGAGGGTGAGGACCTGCTGGCCGCAGTCACGCTTCAGGCACTTGCCATCAATCGTGCTCCCGGAAGGTGGCAGCGATGAGCGTTCGCGCGGCGTACACCAGGCGCCTGCTCTCGTCGGTCTCGCTCGTACTCCTGGTGCTCGGGCTGACGACGATCCCGGCGGCGGGCAGGCCCGCCCGCCCGGCAGCGGCGCTCCTTCCCGCGCCGCTGGCCTGCAACCAGTCGGCCGGCCACTGCTGGAAGCCCGCGGTCAAGGCCCGGTGGCAGTACCAGCTGCAGGGGTCGCCCGGTCGTCATGGCGGATGTCGCTACGCAAGCACGGGGTTCGTCAACATCGGAGTGACGGGCACATCGTTCGCGAGCGGCCGGACCGTCGCGCCGACGGTCTTCGACATCGACTTCCTCAAGGACGGCAAGTGCTACTCGCCGCAGGACTACTCCGTCCTGAACTACGCAGCCGTCCAGGCGCTGCACGTGCGCGGTGCGAAGGTTATCGGCTATGTGGATGCCGGCACGGCGGAGACCTGGCGCCCGGACTACCCGGAGATGCAGGCGTTCGACCAGAGTTGTGACGGCTGCTTGTTCGGGAACCCGCTCAGCAACTTCCCCGACGAGTACTGGCTGAACATCAACCCTGGTGTGAAAGGGATCAACCCGAACACCGGGCGCTCCGAGACCACCCGTCAGTTCCTGTTGGACGAAATGCTCGCCAGGGTGAAGGAGGCGAAGCTGATCGGCGTGGACGCGATCGAGTTCGACGACGTCGACGGTTACCAGAGCCACTCCGGGCTGTCGATCACCCCTGCCGCACAACTCTCGTATAACGCCGCGTTGGCGAACCTCGCCCACCGGGTGGGACTGTCGGTCGGGCTGAAGAACGACCGGGACCAAGCCGACGCACTACAGCCCTACTTCGACTTCGGGATCGAGGAGGAGTGCTGGCAGAACGCCGAGTGCGGGGCGGTCCAGTCCTGGCCGGCGCAGTACGGCAAGGCGGTGTTCGACGTGGAGTACGAGTCGCCGCGCTCTGCGTTCTGCCCCCAGTCCAACTCGCCCCAGTTCAACTTCAACACGATCCGGAAGACCGACGACCTGTTCGATCTCCCGTATAGGCCGTGCCGGTAGTCACCGGGACGGCTAGCCTTCATTGGCGGTTTGCGAGCATTGGCGGTTTGCGAGCGCGCGAGACCACAGACAGCCCACATCGGCAGAGTCGGTCGCGCACTGACAGCGGCATGTGAGTGCGTTGCAATGGGTGATGGTGGACTTCCAGCGGATGGCCAGCCATCTGGCCGCGAGCATAAGGCTGGGCTACGAGGCCGCTTTCTAGCGCGTGGGACCGTCGACTTGGCCTACTAGCCGCTTTGGCAAACGTCGCTGATACCGCCAAATTTGGGCTCATCTTTCTGAATGACATCCGATGTACCGTCGGGGTGGGTGACGACGAGGAGGCCAAGCGAGAGCGGGGTCTGGTATGGGTCGTCGCAGACCCCGTCCACGCCGAAGACCTGCAGCTTGTGCTCTTGGCCGTCGGCCGGCACCTCGATGGGCGACGTTTCCAGCCAGCGCGCACCATTGGGTCCTTGCCACGCCTTGGACATGACGGTGACGGTGCCCGGCCCAGGGTTGGTCCACCAGTAGTCGACCCGGCCCTCCCCCGTTTCAAGGTTTCCCGAGATCGCTCCGGTGTAGAACATGACGTCGTGGGAGCAGAACTGTCGCGTCAGATCGTCGATGTAGTCCGCGGTCTGAGCGACGGACTTACCCCGAGCGGCGATCGCCAACTGTAGGGTCGCCTCGTCACCGTCTGCCGTGCGGTAAGGCACCGAGATCAGCGGCGGGTCGTGCGCTTCGCCGTCGCAAGCCGGTCTCACGCGATGCTTGGACGGCCATAGCGTGTCCGGACCTCAATGATTGTTGAGCGTCCGGTGGCCATTGATCTGTGTCCCAGTTCGGTGGGTACAAGAAGGAGGCGGTGGTGGAGCGACCCGCCATGTCGAGGGTGGCGGCACCGGTGGTGGTGCCGTCCCGGTCCGGGGTGAACTTTCCCTCGACGTGGATTCCGATCTCGGCGTGGTCGTCGTCGACGTAGAGCATCAACGCATCCTTCAGCACGACCGGCGGATCGTCGCTCGAGCCGGACTGGCTGTCACCGCCTGCGGTCTGGGTACCGCAACCAGTCACGACGAGAACGACCGCTGCACACTGCGTGCGACGCAACCTGCCTGGCGAGACGATCTTCATGAGGTGCCGCCTTCCGCTGGGGAGTCACGCCGTTCTACTCCGGCTCGAACGGCTCCCCCTCCCCGAAATACGGCAATCCGCACCGAAAGGGCAGCGTTCTTAGCGTTCTCGGCGAAGCCCCTTAGGTGGCTCTCAAGATCAAGCGGAGAGCCGCAGAACGTGGCGATCTAACCTCTTCGATTCGCGGTCAGGCTTGAGGACCTCCCGGCGCCCACTCGACCGCTCATCGGCATGTGAGTGAGCCGGACAGCGCATGAGCGTGCAGTGGAGGAGTCCTGCGAGGATCTTGTCCTGGCCGAGATTTGATCCCGCGCATACCGTGCGTGGAAGAGGGCCGCAGCCGGAACGAAACGGCCCGGGAGAAAGGCCATGCGATGGCGCAGTACCTGATCTCATTTCCCAGCGACGCGATGGACCAGATCCCCGAGGAGGAGATGCCTGACGTCGCCAAGGCTGCGCACGCGGTCTGCCAGGAGGCCATCAACGCCGGTGTGTACGTCTTAGCCGGCGGACTGGAAGACCAGCCGGCGAGCATCGTGGCCACCGACGGAACGGTCACCGACGGCCCGAAACCGGACGTCATCAGCGGAGTCACGATCGTGGACGTGCCGTCACGCCAGGAGGCGCTGAGATGGGCTACCAAAGTCGCTGCCGCGTGCCGCTGTGCACAGGAGGTCCGGGAGATCGGATTCGACCCCGAACTCGACGCGATGCTCAGCGAGGCCGCTGCCGACGGTGACGTCCCGACGAACGTCTGATCGCAGGTCACGCTCTTCGGCTGCGTGAGCGCGAGCGGACAGCGGCATGTGCGTACATCTCCCGCTCGGTCGATAGTCGGAGACAGGTAACCGAACCCGTAGGTCGGAGGGTGTGTGTTCTAAGGGACCTCCGCGACTGTGGACCTTCAACGAACACGGGTGGACGCACGCGACATGGAATTCCGAGTTCTCGCCGAGAACTACACCGACCGTTACGACCGACGGCAGTCAAAGCCGGACTCAGACGGTTTGAGACCCGACCGGCGTCGTTGGTGGCCCGGCGAAACTGCTCACCTGGCGGTCGACGGTGCGGAGGAGACGCTCTGCGCCGCCCGGGTGAGTGGGTTCGTGTTGGTGGACGGCGTAGACCGCGATGACGCTGATGTGCCGTGGTGCTGGGTGTGTACGTCGACTGCCGGCGAATAGCCACATCGGCATCGCGACCCGGACAGCGGCGTGAGCGCCTTTCCCTTACCCGCGCACAGCGCAGCGGACCCGCTCGGGTCCGCTACGCCCGCGTCGCTCAATCAGACGGTGCCCCCATGGGCGGCTGCCGTGCTAATGATCCACTGCATTGCCTGGGGGGTGTCGACGCGGTAGGAGTAGGTGTTGCCGCTGCAGATGGCATTGGCCACGAACGAGTTCACCGCGAGAACGACGTTGGTGCCGCCGAGCAGGTTGGGGCCGCCAGAGTCGCCGAAGCAGGTGCCGCCCTTGTTCGAGTGCAGCTTGATGAACTCGTCGGAGATGGTGTCGTTGCTGGCCACCAGGGTGGTGGGGGCGAAGAAGCGGGTCGCCGATGCCCCCGGGGACTTCTTGCAGTTCGGGTCGCACGGGCCGCTTCCGTTGACGAAGCCCTGCACGCCGTACCCGACGAGGTCCACGGGAGTGTTGTTGCGCAGCGTGTCGACGAGGTTCGCCTGCGGCAAGGCGCCGTACTGACCGCTGGTGGCCGACGCTGGAATCGCGCCACAGAAGTATGTACTCGCGGTGACCGTGGGCGTGTGACAGCCCGGCTCACCGAAGACGACGATCGCGACGTCGTGGGTGTCGAAGTGCGGGAGACCGCCCTTGGCACCGAGCACCCATTGCGGGTCTGGGTAGTACGCACCGACGTACCAGACTCGCTGGGCGGCGGGTGTGTTGATGAGGTTGGGGTCGAAGCTGACGCGGACCTGCGAGGCACCGGTCGTGGTGTTCGTGCCTAGGCCAGACGTGCTGCCGGTGAAGCAGTGCGCGGCGGTCAACATCACCGTGGGCGAGAGCAGTGTTCCGGTGCAAGCGAAGACCAAGTTGTCCTCGTATGCGACGTATGGATGGTTGTTGCCATCGTAGGTGCCGTTGGTGACGGCGGCGGCTGGCAGGCTAACGCCGAGACAGGCGATCAGCGCAGTCGCGAGCATGAGCAATCGACGCATCCGGTTTCCCCCTCATCAATGCGTGGGTCGGTTCGCACGCTTACGCGCCATATACCCGCATGCGAGGCACAACAAACCCCTCCCGGAGCCATGCCACTGCGCGGGTGCCCGTACCGGTCGTCGCTCCATCCGCACATCGGCAGATGAGTGCGGTCGCGGGCCACTTGACGATCGAACACACGTTCGATACCATACATGTATGAGTATCGCCTTCGATCGGATACCGGCCCCGCCGGTGGTCGAGCAGGGCCTGGGGAGCCTGGTGTCTGAGGCCGGGGCGTGTCTGGCGCGGGCCGGTCTTACGCCCGTGGAGTCGCTGGACAGCGACGTGTTGGGCGAGGCGGTCGGGGAGCTGGCGCGGATGGAGTCGCGGGTAGCGGCGTTGCGGTTGGCTCTGTCTGCCGAGGCCGACCGGCGTCGGGTGGCCGATCAGACCGCGGAGACCGGTACCGACGCCTGGTTGGCGCGGCTCACCGGCAGCACCCGGGAACAGGCCGCCGGTGGTCTGCGGATCGCGGGGCTGCTGCGCGACACCTACGCCGCGACCCGGGAGGCGTTCGCGGCCGGTGAGCTCCGACTGGAGCAGGTGCGGGTGATCCTCCACGCCGTCGAGCAGGCGCCGGCCGAGGCGACCGCAGTGCAGGTGCGTGCCGCCGAGGAGTGGCTGGTGGCCAAGGCGACCGGGACCGGTACCCGCTCGGGGCGGCCGATGGACGCCAAAGGGCTGCGGCAGGCCGCACGCCGGATGTTCGTGGCGATCGATGCTGATCTAGCTGCTCGGCACGAGGCGATCCTGCTCGGCCGCGAGACCCGGACGGCGGAGGCCGAGACCTTCCTGGCGTTGCACGACAACGGCGACGGCTCGTTCAGCGGCAGGTTCCGGATTCCGGAGCTGCACGGTCACCTGCTCACCCAGGCGCTCGACCGGCTCACCGCACCGCGACGCCTGGCCCGCGACCAGAAGGGCGACCCAGTGGTCGACGTCGCCGCACCGGGCGGCGGTTGGGGCGCGAACATCTACGAAACCCGCGGGGTCGCCTGGTGCGAGCTGATCGAGCACCTGCCGACCCTCGGCTGGCCCGGACACGGCGGCAACGGGTGCGAGCTGCTGGTCACGATCGACCTCGACGCTCTGCTCACCGGGCTCGGCGTTGCCGGGCTCAACACCGGGGTCGCTATCACCGCCGCCGAAGCCCGACGGCTGGCCTGCAACGCCGGCCTCGTGCCCGCCGTTCTCGGCGGTGACTCGATGCCCCTGGACCTCGGCCGGACCCGACGCCTCCACACCCGCACCCAACGCCGCGCCTACGCGCTGACCCACGACACCTGCGCCGTCGCCGGCTGCCAGCGCCCGTTTGCCTGGTGCGAGATCCACCACCACCGCCTCGCCTGGTCCAAAGGCGGACCCACCGACCTCGACAACGGCCTCCCCCTGTGCGGCCACCACCACCGCCGAGCCCACGACACCCGCTTCGACCTCCGGCGACGACCCGACGGCGAATGGGCCTTCCACCGACGCACGTGAGGGTCGCTAGGTTCGGAGCGTGTTCAAGCTCCTTCTCTTCCTCCACCTCCTGGCCGCGATCTTCGCCGTCGGGCCGCTCGTCGGGGCGGCCACGACGGCCTCACGGGCACTGCGCACCTCCGATGCCGCAGCGGCGACCTCGGCGGCCCGGATGATCCGGCTCTACAGCTACGTCTCGGTCGTCGTGGTGATCCTCGGGATGGGTCTGATGTCCCAGAAGGCGCCGGGGGACGCCTCCGAAGAGGTCGGCCAGATCGGCGACACGTGGATCTGGCTCTCCCTGGTGCTGTGGGTCGCGGCGATGGCCGTCTCGCTCGGGCTGCTGGCGCCCTCTCTGACCAAGGCGGCCGCCGAGATCGGCACGCAAGGTTCCGCCGACAACCTGGTCGGACGGGTCGCATCGGCGGGTGGCGTGATCGGGCTCATCTACGCCGTGATCGTCGTGCTGATGGTCTACCAACCAGGCGGCTGAACCCGGCCGCGCTCAGGAGGACACCGCGTGCCGCAGCACGTGCACGGCGTACGTGCTCTGGTCGGTGAACGGGCGCAGGTCGTACGTCGCGAAGCGTGACTCGACCGCGAGCCCGGCGGCCGCCGCGTCGGTGACGAACTCGTCGGCCGGGTACTCGCGCGACGCGCCCGCCGGGGCACCGGTCAGGGCGAAGCCGACCAGCATCCGGCCGTCGGGCGCCAACAGGCCCGCCAGCGTCGCGAGCACCGTGCGCTCGGTGTCCGGCGCGAGCAGGATCATCACGTTGCCAACGCACACGATCAGGTCGTACGCCGCGGGGTGACCGGCCGTCGTCAGCTTCCCCGACGTCAGCTCGTCGAGCCGCGAGTCGACCAGTGGCAGGTCGGGAAAAGTCCGCCGCGACTGGTTGAGGATCTCCGGGTCGAAGTCGACGCCGACGACGCGGTGCCCGCGGGCGACCAGCGCACCTCCGACCCGCCCCATTCCTGACCCAGCGTCGAGGATCCAGCCGCCGCGCTGGACGAGCACGTCGGCCAGTCGGGCCTCGCCCTCGATGTCGGCGCCCTCGGCGATCAGTCGAGCGAAGTGCGCGCCGTACCCGCCCTGCCCAGCGGCGCGCTCCTCGGCCCGCGCCTGCTCCCACCTGGTCTCCGCCATGGCGCCACCCTAGGCGGGCCCTGCCGTCAGCCGTACCGGCCAGACCCGCACCTGCTCGTCGCTCCAGCCGCGGTCCTCGCGCAGGCGACGGGCGAGAGCGAGTTCATCCGCACCCACGCCATGTCCGCGCCCTCCGCTGGCGCTCACGTCGGCGCGCAGCCCGCCGATCGCGGCCAGACCACCGACGAACATCGAGGCACCCGTCCGGCGTTCGACGTCGATCCGCGCCTGGAGCGCCTCGGCCTCCGGGTCGACGTCGACCGCGCGCCGAGCACCTGCGCACGGTCGGCGACGGGGATCGGCTGGTCGTCTCCAACGACGGCCCAGTCCCAGGCGGTCTTGAGCAGCTCGACCTTGGAGCCGACCGACTGGAAGACCGGCCGCCGGCTGACCCCAGCCTGCGCCGCGACGGCGTCGATGATCGTGCCGGCGCACCCCCGCTCGACCAAGAGCTCCGCGGCCGCCGCCACGATCCGCCGCCGCGTGCGACCAGCCGACTCCTCCCGGACGGAAGATCTCCGCCTGATGTCCGGCCGTCGCACTTTCGTCCTCCTTGTCCCATGGACGCCGGTGCGGCGTCCGACCACACTCGAGGACACGCGACCGGCTCAGCGCCGTCGCCAGGGAGAGGATCACCATGCGCGTCGCGATCATCGGAGCAGGGCCGGCCGGACTGTTTCTCGGCACCGCCCTGGCGCGACGGGGGCACGCGGTGACAGCGTTCGACCGCGACGCCGGACCGATCGGCGACGAACGCTGGGACCGGCGCGGGGTGATGCAGTTCCACCATGCGCACGCGTTCCGGCAGACCGTGATGGATGCCCTGCTGCGCGAGATCCCTGAAGCCGTTGACGGGTGGCTGACGCTGGGCGCGGAGCCTGTTCGCGCGGACATGCCGGATCAGCCCGACGCCCCGATGGGCCACCGCTCCACGCGCGAGACCTTCGAACGCGCGCTGCGCAGCGCCGCGTGCGAAACACCGGGCTTCGAGCTGCGGACCGGCCATGTGGACGCCGTCGTCGAGCGCGACGGACGGGCCGCCGGGCTCGTCGTCGACGGCACGACGTACGACGCCGACCTCGTGGTCGACGCGTCCGGTCGCGCGGGCCGGGTCACCCGCGCGCTCGGCCAGCGGGCGGAGGTCGGCGGGCCGTGCGGGATGGCGTACGTCGACCGTGTGTATCGGCTGCGTCCGGGAGCCGAGCCGGGCCCGATGGTCAACCCGATCGCCTGGCAGGGCGACTTCGAGGGCTACCTCGGCCTCGTGTTCCGGCACGAGCACGGGATGTTCTCCGTCGTGATCGCCCGCGGCGTCGCCGACTCCGACCTGCGCGACCTCCGACGCAACGTGGCGTTCGACGCGGCGATGGCCGCAATCCCCGGACTGGACGTCTGGACCGACCCGGAGCGGGCCGAGCCCGTCACCGACGTCCTGGCGGGAGGTCCGTTGCTCAACGTCTTCCGCGGCCAGGCCACCGAGGAAGGCAACCTGGTGCTGCCGGGCCTGGTCTTCGTGGGTGACAGCGTCGCGACCACCACCCCGGTCTTCGGCCGGGGCATCACGACCACGCTGTGGCAGTGCGAGGCACTGCTGAGCCTGCTCGACCACGACGCCGACGACCTCGCCGGCGTCGGGACGGCGTTCGACTCATGGGCGAGCGACCTCATGCGTCCCTGGGTCGAGGACCACATCCTCATGGACGGCGATCGCGTCGCGCGGTGGTCCGGGCGCGACGTCGACCTCGACGGACCACTGCCGTCGGACCTGATCCTGGAGGCCGCCCAGGAACGCCCCGAGATCATGGCATCGGCGGGCGGTTACCTCTCGATGGCGGCGCTGCCGGCGTCGCTGCGCGAGGCCGAGCCGATCGCGCGCGAGGTGTACGCCGGCGGCTGGCGCCCGGCGTACTCCCCCGGCCCGGGTCGCGGCGAGCTGGCCGAGATCGTCGCGCGTGCCGTGGCCGCACCGGTTTGAGTCTCACGGGCGCAGGATCGCGCCGGGGTTGAGAATGCCATCGGGGTCGAGGGCGTCCTTGATCCTGCGCGTCAGGGCCATCACGTCCGGGCCGAGCTGGTCCGGTAGGGCGGCCACCTTGGCCCGGCCGACACCGTGCTCGCCTGTGATCGTGCCGCCGAGCGCGATCGCCGCCGCCATCACCTCACCGAACGCCGTGCGGGCCCGACGCTCGGCGTCCGGGTCGTCGGCGGCGTAGACGATCAGCGGGTGGGTGTTGCCGTCGCCCGCATGGGCCACGGTCGGGATCTCGACGTTGTGCGCCTGCGAGATCGCCTCGATCCGGGCGAGCAGATCGGGCAACTGCGGGATCGGGACGCCGACGTCCTCCAGCAACAGCGCCCCGCGCTTCTCGAGCGCGTGGAACGAGATCCGTCGTGCCTGGACGAACATCTCGCCCTCGTCCGCGTCGTCAGTGGCGAAACACTCCCCCGCACCGGCGGCCTCACACGCCGCCTGCATGCCGGCGATCTCACCGGTCCGCACCTCGCCCGGAGCGTCCGACTGACCGATCAGCAGCGCACCGACAGTGCGGTCGAGACCCATCGGCCGGAAGTCCTCGACGGCGTTGATCGTGGCCTGGTCCATCAGCTCGAGCAGACACGGCCGCATGGTGGTGCGGATCGCGACCACCGCCGCGGCCGCGGCCGTCACCGTTGAGAACGTCGCCACCATCGTCGACCGAGGGCTCTGCGCGGGGACCAGCCGCAGGATCGCTCGGGTCACGATGCCGAGCGTGCCCTCACTCCCGACGAAGAGCTTCACCAGGGACAGTCCCGCGACGTCCTTGATCCGCTTGCCGCCGAGGCTGACCAGCGTGCCGTCTGCCAGCACCACGTCGAGGCCGAGCACGTAGTCGGTCGTGACGCCGTACTTCACGCAGCACAGGCCGCCGGCGTTCGTCGCGACGTTGCCACCGATCGAGCAGATCTCGAACGACGAGGGGTCGGGCGGGTACCACAAACCTTCCTTCGCGGCCGCCTCCTTCACGTCCTTGTTGAAGGCGCCCGGCTCCACCACCGCGACCTGGGAGAGCGGGTCGATCTCGACCGCGGTCATCCGCTCGAGGCTGAGCACGACGCCACCGTCGACCGCGCTCGAGCCGCCGGACAGCCCGCTGCCCGCTCCACGCGGCACGACCGGGACACGATGCCCTGCGGCCCAGCGGATCGCGGCCTGCACCTGCTCGGCGTTCTCGGCCCGGATGACGGCGACCGGCGTACCGGCGGACGGGTCGCGCGACCAGTCGTACCGGTACTTCTCGACGGCGACCGCCTCGGTGCGGACCACGTCGCCGGGCAGAAGGGCCCGGAGCTCGTCCAACGCCTCCCAGCCGACCTCCGGGGTGACCTGCATGAACCCATGCAACCACGCCGTGTACCCGCCACCAGGAGTTCAACCACGAAGGGGTGACGCGGGGTCGATCGAGTGGCAATGTCCCTCCCTGGAACAACTCCACAGGAACAACTCCATAGGAACGAGCAGCAAGGAGCTCATGCGCATGTCTCTACGCATACATGCCACGAGGCGACGCCTCATCTCGGGCGCTGCCGGTGTCGGTCTCGCGGCCGGCACACTCGTGGTCCCGGCCCTCACCGGGGCCGCCACCTCCGCGCAGGCAACCCCTGCGCCGGTGTCCGGTTGCCAGCTCGGCAACGGCATCTCGCACGTGATCAACATCGTGTTCGACAACGTCCACTTCGGGCGGGACAACCCGAACGTCCCGTCGGACGTGGAGCGTATGCCGGCCCTGAAGAACTTCCTCGAGGAGAACGGCACGATCCTGTCCAACACGCACACGCCGATGATCGCCCACACGGCCGACGACAGCCTCAGCATCTACACCGGCCTGTACGGCGACCGGCACGGCCAGCCGCTGTCCAACTCCTACAAGGGCTACAACCCCGACGGCACCACCGACCCGGCCACGTCTTTCGCATACTGGACCAGCCCTTTCGCTGACACGCTGACCAGCCCGACCGCCGGACACGACAGCACCCCGTCGATGGTCTACAGCGACACCCCGTCGGGCGGCGGCGCGCCGGACCGGATCACGCCTGCCCCGTGGGTCCCGTTCACCCGCGCCGGATGCAACGTGGGCGACTTCTCGACCGCGAACATGGTGCTGGAGAACTCGAAGGTCGACCTGCCGACGATCTTCGGCGCCGACTCGCCGGAGGTGGCGCAGTACAACGCCGACCCCGACAACTTCAAGGACGCCGAGATCGCCGACTACATCGGCGAGGCCGTCCACTGCGCCCCGGGTTCGGCGTTCTGCGCCGACGCGCAGGCGGTGAAGTTCGGCCAGACGACGCCGTCGCCCACGGCGGTCACGGACTCACTGCCCACCGAGCCGGGCGGCTACGACGGCTTCCAGGCGCTCTTCGGGGCCAAGTACGTCGCCCCGCAGCTCGGGGCGGGCACTCCCGACCTGACCCACAACGGCTACCAGGTCACGAACAGCACGGGCCACCTTGTCGACCTCGACGGCAACGAGATCCAGGAGCAGTTCAGCCACAAGCCCGGGTTCCCTGGGTTCAACCCAACCGCCAGCCAGTCCCTGGCGTACCTCGCCGACATGCAGGAGAGCGGCATCCCGGTCACCTACGGCTACATCTCCGACATGCACGAGCGGAAGGCGTTCGACGCCGGCCCGTGCACGACGGCCACCGCGACCTCCACGGGCAAACCGATCGGCCCCGGCGACGAGTGCTACAAGGAGAACGGCGACAACTACAACCGCGCGTTCGCGACGTTCTTCCAACGGCTCGCCGCCGACGGGATCGACGCCTCGAACACGCTGTTCGTGATCAGCGCCGAGGAGAACGACCAGTTCGCCGGCGCCAACGTCGGCCGGGCGATGAGCCCGGGCTCGTGCGACGGGTCCACCGGGAACTTCTGCAGCTACCCGACCGGGTCGCTCGGCGAGCTCCAGGCCAACATCCCAGGCCTGCTGACGGGAACCCCCAGCGGGGCGACGAAGTACGACCTCGAGCCGCAGGGGGCGTCGATGTATGTCCGCGGCCAGCCCGGCCTGCACGACGGCACCCTGCGTCAGCTCGAGCGGGACACCGCGGCGATGAGGGCGGACAACCCCTACAGCGGCGCACAGCAGGAGCACATCGTGAAGTACCAGGCCGGTGGGGTGGAGGAGCGGATCCTGCATATGCAGACCGCCGACCCGCTGCGCAAGCCGTCGTACACGATGTTCCCGGTGCCGGACTACTTCTTCGCCTCCCTGGACCCGACGAAGAACCCGAACCTCTCGATCAACTCGGGCTTCTCGTGGAACCACGGGTACTACTCGCCGAACATCGACGTCACGTGGTCGTCGTTCGCCGGGCCCGGGGTAGCCGTCAACGGCATCGACGGACCCACGCCTCAGGAGAGCAACGAGGCTCAGGACCCGAACTCCGAGAACACGGTGACCGAGGCATCGACCCAGGGCACCTGGGCCGAGGAGGTCGACCTCCGGCCGACGATGCTGCACCTGCTGGGTCTCACCGACGACTACGCAAGTGACGGCCAGGTGATCCCACAGGTGCTGAGTGACCCGTCGTCGTCACTGACCGATGCCGAGGCGCTCGGCACGGCGTACCGGATGATCAACTCCGCGGTGGGCCCACTGGCGACCACGACCCTCGAGGCCGACTCGCGGGCACTGGCCGGCGGCTCCATCGGCCACGACGGCCGGTACGACGCCACGCAGACGGCACTGACCAAGCTCGCCGACCGTAGGGACGCGCTGGCCGTGCAGATGAAGGCAGCGCTGGCGCGCGCGGCTGAGGGACACACGCTCAGCCACGGGCTGAGCACCACGCTGGTGGCACAGGCGCGCAACCTCATGCAGGAGGCCGACCGCATCGGCTGAGGAGTGGAGGGTCGCCGGCCGGGTCTCAGCCCGGCCGGCGGCCGACCACCTCGAACCGGTGCCAGTGCTTGGGACCGGCGTACGCCGAACCGTCCTGGTCCACCTCGTCGAGCCAGACCACGTCCAGCCCCGCCGTGAGCTCGTCGATGCGCGCCCGGTCGACGAACGTCATGCCTGCCTCCCCGGCCCACTCGTCGCGGGTGCCGAACAGGTCGACGGCGAGCAGCCCGCCGGGACGCACGGCTTCGCAGACCGATGACCACAGCCGCTCGAAGTCCTGGGGCGGGCAGAACGGCAGGGAGTAGCCGGCGTAGAGCAGGTCGACGGCCGGCAGCACGGCGTCCTGCATGGCGCTGAGCAGTGGGGTGAGGGTGGTGCCCACCTCGGGGTACGCGGACACGATCTCGATCGCGGACGGGGTGACGTCCACAGCGGTCACGGCGAAGCCGGCGTCGAGCATCGCTCGCGTCTCCTGCCCCGATCCGCACCCCAGGTCGACGGCCGCCGCGCCCGCTGCGACCTCGCCGTACGCCGCCAGTGCGCGGTCGAGCAGGTCACGCACCGCGCGACCCTGGTTCCAGCGGTAGTAGCCGGCCCAGACCTCGTCGTCCATGGCGATAGTGTGCTCGACTGAGCATCGAGACCAGGAGTACGCCTTGCCCGACGTGACACCCCTGCACAAGGTCCTGATCGCCAACCGCGGCGAGATCGCCGTGCGCGTGATCCGCGCCTGCAGGGACGCCGGCATCTGCAGCGTGGCGGTGTACGCCGAGCCCGACCGCGACGCGCTGTTCGTGCGGCTGGCCGACGAGGCGCACAGCCTGGGCGGGGCGACTCCTGCGGACTCCTACCTGGACATCGCCAAGATCATCGCTGTCGCCGAGAAGTCCGGAGCCGACTCGCTGCACCCGGGCTACGGCTTCCTCGCCGAGAACGCCGGCTTCGCCCAGGCGGTCATCGACGCCGGGCTCGTCTGGATCGGGCCGTCGCCTGAGGCGATCGAGAGCCTCGGTGACAAGGTGCGCGCGCGGCACATCGCCGAGAAGGTCGGTGCTCCGTTGGCGCCAGGCACGAAGGACCCGCTCGACAACGCCGACGAGGCGGTGGCGTTCGCGAAGGAGAACGGCCTTCCGATCGCGATCAAGGCGGCGTTCGGCGGTGGCGGCCGCGGCCTCAAGGTCGCCCGCGAGATGTCCGAGGTCGCCGAGGCGTACGAATCCGCCGTGCGCGAGGCCGTCACGGCCTTCGGCCGCGGCGAGTGCTTCGTCGAGAAGTTCCTCGACCGCCCGCGACATGTCGAGACCCAGTGCCTCGCCGACCAGCACGGCAACGTCGTGGTCGTCTCCACCCGCGACTGCTCGCTCCAGCGTCGTCACCAGAAGCTGGTCGAGGAAGCGCCCGCGCCGTTCCTGAGCGACGACCAGGTCGCGCGTCTCTACGACGCGTCGAAGGCGATCCTGCACGAGGCCGGGTACGTCGGCGCCGGCACCTGCGAGTTCCTGGTCGGCCAGGACGGCACCATCTCGTTCCTCGAGGTCAACACGCGCCTGCAGGTCGAGCACTGCGTGTCCGAGGAGGTCACCGGCATCGACCTCGTGCGCGAGATGTTCCGGATCGCCGCCGGTGAGGAGCTCGGCTACGACGACCCCGAGATCCGCGGCCACTCGATCGAGTTCCGGATCAATGCCGAGGACGGCGGCCGCAACTTCATGCCCGCGCCCGGCACGCTGTCGGCCTGGCAGCCCCCGCAGGGGCCGGGCATCCGCCTCGACGGTGGCTATGAGAACGGCGAGACCGTTCCCGGCTCGTTCGACTCGCTGATCGCCAAGCTGATCGTGACCGGCCGCGACCGCACCCAGGCCCTGGAGCGCTCGCGGCGCGCGCTCGCGGAGTTCGTGGTCGACGGCATGCCGACGGTCATCCCGTTCCACCGTGCAGTGGTCGACGACCCGGCGTACGTCGGCGCCTCGAACCCGACCGGGGAGGGCTCGTTCGACGTCTACACGACCTGGATCGAGACCGACTTCGACAACCAGATCACGCCGTACGACGGCGCCCCGGCCGAGGCCGATGACACCGGTCAGCGGCATACCGTCGTGGTCGAGGTCGGTGGACGCCGGCTCGAGGTCAGCCTGCCGGGCGGCTTGGGCTCCGTCGGCGCGGCGCCGGCCGGTGGCGCGAAGAAGCCGAAGCGCGCGACGGGCAAGAGGGCGGGTGCGGCCGCCAGTGGCGACTCGGTGACCAGCCCCATGCAGGGCACGATCGTCAAGGTCTCCGTCGAGGAGGACCAGCAGGTCGCCGAGGGCGACGTGATCGTCGTACTCGAGGCGATGAAGATGGAGCAGCCGCTGAAGGCGCACAAGTCTGGCACCGTGACCGGGCTGCAGGCCGAGGTCGGTGTCACCGTGACCAACGGCGCGGTGATCTGCGAGCTCAAGGACTGATGTCCGAGCCGTTGTCGCCGCCCGACGTCGTACGCCTCCGCGCCCCGCTGCATCGGGTCAGTCCGAGGGCGCGACTGATGTGGACCTGTACCGACCTGCTCCGCGGTGTCCTGCCGATGGTGGTGCTCGTGCTGGCCACGGGCCCCTGGAACTGGTTCGACCTGCCCGCCTGGTGCCTGGTGGCGATCGGCCTGCTCTTCGTGGCGTACGGCGTGCTGGTCCCGCAGTGGCGCTACCTGGTCCACCGCTGGGAGGTCACCGAGACCGCGGTCTACACCCAGACCGGCTGGTGGGCCCGCGAGCGCCGGATCGCGCCGATGTCGCGGGTCCAGACCGTCGACCACCGCGAGGGTGCGATCGCCCGGCTGTTCGGGCTGGCGACGGTCCGCGTCACGACCGCATCGTCCGACGGCGCACTCACCATCGAGGGTCTCGACCGTGAGCGCGCCCTCGACATCGTCGACGAGCTGACCCGGATGGCCGACTCGGTCCCCGGGGACGCCACCTGACCACGATGGACCCCTTCGAGAGCCCCGTCGGCTGGCAACGGCTCGACCCGCGCATGTTGCTGGTCCACCCGGTCCGCGACTTCGTCCGCTTTCTGCCGGCCCTGGTCGTCCTCCTTGTCTTCGGCCGCGGGTCGGACAGCGGCGGGTGGTGGGGCCTGGTCGCCGTCGGCGTCCCCGTCGTGCTCGGGTTCGCGCGGTACGTCACCACCAGCTACCGGATCACCGCCGGCCGGATCGAGGTCCGGCACGGGCTGCTGAACAAGCGCGTGCTGTCCGCGCCGCTCGACCGCGTCCGCACCGTCGATCTCACGGCGTCGCCGATCCACCGCGTGCTCGGCCTGGTGACGCTGCGCATCGGAACCGGGCAGAGCGACGCGAAGGGCGAGGACCGCCTCTCCCTGGACGGGCTGGCAGCCCCCGCGGCGTCCGCCCTCCGGCAACGCCTCCTCCACCTGGCGCCCGCGGCCGACACCGGGGGTACGCCGGAGTCCCGGCCCGCACGGGACGTGCTCACCCTCGACCTCGCCTGGGTGCGCTTCGCGCCGTTCACGTCGACCGGGATCGTCATCGCCGGCGCCGCGCTCGGTCTCGTCGCGCAGAGCATCCACACCCTGGAGCTCGCACCCTCGATCGACGTGGATCGGATCGCCCGCCTCGGGCTGGCCCTGCTGGTGGTCGGCGGGCTCCTCGCCTTGCTGGTGACGATCTGCGTGCTCGCGGTGGTGGGTTACCTGCTGACCAACTTCGGCTTCCGACTCACCCACACCGGAGCCGACGGCTCCTGGCACCTGCGACGAGGGCTCTTCACGACGCGGGAGACGACCCTCGACGACGCGCGGGTCAGCGGGGTGAGCATCGGTGAGCCGCTGGGCCTCCGGCTGGCGGGTGGGGCTCGGCTCGCGGCGATCGTGACCGGCCTCGACAAACGGCAGCAGGGCAGCTCCGTGCTCGTACCGCCGGCGCCGCGCCGCGAGGTCGACCGGGTGGCCGTGGAGGTCCTGGGGGTTGCCGGCCCGGTCACGACCGGCCTCGTCGGGCATGGGCCTCGAGCTCACCGCCGCCGCTGGACCCGGGCGATGGTGCCGGCGGGCGTGGTCGCGATCGCCGCCGGCGTCTCGGCGTACGCCGCCACCTGGTGGCTGTTGCTCGCCGCCGTCGCGGCGCTCGCCCTCGGGGTCGGACTGGCACACGACCGATGGCTCGGGCTCGGTCACGCCCTGGTTGACGACCACCTGGTCGCCCGGTCGGGCAGCATCGACCGCCGCCGCGAGGCCCTGCACACACCCTCGGTGATCGGGTGGAACTACCGGGCCACGTGGTTCCAGCGGCGGGCCGGACTCACCGACCTGGTCGCCACCACAGCCGGTGGGCGGCAACGGGTGCGCGTGCTCGACCTCGACGATGCGAGCGCCACCGCACTGGCCGTGGCCGCGACGCCCGGCCTGCTCGATCAGTTCCTGGCCTGACGGCTGGGCGCAGGTCGCGGGGTTGCGATCAGGTCAGACCGTCGCAGACCAGAACTTCGAGGTCGGCGCGGGGCATCCACACGACTGACCCAATTGCGTTGCTCGGCAGTTCCCTGGACACCTAGCGTTGTCGACCTCGTACCGCGAGGGCGTACGCCACTGCCCTGGGTAGGCGGCAGATCGGAGAGGTTCACGAGATGACGGCTCGGCTCGACGCGCTCTGCTTCGATGCACACGACCCGCTGGTTCTCGCGCGGTTCTGGTCCCGCGTGCTGCGCTGGGAGATGACCGACGACCCTCAGGACGGCGTCACGCTGGTCCCGAGGGACGACACCGGTTTCCGGATCCGCTTCGTCCACACCCAGGAGCAGAAGTCCGGTCCGAACCAGATGCACTTCGACCTCACCAGCACGTCCCTCGAGGACCAGCAGG
Organism: uncultured Actinomycetota bacterium; assembly: GCA_963768045.1. GTDB lineage: Bacteria > Actinomycetota > Actinomycetes > Propionibacteriales > Nocardioidaceae > Nocardioides. Next base: position 252,794 of record CAVYGG010000005.1, on the reverse strand, counting down.
AGACCGTGGAGCGGGTGCTCGGACTCGGCGGCCGGCACTACGACGCCGGTCAGCTGCCGGAGGAGGAGCATGTGGTGCTCGCCGATCCCGAGGGCAACGAGTTCTGCGTGATCGAGCCGGGCAACAACTTCCTGGCCGACTGCGGGTTCATCGGGGCGCTGGCGAGCGACGGCTCGCAGGAGTGCGGGTACTTCTGGAGCAAGGCATTGGGCTGGCCGTTGGTCTGGGACCAGGACCAGGAGACCGCGATCCGCTCGCCGCATGGCGGTCCCAAGATCAGCTGGGGCGGACCGCCACTGGCGCCGAAGACCGGTCAGGAGCGTCTCCACTTCCACGTGGCGCCGTCCGCCGACGCTGACCAGCAGACCGAGGTGGACCGCCTCCGCTCCCTGGGAGCGACTCGCGTCGACATCGGCCAGGGCGACGTCAGCTGGGTGGTGATGGCCGACCCCGACGGCCATGAGTTCTGTGTGGTGACCTAGCCGAGCAGGAGGGCCAGCAGGTCCCGCCATCCCCGCACGCTCGGTGCGGGCGGCTCAGTGCGAGGCCCCGAGCTCGACGAGAAGAACGCCGCCGATGATGAGAACGATGCCGACCATCATCACCTCGGTGAGGGGCTCGCTGAAGAAGACCTTCGAGGCGACAGCCGTGAGAGCGACGCCGCAGCCCGCCCAGATGCCGTAGGCGATGCCGATTCCCATCCCCTGCTTGAGCGTCAGCGTGAGCAGGACGAACGCGGCGACGTAGCCGGCTGCGACCACCGCGTAGAAAGCCGGTTGGTCGAGTGCTCTCTTGAGCGAGAGGCTCGCGGTCACCTCGCTGACGATGGCGCTGGCGAGCAGCAGCCACGCGGTCATGCCTTCTTCGCTCGGTCTCCCAGGATCCGCATCGCCGCGAGCTTGCCCGGGCCGCCGCTCACGCAACCGCCGGGGTGGGTGCCGGAGCCGCACTGGTAGTAGCCCTCGATCGGGGTGTTGTACCGCGCGTAGCCGGGGGCCGGCCGCATGAAGTACATCTGTGGCGCCAGGAACTCGCCGTGGAAGATGTTCCCCTCGCTCAGACCCGCGACCCGCTCGATGTCGACCGGGGTCACGACCTCGCGGTGCAGGACCAGGTCGCCGAAGCCCGGGAAGTGCGACTCGAGCACGGCCTGCACGGTGTCGCCGAACGGCTGTCGCTCGGTCTCCCAGTCGCCGCCCTTGAGCTCGTACGGCGCGTACTGGATGAAGCAGCTCATCACGTGCTTGCCCGGAGGTGCCATGTCGGGGTCGACCACCGACTGGATGGCACCGTCGATGAACGGCTTCTGGGAGTACCAGCCGTACTTGGCGTCGTCGTACGCGCGCTCGAGGTACTCGATCGAGGGCCCTATGTTCACGAAGCCGCCGAACAGGTCGCTGCGACCCTTGAGTGCCGGGTAGACGGGAAGGTCGTCGAGGGCGAAGTTCACCTTGGCCGACGTGCCCTGGAATCGGTAGCGGGCGATCGCCTCGTTCAGGTCGCTGGGCAGCTCGCGCGGGTCGACGAGCTCGGTGAAGGTACGCCGTGGGTCGAGCGCGCTGACCACGATCGGTGCGGCGTACTCCGTACCGTCGGCCAGCGCCACCCCGGTCGCCCGGCCGTCCTTGCTGATGACGTGGTCGACCGGCGACTCGAGCCTCACGGTGGCACCGAAGCCCTGCGCCGCTCGCTGGAGGACTTGGGTGAAACCGCCGTTGCCGCCCTTGTGGAAGCCCCAGACCCCGTGATGGCCGTCCTGCTCCCCCATGAGGTGGTACAGCAGGACGAGTCCGGAGCCCTGGGACATCGGCCCGACCTTGGTGCCGATGATCGAGGACGACGCGATCGAGGCCTTGACGATGTCGGACTCGAAGTAGTCGTCGAGGAGGTCGGCCGCGCTGCCGGTGAGGAAGCGGATCAGGTCGTGCAGCGTCTTCCGGTCGCCGCCGCGCAGCTGCTTCATCATCCAGGCTACGTCGACCTGGTCCTCGGGGTCGTCGCTGAAGATGTCGGGGGGAGCGTTGTCGAACAGCGGTTTGGCCAGCTGGATGATCTTGTTGAGGTCGTGGCTCCAGCGGTGGTAGCCGTCGACGTCCTTCTTGCTGTGCCGCCCGATCTCCTGGTCGTTGAACTGCTCGTCCTCCGTGTAGAGCAGGTAGTCGCCGTCCTCCATCGGTGAGAACGACGTGGGCAGCAGCAACGGCATGAAGCCGTGCTCGACCAGCTTCAGCTCGTGGATGATCTCGGGGCGGAGCAGGCTCAGAGCGTAGGAGAACGTGGTGAACGAGAAGCCCGGGTGCAGCTCCTCGGTGATCGCGGCACCGCCGACGAAGGCACGGCGCTCGAGGACCAGGACGTTCAGCCCCGACTGCGCGAGGTAGCAGGCGTTGATGAGGCCGTTGTGTCCTCCGCCGACGACGATCGCGTCGTAGCTGTTGGCGGTCGCCATCACTGCTCCATTCGGTTCGAGATCGGGGCCAGCTCGCGAGCCGTCGAGCTCGTCTTGCGCGCCGGGTTGTACAGCGGCATCCGGTCGGTCGTGGCCGGCACGGAGAGATACTCGTGGTCGACTGTCATCTCCACATGCACGGTCGAGCCCTTCGCGGCGTACGCCGGTAGCACGCGCGCGATCGCGATGTGACGCTGGAGGACGGGGCTGTACATGAGGCTGGTCGCGTAGCCGACGCGCTCGTCGCGGTCCGGGCCGCCGTACAGCATGGACTCCCAGCCGACCGGGTTCTCGTCCTTGGGCACCAGCAACCCGCGGTCGGTGTGCAGCTTGGCGTACTCCTGCCAGTCGACCCACAGCCCGACCGTCGCCCAGCGAGACGTGCCGTCACGCAGCTCGCGCTCGATCGCCCGGCGCCCGACGAACGGCCGGTCCTCGCCGAGTGCGGAGCCACCCTTGCCGAGCATCCAGCCGAAGCCGAGCTCCTTCGGTGTGAACCGCTCGGCGTCGGTGAAGGCGTAGCGGGCCGAGGCGAACTCGACGTTGATCAGGGACAGCCCGGCTTCGATGCGCAGCATCATCAGGGCGTCCTCGCCGAAGGGGCGGAAGCCGTGGCCCTCGCCGGCCTGGATGATCTTGTCGAGCACGCCCAGCGCGTCATCCGCCTCGACGCGCACCTCGAAGCCGAGGTCGCCCGTGTAGCCCGTGCGCGAGAGCGTCACCGGCGCGCCACCGATCTTGGCGGGCGTCAGCCCGAAGAAGGCCAGGTCGTCGACCTCGGGGGCCACCTTGGCCAGGATCTCGCGCGAACGCGGGCCCTGGACGGCGAGCATGCCGTAGTCGGGGCTGACGTCCTCGATCGAGACCCGCAGCCGGCCGACGAGCCCCTCGAGGTAGCCCATGTTCGGGTCGGCCGCGGTGAGCAACCAGTCGTCGTCGGCTTCTCGGAACACCACGCCGTCCTCGAGCACGTAGCCGTCGTCGTCGCACCACACCGTGTACATCGCCTGACCCGGTCGGCAACGGCGTACGTCGCGGGTCACCATGCCCGCGAGGAACCGCTCCGAGTCGGGTCCGGTGATGCGGTACTTGTACAGAGGTGAGGTGTCGAAGAAACCCGCGGAGTTACGGACCGCGAAGTACTCGTGCTTCGACGAGAGGTCGTAGCGCAGCGTCGAGAGATAGCCGGCCCAGTGGCCGTAGAGGCCGGTCTGGTTGAGCTCGTTGAGTCGTGCGTGGAAGGGCGTCGTCTTCATCAACATGGCGACGCCAGCCTAACCTGAACCGCCGTTCAGCCGCTAGCCCGAGAGCCCTGACGGGGCGAAGCCCCCGACCGGGATCGAGAAGACAGGGTTCAGGCGATGGCGAAGCTGAGCAACGTCGAGCGGAGCCCGAGCCCCGACCGGAAGTCGTCGCCGGAGAGGTCCTTGTCGGCCTTCGTCCCGTGGAGGGTGAGCGAGGTGATGCGACCGCCCCACTTCCCGGTGCCGTCGCGGCCAGTCACCTCGATCGAGGTCAGCCTGCCGAGAGACGGCCAGGTGTGCTCGATCCGACGCGCCCTGACCTTGACCGTCCAAGACGCGTAGGGGTCGACGGCCTTGGTGTCGAAGGTGTCCTTCTGCGCCGGCAGGTACGGCTTCCCGCCGTCCGCGGTCCAGCCGCCGTTGCTGGCCGAGAACTGCGCGAACGCCGGCTGCTTCTGGAAGGTCCGCACCCGACGGGCCGTCGCCGCGGTCGCCTTGTTGGTCGAGTCCACCTCCGCCGATCTGCCGCCGTACACCTGACAGCTGCTGCTGTCGCACAGGTTGAACCGCGGATCGGTGGAGTTGCGGACCTCGAACGCAGCGTAGGTGCGGGCCGCCACTGCCTGCGCCCGGAGCGCAGCGGGTTTCCAGGACGACGGCATCTCCCGCGGGACGACGCCTCGCACGTATCCCTCGAGCGAGACCTTGTTGACGGTGATCCGGTGCGTGGTCTTGCTGATCCGACCCATCGACCGCAGAGTGCCGGAGTAGGTGACGCGGCCGTGGCCGAGCACGAGGGTGAGCGGTGCCTTGGCGGAGCGGAACTCGCCGTCCCCCTTCAGGGTGCGCCACACGTGCCAGGCAGCAGTGCGGTAGGACACCTTGGTCCCGCCGCTCACGCCCCCGGACATCCGCCACCGCGTGGCGTGAGAGGCAGGGCCGTGGGTCGGGACACCGGCGGTCGTCCCCTTCGCGAGGTCGCGTACCCGCAAGCCGGGGCGAGCCACCACCGTGGTGGGCCCACCGATGTTCTCGGTGATGAGCACTCTGACCGAGCCACCGACGTGACCCGCCCGGGTGTGCGGATAGTAGAACCTGAGGATTTGCCCGGTTGAGAGGCCCTGCTTCGCCGCACCCTGAGCGCCGTACTGGCTCATCCCGTGGCCGTGGCCGTACCCCCGGCCGTGGATCGCGACAGTCGCGCCCTTGGGTACAACGAGGCCGGGGCTGGCCAGGGCCGGGGCACCATCGAGCGCACACGCGGTGACGACGAGGATGCCGACGAGGGCGGCTCTGGTGCGGAAGAGGTGGGTGCGCATGGTGCGACCTAGGCGAACACGTCGTCGGAGACGATGCAACTCGGCATCAGACGCGATGCAATCTGCGGGCCGCCTCGGCCACCGACCCGCTCATCGAGGGGTAGACGGTGAAGGCGTGCGCCAGCTGGTCGGCAGTCAGGGACTCCGCCACCGCGATGGCGACCGGGTGGATCAGCTCGCTGGCGCGCGGAGCGACCACCACGCCGCCGACGACGATGCCCGTGACCGGCCGGCAGAAGAGCTTCACGAAACCGTCGTGGACGCCCTGCATCTTGGCGCGGGCGTTGCCGGCGAGCGGGAGGGTCACCGCGTTCACCTCGATCTCGCCGTTGTCCACGGACTGCTGCGACCAGCCGACGGTCGCGATCTCGGGGGACGTGAAGACGTTGGAGGACACCTGCTTCAGGTCCAACGGCGAGACGGCGTCGCCGAGGAAGTGCCACATCGCGATCCGGCCCTGCATCGCCGCCACGCTGGCCAGCATGAGCACCCCGGTGCAGTCGCCGGCGGCGTACACCCCGCGGGCGCTGGTCCGCGAGACCCGGTCGACCTCCACGAACCCACGCTCGTCGATGTCCACACCCGCGGTTTCGAGCCCGAGTCCTCCGGTGTTCGGCACCGAGCCCACGGCGAGGATGCAGTGGGAGCCGTCGACCGTCCGGCCGTCGGTGAGCGTCACGGTCACGGTGCCCCCGTCACGGGCGACCGAGGCCATCCGGGACTGCTCCAGCAGGTTCATCCCGCGCCTGACGAGCACGTCCTCGAGCACGGCCGCGGCGTCGGCGTCCTCGCCGGGCAGCACCCGGTCGCGGCTCGAGACCAGGGTGACCCGGCCGCCGAGCGCGAGGTAGGCACTGGCGAACTCGGCACCCGTGACGCCTGAGCCGACCACGATCAAGTGGTCGGGCAGATCGGTGAGGTCGTACACCTGCTCCCAGGTGAGGATCCGTTCGCCGTCGGGCTGCGCCTCGGGCGTGATGCGTGGGGCGGCTCCGGTGGCCAGGAGTACGACGTCGGCAGCTAGCCGCTCCTCGCCGTCGCTGGTGTCCACGACCACGGTGTGCGGCCCGTCGAGCCGACCACGCCCCTCGACGATCCGCACGCCTTCCTTCTCGAGCCGTCGCGCGATGTCGTCACTCTGGTCCCGGGCGAGCTGCTTGACGCGCTGGTTGACCCGGGCCAGGTCGACGCTGACCGTGGTGGCCTCGTCGCCCTCGTGGTCGGTGAGCCCGACGCCGAGCTCGCCTGCGCCCTCGACGTCGGCCATCAGCTCGGCGGTCGCGATCAGCGTCTTGCTGGGCACGCAGTCGGTGAGCACCGCGGACCCGCCGACCCCGTCGGAGTCGACGAGCGTGACCTCGGCACCGAGCTGCGCCGCCACCAGACCGCCCTCGTAGCCCCCCGGTCCCCCGCCCACGATGACGACGCGGGACGGCGAGGCGGGCATGCGGTCATTGTTGCAAGCACGCAGTCGGGCCGAGGGACGCGGGCCTGTCTGCGCTCACAGGTTGATCATGTGGCCGGCGATGCCGTGGACCGTTTCCTTGATCGCCTCGGACAACGTCGGGTGGGCGAAGACGTTGCGGGCGACCTCGTCGGCGGTCAGATCCCACCGCTGAGCCAGGGTCAGCACCGGCAGCAGCTCGGTGACGTCGGGGCCGATCATGTGAGCACCGAGGATCTCGTTGTACTCGGCGTCGGCGACCAGCTTCACGAAGCCGACGGCCTCACCGAGGCCCTGGGCCTTGCCGTTGGCCGAGAACGGGAACGTCGCAGTCTTGACGTCGTAGCCCTTCTCCCGCGCCTGCTCCTCGCTATAGCCGAAAGAACCGATCTGGGGTTGGCAGTACGTCGCACGCGGCACGAAGTCGTGGGCGACGGGCATGGTCTCGGCACCGCCGATCGTCTCGGCCGCGACGACGCCCATCGCCTCGGCCACGTGGGCGAGCATCAGCTTCCCGGTGACGTCGCCGATCGCGTACACGTGCGGCACGTTGGTCCGGCAGTAGTCGTCGACGACGATCGCGCCGCGCTCGGTGGCGACTCCCAGCGACTCCAGCCCGTAGCCCTCCAGGCGCGGTGCGAAGCCGATCGCCTGGAGCACCCTGTCGGCCTCCAGCACCTCGGACGACCCGTCCTTGGACACCGTGACCTTCACCCTCTCCCCCGACTCAGCGCCCGAGTCGGAGATGGACTCGACCTTGGTCCCCAGCAGCACCGTCACGCCGAGCTTCTTGTAGTGCTTGAGCAGCTCCTTGGAGATGTCGGCGTCCTCGGTCGGCACCATCCGGTCGAGGAACTCCACGATCGTCACGTCGACGCCGAAGTTGGCCAGGATGTAGGCGAACTCCACGCCGATTGCGCCCGACCCCGCGATGATCACCGAGCCCGGCAGCTCCGGGTCGAGGATCTGCTCCTCGTAGGTGACGACCCGCTCGCTCAGCGTGGTGCCGGGGATCAGCCGCGTGGTGGCGCCGGTGCCGATGATCAGGTCGTCATAGGTGTAGGTGACGCGACCGGTCTCGTTGTGGTCGACCTGGATCGAGCCGGGGCCGTCTCCCTCGCGAGGAAGGAGCGTGCCCCAGCCGTCGATCTCGGTGATCTTGTTCTTCTTCATCAGGAAGTGGACGCCGCGGACGATGCCGGCGCTCACCTTGCGGGAGCGCTCATGGGTCGGCCCGAACGCCATCGTCGCCTCGCCCTGGATCCCGAAGACGTCCTTCTCGTGGGTCAGCACGTGCGCCAGCTCGGCGTTCCGCAGCAGTGCCTTCGACGGGATGCAGCCGACGTTCAGGCAGACCCCGCCCCAGTACTTCTTCTCGATCACCGCGACGGACTTCCCGAGCTGGGCCGCCCGGATGGCCGCGACGTACCCACCCGGACCGGCGCCGAGGACGATGACGTCGAAGTGCTGGGGTCCGGAAGACTGCTCGCTCACGTCCGCCAGCCTAGTGACGGCAACCATTACGCTCTGCGCGTGCCCCTGTACGCCGCCTACGCGTCGAACCTGGACCCGCGGCGCATGGGACAGCGGTGCCCGCACTCCCCGCTCCAGACCACCGGCTGGCTCACCGGCTGGCGGCTCACCTTCGGCGGCGAGGACCTCGGCTGGGACGGTGCCCTCTCCACCATCGTCGAGGACCCGCTCGAGCAGGTCTTCGTCGCGGTGTACGACGTGTCGCGTGAGGACGAGGCGAACCTCGACGGCTGGGAGTCGACCGACACCGGCCTGTACCGCAAGGTCAAGGTGCGGGTCTCCACGATGAACGGCGAGCTGCTGGCGTGGACCTACGTGCTCGATGCGTTCGAGGGCGGTCTGCCCAGCGCGTCGTACCTCGGGGTGATCGCGGACGCCGCCGAGGCTGCGGACGCTCCCGCCGACTACGTTGCCGCGCTCCGGCTGCGTCCCTGCCGCTCGACCGGCCTCTGACGTCGGTCGAGCTTGTCGAGACCACGTCTCCTAGGCTCCTCCCGTGACCCCCCAGGAGCTGGCCCAGGAGGCCGCAGACACGCTGGCCCGGCTCACCGGCGTGGACCAGCACGACGTGGCGCTCGTGCTCGGCTCGGGCTGGCTCCCGGCCGCTGCGGCACTCACCAGCCGCAGCGCGGCCAACCCGAGCGGGGGCGAGACCGTCGCGGAGGTCGCGACCACGGACCTTCCGGGCTTCTCCGCCGCTGCCGTCGCCGGGCACTCCGGCAGCATCCGCAGCGTCCATCTCGGTGAGCGACGCCTCCTGCTCTTCGGGAGTCGCACCCACTACTACGAGGGCAAGGGCGTCGCAGCCGTGGTCCACCCGGTGCGCACCGCCGCCGCCGCGGGCTGCGGGACGATCGTGCTGACCAACGGGTGCGGCGGGCTCGACGAGACCTGGCGCCCCGGAACGCCGGTCCTGATCCGCGACCACATCAACCTGACGTCTCGCTCTCCCATCGAGGGCGCCCACTTCGTCGACCTCACCGATCTCTACTCGGCGCGGCTCCGCGCGATGTGCCGTGAGCTGGACCCGTCTCTGGACGAGGGCGTCTACGTCCAGTTCCCGGGACCTCACTACGAGACACCGGCCGAGATCGAGATGGTCCGCAGGATCGGTGGCGACCTGGTCGGGATGAGCACGACGCTCGAGGCGATCGCGGCATGCGAAGCGGGAATGGAGGTGCTCGGCATCTCGCTGGTCACCAACCTCGCCGCAGGGATGTCGGGCGAGCCGCTCAACCACGCCGAGGTGCTCGAGGCCGGCCGGGCTGCCGCTACCCGCATGGGAGAGCTGCTCACCCGGATCGTCCCCCGGCTGTGAGGCTCGGGCGCACCCGCTGCTCGTGACGGCCGTCCCGCTCGCCGCGGGTCGAGGACGGCGTGCAACGCCCGTCACGAGACCAGGCGATCCCGCTCGCCGTGGGTCGAGGACGGCGTGCAACGCCCGTCACGAGACCAGGCGATCCCGCAGCCCCTTCATACACCCGACCATCATCCGAGCTAGGCCACCGCCCGCACCTGCCCACTCGGGGTAGTGCTCGAGGTCGACGAGCACCCCCTGCACGCGTGGCAGGGGAGCGTCGACCGTCCAGGTGCCCGAGAAACGCGTATCCGCGCCTCACTCCCGCCTCATCGGTCGTCCATCCGATCGGGCAGCGCGTCGAGCGGCGGCAGATCCAGGCGCCGGGCCATCCGGGCGTACGCACGCTCTGCGTGCTCGCGGACCCACTCCTCGGGGTCACGGAGCACGGCGAGCACGTCGTCCGCGTGCTCGGTGTCACCGACGACGCCGAGCGCGCGCACCGCGTTCGCGCGTACTCGCGGAAGTTCGTGACGGGTCAGCAGGGCCGCCCCCGGACCGGTGCCGGCGACGTCGTGCTTGGTGGAGACCTTCAGACACATCTCGGCCGGACGGTAGTGCTCATCTGCCAGGCCTGTCATCACCGATCGGGTGGCCGAGTCGTGCCAGCAGTACAGCAACCCGCGGCCACCCCACGTGCGCACCCAGTAGTCCTTCCAGACCTCCGGGTCGAGGACCGGGTCATCCGTCTCCCACGAGTGACCGGTGAGGTAGCGCAGCTCGGGCACGTACGACGTGCGGTCGGCGCCCTCGAGCAGGTCGACACAGACCTCGACGAACCGGTCACGCCCGACCAGCGCGTCCAGCTCGTGGATGCGCGCAGAGACCGGTCGTTCGCCAGGCTCCGGCCGCGGCAGGGTGCTCACGCCGCCGATCATGCCCCGCCCCACCCCCGGGGCAGGCACCGCTAGCGTGCGGGGGGTGAGCGACCTGATCGAACGGGCCCGGGCCTGGGCCGCCGACGACCCCGACCCCACGACCCGCGCCGAGCTCGAGGCCCTCATCGACCAGGGTGACTCGGCCGAGCTGGCCGACCGGTTCGACGGCACCCTCGAGTTCGGCACCGCCGGCCTCCGGGGCGAGCTCGGCGCCGGCTCCAACCGGATGAACCGGGTCGTGGTGACCAGGGCCGCAGCCGGTCTCGCGGCCTATCTGAAAGCGCACAGCTTGCACGAGCACGGCGCCGCGCGGGACGCATCCGTCGTGATCGGGTACGACGCACGCCACAACTCCGACGTGTTCGCCCGCGACACCGCCGAGGTGATGACCGGCGCCGGCCTTCGCGCCCTCGTGCTGCCGCGGCCGCTGCCGACGCCGCTGCTCGCCTTCGCCATCCGCGAGCTGGGCTGCGTGGCGGGGGTGATGGTGACCGCCAGCCACAACCCCCCTCGCGACAACGGGTACAAGGTCTACCTCGGCGACGGCAGCCAGATCGTGCCCCCGGCCGACGCGGAGATCGCCGCGCACATCGAGGCCGTCGGACCCCTGCCGGAGGTGCCGCGCGGCGACGGCTGGACGATCCTCGGTGACAGCGTCGTCGACGCCTACCTCGACACCGTCGCCGGGCTCGCCGGCGACGGGCCGCGCGACCTGCGCCTCGTGTACACACCGCTCCACGGCGTCGGCGGCACCTCGGTCACCCAGGTGCTGGAGACGGCCGGCTTCGACCCGCCGTACGTCGTCGCGCAGCAGGAGGAGCCGGACGCAGACTTCCCGACCGTCTCGTTCCCAAACCCCGAGGAGCCGGGTGCCATGGACCTGGCGATGGCGCTCGCCGCCGACAGGAATGTCGACCTGGTGGTCGCCAACGACCCGGACGCCGACCGGTGTGCGGCTGCGGTGCCCGACGCGCACGGCTGGCGGATGCTCCGCGGCGACGAGGTCGGCGCGCTGTTGGCCCACCACCTGCTCGCCGGTGGCCACACCGGCACCTATGCCTGCTCGATCGTCTCCTCGAGCCTGCTCGGCAAGATGGCCGCGGCGGCCGGGCAGCCGTTCACCGAAACCCTCACCGGCTTCAAGTGGATCAGCAAGGTCGAGGGCCTGGCCTTCGGCTACGAGGAGGCGCTGGGCTACTGCGTCGATCCCGAGCACGTCAAGGACAAGGACGGCGTCTCCGCGCTCCTGTTGCTCTGCGAGCTCGCGGCCGCCGAGAAGGCACAGGGGCGCAGCCTGGTCGACGTCCTGGACGACCTCGCCCTGGCGCACGGGCTCCACGCGACCGACCAGCTCTCCGTGCGGGTCACCGATATCGCCGAGATCGCTGCCGCCTTGGACCGACTGCGCGCCACGCCTCCGACGTCACTCGGCGGCCTCGCGGTGGAGCAGGTCGACGACCTGTCGCGTGGTGACGGGGGCCTGCCACCGACCGACGGGCTGCGCTACCGCCTGCGCGACGGGGCACGGGTGATCGTGCGTCCGAGCGGCACGGAGCCGAAGCTGAAGTGCTACCTGGAGGTCGTGGTGCCGGTGGACGCCGACGCGGGCGTCGACGCGGCCCGCATCTCGGCCGCCGCGCGGCTCGATGCGCTGCGCGACAGCATCAAGTTCGCCGCAGGCATCTAGAGCGGCCGGTCTCTGACGCCGGTCAGATGACCACCAGCGTCACCACGAAGCCGACCGCCAGGACGACCAGGGCAACGACCTCGGCCCACGCGATCCGGCGTACGACCTGGGACCCGAGCTCGTACTCCTCCTCGGATCGCTCTTCGATGCCGCGGCGGGCACGGTCGCTGGCGGCGAGTGCGATGATCCGCTGCTCCACGAAGTCGGGGTAGGCCAGCTCCGGCTGGTCCTTCACGTCGGTCTGGAGCGCGCCCAGCCGCTCAGCGGACACCCCGGGCCCCATGGGCTGCTGACCGCTCCACTTCATCTCGTTACGCACGGTCTTGCGGAGCGGCCGGCTGATCGCGGGGCAGATGTACCTCTGGCCACCCGAACGCACCAGCAGGTACCGGCGGACCACCACCGTGTCGACGGACGCGAGCGGGATCTGGACGGACTCGAAGAGGTTGCGGATGTGCAGCTCGGTCTCCGTGGCGGAGACGCTCGGCCGGAGCAGCGCCACCCAGACGAGGCCGGCCATGAAGAGGCAGGCGAAGACTCCGGGGACCGCGACATGCGGTGCGTCGGTGACGATGAGCACAACGGCGACGAACGCGCACATCAGCAGGCCGAGCACTCCCATCACCCGGCCGTTGGTCGGCCGGAACCGCTGGATCTCCGCGGTCGGCTGCTCGGCCATGTCCCTCTCCTCGCTCGAATACCGGGCCTCGGACCGTCAACTCTATGCTGGGTGAGTGACGAGCACAGCCACCCCCAGCGCCGGCCCGGATAACGACTGGGCCGACGTCACCGCCTCCGAGTCGTCGTTGCGGCGCTTCCTGCACGGGCTTCCCGGCGTCGACCAGGTCGGTGCCGAGCAGCGCGCCGCAGGTCTCGGCACCCGCTCGATCAAGACCACCGCCAAGGCCTACGCGCTCGACCTCGCGATCACCATGGTCGACCTCACCACGCTCGAGGGACAGGACACTCAGGGCAAGGTGCGGGCGCTCTGCGCCAAGGCGATGCACCCCGACCCGTCCGACCCGAGCTGTCCGTCGACGGCTGCGGTGTGCGTGTACCCCGACCTCGTCGCCATCGCCAAGCACGCACTCGGGAGCAGCGGCGTCCACGTCGCATCGGTGGCCACCGCGTTCCCGAGCGGGCGGGCGGCGATGGACATCAAGCTGGCTGACACCCGCGACGCGGTGGCAGCCGGAGCCGACGAGGTCGACATGGTGATCGACCGGGGCGCCTTCTTGTCGGGTCACTACCTGGAGGTGTTCGAGGAGATCGCCGCGGTGCGTGAGGCGAGCGGCCACGCTCACCTCAAGGTGATCCTCGAGACCGGCGAGCTGCAGACCTACGACAACGTACGCCGCGCCAGTTGGCTGGCGATGATGGCCGGTGCGCACTTCATCAAGACCTCCACCGGCAAGATCCAACCCGCGGCGACCCTGCCGGTGACCCTGGTGATGCTCGAGGCGGTGCGCGACTACCGCGACCAGACCGGGCGGATGATCGGTGTGAAGCCCGCGGGTGGCATCCGCACCGCCAAGGACGCGATCAAGTACCTCGTGACCGTCAACGAGATCACGGGGCCCGACTGGCTCGATCCGGACTGGTTCCGGTTCGGCGCGTCCACGTTGCTCAACGACCTGCTCATGCAGCGCACCAAGCTCACGACCGGGCGCTACTCCGGTCCCGACTACTTCACCTTGGACTGATCATGGTTTCGACACGCTCTACCGGCGATCGCCACACCTTCGACTACGCACCGGCGCCCGAGTCCCGGGCGATCGTCGACATCAAGCCGTCGTACGGCCTGTTCGTGGGCGGCGAGTTCGTGGACGGGCACGGACGCAGCTTCAAGACGATCAGCCCGTCCACCGAGGAGGTTCTCGCCGAGGTGGCCGAGGCCGACGACGAGGACGTCGACCTCGCGGTGAAGGCCGCGCGGCGGGCGCACAGCCGGGTCTGGGGCCGGATGCCGGGCAAGGAGCGCGCGAAGTACCTGTTCCGGATCGCCCGGATCATCCAGGAGCGCGGACGAGAGCTCGCCGTGCTGGAGTCCATCGACAACGGCAAGCCGATCAAGGAGACGCGCGACGTCGACGTCCCGATCGCCGCAGCGCACTTCTTCTACTACGCCGGCTGGGCCGACAAGCTGGAGTACTCCGGCCACGGGACCGAGTCACTCGGCGTCGCCGGCCAGGTCATCCCGTGGAACTTCCCGCTGCTGATGCTGGCGTGGAAGATCGCACCCGCCCTCGCCTGCGGCAACACGGTCGTGCTCAAGCCGGCCGAGACGACGCCGCTGACCGCCCTGCTGTTCGCCGAGATCTGCCAGCAGGCCGACCTCCCCGCCGGGGTCGTCAACATCATCACCGGCGCCGGCGACACCGGACGCGCGCTCGTGTCGCACTCCGATGTCGACAAGGTCGCCTTCACCGGCTCGACCGAGGTCGGCAAGGCGATCGCGCGGGCGGTCGCCGGGTCCGAGAAGCGGGTCACGCTGGAGCTCGGCGGCAAGGCCGCCAACATCGTCTTCGACGACGCCCCGCTCGACCAGGCGGTCGAGGGGATCGTGAACGGCATCTTCTTCAACCAGGGCCACGTGTGCTGTGCCGGCTCCCGGCTGCTGGTGCAGGAGAGCGTCGCCGACGACGTGCTCGCGCGGCTCAAGCGTCGCGTCTCCACGTTGCGCGTCGGCGACCCGCTCGACAAGAACACCGACATCGGCGCAATCAACTCCGCTGAGCAGCTGGCCAAGATCCGCGAGCTCTCCGACATCGGCGAGCAGGAGGGTGCGGGCCGCTGGTCGCCGCCCTGCGAGCTTCCCGAGCACGGCTTCTGGTTCCCCCCGACGATCTTCACCGGCGTCAGCCAAGCCCACCGGATCGCCCGCGAGGAGATCTTCGGCCCCGTGCTGTCGGTACTGACGTTCCGTACGCCGGCGGAGGCGATCGAGAAGGCAAACAACACGCCGTACGGGCTGTCGGCTGGCGTCTGGACCGACAAGGGCTCCCGGATCCTGAAGATGGCCAACTCTCTGCGCGCCGGCGTGGTCTGGGCCAACACGTTCAACAAGTTCGACCCGACCAGCCCCTTCGGCGGCTACCAGGAGTCGGGCTACGGCCGCGAGGGCGGCCGCCACGGCCTGGAGGGATACCTCAAGTGAGCAGGATCGACGTTCGCAAGACCTACAAGCTGTTCATCGGCGGGGATTTCCCGCGCTCGGAGTCCGGCCACTCCTACCCGGTGCACGACGTCCGCGGGCGGTTCGTGGCGAACGCCGCCCTGGCCTCGCGCAAGGACGCCCGCGACGCGGTCGCGGCGGCGCGCAAGGCGTACCCGGGCTGGTCGGGCCGTACTGGCGTACAACCGCGGCCAGGTGGTCTACCGGATCGCCGAGCTCATGGAGGACCGGCGGCCCCAGTTCGTCGAGGCACTCCGCCAAGGCGAGGGCGGCACGGCCGTGGCCGCCGGCAAGCTCCTCGACGAGTCCATCGACCGGCTCGTCTGGTACGCCGGCTGGGCCGACAAGCTCGCCCAGGTCGTCGGGAACGCCAACCCGGTTGCCGGACCGTTCTTCAACCTCTCGACCCCCGAGCCCACCGGTGTGGTCGCGGTGCTCGCACCTCAGGAGTCCAGTCTGCTGGGGCTGGTCAGTGTGGTCGCACCCGTCGTCATCAGCGGCAACACGGTCGTCGTGGCCGCCTCCGCCGACCGTCCGCTTCCTGCGGTCACGTTCGCCGAGGTCCTGGCGACCTCCGACGTCCCGGCCGGTGTCGTGAACATCCTGACCGGCTCCCTCGAACGCACCGCGCCGACGCTCGCCTCGCACATGGACGTCAACGCCATCGACCTGACCGGGCTGGCCGGCGAGGTGGAGCAGGCGACGGCCCTCGAGGTCGAGGCTGCGGAGAATCTCAAGCGGGTACGCCGTGCACCTGCTGCCGAGCCCGACTGGACCCTCGACCCCGGCCTCGATCGGATGACTGGCTTCCTCGAGACCAAGACCGTCTGGCACCCGATCGGGGTGTGAGTCGCTGGTTTCGAGACGGTCGCAGACCGACCTCCTCAACCAGCAGTGGGTCAGTGGGAGACGAGCACGGGCTTGTAGGTCACCTTCAGCATGGACCGCGGTTTCACCGACGACGTTGCCCCGAGCACGCCCTGCTTGTGGTGGACGCCCTTGTGCAGCCTCACCTTGGCGCCGTGGAACGGGTTCCAGTAGATGTACCGCTTCCCAGAGGAGTCCTTGACCACGCACGTGTAGGTCCCGTGCTTGTCGTGCTGGCAGGGAGGATTCCTCTTGGTGCCCAGGAGGGTGCCGTGCATCCACTGCTGGGCCCGCAGGTAGGCACGACCCGCGGCCGTGACGGTGCTCGAGTTGTCGGGATCGGTGAGCAGGGTGTTGGCGAGCATCCCCCCGCCGGCCAACCTCGTCATGTTGTACCGGTACCAGAACACCCGCTTCACGCCGTTCGCCGCATTCAACAGGTACGTCCGCATCACGTTGGACGCCTCGCGGGCATCGGAGATCGGCGCGGCCGCGGTGCCACCGTTCGAGCCGCTCTGGAGTCCGTAGTTGACCTCGGTGTTCCAGATCGGCTTCGAACCAGGGACTCCGGCCCTGTGCAGCAGTCCCCGGACGGTCCGTAGCTGCTTGATGGTGTCCTCCGGGACGCCGGTGCGTGACCCGTACTTCGGCAGCGGGTACAGACTCAGGGCGACCGCGTCGACGTACTTCCAGACGGGCTTGCCGCCCACTCGCTGGTGGTAGTACTTGGCGAGGCCCTTGAGCTGGTAGCCCAGCCGAGTGACCATCGAGGGCGCGATCACCAGGGCGTGGCGGTCGATCCTGTGTCGAACGTCGTGCATGACCTTGGTGAGCTTCGCCATCTCCGAGGCAGACCCGGTCCAGAAGGTCGAGATGTTGGACTCGTTCCAGACCTCGTACGCCGCGATGCCGCGCTTGCCGTGGAAGTTCTTGTAGCGCTTCATCAGCGCCTTCACGAAGGCGCGGTACTGAGGGATGCTCGTGGCCGGCAGCTTGGTCGGGTCTGACGAGTAGAAAGACGGCGTCCACCCCACGACCATGGTCACCTCGGCGTGGTGCTGCTGGGCCTCCGACACCAGGTCGTCGAGGTGGGCGAAGTCGTAGTGGCCCTTGGTCGTCTCGATCTCGCTCCACCGTGCGCCGACGTCCCAGAGACGGACAGAGCCCGCGTGGATCTCGGGGAACGAGGCCATCGAAGTCGTGCTGTCGTGCATGCCGAACAGTGCGTGCCGCACTCGCACGTTCGACGCCGAGGCGGGCATGCACCCGACCAGGGCGAGCGTCGCCACGAGCGCGGTGATGACACCGGCGCGTCGTGATGCGGTGGAGTGATCGGACAGTCGGAACATGCTTCCCCCCTCGACTGGTCCGGGCATGCTAACAAGCGAACCTGAGGCCGAGGCGCTTCACGCCCCGGCCCCGGGTCGTCATTGGGACGGTGAGGGGGTCACTTCTTGGACCTCACCAGCACCGGCTGGTAGCCCACCTTGAGCTTGGTCCCGCCTCTGGCCTTGGTCGCCACGCCGTACTGGCTCACCTTCTTCGAAGCGCTCATGGCCAGCTTGACCTTGGCGCTGCGGTACGGGTTCCAGTAGACGCGTCCGACGCCGCGCGCATACTTGATCAGACAGGTGTAGGTGCCGTTCCGGTCCGGGATGCACGGTCGCTTGGAGGCCGTGCCGATCATCGTGCCCCTCATCCAGGACTGGACGCGGGTGAACGCGAGGCCGGCCGGCGTGAGCGTCCCTGCCGCCCGGTCGACCGGGTCCGTGAGCAGGGTGTTGCCCAGCGGACCGAGCGCACCGCGCGCGGACATGTCGTAGGCGTACCAGTCGACGCGCTTGACGCCCTGCGCCGCGTTGAGCAGGAACGTCCGCATCACGAACGCGACCTGCCGGCTGTCCGGGATCGCGGACGCCGGTTGACCGCCGTTCGAGCCCCACCGCAGCCCGTAGTTGATCTCGGTGTCCCAGATCGGGATCGACGACGGAACGTTGTCCTTCGCCAGCAGGCCTCGCACCGTCGCCAGCAGCGCCATCGAGTCCTCGGGCGTGCCGGTCCGGGTGGGATCCGTTGCCGGGTATGCGTCGAGCGGGTAGAGGTTGAGCGAGATGGCGTCGACGTACGACCAGACGGGCTTGCCGTCCACGCGCGTGGCGTAGAAGTTCTTGATGCCCTTCTGCTGGTAGCCGAGCCGGGTCACCATCGCCGGGGCAACGACCTTGACACCCGGGTCCACCTCGTCGCGGATGTCGTGGACGGCCTTGGTCATCTGACCCATTTGGTCGTTGGTACCCGTCCAGAAGGTGGCGATGTTGGACTCGTTCCAGACCTGGTACGCCGCGATGCCCCGATAGCCCCAGTTGGCCGCGGCGTAATGAGTCATCACGGCGCGGACGTACGCGGTGTACATCGCGAGATCAGGGGGCGAGGTCGCGTACGCCGGGTCAGCGGGGTTCGCGGCGGCGTACTGGGGCGTCGTGCCCAGCACGAGGGTGACCTCGGTGCCGTTGGCGTGCGCCTCCGTGACGAGTGAATCCAGGCGCGTCCAGTTAGGCGTGTCCTGGGTCGGGAAGATGTCCCGCCACATGGTGCCGGCGTCCCACAGCCGGATGGACCCGGTGCCCGACCGCTGCAGCGAGTTCGCGTAGTAGTCGTGGACGCCGAACAGTCGCGGGTCGACCTTCACCTTGTAGACGGTCGTCTTGTGGTGGGTGCGCTCCACCGGGAGCTTGGCCTGCGCGGTCTGGGCGTTCGGGGCCACAAGCACCGCCAGGGCAGCGGTCAGCGCGGCGGCGATCACCCGAGTGCGAGTGGCCCCAGAAGGTTCGGCACTCCGTCGGGGGGTCGACACATGCATCTGTTCATCTCCGTCACGAGGGCTGGCAGGGTCCGCGGCGTCCAAGAGCCACTGGCCAGTCTCAGTTCTTTTACTTCTCCCCGAGGGCGAATGGCAAAATCTCGGCCGATCGGACTTCCGGGGCCGGTCCGAGCCGACGATCGCGGCTCCGACAGAATGACCCGGTGCCCACCCCGGTCGAGCCCCGTTCGGCCCGCGTCGTCGTACTGGCCGGTCCCTCCGGGGTCGGGAAGTCGCGATTGGCCGCACACAGCGGGCTCCCGGTGCTCCGGCTCGACGACTACTACCGGAGCGGTGACGACCCCGCCCTGCCCCGCATCCCGCACGGCGCCAACGCCGGGCTGGTCGACTGGGACGACCCGCGATCGTGGCACCACGACGAGGCAGTACGGGCGATCTGCGAGCTGGCCACGACCGGTCGAACTGTGGCCCCCGTCTACGACATCGCCAGCAACGGCCCTTCGGGCACGCATGTCGTCGATCTCGAGGGCCGGCGCCTGTTCGTGGCCGAGGGGATCTTCGCTCAGGAGGTCGTCCGGGCCTGCCGCGAGCACGGCGTACTGGCGGCCGCGCTGTGCCTGCGACAGCACCCCCTCGTCACGTTCTGGCGTCGACTCACCCGCGATCTGCGCGAGCATCGCAAGCCACCGCTGGTCCTGCTGCGGCGGGGCTGGGCGCTGATGCGCGCTCAACGCCGGGTCATCGCCGATGCGGAGGCCCTGGGGTGCACGGTCATGAACCCGCACCAGGCGTCCGAGCGAATCCGGTCCTTGCGCTAGGTGTGCGTCCGCCGGTCGGCAGAACGGGAGGTTCCTGGCGGCTCGCGTCCTCCAGCCTGTGGATGAAGCCCACCGGCCCCCGGTAGTTCCGGGGAACTGCGCTCACCCGGCGCCGAGCGCGGCGTATCCCGGTTTGACGACGCCCTCGATGATGGCGAGCCGCTCGTCGAACGGCAGGAACGCCGACTTCATCGCGTTGATGGTGAACCAGCGAAGACGGGCCAGGTCGTAGCCGAACGCCTCCACCAGGGCGGTCATCTCACCGGACATCGAGGTCTGGCTCATCAGCCGGTTGTCGGTGTTCACGGTGACCCGGAAGCGCAGGTCGGTGAGCAGGCCGATGGGGTGCTCCTTGATCGACGGCGCTGCCCCGGTCTGGACGTTCGAGGTGGGTGCGAGCTCGAGAGGGATGCGCTTGTCGCGGACGTAGGCCGCGAGCCGCCCGAGGTGGGACGTGCCGTCGACGTCGACGGTGATGTCGTCGACGATCCGGACGCCGTGGCCGAGGCGGTCGGCTCCGCACCACTGGATCGCCTCCCAGATCGACGGCAGGCCGAAAGCCTCACCGGCGTGGATGGTGAAATGGGAGTTCTGGCGCTGGAGGTACTCGAACGCGTCGAGGTGACGGGTCGGAGGAAAGCCGGCCTCGGCGCCCGCGATGTCGAACCCCACGACGCCGGCATCGCGCCATGCGACCGACAGCTCGGCGATCTCACGCGACCGCGCCTGGTGGCGCATGGCCGTCAGCAGCTGCCGTACGACGACGCGACCGCCGGCGTCCGCCATGCCCGCCTCGAAGCCCGCGCGGACGGCGCCGACGACCTGGTCGAGAGTCAGGCCTCGGCTGACATGTTGCTCCGGGGCGTAGCGGATCTCGGCGTACACGACCCCGTCGGTCGCGAGATCGGCGACGCACTCGCGGGCGACACGCTCGAGCGCCTCCTCGGTCTGCATGACGCCGACGGTGTGCGCAAAGGTCTCGAGGTACCGCACCAGTGAGCCCGAGTCGGCCGACTCGGCGAACCAACGGCCCAGCGACTCCGCGTCGTCGGCCGGCAGCCGGTGTCCGACCGGCTCGGCCAGCTCCAGCACGGTCTGCGGCCGCAGCCCACCGTCGAGGTGATCGTGGAGCAGCACCTTGGGTGCCCGCAGGATCTCCTCGCGGCTCGGCCCGATCGGTTGGGTGCGGGTAGGTTCGGACATGGCCCGATCTTGGCAGACCCCCACACCGCCGGGAGAACCGATGCGAGTCCTCGACGACCTCGACGCGCTGGCCGGTCTGACCGGCGAGGAGCTCGGCTTCAGCGACTGGCTGGAGATCGACCAGGACCGGGTCGACCGGTTCGCGGACGCGACCGGCGACCACCAATGGATCCACATCGACGTAGAGCGCGCGGCGGCCGGCCCGTTCGGCGGCACGATCGCGCACGGTTACCTGACCCTGTCGCTGATCCCCTTACTGAGCAGCCAGGTGTTCGCACTGGAGACTCCCGGAGCCAAGCTCAACTACGGCGTCAACAAGGTCCGCTTCCCGAGCCCGGTACCGGTTGGCTCACGCATCCGGAGCCGGGTCGTGATGGGCGAGGTCACCGACCTGCCTGCCGGCAAGCAACTCACGCTGAGACACACGATCGAGATCGAGGGCCACGACAAGCCCGCCTGCGTCGCCGAGACCGTCGTCCTCCTGATCGCTGGTTGAGGACGTCGTTCTACGACCGTCTCGAAACCACCCCGCATCAGGAGACCCGTTCGATCACCAGCGGCCGCGGCGTGTACGCCGTCCCGTCCCCGATGTCGTAGCCGCCCTCCAGGGCCGCGAGCGCCCGCTCGAAGCGCTCCGGCTCATCGGTGTGCAGCGTGAACAGCGGCTGACCCTCAGTCACGGAGTCACCGGGCCGGGCGTGCCAGACGATGCCCGCACCTGCCTGGACGTCGTCCTCCTTCCGGGCGCGCCCGGCGCCGAGTCGCCACGCGGCCACGCCGACTGCGAGTGCGTCCAGCCGGGTCAGCGTGCCCGACGCCGGAGCGGGGACGACATGGGTCTCGCGCGCCGTGGGCAACGGCGCCGAGGCGTCGCCGCCCTGGGCGGAGATCATCGCTCGCCAGACGTCCATGGCCGAGCCGTCGGAGAGCTTGTCCGCCGGGTCGACTCCGTCGCGACCCGCACCGGCGAGCATCTCGCGGGCGAGTGCCAGAGTCAGCTCGACGACGTCGGCCGGGCCACCGCCCGCCAGCACGTCCAGCGACTCCTGCACCTCCACAGCATTGCCGGCGGTGAGCCCGAGTGGCGTGGACATGTCAGTGAGCAGAGCCACGGTGTGAACGCCCGCGTCCTGACCGAGCGCGACCATCGTGGCCGCGAGCTCGTGAGCCTGCTCGACGGTCTCCATGAACGCTCCCGTGCCGACCTTCACGTCGAGCACGAGGGCCCCGGTCCCTTCGGCGATCTTCTTCGACATGATCGACGAGGCGATCAGCGGGATCGCCGGCACGGTCCCGGTGACGTCGCGCAAGGCGTAGAGCTTCTTGTCCGCCGGTGCGAGCCCGTCGCCGGCCGCGCAGACCACGGCGCCGACCGACTCCAGTTGGGCGATCATGTCGTCGTTCGACAGCGCGGCCCGCCAGCCGGGGATCGACTCGAGCTTGTCCAGGGTGCCGCCCGTGTGGCCCAGGCCGCGACCGCTGAGCTGGGGCACCGCGACCCCGCACGCGGCCACCAACGGCGCGAGCGGAAGCGTGATCTTGTCCCCCACGCCACCGGTCGAGTGCTTGTCCGCAGTCGGCCTCGAGAGTGACGAGAAGTCCATCCGCTCGCCCGACGCGATCATGGCGTGGGTCCAGCGGCCGATCTCTCGCCGGCTCATCCCGTTCAGCAGGATCGCCATCGCCAGGGCGGACATCTGCTCGTCGGCGACGACACCACGCGTGTAGGCGTCGACGACCCAGTCGATCTGGCTGCCGGTCAGCTCCCGTCGGTCGCGCTTGGCGCTGATCACCTCGACCGCGTCATGTCGAGCGTCAGGCGCCATCGACGGCCTCCAGATCCTCAGGACCGAAGGCGTCGGGCAGCACGTCGTCCATCCGCCGTACGCCGCGCGCCGTCATCAGCTCCAGCGAGGCACCGCCGTTCTCCCACAGCAGCTGACGGCACCGGCCGCACGGCATGATCACGTCGCCGTCGCCGTTCACGCACACCACGTGCGTCAGCCGCCCGCCACCTGTCGCATGGAGCGAGCTCACGACACCGCACTCGGCGCACAGCACCACGCCGTACGCCGCGTTCTCGACGTTGCACCCCACCAGCACACGGCCGTCGTCCGCCGTGGCCGCCGCGCCGACCGGGTAGTGGGAGTACGGCGCGTACGCCCGCCGCGACACAGCGACGGCCTCGGCACGCAGCGCCTCCCAGTCGAAGGAGTCCGCCACCATCACTCCTTCACGTACGGCTCGCCGTCGGCCGCCGGAGCGCGGACCCTCCCGACCAACCCGGCCACGGCAACAATCGTGGCGATGTAGGGCAGCATCGCGATGAAGGCGGACGGGATCGACGGCGCGTTGATCGACAACGTGACCTGCATCGCCGACGCGAAGCCGAACAACAGTGCCGCGGCCACCGCCCCGCGCGGGCTCCAACGCCCGAAGATCAGCGCCGCCAGGGCGATGAACCCCTGGCCGGAGGTGATGTTCTTCTGGAACTGGCCCACCTGGAAGATGAAGTACGAGCCGCCGATGCCGGCAATCGCGCCGCCGATGATGACGTTGCGGTAGCGCATGGCCAGCACTTTGATGCCGACGGTGTCGGCGGCCTTCGGGTGCTCGCCGACCGCCCGCGTGCGCAGGCCCCACCGGGTGCGGAACAGCCAGACGTCGACCAAGACGATCAGTACGTAGGTGATGTAGACGATCGCGCTGGTGTCGAACAGCAGCGGTCCGATCACCGGGATGTCGCCGAGCAGCGGGATCTTGTGGTTCTCCAGCAGCGGCGGCTGGTTCAGCGCCTCGGTGTGCGGCTGCATGAACGCGTCGTAGAAGAAGCCGGTGAGGCCCGCCGCGAACACGTTGAGAACCACACCCAGGACCACCTGGTTGACCAGGTACCGGATGGCGAAGACGGCCAGCAGGCACCCGATCAACGCGCCGGCGAACGCGCCGGCGAGCACCCCGGCAGCCGCGCCGACCAGGGTCCCGATCAGGGCGGCCGTCCAGGCGCCGGCCAGCATCTGGCCCTCGATCGCGACGTTGATGACGCCCGACCGCTCGCACATCACGCCGCACAGCGCGCCGAGGATCAACGGGACGGCCAGGTTGATGCTGCTGGTGAGCAGGCCGATGACGTCGACGAAGGCGAACGAGCTGGCCGACGCCAGCCAGCAGATCAGCGCGACGACGAACAGCCCGATGCCGGCGCCCATCACAGTCCCGAACCAGCGGCGGCTCGGGGCGACCAGCCAGACCACGCCCAAGACGATGATCAGGAAGCCGGCGACCCAGGCGACCGGGGCCGCCGGCACCGTGAAGTGGGGCACGTGGGCGGCATTGGACGCTCCGAGCTGGATCGACGCGTCATGGTCGTGGTGCCCGTCTACCCCGAATCGCCAGACCGTCAGCAGCCCCAGGGCGACGAGCGACAGGCCGCCCCCCAGACGCTGGGCATGCGAGACCGGAGGACGGGTGACGACATGCTCGACCGTCAGTTCCTCGGGCGACTGAGCTGTGGTGGTCATCCGTTCCACCCCTTCGCCATCTGGCCGCCGACCACACTGGACGGGCCCTTGAGCCGGAACATGACGCGGACCAGCATCGGAGCCGCGATGAACAGCACGATCAGGGACTGGATCACCAGCACGAGGTCGATCGGCGTACCGGTCGCGGACTGCATCTGAGTGCCGCCCGCATGGAGCGCGCCGAACAACAGTCCGGCAGCCACGATCCCCTTGGCATTGGCCCGGCCGAGCAGCGCGACCGTGATCGCGTCGAAGCCGATCCCGGCGTCGATGTCACCGGTGATCTGACTGTTCGTGCCGAGGATCTGGCTGACGCCTGCCAGGCCGCACAGCGCGCCGGCGATGAGCATCACCGTGATGTAGCTGTTCTCCACGCTCATGCCCGCGGTCCGCGATGCGAACTGGTTGGCGCCCACGGCACGCAGCCGAAAGCCCAGCGTGCTCTTGTTGATCAGCCAGCCGATGACCGCTGCGGCGAGCAAGGCGAGGATCAGGCCGCCATGGACACGGACGCTGCTGCCGAGCAGCGGCGGCAGCTGGGCGCTCTTGAAGACCGGGTTGGAGATCGCCTGACCGTACGGCGGCGCCTGGAACCCCTTGACCGACAGCAGGTAGGCCAGGAAGTACAGCGCAACATAGTTGAGCATGATCGTGGTGATCACCTCGTGTGCGCCGGTCTTGGCCTTGAGGAACCCGGCCACTCCGCCCCAGGCCGCGCCACCCAGAGCACCGGCGATGATGCCGAGCAGCAGGTGCAGGCCCGGTGCCAGGTGCCAGTGGAAGCCGACGAAACCGGCGCAGATCGCACCCATGATGATCTGGCCCTGGCCGCCGATGTTGAACAGACCGGCCCGGAACGCCAGGCCCACCGACAGACCGCCCAGGATCAAGGGCGTAGCGTTCGTGAGCGTCTCCGAGATCGGTCCGACGTACCCGGCCCAGGTGCCGTTGGCGGCCGTGTGCGGGTTGAAGATCGCGCCATGAAACAGCGCGACGTAGCCGTGCCACACGGCCTGGAAGCCGTAGGTGAAGGTGTCCCAGGGGTACTGGAAGAAATAGTGAGACGCGTCTTGCGTCTTCGGGTCGGCAACCGCGATCAGGATCCCACCGAGGACCATCGCGGTGACGAAGGCCAACGCCGTGACGACCAGGCTGTTGGCGCCCAGCTTGCTCCAGAAACCGGGCGCCGGCCCCTGCTCGCCGGACGCCGTCGGGGCCGGTTGCGGGGTCGGCGCGGGGTCGACGGTCTGCTCGCTCACGGGGCGGAGACCTCCTTGTCGTCCTCGGGGACGTTGCCGGACATCAGCAGGCCGATCTCTGCCGGGTCGGCGCCAGCGGGCATCTCACCGATGATCCGGCCGCGGTACATCACACCGATCCGGTCGGCGAGCCCGAGCACCTCATCCAGCTCGGTGGAGACCACGATCACCGCGGCGCCGTTGTCGCGCTCGGCGACGATGCGGCTGTGCACGAACTCCATGGAGCCGACGTCCAGACCGCGCGTGGGTTGGGCGACGACCAGCAGCTTCAACGGACGCGACAGCTCCCGCGCCAGAACCACCTTCTGCTGGTTGCCCCCTGACAACGTGGATGCGGTGTGCTCGATCGACGAGGTGCGTACGTCGAACTCCGCCACTCGGGCGTCGGCATTCTGGCGGATGCGGTCGAGGTCGAGTGAGAGGCCCTTGGAGAACGGCTCGCGGTGGTACAGGTCGAGGACGAGGTTCTCGGCCACCGTGAAGCTGCTGACGAGCCCATCGTGCAGCCGGTCTTCCGGGACGTAGCCGACGCCGAGCCCGATCATCGCGTCGATGCCGGCTCGGGTCACGTCCCTTCCCTCGAGCGTGACCTTGCCGGACTCGATCCGCTCCAGACCGACCAAGGCCTCCGTCAGCTCGGTCTGCCCGTTGCCCTGGACACCGGCGAGGGCGTAGATCTCGCCGGCCCGCACCGAGAAGCTCACCCCGTCGACGGTCACCTGGCCGGTCTCGTCGACGACCCTCAGGTCCTCCACGGTGACGATGTCCTGGCCCGGCTTCGCGGGGTCCTTGTCGATCTCGAGGGAGACCGGGCGGCCCACCATCATCGAGGCCAGCTCGGCCGAGGACGTCGTCGGGCTCGCCTCGCCGACGACCTTGCCCCGACGGATCACGGTGATCCGGTCGGCGACGGCACGGACCTCGCGCAGCTTGTGCGTGATGAACACGATCGAGGTGCCACCGTCCTTCAGCGACCGCATGACCTCCATCAGGTCGTTGGTCTCCTGCGGAGTCAGCACCGCGGTCGGCTCGTCGAGGATCAGTACTTTCGCGTGCCGGATCAGCGCCTTGATGATCTCGACGCGTTGCTGGACGCCGACCGGCAGGTCTTGCACCAGCGCGTCCACCGGCACCTGCAGGCCGTAACGCTCGGAGACCTCGCGCACCTCCTTGCCGGCCGCGCGTCTGTTGAGGAACCCGAACCGAGTGCGCTCGTGCCCGAGCTCGACGTTCTCCGCAACCGTGAAGACCGGGATCAGCATGAAGTGCTGGTGCACCATCCCGATGCCGGCTCGCATCGCGTCCCCGGGCCCGGCGAAGGTCACCGGCTCCCCGTCGACGAGGATCTCGCCCTCGTCAGGGTGGTACAGGCCGTACAACACGTTCATCAACGTGCTCTTCCCGGCGCCGTTCTCGCCGAGCAAGGCATGGATCTCGCCGGGCTCGACGACGAGGTCGATGGAGTCGTTGGCGATGAGGTCGCCGAAACGCTTGGTGATACCACGAAGCTCGAGCTTCACCGGTGGTCCTCCCTGTCATCCAGCCCGCCCGAGCGCGCCGACCTCATCATGGCCTACGCATCCGGGACATGCCGAGGGGGAGCACCGGTGCTCGGTGCTCCCCCGTCTGGCACTAGCTCACTGAGGCTGGCTCGGTGAGGTGATCTTGATCTTGCCGGAGATGATGTCCGCCTTGACCTGGTCGAGCTCGGACTTCAGGTCCGACGGGACCTTGCTGTCGAAGTCGTGGAACGGCGCAAGGCCGGTGCCGCCGTTGTCCAGTGTGCCGGTGTAGTTGCCGGTCGGGAACGTGCCTGCGGCGGCCTTGGTGACGTAGTCCTGGACCGCACCGGTGAGGTTCTTGGTCACCGACGTCAAGAAGTACTTGCAGTACTGCGCCACGCTGTCGCAGCCGTCGGTGTCCACCCACATCACCGCGAGCTGCCCGCCCGAGGCGGCTGCCGCCGCGGCCGAGCCGACGCCCGTGCCGCCGGCGACCGGGAACACGATGTCGGCACCCTGCTGCTGGAACTGCTGGGTGATCTGCTTGCCCTTGTTGGAGTCGGTGAACGAGTTGGCGAACGTGCCGCCCTTCTGGTTCGTCTCGTCCCAGCCGAGCACCTGGACGTCGGTGCCCTTCTGCTTGTTGTAGTACTGGACGCCCTCCCAGAAGCCGTCCATGTAGATGGTGACGGGCGGGATGTTCAGGCCGCCGTACGTCGCGACCTTGCCGGTCTTGCTCATGCCCGCCGCGAGGTAGCCACCGAGGAAGCCACCCTGCGCGGTGTTGTACTGCATTCCGTAGAAGTTAGGAGCCGACGACGCGGCATCGACCTCGGCGTACTGCTGGTTGGGGTTCTTCTTGGCGATCTTGGTGACGGCGTTGTACATCAGACCACCGACCGCGATGACCGTGTCGCAACCCTTGTTGGTCTCAGCGGTCAGGTTGGGCGTGTAGTCGTTCTGCGAGGCCGACGGCACGTAGGAGATCTTGATGTTCGGGTTCGCCTGGTTCGCGGCCTGGAGACCGGCCCATGACGATTGGTTGAACGAGTGGTCGTCTACACCCCCGACGTCCAGGACCATGCAGGCCTTGAGGCTGCCGGTCGAGGCGGTCGAGTTGGATGCAGTCGGCTCTTCGGTCGCCGTGCTGGAGCTCGGCTTCGAGCAGCCCGCGACGAGCAGGCTGACCGCGCCGAGCGCGGCGACGATCTTGAGTGGGTGGCGCAAATGAGTCTCCTCGTTAGTCCCGCACCGCTGGAGCGGGAAAAATGTTCGGCTCACCTTAATGCACCCGGGGTGTCCCGTCGCCCCCAGAGGGCGAGTCCACGTGGCTGTTACCGATCGGTGACCCGAAACAGCCAGGTGAGACTCATACGGAGTAGATGGCGGCGGTTGCCAGGACCTTCGCTGCGAGGGCGGTGGCGCGCTCGTCGACGCGCAGGTTCCCCTGGTGGATGTCGTACGTCGGGCCGCCCGGAACGCGGGTCCCCAGGCGCCCCATCGCGCCGGAGACGCGCGTGAGGTACCAGGCGAAGTCCTCGCCGCCGAGGCTCTGCGACGTCGGCGCGCGACCGGCCGTCCCGAGCACGCTGTCGACGGCACGCCCGAGCAGCGCGACCGACGCCGCGTCGTTCACCACGGGCGGGACGCCGCGTTGGAAGTCGACGATCGCCTCCACGCCGTACGGGGCGACGATCTCGGCGATGTGACGGCGGATCCGATCCTCCATGTCGCTCCAGGCGACGGCGTCGAGCATCCGCACCGTGCCGGCCAGCGTGCCGGCGTCGGGGATCACGTTGACGGCTCGTCCCGCCTCGAGCCGACCCCAGACGACGCTGACGCCGGTCCGCGGGTCGAGTCGCCGCGAGAGGACGGCGGGAAGCTCGGTGACGATCTTGGCCAGGGCGAAGGTGAGGTCCTCGGTCAGGTGCGGACGGCTCGTGTGCCCGCCGCCGCCGGCCAGGCGGATCTCGAGGCTGTCGGCGGCTCCGGTGATCGCCCCCTCCCGCAACCCGACCTTGCCGACGTCGATCGTCGGGTCGCAGTGCAGGCAGAAGATCCGGTTGACCTCGTCGAGGGCGCCGAGCTCCATCAGCCGGGTAGCGCCGCCCGGCATGACCTCCTCGGCGGGCTGGAACAGCAGCCGTACCCGGCCCGGCAGCAGACCCGCCTCCTGCACCTCGGCCAGGGCCATGCCGGCCCCGAGCAATGACGTCGTGTGGACGTCGTGCCCACAGGCGTGGGCGACTCCAGGCACCCGGCTCTGCCACAGATCGCCGGTCAGGTCGTTGACCGGGAGGGCGTCCAGGTCCGCACGCAGGGCCACGCGGGGGCCGGCGCCGATGCCGAGGTCGGCGATCAGCCCGGAGTCACCGGTGCGGGTCAGGTGCCAGCCCATCTCGTCGAGGTAGTGGCTGACCAGGTCGGTGGTGCGGCTCTCCTGCCAGGAGAGCTCAGGATGAGCGTGGAGGTCGCGCCGTAGGTCGATCAGATCGTCCTCGCGCTTGTCGACCACAGTCTCGACGATCGCGAGCGCGTCTTCCCTGGACATGACGCGACGAGATTAGTTCACGCCGGCGTCCGAACCCGCATCGGTGTCCCCGTCCTCGGCAGCCTGGGCGTCGTCGTACGCCGCGATGAGCCGGTCGGCGGCCGCCACGGCGGGCAGCTCCCCGCGCAGCACGAGGTCGCGGACCTCGCCGCGCACTCGGCGCACCTCGTGCGAGCGACGCAGCCGCTGCTCGAGCTCGTCGCGCACCAGGTCCCAGGCGAAGTCCAGCTGCTGGTGGGCGCGCTTCTCGGTGAGCCCCTCGTCGCCGAGATGGGTTCGATGGTCGAGCACGTGCTGCCATACGTCGTCCACACCGACGCCGGTGAGCCCCGAACAGGTCACGACCGCCGGCGCCCGGTCGCGGCCGTGCACCATCCGCAGGGCTCCGGCCAGCTCACGGGCGGCCGACCGCGCCTCGGCCTCACGGTCGCCGTCCGCCTTGTTCACCGCGATCACGTCGGCCAGCTCGAGGATGCCCCGCTTGATGCCCTGCAGCTGGTCGCCGGTGCGGGCCAGGGTCAGGAACAGGAACGTGTCGACCATCCCCGCGACCGTCGTCTCCGACTGCCCGACCCCGACCGTCTCGACGAGGACGACGTCGTACGACGCGGCCTCCAGCACGAGCATCGCCTGGCTCGTGGCCCGGGCCACCCCGCCCAGCGTCCCGGCGCTGGGACTGGCGCGGATGTACGCACGGTCGTCGGCCGCGAGCTCCGGCATCCGGGTCTTGTCGCCGAGCACCGACCCTCCGGTCCGCCGACTGCTCGGGTCGACCGCGAGCACGCCCACCCGGTGACCGGCCTCGGTGAGCCGGCCGCCGAGTGCCTCGATGAACGTCGACTTCCCGACCCCGGGCACGCCCGAGATGCCGACCCGCACGGCCGGCCGCTCCGGCGCGGGTAGGGCCGCCAGCAGCTCGCGGGCCCGCGCCCGATGCTCGGGACGGCTCGACTCGACCAGCGTGATCGCGCGGCTGACCTCGGCTCGGCGACCGGCGACCACACCGTCGACCAGCGGGCCGGCGAGCGTGTCGGTCATCGGTGGTCCAGCTGCTCACGCAGCTTGGCCAGCAGGTCGAGCGCCGAGCGGGCGATGACCGTGCCCGGCAGGAAGACCGCCGCCGCGCCCATCTCTTCCAGCGCCTTCACGTCGCGGGGCGGGATCACGCCGCCGACGATGACCATGATGTCGTCGCGCCCGTGCCCGGCCAGTGCCGTCTTGAGGGCCGGCACGAGAGTCAGATGGCCCGCAGCGAGGCTGCTCACGCCGACGATGTGCGCATCGGCGTCGACGGCCTGCTGGGCCACCTCCTCGGGTGTGGAGAACAGCGGCCCCACATCGACGTCGAAGCCCATGTCGGCGAACGCGCTGACGATCACCTTCTGGCCGCGGTCGTGGCCGTCCTGGCCCATTTTCGCGATCAGGATCCGCGGCCGGCGACCCTCGGCCTCCTCGAACGCCGAGGTCGCGTCGAGCACCTCCTGGACGAGCCCGTCGCCGGCGGAGCCGGCCTCGTCCCTGAACACACCCGAGATCGTACGGATCTTCGCCCGGTGACGGCCCCACACCTGTTCCAGCGCGCCGCTGATCTCCCCGACCGACGCCTTGGCCCTCGCTGCGTCGACGGCGAGGGCCAGCAGGTTGTCGCTGCCTTCTGCGGCCTTGGTCAGGGCGGCGAGGGTACGGCGTACCTCCTCGTCGTCGCGCTCCGCGCGGAGTCGCTCCAGCTTGGCGAGCTGCTGCCGGTACACCTCGTCGTTGTCGACCCGGAGCACGTCGAGCGGCTCCTCGTCCTCGAGCCGGTAGGTGTTCACACCGATCACGGCCTGGGCACCGGAGTCGATGCGCGCCTGCGTGCGTGCGGCGGCCTCCTCGATGCGCAGCTTCGGGATTCCCTCCTCGATCGCCTTCGACATGCCGCCCGCCAGCTCGACCTCCTGGATGTGCGCCCAGGCGCGCTCGGCGAGGTCGTGGGTGAGCCGCTCGACGTAGTAGCTGCCGGCCCAGGGGTCGACGGTCCACGTGGTGCCGCTCTCCTGCTGGAGGAGGAGCTGGGTGTTCCGGGCGATCCGGGCGCTGAAGTCGCTCGGCAGCGCGATGGCCTCGTCGAGGGCGTTGGTGTGCAGGCTCTGGGTATGGCCCTGCGTCGCGGCCATCGCCTCGACGCACGTGCGCGCGACGTTGTTGAAGACATCCTGCGCCGTCAGGCTCCACCCGCTGGTCTGGCAGTGCGTGCGCAGGCTCAGGCTCCGAGCGTTCCGCGGCTCGAAGTCGCGCACCAAGCGCGCCCACAGCGCCCGGGCCGCGCGCATCTTGGCGACCTCCATGAAGAAGTTCATGCCGATGGCCCAGAAGAAGCTCAGTCGCGGTGCGAACCGGTCGATGTCCAGCCCGGCCCCGACGCCGGTGCGGAGGTACTCCACGCCGTCGGCCAGCGTGTAGGCGAGCTCGAGGTCGGCGGTCGCCCCGGCCTCCTGCATGTGGTAGCCGGAGATCGAGATGGAGTTGAAGCGGGGCATGTGCTCGGCGGTGTAGCTGAAGATGTCGCCGACGATCCGCATGCTCGGCCCGGGCGGGTAGATGTAGGTGTTGCGGACCATGAACTCCTTGAGGATGTCGTTCTGGATGGTTCCGCTGAGCTGCTCGGGCTTCACGCCCTGCTCCTCGGCCGCGGCGATGTAGAGCGCCATCACCGGCAGCACCGCGCCGTTCATGGTCATGCTGACGCTCATCTGGTCGAGCGGGATGCCGTCGAACAACGTGCGCGCGTCGTAGATCGAGTCGATCGCGACACCGGCCATCCCCACGTCCCCCCGGACGCGCGGGTGGTCCGAGTCGTAGCCGCGGTGGGTCGCCAGGTCGAACGCGACACTCAGCCCCTTCTGCCCGGCCGCGAGGTTGCGCCGGTAGAACGCGTTGGACTCCTCGGCGGTCGAGAATCCGGCGTACTGCCGGATCGTCCACGGCTGCGTCGTGTACATCGTCGGATAGGGCCCACGCAAGTACGGCGCGAGCCCGGGCCAGGTGTCGAGCGCATCGAGGCCCTCGACGTCGTCCGCGTCGTAGCGCTGCTTGATCTCGATCCCCTCCGGGCTCAGCCATGGGGCCGTGTCCGCTGGTTTCCGTTCGAGACGGCGCTGGGGCACCTCGTCAGGAACCGGAGGTCGCTCTGCGACCGTCTCGAAAACCCCGGACTCGGCCACCAGCGGCAAGCCGGCGAAGCTCTTCGGGACGCTCATGCCAGCGCCTCTCGGGTGCGGGTCAGGAACTCGATGGCGTTCTCGCCTTCATGGAAGGAGTCGTCCGCCCACGGCTGAGCCGGTCCGGTGACGATCAACCGGGAAGCGCCGGCCTCGCGCAGCGCCGACGCGGCCTCGCTCCCCCAGTCGGCGTACGCCGCGTGGGTGCCGGCCAGGCACACCACGGCCTGACCGTCGTACGCCGCCACCAGATCGTCGAGCCCGTCGGTCGGGCCAGCGACGTCGACGGCGATGCCTCCGGCCGCCAGCAGGTTGGTGGCGAACTGTGCGCGGGCCGTGTGCTGAGCGACCGGGCCGAGCGTCGCCAGGAACAAATGCGCCGACGGCGGGTCGGCGCGGAAGGCCTCGAACGCCGCGCCGAAGCGACGGACTCCGTCGGGCTCCCCACTCCTGTCCAGGGCGGACTCACCGAGGTCCGGGAACTCGCTCAGCCCGGTTATCGGTCGCGCACGCGTCGCCACGTCGTGCTCGCGCCGGGCGGATACCTCGTCGACCCGTGCGCGGAACGACCCGTCCTCGAGCACGGCCAGAACCCCGCCGGACTCCTCGATCCGATGGAGCTCGGCCCAGGCGGCCGCGGCCAGGTCGTCGGTCAGCCGCTCGACGGCGTAGGAGCCGCCGGCCGGGTCGGTGACCGCGGCGACGTGCGACTCAGAGATCAGCAGGGACGAGACATTGCGGGCGATCCGACGGCCGAATGCGTCCGGCTCGCCCAGCGGGCTGTCGAACGGGACGACGGTGACCGCGTCGGCGCCACCGACGCCGGCGGCGAAGGCCGCGACGGTGCCCCTCAGCATGTTGACCCATGGGTCGTAGGCGCTGAGCATCGTCCGGCTGGTGACGACGTGCTGACGCTGGGTCGTGGCGCCGCCCTCGCTGAGGCTGATCACCCGAGCCCAGCAGCGTCGCGCGGCCCGCAGCTTGGCGATGGTCGGTAGCTGCTCGTCGGTCGCGGCGTACCGGAACTCGATCAGGCGCGCCGCCTCGTCGACCTCGAAGCCGTGCTCGGTGAGCAGCCGGAGAGCGTGCGCGCCGACGGCCAGGCTGTACCCCACTTCCTGCATGTCGGAGGCACCCTGCTCATGCACGGCCGTCGCGTCGACGACGACGCCGAGCACACCGAGCTCGCGAGCCAGGCCGGCGACGGCGAGCGCGTCGGCGCCGTCCTCGGCGAGCGGGTCGCCACCGAGGTTCGTGGCGGCGTGGGGGGTGACGTCGTGGGCGGCAAGCAGGTCCGCCAAGGAGCGGGCAGCCCCGAGCTGGTGGCCCGGTGCGGTGAGGACGACGGGGGCGACGTCGAGCCGGACTCCCTCGAGAGCGGCGGCGAGGTCCTCGTCGACGCCGATCGTCAACCACAGCGACGTGGCGCCGTTCTCGAGGTCGTGTCGGGCGGCGGCGTTGTCACCGTGGTTGCTCGTGCGGACGTCCCAGGGGCTGGTCCGCTCCGGACGGACCAGGCCGTGCGGGCCGGGAGTGCCGAGCGGCGGGATCGCGACCCCGTCGTACGTCGTGCGGGTCAGCGCTGCCCACACCGCGTCGTCGGGGTCGTCGTCCGACAAGCGTCCGGACTTGCGGAGCACGCCGGCCGCGGCCTTCTCCCAGTCCGCGCGGGTGCCGGTGTCCTCGGGCGAGGCGAGGCGGAGCGAGCCCTGGTCGGGCTGCAGCTCCTCGGGCTCTTCGAGCCCTCCGGCCACCTCGTCCGTCATGTCCGCAAGGTTAGGAGCGGGCCCGAGCGACGAGCCAGTCGGTGTGAACAATCCGACCTGGTGCCCAATTTCTAACTGAGAGAACTCTTGACGTTAGAACGAAGCAGGTTTCTAATAGAGAGACTCATCTCCGTTAGAAAGGACGCGGTCATGCCCTCCTCGACCGTTCCATCGCAGGCCACCGCGACGACCGGTACCGACCGTGCCGGGCGCGAGGCGTTCTGGATCCTGCGCGGCGCGTTCATCATCGCGCCGATCCTGTTCGGGCTCGACAAGTTCGCCAACGTGATGACCGACTGGCCGAAGTACCTCGCCGGCCAGTTCAACGACGTCATCCCCGGTAGCGCCCACCAGGCGATGCTGATGGTGGGCGTCATCGAGATCGTGGCCGGCCTGCTCGTGGCCTGGCGGCCGCGGATCGGCGGCTACGTGGTGGCGCTCTGGCTGGCGGGCATCATCTTGAACCTGCTCCTCCTCGGCGGGTACGGCGACGTCGCGCTGCGCGACTTCGGCCTCCTCCTCGCCGCGCTCGCCCTGGCGCGCCTCGCGCCGGCGTACTCGTCCCGCTGATCCCCCACTGAGTCCCCCGGTCCGCCCGCCGGATCCTGCGCCCGGACGTCGCAGGTGTGAGCCGCCGGCGGGCGGGCTGGGCGACGCTGCCCGCAGGCAAGGTCCGGGTCGCCGAGCGCGAGGCGCTCGACCTGGCCACCGGGTGGCGGAGCGCAATCAGCCGACACAGGACATGTCGACGAAGGATCAGTCGACCGGTACGTCGTAGTGGCGGACCAGCGCCTCGTCGACGAGGTCGCGCACCGCGCGACCGGTGTCCGCGCTCTGGGCCTGAAGGCGAGCCGCGATGCCCGGCGTGAGCGTGATCGTCATCGATCGGCTGTCGCGGCCGAAGACGCCGACCGCGATCGTGATGAGCGTGCCGAGCACGTCAAGGATCGCGACGACACCGAGGGTCCGCAGGAAGTCGGCAGCCGGGTCGTACCCGGTGATCAGGGCGCTCACCATGCTCGAGACGACCACGGCGAGCATGACGGTGGACCACATCAGAGGCGCGAGGGAACGACGCGCCCCGGCGAGTCCTAGCAGCAGGCAGATCTGCGCCACCGTGAGCGACGCGGTGATGGCGACTCCGAAGGTCTCGTAGAGGTTCTCGATCAGGTCGTCCGAGCCGCTCCACACCATCAGCAGCCCGAGCCCGGCGGTCGCCACTGCGAGCAGGACACCGACGATCCCGACCGGCTGGAACCTGCCGCCGACCACCACGAGGCAACACAGCGTGACGACGCTGGCGCACCCGACCACCACCGTGGTCAGCAGCACCCGGATGCTGGTCTCGCCGAAGCCGCCGGCTCCCAGCAGGGCCGCGATGCCCATCAGTGCCGCGATGGTGAACGAGGAGATCGTCACCGCGAGCACCGCACGGCGTAGGTCGGTCTTGGTTGCCTGTGTGTCCATGGCCACCATCGTGGGGCGGACGTCACAGGCGCGCGTGAGTACGCGGGCCCAGGAGCGCAGGTTTTACGTGCTCAGACCTCGGTACGGGAGTCGCGGTCCTTGTCGCGGATGCCGATCTTGTTCCCCAGCCACACCAGCGGGTCGTAGGCGCGGTCCGCCACGCGTTCCTTCATGGGGATGATCGCGTTGTCGGTGATGTGGATGCCCTCCGGGCAGACCTCGGTGCAGCACTTGGTGATGTTGCAGTAGCCGAGACCCGCCTGCTCGCGGGTCACCTTGCGGCGGTCGACGCTGTCGAGTGGGTGCATGTCCAGCTCGGCGTACCGCAGGAAGAAGCGAGGACCGGCGAAGCTCTTCTTGTTGTCCTCGTGGTCGCGGACGACGTGGCAGGTGTCCTGACACAGGAAGCACTCGATGCACTTGCGGAACTCCTGGCCGCGCTCGACGTCCTCCTGCATCATCCGACGCTTGCCGTCGGCGTCGCGCGGCGGCAGCTCGGCGTACGGGAGCTCCTTGGCCTTCTCGTAGTTGTACGAGACGTCGGTGACGAGGTCGCGGATGACCGGGAAGCTGCGCATCGGGGTGACGGTGATCGTCTCTGCCGGGTCGTAGTCCGACAGCCGCGTCATGCACATCAGCCGCGGCCGGCCGTTGATCTCCGCACTGCACGAGCCGCACTTGCCCGCCTTGCAGTTCCAGCGCACCGCGAGGTCGCCGGCCTGGGTGGCCTGGACGCGATGGATCGCATCGAGGACGACCTCGCCGGTCTCGACCTCGACGTCGTAGTCCTGCAGGTCGCCGCCGGACTGGTCGCCGCGCCAGAGCTGCATCTTCAGCGTGTAGGCCATCTCAGATCAGTGCCCTTCCTCGAAGAACGCGGCCAGGTCGTCCGGCATCACCGGGAGCGGTTGGGTGGCGAGGTCGACGCCATCCCTCGTCGCGTTGATGGACAGCGCGATGTTGAGCGTGCCCCACCGCTCGTCGAAGCCGGGGTGGTCCTCGCGGGTGTGGCCGCCGCGCGATTCCTCGCGCTCGAGCGCGGCCTTGGCGATGCACTCGGAGACCAGCAGCATGTTGCGCAGGTCGATCGCGAGGTGCCAGCCGGGGTTGTACCGCCGGTCACCCGAGACCTCGAGGTGCTTCGCGCGCTCCTTGAATTTCTCGATCTCTCCCAGCGACTTCTCCAGCTCCTCGCGCGTGCGGATGATGCCGACCAGGTCGTTCATCGTCTGCTGGAGCTCCTGCTGGATCGTGTACGGGTTCTCCGTGCTCGACCCGGACTGCTCGAACGGCGACAGGGCCAACTGCTCGGCCGTCGCCAGATCGGCATCGGCGACTGCCGGGCGGGCGCCCAGGCCGGAGGCGTACGCCGCGGCCGCGTCGCCGGCGCGCTTGCCGAAGACCAAGAGGTCGGACAGCGAGTTGCCGCCGAGTCGGTTGGAGCCGTGCATGCCACCCGAGCACTCGCCCACGGCGTACAGGCCCTCGAGGCCGCTCATCTCGGTGTCGGGCTCCACCTCGACGCCGCCCATGACGTAGTGGCAGGTGGGCCCGATCTCCATCGGCTCCTGGGTGATGTCGACGTCGGCCAGCTCCTTGAACTGGTGGTACATCGACGGCAGGCGCTTGCGGATGAACTCCGGCGTACGACGGGACGCGATGTCGAGGAACACGCCGCCGTGCTCGCTGCCACGGCCGGCCTTGATCTCGGAGTTGATGGCGCGGGCGACCTCGTCACGCGGCAGCAGCTCCGGCGGGCGGCGGTTGTTCTTCTTGTCCTCGTACCAGCGGTCGGCCTCCTCCTCGTTGTCGGCCGTCTCCGCCTTGAAGAACTCGGGGATGTAGTCGAACATGAACCGCTTGCCGTCGGAGTTCTTCAGGATGCCGCCGTCGCCGCGGACCGACTCCGTGACCAGCAGCCCCTTCACCGACGGGGGCCAGACCATACCGGTGGGGTGGAACTGGACGAACTCCATGTTGATCAGCTGCGCGCCTGCGC
Source organism: uncultured Actinomycetota bacterium (assembly GCA_963768045.1). Taxonomy (GTDB): domain Bacteria; phylum Actinomycetota; class Actinomycetes; order Propionibacteriales; family Nocardioidaceae; genus Nocardioides. The sequence continues at coordinate 214,734 of CAVYGG010000005.1, read as the reverse complement.
GTAGGGCCATCGCGTGACCGTCGCCGGTGTACTCCCAGGAGTTCGACGTGACCTTGAAGCTCTTGCCGATGCCGCCCGTGGCGAGCACGACCGCCGGCGCCTCGAACGCGATGAACGCACCCGTCTCGCGCCAGTAGCCGAAGGCGCCGGAGATCCGCGGCCCATCCTTCATCAGATCAGTGATCGTGCACTCCATGAAGACGTCGACGCCGAGCTGCACGGTGCGCTGCTGCAAGGTGCGGATCATCTCCAGCCCGGTGCGGTCGCCGACGTGGGCGAGGCGGGCATACCGGTGCCCGCCGAAGTCGCGCTGGGAGATCAGGCCGTCCTTGGTGCGGTCGAACAACGCGCCCCAGTCCTCGAGCTCGAGGACTCGTTCCGGTGACTCTTGGGCGTGCAGCTGGGCCATCCGCCAGTTGTTGAGCATCTTGCCGCCGCGCATGGTGTCGCGGAAGTGCACCTGCCAGCTGTCGTCGGGCCACAGGTTGCCGAGGGCCGCGGCGGCCCCGCCTTCGGCCATCACCGTGTGGGCCTTGCCGAGGAGGGACTTGCACACGACGGCGACCTTGGCACCGGTCTCGTGGGCGGCGATCGCAGCCCGGAGGCCCGAGCCGCCGGCGCCGATCACGACGACGTCGTACTGATGCTTCTCGATGTCGCCCGCGTTGCTCCTGGCGGCGGACGTCTCGGGGGTGTTGTCGGACATCTCAGAAGAACCTCGGGTCGTTGAACGCGCCGGAGGAGATCAGCAGCACGTACAGGTCGGCGATGGCGACGGAGAAGAGGGAGAGCCAGGCGTAGGGCGCGTGGCTGGCGTTCAGCTTCGACACCCAGTTCCACATCCGGTAGCGCACCGGATGCTTGCTGAAGTGACGGAGCTTGCCGCCGACGATGTGGCGGCACGAGTGGCAGGACAGCGTGTAGAGCCAGATCAGGATGATGTTGACCAGGAAGATCAGGGTGCCGAGCCCCATGTGGACGCCACTCGACTCGTCCTCGGTCGGGCCGAAGGCGAGGATCGTGTCGTAGGTGAGGATCAAAGCGATGACGACCGCGGCGTACCAGAAGTAGCGGTGGATGTTGTTGAGGATCAGCGGGAGCCGCGTCTCGCCGGAGTACGCGCCGTGCGGCTCGGCGACGGCGCACGCGGGGGGGCTCATCCAGAACGACCGGAAGTAGGCCTTGCGGTAGTAGTAGCAGGTGAGCCGGAAACCGAGCGGGAAGATCAGGACGATCAAGGCCGCGGACAGCGGCCACCACGCGAACGGCTGACCGAAGTCGGAGCTGCCCTTCACGCAGTCACCCAGGCAGGGCGAGTAGAACGGGGAGAGGTAGGGCTTGCTGTAGTAGTGGCTGCCCTGGAACGCCCGGACGGTCGCGTAGACCACGAAGGCGAAGAAGACGACGAACGTGGTGAGGGGGTACAACCACCACCGGTCGGTCCGCAGCGTCTTGGCCTCGATGCGTGCCCGGGTGGGGCCGTGCACTCCAGTTGTCATCGCCGTCCTCTCTGACGCCTCACACATGCCCGGACGCCGAGGGGCGCGGGCGACACAGCAACTTATCGCGCAGTCTGCGTGCTCGCCGTACCCGGGTGGTGTGAGATTTCCATCCGTGGCCGGGGCGGATCAGTCGCGACGACGTCGCAGCATGACCACCAGGCCGAGAGCGGTCGCCGCACCCGCACCGAAGGCGAGACGCGGGTCGAGAGAGCCCCGCCGCGACCGCCGCGGCGGCGCGGGGCCAGACGCGTCTGGGCGAGCGGGTACGCCGGCACGCGAGGCCGCGACCCGAGCACCGAGGGCGACAGAGTCCCCCGAGACCAGTCGGCTCTCGCGCTCGCGGGCGGCCCGCGCGCTGGGCGAGGTGTATGCCCACGCCGCGGCGTACATGACGACGCGGGAGAAGTAGTTGATCCAGATCAGCAGGACCAACGCGATCCCGAACGCCTGGAACGCCGGGCTGCGCTGGGTCGCCGCCAGCAGGTAGCTCGAGAGCTGCTGGAGGACCTCGACGGCGATCGAGCCGAGGAACGCGCCCCGCCACAGCGCGCGGTCCGGCGCGCGTGAGCGGGCGAGGACGGTGAAGAGCACGAAGAACAGCAGGGTGTTGGCGACCATCGCCACTCCTACGGCGCCCACTTCGACGATCCAGGAGAGATCGTGGTCGAGGTCGGCGAGGTCGAGGAGCTCCGTGGAGAACCGGGTGACGACGCCACTGAGGGCGACGCTCACCAGCAGCGTCAGCCCCACCACGACCAGGGTGACCAGGTCGCGCAGCTTGCCGACGAGGAAGTTGGGCTGGCGGCTGAGCGGGAGCTCGAAGACCACCTGGAGCGCGGTGCGCATGCCCGAGAGCCAGCCCAACCCGGAGTAGACCAGCGTGACGAGCCCGATGATCCCCACCGCACCCGCGGCGCTCTGGATGGTCTGCAGCCGGATCTGACCCTCACCGGTCCCGATCATCCCTGGGAGGACCTGCTCGATCCCGGCGACGAGGTTGCTCTTCGCGTCGGGGAAGTAGCGGGTGATGTAGCCCACCACGAAGAACGCCAAGGCCAGAATCGGGAAGAAGGAGAGGAACGCGTAGTAGGTCACGGCACCCGCCTGCGAGCCGGCTTTCACGCGGCTGTAGTGCTGCTGCATCCGGACTCCGTGGTCGAGCAACGGCCAGCGCCCGCGCGCGGACTCGATCCGACCGGCGAGCCGCTCCATGACCGACATCAGCCGAACGACCCGCCCAAGGGGTGGTCGCGCGTGGCCTTCCAGCCGTGGCCGGGATCGTGCACGTAGAGGTGGAAGGCCTCGACGGTGAACGCGCAGTCGAACGACGCGAGCTCCTCGAAGGCCCGGTCGAGCAGCTCGTCGTCGTCGAGGTGAGCGACGGTGACGTGCGGGTGGTAGGGGAAGTCGAGCTGGAGTTCCAGCGGTCCGCGACGGCAGTCCTTGGCCAGCTGCTCGGTCGGGGAGATGCCTTCCACCAGGTTCACGAACACGACGTGCGAGACCGGGCGGAACGTGCCGGAGCCGCGGAGGTGCACCCGGTACGCCGCCGAGGCGGCCGCGACCGCGTCGAGGTGCCGTTCGACATCGCCGAGTCGTTGCTGGTCGACCTCGACCGGCGGCACCAGCGTGATGTGGGTCGGGATGGTCGCGCCCTGGGCGTCGCCGTTGGCGACGCGGAACTCCTGGAGGCGACTCCCCCACGGCTCCGGGACCGCGAGCGACACTCCGATGGTGGGCAACGGACCTCCTCAGCGACCCTGCACGCGAGCGGCGAAGCCGACGCGCTGGAAGACGTCGCGGAGTGTGGCCTCGGCGATGGCCGACGCCTGCTGGCGCCCGGCCTCGAGGATGTCCATGAGGTGCTGCTGGTCCTCCAGCAGCTCCAGGGTGCGGTCACGAAACGGGGTCACGAAGTCGATGACGAGGTCGGCCAGGTCGCGCTTCAGGTCGCCGTACCCGCGGCCGGCGTACTGGTCCTCGATCTCGCTGACGCTGTGGCCACCGAGGGCGGAGTAGATCGTCAACAGGTTCGAGATCCCGGGCTTCTCGTCCGGATCGAACCGGATCTCGGTGCCGGAGTCGGTAACGGCGGACTGGATCTTCTTGGCGCTGACCTGGGGGTCGTCGAGCAGCTCGATGATCCCGGCGGGGGCGGACGACGACTTCGACATCTTCGCGGTCGGCTCCTGCAGGTCGCCGATCTTGGCGGTGGCCTTGAGGATGTAGGGCTCGGGGAGCCGGAACGTCTTCTTGTAGCGGCGGTTGAACCGCTGGGCGAGGTCGCGGGTCAGCTCGAGGTGCTGGCGCTGGTCCTCGCCGACCGGCACGAAGTGGGGCCGGTACAGCAGGATGTCGGCGGCCTGGAGGACCGGGTAGGTGAACAGCCCGACGCTCGCCGCCCCCTCACCGCCCTTCGCGGACTTGTCCTTGAACTGCGTCATCCTGCGCGCCTCGCCGAACCCGGTCAGGCACTGGAGGACCCAGCCGAGCTGAGCATGTGCCGGCACCTGGCTCTGGACGAAGATCGCCGAGCGCTGGGGGTCGATGCCCATGGCCACGAGCTGGGCGGCGGCCCGGAGGGTGCGTTCGCGGAGCACCCTCGGGTCCTGCTCGACGGTGATCGCATGGAGGTCGGCGATGAAGAAGAACGGCTGGTACTCCCGCTGGAGGTCCACCCACTGCCGTGTGGCGCCGAGGTAGTTACCGAAATGGAACGAGTCGGCCGTGGGCTGGATGCCGGACAGCACGCGGGGCTTGGCGCCGGACGTCACGTCCGGGACGGTCAGCTCCGGTGACGTGGCGACACTGGACATGGGGCGCATTGTGTCAGGCCCGGTGTCAGGGTCGGACCCGGACTCTGCACCCCTCGCCGATCGCCGATCGGAGCGGGAGGAGCAGTGCCCGATGGCGCCTGTGCGAGGAACGCCGGCGCGAGCAACAGCCAGACGGCGAGGACGACGCCGTACGTCACTGCGCGCATGTCTCGACAACGAGCGCGGCGGAACAGGGTTAGGCCGGGTCAGGATGCGGGCATACCCGGTTGCCCGGCTCCCACGCCGCTTGGCAGGGTGCGCGCATGCCCACCGCTCCGACCCTGACCGACGGCACCGTGATCCTGCGAGCCCATCGCGAGGACGACGCACCAGGTGCGTTCGAGCAGTGCCAGGACCCGGTCAGCCAGCGGTGGACCACCGTCCCGCTGCCCTACACCCTCGAGCACGCGCGCAACTTCGTCACCGAGACGATGCCTCAGGGCTGGGCCGACGGCAGTACCTGGGGCTTCGCCGTCGAGGTGGATGGCCGGTACGCCGGCACGGTCGAGCTGCGCGACGAGGGTGAGGGTCGGCTCGAGGTGGCCTACGGTTCGCACCCGTGGGTCCGCGGCACCGGCGCGATGGCGCGCGCCGTACGGCTGCTCGTCGACTGGGGCTTCCAGGACAAGGCGGCCCGAGTGATCGTCTGGCGCGCGAACAAGGGCAACTGGGCCTCGCGCAAGCTGGCCTGGCGGCTCGGCTTCCGCATCGAGGGCACGATCCGTGCGGCGCTCCCCCAGCGCGGTGAGCTGCGCGACGGTTGGGTGGGGACCCTCCTCGCCGGCGACGTCCGCGAACCGAGGGGAGAGTGGCTCGAGGTGCCGGTCATCGAGGGCGACGGCTTCCGGCTGCGCCCCTGGCGGGACGCTGACGTGGGACGGGTCGTCGAGGCCTGCTCCGACGTTCGGACACAGGCCTGGCTGGGTCTCATGCCTGACCCGTACGACGTGTCCGACGCCTACGCCTGGTTCGAGCACCAGGCCGAGAACCGCGCGACCGGACGAGCCGCCGGCTGGGCCGTCGCGGATACGGCCGACGACCGTGCGCTGGCGTCCATCAGCTACTTCGACTACCAGCCCGAGACGGAGCTCGAGATCGGGTTCTGGTCCCACCCCGACGCACGCGGACGAGGCATCATGACCAGGGCCATGGGCGAGGTCATGCGATACGCGTTCGAGGAGCTCGGCGTACGCCGGGTGATGGCGGGCGCGGCGGTGGACAACTCCGCGTCGCGCCACGTCATTGAGTCGAACGGCCTGACCGCCTGGGGCACCGAGCGGCTGGGCACCGTCGTACGCAGCGGTCGGGCCGACTGCGTGTTCTACGACGTGCTGGTCGAGGAGTGGCGGGCGGCCCGCCGCCGGTGACCGGCTGAGTACCTAGCGGGATTTCGGCTCGCTGAGCGGGCTTGGCAGAATGGTGAGTAACCGGGAGGAGGACCTGGTGAGCATGCCGCGTGCGATCTCGTCGCTGCGTACCCGACGCATGCTGACGTGGTTCGTCCCCGTGGTCGGGCTGGCGCTGTACCTGATCCTGGTCCCGCCGGTGCCGGACTTCGCGGCCCAGGCGACGCGCGCCGCCATCTTCGCGAAGCTCGGAAACGTCACCTGGTGGCCGGGGTGGTACGGCGGACTCGAGCTGCCGACGTACTCCGTCATCGCCCCGGGACTGATGGCGACCATCGGCGTCGCCACCACCGGTGCCCTCGCCTCGGCGATCTGCATGTGGGCCGCGCACCAGCTGTTCCGTGACTCGGCGCGGCCGCGGGCTGCGAGCGTGGTGTTCGCCGCCAGCGTGCTGATCAACCTGTTCGGCGGGCGCATCACGTTCCTCGTCGGCCTGGCGCCGGCGATGCTCGCCGTTCTGGCGCTGGTCCGCAGGCGCCCGTGGCTCGCCGGGATCCTGACCGTGGTCAGCGTGCTCGGCAGCCCGCTCGCCGGCCTGTTCACCGGCATCGTCGCCGCGGCCGTGCTCCTCACCGATCCCAGCCGCCGCCGAGAGGCGCTGGTGACCGGTTTTGCCACCGGCGCCTCGCTGGGCACTCTCGGCGTGCTGTTCCACAACCCCGGCGTGATGGGATCGCCGCCGGGGCAGATGTTCCTCGCGCTGCTCGGGCTGGCGCTCGTCGTGATCGCCTGTCGTGAGCCGACGATCCGGGTCGGTGCGGTGATCGTCGCGATCGGCCTGGTGGCGTGCATGATCGTGCCCAACAGCGTCGGGCTGAACCTGACCCGGATGGTGTGGCTGCTCGCCGCCCCGCTGATCGTGGGCTACGGCCATCGCCCGGACCGGCACGTGGTGGCGCTGACCCTGCTCGCGCTGATCTTCCCCGCGGTCGACGTCACCTGGCAGCTGGCCGAGGCCGACTCGCCCTCGGCATCGGAGTCGTACTACACGCCGCTCCTCGCCCAGCTCCACGAGCGGATGAACACCGACGCCACGATCGGTCAGCGGGTCGAGGTCGTGGAGCCGGTGACCAAGGGCGCGGCCCGGTACGTCGGGGAGTCGATGCCGGTTGCCCGCGGTTGGGAACGCCAGGCCGACGTGACGGACAACCCGATCTTCTACCAGGACGGTGCGCTCAACGCGACGTCGTACCGGCGATGGCTCGACGAGCTGGCGGTGGCGTACGTCGCCGTGCCCAACACCAAGCTCGACTTCGCGTCGGTCGACGAGGCGAAGCTCATCTCGGGCGAGCTGCCCTACCTCCACGTGGTGTGGCGCAACGCCAACTGGACGCTCTACCAGGTCATCGACTCGGCACCGCTGGCCCGCAATGCGCAGTTGCTCTCCGTGGACGGCAACCAGCTGCGGCTGTGGGTCGACCATCGCGCCAGGGTGCCGATCCAGATCCGGTGGTCCGACCACCTCGCTGTCCTCGACGGCAGCCAGCCCGTGTCCGCCGGCGTGCGGGCCGACGGCTGCCTCTCGCAGGCGGGGCAGTGGACGGTGCTCCACGCCCGCGCGCAGGGCGTCTACGTACTGACGTCCGACTTCGACGTGATCCCGGACCCGCAACAGCAGGGCGGCATCTGCCGCGACCAGGGCGACTGAACCGCTCAGGCGGCGGCGGTCGCGGTGCGTCGGTGAACCGACGCCGAGAGCAGCAGCACCGCCAACCCGGCCAGGGCGAGCACGACGCCGATCAAGGACGGCGCCCGGTAGCCCCAGCCGGCCGCGATCACGAGCCCGCCCAGCCATGCACCCAGGGCGTTGCCGATGTTGAGCGAGGAGTGGTTCATCGCCGCGCCCAAGGTCTGGGCGTCGCCGGCCACCGACATCAGGCGCAGCTGCAGGTTGACCACCAGCACTGAGGACGCGACCGCGATCAGGAACGCGGGAGCCAGTGCCCACCAGCCGGCAGGGGCCAGCACGGCGAACGCCAGCAGCAGGACGGCCATCGCCAGCGACGACCCGAGAAGGGAGCGGAACACCGACCAGTCGCCGAGCGGCCCGGCGACGTAGGTGCCGGCCACCATCCCGAGGCCGAAGGCGAGCAGGAAGACCGGAACCGCGGCCTCGGACAGGCCACCGACCTCGGTGACCACCGGGGCGATGTAGGAGTACAGCGCGAACATGCCGCCGAACCCGATCGCCCCGGCGAGCAGGGTCAGCCAGGCCTGCGGCTCGGCGAAGAGGCGCAGCTCCCGCCGGCCGGTGGCATCGGCGTCGCCCTGGCAGGCGGGCAGGAGGCAGGTCACCAGCACCGCTGTCAACATCGCCAGCGCGGCGGCCACCCAGAACGCCGAGCGCCAACCGAGGTGCTGACCCATCGCGGTGGCGGCTGGGACGCCGACGACGTTGGCGACCGAGAGACCGATCATCACCATGGCGACCGCTCGACCTTCGCGACCGCGGGGCGCGAGGCTCGCGGCGACCAAGGACGCGACCCCGAAGTAGGCGCCGTGGGGAACACCCCCGAGGAACCGCGAGAGCAGGAGCATCCCGAAGCTGCCGGCGACGGCACTCAGCGCGTTCGCGCCGGCGTACGCCGTCATCAGGGCGACAAGTAGGCCGCGTCGCGGCAGGCGCGCGCCGAAGAACGCCAGCACGGGGGCCCCGACCACGACCCCGAGGGCGTACGCCGAGATCAGCTGGCCGGCGGCCGGGATCGAGACGTCGACTCCGCGGGCGACCTGCGGTAGCAGACCCATCGCCATGAACTCGGTGGTGCCGATCGCGAAGCCACCCATGGCGAGAGCCAGCACCGACAGCCAGAAGGGCGTCGTCCGGGTGCCGGTCTTAGTGGGTGTCGTCGTGCTGGTCATGCCCACACCAGTCTGGAGCCAACGCGCCGCATCGAGAATTCCACGGCGCTCCTGTGACGGTGCTGCGTCAGCCCAGTGCGGCGATGGCGTCGTTGAAGGTCTTCGACGGGCGCATCACGGCCGACGCCTTGGCCGGGTCCGGGCGGTAGTAGCCACCGAGGTCGACCGGGTGGCCCTGGACCGCGATCAGCTCCTCGGTGATCGTCTGCTCGTTCTGGCTCAAGGTCTCGGCCAGCCCCTTGAACGCGGCTGCCAGCTCGGGATCGTCGTCCTGCTTCGCCAGCTCCTGGGCCCAGTACATCGCCAGGTAGAAGTGCGAGCCGCGGTTGTCGATCGAGCCGACCTTGCGAGCGGGCGACCTGTTCTCGTGGAGGAATGTTCCGGTCGCGCGATCGAGCGCTTCGCCGAGGATGCGGGCGCGCGGGTTGTCGTGGGCAGCGGCGTACTTGGCGAACGACGCCGCGAGGGCGAGGAACTCACCGAGGCTGTCCCAGCGGAGGTAGTCCTCCTTGACCAGCTGCTGCACGTGCTTGGGCGCGGAGCCGCCGGCGCCGGTCTCGAAGAGGCCGCCGCCGTTGATCAGCGGCACGATCGAGAGCATCTTGGCGCTGGTGCCGAGCTCGAGGATCGGGAAGAGGTCGGTCAGGTAGTCGCGGAGGACGTTGCCGGTCACCGAGATGGTGTCCTCGCCGCGGCGGATGCGCTCCAGGGAGTACGCCGTGGCGAGCTCCGGCGAGAGGATCTGGATCTCCAGCCCCTCGGTGTCGTGGTCGGGCAGGTAGGACCGGACCTTGGTGATCAGGTTCGCGTCGTGGGCCCGGCTCTCGTCGAGCCAGAAGATCGCCGGCGCGCCGGTGGCGCGCGCGCGTTCGACTGCGAGGCGGACCCAGTCGCGGATCGGGACGTCCTTGGTCTGACAGGCCCGCCAGATGTCACCGGCCTCGACGTCGTGCTCGATCAGCGCGTCGCCGGCCGCGTCGACGATCCGGACCGTGCCGGCGGACGCGATCTCGAAGGTCTTGTCGTGCGAGCCGTACTCCTCGGCCGCCTGGGCCATCAGGCCGACGTTGGGCACCGAGCCCATCGTGGTCGGGTCGAAGGCGCCGTGCTTGCGGCAGTCGTCGAGAACGGTCTGGTAGACACCGGCGTACGACGAGTCCGGGATCACCGCGAGGGTGTCCGCCTCCTGCCCGTCGGGGCCCCACATGTGTCCGCTGGTGCGGATCATCGCCGGCATCGACGCGTCGACGATGACGTCGCTGGGGACGTGGAGGTTGGTGATGCCGCGGTCGGAGTCGACCATCGCCAGGGTCGGTCCGGCGGCGATCCCGGCCTCGAACGCGGCCTTGATCTCGGCACCGTTCTCCACGGCGTCGAGGCCGGCCAGGATGCCGCCGAGGCCGTTGCTCGGGCTCAAGCCGGCCGCGGCCAACTGGTCGCCGTACCGCGCGAAGACCTCCGGGAAGAACGCGGTCACGACGTGGCCGAAGACGATCGGGTCGGAGATCTTCATCATCGTCGCCTTGAGGTGGACCGAGAACAGGACGTCGTCGGCCTTGGCCCGGGCGATCGCGTTCGCCAGGAAGGCGTGCAGGTCGGCGACCTGCATCACAGTGGCGTCGACGATCTCGCCGGCGAGGACGGGAACGGAGTCCTTGAGGACCGTCACGGTGCCGTCGGCGGCCCCGTGCTCGATGCGCAGCGTGTCGTCCGACGCGATCACCACGGACTTCTCGTTGGACTTGAAGTCGTGCCGACCCATCGTCGCCACCTGGGTCTTCGACTGCGGGCTCCACGCGCCCATCGAGTGGGGGTGGGACCGCGCATAGCCCTTGACCGACTCGGGGGCCCGCCGGTCGGAGTTGCCCTCGCGCAGGACCGGGTTGACCGCGCTTCCCTTGACCGCGTCGTAGCGGGCGCGCGTGTCGTTCTCCTCGTCGGTCGAGGGGTTGTCGGGGTAGGCGGGCAGGTCGTAGCCCTGGCTCTGCAGCTCGGCGATCGCGGCCTTCAACTGGGGCATCGAGGCCGAGACGTTGGGCAGCTTGATGATGTTCGCCTCGGGCCGCTTGGCCAGTGCACCGAGCTCGGCCAGCGCGTCGTCGAGCTGCTGATCGTCGGTCAGCCGCTCGGGGAACCGGGCGATGATCCGGCCCGCCAGCGAGATGTCGCGGGTCTCGACCGCCACGCCCGCCTGACCGGCGTACGCCTGGATGATCGGCAGGAAGGAGTACGTCGCGAGCAGGGGCGCCTCGTCGGTGTGGGTGTAGATGATCGCTGACTTGTCGGTGCTCTGCTCAGGACTGGGGGACACCCTGGGGACGCTAGTCAGCGCCGCAGACGTCAGGCAAACCGGGGCCGCCGCGGGGTTTGAACGGGTCGCCGAGGCTCAGCCACGGCGTACCCGCCTGAGCCCGAGTGAGGTGGATGTGACCGCCGTGTCCCGCTGGGCCACCATGCCGATGCCGCGGGCGAAGTAGGTCTGGACCGTGTGCAGGGGATCGAGTGCGCTCAGGTCGCGGGTGATGACGGCGTCGTGGTACGTCCGCGTCGGCGTGGCGACGGTGCCCGTCAGCGAGAGCACCGTGGAGCGGCGTTCGACGACCTGCGGCTGCTGGGCGTTGAGGTAGCCGTCTCCGACGCGCGGCACCGCCGAGAGCACCAGACCGGCCTCCGCCCCCCGGCGGCCCGCCTGGAAGGACCGGGTCGCGAGGCTGTCCAAGGGCGGACCGTGTGCCGCGACCCGTTGACCGAACCACCAGACGTTGCCGGCCCGGTCGACGGCGTACCAGCGCACCATGGCAGTGCGGAGCGAGCCGTGAGAGCGGAGCGACCACCGGACCGCCGTCGTACCGACTCCGGCAATGTCCCGCTGTCCGGGAAGGACCTCCGCGACGACGCGGCGCGAGCCGGTCGGCGTGTCCTGCCGATAGGTCCAGCGTGTGCCGGCGAGCAGAGGAAACCAGGGGTTCGTGGCGTGGCCGGTGAAGTCCGCGGCGTCGGGTCTGGGCGTGGGGATGGTCAGCTCGTCGATGCCCGTCGGACCCAGCTTGGCCGGAGCGGCTCCACAGCCGGCGAGCGCGGCCGAGACGACTGAGAGCGCAACCATCGGAGCCGCGACGCGCACCGCCCAGGCTGCCGTGCGCGTCATGCCAGCAGCATGCCAGCCCCGCTGAAGCCGACCGGCGTTCCGCTGCTAGCGTCACCTGGCGTCGGAACCGTCTCGTCGAGGAGTTCTCCGTGAGCCCAGCCCCGCTCAAGGTCGCCGTCACCGGCGCCGCAGGCCAGATCGGCTACAGCCTGCTGTTCCGTCTCGCGAGCGGGTCGCTGCTGGGGGCCGACCACCCGATCGAGCTGCGCCTTCTGGAGATCGAGCCGGCGCTGAAGACGCTCGAGGGCGTGGTCATGGAGCTCGACGACTGCGCCTTCCCCTCGCTGGCCGGCGTCGAGATCGGCGCCGACCCCGAGAGGATCTTCGACGGCGTGAACCTCGCCCTGCTGGTCGGTGCACGGCCGCGCGGTCCGGGCATGGAGCGCGGCGACCTCCTCGAGGCGAACGGCGCGATCTTCACCGCGCAGGGCAAGGCGCTGAACAAGGTGGCCGCCGACGACGTCCGCATCGGGGTCACCGGCAACCCGGCGAACACCAACGCCCTGATCGCGATGACCAACGCCCCGGACATCGCGCAGGAGCGGTTCACCGCCCTCACGCGCCTGGACCACAACCGCGCGATCTCGCAGCTGGCTCAGAGGACCGGCGCCGCCGTGACCGAGATCAAGAAGATGACGATCTGGGGCAACCACTCCGCTACGCAGTACCCCGACCTGTTCCACGCCGAGGTGGGTGGCCGCATCGCCGCCGAGGTCGTCGACGACCAGGACTGGCTGGAGAACACCTTCATCCCGACCGTCGCCAAGCGCGGTGCGGCGATCATCGACGCGCGTGGCTCCTCCTCCGCCGCGTCGGCCGCCTCCGCCACCATCGACGCCGCCCGCGACTGGCTCGATGGCTCGCCTGACGGCGACTGGGTCTCGATGGCGGTGCGCTCCGACGGCTCCTACGGCGTACCCGACGGCCTGATCTCGTCGTTCCCGGTGACCACCGCGAACGGCGACTGGTCGATCGTGCAAGGCCTCGAGATCGACGAATTCTCCCGCGGCCGCATCGACGCCAGCGTCGCCGAACTCGCCGACGAGAAGCACGCCGTCACCCAGCTCGGCCTGATCTGAGGCTCGTACGCCGAGTCGTCACGTGACGACTCGGCGTGATCTCGATGTCTGTCTGCGCCGACTCGGCGTGATATCGATGTCTGTCTGCGCCGACTCGGCGTCAGAGCAGGGGCTGGTTGGGGATGCTGGTCGAGAGGAACCACAGGGCGACGCCGAGGGCGGCCAGGATGGCGACGTCCACGGCACGTCGGCGGACGGCCAGCATGCCGGCCTGCGGGGCGGGGATGACGAGCCGCACCAACGCCGCGAAGACCAGCGCGGCCGCGATCCACTTCACCCCGAGCCGCCAGTTGCCCTGGGTGACGATGCCGAGGCCGACCGCGGAGAGGGCCAGCACCGCCAGGTAGAAGAGGCCGCCAATCGTCGACGGGTAGCGCCGACCCTCGGGCTCCGCCGACTCAGGTGGTACGTCGTCCACGGGCGGATCGAGGTCCGGTCCAGGCCCGGGGTCACCGCCGTTCTCACCGGCGGTGGAGTCGGGCTCGCGCAGCTCCACGTCCACCTCCAGCCTCTAGTGTGCCGCCTCCTCAGCGATCGTGACGACGTTGCTGAGCAGCATGGCACGAGTCATCGGACCCACGCCGCCGGGGTTCGGCGAGATCCAGCTGGCGACCTCGGCGACATCGGGGGCGACGTCGCCTGCGATCTTGCCGTCCACCCGGGAGACGCCCACGTCGAGCACCGCGGCACCCGGCTTGACCATCTCGGCAGTGATCAACCCGGGGACGCCGGCCGCGGCGACAACGATGTCGGCCCCCTTGGTGTAGTCGGCCAGGTCGCGGGTTCCGGTGTGGCACAGCGAGACGGTGGCGTTCTCGGTACGCCGGGTCAGCAGCAACCCCAGGGGCCGGCCCACGGTGATCCCGCGACCCACCACGACGACGTTCGCGCCGTTCAGCTCGACCTCGTGACGGCGGAGCAGCTCGATGCATCCGACCGGCGTGCAGGGCAGTGGGCCCTTCTCCATGAGCACCAGCTTGCCGAGGTTCACCGGGTGGAGGCCGTCGCAGTCCTTGACCGGGTCGACCCGCGACAGCAGCGCGAACTCGTCGAGCCCGGTCGGCTGCTGCACGAGGAACCCGGTACAGGCGGGGTCGGCGTTCAGCTCGTCGATCACCGCCTCGACCTCCGCCTGGCTCGCGGTCGCGGGCAGGTCACGCCGGATCGACTCGATTCCGATGGAGGCGCAGTCCTTGTGCTTGGCGCCGACGTACCAGTGCGAGCCCGGGTCGTCGCCGACGAGCACCGTGCCGAGGCCGGGCGTGACGCCGCGCTCCTTGAGCGCGGCCACCCGCTCGGCGAGCTCGGCCTTGATGGTGCGGAGGGTGGCGGTCCCGTCGAGGATCCGTGCGGTCATGGGCGTCCTTTCGTACGACGCGTGGAGAGGGTCAGTGGAAGAAGTGCCGGGTGCCGGTGAAGTACATCGTGACGCCGGCGTCCTGGCACGCCTTGACCGTCAGCTCGTCGCGGACGGACCCACCGGGCTGCACGATCGCCCGGATACCGGCGTCGATCAAGATCTGCGGCCCGTCCTCGAACGGGAAGAACGCGTCGGAGGCCGCGACCGAGCCGGCGGCCCGCTCCCCCGCCCGGGAGACCGCAAGCCGGCACGAGTCGACCCGGTTGACCTGACCCATGCCGACGCCGACCGAGGCGCCCTCACTGGCGAGCAGGATCGCGTTGGACTTCACCGCGCGGCACGCCTTCCAGGCGAACGCCAGGTCTGCGAGCACGTCGTCGGGAGCGGCCTCGCCCGTCGCCAAGGTCCAGGTCGCCTGGTCGTCGCCGGGGGCGTCGACATGGTCGACCTGTTGCACGAGGACGCCACCCGAGATGCCTCGGAACTCGATCGGGTCCGGGTGGGCGTCGACCGCGCAGCGCAGGATGCGGATGTTCTTCTTGCCGGCCAGCACCTCGACGGCGCCCTCCTCGTAGTCCGGAGCGACGATCACCTCGGTGAACACCTCGGCCACCTGCTCGGCCATCTGAATCGACACCGGGCGGTTCACCGCGATCACGCCGCCGAATGCCGAGACCGGGTCGCACGCGTGCGCCTTGCGGTGTGCCTCGGCGACGTCGGCGCCCGTGGCGATACCGCACGGGTTGGCGTGCTTGATGATCGCCACCGCCGTCTCGGCGAAGTCGTTGGCCGCGCGGCGTGCGGCGTCGGTGTCGACGTAGTTGTTGTAGGACATCTCCTTGCCGTGCAGCTGCTCGGCCGCGGCCAGCCCGCCACGCCAATGGGCGTAGAGCGCCGCCGGCTGGTGGGGGTTCTCGCCGTACCTCAGTCCCGCCCTGCGTTCCCAGGTCGCGCCGGTGAACGACGGGAAGCCGGTGCCGTCATTGGTGTCGGTGAGCACGCTCCCCATCCACGACGCCACCTGCACGTCGTACGCCGCGGTGTGGGCGAACGCCTCGGCCGCGAGGCGCTTGCGCTGCTCGAGCGTGAAGCCCCCGGCGCCGACGGCCTCGAGCGTCTCGGCGTACGCGTCCGGGGACGTGACGATGGCGACCGACGGGTGGTTCTTGGCGGCGGCTCGCACCATCGACGGTCCGCCGATGTCGATCTGCTCGACGCACTCGTCGGGCGAGGCGCCTGACGTGACTGTCTGCACGAACGGGTACAGGTTGGAGACCACGAGGTCGAACGGCTCGATGCCGAGGTCGGCGAGCTGACGCACGTGCGACTCGAGCCTGCGGTCCGCGAGGATTCCGGCGTGGACCTTGGGATGCAAGGTCTTCACGCGCCCGTCGAGGCACTCGGGGAAGCCGGTGAGGTCCTCGACCTTCGTCACCGCGAGCCCCAACGACGCGATGCGGGCGGCCGAGCCGCCGGTCGAGACCAGCTCCACGCCGGCCTCGACCAGGCCGAGGACCAGGTCGTCGAGCCCGGACTTGTCGTACACGGAGACCAGGGCACGTTTGATCGGGATGCGGTCGTTCATGGTCGTGGACACTCCTGCGCTCGTTCGAGCACCCAGGCGGTCGATGCTCGGTGGCGTCACTCCCCGGTGGTTCCCCACCCGCGCCAGTCGTGTGGGCACACCATAACCACTCGGGGTCACCCTCCGAAACGGACCGTTCGCCCGTCGATCGTGAATCCGTCTCGCGCGATCCGGCGGACCGCGTCGACGAGCATCCGCCGCTCCTCGACCTTGATCCGCTCGTGCAGCGACTCGACGGTGTCGTCGTCGAGCACCGGGACCGCCGCCTGCGCCACGATCGGGCCGGTGTCGATCCCGGAGTCCACCACGAAGAGCGTGCATCCGGTGACCTTCACGCCGTACGCCAGTGCCTCAGCCGGCCCGTGCATCCCCGGGAACGCCGGCGAGAGCGCCGGGTGGGTGTTCAGGGTGCGTCCCCCGAACCGGGCGAGGTAGGCCGCACCGAACAGCTTCATGAAACCGGCGAGGACCACGAGGTCGGGCTGGTACGCCGCGACCGCGTCGGCGAAGTGGGCGTCCCACGCGGCCCGGCTCTCGAAGTCGGCGACCCGGTGCCAGAAGGTCGGGACACCGACCCGCTCGGCGCGCGCGAGGCCCTCGATGTGATCGCGGTCGGCACCGACGGCGACCACCTCGGCGCCGTACGCCGGGTCCCGCCCCGCGTCGAGCAGGGCCTGGAGGTTGGTACCGGACCCGGACACCAGGACGACGACACGCAGGGGGGTCTCGGGCACGGGCCGGAGTCTAGGCGGCGGATCCCGTGCGTTCCCTGGCGTAACACGGGAGGACCTTGTCGGCCCGGTGATGGTCGAAGTCGGACGATGAGTCGGCCCGACTAGTACATCGGGCCATGGCGAACCGGCCCACGCCACCTACGCGGGATGACCCCAACCGGCCATTCCCGGCCGATCTCACCTCGAACCACGGGTGGCGAGTGCTTCCCTACCTCTGACGCGCCGTGGTCGCCTCCATGACGCGCCGGGGGGTGAAATCGCTCGACCCGGGGGGTACCCGCACCAGAAAGGTCCATCCCCCGTGACCCTCCCCCCAGGCACGAGGGCCGTGGCGTCTGCCGCGGTCGCCGCCCTCCTCGCCGGCCTCCTGAGCGCGTTCCCGACGCCGACCGTCACCGCGTCCACTGCTCAGGCGCACCACCGTGACTCTCACCGCTACTCCGTGCACGTCCCACGCAAGTTCTTCGGGCTCCACGACGGGTCCGGACAGGCCTACCAGCATCTCCCCTACGGTTCACTGCGGCTCTGGGACGCCGGCGTCACCTGGCGCAACATCGAGACCTCGCGGGGGGTCTACAACTGGAGCCGTCTCGACTCGCTGGTGTCGGCGGCGCAGGCCCACCACGTGGAGGTCACGCTCGTCCTGGCGATGACGCCGTCGTTCTACGCCAGCGCCCAGTCGCTGCCGCCCCGTGATCTCAACACGTACGCCCGCTTCGTCAGGGCGGCGATGTCCCGCTACCGGGACTTCAAAGGCCAGCGCGGTATCGCGGCGTACCAGGTGTGGAACGAGGGGAACATCTCCTACTTCTGGACCGGTACGCCGGACCAGCTCGCCCAGATGACAACGATCGTCGACCAAGTTCGCGACCAGGTCGATCCGGCAGCCACCGTCGTCGCCCCGTCCTTCGCAGTGCGGCTGCCGTACCAGCGTGTCTGGATGCGGAGGTACCAGCGCACACAGGTCGACGGGCACCCCGTCTGGGACGACTACGACGCGAACGCCCTGAGCCTCTACCCGAAGCCGAGGTACCGGCATCGGCCCGGCGGACCCGAGGACGCGATGCGCCTGCTCAGCCACGCGCGACACCGCCTCCACCGGATCGGTGTGCCGTGGAGCAAGAAGATCTGGGCGACGGAGATCAACTACGGCGTCACCGGCGGAGGACTCGCGGACAATGCGGCGAGGCCGATCTCGGAGCGTCGGCAGGTGGCCAACGTGCTGCGCACCTACCTGCTCGGCGCCGCGAACGGGCTCACTCGAGTCTTCTGGTACCGCTACGACTGGGGACGGGTTGCGGCCGGTGGAGGGACCCTGGGCAACACCCTCCTCTCCGACCCCGCGAACTTCGCGCGGGTGAGGGCCGCCGGGCTGGCCATGCGCACGGCCGAGCACTGGCTGAGCGGTCGGCTGGTAGGCCGGCACGGCCACCGTCCGTGCGCTCGCGACCGCCGCGGCACCTACCGCTGCACCGTGCGGCACGACGGCATCGTGCGCACGATCTACTGGAACCCGCACCGCGAGGTCCGCGTGTTCGTGCCACGTCACTCGAGCTCGCGTCAGGCCGGTCGCGCCGCCACCCGCCGTCCCGGCCCGCACACGTTGCGCGTCGGGTTCCGTCCGGTGATGGTGCGCACCCGACGCTGACCGGGCGCGCGGGGCGCGGCCAGATCAGGCGGTGCGCCGGTGCCGCAGCGTCGCCGCCAGCGAGCCGAGCAGACCACCGATGCCGAAGGTGGCGATGCCGTGAAGGAGAACCGGGAAGACGAACGGTCCGACGTCGGCCATCCGGCCCGGGCCGACAGCGCCACCCGCGAGGGCGGCCAGGGCTGCGAAGCCCACGGCGCACAGGAGCCCGGCTCCGGCGCCGCGCAGGGCCGCCTCGTCCCAACGCGTCGTGGGGTACCGACCGAGCGCGCGGTACACCGCGAGCGCGGCGATCAGCGGTGGCAGGGCGAGCAGTGCGACCGCCCAGCCCGGTGTCGGGCCGGTGCCCGGCAGCGCGGCCAGCAGGGGGAACATCGGCAGCGGTCCGAGGACGACGACGGTCGGCGTCACCATCGTGTGGGTGCCGATCGCGAATCCGGGGCCGAGCAGGTAGGAGCCGCTGAAGAGGGTAGCGTTGGGCGTGACCAACACGCAGAGCCCGATGAGCAAGGTGGCGGCACCCGGGCTGGTGTGCAGCTGGGACATCACGTTCACCGCGCCGTCCCAATCGATCACCAGGGCGACGGCGAGCACGACGGCCGACACCGCGGCGTACCAGACCAGCATGCGCCAGGCGGCGGTCGCGGCGGCGCGGAGTGACAGCGGCAGGAACGACGTCCAGATGGCGGCCCGGCCCGATCCGACTGCGATCGCAGTGCCTCCGACGAGGCCGCAGAGCAGGATCGTCCATCCGAGAGCTCGCGCGAGGGACGGTGCGGCCGCGGGCGTGGCCGCGAGGTGGTGGGTCACGCCGACGACGGCGGCGTACCCGAGTGTGAAGACGGCGGTGGCGTACGGCACGGTCCAGTCGCGCATGCCATCGGCGATGGCATCGGCGTCGGGTCCGTGCCCCGAGACGGAGTCGCCCAGGCGCAGCCCCAACCGCCAGACCAGGACGGCGGCGAGCAGGGTCAGGCCCAGGGGTATCGCCGTGATGGAGACTCCCCCGACGTGCATCCCGGAGCCGTGGGCCATCAGCCAGCCGACCGCCCCGACCCGCAGCCCGTCCCGCGGCGCACCGTGGGCACCGGCGTCGGTGAGGAACCATCCGGCGACGCCGCCCGCCAGGCACACCACCAGGGTCGAGGTGGCCGCCGCCACACCCGCCAACGCCGCCAGCAGCACCGGGGGGCGACGGTGAGCCGCGTCCGTCCGGCCGGAGCCTGGAGCCTCGGTACGACGAGGGGCCGGGAGCAACGAGGTCATGCGGAATCCCTGCGGCGTTGTTCGAAGAAGGAGCGAAGCAGGGGAGGCGAAGAACGCCGTGGGGTGCTCATGGTCCACTCATCATCACCTGGAGGAAGGGTCCGGACCGGGCAGCCACGCCGGGTCGGCCGCCTGCGGTGCGAGCGCGGATTGGCCGCCCGAACAGGGGGCTCGTACCGTGGTCGGCGCCATGTCCGATGCCGAGCGGTTCGACGCCTTCTATGCCGACAGCCGCGACCGGCTGCTGGTCCTCGCGTTCGCGCTCACCGGTGATCTCCCGGCATCGCGCGGCGCGGTTCGCGACTCGTTCATCGTCGCCTGGCACCACTGGTCGAAGCTCAAGCGCCTGGACGATCCCGAGACCTGGGTACGGCCGCATGCCTGGAGCCATGCACAACGGCGCCACACGGCACGCATCTGGCACCGCGACCGCAAGCTGGACCCGGACGTGCGAGCGACCCTCGACGCCTTGGCCAAGCTGCCGGTGGCGGAGCGTAAGGCCCTGCTGCTGAGCCAGTTCACGGACGCCACTCACCAACAGGTGGCGCACGAGGTCGGGCTCTCGCTCGAGGACGCGCAGTCGCGCCTCGCGGCGGCTACGACCCGGTTCGCGGAGCAGCGTGAGGTCTCCCCGACCGCGGTCCGGCCGGTGCTCCAACGGCTGTTCGAGCCCTGCGCAGACCAGCGCTGGCCCCGGGCGACGATCGTGCGCCGCGCCGGCACCACCCGACGACGTACTCACGTGCTGGCCGGGGTCGGCCTGGTCGTCGCCACACTCGTGGGGGGCGGGTTCCTGGTCGCCGACGACCACGGCGTCCACCCGACGCTGGCCTCAGCGGGTGATCGGCTCACGTCGGTCCCGGCCGAAGGCGCCGGGGAAGGGTCTCCCGGGCCGGGAGAGGGACCGGAGCTCATCACGCCGGCCTCCCTGGTGAGCAAGGCACAGCTCACCCGGGCCCTCCCCGGTCGTGTCTGGCGGATCACCGGCACGGACCCCAAGCAGGGCCCGACGCTGCCGTGCCAGCGCCGGGCGTACGCCGACCCGAAGGCGTCGACCGCACTGGTGCGCAACTTCACGGCCCGCCACGAGAAGAAGAAGCCACACCTGGCCGCGGTGCAGACGCTGGAGCTGTCAGCCGACGAGGCGAGCGCGCGTCGCGGCTTCGCGAAGGCCGGTTCCTGGTTCGCCGGATGCGACATGCCGCAGACCCAGCTGGTGGCGGTACGCCTGGTGAATCACCTCGGTGAAGAGGCGCAGCAGTACGTGTTCCGCGCGTGGGGTCGACCGGAGGCGATGTTCGTGGTCGGCACGGCACGCACTGGCCGGATCACGACGCTGACCCTGACCCGCATGTCCGGGGCGGACCGTCCCGACCTCGCCGCGAACCTGCGGCTGCTCGTCGCGGCGGTCGACGACCTGTGTCCCACGAACCTGGGCGGTCACTGCTCCGCGATGCCGAAGGCGCGACCGGTGCCCGCGCCCCGCGCCGGGCGGCTGCCGATGATGCTCAGCGAGTTCGACCTGCCGCCGGCGGCCGGGATCGTGAAGCCCTGGGTCGGCACGACACCGAAGCAGGCGTTCCGCAACGTGGCGGCCACCGGCTGCGACCAGAGCCGCCTCCACGGCGGTGCCTGGAAGCACGACGCGACCCGTTCGTTCCTGGTGCCCGAGGGCCATCTGGCCGCGGCGTTCGGCATCACCGAGACCGTCGGTCGGCTGCCTCCCGCCAAAGCGGCGGCCTTCGTCAACGGCGTCCGCTCCAAGCTCGCCTCCTGCCCCGACCGCGAGCTCGGGACCAAGGTTTTCCGGATCACCAGCGGCCCGACGATGACCGCGTGGCGCGTCCGCACCCAGGTGACCGACAAGCAGACGGTCACGTTCTTCATGGGCGTCATCCGGTCCGGTGGCGCCGTGGCCCAGGTCGGGTTCGTCCCCGACGGGCGCCACACGATGTCGAACGCCCAGTTCGTCGCTCTGGTACGCCGTGCCGGCGAGCGCCTCAGCGCCATGCCCGAGTGAGGACCTGACGAACCGGCGGAGCCGGTCCGTCAGGACCGCTGCAAGCCGACGCGAGCCCGCTCGCGGAGGGACTTGTGACCGACCCCCGTGCCGGTCCGTCAGGACCGCTGCAAGCCGACGCGAGCCCGCTCGCGGAGAGACTTGTGACCGACCCCCGTGCCGGTCCGTCAGGACCGCAGCGAGCCGACGCGAGCTCGCTCGCGGAGTGGCCCGACAGTTCAGGCGCGGGCGCTCAGGATCTCTCGCATCAGCTCGGCGGTCTCCGACGGTGTCTTGCCGACCTTGACGCCGACGGCCTCGAGCGCTTCCTTCTTCGCCGCGGCAGTGCCGGACGAGCCGGACACGATGGCGCCGGCGTGACCCATCGTCTTGCCCTCGGGTGCGGTGAAGCCGGCGACGTACCCGACGACGGGCTTGGTCACGTGCTCCTGGATGTACGCCGCGGCGCGCTCCTCGGCGTCGCCGCCGATCTCGCCGATCATCACGATCGCCTCGGTCGCGGGGTCTGCCTCGAACGCCGCGAGCGCGTCGATGTGGGTCGTCCCCACGATCGGGTCACCGCCGATGCCGATCGCCGTCGAGAAGCCGAAGTCCTTCAGCTCGTACATCATCTGGTAGGTCAGCGTGCCCGACTTCGAGACCAGGCCGATCGGGCCGGTGCCGGCGATGGTGTGCGGCGTGATGCCCGCCAGCGACTCACCGGGCGTGATGATGCCCGGGCAGTTCGGGCCGATCATCCGGGTGTTCCCGCTGTTCGCGGGACCTTGGAGGTAGGACCAGACCTCCGCGGTGTCCTGCACCGGCACGCCCTCGGTGATCACGACGAGCAGGCCGATGCCCGCGTCGATGGCCTCGATGCAGGCGTCCTTGGTGAACGCCGGCGGCACGAACACGACCGACACGTCGGCGCCGGTCTCCGCCATCGCCTCCTTGACGCTGCCGAACACCGGCAGCTCACGCCCGCCCAGCTCGACGGTGGTCCCGGCCTTGCGGGCGTTGACGCCACCCACGATGGTGCTGCCGGCGTCGAGCATCAGGGCGGTGTGCTTGGAGCCCATCCCACCGGTCATGCCCTGGACGATGATCCGGGAGTCCTGGTTCAGGTAGATCGACATCTCGTGTGGTCCTCGTCCTTCTCGATCTGGCTCAGTTGGCCGCGTGCGCGAGCTCGGCGGCCTTGTCGGCCGCGCCGTCCATCGTGTCGACCTGCGTGACCAGCGGGTGGTTCATCCCTTCGAGGATCGCGCGCCCCCTGTCGACGTTGTTGCCGTCGAGACGCACGACCAGCGGCTTGGTCGCGTGGTCGCCGAGGATCTCCAGGGCTCCCTTGATGCCGTTCGCGACCTCGTCGCACGCGGTGATGCCGCCGAAGACGTTGACGAAGACCGCCTTCACCTGCGCGTCACCGAGGATCACGTCGAGGCCGTCGGCCATCACCTGTGCATTCGCGCCACCGCCGATGTCGAGGAAGTTCGCCGGCGTCACGCCGCCGTGCCGCTCACCGGCGTACGCCACGACGTCGAGGGTCGACATGACCAGGCCGGCGCCGTTGCCGATGATCCCGACCGCTCCGTCGAGCTTGACGTAGTTGAGGCCCTTTTCCTTGGCCTGGGCCTCGAGGGGGTCGGTCTCCTCCCGGATCTCGAACACCGCGTGGTCCTCGTGCCGGAAGTCGGCGTTGTCATCGAGCGAGACCTTGCCGTCCAACGCTTCGAGGACGTCGCCCTCGAGTCGGGCCAGTGGGTTCACCTCGACCAGGGTCGCGTCCTCTTCGACGAAGACCCGCCAGAGGGCCTGCACCAGGATGACGGCCTGGTCGGTGAGCGCGGCAGGGAAACCGGCCTCGGCGACGATCGCGCGAGCCTTCTCCTCGCCGACGCCGGCGCCAGGGTCGACGGGGATCTGCTTGACGGCGTCCGGGTTGGTCTTGGCGACCTCCTCGATCTCGACGCCACCCTCGACGCTGGCGATGCAGAGGTATCGGCGGTTCGCGCGGTCGAGCAGGAAGGAGAAGTAGTACTCCTCCGAGATGCTGGCAGCCGGTGCGATCAGCACGCGGCGCACGGTGAGGCCCTTGATCTGCATGCCGAGGATCGCGGTCGCGTGCTCGAAGGCCTCGTCGGGCGTCTTGGCCAGCTTCACGCCACCGGCCTTGCCGCGCCCGCCGGCCTTGACCTGCGCCTTGACCACGACGATGCCGAGCTCTTCCGCGGCGGCACGGGCCTCCTCCGGCGTCGTGGCCACGATGCCCAGCGTCACTGGTACGCCGTGCTTGGCGAAGAGCTCCTTCGCCTGGTACTCCATCAGATCCACGATCTACCTCCACGAGAGCCCGGGACCCCGGCCCGGCCCATGAGTCGGTGCGAGCTGGGACGTCGCGGCCAGTGCGCGACGGACCCTTCGGCACCCTAGTCCCGGCTGGCCACGCGCGGCCAAGCCGGGGTCGTAATGACCTCCGGCACACGCAACCCCGGTCAAGCGGACCGTCGGTGGCCGCCTCTACCGTCGGCTGTCATGAGCCGGGTCATCTACTTCACCGCCTGCACCCTCGACGGCTTCATCGCCGACGAGCGCGACTCACTGGACTGGCTGTTCGAGGTGCCCCACACCGAGGACGACGGCAGCTGGGACGACTTCATCGGCCGCGTCGGCCCGCTGGTCATGGGCGCCACGTCGTACCAGTGGACCCTCGACCGGCACTTCACCGAGCACCCCGAGCAGTGGCGGGAGTTCTACGACGACCGCCCGGTCTGGGTGTTCACCCACCGCGACCTGCCCGGCATCCCGGGCGTCGACGTCCACTTCGCGCGCGGCGACGTTGCGCCCGTGTACGACGAGCTGGTCGCCGCCGCGCACGGGAAGGACATCTGGATCGTCGGAGGGGGCGACCTGGTCGGTCAGTTCGACGACGCGGGGTTGCTCGACGAGGTCAGTCTCGGGATGACACCGGTGACGCTGGGCGCGGGTCGCCCGCTGCTACCCAGGCGCATCACCTCGCAGCGGATGCATTTCCGTGAGGCGCGACAGGTCGGCCAGCGCGTGCGGATCGTGCTGGACGTCGAACGGCCGGGCTAGGGCACGCCGTTCAGGCCGGCTCGGCGAAGGCCTCGGCCACCCAGCCGGTGATCTCCCCGGTGGTGGCGCCGGGTGTGAACACCTTGGCGACGCCGAGCTGCTCGAGCTCCGGGATGTCCTCGTCGGGGATGATGCCGCCGCCGAACACCCGGATGTCCGAAGCGTCGCGCTCGGCCAGCAGCTCGATCAGCCGGCGGAACAGCGTCATGTGCGCACCCGACAGAACCGAGAGGCCGATCAGGTCGGCGTCCTCCTGGATCGCGGTCTCGACGATCTGCTCCGGCGTCTGGTGAAGGCCGGTGTAGATGACCTCGTGGCCGGCGTCCCGCAGTGCCCGGGCGACGATCTTCGCGCCGCGGTCATGCCCGTCGAGGCCGGGCTTGGCCACCACGATCCGGAGCCGGGACGACGGTGCCATGGGCGCAGACTAACCGACGGCGTCGCGGCTCCTCCGGGGCCACCGGGGCCACCGGGACGCCTGGGGCCGACCGGGCGCGCTGAGGCATTTCACGTTTGTTCACCGGAAGCGGCAGGGGGATTTCACCCCCCGTGACCTTTCCGTTACTGTCGTTGCTCGCCTGCCCCCATCCCCCAAACCCTCCTGGAGCCACGTTCATGGGTGACCACCGCGCCGGTTCGTCCGGCTCGACGGCCACCGCTCTCGCCAACCCCACGTCGGCGGCATCGGGTGAGGTCACCGGCAGGCGGGTCGCCCGTCACGCCGCGGAGCAGCGCACGTCTGAGCCGTACACCGGACGCCGGGTCGCGCAGGTCGCGCCCACCCCGGTCGAGGAGATCCGCGCCGCCGAGTCGCTACCGTACGCCGGTCGTCGAGTCGCCGGACGTACGCCCGTCGACCTTCCGGAGTCACCGGTCGAGCTGACGCTGCGACCGGTCGGTCGTCGGATCGCTCTGGACTCCGAGCTGGCGGGGCTCACCGGACTCGCCGGTGACGCGGAGGACGTGGTCGGTCACCTCCTGCGACCCACCGCCCCCACGACGCTCGACACCTACGTCGGTCGCCGCGTCGCGCGCTCGGTCGACCTGATCACCGAGCCGGTCATCGTCAAGCCGGTGGCCGAACCGGTCTCCAGACCCGAGCCGCCCCCCGTCGCGGCGCCCACGCTGATCGCGCCGATCGTCGTGGCACCCCTGGTCGATCCGGTCGACACGTCCGTCGCCCCAGCGCCGGCGGTAGAGACGCCGCTGGTGGAGGTGCCCGTTCTCGAGGAACCGCTGCTCATCGAGCCGGTCCTCGAACCGGACGTCCTCGTTCCCGCCGTCGAAGAGCCCGCCGTCGAGGAGCCCGTCGCCGAAGAGCGCGTCGCCGACGTGGAGGCGGCCGAGCTGGTCGACCCCGTGCTCGCCGCCCATCCGGAGCTCAGCGCCCAGCCCACGACCCGCCCGGCGGCCGACCGCGTCGGGCCGAAGCAGATCCGGCTCGGTGGCCGACGCGCGGCCGCGCGGCGTACCCGCGTCCCGAGCCTGCCGCTGCTCGCCGGTGTCGCCGTGCTCGCGATCTCCGCAGGCGGTGCCCTCCAGGCGGTCAACCCCGGCCTGGCCGGTGCCGACGCCGACGGCCACCTCTCCCCTGCCAGCGCTCTCTCCGGGAGCAGCGCCGTCGGATCCGCCAGCCTGTTGGGCGGCCGCGGTTCTTCGGTGAGCCGAGACTCCGACCGCCAGGCACTATCGGGCAGTCTCCAGGCGGCCGCGGACCAGCAGGCCAAGGAGCGCGACGCCGCACTGTCCGCGCTCGCAGGGCGGGCCGAGAAGAAGGCCGCGGAGATCAAGCTCCACCAGTGGGTGCTGCCGGTCACCCCGGGCGTCTACCACCTCACTGCCCGCTTCGGTGACTACAGCTCGTTGTGGTCGCACTTCCACACCGGCCTCGACTTCGCGGCTCCCACCGGTACGCCGATCATGGCCGTCGCCGGCGGCACGATCGCCGAGGTCGGCTACGACAGCGCCTACGGCAACCGGACCGTCGAAACCCTGGCCGACGGCACGGAGTTGTGGTACTGCCACCAGAACTCGTTCGGCACATCCGTCGGCGCGACCGTGAAGCCCGGTCAGGTCATCGGCTACATCGGCTCCACCGGCAACGTCACCGGCCCCCACCTCCACCTCGAGGTGCACCCCGGCGGTGGCGACCCGGTCGACCCCTACACCGCGCTCCAGGTGCATGGGCTGCAGCCGTGAGTTGCGGTCGGCGCGGGCGTCACCGGGTCTCGACACGCCGGTCGCGACCTCGTACCTCGGTCGCGCGGCTCGCTCGACCACCATCAGAAGACCTAGCTGAGATCGTTCGCTCCGCTCGGATCTGACCTAGACCTTCTCCACCGGCGCGTAGCGCAGCAGCAGCCGCTTGACGCCCTCGGAGCCGAAGTCGATCGAGGCGACGGCCTTCTCGGCGACGCCCTCGACCGTCACCACGGTCCCGAGCCCGAACGTGTCGTGGGCGACCCGGTCGCCGGGCGACAGCGACGGCACCTCGCGGGCCGGCTTGGACTTCGCGGCGGCGTCCGCCCGGGCGGCCGCGGCGCTGAAGTTGCGACGTCCGGCGGCGGTCGGCTGACCGGATCCGGTCGTCCGGGACAGGTCGGGTCGCTGCCAGTGGACCTGGTCGGCCTCGGTACGGCGCCAGTCGACGAGCTCGTCGGGAACCTCACCGAGGAACCGGGATCCCGGGTTGTGCGCCGGCGCTCCCCACGCGGACCGCACCAGGGCGCGGGACACGTAGAGCCGCTCGCGGGCGCGGGTCAGCCCGACGTACGCGAGCCGGCGTTCCTCCTCGAGCTCACCACCATCGTCCAGGCTGCGCGAGTGGGGGAACACGCCGTCCTCGAGCCCGGTCAGGAAGACCGTCGGGAACTCCAGGCCCTTCGCCGTGTGCAGGGTCATCAGGGTGACCATGCCGCCGTCGTCCTGATCGGGGGCGTCGGGGATCTGGTCGGTGTCGGCGACGAGGGCGACCCGCTCCAGGAAGTCGGACAGCCCGGGTGTCACCACGCCGGCGTCGACGTCGGTCGGGTCGGCGGACGGCCCGGCCTGGGGGTCGTCGGCGAACTCTCGCGCGACCGCGACGAGCTCGGCGAGGTTCTCCAGACGTGTGCCGTCCTGCGGGTCGTCGGAGGCCTCGAGCTCGTCGAGGTAGCCGGACCGCGCGAGCACCGACTCCAGGATCACGTCGGCCCGCTCGCCGGCGTCGACCATCGACTGGAGCTCGTCGACCAGGGCCACGAAACCCTGGATCGCAACGAGTGACCGGTTGACCAGCCCCGGTGCCTCCACTGCTCTCCGTAGTCCCTCCCAGAAGGTGATGCGCTCGCGCTGGGCGAACGATGTGACGCATTCGAGGGCGCGGTCGCCGATGCCGCGCTTCGGAGTGTTCACGATGCGCCGCAGCGACACCTCGTCGTCCGGGTTCACCAGCATCCGCAGGTAGGCGAGCGCATCGCGCACCTCACGCCGCTCGTAGAACCGCACGCCACCGACGACGCGGTAGGGCATGCCGAGTCGGATGAAGACCTCCTCGAAGACACGTGACTGAGCGTTCGTGCGGTAGAACACCGCCACGTCGCCCGGCCGCGACCCGGCATCGGTGAGAGTGTCGATCTCGCCGGAGACGAACCGAGCCTCGTCGCGCTCGTCGTCGGCGACGTAGCCGACGATCTGGGCGCCCATGCCGGCGTCGGACCAGAGGTTCTTCGGCTTGCGTCCGCGGTTGTGTCCGATCACGGAGTTGGCGGCGTTGAGGATGGTCTGCGTGGAGCGGTAGTTCTGCTCGAGGAGGATCGACGTCGCGTCCGGGAAGTCCTGCTCGAAGTCGAGGATGTTGCGGATGTTCGCGCCCCGGAACGCGTAGATCGACTGGTCCGCGTCGCCGACGACCATCAGCTCGGCGGGTGGCACCCGCTCGGTGGCGGACTCGCCCGGCTCGACCGAGGAGATGGGGTCCTCCAGCGAGTCGGCGCAGAGCTGGTGGATGAGGGCGTACTGCGCGTGGTTGGTGTCCTGGTATTCGTCGACGAGCACGTGCCGGAACCGCCGGCGGTAGGTCTCGCGGACCTCGGGGTACGTCGCGAAGAGGTCGACCGCCATGGTCAGGATGTCGTCGAAGTCGAGCGCGTTGGCCTCACGGAGCCGCTGCTGGTAGCGGGTGTACGCCGCGGCGTACGCCTCCTCGAACTTGTTGCGCGTGTCGGCAGCGACCTCCTCGGGCCCACGTAGCTCGTTCTTGTGGGCGGAGACCCAGTGCAGGACCGCGCCCGGCTGGTAGCGCCGCGGGTCGAGGTCGAGGTCGTTGGTCACCATCGTCATCAGCCGCTTGGAGTCGGCGGCGTCGTAGATCGTGAAGCTGGACTTGAAACCGAGCTTGTCGATCTCCTTGCGCAGGATGCGCACGCAGGCGGAGTGGAACGTCGAGACCCACATCAGCCGCGCCCGCGGCCCGACGAGCGCCTCGACCCGCTCCTTCATCTCGGCTGCGGCCTTGTTGGTGAAGGTGATCGCGAGGATCGAGCCGGGGTGGGCCTTGCGCTGGGAGACGATCCAGGCGATGCGGCGGGTGAGCACCCGTGTCTTGCCCGACCCGGCTCCGGCGACGACGAGCAACGGTGGCCCCTCATGCACGACGGCGGCCCGCTGCGGCTCGTTCAGCCCGGCGAGGAGGTCGTCGGCTGAGGGCCCCTTGGTGCGCTCCGGCTGCTGCTCGGGGCCGTCGGGAAGGCTCAGCCCGATGACCGGAAGGGTGTCGCTCATCTCCCGTCCACCCTACGGCCCGCCACCCCCAAGGGACGGCACGACCACCTGCTCCTTTTGGACTATGGCGGCCCGGGGAGGGGTGCGTTAGACCTTGCCCACACCAGGGCGAGCTCCCGGGCTCCTCTTCCCCTTCCGGCGGAGAGGTTGGCGAGCGCCCACCACACGTGTGTCCGTAGGGGGATATAGCGCGATGCGAATCAGATCATGGTCGTCACCCGGCCGAGTACTCATCGGAGTCATGGCACTACTCACGCCGGTCGCACTCGGTGCCGTGGCCAGCTCCGCGAACGGCTCAGTAGTCGGGGTGAACTGGACGGTCCTCGTGGGCAACCAGGCGAACCACAAGGCCATCCAGGGTGAACGGTTCCTGCCCGGCGACATCACCATCGACCAGGACGACAGCGTGACCTGGAAGGCGAACGGCGCCGAGATCCACACGGTCACCTTCTTCGCCGGCGGGACACCGCAGGCCTCCCTCGACCCGCTGGACCCGACCGACCCGACCCAGGTGACCCCGCAGGGCGGCACCACGATGGGGCCCGGTGACTTCAACTCCGGCCTGCTGACCACCATGGACGCCTTCTCGCCGATCCCGGTCCCGGTCTTCCACAACTACACGCTCACCTTCCCCAACACGGGCACGTACACCTACTACTGCCTCGTGCACGGCGTGATGATGCGCGGCGCGGTCCACGTGCAGGCTTCCGGAACGACGTACCCCGCTACGCAGGACGACATCGACGCGGACGCCGCCTTCCAGGCCGGCGCCATCACGGCCGAGGGCCGCGCCCAGTGGGCTCAGCTCAAGGCCGCCAGCACCCCGCACAAGGTCTTCATGGGCTACGACAACGGCCGTTCGACGCTGATGCGGTTCGTGCACAGAAAGGTCGTGATCCACAAGGGCGACCGCGTTCGCTTCCTGAACACGATGTCCATGGGCGCGCCGCACACGATCACGTTCGGCAAGGTGCCGGTAGGTCTTGCCCTGTTCACGCCGTCCGGTGATCCGACCAACTTCCGTGGCGGGAAGCTGCACTCCGGCATCCTTCCTCCGGGCACGAAGTTCAACGTCACCTTCAACAAGGTCGGCAAGTTCCACTACGTCTGTGCCCTTCACCACGACATGGGCATGAAGGGCGTGGTCGTCGTCAAGCCGTAAAAGCCCCTACAGCAGGCGGCGGTCGGAGGCCCAGCGGGTCAGCTCATGGCGAGATGACAGCTGGAGTTTGCGAAGCACGCTTGACATGTGGGTCTCGACCGTCTTGATCGAGATGAACAGCTCGCGGGCAACCTCCTTGTAGGCATACCCGCGCGCGATCAACCGCATCACCTCGCGCTCGCGCTCGGTGAGACGATCGAGGTCTTCGTCGACGGCGGAGATCTCGATCGTCCCGGCGAAAGCGTCGAGCACGAATCCGGCCAGGCGCGGGGAGAAGACGGCGTCGTTCTCGGAGACGCGGCGGATCGCGTCGACCAGCTCGGGTCCGGTGATGGTCTTGGTGACGTAGCCGCGGGCGCCGGCGCGGATCGTGCCGATCACGTCCTCGGCGGCGTCCGACACCGACAGCGCCAGGAAGCGCGGCCCGTCGGCGACCATCGCCGGCGACATCCGCCGCATCACCTCCGAGCCGCCACCCCCAGGGAGATGGACGTCGAGGAGGACGACGTCGGGACGGTGCTCCGCGATCGCGGCGACGGCCTCGTCGACGTCGGCTGCCTCGGCCACCACGTCGACCGAGGTACCGAGCTCGGCGCGGACGCCGGCCCTGAACATCGCATGGTCGTCGACGATCAGCACCCTGACATGACTCGTCTGGCTCACTGGTTGCTCTCCTGTCGCGGCAGCTTCAGCCGCACCTCGGTTCCGGTCTCGGATGTGGACCGGATCTCGGCCGTGCCGCCGTGGCGGGTCATGCGGTCGAGGATGCTGCTACGCACGCCTTGGCGATCGGAAGGCACGGTCTGGGGGTCGAAGCCGTGGCCGCGGTCGCGGACGAACACCTCGACGCGGTCCGGCGAGACCTCGGCGTAGATGTCGACGACCGGCGTTCCGGCGTGCTTGGCGGCGTTCGTGGCGGCCTCGCGGGTCGCGGCGACCAGCGGAGTCAGCGGCTCGTCGAGGTCGAGGTCGCCCACGGTCACCAGCTCGACGTCGACGCCGTAGGTGTCCTCGATCTCCCGGACGACCTCACGCAGCGCACCGGCGAGCGTGCGGTCACCGGCCGGAGTGGCGTCGAACAACCACGCCCGGAGGTCGCGCTCCTGCGAGCGCGCCAGGCGGGCCACGGTCGGCCCGTCCGCAGCGTTCTTCTGGATCAGGGCGAGCGTCTGCAGGACCGAGTCGTGCAGGTGAGCGGCGAGGTCGGCCCGCTCCTGGGTGCGCACGCGCTCCGCACGCTCGGCCGTGAGGTCGTTGGTGAGCCGCCAGATCCAGGGTCCGAGGGTGATGCCGAGACCGACGACGCCGAGCGCGGCCGAGATCAGCACGTCGTACACGTCGCTCACCCGGCCGTGGCGGACGGCGAACAGCGCGACGGCCGAGATCACCAGGACGAAGCCCGCACCGACCCGGACGTACGCCGCCCAGCCGCCACCGCCGAACACGGCGCGGGCCGGGTTGAGCTTCTCGGACTGGTCGAGCCAGCGGGAGCGCTGCGCCTCGTCGGCCTGACGCCACAGCAGGCCGAAGCCGAGCACCGCGAGCACGAGCGCCCAGATCACGATGCCATTGCCGAAGATCGCCTCGGCCGTGAACACCATGCCGACGCCGAGCGCCACCAGCGCGATGGCCGGACCGGAGTCGGCGAGCCGCCGGATCCGGCCCGGCCGACGGCCCTGCCTCGCCGCGCTCTCGAGCCCCGGCGCGCTCTGCTCGTAGAGGGAGTCGCCGGGCAGCACCAGCCAGAGACCGGCGTAGAACATGATCCCGCTGCCCCCGAGGACGGCCGCGACCAGGAAGCCCGCGCGCACCCACAGCACCGGCAGGCCGAGGTGGCGCGCCAGGCCGGCAGCGACCCCACCGATGATCGGATGACGGGTGTCGCGCGTGGCCCGGCGCACCTCCAGCGGCGCTGGTGTCGTGGGCGCGGTGGTCGTCATGATTCACCCATCGTCGCAGGTCGGCGGGGCACGAACCACGAGGCAGATCCCCGGCCGTACCCTGAGCCGGGGTGCTCACGGCGCGGGCGCGATCAGGGGTTCCCCCGATGGCGTACGCCGCGCCGGTGGCGCACCTTGGATGACATGACCACGACACCACCCGACACCTCCCCGCCACAGGGCCCGGCACCGGACACCGGCCCGCGCGTGGGGTGGGACGACATCCGCGACCTGGCCCGGATCCGGCGTAGCCGCTCCGACCGCCGCGTCGCCGGTGTGGCCGGCGGGCTCGGCCGTCACCTCGACATCGACCCCGTCATCCTGCGGGTGGCGTTCGTGGTCCTCACCTTCTTCGGCGGCGTCGGCCTGTTGCTGTACGTCGCGCTCTGGCTGCTGCTCCCCGAGGACGGCCACGACTGGGCCAAGATCAAGCTCGACCGCCGCAGCCGCACCGTCGCCCTCGTGCTCGTCGGCGCCCTGGCCCTGCTCCTGCTCGTCTCCCACGGCGGCTGGTGGGGTGACGGCGGACCGTTCTTCTGGCTGGCCATCGTGGTCGGCGTGATCGCGCTGGCCACCCAGCTCCCGCGACGGGAGCGCGGCCGACCCGGGCCGCCCCCAGGGGAGCCGAACCCCTACGCGACGTACGACGCCCCGGCGGCCGCCCCCACCACCGAGGGCGAGGCCTCCCAGGCATCGCCGGCCGAGGCATCCCAGCGCGAGGCCACGGCCGAGACCGCGACGTGGGCGACCGGCACCTACGCCTACACCCCGCCCCCGTCGTACGTCGTGCCGGAGCAGCCGCGGCCCGTCAACCCGCGGAAGCGTGGCCCGATCCTCTTCTGGTTCGCGCTGGCCGTGATGGCGGTGGCCGTGGGCGGGCTCGGTATCGCCGACCTGGCCGGTGCCGACGTGGCGCCCTCGGCGTACCCCGCGACGGTGCTGGGCCTGAGCGCGGCGTTCCTGCTGATCGGCTCGTTCTTCGGCCGGGCCGGCGGGATCATCCTGATCGGCCTGATCGCCGGCGCGACGACTGTGGGCACCACGATCGCCGACAGGTGGGACCCCCACAGCACCACCGTGATCCCGGCGACCGCGTCCGCGGTCATGCCGGAGTACACGATGGACGTCGGCGAGATCCGGCTCGACCTGACCGACGTCCGCGACCCGCAGGCCCTCAACGGCCGTACCATCCACGTGACCGGCAACGTCGGTCACATCGAGATCCGGGTCCCGGCCGGCGTGACCGTCGAGTCGAACAGCGACGTCACCGGCATCGGCGGGATCAACGCGTTCGGGCGCGACTCCGGCGGCATCGACACCTCCGTGACGGCGGTGCACGACGCGGGTGTCGGCGCACCGCACCTGACCATCGACACCGACCTGCACGTCGGAGGCATCGACGTGCACGTCGGGCGCGACTACTGAGCGAGTGAGTGAGGAGCCCGCCATGAGCGAGCACACGACCGAGATCACCACCGACGAGCCCGAGGGTACCGACGGCACCATTGGGGGGCGCAGCTGGGCGGCCGGACGACACCCGGTCAACGTGCTGCACCTCGTCATGGGCGTGGCCTTCCTGGGCCTGTTCCTGAACTGGTCCTTGATCCAGTCCGGCGCCCTGGACGCCAGCGACCTGCGCTGGCTGCTCCCGATCCCCTTTGTGGCCGCGGGAGCCGCCGGCCTGATCGCGACGGCGCCACGCCTGCGCGGCAGCCGCGACTGAGACCGGCCGACCCGCTACCACAGACGCGTGCCACAGTGGCGCCATGCCGCTGCCACGCATCGGATCGCTCGAGTCCCTGCCCGCCCTGGCACACCCCGAGCTGCTCGCGCCATCGGTGCGCGACGCGCTGGGCGACTGGGCAGGCGCGACCGAGGTCGCGGTCGTCGAGATCGACCCGGAGTACGCCGACACCGCCGCGATGAGCGAGCGGTACGACGTCCCGATGGCCGACGGCGCCAACTGCGTCGTGGTGATGGGCAAGCGCGAGGGCGAGGAGCGGATGGCGGCCTGCCTCGTCCGCGCCGACACCCGGGCCGACGTCAACAACCTGGTCAAGCGCACCCTCGACGTACGCAAGGCGTCGTTCCTGTCGATGGATCGAGCCGTCGAGGAGTCGGCCATGGAGTACGGCGGGATCACCCCGGTCGGTCTGCCGCCGGCATGGCGCATCCTGGTCGACGAGGCCTGTCTGGCGATCCCGGCAGCGGTCATCGGCTCCGGCGTACGACGCTCCAAGCTGCTGGTGCCCGGCCACCTGCTCGGCGAGCTGCCGCGTGCCGAGGTGCTGGCCGGCCTGGGCCGCTGATCTTGCGACCGTGACAGTGGTTCTGTCACAGTCGGGAGCGTGAAGCTCTCGACGCAGCTGATGTACGCCGGCAACCCCCGCGAGGCGGCCGACCAGGTCGCTGCACTCGAGGAGGCGGGGCTCGACACGATCTGGGTGCCCGAGGCGTACGGTTTCGACTCCCCCACCCTGATGGGATATCTCGCTGCCAAGACCGAGCGCGTCGAGATCGGCAGCGCGATCCTGAACATCTACTCCCGCACCCCGAGCGCGCTGCTGCAGACGGCGGCCGGGCTCGACAACGTGAGCCAGGGCCGGGCGATCATCGGGCTCGGTGCCAGTGGTCCGCAGGTGATCGAGGGCTTCCACGGCGTCCCGTACGACAAGCCGCTCGGCCGCACCCGGGAGATCGTCGACCTGATCCGCCGCGGGCTGCGTCGCGAGCCGCTCGTTCACGACGGGATCTTCACCCTCCCCCTGCCCGAGGGCCAGGGCACCGGTCTCGGCAAGCCGCTGAAGCTCCTGAGCAAGCCGGAGCGACCGAGCATTCCGCTGTACGTCGCGGCCCTCGGCCCGAAGAACGTCGAGGGTGTCGCCGAGTACGCCGATGGCTGGCTGCCGTTCCTGTTCGTGCCAGAGAAGGCCGACCAGGTCTGGGGCGACGCGCTCGTGGCCGGGACGTCCAAGCGACAGGAGGGCCTCGGCCCCCTGGAGATCTGCGCCGGTGGCATGGTCGCGATCGGTGACGGACCGGAGACCAAGGCTCTGCTCGACTTCGCCCGCCCGATGGTCGCGCTGTACGTCGGCGGGATGGGCGCGCGGGGGAAGAACTTCTACAACGACCTGATGTGCCAGTACGGCTACGAGAAGGAGGCCCATGAGATCCAGGACCTCTTCCTCGGCGGCAACAAGCGTGACGCCGAGACGCTCGTCCCTCCCGAGCTGCTCGAATGGGGGAATCTGGTCGGGCCGGCGTCGTACGTCAGGGAGCGCGTCGCCGCCTTCGCCGAGGCGGGCGTGACGAACCTCCAGGTGATGCCGGCCAGCGACGACCCGGCTGCCACGATCCGTCAGCTGCGCGAGCTCGTCGACTGATCCTCCGTGTCGCCACAGAGCCGGACCAGCCGGTCCAGCACGTCGTTCCAGCCCTGCTCGGCGCCGCCCTCGAGCACATGCGCGGTCGACGTGTGCGCCACCGTCACCAGCGTCCCGCCGTCCCCCGGCTCGAACGTCACGACCACCGTGTCCTCGACGGTCGCCTCGGGCTCGTCCTCGTCCTCCCAGTTCCAGGTGAAGCCCAGCCGGCGCGGCGGATCCACCTCGGCGTAGACGCCGGTCACGGTCGCTCCGATCGCGGGACTGGAGATCCGGAACCGGCCGCCCTGCCGCGCGTCCACGTCGTACGTCGTGCCGGCCAGCTGCGGCCACCACCATGCGGCGAGCTGCGTGACGTCGGTCCAGGCGGCGAAGGCGCGCTCGGGTGACGCCGGGATGGTCCGGCTGATCGTGATCGTGCTCTCCGTCATGAGCCCTCCTCGGGGGACAAGTGCTGCTCCAGGCGGTCGAGGGCGTTGCTCCACATCAGGCGTGTGCTCATCGCCCACATGGCCAGCTCCTCCAGGCTGCCCGGCACGAGCCGGACGGACGTCGTGCGTCCGGCCTTCTGCTTCGTGACCACGCCCGCGCCGAGCAGCACCTGCAGGTGCTTGTCGACGGCGGGAAGGGTGACTCCGAGCCGGTCGGCCAGGTCGCTCATCGACGCCTCTCCCTCGGCCAGTCGCTCGATGATCGAGCGGCGGGGCGCGGACGCGACGGCGGTCGCCACCGCGTCCAGACCATGCTTCACCATATGGTGAAGTATTATCGCGACGGGCCGGCCAGTCAACCCGCGAGGTTCTGATCGTGTGTTGTGCAGGGCGTGCGCCCGAGCGTTGACTGACCTCATGGCAGCGTTACCCGAAGTCAAGGCTCCGCGAGTCCCCGTGACGTCGACGTACCACGGGTTCGATGTCGTCGAGGACTACCAGTGGCTCGAGGACGCATCGTCCGAGGAGACCGTGGCCTGGACGACGGCCCAGCAGGCCCGGACGCGGGAGTACTTCGACGGGATCCCCTGGCGCGACATTCTGCGGAGCAGAGTCGAAGAGCTGAAGAGAGGGGCTCGGGCGTCGTACACGCGGCTCACCTCCGGCGGCAGCACCTGCTTCGCCCTGAAGGAACAGACGCCGAAGCAACAGCCGTTCCTGGTGACCCTGGCCGACCTCGACGACATCGCGACTGAGCGGGTCGTTGTGGACCCCAACCTGATGGATCCGTCGGGCGAGACGAACATCGACTTCTTCGTTCCGTCTCCCGACGGCGAGCGGGTCGCGGTCTCGCTCTCGGAGCACGGCACCGAGGACGGGACATTGCATGTGTACGACGTGGCGAGCGGGGAGGTCGTCGGCGAGCCCATCCCGCACGTCAACCTGATGGGTGGCTCGGTCGCCTGGCGCCACGACGGGTCGGCCTTCTGGTACACCCTGCCCGGCGACCCCGAAGGCTTCTACCAACGGGTGTGGTTCCGTGAGCTCTCCGGCGCACCCGACCGCGTGGACCTTGCCGACGGCTTCGCCGAGGAGCGCATCGCCGAGAGCTTCCTCTCCACGTCTCCGGATGGCCGTTGGGTGATGGACCGGGTGCAGCGGGGTGACGGTGGCGAGTGGCAGATCTTCCTCCGTGCACAGAGTGGCGACGGCGCCTGGTGGCAGGTGGCCGACATCCACGACAAGTGTGTCCACGCCGTCCTCGGTTCCGACGCGCTCTACCTGCTCTCGCGCCGGGACGCCCCGCGCGGCAAGGTGCTGCGGCTACCGCTGACCCGTGGCGCCACGGTCACCGATGCCGACGAGATCGTGCCGGCGAGCGGCGTCGTCATCGAGGATCTCGCGGTGACGCGCGGCACCGTCTGGGTGGTGGACATGATCGGCGGTCCGCAGCAGGTTCGACGCTTCGACCTCGACGGCGGTCCGCTGCCCCCGGTGGAGCTCCCGCCGGTGAGCTCGGTGTCGTGGTACTTCACCCGCCTTGCGCGGCTGGGCCCGGACCGGGTCGCCTGGTTGTGTGACTCCTTCACCGAGCCGCCGACCTGGTGGGTCACCGCCGACGGGGATGCGCCCCGACGTACGTCCCTCCGAACGACCAGCCCTGTCGATCTGTCCGGCTACGAGGTGACTCGCGAGATCGCGACGTCGAAGGACGGCACCCGTGTCCCTCTCACTGTGATCGCCGCACCGGGCGCATCGCGAGACGGAAGCGCGCCGGCACTGCTGACGGCGTACGGCGGGTTCAACATCTCGCTGGTGCCTCGGTTCGAATCCGACCTTCTGTTGTGGCTGGAGCAGGGCGGGGTCTACGCCGAGGCCAACATCCGCGGTGGCGGCGAGTTCGGCGAGGAGTGGCATCACGCCGGTCGGCTCACCGCCAAGCAGAACTGCTTCGACGACTTCCTCGCGTGCGCGGACCATCTGGTGAGCAGTGGGATCACCAGTCGGGACCGGCTCGCGATCCTGGGCGGTTCCAACGGCGGGCTGCTGATGGGCGCGGTGCTCACCCAGCGCCCCGAGATCGCACGCGTCGTGGTGGCCGCGGTGCCGGTGATGGACTCGCTGCGCTCCGAGACGACGACCAACGGTGTGTACAACACGGCGGAGTTCGGCAGCGTGGAGGATCCGGAGGAGTTCAAGGCGATGCTGGACTACTCGCCGTACCACAACGTCGTGGACGGGACGGACTACCCGTCCGTGCTGCTGACCGCCGGGGAGAACGACACCCGGGTCGACGCGTGGCATGCCAAGAAGATGACCGCACGCCTCCAGGCGGCGACGAGGTCCGGCCGGCCCGTACTGCTGAGGCTGGAGTCCGGCGGACACCTCAGCGGGTCGCTCGACCAGGAAATCGACCAGTCGACCGACCTGCACGCCTTCATCTTCGACCAGCTGGGACTGGGCTACCGCACTCCCAGGGCGAGTCCCTAGTCCCGACGCCCGAGCCTTGCACCGTGACAGTGCCGCTGTCAGAGTTGCCGAGTGACCCGCACGATTTACGAGGCCGAGCACGAATCGTTCCGCGAGACGGTGGGCACTTTCCTCGACAAGGAAGCCGTGCCGTTCCACGAGCAGTGGGAGAAGGACGGGATCGTGGACCGCGAGGTCTGGGCCAAGGCCGGCACGCAGGGGCTGCTCGGTCTGCAGCTGCCGGAACAGTACGGCGGCGGGGGCACGTCCGACTTCCGCTACAACGCCGTGGTCGGCGAGGAGATGACCAAGCGGGGCGTCTACGGCTGTGCGTTCACGCTGTTCAACGACATGATCGCGCCGTACCTCGTGGCGAGCGCGACACCGGAGCAGCAGGAGCGTTGGTTCCCCGGGCTGTGCGACGGCACGACGATCGCGGCGATCGCGATGACCGAGCCGGGCGCCGGGTCGGACCTCCAGGGCATCCAGACGCGGGCCGTCGACGAGGGCGACCACTACGTCCTGACCGGCCAGAAGACCTTCATCTCCCACGGCATCCTGGCCGACCTGGTGGTCGTCGTCGCCCGCACCGACCCTGACGCCGGTCACCAGGGCATGTCGCTGCTGGTGGTCGAGCGCGGGATGGACGGCTTCGAGCGAGGACGCAAGCTCGACAAGATCGGCCAGCATGCCCAGGACACCGCCGAGCTGTTCTTCGACCACGTGCACGTGCCCAAAGAGAACCTGCTCGGCGACGAAGGCTCCGGCTTCGTCCAGCTGATGACCAACCTCGCCCAGGAGCGGCTGTCGATGGCGGTCAGCGCGGCGACGGCCTGCGAGTCGCTGGTCGAGATGTCGCTGGCCTACGTCAAGGAGCGCACGGCGTTCGGCCGCCCGATCGGGAAGTTCCAGCACACCCGCTTCACCCTCGCCGAGATGGCCACCGAGGCCCACATCGCCCGGGTCTTCATCGACGACTGCCTCGCCCGGCACGTG
The DNA here is from genome assembly GCA_963768045.1 of uncultured Actinomycetota bacterium. Lineage (GTDB taxonomy): Bacteria > Actinomycetota > Actinomycetes > Propionibacteriales > Nocardioidaceae > Nocardioides. The sequence continues at coordinate 175,091 of CAVYGG010000005.1, read as the reverse complement.
CGCGGCGAGCTCGACGCGAAGACGGCGTCGATGGCCAAGTGGTGGACCACCGAGCTCCAGAACAAGATCGTCGACCGCGCCCTCCAGCTGCACGGCGGCTACGGGTACATGACCGAGTACCCCGTCGCCCGCGCCTTCGTGAACTCCCGCGTCGCGACCATCTACGGCGGCACCACCGAGATCCAGAAGGAGATCATCGGCCGCTCGCTGGGCCTGTGACACCTCCGGTGCGACCATGTCCGGCATGACTGCCGCGGACGAACGCCGGGAGATCGGGGAGCTCCTCGAGGGGCGGACCGTGCTCGACATGATGGCGCGGACCGTGGCGGCGTACGGCGACCGCCCGGCGTACAGCGACCAGGTCGCGGCCGGCATCATCACCCCGACCGGTCAGTGGCGGACGCTGACGTGGGCCGAGCTCCACGAGACCGGACGCCACATCGCGGCAGCGCTCGTCGCCCAGGGCCTCGAGCGGGGCGCGACGATCGCGATCATGGCCAGCAACCGGATCGAGCACGTCGTGGCCGACCATGCCGCGCTGCTCGCGGGCGGGGTCCCGATGTCCATCTACAACACCCTGTCCCCGGAGCAGGTGTCGTACATCGCCGGCCACGCGGAGCCGCAGGTCGTGTTCCTCGAGTCCGCGGACCATGTCGATCGCTGGCGTCGGGCCCTGGCGGACGTGGCTTCGATCCGGCTGGTCGTCGGGATCGGCGACGCCCGGCTCGTCGACGACCGCTTCGTGACCTGGGACGACCTGCTCGCCGAGGGCCGTGAGCTCCCGCACCACGACGTCGACGTCCGCGCGAGCGGCGTACGGCCGGACGACCCGGCGACGATCCTCTACACGTCCGGCACGACGGGCGACCCCAAGGGCGTGGTGCTCTCGCACGCCAACGTGGTCTACGAGTGCGAGGCCACGCTCCGGCGCAACGGCGCCGAGCCGGGGAACGTCACTCTGTCCTACCTCCCGTATGCACACATCGCCGAGCGGGTGTTGAGCATGTACCTCCCGCCTCACCGGGGCGACTGGCACGTGCATCTCGTCGGTGACCCGGCCCTCCTGGTCCCAGCCCTGGTCGACGTGCGGCCGATCCAGTTCTTCGGCGTCCCGCGCGTGTGGGAGAAGATCCGCTCCGGGCTGTCCGGGATGCTCGCCCAAGAGCCCGATCCGCAGCGCAAGGTCGCGATCGAGGGCGCCATGGCCGTCGGCTTGGAGTACGTCGAGTCCCTGCAGGCCGGACACACGACGAGCCCCGAGCTCCAACAGCGGTACGACGCTGTCGACAGCGCCGCCCTCACCCCGATCAAGGCCCGGCTCGGGCTCGATCGAGTGACCTGGGCCGGCAGTGCCTCGGCCCCGATGCCGGTCGAGGTCGCCTATCTCTTCGCCGGGCTCGGACTGGCGATCAACGACATCTACGGGATGACCGAGACCACCGGTGCGGCGACCGGGTGCGGCCCCGGGAAGTTCCGCCTCGGCACCGTCGGGACGGCCCTGCCAGGCGTCGAGCTGGAGATCGCTGACGACGGCGAGGTGCTGATGCGCGGGCCGATCACCACCGCCGGCTATCACCGCCGCCCGGACGCGACCTCGGCACTCCTGGACGCCGACGGCTGGGTACACAGCGGCGACATCGGCACGATCGACGAGGACGGCTTTCTACGGATCGTCGACCGCAAGAAGGAGCTGATCATCACCTCGGCCGGAAAGAACGTCGCGCCGTCCAACATCGAGGGCCTGCTCAAGGAGTCACCCGTCGTGGGCCACGCGCTCGCCTTCGGCGACAACCGGCCGTACGTCGTCGCGGTGCTGACCCTGGACGGAGAGGTGGCCCCGGTCGTGGCGAAGGCGCACGGCATCGAGTTCACCGACCTCGCCGACCTGGCGGCCAAGCCCGAGATCCGGGCCCTCGTGCAGGCGGCGGTCGACAGCGCGAACGCCCGGCTCTCCCGGCCGGAGCAGGTGAAGTCGTTCGAGCTCCTGCCGACGGAGTGGACCGCGGAGTCCGAGGAGCTCACTCCCACGCTCAAGCTCAAGCGGCGTATCGTCCATGCCAAGTACGCCGACGTGATCGACCGGTTGTACGGCTGAGGTATCTCGCCGGCCACTCAGCCCTCTTCACCATCGACGTGCGTCCGGGCACGAGGCTCGGGCGCCGCCCACGCGCAGGGAGAACCCATGAATCTCGAGCAGGACTTCTCGTTCGAACCCGTACCGGCGATCCAGGACGCCGTCGTCCACCCCTTCGCCGACATCGACGATCCACTGGGGCCGCTGGCGGCTCTTCCGGGCACCTGGAAGGGTCACGGGTTCAACACGATCTGGCGACCGCACCACAAGGTGCAGGACCGGTTCCTCGAGCTGAACCTGACCAAAGAGACGCTCGACTTCGAGGAGATCCCGGGCGAGATCCCGAACCGCGGACTCCTGCAGAAGGACATCAACATGTTCGGGGTCCACTACCTGCAGCAGATCTCCGACAGCACTCTCAAGGCCGGCATCCATCTGGAGCCGGGCATCTGGGCGACCGTTCCCAAGACCACCGCGCCGAAGAAACCGCCGACGATCGTGCGGATGGCGTCGATCCCGCACGGGACCTCCGTCCTGGCCCAGGGCGAGGCGTCGGTGATCGCGGGACCGCCGGTCATCGAGCCGACCGACATCATCCCGTTCGGCATCGGCGCGCCCGGCACCAAGGGCTCGTTCCACGACGCGCAGCTCTCCTTCCCGGAGCTGAAGCTGTCGAAGAAGACCGACTTCCGCCTGCCGTCCGACGCCTCGACCGTTCCCGAGATCACCCAGGCGATGGTGAAGAACCCGAACCTCGTGCTGACCCAGGCGATCGCCGGTCAGAACATCGTCAACACCGTGGTTCTGCGGGTGAGGGCGCGCAACACCCGACCCAAGAACGTCGGCACCTCCAACACGTTCTTCCTAGGCAAGAACGCGAGCGCCGACATCGTCACCGCGACGTTCTGGATCGAGACCGTGAAGAAGCCGGCGGGTGGTCATTTCCTCCAGCTGCAGTACACCCAGACCGTGATTCTCGACTTCAACGGCCTGAGCTGGCCGCACGTGTCGGTGGCCACGCTGAAGAAGAAGGCGACGGCCACGAGCATGTCGCGCGACGCCGCCAAGATGACGGTGCCTGGAGCCAGGAAGACCAAGGAGACCGAGCTCACCTGAGGTACCTCAGGTACGTCACGATCCGACAACAGCCTGCGAACTCGGGGTAAACCCCGATGACGCGGCTTGGCCGGTTCTGCTGGACTCGTTCCATGCACAGACAGATAGCGGGGAAGCTGACCGGACGCGTGACGAAGTGGATCGTGCTCGCGGTCTGGTTGATCATCGTCATGGCGGCCGGCTCGGTCGCCAGCAAGCTCACGGACGTCCAGGACAACCAGGCGTCGTCCTGGCTGCCGGCCAGCGCAGAGTCCACCAAGGCGCTGGACAAGCTGGCGCCGTTCCAGGACCAGAACGAGATCCCGACGGTGGTGGTATACGAGAAGACATCCGGCCTGTCCCAGGCCGACATCACCCAGATCGGGCGTCAGCTCGACCAGATCCAGCAGCTGGACGGCGCGATCCCGGCCAAGGCGCCGGACGGCTCCGTGGTCCAGCCCAGCCAGCTGGTGCAGGTGTCGAAGGACGGTCAGGTCGCCCAAGGGATGGTGACCTTCAACTTCGGCAAGGACGGCTGGAACAAGCTCCCGGACGTCAAGGACCAGATCGTGAACATCGCCCAGCTCGACGGGGCGCATCGTGTACGTCGCGGGCCCGGGCGGGCAAGCCGCCGACTCAGCTGCGGCGTTCGCCGGCATCGACGGCAAGCTGCTCTACAGCACGCATCATCGTGGTGGTCATCATCCTGCTTCTGACCTACCGCAGTCCGCTGCTGTGGCTGCTCCCGGTCGTCTCGGCAGGTCGTGGCGCTGACGTGCGCCCAGGCGCGTGATCTACCTGCTCGCCAAGCACGCCGACCTCACGGTCAACGGCCAGAGCGCCGGAATCCTCACCGTCCTGGTGTTCGGTGCGGGCACCGACTACGCGTTGCTACTGGTCGCGCGCTATCGCGAGGAGCTGCACCGCCACGAGGACCGGCACGAGGCGATGGCCGTCGCGCTGCACCGCGCGGCTCCGGCGATCATCGCCAGCGCGCTGCACCGTCGTCGCTCGGCATGCTCTGCCTGTTCGTCGCGGAGATGAACTCCACGTCCGGACTGGGCCCGGTGGCCGCCATCGGCATCGGCGTCGGCCTGCTCGTGATGATCACCCTGCTGCCGGCACTGCTGGTGATCTTCGGCCGGTGGATCTTCTGGCCCAGGCGCCCGATGTACGACACCCTCGAGCCCAGCGCGCTCGGGCTTCTGGGCACGGGTCGGGCGCGCGGATCGCACCGCGGCCGCGCGTGGTCTGGATCGTCACCGCGGTCGTGCTGGCCGTCTGCAGCCTCGGGATCCTGCAGCTCAACGCCCACGGCCTGGCCACGCAGGACGCCTACACCAAGGACTTCGACTCCGTCACCGGGCAGCAGGTGCTGATCGACCACCAGCTCGCGGACACCTCGACACCGGTCCAGGTGGTCGCCAACGCCGACCAGGCACAAGCGGTCACCCAGGCGATGCGCGGAGTCGACGGGATCGGAGACCCGTCGCCGCCGATCGTGAAGAATGGCGTCGCCCTGATCCAGGCGCCTGTCAGCTCGGACCCGACGTCCAAGGCAGCGTTCGCGACGGTGGAGCCGGGTGCGCGACGCCGTGCACCAGGTGCCGGGCGCCGACGCCCTCGTCGGTGGTGCGTCGGCGATCAACACCGACATCGAGCAGGCGTCGCATGCGACGACAACAAGGTGATCATCCCGATCGTCCTGATCGTGGTCATGCTCGTACTGATGGTGCTGCTGCGGGCGCTGCTGTCGCCGCTGATCCTGGTCGCCACGGTGGTGCTGTCCTTCGGGGCCGTCGCTGGGCCTGAGCGCGCTGATCTTCCAGCCACATCTTCGGGTTCGCGGGGGCGGATGCGTCCGCTACCACTGTTCGTCTTCGTGTTCCTCGTCGCCCTGGGCATCGACTACAACATCTTCCTGATGACCCGGGTCCGGGAGGAGACGCCAGCGTACACGGCACCAGGCGCGCGTCGCTGATCGCACTCGGGGCGACCGGCGGCGTGATCACGTCGGCCGGGCTTCGTCCTCGCCGCGACCTTCACGGTGCTGGCGACGCTGCCCCTGGTGGCGTTCGCCGAGATCGGGTTCGCGGTAGCGCTGGGCGTGCTGCTCGACACGCTGATCGTGCGGTCCGTGCTGGTCACCGCGATCAACCTCGACGTCGGCAGCAAGATCTGGTGGCCGAGCAAGCTCGACCGTGGCGACGAGCCGACCCCGGTCGAGGCGGCCGAGCAGGTCGAGGCCCTGGACTGATCGAAGGAGGCTGTCGAAGGCCGTCGTCCCCGCAGGGGCGGCGGCCTTCAGCCGTTCAGGCGTACCGGCACCGACTCCACGCCGTACACGATGGACTTGGCGTGGTAGGCGAGGTCCTCAGAGGGGATGGTCAGGGCGAGGTCGGGGAAGCGGCGGGCGAGCGCCGGGTACGCCGCACGCAGCTCCATCCGGGCCAGCTCGGCACCGACGCAGCGGTGGAAGCCGTAGCCGAAGGCGAGGTGGGACCCGGTGGCGCGGGTCGGGTCGAGGGCGTCGCCCGCGGGATAGGTACGCGGATCGCGGTCGGCGGCGGGTAGGTGCACCATCACGCACGAGCCCTTGCGGATGCGGTGGCCGCCGACGGTCGTGTCCTGCTTGGTGAACCGCGGGAACGCGACCTGGACGACCGAGAGGTGGCGCAACAGCTCCTCCACCACCGGGACCACGGAGGCCGGGTCGTCGGCCATGCCGGCGTACAGCTCCGGCCTCCCGAGCAACACCACGGTGCCGAGCGCGAGCATGGAGGCCGAGGTCTCGAGTCCGCCGGTGAACGCGCCGTCGGCGAGGCCGCCGAGGTCGAAGTCGGTGATCTCGTCGCCGTGCTCGCGGATGATCTGGCCGATCAGGCCGGGCCCCGGTTCGGTCCGCTGACGCTCGCACTCGGCGAAGAGGAACTCCCGCGACGCCCCGACCGCGCCCATGATCGCGGCGCCGCCGATGCTCACGTCGAAGCGCGCCGAGCCGAGCTCGCGGAAGGTCTCGCGATCCTCGTCGCGCAGCCCGAGCAGCTCGCAGATCACCAGGAACGGGATCGGGAACGCGAAGGTCTTCACCAGGTCGACGACGCCGTCCTGCTCGGCGGCGACGCGCTCGGTCTCGTCCAGCTGCTGCTCGATGATCCGGTCGATGGCCGGCTTCGAGTCGCGCGAGGCGGCGCATCGTGAACTCCGGCGTGAGCAGCTTCCGCAGCCGGGTGTGCTCCGGTGGGTCGGTGAAGCCGAGCCCGCCGATGTCACCGCCGTCAGCACCGGACTTGCCGTAGTAGGGGCGGACGTCGGTGGAGTACGACGTGAGGTCGCTGAGCACCTCACGCCCCTCCGCGTCGCCGGTGACCAGCCAGACGTCCATGCCGAGGAAGGTGACCATCTTGGAGACGGGGTCCTGGGCGCGGAGCTCTCCGACGCGCGGGGCGGGGTCGGCCAGGTGCCGGTCGAGCGGCCAGGAGAGCCGGTCGGGGACGCGGTGCAGCTGGCTCAGGTCGATGCCGCCGGCCCGCGCCACGAGGCGGCGACGAACGGCTCCCTTGACAGCTTCGAGCATCGGCACGGCCCCCAGGGTACGGGTGATGCCCGTGAGAACGCTGAGAGGCTCGACCTCCGCGCCCGCTCAGGCCAGGCTGCCCAGGATCTCGGCGGCAGGTGCCTGACGCGCGGCGCGGAAGCCGGTCCCGGCCCAGAGGTTGATTCCCTCCGGGTCGGTGGCCGCGGCCGCCGCTCGGCGGAGGGGGCGGGTGAGGTGGTGGAGCGCCGGGTAACCGGGCGGCGCGGCGGCGTCGTATGCGTCCGAGAAGGCGTTGCGGAGGCCCCTCGCCGGGCGTCCGGTCCAGGCCCGCATCACGGCGGTCTCGCGAGCATGATCGGCGAGGCCGACACGATGCGCCTCCGACGCTCCGCTCTCCTCGGCGAGGAGCAGAACGGTGCCGACGACGGCAGCGTCGGCACCCGCTGCAAGCACCGCCGCGACGTCCTCGGCCGTGACGAGTCCGCCGCCGCCGAGCAGCGGCAGGTCGACGGCGGCCCGGACCTCCGCCACCAGGTGGGTGAGCGGCCGCTCGGGCGGTGGGCGATCGGGAGTGAGGGTGCCGGAGTGGCCGCCGGCAGCGCTGGCCTGGACGGCGACAGCGTCGACGCCAGCGTCGTCGGCTTGCCGGGCCTCGTCGGCACTGGTCACGGTCTGCAGCAGAAGACTGCCGGCGCCCCGCAGCGCCGCCAGCGAGGCGGAGTCGGGGATTCCGAACGTGAACGACACCACCGGTGCCGGGTGCTCGACCAGCAGGTCGACCTTGTCGCGCCAGGCGTCGTCGTCCTCGACAGGATCGGCCGGCAGGTCGACGCCGTACCGCTCGGCCTCGGGGCTGATCAGGTCGCGGTACGCCGCGTAGGCAGCCATCTCGACCGGCACCGGGTTGGGCGCGAAGACGTTCGCGCCGTACAGCTGTGTCCCTGCCCGCACCCGGGCGAGCTGGTCGCCCAGGGCGTCGGCGGTGAGGTAGCCGCCCGCGACGAACCCGAGCGAGCCCGCACCCGCCGCGGCGATCACCAGCTCCGGCGTCGTCGGTCCACCCGCCATCGGCGCGGCCACGACCGGACTCGTCGCACCGAGATCGCTCAACCAGGTCACGGGTCCGACGCTAGTCGGGTTCGGCTCTACACTCGCCGGGTGATCTCCGCCCGGCTCCGGGAGCTCGGGATCGTGCTCCCCGCGGTGTCCCCTCCCGGCGGCAACTACCTCGCCTGCGTCGTCGACGACGGTATGGTCTACGTCAGCGGGCACGGTCCGATCGACGGCGACTCGGTGTTGACGGGCAAGGTCGGTGCCGACCTCACGGTCGCGGAGGCGCGCGAGTCTGCTCGGCTCACCGGGCTTTCGATCCTCGCCACCCTGCAGGAGGAGCTCGGCGACCTCGACCGGATCGCCCGGATCGTCCGCATCTTCGGCATGGTCAACGTGGCACCCGGCTTCGACCAGACGCCCGCCGTCATCAACGGGTGTTCCGACCTGCTCGTCGAGGTGTTCGGCGACGCCGGCCGGCACGCCCGCAGCGCGGTAGGACTCGCCGAGCTGCCGTACGGGATCGCGGTCGAGATCGAGCTGACGGCGCGGCTGCACGCGTGAGCGACCCGATCAAGCCGGGAGTCCCGCGCGAGTCGGGTTGGAGGTGCTCGCCTTCCTCGTCACTGCGGCGCGCACGCAGACCGAGGAGCCGGCGGAGTACAGGCCGACGCCTCCCCTGGCTTCTCGAGGGCCCCTCACGGGAGATGATCGGCTGCCTCTGCCATCCGACGGACGTCCAGCCGGCCACGTTCTCGGCACTGGCGACGTAGCAGCGGACAAGCCGAAAGGGCCGGTGCCCGGAGGCACCGACCCTTCGCTGTGGACCGCCGGCTCACACGTGCGCGCCTTCTTGGCTAGCGGCGGCCACGGTCTTCCCGGCCCGGCGAGAGTGCCAGAAGCCGAGCCCGGCGAGGATCAGGATGCCGAAGGCGCCGGCGAAGGCCACGATGGCGCCGTAGCCCGCGATCGTGCCGATGGTCGCGAACGCGGAGCCGTAGAGCAGCAGCCCGCGAAGCGTGCTACCCATGAACATCGTCTGGCGCAGGGCGCCCAGATCCTGGCAGGCCTGCGTGGCTGCCGTCTTCGGGTCGGCGGTGCACTGCTGGATGTACTGGCCGCTCACCTCGGAGTAGGTCTTGCCACCTGACGCCTCGCTCATGTGGACGGCGATGTAGTGGTCGGCGTACGCCTTGGCCTGCGGGCCGGTGGTCAGCTGCTGGCCGGCGTACGGCTCGAGCGCTGCCTGGTCGGCGGCGGGGAGGTCGGCGAGCCCGGTCTCGGTCGTCGGCATCGTGATGTGCTGGCTGGAGAGCTGGGTGTTGACCTCGTTCGCGATGTACGAGCTCGCCCATGTGAGCAGACCGCCCGCAATGAGCAGCACGGCCGCGAGCAGGATCCCTCCCCATGAAATCAACTTGTCGAGTGTGGCGCGCATGGTGGTTCACCTTCTTCGTGTGGGGCTCGGACCTTCCGGACCCACTACCTCGAGGGTGGCGTGGAAGGAGCTGCGCTCGGCAGGGATGGAGGTCGTCACCGTCGCCGCCGAGAGTCCTCGGATGAGATGACCAAGGTCGGGGCCTTTAGTCCTCATGTCGGAGTGTTGGACGTCCGCCCTGGCCGCCGTGCCGAGAGTCCCTTCACCCAAGGCGACCGCGAGTTCCCGAACGACCGGGTGCGCCATATGGCCAAGGTCCTCGCGCACATTGGCCAACGGCCGTTACCAGACCACGTGGGAGCAGCGGAGGATCGAATCGCACGACGTCGTCGTCACCTGACGACCCACACTCTCGATCAATGGAGTTCGCTATGACCACCACCTCTCCTCTCGCCGCTGGTTACGTACTCGTCGGAGTCGGCACTTCACCTGCCGCCGCGGCGGCCGCTCGCTGGGCCGCGGCCGAAGCCGTCAGGAGGGCCGCGGTCCTGTATGCGATCCACGTCCTTCCGGCCACGTACAGCCAAGACGATCTCACCGAGGCGCGGCGCCGAGTGCCGACACGCGTCGGTGACTGGTTGGCGGACATGCCGACGCTGCCTGTCGTGGCTGTCCGCGTCACCTCGGGCGACCTGGCCCAGGAGCTGGGAACCTACGCCCGAACGGCCGCCGTCGCGGTCCTCGGAAGTCCGGAGGTGGCGGCCCACGACGGACTACCACATCTCGTGGCCCGCGGGTGCCCTGGCGCCGTCGTCGTGGTCGACGCCGAGGGGCATGCCCATCAGATCGCCTCGCACGGGATGGGCAACGCGACCGACGCCGTACCTGTGGTCCGGGACGTGATGTCCTCGCCCGCCATCACCGTCGAGGCGGATGATCTCCTGGCCGTGGCCGTACGCCGACTCGACCTGCACAACGTCACGAATCTGCCGGTCCTCGACTCGGACGGGCACCTGGTCGGAGTCGTCGGCGAGGCCGACGTGGTGAGGCGCCTGGCGAGGATGTCTCCTCCTGACGACGGGCGCGTGCGGGACGCGATGAGTCCCGCGCTCTGGAGCGTCTCGCCCGACGAAACGTTGCCCGAGGTCACCGACCTGTTCTCCCGGACCTCCCTGAAGAGCCTGCCGGTCGTGCTCCACAACCGTGTCGTCGGCGTGGTCAGCCGGCGGGACCTGGTCCGGGCCACGGCTCGTCACCACGTCCCGGCGACCCTCGGGGCGGCGCTGTAGAAACGGCGCCATCCGGAAAGGTGGTAGACCAGCAGCATGACCGCGAGTACGACCGACGGCTCCGCGCCGATCCGGGTCTTCCTTCTCGACGACCACGAGATCGTGCGGCAGGGACTCCGCACGCTGCTGGAGTCGGACGGCGACATCGAGGTCGTGGGCGAGTCAGGACTCGCGTCCGAGGCGACTGCGCGGATTCCTGCGCTCCGAGTGGACGTCGCCGTACTCGACGCCCGGCTGCCCGACGGGTCCGGGATCGAGGTGTGCCGGCTGGTCCGCGCGGTCGACCCGGCGATCAGGGCCCTCATCCTCACGTCGTACGACGACGACGAGGCGCTGTTCGCCTCGATCATGGCCGGCGCCTCGGGCTACATCCTCAAGGAGGTCAACGCGCAGGACCTCCTCGGCGCGGTCCGGCATGTGGCGGCCGGCCACTCGTTGATCGATCCCCTGCTCATCGAGCGGGTGCTCGACCGGGTCCGCAACGGGCCGGAGACGGCTCCCGAGCTGGCGAACCTCACCGAGCAGGAGCTCCGCCTGCTCGAGCTGATCGCGGAAGGCTTGACCAACCGCCAGATCGGCGAGCGGATGTTCCTGGCTGAGAAAACGGTCAAGAACTACGTGTCCACGCTGCTCGGCAAGCTGGGCCTGGAACGCCGTACCCAGGCGGCGGTGCTGGCCTCGCGCCTCCTGTCGGACAAGCCCCACTTCTGAGATCAACGCACCAAGGGCACCGACCAGGTGAGCCGGGTGCCACTCGGTGACCGGCTCTCGACTCGGAGGAAGCCGCCTAGTGCGGTCGCCCTGACCTCGGCGTTCTCCAGCCCGCTGCGAGGACCTTCGTCAACCAGGCCGACGCCGTCGTCCTCGACCGTGAGGACGAGCCGTGGGCCCTCGGACACCGCCACCTGGATCTGCGCGTGCGACGCCTGAGCGTGGCGGGCCAGGTTGGACAGCGCCTCGCGCAGCACCTTGAGAAGCGGCTCGCGCAGGCTGTCGTCGACAGCTGTGTCGATCGGGCCGATCAGATGGAGCTCTGGCACGAACGGCAGGGTCGAGCGGTACTCGCGCACGAGGGCCCGCAGCTCACTGCGGACCGAACCGGCCGCTTGGCGTTGAAGCTCGAAGACGGTGGCCCGGACGTCGCGAATCGTTGCGTCCAGGTCGGCCACCGAGCCCTCCAGGCGCTCACGCAGCTCCGTGTCGGAAATCCGCATGGAGGCCGCTTGTAGTTGCATGCCGGTCGCGAAGAGCCGCTGGATGACGACGTCGTGAAGGTCGCGCGCAATGCGCTCGCGGTCGGAGATCACGGCCAGTTCCTCGCGCTCGGTGATCGCCTGCGCCCGGTCGAGGGTGAGGGCGGCGAAGTCGGCATAGCTACGCGCGAGGTCGCGGTCGTCCACGTCTCGGAGCCGCAGATCCGCGCTGTCGTACAAGAAGACCAGGAGCCCCGCGCGGGTGAGCTGCGTGCGCAGCGGCACCACGGTCCCGACGCTGTCGTCCACGACGACATCTACGGTGTCGGTGAACTCGTGGCCACGCACCCTCTTCAGCACCACGGCGAGCTTCGCCCTCGTCACGTCCTCGGCATCAGGTTCGCAGACGAGCACGTGGATGTTGCGGTCGGCTGCGTCGGCGATCGCGGTGGCCCGCGATCGGGAGACGCGCCTCGCCGTCGTGGCGATCTGACGCAGCCGGTCCTCCCGGTCGACCGGGGATTGCACAGACTCGGGCAGGGTCGCCGCTGCCTCGAGCCACTCGCGGCGACGCTCGCTGTACCCGTAGGCGCGCGCGTTCTCGATCGCCAGGCCGGCCACGCCGGCCAGACCGACGACCAGCTCCTCGTCGGTCTCCGTGAACTCCCCTTCACCCACTTTCTCGGTGAGGTAGAGGTTGCCGAACACGGTGCCGCGGATCCGGACCGGCACGCCGAGGAAGGAACCCATGGGTGGATGGTGCGGCGGGAAGCCGAAGGAGGCCGGATGTTGGTTGAGGTCTCGCAACCGGATCGGCTCCGGGTGGGTGATCAACAGCCCGAGGATGCCCCGGCCGCGCGGAAGGTCCCCGATGCGCACCCGTTGGTCCTCTGTCAGCCCCGTGGTGAGGAACTCCACCAGGTAGTCCTCGGGCCCGAGCACCCCCAACGCGCCGTACCGAGCGTGGGTGAGGGTGACGGCGGACTCGACGATCCGGCCCAGTACGTTGTGGAGGTCCAGGTCGGAAGAGATGGCCATCACGGCATCGAGCAGCGCTCGTCGTTCGCTACCGAGTGCCTCTCGGAGCTCTGGCTGCCGGCCAGGGACGTGGGTCACGAGACGATTGTGCGCCACCGACGCGGCGCCCATCGGCTCCGGCCGTCCGTCACGGCGACCTCAGGCTGCGAGGTACGTCGTCGTTCGCGTCGGCGGGCGCCAGGCGGATCTTCACGTCGACCAGTGCCACGCCGTTCGCCCTGACCAAGACCGGGTTGAGGTCGAGCTCGGCCACCTCGGGTACCTCGGTTGCCAGGGATCCCACGGCCACGACCAGCTCCACCAGGGCCTCCACGTCGACCGCGGCCGATCCGCGGAAGCCCGCGAGCAGCGGCCAGGTCCGCAACGACCGGAGCGCCCGGCGCACGTCGGCGCCGCTCAGCGGCGCCAGGAGCAGATGGCTGTCTTCCCACAGCTCGGTCGCCGTCCCGCCCGGTGCCACCATGACCAGCGGTCCCAGGCCGGGGTCACGCACGATCCCGACCGCGATCTCCACCCCGTCGAGCATCGGCTGGACCAGCAGGTCGACGTCCTCGTCACTCACCTCGACCGCGAACGCGCGCGAGGCCACCTCGACCTCGTCCGAGCTCGTGAGGCCGATGTGGACCAGGCCCCGTTCCGTCTTGTGGACGATGTCGGGGTCGGCCACCTTGAGGGCGACCGGGAAACCGAGTCGGCTCGCGGCGGCAGATGCGGCGGCGGCACCCCTCACCGTCGTGCCAGTGACGGCGTACCCGTACGGCTCCAGGAGTCGGCTCACCTCCTCGGGCGCCAACCAACCGTGGTCCGCCGCGCCCACCCGACTCGCGGCCCAGCTTCGAAGGAACGAGGCCCGCTCGTGGTCCGGCTCCGAGACGTCGGTGCGCGGCTGACGACGCCACTCGGCGTACCGGACGGCATGGCCGATGGCCCGAACCGCGGACTCGACCGTCGGCAGGACGGTCAGGCCGGGGACGCGCTCCTGGTCCGGCCCGCCGAGCAGCACCGCGACGACGGGGGTGCTCGGGTGAGCGGTGGCTGCCGCGGCAACCTCGCGCACCGAGCGCGACCAGTCCATCGTCCGGGTTCGGACGAGGGTGACGAGGACGACGTCCACCTCGTCGTCGTCCGCGAGCTCGGCCACGAGCCGCCCGAGCGCATCCGGTGTGCCGGCTGCCCCCGCGTCGACCGGGTTGTCCGCCCCCACCGTCCCGGCCAGGTGCGGTGCCAGGCGTTCATGAAGGGTCCCGGAGAAGGCCGGGACCTCGAGTCCCTCCACGTCGAGCGCGTCGGCCGCCAGAACGCCGACGCCGCCGGCGTTGCCCACCACGGCGATCCGACGACCGGCCGGCAGAGGTTGCTCGCTCAGGACGAGGGCGGTGACCGCGAGGTCGTCGGCGTCCAGACACCCGATCACGCCGGACTGGGCGAACAGCGCGTCCACCCGGACACCCGGCGTGGCCGCCGCGGCGGTATGCGAGAGGCCGGCGCGCTGGCCGCTCTGCGACCTGCCGCCTACGACGGCAAGGAGAGGTTTGCGCTCGCTGAATCGCCGTGCCACGCGAGCGAACTTGGCTGCGTTGCCGAACGACTCGAGGTAGAGGGCCGCTGCGGTGACACCCGGGTCGTCGTACCAGGCGGCCAAGAGGTCGTTGCTCGAGACGTCGGCCTTGTTCCCGAGGGAGACGAAGTGACGGACACCCAAGCCGACGCTCCGGGCGATGTCGATGACGACGATCCCGACGCCGCCCGACTGTGACGCGAGAGCGAGACCGCCCGTCGGTGGCATCGCTCCGGCGAAGGTTGCGTCGAGCCGGACGTCGGGCTGGTTGTCGAGAAGGCCGAGGCAGTTGGGGCCGACGACCCGGATGCCCTCAGCCCGCGCAACACGGGTCAGCTCCCGCTGCAGGTGAGCACCGCGTTCTCCCAGCTCGGCGAAGCCCGAGGTGACGACGACAGCGGCGCCCGCGCCGGCTACCCCAGCGGCCTCGACACAGGCCGGCACCTGCTCCGGGGGAACGGCGACGACCGCGAGGTCGAGTGGCCCAGGTACGTCGTCGAAGGTGCGGTAGGTGGGGACCGGCGAGGAGCCGCCGCCCGTAGGGTGGACGACGGACACATCGCCGCTGAACTCGCCGTCCAGGATCGCCTCCAGGATCGCCGCCCCGACGCCGGTGCCGTCACGGCGTACGCCGACGACCGCGACGGAGCGGGGACTGAGCAGGGGTCGGAGGGAGGCGGCTTCGGCCACGGTCTCGCGGGCGTCCGCAGCCTCCAGTGACTCTGCGTTCTGGGTGATTCGCATCTGCACAGTGACGACGCCGCCATCCAACTGGCGCGAGACCTCGAACCCGGCATCCTTCATCACCCGCAGCATGAGGGTGTTGTCGACCAGCACATCGGCGGTGAATGTCCCGATGCCGCGCCGGCGCGCAACCGCCGCGAGGTGCTCGAGCAGGATGGTCCCGATCCCCTTGCCGTGCTGGTCGTCGGCCACCAAGAAGGCGACCTCCGCCCGGCCCGGCCCGTCGAGCTCCGCGGTCGCGACCCCCAGGAGGCGCCCGTGCTGCCACAGACCCAACCCCAGAACAGCATCTGACTCGACGCCCCCGAGCACGTGGTCCACGTAGCGCTGCGGCACGATCCGGCTGATCCCGAAGAACCGCAGTCTCAGCGCGTCCTCCCCGAGCCCGTCGTGGAGCTCGAGCAGAGCCTCGAGGTCGGAACGGTCGACCGGCCGCACCGCGCCGACGGTGCCGTCGAGCAGGAGTACGTCTGCCTGGTTCCCTCGGTTCGGGACCGGGGTCGTGGTCGCCGTCATGCTTTGGTCACCTCCGGGACCACCCTTCCGGGTCGGCGCTCGGCGGAGCAGGGTCCATGTTCCTCGTCGCTGAGGTCGTCTGCCACTCAGGGTCGAGGACTGCCTCTGGGAAGGACGGGCCTCTACTCATTCCCGGCGATGCCGATCACGCCGGGAACCGATCCGGCGAGCACACGGGCGATGCGCCGGTCCTCGGGATGCGCGGGGGACCCGAGGTGGACGACTCCGTCGCTCACGGTCGCCGCGCACTCGACGCCGGCAGCCCGCAGGAGCTCGTCCACCTCGGCCTCGATGAGCGTGTCCTGCCGGGCCAGGACTGCGATGACGTCGCACCGGCTCACGATGCCCACCACTCGATCGCGATCCACCACGGGCAGGCTCTTCACCTGGGTGTCGACGAGGTACTCCACCGCCCGCGCGACGTCGTCAGCGGGGGCCACACACACGGGAAGGTGCGTCATGACATCCGTTACTCGTAGCCGGGCCGGCTCGCCCGTCAGCACCATCGGGATCTCGGTCGCCCGCCGGTCGTGTGCGACCGCGTCGCGGAGGACGTCGGCCTCGCTGAGGACACCCACCAGTCGGCCAGTTCCGTCCACAACCGGCAATGCAGTCACGTGGCGTGCGTCCAGAGCGCACATGGCCTCCTTCAGCGTGGCGTCCGGCCGGACAGTCACCACGTCCGTGGTCATGATCTCCCGTACCAGCATGACGACTCTCCTCGTTCAACAGCTTGGTCAGCACTTCAGGGCACGCGGCGCACCGGCAGCTCGTCGACTGGACGCCAGCCGGCACCCAGTCGGCGCCCGGACAGCTCGCTCCAGCGGATGCGGAGGAAAAGGTTGCGGGATCCGGCGGCCCAGGTCCGCGGCTCCCACCGCCCCTTGATCTCCTCGAGATCGTCCGCTCCGGTCACGACGTCGGCGCGACCGCGGGCCACGACGCTCCAGCCGCGATGACGCTCGTAGTCGAACTGGTCGACCTCCAGGGCAAGGATCGCGCCCTGGGCATGACTCCCCAGCACGCTGTAGGGCGTCGTACGCACGATCACGCTCTGGTCCACCACGGAGTAGTTGACCGGCACGATGTGCGGACCCATCGGGGTGCACATCGCGACCCGGCCGACGAGCCCCGCCTCCAGCAGCTCGTGGCACTCCTCCGGAGAAAGCTCGAACGCCTCCCCGGCTGTGACCGTCTGCGACATCTCACTCATCGGACGACCGCTGCCGGGCAGTGTGCGTGGTGGACGACGTCGTGGCTCGTGGACCCGAGCAGGATCTGGGCCACCGTTCCCCGCCCGCGTGAACCGACCACGATCAGGCTCGCGTCCGAGGAAGCATCGACGAGGGCACGGGACGCGGCCGCAGCCTGCAGCGCGCCGGCGATCTCTACTTCGGGGTGTTCGGCCCGGGCCTTGCCGACGATCTCGTCGAGGGCGGCTTCCGCCTCCGCTGCCGTCTCACCCGTCAACGGTGGTACGTAGCCAAAGCGGTCGTAGGCGACCCGGGTGGGGAACCAGGCGTGCATCGCCACGACCTTCTCGCCCGTGCGTGCCGCTCGTGCGCAGGCGTACTCGAGCGCTCGGGTGGAGGCCTCGGACCCATCGACGCCCACGACGATCCGCCGCGAATCCGGGTTCGCCGGCTGGCGGACGACGATCACAGGGATGTGTGCCCGTCGCGCGACACCCTGGCTGACGGACCCCAGGAAGATCTCGCCGACCGCGCTGTGACCCTGGCTGCCGAGGACGACGGCGGAAGCGTCCACAGAGCGCTCCACGAGAAGCGCCACGGGCCCGCCCACGTGCCGCTCGATCCGCGACTCCACGGCGGGGCCGTCAGAGAGGACTCGGCGGGCCCGGTCCTCGATCTCGAGCCACCATGACTCGGGCCAGCCCACCCCACGTGGGTTGTCCATGGGATCCACCACGATCAAGGCGACCACCTCATCACCGGTGATCGAGGCAGTCCGGGCGGCCCAGGCGAGGGCCGCGTCCGCGTCCGGTGATCCGTCGTAACCGACGACGATGTACGTGCTTGTGTTCATGCCTCCAGCCTCCGCCGCGAGACGACGGCAAGCAGTGGCCGAAGGGCCTGAATCGCGTGGACGATCGTCAACGGTCTCCACGCCGACCGCCGATTCGCACCAGGGTCGAAAGTGCGGACCTTCGTCCTCGAGGGCATGGCCCCTCGGCCCCGCCACCCCCGAAGCCAAGGGGCGAGGCTGGGCAACGAAGGAGTTGGTGATGATGACGGAACAAACCACACTGACGGCCCTGGTCGTCTACGAGTCGTATTTCGGCAACACGCGGACGATCGCCCACGCCGTCGCGGAAGGTCTCCGACTGGAGGGTGTCGCGCCCACCGTCCAGGAGGTGTGGGCTGCCGTGCCGACCGACGTGACCGGCTACCACTTGCTGGTGGTGGGCGGCCCGACCCATGCCTTCGGTCTGAGCCGCGAGTCCACCCGGGCCGACGCCGAACGTCGTGGTGCCTCCGTGCACCAGCCCGGCCTCGGTCTGCGCGAGTGGCTCGGCTGCCTACCCACACCCGCCTCTCCACTGGCGGCGGCCTTCGACACGCGGGCCGAGAAGGTCCGGCATCTGCCGATGTCTGCTGCGCAGGCCGCTGGCCGGATGCTGAAGCGTCGTGGATACACGCTGGTGAGGAAGCCGGCGGGATTTGTCGTTCAGGACGTCGAGGGGCCCCTCGGGTGTGGCGAGACCGAGCGCGCCATTGAATGGGGTCGCACGGTCGGCCGTGAGGCCCAGCTGCAACGTGCTGCGAGCGCTCTCGATCACGCGCACCCAGCCCGCGGCAGGACCCGCTGAGGGCGCCCCCATTTCGACCGAGCGTCCACGTCTCGGCGCGAGCCTTCCGAGGGCGGCGGCATTCCGGCTACGGTGAGTCGCTCGGGCCACACTCGCGGGTCAGGGACTGACGGACTGCGTGGCGGGAGGTGCCATGAGCGGCGAGAACGATCTGTTCATCAAGATCACCAGTTCCCCTGCGTCCGACAGTTGGGGCTTCGTGGGCGTCGTTGTCGTGGGCGAGCACGAGGCGTACCGAACGATTCGCGCGTACGACTCGCCCCGCGACGCTCTCGACGCCGCACAACAACTGCTCGCCGGAGTGCTCGGGGCGCTGATGGCGGGTCAGGAGTGGCGCTCCGCCCAGGACGAGTTCGGCCATGCTCCGCGGCGCGTCGAGTTGGAGTTCGGCCTGCGTGGCCATGCCAAGACTCGACTCGGCCGCGGCAGCACATGAAGCGGGCCCGGCTGACGCGTGAGTCGTAGCTGCTGATCGAGTCGCATGAGCGTCGGTTCGCACCGCGGGGGGCAGCAGGGCCATCACCTATGCAGCAGGCGAGGCGGCCTCGCGGGGCTCCCGCTCGAGGTCGTGACCGTGATACCTGCCTGCCTTCCGGCCGGCCCGTGTCGCGGTACCCGATGCGCCGTACGCCGGACCGCACACACGGTGCTCAACCAGGCGCTCGACGTGGCCCTGGCGACGTTGCCCGGCTCGACGTGACCACCACACTGCTGCTGGGTTCGCGCGTGGACGCCCTCGTGCACCACACCAGCGAGGCGGCTCTGCTCGCCGTCGGCGCCCCTCCGCACGGCCTGGCCGAGCGCCTCTGGACGGGGTCCACGGTGACCGGCACCGCCTCCCGCGTGCGGTGCCCGCTCGTCGTCGTGCCTCCGGAGCCGCCGGACGGCGGCTGGGCCCGGATCGTGGTCGGGCTCAAGTCGACCAGGCACGCCGAGCACCTGCTCGGTGCCGCCTTCGCCGTCGCGCAGCAGCACCAGTCCGACCTCGTGGTCGTCCACGCCTGGCGCATGCTCTCGTGGTACGACGACGCGATCGCCGCGCGACGCCACCACACCCGAGCACGTCACCGAGATGGTCCGGACCCTCGAGGACAGCATCATCGACCTCCGGCATGGCCTACCCGGACGTGCGGGTGCAGGTGGACGTCGTGCACGGGCAGGCGGCGTTCGCCCTCGTCGACCGGTCGCCCGAGGCCGACCTGCTCCTCATCTCGCGGCCCGCCCACGGAGGGTTCGTGCACTTCCTGGGCGCCACCGCTCGCGCCGTCGATCCGCGACGCGACCTGCCCGATCGAAGTGGTCCCACCGATCGACGAGACGCTGCACCTCGAGCATCTCGACGACGCCGCGGTGCCCGTCTCCTGACGGGCGTCCCAGCGAACCGGGACCTCCGGCCCTGTGCCGCCACCGGGGGTCGCAGCACGGTGGAAGGGACACAGCGGGAGGTACGCGATGCGGGCACGAGTGGCGGCAGGACGTGGCCTGATGTTCCAGACCAGGTTCCACGGGCGCGGCGGACAGGGCGTCGTGACCGCCGCCGAGCTGCTGTCGGTCGCGGCGTTCGACCAGGGCCGGCACAGCCAGGCGCTGCCCAGCTTCGGCAGCGAGCGCACCGGCGCCCCGGTGATCGCCTACTGCCGGATCGACGACCGCCCGATCCGCGCCCACGACCCGGTGACGGCACCGACGCCGTGGTCGTCCAGGACCCGACCATGCTGCACATCCCGGGTGTCCTCGACGACGTCGCCGTCGACGGCGTGGTCCTCGTCAACAGCTCACGATCGCCGTCCGAGCTCGCCCTCGACGGGCTGTCCGCTGCGCGTGGTGACCGTGCCCGCCATCGGACCTCGCTCGCGCGGCGGCTCGGTCGGCCGCTGCCCAACACCTGCCTGCTGGGCGCGCTCGCCGGGCTGACCGGTGCGGTCGACCTGACCTCCCTCCAGCGCGGCGATGCGCCAGCGGTTCGAGCGGCGAGGCCGGCGACCTGAACGCTCTGCTGGCCGCCGACGGCTTCGAGCTCGTCGTCGAGCGGCCGGAGGGGGTGCGCCGTGCGCAAGCAGGTTGAGGGCTCGCGGGCGATCGCCGAGACCGTCGCCCGATGTCGGCCGGACGTCGTGGCGGCGTACCCGATCTCGCCGCAGACCCACATCGTCGAGGCACTCTCCGACCTCGTCGAGCTGGGGGAGGCCGGCAGCTGCCAGTACCTCATGGTCGAGTCGGAGTTCGGCGCCATGTCGGCCTGCATCGGGGCCTCGGCCGCCGGCGGGCGCGCCTACACCGCCACCGCGAGCCAAGGCCTGCTCTTCATGGCCGAGGCGCTGCCGAACGCCTCCGGACTCCGGCTGCCGATCGTGATGACCGTGGCCAACCGTGCGCTGGGCGCCCCCATCAACATCTGGAACGACCACTCCGACGCGATGTCGCAGCGCGACGCCGGCTGGGTGCAACTGTTCGCCGAGTCCAACCAGGCGGCCGTCGACCTGCACGTGCAGGCGTTCGCACTGGCTGAGCAGATGTCGGTGCCGGTGATGGTGTGCGTCGACGGCTTCGTGCTCACCCACGCGATGGAGGCGATCGACGTCCCCGAGCAGGACCTCGTGGACGCCGTGCTGCCGCCGTGGCAGCCCGTGCAGCGACTCGACCCGTCCGCTCCGATCACGATCGGCGCGATGGTCGGGCCCGAGGCGTTCACCGAGGTCAAGTTCCTCGAGGCGCATCGTCAGCTGCGGGCGCTCGACGCCGTGCAGGAGGTGGCCGACCGCTTCCGCGCGGTCGAGCGGTCGTGACTCCGGCGGCCTCACCTCGTCGTACCGACTCGAGGACGCCGACCTGGTGGTCGTCGCGCTCGGCTCGGTGCTCGGCACCGCCGCGGACGTGGTCGACGAGCTGCGCGACGAGGGCGTCCCGGTCGGGACCCTCGGCATCACCTGCTTCCGGCCGTGGCCGTTCGACGAGGTGCGCGAGGCACTCGCGCACGCCTCGCAGGTGGTGGTGGTCAACCGGGCGGTCTCGTCGGGTCGGGCAGCATCCTCGGCCAGGACGTCCGCCTGTCGCTCGCCGGAGAGCCGGCCTTGGTGCACGACGTCGTCGCTCGGCCTCGGTGGCCGACCGGTGACCCGGCACGTGCTGCGCCGGCTGGTCGAGGACGTGCGCGCCGGACGGATCTCCGACCACGCGCTGACGTTCCCCGACCTCGACGCCGCGACGGTCTCGAGGGAGCTCGCCCGGAGCTCGACGGCGCCGAGGCACGTCCTCGACGGCGCGGCCAGAGCTGGGGACCACCAGCCGAGGAGGCAGGGACATGACCGACCTCAAGCTCTACCAGGTCGGGACGTTCGCGGCCGGCAACCGCCTGCTCGGACCCGGACGAGCGCACCGAGCAGTCGAGCGGTGAGCGCAGCAACTCCATCACCTCGGGCCACCGCGCCTGCCGCGGCTGCGGCGAGGCACTCGGCGCCCGGGTCGTCCTCGACGCCGCGATGCGCGCCACCGGCGGCCGGATGGTCACCGTCAACGCGACCGGCTGCCTCGAGGTCTTCTCCACGCCGTACCCCGAGTCGGCCTGGCGCGTGCCGTGGCTGCACTCCCTGTTCGGCAACGCCGCGGCGGTCGCGTCCGGCGTGGCGGCGACGCTGCGCGCCCAGGGCCGCGACGACATCCGCGTCGTCGCCCAGGCCGGCGACGGCGGCACCGTCGACATCGGCCTGGGCTGCCTGTCCGGGATGTTCGAGCGCAACGACGACGTGCTGTTCGTCTGCTACGACAACCAGGGCTACATGAACACCGGCGTCCAGCGCTCCGGCGCGACCCCGCCCGCCGCCAACACCGCCAACACCCGCCCGGTCGGCACCCGGGTCGGCAACGCGTTCGGCACCGGCAAGAGCCTGCCGGTGATCGCGATGGCCCACGAGATCCCGTACGTCGCCACCGCCACGGTCGCGGACCTCCACGACCTCGAGGCCAAGGTCACGACGGCGATGTCGATGCACGGTGCGCGCTACCTCCACGTGCTGGTGCCGTGCCCGCGTCGGCTGGGGCACCGACGTCCGCCGACACGGTCCGCGTGGCCCGGCTCGCCACCGAGTCGGGGATCTTCCCGGTCTTCGAGGCCCGGCGACGGCGAGGTCACCGGCGTACACCGGATCCGTCGGCAGGTCCCGGTCGAGGACTACCTGCGGCACGCAGACCCGGTTCGCCCACCTCTTCCGGGCGACGGGCACGCCCGACGTGGTCGGCCCGGCTGCAGCGCCAGGCCGACCGGTCCATCGCCCACTTCGGGCTGCGTCGAGGAGGCGTCGCACGATGACCACCGACCTGCCGTTCGCCATCACCCTCGGCCCCGGCTCGAGCGCGGCGGACCTGACCGGCTCCTGGCGCACCGAGCGGGCCGTCTACGTCGACCGCACGCGCGCCCTGCGGCCACGCCTGCCCGGCCGGGAGACGGTCCGCGACTGGCTCTACCTCGCCGAGTCCGGCGGTGCCGGCTACGAGGCGGCCTGGCGCGCGATCATGGAGGTCAACCCGTTCCCGGCCGTGATGGGCCGGGTCTGCTACCACCCGTGCGAGACCGCCTGCAACCGCGGCGACCTCGACGACGCCGTCGGCATCAACTCCGTCGAGCGGTTCCTCGGCGACGAGGCGATCCGGCAGGGCTGGACGGTCGAGCCGTCGACGCGGCCGCCGACCGGCCGGCACGTGCTCGTCGTCGGCTCCGGGCCGCCGGCCTCTCCGCGGCGTACCACCTCGCCCTGGCCGGGCACGAGGTCACCGTCAGCGACGCCTCGGAGCAGCCCGGCGGGATGATGCGCTACGCCATCCCGCGCTACCGGCTGCCCCGCGAGGTGCTCGACGCCGAGATCGACCGGATCGTCTGCCCTCGGCGTCCATCTCGAGCTCGGCGCCGAGGTCACCGACCTCGACGACGCTGCTCGCCGAGGGCACCTACGACGCGGTGTTCCTGGCGCTCGGCGCCCGGCTCGCCAAGCGCGCCTACCTGCCGGCCGGCAGCGCCGTCCCGCGTGCTCGACGCCCTGTCGGTGCTGCGGGCTCGACGGCCGACGACGAGCCGCCCGCTGCTCGGCCGCCGGGTCGCGGTGTACGGCGGCGGCAACACCGCGCTCGACGCGGCCCGCACCGCGAAGCGTCTCGGCGCGGACGAGGCGGTCGTCGTCTACCGCCGGACCCGCGAGCGGATGCCCGCCCACGACCAGGAGGTGCAGGAGGCCGAGGACGAGGGGATCACCTTCCGCTGGCTGTCCACCATCGAGCGACGTCGACGCCGAGGGCCTCACCGTCGAGGCGATGGAGCTCGACGAGAGCGGCTTCCCGCAGCCGACCGGTCGCACCGAGCGGCTCGCGGCCGACTCCGTGGTGCTGGCGCTCGGCCAGGACACCGACCTGTCGCTGCTCGGCGACGGCTCGACCTCGACGTCCGACGACGGGATCGTGGTCGACCGACCCGGTCACGATGGCCACCAACCGGCCCGGCGTCTTCGCCGGCGGCGACGTGTCGCCCGGCGAGCGCTCGGTCACGGTCGCGGTCGGCCACGGCCGCCGTGCCGCCGCGGGCATCGACGCCTGGCTGGCCGGCGCGACCGGTCGACGCCGCCGATCGAGCCGACGCTCGCGCCGTACGACGCGCTGAACACGTGGTACTTCGAGGACGCGCCACGGCAGCACCGGCCGCGGCTGGAGATGGTCCGGCGCCAGTCGACCTTCGACGAGGTGGTGCAGGACCTCGACGAGGGCACCGCGCTCTACGAGGCCCGCCGCTGCCTGTCGTGCGGCGGCTGCATCTCCTGCGACAACTGCTACGCGTTCTGCCCCGACAACGCCGTGATCAAGCTCGGCCCCGAGGGTGAGTACGCCGTCGACCTCGACTACTGCAAGGGCTGCGGTCTGTGCGTCGAGGAGTGCCCGACCGGGCTCGATGACTGATGGAGCCCGAGGAGGTCTGACCTGCCTCGGGCTCCCGCGGCAGTGGCTGCAGTCACTCGCCGACCAGCACGGTGAACAAATCGCGCATCGACACGATGCCGGCGATCAGGCCGTCGTCCAGGACCGGCAGGTGCCGCACCTGGGCATCGACCATCCGTCGCGCGGCGACGAGCACCAAGTCGTCGGGCGCGACGGTGACCAGGTCGTTCGACATCACGTCGGCCGCACTGAGGTGCCCGGGGTCGGCGCCGACGGCCACATGCGTCACCACGTCTCGCTCGGACACGATCCCGGCCAGCCGGCCGTCCTCGGTCACGCACAGGGCGCCGATCTCGTCGGCCGCCAGGGCCTCGGCCACCTCGGTCAGAGTGGCGCCGCCGTCGACAGTGGCCACCGGCCACACCATGACGCTGCGGACCTGGCTCGCCGGTGTGACCGGCCGGACGGTTCTGGCGTACATCGCGACTCTCCTCTTCGACGGCCGAGAGATGGCCCGGAGAGACGAGATGGTCCGAGATATGGCCCGACCTGGGTCGCGCGACCCGACTCAGCCGCGCTGGAGAACGACCTTGAGTGCTCCGGTCTCCGCCGGGCGACTGAAGACGTCGTAAGCCTCCATGAACTGGTCGAGCCCGAACCGGTGGGTGATGATCGGCGTCGGGTCGATCTGGTGGTCGGCGAGCAGCTTCAGCAGCCGTGGCGTGCTGGAGGTGTCGACCAGGCCGGTCGTGATGGTGATGTTCTTGATCCACAGCGTCTCCAGATGGATCGTCGCGGGTGCGCCGTGGACGCCGATGTTGGCGACCCGGCCACCGGGACGCACCAGCGCGGTGCACATCTCGAACGTCGCCGGCATGCCGACCGCCTCCATCACCACGTCCGCGCCGAGCCCGTCGCTCATGCTGCGAACGACCTCCAACGCCGGCTCCAGTTGGGTGTCGAGGACCACGTCGGCGCCGAGCCTCTTGGCTGCGTCGCGACGCGGCTCTGCCGGGTCGATCACGATGATGCAGCCCGGCGAGTACAGCTTGGCGGTCATCACCGCGGCCAGACCGATCGGCCCGGCACCCACGATCACCACCGTGTCGCCTGGCCGCACGCCGCCGTTGAGGACTCCTACCTCGTAGCTCGTCGGCAGGATGTCGGCGAGCAGCACCGCCGCCTCGTTGGTGACGCCCTGAGGCAGCGGGTGCAGGGACAGGTCGCCGAACGGAACCCGTGCGTACTCGGCCTGGACCCCGTCGATCGTGTGTCCGAGCGCCCAACCGCCGCCGGCGAGACACTGGCCGTAGTGGCCCTCGCGGCAGAAGCGGCAGGTTCCGCAGCCGGCGATGCACGAGACGAGTACGCGGTCTCCGGAACGGACCGAGCGGATCGCGCTCCCGACCTCCTCCACCGTCCCGACCGCTTCGTGACCGAGGACCGTACCGGCCGTGACCTCAGGAACGTCGCCCTTGAGGATGTGCAGGTCGGTGCCACAGATCGTGACGGCGTCGACTCCGACGATCACGTCGGTGTCCGCCTGGACCTGTGGGTCTGGTACCTCCTCCCATTTCCGCTCTCCGGGACCGTGGTAGACCAGCGCCTTCATGGCGACACCTCCTGGTTGATCGTTCCGTGCAGCTCCAGCCTCATCGCTGCCGAGCGGCAGGTCTCGGGGACAACGTCACCCAGTGCCTGGTCTTTGGGTGCCTGGTCTTTGGGTGCCTGGTCTTTGGGTGCCTGGTCTTTGGGTGTCTGGTCTTTGGCTCACCGCGAGGCGCGCTCGAGCAGCCGCATCCAACCCGCATCACGCACGCGGCAGGGACATGGCTCTCTCTCACAGCGGATCTCCGAGCCGCCAACCCGGTGGACCAACTGCCTCTGGCTGGATGGCGATCGGCCCTGGGAGCAGGGGCCGCACTGCGGTTCCCTGGATCACGCGATGAGAACCACTCCCTCGGGCTGCGTCAGATCGAGTGAGGTGGGGGGAACGACCTCACCCATACGAAAACCGCCTGGTGCAGTGGCCCGCAGCGCGTCGGACGTCTGCGTCACCTCGGATATCAGCGGGGAGGACGTGGACCGAGAGATCTCCTTGGATGCGCCGGCGGCGACCCGTGGGGATCCCGATCAAGCCACGCACTCCTGAGCGGGGCACCGGCATCGACCCGGGCATCGACCCGGGCATCGACCCTGGCCCGGCCCGAGGCCGCGGACGAAGAAGGCGAGATGACTACGAAGGCTTTGATGTGCTCAACCTGTCGATATTGCCGCTGCCCCATCGGCCTGTCCCACTGGTCCGGTTGGATCGACCTGAGCTACAACGGGTCACACGACATGTGCCCTGGCACGATGTGTGCGGCCCACCAGCCCGCCCGGAGCTCGGGGAGCTCGTCGAACCGGCACGCCACTCGCCGCGTGCTGTCAGGCCAGGTTGTCGATCCGCTCCCGCCGGGGTCGTGACTCCGCGTCCCGGGCACGGCAATGTTGTCAGCCGACTGTCCACGGCGATTGCCCATGTCTTGCTGGTCTCCGTCGGCGCAGCAGTCCTGGCCGCGGTCGCTGCTACGGTGCACCCAGCCCGCCGAAGGGTGGCGATCAATTTCCGCACTCGCCGTCCGCGTCGCGCATGAGATCTCAGTCGTGTCCCCGTGTCTTCGGCCGTCGCGAGCGGCGTCCGGTGCCCTTGCCGGGGTCCCCGCGGAATCCCGAAGTCAGCTCAACGCGCGGTGCAAGGCGAAGGAGCGAGGCGTTGCACGAGGTGCAGATCGAGCCTATGCCCTTGGAGCGGCTGGCCTCCGTGCTCTCTGCGGAGCGCCAGGCTGCGCTCGCCGACTCCGCGGTGCGAGCGCGCAACCTGCTACGCGGGCTCACGGTGTGGAACGTCAACTCGACCGCCAGCGGCGGTGGGGTGGCGGAGATGCTCCAGGCCCTGCTCGCCTACACGCGCGGGGCGGGCATCAGCAGCCGGTGGCTGGTGCTGGAAGGGAGCCGCGACTTCTTCGCGGTCACCAAGCGCATTCACAACCTCGTGCACGGGTCACCGGGTGACGGCGGACCGACCGGGCACGTTGAGAAGGCGGTGTACGAGCAGGTCCTCGCGGGTCAACTCGAAGAGCTTCGGACGCTCATCCCGCCCGGCGACGTCGTCATCCTCCACGACCCTCAGACGGCGGGGCTGGCCACTGCGCTGCGCGACCATGGGGCGCACGTGGTCTGGCGCTGCCACGTCGGAAGGGACACCTCGAATGAGTCGACGGACCGGGCGTGGTCGTTCCTCCACACCTACGTGAGGCACGTCGAGGCGACTATCTTCAGCCGGCGCAGGTACGCCCCCGCCTGGGTCGACCAAGACCGGCTCTGGGTGATCCCTCCCTCCTTGGACCCGTTCAGCACCAAGAACCGACCGCTTCTGCGTTCCGACGTTCGGGCGACACTGCGAGAGGCCGGGATCGTGGCCTTCCCGGACCGAGGCGGGCGCCTGGACTTCGCCCGCCGGGATGGCGCGAGCGGCGCCGTCCGCGTGCATCCGGACCTCGCCCTCATGGGTGGTCCGCTGCCTGAGACCGCGCGAGTCGTGCTGCAGGTCAGCCGCTGGGATCGGTTGAAGGACATGGCGGGCGTGCTCACGGGCATCGCCGATCACCTCGATCGCCTGCCGGAGGACGTGCATCTGTTGCTGGTTGGGCCGGACGCCTCCGGCGTCAGTGACGACCCCGAGGCCGCCGAAGTCCTCGCCGAGTGCCGGGCGATCTGGTTCTCGCGCCCTGCCCACCAGCGGCGCCGGTTGCACCTGTGCAGCCTGCCCATGGACGACGTGGACGAGAACGCGCACCTGGTCAACGCACTCCAGCATCACGCGTCGACGGTGGTCCAGAAGAGCCTGGTCGAAGGCTTCGGCCTGACCGTGACCGAACCGATGTGGAAGGCGCGTCCCGTGGTGGCCTCCCGAGTGGGTGGCATCGAGGACCAGATCGTCGACGGCGAGAGCGGCCTTCTTCTCGACGACCCCTATGACCTTGACGCCTTCGCTGCCCTCGTGCGACGGATTCTCGCGGACGCCGCGCTCGCGACCCGTCTCGGAGATGCCGCCCGGGAACGAGTTCGGGACCAGTTCCTCGGCGACCGTCACCTGAGGCAGTACGTCGACCTGCTCGAGCAGCTGCTGGGAAGCGGCCGTCCGCGAAGCTGAGGTCGAACTGCCCGAGGTCGGCGGGAGAGCATCATCACCGGACGGATGCTGCGCGCCCGGGGCATCCTCGAGAGCGTGTCCGCCCTTCTCGTGATGGGCGGCGTTCCTGTGGGTGCTGCGCTCCGGCGGCTGGACGGCCGGCGCCGACGTGAGCGTCGGGTCGCCGCTGCACGAGACCAGGGCACTTCTCGGGCCGTCCGGAGCGCTCGACTCGGGTCGGTGAGGATATTCCCACGCCTCTACGGCACCGCGTCGCCGCCCGGTCGCGTGAGGGAAAGGGTCCATCGAGCGAGAGCCTTCGGGCATCCGACGTCCTCGATGACCTTCGGCCCTCGCGCCCAGGCGCGGGCGATGCTCCACTGCTGATCGCGGTCGAAGGCATGACGTGATCAAGGAGGCTGCGATGGGCTCGGCTGACCTTCCACACTCCATGCGCGTCTGGCAGGTCCTCGGCTACGGCCGAGCATGTCGGCTCGGGCCCGACGTCCGACCGGTCCCCCTCTTCGCCGACGACGAGGTCGTCGTCTCGGTGACCGCATGCGGCGTCTGTCGGACCGATCTCCATCTCGCCGACGGCGACTTGCTGGCCAAGGCGCCCGGCCGGGTTCCCGGGCACGAGGTCATCGGCCGCGTGGTGGCACGAGGAGCGGACGCCCAACGATTCGCCCTGGG
Source organism: uncultured Actinomycetota bacterium (assembly GCA_963768045.1). Lineage (GTDB taxonomy): Bacteria > Actinomycetota > Actinomycetes > Propionibacteriales > Nocardioidaceae > Nocardioides. Next base: position 146,005 of record CAVYGG010000005.1, on the reverse strand, counting down.
AGAGCGGATCGGTATCGCCTGGCTCCGGCGTACGTGTGGTTCGTGCCGGTGGTGTCGTGCCGGCCGCGAGAACCTGTGCCTCGCCTCGCAGTACACCGGATGGGACGCCGACGGAGGTTTCGCTGAGTACGCCGCCGTGCCCGAGGCCTTCGCCTACCGGGTCCCGGCGGGTCTGAGCGACACCGAGGCCGCGCCGCTGTTGTGCTCCGGCATCATCGGGTACCGGGCCCTGGTCCGCGCCGGGCTCCCCCGCGGTGGGCGTCTCGGGCTTTACGGCTTCGGAGCCAGTGCGCATCTCACGGCGCAGCTGGCGATCGCGATGGGCGCTGAGGTCCACGTGCTCACCCGAGAGACCGAAGCCCGCCGGCTCGCGCTGGAGCTGGGCGCCGCGTCCGTCGGCGGCGCCTATGACCCACCCCCCGTGCCCCTCGACGCGGCGATCCTCTTCGCCCCGATAGGCGATCTCGTGCCGGTTGCCCTCGCGGCGCTCGATCAGGGCGGCACCCTGGCCGTGGCCGGGATCCACCTCACCGACATCCCGGCTCTTCACTACCAACAGCACCTGTTCCGCGAACGGACCGTCACGTCCGTCACCGCCAACACTCGTGCGGACGGCGAGGAGCTCCTGCGGCTCGCCGTACGTCTGGGCGTGCGAGCGAGCACGCAGACTTACCTGTTCGAGCAGACTCTCCGGGCGCTCGACGACCTGGCCGAAGGCGAGGTGCGCGGCGCGGCCGTCGTCGTGCGAGACGCCTGAGCCCTCGTCGCCGGAAGAAGTGACTTTGGCGGCGCCGGCTCCCGGTCGCGTTCACGACCACCGGCACCCGCGACTTCACCGTCGACGCGATCTACGGCGCTCGGCGCTCGCCGGCGACTACGTGCTTCCCCTGGCTGCTGCACGACGTCACTTCAGCTCCCAGCTCGACTTCCAGGTCTATGCCCGGCTCGCTCCGGGAGTTTCGGCTGCTGCCGGCCGGAACGCCATCGATGACGTCCTCTCCGCCTACCCCAACGCGACCCTGATGGACCGCACCGAGTACAAGCATGAGCAGGAGGCGCAGATCGACCAGGTGCTCGGGCTGATGTACGGGCTCCTCGGCCTGGCGCGCTCCTCATCGCCCTGATCGGAATCGCCAACACGCTCGCGCTGTCGATCCACGAGCGCACGCGCGAGCTCGGACTGCTACGCGCCGTCGGCATGACCCGACGTCAGCTGCGCGGAGTGGTGCGGGGCGAGTCCGTCCTCATCGCTCTGCTCGGAACGGTCGAGGGCTTGGTCGCCGGTGTACTGCTGGGGTGGGCCGTCGTCACCGCCCTGGAGTCGCAGGGTGTGACCGAGCTCTCGGTGCCGGTGATCCAGCTCGCGATCGTCGCCATGCTGGCGGCTCTCGCCGGCGTCGTCGCCGCGGCTGGCCCGGCTCGCCGGGCCGCCCATATTGACGTCCTGCGCGCCATCAGCCGCCACTAGGGTTCGCCGTACCAAGGCTCGCAGTGCACGAGAGGAAGACGCAGATGGCTCCGTCCAACAACAGAAGCGCCGCCGCCGGCAGTGGCGCGATCTACGGCCTCGGCATCTTCGGGGCCTGGTTCTACTTCTGGCAGCAGGCCGACGGCTTCTGGGAGCACGCCTACGCGATCTTCGAAGGGATCTTCTGGCCGGCGTACATGGTCTTCCAGGCGCTGCAGGCTCTCCATGCTTGACGCATCCGCGGCTGAGCACTGGATGCTCTCGACACGCGGCGACTCAAAGTCGGGGCCAGATGTGCGCTCGCCCCGACCGTCTCTCGCCGTGGCCGGGCCGGGCGACAGGTTGGGCAGTGCTTGCGGCAAACTCCGCGGTCGGTGAGAGTTTCAGCGTGGACACCAGCATGCTCCGCGGTCCCGGTGGCCGCCGCACTTCGTTCTCGCCCGGACCCGTCCGCTCCCAGGTGTGACTGATGACCTCGACCTGGGCCCGGATGGAGCCTCTTGACGACGCCGAGTCCATGCGGATGCTCGGGTCGGTGCGTTGGGGGCGATGCGCCTGGAGCGGACCGGATGGCCCTCGCATACTTCCCGTCAATATCTCGGTACTGGACGGGAACGTGTTCTTTCGCACCTCGCTGTATGGGAGCCTCGCCGACGCGGCGAGCGGCGACGCCGTTGCTCTTGAGGCGGACGAGCTGGATGACCGCCTGTCGTCCGGGTGGAGCGTCGTGGTCCTCGGTCGCGCCGAGCAGGTCGAGGACCTCGCCGAGATCGCGTCGTTGTCCCGCCGCATCGGTCAACCTTGGGCGCCGGGTTCACGCCCGGTGCTGGTGCGAATCCTTCCCTCTCAAGTGACGGGACGTCGGTTCCTCAGGGAATAGACCCGCGCCGAGACACAGGTCCCAGCACGTGGTCCTCGGAGACGCCGCATGTCGAGGCCAGGTTCGTCGACGACGCCGAGCGAGCGCCTCAGCGGAGAGAGAAGGGAGGATACCGATCAGTGACGAGAAGGAAGGCATAGGCCTGGACGCGCAGCCCCCAGCGGCCGACTCCGACCACGTAGTCGAACAGCCCCAGCGGATAGCGGCCGGTGAACAGGATCGCGAACCAGGCGAAGACGACCGCGAAGAAGGCGCCCAGCGTCAGGACGAGCAGGACAAAGTAGTGCGGGATCGCGAGCAGCCACTTCACCAGTGGCAGCCAGCGATTCAGGTCGCGTTCGACGTCGGGATAGTCGATCTCGAGGTGGACACTCTGCTCCTCCACCGTCGAGGGGTACTGGTCGCTGAGCAACACGAGGTAGGCGCCGAGGCGGGCGGCGAACCGCGCGAGCTCGAGGGCGAAGTCGAACCACCAGCGCGGATAGCGCTGCCGGAACAGGATCATCAGCATCGTCGCCACGAACAAGCCGCTGGCGATGCCACCGCTCGTGGTGCTGACCGCGTGGCCGCTCTCGTCCCAGACCGTCCGGGTCACCCCGGCCGTGAGTACGCCGTAGATGATCGCAATGGGAATGATCAGCACCACCCGGAACACGGTCGTCACCCGGTTGTGCTGGTCCACGTAGTCGACCTCGAGGCGCGCGGGGTAGGCAGTCGGCGCAGGCGGCGTGTTCTGGACGGACATGACGGTCCTCCTGTGTCTCGTTTCCCTCGGGTCAACGGTGCCTTGAGCCGTCGGGGGTGAGGAGAGGCTTAGGTCCTCCCTGGCAGGTGCTCGAGGACGAGTCGGCTTGCATGTGCGATGGAAGGTGCGGTGTTCCCCCGCGACCGCGCTGGCCGCCGAGCGGATCCGCACCGATCAGAAGCGTCCTCCATCGGGGCAGGTACGCAGAGTTCGAGGACAAATCGTCCGTTGGGTCCGTCCTTGGTCGGGCACGACGCTGGATCCGCCTGGCCAAGAGCGAGGTGTCAAGCCATCGCCTGACGGCCGGCGAGCTTGAGACCGGCGCCCCATCCCGGAGCACGGCCTCCTCGTGGAGGCACGACCGCGTGCATGTCATGGCCGGTACGCGCCAGCGCCCAGGCCACTACGGAGTTGGAGTTCCACATCTCGCCCGTGCGCAGTTCGTCTCTCCCCCACGTGAGCGCGGGTGTGTCGCGGAGTACTTCGAATACGGCGGCGACTCTCGAACGATCCTCGGTCGTGCGCACGGGGCTGTCGACAGCCTCGGCAACGTCCGGGATGTGGCCCTGGGGCCAGCAACGCATCTCATAGCGGAAGGCGCGAAACCGGCCAAGCCACTTCGTCCCGACGGGACCTTCACAGACAACCCCACGGTCGGCATCCGCGATGTTCCACACGGGACCCATCTCGACGGCGTACGTGATGTCGTCGAGGTGCAGCATGAGGCCGCAGTGGTACAAGTCCACGGCAGCCCGGTGTTCCCGATGGGCTGCTATCCGCTCGTAGGCGCGACCGTTCCACCGGACGAAGTGCCCACCGGCGCCCAGCGGGAGCCAGAACAGGTCGGCCCACGCACTTGCGAACCCACCGCCCATCGTCCTCACCCACGACCCATACAACGTCTGGCCCGCGTGGCCACCTAGGGCCAAACATCATTCCATGTCGCTGCGGACCAGCCCATCGACGCCGAGACGCCTCGCATACCAGCGGCTGTGCCGAACCGGGCCCGATCAACCTCGGACGTACCTACGGCGTGACATCGCGAAGCCCGCAGGGCGGGGCCGAGCCAGCCGGCGAGCGTGAACCATCACGGGTGGTAGCGGGTTCGTCGGCCCTCGTCGAGCGTTGTCCGGACAAAGACCCAGGTTCAATCAAGCTTGACGCGCTCTCGCCAGCTGAGGGGACATGGCGGTTGGAACGCAGGACCACGAGGGTGCAGATCTTCCGGCAGGCCAACGGTGCGGCGCCCAGTCGGCGGTCATCGCGTGCCCGTGAGCGTGCACCTGGCTGAGAGGCCCGCCTCGTCCTGGCGGCGCGTCAAGGCGAGGTGGCGGTGACCGAGCTTGGGGTCGTTGGTCCCACGCACGGGTGACTGCGCGCCCTGTGTCGGCACAGCAGCTTGCGCCACGCTCGTAGGACGAACGATGAGAGGAGTCACCACGAGCCCCGACGAGCGATGGTTCCCGAGCCATCTCAGAGAGATCGACAAGGCCGAGTGCCTCGAGCTGCTCGCCGCTCACACGGTGGGCAGAGTGGCGTACTGCGATGACCTGGGTCCGGTCGTCCTGCCGGTGAACTATGCGCTGGACCATGACACGGTCCTGATCCAGATCTCGCCCCACTCGACACTGGCGACCCACCTGAGGTCCGCACGCGCGTCGTTCGAGATTGACGACTTCGACGACTACAACCAATCGGGTTGGAGCGTCCTGGTCCGCGGGAACGCGGCCTACGTCGAAACCGCGGACCTTCCCGACGACGACCGGCCTGTCGCCTGGGCCGAGGGCCAGCGCACGCTCCACGTCCGGATCACCCCCCACGACATCTCGGGCCGACGACTCCTGTCCGCCTGAGACAGGAGCCGCACGTCAGCGACGGAAAGGAGCGCGACCATGCCGACCACCTCACTCCCAGGTGTTCCGATCCGCGACCTGGTCGCGTTCGCGACGCGGGCACCCTCGGTGCACAACACGCAGCCCTGGCACTGGTGTGTCAGCGGCGAGCAGATAGCGCTGTTCGCCGACAGCCGGCGCCAGCTCCAGTACGCCGACCCGGACGGTCGCGACCTGGTGATCAGCTGCGGTGCCGCCCTGCATCACCTGCAGGTCGCAGCGGCGGCATCGGGGTGGAGGCCACGCGTCCGGCGGATGCCGAACCCCTACAACGAAGCCCAGTTGGCCAACGTCTCCTTCCACCCGGAGCCGGTGACACCAGCCGCACTGGCCGCGCTCGACACGCTGACCAATCGGCGCACCGACCGCCGCCGTCCCTCGTCCTGGCACGTGCCACGTGAACAGCTGGACGGTCTTCTCGCCTTGGGGCCCGCCGCCGGCGTCAACATCGTCGCCGTGGTCTCCCACCGGGCACGTACGGAGCTGTTGCAGATCCTGGCCGAGGCGGAGAAGGCTCAGCGACTCAATCGTCGGTACGTCGACGAGATCGTCCACTGGACCGGACGAGAGGACGGCCAGGGCATCCCAGCCGCGAGCCTGCTCCGCCGGGGCCCTGCGACCGGCCCTGCGACCGGCCCTGCAACCAGCCCCGCGACGGCCCCCTCCCGCTTCCCCTCCGGGACCTTGACCGACCACGAGCCCGAGTCCGAGCCCGTCGAGCCCGCGCTGGTGGCGATCTGCACCTCGTCCGACGACACCGCGTCGCGGCTGCGAGCCGGAGAGGCACTCAGCGCCATGCTGCTGAAGGGCACCGCCGAAGGTCTCGCAATGGTGCCCTTGAGTCAGGCGATCGAAGTGGACCGAACTCGACATCTGATCCAGAACGAGCTACTCGGGGACGCGGCCTGCCCCCAGATCATCGTCCAGGTCGGTTGGGCTCTCCCCGCGGGCGATCAGGTCCCGCTCACCACGAGACGGCCGGTGGATGACGTGCTCGGCGACGTCGCGTCGCTTGCCCCGTGGATCGGTCCGTATCACGCGTAGGGCCTCGCTCGCGTTGCAGCGGTACAGTCCAGCCCCGGTCAGAGTGGGTGGCTCACTCCCACTCGATGGTGCCCGGCGGCTTCGAGGTGATGTCGAGGGTGACCCGGTTGACCTCGGCGACCTCGTTGGTGATGCGGGTGGAGATCTTCTCCAGGAGGTCGAACGGGAGGCGGGCCCAGTCGGCGGTCATCGCGTCCTCGGAGGTGACCGGGCGGAGGACTACGGGGTGCCCGTAGGTGCGGCCGTCGCCCTGGACGCCGACCGAGCGGACGTCGGCGAGCAGCACGACCGGGAACTGCCAGATGTCGCGGTCGAGGCCGGCGGCGGTGAGCTCCTCGCGGGCGATCAGGTCGGCGGCGCGGAGGATGTCGAGGCGCTCGCGGGTGACCTCGCCGATGATCCGGATGCCGAGGCCAGGCCCGGGGAACGGCTGCCGCCACACCATGGTCGGCGGCAGGCCGAGCTGCTCGCCGACCATCCGCACCTCGTCCTTGAACAGCGTGCGCAGTGGCTCGACCAGCTCGAACTGGAGGTCGTCGGGCAGGCCGCCGACGTTGTGGTGGGACTTGATGTTCGAGGTGCCGGCTCCCCCGCCGGACTCGACGACGTCGGGGTACAGCGTGCCCTGCACGAGGTACGCCGTGTCGCCCGCACCGTCGTCACCGCTCGCAAGTCCTTGAAGGCCCGCGCCTCGGCCGCCTCGAAGGTCCGGATGAACTCCCGGCCGATGATCTTTCGCTTCTCCTCGGGATCGTGGATGCCATCCAGGGCTCCGAGGAACTGGTCCGCCGCGTCGACGACGTCGAGCTTGTCGAAGACCGCCTCGAAGTCGCGGCGTACCTGCTCGGTCTCGCCGGACCGCATCATCCCGTGGTCGACATACACGCAGGTGAGCCGGTCGCCGATCGCACGCTGCACGATCGCAGCCGCGACCGCGGAGTCGACGCCGCCGGACAAGGCGCAGATCGCGCGGCCGTCGCCGATCTGCTCGCGGATGTGGTCGACCTGCTCGTCGACGATGTTGACCATCGTCCAGGTCGGGACGGCAGCCGGCGATGTCGTGGAGGAAGTGCTCGAGCACCTGCTGGCCGTGCTCGGTGTGCAGCACCTCGGGGTGCCACTGGACGCCGGCAAGCCTGCGGTCGGTGTCTTCAAACGCCGCGACCGGCGTCACCCGGGAGGAGGCCAGGACGTCGAAGCCCGGAGGCGCGGCGATGACGGAATCGCCGTGGGACATCCAGACCGAGTGGTCTGCCGGGATGTCGGCCAGCAGGACGCCGCCGCGGTCGACCTTGACCGGCGTCCGGCCGTACTCGCGGGCGCCGGTCGGCGACACGGCGCCGCCGAGGCCCTGCGCCATCAGCTGGAAGCCGTAACACATCCCGAACACGGGTACGCCGGCGGTGAAGAGCGCGGCGTCGATGCCGGGCGCGTCGTCGGCGTACACCGAGGACGGCCCACCGGACAGGATGATCGCCGAGGGCTTCCGCTCGAGCATCTCTCCCACCGGCAGCGAGTGCGGCACGATCTCGGAGTAGACCCGCGCCTCACGCACCCGCCGGGCGATCAGCTGGGCGTACTGCGCACCGAAGTCGACGACGAGGACCAGGTCGTGCTCCGACATGACCGAAGCCTATCTGCGCGCGTCCGCCCTCCCGACCCCGCCACGTCGGCTTTCGGCCGCGGAACGCGCCAGAGCCCGGCGGTCAGGGAGCGAGGCCGGGCTCTGGTTGCCCGAGGCCCGCATGCACGTCCCCGGACAGGTGGGTCCCACCAAGGGAGGGAGTTCGGCGGTGGGTGCCCGACCGCTCAACGACGGCTCCGGCGGGGGGTTACGTGGGGACGGAGATTCTCTGGCCGTGCTGCGGACAGATCAGGAGACCGCGACGATCGGCAGGCGCAAGGCCGCCGGTGCACTCTCCGGGACAGCCGGGTGGGCGGGCGCCACCGGCGTGACCCGCTGGTACGCCGTGCCCAGCGCGGGCCGCGGGTCGGCCTCTCCCTTGTTCGGCCACAGCGCCATCGCCCGCTCGGCCTGGGCCGTGATCGTCAGCGACGGGTTCACCCCCAGGTTGGCCGAGATCGCCGAGCCGTCCGCAACGTGAAGACCGGGGTGGCCGTACACGCGCTGGTAGGCGTCGACGACTCCGGACTCGGGTGAGTCGCCGATCGTGCAACCGCCGATGAAGTGCGCGGTCAGGGGCATGTTGAACGGCTCGCCGATCGAGCCGCCCGGCGTGCCGCCCATGATCTCGGCCATCCGGCGTACCGCCTGGTTGGCGACCGGGATCCAGGTCGGGTTGGGCTCCCCGTGCCCCTGGCGCGACGTCAGCACCCGGCGGCCCAGGCGTCCGGCCTTGGTGAAGACCGTGATCGAGTTGTCGCGGCTCTGCATCACCAGCGCGATCACGGTGCGCTCCGACCAGTGGCGCATGTCGTAGAGGTCCAGCACCCGGGCCTTCTGCGTCCACATCTCGCTCAGCCAGGTGCGCCAGCGCGGGCCGAGGTCTCCGTCGGTGAGCACGGTCTGCAGCAGCGACATCGCGTTGCTGCCCTTGCCGTAGCGAACCGGCTCGACATGGGTGTGCTCGTCGGGGTGGAAGGACGACGTGATCGCGACGCCCTGGGTGTAGTCGACGGTCGCGTCGGGCGCGATCGCTCCGAGGATGGACTCGGAGTTGGTGCGCGAGAGGTGGCCGAGGCGGTCGGACAGGCCGGACAGGTGGCCCTCGTCCTTCATCCGGTGCAGCAGCCGCTGGGTGCCCAGCGCCGAGGCCGCGAGCACGACCTGGTCGGCGGTGAGCACCTTGGTCGACCCCGGCCGGTTCAGCTTGGCCTTGGTGAACCGGACGTGGACGTCGTACCCCCCACCGGCGGAGGCCGTGCCCGGCTCGATCCGGGTGACCGTGGTCAGCGGCAGCACGCGCGCGCCGTTCTGCTCGGCGAGGTAGAGGTAGTTCTTGACCAGCGTGTTCTTGGCGTTGTGCCGACAGCCGGTCATGCACTCGCCACAGTGACGGCAGGGGTTCCGGTCGGGCCCGGCGCCGCCGAAGTACGGGTCGGCGACAGAGTCGGAGGGCTGCTGCCCCGGGCCGCCGAAGAACACACCGACCGGGGTCGGGTGGAACGTGTCCCCGACGCCGAGCTCGTCGGCGACCTGCTTCATGACCTCGTCGGACGGCGTCATCCGCGGGTACTCCGCGACGCCGAGCATCCGCTTCGCCTGGTCGAAGTACGGCGCGAGCTCGGCCCGCCAGTCGGTGATGTCCTTCCAAGCGGGGTCGTCGTAGAACTGCTCGAGCGGCTCGTAGAGCGTGTTCGCGTATACCAGCGAGCCGCCGCCGACGCCCGCACCGGACAGGATCAGGCAGTCCTTCAACGCGTCGATGCGCTGGATGCCGTAGCAGCCGATCTCGGGACGGAAGAGGAAGCGCTTGGTGTCGAACGACGTCGCCGCGAAGTCGTCGTCCTCGAACCGCGCGCCCGCCTCGAGCACCGCGACTCGGTAACCCTTCTCGGTCAGTCGCAACGCGGCCACCGAGCCGCCGAACCCGGACCCGATGACCAGCACGTCGTAGTCGTGCTTCCGGTGGGTGCTCATGCCCGGCCGAACTTGTTCATCACCCGCAGGGCGGCGGTCATCACCTTGCCGTAGCGTCTCGTCGGAGACGCCGAACCTCGGCGCGATCGGGGTGACTCGCTGGGTCGCGACCGACTGCGTCTCGGTGAAGCGCAGCACGCCCTCACTCCCCTGTCGCCGGCCGAGGCCCGAGGACCGCATGCCGCCCATCGGGCGCCTCGATGCTGCCGAACGACGCGGCGAACCCCTCGTTGATGTTCATCGTGCCGCACCGGATCTGCCGCGCGATGGCGCGGGCACGCGGACCGTCCTGGCTGTAGATCGAGCCGTTGAGGCCGTAGTCACCGTCGTTGGCCCGCGCGATCGCGTCGGCCTCGTCGTGGAAGCGGTACGCCGACACCACGGGCCCGAACGTCTCGTTGCCGAAACAGGTCATCTCGGGCGTGACGCCCTCGAGGATGGTCGGCTCGTAGAAGAACGGCCCGAGGTCGGGCCGGGCGCGACCGCCGGTCAGCACTCGAGCGCCCTTGGCGACCGCGTCCTCGACGTGGGCGGTGACCGTCTCGAGCTGAGCCTGGCTGATCAGGGAGCCCATGTCGTTGCCCCAGTCGAGGGTCGCGCCGAGCGTCATCGCCTCGGTGCGGGCGACGAACCGCTCGAGGAACCGGTCGTAGACCTGGTCTGCGACGAACAGCCGCTCCATGGACACGCAGAGCTGGCCGGCGTTCGAGAACGCGGCTCGCACCGCACCCTCGGCGGCCTTCTCGAGGTCGGCGTCGCGGAGGACGAGGATCGGGTTCTTGCCGCCGAGCTCCAGCGAGCAGCCGATCAGCCGGTCGGCGCAGCCCTTCGCGACGAGACGGCCGGTCGCGGTCGAGCCGGTGAAGCAGATGTAGTCGGCGCGCTGGATCAGGGCCGGCCCGACCTCGGGACCGGGGCCGGCCACGACCTGCCACAGGTCGGGCGGGAAGCCGGCGCTCTCGAGCAGCTGAGCGGCCGAGCAGGGCCGAGAGCATGGTCTGGGCGTCCGGCTTGGCGACCACGGCGTTGCCGGCGAGCAGCGCGGGGAGCCCGTCGCACAGCGCCATCGTGAACGGGTAGTTCCACGGCGAGATCACGCCGACGACGCCCTTGGGGACACGGTTGACGTCGACCCGGGTCAGCACCGGGATCACGCCGCGGACGCGCTGGGTGTCGAGGTGGTCGTGCGCCGTACGCCCGTAGTAGCGCGCGGTCAGCGCGATGTGCAGCGGCTCGTCGAAGGCGTGCTTGCGGGCCTTGCCCGACTCCAGGCAGATCAGGTCGATGATCTCCGCCTGGTGGTCGAGCACGAGGTCGTGCAGCCGGAGCAGCGCGTCGGCGCGCACGTCGAGCGGCGTACGCGCCCAGGCCTCCTGGGCACGGCGAGCCCGCCGGAACGCCTCCTCGACGTCCTCCTCCGACGACTGCGGGATGTGCGCGAGCGGCTGGTCGCCGATCGGTGACCGCAGCTCCACGGTGCGGCCCGAGGTCGCGACCAGGCGCTGGGTGAGATCCCGGACGTAGCCACGGTCGAGTGCGTACGACGCGGTCGGGTCGTGCTCGGGATCGTGCGGACCCTCGACGACGGGCCCGGAGAACGGGTGCCGGTCACTCATGTACCCAAGGTATGTCGCCGGGGTGACCCTTGCTACCTCCCGGTAACCATTCGGACGCCGGGCTCGTCGGTGGCCGCGAAGTGCTGGTAGTCCTTCCCCGACGACCAGATTCCGCCCCAGGTCCAACCGATCCGGGCGAAGGCCCTGACCACCGGCCCTCCGGCGGTGACCACCCCGGGCCCCGGATGCCCGTCGAGAGACCGGTCCGACACCTGCGAAGCGACCTCCGGCACGAGGGGCGACGCCAGGGCCGCTCAGATCCGGGTTCTGCACCGGGTCGATGTCGATCGCCGCGCCGAACGCATGGGCTGACCAGGATCGGCTCCCGGCCACTCTGCGGCAGTTGAACCCCGACGTGTTGTCCGCCGCCATCGAGCGCCGGTCACTTCCTCCATAGTCGTCGACGAGGCGCATGCGTCGTATCGGCCACCCCGCGTCGTAGAGGTCCCGGAACACCTGGGCGACGCGTCCGGCGTAATCCTCGTGCACCACCATCTCGCCGGGTGCGCCCTCCGGTCGAACCCGACGTACGTCATCCGCAGGTAGCGCAGGTCCGCCAGCTGGACGGGACAGCCGGCATGGTGGCTGAAACGCATCCGGCGGGCGAGGCTCGGGCCGATCGGACGCGACGACCACCAGTACGCGGGTCGCACCGGTGCGTGGCGGTGCGCGCGAGGTCGGTGCACGAGCGCAGGTGACGCCACGGAGCGATCGCGCGCGTCCGGTCGACGCCACGCAGCGGCAACGGCCGTCCGTGGATCTGGATCCGCGCCGGGGTCCATGAGTCGCCGACCACCATTCCGTCGCGCACGGTGAGCCGGAGCACGCCGGTCTCGGGCTCCAGGTCGTGGTACCAGAGGAAGTTCCCGAGGCCGTAGTCGACGTAGGTGTCGCCGAGCCATCCGGAACCGAGCAGCACATGGGCATGGCTGCCGACGACGACGTCGGCGCCTGCCTCCGCCAGCGCCCTCGCCAGGGCCAGCTGGCGCTGGTCGGGGCAGGATCGCAGCTCGGTCCCCCAGTGCAGGTAGACGACGACCACGTCCGCCGTTCGGGCTGCGATGCGCACGGCGCGGAGCAACGCGCGCGGTCGCGGATAGTGCGCAGCGGCGAGCCCGGCGGTCGTCGGACCGGCGGCCCAGGTCCGGCTCAGCCCCTCGCGGGGTGAGGCGTCGGCGGCGAGCATCGCGATGTCGGTGCCCCGGATCGTCACCGCGATACGGCGTGAGCGCGTCCTGGCGGTTCGCCCCGACACCGATGATCGCGAGGGGCCGTCCCGGCGTGCTCGCAGCGTCTCGGCCAGGCCGTCCGGGCCGTAGTCGGCACCGTGGTTGTTGGCCATCGTGACCACGTCCACTCCCGCGGCTGCGAGGACGTCGAGCGCCTTCGGCGACGTACGGAACCAGTAGCGGTCGGATGGCACCTCCAGCTCCTTGGGATCGGGGGTGCCTGCCTCGGCGATCGCGCTCTCCACGTTGACCATTGTCAGGTCGGCCGCTCTCAGGGACCGGGTGATCGGCCCGAGTCCCCCCGCGGATGGTCGAGCAGCGCCGCGAGGTGGAGCTGGAAGTGCGTGTCACCGGCGAAGGCCAGCGTGACCGTGCCGCGCGGACCTGGCTCCTCGTGTGCCAGTGCACGTGTGTCCGGCCGTCGACGACGGGCGCCGCCTGCGTCGATCCCAGCACCGTCGGAGGGTTCTCGGTCCGGACCCACGCGATGCACGCGGCCGACGCGACCAGGGCAGCGATCGTCGCCGCCACGCCCCACCGGGCATCGGCGCACACCCCTCGCCCTGCGCGTGCCGTCCATCACGGCCCAGGCCGGAAGGGTTGGGGTCGGGTAGCTCGCTGACGTGCGAGAACTCGACGGACCGCGCGATGCCGACGAGCTCGGCCGGGTCGTCGGTCTTGCCGCGCATCGTCTGGACAACGGCCACCACACGATGCCCGTTGACGTTCACGATCCACACTCGGTCGGTCGTGCCGGGGATGCCGTCGGCCAGCCAGAGGGAGTCGCCGGCGCGCGCGCGGAGCATGGTGTGCCGACCGTGCAGGCAGCGGTCGAGGTCGCCGCGCGCACGGGACTCCAGGTACAGCCCGTCGTAGCCGCCGAGCGTCACGGTGAGCGGCGCCGACGTGTCGCGACTCCGTTCTGCCGTCAAGGCGTCGGCGAGCTCCTGGACGCTGGACCCGACGCTCTCGACCGGACCGGGCTGGCACGGGTCGGGGTCGACCTGGTCGACGGCGCCCCAGAAGGCCAGGTTGCCGTACTGGTGGGGAGCGAGGTTTTCGTGGCCGTCGTCGATGAACCAGCCGCCGGCGGAGAAGTAGCCGTCGGGTACGTCGACGACAGCGCGCATCGTTGCGTCGATGCCGAGGAACGGCATCGCGTAGGTCGCCGGGTCGAGCGGAGTGCCGGCGGGAATCACCTTCATCTCGACCGGCTCGGCCGGCGCTGGGGGACCGGCGGATGTCGAGCTCTCGCCCGCTTCCGACGCGGACGGCGTCGAGTCGTCGCCGCAGGCGCCGAGCAGGAGAGTGGTCGCGGCAAGCGTGAGCGGCAGCAGGGACGCTGCGGGGAAACCGGTCATGATGACCTCCGGGTGTGGTGGTTGTGGACCCTCCCGTTGTCAGGCACGCCGGTTCCGACCCGTCGCCGGAGCGGTATCAGCCCGGTATCGGGCCCGTTGACGCCCGCCCCTGCCGGGTCGACAGTCGAGGCATGGGTATCGCCGTGCTCGGCCCCCTCGAGGTCGACGGCCAGTCGAACGGCCTGAGTCCACGAGACCGGGTCGTGCTGTCTGCGCTCGTCGTCCGCGCCGGCGAGCCCATGAGTACGGACGCGCTGGCCGATGCCCTCTGGGGCGAGCAGCTACCGCCGTCGTGGGCCAAGGTGCTGCAGGGCTGTGTCGTCCGGCTGCGCAAGCGGCTGGGGAGCGCGGCGATCCGTTCGGCGCCGAACGGCTATCGCCTCGACCTCACCGACGAGGAGCTGGACCACCGCTTGTTCGAGCGCCGGCTCGAGCTGGCACGAGAGGCACTCGCGGCCGGGGACCCGGGGCGCGCCTCGTTCCTCGCCCAGGACGCCCTCGAGCTGTGGCGGGGATCCGCCCTCACCGACCTCGAGGAGTGGGAGCCGGGCAGGGTGGAGGCCACCCGGCTCGAGGGCCTGCGTATGGAGGGCGAGGAGCTGCTCGTCGAAGCCGAGATCGACGCCGGCCGGGCGCGCGAGATCCTGGAACGGGCGCGGGCGCTGGTCGCGCAGGCGCCGTACCGGGAGCGACGGTGGGCGCTCCTCGCGCGTGCGCTGCACCAGACGGGCCGGCAGCCCGAAGCGCTCGGAGCGATCACCCGGGCGCGGGCGCGGCTGGTCGAGGAGTTCGGTCTCGACCCTGGCCAGGAGCTGGTCGAGCTCGAGGCCATGCTGCTGCGGCAGGATCCTTCGTTGGCGCCGGTGCCGTCGCCCGCGGTCAGTGCGACCTGTCCGTACCGAGGACTGCTCCCGTACGACGCCGCCGACGCCGACACGTTCTTCGGCCGCGAGGACGACATCGCGGCCTGTCTGCGCAGACTGCGCGACGGCCGCGTCCTGGCCGTGATCGGGCCGTCGGGCGTGGGCAAGTCCTCGCTCGTGCGGGCGGGCGTCGTGGCCTCGCTGTCACGGAACGGGACGCCGCTGCACCTCACCACGCCCGGGGCACACCCGCTGGACTCGTTGGTCGGGCTGAAGCCGCGCGGTCGGCAGACGCTGGTCGTCGACCAGGCCGAGGAGGCGGTCACCCTCTGCACCGACGCCACCGAGCGGGCTCGGTACGTCGGGGCGCTGGCCCTGCACGTGGGGGCCGGCGGCGCGTTGGTGCTGTCGCTCCGGGCGGACCACCTCGGTGACTTCGCGCCGTACCCGGACATCGCGCGGGTCCTCGAGGAGGGCATGTACCTCCTCGGCCCACTGAGCGAGGGTGGCCTGCGCAGCGCGATCGAGGGGCCGGCCCGTCGTGCGGGGCTGCGTCTCGAGTCCGGCCTGGTCGACCTGCTCGTCCGTGATATGGAAGGCGAGCCCGCCGCGCTGCCGCTGCTCTCCCACGTGCTCCGCGAGACCTGGGAGCGTCGCGAGGGTCCGACGCTCACCGTCGCGGGATACCTGGCGACCGGCGGGATCCGCCAGGCGGTCTCCCGGTCGGCCGAGTCGGTGTACGACGCCATGGACGCCACGGAGCGCGACCAGCTTCGCCACCTGCTGCTCAGGTTGGTCATGCCGTCCGAGGACGGGGACGCGGTGCGGGCGCGGGTCCCGCGGGCGAAGGTCACCGTGGACGCGGCCCACGAGCAACTCGTCGAACGCCTCGTGGAAGCCCGCCTCGTCAGCATCGACGGGGACACCGTCCAGATCGCCCATGAGGCGCTCGTGCGGGTGTGGCCGCGGTTGCGCGGTTGGCTCGACGACGATGTCGACGGTCAGCGGCTCTTCCGGCACCTGGCCGGGGCTGCCGATGCCTGGGAGTCGATGGGGCGAGCCGAGAGCGAGCTGTACCGGGGCACCCGGCTCAGCCGCGCCCTGGAGTGGCGGGAGCGCACCCAGCCCGAGCTGAACGGCACCGAGGCAGCCTTCCTCGACGCGTCCGTCGCACTATCGCAGGCCGAAGAACGCGCCGCCCGGACTCGGGAAGCCCTGGAACGCCGCTCGCGGCGCCGGCTGCGCGGTGCCTTGGCCGGGGTCGGACTGTTCATCGTGCTCGCCCTGGTCGCCGGCGCCCTCGCCGTTCGCGCTGCAGATCGGGCAGATCAGAATCGGCGCAACAGCGAGGCAGCGGCCAGGCTGGCCGAGGCCCGGCGGGCCGAGGCACAGGCAGCGGGACAGGAGAGCCCTTCGACCGGACTGCTGCTCGCACTCGAGGCACTCACCGTCGACGACTCCGCACAGGCCCGGGACACCCTGGCCGCGATGTTGACGCGAGCCGGCTCACTCGAGCGCACTCGCGATCTCGACGGGCTACCGGTGTCCGCGGCGGCGAGCCAGGACAGGTCGTTGGTGGCGGTCAGTCTCGCACCGGACGCGCCCGAGCCGGGAGTCCACCTGTACGACGGCGAGACGCTCGAGAAGGTCGGGTTCGCGGACACGGCGCCTTCCAGCATCATCCGGTTCTCGCCCGACGGTCGACAGCTCGCGATGGCGGTCAACGAGTGGGTCCCGAGCGGGCCACCGAGGCTCGACGAGCAGCCCATCCAGCTCTACGACCTGCCCGCAGGCACCCGGTCACCCCGCCAGCTGGGCGGCATGGCGCCAGCCAGCGGCATCGAGTACGCCATGGAGTACAGCACCGACGGCCGACGGCTGGCCGCCGTCGTTCAGCGCTACGACCGGGAGTCCCGGGAGTGGACCGGGTTCGGCACCGTCTGGGACCTCGCCCGCCCTGCCCGACCGCTCTTCGAGCTGACCGTGCCGGAGTACGCCGCCATCGCCCTCAACGCGGACGGGAGCCGCGTCTACCTCACGAGCGTAGGCCGGCACTCCCTGCAGGCCTACGACGTGGACTCCGGCCGGCTGCTCGCGACTGCCGACGGCCTGCTACTGGCAGAACAGCAGCTGGGTGGCCTCGACGTCAGCCCGGACGGATCGACCGTCGCCCTGACCAGCGGGGACCGCATCGTCCGCCTGGACTCCACGACCCTGCGCCGACGCGGACCGGACCTCAGGGGCCCCGACCTGGCTGAGGGCGGCCGCTACTCGCACCACGGCAACCTCTTGGCGACCGCCTCGAGCGACGACAGCGTCATCGTCTGGGACGTTGCCACGGGCGCACTACTCCATCGCTTCGCGGTGCCTGGCGGGGTCTGGGCGTCAAGCATCGACTGGTCCGCGGACGACCACACGCTCTATGCGGCGGGGGAGGATCTGATGATGTGGCGCCTCGGTGGCGCTCCCGATCTGCTGACCCTGGGAGAGGACACCCCCGCCGTCGAGGGGACCGCCTACGCCCTCTCGATCGCGGCGCCGGATGGGCGCACTCTGGTTCGGTTCCAGTCCGGCCGACTCTGGTTCGTCGACCTCAGGACCGGCCGGGAGACGCCACGATCGGCCCCCCTCCCCGACGTCTGGAACGCCCGCTGGAGCCCGGACGGGAGCTGGCTGTTGACCACTGCCGGCGACGAGCGTCTGCGGATCTGGAACACGGCCACAGGTCGTCAGGTCGCGGTCAAGCAGTTTCCTCAGGGGGTTCAGCTGCGCGCGACGTTCAGCGCGGACGGGGACCGGGTCTATGTCGTCGATCGGAGCGGGGAGCTCGCCACCTTCGATCGCGCGACCTTGCGACAGGTGGATGCCGGGATGAGCGTGGGGAGCGGCGTGACCACGATGGGCGCCCGGGGCGATGTCGTGATCCTCCTCAAGCTAGACGGCTCGGTCGTGCGGGTCCGGCCCGAGACCGGGGAGATCCTCGGCGAGGCACCGGCAGGCACGCTCACCGACCCCGAGGACGCCCCGAACGACGCGTCGCCCGACGGGACGCTGATGGCCACCGCCGACGCCGAGGGCCGGATGCGGCTGCTCGATCTCGAGACCCTCGAGTGGATCGGCTCCGACGCCCGCGCGGACACGCTCGCGGACGCGGGTGGGTGGGTCGCGTTCGCCCCCGACGGCCACCAGTTCGCGGCACTGCAGACCAACCGGATCGGGCTCTGGGACGGGCACACCGGGGCCTACCAGGGCAGCCTGCCTCTCCCGGCGCTCGCCACTGGCGGGTCGATCCGCTACCTGCCCCACAGCTCCGGTCTCCTCATCGCCGCCCGGGACGGCCGCACCTGGGTGGCCGACACGCGCACGAGCGCCTGGGCCGATCGTGCCTGCGCGATCGCAGGACGCAACCTCACACACGACGAGTGGGCCGAGTTCTTCCCCAGCCGGCCCTACCACGCGACCTGCTCGGAGTTTCCAGTGGGCGGCTGACCGCCGTCCACCCGCGACCTGGGAAGGTCACACGATGTCCGGCGCGCTGACCCGGGCCTCGTCGGCCTCCTGATCCGTGAGCTTCTCCTGCGACTGCCGCTCCGCCTCGACCCGGCGCAGGTAGTGGTCGACCTCGTCGTCGCGGCGGATCTCGTCCCAGCCGAGCTCGGTGGCCATCAGGTCGGCGGCGGCGGTGACCGCCACCGTGCCGCGGTCGAAGGTCTCGATCGAGATCCGGGTACGCCGTGCGAGGACGTCGTCGAGGTGCCGGGCGCCCTCGTGCGTCACGGCGTACACGACCTCCGCGGACAGGTAGTCCTCGGCGCCGGGCAGGGGTTCCGCGAGATCGGGTCGCGCCGCAACCAGGTCGAGCAGGTCGTCGACCAGGCCACCGAAGCGCCCCAGAAGGTGGTCGATCCGGCCCACCTCGAGGCCCGAGCGGCGGCTGAGCGCGACCCGCTGGTTGGTGCGGGTGAGGTATCCGTCCGCGCCCAGCAGCGGCACCCGCTCGGTGTGCGACGGCGCCACGTCCGGCCAGCCACGCACCGCCAGGTCGACCGCGTCCCGCGCCATGACCCGGTACGTCGTGAGCTTGCCGCCGGCGATCAGCACCAGCCCCGGGACTGGGCTCACGACGGTGTGCTCGCGCGAGACCTTGGTCGTCGCCGACCGCGCCTCGCCCTCGCCAGCCGAGCCGACGCCACGTCCGGCCTTGCCGGCGAGCAGCGGCCGCAGCCCGGCGTACACGCCCTCGACGTCGTCGTGGTCGAGCGGCACACGGAGCAGCTTGTTGACGTGCTCGAGCAGGTAGTCGATGTCGGTGCGCGAGGCGGCCGGGTGGGCGAGGTCGAGGTTCCACGCGGTGTCGGTGGTGCCGATGATCCAGTGCCGGCCCCACGGGATCACGAAGAGGACGGACTTCTCGGTGCGTGCGATGAAGCCACACTCCGAGCGGATGCGTTCGCGTGGTACGACGAGGTGGATCCCCTTGCTGGCCTCGACGTCCATCGACAGCGGACCGCCGAGCAGCCCTTCGACGTCATCGGTCCAGACGCCGGTCGCGTTCACGACGACGCGAGCCCGCACCTCGAGCTCCGAGCCGGACTCCAGGTCCGTCGCGCGTACGCCGACGACCCGAGGGCCCTCGCGCAGAAACCCGGTGACGCGGGTCCGGGTCGCGACCAGGGTGCCGTGGTGCGCCGCGGTGCGGGCGAGGGTCACCACCAGCCGCGCGTCATCGACCTGGCAGTCGTAGTACCGGACTGCGCCCGTCAGCTGGTCGAGGCGGAGATCGGGCGCGATCCGGGCGATTTGCTTGCGGAACAGGTGCCGGTGCCGGGGCACGCCCATCTCGTACTTCCCGGCCATCGCCAGTGCGTCGTACAGCGCGAGTCCTGCGCCGACGTACGGCCGCTCGATCGTGCGGTGCAGCGGATAGAGGAACGGGACGGGTCGCACGAGGTGCGGCGCGAGCCGGGTCAGCAGCAGGCCGCGCTCCTCCAGCGCCTCGCGGACCAGACCGAAGTCGAACATCTCGAGGTACCGCAGCCCGCCATGCACGAGCTTGCTCGACCGGGACGACGTCCCGCTGGCGAGATCTCGCTGCTCGAGCAGGCCGACCGTGAGCCCGCGCGAGACCGCGTCCAGGGCGGCACCCGTGCCGACGATGCCCCCGCCGACAACGAGCAGGTCGAGCGGCTCGTCGACGCTCGTGGCGGCCAGGTCGGCCAGCGCGCCTGTTCGCGCCGCAGGTCCGAGGGCACTTGACTGGGCCGTCACGACACGATCTTCTCAGCCCCGGTCGAGACAGGACGGAGGACAGGTGCGGACACTCGCCCGGATCGGCGTGGTCGGCGTCGTCGTGACCCTCGCCCTGGCATTTGCGGTGCTCGCGCATCCCGACACTGCAGGCGATCGCCGGGCGCGGTTGGCCATCACCGTCACGCCCTCGCCCTCCGCGGTGACGCCCACCGAGACGCCCACCGAGACGCCCACCGAGACGCCCACAGATCCGTTGGTCGTCCCGACCGACGAGACGACAGCTCTGCCGGAGGACGACCCCAGTCACGACGATCCCCCGCCGCGCCGGACCGTGACCGTGCTGATGAGTGGTGACCTGCTCTGGCACGACACGGTCTGGGCGAGCGCGCACGAGGACGCCGTACGCAGGGGCGACCAACGCTTCGACTTCGACCAGATGTTCGCCGCGATGAAGCCGATCGTGGAGAGCGCCGACCTCGCCATCTGCCACGAGGAGGTGCCGTTCGCCACCGACGACCAGCACCTCTCCAGCTACCCGGTCTTCGCCGCTCCGCCGGAGATCGCACGCTGGATCGGGTCGATGGGGTGGGACGCCTGCACCACCGACTCCAACCACAGCATCGACCAGGGGTACACCGGCCTGGTGCGCACCGCGACGCTGCTGGAGAAGGCGGGGGTCCGCCACGTCGGCACCTTCCGAAGCCCGGCGGAACGCCGCAAGCCGGTCATCCTCACCACCGCGCAGGGCGTGAAGGTCGGGATCGTGGGCGGCACCTACTCGCTCAACGGCTTCACGCTCCCACCCGACCAACACTGGGCCGTCTCGATGTGGGACGCCGACAACCTCATCGCCCAGGCCCGCGCGGCCAAGGCGGCCGGCGCCGACATCGTGCTCGTGCAGTACCACGGCGGCGACGAGTACTCCCGGCTGCCCAACGCCCAACAGATCGCCCTGGTACGCCGCCTCACCGCCAGCCCGGCCGTCGACCTGGTGTTCGCCGAGCACGCCCACGTCGTGCAGCCGATCACGAAGGTCAACGGGAAATGGGTCGTCTACGGCATGGGGAACATGGTCGCGCAGAGCGACACGGTGTACCCGCGGGCCTATGAGGGGATCAGTGTCCGCTTCACGTTCAGCGAGACCCGGCACGGCTTCCGGGTGACCCGCGCGGCGTACCTCCCGACGTCGTGGAACTTCTACTCCCCCGGGAACCCGATCCGGGTCCGGCCCGTTGTGTCGGCCCTCCGGAACGGGGTCGGGGATCGCGCGCGGCTCCTCCTGGCACACCGGATGACACGTCTGGCGGTGAACGGGCTGAACCAGCACGGCGACACGACTCCCGGACTTCGCGAGCGCTGAGCGGGTCTCTGAGGTTTCATAGACCCCGTGGACGAGGAGGTCGTCGCGCTCTACGACGACGGGGGACGTCCGGCCGGGAACGCCCCTCGTTCCGTGATGCGCGCCCAGAACCTGCGGCATGCCGCGACCGGCATCGTCGTCCGCGACCCCTACGGACGGATCTACGTCCACCGTCGGACTCCCACCAAGGACGTGTACCCGGCCCACTGGGACTTCACCGCCGGCGGCGTCGTGCTCGCCGGCGAGGACCCCTTCGAGGGCGCGCGACGTGAGCTGGCCGAGGAGCTGGGCGTCACCAGCGAGCTCGTGTCGCTCGGCGAGGGCGACTACGCCGACTCGCAGACGAGCTATCACGCCTTCCGCTACCTGACGACCTGGGACGGGCCCATCACGCCGCAGCCGGAGGAGGTCACGTACGGCGCGTGGCTCAGCATCGAGCGGCTCCTGGTCCGGATGAACGACCCCGAGGTGCCGTTCATGCCCGACGCCCGGGCGCTCTTCGGCGACTGGCTGCGGGAGCGCGCGGCGGACCACGAGGCGCCGCACGAAGGCTGGGACACCGTGGCGACCGTCGTCGAAGCCACCTGGCTGGACCGCGTCCCGCGCTTCGCGGACGCCGAGGTCCAGCTCCGCAACGAGGTCCGGCTGATGGCACGGCTGGCGCCCCTGCTGCCGCTCGATGCCCCGGCCCCGGTCGTGCTCGAAGACTCGCCGCTGAGGGTGCGGCACCGGCTCGTCCCGGGCGAGCTCGCGACCGCGGCGGCCCTGACTGCAGACGACGGGCGGCGGCTCGGCGAGTTCCTCCGCGTCCTGCACGACATGCCGGTCAACATCTACGTCGAGTCCGGCATCCCCGACCGGGCCGCCGCACGCGCGGAGCTACTGGCCACCCTCGAGCGCATGCTCCACCGGGTCCTGCCGCTGGTGCCCGCCGAGCACCAGGAGGCGAGCAAGGGGCTGCTGCGCCGCGTCGCATTGCACACGCCGGCCACCCTCGTGCACGGCGACCTGGCCGCTCACCACGTGACGTCGGGTCCGGACGGACTCGTGGGTGTCCTGGACTGGAAGGACGCCCGGGTCGCGGACCCGGCGGTCGACCTCGCCTGGCCGCTCTACGGCACGCCGGAGCCGTTCGCGGAGGCCGTCGCCTCGTCGTACGGCGTGAGCGACGACGAGCTCGCGCGGGCCTTGGACTGGCATCGGCTGGGCCCGTGGTACGAGACGATGTGGGGCCAGGGGCCGGGCGGGCCGACGTTCGTCGAGAGCGGGCTGAACGCCATCGTCGAGCTGCTTGACGTCAAGAGGACGGCTTGACGACATTGCACTGACGGTCAGCCCGGTACGACCAGCCGGGACTCGTAGGCGAATACAACCGCCTGGACGCGGTCGCGGAGCCCGAGCTTGGCCAGCACGCGAGCCACGTGGGTCTTGACCGTCGCGACCGACAAGAAGAGCTCGGCGGCGATCTCGGCGTTGGTCGCGCCGGTCGCCATCGCCCGGAGCACGGTCAGCTCGCGGTCGGTGAGTCGGGTCAGCTCGTCCGGCAGCGCTCGCGGCGCGGAACCCTCCGGCCGGCGCCCGAGCGCGGACATGAGTCCCTCGATCGCGAGGTGGTCGAGGTGCAGCGTGAGTGGTGTGCGCTGGCCCCAGCGGTCGTCGACCGGTCCGGGCGCGGCAGCCATCGTCATGGTCTCTCCCCCCTGTGTGACCACTGTGGTCACGAGCAGTCCCCCCGGAAGGACACGCACATGATCCACGCAGGGTGAGCCAGATGCGCGCGGGACACAACCCCTAAGAGGGTGGAACTTCTGGCCACGTACCTCGACCGGCCATGAAATTCAGGAGACCACGACCTCGATCCGCTGGAACTCCTTGAGCTCGGTGTACCCGGTCGTCGCCATCGCCCGGCGCAGCGCCCCGATCATGTTCATCGTCCCGTCGGCGACGTGCGATGGCCCGAACAGGATCTCCTCGAGCGTGCCCACGCTGCCGATCTGGACGCGTTCGCCCCGCGGCAGCTCGGCGTGATGCGCTTCGGCGCCCCAGTGGACGCCGCGTCCGGGCGCGTCGCTGGCACGCGCGAACGGCGAGCCGATCATCACAGCGTCGGCGCCGCAGGCGATCGCCTTGGCGATGTCACCGCTGCGACCGATCGAGCCGTCGGCGATCACGTGCACGTAACGCCCGCCCGACTCGTCCATGTAGTCGCGGCGGGCGCCGGCCACGTCTGCCACCGCGCTGGCCATCGGCACCGACACGCCCAGCACGGTGCGGGTCGTGTGGGCCGCCCCTCCCCCGAAGCCGACCAGCACGCCGGCCGCGCCGGTGCGCATCAGGTGCAGGGCCGCCTGGTATGTCGCACAACCGCCCACGATCACCGGCACGTCGAGCTCGTAGATGAACTCCTTGAGGTTCAGCGGCTCAGCCTGGCCGCTGACGTGCTCGGCGCTCACGGTCGTGCCGCGGATCACGAACATGTCGACGCCCGCGTCGACCACGGTCTTGGCGAACTCCTTGGTCCGCTGCGGGCTCAGCGACCCGGCGACGGTCACCCCGGACTCGCGCATCTGCTTGAGACGGGCCGTGATCAGCTCGGCCCGCACCGGCTCGGCGTACATCTCCTGCATGCGGCGGACGGCGGTGCCCGGGTCGAGGGTGGCGATCTCGACCAGCACCTCAGTGGGGTCGTCGTACCGGGTCCAGAGGCCCTCCAGGTTCAGCACACCGAGACCGCCGTACCGACCCAGGGCGATCGCGGTCTCCGGAGACATCACCGAGTCCATCGGAGCGGCGACGATCGGGAGGTCGAACCGGTAGGCGTCGATCTGCCAGGCGGTGCTGACCTCCTCCGGGTCTCGGGTGCGGCGGCTCGGGACGATCGCGATGTCGTCGAAGGAGTACGCCCGGCGCCCGCGCTTCGCGCGCCCGATCTCGATCTCGGTCACTGGCTCAGCGTATCGACGTGGGTCCTCGGCTCGATCACCCGTCGCGAAGGTAAAGATCTCCAGTTCTCCAGCGAGTCCGGACGGGCTCAGCGACCCTGGGAGGCACCACACGCGAACGGAGCCTGAATGCCGTCCCACCCCCCTGGACGGCGTGGCCGTCGAGGCGTCGGGTGGGTGCTCTCGGTTGCCACCACACTGTCCTTGGTCGGTCTCGCCGCGCCCTCACACGCCACCGGCGACGACTACCCGTACCGGGGGTTGGGCCAGTGCCCGCTGGTGCCATTGCCGCCGAAGAAGCCGGCGCCTCCGACCTCGCCCGGTGGACCCGGCAAGCCCGGCGGACCCGTCCGTCCGGGTGGTCCCGGCCACCCGAGCACGCCAGGTCACCCCCACGGCGGCCCGCGCCAGCCAGGACAACCCGGGGCCGACGTCCAGAAGCCTCCGGCACCGCGCGAGTGCGCCAAGCACATCTGGTTCTACAACGGCAGCTACGGCGACCCGTGGGGCTTCGCACTGCGCAACTGCACGAGCTTCGTGGCGTGGCGGCTGCGGATGACCAACGGCCTGGCCGACTTCGAGAACCACTTCGGAGGGGTCCATTGGGGCAACGCCGACCACTGGAACGACGCAGCCTCGTCGCTGGGCTACCTGGTCGACGACGTACCGGCCGTCGGCGCCGTCGCCCAGACGGACGACGGCCGCGTCGGCCACGTCGCCTGGGTGTCGGCCGTGGGTGACGGAACAGTGACCATCGAGGAGTACAACCTCGCCGTCGCCGGCGGGTACGACGTCCGCACCGTGCCGACGTCGTCCTTCCGCTACCTGCACCTGGCCGACACCGCGCCCGCGCCGTACCTCGGCTCGACCCGCGCCGCGGTGGCGACCGCCGACGCGCACGGCGGCACCTGGTCGGCCCACACCACGCATAGAGGAGACCTGCTCGTTCACCGGCCGTCCGGGCGGAACGTGCGACTCGGTGGCCATGGCAGCTGGTCCTCGAAGGCCGCGCCCTCTGTCGCCACCGACGGCCAGGGACGGATCTGGGTGGCCGCGGTCGCCGCCGGCGGTCGCGTGCTGGCCACCCACACCTCGGTGGGATCCGTGATGTTCTCCCGTCCCCGACCCCTCCTGACCTCAGCCACGACCTCGTCGCCCGCCCTGGTCGTCGACGGCCAAGGGCGCGTGCGGATCCTCGCCGTCACCTCCGCCGGGACGCTCCTCGAGCGGCACACGCCCGATGCCCGGTCCGACCGATGGAGCCACCCGCACCGGATGGGCAAGCCCGGGTCGTGGTCGACCCACGCCGCCCCGGCCGCTGTCATGGACCGAGTGGGCGGCACCTGGATCGCCGCGGTCACCCGGCACGGCGCGCTGCTGACGCAGCACACCACGCACGCAGGACGGCACTGGACCGGGCTGCATCTCGTCGACCACCAGGCCTGGTCCAGTACGTCGACACCGGCGCTCGCCGCAGCATCGGACGGACGCGTGTGGCTGGCCGCGGTCGGCCGGCGCGGCAGCCTCGTCGTCCGGCACACCGGTTCATGGCCCGCCCGGTGGCAGCGCCCCGACGGGTTGCCCGGACTGTCGTCGCCGTACTCGTCGCCCTCGTTGACGGTCGACCGGAGCGGACGCACCTGGCTCGCTGCGGTCGCGACCGACGGCGACCTCGCCGTCAGCTCGATCGCGGCCGGCAGCCGGCGTTGGCACACGTCGCGCGGGCTGCCGCACGTTCCGGCGTCGGAGACCACCAGCGCCGCACTGACCACCTCCGTGAACGGCGTGCTGGTCAGCGTCACGGACCGGCGCGGCCACGCCATCTGGCGCCGCCCCCTGGGGCCGGTCGAGCTGCTGGCGCCCGCGCACGGCCCGCATGGCGGAAGCTTCTCGATCAGCCGGTTCCTCTGACGTCGTCGCCCAGGGCGACGGTGCCCGGTTGCACGACCTCGAGGTAGATGCCGAGGCACATCTCGCGGGCGTCGGTCAGCGCCTTGAGCCACCGCCCCTCGCGCGGGAGGCCCTCCTGGGCGATGTCGACCATCCGGCACCGCTCGATGCGCGTGACGGGAGCCAGCCGCACATCACCGACGACGACCTCGCCGACCCAAGCCTCCTCGACGAACGGCTCGTCTGTCTCGACTACGAGGTTGGGGCGGATCCGTCGTCGGTCTGCGTCCACGCCGAACCGCTCGCGGCACCAGTCCAGGGATGCCGTGCCGACCAGGGAGACCTGGCCGGCGTCGAAGTACCGGGTGGTCGTCTCCGCCAGCAGCTGCACCGAAGCGCCCATGGCATCGCTGAGGACTCGGTCGAGCTCGTCGCTCGGCGTCGACCACTCCCCTCCGCGGCCGGTCACCCGGATGCCGTGCGGCGTCGTCCGTGCGGCGAACTCGAAGACCTCGTCGCGCCGACGGAAGCGCTGCGAGTGCTTGCCGGTCGCGAGCTTCCCGTCGCCGTCCACGACGGCGTAGGCGCGGTCGCCGACCAGGCCGCGTGCGTCGAGCTCGACGGACTCGAGCGACTCGCCGCCCATGGCCTTCACCGGGAAGCGGCGGATCTCCTGGAGCGTCGGCACACCGTCGAGGCTAGTCGGGCGTGACCGCCTCGCCGCAGACGTCACAGAGCACCGTGTCGGTTGTCTCGCCCTGGGGGATCTCGCCCGTGGATCCGCAGTGGTCGCACGTCCAACGCGCCATGCGAGCCAGTCTCGCGCACACTGGAGGCGTGATCTCGCGAGAGCTGGCCTCCGACCTGCGCGACATCGGCCTGACCTGGTCACCGGTCAAGGGCGACTGGTTCGTGATCCCCGACCACGGGCTCGACGAGCTGGAGTTCGTTGTCAGCGACATGGTGATCGAGACACTGCGGATGGCGCTCGGCCGGCAGATGCTGGCGTTCAACGGCACCACCGAATGGGCCATGGACACGCTCGCCGCCTCGGACGCACTCTGGCTGCCGCGCGAGGACCAGCTGCGGGCGATCCTCGGCGAGGCGTTCATGGCGCTGGAGCACCTGCCCGGCGAGACCCCCGGGTACGCCGTGTCGATGCTGCTCGGGGACACCGAGCAGCGGTATGTCGACGTGGACCCGGAGGCGGCGTACGCACGGGCCGCCCTGGCTCTGCTCGGCGCGACCGACGAGTGACGGGCTATCTCCCGGTGTAGTTCGGCGCCTCGACGGTCATCTGCACGTCGTGCGGGTGGGACTCGGCCAGCGACGCCTGGGTGATGCGCACGAACTTCCCCCTCCCCTGCAGCTCGGGGATCGTGCGGGCACCGACGTAGAACATCGACTGGTTGAGGCCGCCGAGCAGCTGGTGAGCGACCGCGGAGAGCGGACCGCGGTAGGCCACCTGGCCCTCGATCCCCTCCGGGACGATCTGGTCGTCGCTGGCGACCTCGGCCTGGAAGTAGCGGTCCTTCGAGTAGGACTTCTTGCCGCGGCTCGACATGGCGCCGAGCGAGCCCATGCCGCGGAACGCCTTGTACTGCTTGCCGTTGACGAACACCAGATCCCCTGGTGCCTCCTCGCAACCGGCCAGCAGGGCGCCGATCATCACCGAGTCGGCGCCGGCGACGAGCGCCTTGGCGATCTCGCCGGAGTACTTGATGCCGCCGTCCGCGATCACCGGGACGCCGGCGGGCTTGCACGCCAGGGCGGCCTCGTGGACCGCGGAGATCTGCGGTACGCCGACGCCGGTGACGACGCGGGTGGTGCAGATAGCGCCAGGACCGACGCCGACCTTCACCGCATCGGCGCCCGCCTCGACGAACGCCTGGGCGCCCTCGCGGGTACCGACGTTGCCACCGACGACCTGCACGTGCTGAGTGGCGGGGTCGGACTTCAGTCGCTGCACCATCTCCAGCAGCATCCGGACGTGGCCGTGGGCGGTGTCCGCTACGAGGACGTCGACGCCCGCGTCGATGAGCGTGGTAGCCCGCTGCCACGCGTCGCCGAAGTAGCCGATGGCGGCACCGACGAGCAGGCGTCCGTGTGCGTCGTACGACGCATCGGGGAACTGCTCCCCCTTCACGAAGTCCTTGACCGTGATCAGGCCGCCGAGGTGGCCGCCGTCGTCGATCAGGGGAAGCCGCTCGCGCTTGTGCTGGCGGAGCAGGCGTGTCGCCTCGTCGCGGGTGATGCCGATCGGGCCGCTGACCAAGGGCATCGGTGTCATGACCTCGTCGACCTTCGTGGTCGCCCACTCCGCGACGGGCGTGAAACGGAGGTCGCGGTTGGTGATGATGCCGAGCAGCCGGTTGTCGGTGTCGACGACGGGCAGTCCGGAGACGCGGTACTCGCCACAGATGCGGTCGAGATCCTCCAGGGTCCGGTCGGGGCCGATGGTGACGGGGTTGGAGATGATGCCGGTCTGGGTCCGCTTGACCAGGTCGACCTGGTAGGCCTGGTCGTCGATCGACAGGTTGCGGTGGAGCACCCCGAGGCCGCCCTCTCGGGCCATCGCGATTGCCATCCGGCTCTCGGTGACGGTGTCCATCGCGGCGCTGATCAGCGGTGCCTTGACCTCGATCTCGCGCGTCAGCCGGGTGGTGGTGTCGATGTCGCTGGGCGCCAGGTCGGAGAAGCCCGGCAGCAGCAGGACGTCGTCGTAGGTGAGCCCCATCGGGGCGAACTTCTCGGGCAGGACCTCGGACTCGCGCTCCACTCCCACATCCTACCGATGGGCGGAGTCGTCGATTGCCGACCCGGCGGGCGAGCACCTGCCTAGGATGCGCGGACGGGTTCATCGACGGGGCGGGGACGACGTGCGTGGCTGGATGGCGATCTCGGGAGGCGCGGCGGTGGCGGTCGCGCTGACCGCCTGGCTCATGCTCGACGCGGCGCGTGACCGCTCGCCGGACCCCGCGCCCGCCCCCGGACCTCGAGTCGTGCGACTCAGTGATGTCGTGGACGCGGTCGCCGGCCGCGACTACGACGTCATCGCCACCCTGAACAGCGCCGACGCCGAGCAGGCCACCGCCCTGGCGCCCGACGGGGCCGTCGTGCTGGCCCGGTTCGACGCCCGCGGCTACCCGACGTACTCGCTGCTCGACCCGAGCACCGGCGACCGCACCCAGGTCGACGCCGCCCCCGGCCGCGCCGTCGTCGACGCAGTGACCGCCGACCAGGTGGTGACCTCTTCGGTCACCGGCGGGCGACTGACCGTGGTGTGGTTCGATCGTGCCTCCGGATCGTCCACCGAGCGCACCCTCCCCCGCGTGCCGGCCCTACCCGGTGCTCACCCGATCCCCGACGTGGCAGTCGGGGAGGACCGGGCGGTTTGGTTCCTCACGTATGCCTCCTGCGGCGAGGCTGGCCCGTGCACGCGCACCCAGCTCTGGCAGGCCGCCGCGGGTGGACGGCCGCGGCTGGTCGCCCGGGTCACCGACTTCGTGGTCACCTCCAACGTGGTCGCCTGGACCGACCCGCCCGACCGCGCCTCGGCGACCGTCCACGTCCTGGCCGGAGGATCGACCTCGACCCTCACGCTCCCCCGTTGCGCCGCCGGCAGCAAGAGCGCGGCATTGGAATCGGTGCTGGGCGCGGGCGACCTGCTGGCGCTGAACGCGATCTGTCCCCATGCCCCATGGACAGCCACCTTCCTGGTGCACCCGACGGCAAGCTCGTGGCCGACGTGGCCGTCGGCGAGGAGCCGTTCCCCACCTCCCTCGGCGACGAGACCATGGCGTTGACCCCGTCCTACGTCTACGACGTGGGCCACAACCGGCTGCTCCGCCTCGCTCGCGCCCACTACGAGCACGCGCCCTGGCCGGAGGCCGCCGGCGACCTGATCGCGTGGCGCATGGGCACGGGCGAGGACGGCGGCCCGCTGCAGATCGCCCGGCTGCGCTGAGCCCACCCGCGCTACCTGGCGATTGTGTCGCGCGGAAAGTGCCGTGACCCGGCGATTCCGTCGGACGGAATCGCCGGGTCGACGTGCTCAGAGCCGACGCGAAAGCCAGGTCAGCGTCTCAGTGACCGTGCCCGTGGCCGTGGCCGGCCGCGGCGGGCTCCTCTTCCTCGGGCTTGTCGACGATCAGCGTCTCGGTCGTCAGCAGCATGCCGGCGATCGAGGTGGCGTTGATCAGCGCGGAGCGGGTGACCTTGACCGGGTCGAGGACGCCCTGGGCGACCAGGTCGCCGTACTCCTGGGTGACCGCGTTGTAGCCCTCGCCCACCTTGCCCTCGCGGACCTTGGAG
Organism: uncultured Actinomycetota bacterium; assembly: GCA_963768045.1. Lineage (GTDB taxonomy): Bacteria > Actinomycetota > Actinomycetes > Propionibacteriales > Nocardioidaceae > Nocardioides. The sequence continues at coordinate 115,550 of CAVYGG010000005.1, read as the reverse complement.
ACGATGACGTAGCCGTTCTCGCCGCCGTTCTCGGCGATCCAGCGCAGTGGCTCGTCGGCGGCCCGGCGGACGATGCGGACGCCGGCCGCCTCGTCGTCGGTCAGGCCGAGGTCGCCGTCGAGCACGGACACGGCGTGGATGAGTGCGGAGCCACCGCCGGGGACGATGCCCTCCTCGATCGCGGCGCGCGTAGCGGAGACGGCGTCCTCGATGCGGTGCTTCTTCTCCTTCAGCTCCACCTCGGTGGCGGCACCGACCTTGATCACGCACACGCCGCCGGCCAGCTTGGCGAGGCGCTCCTGGAGCTTCTCGCGGTCCCAGTCGGAGTCGGTGGTCTCGATCTCGGCCTTGATCTGGTTGATCCGGCCCTCGACCTCGGCGGAGTCGCCGCCACCGTCGACGATGGTGGTGTTGTCCTTGGTGACCACGACGCGGCGGGCGGTGCCGAGCACGTCGAGACCGACCTGGTCGAGCTTGAGACCGACCTCGGGCGCCACGACCTGACCGCCGGTCAGGGTCGCGATGTCCTGCATCATCGCCTTGCGGCGGTCACCGAACGCCGGACTCTTCACCGCGACGGCGGTGAAGGTGCCGCGGATCTTGTTGACCACCAGCGTCGACAGGGCCTCACCCTCGACGTCCTCGGCGAGGATGAACAGCGGCTTGCCGGCGCCGATGACCTTCTCCAGCAGCGGGAGCAGGTCGGCGATCGCCGAGATCTTCCCCTGGTGAAGCAGGATGTAGGGGTCGTCGAGGACGGCCTCCATCCGCTCCGGATCCGAGACGAAGTACGCCGAGATGTAGCCCTTGTCGAACTGCATGCCCTCGGTGAACTCCAGCTCGGTGCCCATGGTGTTGGACTCCTCGACCGTGATCACGCCGTCCTTGCCGACCTTGTCGAAGGACTCGGCGAGCAGCTCGCCGATGAGCGAGTCGCGGCTGGAGATCGTGGCGACCGATGCCATGTCCTCCTTGGAGTCGACCTCACGGGCGGCGTCACGCAGCGCGTCGCCGACGGCCTCGGCGGCGGCGTCCATGCCCCGCTTGAGACCCATCGGGTTGGCACCGGCGGCGACCGCGCGCAGACCCTCGTGCACCATCGCCTGGGCGAGGACCGTCGCGGTCGTCGTGCCGTCACCGGCGACGTCGTTGGTCTTGGTGGCGACCTCCTTGGTGAGCTGTGCGCCGAGGTTCTCGAACGGGTCGTCGAGCTCGATCTCTCGGGCGACCGTGACGCCGTCGTTGGTGATCGTGGGCGCGCCCCACTTCTTGTCGAGGACGACGTAGCGGCCCTTGGGGCCGAGCGTCACCTTGACGGCGTTGGCAAGCGCGTCGACGCCGCGCTCGAGAGACCGGCGTGCGCGCTCGTCGAACTCCAGGATCTTGGGCATGAATGCTCCTAGAAGAGTGAGGGTCGTCCGGCTGAGCGGCTACGTAGCACCCGCCCAGCCGGACGACCCGAAAACGGAGTCAGGAAACGACAGCGAGGACGTCGCGCGCCGAGAGGATGAGGTACTCCTCGCCGGCGTACTTCACCTCGGTGCCGCCGTACTTGCTGTAGATGACCTTGTCGCCGACAGCGACGTCCAGCGGGACGCGGTTGCCGTTGTCGTCGATGCGGCCGGGTCCGATCGCCATGACCTCGCCCTCCTGGGGCTTCTCCTTGGCGGTGTCGGGGATGACCAGCCCGGAGGCCGTGGTCTGCTCGGCCTCGAGCGGCATGACGACGATCCGGTCCTCGAGAGGCTTGATGTTGACCGACACGAGTCGACCTCCACTTTCCACTGTGTTTCGGACTCGGGAGCAGGGGGCTCCCGGACGTTGGAGCCTGCTGTGACGTACGCCGTCGCGGGGGTCGTCCGTCGTGGCAGGCGACTGGCATTCTCGGGTCGAGAGTGCCAATGCCGAAACTAGCACTCACCGACAACGAGTGCCAACGGGGTCCCACCGTCGGCGTTACGGTGCTCCCATGTCACGTGTGCTCACCGCCCTCACCGATGCGCTCGCCGACGGCTCCGTCGAGGTCGTCGACCTGACCGCGCCGCTCAGCTCCGAGACCCCGGTGATCCAGCTTCCGCCCGAGTTCGGACAGACGGCCCGGTTCGAGCTGGAGGAGATCAGTCGGTACGACGATCGCGGGCCGGCGTGGTACTGGAACAACTTCCGCAGCGGCGAGCACACGGGCACCCACTTCGACGCCCCCAACCACTGGGTCACCGGCCAGGGCGGTCTCGACGTCGCCGGCGTCCCGGTCGGTCACCTGATCAGGCCGGCCGTCGTCCTGGACTTCAGCACTCAGTGTGCCGAGAACCCCGACTTCCTGCTCGAGGTCGACGACATCACCACCTGGGAGCAGGAGCACGCACCGCTGCCCGACGGCGGGTGGTTGCTGTACCGCACCGGCTGGGATGCGCGATCGGGCAGCCAGGACCAGTTCATCAACGCCGACGAGAACGGCCCGCACACGCCCGGCATGAGCCCCGAGTGCGCGAAGTGGGTGGCCGAGGAGTCGCCGGTGATCGGCGTAGGCGTCGAGACCGTCGGCACCGATGCCGGAGCCGCTCACTCGTTCGACCCGGCGTTCCCGTGCCACTCGTTCCTGATGGGCAGCGGCAAGTACGGCCTCACCCAGCTGCAGAACCTCGCGTCGCTCCCGCCCACCGGTGCGGTGCTGGTCGTCGGGCCGCTGCCGATCGTCACCGGGTCGGGTGCCCCGGCGCGGGCGGTCGCGCTCGTCGAGCGCTGATGCCGGCACAGGTACGCACGGTCGCCGAGGCCGTCGGGCGAGCTCTGGTCGACGGCGGGATCGACCACGTCTTCGGCGTCGTCGGGTCCGGGAACTTCCACGTCACCAACGCGATGGTCGCCGCGGGCGCCCGGTTCGTCGCGGCCCGGCACGAGGGTGGAGCGGCGACGATGGCCGACGCCTTCGCGCGCACGTCGCAGAACCCGGCGGCCGTCACCGTGCACCAGGGTTGTGGGTTGACCAACGCGATGACCGGCATCACCGAGGCTTCGAAGAGCCGGACGCCGGTGGTGGTCGTGGCGGCCGAGGTGACCGAGCCCCGGTCGAACTTCTTCGTCGATCAAGAGGCGCTGGCCCGGGCCGTGGGAGCCGTTCCGTTCCGGGTGGACGACCCGGCGACGGCCGGCGCCGTCGCCGCCGACGCCGTGCGCACGGCGGTGACCACGCGGCGTACGGTCCTGCTGAACCTGCCCCTGGCGGTGCAGACGGCCGAGGTGCCCGAGGTCACGGCCGGCCCGACCGGCGAGCCGCTTCCCGCGCCCGTGCATCCGTCGGACTCCGAGGTGGACCAGCTGGCCGACGCCGTACGCCGGGCTGAGCGGCCCGTGTTCATCGCCGGGCGTGGGGCTCGCGGCGCTGGTCCGGCCGTGGCCGACGCGGCCGAGCATGCCGGGGCACTGCTGGCGGAGTCCGCGGTGGCGAAGGGACTGTTCGCCGGTCACCCGTGGTCGCTCGGCGTCTCGGGCGGCTTCGCGTCTCCCGGCGCGGCCGACCTGATCGGCCACGCCGACCTCATCGTCGGCTGGGGCTGCGCCCTGAACATGTGGACGATGCGGCACGGCACGCTGATCGCGCCGGGTGCCACCGTCGTCCAGGTCGACGACACCGCCGACGCACTCGGCGCCCACCGGGAGCTCACCTTCGGGGTCCTCGGCGATGTCGGCCTCACCGGCACGGGACTCGCCCAGCGCGTCGAGCAACGCACGGGCTACCGCACCGACGACGTAGGCCGGCGCCTCGACGCCGGCATCGCGTGGGCGACCGAGCCGTACGCCGACCTCACCGGCGAGGGCCTGATCGACCCGCGCACCCTGAGCCTCGACCTCGACGCCCTGCTGCCGGCCGACCGAGTGGTCGCGGTCGACTCCGGCAACTTCATGGGCTACCCCGCGGCGTACCTCGGCGTCCGCGACCACCACTCGTTCTGCTTCACCCAGGCGTTCCAGTCGATCGGGCTCGGGCTGGCCACCGCCATCGGTGCGGCCGTGGCGAGCCCCGGTCGGCTGACGGTCGCGGCCCTCGGTGACGGTGGCGCCCTGATGTCGGCGATGGAGCTCGAGACGGTCACCCGCCTCGGGCTCGACATGCTCGTCGTGGTCTACAACGACCACGCGTACGGCGCCGAGGTACACCACTTCGGGCCCGACGGCGCTCCTCTCGACACCGTCGTCTTCCCCGACACCGACATCGCCGCGATCGGGCGCGGCTTCGGGTTCGACGCCGTCACCGTGCGTTCGCCACGCGACCTCGACGCCGTACGCGCCTGGCTCGACGCCGGCCGACCGCGACCGATGCTGGTCGACGCGAAGGTCGCCGACCAGCAGCCGTCGTGGTGGCTGGAGGAGGCGTTCCGGGGTCACTGAGAGGATCACTCCGTGGACCTCGAGACCTTCCGGTGGCTGTTGACCGACGACGGGCAGGCGCTGCTGGCCGCCGCGACGGCTGCCCAGGGGACGCCGCTCCAGGTTCAGAAGCAGCTGCGAGCTGTGGTCTCGACGAGGTCCTCCGACGGCGGCGAAGGCGACGAGAAGGCCGCCCGGGTCGCGGCCGCGCTCGCCCAGGTCGATCTACGACGCCGGGCGGCGGCGAAGCTCGGCGACGACGCAGGCCGGATGTACTTCACCCGCGACGGGCTCGAGCAGGCCACGCGTACGTCGATCGCGCGGCACCGGGCGGCCCGCGTCGCGCTGGTCGGGCCGAGCGTCGTCGACCTCACCTGCGGCATCGGCGGCGACCTGGTGGCGTTCGCGCACGCCGGGCTGACCACAGCCGGCATCGACCTCGACCCCGTGCGCGTCGAGATGGCGCGGGCCAACCTCGCCGCGCTGGGCCTCGGCGGCGCCGTCCAGGTCGGTGATGCCACGACGCTCGACACCACGCCGTTCGGTGCGGCGTACGCCGATCCCGCGCGGCGTACCGCCCGCGGTCGCACCTTCCACGCCGACGACTGGACTCCTTCCTGGACGTTCGTCGAGTCTCTGCTGACCGCACGCGCGTGCGTGAAGGTAGCGCCGGGCATCCCCCACTCGCTGGTAGCGGACGGTGTCGAGGCGGAGTGGGTCAGCGACTCCGGCGAGGTCAAGGAGGCCGTGCTCTGGTCGCCCGCGCTGGCGATGGTGGCTCGGCGTGCGACCGTGATCGGCCGTGGCGGCCTCGCCACATTGACCGATGAGGACGATGCCGATGCCGTCGTCGGCAGTGTCGGGGAGTTCCTCTACGAGCCCGACGGCGCCGTGATCCGCGCCGGGCTGGTGACGGCCGTGGCGGCCGGCGTCGACGGTCACCTCCTCGACCGGAAGATCGCCTACGTCACGGGCGACGCGGCGTTCCACACCCCCTTCGCGAGCAGCTACCGCGTCGTCGAGAAGCTGCCGTACCGCGAGAAACAGCTGCGCGCCGCCCTGCGTGTGCGCAACATCGGGACACTGACGATCAAGAAGCGCGGCGTCGATGTCGCGCCGGAACAGCTTCGCCAACGGCTCGGGCTGGCCGGCGACGAGGCCGCCACGATCGTGCTCACCCGGGTGGCCGGCGAAGGCACGGCCTTGCTGGTCCGGCCGATCTAGCCCTCAGACACCCAGCCAGGCCAGCACGGCGAGCACCCGCCGGTTGTCGTCGGGAGCCAGCGGCAGATCGAGCTTGGTGAAGATGTTGTTGGTGTGCTTGCCCACCGACTTCTCGGTCACGACCAGCGCGCTCGCGATCGCGGCGTTCGACCGACCCTCGGCCATCAGCGCGAGCACCTCCCGTTCCCGGGTGGTCAACCGCTCGACCGGCGCCTGCCGAGCCATCACCGCCGACACCACCTGCGGGTCGAGCACCGTGCCGCCAGCGGCCACGCGCCCGAGTGCGTCGACGAACTCGCCGACGTCGCCGACACGGTCCTTGAGCAGGTAGCCGATGCCGCCCTCGCCGCTGGCGAGGAGCTCGCGGGCGTAGATGCGCTCGACGTACTGCGACAGGACCATCACCGGGAAACCCGGCCGCTCGGAGCGCACGGCGACCGCTGCCCTCAGCCCTTCGTCGGTGTGCGTCGGCGGCAGGCGTACGTCGAGCACCGCGGCCTCGACGGACGGCTCCGCGAGCGCCGGGGCCAGCTGGTCGGCATGCTCGACCGCGGCGGCGATCTCGTGGCCGTGCGCCTCGAGGATCCGGATCAGGCCGTCTCGGAGGAGGGCGTGGTCCTCGGCGAGGACGAGTCGCACGGCACCTCCAGCGTGACCAGCGTCGGCCCGCCCTTCGGGCTCGACACCCTCATCGTGCCGTCGAAGGCCGCCAGCCGTCGCGCGACCCCCCGCATCCCCGTCCCGGACGACGGATCGGCGCCACCCCGACCGTCGTCCCCGACCACGACGGTGAGCAGGCCGGGCGGGTTCGCGAGCTCCACCCAGGCGCGCGACGCCTCGGCGTGCTTGGCGACGTTGGCCAAGCACTCCGCAACGGTGAAGTACGCCGCGGACTCCACCGGGGCGGGGAGAAGGGCCGGTGCCTCGCCGATGACCTCGACCGGGACGGCCAGGTCGATCGCGATCGCCTCGATGGCCGCTTTGAGCCCGCGGTCGGCCAGCACCGGCGGATGGATGCCGTGCACGACGTCGCGCAGGTCACCCAGGGCAGCACTGCTGGTCTGCCGCGCCTCCGTCAGCATCTTCCGGGCGCCCTCGGGATCACGCTCGACCAGCTCGGCGGCCATCCCCAGCGTCATCCCGAGACCGGCCAGGCGAGCCTGGGCCCCGTCGTGCAGGTCACGCTCGATCCGACGCAGCTCGGCTGACGCATGGTCGAGCGTCTGGTTGCGGGTCTCGGTCAGCACCTCGACCCGCTGCTCGAGCCGCTCGGCTGTGCCGAACGTGAGGAACCACCGGTCGATCCGGCTCCGGGCCACCATGATCGGCCCCACACCGAACCACCACGCGATGCCGGTGACGATCGGCACGAGCAGGATGAGCACCACGAGCGATGTGGTCAGGGCCAGCGGCAGCGCAGCCAACATCCACCCGAGGTCGCGCCAGCTCATCGGGTCCGCGGCGGCGACACGTAGTCGCTCGAGAGTCCCGGCACCCTCGGCGGTCCGGTACGGCGCCGGGACCGGGGCGCCGAGGATCTGTGCTGCGAACCGCCGATGCAGGTTCACCAGCCACCGGGTCGCGGGTAGGGAGATCATCAGGATCGGGATGCCCACGACGATCACGGCGAGCACGGCCGCGACGACGTCGACGATGAAGAGCACGAGCGCGGGCACGCACAGCAGCAGCTGCAGGGCGGCGTACCCCGTCATCCGCAGGCGTCCGGCTTCCGTCACGGAGCCAAGTGTGTCCGATCGAGGACCGTTCGACAGTGGGCCTAGGCCCACCTCGGATCCGGGTCCTGCCACTCCTGATTCGACGGGCGGATTTCTCGAGGCTGGACGAGTCCAGAACACACCGACTCGAGGAGCCCGCCATGTCACCTCACGTGCACCGACCCGGCCTCGTGGCCCGAGTGCCACGCCGCGCCGCACGCTGGAGCGCCTCCCATCCGTGGCGCGCGATCGTGGCCTGGTTCGCGTTCGTCGCGGTCGCCGTCGCTCTGGCAGCGCTCATCCCGACGAAGGAGACCACCGACGCCGACTACCGGCTCGGTGAGTCCGGTCGTGCCGACGCCATGACCGCGGCCGGCCACTTCGCCGACGACCAGGTCGAGAGCGTCCTGGTCACGTCCCACGACGGCGGCACGCCCTCACAGAGCGAGGTCGCACAGGTCGCCGACCAGTTGAAGGCCGACCTCGCCGGCGTCCGTGGAGTCACCCAGGTGACCGCTCCGCAGTGGAACGCCGGACGCACCGCCGCACTGATCGACGTCCACCTCAAGAGCACCGTGGACGACGCCAGCCAGATCCAGGCTCGCACGGCGGCGATCGCGCGTGCGCATGCCGACCTCCGGGTACGGGAAGCCGGCGAGGTCTCCGTCAACTCCGCCATCGACGACCGGGTCGCCGCGGACCTCCACTCGGCCGAGGGCATCAGCCTGCCGATCACGATCCTGCTGATGCTGCTGGCGTTCGGCGCGCTGATCGCTGCCGGAGTCCCGGTCCTGCTCGCGCTCACGTCCGTCGCCGCGACGATGGGCATCGCGGCCCCGCTCTCACACCTGATCCACGCGGAGCCGACCGTCACCAGCATGATCGTGCTGATCGGCATGGCCGTGGGAGTCGACTACTCGTTGTTCTACCTCAAGCGCGAGCGCGAGGAACGGGCCGCCGGTCACAGCACCCTCGACGCCGTCGAGATCGCCGCGGCGACCTCCGGGCACTCGATCCTGGTCTCCGGTGCGGCCGTCGTCGCCTCGATGGCAGGACTGTTCATCGTCGGCAGCGTGACGTTCAACTCTCTCGCGTCGGGCGCGATCGTCGTGGTCGCCGTGGCCGTGGTCGGTTCCGTGACCGTGCTGCCGGCGCTCCTGGCCAAGCTCGGGCGCTGGGTCGACCGGCCTCGGCTGCCACTCCTGTGGCGCGTCAACCGGCGGATCGGCCAGGGCGGCATCAGCCGCCGCATCCTGGCTCCCGTCGTACGCCGTCCGGTCGCCGCCCTGCTCGTCTCACTGACGGCTCTGCTCGCTCTGGCGGCCCCGGCTCTCGGCATGAAGATCCACGACGCCAACCTGGACACGCTGCCCGCCTCGATCCCCGAGGTGCAGACCTGGCACACCATCGCCGACGAGTTCCCGTCCGAGGGAGCCACCGCGACCGTCGTCGTGCACGGCTCAGCGGCCCAGCGTGGTCAGGTCGTCGAGACGATGCACCAGCTGGAGGCGTCGGCCGCCGCCACGCAGTGGTTCGACCCGGCGGGTGCCGACGCGATCGAGTCCGCACCCGACGGCGAGACCGTGCGACTGACCCTGCCGATCCCCTACTCCGCGTCCGACGACCGGTCCGGTGAGGCCGTGCAGCAGCTGCGCGACCACCTGGTGCCGACTGCGTTCACCGGCATGGACGTCCAGCACGCGGTGGGTGGTGACGTCGCGGATTCGCTCGACTTCGCCGCGCAGCAGTCAGACCGGTTGCCGTACGTGATCGGGTTCGTGCTGGTGCTGACCTTGGTCATGATGACCCTGGCGTTCCGCAGCCTGGTCGTGGCTGCACTGTCGTCCGCGCTGAACCTGTTGTCGGTCGGAGTCGCGTTCGGGATCCTGACGCTGGTCTTCCAGCACGGCTGGTTCGCGGGTCCGCTGGGGTTCACGAGTCCTGGGTTCGTCATCGACTGGATCCCGCTGTTCGTGATGGTGGTCCTGGTCGGGCTGTCGATGGACTACAACGTGTTCGTGCTGGCCCGCATCCGGGAGCACGCGGTCCGCGGCCTGCCGCCGCGCCTGGCCGTTGAGAGCGGCATCAGCGACACCGCCGGCGTGATCACGAGCGCCGCCTCGGTGATGGTCTCGGTGTTCGCCATCTTCATCACCCTGAGCATGCTCGAGATGAAGATGATGGGCGTCGCCCTGGCTGCTTCGATCCTCATCGACGCGACCCTGATCCGGCTCGTGGTCCTGCCGGCGGCGCTCGTGCTGCTCGGCCGCCGCGCCTGGTGGCCGGGCCGGATCGACCGCCCGCGCGGGGCCGTCGTCGAGACCGAGACCGAGCTGGTCAGCGCCGGCTGACCAGCCCGGACCACCGAACAGGGGTACGCCGGCCGGCGGGCGCCGGCGTACCCCATCGGGGTCCCCCGTCCGTGCCGAAATGCTCTGGCAGGATCGTGCGGTGACCCCCGACGACAGCCGCGGCCGCTGGGTCGCCCTGATCGTCTGCTGCAGCGCGATGTTCATGACGCTGCTCGACGTGAGCGTCACGAACGTTGCGCTGCCGTCCATCGCCGGCGACACCGGCGCCGGCCCGGCCGAGCTGCAGTGGATCGTCTCCGGCTACACCCTCGCCTTCGGTCTGGTGCCCGTGCTCGGGGGCAAGCTCGGCGACGACCACGGCCGCCGGGTGATGTTCCAGGTGGGCGTCGGCGGCTTCGCGGCCGCGTCGCTGCTCTCGGGCCTGGCCCCCTCGGCATCGGTGCTGATCGGCGCCCGCGTCGTGCAAGGACTGTTCGGCGGGCTCATCAACCCGCAGGTCTCGGGTCTGGTCCAGCAGATGTTCCGCGGCTCCGAGCGCGGACGCGCGTTCGGAGCGCTCGGCACGACGGTCGGGCTCGGCACCGCGGTCGGGCCGCTGGTCGGCGGCGCTCTGATCGCTCTGGGAGGCCCCAGCCTCGGCTGGCGGCTGGTGTTCTTCATCAACATCCCCATCGGGATCCTGGTGATGTTCCTGGCCCGACGGCTGCTGCCCGCGCCCACCGAGAGCACGCCGCACCGGCTCGACGTCCTGGGCGCCGCGCTCCTGGGAGGAGCGACGTTCTGTGTGCTGTTCGCCTGCGTCGAGTACGACGCGTTGCACGACACCCGGCTCGGCTGGCTCGCGGTCCCGGCCGTGGCTCTGGGGACGCTCTTCTTCCGCCGCGAGCGACGGCTGACCGAGCAGGCCCGTGAGCCGCTGGTGGACTTCCGGCTGTTCCGCCGACCGTCCTACGTCGCCGGCATCACACTGGCGCTGACCTTCTTCCCGGCCATTGCGGGTCTTCCGCTGGTGCTGGCGATCTTCTACCAGCAGGGGCTCGGCTATACCGCGATCCAGTCCGCCCTCGGCGTCACGGCGTACGCCGTCGGCAGCGCGGTCTCGGCGCCCCTCGTCGGGCGTGTGGTCACCCGATACGGACGCCCCCTGGTGGTCGGCGGCGCGACGATGTTCGGGGTGGGGGCGATCGCGCTGGCCATCCTGGCGCCCCATCTGCCCGCCGAGCACGCGGCCGCGGCCCTCGCGATCCCCCTGTTCGTCATGGGATGCGGCCAGGGCGCGGTGATCACGCCGAACCAGACCCTGGCGTTGATGGACGTCGACCCGCTCATGGGCAGTGCCGCCGGCGGCGTGCTCCAGACCGGTCAGCGGATCGGCCTCGCGATCGGGCAGGCGCTGATCGGGACCGTCTTCTTCAACGCGCTGACCGGACCCGGCCACGCGTCGTACGCCCGGGCACTGCAGCATGCTGTGATCGCCGCGATCTGCTTCATCACGCTCGCGGTGGCGATCGGCGTCCACGACCTGGTGCGCGCACGACGTCGTGCCGCGTTGGAGGGTGTCTCATGACAACGGAAGCGGAGCGGGCTGCGGCCCGGATCGCCGAGCTCACCGGCGTCGACCGTCACCGCGCGGTCGTCGTCCTCGGCTCCGGTTGGGGGCCGGCCGCGGATGCGTTCGGCGAAGCCGTCGCGCGCTTCCCGATGACCGAGGTGCCCGGCTTCCTGGCTCCGAAAGCCGAGGGGCACCGCGGAACCGTCGCGTCGTACGACGTCGACGGCGTGCCGACGCTGGTGCTGAGCGGGCGAACTCACCTCTACGAGGGCCACGGACTCCGGCCGGTCGTGCACGGCATCCGGACGGCTGCCGCGACCGGCTGCACGTTCGCGATCCTGACCAACGCGAACGGCTCTCTCCGCGAGGACCTGGCGCTCGGTCAGGCCGTGCTGGTCCGCGACCACCTCAACCTGACCGGGACGTCCCCGATCGAGGGTGCCCATTTCGTCGATCTCACCGACTGCTGGTCCGGCCGGCTCCGGTCGCTGGCCCGTGAGCTGGACCCGTCGCTGGTGGAGGCGACGTACGCATGGCTACGCGGGCCCCACTACGAGACGCTCGCCGAGGCCGAGTGGGTACGCCGGATCGGCGGCGACGTGCTCGGGATGTCGACGGTGCCCGAGGCCATCGCGGGAAGAGAATGCGGCCTGGAGGTGCTCGGACTGTCGACGGTCACGGCCGTCGAAGGTCAGGACGCCGGGATCGACCCGACTGAGGTGGTGGCCGTCGCAGAACGCACGGCCGCGCGGATGGGCCCGCTGCTCACGGGCCTGGTGAGGAAGGGAACGCCATGACCGCCATCGACGAGTCGTCGACACGCAAGGCCCCGCCGGCCCCGGGAGCCATCGAAGCCAACGGCATCAATGTCATCGACGAGTCCGAGCGCAAGGGCACGGCCGCCGGGCTGTTCTGGCCCTGGTGCGCCTCGAACATCTCCGTACTGGCCGTTCCGTACGGCGCCTTCATCATCAGCTTCGGCGTCAGCTTCGGCCAGGCGCTCGTCGCGGGAGCACTCGGCATCGTGGTCGGTTTCCTGCTGGTCGGCCTGGTGTCGATCGCCGGTAAGCGTGGGTCGGCGCCGACCCTGGTGCTGTCGCGCGCACCGTTCGGCCGTTATGGCAACAGCCTCCCTGGCCTGGTCTCCTACTGCCTGCTGGTGGGCTGGGAGACGGTGCTGGTCGCGCTGTCGACCAAGGCGGTGGCGACGGTATTCGGCCAGCTCGGCTGGAGCAGCGGCGACGGCGTCAAGATCGTCGCGTTCTTGCTGGTCGCGGCCGCGATCGTCGGCGCCGGGGTCCTCGGCTTCGACGCGATCATGAAGCTCCAACGCTGGTTGACCATCGCGATGGTGATCGTCACCGCGGTGTACATCGCGCTGACGGTGGACGAGATCCATGTCAGCAAGGCGACCGACCTGGCGTCCGGCACCACCGCGGCCGTGCTCGGTGCGGCGATCCTTGTGCTGACCGGCTTCGGGCTCGGGTGGGTGAACACCGCGGCCGACTACTCGCGCTACCTCCCGCGGAACACCCGCACCGCCGGCGTCGTCTTCTGGCCGACCTTCGGCGGCAGCCTTCCGGTGCTGATCCTGGTCGGGTACGGCCTGCTCCTCTGCGCCTCGTCGCCCTCGCTCAACGCCGCCGTGCAGAACGACCCCATCGGCGGCCTGGCGACCGTGCTGCCGGACTGGTTCCTGATCCCGTTCGTGCTGGTCTCGGTCTCCGGCCTGATCAGCGGCGCGATCCTCGACCTGTACTCCTCCGGACTGACCCTGCTCTCGCTCGGTCTCCGGACGCCGCGTTACGTCGCGGCCGGCATCGACGGCGTCCTGATGATCCTCGGCACGATCTACATCGTCTGGATCTCGGCCGACAACTTCCTCGGCATCTTCGAAGGCTTCCTGATCACCCTCGGCGTACCGATGGCCGCCTGGTGCGGCGTCTTCCTGTCGGACCTGCTGCTGCGTCGCCGCGACTACGACGAGCCGGCGCTGTTCACCGCCGCCGGCCGGTACGGCGCGGTCGGCTGGCCGGCCGTCGGGCTGATGGCCCTCGCGACGTTCATCGGCTGGGGGCTGGTCGTCGAGCCGTACGGCGCGAATGGCCTCGGGTGGCTCGGCTACCTCCTCGACCCGCTGGGCTTCGGGGGCAAGACGGGTGACTGGGCGTTCGCCAACCTCGGCGTCCCCCTCGCCCTGGTGATCGGCTTCGTCGGCTACCTGCTCGTCGGCGCGCCCCGGGTACGCCGCCAAGAGACCACCACCTGACGCTCCCCGGCTCAGAAGAGGACCACGGACCGCAGGACATCGCCCTGGTGCATCTTCTCGAACGCCGCCTCCACGTCGCCCAGCGCGATCTCCTCGGAGACGAACGCGTCGAGGTCGAGCCGGCCCTGCTGGTACAGCGACACCAGCATCGGGAAGTCGCGGGTGGGGAGGCAGTCGCCGTACCACGACGACTTGAGCGCGCCACCGCGGCCGAAGACGTCGATCAGGGGGATGTCCGGGATCCGCATGTCCGGCGTGGGGACGCCCACGAGCACCACGGTGCCGGCGAGGTCGCGGGCGTAGAACGCCTGCTTCCAGGTCTCCGGCCGGCCGACGGCGTCGATCACGACGTCGGCGCCGTTGCCGCCGGTGAGCTCCTGGATCGCGGGCACCGGATCGGCGTCCTTGCTGTTGATCGTGTGGGTGGCGCCCATCCTCCGCGCGCCCTCGAGCTTCCGGTCGTCGATGTCGACGGCGATGATCGTGTCGGCTCCGGCCAGCGCGGAGCCCGCGATCGCGGCCGCGCCGACGCCGCCACACCCGATCACGGCGACGCTCTTGCCACGTGAGACGTTGCCGGTGTTGATCGCCGCACCGAGCCCGGCCATGACGCCGCAGCCGAGGAGGCCGACCGCCGCGGCCCGCGCCGACGCGTCGACCTTCGTGCACTGGCCGGCCGCTACGAGCGTCCTCTCCGCGAACGCACCGATGCCGAGAGCCGGCGACAGCTCGGTGCCGTCGGCGAGCGTCATCTTCTGGGTCGCGTTGTGGGTGGCGAAGCAGTACCACGGCTCGCCCCGGTTGCAGGCCCGGCAGTTGCCGCACACAGCCCGCCAGTTCAGGATCACGAAGTCACCGGGTGCCACCGAGGTGACGTCGTCGCCGACCGCCTCGACGACGCCGGCGGCCTCGTGGCCCAGCAGGAACGGGAAGTCGTCGTTGATCCCTCCCTCGCGGTAGTGGAGGTCGGTATGGCACACCCCGCACGCCTGGACCTGGACCAGCGCCTCACCAGGACCGGGGTCGGGCACGTTGATCGTCTCGATGCTGACCGGCTCACCCTTGGCGCGGGCGACGACTGCCTGGACCTGGTGCATGCGGCTTCTTCCCCCCAAACGGTGCAGCGACGGTGCAGCGACCGTGCAGCAACCGTGCAGGCAGCCTATGAGGCCGAGCAATCCGAGAGAAGGGCGGGCTCAGGCGAGCCAGGTCGCGGGGAGAACCGACAACTTTCAACCGACTGGTGCGGTCCCACCAACATGTTGCCGCTCTGGGGCCGTTCGTTCTGCGTCGCCGCGCTGGCACTTTCCCTGCTCGCGGCGCCTGAGGCGTCGTACGCCGTGTCGCGGCCGCACACCCGTGACGAGCTCGTCGCCCACACCTCCGCGGTGCCCGAGGCGACGCCGTTCCCGATCAGCGGACTTCCCGTGGGCGACGTCCCGGCCATCCCCTACGCCTTCGCCTCACTGCCGACGTTCGGCGAGGGCAACTGGCGGCTTCTCCGACCCGACGGCACGTCCTTGAAGCTCCCCCGTCTCACCTGGTCCGTCTGGGCTCCGATGGGGGACGGTGCCCTCGGCATGGCCGGCACCGAGGCGGGTCCGGAGCTCCAGCACGTCAACGGTGCCGGCACCGTGCACTCGCGGATGGTGCAGCGCTTCGGGCTCGAGGTCTCCCCCGACCACGAGATCGTCGGCTGGCTGGGCGACCACGGCCGGCCGCACGTCGTGGAAGGTGGTGGCACCCGGCGGTTTGCGATGCCTCAGGTCGTGCACGGCACGAGCATCGGCGCGATCTGGGGGGAGCAGACCTGTCAGGAGCAGGCTCCCGAGGGCGGTGGCTGCACGGTGTTCGTCAACCGCAGGCGGCAGGTGTGGGTCTCTACCTCACACGGCATCGTGACCCGGGTCGGACCGATGCCACGCGTCTCCGACGTCAACCAGCGCGGCCGTGTGATCGGCCTGGTCTCGCGGCGTACTGCCGACCACCCCGAGTGCTGGGGGGTCTTCAGGGCCGGAGGGCACCGGGCCTTCCGTACCTGCGACTACTACCTCGACGCGTTCTCCCCCAACGGCCGGCGGGTGCTGGCCGAGCGGTCGCGCACGCGGTGGTGGAGCGTCCGTCGGTTCGCGATCCTCGGCCGGGACGGGCACGTCGTCCACTCCTGGACGTTCGATGCAGGCCGCCACCGCGCCCTCACCCAGCTCACCTGGGAGGACCGCAACCACCTGCTCGGCGTCCTGCTCGCGCACGGGACATGGGGAGTGGTCCGGATCAGCACGGACGGCACCGTCGAGTACGCCGGCGACACGGTCGACGCGACCGACGAGTTCACGCCGTACAACCTGCCCGTGCGGTGAGATCCTCCGACGAGCCGATGCAACCCTTCGCGGGTCGATCTGACCTCTGCCACGATTGCAACCTTCCGCCTCCCGCTCGCGTCTTGGTCGCGAACGTGAGGAGGGGAGATGGACCCGACGCCCGAGCACCGGACGGGGACGACTGCTGTGGCTGACCGTCGACAGGCGCGTGACACCGACTTCGCGGCGTACCTCGCCGCCCGGCAGCCGAGCCTGCTGCGCACGGCGTACCTGCTGACCGGGAACCGCCATGACGCGGAGGACCTCGTCCAGACCGCCTTCGCCAAGCTGTACCTGTCGTGGGACAAGGTGCGCAACCAGGGCTCGATGGACGGCTATGTCCGCCGGATCCTGGTCAACGAGCACAACTCGCTGTGGCGCCGGGCCTGGAAGCGTCGGGAGCACACCGCCGACGACACCGTCCTGCATGCGCTCGACAAGCCCCACCACGACGCCCAGGACGACGGCGTCGGCGCAGCGCTGTGGGAGGTCGTGCAGACGCTCCCCCGCAAGGCGCGTGCCGTCGTCGTGCTCCGCTACTACGAGGAGATGAGCGAGGCCGAGACCGCTGCCACGCTCGGGATCTCCGTCGGGACCGTGAAGTCCCAGACCAGCCGCGCGCTGGCCGCCCTGCGCGAACGCGCACCTCAGACCCTGAACCCCCGCGCAAGCGAGGAGGACGACCTGTCATGAACCACCCCGAGCACGACGAGCTGGACACCCGGCTCACCCGCACCCTGACCGAGCACGCCGACGTGATGTCGGGTTCCTCGTTCAGCCTGGCCGAGGTCCAGGGCCGCGCCCGCTCGATCCGGCGCCGTCGTACGGCGACCGCGGTGGTCGGCGTCGCCGCTGCCGTGGCCGTGATCATCCCAACGGTGTCTCTGGCCACCCACACGGGCGGCACGAACAACGAGCCTGCCCCGATCACCCAGACGCCGTCGCCCACGCAGACCGCGACCGACGAAGGCCACCAGCCTGCTCCGGGCGTCCTTGACGTCTCCGACCTGCCGACCGGTGCCGCGCCACGCATGGAGTACGTCACCGACGGCTCGGTCCTACACCAGTTCGACGGCAGCACCGTCGACATCCCCACCCAGTACCCCATCAGCTCCTTCGTCGCGCTGGCCGACGGCTCGCACCTCTGGCTCACCGTCCACAACGGCACCCCATACGTCGAGGTCCAGGACGGCAACGCCGCCTTGCATGACCCGGTTCGGAGCGGATGGGACCTCTCGGTCAACAGCAGCCACACAGTCGGCGCGTGGGTTCGCCCGGACGGCCAGGTGATGGTGTGGAACGTCGGTGCGACGGAGCCGCTCGAGTACCTGGACCCGATCACGGCCGGCAGCGACGACATGCGGATGGGTCCGGTCCTGGGCGACCACTGCGGCGACCCCGATGACTCCTGCGAGGTCTACGTCAACGTCTCGGACCAGCAGGCCCAGGACGGTTGGCAGCCGTGGGGCGTCACGGTGAACGGCACCGAGCCACTACTAGACGGCGACTACCGCATCCTCGCCGACGCCATCGAGGCCGGTCTGGACATCGGGTACCGCAGCATCACCGACTTCGGCTCCTGCTCGATCCTGCTCGGCGGCGGCGAGTTCCGGGGCTTCGAGACCTGCAAGCACACGCTGGTGTCGTTCTCGCCCGACGAAACCGGGTTGATCCTCGCCGACCCGGCGTACCACGACGGCATCGGCAACGGCGTGATCGCGATGTACGACCTGAAGGGCAACCGGTTGTTCGACCGGCACTCCACGGAGAATTCCCAGGCGTTCTACCCGGGAGCGGAGTGGGAGGACGGTACCCACGTGCTCGCGCCGGTCTTCCAGGACGGCATGTGGTCGATCGTCCGGTTCGCCTCAGACGGGTCGATGGAATATGCCATGACCCCGGTCCCGGGCCAGGACGTGGAGAACCCGTACGTGCTCGCGACCGGCGGGCCGGTGCTCGGCGACTGAGCCCCGGCCGGTCACGCCACTACCTCGGTCACCGGCTGGGACGAGTCGGCCGGCAGATCCAGCGAGGACGGCGTCCGGCCCCGAGCGACCAGCTCGGCGCCGAGCGCGGCCACCATCGCACCGTTGTCGGTACAGAGTGCGGGTCTCGGGACCCGGACCCGGATCCCCTTCGCCTCGGCCCGCTCGGTGGCCATCGCGCGGAGGCGCGAGTTCGCGGCGACGCCCCCTCCGATCAGGATGTCCTCGATGCCCTGGTCGGTGGCGGCGTCGATCGCCTTCCGCACCAGGACGTCACAGACGGCCTCCTGGAAGCTCGCCGCCACGTCGGCGACGTCGATGGCCACGCCGTCGCGTTGCTGGGTCTCGACCCATCGGGCGACCGCGGTCTTCAGGCCCGAGAACGAGAAGTCGAACCGGTGCCGCTCGAGGTCACGCCGGCTCGTGAGGCCACGGGGGAAGTCGATGGTGACGTGGCCGTCGCGGGCCGCGCGGTCGATGTGGGGACCCCCAGGGAACGGCAGCCCGAGCAGCCGGGCCACCTTGTCGAACGCCTCCCCCGCAGCGTCGTCGATCGTCGTACCGAGCGGGTCGACGCCGCTGGTGACATCCTCGACCCGGAGCAGGCTGGAGTGCCCGCCGCTGACCAGCAGCGCCAGGCAGGGCTCCGGCAGGGCGCCGTGCTCGAGCTGGTCGACCGCGACGTGGGCGGCCAGGTGGTTCACGCCGTAGATCGGCTTGCCGAGACCGATCGCGAGGGCCTTGGCAGCGGCGACGCCGACCAGCAGTGCGCCGGCGAGACCCGGGCCGCTGGTCACCGCGATGGCGTCCACGTCGTACGGCTGGACCCCGGCGATGTCGCAGGCGCGCCCGATGGTCGGCACCATCGCCTCGAGGTGGGCGCGGCTGGCGACCTCGGGGACGACGCCGCCGAAGCGCGCGTGCTCGTCCACGCTGCTGGCCACCGCGTCGGCGAGGAGCGTGTGCCCGCGGACGATGCCGACTCCGGTCTCGTCGCACGAGGTCTCGATGCCGAGGACCAGGGGCTCGTCGGTCACCGGGGTCCCCAAGGCGTTGTCCGGCGGAGGAGCGGAGCGGGGGAGGCGAAGAACGTCATGGGGTGTTCGACAGATCCTTGAGGAGCACGACGGCGGTGGTGCCGTCGGCGTAGTAGCTCGGGCGGCGGTCCAGCTCGGTGAAACCGCGGGCGGCGTAGAAGGCACAGGCGCCGTGGTTGTCCTCACGGACCTCGAGCAGCAGCCGGTCGACCTGGCGAGCCCGGGCTTCCTCCTCGACCCGGGCGAGGAGGTTGGTGGCCACGCCGGTCCGACGATGGGCCGCGGCGACGGCGATCCGCTGGAGCTCGGCGACGTCGATGATGCTGGTGGCGGCGTAGCCGGTCAGCTCGTCGCCCTCGGTGGCCACCAGATACAGGGTCGTCGGCACCCGGCCGGCGGCGCCCTCGGTGACGAGCGTCTCCGACCATGCATCGGACCGGAGCGCCTCGCGCTCCAGCGCGGCGATCGCGGGAGCATCGTCGGCCTCGGCGGCGCGGATCACGAGACCTTCTTCGGTGCGCCGGGCGCAACGGCGTCGGGGCGGCGGAGATACATCGGCTCCGGATCGGACAGCTCGGCCAGCTCCTCGGCCACCGCTCGGGCGAGCCAGCCGGCAGCGGGCTGTGCCGGCTCGCGCGCCTCGGGGAATGCCTCTGGATACAGCAGGGCACCCTCGCCCGCGACCGGCCGGTCGGTCGCGGCCTCAGCAGGACGGACGACCTCAGGGCCGTCGAGACGACGCCCCTGGTCGTCGTAGGTCGCGAGGTAGACCTCCTTGCGACGGGCGTCGGTAGCCACCGCGAACTCGCGCCCGATCGGGCTCGCGCCCAGCGCCGCCTCGAGCGCGACCACGTCGAGGGAGCACACGCCGTACACGGGGAGCTCGAGGACGAACGCCAAGGTGCGCGCGGTGACCAGGCCGACGCGGAGGCCGGTGAACGGGCCTGGACCGACCCCTACTGCGATCGCGGTGAGGTCCTGCCGGACGATGCCGACGTCGGTCATGACCGCTTCGATGAGAGGTGCGAGCTGCTCCCCGTGCTTCATCCGCTGCTCGGAGCGGCGCTCGGCCACGACGTCCTCGCCGTCATGGAGTGCGACGGTCACGTAGGGCGTGGCCGTGTCGAAGGCGAGCAGCACGTGATCGAGGCTACTGAGCCGTCAGGGCGCGCCAGTGGGTGGTCACACGGTGATCGTCCTCGACGCAGGTGGAGCGCCAGGCTGGGCGGGGCGGCGTACCAGACCGTGTCGAGTTGCTCGGCGTCGGCGGTGACGGTGGAGACGACACCGCCGCCGATCAGCAGCGGGCGTCCGGCGAACGTCGTGGCGCTCATCGTGTGCGCATGGCCGACCAGGGTCGCGACGACGTGGGGATGGTGGTCGATCACGGCGGCGAGCGCGTCGCCGTCCATCAGCCGGATCGGGTCCATCAGCTCCAGCCCGATCGTGGTCGGCGGGTGGTGGAGGCAGACGAACGCCGGGGCGTCGGACGCGCCGAGCTGACGGTCGAGCCAGAGCAGCTGCTGGTCGCCGAGCCGTCCCTCGTCGATGCGCTCGCCCGCGACGGCGTCGATCAGCGAGTCGAGCATCACGAACCGGAAGCCGGCGTGCTCCACGACAGACCGGGCCTCGATGCCGAGGCCCTCGACGTACGCCGTCCGCACGTCGTGGTTGCCCGGGCAGACAGCGGACGCGCCGGGCCACCGGTCGAGCCAGGCGCGGGCGGCGGCGTACTCATGAGCGAGGCCGTGGTCGGCGACGTCGCCGGTCAGCACCAGCACGTCGGGGCGCGGGTTCATGGCGAGCAGGTGATCCATCACGGCACCCGCCCGGCCGGCCGGGTCCCGGACGTCGTTGCCGAAGTGCGTGTCACTCACGTGCGCCACGACGAACATGCCACCAGCCTGGCACGGACCCCTGCATCGAGCCCTAGGGTCGCGGCATGGGCAGGGAGCGCACGGCCGACTGGGCGGCCAGGTTCCCCGACCTCTTCCGCCCGCGGTTCGAGTCGTATGCGAACGCTGACCTCGAGTTCCTGCTCGGCGAGCCGCCCGACGAGCAGGTGGCCCGGTTACACGTGGTCGGCGTCGACCCCGACGGGCTCGTGGTGGTGTGCCGATCGGTCGAGGGATGGCGCTTCCTCCCCGGCGGGCGGCGAGAGCCGGGCGAGACCTTGGCCGAGGTGTGCCGACGCGAGCTGCGCGAGGAGGGCGGGTGCGAGGTGCTCGGTGAGCCGGGCCCGGTGTTCGCCCACCAGCGGGCCACCTCGCGCAACCCCGAGCCGTACCACCCGCACTTCGCACACCCGGTTTCGGCATCGGCGTACGCCGTCGCGCGGGTGGAGGTGACGGGGCCGCCCACCAACCCACCCGACGGCGAGAGCGTGGTCGAGGTCCGCTCGCTCCCACCGAGCGAGGCCGCAACCTGGCTCGCGGTCTGGGACGAGGTCGAGCACGCCCAGGTGGTCGAGCTCGCCGATGCGATGGGTTGCTCAGCTGAGCGGAACGGTGGCCCCCAGCCAGCGCAGTCCCACCGCTGCGATCCGCACGCGACGCGGGTCGAGGTCCCCCGGTTGGGCAGCTTCGTCGGCCACGGCGCGCTCGATCCGCACCTCCACCCGGTCGTCCGCCAGCCCTTCGGCGATCCCCTCGCCCCACTCGACCACCGTCACCGCCTCGTCGAGGGAGGTGTCGAGGTCGAGGTCGTCCAGCTCGGCGACTCCACCCAGGCGGTAGGCATCGACGTGCACCAGCGGCGGCCCGTCGCCGAGGGCCGGGTGCACCCGCGAGATCACGAAGGTCGGTGACGTGACCTCCCCTCGGACGCCGAGGCCAGCCCCGAGCCCCTGGGTGAATGTCGTCTTCCCCGCACCGAGCCCGCCGGAGAGCACGACGACGTCTCCTGCTTGCAGGCCGGTCGCGAGCTCGGCACCGAGGGCCCTCATCGCCTGGGCGTCCGGCGCGTCGTACGTGCGCGGAGCCGGTCGCCGGAGCTCGACGTACGGCGCGGTGCCGCCGGTCGGCACGAAGCCGTGCTCGCGCCAGAACCTGCTGGTCGCCGGCAGCTCGTCGCGCGCAAGAACCGCCACCTCGAAGTACGCCTCGGCGCGCGCCAGCGCCTCGGCGACCAGCGCTGTCGCGACGCCGTGGTCACGCACGTCGGGGAGTACGCCGACCCGGCGCAACCACAGGGTCGATCCGTCCGGGTCCAGCACCAGTGCGCCGACATCGCGACCGTCGTCGTACGACGCGACCAGGCCGCCGCCGGCGAGGGCAGCGGCGATCGTCTCCTCGGTCTCCCCCAGGGCGTCCGCCGGCGGGTCGAGCACCGGTCTGGTCGAGAACGCCGCGCGCACGATCCGGAGCACGGTCGGCGCATCCTCCGAGCCGACCTGGCGGACGGTGGTCATGAGTGCGCGATCCGGTCGGCCTTCTCGCCCGCCGCAGCGAGCAGCCGGTCGAGCTCCTCGTTGACCTCGTCGTGCCGCTCCATGATCACCATGTGTCCGGCGCCCTCGCACTCGAACAGCGTCGATCCGGAGATGTGCGCGTGGAGCTTGCGGCTGTGTCCGATCGACGTGAGCTTGTCCTCGGTGCCGCAGATGATCGAGGTCGGCACCACCGACAGCGCCTTCATGGTCTCGAACTTGTCGAGCGTGGAGAAGTTCGGGAAGAACTCCGCGACGACCTCGAACGGCGTCGCCGACAGCATCGCGTCCACGAACTCGACGTACGACGCGGGCACGTCGTCGCCGAACGCCAGCCGGTCGGTCGCGACCATGGCCACCGAGCGGCCGATCCTGCGCAACCCGTCGACGGTGCGAGGGCCACGGGCGAGCACCGACACGATCCGCTGCGTGAGGACGCCGCTGACGTTGGACGGGAGCGCCGGCATCAGCATCCGATGCGCCTCCGGGGCGCCGGCTGTGGTCGAGATGAGCCCGACGCCCACGATCCGGTCGCCGAACAGCTCGGGATGCTCCTCGGCCAGGGCGGCGATCGTCATCCCGCCCATGGAGTGGCCGACGAGCACGACCGGCCCGCGCGGAACCACCGTGTCCAGGACCACGAGAAGGTCGCGACCCAGCTGCTCGATGGTCGCGTGCCCCGGCGACGAGCGTCCGGAGCGGCCGTGCGACCGCTGGTCGTAGAACACCGAGCGGACGCGTCCGCGGTAGGCGGCGCGCTGGAAGTGCCACGAGTCGAGGCTGAGCGAGTAGCCGTGGATGAACACCACGGTCAGCTCCGGGGCCGACCGCCGGCGGCCGGGCGATGCGTACTCGTCGACCTCGATGTGCAGGTCGACGCCGTCCTCGGTGACCACCGTGATGGGCGCCGAGTGCAGCGAGCCGAACGGTGTGTGGTCACCCGCATCCCGCCGGCTGATGACCTGTCGGCGGCGGGCGACCCGGTACGCCGTACCGGCAGCGGCGACGCCGACCGCGCCGGCGGCCAGCCCGCCGGCGACCGACAGGACCTTGCGCGTCGTGCTCACCGAGTGGCTCCCGTGTACCGCCGGCTCAGACGGCCTCCCATGCGGCTGACGATCTCGTAGTGGATGGTGCCGCAGGCACGGGCCCAGTCGTCGGCGGTCGGCTCGCCCGACGTCCCGGGCCCGAACAGGACGACCTCGTCGCCGGGCTCGGCCGCCGGATCACCGGAGCCACCGAGGTCGACGACGAACTGGTCCATGCAGACGCGGCCGCGGATCGGGCGGCGCTTGCCGTCGAGCCAGAC
The DNA here is from genome assembly GCA_963768045.1 of uncultured Actinomycetota bacterium. GTDB lineage: Bacteria > Actinomycetota > Actinomycetes > Propionibacteriales > Nocardioidaceae > Nocardioides. Next base: position 91,992 of record CAVYGG010000005.1, on the reverse strand, counting down.
CTCTGCGGTGTTGCCGGCGTGGCGCGGTACCCCGTCGCCGTACCCGAGCGGGACCAGCCCGACGCGGGTAGCGCCGGGCGTCGTCCAGGTGTGGCCGTAGGAGATCGAGGCGCCCGCAGGCAGGTCCTTGGTGAGGGCGAGTGGCGCCGTGACCGTCATCGCCGGCTCCAGGCCGAGATCGGGCGTGACGCCGGGCGCGGGGTCGAGACCGTACGCCGCGATCCCGCACCGTACGAGGTCGAACCGGCTCGACGGGCGCAGGATCGCCCCGCCGGAGTTGGCGAGGTGCCGCACCTCGGGTCGCAGCCCCGCGCGGCGCGCAGCGGCCAGTGCTTCCCGGAACACGCGCTCCTGCGCGGCGTTGGCGGGGTGCTCGGGCTCGTCGCTGCACGCGAAGTGCGACCAGACGCCGGTGACGCGCCAGACGCCGTCCGCCTCGCCGGCCCGGGCCGCGGCCACCAGGTCGGGCCAGACCTCGACCGTCGCACCGCCGCGCGACAGGCCGGTGTCGATCTTGAGCTGGACCCGGGCCGGCGTACTGCCGACAGCGGCGCGGATCTCGTCGAGCTCGGACACGGAGTACGCCGTGACGTCGACGTCGCGCTCGATCGCGGCAGCACAGTCGTCCCCGGGGACGGTCAGCCAGCAGAGCAGGCGGCCCGTGTCGCCGGCTTCGCGCAGGCGGACGGCCTCCTCGATCGTCGCGACCCCGAGCCAGGGCGCGCCGGCCTGGCGGGCGGCGCCGGCTGACTCGACCATCCCGTGCCCGTACCCGTCGGCCTTGACCACCACCATCACATCGGACCCGTCCGGCGCCACGAGGTCGCGGAGGATGCCGACGTTGCGCCGGATCGCGGCCAGGTCGACCACGATCTCGGGTCGACGGACGTCGGCGCTCATGGCCTCCATCCTCCCATCCACCGTCTGTCCCTCGTGCTGTGCCCGGCGCTCGGCAGAGGTGGTCCGTGACGATGGGGCCTTGGATCGGTCCTCGAGGGGCCAGAGCGTCGCGGACTATCGGAGGAGATCGCCGACCACGCGCGGGACGGCCCGCGCGACGGCGGGGGCGGAGATCGGGCCGCCCCCGGACGTGTAGGTCGCGGCGGCGCCGTGGAGCCAGGACCCGACCGAGCCGGCGTCGTACGGCGTGAGACCGGCCGCGAGCAGCGCACCGCACAGTCCTCCCAGGACGTCGCCGGCACCGGCGACGGCGAGCCACGGCGTACCGGACGTGGTGACTCGGACGCGGCCGTCCGGATGGGCGACCAAGGTGTGGTGCCCCTTGAGCAGCACGGTTGCGGCGTACTCCCGAGCGGCCCGCCGGGCGAAGGCCAGCTGGTCGGCCTCGATCTCGCCGCGCTCGACGCCGAGCATCGCGGCCAGTTCGCCGGCGTGCGGCGTCAACAGCGCCGGGCGGTCCAGCGGAGGGTCCAGGTGCTGGAGGGCGTCGGCGTCGACGACCAGCGGCACGCCGTCGGCCATAGCCCTCGCCAGCGCTGCGCGCGCGTCCGCGTCGCCGCCGGACCCGATCACCCAGGCCTGTACGCGCCCCTCCCCGACCACCACCTCCGGGTGTGCCGCGAGAACCGGACCCGGCGCCCCACCGGCGTACCGCACCATCCCGGCCAAGCCGCACGACGCACCCGCGGTCGACATCACCCCGGCGCCGGGGTAGCGCTCCGAGCCAGCCCGGATGCCGACGACGCCTCGGTTGTACTTCTGGCTGTCTCCCCCGGGCGTCGGCACGAGCGCGGCGACGTCGCTGCTCTGGAACGCCGTGACGCCGGCGTCCGGCAGGTCCAGCCCGATGTCGACGAGCTGGACGACACCGCACGCGGACGCCGCGGGCTCGACGAGGTGACAGATCTTGTGGGTGCCGAAGGTGACGGTCAGGTCCGCGGTCACGTGGTCACCGTCGAGGTGCCCGGTGTCGACGTCGACGCCGCTGGGTACGTCGACCGCGACCATCGGTACGCCGCTCACGGCCTGAAGCGCTGTGCGCGAGGCGTCGCGCAGCCCCGGCCGCCCGCCGATCCCGATGATCCCGTCCACGACCACGTCCGGCGCGGCGATGTCGCCGAGCTCGACGCGTCGCCCGCCGGCAGCATGCAGGGCGGCCAGCCCGCGCTCGTGGACCGTCTCCAAGACTGTGACCACCTCGACTCGCGCCCCTCGCCGCGCGAGCATCGCTCCGGCGTACAACGCGTCCCCGCCGTTGTCGCCCGAACCGACCAGGAGCAGCACCCGCCGCCCGTACGCCCCACTCAGCAGGTCGATCACCGACGTCGCCAGCCCGGCCGCCGCCCGCTGCATCAGCGTCCCCTCGGGGAGCGTGGCCATCAGCGCGGCCTCGGCCGCCCTGACCTGCTCCACGGTGTGGGCGGACCTCATGACTCCAGCACCACCACGGCCGAGGCGATGCCGGCGTCGTGGGAGAGGGACAGGTGGACCGAGGCGGCACCCACCTCGGCGGCGCGGGCGGCGACGGTGCCACGCAGCGTGAACAACGGCCGGCCCGAGGACTCCGAGACCACCTCGGCGTCGTGCCAGTCCAAGTTGCCGGGAGCGCCGAGCGCCTTGGCGAGTGCCTCCTTCGCGGCGAAGCGGGCGGCCAACGAGGCGAGCGGTCGGCTGGCTTCGGCCCTCGTGAACAACCGCTCGACCAGCCCCGGCGTACGCCGCAGCGCGTCGCCGAAGCGGGAGATGTCGACCACGTCGATGCCGACGCCGACGATCGCCACGAGGTCGGCCCTACTCCACGGTGACGGACTTGGCCAGGTTGCGCGGCTGGTCGACGTCGTGCCCGAGTCGGGTCGCCAGCTCGCACGCGAACAGCTGCAGCGGGACGACCGCCGGGATCGGCTGGAGCAGCGTGGAGACTCGTGGCAGCCGGATGATCGTGTGGGCGAACTCCTCGATCCCCGTGTCGTCGTCCTCGACCATCACGATCGTCCGCGCACCACGCGCGCGGATCTCCTGGATCGCGCTGACCATCTTGTCGTGGAGCTGGTCGCGACCCCGCGGCGGCACCACGCAGAACACCGGCATCCCCGGCTCGATCAGCGCGATCGGCCCGTGCTTGAGCTCGCCCGCCGCGAAGCCCTCGGCGTGCAGGTAGGCCAGCTCCTTGAGCTTCAGCGCGCCCTCCAGGGCGATCGGGTAGCCGACGTGTCGTCCGAGGAACAGCACCGACTTCGCGTCCTCCAGCTCCTCGGCCAGCGCATAGAGGTCGTCTGCGCCGTCCAGCATCCGCTGTACGTGGCCGGGCATGTCACCCAGCTCGGCGACCACCCGCGCGATCTCGTCGCCGTACGACGTACCGCGGATCTGGGCGAGGTACAGCCCGAGCAGGTACGCCGCGACCACCTGGGTGATGAAGCCCTTGGTGGAAGCGACGCCGATCTCCGGCCCGGCGTGGGTGTAGATGACCGCGTCGGACTCGCGCGGGATCGTCGACCCGTTGGTGTTGCAGATCGCCAGCACCTTGGACCCCTGAAGCCGCGCGTGCCGGATGGCCATCAGGGTGTCGGCGGTCTCACCGGACTGGCTGATCGCGACCACCAGGGTCGAGTGGGTCAGGATCGGGTCGCGGTAGCGGAACTCGTGCGCCAGCTCGACCTCGCAAGGGATGCGGGTCCAGTGCTCGATCGCGTACTTCGCCACCAGCCCGGCGTAGAACGCCGTGCCGCAGGCGATGATGATGATCTTGTCGACCTCCCGGAGCTCGTTGTCGGAGATGGTCCCCTCGTCGAGCTGCAGCATGCCGTTCGCGTCGTGGCGCCCCAGCAGGGCATCGGCGATCGCCCGCGGCTGCTCGAAGATCTCCTTGCGCATGAACCAGTCGAAGCCGTCTTTCTGGGCGGCCGACAGGTCCCAGTCGACGTGGTAACGCTTGCCCTCGGCGGGGCTCCCGTCGAAGCCGATCACCTCGACCCCTTCGCGGGTGATCGTCACGATCTGGTCCTGCCCGAGCTCCAGAGCCTCGCGCGTGTGCTCGATGAACGCCGCGACGTCGGAGCCGATGAAGTTCTCACCCTCGCCCAGACCGACCACCAGGGGTGAGTTACGCCGCGCCGCCACCACACGCGACGGGTCCTCGGCGTCGACGGCCACCAGAGTGAAGGCACCGTCCAGGCGGCTGCAGACCCGCCGCATGGCGTCTGTGAGCGTGCCGCCCCCTGCCAGGGCGGTCTCGATCAGGTGGGCCGCGATCTCGGTATCCGTCTCCGACCGCAGCTCGTCGCCGGCGGCCTCGACCTCGGCCCGCAGCTCGGCGAAGTTCTCGATGATGCCGTTGTGCACCAGGGCGACCCGGCCGCCGTTGCCGAGGTGCGGGTGCGCGTTGGAGTCGTTGGGGGCGCCGTGGGTGGCCCAGCGGGTGTGTCCGATGCCGGTCGTGGCGGCCGGGAGGGGCGACTCCGAGAGCTGCTTCTCGAGGTTGGCGAGCTTGCCGGCCTTCTTCGCCCAGGCGATGCGCCCGTCGCTGACCAATGCCACTCCGGCCGAGTCGTAGCCGCGATACTCGAGCCGCCGCAGCCCCTCGATGACGACGTCCTGGGCCTGCTTCTCGCCGACGTACCCCACGATGCCGCACATGGGCGCGAGTCTATCGGCGCGGGCTCGCGCCCTTGGCCGCCGCACCCGCCTGGCTCACGCGCCCGCTGCACGTGCCGAAGGACGGCCGCCTCCCGAGCGGCGGCCGTCCTTCGTGCGGTCTCCTACTTGTGCCTCAGTTGGCCCGTTTGGCCAGCGTCGGCAGCAGCTCGGCCGCGTTGGGAGTCCCGAGACCCGTCACCGGGTCCCACCCCTGGTCCGCGTCGAACCCGCCACCGATCTCGGCGACATCGTTGTTGCCCTGCGTGATGTCGTGCATCGACGACGCGTAGAGCTTCTTGTTGTGCGAGATCGCGTAGAGCGCCGGGTCGAGGTCGCCGAGGCGCTGCTGGGCGATCTGGTCGCCGATCGCGGCCAGGGCGGCCCACTGCGGCGAGCCGGCGCTCGTCCCCCCGATGATGAAGAACACCGGGGCGTTCGGTGGCAGCCCGAACGCCTCGTTGATGGTCGCGCTCCGGATCAACACGCCTCCGCCGACGCCGGCGTTGTAGGCGACGTCCGGCACGCCGCGAGCCTGGTTCTTCTGCGACGCATCCTGGAAGCCGGGCCTGCTGAAGACCGAGCTGAACCCGCCGCCGCTGCAGTTCACGTCGGTCGGGGCCGACGCCGGTGGGTTGCAGCCGAACGCCGTCTCGGTCCAGGCCGTCTCGCTCTGGTAGGTCCCGTCGACGGCGTCCGCCAGCAGGGTGGTGCCGCCGACGCCGGTCACGTGCGGGTCGGAGGCCGGGGTGCTCGCCGAGAAGAGGGCCCCGGAGCCGGAGCAAGCCGGCTGGGACGCGCCGCTGTCGCCCGACGACGCGAATACGCTGATCCCCTTGTTTGCTGCCTGCCCGAAGAGCGTGTGCGTCTGGGCGAGCAGGTCAGGGTCCATGCACTGCTCGGCCTCGCCGAAGCTCTGCGAGATGACGTCACCGATGTTGTTGTCGACCACGTACTTCTGCACGTTGAAGAGGTCGGTGTCGTCGTTCGACGGTGCGACCGCGAGCACGATGTTGGCTCCCGGCGCGATCGCGTGGGCCCACTCGACGTCCAGCGTCGTCTCGACGCTCCATCCGAACTGGTTGGCGTTGTTGATGTCGAACGGCGGCGGCGAACCGGCCGGCGTGATCACGCTGAAGTTCGGGTCCGGCAGCCCCATCACCGCATCGAAGGACTGCAGGTCGGACGCGATGGTCGGGCTGCCGAAGGCGTCGACGATGACGATCGTGCGGCCCGTGCCGTCCTTCCCGTCGTTGAGCAGCGGAGTGACGTTGTAGGCGTTCTCCATCTGGAACGCCTGGTAACAGCGCGGTGCCGCACCACCCAGGGGACGACTCTGGCAGCCGAACGTTCCGGTGGGATCGGCCGCGACGTGGCCTTGGACCAAGGGATCGACCTTGACCTTGTGAGGAACGATCGACGGGCCGGTTGCGCCTGCCGACGTGGCTCCGCCCACGCTGTACGCGAGGCAGGCAGCCAAGGCCGCACCGAGCGCGGCCAGCTTGATGGGAATTGGGGATCTAATCACTGACGTGACTCCTCGAGATGAGATGAGAAGGCCCGGGGTGCGGATGTCCCCCGACGAACCGCGTGGGCCATCCGGCACGCTGCCACCACTGCTTGTCGCCGTCAACGAGTGATCGGCTGGAACAATGCCCGCCATGCCCAACGGAGCGCCGCGCGGTGCCAACGGCGTCGAACCGTCGCCGTACGTCGAGCTCGACCGCGACGCGTGGGCCGAGCTCGGCGAGCACGTCCGGCAGCCCCTGTCCCCCGACGAGATCACCCGGCTGCGGGGGCTCGGCGACGAGCTCGACCTCGACGAGGTGCAACAGGTCTATCTCCCGCTGTCGCGACTGCTCAGTCTTCGGGTCAAGGCGGCGCGACGCCTCTACCGGAAGCAGGAGGAGTTCCTCCACCAGCCGCAGCCGCCGCGGACGCCGTTCGTGATCGGGCTGGCGGGGTCGGTGGCGGTGGGCAAGTCGACGACCGCTCGCGTGCTCCAGCAGATGCTGGCGCACTGGGACGAGCACCCCAACGTCGCGTTGGTCACCACTGACGGCTTCCTCCACCCCAACGCCGAGCTCGAGCGTCGCGGGCTGCTGGAGCGCAAGGGTTTCCCCGAGTCCTACGACCGGCGCGCGCTGCTGCGGTTCGTGGTCGACATCAAGTCCGGCAAGGACGAGGTGGAGGCGCCGATCTACTCCCACCTGGTGTACGACGTGGTGCCCGACGAGAAGGTCGTCGTGCGCCTCCCCGACATCGTGATCGTCGAGGGGCTCAACGTCCTCCAACCGGCGCGGGTCACCGAGGACGGCCGCGCCGGACTGGCGCTGAGCGACTTCTTCGACTTCGGCATCTACGTCGACGCGGCCACCACCGACATCCGGCAGTGGTACGTCGACCGGTTCCTGCGGCTGCGTCAGACCACCTTCGCCGACCCGGCGTCGTACTTCCGCCGCTACGCCGCTCTCTCCTCGGACGAGGCGACCGCGACCGCCGAGAGCATCTGGGACTCCATCAACGGCCCCAACCTCGAGCAGAACATCAAGCCGACCAGGTCCAGAGCCACGCTCGTGCTGCGCAAGGACCGCGATCACTCGGTCCGCTACGTGCGGCTGCGGAAGCTCTGATGGCCGCAGATTGTCCGGAATTTCGTACAACCGGACTCGTTGTCGGCGGTCCGGCGCCGTTCTAGATTGACCTTCGTTGACACGGGGTTCAGTCCGATCCGCGACGCGGAGGAGCGAGCCGATGACGACCGACGTACCCACTGCCGACTCCGGAGAATCATCAGGCCTGCGTCGGGGGGCGGTCGGTTTCGCGGGCGTCCTGTTCCAGTCGATCACCTTCATGGCGCCGGCGATCGCCACCGCGCTGTCTATCCCGATCGGCATAGCGTTCGCCGGTGGCGCCGCACCGCTGTCGGTGATCCTCGCGCTGATCGCGTGCCTGATCGCGGCCAACTCGATCGGCGAGCTGTCCAAGCACCTGCCGTCGGCAGGATCCTTCTACACCTTCGTCAGCCATGGTATCCATCCGCAGGCGGGGTTCCTGGTCGCCTGGGTCTTCCTGCTCGGCGTGATCGTCGGCGGACCCTTCCTGGCGCTGCAGATGGGCTTCGTCGTCGCCGGCACCCTGAACTCCGAGTGGGGCTGGTCGAACGACACGTGGTGGATCTGGACGGTGCTGGTCTGCCTGCTCATCTTCGCGCTCGGCTACCGCGGCATCACCGCGTCCACCCGAGTCGGCGTGCTGCTCGGAGCCTTCGAGATCGTGGTCTTCGTCGGCATCTCGCTGACCCTGATCGTCCAGGCCGGCAGCGACAACACGCTGCAGGTGTTCGGCACGCACTACGCCAACAATCCGGACTACGAGGGGTTCTCGGGCGTGATCGCCGGCTCGGTGTTCACGATCCTGGCGTTCATCGGGTTCGAGCAGGCGGCGCCGATCGCCGAGGAGGCGCACGAGCCACGGCGCACTATCCCGCGCGCGATCATGCTCTCAGCCCTGCTGATCGGAGGCTTCTACCTCCTCAACACCTACGCCAGTGCCGTCGCGTTCGGCCCGGCGAACATGATCGACTTCACCGCGGACGACAGCAACCCGTGGCAGAACGTGCTCGCACGCGACGCCTGGGGTGGGGTGGGGTTCCTCCTGGTGTTCCTGGCCTTGGTCAACTCGATCATCGCCAACCAGAACGCCGCCAACAACTCCTCGACGCGCACCATGTTCGCGATGGGGCGCATCCGGCTCCTGCCGCAGGGCTTCGACCGGCTGAACCCGTTCGGATCGCCGCTGTGGGCATTGGTGGCGCAGCTCGTCGTGTCGCTCGCCGTCGCTCTGTACCTCGGGTTCCACTACGACCCGGTCACCGGGTTCGCGCTGACCGCGACGATCCTGGTGGACATCTTCGCGTCGATGTACATCCTGCTGAACATCGCGTGCCTGATGTACTTCCTGCGGTTCCGGCGCGACGAGTTCAACGTCGTCCGGCACGGCATCCTGCCGATCCTCGGGGCGCTGGCGTTCATCCCGGCGTTCTTCGCCGGCGCCGGCATCCCGGCGTTCAGCTTCATCAGCACGCTGCCGTCGCCGCTGTCGTACGCCGGCCCGGTCGCGGCGGTCTGGCTGGTGATCGGCGTGGTCTACCTGCTCGTGCTCAACCGGCGGGACCCACGACGGATCCTGGAGACCAAGCGCGTCTTCGACGAGGCGTGAGCCGCGACCGATGGACGTCGTGAGCTACCGTCCCGAGCCGCACGAGCTGGTCTGGACGTTCGGCGGAGTCCCTCCGGTCCGGCGCGTGCAGCCCGGCACCGTGCTGGAGCTGTGGAGCGAGGACGCCTTCGCCGGCAAGGTGCGCGGGGTCGACGACCTGGTCTCGCAGGTCATCGAGTTCCCGTTCGTGAACCCGCTGACCGGCCCGTTCTACGTCGAGGGCGCCGAGCCGGGCGACACCCTCGCCGTGCACTTCGTCTCGATCGAGCCCGTCACGCGACTGGGCGGCGTCCACGACGATCCCGCTGTTCGGCGCGCTCACCTCGACCCACACCACCGCGGCGCTGCAGGAGCCGCTGCCCGAGGTGGTCTGGATGTACGACGTGGACACCGTCGCCCGCACGGTCGCGTTCCGGGCCCGCTACAGCGACGACAAGGTCGAGCTGCCGCTGGACCCCATGCACGGGACGGTCGGCGTCGCCCCGGCCAACCTCGAGGCGCGCTCGTCCCTGGTGCCGGACGCGCACGGCGGCAACATGGACACACCGGAGATGCGGGCCGGCGTCACCTGCTTCCTCGGCGTCAACGTCGAGGGCGCGATGTTCGCGCTCGGTGACGGTCACTGCCGGCAGGGCGAGGGCGAGACCTGCGGGGTCGCGGTCGAGGCGGCGATGGACACCACGGTGATCCTCGAGCTGGTCAAGGGGGTCGCCGACGCCGTGGCCGCGGCTGGAGTCCGACGACCACCTGATGAGCACCGGCTCGGCCCGGCCGCTCGAGGACGCGTTCCGGATCGCCCAGCACGACCTGGTCACCTGGGTCGCCGGCGAGTGCGGGCTGGACCCCCTGGACGCCTACCAGCTGGTCACCCAGGCGGAGCGAGTCACCCATCGCCAACGTGTGCGACCCCAACTACACCGTCGTGGCGAAGATGCGGAAGTCCTACCTGCCCCGTCACGACGCGTACGCCGGCACGCACGCGCGGCTGAAGGAGATGAGCGCCGCCTACCAGGCGCAGCGACTCTGAGTGATCGCGGCCGGTCACAACCCCATCGATCCGGGGCATGGGAAAGGCGAGGGACCAACCCCTCGCCACTACCAACGTATAGCGCACCGGGGGGCTTGCGACAAGACCCCTGTCGTGCCGCAGAATCGCCGACCCGGCTGTGTTCCTGGCTGTGTTCCTGGCTGTGTTCCTGGCTGTGTTCCTGGCCGTGTTCCTGGCTGTGTTCCTGGCTGTGTTCCCGACTGTGTTCATGACTGGAGCTGATCGATGACACCCTTGACGAGCTGCGCCTTCGACCTTCCCGACCACCTCGACGCCAAGGCCGACCCGGCCCTGATCGCGCGGGACGAGCAGCACTTCGCCGCGATGGCGGAGAGCCTCGAGCGGTCGATCGCCGACCTGTCCGACCGCCTCGATGCCGAGCGCAAACACACCGCCCGCGACGGCACCGCCGCGCTCGAACGCGACCAGGAGATCCACCGGCTGACCGCTCGACTGCGCGTCCTACGGCGGTTCAGCCTCGACCTCTGCCTGGGCCGGGTCGTCGCTGAGGACGACGCGGACCCGGTCTACATCGGACGACTCGGTCTCACCGACGGTGCGGGCCGTCGCCTGCTCGTCGACTGGCGCTCCCCCGCCGCGGAACCCTTCTTCGGAGCGACCCACGCCCACCCGATGGGTCTGGCGAGCCGCCGTCGGTACCGTTGGACGCGAGGTCGGGTCACCGACTACTGGGACGAGGTGTTCACGCCGGACGGACTCGTCGGCCACGCCGCCCTGGACGACCAGTCGGCGTTCATCGCCAGCCTGGGCAGCAGCCGGTCGGAGCGGATGCGTGACGTGCTGTCGACCATCCAGTCCGACCAGGACGCCATCATCCGCGCGGGCTCGCGCGGCACGCTCGTCGTCGACGGTGGCCCGGGCACCGGGAAGACCGTCGTCGCCCTGCACCGCGCGGCGTACCTGCTCTACGCCGACCCGCGCGTCGGTGAGGGCCGGGGCGGCATCCTCTTCGTCGGGCCGCACCAGCCGTACCTGGCCTACGTCGCCGACGTGCTGCCCAGTCTCGGCGAGGAAGGGGTACAGACCTGCACCGTGCGGGACCTCCTCCCCGAGGGCGCCACCGCATCCGACGAGACCGACCCGGAGGTCGCCCGGCTGAAGGCGTCCGCCGACATGGTGACGGCGATCGAGCCGGCCGTCCGGCTCTACGAGGAGCCACCGACCGAGGGAATGGAGATCGGGACCCCGTGGGCCGACGTATGGCTCAGCCCGCTCGACTGGACCGACGCGTTCGATTCGCTCGAGCCCGGGACGTCGCACAACGAGGGCCGCGACCAGGTCTGGGAGGAGCTCCTCACGATCCTTGTGGACAAGCACGAGGCCGACCCCGAGGACACCGACGTGTCGGAGGAGCTGGTCCGCCGGGCGCTCGCACAGAACGACGAGCTGGTCGACGCCTTCGGACGTGCCTGGCCGCTGATCGACCCGGCGGATCTCGTCGGGGACCTGTGGTCGGTGCCGGCGTACCTGCGCAGGTGTGCCCCCTGGCTCTCCCCCGACGAGGTGAGACTGCTGCAGCGCCCGGACCCGCAGGCCTGGACCACGTCCGACCTGCCGCTGCTGGACGCCGCACGGCATTGGCTCGGCGACCCCGGGGCGTCCCGGCGCAAGCGCCGGCAGGCCGCTGCCCTCGCCGCCGAGCGGGAGGAGATGTCGCGAGTCGTCGATCACCTGGTCGCGACCGACGACTCGGACCTCCAGGTGATGTCGATGCTGCGTGGCCAGGACCTCCGCGAGGCGCTGGTCGATGACGAAGTCCTCCCAGCCGCCGATTCCGACGTCCTGGCCGGCCCGTTCGCCCACGTCGTCGTGGACGAGGCCCAGGAGCTCACCGACGCGGAGTGGCAGATGCTGCTGCTGCGCTGTCCGTCGCGTAGCTTCACCGTCGTCGGCGACCGCGCCCAAGCCCGTCACGGGTTCGCGGAGTCGTGGGAGGAGCGGCTCGAGCGGGTCGGGCTGGACCACATCCACCGGGCGTCCCTGACGATCAACTACCGCACGCCGGAGGAGGTCATGGCCGAGGCCGAGCCGGTGATCCGGGCGGTCGTCCCCGACGCCAACGTGCCGACTTCCGTGCGCAGCGGCGGCCTCCCCGTCGTCCACGGATCGACCGCCGATCTGGAGTCGATCCTGGACACGTGGCTCGCCGCCAACTCGGACGGGATCGCCTGCGTCATCGGCTCCCCGCGTTCCGGACCAACTCCCGCGTCCGGTCGCTGACCCCGGAGCTGTCGAAGGGCCTCGAGTTCGATCTGGTCGTCCTCGTCGAGCCGGAGTCGGTCGGCGCGGGCGTCGAGGGGTCGGTCGACCGCTACGTCGCGATGACCCGGGCGACCCAGCAGCTGGTCATACTCGAGCGAGGTGGTTCCGATCCGGCGCGAGCCGGAGCGGAACCGCCGGAGCGAGACTGAAGCGAGCTTGCTCGCGAGGTGGCCTGACACCCCTTCAGAGGTGCTTGTGGTATTCCACCAACGTCTCGAGCTGCTCATAGCCCAGCGCCTCGTTGATGGCGTTCATGTGGGTGTTGACCTCGGAGTTGCTGGTGACGACGAGGTGGCAGCCCGGGACCTGCTCGCGCAAGGCACGGTGGCTGGCCAACTTGGTCGCCAAGCCGAGCCGGTGGCCGCGGTGCTCGGGCAGCACCATGGTCACGCCGATGCGAGCGACCCTCGGATCCGCGAGGTTTGCGCGCACCCCGGTCAGGCCGACGACGGTGCCGTCGGGTGCCACCGCCACCGTCTCGACGGTGGCCAGCCCGATCTCGATCCGGTGCTTCTCCGCGGCACGCACCCGCTCCACGGTCCACTCGCGGTCCTCGAGGTCGAGCTCGCCCTGCGGGATCAGGCTCATCACCCGGCTCAACGCCTGGCCGAAGCTCTCGACGTGCTCCTCGGGGCACACGTCACGCCAGGTGACGACGCGGTAGTCCCCGCGGGCCGCCTCCACCTCGGCCTCGAGGGCCGGCCAGAGGCTCTCCGCCTCGTCGAGGTGGACGGCCTTCATACCCTCGCGGTTGGCGAGGGCGTACCCCCGGGACTCTGCGAACGCCTGGTCGCCGGTGCGCGCGCCCTCATCACCCGCGGGCACGAACACCTCGGTGAGCAGACGCTCGCGCCCGGCGGCGAGCACCCGGCGCTCCAGCTCGGCGAGAAGCGCCGTGCCGACGCCGCGGAGACGGTGGTCGGCGTGCGTCATCAAGTCGGCGTACGCGACCGTGCGGTTGTCATCCATCGGCAGGTTCAGCAGGGCGACGCCGACCAGCGTCCCCGAGTCGCGAACCCCGAAGAGCGTGACGTCGAAGTCAGACCGCCGCGTCGCCAGTGGGACGCGTGCGGACTCCCACGACGGGATCAGGTCCGGCGGCCGGTGCGGCTGGCCCGCTCGCCACACGTCGTACCACTCTCTGAGCTGAGCCTCGTCATGGACGTCGGCGTCCCAGATCGCGAGCATCCGAGCACGGTAAGAGATGCAGCCGGCCGCGGCACTCCAATTACCCCGTGCCTCATCAGTGCCGTCAGAGAGACAGCCGGCGGCGGACGACGTCGGCGAGGCGCTCGGCCACCTCGGTGGCCTCCGCGGATGTCGTGGCCTCGACCATGACCCGCACCAGCGGCTCGGTTCCCGACGGCCGCAGCAGCACCCGCCCGGTGTCGCCGAGCTTCTCCTGCTCTCGGGCGACCGCCTCGGCGAGCTCGGGGTCGTCCGTACCGTCCGTGTCCACACCGGGCACGTTGACCAGCACCTGCGGCAGCCTGGTCACCACGGACGCCAGCTCGCGCAAGGAGGACGAGGTGGCGGTCATCCGCTGGAGCACGTGCAGCGCGGTGAGGATGCCGTCGCCCGTGGTGGCGTGGTCGCGCATGATGATGTGGCCCGACTGCTCGCCGCCGAGCGTGAACCCGCCCTCACGCATCGCCTCGAGCACGTAGCGGTCGCCGACCGCGGTCTGCTGGACGACGATGCCGGCCGCCCGCATCGCCTTGACGAGGCCGAGGTTGCTCATCACCGTGGCCACGATCGTGTCGTGCGCGAGCTGGTCACGCTCGCGCAGGTCGAGCGCGAGCATCGCCATCAGCTGGTCGCCGTCGACGGTCACGCCCGTGTGGTCGACCGCGAGGCAGCGGTCGGCGTCGCCATCGAGGGCGAACCCGACGTCCGCGCCGCGGGCGAGCACGGCCTCGCGGAGACCCTCGAGGTGAGTCGACCCGCAGCGCTCGTTGATGTTGAGCCCGTCGGGGTCGTCGTTCAGGGCGATCACGTCGGCACCGGCCGCGCGAAGCGTGTGCGGACCCACGTCGGACGCGGCGCCGTTCGCGCAGTCCAGCACGACGCGGATGTCGGCCAGCGGCTGGTCCAGGGTGCCCACCAGATGGTCGGAGTACTCCTCGACCGAGCGGGCGTACGGCGTGACCCGGCCGACGTCACCGCCGACCGGCCGTTCCCAGGGCTCGCCGACGTGGGCCTCGATCTCCCGCTCGAGGGCGTCGTCGAGCTTCACGCCTCCGCGAGCGAGGAACTTGATGCCGTTGTCGGGCATCGGGTTGTGCGACGCGCTGATCACCACGCCCACGTCGGCGCCCAGGGCGTCGGTCAGGTAGGCCACACCCGGGGTCGGGAGCACGCGCAGCCGGATGACATCGACACCCGCCGAGGCCAGGCCGGCCACGACCGCGTGCTCGAGGAACTGCCCCGAGATCCGGGTGTCCCGGCCGACGACGGCCACCGGACGCTGTCCGGTGAAGCCGCCGTGGTCGACCAGCACCCGGGCCGCGGCCACCCCCAGGTCGACCGCGAGCTCGACGGTGATCTCACCGTTGGCGAGTCCGCGGACCCCGTCGGTGCCGAAGAACCGCTGTGTCATCGCTGTGTCATCGCCGGGTCATCGCCGGGTCATCGCCGGGTCATCGCCGGGTCATCGCAGACCGTGGACGATCAGCGCTTGCTGAACTGCGGAGCCTTGCGGGCCTTCTTCAGACCGGCCTTCTTGCGCTCGATGACGCGCGCGTCGCGGGTCAGCAGGCCGGCCTTCTTCAGCGTCGGGCGGTTGGCTTCGACGTCGATCGCGTTCAGCGCGCGGGCCACACCGAGACGGAGCGCGCCGGCCTGGCCGGTGATGCCACCGCCATGGATGCGAGCGATGACGTCGAAGCGACCGTCGAGCTGGAGCGCCGCGAACGGCTCGTTCACGACCTGCTGGTGGAGCTTGTTCGGGAAGTAGGAGTCGAGGGCGCGACCGTTGATGGTCCACACGCCGGTGCCCGGGACGATCCGCACGCGGGCCACGGCCTCCTTACGACGACCGGTCGCCGCGGCCGGCGCGATGGTCGCCGGGCGGGCCGGGTCGGCGGCCGCGGAGCTCTCGGAGGTGTAGGCCACGCCCTGCTCGTCGGGGGTGAACGCCTCGGCCTGGGTGGCGTCGGTGGTCACGTCGGTGGTGGTGTCGTCAACCACGGGAGTTCCTTCGCTTGTCTGCTCGGTCACTGGGAGACCTGCGTGATCTCGAACGGCTTGGCCTGCTGGGCCTCGTGCGGGTGGGTCGGGCCGGCGTACACCTTGAGCTTCTTGAGGATCTGGCGGCCGAGCTTGTTCTTGGGCAGCATCCCCCACACGGCGCCCTCGACGACCTTGCGGGCGTCCTTCTCCAGCTGCTTACCCACGGGGGTGGCGGTGAGCCCGCCGGGGTAGCCGGAGTGGCGGTACAGGAGCTTCTTGGTCGCCTTGTCGCCGGTCAGCGCGACCTTCTCCGCGTTGACGACGATGACGAAGTCGCCCATGTCCATATGGGGCGCGAAGGTCGGCTTGTGCTTGCCGCGCAGCAGGTTCGCGACCTGGACGGCGAGCTTGCCGAGGACGACGTCTGAGGCGTCGATGACATGCCATTCGCGCTGGACGTCGCCGGGCTTGGGGCTGTACGTGCGCACGTGCGTCTGCCTTACTCGTTCGTTGGGTCCGACGGACGGGCGCCCACCGGGGTGCTACCACGACCTCTGACGAACACTGCCCGGCTCACCTTCGTCCGGGTCTGCCCTGTCCGTGGTCTCGACAAAGCTCGACCGACGGGATCAGAGCGGCAGGAGTCGCGACCGCACAATCTACCGGTCGCCCAGGTCAGCGGCCAATTCGTGATGAGTACCGTCGCCGCATGGAGCTCACCGACGGTCAGGTCGCGCTGGCGGCCGCGGAGGCCGGAGCGGCGCTCGTCCGTACCCGCTACCGGACTTCGGTGGAGCGACATAGGAAGATCGGGTCCGACTTCGCCACCGACGCCGACCTCGAAGCGGAGACGGCGATCCGGCAGGTGCTGACCCACCACCGGCCGGACGATGCGCAGCTGGGCGAGGAGCACGGGGCTTCCGGGTCCGACTCGGCCCGCCGCTGGCTGATCGACCCGCTGTGCGGCACCCGCAACTTCGCAGCCGGGCTACCCCTGATGTCGAGCAACGTCGCACTGACCATCGACGGTGAGCTGACTGCCGCGTCCTCGGTGGAATGCGTGGGCGACGAGAGCTACTGGACCGACGGGGAAGGCGCCTGGGTACGCCGCGAGGGGGCCGACGCGGAGCTGAGCCCCGATCGCGACTCGCTGATGGTGTCGATCAACCTCGAGGTGGATGCCGCAGGGCGGCGTCGCGCGTCAGACCTGATGGGCGATCCCCGCTTCTTCGAGACCTACCAGCCGCGGATCACGTCCAGCACCCTCGCCCTGGCCTGGGTCGCGGCGGGCCGCCACGCGGCGTACCTCAGCGAGGGCGACCTGGCGGACAACGTGCACTTCGCCGCCGGGCTCGCGCTGTGCCGAGCGGCTGGTGCGGTCGTCACCGACCTCGCGGGTAGGCCCGTGCGCACCCGGGCGGCCGACGAGCCGCGTGGTCCGGGTGGTCTGCTGGCGGCCGCCGATGAAGAGACACACACGTCCCTGCTCACATTGCTGAGCCGGCTGCGCGGGGATCACGCGTGAGACGTCCAGGTGACGACGCCATCTCCCAGGCAGCCTCCGCGCTCGCGTGCACGACGCCTTGCGCCCGCTCCGTGCGAGCAGGACGCTGTCTGGTGCTTCCCTGCGGGGCTGCGTCACGAAAGGACGCCGGTATGGACGACCTATTCGTCTCGAACATCGATCCCGAGCATTGGGAGCCGGACCCCGACGTACCGGGCAGCGAGATGCACGAGCTCGTCAACGTCGACGGCATGTGGGCCGGCCTGACCCGTTTCCTCACCGTCGACGGGCCCCAGCACTGGACTCCGCCGCGACGCGAGACGATCCACGTACTCGAGGGTGAGGCCACCATCGAGGTCTCCGGCGGGGAGACGCTCCATCTCCGTCCGGGCGATCTCGCCTCGCTGCCCGGGGGACGGGAGACGATCTGGCACATCACCACGCCGTTCAAGGAGTTCTGGGTGTTCGCCTGACCTTTGCCGCCCGACCCACCTCGCGAGCACGCTCGCTTCGGCCTCGCTCCGGCCGCTCCCCCGCGGCTTCGCCGCGGCGGGGCGTCCTGAACGTCAGACGATTGACCCACCTCGCGAGCACGCTCGCTTCGGCCTCGCTCCGGCCGCTCCCCCGCGGCTTCGCCGCGGCGGGGCGTCCTGAACGTCAGACGATTGACCCACCTCGCGAGCAAGCTCGCTTCGGCCTCGCTCCGGCCGCTCCCCCGCGGCTTCGCCGCGGCGGGGCGTCCTCGCTCGAGAACCGGATTCGCTCTCCGCAGGAGCCCGAAGTAGGTTTGGCCGGGTGAACGACTCCCTCACCGTCCGCGACAACCGCACCGGCCAGGAGTACGACGTACCGATCGAGAGCGGTGCGGTCAAGGGCGCGGACCTCGGCAAGATCAAGGACGGCGACGGCACCCCGCTCTCGGTGTACGACCCAGGTTTCGTCAACACCGCATCGTGCAAGAGCAGCGTCACGTACATCGACGGTGACGAGGGCATCCTGGAGTACCGCGGCTACCCGATCGAGCAGTTGGCCGAGAAGTCGACGTTCCTCGAGGTCGCCTTCCTACTGATCCACGGCGAGCTGCCGAGCAAGACCCGGTACGAGCAGTGGGTGCACGACATCACGTACCACACGTTCGTGCACGAGAACGTCAAGAGCTTCATGGAGGGCTTCCGGTACGACGCCCACCCGATGGGGATGCTGATGGCGTCCGTCGGCGCGCTGTCGACGTTCTACCCCGACGCCCGCCACATCGACGACGACGAGATCCGCCGCCTGCAGATCGTGCGGATGATCGCGAAGATGCCCACCCTCGGCGCCTGGTCCTTCCGGCACGCGCAGGGCAAGCCGTTCGTCTACCCCGACAACGAGCTCGGCTACACCGCGAACTTCCTGTCGATGCTGTTCCGGATGAGCGAGGACCGCTTCGCCGCCGACGAGCGGCTGGTCAAGGCGCTCGACGTGCTGTTCATCCTGCACGCCGACCACGAGCAGAACTGCTCGACCAACGCCGTCCGCTCGATCGGCTCCTCGCAGGTCGACCC
This sequence comes from uncultured Actinomycetota bacterium, assembly GCA_963768045.1. GTDB lineage: Bacteria > Actinomycetota > Actinomycetes > Propionibacteriales > Nocardioidaceae > Nocardioides. Next base: position 73,628 of record CAVYGG010000005.1, on the reverse strand, counting down.
CTACTCCGCGGTGGCCGGCGGCATCGGCGCGCTCTACGGCCCGCTGCACGGTGGCGCCAACGAGGCCGTGCTGCGGATGCTGCGCCGCGTGGGCAAGAAGGAGAACATCCCCGACTTCATCGAGGGTGTGAAGAACGGCGACGAGCGGCTGATGGGCTTCGGGCACCGCGTCTACAAGAACTACGACCCGCGGGCGAAGATCATCAAGAAGGCCTGCGACGACGTCTTCGAGGTCACCGGCGTCAACCCGCTGCTCGAGATCGCGATGGAGCTGGAGAAGATCGCGCTGGAGGACGAGTACTTCGTCTCGCGCAAGCTCTACCCGAACGTCGACTTCTACTCCGGCCTGATCTATGAGGCCTTCCAGTTCCCGCCGGAGATGTTCACCGTGCTCTTCGCGATCGGGCGTACGCCGGGCTGGCTGGCGCAGTGGCTCGAGCTGGTCCAGGACAAGGAGCAGAAGATCGCCCGGCCGAAGCAGATCTACACCGGGCAGCGCACCCTCGACTTCACCCCCGCCTCGGAGCGCTGGACCTGACGCCTAGGCCGCGGCGCGCTCGACCTCGAGCAGCGACTCGGAGTGCCGCTCGGCCTCGAACGCCGCCCGACCGCCGCGGAAGCCGAACAGCCGCTTGGTCCACAGGATGTAGACCACGGCGAACACGTTCAGCGCCAGGGCAGCGACGCGCAGCCAGGTGAATCGCTCGAGAAGCTCGTACACCTCGAGCGGGATGAACACGGCGGTGCCGACGACGGCGACGTACTCACCCCACCGCCTCATCAGCCACAGCCCCACCGCCTCGACCAGCTCGAGCGCGCCGTACGCCAGTACACCGAGGCTGATCAGGGTGAGCGTGTGCGGGTCGGCCTCCAGCGCCTTCTGGATCAGGCGCACCGGGCCTGTCGACTGCAGGTCCACGCCGGCGTGCTCAGCGACCGGTCTCAGCCGCGGCAGGTAGTCGTCGAAGAGCCGCTGCAGCGAGTCCTGCGCGCCCTCGAAGCGGTAGATCCCGTACGCCAGCGCCACCAGGAGTACGCCGCGGATCCCGCGCTCGACCGCCAGGAGCCGCAGGACGAACGCATCTCGCAGGGCCCGGCCGCGCAGCACGATCGGCGCGTCCTCGGCCGGCCCGCGCCCATGGGGCTCCCCGGGCACGAACGACCCGCATCGGAGGCAGCGCCAGGCCTCGCCGTCGACGGTGTCGACGTACAGCCGCGCCGCCAGCGCCTCCTCGGTCGGCGCCCAGGTGATGTGCCCGTGCCAACCGCAGTTGCGCACGTTCCAGTCGAAGTTGGGCCACGGCTTCCACACTCGGCGCAGCCTAGGCGTCCGGTGCCGACAGGGTGTGGCCGAAAACTCATCCCGACAGCCGGAAATGGGGCGCGCCCGACCGCGACGGGTTGGGAAGATCGACTCGTGTCCATCCTGACCACGACCGCCGACCTGGAGGCGTCCCTCCACCATCTGCGAACAGCCCCGGCCGACACGGGGACACTCGAGATGGTCGTCCGCCGACCCGACACCGGCGTCCGCGAGATCCTCGACGAAGGCTTGCTCGACGAGACCTCAGGACTCGTCGGAGACAACTGGCTGAGCCGCGCGACCAGCCGCGCGATCGCCGAGGGACGCCACGTCGACACGATGATCACGGTGATGAGTGCGCGGATGATCGGTCTCCTCGGCGACACCGCCGACGTTCGCGCTCTCGCCGGCGACCAGCTGTTTGTCGACCTCGACCTCTCCCACGACAACCTTCCCGCCGGCAGCCGGGTCGCGCTCGGCGAGGACGCCGTCCTCGAGGTCACCTCAAAGCCGCACGCCGGGTGCAAGAAGTTCCTCGCGCGGTTCGGCGCGGACGCGCTGGGGTTCGTCAACGGCGACGTCGGCAGTCGGCTCCGGCTGCGCGGGCTCAATGCACGCGTGGTGCAGGGGGGTCTCGTCCGCCCCGGCGACGTCGTACGCCGGATCCGCTGACCGCTTCTTCAAGACACCCCAGGGCCGTCTCAGCGTCCTCCCAGACTCGCCCGGCAGGTTCGGGGTCATGACGAACGACCCGTACGGCCGTGAGCCAGCCAACCGATCCGAGTGGGGTCAGGAGCCGCCTGCGCCACCCGCGACCTGGTCACCGTACGGGCAAGCAGCCCAGCCGGAGAACGGCGGCACCACCCTCGGCCAGGACGCCGACGCGCCGGTTCTCCCACCGGAGTCGGGTCCCCGGCCCGGGCTGCGAGGCAGGAGGCTGGCAGCCACCGTGGTGGCGGCCAGCCTGCTCGTCGGCGGTGCCGCAGGCGTCAGCGGCGCGGCCTTCTGGACTTCGACGCACGACGGGGTGCAGTCCACACCGGTGCTGACCCAGACGGGTGGCACGACCGCCCAGACCGCGGCGACCGGTTCCGTCGAGAAGGTCGCGCAGAGCGTGCTGCCCTCGGTGGTGATGATCGACGTGACCGGCCCCGACGGTTCGGGCTCCGGCTCCGGGATCATCCTGAGCCAGGACGGCAAGATCCTCACCAACAACCACGTGGCCGCACTGGCCGGGAACTCAGGTGAGCTGACGGTGGCCTTCAACGACGGGTCGCACGCCAAGGCGAAGATCCTCGGCACCGACCCGCTCACCGACACTGCCGTGATCCAGGCGGAGGGTGTCGACAACCTCACGCCCGCCACGCTCGGCCATTCCTCGACCCTCGAGGTCGGCCAGGGCGTCGTCGCCATCGGTTCGCCGTTCGGGCTCGACGCGACGGTGACCAGCGGCATCGTGAGCGCCCTGAATCGGCCGGTCAACGTCGGCCAGGTCAGCCAGGGCAACTCCACCGTCTACCCCGCGATCCAGACCGACGCCGCGATCAATCCGGGCAACTCCGGTGGCCCCCTGGTCAACCTCTCGGGCGAGGTCGTCGGCATCGACGCGGCGATCCAGACGGCGACCGACACCACGTCCCAGGGCGAGCCTGGCTCGATCGGCCTCGGGTTCGCGATCCCGATCGACGAGGTGCTGCCGATCGTGCAGCAGATGATCAAGGGCGAGACGCCGACCCACGCCCGCCTCGGCATCGGCGTCGAGGACGCTGCGGCCGGGGGCGGCGCGCAGATCACCGACGGCGCGAAGATCAGCCAGGTCACCGCCGGCTCCGCCGCCGCGGACTCCGGACTCAAGGCCGGCGACGTCATCACCAAGGTCGACGACCACCTGATCACGTCGTCCGACGGGCTGGTGGCGATCGTCCGCTCCTACCGCCCTGGTGAGCAGGTGACCGTCACCTACGAACGCGGCGGGGGCACCCACACCGTGCGGGTCACGCTCGACTCCGACGCGGCCACGCAGAACTCCTGATCTCGGGGCCCGGGGAGGCGTCGGTAGCGCCGGTGACGCCCCCGGGCCCCGAGCCATGAGCGTCGCCGGTGAGGCGCGGACGAAGTCCCCGCCTCACCACGACGCGAAGGGCGCAGCGAGCTTGCTCGCACGCCCCACTTCCGTCAGCGGGCTCGGCGGACGCGGGTCTCGTCCCAGACGGGGCCGTCGGACTCGTAGACGTCGCCGTCGGCGCCGTACACCAGGAACCGGTCGAAGCCGCGGGCGAACCATCGGTCGTGGGTGACCGCGACGACAGTGCCCTCGAAGGCCTCGAGGCCGTCCTCGAGGGCCTCGGCTGACTGGACGTCGAGGTTGTCCGTGGGCTCGTCGAGCAGCAGCAGGGTCGCCCCCGACAGCTCGAGCAGCAGGATCTGGAAGCGCGCCTGCTGGCCGCCCGAGAGCGACTCGAACCTCTGCTCCGAGGCGTGGGCGAGCTCGTAGCGGTCGAGGACACGGGCCGCGGCCTCGCGGCCCATGCCGGCGCGGCCGTCGGGCCGGCCGTCGCCGCGGTGCAGGACCTCCAGCAGGGTGCGGCCCGTCAGCTCCGGGTGCTCGTGCGTCTGGACGAACCAGCCCGGACGCACCCGCGCGCCGAGCTTGGCCTTGCCGATGTGCCGCACCGGCTCGACCGGGGTGTCGTCGACCGGGCGGTGCTCGACGTCGGGGTCGGAGCCGCCGGCGGCCAGCAGCCGCAGGAAGTGCGACTTGCCGGAGCCGTTGCTGCCCAGCACGGCGACCCGCTCGCCGTACCAGACCTCGAGGTCGAACGGCTTCATCAGCCCGCTCAGCTCGAGGGCCTCGCAGACGACCGCCCGCTTGCCCGTGCGCCCGCCCTTGAGCCGCATCGAGACCTGCTGCTCGCGCGGCTGCTCGGTGGGCGGGCCTGCCTCCTCGAACTTGCGGAGCCGCGTCTGCGCGGCCTTGTACTGCGAGGCCATCCCGTCGTTGTACTCGGCCTTGATCTTCAGCCGGAGCACCAAAGCCTTGATCTTGGCGTGCTCCTCGTCCCAGCGCCGGCGCATCTCCTCGAGGCGCGCGAAGCGGTCGCGCCGCGCCTCGTGGTACGACGCGAACCCGCCGGGATGCGTCCATACGAGGTTGCCGGCGGCGCCGAGCTCGACGGTCACGATCCGGGTGGCGGTGTTGTTCAGCAGCTCGCGGTCGTGGCTGATGAACAGGATCGTCTTCTCCGACTCGCTGAGTCGCTGCTCGAGCCAGATCTTGCCCGGCACGTCGAGGAAGTTGTCGGGCTCGTCGAGCAGCAGGACCTCGTCGGGGCCGGCCAGCAGGTACTCCAGCACGAGCCGCTTCTGCTCACCGCCGGACAGGGTGCGCAGGGCGCGGTACTTCGCACGGTCGTAGGGCACGCCGAGACCACGGACGGTGCACACGTCCCAGACGACCTCGAGGTCGTAGCCGCCGGCGTCGGCGTACTCGGCCAGCGCCTCGGCGTACCGCATCTGGGTCTTCTCGTCGTCCGCCTGCATCAGGGCGAGCTCGCAGCTCTCCACCTCGGCGGTGGCCCCGCGCACGCGCGGCGGAGACACCGAGAGCAGGAGATCGGCGACCGTCGGGTCGTCACCGAGGCCGAGGCCGACCATCTGCCGCATCACGCCGAGGCCGCCGGTGCGGGTGATCACACCGGTCTGGGGCACCAGGTCGCCGGTGATGATGCGCAGCAAGGTCGTCTTGCCGGCGCCGTTGGCTCCGACCAGCGCCACCTTCGCGCCGTCGCCGACGCGGAACGACACATCCTCGAGCAGCACCCGGCCGTCGGGCAGCTCGAAGTGCACACCGGCGACGTCCACGTGACCCACGAGCAGTCATTGTCCGCGACGTGCCGGTGAGGCGCACCCCGGTTTCAGCGGGCGTTCTCCCGCAGCGACGAGGTGCGGGCACCGCGGACGGTGAGGAACGCGAAACACGAGGAGGCGACGACGAGGACCGCGAGCACGACCGCGCTGAGCGCGACGGCCGACCCGATGTCGAAAGACGGGACCACGCGCGGGACCAGGCTGGAGTCGACGAAGCCCAGGGTGACGGTGCGGACGACGACGTACTGGGCCACGCCGCCGGCGGCGACCCCGGCGACGGCGGCGGCCCCCAGCACGACCACGAACTCGGCGACCACGCCGACCATCACCGACCTGCGCTTCACCCCGACCACCCGCAGCGAGGCGGCATCGCGTCGCCGGGAGGGCAGCTGGACGGCGAGGTTGGCCGCGAGCCCGGCGAGCGCGAGCAGGATCACCAGGGCGGTGACCACGACGTACAGCCGCAGTGCCAGGGCGAACGCGTCCTGGTCGAGCAGGTGCTTGGTCTCGGCCTCGGTGGTGGGCCGGGACAAGCCGTGCGCGGCGAGCGCACCGAGGACGCGCTGCGGCGTGTCGGCGCGGGCCCAGATGTAGACGAGCGTGGCGCTGTTGTCCAGCGACGCGTTACGGATGAACGCGGTGAAGTCGATGAGGACGCCGGACGGCCCGCGGAAGGGCACCGACTCCGCCGGGGCTCCCGCCGGGGACACCCGGAAGAGGCCGGACGCGCCGGTCGGCAGTCGGGTGGACTCGTCAGCGAGGCGTCCGAACAGCACCGGCACAGCCGCTGGTAGGTCGGACGGGCTGATGCCGGCGTACGACTGCGGGCCGCCGGCGCGGAACGTCATCGTCAGCCGGCCCCGCTGGAGTACGACCTTCTTGACGGCGGTCACGGTGTTGATCAGCGACGCCTGCGGGCGCCACGACGCGTCGAGCACCCCCGGCACCGGTTTGTCGTCAACCGTGAACGACTCGATCGTGGCGGTGCCGTGCATGGCCTCGACCAGCGCCGCCGGTCCCCCGAAGCTGATCTTCTCGACCTGGCATCGCGTCTCGCAGGCTCGCAGTTTGACGGTCTTCGTCGAGTGCCCCGGATTGAATGCCCCGACGTTGACGTCGCGCAGCGCGCCGTTGTCGTCCATCACGGTCACCGACACCCCGAGCTGGGGGTAGTCACCCCGTACGTGGTTGTCGACCGTCATCGTCAACGAGGACCCGTGGAAGAGGATCGGTGGCTGCCGTGGCCCGATCTCCCGCGCCACGTCGGCCGCGCTACGTCCCGGCGTCCACTGCGCCGGCCATGACGCCACCCGCGCGAGCCGGGTCGCGTCGACGATGACGCGCGGCTGCGGCAGGGAGGTGACCTCGTCGGCATTCGGGAAGTCCTGCCCGGCCGCCATCAACCAGCGGCCCCGCGGATCGATCTCCTGGGTGAGCCCGACGGCTCGGGACAGAGACAGGTCGGTGGTGTACGACAGCGGCGCACCGACCTCCGTCGCGGCCGCGCTCAACCGCCAGGTCGACGCGGCGAGCGAGACACCGATCGCGAAGACCGCCACGGTGAGGGCGGCGGTCACGGGGAGGATCACCATCGTCCCCTCGCGACGCCGGCGGACGGTCCGGGAGGCGACGTACGACGACAGGGCGCGCCGGCGCGCCGACCAGCGCACCCAGAGACCGGATACCGCCAGCACGAGCAGGCCGACGAGCAGACCCGACGCCACGGCCAGCAGGATCGGAAGGGCCAGGTCGGTCGCGTCCGGCTTCTGCGGCTCGTTCCGACTGGCCGCGGTCACCAGCGCGGCCGCTGCGATGGCGATCAGGGCCAGGCGCATCACGATCACGGCACGGCCGGACTTGGTGGGGCGGCGTACGCCGGCGATCTGGGTGCTGAGCGGTTCGCTGACGGCGTCGCGGACGACGACGGCCGCCACGATCCCGGTCACCACCACCACGCCGATGACGGCCAGCCCACTCGCGAGCACGAACGGGACCGGAAGGTCCGGCACCAGCCAGCGTCGGGCCAGGAGGCGCGAGCTCAGGTAGCCCCCCACGACGCCCAGCGGTGTGGCAATGGCCAGGATCAGCAAGGGCTCGAGCATCCCGAGGAACCACAGCTGTCGCCGGCCGTACCCCCGCAGCGACGCGAGTGCCAGCTCGCCCCGGCGCAGCGTCATGGCGGCGGCCAGCAGCCGGGAGAGGAGGACGAGCGCGACGAGGATCAGCGAGAGCACCGCGGGCTCCACGGTGGAGCGGGTGACGCCACGCCGGTTGATCAGCTGGTGGGCCGTGCTGGGCAGCGTGTTGCCGAACTCGAGGCTCAGCCCGGGGAGCAGCCGGCCGTGCGCGTCGTCCTTGGTGAGGGTCTTCACGTGAGCCGCCACGGCAGCGAGCTCGTCGGCCGTCAGTGTCGGCGGCGTGGCGAGCGGCTGGTCCACGGTGACGTACCAGCGCTGGTGCCGCAGCTCGATGCCGGCCTGGGTGGTGATCCACGGACCTGGCCGGGCGGGGACGAGGCGGGGCTGGAGGGCGCCCGACGTCGACTGCAGCCGACCGCTGCCGCCCCAGAAGGTGTCGTCGGCGGCGCTGTCGGTCGCGGTGTAGATGCCGACGACCCTCAGTGGCGTGGGGTCGCCGTACGGGTTGAACGAGTCGCCGACCTTGACGCCGTTGTTCTCCGCGTCGATGCGCAGCATGGCGATCTCATCGGGGTTGGTCGGGCAACGGCCCTCGAGATGCACGTGGTCGCAGGCGCCCGGCACCGACACCATCCGCGGCTCGGATGGTGCTCCACTGCCGGTCACCAGCGCGACCTGCGGCAACTGCTGCCACACGATCGGGTGGCCCTGCGAGAACCCGGTGCCGGACTGGCGAGTGGTGAGGTCCAGGGCGTCAGCGACCGCCGCGTCGACGTTCTCGCCGCTGTTGGGCCGGTAGTCGTAGGTGAGGCCGGTGTTGATGCTCGGCTGCGCCCGGAGCTGGGCGATCACGAACGAGTTCGCGGCGTTCTGCTGGTAGCTCGGACCGACCACCGCGGACGAGATCGCGATCATCGTCAGCAACAGGGAACCCAGGCTGAGCACCCAGCGGGCGCGCAGCCCACGCAGGCTCGTGCCGAGAAGTCCCTGGAACCGGCTCATCGGTCCGCCGATCTCAGGGCGGCCGGGCGCGCGGACCGCCCGAAGCGGGTGAACACGACAGCGCACAGCACCGCCGTCATCAGCGCGACCCCGACCACGACGGTCCCGAGCGTCAGTGGGCGCACGGCGAGCTCGAGTGCGGGAGCGTGGGCCCAGCCGCCGACGAGACCCATGGGCTTGAGCAACGGCACGGTCGTGGCGGCTGCCACGACAGCCGACGTCACCAGGACGACGGTGGCGAGCACGGTTGCCTCCACGACGTACGCCCGGCGGACCGCACGCGGGCGGATGCCTGCGGACCGGAGTCCGGCCACCTCGGCCCGGCGCCGCCCGACCTGGCCGGCCAGCCACGCCAGCAGATGGGTGAGGGCGATCAGACCGACGCCGACGGCCACCAGCACGGCGAGCGAGTCGGCGCGCGCCTCCGGCGTACCGTCCAGCTGATCCGCGGCGGCGGCGTACGTCGTGGCCTTCCCACCGCCGTCCTTGCGCACCCGCGCGAGCACGCCTGCTGGTGTGTCGGCCCGCGCGACGACGACGGACTCCGCGCCGGCCACGGTGCCGACAGCTCCCCGCAGCACCCGGCCGAGATCGAGGAGCGACCCGGAGCGTCCCACAAACGGAACGCCGCCGACGGAGCCGACCACGTGCACCGGGTGGCTGTCGGCATCGATGCCCTCGAGGACGCCGGACGACCGCAGCCCTCGGGTCATGAGCGCGGCCGCCGGGTCGACCCCGGACTCCACGGTGAGCGCGTGCTGCGGGCCACCGTCTGTGTGCGACGTGGCGCCGAGGAGCTGAGTGTGTCCGGCGGACACCTGGGAGACGTCGAAGGGACCACCGGTGAGGGTCACCGACAGCACCGCGCAGCCGACCTCGCAGGACGCGAGGGGGCCGGTGACGGAGCCGGAGTGGTCGATCGGCACGTGGGCGACCTGGAGGTAGCCCCGGTCGCTGAGGTAGCTGACCGCGACGGTGCCGGTGCCACCGACCCGGATCGACGTCACGCCGACCTCGAGCGAGTCGGACTTCATCATGATCGGGTCGTCCTGGTCGGCGAGGGTCGTCATGTGCGCGGCGGCGCCTGCGACGCTGGTCCCCCGCATGAAGTCACCCACCACCGCGTCCCATCGTGCGGCGTCGATGAAGACGCGCCGATCTGCAGGATCCAGATCGTCGATCGCGACCGCCGCCATCAGCCACTTGCCCTGTGGGTCGGCGTCGTGCGCCGCGGCGTACGCACGGAGAGCACCTGCGTCGAACGGCAGGACGATCGGTCCTCCGGCCTGGAGCCGCCCGGCATCGTCACGCCAGTCGGCTGCGGCACGGCCGCCGGTGAGGGTCACGGCGAGGAGCACGGCCGCGGCCACCATGACCCGTACGACGGATCCCGGGTCGGGGTCGCGGCGCAGCCTGCGGCTGGTCAACGACGGACCGAGGCGCCGCCCGAGCCGCGGGGTCCAGGCGAGGGCCCACATCACCAGCTGACCCGCGGCGAGGGCGACGAGCGCGGGCGCGATGGTGGGTACCCAGCTCTGCTCGCTGCGGTGCGCCTCGTAGACCGCAAGGCACGCGGCCACGACGACGAGCAGCTCGAGGAACGTCGTGATCCACGAGGCCGGGTGCCGGCGCGGATACACGGACAGCGCCTCGACCAGCGGCCGGCGGATGACCGCCGCGGAGACCAGCGCGATGGTCGCCCAGGCACCGACGAGCACCGCGACCGCCACGACCACCTCGCGGGACCCGAGGCCGTAGGAGACGTGCCAGCCGTGCGCGATCCGTCGCGCCAGCTCGGTTCCGACGACCGACCCCGCGGCGATGCCGGCCAGGCTGACCGCCAGCAGCGGCCCGGCGGCGAAGAGGACCAGACGAGCGCCGGACATCCCGCGCAGTCGCCCGAGAGCCACGTCGTGGCTACGGTCGACGACGGTGCGGGCGGACTGCTCGGCGAGCGCGACCGCGCCGTACAGGGCCAGCATGGCCGCGACGGCTCCGGGCGTCTGGCCGACACGGGAGGCGCCGACCACACCCACGGCCCCCGCCGAGACGACGAACGCGAGCGCGAGTGTCGTCAGTGACGGGAGCAGATGAGCCCGGACGCCGCGGAGGAGCACGCCGGCTACCGCTGGTTCACGTACGCCGAGTCCTCGGCGGGGACCAGCCGGCCCTCGTCGAGCACGATCTTCCGGTCAGCGGCGTCGACGACCGCCGGGTCGTGGGTCGCGACCACCACGATCGCTCCGCGGGCGGCCTCCACCCGAAGCTGGTCCATGACGTGCTCGCGGTTGCCCTCGTCGAGCTCGCTGGTCGGCTCGTCGGCGAGCAGGATCTCGGGCGAGACCGCGAACCCCCGCGCACAGGCGACGCGCTGCATCTGGCCACCCGACAGCTCCTCGACCTGCCGCGACCCGAGGTCTCCGATGTGGAAGCGGGTGAGCTCCTCGTCGGCGCGTTCGTCGGCCTCGGTCGGCGTCACGCCTCGTGCCCGCAGCGCGATCGCGACGTTCTCCCGGGCCGAGAGGATCGGTACCAGGCCGTACACCTGCAGCACGAACGCCACGGCATGACGTGGGTCGCCGTCGCCCTGCCACATGTGCTGACCGCCGTACATGGCGAACCCGGTCGTCGGCTTCAGGATGCCCCCAGCGATCGACAGCAGCGTGGTCTTGCCGGAACCGGACGGACCGGACAATGAGGTGACCTCGCCGGGTCGGAACGCGAGACGGAGCCGCTCGAGCGCCCAGCGTCCGCCGACATTCAGCGAGACCTCCTCGAGCTCGAGGTCGCTCTCGGCCGCGATCGGGTCGCGCTCCGGCGTCATGGCATGGCGTCCGAGAGTCGTCATGCCGTGTCCTCGTCATCGAGGTCATCGTCGCGGCTGAGCAGCAGGCGGTCGTCGTGCTCGGGCTCGATGCGCACCAAGGTGCCCTGCGGCCAGTCGCGGGCGATGTGGGCCGGCAGGTGGACGACACCCTCGGCGCCGACCACGACGTACTCCGCGCCGGCACGGCCCTCCATACCGACGCGTCCGCCGCGCATGGTCACGGTGCGCGGGAAGGTGCCGGCCACCTCGGGCTGGTGCGTGACGACCAGGATGGTGGTGCCGAAGTCGTTGCCGAGCCCGTGGATGAGCTCGAGCATGTGGTCGCGGTCCTCGTGGCTGAGCTGGCTGGTGGGCTCGTCGGCGAGCAGGAGCTGTGGTGCGCTGGTGACGCTGCATGCGAGGGCGAGGCGCTGGCGCTCGCCGCCGGACATCGACGAGACGACCTGGTCGCCGTTCTTCTCGAGGCCGACCCGACGGAGCAGCTCGGCGTCACCGAGCGTGCGATCGGGGTCGCTGCTCGCCGAACGGCTGAAGCGGAGGTTCTGCTTGGCGGTCGCGTAGTGGAGGAGATTGCGGGTGGCGCCCTGGAGCATGGTGCTGACCCGGGAGGCGCGGACCCGGGTCAGCCGGCGCTCGCTCATCCGCGAGATCTCTTCCTCGCCGAGGAAGATCTTGCCGGCGCTGGGCTTCTGGATCCCGCCGAAGAGCGTCAGCAGCGTCGACTTGCCCGAGCCACTTGGCCCCAGGAACGCCACCCGCTCGCCCGCGGCGACCGTGAGGTCCACGCCCTGTAGTGCGACCACGTCGTGTCCCTCGAACGTCTTGTACAGATGCACCAGACCCTGGCACCGGACGGACAGGCCGCCGGCCCGCTCGGCGACGTGCTGCATGCGCGCTCCTCTTCTGACGGGCCTTCAGGTCGTGAGCCTTCCTTGAACCCGGCCACCGCAGTCAATCCGCCGGCCCGGGGTGGGGCAAGCACCGATGGACACCCGTGACCACATCGACACCCCTCAGACGCGCGAGTCGTCGTCCCGGTTGTCCGAGCCCCGATCCTCGCCGGTCGCCGCTGGATGAGCAGGGTGTGGCTCTTCCGCTGGTCGAAAAGGGTGCGGCGCTCCGCTGGTCGAGAAGGGTGCGGCGCTCCGCCGGTCGAGGAGGGTGCGGCGCTCCGCTGGTCGAGGAGAGAAGCGCTGGGGCCGGTTCCACGCCCGAAATGGGGACCCGGAACGATGCCCGGCTTCTAGGACACCGGGCATCGCATCGAGGGGCCCCGCCACGCCGTGGTGGGCGCCACGGCCAGAGATGGCAGGGCCATCGCTCTCCCTCACATACCCCGCGCATGGGGTCACGGGGCACTTCCAGGGTACGAACCCTGGCGCTCGGATTCCACACCCGGACCGATGGAAACACAGCGATGCCCCGCCACCTACCCGCGCAAGGGACGGGGCATCCTCCTCCTTCCGGCGAACAACGCGCAGACCATCGCGACAGCCGATGATCGCCGGACGCGCGCGGACAGCGGCAAGTGAGTGTCCTCCAGCGGCGCGATGCGGGACATGGGGGGCGTTCCCTGGGTCCGCTTTCAGAGGTGCGTCGATTGGTCAGAGACCGCAGGTTTTGGGCCGCGAAACCTGCGGTTTGTGACCAATCGATGCCCTCCGCTGCGGGGCATCGGAGCTGACTCACAGCGGAAGATGCCTAGCCACGACTCAGTCGATGGGATGCTCACCGGGTGGCGACCAGGAGCGCGATGACGCCGAAGTTCATCCGGATGAGTGTCGGGCCTGCTCCAGGTTCGACTGGTGGGGGCCGGAGAGCCAGTCTTGACCCAGACGCGCGTCGACCGGTTCCTCTCCTCGCCGCAGCGCGTCGATGTAGGCATGATCGGCGGCGAGGCGGGCCGCCACCTCGGGACCCTCGGCAACGGCCCCGTGGCCGGGGACCAGGACATCGACGTGCCTGGCAGCCTCACCCAGCCGGTCGAGTGCCGTCTCGTAGGCGCCCACCTGATCGGGGCGGCGAGGGTCGAGGAGCGGGATCAGGACGTCGGAGAGCATGTCGCCGGCGAGCAGGACGCCACGGTCCGCGAGGAGGACCGCGGCGTGGCCGATGGCGTGCGCCTGATGCTCGACGATCTCGCCCGGCACGGGTCCCCCGTCCGCGGGCAGCGGGGTGAGGAGCCCGATCAGCTCGAGAGGGATGCCCGACGCGCTCTCCGCCGCCATCGTCTGCGCCCGCTCTCGGGCTTCACTGGCGGCCTGGGCGCCGGCGGGGGTGGCGTAGCGCGGCACGTCGCCGAACCGGGAATGCCAGAGCAGGTGGTCCCAGTGGGGATGGGTGGAGAACCCGGCGACCACCGGGATGCCGAGCCGGTCCACGTCATCGGCGAGCTGGTTCAGATCGGAACCGTCGATGCCGGGATCGACCAGGATCAACCCACCCTCCCCGCGCACCACGATGGCATTGCTCCAGACCCACTCGCTCTGCCGGACCCAGACGCCGTCGGCCACCTGATTCAGCATCGGTTCACTTTGTCAGGTGTCTTTGTCCCGCGCGAGTTGCGACGCCCTTCGGGTCCGGGCCCGGGATTGCGCGAGGTGGAACAGTTGCATCTCGTGACCGCGACAGTGCCTGCCTCCCGCGGAGAAGCCGCGGCGCTGCTCTTGGATGTCCTGGCCGCCGCATGTTCCGCGGGCGAGGTCTGCCTGATCGGCTCGATGGCGAAGCCGGAGGAAGCGGACGTTTTCAGTGACATCGACATCCGGTGGGCTATCCCGCAGGGACAGGCGTCTGGGCAACTGCAGTCACTCCGCCTGACCCTGCAGCGGCTTGGGACGGTGGAGTCGCTGCGTGTGGACCCAGAGGTGCGGCCGGATTCGCGCCTCGTATTCGTGCGGTTTCAGGGTTGGCCGCTGTGGTGGAGGGTGGACTTGGAGATCCACGCCGCGGGATTGGGGTCAGTGGGCGTACAAGACTCCGACCCGTGGTCGCCGCAAGAGAGTGCCTGTATGGGTGTCATCGTGACCCTGAAGGCTCTCGCCCGGAACCGTCCTGAGGCGGCCGAGGGTCTCTTGGTTCGCGCCCTTCAACGTGTGGACGCCACGGACGTCGCTGGGGACTGGCAGCTGCGCATCGGCTCACTGCTCGATCACATAGTGACAAGTAGTCCGCCCACCGCAGACTTGGTCTCCCGGACACGTCAACTGTCCCGGGAGGTGTTCCGCGAGTAGGGCGATGGATCGCTCATGCCCCGCCACAGCGTGGTCGAGCACGGGTGGCACAACAGTCGGTGGTTCGGCGGCCCCATCCGATGGCTCGGCAAGCGTCTGCCGTAGGCGAGGCGAAACGCCCCACTCACCCGTCGCTGAACATGCGTCCACCTCACGCTGGCCGGGGTTCGAGGGTGAGTTGGGCCCGATGGAAGTCGTAGTGCTGCGTGCCGTAGTGGTACACGTCGGCCACGTCCATCGTGTCAGCGAAGAACGGGTCCCACTGGACCGGGAAGTGCATCCGCCTGTCTAGGGATTTCTCGGTCTCGGCGTCCAGACCGCGGTGGAGCTGGTCCACGGTGCGATCGAGCAGCCGGGTCAGCCGGTCGCCGTGGAACACGAGCGCGCCGCCGCACCCGCCGAGGTAGTTGATCACGTGGAAGGGACGCGTGCCAGCGTTCAGCGCCGCCGCGAACGTGCGGCTGTATCCGTCAGGCAACCGCCCGAACAAGCGAACGCCCGGGAGCAGCCGCCACACGATGAGGTAGCCGAAGACCATGTGCCACACCATCTGGCCGTTCGTCCATCGGGTCCCGTCGGTGCGGCGACGCAGTTCGGATACCGTCGCCTGGGCAACGATCCGGTGAAGGTCGAGCCGTACCCGTTCCAACTCCGCGTGGATCGGCTGCCGGTCGAACGCCTGCGACACCACGCCAGTGTCGCATTGGGCGCGATCGGGCCTGGCACGGGCGGTGCGCATGGTGCCGGTTCTGCCGCTGGTTGGATCACGCCTGGATGAGGGCGCCCGCGTCTCGTATGTGTGCGGCGATGGCGGGCGCAATGTAGTCGGCGTCGCGGTGTACACCGCGGAGGGTGTTCGACGCGTACGAGCGTTGAAACTCGATGCCGACGTAGGCCAGACCGGGATGCGTGGTGGAGATACCCCCGGCGTGCCGTGGGAGACCGTCGGTGAGCGCCCCAAGATCGCGAAGATAGTTGACGTGGGGGCGGTAGCCGGTGGCGAAGACGATGGTGTCGACCACTTCGCGGGTGCCGTCTGACCAGACGACGTGCTCGCCGTCCAATCCGATGAACATCGGCCGGCGGTCTGGCCTTCCCGACTCGACGGCGGCTCGGTAGCGGCCGGTGTCGGTGACCAGGGTTGCCGGGATGAGCCGGGCGAGCCATTCGGGGGGAAGGTCGTCGAAGCCGGTGCGCTGTAGCCAGTAGTGCAGATCCTTTCCGTCGATCCTTTGGGGGAGGAAGGCCAGGGGGTGACGGCTTGCGATGGTGACCCTGGCCACCTGGGCGAGTTCGTAGCCGACCTGTAACGCAGAGTCGCCGGCCCCGACGACCACGACGCGCTGGTCGACGTACGGCTCCGGATGGTGATACTCGGCCACGTGCAGAAGGCGTCCGGCAAACGTGTGCTCGCCGAGCAAGGCGGGCACATGGGGGCTGCCGAACGTGCCAGTGGCGGCGACAACACCTGCGGTGCGGATCGCGTCGCCGGTGTCGGTCGTCACCAGGAATCCGCGCTCGCCCTCTGATGCGACCGAGGTGACGCGACACCCGGTGCGGATGTCCGCGTCCAGCGTCGCAGCGTACTCGCGCAGGTAGTCGACCACCTCGGCGCGCGATGGGTACCGCTCCGGATCTCCCCGGAACTCGAATCCAGGAAATCCGCTGTAGGCGGCAGGGGAGAACAGCTTGAGACTGTCGTAGTAATACGGCCACGAGCCCACCGGTTCGGGGCCTGCCTCCAGCACAATTGGCGCCAGCCCCGATGTCCGCAACGCACGTGCCGCAGCAAGCCCGGACTGGCCCGCGCCGACCACCACGACCTCGTCCATCACAAGGCTGACGGCGTCCCGGCCGGGGTGCCAGCGAGGACAGCCGCCAGGTAGGCGAGTGCCGCCGGCATGAGGCGGTAGTAGATCCAGGTGCCGCGGCGGTCAGCTGCGATCATGCCCGCCTCACGCAACACCTTGAGGTGGTGCGAGATCGTGGGCGGACTCACCTCGAACGCGTCCACGAGGTCGCACACGCAGACCTCGCCACCGTCGTGGCATGCGATCAGGGCGAGCAAACGCAGCCGGACCGGGTCGGACAGTGCCTTGAACATGGCCGCAACCTCGACCGCTTCCATGCTCCCCAGCGGCTCGCGCCCAATCGCCGCCCGCAACACGAAACCGTGAGTCTGATTAGACATATATCTAATTTGACATGGATCTAACCAAGTTTGCAAGGTGCCACCCCCTTGGTGGCTGGGAGCGAGCCATCCGTGGCTTATCGAGTGCCCGCTCATGCCGCTGTCTGTTCGGCGTTTCACATGCCCATGAGCCTGGGTCAGTTCGCGTCGCTGACTGAAAGACGCACGCTTCGACCCCAAGATCAGCAGGCAGTGCTCGAACCGTCAGCGGCCGGTGTCGTGCCCGAGGCTGCCGGGCAGCGGGAGGCGGTCAGCGACGCAGTCGCACGCGACAAAACCCGTTGGGGACGTCGGTGGTCCTCCCGCGACAATGGCCGACGTGGAGGAGGTCGAGGTCGTCGTCGCCCATCACGAGCGCGCGACCCTACGGGTCGGCGACGTGTTCCTGAAGATCGACGCTGATCAGACGCGCACCGACGTCGAGGTCGAGGCGATGACGATGGCGCCGATCCCGACTCCGGAGATCCTGTGGCGTGAGCGCCCGGTGCTTGCGCTCGGCGCCCTCCCTGGAACGGCACTCGGCCGCCTCGGTGAGCCGTCGACCGCGTCGTCAGCGGCGTGGGCTGCAGCGGGTGCCGCCGTACGGATGCTGCACGACGCGCCGCTGCCGCCCTGGCCGGGACGGAGCCTCGAGGAGAAAGCATCGAGCCTCGACAGCGAATGCACGTGGCTCCTGGCGAACGACGTCCTTCCCACTGATCTGGTCACGCGCAATCGCCAGGTTGCCGAGGCTGCGCTCCGACCATGGAAACCGGTGTTCATGCACGGCGACCTGCAGGTCGCCCACGTGTTCGTCGACGGTGACGAGATCACCGGAGTGGTCGACTGGTCCGAGGCGGGTCAAGGCGATGCCCTGTACGACCTCGCCAGCCTGACGCTCGGACAGCCAGAGCACCTCAGCGACGTCATCGTCGGCTACGAACGCGACGTCGACCAAGACGTGATCCGCGCTTGGTGGTCGCTGCGAAGTCTGACGGCGATCCGCTGGCTGGTCGAGCACGGCTTCGACCCGTCCTCGCCGGGTTGCGAGATCGACGTGCTGAGGTCCCAGCTGTGAGGCTGCGCGAGCCCCGGAGGGGGCTCGCCGAGCGACTCCTCGCGCTCCCGAAGGGCTCTTCAGTGGCCGAATGACACCTCGCCTGATTGGGTCATCCGATCAGTGAACACGGCGACAGCATGGTCGACTCGTCGAACGTCCGCTCTTGCCGTGCAGGTGATACCCATGAACCGTGACACTCGACCGCGGTCCGGCCTTCCGGATGTGGCCGCCCGTAGCGGTGGGCGGGCCACTCGCGCTCGGCCTTCTCATCTCGTGGCTGGCCGGCGATCCGCTTGCCACTTCGTCGATTACGGCCGCGTTGGGATGGCTGTTCATAGCTGCCTTCGCGGTGTGGAACGGGTGGGCCCTGTTGACGATCGCGAAGCAACGGACGGCGCTGCTGCCCGGCGGCGCGAGCACGACCGTGATCGACAGTGGGCCCTTTGCCCGATCGCGCAATCCCCTCTACATCGGCCTGCTTGTGGGGTCGGCGGGCGCCGCTCTCCTCGCAGGATCACTGTGGGCGCTGATCGCACTACCCCTGGAGTGGGCGCTGCTGAGATGGGGCGCGGTGCTGCCCGAAGAGCACTACCTGGGGGCGAAGTTCGGCGCGGAGTACACCGACTACGCCGACCGGGTACGGCGCTGGCTCTGATTTCGGCCACGAGTGGGACCGACCCGGGGTTCGCCCGTTCGCACCGATCAGTTGCCCCCGACGTGCGGCCAAGAGCCAGGGTCGGCCGGCTCGATGATGTTGTCCAAGTTGTCGGCGACGAACGCGATCCGCTCGACGTTCCGGTGGGCTCGCGGACAATGGCTGTGTGCATGTCCTGATCACGGGAGGCTCCGGGGTCCTTGGGCGCGCCTTGGTACCGCATCTACATGCCGCAGGACACACTTTCGACCGGCCCAGCCAGCGAGAACTCGACCTGTTCGACGCGAACGCGGTCAACGCGGCCGTAGCTGGATGCGACGCCGTCGTGCACCTCGCCTCCCGCATCCCACCGCGGGAGCGGAGGGGCGATCCCAGCGCGTGGCGAGACAACGACCGTTTGCGCTCGACCACATCGCGCCTGCTCGTCGATGCCTTGCTGCAGGAGTCCGGCGCAGAGGTGTATGTCGTGCCGACCGTCACCATGCTGTACCAGACCACCCCCGCCGACGAGCGGACGCCGATCGGGGACGTGCCCGCACACCTGCGATCCGCCATGGTCGCCGAGCAGCAGGCCCACCGGGTCATGGACAACGGAATACGCGGCATCATCCTGCGCCTAGGACGGCTCTACGGCCCTGGCACGGAGGCGCACGTCCCCGACCCCGCGGCGAGCGCCACTCTGCACAGTGCCGACGCGGGCGCCGCGCTGAACCACGCGCTGTCCGCACCAGCAGGTACCTACAACGTCTGCGACGACGGTGGCGCGATCGGCAACGACCGCTTCAAGGCCGCGACAGAGTGGCGTCCCAGAGCGGGCCGACCGATCCGCGAGCGTTGACAGGCAGGAAGGGATGGGGCAGACGGCCTGCATAGGGGCTGCCCAGTGACGAGCGCCGACGTCGGCATTCATCAGGATGCAGCCAGGTCCGGCAGAATCAGGAAACGTGCCGACTCGCTCAAACCCGCAGCCGCTGATCTACTTCGTGCTCATCTCGGGACGCGACTCGAGCACGCGGAAGCCCTTCGCGCTGCCGAGGCGCGTCGTCGGGTAGCCCTGATCTGCGAGCCACGCCTGCAGGGAGTCGCCACCGAGGTTCCTGCCGACGACCATCACCGCCCGGCCGCCGTGGGCAAGCCGGGCGAACCAGTGCAGCAGGAGCTCGTGCAGCGCCTGCTTGCCGATCCGGATGGGTGGGTTGGACCAGATCTCGTCGTACGTCATGTCGGCGGGCGGTAGGTCGGGGTCGCACGCGATGAACCGATCCTGCAGTCCGAGCGCCGCGGCGTTCTGGTTCGCGAGGAGGACGGCGCGCTGGTTCACCTCGACGCCGGTCACGCCGGACTGAGCCCCCGCCGGTACGCCGCGGGCACGCCAGGCCGCGGCGATCGCGAGGCCGATCACGCCGTACCCGGTGCCGAGATCGAGCACCCGGCCCGGCGCCGGCGGCTCGGTCTCGCGGAACAGCACCGACGTCCCGATGTCGAGCCGAGCGCGGCTGTAGACACCCGAGCCGCTCACCAGGTCGAGCCGCTGCCCCCAGACATCGCAACTGAGCGGCTCACGCTCGAAAGGCACCGACGGGTCCGCCGAGAAGTAGTGGTCACTCATCGGAGGCGATCCTCGATCAGTCGGAGGCAGCGACAGCCGTACGCCGCGAGGGTGGCGGGGGAAGCGGGCATGCTCATGCGCGCCTCGTTCGAGACTGCTCGGCGCGAGCACCGAGCTCGCCGTCGGCCGGGTAGCCGACCTCCTCGAGAGTCAGCCCGTGAGCGGGTACGACGGTGACCGCGGGGTCGCGCACGCCAGAGCCGAGCACCTCGGCCGGCCATCCCACCGGACGACGGCCCTCGCCCACGGCCAGCAGGCCGCCGACCAGCGACCGCACCATGTGATGGCAGAACGCGTCGGCGCGGACCGTGCCCGTCAGCAGGTTGCCGTCACGCGCCCAGGAGAGGTCGATGAGGGTCCGCACGGTCGTCGCGCCCTCGCGCCGCTTGCAGAACGCCGCGAAGTCGTGCAATCCGAGCAGCGCCGCCGACGCTTCGTTCATCGCGTCGACGTCGAGCCGCCGTGGCCAGGCCAGCACGTAGTGGCGCGTCAGCGGGTCCGGGACGCCGACGCAGAGGCGGTAGGCGTAGCGGCGCCATAGCGGCGAGAACCGCGCGTCGAACCCGTCCGGCGCCGCGACCACCCAACGTACCCGCAGATCGCTCGGCAGTACGCCGTTGAGCCGGCGCGTCAGCGCACCCAGCGGGTCACCCTCGTCGCGTCCAGCTGCCGCGTCGACGGTCTGCTCCGAGACGTCGACGTGGACAACCTGGCCCCGGGCGTGGACCCCGGCGTCCGTGCGACCGGCGCACACCGTCGGAGCCTCGGCGACCCTGAGCACGGTGACGAGCGCGCCCTCCAGCTCACCCTGCACCGTGCGCAGCTCGGGCTGGGCCGCCCAGCCGTGGAAGTCGCCACCGTCGTAGGCGAGGTCGATCCGCAGCCGCACGCCCTGACTCTAGGACGTGCGGGGTCCTAGGCTTTCGGTGTGGACGACCGCCCCGTGATCCTGCTGGTCTCTGAGGAGAACGCCGACTACCTGCTCGACGAGTTCGGCCGCTACGCACGCGACTACGACCTGCGTACGGCGCACAGCGCTGCCGAGTCCGGCCAGGTCGTCAAGACGCTGCCGTCCGGACAGCAGCTCGCCCTCGTCGTGACCGAGTCGGTACTGCCCGACATGGACGTGCTGGAGACGTTCCACCATCTCCGCAAGTACGTCCCGACCTGCCGTCGCGTCGTGGCGGCGCACTGGAGCCGCTTCCGTCAGGATGCCGAGCGGCTGCGATCGGGGCTCGCCAAGGGCAAGTACGACGCGTACCTGCTGATGCCGCGTGGCCAGCGCGACGAGGAGTTCCATACCGCCATCTGCGAGCTCCTCTCCGACTGGAACCAGACCGTGGCCGCCCCGGTGGTCGAGAGCCTGCGGGTGGTCTCGCCCACCAACGACGGGCTGACCCTCGCGGTCCGCGACTTCCTGGACCGCATCGGCGTCCCGCATCTGGTGCACCACCCGGACAGCGACGTGGGGCGCGAGATCCTGGCGAGGCTCGGAGGCGACGCAGCCCCTGCGTACCCCGTCGTCGAGAGGTGGGACGGCGATCCGTACTCCGTGACTTCGGTGCGCGACGTCGCGATCAGCATCTACGGTCGCCCAGACCAGATCGACGTCGACAGCATCGCCGATCTCGTCGTCGTCGGTGCCGGGCCCGCCGGCCTCGGCGCGTCGGTGTACGCCGCCTCCGAGGGCCTCAGCACGGTCACGGTCGAGGCCGAGGCGATCGGCGGCCAGGCCGGCACCTCCTCGATGATCCGGAACTACCTCGGCTTCCCGCGCGGCATCTCGGGGATGCGGCTGGCTCAGCGGGCGCGCAACCAGGCGATCCGCTTCGGCACACAGTTCTTCACCGGCTGGCCGGCGACCGCGCTCGAGGTCGGTCGTGACGGGGCCCCGCATGTGGTGTGCACCGAAGGCGGCGACGTGCGCACACGGGCGGTCGTGATCGCGTCGGGCGTGACCTATCGCAGGCTGGGCGTCGACGCGATCGACCGGATGGTCGGCAGCGGCGTCAACTACGGCGCGGCCATGACCGCCGCCCGCGAGATGGAAGGCCTCGACGTGTACGTCGTGGGCGGGGGCAACTCCGCCGGCCAAGCCGCGATCCACCTCTCCCGCTTCGCCCGGAGCGTCACGATTCTGGTCCGCCGCCCCGATCTCACCGCGACCATGTCGTCGTACCTGATCGGTGAGATCGAGTTCAACCCGCGCATCACCGTCGAGGGCTGCCGCTGTGTGGTCGACGGTGGTGGTGACGGCCGTCTGGAGTGGATCGAGGTCGAGGACACCACGACCGGGCAACGCGTACGCCGTGAGGCCGGCGGTCTGTTCCTGCTGCTCGGTGCGGTCGCGCACTGCGACTGGCTCCCGCCGGAGGTCGCCCGCGACGCGAACGGCTTCGTGCTCACCGGCCGCGACGTGCCGTCGTCGACCTGGCGCGACGGGCTGCCACCGGAGAACCTCGAGACCACCGTGCCCGGGATCTTCGCGGTAGGCGACATCCGCGCCGGCTCCATGAAGCGCGTCGCGAGCGCCAGCGGCGAGGGAGCGTCGGTCGTCCCACTGATCCATGCCTGGCTGGAGCCGGTGCCCGCACGAGTCTGACCCCGGGCGGAGGCGCACGTCGCACTCCGTGTGAGGCCGCTCACCGACACTCTCTCGACCGGCTCGGCGAAGCGGGTCCATGACCGCCCCGTTGGTAGGGTTCGGTCCCGTGCCATCGGCTTCCCCGGAGCGGCTTCATGCCCTCTCGTCCTCCGGGTGGAAGCGTCTCGCGATCCGCCTCGCGGTGGCCACGGTCGTGGTCATCGCCTTGGTATACGCATTCCTCGCCTTCGTCAGCATCCGCACCAACGTGCTGTGGTTCCGATCCGTCCACGTCGACGACGTCTACGGGACGATCCTGGGCGCCCAGATCCTGCTGTTCTGCGTCTTCGGCGGCATCGCGGCCCTCGCCGTCGCGGCCTCGCTGATCCTCGTGATCCGGCTACGTCCGGCGTTCCGCCCCGACCCGAGCCGACAGGCCTGGCGACACCGCTACCTGCGTTACGAGAAGCGGTTCCGGGTCTGGCTGATCGTGCTGATCACCCTCTACCTCGGCGTGCACACGGGCACGGCGGCCACCCACCGCTGGCAGACCTACGTGATGTGGCGGCACGCGGAGTCCTGGCACCGGACCGACCCACAGTTCCACCGCGACATCTCCTACTACGTCTCGGTGCTGCCGTTCCACAAGATGGTGATCGGCTACCTCAGCTCAATCGTCCTCGTGTGCCTGGTGGTGACGCTGATCGCCGGATATCTGTACGGCGCGCTGCTCATCCGCACGCGCGGCCGCGCCCGCAGGACGACACCGGCGTTCAAGGCCCAGGTCTCGGTGCTGCTGGGGATCTTCCTGCTGCTCAAGGCGGGGTCCTTCTGGCTGGGCCGCTACAGCCTGACCACATCCAACCGCGGCCCGGTGACCGGGATGTCGTACACCGACGTCCACGCCACGCTGCCGGCTCTGACGATCCTCACCGTCCTCGCCGTCCTGTGCGCCCTGCTGCTGTTCGCGAACATCTGGCTCGGACGACTGCGGTACCTCGTGATCGCTGTCGCCGGGCTGTACATCGCGTCGTACATGCTCGGCGGCCTCTGGCCGTCGCTCGTGTACCGCTTCCGCGAGCAGCCCAGCGCTGCGACCCTCGACCGCAGCACGATCGAACGCAACCAGGCGGCGACGCTGGCGGCGTTCGGCCTCGACCACCAGGTCACGACGCAGGAGTTCGGCACCGGCGCGAGCGTCACGACGTCGGCCGCGCAAGCACAGGAGACGGCGCAGATCCGGCTGCTCGACCCGAACCAGCTGTCGCCGACGTTCAACGTCAAGCAGGAGCTGCAGGCCTACTACAAGTTCAAGTCGACTCTGGACATCGACCACTACCCGATCCAGGACCGCGACCAGGACGTCGCGATCGCCGTCCGGGAGCTCAACCTGGCCGGCATCTCGCGACAGACCTGGGCCAACAAGCACCTCGTCTACACCCATGGATACGGCGTCGTGGCCGCGCCGACCAACGACATGGACCAGAAGACGGGAACGCCGAACTTCATCAACGGCGGGCTTCCACCGCAGAACGAGATCCCCGTCGACGAGCCGCGCATCTACTTCGGCCAGAACTCGCCGTCGTACTCGATCGTCGGGCAACCGGAGGGCAGCAAGAAGCACCTCGAGTTCGACTACCCGAGCACCAACGGCAGCTCGCAGGGCGTGCACACGACGTACACGGGCGACGGCGGGGTGCCGATCGGCTCGCGCTTCAACCGCTTCCTGTATGCCGTGCGGCTCCACGACGCGAACATCCTGTTCTCCAACGACGTCAACAGCGGCTCGCAGCTGCTGACCGTGCGTGACCCGCGCGCCCGCGTCGCGAAGGTGGCGCCGTGGCTGACGCTCGACGGCGATGTCTACCCAGCGGTGGTCGGCGGGCAGGTCGAGTGGGTCGTCGACGGGTACACGTCGAGCTCGAACTACCCCGAGTCTCAGCAGCTCAACCTTCGCACCGCGACGACAAGCTCGCTGACGCAGTCGGGAGCGACCGTCGCTCAGCCGAACCGCAAGGTGAACTACCTGCAGAACTCGGTGAAGGCGGTTGTCAACGCCTACACCGGCCAGGTGTCGCTCTACGAGTGGAACCAGGACAACCAGGCCGACCCGCTGTTGCAGACGTGGGAGAACGCGTTCCCGGGGCTGGTGAAGCCGCAGTCGGACATCCCGCACGACCTGCTGCCACACCTGCGCTACCCGCAGGACCTCTTCGACGTGCAGCGCAGCCTGCTCACGCAGTATCACGTCACCGACCCCGGTGACTTCTACAACGGCAGCGCATTCTGGAAGGTGCCCAACGACCCGACCGTCGCCGCGACGAACAGCCTCAACTCCGGCGGCAAGGGCGGGAGCAACCCGACGCTGCCCTCGGCGTACATGTCGCTCGCACCGACCGGAGACGGTCAGTCGCAGTACTCCCTGTCCACGCCGATGGTGACCCTGAACTACCGCGACCTGGCCGCCTTCCTCAGCGTGGATTCACGCCCTGGGCCGACGTACGGGAAGTTCACCCTGCTGGAGTTTCCCGCCGGGCAGCAGTTCGAGTCGCCCGCACAGATCCAGAACGACATCGAGTCCGACACCGTCATCTCCAAGGCGCTCACCCTGCAGCGCGGCGGCGAGTCCAAGGTCGTGCTCGGCAACCTGCTCACGATCCCGTTGGCCGGCAAGGTGCTCTACATCGAGCCCGTCTACACCCAGGCCCGGGGCTCGAACTCGTTCCCGATCCTGCGCCATGTGATCGCGGTGTACGGCGACGGCCAGCCGGCGTTCACGCGCACCCTCACCGCGGCGTTGCGGGTCGCCATTGCCAACGACGCCGCGGCCGGCTGACCCCACCCCGCTGCTTGAGCAGCGGCCCGCCGCTCCGCTCGTCGAGAAGCGGTCCCGCCGCCTCCGCCGGTTGAGGAGCGTTCTACGCGCGTCTCGAAACCATCTTCAACCAAACAGTTGACAACAGCCCCGGAACCGGTCTACCGTCCAACTCAACCGAATGGTTGAGAAAAGAGACACGATGACCGACCAGCTCTCCCGGGTCTTCGCCGCCCTGGCCGACCCGACCCGCCGCGACATGGTGGCCCGGCTGACCGACGGCGACGCCACCGTCGGCGACCTCGCCGCGCCGTACGCCGTGAGCATCCAGGCCGTCTCCAAGCACCTCAAGGTGCTCGAGGAGGCCGGCCTGGTGACCCGCAGCCGCGACGCGCAGCGCCGGCCGGTCCACCTGGAAGCCGAGGTGTTCGACCTGATGACCAAATGGATCGAGCGCTACCGCCAACGCGCGGAGGGGCGCTTCCAGCGCCTCGACGCCGTCCTGGCGGAGATGAACGACGAACAGACCGAGACCCAGACACCGACCCCGATGGAGGGAACCGCATCATGAGCACCGCACCCGCTGGCACCACCCGCTACGACGAGGCCGCCATCGAGGCCGATCCCACCGTGCCGATGATCCACATCTGGCGCGACTTCAACGGGACGCCGGAGCAGCTCTTCCGTGCACACACGGACCCGGAGCTGTTCGCGCGCTGGATCGGCCCCGAAGGGATGGACACGACCATCCTGGAGTGGGACGCCACCAACAACGGCAAGTGGCGTTACTCCGGGGGCGACCGGAACGAGGACCAACAGTTCTTCCGCGGCAGCTTCCACACCGTCTCGCCGGAGAAGATCGTGCAGACCTTCACCTGGGAGGGCATGCCGGACGGCGTGGCCCTCGAGACGGTCACCTTCGAAGACCTCGGCGACGGCCGCACTCGCCTGCACGCGCAGTCCCTGTGTGACAGCTTCGAGGACCGCGACATGTGGTTGCGCGAGAGCGGCATGGAGATCGGTGTCCAGCAGGGGTACGCCGCCCTCGAGCGGATGCTCGCCGATGGCTCCCTCTGAGCTCCTCAGGGCCGACCCAGCCCGCCGACACCGGCTGATCGCCGACGGCTTCGCCCGACGCGCGCACGGCACGGCGGACTGGTCGGTTGCTGCACCGGTGTCCGGATGGGCGGCTCGCGATGTCGTCGTACACCTGGTCGAGTGGCTGCCGGGCTTCGTGGCCGCCGGCTGCGAGATACGGTTGCCCGCTGTTGCGTCGCCGTCCGACCGACCGGCGGCGTCCTGGGACGCCCATCAGCGCGCCGTCCAGGACGTCCTCGACGATCCCGAGATGGCTGGCACGAATTTCACGAACCAGCACACCGGGTCGATGTCTCTCGGGCAGGCGATCGACCGCTTCTACACCTCGGACGTCTTCCTGCACACCTGGGACCTGGCTCGGGCCACCGGTCAGGATCGACACGCTCGACCCCGAGATGTGCGCAGCCATGCTTTCCGGGATGGAGCCGGTGGAGGACGCGATGCGCGGCTCCGGGCAGTACGGACCGGCGGTCCCCGTGCCCGACGACGCCGACGCGCAGACCAGGCTGATCGCCTTCATCGGTCGCGACCCCGCGTGGTGGCCGGCGAGTGTCCGCGAGCGAGGTCCTTGCCTCAGCGTGACTCCGCCTTCCGCAGCATCCGCTGGGCGCCTGTTGCCTGGTGCCGTCGACCCCAGTGACTCGACCGACTAGCCGGCGCACCGCGCATTCCCAGTGGCGCGAAGCGAACGGACGCGCCAGCATGGAGAACCGGCCGGGGCCGACTGGGGGGGTGAGCCGTGGACGTCGAGACAGGCTTACGGGCGCTCCTGGTGGTGTCCATCGTCTCGGCGGCTGCACCGTTCGTGTGCGCGCTTCTTGCCCGCTTCCGGGTCCCCCAGGTCGTCGTGCTGATTGTCGGTGGCGTGCTGATCGGTCCCGAAGCTGCGGGGTTCGCGGAACCGGATTCCGTCGAGCTGGTCGCGAACGTCGGGCTTGGCCTCCTCTTCCTGCTCGCCGGTTACGAGCTCGAGCTCGACCACTTCCGGGAGCGGACCGGACGACTGGCCATGGCCGGCTGGCTCATCAGCGCCGCGGTCTCGATCGTGGTGACCGGCCTGCTGGCGGTCGCCGGACTCGTGCACGCCTTCGTCCCGGTGGCTCTGGCGCTGACCACGACTGCGCTCGGGACATTGCTGCCCATCCTCCGTGACAACGACATGCTGGGCGGACCGCTGGGCCGCTACATCATGCCCGTCGGGGCCGTCGGCGAGTTCTTCCCGATCGTGGGCATCGCGATCTTCCTGGGCTCCAAGGGTCGTGTGTACGGGTTGCTCTCGCTCGTGGTGATGTGCGGGCTGGCGCTGGGCCTGGCCTGGCTGCCGCGACTCGCGCGCGTCGAGCGGTTCGAGGCGATCTCCCAGGAAGGCGAGCACGCGACGTCGCAGACCACCCTTCGGCTGACCGTGATGTTGCTGTTCGGCTTGCTGGTGTTCGCCAATGACTTCGGGCTCGACGTGGTTCTCGGCGCCTTCCTCGCCGGTGTGGTCCTGCGCCGGTGGGCCCCGGGCGATGTCGATGCCCTGGAGGACAAGCTCGACGCGGTGGGTTACGGGTTCTTCATCCCGGTGTTCTTCGTCTCTTCCGGAATGGCCCTGGATCTCGGCTCCATCGCCGCCGCGCCAGCGCGGCTGGTGGCCTTCTTCCTGCTGCTGCTGGCGGTCCGCGGGCTGCCCTCGCTCTTTCTGTACCGCCATGACCTGATCGTGCGTGAGCGGGTTCAGATGATGCTGCTGACCGCGACCTCGCTGCCCCTCCTGGTGGCGCTCGCCGCTGTCGGGCTGGACAGCGGCGAGATGCTGCCCGAGAACGCCGCGTCGCTGGTCGGGGCGGGGGTTCTGTCGGTGATGGTGTTCCCGGGCCTGGCGGTCGCCCTCAACCGCACCGCGCCAGTCTCCGGCCGGGACGAGGAATCGCCGCCCGCCCTGGCCTGAGCCGGCGCATCGACGCGTCGGCGCGGCGCGATCATCGAGACTCGGCCCTTCTGAGCACGGTCTGGAACTGCTTGCCGAGCGTGCGGGCACCGGCGATCGGGATCAGGGCGCCGACCAGCTTGCCCCGGAGCGACTTGCCCAACCGGGTGAGCGTGACCTGGACGTGGGTGCCTCCGTCCGCAGACGTGAGCTGATACCGCCAGCCGCTGCCTGGACCCCAGAGGTTCGAGTCCAGGGTCTCGATCGTGACGGTGCCGGCGGCCGCGTCCCAGGTGTAGCGCTCCCGTTCCCAGCCCAGCGAGTTGCCCTCGGTGACCTCGGCCCACTCCGGGCCCTGGTCGTGGACGGTGAAATGGGCGTCGTCGACGTTTGGCCATCGACTGGCCCGATCCGGGCCGAAGTCGGTGAACAGCGTCATCACCTCGCTCGGCGACAGGCTGGTGTGGACGGTGAAGTGGGTGCTCGGCATGGCGTGTCTCCTGGTAGGCGGGATCAGAGCAGCTCGTGGCGGTACGGCGGGTCGGCACCAGGGCGGGACACCGTGATCGCGGCGGCCCGGGCGGCGTGTCGGAGGATGAACCCGATCTCGTCGGCCCCGAGCCCGGTGAGCCGGCCACCGAGGGCGTTGAGGTCCCAGAGCGCGTCCAAGATGGCGGCCCCGAAGGTGTCACCGGCGCCAATGGTGTCAGCCACGTCGGCGTCGGCTGCCTGCACGTCTATCCGGCCATCGGCGCCGTACCACGCCGCCCCCTGGCGACCGCGCGTCACCACGACGGCGGAGGGTCCGAGGCCGTGCAGCCGCTCGACGGCCTGCTCGACCGGCTCACCGGGGTAGAGCGTGGCGAGGTCCTCGTCGGAGGCCTTGACCAGGTCGGCGAGGGCGACGACGTCCTCGACGGCACGCACCACGTCGGGGCCGACTCCGGTCACCGCCGGTCGCGCGTTCACGTCGTAGCTGATCGTGGCGTTCGGCCGCAGCTCCTCGAGGAGCCGGCGTACGTCGGTGGCTCCCGGCTCGAGCACCGCTCCGATCGAGCAGGCGTGGACCGCGACCGGTGAGATGTCCGGAAGCGGGTTGAGCCGCCACTCGATGTCGAAGGAGTACGTCGCGCTGCCGTCCGCCGCGATGCTCGCGAGCGCGGTGGCGGTGCGATCGAGCGAGTGTGGGTCGCCGGCCAGCCCGACCGCCGACTGGTTGAGGTGGCGGGCCAGGACGCCGCCGCGCTCGTCGTCGGCGTACGCCGTCAGAAACAGCGCCGGACGGCCGAGCCGGGCCAGCGCGACCGCGACGTTGGCGGCGCTGCCGCCTGAGTGCTCAACCGTCGTGCCGTCGGGACGCCGCACGATATCGATCAGGGACTCGCCGACCACCAACACACCCGTCATGCCCTCTACCCTGTCTCACCGAGTCACCAGGATGCACACTGTCCGCCATGACGACGACCGTCGGGACTCCGACGCCGACGCGACGAGACCAGCCACTGCTGCTGTGCGGCCTGGTCGCCGCGGTGGTCGTCGCGGGCTACCTCGCCTACGTGCGCCTGGTGATCCACGAGATCCCCCACCTGTTCGCGCACTGGCCACAGGACCGGCTCGGGCTGCTCCGATTCCTGCTCACCGTGGCGCCATACGTGCTGTTCGCCGTGGTCCTCCTGGCCTGGGGCCGGAGCACCCGCCAGCGGGTGGCCGGCGCCACGTGCGCCCTCGTCGCCGGGCTCGCTGACTGGGGGATCAACGAGTACTTCCAGAGGATGGCCGAACGGCACGACCTCACCGCGACGAGCTACCGGATCTACGACTGGAGCCTGACCCTGCTGATCCCGACCCTGGTCGCCCTCGCCTGGGGCCTCGCCCGCCGATCGGGCAGAGCCTGGGTCGTCGGAGTCCTGGTGGCGCCTCTCCTGGCGGGGATCCACCGGGAGCTACAGCTGCACTCCCCCAGCTTCCAGTCCTGGGAGTTCCACCATGGTCAGTGGTGGGTCGGCCGCCTGGAGTTCGTCGCCCCGATGGTGGCCGCGTGCGTGGTCTGCTGGCTGATCGAGGTCAGTTGGCCCTCGCCTCGGATAGGGGATGCCGACACGGCGTACCCCTGAAATGGGCGTCGGTCAGGCCTTGTCGGTCTCCTCCGACTCGGGCTCCTCGGTCTCCTCGGCGGGGGCCTCGGCGTCCTCGTCGGTGACCTCCTCGGAGGCAGCCTCCTCGGCGGGAGCCTCGGACGCCTCGTCCGTGGTCTCCCCGGTGGGCTCCCCGGTGGTCTCCTCGGTGGTCTCCTCGGTGGCGGTCTCGGCCGAGGCCGCCTCCGCAGCGGACGCCTCCTTGGCCGGGGCCTTCTTCGCGGGGGACTTCTTGGCCGCCGACTTCTTGGCAGCGGCCGCGGCCTTGGGCTCGTAAGGCTCCGTCACCAGCTCGATCACGGCCATCGGCGCGTTGTCACCCTTGCGGGGGCCGATCTTGGTGATCCGCGTATAGCCACCGGGACGCTCGGCGAACCTCGGCGCGATCTCGGTGAACAGCTCGTGCACCACCGACTTGTCGCGCACCGTCTTGAGCACCTCGCGACGGTTGTGCAGGTCACCCCGCTTGGCCTTGGTGATCAGCTTCTCCGCGACCGGGCGCAGCACGCGCGCCTTGGCCTCGGTGGTGGTGATCCGGCCGTGCTCGAACAGCTGAGTGGCCAGGTTGGCGACGATCAGCCGCTGGTGTGCGGGGCTGCCGCCGAGGCGGGGGCCCTTCTTGGGCTTGGGCATGGCTCTCTCTCGATTCTCCCCGGCCGTGTCAGGTACCGGGGTAGATGGAAATTGCGTGGATCGAGCCTGTCGAGATCTCGACGGGCTGGTGTCAGGCTCGCCTTGCGAGCAAGCTCGCTGCGGCGCTCGAGCCTGATGTCAGGCGCCGGCTCCGCCGGCGCCTGACATCAGTAGCTCTCGTCCTCGATGAACGCGTCGTCGTCGTCGTCGCCGTACGCCGCGAGGGCGGCCGACGGGTCGAAGCCGGGCGCGCTGTCCTTGAGCGACAGACCCATCTCGTGCAGCTTCGCCTTGACCTCGTCGATCGACTTGGCGCCGAAGTTGCGGATGTCGAGCAGGTCCTGCTCCGAGCGGCTGATGAGCTCACCCACGGTGTGGATGCCCTCGCGCTTGAGGCAGTTGTAGGACCGGACAGTCAGCTGCAGGTCCTCGACCGGAAGGGCGAGGTCGGCAGCCAGCTGCTCGTCGACCGGCGACGGGCCGATGTCGATGCCCTCGGCCTCGACGTTCAGCTCGCGAGCCAGGCCGAACAGCTCGACCAGGGTCTTGCCGGCCGAGGCGATCGCGTCACGCGGCTTCATCGAGGGCTTGGTCTCGACGTCGATGACCAGCTTGTCGAAGTCCGTGCGCTGCTCGACACGGGTGGCCTCGACCTTGTAGGTCACCTTGAGGACCGGGCTGTAGATCGAGTCCACCGGCATCCGACCGATCTCGTTGTCGGCACCCTTGTTCTGCACGGCCGAGACGTACCCGCGACCGCGCTCGACCACCAGCTCCATCTCGAGCTTGCCCTTGTCGGACAGGGTGGCGATCTTCAGCTCGGGGTTGTGCACCTCGACTCCGGCCGGCGGCTGGATGTCACTGGCGGACACCTCGCCCGCGCCGGACTTGCGCAGGTACATGGTCACCGGCTCGTCGTGCTCCGAGGACACGACCAGCCCCTTGAGGTTCAAGATGATCTCGGTGACGTCCTCCTTGACGCCCTCGATCGTCGAGAACTCGTGCAGGACGGTGTCGACCTTGATGCTCGTGACCGAGGCACCCGGGATCGACGAAAGCAGCGTGCGGCGCAGCGAGTTGCCGAGCGTGTAGCCGAAGCCGGGCTCGAGCGGCTCGATGACGAAACGCGAACGGAACTCGTCGACGTTCTCTTCCGACAGGGTCGGACGCTGTGCGATGAGCACTGGTTCTTTCCTTTCCGAGCCCACCCGCTATATGACGGGCTCAGATCATGTAATGGCGGCGGTGTTGAGTTGTGGGCCAACTGTCAGGCCGGCTCGCGCAAGCGCGCTTCGCCGTTCGTTCCGGTCGCTCCCTCCCGGCTCCGCCGGGACGGAGCGTCCTCACTCACTTCTTGGAGTAGTACTCGACGATCAGCTGCTCCTGGACCGGGATGTCGATCTGAGCCCGGACCGGGAGCTGGTGGACGAGGATCCGCATCCGAGTCGGGATCGCCTCGAGCCATGCGGGGACGACGCGCTCGCCGTGGGTCTCGCGAGCCACGATGAACGGGGTCATCTCCAGCGACTTCTCGCGCACGTCGATCACGTCGTACGGGCTGACCTGGTACGACGGGATGTCGACCTTCCCGCCGTTGACGCGGAAGTGACCGTGCACCACCAGCTGGCGGGCGGCGCGGCGGGTGCGGGCGAAGCCGGCGCGGTAGACGACGTTGTCGAGGCGGCACTCCAGCAGCTGCAGCAGGTTGTCACCCGTCTTGCCCTGCCGACGTGAAGCCTCGGTGTAGTAGTTGTGGAACTGCTTCTCCAGGACGCCGTACGTGAAGCGGGCCTTCTGCTTCTCGCGGAGCTGCAGGAGGTACTCGCTCTCCTTGATCCGGCCGCGGCCGTGCTGGCCGGGCGGGTAGGGACGACGCTCGTATGCCGAGTCGCCGCCGACGAGGTCGATGCCGAGGCGGCGCGACTTCTTGGTCATGGGGCCGGTGTAGCGGGCCATTGCTCTTCAGACTCCTTCGAAGATCTCTGTCGTCAGCGGCGCGTCAGACGCGGCGGCGCTTCGGCGGACGGCAGCCGTTGTGCGGCGTGGGGGTCACGTCCTGGATGGTGCCGACCTCGAGGCCGATCGCACCCAGGGATCGGATCGCCGTCTCGCGGCCCGAGCCCGGGCCCTTGACGAACACGTCGATCTTCTTCATGCCGTGGTCCATCGCCCGGCGCCCTGCGGCCTCGGCGGCCATCTGCGCCGCGAACGGCGTGGACTTGCGCGAGCCCTTGAAGCCGACAGTGCCGGCCGACGCCCACGAGATCACCGCGCCTGTCGGGTCGGTGATGGTGACGATGGTGTTGTTGAACGTGCTCTTGATGTGAGCCTCGCCCTGGGCGACGTTCTTCTTCTCCTTGCGGCGCACCTTCTTGGCGCCCGCCTGACGGCTGCGTGGTGGCATGGGTTACTTGGCCTTCTTCTTGCCGGCGACGGTCCGCTTGGGACCCTTGCGGGTGCGGGCATTGGTCTTGGTGCGCTGGCCGCGGACCGGAAGGCCCTGGCGGTGACGGCGGCCCTGGTAGCTACCGATCTCGATCTTGCGCCGGATGTCGGCCTGGACCTCGCGGCGGAGGTCACCCTCGATCTTGATCTCGTCGTTGCCCTCGATCGCGTCGCGGAGCTTGACCAGCTCCTCGTCGCCCAGCTGGTGGACGCGGAGGTCGGGGCTCACACCGGTCACGGTGAGGAGCTGCTGGGCGCGGGTACGGCCGATGCCGTAGATGTAGGTGAGTGCGACCTCGATGCGCTTGTCGCGCGGGAGGTCCACACCAACGAGGCGTGCCATCAGATGGCGGTCCCTTCGGGTTGGCTCACAGCGGTTTCGGTGGTGTCGCATCACGGACTGCGTCCGTGCTCCGGCCACTGCTCCGGAGGTGATTCACTCGGCGTACTGCTGAGCTAGCGATCACGTTGTGGTGGTTGTTCAGTTGTCGCGGCCCGATGTCAGGCCACCTCGCGAGCAAGCTCGCTTCGGTTTCGCACCGACTGGAAGCCCGGACTCCGTCCGGTCCTCCAGGGCGGTGCTCATCCTTGCCGCTGCTTGTGGCGGGGGTTGTCGCAGATCACCATGACGCGGCCGTGGCGACGGATCACCTTGCACTTGTCACAGATCTTCTTGACGCTCGGGTTGACCTTCACTGTCAGCCCTTTCTGGTCGGCTGGACGCTCTTACTTGTACCGATAGACGATCCGACCCCGCGTGAGGTCGTACGGCGACAGCTCCACGACGACGCGGTCCTCGGGGAGGATCCGGATGTAGTGCTGGCGCATCTTGCCGCTGATGTGCGCGAGGACCTTGTGACCGTTGCTCAGCTCGACCCGGAACATCGCGTTCGGGAGAGCCTCGACGACGGTGCCCTCGATCTCGATCACACCTTCTTTTTTCGGCATGTCCTCACTTCTGGTCGGTGTTCGTCTCGTCTACCGTCGACCCGGGAACCTCCCGGACTCCGCACGCATCGTCGTACGGTGAGGCCGGGTGGACCTCTTGCAACCCGTTGCGCGGACCTCTCCCGGACGCGCACACGCCTCGATGAGCACGAGTCGTGTGGTGGTTCGGGCAGCCGTGAGGCACCGCGAAGCGGACCCAAGTTGGGCCGACACGCAAGTTTAAGCCGCACCTGCTCACAACCCCTAATCGGAACCAGTGGCGGCACGCTCAGACCAACCACGCTCCCGCCCGCTGCGTCCGACTCACCACATCAGCCACACGGGTCACACCGAGCACGCGTTCTTGTCACTTCCCGGGGGTTGCAACGGCCGGGAAGCGACGGGATCCCCGGTGAGCCGGGGATCCCGACGACCGCCCGCTCACGCCGGAGTACGCCGGCGGTCGGCGGCGAGGCTGAGCACCGTGGTGACGGCGAGGGTGCCGACGATGACCACCAGCGAGACCCAGATCGGGATGTCGGGGGCCCAGGAGATGGGCTCGCCGCCGTTGATGAACGGCACCGAGTTCTCGTGCATCGCATGCAGGATCAGCTTCACGCCGATGAACAGCAGGAGGAACGCCAGGCCGTAGGAGAGGTAGACCAGCCGTTGCAGCAGGTCGCCGATCAGGAAGTACAGCTGCCGAAGTCCCATCAGGGCGAAGATGTTGGCGGTGAGTACCAGGTAGGGCTCGTCGGTGAGTCCGTAGATCGCCGGGATGGAGTCCAGGGCGAACAGCAGGTCGGTCATGCCGAGGGTCAGGACGACGATGAACATCGGGGTGAAGTAGCGCGCGCCTTCCCGGTGGACGGTCAGCTTCGCGCCGTTCCACACCTCGCTCACGCGGAGGTGAGCACGCGCCCAGCGGACCAGGCGGGGCTCGTCGTACCCGCCCTCCAGGTCGCCGCCCTCGCGGGCGAGGTTGACCGCGGTGATCATCAAGAACGCCCCGAAAATGTAGAAGACCCAGCTGAACTGGGCGATTGCGGCGGCGCCGATGGCGATGAAGATGCCGCGCAACACCAGCGCGAGCACGATGCCGATCAACAGGGCACTCTGCTGGAGCTCCCGCGGCACCGCGAGCTTGCCCATGATCACGATGAAGATGAAGAGGTTGTCGACGGACAGGGAGTACTCCGTCAACCAGCCGGCGAAGAACTCACCGCCGTACTCGGCGCCGGCGAACCACCACACGCCGAGGCCGAACACCACGGCCAGCCCGAGGTAGATCACCAGGGCAGTGATCACCTCGCGGCGGGACGGCTCGTGCGGACGGCGACCGATGACGAAGACGTCGAAGATCAAGATCGCGGACGTCACGAGGATGGTGATCCACCAGACCAGGGGCGTCACATGCATGCGGCGAACCTACCGAGGGTTCGGTGGCAGCTCAGCGGCCGCCGAACGGCACACCGAGCGCGGTCAGACGCTCCCGTCCACCGTCGAGGGCGGTGAGCACCCAGACGCCTTCGCGGGTGAGGGTGAAGGTGTGCTCGAAGTGGGCCGCCATGGACCCGTCCGCGGTCACGACCGTCCACTCGTCGTCGAGGACGTCGGTGTCCGGGCTGCCGAGGGTCACCATCGGCTCGACGGCGAGCGCGAGCCCCGGGACGAGCTTCGGCCCCCGCTCGCCCCGGTGTATGACGTTGGGCACGTTGGGGGGCAGGTGCATCTGGGTGCCGATGCCGTGGCCGACGTAGTCCTCGAGGATCCCGTAGTCACCCTGCGAGCGGACTGTCGTCTCGACGGCACGCGAGATGTCGCTGACCCGGCCGCTGAGCCGGGCGGCGGCCATGCCGGACCACAGCGCCTCCTCGGTGACGCGCATCAGCTCGGTCACCTCGGGTGACACGTCTCCGATGGCCACGGTGATGGCGGCGTCGCCGTGCCAGCCGTCCACGATCGCCCCGCAGTCGATGGAGATGACGTCGCCCTCGACGAGCGCGCGCGAGCCCGGGATGCCGTGCACGACCTCGTCGTTGACCGAGGCGCAGATCGTGCCGGGGAACGGCGGGTGCCCGTATCCCAAGAACGAAGGAACGCCGCCGTGCGTGCGGATGTTGTCCTCCGCGATCGCGTTGAGCTCACCGGTGGTGACCCCGGGCTTGGCGGCCCCGCGCAAGAGCTCGAGGGTCACCCCGACCAGCAGGCCGGCCTTACGCATCAGGTCGATCTGCTCGGGAGTCTTGATCTCGAGCGAGCGGTCGAGCAAGCCCATCAACGTCCCGTCAGCTCTGAGGGACGACGTCGAGCGCGTCGAAGATCCGCTGGGTGACCTCCTCGACGGCGCCCATCCCGTCGATCTCGTAGACGATGCCGCGCCGCTGGTACACGCCGATCAGCGGCTCGGTCTGCTCGCCGTAGACCTCCTGGCGACGACGGATGACCTCCTCCGTGTCGTCCGCGCGGCCCTCGACCCGCGCGCGCTGGATCAGCCGCGCGACGATCTCGTTGGCGTCCACGGTGAGGACGACGGCGGCGTCGAGCTCGTGCCCGGTGAACCGGATCATCCCGTCGAGCTCTTCGACCTGGGCCAGCGTGCGCGGATAGCCGTCGAGCAGGAAGCCGGGGTCGGCGTCCGGCTCGTCGATGCGCGCGCGCACCATCAGGTTGGTGACCTCGTCCGGGACGTACTCGCCCTTGTCCATGTACTCCTGGGCCTTCTTGCCCAGGGGCGTGCCGTTGGTGACGTTGGTACGGAAGATGTCGCCCGTCGAGATCGCGGGAACGCCGAAGTGGTCGGCGACGATCTTCGCCTGGGTGCCCTTCCCGGCGCCGGGCGGGCCCATCAGGATCAGCCTCACTAGCGCAAGAACCCTTCGTAGTTGCGCTGCTGGAGCTGGCTCTCGATCTGTTTCACCGTGTCGAGCGCGACTCCGACCATGATCAGGATGGACGTGCCGCCGAACGGGAAGTTCTGGTCGGCGCCGATCAGGACGAACGCGATCAACGGGATCAAGGCGATCAGACCGAGGTACAACGCGCCCGGCAACGTGATGCGGGACAGGACGTAGGACAGATAGTCCTCGGTCGGCTTGCCCGCCCGGATCCCGGGGATGAAGCCGCCGTACTTCTTCATGTTGTCGGCGACCTCTTCGGGGTT
This sequence comes from uncultured Actinomycetota bacterium, assembly GCA_963768045.1. Classification (GTDB taxonomy): domain Bacteria; phylum Actinomycetota; class Actinomycetes; order Propionibacteriales; family Nocardioidaceae; genus Nocardioides. The sequence goes on along the minus strand of CAVYGG010000005.1, from coordinate 36,052 downwards.
GAAGGTGATCGACACGTAAAAGTAGGTGAAGAACACGATCATCGCGAAGAACATGATCATGTAGAGCGGATGGTCACCGCGGACGAGGTACTTCTGGATCCACACCGACCAGCCGGAGGCGGCGTTCTGGTTGAACTGTGCCGCCATCGCGGGTAGGTACAGCAGGGACGACGCGAAGATCACCGGGATGACACCGGCCTGGTTGACCTTCAGCGGGATGTACGTCGACGACCCGCCGAACATCTTCCTGCCCACCATTCGTCGGGCGTACTGCACCGGAATGCGCCGCTGCGCCTGCTCGATGAAGATGACCGCCGCGATGATCACCAGTCCGATGGCGACCACGACCGCGAAGACCCACCAGCCCTTGGACTTGCCGACCGACCACAGCGAGGTGGGGAAGCGAGCGACGACCTGGGTGAAGATCAGGATCGACATGCCGTTGCCGACGCCACGGTCGGTGATCAGCTCGCCGAGCCACATGATCACCGCGGTGCCGGCGGTCATCACGAGGACCATCTCCAGGAAGGTCGCGGTGCTGTTGTCATAGAGCAGCGGCTGGGTACAGCCCTGGAGGAGCCGGCCGGAACGCGCCAGCGCCACGATGCCGGTCGCCTGGAGCAGAGCCAGGCCGAGCGTGAGGTAGCGGGTGTACTGGGTGATCTTGGTCTGGCCGGCCTGGCCCTCCTTCTTGAGGGCCTCCAGCCGCGGGATCACCACGACCAGCAGCTGCAGGATGATGCTCGCGGTGATGTAGGGCATGATCCCGAGCGCGAAGATCGTCAGCTGGAGCAACGCGCCGCCGGAGAAGACGTTGATCAGGTTGTAGACGTTGTTGTTGCTGTCGATGCCGGCGATGCAGTCGTGCACGTTGCCGACGTTCACGCCCGGCGCGGGAATCTGCGACCCGATCCGGAAGATCGCGATGATCATCAGGACGAACAGGAGCTTCTTGCGCAGGTCCGGGGTCCGGAACGCGTTGACGTAGGCGCCTAGCACGACCTTGTGTCCTCTTTCTCGGTCTCGCCCGGCGGGCTTGCGACCTGTTGGTGCCACCTTCCGAGCGGTGCCATCGGGCTCCCGCACCCCTCCGCAGAAACCGCCGGAAGCCTAACAGGGGCTCCGATGCCGGCTGATGCGACGAACGAGCGGGAAGTGCGAGGGCGCGGACCAACGGGCAGCCTCGCCCGGGGGCCGCGCCTCGCGTGGGTCATACCGTCGTCGCGGTACCGCCGGCGGCCTCGATCTTCTGCTTGGCCGACGCCGAGAACGCCTGGACGCTCACCTGGCACGCGACCGAGATGTCACCCTGCCCGAGCACTTTGACGGGCTGGCCCTTGCGGACGGCACCCTTGGCGACGAGGTCGTCGACCGAGATCGCGCCGCCGTCGGGGAACAGCTCGCCCAGCCGGTCGAGGTTCACGACCTGGAACTCGACGCGGAAGGGGTTCTTGAATCCCTTCAGCTTCGGCAGGCGCATGTGCAGCGGCAGCTGGCCACCCTCGAAGTACGCCGGAACCTGGTAGCGGGCCTTGGTGCCCTTCGTGCCGCGACCGGCGGTCTTGCCCTTGGAACCCTCACCGCGACCGACCCGGGTCTTGGCCGTCTTGGCCCCCGGAGCTGGGCGCAGGTGGTGCAGTTTCAACGTCATGACTTACTCGACTTCCTCGACCGTCACCAGGTGACGGACGGTCTGGACCATGCCGCGGATCTCCGGGCGATCCTCCTTCACGACCACGTCGCCGATGCGCTTGAGACCGAGCGAGCGCAGGGTCTCGCGCTGGTTCGCCTTGCAGCCGATGGAGCTCTTGCGTTGCTGGACCTTGAGCTGGGCCATCAGTGCGTCACCTCGTTCGGCTTCGCAACACCGTCGCGGGCGGCCCTCAGCAGGGCGGCCGGGGCCACCTGCTCGACCGGGAGCCCGCGCCGGATGGCGACGGTCTCCGGCTGCTCCAGCATCTTCAGCGCCGCGACCGTGGCGTGGACGATGTTGATCTGGTTGGACGAGCCGAGCGACTTGCTCAGGACGTCGTGGATGCCGGCGCACTCCAGGACGGCGCGCACCGGGCCACCGGCGATCACACCGGTACCGGGAGCGGCCGGGCGCAGCAGCACCACGCCCGCGGCCTTCTCGCCCTGCACCGGGTGCGGGATCGTGCCCTGGATCCGGGGAACCCGGAAGAAGTGCTTCTTGGCCTCCTCGACACCCTTGGCGATCGCCGCCGGCACCTCCTTGGCCTTGCCGTAGCCGACGCCGACCATCCCGTCGCCGTCTCCGACGACCACGAGGGCCGTGAAGCTGAAGCGACGACCTCCCTGGACCACCTTGGCAACCCGGTTGATCGCAACGACGCGCTCGACGTACTGGCTCTTCTCGGCACCGCCGCCGCGACGGTCGTCGCGACCACGGCCCTGGCGCTCGCCACCGCGCTGTCCGCGCTGGGCTCCGCTCATGAGATGTTCCTCTTCCTTGGTGTGATGCTGTGTCGTGACGTGTCGTGCTCTGTCATCAGAACGGCGTGGTCAGAAGCTCAGGCCGCCCTCACGGGCGGCATCGGCCAGGGCCGCGACGCGGCCGTGGTACTGGTGGCCCGCACGGTCGAAGACCACGGACTCGATGCCCGCGCCCTTGGCGCGCTCGGCCACCAGCTCGCCGACCTTCTTGGCCTTGGCGGTCTTGTCGCCCTCGAGCCCACGCAGGTCGGCCTCCATGCTCGAGGCGGAGACCAGCGTGTGGCCGGCGAGGTCGTCGACCACCTGGACTCGGATGTGCTTCGCCGAGCGGGTGACGACCAGGCGCGGCCGCTCCGCCGTACCGGCGAGCTTCTTGCGACCGCGCAGCTGACGCTGCAGGCGGGCCTTGGTCCGAGGTGCGGTGTGCTTGTGCTTGGACAGGGAGATGGCCATGTCACTTACCAGCCTTTCCGACCTTGCGGCGGACATGCTCGCCGGCGTAACGGACGCCCTTGCCCTTGTAGGGCTCCGGCTTGCGCAGCTTGCGGATGTTCGCGGCCACCTCACCGACCAGCTGCTTGTCGATGCCGACAACGCCGAGCCGGGTGGGGTTCTCCACCGTGAAGGTGATGCCCTCCGGAGCGTCGAACGTGATCGGGTGGCTGTAACCGAGCTGGAACTCCAGCTGCGTGGGGCCCTTGGACAGGACGCGGTAGCCGACGCCCTGGATCTCGAGCCTCTTCTCGTAGCCCTCGGTGACGCCGACGACCATGTTGTTGATCAAGGTCCGGGTCAGGCCGTGCAGCGAGCGGCTGAGCCGCTCGTCGTCGGGGCGCTTGACCTCGAGGGCGCCGTCGTCACCGCGCTCGACGGTGATGGGGGCGGCCACCGTGTGGCTCAGGGTGCCCTTGGGACCTTTCACCGTCACGGTGGGGGCGTTGCTGCCCTCGATCTGGACGTCCACGCCGGACGGGACCGTGATCGGGAGCTTGCCGATGCGCGACATTGCTACGTCTCTCCTTCTCGGTCTCTCGTCACCAGACGTAGGCGAGGACTTCCCCACCCACGCCCTTCTGGTTCGCCTGGCGGTCGGTCAGCAGGCCTTGGCTCGTCGAGATGATCGCGACACCCAGACCGCCGAGCACCTTGGGCAGGCCCGTGCTCTTCGCGTACACACGCAGGCCGGGCTTGCTGATGCGGCGGACGCCGGCGATGGAGCGTTCCCGGTGACGGCCGTACTTCAGCGTGATGGTCAGCGTCTTCGCGACGCCGCCCTCGGGGTCCTCGGCCACGTCGTACGACGTGATGTAGCCCTCGGCCCTGAGGATCTCGGCGACGCCGGCCTTCAGCTTGCTGTAGGGCATGGTCACGGCGTCGTGGTACGCCTGGTTGGCGTTGCGCAGACGGGTCAGCATGTCTGCGATCGGGTCGGTCATGGTCATGGTGGTGTCGTTCTCTCTCGTTGTGGTTTCCCGGTGAGTCGCTCGCCGGGACCTGCAGCGTTCGTGTGGGCTGTTACCAGCTGGACTTGGTGACGCCGGGCAGCTCGCCGCGGTGAGCCATCTCCCGCAGGCAGATCCGGCACAGGCCGAACTTGCGGTAGACGGCCTTGGGACGGCCGCAGCGCTGGCAGCGGGTGTAGCCGCGCACCGCGAACTTGGGCTTGCGGGCCGCCTTCACCCTGAGGGCAGTCTTCGCCATGTCAGTTCTCCTTGAAGGGGAAGCCGAGCTGCTTCAGCAGCGCGCGACCCTGCTCGTCGTTCGTCGCGGTGGTCACGATCGTGATGTCCATGCCCCGCGGGCGGTCGACCCGGTCCTGGTCGATCTCGTGGAACATGACCTGCTCGGTCAGGCCGAAGGTGTAGTTGCCACGGCCGTCGAACTGACCGGGGTTGAGGCCACGGAAGTCACGGATGCGAGGCAGCGCCAGCGACAGCAGCCGGTCGAGGAACTCCCACATCCGGTCGCCGCGCAGCGTGACGTGCGCACCGATCGGCATGCCTTCGCGGAGCTTGAACTGGGCGATGGACTTGCGAGCCTGGGTCACCATCGGCTTCTGGCCGGTGATGACGGTCAGGTCGCGGATCGCGCCCTCGATCAGCTTCGAGTCGCGAGCGGCCTCGCCGACGCCCATGTTGACCACGATCTTGGTCAGGCCGGGCACCTGCATGATGTTGGCGATCTCGAACTCGCTGCGCAGTGCGGGGACGATCTCCTCGCGGTAGCGGGTCTTGAGACGAGGCGTGACCTTCTCCTCGGTGGTCGAGTCGACTGCGGTGTCGATGGACGTGTCGGTCATGTCAGATCTCCTTCCCGGTCCTGCGGGAGATGCGGACGCTGCGCGTGCCGGCGTACGTCGAGCCGTCGGGACGGCGCTTGAGGACGTCCTCGCGGCGGTAGCCCACGCGGGTGACGCCGTCGCCCTCGACCAGCATCACGTTGGACACGTGGATCGGAGCCTCGGTGGTGATGATGCCGCCGGTGGTGCCGCCTCGGCCGCCCTGCTGGACGACCTTGGTGTGCTTCTTGACCCGGTTCACGCCCTCGACGATGACCCGCTGGTCCTCGCGGAGCACCTGGATCACCTTGCCCTCGGCGCCCTTGTCTTTGCCGGCGATCACCTTGACGGTGTCGCCCTTCTTGATCTTCATCGTGTGCTTCCCCATCTCAGAGCACCTCCGGCGCCAGCGAGATGATCTTCATGAACCGCTTGTCACGCAGCTCGCGTCCGACGGGGCCGAAGATGCGCGTGCCTCGCGGCTCGCCGTCCTGCCGCAGGATGACCGCGGCGTTCTCGTCGAACTTGATGTACGAGCCGTCGGGACGCCGGCGCTCCTTGGCCGTGCGGACCACGACCGCCTTGACGACGTCGCCCTTCTTCACACCGCCGCCGGGAATGGCGTCCTTGACCGTGCAGACGATCACGTCACCGATGCCGGCGTAGCGACGGCCGGAGCCGCCGAGCACTCGGATGCACAGCACTTCCTTCGCACCCGTGTTGTCGGCGACCTTGAGCCGCGACTCCTGCTGGATCACTTCGAAAACCTCTTCGTCGGGCCGGCTTCGCCGGGCTGTCCCTCTCTCCCGAAGGAGTCATTCGCTACGTTCATGACTACTTCGCTCGCTCCACGATCTGCACGACGCGCCAGCGCTTGGTCGCCGACAGCGGCCGGGTCTCCATGAGCCGGACGCGGTCGCCGATGCCGCAGTCGTTGTTCTCGTCGTGGGCCTTGAGCCGCGACGTACGGCGCATGACCTTGCCGTAGAGCGCGTGCTTCACGCGGTCCTCGACCTCGACCACGACGGTCTTGTCCATCTTGTCGCTGACCACGAGGCCCTCACGGACCTTGCGGGTGTTGCGGGTCGTCGCTGTTCCGTTCTCGCTCACGCGTCGGCGCTCTCTTTCTGGGCCTTCTCGTTCTCGTCCGCGCCGGGCTCGGTCCGGATGCCGAGCTCACGCTCACGCACCACGGTGTAGATCCGGGCGATGTCCTTCTTCACCGTGCGAAGCCGGCCATGGCTCTCCAGCTGGCCGGTGGCCGCCTGGAAGCGCAGGTTGAACAGCTCCTCCTTGGCCTCGCGGAGACGGGCCTCGAGGTCGACGCTGTTCATGTCGTCCAGCTCGTGGGCCTTCAGACTGCTCGCCATCAGAACTCACCGGCCTCTCGGGAGATGAAACGGGTCTTCATCGGGAGCTTGTGCTGGGCACGGCGCATCGCCTCGCGGGCGACCGTCTCGTCGACGCCGGACAGCTCGAAGAGCACGCGTCCGGGCTTGACGTTGGCGACGTACCACTCGGGCGAGCCCTTGCCGGAACCCATGCGGGTCTCGGCGGGCTTCTTGGTCAGCGGGCGGTCCGGGAAGATGTTGATCCACACCTTGCCGCCACGCTTGATGTGACGGGTCATCGCGATACGAGCCGACTCGATCTGCCGGTTGGTGACGTAGTGACTCTCGATCGCCTGGATGCCGAAGTCACCGAACGCCAGGCGGGTGCCGCCCTTGGCCGCGCCGGACCGCTTCGGCCGGTGCTGCTTGCGGTGCTTGTAACGACGGGCCATCAACATGGCTCAGGCCTCCGTTCCGGCGGGCTGCGCGGCCTGGTCAGTCGGTGCCGCGGCCGGTGCGGCGGCCTCGGCGGTCGCCGGAGCGGCGTCGGTGCCGGGCGCGCGGTCGGCGCGGGTCGGACGCGTGCCGCGACTCGGGCGGTCGCCGCCACGCGACGGCCGGCCACTGCGACCGGGGACGCCGGCACGCGCCGCGGCCTGTGCCTGGCGCTCGGCGCGGGTGCCCGCGACCTCGCCCTTGTAGATCCAGACCTTCACGCCGATCCGGCCGAAGGTGGTCTTGGCCTCGTAGAAGCCGTAGTCGATGTCGGCGCGCAGCGTGTGCAGCGGGACGCGGCCCTCGCGGTAGAACTCCGTACGCGACATCTCGGCACCGTTGAGGCGGCCCGAGCACTGGATGCGGATGCCCTTGGCGCCCGAGCGCATCGTGGTCTGCATCGCCTTGCGCATGGCGCGACGGAACTGCACGCGGCCGCTGAGCTGCTCGGCAACGCCCTGGGCGACCAGCTGCGCGTCCACCTCAGGGTTCTTCACCTCGAGGATGTTCAGCTGGACCTGCTTGCCGGTGAGCTTCTCCAGGTCGCCGCGGATGCGGTCGGCCTCGGCGCCACGACGGCCGATCACGATGCCCGGGCGCGCGGTGTGGATGTCCACCCGCACACGGTCACGGGTGCGCTCGATCTCGACCTTGGAGATGCCGGCACGCTCCATGCCCTTGGACAGGAGGCGGCGGATCGCGACGTCCTCGCCGACGTACGACTTGTAGAGCTTGTCGGCGTACCACCGCGACTTGTGGTCGGTGGAGATGCCGAGGCGGAAGCCGTTCGGGTTGATCTTCTGGCCCATCAGGCCTTCCCCTTCTTCCGGTTCTTGCTGTCACCCGACGCGGGCGCCGGCTTGGCCACCGGCGTCACCACGAGGGTGATGTGGCTGGTGCGCTTGAGGATCCGAGTGGCGCGGCCTTGCGCGCGGGGGCGCCAGCGCTTCATGGTCGGGCCCTCGTCGACCTGGCAGCTGCTGACAACCAGGTCGGCGCGGTCGAGGTCCTCGGTGGTCTCGGCGTTCGCGATCGCGCTCTCCAGGACCTTGTAGACCGTCTTGGCGGCCGACTGCGGTGCGAACTGCAGCAGGGCCAGGGCGTCGTCGACGGGCAGGCCGTGGATCATCTGCGTCACGCGGCGGGCCTTCATCGGGGTGATCCGCTGGTAACGCGCGCTCGCGAACGAGCCCGGCTGGTCGCCGAGCAGCGACTCGCGGCGGGCGCTGGTGCGCCGGCGCTCGGTCACAGGCATCTCGTTGTCTCCTCTTGCTGCCCCCGCGTCAGCGGCGGCGGCCCTTCCGGTCGTCCTTGACATGCCCGCGGTAGGTGCGGGTGGGAGCGAACTCCCCGAGCTTGTGGCCGACCATCGCGTCGGTCACGAAGACGGGCACGTGCTTATGGCCGTCGTGCACGGCGATCGTGTGGCCGATCATGGCCGGCACGATCATCGAGCGGCGCGACCAGGTCTTGATCACGTTGTGGGAGCCCTTGTCGTTCTCGGCGTCCACCTTCTTCATCAGGTGGTCGTCCACGAACGGGCCCTTCTTCAGGCTGCGCGGCATTGGTCAGACTCCTCAGCGCTTCTTGCCGGTACGGCGACGACGGATGATCTGCTTGTCGCTGGCCTTGCCTTTGCGACGCGTGCGGCCCTCGGGCTTGCCCCACGGGCTGACCGGGTGGCGACCACCCGAGGTCTTGCCCTCGCCACCACCGTGCGGGTGGTCGACGGGGTTCATGACCACACCGCGGACGGTCGGGCGCTTGCCCTTCCACCGCATGCGGCCGGCCTTGCCCCAGTTGATGTTGGACTGCTCGGCGTTACCGACCTCGCCGATCGAGGCGCGGCAACGCACGTCGACGAAGCGCATCTCGCCCGAGGGCATGCGCAGCGTGGCGCGCGAGCCCTCCTTGGCGACCAGCTGAGCGGAGTTGCCGGCCGAGCGGGCGATCTTGGCGCCGCCACCCGGACGGAGCTCGATGCAGTGGATCGTCGAGCCGACCGGGATGTTGCGCAGCGGCAGGTTGTTGCCCACCTTGATGTCGGCGTTCGGACCGGACTCGAGCATCGTGCCCTGGCGAAGGTCCTTCGGCGCGACGATGTAGCGCTTCTCGCCGTCGGCGTAGTGCAGCAGCGCGATGCGGGCCGTGCGGTTGGGGTCGTACTCGATGTGCGCGACCTTCGCCGGGATGCCGTCCTTGTCGTAGCGACGGAAGTCGATGACCCGGTAGGCCCGCTTGTGTCCACCGCCCTGGTGACGCGTGGTGATGCGCCCTTGGTTGTTGCGGCCGCCCTTCTTGGGCAGGGCGCGGGTCAGCGACTTCTCCGGCGTGGTCCGGGTGATCTCGACGAAGTCGGCTACCGAGGAGCCGCGGCGGCCCGGGGTGGTCGGCTTGTACTTGCGGATAGCCATGTCTCGTTGCCTCTCAAGCCCGGTCAGGAGACCGGACCTCCGAAGATGTCGATGCGGTGGCCCTCGGCCAGGCTGACGATGGCGCGCTTGGTGTTCTTGCGCCTGCCGAGTCCGGTGCGGGTACGACGCGTCTTGCCCTGGCGGTTGATCGTGTTCACCGAGGTGACCTTCACCCCGAAGACCTTCTCGACCGCGATCTTGATCTCGGTCTTGTTGGCGTCGGGGTGCACCAGGAACGTGTACTTGTTGGCGTCGAGCAGGCCGTAGCTCTTCTCCGACACCACCGGCGCGAGCAGGATGTCGCGGTGGTCCTTGTGAAGCGTGCTCACTTCTCACCCTCCTCGCTGGCCGCGCCGGCGCGGGTGAAGCCCGCCGCCTCGGCAGCCTCGGCGGACCTGAAGTAGAACTCCGCCTCGGTCTGGTCGTACCACTGGCCGTCGGGCTCGTGGTACAGGCCGGAGTCGGCGTTGCCCTTGACCTCGTATCCCTTCGGGGCGCCTCCGCTCTTCAGCGGTGCCTTCGCGCCCTTCGGGAGCCCCGACTTGTCGTCGCCGGCCTGTCCCGTGGTCGTGGCCTCGGCCTTCTGCGTGGCCTTCTTCGTGGCCTTCTTCTCGGGCTTCGCGGCTGGCGTCTCGGTCTTCTTGTCGGCCTTGGCCGGCTCCTCGACCTGGGCCGCCTGCTCCTCGGCCTTCTCCTCGGTCGGGGTGGACACCAGCGCGGCCGGGCGCTCGGCCGAGGACGCGGTCCCACCGACGAACGCGTCGTACGCGCCCCGGGTGAAGACGACGTCGTCGGCGGCCAGCACGTCGTAGGTGTTGACCTGGTCGACAGCGACGATATGGACCTCGACCGCGTTGCGCAGCGAGAGCCAGGTCAGCGCGTCCGAGCGCTCGAGCACGACCAGGAAGTTGGCGCGCTCGGCGACGACGCCGCGAAGTGCCGCAAGTGCCGACTTGGTCGACGGGGTGTCACCGGAGATCAGCGACTCGACGACGTGGATGCGGCCGTCGCGGGCCCGATCGGACAGCGCACCGCGGAGTGCGGCAGCGATCATCTTCTTGGGGGTGCGCTGGGCGTAGTTGCGCGGGTGCGGGCCGTGGACGGTGCCACCGCCGGCGAACTGCGGAGCGCGGATCGAGCCCTGGCGGGCGCGGCCGGTCCCCTTCTGCTTGTAGGGCTTGCGGCCACCACCGCGGACCTCGCCGCGGCGCTTGGTGGAGTGAGTGCCCTGACGTCCAGCAGCCTGCTGGGCCACGACGACCTGGTGGATCAGCGGGATGTTGACCTCGGCGTCGAAGATCTCGGCCGGGAGGTCGACCTTGACGACCTTGGCACTGGAAGCCGCGGTCTTCGATGGCAGTCTTCTTGGTGGCGGTAGCCATGCTCAGGCCTCCTTCTGCGCGCTCTTGGCGGCCGAGCGGAGGACGATGAGGCTGCCCTTGGGGCCGGGGACGGCACCCTTGAGCAGGATCAGGCCCTTCTCGGTGTCGACCGCGTGGACGACGACGTTCTGGGTGGTCACGGTGTCGCCACCCATGTGGCCGGACATCCGGACGCCCTTGAACACGCGACCTGGGGTCGCACAGGCGCCGATCGAGCCGGGCTTGCGGTGGTTGCGGTGGGCACCGTGCGAGGCGCCGACGCCGTGGAAGCCGTGCCGCTTCATGGTGCCTGCGAAGCCCTTGCCCTTCGTGGTGCCGGTGACGTCGATGATGTCGCCGGCGTTGAAGGTGTCGGCCGGGAGCTCCTGGCCGACGGTGTAGGAGCCGGCGTCCGCGGTCCGGATCTCGGCCATGTGCTTGCGCGGGGTGACCCCGGCCCTCGCGAACTGGCCGGCCTCGGGCTTGGTGACCTTGCGCGAGTCGACCTCGCCGAACGCGACCTGGATGGCGTTGTAGCCGTCGGTCTCGGGCTTGCGGACCTGTGTCACGACGTTCGTGGACGCCGCGACAACGGTCACCGGGACGATCCGGTTGTTGTCGTCCCACATCTGGGTCATGCCGAGCTTGGTGCCCAGCAGCCCTTTCACGTTTCGCTCAACAGTCATCTCAGCCTCAGAGCTTGATCTCGATGTCGACGCCGGCAGGGAGGTCGAGACGCATCAGGGAGTCCACGGTCTTCGGCGTCGGGTCGATGATGTCGATCAGACGCTTGTGGGTGCGCATCTCGAAGTGCTCGCGCGAGTCCTTGTACTTGTGGGGCGAGCGGATGACGCAGTACACGTTCTTCTCGGTCGGCAGCGGCACCGGGCCGGCGACCTTGGCACCCGTGCGGGTGACGGTGTCCACGATCTTCCGCGCCGAGGTGTCGATCACCTCGTGGTCATAGGCCTTGAGCCTGATGCGGATCTTCTGTCCCGCCATAGGTCTCTCTCGTCCTTCGTGTCGTGCCTGCGTGTCCGTCCGGTAGGCCCCGGCGGAGCCCTCCGTTTCGCTGTCCGGCCCGCCTGATGCCCCGACCCCCGAGGTCGGGCGTGTCGCGTGTCTGCGGCACACAGGTCACCCAGGTCGAGAGATCTGCATCGTGTTGGTGGGCGCCCGGCCACAGGGCCGAGCCATCGGGTCTCCAGGTGCGGCGCGACGCACAGCGACAGCGAACCAGCGGGAAGACGCGATTCAGAAGTCAAGTACGGCGCACCCCGGCAACCCGCCGGAGCAACCGGACAATCCTGACAGATGCCTCCCCGCGACCGCCAAATTGGCTGGCCCGCGTGCCGCGTTCGCGGCTGCCGGCGACCGGCACCTGACAGGAGGGCGCTCGCCGGCGCCCCGGACGGGTCCAGCGCTCCGTCCACGAGGGGACGGAAGGCCGCCTGTCGGGAGACAGCCGCCGCCGCCCGGACGGCAGCCTCGGAGCCCCGAGCGCCGCACAGCATGTCGGGAGACCAGCCGGCGCTCCGCCCAGGCTGGACGCCCGCCGCAGGAGCAGCCCACCCATGGGCGACAAGCGACCGCGACTTGGGTAGACGGCTCCCCCCACCGTGGCGCCGAACTGCCCCCTCCTGGCTGGCGGCCGACCGCTCCGGGGCAGGTGCCCCCGACGTACACCTTCCCGGTCGGCGATGCCGTGGCACACAAGCCCGGTGCGATCCCGCTCCGCCCCCTGGTCCTCAGTGACATCTTCGACGGGGCGTTCCGGATCATCCGCTACAACCCGAGGGCCACGATCGGCGCCGCCGTGCTGGTGTCCGCTGTGGCGATGATCGTCCCGATCGCGGCCGGCCTCGTCTCGGGTCGACCGGCGGGCTGCAGCCGGATCCGAACACGCGCAACTTTGAGCGACAGCCAGATCCTGAGCCTGCTGATCGCCCTCGGTGGACTGCTCGTCGGGCGCCCAGCTGCAGTCGATCGGCCTGCTGTTCGTCTCGGGGATGATCGCCCACGTGAGCTCGGCCGCAGCCGTCGGCCGGAAGCTCACGATGGCCGAGGCATGGGCGGCGACCCGGGGCAAGCGCTGGCGCCTGCTCGTCATGGCCTTCCTGCTGGGACTCGTGGTGGTGCTGGCCGTGGGAGTGGCGGCGGGGATCCTGATCGTCGGCGTCGTGGCCTTCGACGCGCCGGTCGGTGCGGCGGTGCTCGTGGGCGCTCGGGCTGGCCGCGATCCTGCTCGTGACGCTCTCGTGGTTCTGGGTTCGCGTGCGCGCCCTGGCGGTGCCCGACGCTGATGCTCGAGCCGGTCGGCATCTTCGGCGCGCTCGGCCGCGCGGTCCGCCTCACCCACCACCAGTTCTGGCGGCTCCTCGGACTGCTCCTCCTCGTGTCGCTGGTGATCGGCGTGGCGGGCGGGATCCTCCGGCTTCCGTTCAGCGTCACCGGCGAGGTCTTCCTCGCCGAGCTCCGACGACACCGGCTACGGCCTCCTGATCTACCTCCTGCATGACGGCCGTCGGCAATGTCATCTCCTCGGCGGTGCTCCAGCCCTTCGCCGCCGCGGTGTCGGCGCTGCTCGTACATCGACCAGCGGATCCGCAAGGAGGCGTACGACGTCGAGCTGCTCACCCGGGCCGGGATCCTTCCCGCCTGATGCTCGCACCCGGTCCTCCGCTTGCAACCCTCCGGCGACGAGGGCCGACAACTCCTGCGCGACGAGCTCCTGCACAGCGAGTACCACCGGCAGCACGTGCCGCAGCGCATCCTCGACTGGATCCTGGCGGCGACTCGAGGGAGGTGTCGGAGCAGCGTCCGGGACGCAGCTGGGTGGCGACGCTCGTCACCATGCTGGTCGGGGCCGTGATGCTGGTCGGGCTCGTGCTCGTGCTGTCGCGGCTGCGCCGCGACCGGCGGCGGCGCGAGCACGCGCGAGGCCGTCCTCACCGACGACCGGCCGTCGGCGGGCGAGCTGCGGCGCCGCGCCGAGTCGGCGCTCGCCGACGGTCGTCACTCCGAGGCGGTCGTGGAGGCCTTCCGCGCACTCGCCGTTCGTCAGGTCGAGCGAGGCAGGCTCGTCGACCAACCCGGCACCACCGCGCACGAGGTCGCGGCCACGCTCGCCACGTCGTACCCCGCCCACCGCGAGCGGGTCGGTCGTGGTGCCGACCTGTTCGACGCGACGCTGTACGGCGACCGTCCGGCGAGTCGCGAGGACGCCGCGACCTCCTCGAGCTCGACGACGTCCTGGCGGGTGCGCGATGAGGTGGCTTCGCCGGCACCGGGTCGTGCCGTCCTGGTGGTGGCCGGAGCCCTCGTCGCGATCGTGCTCTCGGCGTGGCTCGGCCGCGGGTCGCGGCGTACGCCGCGGCACTCGACCCCGGCAACCCGGACGGCACCGGCGCCCAGGCGGTCGCCCGCGTGCTCGACGACCAGGGCATCGACGTCGACGTCGTCCGGTCCGCCGACGCGCTCGACGCGGCCGCGGTCGACGCCTCGACCACGATCGTGGTGACCTTCGGCCGGCAACCTGGGCCGTTCCACGACCCACCGTCTGCTCGAGCACCAGGGCGATGCCCAGCTCGTCGTGGTCGCGCCCGGACCGCACCTCCTGCGCGCAGCTCGGGGTCGGGTCCTTCCCGGTCACCACCACGCCGCACCGGCGCCGTCCCGGCCGGCTGCCCGGCGTACGACGCCCTGGCGCTGCGGGTCGACTCCGCACAGGCGTACCGGACGAGCGGGTGCTTCCGCGCGCGACGACGGCGTCATCCTCGCCGACCCGCGCCCAGGCCTGACCCTGCTCGGCGCGTCGGGGATCCTCACCAACGACCAGGTGCTCGCGGGCGACAACGCCGCCGTCGCCCTACGACTGCTCGGGCAGCGGCAGCGGCTCGTCTGGTACGTCCCCTCCCTGGCCGACCTCGGCGGGGCCGACGGCGTCTCCGCGCGCAGCCTGCTGCCCGAGCTGGCTCACCCCGGCACTCTGGGTGCTGGGCCTGGCCGGCGTCGGCCTGGTCGTGTGGCGCGGCCGACGGCTCGGCCCGCTGGCGCACGAGCCACTGCCGGTCGCGATCAAGGCCGTCGAGACCACGCGAAACCTGGGTCGGCTCTACCGCCGCGCGGGCGACCGTCCCCACGCCGCCGAGGCGTTGCGCTCCGCGTCGCGGGCCCGACTGGCCGACCGCCTGCGGCTCCCCCGGGCGGTCCACCCCGACCGACTGGTCGACGACGTGGCGGCACGTACCGGCCGTCCGGCCGCGGAGATCGACGCACTGATCGGCCCCAGCGCGTCTTTCACCCAGCGACGACCACGGGCTGGCCGAACTGGCCCAGCGTCTGACCGAGCTCGACAGAGAGGTGTCCCACCGATGACCCCCATGACCAGCCAGGACGCACGCGAGCGCCTCGGCGCCGTCCGCTCCGAGGTGGCCAAGGCCGTCGTCGGTCAGGACGCCGCGGTGTCCGGCCTGCTCGTCGCGCTGCTCTGCGGCGGCCACGTCCTCATGGAAGGTGTGCCGGGCGTCGCCAAGACACTGCTGGTGCGCAGCCTCGCCGCGTCGCTCTCTCGGTGCGGACGCGTCGCGTGCAGTTCACCCCGGACCTGATGCCGGGCGACATCACCGGCTCGATGGTGATCGACAGCAACCGTGGTCAGCTGTCGTTCCGCGAGGGACCCGTCTTCACCCACCTGCTGCTCGCCGACGAGATCAACCGCACGCCGCCGAAGACGCAGTCGGCCCTGCTCGAGGCGATGGAGGAGGGACAGGTCTCGGTCGACGGCGTCAGCCACGCGCTGCCCCGACCGTTCCTCGTCGCCGCCACCCAGAACCCCATCGAGTACGAAGGCACCTATCCCCTCCCCGAGGCGCAGCTGGACCGCTTCCTGCTGAAGGTCGTGCTCCCTGTCCCGGACCGCGGCGCACGAGCTCGAGATCGTCACCCGCCACGCCGCGGGCTTCGATCCGCAGGACGTCACCGCGTCCGGCGCTGACAGCGGTGGCCGGCGCGTGACGACATCGAGGCGGGACGCCGTGCCGTCCGCGAGGTGCAGGTCTCCCCCGAGGTCGCTGGGTACGTCGTCGACGTGGCCCGCGCCACCCGGCAGGCACCGTCGCTCGGGCTCGGTGCCAGCCCTCGCGGAGCGGTCGCCCTCATGCGCACGGCCCGCGCCTGGGCCTGGCTGTCCGGTCGGGCTTTCGTGACTCCCGACGACGTCAAGGCGTTGGCCCAGGCGACGCTCGCGCATCGCCTCTCGCTGCGACCCGAGGCCGAGCTCGAGGGTGTCGACGTGGGTGCCGTGCTCTCGTCGGCCCTGGGCTCGGTCCCGGTCCCACGCTGACGGTCATCTAGAGGCACCCGACGTGGCGATCACCGGGCGCGTTCCGCTGCTGCTCCTGCTCGGGCTGGTAGCGGTCCTGCTGCGCCCGGCGGCTCCACGGTGTGGCTCTGGCTGCTGGTCGTCCGTCGTGCTCATCGGCGTCGACCTGACCCTCGCCCGTCGCCCGCGACGCTCACGGTCGAACGGGTACCCCCGGGACGCGTACGGGCCGGTCAGAAGGCGACCAGCGTGGTGGTCGTCGGGAACCCCGGTCACCGTCGCGTGTCGCTGCTCGTCCGCGACGCCTGGCAGCCCATCCGCCGGCGCGCAGCGACAACCGACACCGCCTCCGGCTCGCCGCCGGCACCAGGTGGTGCTGGCGACGCCGCTCCGACCCGTACGGCGCGGGGAGCTGTCGGCCTTCGGCGTTACGGTCCGCAGCTTCGGTCCGCTCGGCCTGGCCGCGCGGCAACGCACGGCGCAGGCGCCGGCGTCGTTGCGGGCATTGCCGCCGTTCGAGTCGCGCAAGCATCTGCCGTCGCGACTGGCCCGACTGCGCGACCTGGACGGTCGCTCGGCGGTCCGCGTGCGCGGCCAGGGCACGGAGTTCGACTCACTGCGCGAGTACGTCCGCGGTGACGACGTACGGTCGCATCGACTGGCGTGCGTCGGCCCGCAACCGCAACGTCGTGGTCCGTACCTGGCAGCCCGAGCGCGACCGGCGCGTCGTCCTCGTGCTCGACACGTCCCGCGTCTCCGCCGGGCGGGTCGACGACGTACCCCGACTCGACTCGGCGATGGAGGCGGCGCTGCTCCTCACCGCGCTCGCCGCACGTGCCGGAGACCGCGTCGACGTCGTGGCCGGCGACCGCCGCGTGCGCACGCGACTGCGTCTGGCCGGAGCCCGCGACGCCACCAGTCGGCTCGAGGACGCCTTCGCCGGACTGCAACCCGAGATCGCCGAGGCGGACTGGACGGCTCTGGCCGGGGCGGTCCAGGCATTCGGCCGACAACGCGCGTCTGGTCTGCCTGCTGACGCCGCTCGAGCCCTCGGCCGTCGAGGAGGGGCTCCTGCCGGTGCTCCCGTCCTCGTCGCGCACCACCGCGTGGTGCTCGCGTCGGTCCACGATCCCGAGCTGGAGCGAATGTCCGAGGCCCGCCAGGGCCTCGACGAGGTGTACGCCGCCGCCGCGGCCGAGCAGACCCTGGCCCGCCGGCGTGCCACCGGCGCCCTCCTCGAGACGCTCGGCGTCGACGTGCTCGACGTACCGGCCGAGCAGCTGGCACCGGCCTTGGCCGACCACTACCTGTCCCTGAAGGCCCGCGGCCTGCTCTGAGCTGGATCGGCCTGTCCGCAACCGGGCTGCGTCGTTCGCGCGCTCCTCCGGCGCGGCTGACGCCGCCGGAAGGTGCTGGCTCTGGGCGGCGACGCGGTCCTCGAGGAGCAGCGGGTCGAGGTCTCCGGTGTGACCGCGGGCAACCGCTTGGCGCCCGAGCACGAAGACGTAGGCCAGGAAGGTGCCCTCGGCCAGGAAGCCGATCGCGATCCGGGCCCACGTGGGGAGCGGGCTGGGCGTCACGAACGCCTCGATGCAGCCGCTGATCGCGAGCACCCCGACCAGGCCGAGCGCCACGGTGCCTGCGGTGCGTCCCTCCCGGGCGAAGGACTGCGCCCGGGTCAGGTCGCCCGGCTCGATCCACGACCAGAACAGCCGGAGTCCCACCCCGCCGGCGACGAAGACCGCGGTCAGCTCGAGCATGCCGTGGGGCAGGATCAGCCCCCAGAACTCGGCCGCGTGCCCGTGCCGGGTCATGATCGAGCCGATGATCGCGAGGTTGGCGATGTTCTGGAAGAGCAGGTACAGCACCGGCAGACCGAGCGCCCCGAGGGCCAGGCACAATGCGGTCACCCAGACGTTGTTGGTCCAGACCTCGGCAGCGAAGTGCGACGCGGCGTACTGGCTGTAGTAGTCGGAGAAGTCGTGGTTCACGAGGCGGTCGACGTCGCGCGGTGACAACAGGCTCTGCTCCACGTTCGGGTGGTCGAGCAGCCACAGCATCATCGCGGCGGCCACGACCACGTTCCCGACCGCCGTCCAGATCCACCACCATCGCAGCCGGTACAGGGCCGCCGGGAAGCGCTCCGTCACGAAGGACCGGATGCCGTGCCACGTGCTTCCACGGGAGGCGCCGGCTCGGTTGCGGGCCCGGCTCAGCAACAGCGAGAGGTAGGTGATCACGGTGGCGTCGGGCGCGGCCGTCCGGACCACCGAGAGGTGGGTGGCGACCCGCTGGTAGCGCTCGACGAGCTCGTCGCTCTCGCTTCCGTCGAGCCGCCGCTTCTTGGTCAACGCCTCGAGCCGCTCCCACTCCGCGTGGTGCGCGAGCACGTAGGCGTCCAGGTCCATGTCGCGATGCTAGGGCGCGTCAGGGAACCCGTCCCTATGCTTGCCGAGATGTCCGAGTTCGCGATGCTCTCGTCGGACGACCTCGTCACCGGCGAGGCCGTCGCGTTGGACCTGCCACCGGCTTCCGTCGCGTCTCGGATCGGCTCCGGCCTGCTCGACGTGGTCTCGCTGTTCACCGTCGGCTTCTGCGTTCTCTTCCTGGCGATGATCGTCAGCTTCGACGCCGACGGTGCGCTCCAGCACGTCGCTGTCGTCTGCTCGCTGATGGTGGTCTTCCTGGTGTACCCGACGACGGTCGAGACGCTGACCCGGGGGAAGTCCGTGGGCAAGTGGGTACTCGGCCTGCGCGTCGTCCGGGACGACGGCGGCACGGTGACCGCCCAGCAGGCGTTCGTGCGGGCGCTGATCGCGATCCCGGAGATCTATCTCTTCAGTGCTGGCCCCGCGTTCTTCTGCTGCCTGGTCAGCTCGCGCGGCAAGCGCATCGGCGACTACGCCGCCGGCACGTACGTCGTCCGTGATCGCGTCCGCTTGGCCCTCGAGCCGCCGGCTCCGATGCCGCCGGCGCTCGCGCAGTGGGCGGCGACGGCCGACCTGAGCACGCCCCCCGTGGGGCTGGCACTCGCGACCCGGCAGTACCTCGCCCGGCTGGCCACACTCGACCCGACGTCCCGTCAGCGCATCGGCGAGCTCCTGGCGAACCGTGCGTCGGCGTACGTCGCGCCACCGCCGCCCCCGGGCACCCAGCCCTGGGACTTCCTCTCGGCGGTCGCTGCCGCCCGGCGCGACCGTGATCTGGCCCGGCTCCGTCGCGACGAGACCCTCCGGGCGCGGCTGGTCGAACGGCACCGCTGACCCTCCTGAGCCGGGCCGCTACATTGCGCCCATGATCGACCGCGACCGCCTCTCCGCGCTCCGAGCCGACGAGGAGCGCCGCTTCGTCGAGGGCCACCCTCGATCGCGAGAGCTCTCCGAGAAAGCCGCCAGCTCGTTGCTGGCGGGCGTCCCGATGCCATGGATGACGCGGTGGGCTGGGTCGTTCCCGGTGTTCCTGGACCGGGCTTCCGGGGCCCGCCTGGTCGACGTCGACGGCGTCGAGTACGTCGACCTCTGCCTCGGCGACACCGGCGCCATGACCGGTCACGCGCTCCCGTCGGTGGCGGAGGCCATCTCGGCGCAGGCGCGCTCCGGCATCACCACGATGCTGCCCTCGGAGGACGCGATCTGGGTCGGCCAGGAGCTGACCCGGCGATTCGGGCTCCCGCAGTGGCAGTTCGCGATGACCGCGACCGACGCCAACCGGTTCGTGCTCCGGTTCGCCCGGCATGTGACCGGGCGGCCGCGGATCGCGGTGATGGACTGGTGCTACCACGGCACGGTCGACGAGTCCTTCGCGACGCTCGACGGCGACCAGGTCGTGCCGCGACCCGGCCTGCTGGGCGCTCCGGTCGACGTCGCCGAGACCACGGCGGTCCTCCCCTTCAACGATGCCGACGCGCTCGACCGGCGCCTGGCGGAAGGCGATGTCGCCTGCCTGCTCATGGAGCCAGCCCTGACCAACATCGGCATCGTGCTTCCCGACGAGGGCTACCTCGACGCGGTCCGGGAGATCACCCGGCGCCATGGCGTCCTGCTGGTCATGGACGAGACGCACACGCTCTGCGCCGGACCGGGCGGCGCGACGGTCGCCTGGGGCCTGGACCCCGACCTGCTGGTGGTCGGCAAGCCCATCGCGGGCGGTGTGCCGCTCGCGGCGTACGGGATGACCGAGGAGGTCGCGTCGCTCCTGCGCGAGCCGATGCTGGGCCACGGGATCGACGTCGCCGGAGTCGGCGGCACCCTCACGGCCAACGCACTCGCCCTGACCGCGGCCCGGGCCGCGCTGTCCAGCTCCCTGCGCGAGGAGGACTTCGCGATAGCGATCCCACTGGCCGAGCGGTTCGCCGCGGGCGTCACCGGGGTCATCGAGCGGCACGGGTTGCCGTGGCACGTTCAGCGGCTGGGCTGCCGGGCGGAGTACTGGTTCTGCCCGCCGCCGCGCAACGGCGCGGATGCGGCGGCCGCCATGGACGACGATCTCGACGGGTTCCTGCACCTGTGGGCGCTCAACCGCGGTGTGCTGCTGACGCCGTTCCACAACATGGCGCTGTTCTCACCGCACCACACGACCGACGACGTCGACCGGCACACGGAGGTGTTCGGGGAGGCCGTGTCGACGCTGGTCGGCTGAGCTCAGCTGCTCGAGAAGAAGACGGCGCCGCCGAAGACGAGGAACGCGAAGAGCAACAGCACCGAGACGGCGAGCAGCGCGGTCGTCACGATCCCGAGGATCCGGCCGATGGTGGCCTCGGAGTGACCTCCCCATCGACCACCCGACGCTTCGATCTCACGGACCACCCGTGAGCCCATGCTCCACGCGAACGGCCCGATCAGGCCGCACACCACGATCCCGAGGATGCCGAGGACCAGGACGGTCACGGCCTGCGGGTGCTTCGGCGGCTGCGGCGGGTACGCCGGGTAGCCGGGTGGGCCGTACGCCGGGGGCGGCTGCGTCATGGGCGGCATTGTGGCAGCCCTCGTGAGTCCCACCGGGTTGATCGTGCAGAACCACGGACCTACCGTCGAGACATGCCGGGCCAGGCGTGGGGCGTGCTAGTTCTCGCCCTGATCACCGCGGGCGTGGCAGCCGTCCTCTGGCTGACCGCGCACGCCGCCGAGGTCCTCGAGCTGGGCATCCGGGTCGCCCGGACCCTGCACCTGCTGAAACCACTGCCGCCGGTGCCGGCCGGAATGCCGATCGAGCGGATCGCTGCGGACCTGCGGCGGATCCGGACGCAGGCCCTGATGCCGCCGGCGGGTACGCCGATGGCTCGCCGGCGGGCGACCGTGGCGGCGTACGACGAGGCGCTGCTCGATGCCTGCCGGGCCCTCGACGTACCGACCGAGCTGGACCGCATCAGCGACGCCCTCGAGCGCGAGAGCGAGCGGTTGCGCACCGAGGCCGAGCTCGAGCGAGCCGGCGTCCGGCTCGGCTGACTCACGTGCGCAGGTAACACACGTCCGTGATCTGACGACCCGCGTCGATGCCCTTGCGTTCGAACTTGGTGACCGGCCGCTCGTTCCATCGAGGCACGACGCCACCGGTGAAGGCGGGCTCGGCGTCCAGCACGGAGACCATCTGCTCGGCGTAGTCCTGCCAGTCCGTGGCGAGCCGCCAACGACCACCCGTGACCAGCCGGGTCGCGACCAGCCCGGCGAAGCGCTCGCTGACAAGTCGTCGCTTGTGGTGGCGCGTCTTCGGCCACGGATCGGGGAAGAACGTCCACAGCTCGGCCAGTCCGTCGGGGTCGACCAGATTCTCGAGCATCCACACCGCGTCGACGGAGCAGAACCGCACGTTGGTCGCGCCGGCCGCCTCGACCTCGGCGAGCGACGACGCGACGCCGGGACGCCATACCTCCAATGCGAGCACGTCGTACGTCGGTCGGGCGGCGGCGAGGACGCCGGTCGCCTGCCCCACGCCCGACCCGATCTCGACGATCAGCGGCGCCTCGCGACCGAACCAGTCGGCCAGCCGGAACCCGGGCTCGTCGACGGCGTCGTCGGGGATCACCCACTCCTGGTGGTGGGCGGCCCACGCATCTTGCTGGTGCGGCGTGAAACGGTTGCCCCGGCGCGAGTAGCTGAGCACCTCGCGGATCCGCCGGCCGTCCTCGGTGAACCGGTGGTACGGCCGCGCCGGCGGGGTCGGGCCTTCCGAGGACATGGCTCCATTCTCGTCGCGCTGGCCACGGATCGGCGTACTAGGGTCGCGGCGTGATCGACCCTCGCCCGCTCTGGGACTTCGACGACCCGGCCGCCTCGGGCGAACGCTTCCTCGCCGCCGCCGAGGATGCTGACGAGCCGGACCGGACGGCCTGGCTCACGCAGTACGCGCGGACGCTCGGCCTGCAGGAACGCTACGACGACGCCCATCGGATGCTCGACGAGCTCGCCTCCGAGGACCCCCAGGCCGCGACGTACCTCGACCTGGAGCATGGCCGGGTGCTGAACTCGTCGGGGCGGGCCGACGAGGCGCGCCCGCTCTTCGAAGCGGCCGCACGGACGGCCTCGGAGGCCGGCCTCGACGCGCTGCAGGTCGATGCCCTCCACATGGTGGCCATCGTGGCGCCGCCCGAGGAACAGCACGAGGTCAACGCCCGCGCCCTCGTCGTCGCACGTGCGTCGTCCGACCAGCGCGCCCGCGACTGGGACGCCTCCCTGCTCAACAACATCGGCATGACGCACGCCGACGCTGGCGACTTCGAGCAGGCGCTGGCGACGTTCGAGGAAGCGCTCACCGCCCGCGAGCGGATCGGTGACCCCGCCACGATCCGTGTCGCGCGGTGGATGATCGCGTGGTCGCTGCGCAACCTCGGCCGCCGCGAGGAGGCCCTGGAGATCCAGCGGGCACTGAAACAGGAGCTGGACTCCATCGGCGAAACCGACCAGTACGTCGACGAGGAGCTCGCCCTCCTCGCCGAATGACGCTCGCGTGCCCCGCGTGTCAGTCCAGCATGTACGTCAGCTCGTAGGCGTGCCCGCGGTCGTCGATGGTGAGGGCGAGGGCGCCGGAGATGCCGGTCAGGTCGCCGGTGCCGGAGCCGGGGACCACGAGGTAGTGCAGCTCCTGGTCGCCGTCGCGCATCACCCCGAGTTGCTGGAAGGCGAACGAGCCCGACCGACCGTGGAGCGTGCCCGCGACGACCTCGAGGGCGACGTAACCGGCACGGCCCTGGGCCGGGTCGCCGGCGGAGAGCATCTGCCCGTGGCCGGTGCCGGTGAGGTCGCCGGACCAGGTCTTGGCGAGGTCGAAGCGGCCGATGCCGGAGGTGTCGGGCGGCTGCGGGGTGACGGTCACGTCGAAGGTGCCGCGGGCGGCTCTGCTCACGATGTCAACCTGTCAGCCGCCGCCGACAGCTCGATCCCGGCGGCGCGCGCCGGTGCGGCGTACGCCGTCGCCAGGCTGGCCACGGACTCATGGGCGTTCAGCCCGCTCGGGTTGGGCACCACCCACAGTTCGGCGGCGCCGATGACCTCGGCTTGACGGCCGGGCGTGGCGCGTGGGCGCCCGAAGGCGGTGCGGTACGCCGTGACGCCGAGCACCGCCACGACGCGTGGGCGATGCTCGGCCACGAAAGACTCCAGCCGATCCCGGCCCGCAACCAGCTGGGCCGTTGTCAGCTCGTCGGCCCTGGCGGTGGCGAACGGCACCAGGTTCGTGATCCCGACCCCGCGCGCCCGCAGCGTGGCCAGGTCTGCGTCGGTCATCCCCGGGACGCCGCCGACCGGCGGCTCGAGTAGCCCGGCCGCGACCAGCGCCGGGCGGAACCGGTTGGCCGGGTTGCCGAAATGGATCTGGGTCGCGGCCGTCCGCAGGCCCGGGTTGATGCCCACGAACACCAGTCGCACTCCCGGCCCGACCAGGTCCGGCACCTCCGCGCCGCGGAACGACTCCAGCTCGGCACGGGTGAAGCGCGGCATGGCCTCACCCTGCCACGGGCTCCGGCGCGCGCGACCAGCCGAGCCGGTACGGAGGACGCCCGCGCACCGGCTGGTAGCCGTCGAAGCGAGCCTCGAGCACGCCTTCGCCCCCGGTCAGGTCCGGTAGTTGCCGCTGGAGCTCGTGGAGCCGAGCCGCGACAAGCCGGACCTCGAGCCGGGTCAGGTCGCCCGCGGACGCCTGGCCGAGCAGGGCCGCACCCCACCGCGTCACGACGCGCTGCACCGCGCTGGCGTCCGCGGTCGGCACCTCGAGTGCGACGTTCAGGACGGGTTCGCACACCCAGACGCCCGCCCGGAGCAGGGCCTGGCGCAGGACGAGCGGGGTGAGCTTCCGGAAGTCGTGGGCAGACGGAAGCGGGCCTCGCCTCGACGGCGGCCCGTCGGCGGAGGTGTAGCCGATGTCGGTCACGGTGACCCGGCAGTCGGTCACGTGCCAGCCGAAGAGTCCGTGCTCGAGCGCGTGCGCGACATGCCGACGCATGACGGTGGCGAAGCCGTCGGCGCTCCGGTAGAGGAAGAGCGGCATCTCCGTTCCAGGCACGTCGAGGTCGAACACCAGGCCGGTCCCTGGTGGCCCTGGGGCGATCCGGAGCCCGAGTGTCGCGTGGTGCGGGTTCGACGGGGTGTTGAAGCGCTCCACCGCCGAGGCGGTACGCCGCGCTCGCTCGACGTGGATCACGCTGGCGTCGGAGAACTCCACCTCGATGCCGTGCTCCTCGGCGAGCGTGGACGCGATGACCTCCTGCTGCACCCGACCGTACAGCGACACCGTCGGGCGGCCGTCCTCGTCGGTGTGGGCGGCGATCAACGGGTCCTGGTCGGCGAGCTGGGCGAGCGCGACCCGCAGCGCCGGTCGCTGCGCCGGGTCCACCGCCTCGACCGACGCCTCGAGTGTGGGCGGCGGGAAGTGGTGCTCCTCGGCTCGGCACGAGTCGCCGAAGGCGTCCCCCACGCGCACAGAGGTGAGCCCGTGCAGCCGTGCGATCCGACCGGCGGTGACCTCGTCGGCTCGCACCCACCGACCGTCCTCGAAGGCCTGGATCCCCGCCACTTTGCCGATCCGGCCGTCGGGAAGGTCGACCCGCTGCCGGGTCCGCACCGAGCCGGAGAACATCCGGACGTAGGCGATCTTCTCTCCGGCGACGCCGCGCTCGACCTTGAACACCCGCCCCGACGCCGCGCCTGCCGCGTCAGGCACAGTCGCGGTGGTGGGGAGCAGCCGCGCGATCCCCGCCATCAGCTCCGGGACGCCGGCTCCGGTGGCCGCCGACCCGGCGAAGACCGGATGGAGCACGGCGGCACGCGTCTGGGCAGCCGCCTCGTCCAGCAGTTGATCGGGCGACCGCTCGCGCCCGTCGACGTACGCCGCGAACATGGCCTCGTCGTGCTCGGCCAGCGCGACGATCTCGCGCTCGCGGAACGCGCCGTCGTCCGGTCGGTACGCGGTGAACGTCGCGACCCGCGACCCGAGACCGGCCGCGGCACCCATCGGCAGGATGTTCGGTGTCAGCCTGGTGCGGATCGCTGCCAGGACGGCATCGACATCGGCGCCTACTCGGTCGATCTTGTTGACGAACAACAGGGTGGGCACCTGGAGTCGCTGGAGCGCGCGCATCAGGATCCGGGTCTGGGGCTGGACACCCTCGACGGCCGAGAGCACCAGGACCGCGCCGTCGAGCACCCCCAGGGCGCGCTCGACCTCCGCGATGAAGTCCGGGTGACCCGGAGTGTCGACGACGTTGACGGTGATGTCGTCGAGCGGGAACGACACGACCGCTGCCTTGATCGTGATGCCGCGGCGGCGCTCGAGCGCCAGGCTGTCGGTCTGTGTGGTGCCGGAGTCGACAGACCCCGGCTCGTCGATGACTCCCGCAAGATGCAGGAGCCGCTCGGTCAGAGTGGTCTTACCGGCGTCGACGTGGGCGAGGACGCCCAGGTTGAGTGAGCGATGAGGACGTGCGGGCACGCTGGATCCCTTCGAGGTGGCAGAACATGACGAGACCGAGCGCTCCTCGCATGTCGCTACCTCCCTTCGGGATCTCCTGGCCGGGCTGTCCGGTCGCGCAACGGTACGACGTACCGACGGCGCCGCGCCACGGATTTACGGCGCGTGCACCCCTCGAGTACTCGTCGTAGGGTGCGCGGCATGCAGCGTCGCGGGCGCGGCGGCCCCTTGCCCGTGGCCGGCCAGGTGACCTCCCTGGAACTGTTCTTCGACCTGGTCTTCGTCTTCACCATCACCCAGCTCACCGCGACCGTGGGTCCCGGCGGCTGGGAGGTCACCGGACGGTCCGCGCTGCTGCTCCTCATCCTCTGGTGGATGTACGGCGGCTACGCGTGGCTGACCAATGCCGCGCCGCCGGTCACCCCGCGCCGCCAGGCGCTGCTGGTGCTGGGGATGATCGGCAACTTCGTCACCGCGATGGCGATCCCGCACGCGTACGGCTCTGATCGAGTGGTCTTCGCCTGCGGGTACGCGCTCGTGGTGGTGGTGCACGCCGGGATGTACGTCACCGAGGCCACCCGGATCACCCGCGGCATGATCGTGCAACTGCTCGGCTGGAACATGCTCGGAGCCGCACTCGGCCTGATCGGCGCGCTGTTCTTCGAGGACATCCTGGTGTGGTGGTGGCTCGGGTCGTTCGTCGTCGCGGTGGTGGTGCCGCGTTTCGTCACGATCAGCTCCCTGAACGAGCCGGAACCCGACGGCGGGCCGTCGTTCGAGCTGGTGCCCGGCCACTTCGTGGAGCGGCACGGTCTGATGCTGTTGATCGCGCTCGGCGAGTCGGTGCTGGCGATCGGCGTCGGGCTCGGCACGGGGACGCACCCGATCGGACTGGAGCAGGTCGCGTTCGCCGCGATCAGCCTGCTGCTCGCGGCCACTCTCTACTGGGCGTACTTCGGAGTCGGTGAGGACAACCGGGCCGAGGCCGCGCTCGACGCCATGCCACCCGCGCAGGCGCAGGCGGCCGGCCTCGCGTCGTACGGCTATGCCTTCTGGGTGATCCTGTTCGGGATCGTGCTCACCGCCGCGGGACTGCACCACGCGCTGGTCCACCCGACCGAAGCGCTCACCTGGGAGTACGCCGGCCAGCTCTGCGTCGGTGTCGGCCTGTTCTGGGTCGGGCTCGGGCTGTTCCGGCTGAGCCTGCACCTGTCCCGGGCCTGGACGCGGGTGGCCGGTGGTGTGGCGCTCGGTGCCCTGATCGTGGTCGGCGCCGAGGTCTCGGGCCTCGCGGCACTCGTGTGCCTGCTCGCCGGCTCGGCCGCCCTGGTGCTCCTGGAGCAACGGATCGACCCGGCGGCTGTCATCCCGGCCTGACCTCATGCGCCCCATCCTCACCATCGCGCACGCGTTCTTGTCGCTTCTCGGGGGTTGCAACGGCCGGGAAGCGCAGGAATCCCCGGCTCACCGGGGATCCCTGCAATCCAAGCCCCCACACGCAGAACGGCCCCGGACCCTGAGGTCCGAGGCCGCTTGCGACGAAGCGCTAGATCACTTGGTGATCTTGGTGACCCGACCGGCGCCGACGGTACGGCCGCCCTCACGGATCGCGAACCGCAGGCCCTCGTCCATGGCGATCGGCTGGATGAGCTCCACCGACATCTCGGTGTTGTCACCCGGCATGACCATCTCGGTGCCCTCGGGGAGGGTCACCACGCCGGTCACGTCCGTCGTCCGGAAGTAGAACTGCGGGCGGTAGTTGTTGAAGAACGGCGTGTGACGGCCGCCCTCCTCCTTCGACAGGATGTAGACGCTCGCGTCGAAGTTGGTGTGCGGGGTCGTCGTGCCGGGCTTGATCACGACCATGCCGCGCTCGACGTCCTCGCGCTTGGTGCCGCGGAGCAGCAGACCGACGTTCTCTCCGGCCTGGCCCTCGTCGAGCAGCTTGCGGAACATCTCGACGCCGGTGACCGTCGTCTTCTGCGACTTGTCGCGGATGCCGACGATCTCGACCTCCTCGTTCACCTTCACGATGCCGCGCTCGATGCGGCCCGTGATCACGGTGCCACGACCGGTGATCGTGAAGACGTCCTCGACGGGCATCAGGAACGGCTTCTCGGTGTCACGCTCCGGGGTCGGGATGTACTCGTCGACCGCGCTCATGAGCTCGACGACGGACTGCATCCACTTCTCGTCGCCGTTGAGCGCCGGGAACGCCGCGACCTTGATCACGGGAATGTCGTCGCCCGGGAACTCGTACTCGGAGAGCAGCTCACGGACCTCCATCTCGACCAGCTCGATGAGCTCCTCGTCGTCCACCATGTCGCACTTGTTGAGCGCGACGACGATCGCGGGAACACCGACCTGGCGCGCGAGGAGCACGTGCTCACGGGTCTGCGGCATCGGGCCGTCGGTGGCGGCGACCACGAGGATCGCGCCGTCCATCTGAGCCGCGCCGGTGATCATGTTCTTGATGTAGTCGGCGTGACCCGGGCAGTCCACGTGGGCGTAGTGGCGCGCCGCGGTCTGGTACTCGACGTGGGCAATCGCGATCGTGATACCACGCTGCCGCTCCTCGGGAGCGGAGTCGATCTTGTCGAACGCGTAGTCCTCGTTCAGGTCCGGGAACTCGTTGTGCAGGACCTTGGTGATCGCCGCGGTGAGCGTCGTCTTGCCGTGGTCGATGTGACCGATCGTGCCGATGTTGACGTGCGGCTTGGTCCGCTCGAACTTCGCCTTAGCCACTGTGGGCTCCTCCTGTTGTTGTCACTTGACTCGTTGATTCTGCTGTATGCCGAGGGTCCGGCCAAATGGCCCCTGCGTCACCGGGCTGGTCGATCGACTGGGCTGCCCGGCAACCCGCTGGGATCACTCGCCACGGACCTTCTTGACGATCTCGTCGGCGATGCCCGAAGGGACCTCGGCGTACGAGTCGAACTCCATCGAGTACGACGCCTGGCCCGAGGTCTTGGACCTCAGGTCGCCGACGTACCCGAACATCTCCGACAGCGGCACGAGGGCGTTGATGACCATGTCACCGTGGCGCTCCTCCTGCGACTGGATCTGGCCGCGCCGGCTGTTGATGTCGCCGATGACGGTCCCGAGGAAGGTCTCCGGGGTGATCACCTCGACCGCGAACATCGGCTCGAGCAGCACGGGCTTGGCCATACGTGCGGCCTCCTTGAAGGCCTGGTTGCCGGCGATCTTGAAGGCCAGCTCCGAGGAGTCGACGTCGTGGTAGGCGCCGTCCTCGAGCGTGAACTTCACGTCGACCATCGGGTAGCCGGCGAGCACGCCGAACTCCATGGCGTCCTGACCACCCTGGTCGACCGAGGGGATGTATTCACGCGGGATGCGACCACCGGTCACGTTGTTGATGAACTCGTAGCCGGCACCCAGCCCCGTCTCGGGGTCGATGCTCGGCTCCAGGCTGACCACCACCTTGGCGAACTGGCCCGAACCACCGGTCTGCTTCTTGTGGGTGTAGGTGTGCTTCATCACCGGCTTGCGCAGCGTCTCGCGGTAGGCCACCTGCGGCTTGCCGACGGTCGCCTCGACGCGGAACTCGCGCTTCATCCGGTCGACGAGGATCTCCAGGTGGAGCTCGCCCATGCCGGCGATGATCGTCTGGCCGGTCTCCTCGTCGGTCTTGACGGTGAACGTCGGGTCCTCGTCGGAGAGCCGCTGGATCGCCGTACCGAGCTTCTCCTGGTCGCCCTTCGTCTTGGGCTCGATCGCGACCTCGATGACCGGGGCCGGGAACGACATGGACTCGAGCACGACCGGGTTGCCGATGTCGCTCAGCGTGTGGCCGGTCTTGGTGTCCTTCAGACCCATCACGGCCACGATCTGTCCGGCGCCGACCGACGCGATCTCCTCACGCTTGTTGGCGTGCATCTGGTAGACCTTGCCGATCCGCTCCTTCCGTCCGGTGACGGAGTTCAGGACGGTCGAGCCGGCCGCCAGCTTGCCGGAGTACACGCGGACGTAGATCAGCTTGCCGAGGTGCGGGTCGCTGGCGATCTTGTACGCCAGGCCCGAGAACGGCTGGTCATCCGAGGGCTGACGCTCGATCTTCTCGTCGTCGTCGTTCGGCTTGTGGCCCACGATCGCGTCGATGTCGAGCGGGCTCGGCAGGTACTTCACGACGGCGTCGAGCAGGGGCTGCACGCCCTTGTTCTTGAACGCCGTACCGCACAGCACCGGGTTGACCAGGTCGGCCAGGGTGGCGCGACGAATGCCGGCCTCGATCTCCTCGACGGAGAGGTCCTCGCCCTCGAGGTACTTCTCCATGATGTCGTCGTCGGCCTCGGCCAAGGTCTCGAGCAGCTTCTCGCGGTACTCGTCGACCTGGGCGCGCATCGCCTCGGGGATCTCCTCGACGTCGTAGTCCTCGCCCATCTTGGTCTCGCCGCGCCAGGTCAGGGCACGCATGCCGACCAGGTCGACGACGCCGAGGAAGTCGTGCTCGGCACCGATCGGGAGCTGAAGCACCAGAGGGGTGGAGTTGAGCCGCTCGACCATCATGTCGACGCAGCGGAAGAAGTCAGCCCCGGTGCGGTCGAGCTTGTTCACGAAGCACATCCGGGGCACGGCGTACTTGTTCGCCTGACGCCAGACCGTCATCGTCTGCGGCTCGACGCCGGCCACGCCGTCGAAGACGGCGACGGCGCCGTCGAGGACGCGCAGAGAGCGCTCGACCTCGGCGGTGAAGTCCACGTGACCGGGGGTGTCGATGATGTTGATCTGGTGGTCCTTCCACCAGCAGGTCGTCGCGGCGGACGTGATCGTGATGCCGCGCTCCTGCTCCTGCTCCATCCAGTCCATGACGGCTGCGCCGTCGTGGACCTCACCGATCTTGTAGGAGATGCCGGTGTAGAACAGGATGCGCTCGGTGGTGGTGGTCTTGCCGGCATCGATGTGCGCCATGATGCCGATGTTGCGGACCTTCTTCAGGTCCGTGGTGATGTCGACAGCCACTGAGGGTTCGTTCCTTAGGTAATGGGCCGATGGGAGCCGTCGTACGGGATCGCCGTACGACGGGATGTCACCAGCGGTAGTGGGCGAAGGCCTTGTTGGACTCGGCCATCTTGTGGGTGTCCTCGCGCTTCTTGACAGCGGCACCCAGGCCGTTGGAGGCGTCGAGGATCTCGTTCATCAGGCGCTCGGACATGGTCTTCTCGCGACGGTCCGCGGCGTACCCGACCAACCACCTCAACGCGAGGGTGGTGCCGCGTGTTCCCTTGACCTCGATCGGGACCTGGTACGTCGCGCCACCCACACGACGGGACTTGACCTCGATCGCCGGCTTCACGTTGTCCATGGCGCGCTTGAGCGTGACCACGGGGTCGGTGCCGGTCTTGTCGCGGCAGCCCTCGAGTGCGGTGTAGACGATGCGCTGGGCGACCTGCTTCTTGCCGTCCTTGAGCACCTTGGAGACCAGCTGGGTCACCAGCTGCGACCCGTACACGGGGTCGACGTCGAGCGGCCGCTTCGGTGCGGGACCTTTGCGCGGCATGTCAGCTCTTCTCCTTCTTGGCGCCGTAGCGGCTGCGGGCCTGCTTGCGGTTCTTCACGCCCTGGGTGTCGAGCGTGCCGCGGATGATCTTGTAGCGGACGCCGGGAAGGTCCTTCACCCGGCCGCCGCGGACGAGCACGATCGAGTGCTCCTGGAGGTTGTGACCGACGCCCGGGATGTACGCCGTCACCTCGACGCCGCTCGACAGGCGCACGCGGGCGACCTTGCGGAGGGCGGAGTTCGGCTTCTTCGGGGTGGTGGTGTAGACGCGGGTGCAGACGCCTCGGCGCTGCGGGCTGCCCTTGAGGGCCGGCGTCTTGGTCTTCGACGCCTTGTCGCGCCGGCCGTTGCGGACCAGCTGCTGAATCGTGGGCACTCGGTGGTTCCCTTTCTTTCCTACCTCAGTACCCGGCGCCTTGCCGGGCACGATCGTGTTGCGTGGTGCGGTGTGCCTGGTGATGATGCGGTGTCCTTGCGGCCGACGGCTGTGAGGCGGCAGGAGGGCACGCAGAGAGGCCCGGACGGGCCGGACACAGTGTTCCAGGCTACTCGCGATGGGCGTGCGCACCAAAACGAGATACGCCCGGTACGCGCAGGTCACGCCGCCTGGGCCCCGACCGCCTCGCGTTCCTCCAGATCTGCCTCGCCACGCGTAGGCCGGGCGAAGAGCGCAACCGCCAGGACGACGCCGAAGATCACCAGCGCCCCGCCCCCGAGCAGGGTCCACCGCGGGCCGAAGTGCTCACCCACCCAGCCGATGATCGGCGACCCGATCGGGGTGCCGCCCATGACGATGGTCATGTAGAGCGCCATCACTCGGCCGCGGAGAGCGGGCTCGGACTCCAGCTGCATGGTCGCGTTGGCGGAGTTGAGCATCGTCAGCGTGAAGAAGCCGATGACCGGGCACATCAGCGCGAACGCGACGTACGTCGGCATCAGGCCGGCGACGATCTCCGCGACCCCGAAGCCCACGGCGGCGCCGGCCACCAGCCGCAACCGGATGCGCACGCGCCGGGCCGCGAGCAGCGCGCCGGTGAGCGAGCCGACGGCCATCGCGGAGCCGAGGATTCCGAACTCGCCGGCGCCCTTACCGAACACGTGAGTCGCCATCAGGGCGGAGGTGATCTGGAAGTTCATGCCGAAGGCGCCGGCGAAGAACACCATCACCAGGATCGCCATCATCTTCGGCTGGCTGCGGATGTGGCGGACCCCCTCCAGCAGCATGCCGGGCGTACGGGCCAAGGGACGCGGCGTGTTGAGCAGCGTCGTGTCCATGTGCTCGAGCTGCCAGATGACCGCGCCGTACGAAAAGGCGTTGATCAGGATCACCCAGCCGGTGGCCCAGGCGCCGCCACCGAGGGCGCCGATCATCAGGCCCGCGATCGCGGGGCCGATGATACGGGCGGTGTTGAAGGTGGCGGAGTTGAGCCCGACGGCGTTCGTGAGGTCGTCGGGACCGACCATCTCGGAGACGAACGACTGGCGAGCTGGCGCGTCGAAGGCCGAGCCGATGCCGAACAGGAAGGCGATCAGATAGACCTCCCAGACCCGCGCGGCGCCAGCGATGGCGAGCAGCCCGAGGACCAGAGACGCGAGTGCCATCGTCAGCTGGGTGAGCTGGAGGAGCCGGCGCTTGGGAAAGCGGTCGGCGATGACTCCGGCGTACGGCGAGAGCAGCAGCACCGGCAGGAACTGGAGGCCGGTGGTGATCCCGAGGGCGGTACCGCTGCCGTCGGTCAGGCGGAGCACCAGCCAGTCCTGGGCGACCCGCTGCATCCAGGTGCCGGTGTTGGAGACCAGGCTGCCGAGTGCGTAGCGGCGGTAGTTCGGGTTGTGGAGGGCTCGGAAGGTGGGGCTCAAGATTGGCTTTCAGTCGTGGTTGCTGCGTGGCGGTCAGTCCGCGGTGGCCAGCCGTTCGAGGAGCGGCGCGGCTCGGCGGAGGAGCCGCCGCTCGTCGGAGCTGAGCTCGCGCAGACGGCGCGCCAGCCAGGCGTCGCGACGGTCGCGGTCGGCGAGAAGCGTCGTACGCCCCTGCTCGGAGAGCGCGACGACGACCTGCCGGCCGTCGGTCTCGTGGGCGCGCCGGGTCACGTAGCCGCCCACCTCGAGGGCGTTCACCGTGCGGGTCATGCTCGGCGGCTGAACGCGCTCATGGGACGCCAGCTCCCCGACCGTGAGGTCGCCGTTGCGGAACAGGCATCCCAGCACGGCCATCGCGCCCATGCTCAAGGGGTTGTCGGGGTGTCGCTCGTTGCTCAGTCGTCGGCGTAGGCGCATGACGCTGAGCCGTAGCTCGCTCGCGAGCCCGGCATCGCTCCGGGCAGCCATCTCAATGGTGGGCATATCGTTAGCATAACTCATTACCTACGCTAACCATTCCCGCCCAGGCAGACCTGCAACGCCGAGTCGTCATATGACGACTCGGCGCTCTCTTGATGCCTGTTTGCGCCGACTCGGCGTCAGGTGAAGAGGGCGGTGATGGGGTTGATCGCGAAGTAGACGACGAAGAGACCGCCGACGATCCAGAGCAGTGGGTGGACGAGGTCGGCCTTTCCCTTCACGACCTTGATCAGGATGTACGCGCAGAAGCCGGCGCCGATGCCGACCGTGATCGAGTAGGTGAACGGCATCAGGATGATCGTCAGGAACGCCGGAATGGCGATCTCGAGGTCGTTCCAGCTGATGCCCTTGACCTGCTGCATCATCAAGAAGCCCACCAGGACCAACGCCGGAACGGCGGCCTCACTCGGGATGACCGAGACCAGCGGCGCGAAGACCATCGAGATCAGGAAGAGCACCCCGGTGACGACCGACGCGAGACCGGTCCGCGCACCCTCGCCGACACCCGAGGCGCTCTCGATGTACGACGTGTTGGACGAGACCCCGCCCACGCCACCGGCGATCGCGGCGACCGAGTCGACGACCAGGATCTGGCGGGTGTTCGGCGGCGTGCCGTTCTCGTCGAGCAAGCCGGCCTCAGCCCCGATCGCCGTCATCGTGCCCATGGTGTCGAAGAAGTCGGCGAGCATCAGGGTGAAGACCAGAAGCACGGCGGACACGACGCCGATCTCGGTGAAGGCGCCGAAGCTGACGTGTCCGACGGTCGCGAAGTCGGGTTTGTCGAAGATCTTCGAGGGCCAGGACGGCACGTTGAGACCCCAGCCGTCGGCGTTGTAGGCGCCGTTCGCTCCGAACATCGGCCCGATGTCTCCGATCGCCTCGACGATCATCGCGAGGATCGTCGTGACCAGGATCGAGATCAGGATCGCGCCACGCACCTGAAGCACCCAGAGCGTGATGACCAGAGCAAGGCCGATGATGAAGACCAGGGTCGGCCACCCCGACAGGAACCCGTCGGGGCCGACCTGGACCGGCACGGTGGTGTTGGCGGCGTCGGGGATGCGGCGGGTGAAGCCCGCGTCGACGAAGCCGATGAAGGCGATGAACAGACCGATGCCCACCGAGATGGCGATCTTCAGTTGCGCCGGTACGGCGTGGAAGACCGCCGCTCGGAAGCCGGTAAGGACGAGGACCAGGATCGCCACACCCTCGAGCACGATCAGCCCCATCGCCTGCGACCAGCTCATCTGGGGCGCGATCGAGACGGCGACGAACGCGTTCAAGCCGAGACCGGTCGCCAGCGCCAGCGGGTACTTGGCGACCGTGCCCATCAGGATGGTCATCACACCGGCCACGAGGGCCGTCGCGGCGGCGATGGCCGGGAGGTTGGACCCGTCACCCGTGCCGCCACCGAGGTAGTGCCCGTTCTTGTCGGGGACGAAGCCCAGGATGATCGGGTTCAGCACGATGATGTAGGCCATCGTGAAGAAGGTGACGACACCGCCGCGGAACTCACGCTCCACCGTCGAGCCGCGCTCACTGATCTTGAAGAAGCGGTCGAGCGTGGTCTGATGCGCGCGTGGGGCGTTTCGGCGCGGGGTGGGCCCGTTCTTGGTGCGGTCCGGTACGTGGCTGCTGGTCGGCGTCTGACCGTCGGACTGATCCGTCACGGCCCGCAGCATGCCAGAGCACGCAGCCGTCCGGAAGGCATCCGAGCGCGCTGCCAGCAGGGCCCGTACGCCTGCTTCTACAGTGTCCCCATGGAGCTGAGGGACGACCAGCCGATGTCGCACGAGATCGGCAACCGGACCTACCTCGTCGCCGATGTGGAGCCGCTCGACGTCGACGGCGTCCGCACCGTCCAGGTGGGCGTCGCACTCTGGATCGTCGGCTTCGTCGCCCTGCTCCCGTTCTACGGTCGGCTCCGCGATGCCGGGCACGGCTGGATGCTCTGGACCTGTGCCGCCGGGTGCGGACTCGGGCTGCTGGGACTGGAGTACTGCCGCCGCCGCAGGCGCGCGCGCGCCGCGCTCCGCGACGAGGCTCGGGCCGACTAGAAGCTTTCGAGATCCTCGGCGAGCTGGTCGACCACGGGGTCCGGGAGGGGCTGCGGTTCGTGCCGCTTCGCGAGGCGCACCTCGGAGTGGGCACCGCAACCGTGGTTGAAGGACACGACCCGCCCGTCGTCGTTCGCATCTCCGTTGGCGCAGACGCCGAACGACTCGGTCAGCGAGCCGGAGATGCGGACCAGGAACCCGCAGGTCGAGCACGGCTCGGGCGCGGACTGCGCCAGCGGCGCCTCCGGCCCCCCGTCTCCGTCGTACCACCGTTGGGCGGCGAGCTCCTGGCCCTCGGGCGAGAGCGTCCGGATGCGCCCGATGCCGAGGTCCTTGGCGACGGTGCGGATCTGCGCACGGGCGTCGCTGTCCAGTGCGTCGTCGCCGAAGGAGTACGTCGGCACCAGTCGCGGGTCCTCGTCCGCCACCGGAAGCAGGTCGCCCGGCGAAAGGTCCCCGGGCTTGATCCGCTCGCGGTAGGGCACCCAGGTGGGCGCCACGATTGCTTCCGCACCCGGGATCAGCACGATCTCGTCGACCGTGACCGTCTTCTGCCGGGAGGCCCGCGCCACGGTCACAGACCA
>CAVYGG010000004.1:0-259115 GCA_963768045.1 uncultured Actinomycetota bacterium | reverse complement strand
GCCTCGGGTGCGTCGAAAGCGAGGCGGCGAACGAAGTCCAGGGCCTCGGGGGCGCCGACGAGCCGGTCCATCCCCGCGTCCTCCCACTCGACCGAGATGGGGCCTTCGTAGCCGATGGTGTTGAGCATCCGGAAGCAGGCCTCCCACGGGACGTCGCCGTGGCCGGTCGAGACGAAGTCCCAACCCCGGCGGGGGTCGGCCCAGGCGAGGTGCGAACCCATGCGGCCGTTGCGGCCGTTGCCGACCTGTTTCTTCGCGTCTTTGCAGTCGACGTGGTAGATCCGGTCCTTGAAGTCCCACAGGAACCCGACGGGGTCGAGGTCCTGCCACACGAAGTGGGAGGGGTCCCAGTTGAGGCCGAACGCCTCGCGGTGGCCGATGGCGTCCATGGCGTGCACGGTGGTCCAGTAGTCGTAGGCGATCTCGGACGGGTGCACCTCGTGGGCGAACCTGACGCCTTCGCCGTCGAAGACGTCGAGGATCGGGTGCCAGCGGGTGGCGAAGTCGTAGACCGGCGTCGACGAGGTCCTGGCCGGCCGGCGGGAACATCGCGACGTACTTCCAGATCGAGGACCCGGTGAACCCGACGACGACGTCCACACCGAGCTTGCGGGCGGCGCGGGCGGTCATCTTCATCTCCTCGGCCGCCCGCCGGCGAACGCCCTCGGCATCGCCGTCGCCCCAGATCCGGTCGGGGAGGATGCCCCGGTGGCGCTCGTCGATGGGGTCGTCGCGCACCGGCCTGGCCCTTGAGGTGGTTGCTGATCGCGAAGACCTGCAGGTCGTACCTGCTCAGCAGCTCCTTCTTGGCCGGGACGTAGGAGTCGTCCTCGACCGCGGCCCAGGGGTCGAAGTGGTCGCCCCAGCAGGCGATCTCCAGACCGTCTGGTGCAGCCCGACCCCGACGCAAGCCTGCACACCTCCTCGAACGGCAGATCGGCCCACTGGCCGGTGAACAAGGTGATCGGTCGTGTCATCGGTACATCCCTGGGTGCGATGTGTGGACGTGGTGCTGTCCGGCTCGGTCATAGGGCGCCCAGCGGGTGCTCGAGGGCGGGAGCTGGTCAAGGCTCTCCATGCCGACGCTGCGCGTGGCGAGGCCTTCGACGTCGTACGTCGCCGCGCGCAGGTCGGCGAGCGACTCGCCGGCGTCCAGGGTCGGCGTGCGCAGGGTCTCGACCTCGGCGGCCGCCAGGGCGGTCGCCACGTCGGGATCCGCTCGGAACGACCGGACCCGGTCCTTGAGGATCAGGTAGTTGCGCATGCACGCACTCGCCGACTCCACACGCCATCCATCGCCTCGGCTCGCGGCGGCTTGTAGTCGAAGTGGACGTAGCCGTCGTAGGCGTTGTCCATCCGCCGACCCGAGCAGGGCGTCGACGGTCCAGAAGGCGCCCCTCAGGTTGCCCGCGCCGAAACGCAGGTCCTGGTCGAAGCGCGGACCGTGCTGCCCGTTGAGGTCGACGTCGAAGAGCTTGCCGTGCCAGAGCGCCTGGCTGATCCCGTGTGCGAAGTTGAGGCCGGCCATCTCCTCGTGGCCGACCTCAGGGTTCAGACCCACCAGGTCCGGAGCGTCGAGCTCGGCGATCAGGGCGAGCGCGTGACCGATGGTCGGCAGCAGGATGTCGCCGCGTGGTTCGTTGGGCTTGGGCTCCAGGGCGAAGCGGAGGTCATAGCCCTGGTCGGTGACGTAGGCGCACAGGATGTTCAGCGACTCGGCGTAGCGGTCGAGTGCGGCCTGCACGTCCTTTCCGGCACCGTGCTCGGCCCCCTCGCGCCCGCCCCAGAGCACGAACGTCCTGGCGCCCAGCGACGCCGCCAGGTCGACGTTGCGCAGGGCCTTGGCGAGCGCGTAGCGGCGTACCTCGCGGTTGTTGGCCGTGAGCGCACCCTCCTTGAACACGGGGTGGCTGAACAGGTTGGTGGTGACCATCTCCACCCCGAGACCGGTCTCGGCCAACGCCTTCTCGAAGCGCTCCAGCGTCGACTCGCGGGCGGACTCGTCGGGAAGGAGGTCGTCGTCGTGGAAGGTCACGGCCGCTGCCCCGAGCTCCGCCAGCCGGTAGGTCGCTTCGACCGGGTCCAACAACGGGCGCGAGGCGGGGCCGAACACGTCGATCCCCTGCCACCCGACGGTCCAGAGACCGAACGAGAACTTGTCGTCGGTGGTGGGGGTGGTGGCGGTCATCGGAGGATCTCCTGCCAGGAGTCGGTGTCGGAACTGGTCTCGACGGCGGCGAGGACGCGCTGTACCTGGAGCCCGTCGGCGAACGAGGGGACGGGATCGACGCCTGCGGCGATGTCGCGCACCAGGTCGACGACTTGGTGGGTGAAGCCGTGCTCGTAACCGAGCAGGTGACCCGGCGGCCACCACGCGGCGACGTAGGGATGGTCGGCCTCGGTCACCACGATGCGCCGGAAGCCGGCCGTGGCGGCGGGCTCGGCGCCGTCGAAGTATTGCAGGAGGTTCATGTCCTCGAAGTCGAAGGCCAGGCTGCCGGCAGACCCGTTGATCTCGATGCGGATCGCGTTCTTGCGGCCGTGGGCGAACCTCGTCGCTTCGAAGACACCCAGGGCACCGCTGCGGAACTCCGCGAGGAACACCGCAGCGTCGTCCACGGTGACAGGTCCTCGGCCGGTGCCGACGGTCCCGGACAGCCCCGCGTGCTCGGCCGGCACCGGTCGCTCGTCGACGAACGTGCGGAGCCGCCCCGAGACGCGGCCGATGGCGTCGCCGGTGATCAACTGGGTGAGGTCGACGATGTGCGCACCGATGTCCCCCAGGGCTCCGGAGCCGGCCTTGGCCTTGTCGAGTCGCCAGGACAGCGGCGCCTCCGGGTCGACGATCCAGTCCTGGAGATACTGGGCGCGCCGTGGTGCACGGTGCCGAGACGGCCCTCGGTGACCAGCTGCCTGGCCAGGGCGATCGCCGGGACCCGCCGGTAGGTGAAGCCGACCATGGACCGCACCCCTGACGCCCTGGCCCTGTCGGCCGCGCGGGTCATCGCCTCGGCTTCCTCGACACTGTTGGCGAGCGGCTTCTCGCACAGGACGTGCTTGCCTGCCTGCAGCGCCGCGATAGCGATCTCGGCGTGGGTGTCACCGGGCGTGCAGATGTCGACCAGGTCGATGTCGTCGCGGTCCACCAGCGCCTGCCACGAGCTCTCGGTCGACTCCCAGCCGAGCCTCTCAGCAGCTCTCGCGACCGCGGGCTGGTCTCGGCCGGCGACGGCGCTCATCCGGATCTGCCGTGGTAGGTCGAAGAAGCGTGGAGCCTGGCGCCAGGCCTGGGAATGGGCGGCGCCCATGAAGGCATAGCCCACCATGCCGACGCTCAGCGTGTCCTGCCCGGACGTCATGGAGTGTCCTCTCTTCGTAGGGATGGGGTTCGAGCTCGGGCCGTGGCGCGCGCGCCGGCTCACCGGCGTGCGCGGCTATCTCCCGGCCTCGGACAGCGCCAGCCCGGTGTCCGCGTCGAACAGGTGCGCACGGTCCAGGTCGACCGTGACCGACAGGGACTCCCCCGGCGTCCCGGTGACGCTCGGCCGCGCCTTGACCTTGAGCATCTCGGCCCCGACCTTGACGTCGACCACGGTGCGGTCACCCAGGGGTTCGAGACCGTAGAGCTCTCCCGGCAACGCCACTTCCCCGCGCTGTTCGACGGACACGTCCTCGGCGCGCAGGCCCAGCAGCAGGGGACGACCGTCGTCTGCCGTGGTCCAGCGGGGTCGCGGCAGCGTCCAGCCCTGCGCCCCGACGAGTCGGTCGCCCTCGACGTGACAGGCAAGGAGGCTGATCCGGGGGCTCCCGACGAAGCCGGCGACCCACTGGTTGGCAGGACGCTCGTACACCTCGGTCGGCGGGCCGACCTGCTGCACCTGTCCCTCCCGGAGCACGGCCACCTGGTCGGCCATGGACAGGGCCTCGACCTGGTCGTTGGTCACGTAGACGAAGGTCCCCCCGAGGCTGCGATGGATGCGCGTCAGCTCGGTGCGCATCTCGACGCGGAGCTTGAGGTCGAGGTTCGTGAGCGGTTCGTCCATGAGGAAAGCGCGGGGGCGACGGACCAGAGCCCGGGCCAGGGCGACGCGCTGCTGCTCGCCTCCCGACATCTGCGCGGGCCGGCGCTGCAGCAGACGCTCGATGTGCAGCAGGGCCGCCACCTTCTCGACGGCCGAGGCGACGTCGCTCGAGGAGGCGCGGCGGGCACGGAGGGGTGAGGCGATGTTCTCGAAGGCCGTGCGTCGCGGGTAGAGGGCGTAGCTCTGGAAGACCATGGCGAGGTCGCGCTCGGCCGGAGTGTCACGCGTTGCGTCCCGCCCGTCCAGGTGCACCGACCCGGCGTCGAGCTTCTCGAGGCCGGCGATCGTCCGCAGGGTCGTCGTCTTGCCCGCCCCGGAAGGCCCCAGCACGACGAAGAACGAGCCGTCGGGTACCTCGAGCGTCACCCCGTCCAGGGCGCGTACCTCTCCGAAGGACTTGCGCAGTCCCTGCACTGCCACGGTTGCCATCAGGCCACCAGCTCTTCGGTGCTCGCGTCGTAGACGGCGGTGGTTCCGCCTCCGTGGCGCAGGCCGACCGCGGCGTCAGCGGCGTAGCGGACCGTCGGTGGCGTCCGCACCCTCACGTCGCGCTCCCCGCCGTGGTCGATCACGTAGATGATCTCGTCGCCCAGCGCCTCCGCCGACACCACGCGGGCTGGGATCGAACGGTCCGCCCCTGGCTCGGTGACCTCCAGCATCTCGGGCCGTACGCCCGCGACCAGCGAACGGTCGCGCGGCACTCCGGGCGGCGGGGTGAGGAGAGTCCCCCGGGACCGCGGAGCGCGCCGTCGGCCACCTCGACCTCGATCAGGTTCATCGGCGGGGAGCCGATGAAGGTGGCACGGAACAGGCTCGCCGGACGGTCGTAGACCTCCAGGGGCGTGCCGATCTGCTCCACCTTGCCCTGGTTGAGGATGGCGATCCGGTGACCGAGCGACATCGCCTCGACCTGGTCGTGAGTGACGTAGACCATGGTCGTCCCCAGCTGGGTCTGCAGGTGCTTGATCTCCGTCCGCATGTCTGCACGGAGCTCTGCGTCCAGGTTGGTGAGGGGCTCGTCCATGAGGAAGGCACGCGGTCGTCGTACGAGAGCACGGGCAGCGCGACGCGCTGCTGCTCCCCGCCGGACAGCCGTTGTGGTCGCCGGTCCAGGAGCGGACCGAGCCGCATCATCCGGGCGGCCTCATCGACCCGTTCGCGCACCTCGGGCTCCGGCAGTCCCTCGGCCCGCAGGGGGAAGGCGAGGTTGTCCCGGGTCTTGAGGTGCGGGTAGAGGGCGTAGAACTGGAACACCATGGCGATGTCACGTTCGGCGGGCGGCAGGTCGTTGACCAGCGTGCTGCCGATGCGGATGTCCCCCGACGTCTGCCGCTCCAGGCCCGCCATGGCGCGCAGCGTCGTGGTCTTGCCGCAGCCCGAGGGGCCGAGCATGACGAACAGCTCCCCGTCGCCGATGGACAGGTCGACGCGCTCCACGGCGACCGTCCCGTCCGGGAAGCGCTTGTGCAGGGAGGTCACCTCGATGCCGGCCATCAGCGTCGCACCGCCCCGAGGGTCACGCCGGCGACGAGGTGCTTGCGCACCAGGTAGGCGAACACGAGCACCGGGATCGCGAAGGCCACCGCGGAGGCAGCCACCAGTCCCCAGTCGACCGTGGTGCCGCCGATGAGGCCGGCGATGGCGGGTGGGGCCGTGCGCACGTCCTGGCTGGACGTGAGGAAGATCGCGAACACGAACTCGTTCCACGAGAAGATCAGCGCGAAGACCGCCGTCGCGGCGATAGCCAGGCACGAGCAGGGGCAGCGTGAACCGCGAGAACGCCTGGAACCGGGTGTAGCCGTCGAGCATCGCGGCGTCCTCGTACTCCGAAGGCACCTCGTCGACGAACCCCTTCATCATCCAGATCGTGAACGAGACGTTGAACGCGGCGTAGATGAGCACCAGGCCGAGCTTGGTGTCGATGAGCGAGAGCTCGCGGTACATGAGGAAGACCGGGATCACCACCACCACGGGTGGCATGAAGCGCGTGGACAGGATGAAGAAGAGCTGGTCCTTCTTGGCCCGGAGGTCGAAGCGCGAGTAGGCCCACGCCGCGGGAGCCCCGAACCAGGGTGGCCAACGCGGTCGACCCCCCGGCCACCACCACGGAGTTGAGGAACGCGACGGACAGGTCCGACCGACCACCTCCGGGGGCGACGAACACGTCCTTGTAGTGGCTGAGCGTCATCTTGAAGCCGAAGAACTTGGCGGGGACGGAGTAGACGTCCCGGTTCTCCTTGATCGACGTCTCGAGCATCCACAGCACCGGGAAGAGCATGGCCGCAGCCAGCAGGGCGAGCAGCACGACCTCGATCACAGCGCGGCCCTTGCGGCCACGGCGGCGCTCGGGCGGGCTGTGGTCCGGGACAGGGCCTGCGGGCACGGCCTCGTCGATGGAGATGGCCATCAGCCCTCCTTGAGCTTGTTCAGGTAGCGGAGGTACAGCTGGGCAAGCACGATGACGACCAGGACCATGAGGATGCCGTACGCCGAGGCGATCCCGGTGTTGAAGCCGAGGAACGCGACCTTGTAGACGTGGAACGACAACGTCTCGGTGGACACCCCTGGACCTCCGCTGGTGAGGATGTAGACGAGGTCGAAGAGCCGGAAGGCCTCGATCGCCCGGAACATCACGGCGATGAGGAGGAGCGGCCACACCATCGGCAAGGTGATGTGACGGAAGCGGAACCACTCCGACGCCCGGTCGATGGACGCGGCCTCGTAGAGGTACTTGGGGACCGCGGTGAGGCCGGCGAGCGCGATGAGCATGATGAACGGCGTCCACTGCCATGTGTCGACCACGATCAGGGAGAGCAGCGCCGTCCGTTGCCGGGTGAGCCACTCCACCTGCCCGAGCCCGAGAGAGCCGAGCATGCTGTTGATCACGCCGAACTGCGCGTCGAGCATGAAGCGCCAGAACAGCCCCACCACGATCGGTGACAGCATCATCGGCACCAGGAACAAGGTCGTCAGCAGTCCGCGCCCGTGCGTGCGTCGCGAGATCAGGTAGGCGATGGCGAAGCCCAGCACGGTCTGCAGGGTGACGGCACCCACCACGTACAGGAACGTCGTCAGGGCTCTCTGGTGCACCTGCGCGGAGGTCAGGATGTCGGTGTAGTTCCGGAACCCGACGAACCGTGCGGGCGCGTCCCGCGTGGCCGAGTAGTCGGTGAACGACAGGTACAGCGCCCACAGCAACGGGAACACCGACATCGCGAGCAGCAGCAGCATCGCCGGGGAGATGAAGGCC
Organism: uncultured Actinomycetota bacterium; assembly: GCA_963768045.1. Classification (GTDB taxonomy): domain Bacteria; phylum Actinomycetota; class Actinomycetes; order Propionibacteriales; family Nocardioidaceae; genus Nocardioides. The sequence goes on along the minus strand of CAVYGG010000004.1, from coordinate 251,783 downwards.
ACGGCGAGCCCGCGGTCGCTCAAGCGGGTGGACCGCCCCGGTGCAGGCGGCGTCGTCGACGCCTCCTGCACCGGGTGCTCGGTCGTCGTACTCATGAGTTCAGCCTCACAACCCGCCGCCACTGGAGTCCAGCACGTCCTGCTGCTGGCTGGCGATGTCGTCGAGCGCGTCCTTGGGATCCTTGGCGCCGTTGAGAGCCGCGTTCACATTGGTGTTCTCGATGTCGATGAGACGTGCGTACTCGGGCACGTTCCACATGTCTCGCAACCGGGAGACCGAGTCTGTGTAGACCTGGTTGTACGGCGCGCCATCGAGGAACTCAGGTGACTCCAGGGCGTCGGTTCGCGACGGCACACCGCCGGCCGCGGCCCACTTCTTCTGGATGTCTGCCTGCTCGAACCACTTCATGAAGTTCAGCGCCTCGGCCTGGTGCGCCTCGTCGGCGTACGCCGAGATGTGCATGCCCATGCCACCCAGCGGCACCAGGTCGGTCTTCTCGGTCGGCAGGGTGGCGAAGCCGAGCTTGTCGAGGATCTCTGCACGCGTCTTGCCGAGGGTCGACTGGGCAGGATCGAGGAGACCGCCGCTTGCAGCGATCCACTGGAACGCGATGCACGCCTTGCCCTGGGCAACCGCCGCGTTCACCTCGTCGATGAACCAGTTGCCGGAGCCCTTGGCGGTCAGCGGCTTCATCTGGTTGACGAGGACGTCCATCGCCTTCTGCCCGGCCGCGTCGTTCACGACGCCCTCGATCTGCTTCTTCCCGGCGTCCCAGAGGTTTCCGCCGTAGACGCCGTTGACCGTGTTGTAGGTGACGGCCGCGGCGTCCGAGCCGTTGGACTGGTGGAAGGCCAGCCCACTGACGCCCGGGTTCTCGTCCTGGCACTTCTGGGCGGCCGCGATCATGTCGTCCCAGGTCTTGGGGGGCTCGTCGCCGATCAGGTCCTTGCGGTAGATCATCGTCCACGTGTCCCCGAGCAGCGGCAAGCCGTACAGGCTGGCGTTCTCGTCGCGCTGCCCCGTCTCGGCCTGGGGGTACTGGCCGTAGGCGGCCAGGAGGTAGGGGTTGTAGGCGTCGACGTCGATGTTCTTGTTGACGAAGTCGGTGATGTCCAGGATGTTGCCGTTCGTCACGGCCTCGCCGATGTGCTGGGAGTCCAGGATCGCGATGTCGAAGTCCGTCTGACGAGCAGCGAACTGGGTGAACATCGCGTCGTGCCAGTTCGCGTTCGGCACCGTGTTCACCTTGATGGTCACGTTCGGCCGCTCCTTGGTGTACTCCGCGTTCGCGAAGTCCTCCAGCGCTTGGGCGGGTGGCCACTCGAACCAGATGAAGCTGAGGTCCAGCGGGTCGTCGGTCAGCTCGGGGATGGTCGCCGGCGCCTTGGGGCCCGTCGCTTCCGCGCTGCCGCTGCTGTCGTCGCCGCCCCCGCAGGCCGCCACGGTGGTGGCCAGCAAGATGGCTGCTGCTGCTGCCAGCCTCACCTGACGGCCGGGGAGGGACCCTCGTCCCACTCGCTTTGCGTACCGCATCTGTTCTCCTGCTTCCTGGGTCGAGGTTGCTGCTGGCTGTTCCCGAGGGTGTTGCGGTGTTGTCGTTCCTCGTGTGGTGTTCCTGATGGTGTTGCTGTGGTGGTTGCGCTGGTGTGTCGTGGTCAGTCGATTCGCGTCACCAGGACGTGGCGACGTACTGGGTCTCCATGAACTCGAGGAGTCCTTCGGTGCTCCCCTCGCGGCCGAGCCCGCTCTGCTTCGTGCCGCCGAAGGGCGCGGCCGGGTCGGACACCAACCGCGGTTCAGCCCGACCATGCCGCTCTCGATGCCTTCGGCGAGCCGCAGACCGCGGGCGAGGTCGCCGGAGTACAGGTAGCTGACGAGCCCGAACTCCGTGCGGTTCACCATGGCCAGCACCTCCTCCTCGCGCTCGAAGCGGACGACCGGGGCGACCGGACCGAAGACCTCCTCGTGCAGGACACGGGCGTCCGGCGGCACGTCGACCAGCACGGTCGGGGGGTAGAAACAGCCCTGCCCCTCGACCGGTCGCCCACCCAGCAGCGCGCGGGCGCCGCGGTCGATCGCGTCCCTCACGAGCCCGTCCACCTTGCGGACGGCCTCGTCGTTGATGAGGGGACCGCACTGGGTGCTCTCGTCGGCGCCCGGACCGACCTGGACCGCGGCCATCCGGGCGACGAGGCCCTCGACGAAGGAGTCGTGGACAGGGCCTTGCACGAAGAACCGGTTCGCCGCTGTGCACGCCTGCCCGCCGTTGCGCATCTTGGCGACCATGGCGCCCTCGAGCGCCGCATCGATGTCGGCATCGGCGAGGACGACGAAGGGAGCGTTTCCGCCGAGCTCCATCCCGCACTTGAGGACGTTGTCGGCCGCCGTGCGCAGGAGCAGGCGCCCGATCTCCGTCGAACCGGTGAAGGACAACATCCGGGTACGGCTGTCGGTGAGCATGGCCTCCACGACGGGACCGGGGTCGGACGTGGTGACGACGTTGAGGACACCGGGCGGCAGCCCGGCCTCCTGCAGCAGCGCAGCCACGGCCAGGGCCGTCAGTGGCGTCTCGGCGGCCGGCTTGAGCACCGCCGTGCACCCGGCGGCCAGGGCAGGTGCGATCTTGCGGGTGGCCATCGCCGCGGGGAAGTTCCACGGGGTGATGAGGACGCTGACACCGACGGGCTGGTACGTCACCAGCAGCCGGTTCGTCCCGCTCGGCGACCGGCCCACCTGACCGCGCAGCCGGACGCCCTCCTCGGCGTACCAGCGGAAGAACTCGGCGGCATAGGCCACCTCCGACCTCGCATCCGCCAGCGCTTTCCCGTTCTCGAGGCAGATGAGCAGCGCCAGCTCCTCGCTTCTGTCGTGCATCAGCTCGAACGCACGCATCAGCAGGTCGGCACGGAAGCGGGGAGCCGTCGCCGCCCAGTCGGCGGCGGCAGCAGCAGCAGCGCCCACGGCCGCCTCGGCATCGCCGGGGTCTGCGTCGGCGACCGATGCGAGCACCGTGCCGGTCGCCGGGTCGGAGACCTCGAGCCGGCGGCCGCTCCCGGCAGGGCGCCAGACTCCAGCCACCAGCAGGTCGGTGGGGACCTGGATCGCGTCCACGACCGGGCGCATGGCCGCTTCGGTGGCGGTCACCGGGCAGCCGCCGTCGGGGTCAGGTCCGGCGAGGACGACTCGGGCCGAGCATCTCGCAGGGCCGCTCGGTCGCCGGCGTGGGCGGCGCGGACGATTCGCTCCAGGGTGTCGACGTCGAGCGGTCGCGGGTTGTTCGCGACCAGCCGCTCGGCGCCCAGTGCCTGCTCGGCCGTCCATCGCAGCCGGTCGGGCGGCAGCCCGAGCTCCGCGAGGGTGGAGGGGATCCCCACCGACTCCAACAGGTCCGCGACCCCGTCGATCGCCTGGTCGGCCAGGTCGTCGGGCGATGCGTCCGCGTGCGCACCCATCGCCAGCGCGACGGCGGCCAGCTCCGCGACGCGGGCCGGTCGGTTGAACTCCATCACGTACGGCAGCAGGGCGCCGACGCCGACCCCGTGCGGGGTATGGGTGACAGCGCCGACCGGGTACTGGATGGCGTGCGCCGCCGCCGTACCGGCGGAGCCGAGCGCAAACCCACCGGCGGTGGCCCCGAGCATCATCGCCTCACGTGCTTCCATGTCGTCCGGGTCCGACCAGGCACGGTGCAGGCTGCCCGCGATCAGACGGATCCCCAGGAGGGCGAAGGTGTCGGTCAGCACGTTCTTGCCCACGAAGACGCGTTCGGTGGCCAGCTCGGCCGTCGGCGGGCGACGCACCGCGGTGAAGGCCTCGATCACGTGTGACAGGGCGTCGGCGCCCGCGCTCGCGGTCAGCTCCGGCGGGCACCCCAGCGTGAGCTCCGGGTCGCACACGGCCGTGTGGGGGATCAGGTAGGGACTGGAGATGCCCACCTTGCTCACGCGCTCGGGATCGGTGAGCACGGCCACGGGCGTGACCTCCGAGCCGGTCCCTGCCGTGGTCGGCAACGCGACGACGGGGACCACGGGACCAGGGACGCGGAGCTCGCCGTAGTAGTCGGACGCCTGGCCGCCGTGCGCGAGGATCACGGCCACCGCCTTCGCGAGGTCGAGACAGCTGCCCCCGCCCATGCCGACCACGACGGTCGGGTCCACCCGGGCCGCGAGCTCGGCACAATGCGCCACCTGGTGCACGGGGACATCGGGCAGCACGTCGGTGAACGCGGTCACGTGCACGCCCGCGTCCTCGAGCAGCTGCACCAGGTCGGCGAACTCGCGCGTGCTCCCGAAGCGGGTGTCGGTGCAGACCAGGGCTCGGGACCCGAGGGCGGCGGTCACCGTTCCCAGCGCGCGTCGCTGCCCGGCTCCGAACAGGACCTGCCGAGGTCCACGCAGGACACCGAGCATGCTCATGGGAGCTCCGAAAGGTAGACGATACGGGTGAGACGGCGCCGTTCCAGGTGGTTCAGGCGATGAGGCGACCATTTCCTATACGATCTGATGTGGCGAGAGCATGGGCAGTGGAGCAGCCGCTGTCAACAGATGCGCGGCAACTCGAAGAAGGGAACTCCCGAAATTGGACGGCGAAGCGGCACGCGACCGGGATCAGGCGCGGAGGACGGACGTCGACGGGCCGGCGCTCGGAAAGGCGAGCGGGCGGCTTGCCGACGAGGTCTACGACACGCTGCTCGCCCAGCTGATGTCGCTGCGGATCGAGCCAGGCTCCCGGGTCACGATCGACGCCCTGGCGCGGGACCTCGGCGTCTCTCAGACGCCCATCCGGGACGCGCTGAACCGCATGGAGGCCGACAGTCTCGTCGTCCGGGTTCCCCATGCCGGCTACCGGATCCCTCCACAGATCACCCGCAGCCGGTTCGAGGACATGCTGGAGGTCCGCCTGCTCCTCGAGCCTGCAGCGGCCAGACGAGCCGCCGAGCGCGCCTCCGCGGAGCAGGTGGCGGGGATGCGGCAGATGCTGGACGAGATGGCGGGCCTGGTGGAGGGCGACAGCCATCTGGCCTACGGTGCGTTCGGCCTGCGTGATGCCGCCTTCCACGATCTCGTCGCCCTCAGCGCGGGGAACCGGGTCGTCCGCGAGGCGCTCGGCCGCCTGCACACGCACGTGCACCTGTTCCGGCTGCTCTACGACACGCAGGTGACGTACCTGGCGATGGGCGAGCACGACGAGGTCCTGGCGGCGATCGCCGCGCGCGACCGGGATGCCGCTGCCTACGCGATGCGGCGGCATATCCTGCTGTCGGGCGACCGGTTCCGCCGGCTCTTCGACGAGGCGGAGGGCGCGGACGATCTGCCGAGTGGGGCTTGACGTAGCCACTCGCGCAGGTGATTCTTGCCAGATCAAATCCGATCGGATCTGACCGCCGCGACCGATTCACGCCCACCCGTCATTTGAGTGCGAGGAGAAACAGGTGCCCAGAGCGCTGCTCCTGACCGGCGACGCCGCCGAGGAGCTCGACACCATGTACCCCTACTACCGCGTGCAGGAGGGCGGCTGGGACGTCGACGTCTCGTCGCGGACGACGCGTGACGTGCAGCTGGTGATCCACGAGTTCGACCCCGACTCCGACGCCTACGTCGAGAAGAACGGCCGCAAGCTGCCGGTCGACGTGCCCTGGGCCGAGGTCGACGTGGAGCAGTACGACGCCCTCATCATCCCCGGAGGCCGCGCCCCCGAGTGGATCCGGGTCGACCCCGACGTCAGACGCATCACCGAGCACTTCTTCGCCCGTGACCTGCCGATCGCCCTGGTGTGCCACGGTGCCCAGGTGCCGGCGGTGTACGGGCTGTTGAAGGGCCGGATGACTGCGTGCTTCCCCCCCATCACCGGCGACATGGAGAACGCGGGTGCGACCGTCATCGATGCTCCCGACGTCGTGGACGGCAACCTCGTCTCCTGCCGGGGTTGGCCTGACATGCCCCAGTTCGGCCGGGCGATGATGGAGCTCTTCACGAAGTCCGTGAGCTCCGCTTCGACATGAGCGCGTCCGCCGTGTCCCGGTGACGGCACGTCGGACGGTCACGGTCGAGGGCGTCCCCGTCCACGTCCTCGAGGAGGGCGAAGGGTCATCGGTGCTGCTGCTGCACGGCTCGGGACCGGGGACCACCGGGTCCGGAGCCTGGGCGACGACGGTCGAGGCGCTCGGCACGACCTGGCACGTCGTGGCCCCTGACCACGCAGGGTTCGGCCGGACGCCGCTACCGCCGGGATCGAGGGGTGGGCTGCGTATGTGGACGGACCTCGCCGCCGGCCTGATGGATGCACTCGGTGTGGAGACCTACGCCGTGGTGGGTCACTCCATGGGCGGCGCCGTGGCGCTGGCGATGGCGGCGGAGCGCCCCCACCAGGTCTCCCGTGTGGTGGCGGTCTCGACGATGGGCGCCCCCGGCGCGCCGTTGTCGGCGGAGCTCGACGCGGTCTGGGCGGCGCCCGCCGACCGGACCGGGGCGCGAGAGATGCTCGGTCGCCTCCTCCTCGACCCGGCGCTCGTGACCGAGACGGCTGTCGAGGCCCGCGCGGCAGCCATGCAGGAGGGCGATGACGCATTCGCGTCGATCTTCCCTCCCCCACGGGCCCGATGGGCCGACGACCTCACCTTGTCGGCGCGGGTGCTGAGCGGGGTCCGCGTGCCCGTGCTGCTCGTCCACGGCGCCCAGGACCGCGTCACCCCGTTGGCGACCGCGGCACTGCCCTTGCTCGAACACCTGACCGATGTCCGTCTCCACGTCCTCGGACGATGCGGACACGTGCCAGCGGTCGAGCATCCGCTCGAATTCCGGCGGCTGCTGTCCGGCTTCCTCGGCCAGGAGTGAAGACGCCGCCACCCTCAAGGGCCTCGACACGGGTCAGACCCGGAATCACCTGATTCCGGGCACCAGGACCTCCGGCACGCCGACGCGAGCTGCCTCCGCCCGACGCCGACCAACGCGGCCCATCCCGACCACCCAGACACACCTGCACCTGGACACCCTCTGACCCAAGGCCCCGCGGAGGTCGGATCCGCCGCCAGCAGCCACGCCCGCTCCCAATGAGGTCGTCAGCAGATTCGACTCCGCGACCCCTTGTCCTTGCGCGCCCTCGATAGGAGTTTGCGAGTGACTGCACATGAGTGGTCTGACCTGCGCAAACGCCGAACGACAACTGGGTGTGGCACTCTGGAACCGTCTCGCTAGGTGCGGCTCGCCAGAATGGCAGAACGGCATTCCAACGCGGACGGATCGATCAGCACCTGTTGCGCTCGGGTGACCTTGGCGGCGCATGCTTCGGAGTCACGCGTCATGCGCGAGCTCTCTAGGTGCTGATCGGCATCAGTCCGCACCCGGCTTTGCGCGTTCGTGTGAACCGGGGTCGGGTCGCCACCGTAGTAGCCGAAGAGTCAGCAGGTGGTCGGCTCGATCGCAAGGGGGATGTGGAGAGATGGATGTCAACAGCATCTTGAGGGCGCGTCAGCTCGGTCTGGCCGCGATGGCCGCGTTGGCTGTCGTTCTGGTCACCGTTGTGCCAGTGGACGCTGCGCCGTCCGCGACGCCGTCGGCGTTGCTGACGGTCGAGCTCGGTTCCGGCCAGCGCTGATGACGGTCAGGTGTGCGTCGGGGGTTCCGTCCTCAGCAGCCGCGACGCCCCACTTCGAAACAGGCCGCAGGCGCTGCGTCGGGCCACGCCGTCGCCGGGGCGGGTAGGGGCGATGTTGCACAATCGGAAGGCGGCGAACTCGGTCACGGCCCGCGAGGCTGAGGTTCTGGCCGCGGTTGCCGAACGCTTGACGAATGCCGAGATCGGCGCGCGGCTGTTCATCTCCGTTCGTACCGTGGAGAGTCACGTTTCCTCCTTGCTGCGTAAGCTGGGGGTGGGCGATCGCCGAGCCTTGGCGGCCGTCGCGGCGCCCCTGAATTCCGTATCGGAGACCTCGCCCGAGCTCGGCCACCCCGAAAGCGCTGCCTGCCTTCGCCGTTGACGTCGTTCGTGGGGCGGGTGGCCGAGGGGAAAATCGGGGTCGCGGCGAGCGGGGGCGACAACGGTGCGCATCGGGCTCTTGGGCGGCTTCGAGGTCTCCGACGGTGAGCGGACGGTCGCCCATGGCGCGTGGCGGCTGCGCAAGGCGATGACGCTGATCAAGTTGTTGGCGCTGGAACCGACGCACCGACTGCACCGGGACCAGATCGCCGACCAACTCTGGCCGGAGCTCGACGCCGATGCCGCACGAAACAACCTGCATCAGGTGTTGCACGCTGCGCGCAGAGCGTTGTCGACAGTCGGCGTGGAGGGGACTGCCGCACTGGCGTTGCGTGACGATCTCGTGGTGCTCGGAACCGATGCTCACGTGGTCACCGACCTGGAGGAGTTTCAGGACGCGGTGGAGCAGGCGAGCGCGTCCGGGGATGGGACAGCCATGGCCGCCGCACTAGGGCGGTGGCACGGAGAGCTGCTCCCAGAGGATGCCTACGAGCCATGGGCGCAGCGACACGCGGACCGTATCCGGGAATGGCGCACGGGGCTGGTCATGAAGCTGGTCGAGGACGATCTGGTCGAGCGTGACCCGCAGAGCGCCATAGTCATGCTGGCGCCGGTCGTCGATGCCTACCCGCTGCACGAGCCGGCGCATCGGGCGATGATGGGGGCGCTCGCAGCCGCGGGTCGCCTTGCCGAGGCACTCGTGCTGTTCGAACGGCTCCGCACGATGCTGCAGAAGGAGCTCGCGGCGGAGCCGGAAGCGCGAACCCGTCAGCTGTACCGGGACCTTTTGGCGAGCAGTGCACACGACGCCGGTTCGGCCCACCCCCACGCCCGACGTCCGGCCACGAACTTGCCGGCGCGGGTCGCCGCGCTGGTGGGTCGCAGCCGGGAACTCGAGGAGACCGCTCGAATACTCGCCAACGCGCGGCTGCTGACTTTGACCGGTCCGGGTGGTGCCGGCAAGACCACGCTCGCTATCGAGCTGGCCCGCCGGCAGGACGAGCGCTATCGCGACGGTGTGTTTCTCGTCGAGCTGGCCGCGCTGGGCGACGGCGAGCTGATCGTCGAGGAGATGGCGGAGGCGCTGCGACTCCAACTGCCCTCTCGTCAGGCTGCGGTCGACTCGCTGGTGGCGCAGTTGCGGGGGCGGCAGCTGCTCATCGTGCTCGACAATTGCGAACATCTGATCGATGCATGCGCCCGAACCGTCACCGAGCTGCTGCAGGGCTGTCCCGGGGTCTCGGTCCTGGCGACGAGCCGGGAGCCGCTGCGCGTCGAGGGTGAGGTCAGTTGGCGGACGCCGTCTCTCGCCCTGCCCGATCCGCAGCACCTTCCCTCGCTGGAGGCGCTGGCCGCCGTCGCGTCGTTGCAGCTGTTCGTGCAGCGCGCGTCGGCGATCTCGCCCGGGTTCGCACTCACGGACGACAACGCGGCCGCAGTGGCGGAGATCTGTTACCGCCTCGACGGCATGCCGCTGGCGTTGGAGCTCGCGGCGGCCTGCGTCCCGGTGCTGTCGCCGCAGCAGATCGCGGCCCGCCTCGGCGACGCGCTGCGGCTGCTCAGCCGCGGCCAGCGGGCGACGATCACGCGTCAGCAGACCCTGGCGACCACCCTGGCCTGGAGCCATGACCTGCTGGCCGACGACGAGCGGGTGTTGTTCCGACGGTTGGCGGTGTTCGCCGGATCGTTCACGCTGGAGGCGGTCGAGGGGGTGTGCGCCGGCGATGGCGAGCAGGCGCAGGTCTTCGGTGCCCTCGGCCGGCTGGTCGACACCTCGCTCGTTGTCGCCGAGCCGCTCGGCGACGTCACCCGCTACCGATTGCTCGAGACGGTGCGGCAGTACGCGACGGAGAGGCTGCGTGCCGCCGGTGAGGAGTCGAGGATCCGCAACAGGCACTGCGCATGGTGCGTCGAGTTCGCCGAGGCCCGTGACCCGGAGGTGTCCACGAGCGTCGTGGACGTGCTCCCGGCGAGTCTCGACGTCGAGCACGACAACCTGCGCGTCGCTCTGTCATGGGCTGTGGGACATGAGCCGCCGGCGGCGCTACGGCTCGCCGTTGCGCTCTGGCGCTACTGGCTGGCGCGAAGCTTCTTCGCCGAAGGCAGCCAGTGGCTGGAGGCGGTGCTCGCCGCCGTCCCGGAACCGTCTCTCGTGCGGGCACGCGCGTTGCTGGCCCTCGCGGTTTTCGATCTACGCCGTGGAACCGGCCAGCGGCTTGCCGAGATCGGCGCGGAGACGGTCGCTGCGCACCGCACCTTGGGTGACCACGCCGGTCTGGCACTTGCGCTGCACGCGGACGGCGTGCTCGCCTACATGCGCGGCCACTGGACCGAGTGCTGGCAGCGCAGCGTCGAGGCCCGGGACGCGGCCTCCGACAACGGCGTCGAAGAGATCGAGGCGTCCGCCGCGCACCTGCAGGCGATGGTGCTGCTCGGCCGAGGCGAGTTGCCGGCAGCGAGGAGGGCCCTCGAGCACGTGCGCGCGGCACTCGCCAAGGTGCCGCAGCCGAAGCGACCGTTCTTCACCCCCCTCATGCTCGGCTTCGCCGTCGACGGCGCCCGTACGGCGAGCCCGCGGCTGTGCTTCGAGGAGACGGTCCTCCCCGGACCGCACATAAGTGCCGAACGGGCGCAGGGATACGTGCTCTGCAACCTGGCCTACCTCGCCCGTCTCGCCGGCGACCTGGACGAGGCACGGATGCTCGTCGAAGAAGCCGTCTGGACATTCAGGACCGTCGGTGGCGCCGATGGCGAAGCGCTCGCTCTCAACCACCTCGGTTGCCTGCACCGGGTGCGGGCCGAATACGGCGCGGGCCGGGCCGCGTTGGAGCACAGCCTGCGGCTCCGGTACGAAATCGGCGATCGGCGCGCGATCGGTCTGACGCTCGGCAACCTCGGCGTGCTCAGCGCCGCCGAGGGAGACCGCACACAGGGACTCGCGTTGCTGCAGCAAGCGCAGGCCGGCTTCCGCGAGACGCAGGACGCGCCGGGACGGGTCGCCGCCAGCCTCACGATGGCTAGCGTGCACGCCGATGCGGGCGACTTCGACGCGGCGCGGCGGCTCCTGCCCCACGCCTTGTTGGAGTCTCGGCACATCCCCGGCAACCATCGCGCGACCGCCTGGGGATACGTCATGCTCAGCGACGTCCACGGTCAGCTCGGCCAGCCCGACGAGGCGCTCCGAGCGTTGCGCCAGGCCCGTGACCAGTTCCAGGCTCTGGGCGCGGTCGACGGCACCGCGGTCCGCCAGCGCAAAGTCGCTGCTAAGCGCTCCTAAGCCGTTGCTAAGCCGCGGCTCGTAACGTCCTGCCTGATCTCGACAACCGAGGAGAGCAAGATGACGACAACGCAAGCGCCGAACGTGGTGGGCGAAGCCACGATGGGCGAGCTGCAAGCCGCGGTACGCGGTCAGGTGGTCCGACCAGGCGACAGCGACTACGACGAGACACGTGCGGTCTGGAACGCCGTTCACGACAAGCATCCGGCGCTGATCATCCGCTGTACCGGGGCCGCTGATGTGATCAAGGCGGTGGAGTTCGCCCGCAGCCAGGGACTGCCGCTCGCGGTACGCGGCGGCGCGCACAGCATCGCCGGGTTCTCCACCTGCGATGGCGGGGTAGTCCTGGACCTCTCGCCGATGAAGGCCGTCACGGTCGACCCGCACCGTCGCCGCGCCGTCGCGCAGGGCGGGACCACCTGGGCCGACTTCGACCACGAGACCCAGGCCTTCGGGCTAGCGGTCACCGGGGGGTTGGTCTCCACGACCGGGCTCGGCGGCTTCACTCTCGGCGGGGGCATCGGCTGGCTGCTGCGCCGCCACGGTCTGACCTGCGACAACCTGGTCGGCGCCGATGTGGTCCTTGCCGACGGGCGCCTGGTGCATGCCAGCGCCGAGGAGAACAGCGACCTGTTCTGGGGACTGCGCGGTGGCGGCGGCAACTTCGGTGTCGTCACCTCGCTGGAGTACGCGCTGCATCCGGTGGGTCCCACCATCCTCGGCGGGCTGCTGTTCTTCCCCGGCGAGGCTGCCAAGGACGTGCTGATCGGATGGCGGGAGCTCACCTCCACGATGCCCGCTGAGCTGACGTCGCTGGTCGTCCTCACCACCGCGCCGCCGGTTCCGTTCCTGCCGGAATCGGTGCACGGCACACCCATCGTGGCCGTCGGTGCGGTGTACTGCGGCCCGCTGGACGGCGGCGAGGATGTCGTGCGGCCGCTGCGGACGCTCGCCGACCCGATCGCCGACCTCATCGGAGCCGTTCCGTATGTCGCGATGCAGCAGCTGCTCGACCCGCTATGGCAGGCCGGCGCGCACAACTACTTCACCTCCGCGATGCTCGACAGCCTTCCGGACAGCGCAGTCGACGAACTCATCGCCAGGTGGTCGGCCAAGCCCACGCCGCAGAGCGAGCTCCACGTCCACCACGCCGGCGGCGCCATGGCACGCGTACCTGCAGCGGAGACGGCGTTCGCGCAGCGTAGCTCGCCGTACATCCTCAACGTCATCGCCCGGTCGGTCGACGGTGAGGGTTTCGCCGACCGTGTGGCCTGGGCTCGAGACGCCCGCGCCGCGCTCGCGTCGTATGGACCGGACGCAATGTATGTGAACTTCACGGGTGAGGCCGACGAGGACAAGGTGCGCGCGTCCTACCCGCCGCAAACTTACGCGAAGCTCGCCGCGATCAAGAAGCGCTACGACCCGACGAACGTGTTCCGGCTGAACCAGAACATCCCGCCGGCAGCGTCCAACGATCGAAGAGGTGGAATGACATGTATCGACTCAGATGGCTTGCTGCCACCGTGACCGCGATCGCAGCCGCTGCGCTGATGGCCGGGACCGCGCATGCGGGCAGCGGCGGGCAGCGGCGGATCGAGAAGGCCTGGTACAACGGCCACGAGATCACGTTCTTGCAGCCATCGGTGTTCAGTGCGAACCCCAACGGCGGCGTCTTGGCCTGCTTCGGACTTGGCCCCGACATGGCAGGCATCAGCAGGCCCACCCAGCCGCTGTATGTCATCTTCGACGACAGCGCGACCGAGGATCACTGCGACGGCCAACCCAACGTGTTGCGTCACGACCACGTCCTGCCGGTCGCGCCCGGCGATCGCGGTTACACCGGGGCGTGGACGCTGGACCTGCTCGTCGAAGCGACGCCCGGCAGCATCGACCTCGCCACACACCCGTTCACGACGGCGGCGCAGGTGCGCGCGGGCCTCGACGCCGGGACCCTGATCGACGTGACGTCGGCTCTGGCGCCGGGAGGGCCGGTCAAGATGGTCGCACCTGTGATCGTCGGCAACTGACGGCCAACCTGCCAAAGCGCGGCCCAGGCTTGTATCGAGCCGGGGCCGCGCCGGCCGCTATCTCGGATAGCGCCGCCAGCCGTTCGCGCTCGTCCACGGTCAGATTCGTCGCGCTCGACCGTGATCTCGCCAAACGTCTTCGATCCTGAGGACGATCCAATGGTCCTGGTGGAACCGGCGCTAAGGTGAGGGGCCGCGTTATTTGTTCCGGCGAGTTCCTGAGCGAAGCGACACAAGAACCGACTGCACCTGGATCTGCGCAGCGACGATCTTGAGGCTGAGGTCACCCGGCTCGTCGACTGCGGGGCCGTGAAGCTGTACCGGATCGACACTAACGTGACGATGCTCGCCAGGTCTCGGGTCCCCAGGACATCTAGGCTCGGCATCATGACACCGCGAGAGGCGCGCAAGGTGCGGCGGTGACCAAGCGAGAGGTCCGGCTCGCGCTGCGGATCGCGGCGGCCTTCTTCGCCCTCGCGCTGGTGGCCATCTGGGTGTCCGCCGAGTGAAGACGGCGGGCTCGGGCTTGGTGAAGGCACGACGCTGCCCCGGCATCACGGGTCACCGGGGCAGCGCATCCCGCCGGCTCTAGCCCCACGGCGGCACGGCGGGATAGGAATTCCTACCCGTCGGGTTCGGTCCGATGCAACCCCTTGGACGCGCCCCGTCGGGCGGCAGCGGGGTGGGATGCCCCTCGCGCTGAGCTCGACGGGACGCCTGCCCCGCGCATGGGGTCACGGGGCACATCGCGTTGAGCAGGCCACGACGTAGCTGCCAGCCCATGAACCCCAGTGCCGCCCGCCGGTACGGCAGATGCAGCTCGGGCCGCCCGGGCTCGGCCTCATACAGAGAATGCATCAACGCCAACCGCCCGGCCGGATCGTCGCGCACCGATGCGACGTCAGCTGCGTATTCACTGGCGGTCGGCATAGTGCATTCTCAGGCGTCCAGTCTCGGCCAGGAAGTTTGTCCGCAACGGCGGCCACCCGCGGACGCAGCTGAGCCAACCCCAGGCGACGGAGACCACGCCCTAACGCGGCGGACTGACTCACCCTGGGGTCGCCCGACTCGCGGCATGAGCGGAAGCTATGCCGCACTGACATCGCCCATGTACAGACCTGGGGCGTCGTGGTCAGCAGGTCGACTGGATGTCGCTGATGAGGGTTCGCACAGCGGTGTTAAACGCGGACAAGGCGGAACCTGCGGCAGCCAGGGTGGCGGCCGACGGATCGGCCTTGGCCGCGTCGACGCTGCTCTTCGCCGCAGTATAGGACGCCTCAGCCGCCCCGATCTGGGACGAGAACTCCGACTTGGCATCGGTCTTGACCTGCCCGAGGTCGGTCTTGATGGTGCTGAGTCCGCTCTCCAGGTCACTGACCGCGCTTGAGGAGGTGATGTCGATGTCCTTAAGGTTGGCGACCGACGTCTTGAGGTCGTCCACGGAGCCGCACACGGCAGGCTTGTCCTTGCCACAGCCCACCAATGAGGCGCCCAGCACCAGTGCAACCACGGTCAGGGCAATGGGCGATTTCATGCCCATGACCATACTCAGAACTGCTCGCTGTCTTCATCCTCATCCCTCTCGCGGCCCATCCGACGCCGACCGAGCGGTGCCCAAGACTTTTGGGTGGCGCACGCACGTCGGCATGAGAGCGCACCGGACAGCGGCATGAGCGGATGGCCGCGCCAGCGTCGGAGTTCTGCACTCGAAGACTGGCATCGGATTCCCGGCCACGGGGAGGAGCGATGGCCGATTGGATATTCCTCGGGATCGTCATTGCGGTGTTCGTGGCGGCGACCGCTCTTGCGAAGCGGCGCCAGCGGCTCCACGGTGGTTCTCATTGGCCTGCCAAGCAGAAGGTTCAAGCTGACAAGAAGTCACGCGAAATATGGCGGGCGCGCCGGCCATTTTGAGGTCGTGGTCTTACCCGCCCACGGCATGTAAGTGCACCAGACGGTGGCATGAGTGGACCTTTCGATCGCAGTGCCAGAACGCGCGAGACTGGCGCCGAGCTTCCCATACTGATGAAAGCTGGAGCTGCTGCTCTCATCCGGATTCGACGTGGCACGTTTCGCCGAAGCGATCGTGGAACACGACACCTGCGTGGCTGTTGGCTGTGTCGATCCCGTGGCGCGCCGCGTTCGCAGCAGTCACAAATGTCACCAAGCCCTCGCCCGGAACATCGCACACCCACCTTGTGCTGGCACTGGCATTGGAACTGAAGACGACTGGCAAAAGAAGGACGACAGTCGCGAATGCTGCTCTGATGATGGACCGCTTCACTGGACCTCCTCGTGGCTGGCACGGAGATAAGGATCGGCTGCCGCGTGCGCCGATGGCACTGAGCGCCGCATCGTTGCGTCAAGCATCCACACCACTGCGCATGTCCCGAACGCCTTGCCTCTCAAGCGAGAGTGCTCCCGCGCTTGGCCGTGGGCAATAGCCAGTCCCGGCCAGGTGCACAGAGCGCGTTTGGGCATCCGCTCATCGGCATGTGAGTGGGACCCGGACAGCGGCATGTGAGTGCGTTCCGACCGGGAGGGCGAAGCTTCGGCGAATACTCCTTTGGTGGGGGCACCTTGGCTTACTGGGGGGTGTCGCCATTCGTGCTGAATCGCGTTCATCTGGCAATGGTTGAGGTTTCGCCCGATCAGCGATAGCTCCCGCCCGTGACGTGGAACACCTGCTCCAGGGAAGTGATGCCGGCAGCCCTCATCGCGGCGGCGAGAGGTCGGCCGACGTACCGGATGTGCCAGGGCTCGGGGTGGTAGCCCGTGATCGCCTGGTTCTCGCGCGTGTAACGGACGATGAACCCGTAGCGCCACGCGTTCCTCGCCAACCAGCGGCCCGCCGGCGTGGTCGCAAAGCACGCTGCAAGGTCACAGCGAGGGTGAGCCGGGGTGATGATGTCGACCGCGAGACCGGTCTGGTGTTCGCTGTGTCCGGGGCGTGCCGAGATGCGGTCGGCCGGCGAGCTTCCCTCGCTCGAGACCAGGGCATCGTGGACGTGGTCCTGGTACGCGTACGATCGAAACGCGCTTGCAATCTTGAAGCCCAACCTCGCAGAGTCGCTGGCGTCCAGCAGGCGGGCCAAGGGCCTGGCGGCAGCCGGGGCGACCTGGTAGCCGCGGACGATGATGAGCCGTGGGCGGAAGTTGAGCGGGTGGAGCGGGTGCGTCTTGTTCACCACGACCCAAATGCTTGACGGGTCCGTCGTCGAGTGGGCGGAAAGGTCGAGCGAGATGCCAGTCCGGCGGTGGGAGCTGTGCGCGCCACGCGTCTTCTCCGAGTGCGGAGTCGTCGTCGGCGGCTCAGACACAGGCGTCTTGGTCTCCCTCGCCGAGGCGGCCTCCTCGTGCCGGTGAGTCATTGTCCCGGCGACGACGAATGCGGCCACGATCGCGACGACCAGTGCCGCCGTGCCAGCAGCCCTGCGTCGTTCAGTCCCCACACTTAATTGAACGTTGGGATGCATTCGGCGGTTGTCCTCCGCGCCCGCAGGGTTTTGTTCAGCTGCGAATCGACGGCGCCCGCGAGGATGACCCGTGGATGATCCAGTGATCGCTCCCGAGCCCACCGAGTGGATCTGAGGCGCTCAGGGCTGCTGCGCGCGAGCCACGGGGGCTTCGGGCGCGCCGGTGCGGGCTGCGGTCTTGGATCGGTTCCGCCAGCCTTGCTGACAGCCCACGAAGCGCCATCCGCCATCGTCGGGCACCCGGCCGAGCGTCTTAACGTCAAGGTGGAGCAGGTCGCCGGGATGCTGGTGCTCGTAGCGGCGGATCGGCTCGCCGGTGGCGCGGTCGACATGGGAGAGCCGGTTGAGCCGGCACCGCACGAGCACCGCATGCACGGTCGAGGCCGGCATCGCGAGCCGGTCACCGATCTGGATCGGGCCGCGCGCTGCTTCCAGCGCAGGTGCACGACTTGCGCACCAGCGGCTGCGGTGTCCGGTTGGGCTGGCTATGCGGACGTGAGGACCGGTCGACCATCCCGGCTGGGCCCTCAGCTCGATAGCGGTCGGCCACTTCTTCGCGGTCCGCCAGGACACGTCACAGCGCTCCGCAGCGCGCGGGATCGCCCCACCCTCCTCGACGACCAGGCGAGCCAGACGAAGCCGAGCACGAGGCGTCAGAGCAGCGTTGGCGTGGGTAGCGTGGGACACGAAGACCTCCTGGGTGAAGCGGTGCTTAGACCCACTCCACACCGGGAGGTCTTCACCCACCTACGACATCAGATCGTGTCGTCACACCCTCTCGACCAACGTCCCTGGGCATCACACCTAGATGTCGTAGTAGAGCTCGAACTCGTGGGGGTGGGGGCGCAGGGCGACGGGCTGGATCTCGTTGGTGCGCTTGTAGTCGATCCAGGTCTCGATCAGGTCGCCGGTGAACACCCCGCCCTCGAGCAGGAACTCGTGGTCGGCCTCGAGCGAGTCGATGACCGCGTTCAGCGTGGCGGGCACGGTGGGGATGTCGGCGTGCTCGTCGGGGGGCAGCTCGTAGAGGTCCTTGTCGACCGGCTCGTGCGGCTCGATCTTGTTGCGGATGCCGTCGAGGCCGGCCAGGAGCATCGCAGAGAACGCGAGATAGGGGTTGGCCGACGGGTCGGGGCAGCGGAACTCGATGCGCTTGGCCTTCGGGTTCGAGCCGGTGATCGGGATCCGGACGCAGGCCGAGCGGTTGCGCTGGCTGTAGACCAGGTTGACCGGCGCCTCGAAGCCCGGCACCAGGCGGTGGTAGGAGTTCACGGTCGGGTTGGTGAACGCCAGGAGAGATGGGGCGTGCTCGAGGATGCCGCCGATGTAGTAGCGGGCGATGTCGGACAGGCCGGCGTACCCGGTCTCGTCGTAGAACAGCGGCTCGTCGCCGTCCCAGATCGACTGGTGGCAGTGCATGCCTGAGCCGTTGTCGCCGAAGATCGGCTTCGGCATGAACGTCGCGGACTTGTTGTTGCGCCACGCGACGTTCTTCACGACGTACTTGAACTTCATCACGTCGTCGGCGGCCTTGAGCAGCTCGGCGAAGTTGTAGTTGATCTCGGCCTGTCCCGCGGTGCCGACCTCGTGGTGGGCACGCTCGACGGTCAGGCCGGCCCGCTCGAGCTCGATCACCATCTCGTCGCGCAGTTCGCCGAAGTGGTCGTACGGCGCGACCGGGAAGTACCCGCCCTTGTACCTCACCTTGTAACCGCGGTTGTTCTCCTCAGAGCCGGAGTTCCAGTACCCCGCCTCGGAGTCGATGTGGTAGTACCCGGCGTTGACCTTGGTCTCGAAGCGCACCGAGTCGAAGACGTAGAACTCCGCCTCCGGCGCGAAGTACGCCGTCGTGCCGACGCCGGTAGAGGCGAGGTAGGCCTGGGCCTTGCGCGCGATGTTGCGCGGGTCGCGCGAGTAGGGCTCGCCGGTGAGCGGGTCGTGGATGAAGAAGTTCACGACCAGCGTCTTGGCGGTGCGGAACGGGTCGACGTACGCCGTGGTCGGGTCGGGGAACAGTGACATGTCGGACTCGTGGATCGCCTGGAAGCCCCGGATCGAGGAACCGTCGAAGTTCAGACCGTTGTCGAACACGTCCTGCCCGAACGACGAGACCGGCACCGTGAAGTGCTGCATGATCCCGGGCAGGTCGCAGAACCGGACGTCGACCATCTCGACGCTCTCGTCCTTGATGAACTTCAGCAGCTCGTCGCTGGTGGCGAACATTCGTTCCTCCTCGGCCGGTGGTCGCGGCCTGGTGAGTCCCGGCGGGGCCGGTGTGTGCGGGTGTGGTCGGCCGCGGTGCGCCCGACGACGTCACCGTAGGAGCGGCCAGTTTCTCGACCGTATCCCCTGTGTTTCGCCGATGTAACGGGGCTGGCCCAGGCAGGTCCAGGAGAGTCCGGACCGCTCAGTACCCTGGCCCGGTGCCCGTCCAGGACCTGCCGTTCGAGACGGCGTCGTGGGATCGCCGGATCCTCGCCCTGCTCATCGACTACGCCGCGTGCTGGGGCGTGATGCTGCTGTTCTACGGAGGCGACTGGTTCGGCAACGGGAGCCTGCCGTCGCTGTACCTGAACCTGTTGTTCATCGGTGAGTCCGCGCTCCTGATGTCGCTCTCGGGCGGCTCGTTCGGCCAGCTCGCCACCCGCCTGCGGGTCGTGCGCGTCGACGGGAGCCGACGCCCCCTGTCGTTGCTGACTTCCGTGCTGCGCCAGGTGTTGATCTGCCTGGTGATCCCGCCCCTGGTCTTCCGGCCCGACGGCCGCGGGCTCCACGACCTGGCCTGCCGCTCCGCCGTCGTCCCCTTGGTGCCGCATCCCGACCCGGCTTCCTGACCCGTTCCCGGGTTGCTCCGTGGTAGGCCCGGTTACGCTGACGGAGACGTCCGGCACGCCGGGCGAACGGTTTCGCTCACGGGAGCGGGGCCAGACCCACGTGGAGCCCTGGAGGACCCCATGCGCAGCCTGACCCTTCGCCGCGCGGCCATCGCCGCCGTCGGACCGCTGACGTTCGCCGCGCTCACCGCGTGCGGCAACGACAACTCGACCACGGCGGCCGACCCGGCCGACGCCCCGTCCAGCAGCGCCACCAGCTCGAGCGCATCCACCTCCGCGGACTCCGGAGACAGCGGGCAGACGGTCGATCCCGCGGCGTTCGTCGACCGGCTCAAGAACGCGGCGCAGTCGCTCACCACCGCCCGGTTCACGATGAACATGGATCTGTCGGGCCAGACCGTCCAGGCGAAGGGCGTCCTCGACATGACTGGTGACCAGCCCGCCATGCAGATCTCGATGGACCTGACCGGCATGGGTACGCCGACGGACATGCGCATCGTCGACGGCGTCATGTACATCCAGGACCCCACCAGCGGCAGCGGCAAGTACCTGAAGATGGACCTCAGCGATCCCAATGGGCCGTTGGCCGGTCTGGGCGACACCCTGGACAGCTACAACCCCAACGAGATGCTCGGCAAGCTCTCGCCCGACTCGTTCCAGAAGGTCACCGACCTCGGCTCCGACTCGGTGGGTGGCCAGCAGGTCGAGCACTACCGAGTCGTGCTCGACACCAGCGCCGCGGGGCAGATGCTCAAGAACTTGCCGAACACCGCGTCCTTGCCGAAGACCGTCACGTACGACATGTGGCTCGACAGCCAGGACCGGATCGCCAAGTTCACGATGCTGATGAAGAAGGTCACCCAGGTGACCGCGACGTACTCCGACTACGGCGCCGACGTCCACGTCACTGCTCCAGACCCGTCGGACGTGATGGAGATGCCCGGCAGTACGACCGGCTGACACTGAACATGACGAAGGGGCGGGTGCCGCGAGCACCCGCCCCTTCGCCGTTCGCGTCAGCGGCCGCGCAGGTTGCCCCGGAGCCCCTTCATCGACGTCGGCAGCGGACCCTTGGGCATCGGGACGACCGGGCGGGATGCGTCGATCGCCTTGAGCCGGGCCAGGATGTCGGTGATCTCGGCCGGCTGGACCTCACGCTTCATCTTCCGCACGTACCGGGCCAGCTTGGCCAAGGGCACCTCGTCGTCGGCACTGCCGACGACGATCTCGTGGACCGGGGTGTCGACCGCGACGCGCGCGTGCCGCTTGCGCTCAGCGGTCATCAGGGCCTTGAGGCGGACCGGGCTTCCCTCGCCGACCAGGACGATGCCCGGCGGGCCGACCACCCGGTGGACGACGTCCTGCTGCTTGGTGAAGGCGACGGCGTTGTCGACGTGCCAACCGCGCTTGAGCAGCCCGAGGGCGCCGGCGGCCGCACCGACCTGGCCCTCCATCTGTCCGTAGACCGCACGCTGCGCGCGGCGGGAGAAAATGATCAGGCCGGAGAGCACGCCCACCATGACACCGCCGACGATCGCCAGGACCAGGCCGAGCGTGCTGCCGCGCCCGACGACGAGCCAGAAGATCCCGAACCCCACGACGAGTCCGAGTAGCGCGGCGCCACCGACCCATCGGCCGATGGCCGGGTCGCTCTTCTTGGACATCTGGTAGGTCTGGACGAACTGCTCACGTCGGCTCAGCTTGGGCGGCTGCGCCGGCTTCGGCGTGGGGGTCTTGGCCATGCGGGTGAGTGCTCCGTGTTCCGGTCCTGTGCGAAAGGTCAAGCCGGCGTGCGCGCCGACATCGCCTGACCGTACAACCGGCCGGCCCGGTACGACGAACGCACGAGCGGCCCCGACATGACCCCGGAGAATCCGATCTCCTCGGCCTCGCCGGCAAGCTCGACGAACTCCTGGGGCTTGACCCAGCGCTCGACGGGGTGGTGGCGCGCCGACGGGCGGAGGTACTGGGTGATCGTGACGAGCTCGCAGCCGGCCTCGTGGAGGTCGCGCAGCGCCTGGCTGACCTCCTCGCGGGTCTCGCCCAGGCCGAGGATCAGGTTGGACTTGGTCACCAGGCCGGACTCGCGGGCCGCGGTCAGCACATCGAGCGAGCGGTCATAGCGGAACGCCGGACGGATGCGCTTGAAGATGCGCGGCACGGTCTCGACGTTGTGGGCCAGCACCTCTGGCCGGCTCTCGAACACCTCGGCCAGCAGGTCGGGCTTGCCGTTGAAGTCGGGGATCAGGTTCTCCACGCCGGTGTCGGGGTTGAGCGCATGGATGGCGCGCACCGTCTCGGCGTACAGCCAGGCCCCGCCGTCCGGCAGGTCGTCGCGCGCGACGCCGGTGATCGTGGCGTACTTCAGGCCCATCTTCTGCACACTCTCGGCGACCCGGCGCGGCTCGTCGCGGTCGAGCGGTTGCGGCTTACCGGTGTCGATCTGGCAGAAGTCGCACCGGCGCGTGCACTGGTCGCCGCCGATGAGGAAGGTCGCCTCGCGGTCCTCCCAGCACTCGAAGATGTTCGGGCAGCCGGCTTCCTGGCACACCGTGTGCAGGCCCTCGGACTTCACCAGCGCGTGCAGTTCGGAGTACGCCGGCCCCATCTTCGCCCGCGTCTTGATCCACTCCGGCTTGCGCTCGATCGGGGTCTCGGCGTTACGGACCTCGAGGCGCAGGAGCCTGCGACCGTCCGAGGTGACGTTGCGGGAGGGGGCCTGAGTCACCCACTCATGCTACGCGGCAACCCCAGGTGATCCCGACTCCGGGAGGGGGCTTGCGGCCAGCCTCAGTAAGTAGTAACTTACGGTAAGTCATGGCTGACCAACTCACTCTGGCTCAGGCGCTCACCGCCCTCGCCGACCCGACCCGGCGCGAGATCTTCGAGCGAGTCGCGTCTCGTCCGCGTGCGGTGGGGGAGCTCGCCGAGGAGCTCCCGGTCAGCCGCCCGGCCGTCTCGCAGCACCTCAAGGTGCTCAGCGACGCCGGCCTGGTGACGGCCCGCGCCGAGGGCACCCGGCGGATCTACGCCCTCGACCCCCAGGGCCTGGCCGGCCTGCGCGACTACCTCGAAGGCTTCTGGCAGCGCTCGCTGACGGCGTTCGCGCGGGCCGCCGAGCAGCACACCCACACCCGACAGGAGCACCGATGACCACCGACACCCAGCCGCTCTCCATCACCGCGACCACGACCGTCGAGGTCCCGATCGACGAGGCGTTCGGTTTCTTCACCGAGGACATCGGCGCGTGGTGGAACGCCGACCACCACATCATCGAGGCCCCGTTGAGCCACATGGTCTTCGAGCCGTTCGTAGGCGGGAACGTCTACGACGTGGGCACCGACGGCAGCGAGTGCCGATGGTCCCGCGTCCTCGTCTACGACCGGCCGCGTCGTGTGGTCTTCAGCTGGGACATCAACGAGCACTGGACCATCGAGACAGACCCCGCCCGGTGCAGCGAGGTCGAGGTGACCTTCACCGCCGAGGGGCCGACGACGACGCGGGTCGTGCTCGAGCACCAGCATCTCGAGCGGCACGGGGACGACCTGCTGCCCCAGCTCGACGGCATCCGGACCGGCTGGCAGGCCGGCGGGCTCGACCTGTTCGCCGCCGCGCTGGAGGGCCGAGCCGCTTGAGAACTGGTAACTGAAAGGTTACCTTTCTCGGATGGACACCTTTGCGGCACTCGCTGACCCGGTCCGTCGCGCCCTGCTCGAGGAGGTCGCCGCCGGCCCGGTGCGTGTCGTGGACCTGGCGGCCGCGCACCCGATCTCGCGACCGGCGGTGAGCAAGCACCTGCGCCTGCTCACCGAGGCCGGGCTCGTCGAGGCGCAGGAGCGCGGGCGCGAGCGTCACTACGCCTTGGTCGCGGATGGTCTGATCCCGCTGGCCGCGTTGCTCGAGCGGCTCACGCTCGCCGGCACCCCGGTGACGTCGCAGTCGCTCGACGCGCTCGACACCGAGGTACGCCGGACGGTGCGCGAGCGACCCCCCCGTTCCCGTCGGCGGGAGGCGAGCGCATGACCCCGACACCGTCGGGACGCGTCGTCTCGCTCGGCGATCGGCTCACCCTGCACATCGAGCGCACCTTCCACGCGCCGATCGAGGACGTCTGGGCGGCGATCACCGAGCCCGAGAGACTCGCGCGCTGGCTCGGCACCTGGCGGGGCGATCCTGCCGAGGGCCGGGTCGCGTTCCGGATGCTCTTCGAGGATGGGGAGCTCGAGGACGACATGGAGATCCGCGAGTGCCGCCCCCCGGAGCGATTGGCCGTGACGTCACAGGTGGGCGAGCAGCGATGGCACCTCGATGTCGATCTCAGCGAGCGCGCACGGCATCACCACGCTGACCTTCAGCCAACCGGACGTCGACCAGGACGACCTGCTCGGCGTCGGTCCGGGCTGGGAGTACTACCTGGACCGTCTCGTGGCCGTTGAGTCCGGTTCTCGGCCGCCGGAGACCGCCGACTTCGAGCGCGACTACTACCCAGCCATGGCGGAGTACTACCGCCACCAGCGGGACGCTACGGCGTGAGCAGCTCGACCCTCGCACCTGGCGCCGGGCGGGGCTCGTAGTCCGGGGTCGGGTCGTACGGCGACCACGTCAGCAGGTCCGTGAGGTGACGGCGCACGCCCGGCAGCACGTCGTACACCGTGACGTCGCGGCCGAGCTCGGCAGACAACGACGTCACCCCGGCGTCGGCGATGCCGCATGGGACGAAACGGTCGTACCACGAGAGGTCGACGTCGCAGTTGAGTGCGAAGCCGTGCATGGTCACGCCCTGACTGACGCGGATGCCGAGAGCGGCGAGCTTGCGTTCGGGCCGGGTGTCGTCGGCGCGCAGCCACACGCCGCTGCGGCCGGGCACGCGGGCCGTCTCGAGACCGAAATCTCGACAGACGCCGATCAGCGCCTCCTCGATGCGGCGGACGTAGTCGACGACCTTCACGTGGTCGGGCAGACGGACGATCGGATAGCCCACCAGCTGGCCAGGCCCGTGGAACGTGATCATCCCGCCGCGATCGACGTCGATCACCGGCGCATCGCCGGGGTCGGCCGGGCGGTCGCCTGCTGCCGTGCGCTTTCCGGCGGTGAAGACCGGTGGGTGCTCCAGCAGCCACACGGTGTCGGGGCGCACCCCCGTCACCACGTCCTGATGGAGGGTGCGCTGGGTGTCCCAGGCGGAGAGGTAGTCGACGGCGTCTTCACCGAACCCGCCCTCGCGGAACACCAGGTCACTCACGTTCACAACTGTAATCGCCGACCCACGAACTCCAGCTGGGCCGGCACCATCCGGGTCCAGTACGACGCGTCGTGCGCGCCGTCCTCGGACGTCGACGTGACGGGTCGGTCGAAGCCGTCGACGTAGGTCCGATCCGCCGGGAAGAACGGGTCCTCGAGACCGCAGTCGACGCGGACCCCGATCCCGTCGAGGTCGCCCTGGTGTCCCATCACGGAGTAGTGCTCGTACTCCGCGGCATCGGCGAAGCCATCCGACGAGGCGTCGGCAGCGTCGGTCCACAGGGCAGCGCTCAGGGCCGCCACCGCCCGGACCGAGGGTGCACCGACCAGCGCGGCGAGCCGGAGGGCGCCGTACCCACCCATCGACCAGCCCTGGAACGCCAACCGGCTTGTGTCGAGACCTTGGTCGGCCAGGCGAGGCAGGAGCTCGTCGAGCACCATCCCGCCGGCGTCCTCGCCGCTGGGCCGCGGGTGCCAGTACGTCGTACCGCCGTCGACCGTGGCGATCGCGAACGGCGGGACGCCGGAGTGGACCGCCGCCGGCAGGAACCGGTCCATGCCGAGCTCGGTGGTCGCGGTGGTGTGGTCGCCGCCGAGGCGGTGGAGCGACACCATGACCGGGAGGCGCTCGGGTCGTGGGCCCGGATAGATGACCGACCAGCCGACCTCGGTCCCGAGCCGGTCGCGCGACACGAACGACCCGCCGACGACCTTGCCGGGAGTCACGTCCGGGATGTGGCCGGACGGTCCGGTCAGTCCGAGGACACGGCGGACCGGATACTTGCCGGGAAGCCATCCCTCGTCGACCGCAACGCCAGCCACGGCGATGGCACCTGCCGCGCCGCCGACGGCGAGCAGCAGACCGCGCCGAGTGAGGGACATGCCGTCACGGTAGGGCCCTGTGGAGAGACTCGGCGAGGAGCCGGCGGGTCGCGTCACAGTGGTGGGATGCCGACTCGGACGCTCCTGTTGCTGGCCACCACGCTCACCGCCACCACCATCGCCGTCGCTGGCGTCGCGGCCGGCGACGCAGTGCCGTCGAGCTTCGCGCCCTCCGACCCGCCCAGTGCCGAGCGCCCGCTGACAGGTGCGCTGCGCGCATCAACGGTGCTCCGGGCGTGGGACCACCGACGTGCGGCCGCTTGGGCGCGCGGCGACGCCAGTGCGCTGGCCCGTCTCTACACCCCGGGGTCACGCACGGGTGCCCGCGATGTCGGCCAACTGCGTCGTTGGCACAGCCGTGGACTCCGAGTCGTCGGCCTGCGCCAGCAGGTGGCCGAGCTCCGGATGCCCGTCGAGACGTCGCGACGGATGGTGCTCACGGTGACCGAGCGGACGGTCGACGGGGTCGCGGTCGGTCAACACCGGCGTACGGCGCTGCCACGGAGCGCGTGGACGCGGCACCGGATCCGGCTCATGCGTGCACACGACCAGTGGCTGGTGGACGAGGTGCTGGCTCAGCCGGCCAGATGACCCCAGCGGGTGGCGAGGCGTTCCCAGGGTCCGGTGTCGGCCACCCGTCCCTCGACCAGCACCACGACCCGGTCGGCCTGCACGAGCGCCGCCGCCTTGGAGGTCGCGCCGATCACGGTGGCACCGCGATCGCGCAGGGCTGCCCAGAGCTCGACCTCTGTCGTCGCGTCGAGCGCCGAGGAGACGTCGTCGGCGAGCAGCAGCTCGGCGTCGCAGGCCAGGGCTCGAGCGAGCGCGAGGCGCTGCACCTGACCTCCCGACAGTCGGACGCCGCGGTGCCCGACCAGCGCGTCGGCGCCACCGGCGTCGCTGACGTCGCGCGCCATGCGGGCGGTCTCGAGCGCCGGCAGCACGTCGCGGTCGCTGTAGTCGAGCGCGACGTTTCCCCGGAAGGTGCCGGACAGGACGCGCGGCACCTGGGACACCTGGGCCACCCGGCCCGGGCGCAGGTCGGCCTGGTGGTCGGCGAGAACGTGGCCGTTCCACCGGATCTCGCCGGTGCTGGTGACCAGACCGGCGAGGGCGCCGAGCAGGCTGGACTTGCCGGACCCGACCTGACCCAGCAATAGGACGAGCTCGCCGGGTGTCACCTCGAGGTTGACGTCGCTGACGCCGATGGTGCCGTCGTCGTGGACAGCCGTGAGCCCGATGATCCGCAGCTCGCGCAGTGGGTCACGGGGCGCGGCGGCCGGCACCGGCGCCCGGCCGTGGACCAGGTCGACGCCCTGGGGCAGGTGCATCAGGTCGCCACCGCCGGCCAACCGGCTGGTCGCCCGCATCCAAGCCCGGGTGCCGGGCGCCTCCGTGATCACCGAGCCGGCGACCCGGCCGAACCAGTCGAAACCGTTCACCGCGCCCGCGACCATCAGCGCCGTCGCGAGCCCCCAACCGCCGGCCACGAGCACCGCCCAGGCCGAGACGACGCCGACCTGCACCATCACGATCGGGACGCCGTCGAGCAGCGCCTGCACGCGGTGCTCGCGGACCGCGGCCTCGACTCGGCCACCGTCGACCTCGCGCAGGTGACGGTGGACGTCCGGCGTCGCAGCCGCGAGCTTCACGGTCCGCACGGAGTCGAGGGAGGAGACCAGGGAGCGGCCGAACCTCGCCCTCGCTGCCGACGAGGCGGCCGCGGAACGGCCCGCCACTCGGCGTCCGAACGACGAGGCGACGGCGGACGTCGTCATGACGGCGAGCAGCACCCCACCTGCAAGGGCGGTGCCCGCGACGAACCCGGTGATGACCGCGATCGCGAGGCCGTTGATGAAGTCGACCCAGCGGTCGGCGTACCGAGCCATCCGGTCGGCGTCCATCGTGCGTGCGACCACCTCGCCCGGGGGAGTGCGCTCGAGCCGATGGGTGCTGGTCTGCCCGTGGAGGACGGAGGTGCGGGCCCGCATCATCACTGCGATCCACCACTGCGGGTAGCGGCGGATCGCCACCGCCAGCAGCGCCGGTGAACCCACCAGCGAGACCACGAGGAGCGCTGTCAGTTCGAACGGTTGCTCGCCGTGCTGCAGGTCGGAGACGATGTGGCCCCACAGCCAGCCGGTGAGCGCACCGAACGCGCCGGTGAGGGCGCAGACCAGGAACAGGGCCATCCCGACCAGGCCCCACTGCGGCTCGATGACGAGCGTGTTCTTGGTGGCACGGGCCAGGCCTGGGATCGGGCGCAGCTCCGGGGGCGCCGGCGGAGTCCCGGTACGACGGCGGGTGCCGACCGCTCCGGCGGCGTGCTCTTCGGACGTGGCCCGCAGCGAGGAGTCACGCGCAGAGGCCGTCAGTAGGTCACGGAACGCGCCCTCGTGATGCGCCAGCTCGTCACGCGGCCCGTGCTGTACGACGCGGCCGCCCTCGAGAACCGCGACCTGCTCGGCGCGCTCGGTCGTGGACAGCCGGTGGGCGACGAGGATCCCGGTGCGACCCGAGAGCAGGCGGTCGGCCGCGCGAACGACGCGCGACTCGGTGAGGGGATCCATCCGGGCGGTCGCCTCGTCGAGGATGACGACTCGGACGTCGCGCACCAGCAGCCGAGCGAACGCGACGAGCTGCTCCTCACCGGCGGACAGGCTGGTGCCACCCGGGCCGAGCAGGGTGTCGAGCCCCCGGGGAAGTCCTTCGACCCAGGCCGTCAGGCCGAGCTCGTCGACCGCCGCGTCGACGGTCGAGCGGGAGAGGTCGGCGAAGAGGGTGATGTTCTCCGCAAGGGTGCCGGCCAGGATCTCGGTGCGCTGGGTCACGACGCCGACCGCGGCACGCAGCTGCTGGAGGTCGAGCTCCCGGATGTCGACGCCGCCGAGCAGGAGCGAGCCCGGCTCCGGCTCGACGGCCCGTGAGATCAGGGAGGCCAAGGTGGACTTGCCGGAGCCGGTGCGGCCGACCAGCGCACACGTCGTACCGGCGGGGACGCTGAGATCGACACCGACGAGCGCGAACGTGCCGTGCTCGTAGGCGAAGTGGAGATCGGCGAACCGGACCGTCAACGGACCATCGGGGAGCGGTCGGCCACCCTCGGGCTCCGGGTCGGAGGCCATGAGCCCGCGCAGCCGGATCACCGCGCCGAAGCCCGCCTGGAGGTCGGGCAGGTGCCGAGCGAGCTGGTCGACCTGGCCGACGAACATGGTGGTGACCAGGAACAGCGTGACCAGGGACGCGGTGGACATCCGGTCGTCGACGACCAGGGTGACGCCGATGAGTGCGGTGGCGGCGAGGACGCCGTGCAGCAGCATGCCGGTGCGACGCCCGATGCGGGCCTCGAGCCGGACCACCGCGCCGAACCGATGATGCACCTGACCGGCGAGCTCGGTGCAGCGGCGGAGCACGTAGGGCTGCCCGAGGCTGGTACGCAGGTCGTCGCGCGCGGCCACGCCCTCCTCCATGGCCGCTGCGTGATCGGTCCACGCCATCTCCTCGACCACCTTGAGCTCGGACAGGCGCGGCAGCATCTGGCGGACCACGAGCAGGGCGGCGAGCCCCGAGACCGGGAACAGGAGGAACGCCGGCCACCACGTGAATCCGGCCACCAGCCACAGCGGACCAGCGGCCATGGTGGTGCGCACCGCCATCCAGACGTTCTGCCGGAGCAGGGTGCCGACCTCGTGGGTGTCGTCGTCGACCCGGTCGAGCACCTCACCGACTGCCTGCTCACTCAGCTCGGAGAGCGGCTGGGCCATGGCAGCGTCGAGCAGGTCGGCGCGCAGACGCCCCTCGGCACGGTCGACCAGGCCGGCCCAGAGTGTGCGCCCGAAGGTGTCGAGGAGGGCCGCACCGACCACACACAGCGCGAGCAGCCGCGTCAAGGCGACCGTCGGGTCCTGCGCGAGGCGGCCGGCGACGACCGAGCCCATGGACATGCCGATGGCACTGAGCAGCGAGCAGGCGAGCGCGACACCGGCGAACGGCGTACGCATGCGGTGCCAGGTGACCGGCACCCGGCCAGGCGGCAACGCCGGCGGCGCGGGCGTCGTCGGGCGTGCGTCGGCTGGGGCCAGATCGGTGGTGGTCACGGTGCAACGACGGTACGGCGGACCACCGACTGCGGTCAGGTGGTTTTCGCCGGCGGCGGGTCCTCAGCGAAGGCCGGCGAGCCCGGACGCGACGACGCCGGTGACGTCGCTGTCGCGGAACTCGAAGCCGGAGTCCACCAATGCCTGCGGCACGAGGTTGACCGAGCCCAGCAGCTCCGAGGCCAGCGGTCCGGCGCCGACCTTGATCGCGGGCGCGGGCACTGGCAGGAACGCCGGTCGGCCGACCGCCCGGGCGAGGGCACGGGTGAACTCGGCGTTGGTCGGGGTCTCGGGGCAACAGAGGTTGAACGGTCCGTGCGCGTCGGGATGTTCGGCGAGGTGGACGACGCCAGCGAGCCAGTCGCGCAGCGACACCATCGGGAAGTACTGCCGACCGCTCCCGATCCTGCCCCCGAGCCCCAGCCAGAAGACGCGGCGCAGGGTCCTCAGCGGCTCCGACTCCCGATCCATGATCGGCGATGTCCGTAGGACGCAGACTCGGGCGCCGGCGTCGACGGCCGGTTGCGCAGCAGCCTCCCAGGCCCGGGTCACCTCACCCATCAGCGTGTGGCTGCGGCTGTCACCCGCCTCCGTGACCTGCTGGTCGCCGTGGTCGCCGTAGATCGCGACCGCGTTGCCGGCGATGAACGCCGGCTTCTTCGTCGACACCGCGATCGCGTCGGCAAGGGCGCTGGTCGTCGTGACCCGCGACTCGCGCAGGTTGCGGGCCCATTGCTTCGAGTGCGGGTTCCCGATCGTCGGGCTACCGGCGACGTTGACCACGACGTCGGCGTCCTCGATCACCTGGGTGTCGAGCACCCCGGACGCCGGGTCCCACCGCGACTCCGCCTCGGTGCTTGGTTCACCGCGCACCAGTGAGGTCGTGGTGTGGCCGTGCGCCTGGAGAGTCTCGACGAGGTGCCGCCCGAGGAACCCCGAAGCACCGCCGACGACGACGTGCATCAGACCTCGAACTGACCGGCCTCGAGCCGCGCCTTCACCTCGCCGAGGAAGCGCGCCGCGTCCGCACCGTCGACCAGCCGGTGGTCGTAGGTGAGGGCGAGGTAGACCATCTGTCGAACGGCGATCGTCTCGCCGAGGTTCGGATCGTCGATCACCACGGGACGCTTCACGACAGACCCGGTGCCCAGAATCGCAACTTGAGGCTGGTTGATGATCGGGGTGTCGAACAACGCGCCGCGGCTGCCGGTGTTCGTCAGCGTGAACGTGCCACCCGAGAGCTCGTCGGGGGTGATCTTGTTCGTGCGGGTGCGCTCGGCGACGTCGGCGATCTTCCGGGCCAGCCCGGCGATCGAGAGGTCACCGGCCTCCTTGATCACCGGAGTCAACAGGCCACGCTCGGTGTCGACCGCGATCGCGAGGTTCTCGCGGTCGAAGTAGGTGACCTCGCCCTTCTCGGTATCGATCGCGGCGTTCAGGCTCGGATGGGCCTTGAGCGCATCGATCGCCGCCTTGGCGAAGAACGGCATGAACGACAGCTTCACGCCCTCACGCGCCGCGAAGTCGGCCTTCACCGAGTCGCGTAGCCGCGAGATGGCGGTCACGTCGACCTCGACGACCGTGGTCAGCTGGGCGCTGACGCGCAGCGACTCGACCATCCGCTGGGCGATCACCTTGCGCAGCCGCGACATCGGCTCGGTCTTGCCGCGCAGCGGCGACGGAACGGGAGCGCCCGGCGTCGCTGCCGCCGGCGCCGGAGCGGTGGTCGGCTCGGCCGCCGCCGCGGCCGCTGCGGCCGGCTGCGTCGGCGTTGTGTCCTTGCCCTGCTTCTGCGCGGCATCGAGCACGTCCTGCTTGCGGATCCGGCCACCGACGCCGGTGCCGACGATGCTCGCCAGGTCGACGCCGTGCTGGGTAGCCATCTTCCGCACCAACGGCGTCACGTACGCCGAGTTGTCGCGGCCGCCGGACGGTGCCGCTGCGGCGGCCGGCTGGGCGGGCTCGGGTGCTGGCTCGGTCGGCGTCTCCTGCGCCGCCGGCTCGTCCGGCTCAGGCTCGGACTGCGGTGCTGACTCCGGGCCGGACTCCTGCGCCGGCTCCTCGGCCTGCTGCTCCGGCGTGGTC
This sequence comes from uncultured Actinomycetota bacterium, assembly GCA_963768045.1. Classification (GTDB taxonomy): domain Bacteria; phylum Actinomycetota; class Actinomycetes; order Propionibacteriales; family Nocardioidaceae; genus Nocardioides. The sequence goes on along the minus strand of CAVYGG010000004.1, from coordinate 219,890 downwards.
GCCTCCGTGGCCGGCGAAGCCGAGTCGGCGTCACCCGAGCCGATCACGGCCAGCTCGGTCCCGACCTCGACGGTCTCGTCCTCGTTGACCTTGATCTCCAGCAGCGTCCCGGCCGCAGGGGAGGGGATCTCGGTGTCGACCTTGTCGGTGGAGACCTCGAGCAGCGACTCATCAGCCGCGACCTGGTCGCCAACCTGCTTGAGCCAGCGGGTCACGGTTCCCTCGGTGACCGACTCGCCCAGCTCGGGCAGCCTCACCACGGTCCGCTCGCCGGACGACTGCGAAGCCCCTGCCGTCGCCGCCGCCACCTCCTCGCGCGGAGCCTCGTCATTCTGCTCGGTCGCGGGCTGCTCCGCCGGCTCGTCCGGCGTATCGGCATGCTCCGCCTGGGCGTGTGCTTCCTCGCGCTCGACCCGCTCCTGGTCAAGCGGCGTCTCGGCGGGCTGTTCCTGGGCCGCCACCTGCGCCGGCTGCTCCCCCGGCTGCTCGGCCGCGGGCTGTACGTCGGCCTCTCCAGCGCCGTCGCCACCGGTGTCACTGCCACCAGTCGACTCGTCCGACGAACCGACCACGGCGAGCACCGCACCCACCTCGACCGTGTCGTCCTCGTTCGCCTTGATCTCCAGCAGCGTGCCGGCGATCGGCGAGGGGATCTCCGTGTCGACCTTGTCGGTGGAGACCTCCAGCAACGGCTCGTCGACCGCCACCTGGTCGCCGATCTGCTTCAGCCAGCGGGTGACCGTGCCTTCGGTGACGGATTCGCCGAGCTCGGGGAGGTTGACTTCGGTGGCCATGGGAGTGGGGATCGCTTCCTGTCTCTGAAATTGGCGGGAGATCGGCGGTGGTCGGGTCAGGCGTGGGCGTGCAGCGGTTTCCCGGCCAGCGCAAGGTGTGCCTCGCCGAGGGCTTCGTTCTGGGTGGGGTGAGCGTGTACCAGCGGCGCGACGTCCTCGGCGTACGCCTCCCAGTTGTAGATCAGCTGGGCCTCGCCGATGAGCTCGCCGACGCGGTCGCCGACCATGTGGACGCCGACCACCGGCCCGTCCTTCTGACGCACGAGCTTCACGAACCCCTGGGTCATCAGGATCTGGCTCTTGCCGTTCCCCCCGAGGTCGTAGGTGAGCGTCTCGACGGCGTCGTCGCCGTACGTCGCGCGAGCCGTCGCCTCGTCCAGCCCCACCGAGGCGACTTCAGGGTGGCTGTAGGTGACCCGCGGGATGCCGTCCTCGTCGATGGGCGTCGGGTCGAGCCCGGCGATGTCCTCGGCCACGAAGATCCCCTGCTGGAAGCCGCGGTGGGCCAGCTGGAGGCCCGGGACGATGTCGCCGACGGCGTACACGCCCTCGAGGTTGGTCCGGCAGCGCTCGTCGGCGACCACGAACCCGCGCTCCATCGTGACGCCCTGCTCGTCGTACCCGAGCCCGCCCGTCGTCGGGCCGCGGCCCACGGCGACGAGCAGCAGCTCGGCCTCGATCACGTCGCCACCCTCGACGGTGACCGCGACTCCCTCGTCGGTGACCTTGACGCTCTGGAAGGGTGTGCCGGTACGGAGCTGGATCTTCCGCTTGCGGAAGGCGCGCTCGAGCGCCTTCGACGACGCTTCGTCCTCGACCGCGACCAGTCGCGGCAGGGCCTCTACGATCGTCACCTCTGAGCCGAAGCTCGACCAGACGCTGGCGAACTCACACCCGATGACGCCGCCACCCAGCACCACGACCGACCTGGGCACCCGGTCGAGCTGGAGCGCCTGTTCGGAGGTGAGGATCCGCTCGCCGTCGATGTCGAGGCCGGGCAGGGTGCGGCTGTAGGAGCCGGACGCCAGCACCAGATGCTTTCCGCTGTACGTCGTCTCACCCACCGTCACCTGACGCGGCCCAGTCATCCGGCCCATGCCTTCGATCACGGTGATGCCGCGACCCTTGATCAGCCCGGTCAACCCCTTGAAGAGCCGCGAGACGACCTTGTCCTGGTAGGCGTTCACCCCGGCCATGTCGATGCCCTCGAGCGTGGCGTTCACGCCGAACTGCTGGGAGTCGCGCGTCTGGTCCGCGATCTCGGCCGCATGGAGGAGCGCCTTGGTCGGGATGCAGCCGACGTGGAGACACGTGCCGCCCAGGTTTCCCTTCTCCACCAGACCCACGGAGAGGCCGAGCTGGGCAGCCCGGAGAGCGCAGGCGTAGCCGCCGGATCCTGCCCCGAGAATGAGTACGTCGAACTCGCCGTCGGTCACGCGGCCATCCTTGCACTCTTTGCCGCACGTCCGGAAAGGAGGGCGAGGGGGCGGGCGCCGCCTGGGTTCACCCGGCATCATGTCTCTCATGAGACTCTTCGGACGCGGTCGCGGACCCCGGTTCCGCCGCCCGAGAGGCGACACCGCGCACACCGGTTCGACGCGAGTGCTGGCGTCGACGAACGACGACGAGCAGCATCTCGTCGCAGTTCGCGACCACCCGCGAGGGTGTCGAAGGTTTCGTCGAACCGCGGACCGCCGTCAGTGACGTGACGCTGCTCCTGGTGGCGTGGGACGGCGAGTTCACGCGTCGCCGCGTGCCGTCGGCCGAGTGGGCCTACTCGTTCTGCCAGCGGCGCGGCATCTCGGCGTACGAAGCCGGCGTGGTCGGCATCCCGCAGCGGATGCGCGAGTACATCAAGCGGCAGAAGCAGCGCGGCGATCGCTAGCCCGTGACGCTCAGCGCGCGCGCGTAGTCGACCAGCGTGGTCAGGGCGAAGCCCGTGCCGCCCGGGGGCCAGTGCCCGACGGCCGCCCCGTTGTTGAATCCCGGACCGGCGATGTCGAGGTGGGCCCACGGCCGCTCGCCGATGAACTCACGCAGGAACGCAGCCGCGAACAGCCCACCGCCCCAGCGGTTCCAGTCGTGCTGGGCGAGGTCGGCGATCTTGCTCCCTCGTGCCCGGTCGACGACGTCCTGGGGGATCGGCATCGGCCAGTGCTTCTCGCCGCTCGCGCGTCCGGCCTTGACGAGCGCGCCGACGACGTCCTCGCTGCCGAAGGCGGCGCCGACGCGGTTGCCGAGTGCCTGCACCATGTGTCCGGTCAGCGTGGCGACGTCCACGATGACGTCGGGCTCCTGCTCCGACGCCCGCACGAGTCCGTCGGCCAGCACCAGCCGACCCTCGGCGTCGGTGTTCAGCACCTCGACCGTCTTGCCGCCGTAGATCGTGAGCACGTCGCCCGGACGCATCGCGCTCCCGGACACCATGTTCTCCGCGAGGCAGGCGTACGCCGTGACGCGGACCGGCAGCGCGAGCCGGGCGATGGCGAGCGTCGCCTGGGTGACGGTCGCGGCGCCGGCCATGTCGCACTTCATGGTCTCCATGCCGCCGGCGGTCTTGATGCTGAGTCCGCCGGAGTCGAACGTGATGCCCTTGCCCACCAGGGCGAGGTGGGCGACCGCGTCGGCAGGGGAGTAGCGCAGCTCCACCAACCGGGGTGGTGCGCTCGAGCCGCCGCCGACGCCCAGCAGTCCTCCGCAGCCGAGCTCGGCGAGCCGGGCGTCGTCCAGCACCGTGACCTTGACCTTGGTCCCCTTCGCGGCGGTCGCGATCTCGTCGGCGAACGACGGTGGCGTGAGATCGCCGGCGGGAGTGTTCACCCAGTCGCGGACCGCATTCACGGCGGGGGCGACGACCTGGGCCTCCTCGAAGGCGGTGGTGGCCTCCTGGCGTCGGGCGACCGGGCTGAGCACGGTCACGGTGCCGGCGCGCTTGTCGGGTGTCTTCGACTGGTAGCGCGAGAACACGTAGCCGCCGAGCAGGTAGCCCTCGAGCACGTTGCGCACCAGCCCGGCGTCGGTGGCGGGCAGAGCGAGCGCGACCGACGCGGCGTTGGCCGTGGACCGCGCCGCCACACCGGCCGCCCGGCGTACGGCGAGCACCTCGGCCGCGAGGTCGGCCGGTTTCTCTCCCATCCCGACCAGCACGAGCAGCGGGGATGACATCGTCGCCTCCGGTGGGCACACGGCTGACCTCTCCGGACTTGCCCGTGAACCCCAAGGTGCTCAGCAGCGGACGCAGGGAGCGACCGAACGCCGAGCCGACATCCTCGGCGCCGTCGGCGAGAGTCGCGCCGCGGGCGTTCTTCCAGGCCCCGACGACCACGGCGTCGGCCCGAGTCTTGGCCGGGCTGGCGCCCCGCAGGTGGTAGCTGGTCACCGGGTCACCCTAGCCACGTCCGGGCGGCCACAGAGGGCGCGATCCCGACCGTCACCGGCTCCCGATCTGCACGTCCGACCCGGTGTAGGTTCGCGGGCATGGCCGACGACACCGCCGACGCTGGCGCCGCGGGTACGCCGCTCCTGCGGTCGCCGCTGCACGACCGGCACGTCGCGCTCGGGGCCAAGTTCGCGGAGTTCGGTGGCTGGTCGATGCCGCTGGAGTATCCCTCCGGCGTGGTCAGGGAGCACACGGCCGTGCGCGAGTCGGTCGGGGTCTTCGACGTCAGCCACCTCGGCAAGCTCATGGTCACCGGCCCGGGTGCTGCGGCGTACGTCAACGCGACGCTGAGCAACGACCTCGGCAAGATCCGCCACGGCAAGGCGCAGTACACGCTGTGCTGCGACGCCGAGACCGGCGGCATCGTCGACGACCTGATCGCCTACTTCCACGACGACGAGCACGTCCTCTTGGTGCCCAACGCCGCGAACTCGGCGGAGGTCGCGCGGCGCCTCTCCGCCGAGGCGCCGGACGGCGTGAAGGTGCTCGACCACCACACCCAGTACGCCGTCCTGGCGGTCCAGGGCACGAAGTCGGATGACGTGCTCGACGCGATCGGCTTCCCCTCCGGGCACGAGTACATGTCCTTCGCCGAGGCGGAGTTCGAGGAGACCGGCGTCGTGGTCTGCCGTACCGGATACACCGGCGAGCGCGGCTACGAGCTGATCGCCCGCAACGCGGTCGCGGGCGCGCTGTGGGACCGGCTGCTCGCCGCTGGTGACCAGCTCGGGATCCTCCCTTGCGGTCTCGGTGCGCGCGACACGCTGCGAACCGAGATGGGCTACCCCCTGCATGGGCAGGACATCACGATCGAGGTCACCGCCAACCAGGCCGGTCTCGGCTGGGCGGTGGGCTGGAAGAAGGATGCCTTCTGGGGCCGTGACGCTCTGGTGAAGGAGAAGGAGGAGGGACCGCAGCGGAAGCTGCGTGGTCTGGTCGCCCTCGAGCGAGGTATCCCGCGGCCCGGGATGATCGTCAGCCTGGTCTCCGACGTACCGCTGTGCGAGATCACGTCCGGCACGTTCTCGCCGACGCTGAAGAAGGGGATCGGGATGGCCCTGGTACCGACCTTCGTCGACCCGGAGGCCGAACTCGGCGTGCAGATCCGCACCCGGCGGGAGATCTTCGCCTCCGCCAAGGTGCCCTTCCTCGACACCTCGGTGCGAGAGTCATGAATCTCCCCGAGCAACCGGCCACCTTCCGCCCGCCCACCCCCGCTGAGCGGCCGTGGTGGTGGAAGCTGCTCGACTCCTCGGGCATCGAGGCGCGTGCTCCGGAGGAGTACGCCCACCAGCGCTTCGCCTCGCAGGCGGACGCGGAGTCGTGGGTCGGTGAGGTGTGGGCCGAGCTCTCTGCGGCCGGGGTCGACGCGGTGACGCTCTTCGAGCACGAGCGCGAGGTCTACGGCCCGATGTCGCTCTCCGCGTGACCTCACTTCTTCTCGGGGTGAGGCCGCTGACCGTTTCGAGACGGTCGCAGAGCGACCTCCTCAACCACCTGAGGGTGCGAGCTCGCCGACCGGGACCTCGGCCTCCAGCCGGTTGCCCAGCGGCGCGAGGGGGCAGGCCCAGTTGGGGTCGTAGGCGCAGGACGGGTTGTAGGAGAAGTTGAGGTCGAGCACCCACGCGTCACCCTCGCGGCCGAGGTCGGCGCCCTTGACCGTGTCGAGCAGGTACCGGCCCGCGCCGTACGACGTCCTCCCGGCGGTCGCGTCGCGGAGGGGCACGAAGATCCCGTTGCCGTAGGACCCCAGCCACCAGACGTCGAGGTTGCCGATCTCCGGGATCTCGAAGCGCCCGGCGCGTGTGAACGGCACCGCTCCGTCGGACCCCGTGGTGGGCGCCCACTCCTCGGGGTCGGCCGCCTGCATCTCCAGCATGAACCGGTACGCCGGGTCGTACGCCGCGTGGTGGAGCTCCTGCCCCGGCTGGCGCGCGGTGGCCGGGTGGTCGTTGAACAGCGCCGTCCGTCGCTCGACCCACGCGGCGTGCGCGGCGGCAGGGTCGGCGTTCGTGCGGGCGTCCGCGTACATCGCGTGAACCTCTCGGCGCCACGACGTGACGTGCTGTGACCAGGACAAGAGGGCGACCATGTGGCCAGCATGCCAAGTGCTGCGAGCCGACCTCAGGTGAGGGACGGCACGGTGACCGTCTCGGCGTCGTCGGTCGGTGGCTCGTCGTGGACGACGATGCCCTCACGCTCCAGGAACCGCTCGGCCATCCGGGTCGCGGGGTGCATCCCGACCACGGCGACGATCGAGATGCCGGCGATCACCAACCAGCCCGCGCCCGGAAGTCCGGCGGGGTGCCACGACATCGCCAGGAGTGTGTAGAGCGCGGGGGCCCAGCGGCCGCCGAGCGTGCTGAACACCTCGGCCACGCCGCCGTACTCACCGCGGCGCGCGGGGTCCATCAGCTTGGCCTGGAACGCCCAGCTGGCGCCAGAGGTGTACAGCTCGGCACCGGTCACCGCGACGTGGCCCAGCCAGACCAGGAAGATCGTCACGAAGCCGGCGGTGCTGTGCGTCGCCATGGTGATCAGGCATGAGGCGACGAAGAAGACGCCAGAGATCCGCACCGAGCGAAGCGCGTCGGAGATGGTCCGGACGCCGCGAGAGGTGTACTGCGGCAGGAAGATGCACAGCACCGTGTTGGTGCCGAAGAGCCAGGCCAGCAGCCAGTGTGGAGCATCGGTGGCTTGCACGAGCCACAGCGGGATCACGACGTTCAGCAGGACCTGGTTGGTCCACATCGTGCCGGTGAACAAGCTGCCCAGCATCCACCCGACGTTGTGCAGAGGACCGCGGCCGCGCGGCTGGACCTTCGACGCTGAGCCCTTCGACGAGGACCGCACGTCGTCGTGGGGCGCCCGCGGCAGACGGGTGATGAACACGGCGTTGGCCAGCCCGATCACGAGCGTGAACAGTGGCATCCACCGCATCACCGTCATGTTGTCGAAGGCCAGCGCGACGCCACCGATGATCGCGCCCAGGGTGAAGCCGACGTTGAGCGCCGAGTACATGTACGCCTGCGTGGCGACCCGCTCATTCTCGGGCATCACGTCGAGGACGTAGGCGTTGCGGCCGGCGCCGGCGGCGTTCTCGATGATCTCGAAGCAGACCACCATCGCGACGTAGCCGGTGAAGCTGTCGATGAACGGCCAGGCGCCGAACATCAGCGCCGCCGCCATCGCGCCGATGGCCCACATCCGCTTCGGACCGATCCGGTCGGTCAGCTTGCCGGCCGGGTAGGCCACCAGGAACGACACGACACCGGCGATCGTGAGCCCGAGTCCGACCTGGGCGGCCCGCAGGCCGACGACCTGGGTGAAGAACACCGCGGAGCCGGTGAGGAACGTGCCCTCGGCCGTCGCGAACAGCAGGGACTGCGTCGCCAGCCGCCGCGACAGCGGTGTGGGCGGTATGAGGCGGCGTAGCGAGGCTCCGAGACGAGGCACGCTCCTATCCGACCAGGAACCACCCCCAGTCATCACCCGATTTCTCGGCGACCGGCCATGGTCCGGCCCTCTAGCGTGACCCCATGCGCCCTTTCTCCCAGGTCGACGTCTTCTCCACCGAGCCCCTCAAGGGCAACCCCGTGGCCGTGGTCCACGAGGCCGACGGGATCAGCGACGAGGAGATGCAGCAGTTCGCCCACTGGACGAACCTGTCGGAGACCACGTTCCTGCTCACGCCGACCGACCCCGCGGCCGATTACCGGTTGCGGATCTTCACGCCGAGCGCGGAGCTGCCGTTCGCCGGCCACCCGACCATCGGGAGCGCACACGCGTGGCTCGAGGCCGGGGGAGTGCCGCGCTCCGACGACCAGCTCCTCCAGGAGTGCGCGGCGGGGCTGCTCCGCATCCGGCGTACCGAGCGACTCGCATTCGCTGCACCGCCCCTCCTGCGCGAGGGACCAGTGACGGAGGACGAGCGGTCGCGGATCCTCACCGCGCTGGCGCTGACCGACGACGACGTCGTCGACCTCTCGTGGGGTGACAACGGCCCGGGCTGGGTGGTGGTGCTCATGCGCGACGCAGCCTCTGTACTGGCGGTGCGGCCCGACTGGTCGTCGTTCGACAATCTCGACATCGGCCTCGTCGGTCCGTATCCCGAAGGCTCTGAGTGCGCCGTCGAGGTGCGTGCGTTCAGCCCGAGCATCGGCATCGTTGAGGACCCGGTGACCGGCAGCCTCAATGCCAGCATCGGGCAGTGGCTGGCCGGCGCTCGGCTCCCCGCGTCGTACGTCGCCTCCCAGGGCACTGCGCTCGGTCGCGCCGGCCGGGTCCACGTCGAGAAGCTCGACGGCACGGTCTGGGTCGGCGGTGACGCGGCAACGACGGTCAAGGGGACTGTCGGGCTCGGCGTCTAGCGTCGTGACATGTTCGAGACCACGGACGACCTCGCCCGCCTCCAGTCACTGCTCGACGCCTCGCACGCCCGCTCGACCGAGCACCTCCGCGGCATCATCAACGACGACCGCACTCTGTCCGCCCCCCAGATCGCGGGGCTGCTGACGGGGATGAAGGTGGTCACCGCCGCGACCGTGACGGCCCAGGGCGAGCCCCGGATCAGCGCCATGGATGGCCACTTCCTGCACGGCACATGGACCCTCTCCACCAGTCGCACCTCGGCCAAGGCGCGGCACCTCGCGCGGCGCCCGGCCGTCTCCGTGGCCCACGTCGACGGCGAGGCCCTGGCGGTCTTCAGTCACGGGAGCGTCCTGGAGCTGGCGGGCGACGAGCTTGCCGAGGTCGACGCACACTGGACCTCCCACTACGGCTCGTCCCCACTGTCCTGGGGTGACGTCGTGATGTGGCGGCTCGAGCCGACCTGGATGGTCGGCTATGCGTTCCAGCGCGACGAGCTCCTCGCCGAGCGCGGCCTCGCCTGAGGACACGGCCCGACGTTCGCCGCACCGTCGGCGAGCGGATCTAGGGTGGGCGCCATGCAGGTCTACCTCGATCTCCTCCACCGCATCCTCGACGACGGGGTCGAGAAGTCCGACCGCACGGGCACCGGCACACACAGCGTGTTCGGCCATCAGATGCGCTTCGACCTGACCGGGGGCTTTCCGTTGGTCACCACCAAGAAGGTCCACACCCGCTCGGTGTTCGCCGAGCTCCTCTGGTTCCTCCGCGGCGACACCAACGTCAAGTGGCTGCAGGACCGCGGCGTCACGATCTGGGACGAGTGGGCCGACACCGACGGCGACCTCGGCCCGATCTACGGCTACCAGTGGCGCTCGTGGCCCGCCCCCGACGGGCGACACGTCGACCAGATCGCTCAGGTCATCGAGCAGATCCGCGGCAACCCCGACAGTCGCCGCCACATCGTCTCGGCGTGGAACGTCGCCGACATCCCCGACATGGCGCTCGCGCCCTGCCACACGATGTTCCAGTTCTACGTCGCCCCCGGCGCCGACGGTGAGCCTGGCCGGCTCAGCTGCCAGCTCTACCAACGCTCCGCGGACGTCTTCCTCGGCGTCCCGTTCAACATCGCGTCGTACGCCCTGCTCACTCATATGGTCGCGCAAGTGAGCGGCTTGCGCGTCGGTGACTTCGTGCACACTCTGGGCGACGCCCACCTGTACGCCAACCACGTCGACCAGGCCCGCCTCCAGCTCACCCGCGAGCCGCGTCCGCTGCCGACGCTTCGGCTCGACCCCTCGGTGACGGAGATCGACGCCTTCGACCTCGAGCACATCGCCGTCGAGGGATACGACCCCCACCCGGGCATCAAGGCTCCCATTGCGGTCTGAGTCGCCGCGCCGCCTCACGCTCGTCGCGGCGTACGCCGGCAATCGCGTGATCGGTGACCGTGGCCGCATCCCGTGGCACCTCCCCGAGGACTTCGCGCACTTCAAGGCCACCACCATGGGAGGCGTGCTCGTGATGGGGCGCGCGACGTACGACTCGATCGGCCGGCCGCTCCCCGGCCGGACGACGATCGTGGTCACCCGCAACCCCGACTGGTCCGCCGACGGAGTGCTCGTCGCCCACTCCCTCGAGGATGCTCTCGACCTCGCGGCCGAGCAGCCGGGGGAGACCTTCGTCGTCGGGGGCACCCAGCTCTACGAGCAAGCCCTGCCTGTCGCCACCCACCAGGTGCTCACCGAGGTCGACCTGGCGCCGGACGGCGACGCCCACTACCCCGAGTTCGGCCTCGACGAATGGATCGAGACCCGGCGCGAGCCGCGCGACGGGTTCACCTGGGTGTGGTGGGAGCGACGATGACACTCCGGATGACGATCGATGCGAGCTCCTCGGTGCCTCCGTACGAGCAGGTCCGGGCGCAGGTCGCGGCTCTGGTGGACGCCGGCGAGCTCACCGCCGGCACCCGCCTGCCGAGCGTCCGCTCCCTGGCCGAGCAGCTCGGGCTGGCCAACAACACGGTCGGGCGCGCCTACCGCGAGCTCGAGCACGCCGGCCTGGTCACGACCCGCGGCCGCAACGGCACCGTTGTCAACGGCGACGGCGCCGAGCGGGCCGCCAAGGAGGCGGCCTCTACGTACGCCGACGCGATGCGGGCGCTCGGTGTCCGGCAGGATGAGGCACTCGAGCTGGTCCGACGCGCGTTCGACCGGCCGGTGAGCAGCTGACGATCCACGAGGGGGACAGGCCGTGCTGGTGCACGAGGAGGTGCGCGACGCGCTGGCCGAGGGCCGTGCGGTGGTCGCGCTGGAGAGCACCATCATCAGCCACGGCCTGCCCAGGCCCGACAACGCACGGCTCGCCCGCGAGTTCGAGCAGGCGGTCCGCGACGGCGGTGCGGTCCCCGCAACCGTCGCCGTCATCGACGGCCAGGCCCGGGTGGGGCTGGACGATGTTGCCCTCGACCGGTTGGCGAACGACGAGGACGCGGTGAAGGTGAGCGTCCGCGAGCTCGCGTCCGTCGCGGCGCGCGGCGGCGTCGGATCGACGACGGTCGCCTCGACCGCCCACCTCGCCGCCCTGGCCGGGGTCACGGTCTTCGCGACCGGCGGGCTGGGCGGGGTGCACCGCGGTGCCCAGGACACCTTCGACGAGTCGGCCGACCTGACCACGCTGGCCCACACCGGCGTCATGGTGGTGTGCGCCGGTGTGAAGTCGATCCTCGACGTCGGCGCGACCCTGGAGCGGCTCGAGACCCTCGGGGTCGGCGTCCTCGGCTATCGGACCGACCGGTTCCCGGGCTTCTACCTCGCCGACTCCGGGCATGACGTCGGCTGGCGCGTCGAGACCGCGGCCGAGGTGGCGGAGATCCTGGCCGCCCGACACCGCGTCGGCACCACCGGCCTCGGTCTGGTCCTCGCCAACCCGATCACCTCCGCGGACGAGCTCGACCGGAGCCTCCACGACCGGCTGCTCGAGTCCGGACTGGCCGCCGCCGCGCGGGACAGTGTCCACGGCAAGGACGTCACGCCGTACCTCCTCGACTGGTTCCACCGCGAGAGCGCGGGCGCGTCGCTGCGCGCCAACGTCGCACTGGTGCTGTCGAACGCGCGCCTCGCCGCCGAGGTCGCGTCGGCGTACGCCGGGTTGCCCACGGCTGCGGAGCCGGGGCCGTGACGTTCTTCTGCCTCGGCGACCTGATGGTGGACGTCGTCGCGCGGCTGTTCGGTCCGCTCGCCGAGGGCTCCGACAGCCCGGCCGTCATCTCCTATGTCGGCGGCGGCTCGGCAGCCAACACCGCGGCCTGGTTGACCCGCGTGGGCGAGAGCACGACGTTCATCGGGGCGATCGGCGACGACCCTGCCGGCCAGTCGCAGCTCGAGAGCCTGCACCGCCTCGGGGTCGATGTCAGGTTCCGGGTCGACCGCACCCGTCCGACCGGCACCTGTCTCGTGCTGGTCGCACCGACCGGAGAACGGACCATGGTGCCCGATCCGGGGGCGAACCTCTCGTTGCTGGAGCACGACGTACCGACCGACGAGTTTCGGGCCGGCGACCACCTTCACGTGTCGGGCTACGCGCTGCTGCGCGACTCCCGCGACGCGGCCCTCCATGCGATGAGAGGCGCCGCCGCGACCGGCATGACGATCTCGGTCGGTGCGGCGTCCGCGGCACCGCTCGACCTGCTCGGAGCCACCGAGTTCCTGCGGATGGTCCCGGACACTGCCCTGCTGTTCGCCAACGAGAAGGAGGCCGGCGTCCTCGTGGGCGGGTCCGGAGACGCTGCCGAGCTCGCGACCAGGCTCGCGAGCGCCGGCCGGGAGTCGGTCGTGACGGCGGGCTCCGGCGAGGCCGTGTGGTGCAACGGCGAGGCCACGGCCTCTCTGGCCGCCGAGCCGCTGGACCGTCCCGAGCTCGACACCACCGGCGCCGGTGACGCGTTCGCCGCCGGGTTCCTGGCCGCTCGCGCCCGCGAGGCCGCGCCCGAGGTCTGCCTGCGTGACGGCCACGTCCTGGCCGCGGCCGCCTGCCGGACGACGGGTGGCCGCCCCGAGGGCTGACCCTGCTGGCCGCGTGGCAGGGTGGCCGCATGGAGCTGCGGATCTTCCTCGAGCCCCAGCAGGGAGCGACGTACGACGACCAGCTGGTCATCGCACGGCTCGCCGAGGAGCTCGGTTTCGGGGCGTTCTTCCGGTCCGACCACTACCTCGCGATGGGAGTAGACGGTCTCCCCGGGCCGACCGACTCCTGGGTGACTCTGGCCGGGATCGCCCGCGAGACGAGCACCATCAGGCTCGGCACGATGATGACGTCTGCGACGTTCCGCTACCCGGGTCCGCTGGCGATCTCCGTGGCACAGGTCGACCAGATGAGCAATGGCCGGGTCGAGCTCGGCATCGGCGCAGGTTGGTACGACGCCGAGCACGCGGCGTACGCCATCCCGTTCCCCTCGACGGCCGAGCGGTTCGACAACCTCGAGGAGCAGCTGGCGATCCTGACCGGTCTGTGGGGAACCCCCGACGGCGAGACGTTCTCCTACACCGGCTCACGGCACAGCGTCACCGACTCACCCGGGCTGCCGAAGCCGTTCCAACGGCCGCACCCGCCGATCATCATCGGGGGCAAGGGAGCGAATCGCACCCCGTCCCTCACTGCTCGGTACGCCGACGAGTTCAACCTGCCGTTCGTCGGGCTCGAGCAGTCTGGGCAGCAGATAGGACGGGTGCGGAAGGCGTGCGAGGAGATCGGGCGGGACCCCGACGACCTGGTGTACTCCAGCGCGCACACGATCTGCTGTGGCGCCGACGAGGCCGAGGTGCGCCGTCGTGCCGAGTCCATCGGCCGCACCACCGACGACCTCCGGGCCAACGCCATCGCCGGCACCCCGGGGGAGGTCGTCGGGCAGATCCAGCGGTACGCCGCGCTCGGCGCGCAGCGCGTCTATCTCCAGACCCTCGACGTGCACGACCTCGACCACCTCCGCCTGCTCGCGGCCGAGGTCATGCCACAGGTCTGAGGGCGCGGATCAGCGTCACCCCCAGTCGCTGCCGCGTGCGCGCACGCCGTCCTGGTGGAAGATCGTGTGCTGGTGCGAGCCGTCCGTGCGCATCACCTGGAGCCACGAGTCACCGGTGTCGTTGTTCTGCAAACGGAAAACGATGCGGCGCCCGTTGGGTGAGTAGGAGCCGACGAACGCGCTCCAGGTGCCGCCGGTGAAGTGGGTGAGCATGGTGATGTCGCCGTCCAGGGAGGCGATGCCGATGTTGGCGCTGAGGATCTCGGTCACCGGGTCCGGGTTGGCGTCGCGGGTGAAGACCAGGTGCCGGTTGTCGGGCGACCAGGCCTGCTTGACACCGATGTCGGCCGACGGCGGAAGCAGGTCGCGGGGATTGCTGCCGTCGGCGTCCGCCACGGTCAGCGCCTGCTGGAACTCCACCCCGTTGTCGAAGCGGACGTAGGAGATGTGGCGTCCGTCCGGCGAGACGTTGGGATCCGTCTGGCCGTCGGGGAAGGCGTCGGTGAGACGCTCCTCGTCCCCGCCTCCGATCGGCTGGAAGAACAACGAGTCGTCCACGTCGCAGTCGTACCGCTCGTAGATGATTCGCTGCTGGTCCGCCGAGAACACTGGTTGACCCTGGAACTCGCAACCGGTCTGCGGCAGGGTGCTCAGGCCGCTGCCGTCGGCGTTCATCACGGCGACCTTCCCGGCGTCCTGGGTGTCCCACTCGAACGTGAGCAGCCGTCCGTTCGGGGACCAGTCCGGTTGGCTGGCGTCGCCGTCGACGTTGGTGACGTGGCGGAGGTGGGTGCCGTTCGGCCAGACCGTCCAGACCTGGGTGCCGTTCTCGGTCTCGGCCCCGAACGCGATGCGCCCGCGACCCGGGCGTTGGTCGTGCGACGCGGTGGCGGACGGGGCTGCGAGCACGCCGGCCAGGAGCGCGGCGATGGCGGCTGCGATCGGTGTGCGAGTCCTCATGGTTCCCCCTTGACTGTGACCGGATCGGTCGATCACCAGGGTGCGCCGAGCCCGCACCCGGCCCGCCATGCCTATTTCTCGGGGGTGTCTCCGATGCGACACTCGTGGGATGATCCGCGCCGTCGCGGACGCTCGGGCGACCCTCGAGACCCTGGTCGGTGAGCCCCTGGAGGCCGCCGAGTTCAGCAGCGCGGTGGAGGCGGGCGTGCGCCCGGTCATGGACTTCGACGGCTGGTGCTTGTTCGGAATGGACCCCGTGACGGGACTCCGCACCGCGCAGTTCGGTGGGCGGGGCACGGACTACACGACCGACCTCGCCCGCAACGAGGCGCTGATGACCGACGTGAACGGGTTCCGTCAGCTGTCGCGCAAATCGGTCCCCGCGGGCTGGCTGTCCGCCGACCACCCGGGCGCCAGCCGCAGCTTCCGGTTCCACGAGATCATCCGTCCGTCGGGATTCCGGTCGGAGCTGCGCTTCCTGTTCCGCGATCGCGTGGGGGTGTGGGGCGGCCTCACGCTCTTCAGCGAGTCGACGTCGAAGTCGTACGACGACCACGACGTACGCCGTATGGCTGCGCTCGCGGAACCCCTGACGCAGGCTGTGCGCGCGTACGCCGTTCGGGACCTGCCTCGCCGCGGCGAGGCGCCCTCGGTCGGGATCGTCGCGATGTCGCCCGATCGGGGCATCATGGCGATCTCGGAGGGAGCCCAGGCCTGGCTGGACGACCTGGTGCCGGGTGGCCCGGACGACGAGACAACGGCCGAGAACATGACCCGGGTCGCGCACGACGCGGCGTACGCCGTCCGTCGGGGCGACCGCACCGGGGCCGCCACCTGCCTACGGACCGTGCGAGGGCACTGGCTCCGCGTCGAAGCCGTCCCGATGGCGGTGGGGGAGGCCGACGTGGCCGTCACGTTCCAGGCGGCCTCGATCGGGCACGTGGCGGAGACCGTGAGCGAGGCGTGCGGGCTGACCGCGCGCGAGCGAGACGTGCTTGGCCTGCTCCTCCGAGGGGAGCCGGCCAAGCAGATCGCGCGTCGACTGGACCTCTCGGTCCTGACCGTGAACGGCCATCTGCGGTCGGTCTACCGCAAGTGTCACGTGCGTGGTCGTGACGAGCTCTTCGCCCGGCTCTCGTGACGCCCGGGTCGGCTAGGTCGGGTCGGTCGACACCCGCCGGTCGATGCCGGTGCCGTGTGTCGGGTGGCTGCCCCGCACGTGCACGTCGTACGTCGAGGCCGTGGCCACGTACAGCCTCAGGTCGCTGTCACCGCTGAGCTCCTCGGGCGTGAACGCGCGTGCGCCGCGCGTGTCCGGGTCGAACGCCTCCGCGAGGAGCTCGGGCAGCTCGTGCTCGCGCACCTCGCGGGCGGCGGCGCCGATGTACACGGCCTCGGAGTCGCCGGGCACCGTCGACGAGTCGAAGACGACGATCTGCACGTCTGGGCGCACTCGCACGTTGCGCGAGTGCTGGGCGTCGGGGGAGGACACCCAGTAGAGGTCGCGGTAGCGCGCCGGGGTGAAGAACACCGGTGACAGCCGCGGCCCACCATCGGGTTCGACGGTGCCCAGCACCATGTAGCGGTTACTGTCCAGCACCCGCCGTGCCATCTCCCTCAGCTCGTCATCGGGCATGCCACACCCTCGCACGCCCGGACCGACGCTGACCGGCCCGGCGGGCCGGGCCGGGCAGTGGCGCAGGTCTCAGGCGGCCTCGTCGTGGCCGCGCCAGACGGCGACTGCCAGGCAGAAGGCCCAGAGGACACCCAGCACCGTGGTGAAGGCGCCGTACTGCGCGATCACCGACGCGAGGATGAGCAGCCCGCACGCGAAGCCGACGTACCCGACCCAGCGGGCCAGGACCTGCGCACGCAGCACCATCACCGAGATCGACAGGATGGCCAGCGAGAGTACCGCCATGCCCGAGAGGCCGAGCAGCGAGTAGTTCAGAGCGGTGGCCAGACGCAGCGTGTCCGGTCCGGGGAGCTGCTCGTCCGAGAAGTCGACGAAGCGACCGATCGCGGCCCGGACGGCCCCGGTGACGAGCCAGAGAGCGGTCACGGCGGTCACCATCGAGCGGGCGAAGTCACGCCAGTACGGCGTACGGGCTGCGCGATCCAGCCGGAAGACGTATCCGGCGACGACCGGCAAGGACAGCGCCACGCAGATGGCCGCGAGGCCCGAGAGAATGCCCGCAGTGCGGTTCGACTGCTGCTGCCACCAGCGCAGGAGCTCGCCGTCGCCAGCCGCGTGCGGCACGTCGATGAAGGCCACGGTGAGGAACAACGAGACGCCGAGGACCACAGCGGCGGCTGCGGCGATCCTCCGGGGCGTCACGGCCGAGCGGTCGACGTCGGTGGCAAGAGGCGTGGTGGTGGACATGGACACCATGGCGGATCTCCTAGCGGTGGGACGGTGGAGTCCGTCCAGGCTCGGCCAGCCGAGGGGTCCCTGACGACCGAGCAGTCACCCGTCCATGAATCCGGGCTGACCCTGAGTCCCTGGATGCGGATTCCTGCCACGATGGCGGCATGGGTGCGACCGGCCGCGGTCTGGCCAGGGCTGTCACCTGGCCCCTCGTCCCTGTCTGCCTGGTGCTGATCGCCGTCGTGGACTCCGCGCGGCCCGGCTCGTCTGATGCACTCGTCACCGGCTCGGACCTGCCCTACCTGACGGCCATGCTGGCCACGTGGGGCGTCGGGGTCGTGCTGACCGCTCGCGCGCCCACACCACCGGCCGGATGGGCGTTCATCGGGTTGAGCAGCACGATGGCGGCCAGCGGCCTTTTCGACGCGTACGCCGACCTCGCGGTGTTCCGGCGTACCGATGTCCCGCTGCCGGGACTGGCCGCCACCCTGAGCGACAGCTCCTGGGTGTGGTGGTTCGTGTTCATCGCGCTGGTCCTCTGCCTCACCCCGCCGACGGCCCCGACCGGCGCGGCACTGGCCCGGCTCCCGGTCATCACGGTCACGGCCGGTCTCGTCTACCAGGTAGGAGCACTGCTGCGACCTGCACACCTGGATCCGCCGTACGAGGACGTGGTGAGCCCGTTGGCGCTTCCCGGGGCCTGGGGGGACGTTGCGTCATGGATTGCTGCCATCGCGGTGTTCGGTGTCGGCCTGTGCGTCCTGGGGTCTGTCGTGCGGTTGGTACTGGCCTGGCGCCGCGCAGAGGGAGACGCGCGACGGCAGCTGTTGTGGCTGGTGGCGGGTGCGCTCGCAGTCGCGCCGTGCGTGGTCGCGTCGTTCGCGGTCTCGATGGCCGGTCACGCCGAGGTCGCCGGCGTGCTGATGAGCCTCGCCATCGTCTGCCTGGCGGTCGGGGCAGCCCTGTCGGTCCTCCGCTACCGGCTCTACGACGTCGAGCGAGTCGTCACCGACTCGGCCGGCTACGCCGCGGCCGCGGCCGCGGTGGTGGCCGTGTTCCTGTTGGTGCTCGCCATGGTCAAGCGAACCACGCCCGCCGACGCGAGCGCACAGCTGCCGACGGCGCTCGCCACACTCGTGGCCGTCGGTGTGGCGCGCTCGGTCTACGTGTGGGCCCGCCGGGTTGCCGAGAAACAGGTGAACCGGGGTCGGTTCGACGCGGTGGAGACCGTTCGCTCCGGCTTGGCCCACGGACCGTCGGACCTCGATGCGCTTCTGCGCGACGCGCTGCGCGACCCCACCGCGCGTCTGCTCTACCCGGCCGCCGACGGCACCTGGATCACCACGGACGGGCTGGTCGCCACGCCGGCGGCCGGCTGTGTCGACGTACGCCGCCGTACAGAGGTCACCGCCAAGCTCGAGTTCGACCCGGCGCGGGTCGGTCGGGAGGTCGTCGCGGCGGTGGCCCAGACGGCCGGGCCCGAGATCGACAACGTCGCCCTGCGGGCGGAGCTGGCTCGCCAGCTCGAGCAGGTCAACCGGTCGCGTGCCCGGCTGGCGAACGCGCACCTGGACGAGCGCCGCCGGCTCGAACGAGATCTGCACGACGGAGCGCAGCAGCGCCTCCTCGCCCTCGCGCTGCAGCTGCAGTCGGCCCGGGTCAACGGAAGCCCACAGCCGCTGATGGACGAGGTCGACCGCGCCATCGCCGAGCTCGGCCACACCGTGCAGGACCTGCGTGACCTCGCCGGCGGCCTCCAACCGGCCGCTCTCTCCGGGGGCGGGCTGCTCGGGGCGGTGGTCGACATGGTCGGCCGCGTCCCGGTCCGGGTCCGGTACGACGTCGTGGACCGGCGCTTCTCGCCCGACGTCGAGAGCGCCGCGTGGTTCGTGATCTCCGAGGCCGTCACCAACGTCGTCAAGCACGCCGCCACGGATGAGGCGCGGGTGTCCGTGATCGCCGGCGACGGACGGGTGCAGGTCGTCGTCATCGACGAGGGGGTCGGCGGGGCCGACGCCGCCGGCCACGGCGTCCAAGGCCTGGCCGACCGGGTCGCCGCGCTCGGCGGGACCCTGTCGTTGACCGAGTGGCAGCCCCACGGCACCAAGGTGGAGGCGGTGCTGCCGTGCGCGTCGTGATCGCCGACGACTCGGCCCTCCTCCGCGAGGGTCTGGCGCGACTGTTGTCCGAGACCGGCGTCGAGGTCACGGCCACGGTCGCGGACGCGACGGCGCTGGAGGAGGTCCTGGCGACCGCCGAGGTCGAGGTGGCCATCGTCGACATCCGCATGCCACCCACCTACACCCACGAGGGCGCGGAGGCCGCCGTCCGCCTGAGGGAGGCGCATCCCACCCTCGGCATCCTGTTGCTCTCGCAGGCGATCGAGACGCAGCACGCCGCCGAGCTGCTCGAACGGGATGCGTCCCACTTCGGGTACCTGCTCAAGGACCGGGTCGTCGACGTCGCCACGCTCCGCCGGGCCTTGGACACGATCGTCGCCGGCGGCACCGTCCTCGACCCCGAGATCGTGCGCAGCATGATGCACGTCCACGACCGGCGCGAACCCCTGCATGCGCTGTCCGAGCGCGAGCGAGCGGTGCTCGCGCTGATGGCAGAGGGTCGGTCCAACGCCGCGATCGCCGACCGTCTCGTGGTCGCCGTCAAGACCGTCGAGAGCCACATCGCCAACATCTTCAGCAAGCTCGGCCTCGAGGAGGCGCCGGACGACCACCGGCGCGTCCTCGCCGTTCTCACCGCCCTGCACCGACGATCCGAGCCGGAGGGCACAGCTCGGTAGCGCGCGTCCACGCCGTACCTTCCGCGGCCGGGGGGCGGTCCACCGGTAGCCTGACCCCCATGACGTCCCCGGCGCCCTTCGGGCGAATGCTCACGGCGATGGCCACGGCATTCACCGACGACGGTGCGGTCGATCTCGACGGGACGGCGGCCATCGCGCAGCACTTGGTCGACCACGGGCACGACGGTGTGGTGGTGAGCGGCACGACGGGGGAGAGCCCCACCTGCACGGTGGCCGAGACCGGCGACATCCTGCGCGTCGTCAAGGACGCCGTCGGCGACCAGGCCACCGTGATCGCCGGCGTCGGCAGCAACAGCACCGCCCACAGCATCGAGCTGGCGCAGCAGGCCGAGAAGCTCGGGGCCGACGCGCTGCTGCTCGTCACCCCGTACTACAACAAGCCCGGCCAGGCCGGTGTGCTCCACCACTTCCAGCAGGTGGTGGCCGCGACGAGCACCCCGGTGGTGCTGTACGACGTGCCCGGACGCACCGGCACCCAGATCAGCCTCGCGACGTACGAGCAGATCAAGGGCGACACCGTCGTAGCGGTCAAGGACGCCGTCGGCGACTTCGCCCGCGGCGCGCACCTCCAGCAGCTGGGGTACGCCGTGTACAGCGGCGACGACGCCGCCAACCTCGCCTGGCTGGCGCACGGCGCGAGCGGAGTGATCAGCGTCGTCGGGCACGCGGCGGGCCGGCCGATCCGCTCGATGATCGAGGACTTCCTCGACGGCAACACCGTGGCCGCCCTCAAGACCTACCAGCGACTGCTGCCGGCGACCGAGGCGATCATGGGCGTACCCAACTACGGTGCAACCACCGCCAAGGCCTGCCTGCAACTGCTCGGCGTCCTCGACAACCGCAACGTCCGCGGCCCCTTGGTGCCGCTCACCGATGACGAGCTGGCGGCGCTCCGCGCCGGCCTCGAGGCCTCCCAGCTCCTCTGACTCCCGAGAGAAGAGAAACCCTTTTGAGCCACCCTCATCCCGAGCTCTCCGCACCGGCCGAACTGCCGAAGGGGGGCTTACGGATCTACCCGCTCGGCGGGCTCGGTGAGATCGGTCGCAACATGACCGTCTTCGAGTACGACGGACGGCTGCTCATCGTCGACTGCGGCGTCCTGTTCCCCGAGGAGTCCCATCCCGGCGTCGACCTGATCCTCCCCGACTTCGACGCCATCCGGGACCGCCTCGACTCAGTGGAGGCGCTCGTGCTCACGCACGGCCACGAGGACCACATCGGCGCCACGCCGTACCTCCTCCGCGAGCGCGACGACATCCCCCTGGTCGGCTCCGAGCTGACCCTGGCCCTGCTGGGCTCGAAGCTCCGCGAGCACCGGCTCAAGGAGACCGTGCACCACAAGGTCGTGGCCGGCGACCGACTCGACTTCGGGCCCTTCGGGCTGGAGTTCGTCGCGGTCAACCACTCGATCCCCGACGCCCTCGCGGTCGCGATCCGCACCGGTGCCGGTCTCGTGCTGCACACCGGCGACTTCAAGATGGACCAGCTCCCGCTCGACGGCCGGATCACCGACCTCCGGGCGTTCGCGCGGCTGGGGGAGGAGGGCGTCGACCTCTTCCTCACCGACTCGACCAATGCCGAGGTGCCCGGCTTCACGACCTCGGAGCAGAACATCGCACCGGTGCTCGACCGGGTCTTCTACGACACCGACCAGCGGATCATCGTCGCCTGTTTCGCCTCCCACGTGCACCGCGTCCAGCAGGTGCTCGACACCGCCGTCCGGCACGGGCGCAAGGTCGGGTACGTCGGACGGTCGATGGTGCGCAACATGGGGATTGCCCAGGACCTCGGCTACCTCCACGTGCCGCCCGACGTGATGGTCGACGCCAAGGACCTCGCCGACCTCCCGCCAGAGCGGCAGGTGCTGATCTCGACCGGGAGCCAAGGCGAGCCGATGTCGGCCCTGTCTCGGATCGCCCAACGCAACCACAACTTCGTACACATCGAGAACGGCGACACCGTCATCCTCGCCAGCTCGCTGATCCCCGGGAACGAGAACGCTGTCTTCAAGGTCATCAACGGCCTGACCCGTCTCGGCGCGAGCGTGGTGCACAAGGGCAACGCCCTCGTGCACGTGTCCGGCCATGCCAGCGCCGGCGAGCTGCTCTACGCCTACAACGTCGTCAAGCCGCGCAACGTCCTCCCCGTGCACGGCGAGTTCCGGCACATGAAGGCCAACGCCGACCTCGCGAAGGCGACCGGCGTCGAGAACGTCGTGATCGCCGAGGACGGCGTCGTCGTCGACCTCATCGACGGACGCGCCACCATCGCCGGGAAGGTCGACTGCGGATACGTGTTCGTCGACGGCTCCAACATCGGCGACATCACCGAGTCCGACCTCAAGGACCGACGGATCCTGGGCGAGGAAGGGTTCGTCTCGGTGATCGTGGTGATCGACTCCGTCAGCGGCAAGGTGTCCAGCGGACCGGAGCTGCACGCTCGCGGGTTCGCCGAGGACGACAGCGCGTTCGACGACATCAAGCAGCCGATCATCGACGCCCTCGACCAGGCGATCCGCGACGGGACGGACGACGTCTACCAGCTGCAGCAGGTCGTACGCCGCGTGGTCGGCCGCTGGGTGAACCGCGAGCTGCACCGTCGCCCGATGATCATCCCGGTGGTTATCGAGGCGTAGGGCTAGCGAGCGGCAGCGTCGTCCCGGACCCGGCGCCCGGTCGTACCGGTCGTCGTACCGGTCGTCGGTGCCTTGTCGGAGGCGGTCGTCGCCGCCGGACCAGTCTCGTTCTCCGCCGCGCGTTCGCGGGCGATCCGGGCATCGCGGACCGACACCAGGCTCATCCGGCCCAGGGCCATCGCCGCCAGGAAGACGATCACGACGCCCAGCCCCAGGAAGAAGCCGACCCACTCGGCCACCTGCGCGGCATCGCTGGTCGCGGTCGGCTCTCCGGCCTGCATCACGCCGTTGTTCCACAGCATGCTGAACCACTGGCCCATGACGAACCACGCACCACCGGCCGCGGCCAGCCAGGCGCCGGCCGACCCGCTGATCCGGCTGGCGCTGCCCATCATGGCCAGGCCGCCGAGCACCGTGGCGGCTGCCGGGAGCACCTCGAGCAGGAGGCGCCCCGTCGTCCACTGCCAGGTGGCGTCCGGGGTGAAGCTGAAGTCGAACGACGGACCGACGAACGGGATCAGTCCGCCCCAGATGCCCAGGAGCGTGATCAACAGGCCGCTCGCGGCTCCGCGGGAGCGTGGCATGTGCAGTCGGTCATGCATCGTCAGGTGATCGGACTCGTGCTGTGTGGCGACCAAAGCGCTCATCTCCTTCTGAGGACGAGGTTGCCCACCGTGCCCGTACCCCGGGAGGCGCGGACCATGCTCAGACGGTCTGCGTGCCCGATGCCTCGAACGTCATGGCGCGTTGGAGGGCTGCGGCACGCATCTCCCCCTCGATCGCCACCGGACCGCCGAGCCCCCGCGCGTTGATAGAGGCCTGGGCCGCCTCCTCGACCACCCCGCCGACCAGGACGGCGAGCTCCGGCGTGCGATGGAAGACCAGAACTCCATGGTTGGCGAGCAGCACGGCCGGCGTGCCGGGCCGAGACGCGGCACGGATCTCGGAGATCGCCTGATCGGATCCGCGCGGTCCGTAGCCCGCCACTGGAACGCCGTCCGCGAGCCCGAACATGGCCAGCGCCTCGATCCAGACGTCGATCGGCTTCCGCGCGACGGCGTAGGCCGTGGCGTAGGTCGAGTGGGTGTGGATCACGCACCCGACATCGGCGGAGTCGGCATACATCGCGGTGTGCATGGCCACGACTGCGCCTTGGATCGGCGGAAGCGATCCCTCGATCAGCGAGCCGTCGAGGCTCACGCGGACGACGCCGTCCGAGGTGAGTCCCTTGAGCGAAGGAGCCGACGTGAAGTACATCTCCTCGGCGCCAGGCACCCGGAGGCTCACGTTGCCGTGGCCGTTGGCCGAGATCGCCCCGCTTGCCACGATGGATCCGGCCGTGTGGACGACCTGGTCGACGAGGTCCTGGTCCATGCGCTCGCTCCTTGTGAACCGGCATCGCGGGCTGAGTTCGACCAACGTACGCCCGAGAGCCCGTGTCGGCTCAGGTCGCGGCCAGCACGCCGGCCACGATCAGCGCCTGTCCGACGTGGTAGGTCACCATCACGGCGACCGGAGCCCACGGGCGCGGCGCCACGAACCGGTCGACGGCCAGGATCGTGTCGCTGGCGGCGAAGACCGTGGCACCGACCGCGATAGCAGGCTCGCCGGTGGCGAAGGCGACGATCACCATCGCCCCGATCACCACGGTGTAGAGCGCGACCGGTAGCGCCAGCGCACGCCCGCCCCGCAGGAACGTCGCGGGCACGACTCGGCGTGTGGCGATCAGGCAGACGAAGAGGACGAGCCAGGCCGCCCACTGCCATCCGGGTGGGTCCAGCCCGAGCCGGAGGAACGACACGACGAACGCCAGGTGTCCGACCAGGAACGCCGCCAGCCCGAGCCGGAAGCGGGTGTCGGAGTCGCCGAGCAGGAACACGTCACCGGCGAGCCCCAGGACGAGGGCGACCAGCAGCCACACCCCAGCGGGGCCGTCGGCGGCCCCGAGGACGAGCGCCGTGACGATCAGGGCGACAAGGGTGGCGGGCTTCGCCCAGGTCTCGGTCCGCCGGTCCGCCCGCGCGACGGCGTACCAGTCGACGAGCGCGAGCGCCGCCGGGAGGAGCCAGATCACCGCGAAGCCGCCCACGGGGCCCGAGCATGACAGAGCCTGGGAGAGCCGGCGCGATGGCTGTCGGCGGCGGGTGCCAGGGTGTTTGCCATGAACGTGAGTGAGCTCCTCGCCGACGCCCTGGGTCGCGTCCGCGAGCAGATGCCAGACCTGGTCGCCGGGCTCAGTGACGACGACTTGGCCTGGCGTCCCGACCCCGAGGCCAACTCGATCGCCTGGCTGGTCTGGCACCTCACCCGGATCGAGGACGACCACGTCGCCGGTGTGGCAGGCACCGAGCAGGTGTGGACGTCCGAGGGCTGGGCCGCGCGATTCGGCCTGCCGTTCGACGTCCACGAGCACGGCTACTCGATGAGCACCGCGGACGTCGGGAAGGTCAGGGTCAGCGGCGACCTGCTGGCCGGCTATTACGAGGCCGTCGCAGCCCGGAGCGCGGCGTACGTCGCGACCCTGGAGCCCGACGATCTCGACCGCGTGGTCGACGAGGCATGGGACCCACCGGTGACGCTCGGTGTCCGCCTGGTCAGCGTGGTGAACGAGGTGAACGCCCACCTCGGGCAGGCGCAGTACCTCCGCGGACTGCTCGACCGCCGGTAGAACCCGCGCGCTCGAGTGCGGCGTGTGGTCCGTGTGACTGGAGTGACGGTGACTTAGATTCGTCACCATGGCGACCCGTACGTCTTCCCCGCCGGGTTCGCGAAGCAGGAGCAAGCCTTCTACGCGAGCCCGGAGTACGTCGAAGAAGCGATCACGCACGTCCGCACGTAGCCGACGTCCGGCGCCCCGAGCCGTCCGCTCGGGGCGCGGCCCGGTCCTGCGCCTGTTCGCCGCGCTCGGACGCGGGATCGCGGCCGTGTGGCTGGGCATCGCCCACGCCGTCGGCGCCGTCGCGCGCAAGATCGGACGCACCGCCCGCGACCTCGAGCCGGAGCACCGGCGTGACGGCGTCGGGTTGTTCCTGTTCGGCCTCGCGGTCGTGGTCGCCGGAGCGGTGTGGTGGGAGCTCCCCGGCGGTCTCATGGAGGGCATCCGTACCGTCGTCGCCGGCTCGGTGGGCAAGGTCGGCTGGCTGGTCCCGCTGATCCTGGTCTGGATCGGCTGGCGCACCATGCGCGACCCCGAGAGCAACGGCCCCGCCGGCCGTCAGGTCGTCGGCTGGATCGCGCTCGGCTTCGGTGTCCTCGGAACCGTTCACATCGCGGCGGGGAACCCTGTGCCGGTCAACGGCGACTCGTCCGACCTCCGCGGCGCCGGCGGCGCCGTGGGCTACGTCGTCTCCAGCCTGCTGCTCGACCTGCTGCGCACGGCGTACGTCGTCGTGCCGTTGCTGCTGCTCCTGGCCGTCTTCGGACTCCTCGTGATCACCGCGACGCCGGTGTACCAGGTGCCGGTCAAGCTGGCCGGCTTCCGCGATCGGGTGCTCGGCCGGAGCCCGGCGCCCGAGTCGGACCTGCCGGAGAACGGCGTCCGCAGCCGTCGGCGAGGTCCGCTCTCCGACGACGAGGCCGACCCGGAGATGGGTGACCCGGCGTACGACAGCCCGGTCTTGAGCGACCGCGAGCTCAGGAAGCGGCGTCGCAAGGGCCTGGTCGACGGTGACACGGACACGGACGCCACGCAGGCGATCGCGGTGCCGGGCGCGGATTCCGACCTCACGGACACGGCAACCGACCTGGTCGCCCCCCCGCACACGCCGATCCCGCAGCGGATGGAGCAGCTGGAGCTCTCTGGCGACGTCGTCTACAGCCTCCCGGGCAACGAGGTCCTCCGTGCAGGCTCGCCGCACAAGGCCCGCTCGCGGGCCAGCGACGAGGTCGTGGGCCGGCTGACCCAGGTGCTCGAGGAGTTCGACATCGACGCCCAGGTCACTGGGTACACCCGCGGCCCGACGGTCACCCGCTACGAGGTCGAGCTCGGGCCGGCGGTGAAGGTCGAGAAGGTCACGGCGCTGTCGAAGAACATCGCCTACGCCGTCGCCTCGGCCGATGTGCGGATCCTCAGCCCGATCCCCGGCAAGTCCGCGATCGGGATCGAGATCCCCAACACCGACAAAGAGATCGTCTCCCTCGGCGACGTGCTCCGGTCCAACACCGCGCGGTCCGACCACCACCCGCTCGTGGTCGGGCTCGGCAAGGACGTCGAGGGCGGGTTCGTGGTCGCCAACCTGGCGAAGATGCCCCACCTGCTGGTTGCGGGCGCCACGGGCTCCGGCAAGTCCAGCTTCATCAACTCGATGGTGACCTCCCTGCTGATGCGGTCGACGCCCGACGAGGTGCGGATGATCATGATCGACCCCAAGCGGGTCGAGCTGAATGCCTACGAGGGCATCCCACACCTGATCACACCGATCATCACCAGCCCCAAGAAGGCCGCCGAGGCGCTGGCGTGGGTCGTCCGCGAGATGGACCTGCGCTACGACGACCTCGCCAACTTCGGATTCCGCCACATCGACGACTTCAACAAGGCAGTCCGGGCGAAGAAGGTGACGGTGCCGCCGGGTAGCGACCGGGAGGTCGCGCCGTACCCCTATCTGGTCGTCGTCGTCGACGAGCTCGCCGACCTGATGATGATCGCGCCGCGCGACGTCGAGGACGCCATCGTGCGCATCACCCAGCTCGCGCGGGCCGCCGGCATCCACCTGGTGCTGGCAACCCAGCGTCCGAGCGTCGACGTCGTGACCGGCCTGATCAAGGCGAACGTGCCGGCCCGGCTGTCCTTCGCGACCTCGAGCCTGGCCGACAGCCGGGTCATCCTCGACCAGCCCGGAGCGGAGAAGCTGGTCGGGCAGGGCGACGGCCTGTTCCTGCCGATGGGCGCCTCGAAGGCGGTGCGGGTGCAGGGCTCCTGGGTCACCGAGGCCGAGATCCACCAGGTCGTCGCCCACTGCAAGAAGCAGCTGACGCCGACGTACCGCGACGACGTGACCGCACCCCAGCAGAGCAGGCGAGAGCTGGACGACGACATCGGCGACGACCTCGACCTCGTCATCCAGGCCGTCGAGCTGGTCGTGTCCACCCAGTTCGGCTCCACGTCGATGCTGCAGCGCAAGCTGCGGGTCGGCTTCGCCAAGGCCGGCCGGCTGATGGACATCCTCGAGAGCCGCGGCGTCGTAGGCCCGTCGGAGGGCTCCAAGGCCCGCGACGTGCTGGTCAAACCCGACGAGATCGACGGCGTGATCGCCACCATGCAGGGGGAGATGGGGGACTGACATGAGCATCGATACCGACACCACCGACGCCACCGACACGAGTGACTCGACAGACACGACGGACACGACAGACACGATCGATCGACCAGCACTCGAGACCATCGGCGAGCCCGCCACCGCGCCTGAGCACCTCGTCGAGGTACGCCGACGCCCGGGTGTGGCCGCAGCACTCGGGGCCGGTGCCTCGCTGGTCGCCGTCGCTTACCTGGCCCGTGCCGCGGGCGGCGGCGGCGTCGTGGACTGGGTCGTGGCGAGCGTCCTCGGCCTGGTCGGCATCGCCAATCTCGCGGCACTGCTCGACGCGCGAACGCCCCTACTGGTCGCCGACGACCTCGGCGTCCGCCTCCGGCTCGGCCGTACCTGGGTCGGACTTCCGTGGGGTGGGCTGCACGAGGTCGAGCACCAGGCCCGACGAGGGTGGTGGCGCGATGGCTTGCTGGTAGTGCGCACGCACTACGTGCAGCGCGTGCTCGAGGATCTCGACCCCGCCGCCCGGCGCATCGCTCGGCTCAACCGCAGGTTGCACCGCGCGCCCCTCGCCGTCCCCCTGGGCCTGGGGACCCGGGTCGTGGGCGCACCCGATGGCCTCACCGCGGCCCTCCGCGGCCTGGCCGACGGCCGCACTCCCGTCGTCGAGCAGGAGCAGGCCGAGGAGCCCCAGCCAGAGGCTGAGTGGGTCGTCCGCGAGGAGCCGAAGCGGGTCGAGCACGAGCCGTCCCGCCTCCAGCGGCTGCCCGACCCGCGTCCCGCGATCGCGCACCTGATCGGGGTCGTCGCCGCGCGCCTCGAACGGCCGGTCCGCGAGGAGTCCGACGAGCCCGACGACGCGCCAGAGCCGGAGGTCGAGGCCAGCGAGACCCCCGCACTCGCTCGCGAAACCGTCGCCGCCGCGCGAGCCGAAGTACGCCGGGACGCCCAGGCTGAGCTCGACCAGGACGCTGAGCTCGACCAGGACGAAGGGCTCGAAGAGGACACCCAGGTCTGGGGCGAGCTCCATGCTCCCCTGGACGGCGAGAACGCCCTTCTCATCGACGAGTACGCCGCGCGGCCGGCCGCTGACCCGGTGATCGGTCCGCAGTTCGCGGCCGCACGTCAGCGGCTCAGCCTGTCCGTCGACGAGCTGGCTGATCGGACGCGCATCCGCCCGCACGTGATCGAGGCGATCGAGCTCGACGACTTCGGTGCGTGCGGCGGCGACTTCTACGCCCGCGGCCACCTACGCACGCTGGCGCGCGTCCTCGGAGTCGAGGCCGCGCCGGTCCTGGCGACCTACGACGAGCACTACGCCGACGCCCCGATCGACCCGCGACGGGTGTTCGAGGCGGAGCTCGCCGGCGCCGGCTCGATCCGGGCCACTCGCGGCGGCCCGAACTGGTCGGTGCTGGTGGCGGCCGTGATGGCGCTCATTCTCTGCTGGTCGGTCGCCCGGCTGGTCACCGGTGGACCCGACCAGGCCCCAGATCGAGCGGTTCTGAGCGGCTCGGGTGGACCCAACCACCAGACCCCGGTTCCCGTCGGAGATCCAGTTCCGGTGATCCTGACGGCCGCTGGTGGCGGCGCTCGGGTAGTCGTCCGTGACGGTCACGGGAACCTCGTCTTCTCCGGCGACCTCGCCTACGGGCAGCAGCACACCCTGCGGGCGGCTACGCCGGTGCAGGTGCAGTCGACCGACGGGTCGGTGCGGGTGACGGTGGCCGGGCAGGACCGCGGGCGCATCGGGCCCGTCGGTCGTCCCGCTACCCAGTCGTACGCCGCTCGGGGGCGCTGAGGGCGCCCACCCCGCTGCCGCGGGTGCTCGAGGCCGAGGACGGCATACTCGGCCCTGATGACAACCAAACACCGCGACGTCTCCGTCGCCCTGGTCACTCTGGGCTGCGCGCGTAACGATGTCGACTCCGAGGAGCTCGCGGGGCGGCTCGCCGCAGACGGCTTCCGGCTCGTCGACGACCCGGAGGACGCCGAGACGGTGGTGGTGAACACCTGCGGGTTCGTCGACGCCGCCAAGAAGGACTCCGTCGACACGCTCTTGGCGGCCGCCGACCTCAAGGAGTCGGGACGCACGCGCGCGGTCGTCGCCGTCGGTTGCCTGGCCGAGCGCTACGGCAAGGACCTCGCGACGTCGCTGCCCGAGGCGGACGCCGTGCTCGGCTTCGATGACTACCCGGACATCGCCGCCCGGCTCCGGTCGATCCTGGCCGGAGAGGTGCTCCACCCGCACACGCCCCAGGACCGCCGGAGGCTGCTCCCGATCTCCCCGGCCGATCGCGACGCGTCACTCGTGTCCGTGCCTGGGCACGCCTCGGCCGACGACATCGGCGCCCACGCGCCCGCCAGCGGTCCGCGCGCGGTACGCCGCCGCCTGGCCGGTGGACCGATGGCGCCGCTCAAGCTGGCGAGCGGATGTGATCGCCGGTGCTCGTTCTGCGCGATCCCCAGCTTCCGCGGCTCGTTCGTGAGTCGGCGTCCGCACGACGTCCTCGCCGAGGCCCGGTGGCTGGCCGGCGAGGGAGTGCGCGAAGTGTTCCTGGTCAGCGAGAACAGCACGTCCTACGGCAAGGACCTCGGCGACCTCCGGCTCCTCGAGACACTGCTGCCCGAGCTCGCCGCCGTCGACGGGATCGAACGGGTGCGGGTGTCCTACCTCCAGCCGGCCGAGACCAGACCCGGTCTGGTGGAGACGATCGCGACGACTCCGGGGGTCAGTCCCTACTACGACCTGTCGTTCCAGCACGCGAGCGCGTCGGTGCTCCGTCGCATGCGACGCTTCGGCGACCCGGAGAGCTTCCTCGGCCTGCTCGACCAGGTGCGAGCCCTCGCACCCGAGGCGGGCGTGCGCTCCAACGTGATCGTCGGCTTCCCCGGTGAGACCGAGGACGACATGCAGACGCTGTGCGACTTCCTGGTCGCGGCCAGGCTCGATGTCACCGGCGTGTTCGGGTACTCCGACGAGGACGGCACCGAGGCTGAGGGCTTCGACGACAAGCTCGACGATGACGAGATCCGGGCCAGGATGGAGCACGTGACCGACCTGGTCGAGCAGCTCACCAGCGCGCGCGCCGGGGAGCGGATCGGGGAGGACGTCGTGGTCCTCGTCGAATCCGTGGACGAGGAGGCAGTTGAGGGGCGGTCCGACCACCAAGGGCCGGAGGTCGACGGCACGACCCGCCTGACCACCGGAACGCACGCCGTGGGCGACCTCGTCGCCGCCACGGTGGTCTCGACCGAGGGCGCCGACCTGGTCGCGGAGCCACGGCGATGACGGAGCAGGCAGCGACGGCGGGGAACTGGAACCTCCCCAACGTGCTGACCGGGCTGCGCATCGTGTTGGTGCCGGTGTACGGCTACGCCCTCCTGCACGACGGAGGGAACTCGATCACCTGGCGCTGCGTGGCCACGGTGGTATTCGTCGTCGCGATGGTGACCGACAAGGTCGACGGCGACATCGCGCGCTCTCGCGGGCTGGTCACGAACTTCGGGAAGATCGCGGACCCCATCGCGGACAAGGCCATGACCGGGATGGCCTTCGTGGGGCTCTCGATCGTGGGCGACGTCTGGTGGTGGGTCACCGTCGTCGTCCTGCTGCGCGAGTGGTCGGTGACGCTGTTGCGACTCTCGATCCTGAAGCGGGTCGTCGTCGCCGCTGCTCAGAGCGGCAAGGTCAAGACCGTGCTCCAGGTCGTCGCCCTCACGGCCCTGAGCCTTCCGCTCCGGCAGCTGCACGACCCCCTGCACGATGTGGGCGTGGCGCTGTTCTACGTCTCCCAGGTGACGCTGGGCGTGGCCGTCGCGATGACGATGTGGTCGGGGTACGAGTTCTTCCGGGACGTCTGGCGACAACGCGCCACGATCCGCGCCATGTGACGTTCACGAGGCGGCCATCTCCCGCTGGTGCCCGCACCGGTGGTGCGTACTAGGGTGACGCGCGACACAGGCCCCGGCGAACCAGTCGCTCTCGGCTCTCGGTCTCGGCTCGGAAGGTAGATCTCCTCATGCCCTCAACTCGGTCAGTGTTGGCTGTCCTGGCGTCGGTCGCGACCGTCGTCAGCGGCGCACTCCTCGCCCCCGCGTCCGCGAACACCGGCGGCACCGGCCTCGTCATCAGCGAGGTGTACGGCGCGGGTGGCAACTCGGGAGCGGTCCTCAACGCGGACTTCGTCGAGCTGTACAACCCCACGAACGCCGCCATCAGCGTCGCGGGTGACTACGTCCACTACCGGTCCGCGACCGGAACGTTCACGGTGGCGCCGGCCGCGCTCACCGGGAGTGTCCCGGCGCACGGCCACTACCTGATCCAGATGGGTGCTGCGGGGACCAACGGCACGGGACTGCCCACGCCCGACGCCGGACCCTTCACCTTCCAGATGGCGGCCGCGGGCGGACAGGTGTTCCTCCTGGACAACAGCACACCGATCCCCGCCACCACCTCGGGAAACATGGCGGGTGTCGCTCACGTGATCGACATGGTCGGCGCCTCCGGGTCGACCTCGTTCGAGACCGCCGCGGCCAACGTCATCGCGACGACCACGAAGTCCCTCGACCGCTCGGCGACCGGCGCGGACACCGACAGCAACCTGGCTGACTTCACGCAGCAGGACCCCTCGCCGGAGAACAGCAACCCGGTCACCGAGACGCCGACCGAGCACACCATCGCCGAGATCCAGGGCACCGGCGACACCTCGCCGCTGGCCGGCCATCCCGTGATCACCCAGGGTGTCGTGACCGCGGCGTACCCGACCGGCGGCTTCTTCGGCTACGTGCTCCAGACCGACGGCACCGGCACGGGCGACGACGCGACGCCCGGCGCCTCGGACGCGATCTTCGTCTTCCAGTCGAGCGGCAGCGTGCCGGTGCAGATCGGCGACTATGTGCGGGTGACCGGGAGTGTGAGCGAGTTCCACAACCTGACCGAGCTCGGCGTTGCCGCGGCTGACGTCGAGGAGCTGGGGAGCCCACCGCTCGGCGGGGTGCAGGCACGCTCCATGGCTCTCCCGACCACTGCTGTGGATCGTGAGGCGCACGAGAGCGAGCTGGTCAGTGTGACCAACCAGTTCACGGTCAGCAACAACTTCAACACCAACAACTTCGGCGAGATCGGGCTGGCCACCGGCGACCACCAGCTGTGGCAGCCCACCGACCTCTACAACCCGAACATCGAGCCGGGCAGGGTGGCCGAGGTCCAGGCGGACAACTTCGCGCGCGGGGTCGTCCTCGATGACGGGTCGAGCTGGAACTTCTTGGGCAACAACCAGAACGACCCGATGACCTGGCTGACGCCGGACAACCCGGTCCGAGTCGGGTCCCAGGCGACACTGCACCAGCCGATGATCCTCGACTACCGCAACGACGAGTGGAAGCTGCAGCCGACCAGCCAGGTGCGCGGCGACGGCCACGAATGGGCGACGTTCAGCGACACCCGCACCGCCAACGAGGCACCGCAGGCTGTGGGTGGAGACATCAAGCTCGGCACGTTCAACGTGCTGAACTACTTCAACACCACCGGCCAGGACTGGATCGCCTCGGGCCACACCTGCACGTTCCACCGGGACCGGGTCAACGACCCGGTGGGAGACGACGTCTGCTCCGCCAACGGCCCGCGTGGTGCGGCGGAGTCCAGCGGCGGCACGGACCTCACCGACCCGAAGGCCGACTTCGAGCGGCAGCAGGTCAAGGAGGTGCAGGCGATCAACACGATGGACTCCGACATCCTGTCGCTGGAGGAGATCGAGAACTCCACGGCGCTGGGCGAGAGCGACCGCGACGACGCGCTGAAGTCGCTCGTGGACGCGCTCAACGCCGACGCCGGAACGACCCGGTGGGCCTACGTCCCGTCACCCGGCGCAGCCGACCTCCCGCCGCTCGACCAGCAGGACGTCATTCGCACGGCGTTCATCTACAACCCGAACACGGTGCAGCTTGTCGGGTCGTCGACGGTGCTCTCGGACCAGTCCGGGCCCGGAGACCCGTTCGAGAGCGCTCGCGAGCCTCTGGCCCAGGAGTTCAAGCGCAAGGGTGCGCTCGACTCCGACGGGTTCCTGGTCGTGGTCAACCACTTCAAGTCCAAGGGATCGGGTGTCGACGACGGCACCGGCCAGGGTCTGTCCAACCCGGACCGGATCGCCCAGGCGCACGCCCTCGTCGACTTCGCCAAGGCGACCGCCCAGGCCGACGGCACCAAGAAGACGTTCCTGGTGGGTGACTTCAACTCCTACACCCAGGAGGACCCGATGCAGGTGCTGTACCAGAACGGGTACGTCAACCAGCCCAGCGACGACCCGCGTGACACGTCGTACGAGTTCGACGGCCAGGCCGGATCCCTCGACCACGTGCTGGCGAACTCGGCGGCGGCCAACCTGATCACCGGGCGCGACGTCTGGCAGATCAACGCCGAGGAGTCGGTCGGCTTCGAGTACAGCCGCTACAACTACAACGCCACGTTGCTGTACCAGCCCAACCAGTTCCGTGCCTCCGATCACAACCCGGAGCTCGTCGGGCTCGACGTGCCGTTCAGCCAACAGGCGTCGACGGTCACAGCGACGGCCACGCCGGATCGTGTGCAGAAGAAGAAGACCGCGTCGACGATCGGCGTGACGGTCGCCGGCGGGCAGGGCGTCACGCCCACCGGCAGCGTCGAGTTCTGGGTGGACGGGGTGAAGGTCGCCACGGCTACGCTCAGCGGTGGCGCGACGAGCGCGACGATCGGGCCGTTCCCGGACGCCGGGACCCGCCATGTCGAGGTGCGCTACCTGGGTGACGACGTCACGAAGGCCGGCACGGCTGCGACGACGGTGACCGTCACCAGCGGCAAGCCCTAGTCGGGGAGGTCGGCGACTTCCCGCAGCTGGAAGGCGGCCTGGACGAGTGCCAGGTGGCTGAACGCCTGCGGGAAGTTGCCGACCATTCGCCCACGCCCGGCGTCGTACTCCTCGGAGAGCAGGCCGACGTCGTTGGCGAGGCTCGACCAACCGGTCGAACAGAGCGTGGGCGTCGTGGAGCCGTCCGGCCCGGCGTACGCCGAGACCAGCCAGAAGGAGCAGGCCAGGAAGGGATGCTCGTCACCTGAGAGCCCGTCGACCCCGGACTCCGTGCGGTAGCGCAGCACGAGTCCGTCACGCATGAGGTCGTGCTCGATGGCGTCGATGGTGCCGAGCATCCGCGGATCGCGTGCGTCGATGAAACCGACCAGCGGAAGCATCAGCAGTGCCGCGTCGACATGCGTGGTGTCGTAGTGCTGGACGAAGGTGTTGCGCCCGGCGTCGTATCCCCTGCTCAGCACCTCCTCGCGTACTCGGTCGCGCAGCTCGCGCCACCGGTCGACCTCACCCTTCAGTCCGTGCCGCTCCACGGCGCGGACGGCGCGGTCGAACGCCGCCCACACCATCACCCGTGAGTGGGTGAAGTGCTGCAACGGCCCGCGGATCTCCCAGAGCCCGTTGTCGGGCTCGTCCCAGGTCTCGGCGAGATGATCGATCAGCACGCGCTGGAGGTCCCACGCGTCTTCGGCGTGGCCGAGGTCGGACTCGCGGGCCGCCTCGAGTGCGAGCATCACCTCGCCGATCACGTCCGTCTGTCGCTGCTCGACGGCCCCGTTGCCGATCCGCACCGGCCGCGAGCCGGCGTACCCCGGAAGCTTGTCGAGGGTGAGCTCGGTCAGGCGTCGGGAGCCGTCGACGGCGTACATGATCTGGAGGTCGGCCGGGTCGCCGGCGACAGCCCGGAGCAGCCAGTCCCGCCAGAACCACGCCTCGTCGGTCGCTCCGGCCGAGATCAGGCTGCTGATCGTGAGGGCGGCGTCCCGGAGCCAGCAGTAGCGGTAGTCCCAGTTCCGTTCGCCTCCGAAGTCCTCCGGCAGCGAGGTGGTGGGCGCGGCCACGATCCCGCCGGTGTCCGCGTGGGTCATCAGGTGCAGGGTCAGCAGAGACCGGCGTACGACGTCGGCATGGGGGACACTGCTGAGGTCCAGGTGAGCGACCCACGTGACCTCCTCGTGGATCGTCTCGTCGACGTGCGCACGATGCGGCCCCGGCGTACGCAGGTGCGAGGGCAGCCAGGTCGTCGAGAACGTCATGATGTCGCCCTCGTGGACGTCGAAATCGTCGACATGGCGGTTGCCGGACGCGACCGGCAGTCGCGGGCCGCGCAGCACGAGCTTGTCTGGCCCCGCCACCGCGGTGATCGCCGGTTCGTCGCTGTCCTCCAGGCGACGGCGCACCCAGGGCCGCGCCGTCCCGTAGTCGAAGCGGACGACCCACTCGTGGTGCATCCGGACGGTGCCCCTGACCCCGGTGACCCGGCGGCACAGGTCGATCCGGTCGTCGCCCGTGGGCATCACGTCGAGGAGTGTGACGACGCCGGTGTCGGTGGTGAACGTCGTCTGCAGCGCAGCCGAGTTCTCGACGTACGCCCGCGACACCTGGTAGTCCCCGACCGGGCACAGCTGCCAGCGGCCGTTCTCCTCGTCGCCGAGGAGGGCCGCGAAGCAGGCGGGGGAGTCGAACCTCGGCAGGCACAGCCAGTCGATCGATCCATTCGTGCCGACGAGAGCGGCGGTGTGCCGATCGCCGATCATCGCGTAGTCCTCGATGGGTCGACTCACGTCGGCGACTGTAACCGGGCTCGCTAGGCTCGCCCGACATGAGGCGTCGTACGTCGCGCGAGCCCGACGCCGTCGAGGCATTGAGCCTGCTCGGGTCGGCCGGCGCAACCCTCGCCACGGCGGAGTCGCTGACCGGCGGGCGGCTCGCGGCGGTCGTCACGGCTGTCCCCGGCGCCTCGGTCAGCTACCTCGGCGGGTTCGTCACCTATGCCACCGCCCTGAAGGAGTCCCTGCTGGGGGTGCCGCCCGGACCTCGTCGATCGGTACGGCGTGGTGTCGGCGGAGTGCGCGCAGGCGATGGCCACCGGGTGCCGTTTGGCCACCGGCGCGACGTACGCCCTGGCCACGACCGGCGTCGCCGGACCGGAACCCCAGGAGGGGAAGCCGGTCGGCACGGTGTTCGTCGGGATCGCCGGGCCGGACGGAGTCTCGGCGCTGACGATGGAGCTGGTCGGCGACCGGCACCAGATACAGGACCGGGCGTGTCGGGAGGCGCTGTCGGCGCTGTGTGGGATTCTCCGTGGGGAACAACCCCCGCTCGGGTAGCGTTCGTCCCACAGGTTTCGATACACACGGTCCGACAACCGAGCACGCGAGGAGGATGTGATGGCGCTCTTCCGCCGCCTGCTGGGCGACGTCCTCCGTGAGCGTCGTCTCGAGCAGGGACTGACCCTGCGACAGGTCTCGGCCGAGGCCCGGGTCAGCCTGGGCTACATCTCCGAGATCGAGCGCGGCCAGAAGGAAGCCTCCTCCGAGCTGCTGGCCTCCCTGTGCTCCGCCCTCGACGCTCCGCTGTCCGAGGTGCTGCGTGATGTCTCCGTGGCGGTCGCGGTCGAGGAAGCCGCCACCGCGCCGACGCCGATCACGGCCCGCCTGCCGGTCGTCGCGTCCTCCGCTTCGGCTGCCTAGGCAGGCAACAACTCCCGTTCTGCGATCGTCCTACCGGTGTGACGCGACGTCTGTGGGTGATGGGCCTGGTCCTGGTGGGACTGTCGGCCGGAGTCGTCGCCCTGGGCGGGATCATCCGCAACGGCACGCCGGCGATGCCGCGGGCCCAGCCTCCGACGATCACGTCGCCGGCCGAGCCCCTCCCTACGACGACGAGCCCCCGTCCCGCGCCGGTGCGCGTCCGACCACCGGCGACGTTCGCTCACCCGCGCGCCGGTGCGCCGTTGCCGGACGGCTTCGTGCCACGGCGGCTCGAGCCGGGACAGCGCCCGCCGCAGTTCGTCGTGGTGAGCTTCGACGGAGTCGGATGGCATCAGGAGTGGCAGCACTGGATGAGCGTGGCCGCCCAGGTGCCGTTCCGGTTCACCGGCTTCTTGTCGGGCACCTACCTCCTCAGCTCCGACACGCGTGACCAGTACCACCCGCCGTACTACGCGCCGGGTACCTCCGAGATCGGCTGGGGCACGCACCGCCGACCTGTCGGACGAGATCGGCGATCTCAACCGGGCGCTGGCCGACGGCATGGAGATCGGCACGCACTTCAACGGTCACTTCTGCGCCTCGGCCGGACTGCCCAGCGGCGGTGACACGTGGACGACACGCGATTGGGACGTCGAGCTCGACCAGTTCTTCCACCTCGTGCGCGACTACCGATCCGACAACGCGCTCCCGCCGTCGGTGCGGTTGCGGCTCGGGCCGGAGGACATCACCGGCGACCGCACGCCGTGTCTCGAGGGCAAGCCGTCAGCGCTGTACCCCGCGCTCGCCGGCCACGGGTTCAGCTACGACTCGTCGTTCACGCGCAGCCCCCTGACCTGGCCCACACAGGACCCACGCACCGGCCTGTGGCAAATCGGGATGACGACGTTCCCGCTGCACGGCACCGGTCACCCGGTCACGACGATGGACTACAACTACTTCTTCACCCAGCGCGGCGGTGTGGACGGCACAGCGGCGCAGGCGCGGGCCGACCAGCGGCAGGTGCTCGCGACGTACGACGACCTCTACCGGCGCTCGCTGCACGGCAACCGAGCGCCGGTGATCCTCGGCAACCACTTCAACGACTGGAACCACAACGCGTACGTCAACGCGCTCACCTCGTTCGTCCTCCACACCTGCGGACGTCCGAACACCGAGTGCGTGCCGTTCCGAGACCTCGTGGCCTGGCTCGACGTACAGCGGCCCGCGACGCTGGCCCACTTGGATGACTGGGCTCCCGTAGAGTCGTGACAGCATCTGGAGGAGTGAAACCCATGGAGTCCAGGCCTCCGCTGCCGCCGTTCACCCGAGACGCCGCCGTGGCCAAGGTGCGTGGCGCCGAAGACGGATGGAACACCCGTGACCCCGAGCGGGTCGCCCTCGCCTACACGCCTGACAGCCGGTGGCGGAACCGCTCGGAGTTCTTCGAAGGGCGTCCAGCGATCATCGCGTTCCTGACCCGGAAGTGGGCCAAGGAGCTGGAATACCGCCTGATCAAGGAGATGTGGGCGTTCGACTCGGACCGCATCGCGGTGCGCTTCGCCTACGAGTGGCACGACCATGACGGCGCGTGGTTCCGTTCCTACGGCAACGAGAACTGGCAGTTCGACGCGAACGGCCTGATGGCACGGCGTCACGCGAGCATCAACGATGTCCCGATCGACGAGGCCGCCCGAAAGTTCCACTGGGACCTCAGCGGGCCTCGTCCGCTCGACCACCCGGGCCTCAGCGACCTGGATCTCTGAGCGCTACCTCTGGCAGGCCGGACAGGCGTACGTCGTCCGCTCGCGACCGGGCTCGCCCAGCATCGACTCGACGATGGTGGTGCCGCACCGCCGGCAGGCCCGGCCCCCGCGGCCGTGCACCCAGAAGGTGCGACCTCGTGCTAGATCGCCGGTGGTCGACTGGACCGCCCGATGCCGGTTGAGCTCGAGCATCTGGTGGGCCCGGCCGACCATGCGCGGCAGGTCCGGGACGTGGCCGACGGGGGTCTCGGGCGCCACGCCCGCGACGAAACAGAGCTCGTTGGCGTACATGTTCCCCACCCCGGCCAGCCTGGTCTGGTCGAGCAGTGCCTCCTTGATGGTGCGGTCGGGCTGCTCCCGGAGGCGGCGTACGGCCTCGGCGGCGTCCCAGTCGGGGCCGAGCAGGTCGGGGCCGAGGTGGCCGACGATGTCCGGCTCGCGGTCGCGAGCCACGATCTCCACCACGCCGAGCTGGAAACCGACGGCCACGGTGTCGTTCGGTCTCGAGCACCACCCGGGCCGTGTGTCCCGGTCGCGGCCACGCCTGACCCGGCTCGAGGATCCGCCAGCTGCCCTCCATCTTGAGATGTGTGTGCAGGGTCCACCGCTCGTCGGCAGCGAGCCGGGTGAGCAGGTGCTTGCCGCGTGACGCCGTCTCCTCGACGGTGGCGCCCGCGAGGTCCCAGGTCGCGAACGCCGGCACGCGGAAGTCGGTCCGGGTGAGGACCTTCCCGGAGAGCGCACGGTCGAGCTGCCGAGCCGCCCGCCAGACCGTGTCGCCCTCAGGCACGCAACCTCAGTCCTCGTGGAGTCGAGATGAACCCCGCGGCGTCGAGTGCCTCTCGCAGAGGTGTCGAGCCTCCGCCGAGGATCTGCTCGCCGTCGGCCTTCTCGACCGTCATCCGGCCGAGCACGCCGCGCCGACCCGCCTCTGAGAGCGACAGCGCGGCCGGCCGGAGCCGGCCTGCGTCCTCGGTCCAGGTCAGGAGCGTGCGGCCGCCGCGCTCGACGTAGAGGGTCAGCACTCCGTCAACCAGGACCACCAGCGCGCCAGCCTTCCGACCGGGACGATGGCCTCCTGACGTCTCGCGCTCGGGCCAGGGGAGGGCGGCCCCGAACGGGTTCGCCGGGTCCGTCGCCGCGAGGGTGATCGCCTCGGGTTTCTCCTGGTCGCCACCGACCTCGGTGAAGGTGCGGAGCCGGTCGATCGCTCCGGCAGTGCCGAACTGTGCGGCGCCCAGCCCCTCCACGAAATAGCCGCGCCGGCACCGACCGGACTCCTCGAACGCCGAGAGCACCTTGTAGACCGCCGCGAAGCCGCCCGCCGTCCGCTCGGACATCAGCCGCTCCGCGGGTCACCACGCCGTACCGCTCGAGCATCCGCTCGGCGGTGGCGTGGGCGCGTCGGGTCGGGTCGGGGTCGATCTCGGGCAGGATCGCCCAGCGACCGGTGGTGGACGGCGGCGCGGGTCGGAGTCCTGGTCGGCTCGGACGGGCCCGAGGCGTGGGCCGCCGGGTGCGATGGGTGCCGGAACCGGAGCCGGTCAGCGCACGGAGCGGGGCGAACGTGTCGTTGGTGACGCGACCGGCCCAGACCAGGTCCCACAGGACCTCGGCGAGCTCGCGGTCCTTGCCACTGGTGGCCGCCTGGAGCTGCCGGAAGAACCACGCACCACCGGGGGCCAGGGCGTCGAGCACGGCGCGATGGAGCTCACCGGCCGGTGCCTCGCGGTCGGGGTCGGGAAGGGGGAGGGTCAACGGTGCCTGGTCGCCGAGGTGGAGGGAGACCCAGCCGTCGGTGCCGGGCAGGCTCGCATGGCCGACCCACGTGACCTCACCCGAGGCAGTCAGCTCGTCGAGGAGGGCGGGTTCGTAGTCCGCCACCCGGCTGGGGAGGATCAGCGACTCCCAGGCGGACGCGGGTGCGGCGTACCCCCCGAGCTGGTCGACCACCATGAGCAGACCGTCGACGCCGCGCGGCCCACGCCGCGGCCGGCCGACGTGCTGCCAGGCCAGAAGGAAGCGGCCCAGTGCCGCCGGCTCGACCGGCTCGACCTCCCGCCGCAGGCGCGCCAGGGAACGACGGCGCAGCAGCCGCAGCACCTCGGCGTCGCACCACTCGGCACCGGAGCCGGCCGGCCGGAACTCGCCCTCCAGCACACGACCCTGCGCCCCGAGACGCTGGAGCGTGTGTCGGACGACCGCGACACCGAGTCCGAGCCTGGCCGACACGTCCGTGACCGTGAACGGCCCGTGGGTGCGGGCGTAGCGACTGACCAGGTCGGCAACGGGGTCGTCGACGGACTCGGTGAACGCGTCCGGAACGCCGGGTGGCACGGGCACGCCCAGTCCGTCTCGGAGGCGGCCGACGTCCTCGATCGCGGCCCACCGCTCCTCGTCGGCCCATCCGCACGGCCACCACACGTCTGGCGTCGGCGAGCGCGGTCAACCACTCGACCACGTCGCCGCCGTCGACGCTCCGGTCGGCCACCTCGTCGGCGGTGACCGGACCGAGCCAGCGGACAAGGTCGGCCACTCCCTCCGCGTCGCGTGCCCGTCGTTCGGGGTCGGTGCGTTGGAGCATCGCCTCGACCTCGGTCAGCACTTCCGGGTCGAGCAGCTCGCGGAGCTCGGCGCGCCCGAGCAGCTCGGCCAGCAGCCCCTGGTCGAGGGCGAGCGCGGCGGCACGTCGCTCGGCGATGGGAGAGTCGCCCTCGTAGACGAACTGGGCGACGTAGCCGAACAGCAGGCTCCGGGCGTACGGCGAGGGCTGGTGGGTGTCGACGTCGTGGATGCCGACCTCGCGGCTCTGGACGCGGCGCATCAGGGCG
The DNA here is from genome assembly GCA_963768045.1 of uncultured Actinomycetota bacterium. Lineage (GTDB taxonomy): Bacteria > Actinomycetota > Actinomycetes > Propionibacteriales > Nocardioidaceae > Nocardioides. The sequence goes on along the minus strand of CAVYGG010000004.1, from coordinate 178,113 downwards.
ACCAGCGCGGGTAGGTCGTAGACGTCCTGGAGGCACTCGCGCACCGCCTCGAGCACGATCGGGAACGACGGGTACTTGACCGCGACCTCCAAGAGGGCCGCGCTGCGCTGCCGCTGCTGCCACAGGGGTGACCGGCGCCCTGGGTCGCGACGTGGCAGGAGCAGGGCCCGGGCCGCGCACTCGCGGAACCGAGCCGCGAAGAGTGCCGAGCCGCCGACCTCCTGAGTCACCAGGTCGTCGATCTCGTCCGGCTCGAACCCGATCACCTCGCCGGTGGGCGGCTCGGCGTCGGTGTCGGGGATGCGGATCACGATGCCGTCGTCGGAGGCGATCGCCTGGCCGTCGACGCCGTACCGCTCGCGCAGTCGGGCGTTGATGGCCAGCGCCCACGGGGCGTGGACCGGCGTGCCGTACGGCGAGTGGACGACCAGGCGCCAGTCGCCGAGCTCGTCGCGGAACCGCTCCACGACCAGGGTGCGGTCGCTGGGCAGGACGCCGGTCGCCTCGACCTGCTCGTGGACGTAGCCGACGAGGTTGCCGGCGGCCCAGGGGTCGAGCCCGCGTTCCTCGGCGGCTGCGACCGCAGAGTCGCGCTGCGCCGAGGCCAGGTCGCGGGTGAAGACGCCGATCGCCTCGCCGAGCTCGGCCGGACGACCCAGGGCGTCGCCCTTCCAGAAGGGCAGGCGCCCGGGTACGCCCGGAGCGGGCGTCACGAGCACGCGGTCGTGGGTGATGTCCTCGATCCGCCAACTCGTCGCACCGAGGGCGAACACGTCGCCGACCCGTGACTCGTACACCATCTCCTCGTCGAGCTCGCCAACCCTTCGGCCCGGACCCTCGCCGCCCACGAGGAAGACGCCGAACAACCCCCGATCGGGGATGGTGCCACCGCTGGTGACGGCCAAGCGCTGGGCGCCCGGGCGGCCGGTGAGCTGGCCGGTCACCCGGTCCCACACGATGCGCGGGCGGAGCTCGGCGAACTCGTCGCTCGGATAGCGGCCGCTCAGCAGGTCGAGGGTGGCGTCGTACGCCGGCCGGGGCAGCCCGGCGTACGAAGCCGAGCGGCGTACCAGGTCGAAGAGGTCGTCGGCGGACCACTCGTCCATCGCGAGCATGGCGACGACCTGCTGGGCGAGGACGTCGAGAGGGTTGGCGGGGATGTGGAGGGACTCGATCATCCCGTCGCGCATCCGTTGGACGGCGACGGCGGTCTGGGCCAGGTCACCGCGGTGCTTCGGGAACAGCACGCCCCGGCTCACCTCGCCCACCTGGTGACCGGCGCGGCCGACCCGCTGCAGGGCGCTGGCCACGCTGGGCGGCGACTCGATCTGGATCACGAGGTCGACGGCGCCCATGTCGATGCCGAGTTCGAGGCTGCTGGTGGCGACCACACAGGGAAGGCGTCCCCGCTTGAGGTCGTCCTCGATGATCGCCCGCTGCTCCTTGGACACCGAGCCGTGGTGGGCCTTGGCGATGACCGGTGACGCGCCGTACGACGCGCCGGACTGCGCCATCACCTGCGCGGGCGGGGACCCGTCGGTGTCGACCTCGACCCCGGCACGCTCGGCGGCGATCTCGTTCAGCCGGGCCGTCAGCCGCTCGGCCAGGCGCCGGGAGTTGGCGAACACGATGGTCGAGCGGTGCTGACCGATCAGGTCGGCGACGTGGTTCTCGACGTGCGGCCAGATCGAGGTTGCCTCGCGGCCGTCGTCCTCCGAGTCGGCGGAGTCGTCGTACTCCCCGGGCTGGGTCATGTCCTCGACCGGGACGACGACTTTCAGGTCCCACTGCTTCGCCGACGGCGGGGCGACGATCTCGACCGGCGTCGTGCCGCCGAGGAACCGGGCGACCTCGTCGAGTGGGCGGACAGTCGCGGACAGGCCGATGCGCTGGGCCGGCCGGGGGAGCAGGGCGTCGAGCCGCTCGAGGGTGAGGCCGAGGTGGGTGCCGCGTTTGGTGCCCGCCACCGCGTGCACCTCGTCGACGATCACGGTCTCGACCTGGCGCAGACTCTCGCGGGCCTGGCTGGTGAGCATCAGGAACAGGGACTCGGGGGTGGTGATCAGGATGTCGGGCGGCGTGCGCGCGAGCGTGCGGCGCTCGGCCGCCGGGGTGTCTCCGGACCGGATGCCCACCGTCACGTCGGGCAGGCGCGCGCCGAGCCGCTCGGCGGTCTGCCGGATGCCGGTGAGCGGTGCGCGCAGGTTGCGCTCGACGTCGACCGCCAATGCCTTGAGGGGCGAGACGTACAGGACGCGCGTCCCTTTCTCGGCAGGCCGGCCTTCCGTGAGCAACCGGTCGATCGCCCAGAGGAACGCCGACAGCGTCTTGCCCGACCCGGTCGGCGCCACGACCAGTGCGTGCCGGCCGTCGGCGATGGCTTCCCACGCACCCGCCTGCGCCGGGGTCGGCTCTGCGAACGCCGCCCCGAACCACTCGCGCGTCGGGGCGCTGAAACGCTGCAACGAGTCGCTAGGCCCGGCCATGCGCCCATCCTTGCTCACCCCACCGACACCCGGCTTCCGGAGACGGTCCGGCGAGGACGCACTCACATGCCGATGTGCGTGACCTCCGAGGACTGAGTCGTGGGCTAGGCATCTTCCGCTGTGAGTCAGCTCCGATGTCCCGCAGCGGAGGGCATCGGTTGGTCACAAACCACGGGTGCTGAGAAGAGTTCCCGGCAAGGTACTCGGCTGTGCTGGCGAAGCCGGTCGGTGTGCGGCCGGCTCTACACAGACCCACCCACGCCGGTCCCGTCGGATGGGCATTCCTTCGGATGCGCTGATGCCAGCCCGCGGCCTAGCGTCGGTGCCTGAAGGTTCCCTTGGGGAGGTCATCGCTATGAGTGACCGGATGGAGAGAACAGAGACCGCGAGAGTGGCGGCCACCGCGCCCGTGAGCAGTTGCTGGACGCGACCCCGGTCACGGAGCGACAGCTGATGCTGGCCGGTATCTCGACCGCGGTGCTCATCGGGGGTGACGGCCCGCCGATCGTCCTGCTGCACGGTCCAGGGGAGTTCGCCTTCACCTGGCTTCGGGTGGTCCCGGAGCTTGTGAAGACCAATCGCGTGATCATCCCCGACCTTCCGGGTCACGGAGCCTCTCTGCTGGGCGACGCGCCACTCGACGCAGACCGTGTGCTCTCGTGGCTGGGAGAGCTCATCGAACGGACCTGCTCGTCGCCGGCCTACCTCGTTGGTCACCTGCTCGGCGGCGCCATCGGCGCGCGATTCGCCATCGCTCACAGCGAAAAGCTACGTGGGCTGGTCCTGGTGGACACGTTCGGTCTGTGCCGTCTCCGACCATCACCGCTCTTCACGCTCACGCTGATCAACTTCCTCGCGAGGCCAACGGCCGGCAGCCGTGATCGGTTCTTCCGGCAGTGCTTCGTCGACATGAACCGACTCCAGGACCACCTTGGACCGCTCTGGCAGCCACTCATGACCTATGCTCTCGAGGGCGCCAACTCACCCGAGCAGAAGGCGGCGCTTCGAAGTATGATGCCGCAGCTCGGGTGGCGGGCCATCCCCGAGGAAGAGCTCGCGGGGATCTCGGTCCCCACGACCCTCATCTGGGGGCGCCATGACCGCCAGACCCGGCTGGCCGTGGCCCAGCGAGCGAGCGTCCGTTACGGATGGCCCTTGCACGTCATCGAAGACGCCGCGGACGACCCCGCCTTCGAGCAACCCGAGGCCGTGCTGAAAGCCTTCTCTGTCGCCCGATCCCTGGGCCGATGACGAAGCCTCCAACGCCACCCCGTGGACTGCGAACTCCATCGCCGTTGAGGTCATGCACGTCGGTGGAGCGGACTCGGCAACGTCCGCAGATGCGACGACTGAGGGCTCTTCCGGGCGTACTCTCATGCCGCGGTCCGCGCAGTCGTGCCGAAGAGCCACCTGCACGAACTCCTGCTGCGGAGATGGTCGGGTGACGGGGTTGCACCACCGAATCGAAGCCAGGGCACGGCGTCGTCAGGACCGTCGCGCAGGGCTGTGGCCCGAGCGTTTGACGCTGGGCAACAGCCGACGCTGGATCTGCTCACGCTCGACCGGGAGGGTGTTGGAGGTCTGCGTCGGCACCGGCCTCAACCTGCCGCACTACTCCCCGCAAGTGTCGGTGACCGCGCTCGACCTCGACCCGGAGAGGCTCGCCGCGGCGAGCGTTCGCGCCGCTGAACTGCGCCGCCCGGTCGCGCTGGTGAGGGCGGACGCCGCCCGGATGCCGTTCGGGCCCGGCCGGCTTCGACACCGTCGTGTGCACGCTGGCCATGTGCGAATTCGGGAACAGAACAGGAGTGCTGGAGGAGATGTACCGCGTCCTGCGGCCCGGCGGCAGCCTGCTCCTCCTGGACCACGCCCAGTGGCGATGGTTCTCCCGGGGCCGACCTGTGACCCTGGCCGCCGAGGTCGGATTCACGATGCGGCGGCACCAACGCCTCCGCCTGGGCCTGATCGAACGGCTGGCGGCACGCCGCCCCTGATGCGTTTGTGCGGGTTTGCGCCTCCGAGAAATCGACGCGCACGCCCTTCGGAACGTCCGGATCTGCCGCTGTCCGCTCACACACATGCCGATGTTCGTGGCCTCCGAGCACCGAGTCGTGGGCTAGGCATCTTCCGCTGTGAGTCAGCTCCTATGCCTCGCAGCGGAGGGCATCGATTGGCCACAAACCGCAGGTTCCGGGCCCAATACCTGCGGTCTCTGACCAATCGACGCACCTCTGAAAGCGGACCCAGGGAACGGCCCCCGATGTCCCGCATCGCGCCGCTCGAGGACACACTATATGCCGCTGAGTACGCGCTGGCCGACGAGCGGTCGCGTCGGGCGGCCCGCGCCACCGTGTGGCTGACCGGCATCTTGCTGGTCTTGGTCGTGACGCGCTGTCTCCATGGTCCGGCGGGCAAGGAGGTCGTCGAGCCACGATCCTCCGCAAGTCGGTCGACTCCTCGGAGCCGGCGCCGCTCTGGCAGAGTCGTTTCGGATTTCCTCCGGTTTGTAGCCGCCGGGCTGTGCGGGCAGCTATGACAGGCTCGCTCCATGGCGCGGCAGGACCGGATCGAACCCGACGCCGAGGTGGTCGCCAGACTGGGTGCGACCGCCCTGGCGCTGCCCGAGGCCTACGAGGAGGACGCCTGGACCGGCATTCGGTGGCGGATCCGCGCCAAGACCTTCGCCCACGTCATGGTCGCGCAAGCGGGCTTCGAGTCATCCTTCCGCGATGTCACGGGCGTCGCCGACCCCACCACCCTCCTGACATTCCGTGCCACGGGGGACGAGTTGCTCGCCCTGGCTCACGCCGGCATGCCGTTCTACAAACCGCCATGGTCACCGACGATCGTCGGGATGGTGATCGACGACGACACCGACTGGGCGGAGGTCGCCGATCTGGTCACCGAGAGCTACCGGGTTTGTGCCCCGCAGAAGCTGGCGAGGCTGCTGGACGAAGCGGCGGCCGGGCCTGAAGCACAGACTGGTCTACCCCCGTGACGCCAGCAGCGGTGAACTGGCATGGTGGGCCGATTCGAGGCCCTGGTCGGACGAGGAATTGTTGGGTCGACCCGGTGAGACCGCCCGCCAACTGTTCGGATCTGCCGAATGTGAGGTCGCGCTGGACCGCTGACTGTCATGCATGGCGATTGCCTGTCATGCATGGCGATTGCGGATGAACGGGACCGGCTGCTACGAGTGGTCTGGACCCGGATTCGTTCCCTGAACATCGACGTCCGGAACCCCGCGGCACCGTGAACCATCGAAGGCCGGGCGAGTCCGGACCACGTGGTGCTCGCCACGACGGCCGCTGCGTACGAAGCCGTCTTCGGAACGCTCTACAAAGTGACGGGGGACGAAGACATGTGGGCGCTGGCAGGATCCGGTGCAGTGAGCGGCCTCCATGAGGACCTGCTGGGCTCTCATCCACGGGTCGAGAGGGCAACGACCTGTTCCGGGGGGGCAACGCACTCACATGCCGGCCGTCCCGCGCCCGGCGATCGTCGGCGGTCGCATTGGCCTGAGCGTTTCTCGCCCGAGAGGGGAAGTTGCCCGTCCTTGCGCAAGCAGGTGGCGGGGCATCGCTCGGTTTCCACCAGTCTGGGTGTGGAATCCGAGCGCCAGGGTTCGTACCCTGGAAGTGCCCCGTGACCCCATGCGCGGGGTATGTGAGGGATAGCGATGGCCCTGCCATCTCTGGCCGTGGCGCCCACCACGGCGTGGCGGGGCCCCTCGATGCGATGCCCGGTGTCCTAGAAGCCGGGCATCGTTCTGGTTCCAGGTTTGGTGGTCGGGCATCAGGTAGGGGGGCGTCTCCGTCGCGTCATAAAGGGGGGAATCGCGGCGGGATGGCCCAGCTGGCGGCTCCGACTGGGGCTCACCGGGGGGCCAGCCCGGGTCTTCAGCGCCGCTACCCCCGGCGCCTCGAGCGTCTGGGCATCGTCATGTCCGCATGCGGCCACTGACGGAACCTTGACGAATCCTTGGCGCTCGTCCTCTGGCGTCGCGCGTGTGCCGGTCAATATGGTGCCCGCGATGCCCCGGTGCTCCCCCGTGCGCCGGGGCATCGTCACGGCCCGCACCGATGAGCGGTCGCTCAGCGGCCTACGCTTGCCGCGCCATGCGGTTCAGTGTCTGAGTGACTCGCCTGGACCCATACCGGGCGCCACGCACACCGCGAGGGTGTCACCCTCTGCGGATGATGCCGAGCCTCCGCGCTCAGGCCACGCTGGGCTGCACAGTCGTCATCATCAGGAGGCAATGATGTCCATCCCACCCATGGCATCGGTAGACCCCCATGACATGGGCTCCGGCCACCGTGAGAGTGACGTCGGCTCCGCGTGGACCGGCTGGATTACCTTTGCCGGAGTCATCATGGTCCTGCTCGGCATCTTCCACGCCATCCAGGGCCTGGTCGCGATCTTCAAGGACGAGTACTACGCCGTCGGCAAGTCCGGCCTGGTCGTCAACGTCGACTACACGACCTGGGGCTGGGTCCATCTGATCGCCGGAATCATTGTCGCGGCTGCCGGCATGTGCCTCTTCGCCGGGATGATCTGGGCGCGAGCTGTCGGCGTGCTCCTCGCGATGGTCAGCGCCATCATCAACATCGGCTTCCTCGCGGCGTTACCACTGTGGTCGCTGATCATGATCGCGCTCGACGTCACCATCATCCTGGCGTTGACCGTGCACGGCTCGGAGATGAAGCGGAAGTAACCGCACCGACCCAGGTGCCGACAACGGGCACACACGTTCGGGGATCGTGACAGCGAACGCCCTCTGATGCCGCTGTCCGATTCACGCACACATGCGGCAGGCCTACACCGTTGGGCCTCCGTCGGCCGCAGGTGTACGACGCAGGCTGACGCCCTTCTCCGCAGATCCGGGCCAACCCCTCGACGGTGTCTGTGGCAGGCTCGGGCGCGTGTTCGGGGCACTCGGCCGGCTGGCCACACGTCATCCGTGGTACGTCGTCATCGGGTGGATCGTCGCGTCCGTCCTGATCGTCCTGACGGCGCCGAAGCTGAGCTCCACGGCCGACCAGTCGGAGTTCCTCCCGTCGAAGTACGAGTCGATCCGGGCCGCCGAGCTCCAAACTGACGCGTTCCCGCAGCAGACCAGCGTCGGCGCGCTGCTGGTCTTCGACCGCACCGACGGAGGCACGCTCACCGCAGCCGACACAGCCGAGGTCCAGAAGGTCGCGGGCGAGCTCGACGGCAAGGTCGACCCCGTCTTCTCCGGCGTGACCGCTCAGCCGCCGTCGCAGAACAAGCTGGTGCAGCTCGCCGTCGGCGGCATCGCCAAGGACAAGAACCCCTACGACCCCGACGCGATCGACGCCGCCAGGCAGCTGCGCGAAGACGCCCACGCCGCCGTGGACGGCAGCGACCTCACGGTCGGCGTGACGGGAGCGGCCGCGCAGGCGCTCGACTCTCAGGACGCCTCGGCGAAGGCCGAGGCGATCATCGGGCTCACGACGTTCGGGCTGATCCTTCTGCTGATGGTGGTGATCTTCCGGAGCGTGATCCTGGCGGTGCTGCCGCTGTTGGTGATCGGGCTCGTCTCGTTCGTCGCCATCGGGCTGATCGGTGCAGCGAACAAGACCTTCGGCCTCAAGACCGACAGCTCGATCCAGGTGATCCTGATCGTGGTGCTGTTCGGCATCGGCACCGACTACATCCTGTTCTTCCTGTTCCGCTATCGCGAACGACTGCGGCTCGGCGAAGACCACAAGACGGCGGTAGCGCAGTCGGTGGCCCGCGCCGGCGAGGCGATCATGTCCGCCGGCGGCGCCGTGATCGTGTCGTTCATGGCGCTGATCCTCAGCTCGCTCGGCATCTTCAAGTCGATCGGCCCAGCGCTTGCCATCGCGGTCGCGGTGACGGTCGTGGCCGCTTTGACCCTGGTGCCGGCGGTGGTCTCCCTGGTCGGTACGAAGGTCTTCTGGCCCTCGAAGGCCTGGCAGAAGGAGCCGACCTTCGCCCGGTTCGGTGCGATCGGGGCCTCCCTCGGTCGCCGGCCCGCGGCGTACGCCGCCACCTCCGGCCTGATCCTGGCGGCGCTCGCGATCTTCGCCCTCCAGTTCAACCCGAGCTTCGACCTCGGCGACTCCGGTGCACCCGACACCGTCGAGTCCGCGGTCGCTCTGAAGACCCTGGAGAAGGGTTTCCCGCCCGGGGCGACCGATCCCACGGTTGTGCTGCTGCACTCCACCGACGGCAAGCCGCTCGACGATACCGAGACCTCGGCGTACGCGTCGGCGCTGGGCAAGGCGGAGGGCGTCGGCCAGGTGGGGCCTGCCCGGCTGAGCACCGACAAGCTGACCGCGTCGTACAGCGTCGTGCTCGACAGTGACCCGACCTCCGACGCGGCGCTGGCCGCGATCAAGGGTCCGATCCGCGACGCCGCCCATGCCTCCGCGCCCGATGGCACCGAGGCGTTGGTGGGCGGCACGACCTCGGTCTTCGCCGACTTCCAGAAGGCCATGAACCGCGACTACAAGGTCGTGTTCCCCGTCGCGGCGATCGTGATCGCGGTGATCCTGGCGCTACTGCTCCGCAGCCTGGTCGCGCCGTTGTACCTGATGGCGTCCGTGGGCCTCGGCTTCGGCGCCACCCTGGGCGCAGCCGTGCTCGTCTTCCAGAACTTCCAGGGCAAGGAGGGGCTGATCTTCCTGCTGCCCATCTACATCTATCTCTTCGTCGTCGCTCTCGGCACCGACTACAACATCCTGATGATCGCGCGGCTCCGCGAAGAGGCCCGCGAGGGGAAGGAAGCACGTGCGGCGGCGGCGGAAGCGGTCACGCATGCCGGCCCGACGGTCGCCGCGGCAGGCCTGATCCTGGCCGGCACCTTCGCCTCGCTGATGCTGGGTGGCAACGCCCTGCTCGTTGCGCTGGGCTTCTCGATCTCGTTCGGGATCTTCATAGCGGCGTTCGTGATGGCGATGTTCTTCACGCCCGCGCTGACGGCGCTGATCGGGCACGCTGCCTGGTGGCCCGGCCACGGCGACGAGACGCGGGAGGAGCTGAAGGAGCGGCAGGCGGTCTAACCGGCCGGGAGGACGGCGTCGGCCTCGACCTCGACGACCCAGCGTGGATCGAGCAGCCCGGCCACGACGACCATCGTGCTCGCCGGGCGCACGTCACCGAACACCTCGCCGTGCACGGCCCCGACCGCGTCCGCCACATCGTTGCGAACGACGTACTGCCGCGTGCGGACGACGTCGTGGACGCGCGCGCCGAGCTCCTCGAGTGCGGCGGCGACGATCTCCCAGCACCGCCGCGCCTGGACGGCGGGGTCAGGGTCCACGTGACCATCGGGCCAGACCGGGGCCGTGCCGCTGACGGAGACCGTGCCCCCGATCCGGACTGCGCGGCTGAATCCCATCGGCTCCTCGTACGGCGATCCCGAGCGCGCGTGGCGACGTTCCATACGGCAACGCTAGGGCAGGTCGTCAGGTCGTCAGGACGTCGGTACCGCGGTCCAGTGCACGGCATCCGCGCTGGTGAGCACGCGCCCACCGAGGGTCGTCGCCCACGCAGTGCCGTGGGACTCCGTCGTCACGTGGAAGAGTTCCGCGCCCCCGGGCAGGTCCGTGCGCACCGTGCGGCCCGGCTCCACGAGGAACCACCCGCCCGCGGCGTGCACGAGCAGCCGATCGGAGTCGACCGCCGCGATGCCCGCGTCGGCGCGCGGCGGCAGGTGCCGAACCGGCTGCCAGGCTGGGACGATGCTTCCATCCTGAGGAGGGATCGCGACCAGGCGCGCGACCTCGTTGCCACCGTGCGGTGCGTACATGACGTCACCGCCCATCTCGAACTGGTAGTCGCTGGTGAACGGCTGGTCGTAGTGCGTCCACTCCTGGGGACCCTGGAGGACGACAACGGCGCCGCTGGCTCCTTCGCCGGTCTGGTGGAGCAGCACCCAGCCGTTGGACAGAACCCCGATCAGGTCGCCCTGCTGAGGCGTCCGGACTCGCTCCCAGGAGTCAGAGTCGATCGAGGTGCGCCACAGCTGCTGGCGGCCGCCGGGGCCTGTCCACACCGACCACGCGATGGTCGTCCCGAGCGCTACCTGGTGTCCGCGGATCGTGGGCCGGCCCGGGCCCCGGGTGATGTGGCGCCACGTGCGACCGCCGTCGTGCGTCGACCAGAGCTGTCCCTGCCACGCCCAGCCGTCGCGTCCGTTCGACGCCATCAGCAGCCGCTGGACCGGACCCCACTCGCTCGACCCCCCGTCCATCTGGCCGATGCGCTCCCAGTCACCGGAGGGTGTGCGCTCCGACACCGTGCTGCAGTGGGTGCAGCCATCGTGGACGGTGAGCCGGAAGACGTGGTTGCCCGCGGCGGCGACGTCGACGACGCGTCCCTCGAGCGGCGCCGGGCACTCGCCAGCGCACGTCGACGGAGGCTTGACGGGTTCGGGGGCGTGCTGGGTGCGGCCGTGCTGCAGTGCCACGCTGCCAACGACTATCGCGCCGACGACCAACGCGACGGCACCGGAGGCCCGACGCGCGCGCCGGCGAGCGGCCGCCCGGCGTACGTCGTGCAGCAGGTCATCGGGGGTAGCGGAGCCCACCTCCTCAGCCAGCGCCCCGCGGAGCCGGGTCTCGAGATCGGTCATCGCTCCTCCTCGGGTACATCCAGAAGGCGCCGCAGCGACCTCATCGCGTCACTGGTCTGGCTCTTCACGGTGCCGACCGAGCAGCCCATCAACGCGGCGGTCTGCGCCTCGGTCTGGTCGGCGAGGTAGCGGAGCGCGATCACCGTGCGCTGGCGAGGCGGCAGCCGGCGCAACGCCGTCCAGAGCGCGTGGTCGCGGAGCACGTCGTCGCCGGAGACCTCCGGCGGCTCGGCCGTGAGACGTTCGCGTCGGCGGGACCGCCACACCGAGATGTTCCGGTTGACCATCACCCGGCGCACGTAGCCCTCGGGGTCGTCGGACCGGATCCGGTCCCAGCGCGGCAGGACGCGGACCAGCGCGTCCTGCACGAGGTCGGCGCCGCGGTGCTCGTCGCCGGTCAGCGCGCGCCCGAAGCGGAGCAGGTCGGGGAGCCGGGCGTGGACGAAGTCGTCGAAGGAGACGACCTGCTCCTGCGTCGGCTGCGCGCTCACACTCCGGGGACGCACCGCCGGCCCCGAAGGTTGGGCCGCCCGACGGACCGAAACGGATTGTCGTCTTGTCGGCGGTGGTTTGTAGTGTCGGTCAACGTGCCCCACCAGACGAGCGAGGCGATGATCTCGGCCCGCGATCTGCGCAAGTCGTTCACGAGCCGTGACGGCGAGATCGTCGAGGCGGTCAAGGGCATCGACATCGACGTACGCCGCGGCGAGGCGTTCGGCTTCCTCGGCCCCAACGGCGCCGGCAAGTCCTCCACCATGCGGATGATCGCGGCCGTGTCGCCGGTCACCGGGGGAGAGCTGCGCATCCTCGACCTCGACCCCGCCGAGCACGGCCCGGCGATCCGGGCCCGGCTCGGCGTCTGTCCCCAGGAGGACACGCTCGACAACGAGCTGAACGTCTTCGACAACCTCTACATCTACGGCCGTTACTTCGGCATCCCGAAGCATGAGGTGCGCGAGCGCGCCGAGGAGCTCCTCGAGTTCGTCCAGCTCACCGAGAAGCGGAGGTCGAAGGTCGAAGACCTCTCAGGCGGCATGAAGCGTCGGCTCACGATCGCCCGCTCCCTGATCAACCGTCCTGACATCCTGCTGCTCGACGAGCCCACCACCGGCCTCGATCCGCAGGCCCGACACGTGCTGTGGGACCGGCTGTTCCGGCTCAAGCAGCAAGGCGTCACCCTGGTGATCACGACCCACTACATGGACGAGGCCGAGCAGCTCTGCGACCGGCTGGTCGTGATGGACCGCGGGCTGATCGCGGCCGAGGGCTCCCCACTCGACCTGATCCGTCAGCACTCCACCCGCGAGGTGGCCGAGCTGCGGTTCCCGGTCGGTGACCACGACGCCACGGCGGAGAAGATCGCCGACCTCGGCGACCGGGTCGAGGTGCTGCCCGACCGCATCCTCGTCTACAGCGACGACGGCGAGCACGTGGTCGAGCAGGTGCACGACCGCGGCCTCCGCCCCATTGCCACCCTGGTACGCCGCTCCACGCTCGAGGACGTCTTCCTCCGGCTGACCGGACGGACGCTGGTGGACTGATGGCGATCCTGGTTTCCACCGGCTCGACCCACCACGGCACCGGCCGCCTCTCGGTGTGGCAGGGCATGGTCCGGCAGTACGACTACTGGTTGACGGTCTACAAGCGCACCTGGCAGGGCTCGATCGTCACCTCGTTCGCCTCGCCGCTGTTCTACGTGCTGGCGATGGGCGTCCTGCTGGGCGGCTTCGTTCACAAGGGCCCCGCGCAGCTCGAGGGCGCCTCGTCGTACCTCGCCTTCATCGTCCCCGGCCTGATCGCGGCCCAGGCGATGCAGACGGCGGTGTTCGAGACGACCTATCCGGTGATGGGCGCGATCAAGTGGCACAAGAGCTTCTACGCCCAGCTCGCGAGCCCGTTGGAGGTACGTGACCTGGCGAACGCCATGCTGATGTTCACGCTGTTCCGGGTCGGCTCGACCTGCGGCGTGTACTTCCTGGTGATGGCGCCCTTCGGTGTCTTCGAGTCGTGGTGGGGCCCGGTGCTCGCCTGGCTGGCCACGATGCTGTGCGGCATGGCGTTCGCCGTCTGGACGTTCGCGTTCAGCGCGCACGTGCGAAGTGAGGCGTCGTTCGGGCTGATCTTCCGGCTCGGCCTGATCCCGTTGTTCCTCTTCTCGGGCTCGTTCTTCCCGATCAGCAACCTCGGCCCGGTCCTGGAGTGGGTCGCCCGCCTCACGCCGCTCTGGCACGGCGTCAACCTCACCCGGATGCTGTGCCTCGACCACGTCGACTGGTCCATGGCGTTCGTGAACACGCTCGTGCTGGTGGGCGTGCTGGTCCCGGGCTGGTGGCTGGCGCTCCGCGTGCTCGCCCGGAGGCTGGAGACATGACGGCCACGACGTTGCCCGCGACGACCTCCTCGACCTCGTCGCCCCTCCGCCGGTTCGACGGCACCGGGCTGATCGTGCTGCGCAACTACATCACGTACAAGGGTCAGTGGAAGCTCTTCGCGACCGGCTTCCTCGAGCCCGTCTTCTACCTGTTCTCGATCGGCATCGGCGTCGGCAAGCTGATCCATGCCTTCGAGTTCAACGGCCACGCCATCCCATACGCCGAGTTCGTGGCTCCGGGCATGCTCGCGGCGTCGGCGTTCAACGGTGCCCTTCTCGACTCGACCTTCAACGTCTTCTTCAAGCTCAAGTACGAGAAGCTCTACGACCAGATGTTGGTCACGCCGCTGACGACCAGTGACATCGCGCGGGGCGAGATCCTCTGGGGACAGCTCCGTGGCGCGTCGTACTCCGCGGCATTCCTGCTGGTGATGTGGGCGATGGGGCTGGTCCACTCATGGTGGGCCGTGCTCGCCTTCCCGGCCACGTTGCTGATCGGTTTCGCCTTCGCCGCCGTCTGCATGGCGCTCTCGACATGGATGAACTCCTGGCAGGACTTCGACAAGATCACGCTGGTCCAGCTGCCGATGTTCCTGTTCTCCGGCACGTTCTTCCCCGTCACCGCGTTTCACGGCGTGCTGCGGTGGGTCATCGAGGTCACCCCGCTCTACCGCGGCGTGGTGCTCTGCCGCGAGCTCACCACCGGCGTGATCAGCTGGGAGTCCGGCGTCTCGGTGGTCTACCTGGTCGTGATGGGCCTGGTCGGCCTTCTCGTCGTACGCCGCCGCCTCGACACGCTGCTGCTGACTTGATCCGACGCAGAGTTCAGCCGCCGAGGAAGTCCTGCGTCGCGTAGGTCACGCCGTCGGTGGCCCGCCAGCCCGAGACCCCGATCCGGTTGAAGTGCCGGCTCAGGATGTTCGCCCGGTGCCCCTTCGAGTGCATCCACGCGGACAGCAGGGCGCGCGGCGTGTCATAGCCATAGGCGATGTTCTCCCCAGCGGACGACGTGTGCGGGCAGCCGAAGAACGGGTCGAGCGACTGATGCTCGAGCACTCTCTTGGTCGCCAGGTGCTTGGTCCATCGCTCGGCGAACCCGTCGGCGCACCGGCTGGCCTTCAGCGGCTTGCGGTCATGAGCTTCGCGTCGGGCGTTGGTCAGCTTCAACACTTTCGCCTCCCACGCATCCGAGCGCGGTTTCACGGTCCCGGCTCGGGTCGGTGCGCGGGTGGTGGTGGACGCGTGCGCGACGGCCTGAGCGGCTGGCAAGGCAAGTGCGGCGGCCAGCAGACCGGCGGCGAGGGTGCGACGCATGGACAGCTCCGAGGGAGGACGGGGATTCGGTGGTGCCGGTTGTCAACCTATGACAGCGCGCGGATGCTGGCCGTGAGCTGGAGCCCGACCCGCGGCCGGATCGCCGTGCTCGTCGCCTACCGCGGGGCGGGGGGATCGGCGGCACCCTCGCCGCTCCGTGTCCTGACCCTGGACGCGAACGGCGCTGGGATGGCGGCACTGGCGCCCGACGGGAGCTGCGCGTGCGGCGGCTGGGCACCTGACCTCACGTGGTCGCCCGACGGGACGGTCGCCGTGTACTCCCGACACGGGGGCGTGCGCCACACGCTCGACGCCGACGGGACATCGGTACGCGTCAGGTTCGTCCGTGGGTCCGGCTGGCTGGTCTGGCAGCCGCGCTGACGTCTGACCGAAGGCTGATGCCTCTCGGTCGCTCTGGAGCCGCATGCCCCGCGCCTGGGAGGCTGTCGCCGTGAGCACCCTGGTGGACGTGGCTGTGATCGGCGGCAGCGGCTTCTACACGTTCCTCGAAGACCCTGAGGACGTGCCCGTTGCGACGCCGTACGGCGAGCCCTCGGCACCGGTCTCGGTGGGAGAGGTGGCCGGGCGTCGCGTCGCGTTCCTGCCGCGACACGGACCTGGCCACGAGTACCCGCCGCACCTGATCAACTACCGCGCGAACCTGTGGGCCCTCCGCTCGCTCGGAGTCCGCCAGGTGCTGGCTCCCTGCGCGGTCGGCGGGCTCCGCGCGGAGGTCGCCCCTGGCGACCTCCTCGTGCCGGACCAGCTCGTCGACCGCACGTCCGGGCGAGACCGCACGTACGTCGAGCGCGGCGCGGTGCACCTGCCGTTCGGCGACCCGTACTGCCCGCGACTCTCGGACGCCCTCGCCGCATCCGACGGAGTACGCCGCGGCGGCACCATGGTCGTCATCGACGGCCCGCGCTTCTCGACCCGAGCGGAGTCGCAGGACTACGCGTCCCGTGGCTGGAGCCTGATCAACATGACCGGCGCCCCGGAGGCGGCGTTGGCCCGGGAGCTGCGGATGTGCCTGGCCACCGTTGCGCTGGTGACCGACATGGATGCCGGTGCCGAGCCCGAGCAGGGCGTCCACCAGCAAGACGTCTTCGCACTGTTCGCCGCCAACACCGAACGGCTCAAGGGGTTGCTCGCCGGCGTGATCGCCGACCTCCCCGACCGGTCCGGATGCACCTGCTACACCTGGGCGGACGGGATCGAGCTCACCTACGAGATCCCGTGAGCGGCCACGAAGCGAGATCGGGGCTGCCCGGTTCCGCGTGACGCTGCCCGCCTAGGTACGTCAGGATGGCCCGGTGACGAGCGATCCCGGGACCCTCGAGCCGGATACCAAGGACTGGACCTGGGTGCTGGAGCGTTCGTGCGACGAGTGTGGTTTCGACGCGGGCTCATTCGACCGGCACGCGATCCCGCGGGCGTTCCGCAAGAACGCGCAGGTCTGGTTCGCGCTGCTCGCGGACCCTGCCGTCAGCGAGCGCACCCGGCCGGACCGGTGGTCGACGCTGGAGTACGCCTGTCACGTGCACGACGTGCACCAGATCTACCACGACCGAGTGACGCTGATGCTGACCGAGGACAACCCGCAGTTCGACAACTGGGACCAGGATCGGTCGGCCGAGGAGGGTCGGTACGGCGAGCAGATGCCGTCGATCATCGGGCCGACGCTGGTGGCCGCGGCGTACGCCATGAGCGACCTCTACGACTCGGTTCCTCCGCTCTCGTGGCACCGACGCGGCCGGCGCAGCGACGGTCGCGAGTTCACCGTCGAGACGCTCGCGCGCTATCAGCTCCACGACGTCGTGCACCACCTCCACGACGTGCGCCATGCCGCGCGTGCCGCGACGGTGCGGGCCTACGACTCGTCGGCCACCGCCTACGGCGCGGGCACTCAGGAGATGCCCGCCAGCGTGCGGGCAGTGGTGGGCCGGTTCGCGACTCTCCTCCCGCCGGGAGCGCGGGTGCTGGAGATCGGCAGCGGGTCGGGCCGGGACGCCCGAGCTCTGGAGGAGGTCGGCCTGTCCGTGCGGCGCACGGACATCACCCCCGCCTTCGTGCAGCTGCTCCGCGAGTCCGGGTACGAGGCCGACGTGGTCGACCCACTTGTCGACGACCTCTCCGACCCGGCCGCGCCGGGAACGACGTACGCCGGCGTCTGGGCGGATGCCAGCCTGCTGCACGTCGAGCGTGAGGACCTCCCGCGGGTGCTCAGCCGGCTGGCGGACGCCACAGAGCCGGGTGGGGTGCTGTTCGTCGGCGTCAAGGAGGGTGACGGCGAGGGCTGGTCGCTCCACGGCAACGTGAGCGCGCCGCGCTTCTTCACCTACTGGCGCGAGGAGCCCCTACGGTCGGCGCTGACCGGCGCCGGCTGGCGGGTGACGAGCGTCGAGCGCGACGTGGGTTCGCGTGGCGAGGGCTGGCTCCTCGTCGCGGCGCTCCGTGCATGAGTCGGGGCGGATGATGGACCGGTGAGGCACACCGAGTTCTGGGTGAGGATGGAGTCGGCGCTGGGTCCGGCGTACGCCCGGGCCTGGGCCGAGCAGTTCGTGATCGGCGAGCTGGGCGAGCGCACCGTGGCCGAGGCGCTCGACGGCGGTGAGCCACCGAAGGCGGTCTGGGCCGCGGTCTGGCGGACCCTGGAGCTCCCGGCGTCCGAGAGGTAGGGCTCAGCGCTCGGTCGCGAGGCGTACGCCGAAGCCGACGAGGACGAGTCCGGTCATCGCATCGAGCCTCCGGCGGATCCGGGGCGACCTCATCCAGGCGGTGACGGTCCCGGACACGGCGATGAGGGCGATGAAGTAGAGCGCTGTCAGGACGGCGTACCAGGCGCCCAGCAGGAGGGTCGTCCAGCCCACGGCGTAGCCGTCAGGGACGAAGCCGGGCAGGAAGCTCACGAAGAAGACCCCCACCTTGGGGTTGAGCAGGTCGGTCAGGAAGCCGGCGACGAAGCCTGATCCCCCGAGGACCGGTGCCGGCGCCATCGGGCCGTCTCCTTCGATGGCGACCTCGCTGGCCGTACGCCGGACCGACAGCAGGGACCGCGCGCCGATCCAGATCAGGTAACAGGCTCCGGCGATCTTGAGCGCTTCGTATCCCACCTCGCTCGCGCGCAGCAGTGTCGAGAGCCCGAGCGCGGTTGCGGCGATCCAGACGACGAGCCCGCACAGGACACCCGCCGCCGTTGAAGCGCCGCCGCGGCGGCCTCCTCGCACGAGTCCGCGCACGACCACCAGACTGTCCGGGCCGGGCAGCAGCACGACCAGGACGGACGCGAGGGTGAAGGAGACGAAGGCGACCAGCACGGCCGCACCTTAGCCGGGCGCGACGGGCGCGAGCCGTTTCTTGAACTCGCCCCAGACCTGATGGACGGTGAAGCCCAGGGCCACGTTGATGGCGACCATGTGGGCGTTGGTCTCGGCGTTGCTGGTCCCGACGTAGGTCCGGTCGGGAAAGCGCTCGGACAGCAGCCGCAGCTGCGCGCACTTCACGGCCATCCCGAGCCGGTGGCCGCGATGGTCGGGGTGGACGAGCGTGCCGAACTGGTCGACGTGCCGGTTGTGGCCACCGGGCACTGATGCGTCGGCAAACGCGACCACGACGCCGTCGCGCACCGCGAGCGCCGCGACGCCGGTCCGTCCTGCCTCTTCGCGCTTGCGTTCAAATGCATCGAGGTCCTCGACGGTGTCGCGGCCCGGTTCGAGATCGAGGTCGCCGTGCGGCATCTCGACGGTGAGGAGGTTGTTGACGGCGACGTACGACGCGCGCAGCTCGGCCGGCACGGGGCCGACGAACGAGCGGATCTCGTAGTCGCCGTGGTAGGCCGCAGCCTCGGCCGCCAGCCGGTCGAGCAGCACGGGGTCGGCGGGAAGGGGGAGTCTGCGCTCGATCTCGGTCATCGCGAGGGTGTACCCGTGCCGTTCGGCGAAGGTGCGGTTCCGGCTCAGGCGCTCGCCGACGCGTGCCTGGGCTCGCAGGAGGTGGCGCCCTCGGGTGCGCGCATGCTCCTCGGCGTGGGCGAGTAGCCGCCCGCCGTACCCCTGTCGCTGGTGTTGCGGGTCGACCCACAGCAACAGCTGCCCCACCTCGAGGTTGTCGCGGGTGCTGCCCATCAGGATCCACTCGCCCACCATCCGGCCGTCGACGAAGGCGCCGGAGGCGTCGAACAGCTCCGCGGGGTTACCGGCAGTCAGCATCGCGACGCCGTCCTCGCGGGAGTACAGCCCGACGTCGGGGTCCTCGGCGCGCTCGGCAGCGGCGTACACGTCCTGGAAGCCGTCCATGTCCGCCTCGTCGTGAGGGTCGACGGCTCGGATCACGAGCTCGGGCACGCCCGCCACCGTCGCCGAGAATCTGGCTGTGGCGCAACCGGATTTGTGCGGCGTGTCGGGCGAAGGTCGAACACGTGTTCGGGTTAGATGGTGTCTGCAGACGACCCCGGTCCGGGGTCATCCACAGTTTCCGCGCCACCTCGGGCGGGCTGTCGGTGGCCCGGTCTAGCGTCTCGCCCGACGCGACATCAGGCAGAAGCCCAGACACCACGACGCGGGACGACGGATCCCGGACAAGGATGGACAGACATGGCTGGAGACCGCGAGAAGGCGCTCGACGTAGCGCTCGCGCAGATCGAGAAGCAGTTCGGCAAGGGCTCCGTGATGCGCTTGGGCGACGAGACGCGCGCCCCGCTGGAGGTCATCCCGACCGGTTCGATCGCCCTCGACGTCGCGCTCGGCCTCGGTGGCCTGCCGCGCGGGCGAGTGGTGGAGATCTACGGTCCGGAGTCGTCCGGCAAGACGACCGTCGCCCTGCACTCGGTGGCCAACGCCCAGCGCGCCGGCGGCATCGTGGCGTTCATCGACGCCGAGCACGCCCTCGACCCCGACTACGCGAAGAACCTCGGCGTCGACACCGACGCGCTGCTGGTCAGCCAGCCCGACTCCGGCGAGCAGGCCCTCGAGATCGCCGACATGCTGATCCGCTCCGGCGCGCTCGACCTGATCGTGATCGACTCGGTCGCCGCGCTCGTGCCGCGCGCCGAGATAGAGGGCGAGATGGGTGACAGCCACGTCGGCCTCCAGGCCCGGCTGATGAGTCAGGCGCTGCGGAAGATGACCGGTGCGCTCAACAACTCCAACACCACGATGATCTTCATCAACCAGCTCCGGGAGAAGATCGGCGTGATGTTCGGCTCGCCCGAGACCACCACCGGCGGCCGGGCGCTGAAGTTCTACTCCTCGGTCCGCCTCGACGTCCGCCGCATCGAGACCCTCAAGGACGGCACCGACATGGTCGGCAACCGCACCCGGGTCAAGGTCGTGAAGAACAAGGTGGCCCCGCCGTTCAAGCAGGCGGAGTTCGACATCATGTACGGCAAGGGCATCAGTCGCGAGGGTGGCCTGATCGACGTCGGTGTCGAGGCGGGCATCGTCCGCAAGGCCGGCGCTTGGTACACCTACGAGGGCGACCAGCTCGGCCAGGGCAAGGAGAACTCCCGCGCCTTCCTCAAGGACAACCCCGACCTGGCCAACGAGATCGAGAAGCGGATCCTGGAGAAGCTCGGCGTCGGCCCGACTGTCGACGCGCCCGCTGAGGGTGACGACCTGTCCGACGAGCCGATCGGTGTCGATGACTTCTGATTCCTGGTCCGGCGGGGTCGAGAAGGGGGTCCGCGCCTGGGTGGGCGACCCCCCTCCCGACGTCGAGCACGACGGGCCGGACGCCGACGCGGAGTCGGTGGCGCGCACGATCCTGCTCGACGCCCTGACCGGCCAGGCCCGCAGCCGCAAGGAGCTGCGCGACAAGCTCGCGAAGAAGGCCGTGCCCGACGAGCTCGCCGAGCGGTTGCTCGACCGGTTCTCCGAGGTCGGGCTGGTGGACGACGAGTCGTTCGCTCGGTCCTGGGTGGAGAGCCGACAACGCAGCCGTGGGCTGGCCCGCCGCGCGCTGGCTCAGGAGCTGCGACGTAAGGGCGTCGACGATGAGACCGCCCGCACCGCACTCGACGACCTCGACCCGACCCAAGAGGAGCAGGCCGCGCGTCAACTGGTCCGCAAGAAGCTGCGGTCGCTGCGCGACGTCGACCGCGCCACCGCGACGCGGAGGCTGGCGGGGTTGCTGGCGCGCAAGGGTTACCCCGCCGGGCTGGCCTTCGCGGTGGTACGCGACGAGCTCGGTGAGGCCGAGACTGGTTCCGACATGATGGGCAGGTGATCCCTCACCTCCACCGGCTCCCGGCTGGTCCCGTGGACCTGACCATGATCGCCACCGACGAGACGCCGGGGTTCGAGGGTGGGAAGAAGGACGGCGTCGCCGCGCTGGCCGCGTTGGGCGACGAGCTGTCCGACCTCCAGGAGCGGTTGTGGGCCGAGCGGAGCACGGGCTCGCAGCGGCGGGTGGTGCTCGTGCTGCAGGGCATGGACACCTCCGGCAAGGGAGGCGTCCTCCGACACACCGTCGGCCTGATGGACCCGCAGGGTGTGAAGATCACCAGCTTCAAGGCGCCCACGGGCGAGGAGCGCCGGCACCACTTCCTGTGGCGCATCCGCCACGCGCTCCCGCAGCCGGGCTACATCGGTGTGTTCGACCGGTCGCACTACGAGGACGTGCTCATCGTCCGGGTGCACGGACTGGCCGAGCCGGAGACCGTGGAACGGCGGTACGCCGAGATCAACGAGTTCGAGGCAGGGCTGGTGGCCGACGGCTACGTGATCCTCAAGTGCATGCTCCACATCTCCGCCGACCAGCAGAAGAAGCGGCTGCTCGCCCGGCTGGACCGCCCGAACAAGTACTGGAAGTTCAACCCCGCCGACATCGACGAGCGCGAGCGCTGGGGCGAGTACCGCACGGCGTACGAGATCGCGCTCGAGCGCACGAACACCGAGATCGCGCCGTGGTACGTCGTGCCGTCGGACAAGAAGTGGTACCGCAACCTGGTCATCGGTCAGCTCCTGCTCGAGCACCTCCGTGGCCTGAACCTCCAGTGGCCGCCTCCGGACTTCGACGTGGAGCAGCAGCGGCGCCGGCTGCTCGACGAGGGGTCCCTCTCGTGATCGACACCGTTCGGGTGACCCGCTACGTGACCCCCCTGCGTGAGGGCGGCAGCCTGCCCGGGATCGTCGAGGGCGACGACCTGGGCACCTATGTCTGCAAGTTTCGCGGTGCCGGTCAGGGCGTGCGCGTGCTCGTCGCCGAGGTGATCGTCAGCGGCTTGGCGACCCGCCTCGGACTGCGGACGCCGCGGCTCGTCGCGCTCGACCTCGACCCCCAGATTGCGCGCTATGAGGCGGACGAGGAGGTGCAGGACCTGCTGAACGCAAGCGCCGGCCTCAATCTCGGCATCGACTTCCTGCCCGGTGCGTTCGGCTACGAGGGGGAGGCCACCACCTCGGCTGACGAGGCGGCTCGGATCCTCTGGCTGGATGCCTTCACCGCGAACGTCGACCGCACCTGGCGCAACCCCAACCTGTTGCTCTGGCACGGCGACGCGTGGGTGATCGACCACGGAGCGGCGTTGTACTTCCATCACGCGTGGCCCGGCGGCCTCACCGACCCCGCACGCTTCGCTGCCCAGAGCTGGGACGTCGGCAACCACGTCTTCGGCGCGCATGTTGACGGGCTCCCGGCTGTCGATGCCGGACTCGACCTGACCGAGCAGGATCTCCGGGATGTCGTGGCCGAGGTACCCGACGCCTGGCTCGAGCCGGTGCCCGGCGCAGCGTCTCCCGACGACCTCCGCGCCGCGTACGTCGCCTTCCTGTCGGCGCGCCTGACGACCCGGGCCTGGCTGCCAGGGGTGAGCGCCGCGTGACCGGCCATGGCCTGCCCTACCAGTACGTCGTGCTCCGCTGCGTTCCGCGCGTCGACCGCGAGGAGTTCGTGAACGTCGGCGTCGTGGTCTACTGCGAGGAGGCCGGGTTCCTGGAGGCCGCCTGGAGCGTCGACCGCGAGCGTCTGGTCGCCCTGTCCCCACGTCTCGATATCGATGCCGTGTGCGAGGGCTTGGACTTCGTGCGCGGCGTGTGCAGGGGGGACGACTCGGTCGGGGCCGTGGCCGACGAGCCGCCCGGCACCCGCTTCGGGTTCCTGAAGGCCCCGCGCAGCACAGTGCTCCAGCCGGGGCCGGTGCATGGCGGGCTCACCGCCGACCCGGCCCGACAGCTCGAGCACCTGCTGGAGCAGTTCGTCGGCTAGACCGGCACCAGCTCGACCGCGCCGACGGCGTACCGGGCGAGGATCGTCCGCGCTACGGTCTCGTGGACTCCCAGCGGCTCGGCGACCGCCACGGCACCGGCCTCGAGCGCAAGCTCCTTGGCTCGGTCCGGCAGGAAGCCGGGAGCCAGGAACAGCGAGGCGACCGCGATGTGGCGGCGACCCTCCTTGCGGAAGGCGCGGACGGCCTCGCCGGTGGCCGGTGGAGCGGCGGAGGCGTACGCCGCGGTCACCGGCAGCTTGTGGTGGGTTCCCCAGAGCCGCGCCAGTCGGGCGACCGCCTGGTTGGCAAGCGGGTCGCTGGAGCCGGCGGCCGCCAGCACGAGGGCGTCGAGCTCGCGGATCCGCGAAGCCTTGAGTGCCTCGCGCATGCGCACGTCGAGCACCTCGAGGAAGCAGGTCTCCAGGCCGAGGATCGACGTGGCGCGTACCTGGACGTGCTCGTGGCGGGCGTCCGCCTCGGCCACGGCGGCCGGTACGTCGACCTTGGCGTGGAACGCCTCGGTCAAGAGGAGCGGGACGACCACGACCTCCTCGAACCTCGCCCGTGCGAGCTTGTCCACGACCGTGTTCAGCGACGGCTTGGATAGGTCGAGGAACGCGGTCTCGATCCTCATGTCGGGGCGCAGCGCGCGGACCTGGTCCACGAGCGCCCTGATGGTTGCGGCGGACCGCGGGTCGCGGCTTCCGTGAGCCAGGGCCACCAGTGCAGGAGCAGCCATCAGCGCGGCCTCCTCTCGTTGTTTCTTACCTTGTTAATCAACGGTGTGGGGCATCCGACGACCTCGTCGATGGCCTGGTCGATCAGGATCTGTGGGCGGGTCATGAGTGGATGCCGCACTCGGTCTTGCCGGTGCCGGCCCAGCGTCCGCTACGCGGGTCGTCGCCGGGAGCGACGCGACGTGTGCAGGGGGCGCAGCCGATGGACGGGAAGCCGTCGTACACCAGCGGGTTCACCAGGACGCCGTGCTCGGCGACGTAGCGCTGCACGTCGTCGTCGGTCCAGCGAGCCAGGGGGGACACCTTGACCTTGCCCTTGCGCGCGTCCCAGCCGACGACGGGCGCGATCACCCGGTTGCGCGTCTCGGCCCGGCGCAGGCCGGTCGCCCAGGCGTCGTACTCGTGAAGGGCCTCGGTCAGCGGACGCACCTTGCGCAGCGCGCAGCACAGGTCGGGGTCGCGCTTGAACAGCTCGGGTCCGTACTCGGCGTCCTGCTCGGCCACCGACTGCACCGGCGTGATCGGGATGAGGTTCACGTTCATCGTCGCGCCGACCGCGTCCGCGGTGCCGATGGTCTCCACGAAGTGGTAACCGGTGTCGAGGAAGACGATGTCGATGCCCGGCGCCACCCGCGAGGCGAGGTCGGCCAGGACAGCGTCTGCCATCGACGAGGTGATGCAGAAGCGGTCGCCGAACGTCGCGACCGCCCACTCGATGATGTCCTCGGCCGGGGCGAGCTCGAGCTCGGCGCCGACGTGCGACACCAGCTCGCGCAGCTCCTCCGGGCTGCGGCCCGCCGTGTGGGTACCGCGGAAGTCCCGGGCCTGCTGCGTGGTCTGCGCGGTCATCGCGTCACGCTCTGTGCCGGTCGGACCAGGCCGAGGAGCTTCAGCGAGAACGCCCGAAGGCAGGCCCGGCACTCCCAGGCGCCGTGCTGTTGTCCGTGGGGCCGCAGGTCCT
This sequence comes from uncultured Actinomycetota bacterium, assembly GCA_963768045.1. GTDB lineage: Bacteria > Actinomycetota > Actinomycetes > Propionibacteriales > Nocardioidaceae > Nocardioides. The sequence goes on along the minus strand of CAVYGG010000004.1, from coordinate 153,418 downwards.
CGTCACCGCAGTAGGGGCAGTGGAAGGGGACGGCGCGCTCCGTCATGAGGCCGCCTCCAGCCCGGGTGCCACCAGCACCCTCTCGCCCCGGAGCAGCTCTTCGTCGGCGCGCGAGACCCAGGTCGCGAACGACTCGCCGTCGTGCCGGTCGGCCAGGAAGTTCGAGACCACGGTCGTCACGTAGTCGTCGAGGCCGGCACTGGTCACCTTGTGGGCCCGCAGCTTGCGGCCGAAGTTCGCCTGAAGACCGGTCGCTCCGCCGAGGTGCACCTGGAAGCCCTCGACCTGGCGGTCGCCGTCCATGACCAGCTGCCCCTTCAGACCGATGTCGGCGACCTGGGTGCGGGCGCACGCGTTCGGGCAGCCGTTGACGTTGACCGTGATCGGGACATCGAGGTCGGGGAACCGATGCTCGAGCTCTGCCACCAGGTCGCGAGCGCGGTTCTTGGTGTCGACGATGGCCAGCTTGCAGAACTCGATGCCGGTGCAGGCCATGGTGTTCTGCCGCCAGTTCGAGGGCCGCGCCGACAGCCCGATCGCGTCGAGCTCGGCCAGCAGGTCGTCGAGCACCGCCGGGTCGACGCCGATCAGCACGATCTTCTGGTACGGCGTGAGCCTGGCGCCGGCGACGGCGTACCGCTCGATCACGTCGGCGAGCTTCACCAGCAGGGTGCCCGAGACCCGCCCGACGGTGGGCGCGACCCCGACGTACACCTGGCCGTCCTTCTGGGCGTGGACGCCCACGTGGTCGCGGTGTCCGACCGGCGAGGCCGGCGACTCGCAGGAGACCAACCGGCGACCGAGGTACTCGTTCTCGAGGACCTCGCGGAACTTGTCGATACCCCAGTCGGCGACGAGGAACTTCAGCCTGGCCCTCGAGCGCAGTCGGCGGTAGCCGTAGTCGCGGAAGATCGACGCGACGCCCTCCCAGACGTCGGCGACGTCCTCGAGCGGGATCCAGACCCCCGCCTTCTGGGCCAGCATCGGGTTGGTCGAGAGCCCGCCCCCGACCCAGAGATCGAAACCTGGGCCGAGCTCCGGGTGGACCGTGCCCACGAACGCCACGTCGTTGGTCTCGGGCGAGACGTCGTGGCTCGGGTGCCCGGTGACGGCCGTCTTGAACTTGCGGGGCAGGTTCGAGTACGCCGGGTTGCCGAGCGCCCGGGCGGCGATCTCCTCGAGTGCGCTGGTGCCGTCGATGAGCTCGTCGGCCGCGATCCCGGCCACCGGCGAGCCCAGGAAGGGGCGCGGCGAGTCGCCGCAGGCCTCGAGGCTCGACAGCCCGGCCTCGTCGAGACGTCGCCAGATCTCGGGGACGTCCTCGATCCGGATCCAGTGGTACTGGAGGTTCTCCCGGTCGGTGACGTCCGCGGTGTCGCGGGCGAAGTCGACGCCGATCGTGCCGAGAGCCCGAACGGTCTCGTGGCTGAGCAGCTTGCCGTCGGAGCGGACCCGGAGCATGAAGAACTCGTCGTCGAGCTCCTCCTCCTCGAGCATCGCGGTCTTGCCGCCGTCGAAGCCCGGCGCCCGCTGCGTGTAGAGGCCCATCCAGCGGAAGCGCCCGCGCAGGTCGGCCGGATCGATCGACGCGAAGCCGCGCTTGCTGTAGATGTGCAGGATCCGGTCACGGACGTGGAGCGGGTCGTCGTCCTTCTTGGCCTGCTCGTTCTTGTTCAGGGGCTCGGTGTAGCCGAGTGCCCACTGCCCCTCCCCGCGCTTGGGGTGCGGGATCGAGGTCAGCGTCGCCGGAGAAGGCTGGAAGCGGAGATCGGGCATGAGTGGTCGGTCCTTGGCTGGTCCGGGGCTGAGGGCCGGGCGCAACGGTGGGCGCGGCGTCGTCAGCTGGGGGGAGGAGGTCAGCGTGGCCAACAGATCATGCTGCGCGTACGACCGAGGTCCACGTGGCGACGTACCACGAGGTGCATCTCGTACGCGGTGATCATGGGACGAGTCTCAGGGTGTGGACCGTGGTTCCACAAACCGGAATCTTGAAGGGTGAGACGGTAGACCGAGATATGAGACGATGGACGCTTCTTCTCCGGTGGCCAAGCGGATGACTAGATTGACCCGCATGACGGACGCCGCCGCCGAGACCCTCGCCAAGACCGCCTCGACCGCGTACGACGCGGCACTCGAGGTCATTGCCACCGTCGAGCCCCGGATCGCCGACGCGACCCGCAAGGAGCTGGCCGACCAGCGGGCCTCACTGAAGCTGATCGCCAGCGAGAACTACGCCTCGCCCGCGGTGCTGCTGACGATGGGCACATGGTTCTCCGACAAGTACGCCGAGGGCACGATCGGCCACCGTTTCTACGCCGGTTGCCAGAACGTCGACACCGTCGAGTCCGTCGCCGCCGAGCATGCCCGCGAGCTGTTCGGCGCGCCGTACGCATACGTGCAGCCGCACTCCGGCATCGACGCGAACCTGGTCGCGTTCTGGTCGATCCTGGCCCATCACGTCGAGACGCCGGCCCTCGAGCGGCTCGGGGCGAAGAACGTCAACGAGCTGAGCGAGGCCGACTGGGAAACGCTGCGGCACCAGTTCGGCGAGCAGCGGCTGCTCGGCATGTCGCTGGACGCAGGCGGCCACCTCACGCACGGTTTTCGGCCCAACATCAGCGGGAAGATGTTCCACCAGCAGCAGTACGGCACCGACCCCGAGACCGGGTTGCTGGACTACGACGTGGTGCGAGCCAAGGCCAAGGAGTTCAGGCCCCTCGTGTTGGTGGCCGGTTACTCGGCGTACCCGCGTCGGGTCAACTTCGCCAAGATGCGCGAGATCGCCGACGAGGTGGGCGCGACGCTGATGGTCGACATGGCGCACTTCGCCGGCCTCGTGGCCGGGAAGGTGTTCACCGGTGACGAGGACCCCGTGCCGCACGCCCATGTCACCACCACCACCACGCACAAGTCGCTGCGCGGTCCTCGCGGCGGGATGGTGCTCGCCCAGGAGGAGTACGCCGGCGACGTGGACCGAGGCTGCCCGATGGTGCTCGGCGGGCCGTTGTCCCACATCATGGCCGCCAAGGCTGTGGCCCTCGCCGAGGCCCGGCAACCGTCCTTCCAGACCTACGCACAGTCGATCGCCGACAACTCGAAGGCGCTCGCGGAGGGGTTCCTGAAGCGCGGCGCGAAGCTCGTGACCGGCGGCACCGACAACCACATCGTCCTGCTCGACGTGACGTCGTTCGGGCTGACCGGCCGCCAGGCGGAGTCCGCGCTGCTCGACTCCGGCGTCGTCACCAACCGCAACTCGGTGCCCGCCGACCCGAACGGTGCCTGGTACACCTCCGGCATCCGCCTCGGTACGCCGGCGCTCACCACCCGGGGCTTCGGCGCCGAGGAGTTCGACAAGGTCGCCGAGCTGATGGTCGAGGTGCTCTCGAACACCCAGCCGGGCACCACCAAGGCCGGCGGGCCCTCGAAGGCGGCGTACAAGCTCGGCGACGGCGTCGCCGACCGCGTCAAGGCAGCCAGCGCCGAGCTGCTCGATGCCTACCCGCTCTACCCGGGCCTCGACCTGGCCTGAGCGTCCTCGGCCGAGCGCCTTCCGAGGCTTCCGGGTCGATAATTGAGGCGTGCCCGATGCGGACGACCTGCTCGACCGAGGTCGCGCCTTCGCGGAGCGCGAGGCGTGGCAGGACGCGTACGACGCCCTGAGCCGGGCACGGCTCTCCGGAGAGCTCGCGGCCGCCGATCTCGAGACCCTCGCCCGCGGGGCGTACATGCTCGGTCGGGACGACGAGTACGTCGCCGCGCTCGAGGCCGCGCATCACGACCACCGCGAGGCCGGCCGTGTCGCCGAAGCTGCCCGCGCCGGCTTCTGGATCGGGCACAGCCATCTCTTCCGGGGGCATGGGAGTCTGGCCGGGGGCTGGTTCGGATCGTCGGAGCGGCTGCTCGACGAGCTCGGCGTCGACTGCGTCGAGCGTGGGTATCTGATGATCCCGGTCTGGCTGCGCCAGATGGGCAGCGGGGAGTGGGAGGCGGGCTTGGCCACCGCCGCCGCGGCGGCCCGGGTGGCGGACCGCTTCGGCGATCCCGACTTGGCTGCGCTGGCCCGTGACGAGCAGGCGCGCGCCCTCGTCATGTTGGGGCGGGTCACGGAGGGCATGCGTCTGGCCGACGAGCTCCTGGTCGTCGCCGGGGCGGGCACGCTCGCGCCCATCGTGCGCGGCATCGTCTTCTGCAACACGATCGCCTTCTGCCGCGACGCCCACCAGATCGCGGCTGCGCATGCCTGGACCGACGCGCTGTCGGCATGGTGTGACGCGAGGCCCCAGATGGTCGCGCACAACGGCCTGTGCCTCGTGCATCGTGCGGAGCTCCTCGGGCTGCGAGGCGCCTGGGAGGATGCGGCGACGGAGGCGAACAACGCGGCCACGCGGTTCCACGAAGGCATGTTGAACCAACTGGCGACCGGCCAGGCCCGCTGTCTCCAGGGCGAGATGCACCGACTCCGAGGGCGGTGGGCCGATGCGGAGGCGTCGTTCCGAGAGGCCACCGAGCTCGGATGGGACCCGCAACCGGGGCTGGCGCTTCTCAGGCTCGGGCAGGGGCGCACCACGGTCGCCGCCTCCGCCATCCGGAGAGCGGTCACGGAGCAGGCCGACCCGATGCGGCGAGCGGCGCTGTTGCCGGCGTACGTCGAGATCATGCTCGCGATCGACGACCTCGATGCTGCCCGGACCGCCCGCGAGCAGCTCTCCCGGATCGCGTCCTCGTACCCCTCCGACGCTCTCGATGCCGCGGTCGGACAGGCGACCGCCGCCGTCGCGCTCGCCCACGGCGATGCCGAGACTGCCCTCCGGTCGGGACGCCTGGCCTTTCGCAGCTGGACTGACCTGGCGGCGCCCTATCATGCCGCGCGCTCCCGTGTGCTTGTCGCCGCCGCGTGTGAGTCGCTCGGAGACGCGGAGTCGGCAATGCTCGAGCGGGAGGCGGCTCGAACCGTCTTCGAGTCGCTCGGTGCGGCCCCGGCTGTCGCCGCGCTGGAGACGTCGGGATCGACGAGACGCAGCGACGGACTGTCCGGTCGCGAGCTCGAAGTTCTCCGGCTGCTGGCTCATGGCCTCAGCAACCGCGAGATCGCCGCGGAGCTGACGATCAGCGAGCACACGGCGGCCCGGCACCTGCAGAACATCTTCGCGAAGCTGGAGGTCGCGTCACGCACGGCGGCGGGTGCGTACGCGTTCGAGCACGGCCTGGCCTGACCGTGGTGAGACCTCACCACAGCAACCCCCGCGGGTTGGTGGGATCGGTCGATGCCGGGCTCGGCCGCGCTTCCTACCGTCGAGGGACGGGTCGCAGTGGCCGGCCCCGATGAAGGAGGACGACATGTATGTCGTGGCACAGCACCAGATCCAGGACGCAGAGACGGCTTTCGAGCGAGGAGAGCGTCTGCAGGTCGGCCGGGGCGCGCCCGAGGGCGTCCGCGTCCTCCAGTTCCTGCCCGCGACCGACTCGTCTCTCGTCATCTGCCTGTGGGAGGCGGACTCGGTCTCGTCGGTCCAGCGCTACGTGGACGACACGCTCGGGACCGCGAGCATCAATACCTGCTACGAGGTCGCCGCGGAGCCGGCGTTCGCCGAGCGCCCACTGGGCCTCGCCACAGCGCCGCTGGTGCTGCGCTGATGACTCCGCGCTGGCGGCCCCACCGCTGCCTGGGTGCCGGTGGTCCGCGCGGCTCCCAGTCCGCTCAATCGCGCGCCAGGAACATCCAGCGGTGGCCGTCGAGGTCCTCGGTGCGGTAGAGCCGCCCCGGGCCGACGCTCTCGATCTTCCACAGCGTCGGGGCGCTCGCGGCGAGGGTGCGCGCGCAGTGGGACGTCGATGTCGTCGACCCGGACCAATACACCGTCGAAGACGTACGGCGACTGCAACCAGGCGTCGGCGGCCTCGCACTGAGCTCGGTGCGCGGTCGGGCCCTTGTACGCCGGGTTGGTGGAGGGCGATCATGACCGGCCCGTCGCCGGTGTCGAGCTCGCCGTGGGTTACCCGACCCTCATCGTCGAGCCTTCCGGTCTGCTCGGTGAAACCGATGGCAGCGACCAGCTAGTCCGTGGCTGCCGGGCCGTCGGCAATGGTCAGCATCGGGATGGTCACGGCAGCTCCGGCGTCGCACGTCGGACGATGGCATGCAGATCTGAGATGGGGGAGGAGAGCGCCCCGTAGGTCCCGTCGTACGACGTGCCGAGCCGCGAGCCGCAGAACACGTCCGCCACCTCGGGCGGGGCGAATCGCACCAGCAGGGCACCCTGCAGGCAGGCCGCCATCCGGCCGGCCAGACGCCGCGCACCGGACTCCAGGGCGCCGGTGTCGCCCAGCAGGGCGAGGGTGTCGTCGACGGCTCGGTCGAGCCGCGCGTCACCGACGCGGGCGTGGCCGACCTCGGTGATCCACGCGCTCAGCACCTCGGGTTCGCGGCCGAGGGCGCGGAGTACGTCGAGCGCGTTGACGTTCCCCGAGCCCTCCCAGACGGAGTTGAGCGGCGCCTCGCGGTAGCGCAGCGGGAGCCCGGAGTCCTCGACGTACCCGTTGCCCCCGAGGCACTCCAGCGCCTCGGCCACGAAGCCGGGCGTCCGCTTGCAGATCCAGAACTTCGCCAGGGGCAGGGCGATGCGCCGCAGCGCGGCCTCGTGCGGGTCGCCCTCGGCGTCCACGGCAGCGGCCAGTCGCAGTGCCAGCGCCGTCGCCGCCTCGGTCTCGACCTGGAGGTCGGCGATCACGTTTTGCATGAGCGGCTTGTCGGCGAGTGGTCCTCCGAAGGCGGAGCGGTGCGCGACGTGCCACGCCGCCTCGTTGAGCGTCTGCCGCATCAGGGCAGTGGACCCGAGCACGCAGTCGAGCCGGGTAGCAGCGACCATCTCGATGATCGTCCGGACTCCGCCTCCCTCGTCACCGAGTCGCGCGCCCAGCGTGCCGTCGAGCTCGATCTCGGCCGACGCGTTCGCCCGGTTGCCGAGCTTGTCCTTGAGCCTGGCGATGTCGAGCGGGTTCCGGGTGCCGTCCGGGAGCGCCCGCGGCACCACGAAGCAGGTCAGGCCACCCTGTGCCTGCGCCAGCATCAGGAAGACGTCGTTCATCGGGGCCGACGTGAACCACTTGTGACCGTGCAGCGTGTACTCGCCCTCCGCGGACGTCGGCCGCGCCTCGGTGACGTTCGCCCGGACGTCGGAGCCACCCTGCTTCTCGGTCATCCCCATCCCGGCCAGGGCTCCGCGCTTCTGGCTGACCGGCCGGATGCCCGGGTCGTACGCCGTGGCAGCCAGCGCCGGCGTCCATTCCTTTGCCAGGGCTTCGTCGACTCGCAGCGCCGGCACGGCGGCGTACGTCATCGAGATCGGGCACCCGTGCGCCGGGTCGGTGTGCGACCAGGCCATGAACCCGGCCGCGCGGCGTACGTGGGCGGTCGTCGACCCCTCCGCCTGCTGCTCCCATGGCGCGGCCTGGAGGCCGTACCCGACGGCGCGCTCCATCAGCCAGTGCCACGACGGGTGGAACACGACCTCGTCGATGCGGTTGCCGTAGCGGTCGTACGTCGTGAGCTCGGGCTCGTGACGGTTGGCCAGCCGGCCGTGCTCCCGGGCCTCGGCGGTGCCGGCCTGTTGGCCGAGCCCGACCAGGTCATCGACGACGCCGGGCCCGGCGTACCGGCTAACGGCCTCCACGAGCGCCCGATCGGAGGTGACGACGTTGTGACCGGCGAGTGGCGGAGGCTGGTTCGTGGCTGCCCGGGAACGGCTCGTCATGTGGCTACCGTAGACACCATGCCGGGTCCCGAGCCGCCGCGGCCCGGGGACGCCGCGGGTCGGTCTGGCTTCGCCTGGCCCGCTTGGGTGACCCAGGCGCGCGAGACCGCATGGCGGTTGGTGGTGTCGACCGTGGGCACCTCGATGCGCTACCGCGTGACCGGCCTGGCCGCCGAGGCGGCGTTCTTCACCGTGCTGTCGGTGCCACCATTGATCTTCGCGCTCGCCGGTGCGATCGGCTACGTGACCCAGTCATTCAGCCCGGACCAGGTCGACCACGTGCACAACGCGATCATCGACCTGGCCTCGCGGTTCCTCACCGACTCGGCGGTCGACAAGGTGATCGAGCCGACGATCAACGACGTCCTCCGCGGCGGACGCTTCGACGTGATCTCGGTCGGGTTCGTGCTGGCACTGTGGTCCGGCTCGCGCGCGATGCACGTGTTCGTCGACACCATCACGATCATGCACGGGCTCGGCGGGCACCGAGGGATCGTCAAGACCCGCGCGCTGTCATTCAGCCTCTACCTGCTGGCGATCGTGACCGGCGTCGTGGCGCTGCCGTTGGCGGTGGCTGGACCAGCGCTGATCCATCGATGGCTCCCGGACCGCGCCGACTTCCTGGTGAGCTTCTACTGGCCGGCCGTCCTGATCGCCTCCATCTTCTTCCTGGCGACGCTCTACCACGTGTCGATCCCGGTGCGGACCCGATGGCGGATCAACCTCCCGGGGGCGGCGTTCGCGCTCGGGGTGTGGCTGCTCGGGAGCTTCCTGCTGCGCGAGTTCCTCACCGTCACGGCCGCGGACTCCAGGTCGATCTACGGTCCGCTGGCCGCCCCGATCGCGGTGCTGCTGTGGCTCTACATCCTGTCGCTCGCCGTGCTCGTGGGCGCGGCGCTCAACGCGGCGTTCGACACGATCTTCCCGCAGCAGCAGATGACGGACGCTCGCTCGGAGCTCCGCCGGCGCCCGCCGAACCGCCGTACGCGAGACGACGGGCCGGGGGAGCAGGTGCAGTAGGTTCGGCGGGTGCCGCCCGAAGCCGACGAGTCGAGCCACGGGCACGTCGTCCTGCCCGAGCCGACCCGGTCGCCCTGGTGGTCGCTGAGCCGGCGCCTGCTGCTGGGGCTCGCGATCATCCTGGTCACCGTCATGCTGGTCTGGCTCGACCGCGACGGATACCGAGACAGCAACGACCCACCCAGGTACCACATCAACATCGTCGACGCGCTCTACTACACGACGGTCACCCTGAGCACGACCGGATACGGCGACATCGCGCCGGTCTCCCAAGGCGCCAGGCTGGTCAACGCGTTCGTGATCACCCCGCTGCGCATCGCGTTCCTGGTCCTGCTGATCGGTACGACGCTCGAGGTGCTGGCGACCCAGGGCCGCCGGACGTTCCGCATCGCACGCTGGAGGAGACACATGAACGACCACGTCGTGATCGTCGGCTACGGCACCAAGGGCCGGAGTGCGGTGGAGACTCTGGTGAACAACGGCATCCAGCGGGACTCGATCGTGGTGGTCGACAAGGGCGGTGCCGCAGTGTCCGACGCCCATGCCGACGGCCTCGTCGTCGTCACCGGCGACGCGACCCGCAGCGGTGTCCTCCAGCGAGCGGGCATCGAGCAGGCCAGGCAGGTCATCATCACCACCGACCGCGACGACTCGAACGTGCTCGCGACGCTGACCGTCCGTCAGCTCAACCCGAACGCCTACATCGTGGCGTCCGTGCGTGAGCACGAGAACGCGCCCTTGATGCGTCAGTCCGGCGCCAACTCCGTGATCACGTCCTCGGACGCGGTCGGCCGGCTCCTCGGGCTGTCGTCGCTCTCGCCAACGCTGGGCACAGTGATGGAGGACCTGCTGACCTATGGCGAGGGCCTCGAGGTCGCCGAGCGCGACCTGATGGTCGCCGAGGTCGGCCAGCAGCCGCAGTCGCTGCCCGACCAGGTGATCGCGGTGGTGCGCGACGAGAACGTCTACCGGTACTTCGACCCGACCGTGACCCAGCTCGCGCGCGGTGACCGGCTGATCGTCGTACGCCCTGCCAAGGAGCTGCCGTGGGCACCGCGCCCCGGCACCCACGGCGAGGAGACCGACGCCGACGAGGCCTGAGCCTCGGTCACGTGTCGCGGTAGCGCTGCGCGGCGGCGAGCTTCTCCCTCAGCACCGCGCCAGTGATCTGGACCCCGCTGTCGGGTGGAGGTGGCCAGGCGCCGCTGGTGTCCCCGTTGTAGAGCGAGGCGTACGCCGGAGTGTCGCGCTGGAAGCGCCAGCCCTCGGAGAGCGGGCCCACGTCGTATGCGTCGTACCCGATGCTGTCGAGGAACGATGTCACTGCCTCCTTCGCGCGGGCGTCGTCGCCAGCGATGGGCAGGACCGACCGTTCCGGGCTCCCGTGGGGGCGGGCCAGGTTCCGGAGGTGGAGGTAGTTGATGTTGTTGAAGCCCTTCACGACGATGCTGCCCACCAGGTGCCGCTGGACCAGCTCGCTGGTGGTCGTCGACTCGTCGTCCAGCTCGGCGACGTGGCCGTTGCGCTGGGGGTAGTAGTTGCACGTGTCGATGACGACCTTGCCGCGCAGGGGCTCGACGGGCACCCGGTCGATCGCGGACAGAGGGATCGTCACGACCACGATGTCGCCGGCGGCAGCCGCGCCGTCGGCCGTGGCCGCTCGAGCATGCGGGCCGAGCTCTTCGACCAGTCCGCGCAGAGTCTCGGGACCGCGACTGTTGCTCACCACGACGTCGTGGCCCGCGTCCAGGGCCAGTCGGGCGACGGTGCTGCCGATGTTGCCGCTTCCGATGAGTCCGATGGTGGTCATGGCCGACGCAACGGACAGGCCTGTCGGATCATTCCGGACCGGGACATGCGAACGCGCCTCGCTCGGCCCGAGTACGAGGCGCGTTCCCCGGCACGGGGGCTCCGGGGCGGATGCCGTGCGTGATGAGGACGTGCCCAGTCGTGCCCGGCGGCCGCGCAGACAGTTCTAGCGGTTGCCCGGACGTGTGTCACCCCGGAAGAACCGGGAATTTTGCCGAAGCCGGGCCGGATCTCGACGGATGCGTGGCCCCGCGGCGCTGGGACGGGGACCCGGCACCGCGGGGCAGCACCCTGGCATGGGTTCATTTCGGGCGCCAACGCCTAGACCTGGCTTTACCGGCCTCGTGACGCGATCCGGGCGGGTGACGTCCTCGACGGCGAGCCGGCGGATCAGGCGTAGGGACGGCCCGCCGCCACGTGGCAGGACGGGCAGCGCAGCCGGAACGGGAAGCGCTCGTACGGGTGCCGGCTCCGGCCGAACTCGCTCAGCCCGTCCAACGCGATGCCGCAGAGCGTGCAGGACGCCCCGGACTCCGCCGCGTGGATGCGCCCGGACGGCACGCGAACTGGCGGTCCCAGGAAGCGTGGGCGCACTCGTCTCTCCGCGTCGGCGAAGGTCAGGAACACGTCCACGGGGTCATCTTGTCCCTGTGAGCCTGACGCGAGCGTTACGCGACTGACTTTTGAGGAGGATTTGAGTCCTGGTTGAGGTAGCCCTCACACACCTCCGTCCGGCGGCCCCAGGACGAGAAGACATCCCCGGCTGACTTCGCCGGGAAGGTCGCCTCGCCTACGTCGCGTCGTAGCCCGCGCCGCATGGCGTCGTTGAGACAGAGTGCGCCCCACGGCGTCATGGGGCTGCCGCGGGGCGCACGCCCCTCGCCCTAGAATCGAGGGGTGCAACCAGCGTAACCCCAGCAGGGTCGGGTGCCTTCACCCCGATTGGCGAGTCCAGAACCCGCCGCCGATCCCCCTGACGCCCCACCCAGCCGAGCCAGATGGGGCGCACGGCCACATGGGGGTGGTGGCCAGAGACCGCGTACATAGGGGGATAAGAACTGCGCGGTCCGTGCGGACGCCGGCCGTCGCCCCATGGCGGCGACCAGCGCCCGCGAAGGGCCTAACGACGCACAGTCCCAAGGGTCACGCTGGAACTCTGTGGCCCCATGAGAAGCGCCATGCTCGCTGAGCGGCTGGGCATGCGGAGCGTGGGCGCGTCCCGAGGCCGATCGTGGGGGGTAGCAGGGGCCCCGGGACGCCCGCTCGAGGCAAAGGTCGGGTCCCTGCGATCGCGCAGGTTTGACGCTAGCGGCCGAGCTGGGTTGACGAGTCGCAAACCGAATCGGTTTTGCCTGCGGCTTGTGTGATCCCCTGACCCGGGCAACGTGAGCCTGCCACCATGCCGACCTGAACACCCGCGAGACGTACCTCCGCATCGGTGTCGAAATGCCCGTGCCACGTCCGACGTAGGGGTGAGCAGCAACCGCCCGACATCCTCCGAAGGAGCCGCACCATGTCGTTCCAGGCCCACCCCGACAGCATCGAGCGGGCCCTCCAGCCCCCGCGCAAGGTCGTTGCCGGTTACTTTCTGTCTCTCGATGGAGTGGCTGAGGCTCCCGACCGGTTTATCACCGCTTGGGACGACGAAACAGATGCCAGCGGCAGCAATCTCATTGCAACCCAAGACGTGGTCATCCTCGGCCGCCGCACCTACGACGAATGGGCTGAGTTCTGGCCAGGCAGCGAGATCCAGCCTTTCGCTTCCTTCATCGATGCCGTTCCCAAGTACGTCGCAACCTCGACGCCGCTCGAACACGAGTGGACCAATACGCGCGTGATCGACGGCGCCCTGGTCGATTTCGTGCGGCACCTGAAGGGCCGGCCGGGCGGCGACATCGGCGTCCACGGCAGCATCTCGGTCACTCGGACACTGCTCGCTGCCGACGTCGTCGACGAGCTCAGGCTCGTCATCGCGCCGACGATTGTCGGGAGCGGGCAACGACTGTTCGACGGGTTGCCGCCCGTACGGCTCGAGACGATCCGCAGCACTGCCTCACCTAGTGGCTACTTGCTCGTCGACTACCGCGTGGTCCGTTCATAGGGCGAGGCACCTGAACGGCGCCCGCGGCATGTGAGTGCATCAACTTCGCAAGGACCGCATGACGATGCTCCGGCGTCTCGGTCACCGGGGCATCGCGTCCACCTCCACCCGCGTCGGTGCAGTGCGGACTGGGGACGTCCCGCCGAGCGAGACGTCCCGTTACGGGGGGAGGGCGTCTTCGCGAGGCTCGACGGGACGCCACAACATCACGCTAGGGACCGCGCGAGCCGCATGCCTCTCCTGCATTAGGTAAAGAAATCGAGGATGCCCGCCCGAGTCTCGGGACCACCGGCGGGCATCTGGGGGGAGGGCAGAGGGCGGCCTCAACCGGGCCTCGACCCCGTCGGGGCCCGGGCAGGCGGCAGACCATGTCTCACGCGTGGCGCTGCCGAACGCCCTGGCGCTCACCTGAGCCGCGCGTCGACGTGCCGATGGCTGGGGATGGCGAGTCTCGGCACCGCGGCGTATCACTATTCGGTGATTCAGGGGCAGCTGTCGAGAGTGTCACCACCGTCGGCCGAGCACCTGTCCACACCCGCTCCGCCGAACAGGGCGTCATCACCCACCCCGTCCAGCGCGTTCAGCGAGTCATCCCCCTCACCCCCAGCGAGATGGTCCCTGCCGGCGCCGGCCATGAGGGTGTCGTTGCCCAGGCTTCCGAAGAACCTGTCGGCGCCGCGCCCGCCGTTGAGCTCGTCGTCATCGGCTCCTCCGGCCAGCCGGTCGCCTCCGCGGCCTCCGAGGAGGTGGTCGGTTCCGGGGCCACCGGACACCTTGTCTCGTTTGCGTCCACCCACGATCACGTCGTGGTCCTGGCCGCCTCGAAGGCGGTCGCGTCCACGCTTCCCGAGGAGCCGATCCGTTCCCATGCTGCCCCCGATGAGGTCGGCTCCCCTGCCGCCGGCGATCTTGTCGTCACCGTTGTCGCCGCAGATGATGTCGCTACCGCGATGACCCTTGATCGTGTCGTTTCCCTGGAGGCCGACGATGACGTCCTGCCCGCGTGTTCCGTTGAGGACGTTGTTGCCGGGTGTCCCCACGATCGTGGCCTTCCGGCCGAAGCAGGTCTTGGCCGGCGAGCCCGAACTCTGGGCTTGGACACCGACCGAGGCCGTGACGAAAACGGCTGTGGCGGCCAGATTGATCCATGTACGACGAAGCATCTGGACCTCCTCTCTTTTCGCGCTCTAAGTTTCGAACTAAAGGGTGGGCGGCGAGATGCCGCCGGGGTCTCGGTGGGGCCCGCCCTCCCCGAGACAAGGGTTTCGACGGCGAGCCTGCCGGGTCTCCCCCCGTGTACTCCCGGCTGCAGGACACGTACCCAGGTGGCAACGCGGCTATCGCCGTCGTTTCATGTCCCCCGTCTCACATGCCTGCCGCCCCCCGTGCTCGCCGTGCTCGTCCGCCGGCAAGGGTGACGAGTGACAGTCGATGGGTGGCGGAAACCAGACCGCTCCGTGGGCTGTGCGTTCGGCACCCTCTACCGGGGTCTGGGGCAATACCGTGAGGTGGCACAAGGTACCGTCCCCCCTCATTCCCGACAAGGACGGTCGAGGGTTTGGGTCCTAGCGAGCGCGGGTAGGCTGCTCGACCGGCGGCAAGGCCCGACCCGTGAGGGCCCCCGGTCGCCGCGGCGTGCGCCCCGTCGATCTCCCCCCGAATATCCACGAGGCGCACGCTCATGTTTAAGCGCGGAGCTGTGCGGGTAGGCCGCTCTGAGGGCGTGCGTCTAGTCCGGGGCTGTCGTAGGGGGACGACGACCCCGGGAGGGTCAGCCGCCCGAGTGTGCGCCTCGCTGATTGAGCCCCATGACTTCGGCGAGGCGCACCCAGTGAGCATCAGCGATGCCCGCCCGGGTCTCGGGTCCACCGGCGGGCATCTGGGCCGAGGGGTACTGAAACAACGCCCCCCGGAGTCTTCAAGGTCACCGGCGGGCGTTGGTGTAACCCGATAGAGCTCGCGCCTCCGTCCCGCGACCGATGGCGCTCAATTGAACGTAGGACGATCCAGAGCGTGGCGTCTACATCTGAATGCGGTACGTCCCGTCGGGCGGCACCCGGGGAAAGGGGTGCTTCGCGCGAGCTCGACGGGACGCCCATTGCCTCGACATGGGGAACGAGGCTCCACCACGCTAGGACGTTCAGAACCGGCGCGCATGCCCGCGATTGGTGAACGCAGGGCGATGCCCCCGGCGGTGAGGGCCGCCAGGGGGCATCGCGTGGATCGCCGCACCGGAGATACGGGGGGCTGCCGGTGAGGCCTGCTGCTGCGGGGGAGTGTCTTTGCGCTCGCCCCCCAACTGTTCAGCGCCGTGGGCCGCGAAATCGTCACGCATTCGGGCACGATGATGCCCGCCGGAGTCTCCGGTCCCGGCGGGTAGGACCGGTCAGAACCGGCGCGCACGCCCGGAATTGGTGAGACGCGACGAGGCGCTCTAGGTGTGATGTCCAGGGACGTTGTTGCGTGAGACGGGCTTGACCTGATGACAGGTGAAGGCCTCCGGCTGTGAAGTGGAGCTGTCTAGTTCACCGCTTCACACACAGGAGGCCTTCGTGTCCCACGCTAACGCTGCCCTCACTCCACGTGCCCGGCTACGGCTGGCGAAGTTGATCGTCGATGACGACTGGTCACCGGCCGATGCAGCCAAGATGTTCATGGTCTCGGCGGTGACGGCCCGCAAGTGGGCAGCCCGGTACCGGTCTGAGGGGCTGGCCGGGATGCAGGACCGGCCCAGCCGGCCATCCAGGTGTCCCTCGAAGACTCCCGATCACCTGATGCGGCAGATCGTGCGACTGCGCTGGCGGCGTCGGCTCGGGCCGGTCCAGATCGGTGGCAGGCTCGGCCTGGCGCCCTCGACGGTGCACGCCGTGCTGGTGCGGTGTCGGATCAACCGGCTCACCCACATCGACCGGGTCACCGGCGAGCCGATCCGCCGCTACGAGCATCCCTACCCGGGATCAATGCTGCACGTGGACGTGACCAAGTTCGGCAACATCCCCACCGGTGGCGGGCATCGGTTCGTCGGCCGCCCACAAGGCGATCGGAACAAGCGAGCCACCCCAGGCCTACCTCGAGGCGCCGATTACAAGCCACGCACCGGCAAAGCGTTCTTGCACACCGTGATCGATGACCACTCCAGGGTCGCCTACATCGAGATCTGCGCCGACGAGAAGGCCATCACCGCCGCCGCGGTCCTGCATCGGGCCGTGGCCTGGTTCGCCGACCGCGGCGTCACCGTGGAACGGGTGCTGTCCGACAACGGCGCCTGCTACCGCTCCCAGCTCTGGCGCGACACCTGCGCAGAGCTCGACATCATCCACAAACGCACTCGGCCCTATCGGCCCCAGACCAACGGCAAGCTCGAACGCTTCCACCGCACCCTGGCCGACGGCTGGGCCTACGCACGCTTCTACGACTGCGAAGCCACACGCAGAGCAGCACTACCCGGCTGGCTGCACTTCTACAATCACCACCGGATCCACTCTGCGATCGGCGGCACACCCTTCAGCAGACTCAACAACCTGCCTGGACATCACATCTAGGCCGCGAACGGGGGGTAGTGCGGCCTAGACCCGGGAACGCGCGTCGCCTGGCAGGGGTTCCCGCATGACGTCGGGCGTCGAGAGCGAGGGTGCGCCCCGCGGCCATCCCCCGGCTGCCCGCCGGGCTCTCGGGTCGGCGGGCATCGGGTTGGGTCGAGGGTAGAGGTCAGGCGCTCCTGTCCGTCTCGAAACGGTCCAGGACGGGCTCAGGCGGGGGTCCGCTCATCAGGCCTGTGAGTGCGACCGGACAGAGAATGTCCCGTCACGCCGTAGCGGCACACCAGAAGTGTCAGAAATCGTGGCGGGAACGGGGCCTCGGACCTTCTCAGGGGCAACCGATGACGGCGTCTCCCGGATCGGCCGCGCAGGTGTCGACTCCTGCGGAGCCGCGAACGCTGTCGTCACCGACCCCGTCCCGCGCATCCAAGGAGTCGTCGCCGTCGCCTCCGATGAGGTGGTCCGGACCCGTGCCGGCGAGGAGGGTGTCGGTGCCCAATTTTCCGAACAGCCTGTCGCCGCCGCGGCCGCCCTTGAGCATGTCGTCCTCGGGGCCACCCCCGAGGCGGTCTCCGTTTCGGCCTCCCTTGAGGACGTCCACGCCCGAGCCGCCGGACATCTTGTCCCTCCCTCTTGCCCCGAGGATCCGGTCGTTGTCGGCGCCCCCGCGCAAGGTGTCGCGGCCCCGCCTGCCGACGAGCCGGTCCGGTCCGCGGCTCCCGGAGATGCGGTCGCCTCCCGCGCCACCGAGGAGAGTGTCGCGGCCGTTGTTGCCGCAGATGACGTCATGGCCGCCCCGACCGCGGATCTTGTCGTCGCCCTCGAGCCCGACGATCACGTCTGACCGGCGGGTCCCGGTCAGCACGTTGTTTCCCGGACTGCCAACGATGGTGGCTGTTCTTCCCATGCAGGTATGGGCCGTCGCGCCAGACGTCTGAGCCTGCACACCGACCGTCGACCCCACCACCAGCGCCGCGATCGCGAGGCCCGACCAGGTCCGATGACTCATAGCTTCCCCTTCAGATGGCTGGTGACGCCGATCAGTGGCGCTTCCTGAGGGCTGAGTCGCGCACAGGGCCGCTGTCGGGGTCGTTTCCGCCGACATGTACCCCCGACGCCCAGCTCCCATGCGAGGTGTCAAGACGCCTCAAAGAATGGCCGAGTGAAAACATGACGATGCCCCGGCGTCCACGGGGCACCGGGGCATCGCATTGAGGACCCACCGGCCTCCGGGCCGCTGTGTGGGACGTTCCGCCGGGCCTCCCCCCTCTGACACGGCGGCAAGAGTCCTGTACCCAGCAGCCCCGGCGAACATTCCTATCGAGTTCTCGAGGAGAACGCCCCGCCGGGCGACACCCCAGGGGGTTGGGTGTCTGGGCGCTCGACGGGACGCCTACCCATTGCGTGTGACGCCTTGGGCACTCCCCACGCTAAGAAAGGGCGGCGGGGCGCGCCTCTCCCGAATTGGTGAAGTGAAGTCACGACGATGCCCCCGGGATGACAAACGCCCGCCGGGCGTGCGCGGACAGCGGCATGTGCGGACGCTACTGCCGCCCTACCGGACAGCGGCATGTCCGCTTTGTGTGCCGGTCGACCTGGACCTTGCTGGTAGCCCCGGCCGCACTTCCCGCATCGGACCTTCATCACGCGGCTGATCGAGGGACTTACCTATGGCGACGATAGGGAAAGTTCCAGATGTGGTGAGCCTGTCTTAGCGCCAGCGTGGGGTCCAACGCGACCGTTTCGCCCAGCAGACAAGAAAGGTCCACCACCATGAGCACCGCCGACACACACCACAGTCACACCACCCCATGGATCGCCTCCGCCGCGGTCGCGGGGATCCTCGCCGCAGCAGGGATCGCTGGAATCGCCTCGCAGCATCACAACGGGGAGACGTCCCCCGGCGATCCGGGCGCGCCCGCGACCTACCGACTCCAGAACTACCCCCACCTGTCGCACGCGTGGCGGATCCATCACGCCCAGTCGATGACCAACGCACAACACTCCCAAAAGCCCACGACCACCGGCGGAAGAGTCCAAATCGGGGAGTGACTCCACTCGGGGACGCACCATCTGACCCGCAGGGTCAGCCCGCTCATCGGCATGTGAGTGCGACTGGACAGCGGTGCGGGCTCAGGCGGTCAACGCAACACTTCGGCTAGTGCCTGTGATGGTGTCTTGAACCCGAGTGTCTGTCGAGGGCGGCCGTTGAGCTGGTCGGCGATGGCGTCGAAGTCGGCTTGGGTCAACGTCCGGAAGTCGAGAGTTCGGGGCAGGTACTGACGCAGAAGCCCGTTGGTGTTCTCGTTGCTGCCGCGCTGCCACGGGCTCTTGGGGTCACAGAAGTAGACCTCAACGCCGGTGGCTTCGGTGAACCGGACGTGCTGGGCCATCTCGTGGCCCTGGTCCCAGGTCAGAGTCCGTGTCAGCGCCGCGGGCAGGGTGGTGATCTTGGCGGCCAGCGCGTCGGCAACCAGATCGGCCTTGTGGCCATTCGGCAAGGCCACCAGCATCACGAACCGGGTCGACCGCTCCACCAGGGTCGCCACCGGGCTCATCCGTTTGCCGAAGACCAGCCAATGATTGGGTCGCCCTCCCAATGGCCGGGCACCGCCCGGTCGTCTGCTTCGGCTGGGCGTTCGGAGATGTTGAGGATCCCGGGTCGGCCGCCACGACCATCGGGCAGCCGGGTTCCTTGAGGGCGTCGGATGACGCGTCCGGTCCGCAGATGCGCGGTGAGTTCCTTACGCAACGCCCCGCGAGACTGGATGAACAGGGTCCGGTAGATGCTCTCGTGGGAGACCTGCATCTGTTGATTGTCGGGGTAGGTGGTCTTCAGCCAGCCAGCGATCTGCTGCGGCGACCACCGGTCGGCCAGCTTCTGGGCCACCACACCGGCAAGGGCGGGGTTGGTCGCCAGCTTGCAGGTCTTGGGACGCCTCGCCCTCGACCACGCCGTCTGGTCCGCGATCGCGGCTCGGTACCGACTTGGGCCGCCGTGTGCGGCGACCTCGCGGGTGATCGTCGAGGGAGCCCGTCCCAGCCCGGCCGCGATCGCACGCAGCGACCAGCCGGCTGCCAGACCCCTGGAGATCTCCTCCCGTTCGGCGAAGCTCAACCGGCCCGATGACCACCGCCGCGGTTCCGGGCGGATACCGCCACACCGCACCAGGTAGGCACGCACCGTCCCGGTCGGTAACCCCAGGGCACGTGCGGTGGGCTTGGCCGCATGCCCGGCTCGCAGCCGCGACCAGATCTCATCCTCATCCGCAAGCGACAATCTCCGATAACCACGCGCCATCGCAACCTCCTCGAATCAGGAAGTGTTGCGCTGACCCATTGAGACCACCGGCATGAGCGAGCGTTCAGGCGCGGCTGGCGAGAAGTGACCTGAGGATGTTCTCCATCGCGTCGAGGCTGTCTTGCTGGCCGTCGAACCGGGTCATGTGGTCACGGCCAGCCTTGTCACGGAACGCCAGCCTCCATGTCAGCGTCGTCACTCCGTCCATTTCGTGCAGCTGCATGGTCTCGACCGCTTCCGCATCCGGCCAACCTTCGAACAGCCACGTCTCCACCGTCCGGATCGGCGGCTCGACCTCCAGGTAGGTCCCATGAAATGAGCACACGGTGCCGTCCTCGGTCACGAAGGAGGAGTGGTACTTCCCTCCGACGCGCAGGTCGATCGAACACTCCGTCATCTGGTCCGGGGGTGTAGCGCCCCACTTGCTCACATGCTCGGGCTTCGTCAACACGTCGAAGACGAGAGCGATCGGGGCGTCGAACTCTCGTGTGATGACCACTTCGAGCTCGTTCGGGAATGTGATGACTGCAGAACCATGCCGATCAGGTGTCACTGTCGTCTCCTTGTCGTTGCAACTCGGTGAGGTAGTCCTCAATCCGATCCAGTCGCTCGTTGATCGCCCGCTCGTACTTGGTCACCCAGTCATGCAGGGGTTGGAGCTGCCCCGGGTCCAGGCGATAGTGCCGGTGACGGCCCTCCGCCCGGCACTTGACTAGTCCCACCTCACCAAGCACGCGCAGGTGCCTCGAGACCTGGGGCTGAGACATCGAGACCTGGCCGACGATCGCCCCCACCGCCTTCTCGCCGGTGAGCAGCACGTCGAGGATGGCGCGGCGGTGGGCGTCACCGACTGCGTTGAAGACATCCGACGTCGTCGAGGCTCGGGCCATGCCTCGAACATATCTCCATATGGATATGTGTCAAGTGTGCAGACGCCGTAACGACCCTCGATAGACGACCGCTCATCGGCATGTGCGTGAACCGGACAGCGGGGTAGCCCGCAGGCATGAGCGGACGTTGCCGCAGTCGCGGAAGCGGGTCCCGGGGGCGCCGGGGGCTCACCATGATCTGTTCGCTCGTACAGCGGGTCGTCGCTGGGCGGGCGTAGCGTGGCTGGGCGTCTCGGGGGAGGGAGCTCGACATGGTGCCGATGCTCGAGATTGCGTTCTTAGTCGTTTGTTGGGTGCTCGGAGTGCGGTGGTACCTGCGGACGCCGACGCACCGGGCGCGCAAGAAGTCCGTGGTGCATCCACCTCAGGTGGCCGGAAGCTTGGGGTTCGGGATGTACACCCCGAGCAAGCCGACCCCGCCACCCCGCGCGCTGCACGACCATCGCAACGAGTCCGGGGACGAGCAGGGGCCGACGCAGACGCGACCCTAAGCACGGCGACGCCTGACCTCCCGGGCTGGGCGCGGTAGTTCGCGGCGTTCGGCATGTGAGTGAGCCGGACAGCGGCAGATGAGTGCGTTCGAGGACGCCCTGATTCCGGAGGCCTTCAGGGGGTGATCGGCGCGTAGAGTCATCAGACCGGGGACTCTTCCGATGGGTTGTGGGTATGAGCGGTGCCGAGGGTCTGGGCTCCGGAGATAGGCAGCCGGGCGACCTCGCGGCGCCGTCGCCGCAGGAGCCGTCAGGTGGTCATCGGGTGCTCCATCTCCTTGGGGCGCTGCTGGTCGGGGTTGTTCTCCCTGCCGTGCTGGTCGGCGCGTTGGTGGGCGAGTTGGGCGTCTCGGCGTTGTTCACGGGCGTGGTGTGGGGCGCGGTGGGGGCGAAGCTCGCGGGCACACGCCGGATGGTTTACGTGACGCCTGTGGTCGGGGTCGTGGCCGGGCTGGGCGCGTACACCGCATACGACTGGTGGTGGGTTGCTCTGCTGGCGGCGACGGGTGTCCTCGCCGGTGTCGGGTACCGGTTCGGCTGGTTCGCCCCGCTGCTGATGGTGCCCTACGCGGCCACCTTCGTGACGCCGGTGGATACCGCTTCATCCGCCGTCACGTTCGGAGCAATCGTCGCGATTGGCACCGCGTACGGTCTCGTGATCATGCGCCGTTTCGGTGCACCGGCGGTGGTCGAGGGCGACCGGTACTCGCTGCCGGTCACTGCGGTCATCGCGCTCTGCTTTGGCGCGGTCTTGGGTGGAGCCGCAGCCCTCGGGGTGGCGTTGTCGTGGACCGAGCCGTACTGGGTGCCGGAGCCGATCCTCGTCCTGGTCATGTACCTGATCATGGGACACCGCGAGCGAGTTCGCGAGAAGGCGCTCGGCACGGCCCTCGGCGCGGCTGCTGCCGTGGCAGTGGCCGTCATCGGCCTGTCCCCGTGGGCTCAGACCGCGCTTGCCGTCGTCGCGTTCTTGCTCGCGGTGATGCAGCGGGCGACGTACTGGCGGATGTACGGCCTGTACACGTTCTCACTGGTGCTGTTCCTGGCCTCGCCGGGGGACGTCGGGTTCGAGGCTGAGGAACGCGGGTTCCAGATCCTCGCGGGCATCGCCCTATTGATCCTCGGCCTAGCCGTGCTGCATCTCATCGCGGACAGGCTGGCCAGGCGATACCCGCAGCCAGAACTGGCAAGCACCGCGTCGGGTGCCTGATCGACGGCCTCACCGACCGCACATCGGGGTGGTCTCAATAGGTCAGCGCAACACTTCTTGATTCGAGTTGATTGGAGGAGGTTGCGATGGCGCGTGGGTATCGGAGGTTGACGCTCGCTGATGAGGAGGAGATCTGGGAGCGGTTGCGGGCAGGTCATGCGGGCAAGCCGACAGCTCGTGCGTTGGGTCTCTCGACCGGTGGATTGCGGGCCTATCTCGTGCGGTGCGGCGGGATCCGACCTGTTCCGCGGCGTCGGTCGCCGGGACGGTTGAGCTTGCTCGAGCGGGAGGAGATCTCCCGTGGTCTGGCCGCTGGTCTGTCGTTGCGGCTGATCGCGGGCGGGCTGGGCAGAGCACCGTCGACGATCAGTCGTGAGGTCGCCGCTCATGGCAGCCGGGATCGGTACCGTGCCGCTCCGGCGGACCAGCTGGCGTGGTCGCGAGCCAGGCGTCCCCAGGCGTGCAAGCTGGCAACCCATCGCAGATTGCGTGCGATCGTGGCCGACAAGCTCGAACACGAACAGTGGTCACCTCAGCAGATCGCCGGCTGGTTGAAGGCCACCTATCCCAACGAGGCGGTGACATGACGGATGCGGGTGTCGCACGAGACGATCTACCGCACCTTGTTCATCCAGTCCCGCGGCGCGTTGCGCAAGGAGCTCACCAAGCATCTGCGGACCGGACGGGTGATCCGACGTCCAGCGGGGACCCGGCTGCCCGATGGTCGTGGTGGCCGGCCCGGGATCCTCAACATCTCCGAACGCCCTGCCGAGGTCGTCGACCGGGCTGTGCCTGGGCACTGGGAAGGCGACCCAATCATTGCCTGGTCTTCGGCAAACAGATGAGCCCGGTGGCCACCCTGGTGGAACGGTCCACCCGGTTCCTGATGCTGGTCGCGCTGCCAGGCGGCCACAAAGCCGACGTGGTCGCCGACGCCCTCGCGGCGAAGATCACCACCCTGCCCGCGGCGTTGACCAGGACCCTGACCTGGGACCAGGGCCACGAGATGGCCGAGCACGTCCGGTTCACCAACCAGACCGGTGTTGAGGTCTACTTCTGCGACCCCCGGTCGCCGTGGCAGCGCGGCAGCGCGGCAGCAACGAGAACACCAACGGGCTGCTGCGCCAATACCTACCCCGGACCCTCGACTTCCGGACTCTGACCCAGGCCGACTTCGACACCATCGCCGATAAGCTCAACGGACGACCTCGACAAACCCTCGGGTTCAAGACACCATCACAAGCACTGGCCGAGGTGTTGCGTTGACGGCCTGAGCCCGCAGGCATGTGAGTGCGTTGCCGGGGGACATGACGATGCCTCCGGCGTCTCGGGTCGCCCAGAGCGTGAGTAAGCGGACGCGCCCCGCGGTTCCGCGATAGATCCGCAGGGACGCGCCCTAATGGAGACACTCGAGGGGCTCATCGTGACGGGTGAAGACCACCCCGCTCCCGGGGGTTACCGACAAGGCGAGCTCTTAGGTCGCCCGGCCGCGGGCAGCCCTCACCAGGATGAGTACCGGCCGTAGTAGTCACCGTGCTGGCCGCGCGACTCATCGGTCCAGTTGTCAGCGTTGTAATCGGGCGCCGACTTGATCTCATCCTTGGCCATCGCGACGACGACCCTCTCGTCGTCGTGATCCACACCTGTGATGGCGCCAGCTGGTATCAGGCGCTTCTTGCCAAAGATCCAAGGACCGGTGTCGACGACGATGTACGATGCATCGGTCTCGTTGGTCGCCTTGTCGATCTTGCCGATCGACCCGTCGGTTGCCTCCACGTTGTAGCCGACGAGGTCTCGGCCGTCCGTCCAAGACTTGTCGCGGTACATCCATAGGTTGCTCATGGGAGTTCCTCCTTCTCGGTCGATCACCTCTTGTACCCACGACTGGGAGCCAGTAACGCCTCGGCACTCAGATGGGTCAGCTCGTCGAACGGCGCAAACAATGGCGATGCCCCGCCGGTCCGTCGGGGCGTCTCGGACTCGTAGGGGTGACCCGGAGGCTTCCGGCTTCACGGCGGCACGGAGCCAGCGCGTGGAGCAGTTGGTCAAAGTCGGGTGTTGGTGGTGGTCATGGTCGGTTCCTCTCGATGAGTGAACCTCGCGCCGATACGAATGGGCACGGAGAGGGCACGGGGCCGGTTCCATATATGGAAACCGGCCTCCGACCTGCGTACATGCTGGTGGGCGATACTGGGTTTGAACCAGTGACCTCTTCCGTGTCAGGGAAGCGCGCTACCACTGCGCCAATCGCCCGTGGAGGGGTGTTCCTGTCGAGGTGGGTACGGGATTTGAACCCGTGTATACGGATTTGCAGTCCGTTGCCTCGCCTCTCGGCCAACCCACCGCTGGATGGGCTCGAGACCCGCTCCGAGCGGACGACGAGGCTCGAACTCGCGACCTCAACCTTGGCAAGGTTGCGCTCTACCAACTGAGCTACGTCCGCTTGCTACCCCGATCCGAGAGCCCGGCCCGGAGACGCGAAGAGAACCATAGCCGATGCCCTGGGCACCTCCAATTCGAGTGTTGGTCGCTAGTTTCGAGGCATGCGCACCTGGGTGAACGGCGAGTTGTTGAGCGATCCGGACGCGCCCGCGGTGGCTGCGCGCGACCACGGGGTGACAGTCGGCGACGGCGTCTTCGAGGTCCTCAAAGTGGTCGACGGGCGGCCCTTCGCGGTCGACCTCCACCTTGCTCGCATGTGCCGTTCGGCGCGCGGTCTCGGGCTGCCGGACCCGGACCTCGACGCCGTACGCCGCGGGATGGCCGCCGTCTTGGAAGGTGACCAGCTGACCCTCGGCCGCGTTCGGATCACGTGGACCGGAGGCCTCTCACCGCTCGGCTCGGACCGCGGCGACGGACCGCCGTCCCTCGTCGTCGTCGCCGCCCCGATGACCCCATGGCCGGACACGGCGGCCGTCTGCACGGTGCCCTGGCCACGCAACGAGCGCGGAGCGTTGGCCGGCCTCAAGACCACGTCGTACGGCGAGAACGTGCGCGCCCTCGCCTTCGCCCGCAGCCACGGGTGCAGTGAGGCCGGGTTCGCCAACCTCGAGGGCCATCTCTGTGAGGGCACCGGGACCAACGTGTTCTACGTCGTGGACGGTGAGCTGCGCACGCCCACATTGCAGAGCGGATGCCTCGCCGGGGTCACCCGCGGCCTGATCCTGGACTGGTACGGCGGGACCGAGCTGGACGAGCCGATCGAGCTGGTGGCCGAGCGGGCCAGCGAGATCTTCTTGTCATCCACGACCCGCGACGTGCAGGCCATCCACGGCTGGAACGACCGTGACCTGGACGCGCCCGGTCCGGTCACGACCGAGGTCCGCAAGGCTTGGCGCGAGCGCGAGGGCGAGCTCCTCGCCTGACCTCCCGACGAATGTGGAACGGGGAGATCCGTGCGCTACAGTCGGCGTCCGCACGGGCGATTGGCGCAGTGGTAGCGCGCTTCGTTCACACCGAAGAGGTCACTGGTTCGAGCCCAGTATCGCCCACCAGGACCATCTAGCCCCTGACCTGCAGGAAAACCGCGGTCCAGGCTTCCCGACATCTGCGACGCAGGCAATATGCAGGCAACGATCCCCAAACGGTGGTCGATCGTGCTCTGAGACAGCTCCGCCGGCCCCGTCCAGATTCTCTCGGCATGAGCGGTAGCTCGCACAAGCGCGCACACCGACCTCACATGCCGATGAGCGGGTGCGGCGTAGCGGTCCACGGTCTCGCCATAGTTGACGCCAGACACGCTGGGAAGAGGGAGGACCGATGGTGCTCAGACTCACCGAGATCGTTGTCGATTGCCGCGACCCGGTCGCGCAGGCATCGTTCTGGTCCGCGGCGCTCGGCTACCACATCGTGCGCTCGGAGAAGGGACAGGTCGAAATCGCGGCATGGGCGCAGGAGCCGGCCGACCTGGCCGAGCAGATCCTTCGAACTCCCGGGGTCCCGACGCTTGTCTTCGTCACCGTGCCTGAGGGCAAGACGGTCAAGAATCGCCTACACCTGGACCTGCGGCCGGCAGATGGCTCCAACGATGCCGAAGTACAGCGGCTCATCAGCCTGGGTGCGCGACCCACAGACGTGGGCCAGGGATCCGCACCCTGGGTTGTGCTCGCCGATCCGGAAGGCAACGAGTTCTGCGTCTTGGGTCCGCTTCCAGCCGATGTCTAGGCCCCCAGACCTGAGCCAGCCGAGCATTGACCAGCCTCGCGTCTAAGGGGTCTGGCAGCGCACTCAGATGCCGCGATGCGGTGAACGCTCCGGGCAGGCATCATCCCCGGCCCAGCCATTGCGTCCAGTGCCGGTCGTTGATGGGGACCGCGAGCCCGTTGTCCAGCCAGGCGTGGCTCCAGCTGCGGCGGACGTGTTCGGTCAGCAGCCGGAACCGCACCACCCGCGGCGTGGCCAGGCATCGTGTCGGCACCGACAACCGAACCACGTCGTTGACGTAGTTGATGCGGTGCTGGAGGTCGCAGCGGACGTCGACGCCTCGACCGGTCATGAAGATGGTGTGCCCATTGCGGTCGCGTCGCGTCGCCTCCACGCCGACGGTCCAGGTTCGGCGAGCGCCGTTCTGGAGGTCGACCCACACCGTGAACCTCCGCCCGCTGCGCTCCAGCGCGGCCAGCTTCGTCCGAACGAACACCTGTCGGTCAGTGTGCCGGAACGTCCTGCGCACGACGTCGCCGACGGCGGCTCCGGGCGCCGGCTGTGGGTTTCCGCCGCCCTCTTCCACCTTGATCATGTCGCCGCGCGCGTCGCGCACGGTCACGACCTCCGCGGCGGCGGGAAGGGCCACGAGAGGCAGCGCGACCGCGGCTGCAAGAGCAGCGAGCCTCGGACCCGAACGTGATGGGGTCATGGGGGATCCCCTCACCCGGGTCACCGGTTGACCCGTCCACTGCCCACGATCGCGCACTGCGGCCGACGGAGCACCACCCATTCGGCGTCAAACTGGCCGTCTGCCGAACGCACTGACATGCCGGTGGTCTCAATGGGTCAGCGCAACACTTCTTGATCGAGGAGGTTGTGATGGCGCGTGGTTATCGGAGGGTTCTCGTCGGCGGATGAGGATGAGATCTGGGCGCGGTTGCGGGCCGGGTATGCGGCCAAGCCCACGGCACGCGTGTTGGGGTTCCCGACCGGGACGGTGCGGGCCTACCTGGTCCGGTGTGGCGGGATCCGGCCCGATCCGCGGCGTCGTTCAACAGGCCGGTTGAGCCTCGCGAACGCGAGGAGGTCTCGCGCGGTCTGGCGGCTGGGCGGTCGCTGCGGGCGATCGCGGCGGGCCCCCTCGACGGTCAGCCGCGAGGTCGCCGCGCACGGTGGTCGCGGCCGGTACCGGGCCGCACCCGCGGACCAGCAGGCGTGGTCGCGGGCCAGGCGTCAGAGGTGTGCAAGCTGGCAACCCATCCGGGGTTGGGTGCGATCGTGGGCAAGAAGCTGACCCAGGAGTGGTCACCGCAGCAGATCGCCGGCTGGCTGAAGACCACCTATCCCGACGACCGGTGACATGACGGATGCAGGTGTCGCACGAGACGATCTACCGCACCCTGTTCATCCAGTCCCGCGGCGCGCTCCGGCGCGAGCTGACCGCGCATCTACGGACCGGGCGGGTGATCCGACGCCCGGCAGGAACCCGGCTGCCGGATGGTCGCGGTGGCCGACCCGGGATCCTCAACATCTCCGAACGACCCGCCGAAGCCGCCGACCGGGCGGTGCCTGGCCATTGGGAGGGCGACCCAGTGACTTGCTGGTCTTCGGCAAACAGATGAGCCCGGTGGCGACCCTGGTGGAGCGCTCGACCCGGTTCGTGATGCTGGTCGCGCTGCCCGATGGCCACAAGGCGCACCTGGTCGCTGACGCTCTGGCCGCCAAGATCACCACCCTGCCCGCGGTGCTGACCAGAACGCTGACCTGGGACCAGGGACACGAGATGGCCCAACACGCCCGGTTCACCGAAGCCACCGGGATCGAGGTCTACTTCTGCGACCCCAAGAGTCCCGTGGCAGCGCGGCAGCAACGAAAACACCAACGGACTGCTCCGCCAGTACCTACCCCGCACCCTCGACTTCCGGACCCTGACCCAGGCCGACTTCGACGACATCGACGACATCGCCGACCGGATCAACGGACGCCCTCGACAGACCCCTCGGCTTCAAGACACCATCACAAGCACTGGCCGAGGTGTTGCGTTGACGACCTGAGCCCGCACCGATGAGCGTCGTAACATCAAAGTTCACTCGGGGCCTTGCGGTCCGCCGAGTCCGCGCTGAAGCGGCCGAGGTTTCTCGGCGTACAGCGGCGCTCCCGGTGCACTGAGCCTGCTTCCCCGCATCCTCGCGGTGCATGGGTCGCCACAGCCGGGGTACGTCATGCACCCAAGGCACGGATCAACGACCGTGCCGCCACCAGGACTGGCACGGCTGTACGGGAGCGCAGTCGACCACGGGGAGGGAGAACCACGTGGCACACAACAACCACGGCACGACAGGGCTGCTGAGCACCATGGTTTCAGGGGCGAAAGACATCCCACGCAACGCGTCGTGGCTGGCGGGCAAGGCCCTGCCTCACGACGACGGCGCGAAGGGGACGAGCCGCAACGATGCGTCCTCCGACAACGGGAGCTCGAGGAGCCTGGTCCAGCGCGCCGGCGACGCAGTGCGGGATGCGATGCCCGGTCAGGACTCGGTCGAGAACCGGCTGACCCAGGCGCGTGAGGGCGCCGATCGGGCACACGAGGCGGAGGACCTGGCGGTCGAGGCCGCGGAGCGGGCCCACGAGCTGACCGAGCGCGCCAGGGCGGTCGAGTCCGAGGAGAAGCAGCGGCTCGAGGACGTGCGGCAGCACCTGGCCGACGAGGTCGACCGACGGGTACGGGCCGCCGAGAAGGAGGCCCAGGAGCACGTGGCGCAGGCACGCCGCGAGGCCGAGGCGGAGGCCGAGCGTGCCTTGGACCAGCAGCAGGAGCTGTCGGCCCAGCGTGAAGAGGCCGCCCGCGCCGAGGCGGAGGGGGCGCAGCAGCACGCGCACGAACGTTTCGCGGAGGCCACCGAGCGCCTGGCGCGGGCCCGAGAGCTCGCCGAGGAGGCGGCCACCCTCGCCCAGGACGCGGCCGAGCGGGCCCGGAAGGACGCCGAGCGGATCAGCGCGGCCGCCCAGTCCGGCCGGAAGCAGGCCGACCAGGTGGTCACCCAGGCTCGTCAGCTCCGGGAGAGGACCGAGCAGGAGGCGGCCACAGTCACCCGGAAGGTGAACCGCAGTTCCAAGCCCGGCACTCTCTCGACGATGTCCAAGTCCGACCTGCTCCACCTCGCGCAGACGCGAGACGTGCCGGGACGCTCGTCGATGTCGAAGAAGCAGCTCCTATCTGCATTGGAGAAGAAGCAATGATCGCCACGAAGCTCGCCCGGGAAGCATGGGAGCGGCTCACGCCGGACTCGTCGGTGGAGCGCGTGTCACGGACACTGCCGCAGCCGGACCGGCAAGGGCTCGTCCGCTCCGGTGTGGCGGCCGGCGCCACGATCGTCGTCCTCTCGGCGGCGAGCGCTGTCACGTCGGCGATCAGGCGGCGTGCGGAGGGCACATGAGGCTCACGGCGGTCGGCGCGTTGGCGGTCGGCTACTTCTTGGGAGCTCGAGCCGGAAGGGAACGGTATGAGGAGGTTCGGCGGCTCGCGAGCCGGGCGGCGCGGCGGCTGGAGAGCTACGGGTCGTCGGGAAGCCTCGCGACATGGGTTGCCGAGGTCGACCAGCGGGACCGCACTCGCGCCTGACGGCGACGGGCAGCTCTCGAGCGGGGTGCTGGTCGAGACGCACCTGCTGGCTCGGCTTCTCGGCGTCCGGCTGCTCCGCATCGATGGCGTGGTCACCGTGGCACCCGCCCGGGTCTCGGCCTCGCCGGTCGAACCGCGCTCGGTGCCGATGACCTCCACCATGGAGCTGGGCGCGGGCCTGGAGCGTGCCGCACACCTGCTCGGCGACTGCGAGCGCCGAGGAGAGTGACGGTTGCGGCGGGAAGCTATGCCCACGTCGATGACTCACGACTGCCCGGCACGCTCCAGTATGGGAGCCGCGAAAGGCACTCACACACCGCTGTCCGGCTCACACATCTGCCGATGTACGCGCCCCGTCGGCTTCAGCCAGAGGCTGCACGGGGGGTAGTCGGCGGGGCGCTGACCGGACTCACTCGGGATGGTCCGGCTCGAACCAACATCCCTCCACCATCGCCGGAGATGCGTCGCCCATATCGGGTACCGCACATGCCGCTGTCAGTTGCGCGCCCATGCCGATGAGCGGATGCCGTGCGGTGGTCTCACCTACCTATGGATAGCGGCAGCGACGTCGTAGCGGTTGCGGGACGAGACGCAGAGGACAAGGCTGAGAGAGGGGTCATCCCCAAGGCTTAAGGTCACGCCCTGAACGAGGAGAGTTGCTGTGGCTGACGAACCAGCCGGCGTTATCCCGATGATCGCCTACCGCGACGGACCGGCGGCCATGGATTGGCTGGCGGCCGCCTTCGGCTTCCGAGAAGAAGCGCGCTGGCTGGACGACGACGATGTACTCACGCATGGAGAGATGGTGGCCGGTCGGGGACTCATCATGCTGGCCACACCCACCCGCGACTACGAAGGACCGTTGCAGCACCGCTCGCACTGTGACCAGGCCGCCGCCTGGTCCAGGGCGCCCTGGGTGATCGACGGAGTCTTGGTGTACGTCGACGACATCGCATCTCATTTCGACCGAGCGCAGCGGGCCGGGGCCACTTTGCTCTCCGAGATCGAGAAGGGGCCCGAAGACAGCCTCCTCTACCGGGTCGAGGATCTGGAGGGGCATCGCTGGATGTTCGTGCAGCACAGCGCGTGACGCCCATCTGGCTATCTCAAGACAGCCTGCCATCGGCACCCCGACGTCCTGTCATGCCGCTGTCCGGCTCGCGCACATGCCGATGAGCGGTCGAGGAAACCGCCACCATAGGTGCAGGCCGGTGGAACCAAGGCGAGGCGCGATCCGTCAGACACACGTGGACAACGTCCCACCTCGGATGCGCCTGCTCGGAGCATCGGGCCTGCTGCTCCTGTGCGCGGTCTGCGGCGGCCCATCGAACCGCGAACGGCACTTCGAACGCGAACGGCACTTCGAACGCGAACGGCACTTCGAGCGCATCGTGCGTTGGGCCGTACTTGAACGACCAGCCGCCCAGCGGTCCCTTCCGTGGGCCTGTGCCGACAGTGAGCCCAGGGGCCACGATCACCATCTATGGGCACTGGTACACGAGCACCTGCAACGACACCGGCGGCAACGACCCGTTGACACCGCTGTCGCCGGTGCACCTGACCCTCACGCTGCCGGGCGGCGACGTCCAGGAACTCGGCGAGTTCAATCCCAGCGGCCAGGACCTGGGATTCTTCACCGGCGTGCACGTGCCCGCTGCGACGCGGGCGGGCACAGCGACAGTCCGCGATGATCAGCAACACCCGGCGACCTACAGGTTCAAAGTCGGCCAGTAGTCCTGCCGCAGACTCATCTCGAACGTCCGCTCACGCCGCTGACCGCGCTCGCTCATGTCGAGCGGACGATGCCTCGGGGCCGTGCGGCCAGCCGTTCATAGCAACGTGGCTGACCGGACCGGCCACACAGCCCCACACGGTGTCAACGAGTCGCCGACGTGCGCGTTACGCGGCGGCCTCGGCCTGATGCCCGCCCGGTGGCCAGTCACGCCTGCCGGGCATCGTCGGCTCCGGATGATTCACCCGCGCGGCGCCTCGCGTGGGTTCCCCTCAGCGCGGGGCGCGCCTCGCCCGGCCGGTGGACCCCAGACGCCGGCGGGCGTTTCGACGTTTAGAGCCGGGCCGGTTGGGATACGGACAAGCCAGCCAGTGGTGTGGGCCTCCACTGGTTCGGGGAGCAAGTCAGCGCTGTGGGCGCTGTCTCGGGCTGGAGAACGCCTCGCAGCGATCACCTCCGCGGGGCGTTCCCGCTTACCCGGCGGGCGTCGGTAGCCCTGAGCGCCGGGGCCACTCGTCACGCCCCGGCGGGTGGAAGGGGACCGGCATCCCTCCGGATGGTTTGGCGCCGCAATTAAGGACGTAGCCTTGGCGCTACGTCACGGGGTGAGGGCCCTACACCATGCGACGAGCCTCGCGGCTAGGTTGCGCACCGGAGCCGCGGGGTGCCCCGACTTCGGCAGCGATGCCCCGGTGCCGCCGAGCGCCGGGGCTTTGTTGTGCCCGTCGCGCATGCGAAACGCACTCACATGCCTGCGACCTCAGGCGGTCAGCGCAACACCTCGGCCAGTGCTTGTGATGGTGTCTTGAAGCCGAGGGTCTGTCGAGGGCGTCCGTTGAGCTGGTCGGCGATGGCGTCGAAGTCGGCTTGGGTCAGGGTCCGGAAGTCGAGGGTGCGGGGCAGGTACTGACGCAACAGCCCGTTGGTGTTCTCGTTGCTCCCGCGCTGCCACGGGCTCTTCGGGTCACAGAAGTAGACCTCGATCCCGGTGGCTTCGGTGAACCGGACATGTTGGGCCATCTCGTGGCCCTGGTCCCAGGTCAGCGTCCGGGTGAGCGCCGCCGGGAGGGTGGTGATCTTGGCGGCCAGCGCATCGGCGACCAGCTCTGCTTTGTGGCCATCGGGCAGCGCGACCAGCATCACGAACCGGGTCGAGCGTTCCACCAACGTCGCCACCGGACTCATTCGTTTGCCGAAGACCAGCCAATGATTGGGTCACCCTCCCAATGGCCGGGCACCGCCCGGTCGGCGGGCTTCGGCGGGCCGTTCGGAGATGTTGAGGACTCCCGGCCGGCCACCGCGACCATCCGGCAGCCGGGTTCCTGCCGGGCGTCGGATCACCCGCCCGGTCCGCAGATCAGCGGTCAGCTCTTTACCCAGTTCTTTGCGCAGGGCACCACGGGACTGGATGAACAGGGTGCGGTAGATCGTCTCGTGCGACACCTGCATCCGTCATGTCACCGGTCATTCGGGATACGTGGTCTTCAGCCAGCCGGCGATCTGCTGCGGTGACCACTGCGAACGGATCGGACGCAGTGTTCTCGAGTTCAGCATTGACCATGGTGACTCCTGGGGGTCAATCCGGCATGACCCGTCCACGTTCCTGGTCGGCAGCGTCGTGCACATCCGAGCCACCACAGCCCTCGCATCAGTGCCAGGACGGACGTGCTGGCAGCAGGTGGCGACTCAAGCCCGCGCCGTGACCGCCGGTTCCCTCGAGCGCCCACACCCGCAGCGTGGCGTGTTCGCCGGCGAACTCCACCAGCTCGGCGTAGCCCGCGGCCGTGGCTTCAACGGTGATCTCGCCGAGCACGCCACCCGTGGCAGCGTCGACCACGGCGGCTGAGTGGGTGCGGACGTGCGTGTCGACGCCGATGACGACATCGACCACCTCACCTAGATCGGTCAGACTGGTCATGCGTTCTCCTTTGCCGGACGGGACGTGGTTCCGGTCCGGGACAGAGGCTCGGCAGGACTGTGATGAGACACGCCAGGCACCGCTAACGCCAGGTGGTCAAGCTCCTGATCAGGCCAGCTCCTCCAACCGGGCCGGGGCCGGCGACCACGAGCGGACAAGTCGCACCAAGGCATCAGCGCCAGTCATTCCGTGGGTCACGCTCGCAGTCACCGACCCACAGCCCAGCACCATCAGGCTGCGAACGCGATCCTCACAGTCATTCCGCCGCGGACCGGCCACCCCATGCCGCCGCAACTTGCACACGTTCCAGCTGATCCACGCTCCGCGCGCCCCGTTCCGGGCCGGACATTTGGGTATCTGACGCCCCAGAGTGAACTCTTCAGCAGGCAAGGTCTGCTCGTCGCCGGCATGTCGGGGCGAGCGTCGGTCACTGCAGCGCAGTGAGGAGCCGAGTCGACCGGATAGCAGCAGCCTGTGGTGACCGCGATTCGCCGGCTGCCAACTCATTGGGAGGGTTCATGAAGATCCGCTATGCCGCCGGCGTGGGGCTGCTGGTGTCATCGGCGCTTGTCGCCACCTCTGTCGCTGCGTCGGCATCAAGCCCCCGCACACACGACGAGATCAAACACATGACTGTGCTCAAGGCCCGCTATGACGAGGGCGTCCGACCAAACCTGAGCAATTCACCGGGTTCGAAGGCGTCTGTGGCTCCCTCGATCCCGCTCTTCCACCGCAGTGTGACCGACGGTGTCACGACCTTCCCGTACACCATGGTCGGCAAGAACCCGTTCACCAGTCACGCGAACGGCGCTGTCAGCGTCAAGACCGTGATCGTCCCCGTGGTCATCAAGCTGTCCAACGGTGACACGTTCGATCCGACGGTCGCGGACTCGTGCGCGCCGTCCAGCTCGGTCACACGGCTCCTCAAGTCGCCGATCTTCAAGTCCAAGACCTACACCTGGGGCGGCAAGAACGTCGGTACCGGTCAGTTCGTCAGCATCTTCCGCAGAGCAGAGTTCCGGTCGCAGACCAAGCCCACGGGCCTGAATCCGGACCTGCAAGTCAACCTGATTCCCACCAAAACATCGTCCATCACGGTCAGCGTCCCGGCGCCCGACTCGGCCGAAGGCACCCTCTCCTGCGGACCGCTCGGCGCCATGAAGGTCAGCTGGTGGGACAACCAGGTCCAAACGGTACTGATGCCGAAGCTCGCCGCGCGAGGCTTCGGATCCGGCGTGTTCCCGATCTTCGTGCTCACCAACGTCGTCGAGTACGACACCACACCGGCGAACTGCTGCATCCTCGGCTACCACAACGCCTTCACCAACCCAGCCGACGGCGGTACCACCACCTACGGCGTCGCCATGTACGACAACACCCACAACCAGTTCACCGGCGTCAAGGACATCTCCGCCCTCACCCACGAAGTAGCCGAGTGGATGGACGACCCGCTGGTCGACGGCGTCAACAACAACACCCTGCCGTGGGGCAACATCGGTCAGGTCGCCGGATGCCAGACCAACCTCGAAGTCGGTGACCCGCTGAGCGGGACCCTTCAGCCCACATCCTTGGGCGGAAAGACCTGGCACCCTCAGGAACTCGCCTTCTTCTCATGGTTCTATCACCAGGCCCCGAGCATCGGCGTCAACCACTGGTACTCCAGCAACGGCACCTTCACCACCTCCGCCGATCCATGCCCCTAGGAAGAGGATCGGCGAGCTCCCCGGCTTCACGCAGGATGTCGAGTGCGAGCCGAATCGCTCGATCCCGCCGCTCGTGGGGGACGTCCTCGGCCCTTCAAGACTCTGCGGTGGTCATCGGCTTGCATGCACGTCGGCGAAAAGGCCTCGACCGCCGCGAAGCGGCCGTGTCATTCCGCCGCGAACGGGCCGCAGCCCCGATGCTTTCCGTTCCGTCTCGTGCAGGTGGGCGAATCGGGGTAGCTGCGCGCTGGCGCGACGGGTCGGGAACCGGGGTGCCGGCCGGTCAGGGCTATAGCGTCCTCGCGCCCAGGGGAGTAAGCAGGAGTCAACCGGCGGTGCCGGACCGGGCGCTGCCCTGTCCAGAGAGGAGTGGGTCGTGTACGCACGCTCCACCACGTTCCACGGGATGCCCGGCAACATCGACGCTGGCATCACGTTCATCAAGAGCGAGGCCGGACCCATGCTCGACAAGATCGAGGGCTGTCGCGGTCTCTCGATGCTGGTCGACCGCGGGACCGGGCATTGCATCGCCACCAGTTCCTGGGAGAACGAGGCGGCCATGCGCGCCAGCGACGAGCAGCTTCGCCCGATCCGCGATCGCGGGCGGGACATCCTCGGCGGCTCCATGCAGGTCGACGAGTGGGAGATCGCCGTCATGCACCGCACCCATCACGGCGAGTGTTGCCGAGTCAGCTGGCTGCAGGGTGACCTGGACGCGATGACCGAGACGGTCCGGGTCGGGATCCTTCCAGAGCTCGAACAGACTCCTGGATTCTGCAGTGCCAGCCTGCTCGTGAACCGGTCGGCCGGCCTGTGCTGCGCCACCACGGCCTGGGAGACCCGCGCCGCGATGGAAGCCAGCCGCCCGACGGCCGACAACATGCGCAGCCGGACCGCGAGCGAGTCGGGCGGCGAGATTGTCGATGTACACGAGTTCGACCTCGCCTATGCGCACCTGCACGTCCCTGAGCTGGCTTGACGAGCACCCCTTTCGACCTGGCCCGTCCCCCAGGCGGGCTCGGCCGCTGCCTGCAGGAGGGCGAAGGCAGTCGCGTACGACGTCATCCTTTCGTATGCATTGGCGCGGCGCCGGGGCCCTCTCGCGAGAACCGCACCGATCCCGGCTGTCGCAGAGGCCGTGTCCTACCGCCGCGAGCCGGCTCCTCCCTGGACGCGCACTCCCCGGCACTCCTGCGGCCAAGGCGGTCTGCCTCCGGACTCCTGGCCGCCACCAGCATGGCGGCCGGGTGGCCGCGAGCCGTCTGGCCGCGGACTAGATGGCCTCCGCCGACGGGCGCCGCGACGCCACCGCGACGGACGCGTAGACCTGCTGGCCGCCCCGCTACCTCGCAACTAGGTGGGTCCCCGGATGCGGCCGGCGCCGGAGGCCGGCGATCGTGGTGAGCGACAACCGAGGCAGTTCGCGTGCCGCCCGAGAACAGAGCACAAGCATGACCATCGAACGGTACGGCGCCGGACGCATCGTCTCCGAGGAGGCGTGAGACCCGGATGGGCTGGCCCAGACCATCGCACAGGGGGGTCGGCGCCGCCGTGGCCTACCGGACCGTGGAGGGCATTGGCGCGAAGCGGGCCGCGACACTGCTTGCCCGACTGCTCTGGCTGCTTCGGGTGAGAGCAACCACCTTGCGACTCGCTGGACGAAGGAAGGGCACATGATCGTTCGTGTCTTCAGGCCGACCATCCACCCTGGCAAGGAGAGCGAGTTCGAGTCGTTTCTCCGTGACACCGCTGGACCGCTGGTCGCACGGCAGGCAGGGCTCGTGGCGCAGCACGCGGGCAAGAGCCGTGACCCGTCGTCGACCGAGTATGTCTACGTCACCGTCTGGGAAGATCTCGAGTCGATCCGCGCCTTCGCCGGAGAGCACTGGCAGGACGCCGTCATTGCCCCCGGGGAGGAGCACCTCCTGCAGGACGTCCAGATCGACCACTATGACGTGCTGCCATGAGCGGGCCGGACTCCCGGCTCCTTGTCGACGCGGCCAGTCGGGCCCGACGAGACAATGGGAGCGCAACCGTCGGCGCGTGGTCGACCGGATTGGGTCATTGACTGGGAGCGGTGTGGCCACGACAGCCGTTGCCGACCGACCTGCATGCACCGACTACCACACAGCGACCCAGGCTCTGAGTCGGCTCCCAACGCAACCAACGTCCTGTCTTGCCGCTGTCCGCCGACGCATCGCCGTCGCGACACCGAAGACGCCGGGCATCGTTGCTTCACCAATCCCGGGCATGCGTGCCGTGTCCGAGCCGTCCTACGTAGTAGAACCTCGCTTTTCCCCATGTGCGAGGCAGCGCCCCGTCGAGCCGCGCGACGACACCCC
Source organism: uncultured Actinomycetota bacterium (assembly GCA_963768045.1). Taxonomy (GTDB): domain Bacteria; phylum Actinomycetota; class Actinomycetes; order Propionibacteriales; family Nocardioidaceae; genus Nocardioides. Next base: position 115,843 of record CAVYGG010000004.1, on the reverse strand, counting down.
TGAGGCCCCGGCGGGGCGTCCGGCATACGCAGCGGACGTTAGCCGCGTTGCCACCTGGGTACGTGTTCAGAGCCGGGAGTTTCCGGGGGGCGAGACCCGGCAGGCTCGCCGTCGAAACCGTGTCTCGGGGACGGCGGGCCACGCCAGCAGGCGAGCCCTAACCTCGATCAGTTGCCCGCCAGTGGTCCGAGACTCCGGCGGTATCTCGCAGCCCACATCGTCGTGAACGGGGCGTGCAGCTTCCCCCCGTCGGGTTTGCCCGATGCCCAGCCTCATGCCGATGATTCATGCGGAGGCCGTCTGAGCGCAGGTGCACCAGGGCACGGCCTCCGCGGGCCCGCGCTCCGGGCTCACGCAGCGGGAGCGCGGCCCAATGGATCTCGATGTTCCGGTGTCCCGAGACGCCGATGGGCGTTGTCATATTGCCCCCGCGCGATGTTTTAGCCACTCAGGGACGGGGAACCCTGCCGAGCGAGGTCGGGCGTCCTGCTGCGTTTGGGCCATGTGGGGCGTCCGACTGTCACGCCAACGGGTGAGGCGCGGGACGCCGCACCGCGCTCTACTGGTCGCGTCGGGCCTCGCGCTCGGACAGGACGCCTCGCGGGTGATAGGCCCAAACACACTGCGGGGCGCATCTGCGTCCGCGGGGTCCGCTGACGGGGAGCTGAGGGGATGAGTCGTCTGTCATCCAGGTCTAGATTGCGAGGCATGGAGCAACCGTGAAGGCTCCCATACGGCTGGCCATAGTCGATGACTACGCCGTGGTGATCGCTGGAGTCGCTTCGTTCCTCGCGGAGGAGCGTATCGACGTGGTCGAGACCGCGGCGGGGCTACCTGTCCTCACCGACGTCGACGTCGTCCTGTATGACACGTTCGGCCAGGTGCAGGGCGCGGGGATCGACCTCGAGGACTTCGTCCGCGACAGCGGCGCGAAGGTCGTGATCTACAGCTGGAACCTTCGACCAGCCCTGATCGAGCAAGCGATCGCTGGGGGTGCTAGCGGCTACCTGTCGAAGGTGCTCACCGGCCCCGTCATCGTCGAGGCTCTCGAGCGGATCATGAACGGTGAGATCGTCATTCTGGCTGGGGACCACGAGACGAGCGTCTGCGGTGAGGGTGACTGGCCGGGTCGGTCGGCGGGGTTGTCTCCGCGCGAGGCTGAGGTCGTGGCGCTGATCGCCCGGGGGCTGAGCAACGAGGAGATAGCCGAGCGCGCCTACGTGAGCATGAACTCTGTCAAGTCCTACGTCCGTTCGGCCTACCGAAAGATCGGCGTTGAGCGGCGCACCCAGGCGGTGCTCTGGGCGGTAGCGAACGGGTTCGTCCCCGACATCGAGCGCATAATCGATCCCGCCCTACGGGTCCGCCCAGCGGTTCCCGCGCGCGGCGTTCGCCACTCCTAGCCAGTCCGTTCGCCGCCCGGTGGTCGCAGACACACGACATGGGCATGAGCGCTCGTCGGTTTGAGCTCTGGCCCGCGCACTCACATGCCGATGAGCGTGCGTCGACCGTTCAGCCGACACGTCCTCGTGCGGGGTGTCTCAACTGCGTCGGACCTCGTAGCGAAGGTGCAGTGTTTCGGGAGCCCGTAGCGTGCGCACCAGGCTGAGTTCGATGTGGTTCGGTGGGAGATTGTCGAAGAGTCGCCGGCCTTGGCCGAGGAGGACGGGCCTGAGCTGGATTTCAATGGCATCGAGAACGCCTTGCTTCAGACATTCCTGCGCGGTGTACGCGCCGTGCAGCATGACGTCACGGTCACCGGCTGCTTCTTTGGCTTGCCGCACGCATGACCTGATGCCGTCGGTCACGTAGTGGACGCGCTCGTTCGGGTTGTGCGCCGGCGGTCGGTGCGTCGGAACGAAGATCGGGACGCCGTTGTGATGGTCGCCTCCCCAATAGTCGGCGAAGTCCCCGGTCCGCCGGCCGGTGATGACGGCACCGCTGGACATCGCTTCGTCGAAGACAAGGCGGCTGTTCGGATCCTTGGGCCGGTAGTTGTTGGGATCGTTGGTGGAGTCCTCATCGCCTCCCCCTAGCCAGTCCATCAATCGCATACCGTCGATGCCAGCCGGATTCTGGGCGTCGTCGTGCGGTCCGGTGATGAATCCGTCGAGCGACATAGCCATCGTTACGAAGACCTCTGACATTCTTTCTCGTCTCCTATCGTCCAACCCCCGGTCGTACATGTTCCCAGCATGTGTCCGCTCATCGCCGGTGGTCTCAATGGGTCAGCGCAACACTTCCTGATTCGAGGAGGTTGCGATGGCGCGTGGTTATCGGAGATTGTCGCTTGCGGATGAGGATGAGATCTGGTCGCGGCTGCGAGCCGGGCATGCGGCCAAGCCCACCGCACGTGCCCTGGGGTTACCGACCGGGACGGTGCGTGCCTACCTGGTGCGGTGTGGCGGTATCCGCCCGGAACCGCGGCGGTGGTCATCGGGCCGGTTGAGCTTCGCCGAACGGGAGGAGATCTCCAGGGGTCTGGCAGCCGGCTGGTCGCTGCGTGCGATCGCGGCCGGGCTGGGACGGGCTCCCTCGACGATCACCCGCGAGGTCGCCGCACACGGCGGCCCAAGTCGGTACCGAGCCGCGATCGCGGACCAGACGGCGTGGTCGAGGGCGAGGCGTCCCAAGACCTGCAAGCTGGCGACCAACCCCGCCCTTGCCGGTGTGGTGGCCCAGAAGCTGGCCGACCGGTGGTCGCCGCAGCAGATCGCTGGCTGGCTGAAGACCACCTACCCCGACAATCAACAGATGCAGGTCTCCCACGAGAGCATCTACCGGACCCTGTTCATCCAGTCTCGCGGGGCGTTGCGTAAGGAACTCACCGCGCATCTGCGGACCGGACGCGTCATCCGACGCCCTCAAGGAACCCGGCTGCCCGATGGTCGTGGCGGCCGACCCGGGATCCTCAACATCTCCGAACGCCCAGCCGAAGCAGACGACCGGGCGGTGCCCGGCCATTGGGAGGGCGACCCAATCATTGGCTGGTCTTCGGCAAACGGATGAGCCCGGTGGCGACCCTGGTGGAGCGGTCGACCCGGTTCGTGATGCTGGTGGCCTTGCCGAATGGCCACAAGGCCGATCTGGTTGCCGACGCGCTGGCCGCCAAGATCACCACCCTGCCCGCGGCGCTGACACGGACTCTGACCTGGGACCAGGGCCACGAGATGGCCCAGCACGTCCGGTTCACCGAAGCCACCGGCGTTGAGGTCTACTTCTGTGACCCCAAGAGCCCGTGGCAGCGCGGCAGCAACGAGAACACCAACGGGCTTCTGCGTCAGTACCTGCCCCGAACTCTCGACTTCCGGACGTTGACCCAAGCCGACTTCGACGCCATCGCCGACCAGCTCAACGGCCGCCCTCGACAGACACTCGGGTTCAAGACACCATCACAGGCACTAGCCGAAGTGTTGCGTTGACCGCCTGAGCCCGCACCGCTGTCCGGCTCACTCACGGGCCCGATGAGCGGACCCCCGCCTGAGCCCGTCCTGGACCGTTTCGAGACGGCCCGGGGCGCCTGACCTCTACCCTCGACCCAACCCGATGCCCGCCGACCCGAGAGCCCGGCGGGCATCGTCATGCGCGAGTTATGCGCGGTGGCGGTGGTTTAGCCGCGTTTCCAGTGGGGTCAGTGCTCTAGATGTGATGTCCAGGGACGTTGTTGCGTGAGACGGGCTTGACCTGATGACAGGTGAAGGCCTCCGGCTGTGAAGTGGAGCTGTCTAGTTCACCGCTTCACACACAGGAGGCCTTCGTGTCCCACGCTAACGCTGCCCTCACTCCACGTGCCCGGCTACGGCTGGCGAAGTTGATCGTCGATGACGACTGGTCACCGGCCGATGCAGCCAAGATGTTCATGGTCTCGGCGGTGACGGCCCGCAAGTGGGCAGCCCGGTACCGGTCTGAGGGGCTGGCCGGGATGCAGGACCGGCCCAGCCGGCCATCCAGGTGTCCCTCGAAGACTCCCGATCACCTGATGCGGCAGATCGTGCGACTGCGCTGGCGGCGTCGGCTCGGGCCGGTCCAGATCGGTGGCAGGCTCGGCTGCACGTGGACGTGACCAAGTTCGGCAACATCCCCACCGGTGGCGGGCATCGGTTCGTCGGCCGCCCACAAGGCGATCGGAACAAGCGAGCCACCCCAGGCCTACCTCGAGGCGCCGATTACAAGCCACGCACCGGCAAAGCGTTCTTGCACACCGTGATCGATGACCACTCCAGGGTCGCCTACATCGAGATCTGCGCCGACGAGAAGGCCATCACCGCCGCCGCGGTCCTGCATCGGGCCGTGGCCTGGTTCGCCGACCGCGGCGTCACCGTGGAACGGGTGCTGTCCGACAACGGCGCCTGCTACCGCTCCCAGCTCTGGCGCGACACCTGCGCAGAGCTCGACATCATCCACAAACGCACTCGGCCCTATCGGCCCCAGACCAACGGCAAGCTCGAACGCTTCCACCGCACCCTGGCCGACGGCTGGGCCTACGCACGCTTCTACGACTGCGAAGCCACACGCAGAGCAGCACTACCCGGCTGGCTGCACTTCTACAATCACCACCGGATCCACTCTGCGATCGGCGGCACACCCTTCAGCAGACTCAACAACCTGCCTGGACATCACATCTAGAGCCGGGACTCTTTTTGGGGGAAGGACCTGGCGGACGGCTCGCCGTCGAAACCTTGTCTAGGGACGGCGGCGGGCCGTCCCGGCCGGAGTAGGGTTATCCGTCCTCGGGCGCCCCGGTCGCGTCCCCGTGCGCGGCCGTGAGGCGCCCCGGTGCACAGGGGGCGTGTCGGAATGGAAAAGGGTGGCTGGGCCATCGTCGCCGCGATCGTGGTGTGCCTCCTCCTGATCCTCTTCTTCGGCTAGAGGTATGAAACCGGGCGCCGGGGCATCGTCGTGTCTCACCAATCCTGGGGCATGCGGCCGGACGAGGCGCCGGGCCTAGATCTGTGTCCTTGGACCCCTAACGTCGCCTACGCAGGACCATCTCGGGTTCAGGAGGTAGCCCCAAGTGCGCATCTGCTCGCCGGCTCGGCGATGCTTCCCAGTGACATGACTTATGACGGAGCCCTTGTTCGATGCGAGCGCGACACCGTCCGCAGCGTTCGGCCGACGAGCGAAATTGGTCACCGGGGTCCCAGAAAGTGTGGTCATGCGCCCCCTACCCAGCCGACCCCGTGTGGAAACACTGGTGCACGGCGGTGCAGTTGGCGAACGCGGGCGAGAATGTGTCGGCGTCAGCAGTGACGGTCGCGACGCCGGCAAGCGGGATGGCTGCGCCTAGCGCGACGGTGTAGATGAGCTTTCTCAAGTTGTCCCTCAGGTTCGGATTGGAGACCGCCACCTAGGTTGCGGCCTCGAGGGATGCGCCCCTCGAACGGTCAGAGCGTTCTAGGCTGACTGCCTAGGGTGTCGAGGCGCTGCGCGTGGATCCAGATCAGCCCTTGGTCAGCGGGATCTCCCAGGCCACTCGCGTGGTGATCTCGTTGTCGAACGTCGCGCCGTTCTTCGTCGCCTTCCATCCCGTCGGGAGAGCACCGCTGGGCCGATAGCCGGCGGGCCAGGTGACCCGGATGTGGAAGACCTCCGCGGAGACCAGGTCCTGCGGGTCCACGTCGAGGCGGTAGATCATCGTGTGCGAGTTGACGACTTCTGCCGCGTGATCCATCTGATAGATCACGTCGAGAGTGCCTGACTGCCCGTAGTTGAGCATGTACGGCGCCTCGACGTACCTCCGGTTCACGACGGTCGACACCCTCGGCCGGTGCGTGTTGAGATCGGCGGGCTGGTTGTCGACGCTGCTCGACTCGAGCCTCGACCACCGTGGCAGGAAGACTCCGAGGCGGGTCCCGAGGTACCTGGTCGTGTACCCAACCTTCGGGTCGGGCACCGGGAGGTCGTACGCCGGCGACTGGTTGCTGACGGTGACCTGCAAGTGCGCCCGGGCGCTGCCGTCGGGCTGGAGCTGGACCGTCGACGTCACCTCGCGGTGCTGCCAGTAGTCGGTCTTGCTGCCGTTGAGGTTCTGGCTGAACACCCCGAGGTAGTCGTTCGGCGTGTGGCTCAGGTTCCCGGTGACGCCGACGCGGGCGAACCTGCGCTCGACGACCGGATTGCGGAAGTAGACGACGAAGTGGCGACCCTGGGCGCTCTGCACCAGTGACTTCACCTTCTCCGACGTCTCGCCGCCCTCGAAGAACTGCCGCCGGAACGCCGGGACGAGCTGCGCGTTCAGCGAGTGCCGCTGCTCGATCGAGTCGAAGTTCCCATAGCTCCCGGCCAGGGTGTTCACGATGTTGTCGGAGGTGATCTGCCCGAACGACCGCAAGTCGACCGGGCCCGTGATCTTGAAAAGGCTGGCCAGGCCTTGGAGGTCGATGCCGATCATCCCGTTGAAGGCAGGGCCGGGGAATGCCTTCCGGTAGCCCCGCAGGAGTTCTTCGCCGGAGACCGACCACCACGGCGAGAACGTCGAGTTGGTGACCCGCTGGGCCGGCCTGGGGTGGAACGTGTTCCCCGCCACCGGAACCCATCTCTGGACGTCGCCCCGGGCCAGGATGTCGTCGACGTTGACGCTCCGACCGAACGTCGCCACCCCGTCGGCGAACCGCATCGTGGTGAACGAGAGCGCACCGCCGCCGGAGTAACGGAGCTCGGCCGGGTTGAGCATCGCCAGGAGATAGGTGCGCGGACCGTCAGCCCCGACGAGGCCCGGGAGGGACCGGAGCAGGGGAGCGTTGGTCTGATAGGTCTCCTGCAGCGGGGTCAGGTAGTTCAGGGCGGTCGTCTTGGCGTGAGCGACCGATGTGCCCACGATCGGCGTGGAGCCGCTGACCTGGTCGAGGTCGCTCATCGCCTGGTCGAGGTGGGGGCCGATCGCGGTGGTGCGGTCGGCCACGTCCTGCAGCAGGCGGAGATCGATCCGCTGGCCGCGCACGAGCTGCGCCGACCGCCCGGAAACGATCGGGTAGATCTTCACCCCCAGCTCGGCGACCGACGTGGTCTCGTCGAGGGCGTTGATCAGGTGACGCTCGTCGTCGACGGCGCCGCCTGCGACGGGGACCGCCGCCCACACGTCACCCCCGAGCGCACCGGCGTCGCGCTGCGCCTGCTCGACGTGAGCGCGAGCCTGGTGGATGTAGTCGCGCGCCTGCCGAAGGTGGTTGCCCTGGAGCGCGGTCTTGGCCGACGTCAGGTCGTCCTGGGCAGCCTGGGCCTCGTGCTTGGCCGAGAGCAACGGACGCGCGAGGAACGCCAACGCGACGCCCACGACCACCAGGAGCAACATCGCGAGAAGGACCCACCGTCCGCGCCGTCCCCGCCGACGTGGACGACGTACCGGTGTACGTCGGTGCGCGCTGCCGGACCGGTTGGCGCCCTCCTCGCCCCCGGGCAGGTCCGCCGTCGCGGACTCCTCGATGGTCACGGCATGAGTAAACAGGGTGGCGCCTGATCAGCGTGGGTAATGCGGGCGAAGTCGCGGCACGGCGCTCGATACGATCGACGGGTCCCAGGCACCGAGCCACCAGGAGCAGTCGTGTCCGATCTGTCGGTCGTCCTCACCCACGCCGGAGAGCGTGAGGAGCGGATGGTCACGACGGGCGCCAAGGCCTGGGAGCTGTACGCCGAGGACCCCGCCGTGATCGCGGCTCGTGTCGGTGGGGTCCTGTTCGACCTGGCCTACGTGCTCCGTGACGGCGACGAGGTCGAGGGTGTCACCATCGACAGCCCGGACGGTCGCGACATCCTCCGGCACTCGACCGCCCACGTGATGGCGCAGGCGGTCCAGCAGCTGTGGCCCGAGGCCAGGCTCGGCATCGGCCCCCCGGTCGAGAATGGCTTCTATTACGACTTCGACGTCGAGACCCCGTTCGTGCCCGAGGACCTCGAGAAGATCGAGACCGCGATGCGCAAGATCATCAAGGAGGGTCAGCGCTTCTCCCGTCGTCCCGTCGCGGACGCGGACGCGCTCGAGGAGCTGAAGGACGAGCCGTACAAGGTCGAGCTGATCGGCCTCAAGGGCGGTCTCGACCAGCTCGACCAACGAGACGTCGCGGATGTCGCCGAGGGCGCGAACGTCGAGGTCGGGGGCGACGAGCTGACCATCTACGACAACCTCCGCCGCGACGGCGAGCTCGCCTGGAAGGACCTCTGTCGCGGGCCGCACCTCCCGACCACGAAGCGGATCCCGGCCTTCAAGCTCATGCGCACGGCCGCGGCGTACTGGCGCGGCAACGAGAAGAACAAGCAGCTCCAGCGGATCTACGGCACCGCCTGGGAGAGCAAGGACGCGCTCGCGGCGTACCTCCACCAGCTCGAGGAGGCCGAGAAGCGTGACCACCGCAAGATCGGGCGCGACCTCGACCTCTACTCCTTCCCGGAGGAGCTCGGCCCCGGTCTCGTGGTCTTCCACCCGAAGGGCGGGGTCATCCGGCGCGTCATGGAGGACTACGTCCGGCAGCGCCACATCGAGGAGGGCTTCTCCTACGTCAGCTCGCCGCACATCTCGAAGGAGGGGTTGTTCCACACCAGCGGCCACCTGCCCTACTACGCCGACACGATGTATCCGCCCATGGACCTCGAGGGCGCTAAGTACCAGCTCAAGGCGATGAGCTGCCCGATGCACAACCTGATCTACCAGGCGCGAGGCCGGTCCTACCGCGAGCTGCCCCTGCGCCTGTTCGAGTTCGGCGGCGTCTACCGGTACGAGAAGTCCGGCGTCGTGGGCGGGCTCACCCGGGTGCGTGGGATGACCCAGGACGACTCCCACTCCTACGTCACCCCCGAGCAGGCGGCGGACGAGGTCAAGCACCTGCTGAACTTCTGCCTCGGCCTCTTCCGCGACTTCGGGCTGGACGACTTCTTCCTCGAGCTCTCGACCCGCGACGACCAGAACAAGGACAAGTTCCAGGGCTCCGACGAGGACTGGAAGACCGCGACCGCGATCCTGGAACAAGTCGGTGACGAGTCGGGGCTCGATCTGGTGCCAGATCCGGGCGGCGCGGCCTTCTACGGTCCGAAGATCTCGATCCAGGCCAAGGACGCGATCGGTCGCACATGGCAGCTCTCGACCGTGCAGTACGACTTCAGCCAGCCCGCCGGCTTCGGCCTGGAGTACGTCGCGGCAGACGGAACCCATCAGCAGCCGGTGATGATCCACTCCGCCAAGTTCGGCTCCATCGAGCGGTTCATCGGCGTTCTGGTCGAGCACTACGCGGGCGCCTTCCCACCGTGGCTGTCACCCGTGCAGGTGCAGGGCATCCCGATCGCCGAGCGCCACAACGACTACCTGTACGACGTGGCGCAGCGGATGCAGGCTCGGGGGCTCCGGGTCGAGGTCGACGACTCCGACGACCGGATGCAGAAGAAGATCCGCAACGCGCAGCTGCAGAAGGTGCCGTTCATGGTGATTGCCGGCGACCAGGACATGGAGGCCGGCGCGGTCTCGTTCCGCTATCGCGACGGGCACCAGGACAACGGCGTACCGATCGACGAGGCCATCGAGCGCGTCGCCGCGGCCGTAGCCTCCCGCGAACAGGTGTAGACGTCGTGCCGGTCAGCAGTTCACCCGACGCTCGTACGCCTTGTTCGCGATCCGCCACTCCCCGTCGGGGCGGCGTACGAGCACGAACACATCGGTGAAGTCGGTCTCGCCGTGGTGCAACGTCATCACTGCCGTGGCCACGGAGCCACGCACGTCCAGTCGTTCGATCCGGCGGCGTCGGCCGGCCTCGTCCGATGCGGGTCCGCTGAAGACCCCTGCAAACGACTCGAGGTCCCAGGACGAGAACTCGCCGTCGCGGTACCCCTCGATGTGCGCCGTCGGCAGGAAGGCGTCGTGGAGGTACGACGGGTCGCCGGTCGCGTGCGTCAACGCATAGGCGTGCAGCGGACGCAGCACGTCCGGGTCGGCGACGACCTCGGGTGACACGTCCAGTCGGGCGTCCGCCAGCCACGCAAGGTCCGGGGCAGCGACAACGAGCACGCTGACGTCGTCGTCGTGGCCGATCGCCCCCGCGGCGAGCAACGACTCGACCGCGGACGAGGCCTCGGAGGTGGTGTCCGCAGCGCCGGCCAGCAGTGCGAGGTCTTTGGCCAGCGTCCCGGCGGCAAAGGTAGCCGGAGGTCGCGCTCCGCCCGTCCCCAGCACGTCGCGCCTCTCGTCGACGAACCGGGAGAGCCCACTGCGTCCCACCACATCGAGGACCGCGCCGCGTGGCAGACCGAGCGCGTCGCCCCGGGCGAGCGCCCGACGGAGAGACGACAGCGAATCGCCGAGGATGCCGTTGGCGACGAGCTTGAGGCGCGCCGCCTGGGCGGCATCGCCGAACACCAGGGTCTCCCCGAGTCGCGCCAGCACGGCCTCGACCGCGGGTGACGGCTTCCCACCGGCCAGGATCGACAGTCGCCCGGCGGCGACCGCCGGCGTCGAGCCCATCACCGGCGCATGCAGGTACGTCGCTCCCGTGGCGGTGACCATGTCGTGGAGGTCGGTCGCCTCATCGGGCGAGACGGTCGTTGTGGTGACGACGGTCGTCCGCTCCGAGAGCGAGCCCAGACCCGCGGTGAGCACGTCGCGGCAGGCCGGACCGTCGTACAGGCACACGAGCACCACCTCGGCATCGGCCACGGCGTCCGCGGGGGAGTCGCCGCCGCCGCGGGTCCAGGTGCGGACGTCGTGGTGGGGTGCGAGACGCTCGGCCATCGCCGAACCCATCCGGCCCAGGCCGAGAACAGTCACGGATGTCATGGGCCGAGCCTGACCTAGGCGCCGACATGCAACAAGCGCAGATCGCGCATGCCGATCATGCGGTTCCGTCATGATGGACGAATGGCCCTGACACCCTGGAACGCGTTCGTCGAGGTGTGCCGGACCGGCTCGATCCGCGCCGCCGCAGAGGCGACCGGTTTCACCCAGCCCGGTCTCTCGCGGCAGGTCGCCGCCCTCGAGCGCGAGGTCGGCGTACGCCTGTTGCACCGTGGCCCACGTGGGGTCACACCCACCGCAGCCGGCGTAGCGCTGCTCCCGCATGCACGACTGGTCGTGAACGAGGCGCGGCGCGGGCGCGAAGCGGCGCGCACCGCGACCGAGCGGCCGGCGTCAATGACACTCGGCGCCGTCCCGTCCGCCACGGCTTCGCTCGTGCCTCGCGCGCTGGGTACGCTCCGAGCCGCCGGTGGGCCGGAGTGCACGGTGATCTCACGGCTCACTCCCGAGCTGGGGCCGATGGTGCTGAGTCATGAGCTCGACGCTGCGGTCGTGACCGACGCGCCGCCCGGGCTGCCACGCGATGCCGAGCTCCGAGCGACACACCTGGGCGACGACGAGGTGGTCGTGGTGGCCTCGCCCGATCACCCGCTGGCCGGCCCCGACCGGGTCGACCTCAAGCGGCTCGCCGATGCCACCTGGATCGAGGACAATGCCGGGTCCGAGATCATGCTGCGCCAGCTCGCCGCCCGGGCCGGGTTCGAGCCGCACATCTCGACGATCGCCGACGACCTGCTCGCCAAGACCGGCATGGTGGCGGCCGGCCTCGGCGTTGCGATCGTGCCCGACCTGCTCGTCCCGTCTCTGCGCGCGGACCTGGCGATCCTCCGGTTGAAGCGGCCGACTCACCGCGGCATCTATCTGATCAGCCGGAGGGACCGAACCGGGCTCGACGAACTGGTGGCCGCCCTCAGGTTGACGCGCTCCTGATCAGCGCAGGCGCTTGGTGAACCGTCGACACGGCGAGATGAAGTCCTCGCCGAGCGCCTGCACCGGGTAGTCGAAGTCGCCTTCGTCCACCCAGCCCTGTCGTGCGTAGAACGCCTGAGCGCGGTCGTTCCCTCGGACGACGGCGAGCCAGGCGACGTCGTGGCCGCCGGCCGCGATCTGCCGCTCGGCCTCGGTGAGCAGGGCGGTCGCCACGCCCGTGCCGCGGTGGGCCCCGTCGACGTACACCTGCTCGGCCTCGTCGCCGGACACCATGATGAAGCCCGCGACCTCGCCGTCGACCTCAGCGACTGTCGTTTCGTCGGTCTCCGCGACCCGCTGAACGACCCGGTCGCGGAACGCCTCGGCTGTACGCCGCTCGGTCAGGCCGTCGGGCACCCGCCCTGGGTGTACGTCGTGCCAGCCGCGGTGGAAGAGGTCGGATATCGCTTCGACGTCGTCGACCGTCGCCGGACGCAGGATCGGGTCGGTCACGGGCCGAGCCTAGGATCCCGGGCATGGCCACGTCGGAGCAGGAGCCCCTCCACCAGGACGGTATCGGTGAGCCGGACGGGCTGGACCGGCTGTGGACGCCGTACCGAATGGCCTACATCCGCGGTGAGAACAAGCCGGCCGGCGACTCGGCGGGGGAGTGTCCGTTCTGCCGGATCCCGGGCGAAGGAGATGACGAACGGTTCCTGGTCGTCCACCGCGGTGAGACGGCGTACGCAGTGCTGAACCTCTACCCCTATTCCCCGGGCCACCTGATGGTGGTGCCCTATCGGCACGTCGCTGACTACGTCGACACCACCGACGAGGAGGCAGCCGAGATCACGGCCCTGACCAAGGCCGCATTGCGCACCCTCGCGGCCGTGTCGCACGCGGAAGGCTTCAACGTCGGCATGAACCAGGGCTCCGCGGGTGGTGCCGGCATCGCCGCCCACCTCCATCAGCACGTCGTCCCGCGATGGGTCGGCGATCACAACTTCATGCCCGTGATCGCGCACACCAAGACCCTGCCGCAGCTCCTGGTGGAGACGCGGGCGCTCCTCGCCGACAGCTGGTCCGAGTAGCAGCGAGTACGCAGTGCCGCGATCACCCGCTCGCGGCCGCAGGTTCGCCTCTAGAAGGGCACCTTCACGGCGAGCAGTCCGTCGCCGGATCCGCGGCCCGACAGCACGCGGCAGAAGTCGATCGCGTCCAGCTCGATCACCTCGCCGTCCTCGCCGCGCGACCAAGCACCGCCCGCCGGCCCGGTCAGGGTGAGCCGGTACGCCGCGTCGTGGCGCCGAGCCCACTCGGCGACGACGTCGGCGACGATCACGCCATCGTGGTCCGGGGTCAGGTACGGCGGCCGGTCGGTGGCGGAAGCGATGTCCATCCGATGCATCCAGGGGTCACGGGTGAGGATCACGTCGAGCAGGAAGCCGATCGACCAGTGCTCGACACGGCCGTTGATCGTCTGCGGCGCGGGTAGCCGGCGACGGCGTATGAACCCGGGCGTGAGGCGCCGACCGCGAGCGGCCTTGGGACCGACCTTCCGTGCACCGGCGACCACCTCGGCCGGCGTCCAGGCAGCGCGCTCGGAGACCTGGAGCCCTGTCAGTGCGTCCAGCGGGTGGGTGCCATGCACGGCGACCTCGGCTGCCGCGAGCTGCTGCTGCCGCTTCTGCTCCCGCGGGCTGGTGGCCATCGCGGCCATCCCGACCATGTGGCAGCCGAGCTGCCGAACATCCCACGCAGGACACTCCGTGGCCCGGCTCCAGTCGTCGGTCGAGAGGGCCTCGAGCGTCTCCGCCATCCGGCCGTACTCGGCGCGGGCCAGGCGCATCGCGGTCCCGCGGTCGAGCGCAGGTTGCGCGAGGTCGTCGGGGAGTGTGGTCGTGGTGTTCATCGTGACTCTTCCTCGGGTGTGGTGGGGCGGAGGCAGGCCGACTCCGTCGGCCCACATGTCGACGGCGCGGGGGAGCATGCGGGAGAAACGCTCGCCGCCCGGGTCGTTGGCGAGCTGCTGGTCGATGAGGCCGCCGATGATCGCGAGCAGGAGCGTGAAGTCATCGGGATCGCTGAGACCGCGCTCGGCCCCGATGGCGAGGGCCCCCTCGAGCACTCGGACGGCGGGCGCGTAGCTCTCGGCACTGGGTTCGAAGTCGGGGATCACCCGCTGGTTCATCAGCTGGTAGCGGGCCGGGTCGGAGACGGCGAAGTCGAAGAAGGTGCGGGCGATGAGGTGGGCACAGAAGCGCATGTCGTCGGTCAGCTGCGCCTCCTCGTCGGCCTTGACCTGCTCGTAGGCGGACCAGGCCTCTCCGAACATCGCGTCGTAGATCGCATGCTTGGAGTCGAAGTGCGAGTACAGCGACGGGGCCCTCATCCCGACCCGGTCCGCGACGTCGCGCAGGGTCACGCCGGTCAGCCCGGTGGTGCGGGCGACGTCCCAGGCGGCGTCGAGGATCTCGCGCCGGGTCTGCTCCCGCCGACGAGTCTGCCTATCGACATTAGGCGAATCTAACATGATTAGGCAGCCTGGACCTAGGCGGGCGTCGTGTCAAGCACGAACTGCCGTCTCGCTACCCTGCTGCCGCCATGCTCGAACGCTTCCGCCAGTTCTGGACCGATTTCTGGGCACCGCTGGGCAACCTCCTCCTTCGGATGGGGGTGAGCCCCAACGCGGTGACCCTTGTCGGGACGCTCGGCGTCTGCGCCGGTGCCCTGATCTGCTTCCCGCAGGGCTGGCTGTTGGCCGGGGTGGTGGTGATCTCGGCGTTCGTGTTCAGCGACATGATCGACGGCTACATGGCGCGCACCAGCGGCCAGCTCTCGCCGTTCGGTGCCTTCCTGGACTCGACCCTCGACCGGATCGGCGACGCCGCGATCTTCGGCGGCTTGGCGCTCTACTACGTCGGTCCGGGCGACAGCGAGTGGCGGACAGCCCTGGCGATCTACTGCCTGACGATGGGTTCCGTGACGTCGTACGCCCGCGCCCGCGCCGAGTCGCTCGGCATGCAGGCAAAGGTCGGCATCGCCGAGCGCTCCGACCGGCTCGTCTCCATCCTGCTGATGACCGGGCTGGCCGACCTACTGCGCCTCCTCGGCGCCGGCGACGGTGTGATGTGGCTGATCCCGATCACGCTCGGGGTCCTGGCCGTCGCCAGCACGGTGACCGTCGTGCAGCGGATCCTCGTCGTACGCCGTCAGTCCCTCGATCTCATGCCGCCCGCCGAGTAGGGGTGAACGGCCGGTCAGCCCTACGATTGGGACATGGCCGAGAGCACGACCGAGAGCACCCCGTCCACGCCCCAGGGCACCGGCACCACGCGCGTCAAGCGCGGCATGGCCGAGATGCTCAAGGGCGGCGTGATCATGGACGTCGTCACCGCCGAGCAGGCGAAGATCGCCGAGGACGCCGGGGCCGTGGCGGTGATGGCGCTCGAGCGCGTACCGGCCGACATCCGTGCCCAGGGCGGCGTCTCGCGGATGAGCGACCCGGACATGATCGACGGCATCATCGAGGCCGTCTCCATCCCGGTGATGGCCAAGGCGCGCATCGGGCACTTCGCCGAGGCGCAGGTGCTGCAGAGCCTCGGCGTCGACTACATCGACGAGTCCGAGGTGCTCACGCCCGCCGACTACACCAACCACATCGACAAGTGGCAGTTCAACGTGCCGTTCGTGTGCGGGGCCACGAACCTCGGCGAGGCGCTTCGCCGACTCACCGAGGGCGCGGCGATGATCCGATCCAAGGGAGAGGCGGGCACCGGTGACGTGTCGAACGCCGTCACCCACATGCGCGCGATCGGCGGCGAGCTCCGCCGGCTGCAGGGCATGAGCGAGGACGAGCTGTACGTCGCGGCCAAGGAGCTGCAGGCGCCCTACGACCTGGTCCGTGAGGTGGCCCTCGCAGGCAAGCTGCCGGTCGTCCTCTTCACGGCGGGCGGCATCGCCACGCCGGCGGACGCCGCGATGATGATGCAGCTCGGCGCCGAGGGTGTCTTCGTCGGCTCCGGCATCTTCAAGTCCGGCAACCCGGCGCAACGGGCCGAGGCGATCGTCAAGGCCACGACGTTCTACGACGACCCCGATGTCGTCGCCAAGGTGAGCCGGGGGCTCGGTGAGGCCATGGTCGGCATCAACGTCGACGAGATCCCGCAGCCGCACCGGCTCGCCGAACGCGGCTGGTAGCCCGCGCCCGACGTACGGACCACGCCACGCGGTCGGAGGTCCTGCATGGCCGACGAACGGCCCTGGTTCGTGGTCATTTCATGCCATGTGGCGGCGCTTCGGCGACGCGGGAGCACGAACCCCCCGTTTACTCCTAGGGCAACGCCCACCGACGAAAGGCCGTTCCGTGACCTCCCGGGTCGCTCGCACCGTGGCGCTCTCGCTCCCGGTCCTGCTGTTCTGCGTGCTCGCCATCGGCGGCGGCTGGCGGATCCACGACGGTCGTGTCGAGCGGGTGGGTCATGCCTCGGCGACCGCGGCGGCACCGGCCGTGGCGTCCCAGCCGACCTCTGTGACCCCGGACCAGGCGACGATCATCCGCCACCTCAGCCCCTCGGTGCCGTGGCCGGCGTGGGCGGGCCTGATCCTGCTGTGCCTGCTGCCGGCCGTGGCCTCGACGCTGGCATGGTCGGGTTCCCGACGCGGTCGCGACACGGCGTTCTCCGTCTCTGGAGGCTCGTCCTAGGATCGTGGCGTGGGCCCCGTTCCGACCGTCGGTGTCTTCGCGCTCCAGGGCGACGTGCGCGAGCACCTGCGCGTCCTGACGTCGCTGGGCACGCGCGCGATCGGCGTACGCCGGGTGTCCGAGCTCGAGGAGTGCGACGGCCTGGTCATCCCAGGTGGGGAATCCACCACGATGTCCAAGCTGGCCCGCGCCTTCGACCTGTTCGAGCCGATCCGGCAGCGGATCAAGGAGGGCCTTCCCGTCTTCGGCACCTGCGCGGGGATGATCATGCTCGCCGACCGGATCGAGGACGGCACCGCCGACCAGGAGACGCTCGGTGGCCTCGACATCACCGTCCGACGCAACGCCTTCGGGCGCCAGGTGGACTCCTTCGAGGGCGACCTCGACTTCGCCGGTCTGGACGGTCCGGTGCACGCCGTGTTCATCCGGGCTCCCTGGGTGGAGGACGCCGGTCCGGGAGTCGAGGTGCTCGCGCGCGTCGAGGGCGGCCCGGCCGCCGGTAGGATCGTCGGTGTCCGGCAGAGATCGCTGATGGCGACCTCCTTCCATCCCGAGGTGGACGGAGACGACCGGATCCACCGCCTGTTCGTCGACCAGCTCGTCGTGCCGGGCGTGGGCAGGAACTGAACGACCGAGATCGACGTAGGACGAAGAGGGAACACGTATGTCCGGCCACTCGAAATGGGCGACCACCAAACACAAGAAGGCCGTGGTCGACGCCCGCCGCGGCAAGATGTTCGCCAAGCTGATCAAGAACATCGAGGTCGCGGCGAAGATGGGTGGCGGCGACCCCGCGGGCAACCCGACCCTCTACGACGCCATCCAGAAGGCCAAGAAGTCGTCGGTCCCCAACGACAACATCGACCGCGCCGTGAAGCGCGGGTCCGGCGCCGAGGCGGGCGGGGCCGAGTACGCCACGATCATGTACGAGGTCTACGGGCCGCAGGGCGTGGCCTTTCTTGTCGAGTGCCTCACCGACAACCGGAACCGCGCCGCCATGGAGGTCCGTACCGCGGTGACGCGCAACGGCGGCACGATGGCCGACCCGGGCTCTGTCTCGCGCCTGTTCAACCGCAAGGGTGTCGTGATCGTGCCCAAGGAGCAGGAGTCGCGCGCGGTCGACGAGGACGCCGTGCTGGAGGCGGCGCTGGACGCCGGCGTCGAAGAGGTCAACGACCTCGACGAGTCCTTCGAGGTCGTCTCGGAGGCCACCGATGTCGTCGCCGTCCGCAGCGCCCTCCAGGACTCCGCGATCGACTACGACTCGGCCGAGGTGCAGTTCGTGGCGAGCATGGACATCCCGGTGAACGGCGACGCTGCGACCAAGATCTTCCGGCTCGTCGACGCGCTCGAGGACCTCGACGACGTGCAGAACGTCTTCACCAACGTCGACGTCCCCGACGACGTGCTGGCCGGTCTCGACGTCTGACGCCCGGTCGTTGAGGAGGTCGCTCTGCGAAGGCTGCCTCCGGTGGTTGAGAAGGTCGCTTTGTGACCGTCTCGAAAACACGGCGGGACGCGTGTCGTACGCCGTCCCGGCGCCCACGCCGGATAACGTGACGTGCGAACAGGTGTTCGGACGAGCCGGAGGGGCAAGGGCATGCGCGTGCTGGGGATCGACCCCGGGCTCACCCGTTGCGGCATGGGCGTCGTGGAGGGCGATGTCGGGCGGCCGCTGCGGCTGGTGGACGTCAACGTCCTGCGCACCTCGGCCGACGAGCACGTCTCCCTCCGATTGGTCCACATCGAGCGCGGGATCGAGGCCTGGCTCGACGAGCACAGACCGGACGCCGTCGCGATCGAGCGGGTCTTCGCCCGTTCCGACTCGAGCACGGTCATGGGCACTGCCCAGGCCAGCGGCATCGCCATGGTCGCGGCCGCCCGGCGCGGTCTCCCGATCGCACTGCACACACCGTCCGAGGTCAAGGCCGCGGTGTCGGGCAGCGGCCGGGCGGACAAGGCCCAGGTGGGCGCCATGGTGACCAGGATCCTGCGGCTCGACGCCCCGCCAAAGCCGGCCGACGCGGCCGACGCGCTGGCCCTCGCCATCACCCACATCTGGCGCGGCGGAGCGCAGGCCCGCATCGACGCCGCGGTCGCGGCAGCCGCCAGGGGCACACGGTGATCGCGTTCGTGCGCGGCGAGATCGCCGCGGTGACTCTCACCAGCGCCGTCGTCGAGGTCGGTGGCGTCGGCCTCGAGCTGATGTGCACCCCGAACACCCTGGCCGCGCTGCGCACCGGCCAGACCGCCACCTTCCCGACGTCGATGGTCGTGCGCGAGGACTCCCTGACGCTCTTCGGTTTCGCCGACGAGGACGAGAAGCAGGTCTTCGAGCTCGTCCAGACGGCCAGCGGGGTCGGCCCCAAGCTGGCGCAGGCGATGCTGGCCGTCCTCACGCCCGACGCCGTACGCCGCGCGGTCGCCGGCGACGACGTCCGCACGCTGACGATGGTGCCCGGGATCGGGCAGAAGGGCGCCCAGCGGATCATCCTCGAGCTCAAGGACCGGATCGGCGTCTTGGCGGCCGTCTCCGGTGGCGGCGTACCGATGCTGTCGGAGCCGTGGCGGGAGCAGGTGCTGCAGGGCCTCGTCGGGTTGGGCTGGTCGGCCAAGGACGCCGATCAGGCGATCGACGCCGTCGCCGATCAGGCGGGCGACCAGCCCGACGTCGCAGTCCTGCTCCGAGCCGCCCTGCAGACGCTGAGCAGGGCGTGACCCGATGAGCCACGACGACCGGGGCGACGAGCTCGACGAGCGCGAGGAGGCCCACCTCGCGACGCTGACCACCGCCGAGGCGGAGGGGGACGAGCGCGCTGTCGAAGCGGCGTTGCGTCCTCGCACCTTGGACGAGGTGATCGGACAGTCCCGCGTGCGCGAGCAGCTCGGGCTGGTGCTCGAGGCCGCGCGGCGCCGCGGCCGGGCCTCCGACCACGTGCTGCTCTCCGGGCCCCCCGGGCTCGGCAAGACCACGCTGGCGATGATCATCGCTCACGAGATGTCCACACCCCTCCGCGTGACGAGCGGGCCGGCCATCACCCACGCCGGCGACCTCGCGGCGATCCTCTCCGGGCTCAACGACGGCGACGTGCTGTTCGTCGACGAGATCCATCGGATGTCGCGACCGGCCGAGGAGATGCTCTACCTCGCGATGGAGGACTTCCGGGTCGACGTCGTGATCGGCAAGGGTCCCGGTGCGACCGCCATCCCGCTGGAGATCCCTCCGTTCACCCTGGTCGGCGCCACCACCCGGGCTGGTCTGCTGCCCGGGCCGTTGCGCGACCGGTTCGGCTTCACGGCCCAGCTGGAGTACTACGAGGCCGACGAGCTCGACACGATCATCAGGCGTTCCGCGGGGCTTCTGGGCGTCGAGAGCGACGCCGCCGGCACCGCCGAGATCGCGTCCCGGTCGCGCGGGACACCTCGCATCGCCAACCGCCTGCTCCGCCGCGTGCGCGACTTCGCGCAGGTGCGAGCCGACGGTGTCGTCACCCTCGACGTGGCGCACGCCGCCCTCGAGCTGTACGAGGTGGATTCGCTCGGGCTCGACCGCCTCGACCGAGCCGTCCTCGACTCCCTGTGCCGGCGCTTCGGCGGCGGGCCGGTCGGCATCTCCACCCTGGCGGTCGCTGTCGGGGAGGAGCGCGAGACCGTCGAGGAGGTCGCCGAGCCGTTCTTGGTCCGCAACGGCTTCCTGGCCCGTACACCGCGTGGTCGCGTCGCGACCGGGGCGGCCTGGGAGCACCTCGGCCTGACCCCGCCACCCCCGGAGTCGCGGGAGCACGGCGAGCCGACGCTGTTCGAGTCCTGACCCGATCCTGGATGGTGGCCCGGGACACACCCCCGGTTACACTTCACCCTCGGTCGGCCGGACGCTGAGCTGCGACGGCCACCACGTGTCGCCCGCCGACAGCCCCCCATATCCCCGCAGAGAAGGACAGTCGTGGACAACCTGCTGCCGGTCCTCCCGTTCGTGGGGATCGCACTGTTGTTCTGGTTGCTGTTCTTGCGGCCGGCGCAACGGCGCCAGCAGGCGGCGAGCCGCATGCAGCGCGCACTGAACGTGGGAGACAAGGTCATGCTGACCTCGGGGATCATCGGCGTCCTCCGGTCGTTGGACGAGGAGACGGTGCAGCTCGAGGTGTCCGAGGGTGTGACCCTCCGCGTCGTCCGCGCAGCGGTCGGCCAGGTCATGACCCCCGTGGCTCGGGACGACAACACGGGGCTCGCGGCTGACCCAGCCGTGGAGCCGGAGGAGAACTGAGTAGATGGCACGCAACAGCGCTCGTCCGGGACGCACCGTCGCGGTGTTCTTCATCGGGCTGGCGGTCGCCTACGGCCTGGTGGCCCTGATCGGCACCTGGAAGCCGGCGCTCGGTCTCGACCTCGAGGGCGGCACGCAGATCACGCTGACCGCCGACGGGAGCGTCAGCAAGGACAACCTCAACCAGGCCGCCGACATCATCAACGCGCGCGTCAACGGCTCCGGCGTCTCCGAGGCCGAAGTGACGACCCAGGGCAGCAACGAGATCGTCGTCCAGGTCCCCGGTTCCACCAAGAACAGCCTGGTGCAGACAGTGATCCGCCAGGCACGACTTCGCTTCCGCCTGGTGGCACAGGTGCCGCAGACCAGCACCCCGCAGACACCGCTGCCGTCGTCGGGCTCGTCTCCGACCCCGGGCTCCGGCGTCTTGCTGCCGCCGTCGACCGGGCCCACCAAGTCCGGCACCAAGGGCGACACGCCGACGGACGGGTCCACCGGCAAGAACCGCCCACCGGCGCTGCTCGGGAAGAACAAGCAGGACCCCAAGAACAAGCCGAGCTCGTCACCCACGTCGCCGCCTACCGGGAAGGTTCCGGACTCCACATCGGAGGTGAAGTACACCGCGGCGAACCAGAAGGCATATTCCGATGCACTCACCTGGATGACCAATCCGGATCCGCAGTCGGTGGCGGTCTACAACGCCTACACGTGCCCCTCGACGAAGCCGGTCGTCGACGACCCGACCATCCCGATCGTGACTTGTGACGCGCAGGGCCAGAAGTACCTGCTGTCGCCGGCCCTGATCGAGGGCACCGAGATCTCGTCGGCCACCGCCAACGCACCCGGCAGCACGCAGGGCTCGGTCCAGTGGTCGGTCGGCATCCAGCTGAAGAGCCACGGTGCCGACGTCCAGCGCAGGCTCTCGCAGGCGATGGCCGGAGACCAGTCCAAGACCTTCGCGATCGTGCTCGACGGTCAGGTGATCTCCGCGCCGTACTTCGAGTCCGTGATCGCCGACGGCACCTCGCAGATCACCGGGAACTTCAGCGAGACCGAGGCCAAGAGCCTGGCGACCAGCCTGAAGTACGGCGCACTGCCGATCAGCTTCGACAAGGACAAGACCACGATCCTGAGGATCGGTCCGTCGCTCGCCGGTGATCAGCTGACCGCGGGCATCACGGCGGGCATCGCCGGCCTGGTGCTGGTGATGATCTACTGCCTCTTCTACTACCGAGGACTCGGCCTGGTCGTCGTCGCGTCGTTGCTCGTCGCCGGAGCCACGACGTACGCGCTGGTGCTCCTATTGGCCAAGAGTGCCGGGTTCACCCTCACCCTGCCGGGCATCGCCGGACTCATCGTGGCGGTGGGCATCACCGCCGACTCGTTCATCGTGTTCTTCGAACGCATCCGCGACGAGATGAGATCCGGGAAGTCCATGCGGGTCGCCGTCGAGGCGGGCTGGGTCCGCGCGCGAGGCACGTGCGTGGCGGCCGACTCGGTGTCGATCCTGGCGGCGGTCGTGCTCTATATCTTCGCCGCCGGAGTCGTGAAGGGCTTCGCGTTCGCCCTCGGCCTGTCGACGATCATCGACCTCGCGGTGTTCTTCTGGTTCACCCATCCGATGGTGTCCTGGCTTGCCCGCTTCTCGTTCTTCAACAAGGGCCACAAGCTCTCCGGACTCGACGCGGAGAACCTCGGCCTCGACAGCCTTCCGGCAGGAGGGAGGGCCTGATGGGCAAGTTCAGCAGGCTCGGCAATGACCTCTACACCGGCCGCAAGTCCGTCGACTTCGTCGGCAGGACCCGCCTCTGGTACGCGATCTCGGGTCTGATCATCGTCGCGGCCGTACTGGGGCTGTACTTCAAGGGCCTCAACTTCGGCCTCGAGTTCCGCGGTGGCGCGCAGTTCACCGTCTCGCTCGCGAGCAGCGAAGTGACCCAGGACAACGCCGACAAGCTGCGCGACGACGTCGCCGGCACCGGCATCCCGTCGGCGCAGCAGGTGATCGTGACCACGGCCGGCAAGAACAGCATCATCGTCGAGACCGAGCCGCTCACGCCGACGGAGAGCAACCAGATCCAGACCGCGATCGAGGACTCCGTCGGGGTCACCAAGGCCGACATCTCCACCGACGAGATCGGGCCGAGCTGGGGGAAGGAAGTCGCGAAACGGTCGGCGATCGGGTTGGTCGTGTTCCTGGTCCTGGTCGTGCTGATGATCTGGGGCTACTTCCGTCAGTGGAAGATGTCGGTGGCGGCGATCGTCGCGTTGATCCACGACCTCGTGATCACCATCGGCATCTATGCGCTGTCCGGATTCGAGGTGACACCGGCCACGGTCACGGGCATTCTGACGATCCTCGGGTTCTCGCTGTATGACACCGTCGTGGTCTTCGACAAGGTGCGTGAGAACACCAAGAACCTTCGTGCCACACACCAGACGTACGCCGAGGCCGCCAACCTCGCGGTCAACCAAACGCTTGTGCGGTCGATCAACACCTCCATCGTCGCCCTGATCCCGGTGGGCGCGATCCTGTACGTCGGAGCGGTCCAGCTCGGCTCGGGCGCCCTGAAGGACCTCGCGCTGGCCCTGTTCGTCGGTATGGCTGCCGGTGCCTACTCCTCGATCTTCATCGCCACCCCGCTGCTGGCCCACATGAAGTCGTGGGAGCCGGACGTCCAGGAGCTGGAGAAGCGGGTCAAGGCGCGGCGTCGTCATCAGGTCGACCCCTATGCGTCGGTGCCCGCGTACAAAGATGACATGGCCATCTCCGCGGACCCGAACGCGGCGCCCGCGCAGAGCGGTCGTGAGGAGGAGCCGGCTGCGGCTCGCTCCGGTGGTAACCGGCCGCTCCCCAACACCGACGCCACCGGGCGTGGACGCGTGGCTCCGCAGCCGCGCGGTCCCGTGCGGCCGAGCGCGGCGAGCGGACGTGCACAGCCGAGCCGCAAGTCGAAGTCCAAACGGGGAAAGAAGTGACCGGTCCGGACGCCGGCGAGATCCTGCGCCGTCTGGTCGTCGACGTTCCGGACTTCCCCGAGCCGGGTGTGGTGTTCAAGGACGTCAGCCCGGTGCTCAGCGACCCCTCCGCGTTCGAAGTGGTCGTGGAAGCGCTCGCCGCGGCCGGTCGTGACGAATCCGGCGCCGTCGTCGTCGACCACGTGGTCGGCATGGAGGCGCGCGGGTTCATCCTCGCGGCCCCGGTCGCGCTGGCTCTCGGCGCCGGGTTCGTGCCGGTGCGCAAGCAGGGCAAGCTGCCACGCGCGACGTACGCCGAGTCCTATGCGCTCGAGTACGCCGAGGCCACGCTGGAGATCCACCGGGACGCGCTCGCCGAGGGCGACCGCGTGCTCCTCGTCGACGACGTCCTCGCCACCGGCGGAACAGTGGCCGCGACACGACGCCTCGTGGAGCGCAGCGGTGCGGTCGCGCACGGTGTGGCGGTCCTGATGGACCTCAGCTTCCTGCCCGGCCGGGAAGCCATCGGAGACCTGCCCCTGACCAGCTTGATGACCGTCTGAATCAGGTGCCTCCACCCCCGTAGACTCGGTGCATGACGACGGACGGCAGCATCCCGGTAGCGCGAGGGCGCGCTGCACCGGTTGCGTCCGACGATCCGGCCGAGCGCACCGCGGATCGTCAGTCCTCGCGCGTGCCGTCGCCACGCGCGATGCGGAACCGCCTCGCCCGGATGGGCGGCGGTCGTAACCAGGCCGAGAGGCCGGAGCTCGAGCCGCTCTTCCGCGCGATCCGGGCCAACCACCCCAAGGCCGACCTGAGCCTGATCGAGCGTGCGTACCGGACCGCCGAGCACCTGCACGAAACCCAGACGCGCAAGAGCGGCGACCCCTTCATCACCCATCCGCTCGCGGTCGCCACGATCCTGGCCGACATCGGCATGACCGAGCCGACGCTGGTCGCCGCGCTCCTGCACGACACGGTCGAGGACACGCCGTACACCCTCGACGAGCTGCGCTCGGACTTCGGCGACGAGGTCGCCCGGCTGGTCGACGGCGTCACCAAGCTGGACAAGGTCCAGTACGGCGAGACCGCGCAGGCCGAGACCATCCGCAAGATGATCGTCGCGATGGCCCGCGACATCCGGGTCCTGGTCATCAAGCTCGCCGACCGGCTGCACAACATGCGCACGGTCCGTTACGTGAAGCAGTCGACGCAGGAACGGCAGGCGACGGAGTCGCTCGACATCTACGCCCCGTTGGCCCACCGGCTCGGCATGAACACCATCAAGTGGGAGCTCGAGGACCTCGCCTTCGCCACCCTGCACCCGAAGATCTACGACGAGATCGTGCGCATGGTCGCCGAGCGGGCGCCCTCGCGCGACCAGTTCCTGGCGCAGGTGACCGAGCGGGTCGAGGCGGACCTGAAGGACGCGAAGGTCAAGGCGACGGTGACCGGGCGTCCCAAGCACTACTTCTCGATCTACCAGAAGATGATCGTCGGCGGCCGCGAGTTCAG
The DNA here is from genome assembly GCA_963768045.1 of uncultured Actinomycetota bacterium. Lineage (GTDB taxonomy): Bacteria > Actinomycetota > Actinomycetes > Propionibacteriales > Nocardioidaceae > Nocardioides. Next base: position 90,718 of record CAVYGG010000004.1, on the reverse strand, counting down.
CGACATCTACGACCTGGTCGCGCTCCGGATCCTGGTCGAGGAGGATCGCGACTGCTACTCCGCGCTAGGCGTGCTTCACGCGCGGTGGACGCCGGTGCTGGGCCGGTTCAAGGACTACGTCGCGACCCCGAAGTTCAACATGTACCAGTCGCTGCACACCACCGTGATCGGTCCGCAGGGCAAGCCGGTCGAGATGCAGATCCGCACATACGCCATGCACCGCCGCGCGGAGTACGGCGTCGCCTCGCACTGGAAGTACAAGGAGAACCGCCGCAACGGCGTCGACACCGACAAGCCGGGCGACCTGGAGGACATGAACTGGGTCCGCCAGCTGCTGGACTGGCAGAGCGACGTCGAGGACCCCGGGGAGTTCCTCGAGTCCCTGCGCTTCGAGATCAACCGGGCCGAGGTCTACGTGTTCACCCCGCGCGGCGACGTGGTCGCGCTGCCCGTCGGTGCGACGCCGGTCGACTTCGCGTACGCCGTCCACACCGAGGTCGGGCACCACACGATCGGCGCCCGGGTCAACGGTCGGCTCGTGCCACTGGAGTCGACGCTCGACAACTCGGACGTCGTCGAGATCTTCACGTCCAAGTCGCCGACCGCCGCGCCGTCGCGCGACTGGCTGATGTTCGTCAAGTCGCAGCGCGCCCGCTCGAAGATCAAGCAGTGGTTCACCAAGGAGCGCCGCGAGGAGGCGATCGAGCGGGGCAAGGACCAGATCGTCAAGGTCATGCGCAAGGAGGGACAGTCGCTCAAGCGGGTGTTGTCGCACGAGTCGCTGACCCTGGCGGCCATGCACTTCCGGCTGGCCGACGTGACGGCGCTGTATGCGGCCGTGGGGGAGGGCAACCTCAGCGCCCAGGCCGTCGTACGCCGGGTGATCGAGCTGCACGGTGGCGAGGACGGTGCCCAGGAGGACCTCGCCGAAGCGGTGTCCATCACCGCACCCCGATCCCGGTCGAAGGTCTCAGCACCGGGGGAGTCCGGCGTCATCGTCAAGGGCGCGCCCGACGTCTGGGTGAAGCTCGCTCGGTGCTGCACCCCAGTACCTCCCGACGCGATCCTCGGTTTCGTCACGAAGGGCGGCGGCGTCTCGGTGCACCGGCGCAACTGCACGAATGCCTCCGAGCTGCAGCGCCAGCCCGAGCGGCTGCTCGACGTGGAGTGGTCACCCACCGCGCGCTCGACGTTCCTGGTCAACATCCAGGTCGAGGCGATCGACCGGGCCCGCCTGCTCTCGGACATCACGATGGTGCTGTCGGACGCCCACGTGAACATCCTCAGCGCCACGCTCTCGACCACCCGCGACCGCGTGGCCAAGACCCGCTTCACCTTCGAGATGGCCGAGGCCAAGCACCTCGACACCGTGCTCCGCGCGGTCCGCGGCGTACCGGGTGTCTTCGACGCCTACCGGGTGACGCAGTAAGCGAGCAGCCGAGCCCGAGGAACGAGGGCACGGCGTGGGCGAGCGCAGGTTGAGCAAGCGCGCGAGCGAGCCTGTGAGCTCGCGACCGCGCGTCGAAACCAGGGACGGTGCCTGGAGCCCCAGGCGCCGTCACTGGATTTCGAGACGCGTCGCTCAGCCCTCGCAGGCTCGGCCTGAGCCGAACGCTCCTCAATCCGTCGCCCTCATCGGTGACCTCGCATGCTCGGTCACCGGGGCTAGGAGTAGTCGGCGGAGGCCCGCTCGGCCATCTCCAGGAATGCACGGCGCGAGGCGAGGTTCTCCTCCAGCTCCGTCACCTTCTTCGCATCCCCGGCGGTGCGCGCCTTCTCGAGGTCGGCCTCGACCTTGCCGATCGCCTCCTGGAGCTTGGTCACCATGTCGTCGGCGCGGGCGGACTTCTCGGGATCGGTACGCCGCCACTTCTCCTCCTCCAGGCCGCGGATGGCCTGCTCGACCGCACGCATCCGGTCCTCGAGGGGACGGATCTGGTCACGCGGCACCTTGCCGATGGCGTCCCAGCGCTCGGAGATGTCGCGGATGGTCCGCTTCGCGCCCTCGACGTCGGTCACCGGCACCAGCGCCTCGGCCTCGACGAGCAGCTTCTCCTTGGCCTCGGCGTTCGCCGCGAACTCCGAGTCCTGCGCGGCCATCGCCTCGTCGCGAGCTCCGAAGAACGTGTCCTGCGCGCCGCGGAACCTGGTCCACAGGTCGTCCTCGACGTCTCGCGGCGCGGGACCTGCGGCCTTCCACTGCCGCATCAGGTCGCGATAGGCGCCGGCCGTCGGACCCCACTCTCGCGAGCCCGCGAGCGACTCGGCCTCCTTGACCAGCCGTTGCTTCACGAGTCGCGCGGCCTCGCGCTTCTCGTTCTGCTCCGCGAAGTGTGACTTCCGGCGCCGGGTGTACGCCGTGCGCGCGGTGGAGAACCGGTGCCACAGCTGGTCGTCGGCGCCCCGGTCGATCCGGGGCAGGGCCTTCCACTCGTCGAGCAGCTGCCTCAGTCGGTTCGCGCCGTTTCGCCAGTCGTTGCCTTCGGCCAGCTTCTCCGCCTCGGAGACCAGATGCTCCTTCTCAGCCTTCGTGGCCGCTGCCTTCTCGGCCCGCTCGGCCCGCCGGGCCTGTCGTTGCTGGGAGATGACGGGGAGCAGTGAGTCGAGCTTGCCGACCAGGCTCGTGAGATCGCCGACCGCGTGCGCGTCGATCACCTGGACGCGGAGGCTGCGAACCGACTCCGTCGCCTCGTCGGGCGACACGACGCCGGCGTTGATCCGCTGCTCGAGAAGATGGACGGTGCCGGCCAGCTCGTCGTACCGCTTGGCGTAGAAGTCCAGCGCCTCCTCGGGCGACCCCTCGGGGTACTGGCCGACGGAGCGCTCCCCGTCGGCGGTCCGGACGTAGACCGTCCCGTCCTCGGCGACGCGTCCCCACTCGCTCGTCGTCACTGTGTTCCTCTTCGGGTTCCCTCGTCGGTCCGTCCTCGCCCACCGGGCAACGCCGCCCATGCTAGCCAGCGCGCGTAGCATGCCCAGCCCTCAGGCCCCTGCACCGATTCCATCACCCACGCGAGCGGTGGATAGTCTGCCGGAGTGCTGATCGCCGGCTTCCCCGCAGGTTCGTGGGCCGCGAACTGCTACGTCGTAGCGACCGCGGCGGGGGCGGAATGCGTCGTGGTCGACCCCGGACAGGACGCCGCGGGCGGCATCGCCGACATCGTCCGCGAGCACCGCCTCAAGCCGGTCGCGGTCCTGCTCACCCACGGCCACGTCGACCACATGTGGTCGGTGACGCCGGTCGCGGGCACCTACGACGCCACCGCCTGGATCCACCCGTCCGACCGGCACCTCCTGTCCGACCCGATGGCCGGCATCTCGCGCGAGAGTGCCGCCATGCTGCTCGGCGGTCGCTACCAGTTCAGGGAGCCCGATGACGTCCTGGAGCTCGCCGACGGCCAGCGCCTGGAGCTGGGGGGACTCGAGGTCGTCGTCGACCACACCCCGGGTCACACTGAGGGCTCGGTGACGTTCCGTACGCCGTACGCCAGCGACGACATCTCGGAGGTCATGTTCTCCGGCGACCTCTTGTTCGCCGGCTCGATCGGACGCACCGACCTGCCCGGCGGCGACCATGCGACGATGCTGGCGACTCTGCGCCACAAGGTGCTCGCCCTGCCCGACGACATCGTCGTCCTCCCCGGGCACGGCGAGCAGACCTCGATCGGGCGCGAGCGCGCGACCAACCCGTTCCTGCTCGACCTTGTTGACGAAAGGGCCGATGTCGGCTCCGCCGATGTCGGGGTCGGGCGTGTCACACGAGGACTCTGACCCATGAGCAAGCCCACGCCGCTCAGCGGCTTCCCCGAGCTGCTGCCTGCCGCCAGGACCGTCGAGCGCGAGGCGATCGCCTCGCTGTCGCGCACCTTCGAGCTCCACGGGTTCGCCAACATCGAGACGCGGATCGTCGAGCCGCTCGATCGACTCGCCAAGGGCGGCGAGATCGACAAGGAGATCTACGTGCTGCGCCGGCTGCAGGCCGACGAGTCCGCCGAGGACGCCGGGCCCGACCGTCAGCTCGGCCTGCACTACGACCTCACCGTGCCCTTCGCTCGCTATGTCCTGGAGAACGCCGGTCACCTCGAGTTCCCGTTCCGGCGCTACCAGATCCAGCCCGCGTGGCGGGGGGAGCGGCCGCAGGAGGGCCGCTACCGCCAGTTCAACCAAGCCGACGTCGACATCGTGGGCAAGGACGAGCTGCCCTTCCACCACGACGTCGAGGTGATGCGGGTGATGGTGCAGGCGCTCGGCGAGCTACCGCTGCCTCACCTCTCCTTCCAGGTGAACAACCGCAAGCTGATCCAGGGCTTCTACCGCGGCCTCGGCATCCCGGACGTCACCGCCGCCATCCGTCAGATCGACAAGCTCGACAAGCTCCCCGAGGACGTCGTCGTCGAGCTCCTGGTCGAGCAGTCAGGGGCCACCATCGACCAGGCACGCCGCTGCCTCGAGCTGGCCACCATCCGGGTCTCTGACCACTCGCTCGTCGACCGGGTCCAGGCGCTGGGAGTCACCGACGAGCTGCTCAACCGTGGGCTCGCCGAGCTGGCGTCGGTGCTGGACGGGTGCGCGGACGTGGTGGGTGACCGTGTCTCCGTGGAGGCCAACCTCCGGATCGCGCGCGGGCTCGACTACTACACCGGCACCGTGGTCGAGATCTACATGGAGGGCTACGAGCGGTTGAAGGCCGTCGGCGGCGGTGGGCGCTACGACGCACTCGCCGACGACGGCCGCACGACGTACCCCGGGGTCGGCATCTCCTTCGGCGTGTCCCGCACTCTGGTTCCCCTGATCGCCGAGGGCGTCCTCTCCGGGAGCCGCGCCGTGCCCAGTGCCGTGCTCGTGGCGTTGACCGACGAGGAGAGCCGGCCCGTGAGTGACCGCATCGCCGATGCTCTGCGTGCCCGCGGCATCGCGTGCGAGGTCTCCGCAAGCCCGCAGAAGTTCGGCCGCCAGATCCGGTACGCCGAGCGCCGCGGCATCCCTTTCGTCTGGTTCCCCGCATCGGACGCCCAGGGCTCGGACCAGGTCAAGGACATCCGGTCCGGCGACCAGGTCGATGCCGACGCGGCGAGCTGGAACCCGCCCGAGGCCGACCTCAGACCCACGATCCTCACTCCCGACACGCAGGAGACGACTCCGTGATCCGCAGCCACGACGCCGGGACCCTCACCGCCGCCGACGAGGGGACGCAGGTGATCCTGGCCGGGTGGGTGGCACGGCGCCGTGACCACGGGGGCGTCGCGTTCATCGACCTGCGTGAGGCCAGTGGCGTCGTCCAGGTCGTCATCCGCGACGAGGAGGTCGCGCACAGCCTGCGCAGCGAGTACTGCCTCAAGGTCACCGGGACCGTACGGAGGCGGCCCGAGGGCAATGCCAACCCCGACATCCCGTCGGGGGAGATCGAGGTGATCGCCGACGATGTCGTGGTGCTCAACCCGAGTGCGGTGCTGCCGTTCCCGATCGACGAAGCCGGGTCACAGAAAGGAGGTGACGTGGGCGAGGAGGCGCGGCTGCGTCACCGCTACCTCGACCTGCGCCGTGCCGGTCCGGCCACGGCGATCCGCCTGCGCAGCAAGGTCAACAGAGCCGCACGCGACGTCCTCGATGGTCATGGCTTCGTGGAGATCGAGACGCCGACGCTGACGCGTTCGACGCCCGAGGGTGCTCGCGACTTCCTGGTGCCCGCGCGCCTCCAGCCGGGCAGCTGGTACGCGCTCCCGCAGAGCCCCCAGCTGTTCAAGCAGCTCCTGATGGTTGCCGGCATGGAGCGCTACTACCAGATCGCCCGTTGCTACCGGGACGAGGACTTCCGTGCCGACCGGCAGCCCGAGTTCACGCAGCTCGACATCGAGATGAGCTTCGTCGACCAGGACGACGTGCTCGCGGTCGCCGAGGACGTGCTCGTCGCCCTGTGGAAGCTGATCGGCCACGACGTACCGACACCGTTGCCGCGGATGACCTACGCCGAGGCGATGGCCAGGTTCGGCTCCGACAAGCCCGACCTGCGGATGGGCCAGGAGCTCGTCGACTGCACGGCGTACTTCGCGAACACGGAGTTCCGGGTCTTCCAGGCGCTGTACGTCGGCGCCGTGGTGATGCCCGGCGGCGGCGACCAGCCACGCCGCCAGTTCGACGCCTGGCAGGAATGGGCGAAGCAGCGCGGGGCCCGCGGCCTCGCCTACGTGACGATCGGTGAGGACGGCGAGCTCGGCGGCCCGGTGGCCAAGAATCTCAGCGATGGCGAGCGCGCCGGGCTGGCGGCACATACCGGCGCGCAGCCCGGCGACTGCGTCTTCTTCGCGGCCGGTACCGTCAAGTCCAGTCGTGCCCTGCTCGGCGCTGCCCGTCTCGAGATCGGCCGGCGCGGGGGTCTCATCGACGACGACGCCTGGAGCTTCTTGTGGGTCGTCGACGCTCCGCTCTTCGAGCCCGCGGACGAGGCGACCGCGGCGGGCGACATCACCGTGGGCAGTGGCGCCTGGACCGCCGTGCACCATGCATTCACGGCGCCCCAGGACCTCGAGACCTTCGACCAGGACCCCGGCCAGGCGCTGGCGTGGGCCTACGACATCGTCTGCAACGGCAACGAGATCGGCGGCGGCTCGATCCGTATCCACCGCGGTGACATCCAGAAGCGGGTGTTCGCGGTGATGGGTCTCGGCGAGGAAGAGGCGCAGGAGAAGTTCGGCTTCCTGCTGGAAGCGTTCCAGTACGGCGCGCCGCCACACGGCGGCATCGCCTTCGGCTGGGACCGGATCGTCGCGTTGTTGTCACGATCCGACACCATTCGCGACGTCATCGCGTTTCCGAAGAGCGGTGGTGGCTACGATCCGCTCACCGGCGCACCGGCACCGATCACGTCGGTTCAGCGTCGCGAAGCAGGCGTAGACGTCCCTTTGGAACGGTCCAAATCCCGAGACTGAATCGTTACCTCGCGGGGCGTAGAAATCACTTGACGGTCATCTAGAGTCCATCCCGGTCCAGTGCAGTGACCTGCCTCACCCGGCTGCGATCGCGCTGGGTAGCGGCCACGGACGAACTTCTTGGCACGTGAGAGGAACAGTATGGCCATCCATGCGACTGAGCTTGCCGAAGCCCCGGTAGGCTCCGAAGAAGCACCCGAAGGTAAAAAGCTCGCCGGCCGTTCTCCCACTCAGATCGCACTGTCTCGGCTCCGCCATGACAAGGTCGCCGTCGTCTGCGGGGGCATCGTGGCCCTCCTGGTCCTGGCCGCGGTGTTCGCGCCGTGGATCTGCAAGGCCCTCAACATCTATCCGACGGCCGACACGATCCCCTACCAGCCGTTCGACGTTCTCGACTTCAGCGGCACGCAGCTCCCGCTCCAGGGACCGCCGGACCACGGATTCTGGCCGGCCCATCCGCTCGGCCTGGCACCCGCGACCGGGGTCGACAACCTGGCGAACCTCCTCTACGGACTGCGGACGTCCCTGCTCGTGGCGACGATCGCGACCGTGTGCAGCATCCTCATCGGCGTGGTGCTGGGTCTGATCGCGGGCTTCTCCCGCGGCTGGGTCGACCGGGCCATCATGTTCGTCACCGACCTGTTCCTGTCGTTCCCCTTCATCCTCGGCGCGCTGGCGATGGCCCCGATCATCGTCCAGCACTTCCAGGGCAACCTGAGCATGCTGTCGAAGGTCCAGCTGTTCGCCCTCATCTTCATCCTCACGATCTTCGGCTGGATGGGCCTGTGCCGGCTGGTCCGCGGCCAGGTGCTGTCGTTGCGCGAGCGCGAGTTCATCCAGGCAGCCGAGGTGATGGGCGTGCCGACCCGGCGCATCCTGTTCAAGGAGCTGCTGCCCAACCTGGTAGCCCCGATCGTGGTCGCCACGTCGCTCTCGCTTCCGGCGTACGTCACGGCGGAGGCCGGTCTTTCCTACCTCGGCATCGGCATCACCGGCATCCCGTCGCTGGGCCAGACCATCTTGGCCGCCCAGAGCTACTGGGAGGTCTACCCGCTCTACCTCTGGGCGCCGGTCCTCACGATCACCGTGCTGGTCCTATCGCTCAACCTCGTCGGCGACTCGATCCGAGACGCCTTCGACCCCCGAACTCGCCGGTGATCGGTTCACCGGGAGAAATGCAGGAACTACGGAAAGGGTGGGCTATGCGGTTCAAATCACCGTTGATTGCCATCTCCGCGGTCGGCGTTTTGGCTCTGAGTGCTTGCGGTGGCTCAGGGTCGAACAGCGGCTCGGATGAACAGTCGAACCAGAACGCAGAACCTCGGTAACACCGGAAACGGTAAGGATGCGACGGCCCAGGGTCCGGTGACGATCCCGGGCGCCCAGAAGGGCGGCACCGTCACAGTCTTGACCCTGACCGGTCTGACCACGACGTTCGACCCCAGCGAGATCTACTACACCGACGTCGTCGCCTCCATGTCTGGCCTGGTGATGCGTTCGCTGACGCAGTACAAGTACGACCCCAAGACCCACAACATGATCCTGGTCCCCGACCTGGCCACCGACCTGGGCACCCCCAACGACAACTACACCAAGTGGACGTTCACGATCCGCCCCGGTGTGAAGTGGGGCGAGAACGGCAAGGAGATCACGGCCAAGGACGTCGCGTTCGGCATGACCCGGTGCATGGACACCGCGACCTTCCCGACCGGCCCCTGCCCGTACTACGCGAACGCGTTTTACAAGGGCGGCTCGGACTACAAGGGCATGTACACCGACCCGGGCTCGAAGTTCAAGGGCATCAAGGTCAACGGCGACACGATCACGATCACGATGGCCAAGCCCTTCCCGGACATGCCGTACTGGGGCACGTTCCCGGCCAACGGCCCGGTCCCGTCGGACCCGAAGATCTCGGAGCCCAAGGCCTACAAGAAGCACCCGTGGTCGACCGGTCCGTACATGATCAAGTCGTTCAACGTCTCCAAGGAGCTGGTGCTGGAGAAGAACCCGTACTGGGACCCCGCGACCGACCCGGCTCGCACGCAGTACCCCGACGGGTATGACTTCAAGCTCCAGCAGCCGTCGGAGAAGATCGACCAGATCATGCTCGCCGACACCGGATCCGGCCAGACGAGCCTCAGCATCGACGACCTGCTCTCCCCTGACTACACGCAGATGCAGCAGAAGGACCCGAGCCGGCTGGTGCTGGGTGGTTCGCCGTGTACCTACTACTGGGCACCGGACAACCGCAAGATCAAGGACAAGAAGGTGCGTGAGGCTCTGTCGTGGGCCTACCCCTACAAGAACGTGATCCTCGCGGGTGGTCTGATCCCGAACGTGAACGCGATCCCGGCCACGAACCTGATGCCTCCGGGACTGCCTGGTCGTACGCCGTACAACGTGACGGGCCGTCAGGGCTTCGACACCAACGCGGCCAAGGCCAAGGCGCTGCTGAAGCAGGCCAACGCCGTGGGGTATGAGATCAAGTTCCTGTTCCGGACCGACGACCCGATCTCGGTCAAGGGCAAGGACGCGATCGTCAGGGGTCTGACCGAGGCCGGCTTCAAGGCCACCCCGGTGCCGACCACGACGGCGAACTACGTCGTGGCACGCGACAACACGTCGGAGGACATCAACGTCCGTTCGTCGGGTTGGTGCTCCGACTGGCCGTCGGGCTCGACCTGGTTGCCGACGGTGCTGGGTTCGACGAACCCGGACAAGACCCACTCGTTCGGTACCAACTACGCGGCCTTCAGCAACAAGGCGGCCGACGCCCAGATGGACGCGATCCAGAAGATGCCGTTGGCGGACCAGGCAGCTGCGTGGAACACCTTGGACAAGCAGATCGCCAAGAAGTACTTCCCGCTGTTCCCGACCTACTACACCGGCATCGCTCAGGCCCACGGGTCGAAGATCAACGGCGACAACGATGACAACACGCTCGGCATGCCGACCTGGAAGGACATCTGGGTCAGCAGCTGATCCATCAGGTCGACTGGTCGGTCATCTGACCGACAGAGTCATCCGGGTGGTGGGGTACGGCTCACGCCGTACCCCACCACCCACCATCACCAACCGTTAGGAAGCCAGGGATGACGGGATTCATCGTTCGTCGAGTGCTCAGCTCGATCGTCGTGGTCATCTTGACCTCGATGTTCGTGTTCGCGCTGTTCTTCAAGGGCCTGGGGGACAGTCCGGCCCGGAACTACTGCGAGAAGCTCGGTCCCGGCAAGTGCACTCCCGAGAAGCTGGACTCCATCAAGCACCAGATGGGGTTCGACAAGCCCGTCGCCCAGAACTACGCCACGTGGGCGAAGGGCATCTTCGTCGGCCGGACGAACGTCTACGTCGACGGCAAGAGCTACGACTGCCCGGCGCCGTGCCTGGGGATCTCGATCATGACCGGCAACACGGTCTGGAACGACCTCAAGCAGAAGTACCCCGCCACGCTCACGCTCGCCGTGGGCGGCGCGACCATCTACCTCTGCCTCGGCGTGGTCCTCGGGGCCCTCGCCGCGCGATGGCGGGGAACCAGCGGCGACCGACTACTGGTCGGCAGCTCGTTGATCGTGTCCTCCGTCCCCTTCTATCTCGTGGCGCTGCTGGCCTGGATCTATCTGTCCTTGCAGCTGCAGATCTTCCCGAATACGGGGTATTACCCGATCACCGAGAATCCAGCGAAGACGGTGTCCTGGATGATGCTGCCCTGGCTGGTGATCGGGCTGACCAACTGCACGTCGTACGCGCGGTTCACGCGAGGCCAGATGGTGGAGACCCTCAACGAGGACTTCATCCGGACCGCGAGTGCCAAGGGCGTGCGCACCAACCGGGTGCTGTTCAAGCATGCCCTCCGGGCTGCGATCGTCCCGGTGATCACGATCTTCGGACTCGACTTCGCGACCTTGCTCGCGGGCACGATCTTCACCGAGCAGATCTTCAGCATCGACGGCATCGGTCACTGGGGTCTGCAGGCGCTGCAGACACCGATGGACATCAACGTCATCAGCGCCGTGGTGCTGGTGTCCGCGGTCCTGGTGGTCGTGGCCAACCTGCTGGTCGACATCCTGTACAGCTTCCTCGACCCACGGGTGAGCATCGCATAGTGGACGGCACCCTCCGTCCGCCTTCCGCGTCCCACGAAAGAGTCGTATGAGCATCGATATCTCCGAGCGCGCCGATGGCATGGCGGCGCCTGCCAACCCCAACGATCCGTTCCTCGTCGTCGAGGACCTGACCGTCAAGTTCCCGACCCACGACGGCCTGGTCCAGGCGGTGACCGACCTCTCCTACACCGTCGAACGCGGCAAGACCCTTGGCATCGTCGGAGAGTCCGGCTCCGGGAAGAGCGTGTCGTCGATGGCTGTGCTGGGGCTCCACGACCCCAAGCACACCCGTCTGTCGGGCTCGATCCGGGTCGACGGGCAGGAGGTGATCGGTGCGTCGGAGGATCGCATGCGCAAGATCCGCGGCAACAGCGTCGCGATGATCTTCCAGGATGCGTTGACCGCACTGCACCCCTTCTACACGATCGGCGACCAGATCTCCGAGGGGTATCGCATCCACCACCGGGTGTCGAAGTCCGAGGCGAAGAAGCGCGCCGCCGAGATGCTCGACAGAGTGGGTATCCCGCAAGCGGGGCGCCGTGTCGACGACTACCCGCACCAGTTCTCCGGCGGCATGCGCCAGCGCGCGATGATCGCGATGGCGCTGGTCAACGACCCGCAGCTGCTGATCGCCGACGAGCCGACGACCGCGCTCGACGTGACCGTCCAGGCGCAGATCCTCGACCTGCTGCAGGACCTGCAGCGCGAGTTCAACTCCGCGGTCATCATCATCACCCACGATCTCGGCGTGGTCGCCGAGCTCGCGGACACGACGATGGTGATGTACGGCGGCCGCGCCGTCGAGTACGGCGCCACCCGGGAGATCCTCACCCACCCCGAGATGCCCTACACCTGGGGCCTCCTGGGGAGCATCCCCGAGGTGGCCGGCGACGCCAATGCACGGCTGGTCCCGATCCCGGGCAACCCGCCGAGCCTGCTCAACCCGCCGACCGGCTGCTCGTTCCACCCACGCTGCCCTCACGTCGACAAGGTTCCCGGCGATCTGTGCCGCACCACCCTGCCCGACCTCCTGCCCGGTGACCGCGGGGAGAACCACGTCAAGCGGTGCCACCTGGCCAACCCGGGCGAGATCTACACCGAGGAAGTGCTGCCGGAGATCGCGCCGGACCTCATCGACCCCACGACGGGTGAGATGATCCCGGAGTTGGCAGCAGTCGACCCCGACGAGGTTTGAGGGCAGGATGAGCATCGTGACCAACTCCGACGTCGAGCGAGCCCCCGAGAACCCGGGGGCTTCTGTCGGCAATGAGACCCTTCTCGAGGTCCGCGACCTGAAGAAGTACTTCCCGGTGAAGTCGGGCGGCGTCATCCGTCGCACCGTGGCTCACGTCCAGGCAGTCGACGGAGTCTCGTTCTCGCTGGCCAGAGGTGGCTCGCTGGGCCTGGTCGGTGAGTCCGGATGCGGCAAGACGACGACCGGCCGCCTGATCACCCGCCTGTACGACCCGACCGCGGGAGAGATCAACTTCGAGGGCACCGACATCGGTCCGCTGACGCGCCGACAGATGATGCCGATCCGTAGCGAGATCCAGATGATCTTCCAGGACCCCTACTCCTCGCTGAACCCGCGCCACACGGTCGGCACGATCGTGGGAACGCCGCTGCGGGTGCACAACATGGTCCCGGAGAAGAAGACGCTGTCGCGGGTCCAGGAGCTGCTCGAGGTCGTCGGCCTCAACCCGGAGCACTACAACCGCTACCCGAGCGAGTTCTCCGGTGGTCAACGGCAGCGCATCGGCATCGCTCGCGCCCTGGCCCTGCAGCCGAAGCTGCTGGTCGCCGACGAGCCGGTCTCCGCGCTCGACGTGTCGATCCAGGCCCAGGTGGTCAACCTGCTGCGCGACGTGCAGGAGGAGTTCGGGATCGCGTTCCTGTTCATCGCCCACGACCTGGCGATCGTCCGGCACTTCTGCCCCGAGGTCGCGGTGATGTACCTCGGCAAGATCGTCGAGATCGGTGACCGCGAGACGATCTACGAGCACCCGCACCACCCCTACACCCAGGCCCTGCTGTCGGCGGCGCCTGACGTGAAGCAGGCCGCGATCGGCGGACGCCGTGAGCGCATCCGCCTCGAGGGCGACGTTCCGTCGCCGATCAACCCGCCGAGTGGGTGCCGTTTCCGCACCCGCTGCTGGATGGCCCAGGAGATCTGCGCCAAGCAGGAGCCGCCGCTGCTCCAGATCGGCAAGAGGCACAAGGTGGCGTGCCACTTCGCCGGCGAGCTCCACGAGACGTCGCCGCGCCCGGTCACGGCTGCCCTCCTCGGCGTGGACGACCAGGGCAACCCGACGGGCAGCGAAGCGCTCCCTCAGGCCGCCGACCAGCCGGGGTACGCCGACACCTGGTACGACCTGAAGACCAAGTCGGTCACCTCGAGCTGACGCGACGTCCCGGAGGCACCGCCTGACTGGGCGACGCTTCGGCATGGTTGGGGGTCCGGGGGAGCCACCGCCTACGCTGCACGCGTGGACGGGCTCTTCGACGACGCGGCCTTGCGCGCGAGCCCGGACGTGCCCGGCTCGGGGGCGCTGCAGGCCAACACGCACGACTCGGCGCCGTTGGCCGTGCGGATGCGGCCGCGCACCCTCGACGAGCTGGTCGGGCAGCCCCAGCTGCGTGCGGACGGATCCCCCCTCCGCCTGCTGATCGAGGGCCGACAGTCGTTGTCGATGCTGCTGTGGGGCCCACCCGGCACCGGGAAGACGACCATTGCGGCGATCGTGAGTGGTCAGACCGACCGCGCATTCGTCGAGGTGTCGGCGGTGTCCGCCGGTGTGAAGGAGGTGCGGGCTGCGATCGACCAGGCGCGGGCCGACCTCACCCGGCGGGGTCGCGAGACTGTCTTGTTCGTCGACGAGGTCCACCGGTTCAGCAAGGCGCAGCAGGACGCGCTGCTGCCCGGCGTGGAGAACCGCTGGGTCACGCTGGTCGCGGCGACCACGGAGAACCCGTTCTTCTCGGTGATCTCGCCGCTGCTGTCGCGCAGCCTCCTCCTGCAGCTGGACGCGCTCACCGACACCGACATCGTGGAGGTGATCGACCGGGCACTGGTCGACGAGCGCGGGCTGGGTGGGGCGCTCACCCTCGACGACGATGCGCGCGACCACCTGGTGCGCCTGGCCGGCGGGGACGCGCGCCGCGCGCTGACCTACCTCGAGGCGGCGGCCGGTGCCGCGTCGGCCAAGGACCGGTCGTCCGTCGACCTGGCCATGGCGGAGACGGCGGTCGACCGGGCCGCGGTGCGCTACGACCGCCAGGGTGACCAGCACTACGACGTGATCTCCGCGTTCATCAAGTCCGTGCGGGGTTCGGACGCCGACGCCGCCCTGCACTACCTGGCCCGGATGTTCGAAGCCGGAGAGGACCCCCGGTTCATCGCCCGACGTCTCGTGATCCTGGCCAGCGAAGACATCGGCCTGGCCGACCCCACCGCGCTGACGACGGCGGTAGCGGCGGCGCAGGCCGTCCAGCTGATCGGGATGCCCGAAGCCCGGCTGAACCTCGCCCAGGCCACCATCGCCCTCGCCGTGGCCCCGAAGTCGAACGCCGTGATCACGGCGATCGAGGCTGCCAGCGCCGACGTGCGCGCGGGGAAGATCGGCCAGGTGCCACCCCACCTCCGCGACGCGCACTACCCCGGCTCCCAAAAGCTGGGCCACGGCACGTCCTACACCTACAGCCACGACGCGCCTTACGGCATCGCCGAGCAGCAGTACGCACCCGACGTGGTCCTGGACGCTGAGTACTACCGGCCCACCTCACTCGGCGCCGAGGCGGCGGTCAAGGAGCGCTGGGAGCGGATCCGGCGGCTGGTGCGCGGACGATAAGGTCGTCCACTGTGACCAGGGACCAGGCTGTGCTGCTCGCCGTGGGCGGGCTGGCCGTGGTCTGCCTGGTGCTGGTGGTCGCGCTCGTGCGCATCCGTGCCATCGCGTCGCGGGCCCGCGCGGACCTCGCCGACGTGCAGCAGCGGCTCGACGACCTCGAGGCCCGAGGCGACAACCGCGCCCCAAAGCCCGCCGCGGTCGCGGCTCCCGTGGAGTTCGTGATCACGGATCTCGGGCGCGAGGAGCCCTCCGTCGAGCCGGTGCACGTCGACGGCCCGGCGTTCGCCGACATCGTCCTCAAGGAGACGGTGGTCAAGGCCGCGTCCTTCGCCCAGGGCGTACGCCGTGGTCTCGCGCCGGCCACGCGCAACCGCATCCGCTTCGAGATGAAGCAGGAGGTCCGGCGTGCGCGCAAGCAGCGTCGTGCCGACCTGAAGGCCGCGCAGCGCGACCTGCGCGCCCGTCAGCGCGCCGCGCTCGCCGAGGAGGCCTCATGAGGCGTGGGCTCTGGTTCGTGGCCGGGGCCGGCGCGGGCGTCTATGCGATGGTCCGCGCCCGGCGAGTCAAAGAGGCGTTCTCGGCCGACGGCCTGAGCGACCGGTGGCAGGCGTTGACGCTGGGGGCGCGGATGCTGCGCGACGAGGTCGCCCAAGGGCAGGCGGAGGCCGAAACCGAGTTGCGTGAGCGGTTCGGCCTCGTGCCTCATGGGATGCCCGAGCTGAGTGCGGTCGGACCGCGGGCACTCGCGACCGATGTCGACACGGAAGGTCAGGACTGATGGACACCGCGGAGATCCGGCGTAGGTTCGTGGCGCACTTCGAGGCCGCCGCGCACCACGTGGTGCCCTCGGCGTCGCTGATCCTCGACGACCCGACGCTGTTGTTCGTGAACGCGGGGATGGTGCCGTTCAAGCCCTACTTCCTCGGACAGGAGACGCCGCCGTACGACCGAGCGGTGAGCGTGCAGAAGTGCATCCGCACGCCCGACATCGAGGACGTCGGCAAGACGACCCGGCACGGCACGTTCTTCGAGATGTGCGGCAACTTCTCCTTCGGTGACTACTTCAAGGAAGGTGCCATCGAGTACGCGTGGGACCTGGTCACCAAGTCTCAGGCCGACGGCGGCTTCGGGCTCGAGGAGAGCCGGCTCTGGCCGTCGATCCTGCATGGCGACGACGAGGCGCTCCACATCTGGATGGAGGTGACCGGGCTGCCGACGGAGCGGATCGTCAAGCTCGGGCCGAACGAGAACTACTGGTCGATGGGGATGCCCGGACCCGGCGGGCCCTCTTCGGAGATCCTCTACGACCGCGGTCCGGAGCACGGTCCCGAGGGAGAGTTCGAGACCGCCGAGCGCTTGGTGATGCCGGCCAAGCTCGAGGATCGCTACCTCGAGATCTGGAACCTCGTCTTCATGCAGGACGAGCTGAGCGCGGTCCGGGCCAAGGACGACTTCGACATCGTCGGCCCGCTGCCGAAGCGGAACATCGACACCGGGATGGGGCTCGAGCGCGTCGCCTACCTGCTGCAGGGCGTCGACAACATCTACGAGATCGACGTGATGTACCCCGTGATCGAGCGGGTCGAGCAGCTCACCGACCGGCGGTACGGCGCCGACCACGACGACGACGTCCGGATGCGGGTCGTGACGGACCACGTCCGTAGCTGTCTGATGCTGATCGCCGACGGGGTCGCCCCCGGAAACGAGGGCCGTGGCTACGTCCTGCGCCGCCTGCTGCGCCGGGCGGTCCGATCGATGCGGCTGCTGGGCTACGAGGACCCCGCCATGCCCGAGCTGCTGCCGATCAGCCGCGACAAGATGGGGGAGACCTACACCGAGCTGCACCGCGACTGGGACCGCGTCTCCCAGATCGCCTTCGCCGAGGAGGAGGCATTCCGCCAGACCCTCCGCGCCGGTACCGCGATCTTCGACCAGGCGACCGCCGAGGTGAAGCAGACCGGCGGGTACACCCTCGGCGGCGATCGGGCGTTCGCGCTGCACGACACCTACGGTTTCCCGATCGACCTGACCCTCGAGATGGCCGCTGAGCAGGGGCTCGAGGTCGACGAGGTCGGGTTCCGCGAGCTGATGGACCAGCAGCGGCAGCGGGCTCGTGAGGACGCGCGCTCCAAGAAGGGCGGCCACGTCAACACGGCGGCGTACCGGCAGGTTGCGGACTCCCTGGGGGGCGCCGTCGACTTCACCGGCTACCGCGAGGTGGTCAGCGAGGGCAGCATCCGGGGCATCGTGCACGACGGCGAGGTCGTCGGGTCAGCTCGCGAGGGCGACGAGGTCGAGGTGGTCCTCGACCGCACGCCGTTCTACGCAGAGGGCGGCGGGCAGCTCGCCGACCAGGGCGTGATCGAGCTCGGCAACGGCGCGCGGATCGAGGTCCGCGACGTTCAGTCGCCGATCACCGGGCTGGTGGTGCACACCGCCCGCGTGCTGAGCGGCGAAGTCACCCCGGGGCTCCCGGCCCACTCCGAGGTCGACGTCGAACGACGCAAGTCCATCTCACGCGCCCACACCGCGACCCACATGGTGCACAAGGCCTTCCGGGAGGCGCTCGGTGAGACCGCGACCCAGGCCGGCTCGGAGAACGCTCCCGGACGCTTCCGCTTCGACTTCTCCGCGACCGGGGCCGTGCCGGTCTCGGTGATGGAGGACGTCGAGGCCCGGGTCAACGACCTGGTACTCGCCGACCTGGGCGTGCACGCCGAGGTCATGAGCCAGGAGGACGCCGTCCGCTCGGGTGCGATGGCGCTCTTCGGCGAGAAGTACGGCGACCACGTGCGCGTCGTCTCGGTGGGCGACTGGGCCCGAGAGCTGTGCGGCGGCACCCATGCGGAGCGATCGGGCCACCTCGGGGTGATCAAGCTGCTGGGGGAGTCGTCGATCGGCTCCGGCGTACGCCGGGTGGAGGCGCTGGTGGGCGCCGACGCGTACCGCTTCCTGGCTCGCGAGCATGTGCTCGTGGCCCAGCTCTCGGAGGCCCTCAAGGCGCGTCCCGAGGAGCTGCCCGAGCGTGTCAACGACATGGTCGAGCGGCTCCGCGCTGCGGAGAAGGCGCTCGAGCAGACGCGCATCAGCCAGCTGTTGTCGCAGGGTGCCCAGCTCGCCGCTGACGCGGTCGACATCAACGGCGTGAAGCTGATCAGTCTGCGGGTCGACGGTGCAGACGCGGGCGACATCCGGACGATGGCGCTCAACCTGCGCAGCCGGGTCAGTCAGGAGCAGCCCGGCGCGGCGGTCCTGATCGGGGTCAAGGACGGCAAGGTGGCCGTGGTCGCCGCGACCAACGACCTGGCGCGCGACCGGGGTGTCCGGGCCAACGACGTGCTCGGCGCGGTGATGCCGCTGGTCGATGGCCGCGGGGGCGGCAAGGACGACGTCGCCCAAGGGGGCGGCAGCGACGCGTCACGCATCGACGACGCCCTGGCCGCCGCGCGCGCGGCGATCACCCAGGCATCGTCCGTTTAAGACCGTGTCTCCCGATCCCATGGCCTGCTGCGCGACGCCCAGGTCGCGCGCTGGCTGCGTTGTCGTCGACTCGACGATGCGCGCATCGCCTCGCTCCTCCGCCTTGCCATCGCACGTCCTGGACGCCGCTCGCGACGGCCGAGGATCGGGAGACACGGTCTGATGCGCCACGGCGTACGCCTCGGGATCGACCCCGGCGATGCCCGGATCGGCGTCGCGAAGAGCGACCCGACCGGGTTTCTGGCGACGCCGCTGGAGACGGTACGCCGAGGCAAGGGTGACCTGGCCCGGATTGCGCGGCTGGTGCGTGAGGAGGAGGCGGTCGAGGTCGTCGTGGGCCTCCCGCGCTCGTTGTCGGGCGGGGAGGGGCCGGCCGCGGTGAAGACCCGTGAGTTCGCGTCCCGGCTCGCCGCGCGGATCGCGCCGGTCGTCGTGCGCCTTCAGGACGAACGTCTGACCACGGTGAGTGCGGAGGCTATGCTGCGCGACCGGGGAAAGAAGGGTGCCGAACGGCGGGCTGTGGTCGACCAGGCTGCGGCGGTGCTCATCCTGCAGCACGCCCTGGACACCGAGCGAGCGACCGGACGTCCACCAGGGGAGTTGGTACGGGGAGAGACCGTGACAGGAGAGTCATGAACTACTACGCCGACGACGGCGTCGAACCCGATTCCACCTTCGCAGCGAACGACGAGACCGGGCCGAACGAGTCCGACGGTGACTCCGACGGCGGATACGACCCCCACTACCTCGGCGGTGCGCGCAAGAAGAAGAAGCGCGGCTTCTCCGGCTGCCTGGCGGTGCTCGTCGCTCTGGTGGTGGTCGTGGGCGGCGCGTACGTCGCCGGGACCAAGGGCCTCCACTTCCTCAAGGACCACCTGTCGCACGCAGCCGACTACAACGGCCCCGGGCACGGGAAGGTCGTGTTCGAGGTGAAGGAGGGGGAGTCGACCTCCGCGATCGGCCAGAACCTCAAGGCAGCCGGTGTCGTGGCATCGGTCGACGCGTTCATCGAGGCGTCCAACGGCAAGAACACCATCCAGGTCGGCTTCTACCAACTGAAGAAGAAGATGGCCGCCGACGACGCCTTCCGGGTCCTGAACAACCCGAAGAACATCATCAAGGACACCGTCACCATCCCCGAGGGCCTGCGCGTCGTCGACATCGTGGCGATCCTGGCTGCGCAGACGAAGTACTCCGAGCAGGACTTCAACGACGCCCTCAAGGACACCTCGGCGCTCGGGCTGCCGGCGTACGCGAAGGGAAACCCGGAGGGCTACCTGTTCCCCTCGACGTACCCGTTCGGCCCGACCGAGAAGCCGGTCGACATGCTCCAGGACATGGTCGACCGGTGGAAGCAGGCCGCGGCCGAGGACGGGCTCGTTGCCGGGGCACAGAAGGTGGGCAAGACCCCGGGCGAGGTGATGACCATCGCCAGCCTGATCCAGGCCGAGGGCCGCGGCTCGGACATGCCGAAGGTCTCGCGGGTCATCTACAACCGTCTGGACGGACCCGGCACGCAGCAGGGCACGTTCGGGAAGCTCCAGATCGACGCGACCGTCAACTACGCCCTCAATCGCAAGGGTGTCGTGGCCGTGACGACCGACGAGACGCAGAACACCGACTCGCCGTACAACACCTATCTGCACCCGGGGCTCCCGCCCGGACCGATCGACTCACCGGGCGACGACGCCATCAAGGCGGCACTGAATCCGGCCGACGGTCCTTGGTACTACTACCTGACCGTGAACCTCAGGACCGGCGAGACGAAGTTCGGTGTCACCTACCAGGACTTCCTGGGGTTCAAGCAGGAGTACCTCCAGTACTGCACGACGTCGACCCGCTGCTGAGGACCGTGATGCCGAGGCGCTGCGGGGTCCTGGGAGACCCGATCGAGCACTCGTTGTCGCCGACGTTGCACCGCGCGGCGTACGACGAGCTGGGCCTGGACTGGAGCTACGACGCCGTCCGCGTGCCGGCCGGTGGGCTCGCGGAGTTCCTCGACGGCTTGGACGCGGACTGGCGTGGCCTGTCGCTGACCATGCCGCTGAAACGGGAGGTGGGCCCGCTCCTGACGTCGCAGGACGAGTGGGCCAGGGTCTCCGGCGTGGCGAATACCGTGCTCCTCGACGAGACCGGGGGACGACACGGGCTGAATACCGATGTCCCGGGGGCCGAGGCGGCATTGGCCCAGGCAACCGACGAGCGCCTGCGCGACGCCGTCGTGCTGGGCGGCGGCGCCACCGCGGCCTCCGTGCTCCTCGCGCTCGCGGAGCGCGGCCTCGAGCGCGCGACCGTGGCCGTGCGGGATCCGGCGCGGGCGGCCGCCACGGTCGAGGTCGTGGGGCGTCATACCCGGTCGCCTCAGCTCACGGTGGTCTCGTTGGCCGGGCTCGGGACGATCGCCCTCGACCCCGGCGTCGACGTGGTCGTCTCGACCATCCCGGTCTCGGCCCAGACCGACGCGGTCCTCCGCGCGGTGCGGGACGTGCCGGTGGTCTTCGACGTGGTCTACGAGCCCTGGCCGACGCCGTTGGTCGAGCAGGCCGCAGCCTGCGGGCACACACTGGTCGGCGGGCTCGACCTGCTCCTGTGGCAGGCGGTCGACCAGGTGCGCGCGATGACCGGACGCTTCGACATCCCGGTCGAGGCGATGCGACGCGCGGGTGAGGCGGGACTCGCCGAACGCCGTCGCCGGACCCCTTCCTCTGGTTAGGGTCCGGGTCATGGACTCGACCGTCGCGGCCGCGCTCCTCGGCGCGGCCGTGGCGGGGCTGGGCGGGCTGGGGGTCCCGTGGCTGATCGCGAGGGTGCCTCCCTGGCAGCCGCCACCCCCTGACGCCTCCTCGTCGGACGCGGAGCCGGAGGGTGACGCGACCGTGGACGCGACGGGCGAGCAGCAGGAGCCGCCGCCGGAGCCGTACGCCGACATCGCCGCTCGGCCGGGACTCGCCTGGAAGAGCGCGGTCGCCGGTGCGCTCGTCGGTGCGTTCGTAGGGGCCGGCACCGGGTGGGAGTGGGCCTGGCTGCTGTGGGTGCCGTTCGTGCCGGTCTACCTGGCACTGACCGTGATCGACTGGCGCACCCGGCTGCTGCCGACGTACTTGATCGCGCCCACGCTCGCTGGTGGTCGCGGCAGTCGTTCTGCTGGGCTGGGCCGTGACCGGAGACGGGCACGCGGTGCTCCGGTCGGCGCTCGGGTTTGTGACGTGGGGTGGCTTCTACTTCCTGCTGTGGGTGGTCTACCCGCGCGGCCTCGGCTTCGGTGACGTCAGGTTGTCCGGCCCGCTCGGCCTCGCGCTCGGCTGGATGGGCTGGGGGCCGGTGGTGGTCGGCCTGTACGCCGGCTTCCTGCTCGGCGGAGTGATCGGCGGGCTGTTGGCGCTGGTCAAGATCGTCGAGCGGAAGGGGTTCCCGTTCGGCCCGTTCATGCTGGTCGGCGCCGCCATCGGTGTCGTCTGGGGCGACCCGCTCTGGTCCGGTCTCGTAAGCCGCTGACCCGCCGGAACGACACCACCGCCCATGGAAGACTGACCGCATGCTGCGCTGGCTCACCGCCGGGGAGTCCCACGGCCCCGCCCTGGTCGCGATCCTCGAAGGGCTTCCTGCGCACGTGCGGATCACGACCGACGACGTGTCGTCCGCGCTCGCCCGGCGCCGCCTGGGCAAGGGCCGGGGCGCCCGGATGAGCTTCGAGCAGGACCAGGTGACGATCCTTGGCGGCGTACGCCATGGGGAGACGATGGGCGGACCGGTCGCCATCGAGATCGCCAACACCGAGTGG
The DNA here is from genome assembly GCA_963768045.1 of uncultured Actinomycetota bacterium. Classification (GTDB taxonomy): domain Bacteria; phylum Actinomycetota; class Actinomycetes; order Propionibacteriales; family Nocardioidaceae; genus Nocardioides. Next base: position 68,580 of record CAVYGG010000004.1, on the reverse strand, counting down.
CCCAAGTGGGAGCAGGTGATGGCCGCCGACCCTGTCGACGAGTCGGTCCTGGAGGGGCTGGCGCGCAACGCTCCCCTCACCCGGCCCCGACCTGGTCACGCAGACCTGGTCGGCATGCAGAAGTACGGCTTCGACGAGGCACGCCCGGTGCTGGAGCGCGCGTCGGCGCGCGAGACCGCCGCGCGGGTCGCCCTGGGCTGTGTGGCGAGCGCGTTCCTCGAGCAGGCCACCGGTGCCCGCCTGGTGTCCCACGTGATCGAGCTGGGCGGCGTGCGCGCTCCCGCCGGAAGCGTTCCGGGGCCTGACGATGTCGCCCGACTCGACGCGGACGACGTCCGCTGCCTCGACCCCGAGGCGAGCGCGGCCATGGTCGCCGCCATCGACCAGGCCCATCAGGACGGCGACACGCTCGGCGGAGTCGTCGAGGTGGTCGTCCACGGGCTGCCGCCCGGGCTCGGCTCCCACGTGCATTGGGACCGCCGGCTCGACGCACGGCTGGCCGGGGCCCTGATGGGGATCCAGGCGATCAAGGGCGTCGAGGTCGGCGACGGCTTCGAGCTGGCCGCGACCCGCGGCAGCCTGGCTCACGACGAGATGGTTCCCACCGACGAGGGCATCCGGCGTACCGGTGGCCGGTCGGGGGGGACCGAGGGTGGGATGTCCACCGGCGAGGTGCTGCGCGTGAGGGCGGCGATGAAGCCGATCTCGACCGTCCCGCGGGCTCTCCGCACCGTCGACCTCGAGACCGGAGAGGCGGCGGTCGCCCACCACCAGCGGTCCGACGTCTGCGCCGTGCCCGCGGCCGGGGTAGTGGCGGAGGCGATGGTGGCGCTGGTGCTGGCCGACGCGGTGTTGGAGAAGTTCGGCGGCGACGCGGTGGACGAGACCCGCCGCAACGTCGAGGGCTACCTGGGCACGCTGAGGTTCCGGTGACGCCACCCCGCGTGGTGCTCGTCGGACCGATGGGCGCCGGCAAGTCGACGGTCGGGCGGATTCTCGCCGATCGCTGGGGGGTGGACTTCCGCGACACCGACGACGACGTGGAGGCGGCCGACGGGCGCCCGATCTCCGACATCTTCGTGGAGTCCGGCGAGGAGCATTTCCGCGCGCTGGAGCGGGACGCCGTCGCCCGCGCGCTGGAGGAGCACGACGGCGTGCTCGCAGTCGGCGGGGGCGCGGTGATGGCCGGGAGCACCCGGACGGCTTTGGCCGGTCACCGAGTGGTGTTCCTGCGGGTGGGGCTCGCGGACGCCGCGGCCCGGGTCGGGCTCGGTGCCTCGCGACCCCTGCTCCTCGGCAACGTCCGGGGGACGATGAAGGTCCTGCTCGACGAGCGAGGTCCCGTGTACGAAGCGCTGTCCGTCGCGGTCGTCGACACCGACGGCCGAACGCCGGACGAGGTCGCTTCGCTGGTCGAGGAGGCCCTCGATGGCTGAGCCGACCGTGATCAGGGTCGAGACGGCGGCGGCGTACGACGTCGTGGTCGGTGCGGACCTTCTCGGCCAGCTGCCCAGGCTGCTGGGTGAGGGCGTGCACCGCGTCGCGGTGGTGCATCCGGAGGACCTGCCGGAGCCGGCCGGCCGCGTCGGCGCCGTGCTCGGACCGGCGTACGACGTGCTGCCCGTGCCCGTCCCGCCGGGGGAGCGGGCGAAGACCGCGGACGTGGCGGCCGGGTGCTGGGAGTCCTTGGGAGCCGCCGGTTTCACCCGGAGCGACGCCCTCGTGACCGTCGGCGGCGGGGCCACCACCGACCTGGGCGGTTTCGTGGCCGCGACCTGGCTACGCGGCGTTCGCGTGGTCCACGTGCCGACCACTCTGCTCGGCATGGTCGACGCCGCAATCGGCGGGAAGACCGGGATCAACACGTCGACCGGGAAGAACCTGGTCGGCTCGTTCCACGAGCCTGCCGGAGTGCTCTGCGACCTCGACCTGCTCGCCTCGCTGCCCGAGGCCGAGCTGCGGTCGGGCCTGGGCGAGGTCGTCAAGTGTGGCTTCATCGCCGATCCGGAGATCCTGCGGATCGTCGAGACCGCGTCGCCGGACGATCTGATCCCAGGCTCGTCGATGCTCCGTGACCTGGTCGAACGCGCGGTTCGGGTCAAGGCCGATGTCGTCGCCGGTGACCTGCGGGAGTCCGGCGGCAGCGACGGTCACCCTGGTCGCGAAGTGCTCAACTACGGGCACACCATGGGTCACGCCGTCGAGCAGGCGAGCGGCTACGCCCTACGGCACGGGGAGGCGGTCGCGATCGGCTGCGTGTTCGTTGCCGAGCTGGCCCGCGCGGCCCGCGTGCTGGACGATGCGGTCGCCGACCGGCACCGGTCGGCGTTCTCCCGGATCGGACTGCCGATCGGCTGGGCCGGGGCGTCGTACGAAGACCTGCGAGCGCGGATGTCGGTGGACAAGAAGTCGCGGGGTTCGACCCTGCGGTTCGTCGTCCTCGACGGCCTGGCCAGTCCGCGGGTCCTGGCCGACCCCGACGAGGCCTACCTGCGGGTGGCGTACGACGCGATGGTGGGAGGTGCGCGATGAGGGTGCTGGTGCTGAACGGTCCGAACCTGGGCCGGCTGGGACGTCGTCAGCCCGAGATCTACGGCTCCACGACGTACGCCGAGCTGGTCGCGCGGTGCGCGGAGTGGGGACGCGAGCTCGGGCTCGAGGTCGAGGTGCGTCAGACCAACCACGAGGGCGAGCTCCTGGACTGGCTGAACACCGCGGCCGACGAGCAGACCCCGGTCGTCCTCAACGCCGGCGCATGGACGCACTACTCGCTGGCGCTCTACGACGCCTGCGCCCAGCTGACCGCGCCGCTGGTCGAGGTCCACCTCAGCGACCCGAGTCAGCGTCCGGAGGAGTTCCGCCACCACTCGGTCGTCACGCCGCACGCCGTCGCCGTCATCGCGGGCCAGGGCGTCGACGGCTACCGCGAGGCGCTGCGTGCTCTCGAGCCCTAGGCTCCGGGCATGAGCGATGGTCTGCGGCCTGCAGCCGGGCGCCTTGCCGTCATGGCAGCGGCCGGGGTCGGGCTCGGGGCCCTCGTGGGTGGGGTCGTGGGACGCCTGGCGATGTTCGTCCTGGCGCGGGCCAATCCGGCAGCCACGGGGACGGAGAGCGACGACGGCTTCGAGATGGGCCGGTTCACACTGTCCGGGTCACTCAACCTGCTGATCATCGGCACCCTGCTGGGGATCGTCGGGGCGGCCGTGTACGCCGCGGTGCGCTGGCTCCAGCCGTCGGGCCTCCCGCTCCGGATCGCCGCGACCGCGGCGTGTGCCGGCGTCGGCGTCGGCGCCCTGCTGGTGCACCGCGACGGAGTCGACTTCACCGTGCTGGATGCGCCGCTCGCGATCGCCCTGTTCGTGGCCCTGCCCGCGGCGTACGGCGGACTTCTGGCCTGGATCGTCGAGACCAGCCTCGCGCGACAGCCGGACGGCGTGCGCCGCACCCCGGCCGTGGGCGCGGCGCTGATGGCGTTCGTGGTGGTCCCGGTGCTGCCGGTGTTCGCCCTCGCTTGGGGGCTGGGTCGCCTTGTGGACGGTACGCGACTCGGCCGTGTGCTGCGGGGCGCGACCGTCCGCTGGACCGGCCGTGCCCTGGCGTCGGCCGCCTTCTTGCTGCTCCTACGCGACCTCGCCCTCGACACGGTCGCGCTGACCTGACCCGCGCTGACCTGACCCGCTCTGACCTGACCCGCTCGGACCTGCCCGCGCTGCCTGGCCACCTCGCGACCCGCTCGCCTGACTCGCTCGGACCTCCGCCCGCTCGTGCCGACCTGACGCTCGCTCGGGCTCGACCTGCGAGCAAGCTCGCTGCGCGCTCACTGCGGCCGTTCCGCTCCGGCTGTGCCGGACGGGGTTTCGCTTGCGAGCAAGCTCGCTGCGCGCTCGCTGCGGCCGTTCCGCTCCGGCTGTGCCGGACGGGGTTTTCGCTTGCGAGCAAGCTCGCTGCGCGCTCGCTGCGGCCGTTCCGCTCCGGCTCCGCCGGATCGGAACGTCCTCGCTCGGGAACCACGACCCGAGCCTGCGCGTCCGATCGGCACATCCCGAGCTCACCGACCACAGGGAGTGCGCCATGGACCGTTCCGTCACCGTCAGTGCCAAGGGAATGCTCGTCGCGACGGTGGTCGCGCTCGCGCTCGTCGTCGCCTACCTGCTCGGCGCAGGCGGAGGGTCCGCGCAGGCGTCCCCGACGGCGCCCACCGGTACGACCACCGACGCCAAGCCACGCACCCTGGTGACCACCGGGACCGGCCGCACTGTCGGTGTGCCCGATGAGCTGACCTTCTCGCTGTCGGTCGGCCTGGTCCGCTCCGACCTCCGCTCCGCGCTCGCCGACGCGAACGCCACGATGGAGCGGGTGCTGGCCCGGCTCGACGGACTCGGCGTACGTCGCTCGGACGTGCAGACGACGGGGCTCCAGATGTACGCCGTGTACGACTACCACGCCTACGGTCCGCCGACCCTGCGCGGCTATCGGGTCTCCCAGCGCGCAGAGGTGCTGGTGCGCGACCTGGACCGCGGTGGTCGCGCGGTGACCGCTGCGGTCGAGGCCGGTGGCAACGACGTGCGGGTCGGCAACATCGGCCTGCGTATCGGCGACACCGATGCACTCCTGGCGAGGTCGCGGGCCGCCGCCGTCGAACAGGCCAAGGCCAAGGCCCACGAGTACGCCGACGCCGCCGGTCAGACGCTGGGATCGGTGCTCTCGCTGCGGGAGGTCCACGCCAGTGCGCCTGTGACCCAACCCGTGGCGTTCGACCGTGCCGACCTCGCCATGGTCGGCAAGGCGCTGCCGATCCGGGCCGGCAAGGACCGGCTCGCGGTCACCGTCCGGATCGTGTGGTCCTTCCAGTGAGGGCGACCATGGGGCTGGGTCGACGGGGAGCGCTCCTCGTCGTGGCGCCGGCCCTCGCGGTGGTCGCGCTGACCGCCGCCGGCTGCAGCCCGCCGAGCACGAGCGCGAGCGCGACCGAGGACTCGGCCGGCCATTCCGGGGCGAGAGACATGGGCAGCGTCAAGCCTCTGGACAGTGCACGGGCGCCCCAGGCCAACACGCTGGCCGACACGGGTGGCAACGCCGCGCCGGAGGTGCAGCAGCGAGCTGTGATCTCCACCGGCCGGGTAGAGCTCACCAGCGGCGACGTCGCCGCGACCCGCGACCGCGTGGACAGCGTCCTCGCGCGGGAGCACGGCCGGATCGCCGACGAGGACACGACCACCGAGCAGGGCGGCCCGGTGTCCCATGCTCACCTCGTGCTCAGGGTGCCGAGCGACCGGTTCGACCCGGCGATGACGAGCTTGGCCGGCCTGGCGACGCTGCGGAGCTCGTCGCGCCAGGCCCAGGACGTCACGACCCAGGTGATCGACGTCGACGCGCGGATCGCGGCCCAGCAGGCCGGCGTACGCCGGCTCCGGCAGCTGGTCTCCCGGACGGCGAACCTCCCGGCGCTGCTCGCCGTGGAGCGCGAGCTCACCGCGCGGCAGGGACAGCTGGAGTCGCTCCAGCAGCAGCGCGCCTACCTGTCCGACCGGACCAGCCTGGCCACGATCACCGTCGACATCACCCGGCAGACGACGCCGTCACCCGCGACGAGGTCGACCGGCGGGTTCGTCGGAGGTCTCCGGCACGGCTGGGATGCGCTGGTCACGGTCGTGGTCGGCGCCCTGGTCGGCCTCGGTGCGGTGCTCCCGTTCGCGCTGGCGGGGGCCATCGTCGGCGTACCGATCTGGCTGCTCCTCCGCCGGTTCCGCCGGGTGCGTGAGCCCGAAGCGCCCGCGGAGACGTAGTCAGCTCGAGCGCCCTACCAGGCTCGGTCGCGGGGCTGGTATTTCGTGACGGGTCGCTCGGTCTCTCACTTCGTTCGACCCGAGCCGAGCCCTCCTCAATCCCTCGCCCTCTTCGCGCCCTCGCAGGCTCGGTCGCGGGGCTCGGGATTCATGGGGTGAGGGAGCGCCGTACTAGACTCGGGGGTCGCCCGCCCGGACGTCTCCGGAGCCGGGCCCACTGTTTCCCAGCAGAAGAGGCACTCCCGCATGGCCACCACCAACGACCTCAAGAACGGCATGGTCCTCAACCTCGACGGCCAGCTGTGGCAGGTCATCTGGTTCCAGCACCACAAGCCGGGAAAGGGCGGCGCGGTCGTGCGGTCGAAGCTGAAGAACATCGAGTCCGGCAAAACCGTCGACCGTACGTTCAACGCGGACGTGAAGGTCGACGTCGCGAACGTCGACAAGCGGACCATGCAGTACCTCTACAACGACGGCTCGTCCTACGTCTTCATGGACACCGGCACCTACGATCAGCTCGAGATCGCACCCGACATCGTCGGCGACGCCAAGAACTTCATGCTGGAGAACCAGGACGCCATCGTCGCGACCAACGACGGCCGGGTGCTCTACATCGAGCTCCCCGCCTCGGTCGAGCTGGAGATCACCTACACCGAGCCCGGTGTCGTCGGCGACAGCGCGACCGGCCGCACCAAGCCGGCCACGCTGGAGACCGGCCACGAGATCCAGGTGCCCCTGTTCATCACCCAGGGCGAGAAGGTCAAGGTCGACACCCGCGACTCGTCGTACCTCGGTCGCGTGAAGGCCTGATGCCAGCGCGGAGCAAGGCGCGCAAACGCGCCCTCGACGTCCTGTACGCCGCGGAGCTGCGCGCGCAGAACCCGGTGGAGGCGCTCGAGGCCGCCGTGGCCGACGGTGAGGGACCGACCAACCCCTACACCGAGACGCTGGTGCGAGGGGTCACCGAGCACGCCCAGCGCATCGACGTGCTGCTCGGCCAGTACGCCCAGGGCTGGACCCTCGGCCGGATGCCGGCCGTCGACCGCAACGCGCTGCGGATCGGCGTCTTCGAGCTGCTGTACGCCGACGACATCCCCGACGCGGTCGCCGTCACGGAGGCCGTCGCGCTGGTCCGCAACCTCTCGACCGACGAGTCCCCGGCTTTCGTCAACGGCGTGCTCGGCAGCATGCTGCGCGACCGCGACACGCTCGTCGGCTGAGTCTCCTGGGCCTCATGGGCCGCCGCCCTGAGGCCACCCCAAGGTGTGATCCGCTGCGGCTGGGGCAGGTCTAGATTCCGAGCATGACCAACGTGGGAGAGCAGGCCCAGGAGCTCGGACGCGAGGCCCAGCACAGTGACTGGCTGGACCGAGGCGTCCGCTTCGGGATGATCACCTACGGCATCGTCCACCTGATCGTCGCCTGGCTGGCCATCCAGCTGGCCCTGGGTGACCACGGCAAGACCGCGTCGCAGAAGGGTGCGATGCAGACGCTCGCGAAGCAGCCGTTCGGGACCGTGCTGCTGTGGCTGGTCGCGATCGGCATGTTCCTGCTCGTCGTCTGGCGGGTGATCGAGATGTTCGTCGGTCACCAGGAGTACGACGGCGGCAAGAAGTGGCGCAAGCGAGCCGTCTCGGCGTTCAAGGCGGTCGTCTACGGGTACCTGGCCGTGATCGCCTTCCGGTTCGCGGTCGACGCGGGTTCCGGCCAGAGCACGAACTACACCGCGAAGCTCATGGACCAGGCGTACGGGCGCTGGATCGTCGGAGCGATCGGCGTCGCGATCGTCGTGTACGGCGTGAGCTACGCGCGCCGCGGCTGGACCGAGAAGTTCATGGAGAACCTCGACGTGCGCGGGTCCATCGGCGAGGCCGGCACGGCGTACCGCATCGTCGGGAAGCTCGGCTACATCGCCAAGGGCATCGCCTTCTGCATCGTCGGCGGCCTGTTCGTCGCGGCCGCCGTCACCCACGAGGCCAAGAAGTCGGGCGGCCTCGACGACGCCCTGCACACCGTGCTTCAGCAGCCGTTCGGCCCGTTCCTACTGATCCTGATCGCGGTCGGCATCGCGTGCTACGGCCTGTTCTGCTTCGCCCGGGCCCGCCACCTGTCCAAGTAGTCCGGTCAGTCGGTCCAGCGTGACGGGCCCCGGGCGCGCGGCTGAGCCGCTCAGCCTGCGATCGCGGCGGCCTCCTCGCGGACGCTGTGGCCGAGCGCGTGGTGCACGGCGTCGCGCAGGAGCTCGGCCGCCTGCGAGGGCGTCCCCCGCAGGCGTGAGGCCACGTGTCCGTCCGGACGCACCAGCACGGCACTGGTGGCGGCCACCCGGTAGCGACGCCGCCGCCTGGCCCTCTGGATCGACGACGTCGCGGCCCAGCTCCACGACGTGGATCGGGAGCCCGTCCGCCGCAAGGTCGGCGACCGCGGTACGCCACGCCTCTCCTCCCTGACCCGTGACCACGGTCAGGCGGCCGTCGTACAGGTCCAGCAACGAGACGGGCGCCCCCGCACGCTCGACCCAGACGTGGGGCGCGCGCACACCGGGACGTGCGCCGGCGACCCGGGTCTCCGCGCCGGGCGCGTCCACCACCGCGGAGCGGTAGGTCACGCCCAGGTCGTCGGCCAGGAGGTCGCGCGGCTCGGTGTCGCCCGCGGCCGGCTCCAGCGATCGGTGGGCGTTGGCCACACCGACGGGTCGGCGCTCGGCCTCGTAGCTGTCGAGGAGCGTCGGGTCGGCCCAGCCACGCACGACCCAAGCCAGCTTCCAGCCGAGGTTGTGCGCCTCCGCGATGCCGGTGTTCATCCCGGTCGCCCGACGCGGCGTCGTCCGGTGGGCGGCATCGCCGACCAGGAAGACCGGTCCGGCCTGCTGGGTCGTGGCGACCGCGGCGCCGAAGTCCCACGGGAACAGCCCGTCGAGCCGGGGCTCGAGGTCGGGGAGGCCGGACGCCGCACGGATGGCGTCGCGCACCCGCTCCGGGGTCCAGTCGGCCAGGGAGTCGCCCGTGTCGGGCTCCCACTCCATGTCGAAGATCCACCGGTCCGGTTCGCCGGTGGCGACGAACATGCCCTCGGCTCCGGGTGCCACGGTCGCGTACAGCGCGTAGGACCGGTCACCGATGGCGCGCGACAGATCGCCACGGAACAGCACCGACAGGTGATGGCCCTCGGAACCGAGGGTGTCCCAGCCGATGCCCGCGGCTGCTCGGACGGTGCTCCCGCCGCCGTCGGCCCCGACGACGTAGCGGGCGCGCACGGCGTACGACGGGCCGGCCGGCATCGGCCGGAGTCGGGCCATCGCGCCCCGGTCGCCCACGGTCAGCGTGACGAGCTCGGTGCCGAACCGCACCTCGCCGCCCCGCTCACGGACGTGGTTCAGGAGGACGGGCTCGAGCTGGTCCTGCGCGCAGAACGCGAAGCGGCTGGGGCTGACCTCCGACGTGAGCCCGTCGTCGGGCACCCCGAGCGGCACTTCCTGCTGCTGGGGGGCGGCGAGCGTCGGCGAGACAGACATGACGAGGCGCACCTCGGCGTCGCGAACAGGCAGGAAGTCCTCGAGGCCCCAGCTGCGCAGGATCTCCATCGTGCGCAGCCGTACGCCGGTCGCCTTCGGGAAGATCGAGGTGCCGGGGTGGCGGTCGATGGTCAGGGTGCGGATGCCGGCGCGAGCGAGGGCCGCGCTCACAGTGAGTCCGGACGGGCCGGCCCCCACCACCAGGACGTCGACGTCCAGGTCGGGCTGGGAAATCATGGTGCTGCTCCTTCAGGGTCGGGTGTTCGGGAGCCAGCGTCCGGGCAGACCCCGCGTGCCCACATCCGTGCTCGGTGCGGAGTTAGCGCTCCGACGGCACCGAGAATCGGTGGGGACCGGTCGGGCGAGTCCGTGGGGGATCGGTGGGGGCTGGGTCGCGCCAAACTCGGTGGCCACCACCGATGTGGGGCACCCGTCGTGCCGGGATCGTCATCAGTGAGTCCGGATCAGGAGGAGACCGAGATGACGACCATGACCCACACCGGCCGGGGTACCACCCTGACCGACCTGACCGCCGACCTCGACCGCGCCGTACGCGGCCACGGTTCGGAAGCCGGGACCGCCGAGGCGGTGTCGCGAGCGCTTGCGGCGTACCTCGGGACGGACGGCCTGCTGACCGAGCAGCAGCGCCAGGGCGATCCCGAGCGCTACCGCCAGCACGTGCTGCACGTGGCGGACGACGGGGCGTTCTCGCTGGTGGCGCTGGTCTGGCTGCCGGGCCAGGCCACGCCGGTGCACGACCACGTCTGCTGGTGTGTGGTCGGCGTCGACGAGGGCGAGGAGGAGGAGATCCGGTACGCCCTCGACGGAGGCCGGCTCGTGGTCACCGAGCAGCTGGTCAACCCTCGCGGCGAGGTGAGCGTCGCGCTCCCGCCCGGCGACATCCACCTGGTGCGCAATGCCGGCACCGACCTGGCGGTGTCGTTGCACGTCTACGGCGCGGACCTGCGGCAGACGGGCACCAGCATTCGTCGGCGCTACGACCTTCCGGTCGCCTAGGACGGGTGTCTAGGTCGCGTGGTCCCGCTCGCGGGACCACGCGGCCAGGCCCGTGCGGTCGGCCGTGCCGGTCTTGGCGAGCAGGTGGGCGACGTGCGTCTCCACCGTGCGTGTGGACAGGAACAGGCGCTCGGCGATCTCCGCGTTGCTCCGGCCGTCCCGCACGAGCCGGAGTACGTCGAGCTCGCGGCTCGTCACCCCCGCCGCGCGCAGCTGTGGGGGCACCGGCCCCGCGCCCCGGCCGCGCCTGGTGGGCGCACCGGCCCGGCGCAGCAGGTCGCGACACGCACGGGCGAGGCGGTCCTCGCCGGAGCTCTCGTGCTGGGCGAGGTTGGCGCGCAGCTCGGGCACCGGGTCGCCCCAGCCGTCGAACACCGCACGCTCGAGCGCGAGCAGTCGCAGTACCCGACGCCACCAGCTGGCCGCCTCGCAGCACGGCGTCCGCCTCGGCGAACGTCGCGGCCGCCTCGTCGAGCTTCCCGGCCCGGCCGGCCGCGACTGCGTCGGCGTACCGGAGGGCGGCGCGGTTCGCTGCGCGTCGTACGGCGGACGCGCCACGTACGGAGTCGCGGGCGGCCAGCCCGCCGTCGCCGGCATTGCCGGCCACGGTGCGCAGCAGCGCCCACAGCCCGATCACGTGCAGTGGCGCCGACGCGGCGTTCTCGACCAGGTGCGGGACGCCCTGGTCGAGCAGAGCATCGGCGACCGGGAGGTCGTAGGCGATCAGCGCAGCATGCGCCCGCGCGGCGTCGGCGAGGACGACCAGGTCCGGCGTGCTCCCCGGCACGGTCTCGACCGCGGCCAACGCCTCCTCCATCGCCGCGACGTCGCCGCTCGCGGCGCACGCGAGGGCGAGCAGGCTGCCGCCCATCGCCTGGATGCCATGCAGGCGAAGAGTGCCCGCCTGCTCCACCATCAGGCCGATGCTCCCGCGCACGGGCCGGGGTCCGTCTTCGAGCAGCCGGTGGTCGCACAGCAACAGCTCGGCCGACAACGCGGTCGACAGGAGGCCGTGGTCGAGGGCGAGCTCCCGGGCCGTACGCAGGGTGGCCGGTTCGTCGGCGTCCGAGCAGCTCCAACGTGCCGAGGCCGAGCAGAGCCTCCACTCGACTCGCCGTCAGCCCGTGCTCGGCGGCGACCTGGGCCGCTCGCGCCAGTGCCTCGCTGGCGGCAGCGATGTCGGTGATGCGTGCGATGCGACCCCGGGTGACCAGCGCCTGGCAGAGCTGCTCGGGCGTACCGGCTGACTCGGCCAATGCCACGGCGCGGTCGGCCAGCGCGGCCGCCTGCTCGACCCGGCCGTCCCCGTGTGCCGCGTCCGCGGCCAGGGTGGGGGAGCGTGGGTCCTCCGGCCGCCCGGCGCGCGCGACGTACTGCTCGGCCTCGGACCAGCGGCGGTCGTCGATCGCCGCTCGCGCGAGCCGCACGCACAGCTCGGCGTGGTCGTCGCCGGTCGCCCGGGCCAGCGCGGGTACGCCGACCTCGAGGGCGGCCACGGGACGCCCGGTGAGGGTCATCAGCAGCACCCGCTCCGCGGTGACCGCAGCTGATCCGCCCGCTGTGTCGCCCAGGGTCAGCAGGCGCTCGGCGTTCCCGTACGCGGCGCGGCGGCGTTCGCGCACCGCGGCGCGGAGGGCAACCTCCAGCGCGCGCGGGGAGTCGCCGGCCACCAGGAGGAGGCGAGCAGCATGCTCCTCGTCGTCGGGCCGTCCGCTGTCGAGCAGAACCTCGGCAGCTTGCCGGGCCAGGGCTGCCCGCTCGGGCGTGAGCAGGGCTTCTGCGACAACCTCCTGCGTCAGTGCATGCCGCCACCGGAGGACCGCCCCGTCCTGCACCAGCAGGTGTGCCGCCACCGCCTCGCGCAGACCTGCCCAGACCGCGTCCGGCTCCTGCCCCGTCAGCGCCGGAAGGAGAGACCAGTCGGGCTCACCGCCGAGCACCGATGCCGCCCGCATCGAATCCCCGGCCCCCGCGGAGAGCGAGTCGAGCCGGCGGTGGACCTCGGCGGCGAAGGCTGCGGGCACCGGGGTAGCTGGCCCGTTCTGCTCGGTGGCCCTGACTCCCGCCATCGCGAGGTCCTCGACCAGCAGCGGCAGTCCCTCGGAGCGGGACACGACGTAGGCCGCGAGCTCGGGCACGAGAGTCGACCCGAGCCGGGCCTCGGCCAGCTCCACGATCTCCGCTGTGCTCAGCGGCCTCAACGGCAGGACCGTCGAGCCCGGCGTCGACGCGAGCCGGTGTACGACGTCGGCCCCGGGCCCGTCGTCGCGGGCCGAGACGACGACCAGCACCTGGGTGTCGCGGACCGCGGGACCGAGGAACTCCAGGAGAGTGACCGAGTCCGGATCGGCCCAGTGGGCGTCCTCGATAACGAGGAGGCACCCGCCTTCGCCCACGCTGTCGAGCAACCGCACCACGCCCTCGCCGAGCACGAGCGCTGGATCCACGTCGACCCGGTCGACCCCGTCTTCGTCGGCGTCGGCCCATTCGGGGAGCAGCCGCCCCAGCGCGGCTCGGTAGGGCCGGATCGACGGCGAGCCGTCCGCCGCGTGCGCGCGAAGCGCCGGCAGAAGCGCCTGCGCGACGGGCCGGTACGCCGGCCCGTCCTGCACGGCCGCGCCGGCCAGCACCGCCGCTCCGTTCTCCCGCGCGTGCTGCTCGAGCGCCCGCAGCAACCGGGTCTTGCCGAGGCCGGCCTCTCCGGTGATCAGCACGAGTGAGCCCCGGCCGTCGGCGGCATCACTCAGGAGGCGGAGCAGGTCGGCCAGCTCCCCCTGCCTCCCCACGAGCGGCGCCTCGGGCACCCCTTGTTTGTACCGGATCCAGCCCGGTGCCTCCCAGCCCCATGTCCGACCGAGTCGTGGTTCCGCAACCTCCCGCCAGGTGACCCTCCCGCTCGGCGGGACCGGCATGGAAAGGTGACGGCATGACGCAGACAACGGGGAAGAGCGGTGCTGCCGAGTTCGACGTGATCGTGATCGGCCTCGGCCCGGGTGGGGAGCACGTCGCGATCAAGCTGGGGCAGGCCGGCTGGCGGGTGCTCGGCGTCGAGGAGCGGCTGGTCGGTGGGGAGTGCCCGTACTTCGGATGCGTCCCCTCGAAGATGATGATCGCGGCCGCCCACACCCTGCGCGAGGCGGGACGCGTGAACACGATGGCCGGCTCGAGCACGGTGAGCCCCGACTGGAGCCCGGTCGCGACGCGGATCCGCGACGAGGCGACCGACGACTGGGACGACACGGTCGCGGTGAAGCGGCTCGTGGATGCGGGGGCCACCTTCGCCCGAGGTCACGGCGTGCTCGCGGGCAACGGCCGCGTGGTCGTCGACGGCACGACGTACACCGCGACGAAGGGGGTCGTGATCAACACCGGCACGGCCCCGTCCGCGCCGCCGGTCCCGGGCCTCGCGGACACGCCGTACTGGACCAACCGCGACGCCGTCCAGCTCACCGAGCTGCCGTCGTCACTGATCGTCATCGGCGGTGGCGCCATCGGCTGCGAGCTTGCCCAGGTGATGGCCCTGTTCGGGGTGCGGGTCACGGTGGTCGAGGTGGCCGACCGGCTGGTCGCGCTCGAGGAGCCCGAGGCGAGCGAGGCGCTGGAGAAGGCGTTCGCCGAGACCGGGATCCAGGTGCTGACGGGCGCCTCGATCGCGTCCGTGGCGTACGCCGACGGGCAGTTCACGCTCGACCTCGGCGACCAGGAGCTCGGCGCAGAGAAGCTGCTGGTCGCTGCCGGGCGCCGCAACAACCTGCATGGCCTCGGCCTCGAGCACATCGGGCTGGACCCTGAGCTACGGATCCTCGAGACCGACGAGCGGATGCGGGTGACCGACGGCGTCTGGGCCGTGGGAGACATCGTCGGCAAGGGCGCGTTCACCCACGTGTCGATGTACCAGGCCGCCGTGGTCCTCAACGACCTGCTCGGACGCGACGGGCCGTGGGCCGACTACCGTGCCGTCTCCCGGGTCACGTTCACCGCGCCGGAGGTCGCCTCGGTGGGTCTGACCGAGCAGGCCGCCCGGGACGCGGGCATCGACGTGATCACGGCCACCGGCGACCTCGGCGCTCGCGGCTGGATGACACGGGAGGAGGGCGTCATCAAGCTGGTCGCCGACCGCCAGCGCGAGGTGCTGATCGGCGGGGTCGTGGTCGGTCCGGCCGGCGGCGAGATCATGTCGATGCTCGAGCTGGCCGTCCACGCCGAGGTGCCGATCGCGACGCTGCTCCACCAGCACTTCGCCTACCCGACGTACCACCGCGCGTACGAGACGGTGCTCAAGGAGCTCGGCAGCGAGCTCGGTCGCGGCTGAACCTTGCTCACGCTGCGTGTGACGGTGAGACTCACGTGGCTCATCACGTGAACGCCGAGGGAGAACTTGATGCCAAGTACGTGGTGGACGGCCGCCAGTGTCTCGGTGGCGATGGTGGCGATGGCGACGATGGCGACGATGGCGACGACCACGATGCCGGCCGATGCCATGCGCAGCCCGTCGCGCGGGCCGACGGTCATCTACAAAGAGGTGGCCACGGGTCTGAACAACCCGCGCCAGATCGACTTCGCGAACGGCGCCATGTACGTCGCCGAGGCCGGACACGGCTCCTTCAACGGCACCTCCAGCACCGGCCCCTGCATGCTCAGCGGCGAGGGTGCCACGGTGTGCTTCGGCGACACCGGCTCGGTGATGCGGGTCCGCCACGGCAAGCAGCACCGTGTGCTCGAGGGCGTCGCGTCGATCGGCGGCCAAAAGGACGGGAGCGCCGCACTGGGTCCCTCAGACCTGGTGGTCGTGGACAAGCACACGATCGTGCTCAGCGTCGGTCTGGGCACCGATCTCGCCCACCGCAAGCACCTGACCAAGCTGGGCCGGGCCGAGCTCGCGCACCTGCTCTCCTTCAACCTCAGGACCGCCAAGCGGACGGTGATCGGCGACCTCGGCGCACATGAGGCGCGCGCCAACCCGATCGCGAAGCCCGACAGCGACCCGACGGGGCTGGCCAAGGCCGGCAAGCTCGGCTACCTCGTCACCGACTCGGGTGGCAACACGTTGGTGCGCGCCAGGAAGGGGCACGTCCACGGCGTCGCCGCGTTCAGGAGCCGCATGTCCGGTGCGCACCGCTACCAGTCGGTCCCGACCGATGTCGTGAAGGGTCCCGACGGCGCGTGGTACGTCAGTGAGCTCACCGGTGCGCCGTTCATCTCGGGAGCCGCGCGCATCTGGCGGATCGTCCCCGGACACAAGCCCCACGTGTGGGCGTCCGGACTGACGAACGTCACCAGCCTGGCCTACGACGGAAGGAGGCTCTACGCCGTCCAGATCGCCGACGCCGGGATTCCGAACTTCGGCACCGGGTCGCTGAGACGGGTGTTCTCGGACAAGTCAGGTCGCGCGTCCCGGCGCATCGCGTCCCCACTGTTCGCGCCGTACGGCGTGGCGCTGCACCGTGGTGCGGCCTATGTGTCGACCTGCGCGGTCTGCTTCCACGGCGGCACGGTCATCAAGGTCCCGCTCAGCTGAACCGCCCGGGTTTCCTGGCAGGCGGAGGTCACTCCGCCTGCTAGGGTCGCCTGCGATCGACATCCTTTAACGAGCCGTCCCGTGAGGCGGAGAAGGAGGTCTGGCCGCAGTGCCTGCGCCTGCCACATCACCCTCATCTGCGGGGCCCGACTCCGGCGCCGACCGCACCGTCCTCGACGCGAGCGACATCTCCCGCGCGCTGAGCCGCATCGCCCACGAGATCCTCGAGCGCAACAAGGGTGCCGACGGCGTCGTCCTGCTCGGCATCCCCTCGCGCGGCGTGCCGCTCGCCGAGCGGATCGCCGAGCACATCGCGGCCGTCGAGGCGACGACCGTCCCCAGCGGATCGCTCGACGTCACGATGTATCGCGACGACCTGCGGCTGAAGCCGGCCCGCACCCTGCTTCCCACCCAGATCCCCGACGGGGGCATCGACGACAAGATCGTCGTGCTGGTGGACGACGTGCTGTTCTCGGGGCGCACGATCCGCGCTGCCCTCGACGCCCTGAACGACGTCGGCCGGCCGCGGGCGGTGCAGCTCGCGGTCCTGGTCGACCGGGGCCATCGTGAGCTGCCGATCCGTGCCGACTTCGTCGGCAAGAACCTCCCGACCTCGCTGGTCCAGCGGGTGCGGGTCCACCTCACCGGCGTGGATGACGAGGACGCCGTGGTGATCGAGGGAGCCGTCTCGTGAAGAAGCACCTGCTGTCCGCCGCCGACCTGAGCCGCGAGGACGCCGAGCTGGTGCTGCGTACCGCGGAGGAGCTGCGATCGCTGGCCGACCGGCCGATCAAGAAGCTCCCGGCGCTGCGCGGTCGCACGGTGGTGAACCTGTTCTTCGAAGACTCCACCCGCACCCGCATCTCGTTCGAGGCCGCCGCCAAGCGCCTGTCGGCCGACGTCATCAACTTCTCGGCCAAAGGTTCCTCGCTGTCGAAGGGCGAGTCGCTCAAGGACACCGCGCTCACTCTGGAGGCGATGGGTTGCGACGCCGTCGTGATCCGGCACGGCGCGAGCGGCGCCCCGCACCGGCTGGCGAACTCCGGCTGGGTGCGCGCGTCGGTGGTCAACGCCGGCGACGGCACCCACGAGCACCCGACGCAGGCACTCCTCGACGCGTTCACGATGTGGAGCCACCTGGGCTCGCGCAACGGTGGCACGCTCGACGGTCAGCGGGTCGCGATCATCGGCGATGTGCTGCACTCGCGGGTCGCGCGTTCCAACGCACTGCTCCTGCACACGTTGGGCGCCGAGGTCACCCTGGTCGCACCGCCCACCCTGCTGCCGGTCGGTGTGGACACCTGGCCGGTGGAGACGTCGTACGACCTCGACGGCGTGCTGCCGAAGGCCGACGCCGTGATGATGCTCCGGGTCCAGCGGGAGCGGATGAACGGCGGGTTCTTCCCGACGGCGCGGGAGTACAGCCGCCGCTACGGGCTCGACGGCCGCCGGATGGCCACCCTCCAGGACCACACGATCGTGATGCACCCGGGCCCGATGGTCCGCGGGATGGAGATCACCGCCGACGTGGCCGACTCCGACCGGTCGGTCATCGTCGAACAGGTCACCAACGGTGTCGCCGTACGGATGGCCGTGCTCTACCTGCTGCTCGGCGGGAGCGAACCCGCCGTCTCGACCGCGACCGACACCGAGGGAGCCGACGCATGACCAGCTATCTGATCAAGGGCGCCCGGATCCTCGGCGCTGACCCGAAGGACATCCTGCTCCAGGACGGCCGAGTCGCGCTCGACGGCGACTGGGACGACAGTGGGCACGAGGTGATCGACGCCACCGGGCTCGTCGCCCTGCCCGGGCTGGTCGACCTGCACACGCACCTGCGCGAGCCGGGTCGGGAGGACGCCGAGACCGTCCTGACCGGCACCCAGGCGGCGGCTGTGGGTGGTTTCACCGCGGTGCACGCGATGGCGAACACCGACCCGGTGGCCGACACGGCCGGGGTCGTCGAGCAGGTCTGGCGGCTCGGTCGCGAGGGCGGGTACTGCGACGTCTATCCGGTCGGCGCCGTCACCGTCGGCCTGGCCGGCCAGCAGTTGGCCGAGCTCGGTGCGATGGCTGACTCGGCCGCGCGGGTGCGGGTCTTCTCCGACGACGGTCACTGCGTGAACGACGCGGTGCTGATGCGGCGGGCGCTGGAGTACGTCAAGGCCTTCGACGGAGTCGTCGCGCAGCACGCCCAGGAGCCTCGGCTGACCGAGGACGCACAGATGAACGAAGGAGAGCTCTCGGGGCGGCTCGGGCTGACCGGATGGCCAGCCGTGGCCGAGGAGGCCGTGATCGCCCGCGACTGCCTGCTCGCCGCTCACGTCGGCTCGAGGCTGCACGTGTGCCACGTGTCGACCGCCGGTTCGGTCGAGCTGATCCGGCAGGCCAAGGCATCGGGGTGGAACGTGACGGCGGAGGTGACGCCCCACCACCTGCTGCTCACCGACGAGCTCGCGGCGTCGTACGACCCCCTCTACAAGGTCAACCCACCGCTGCGCACCGCCGCCGACACGGAGGCGCTTCGAGCCGGCCTGGCCGACGGCACCATCGATGTGGTCGCCACCGACCACGCGCCGCACCCGCTGGAGGACAAGGACTGCGAGTGGTCGGCCGCTGCGTTCGGGATGCTCGGGCTCGAGACGGCACTCTCGGTCGTGCAGGAGACGATGGTCGATCCCGGGCGTCTGACGTGGACCGAGGTGGCCGACCGGATGTCCTACGCCCCCGCGCGCATCGGCCGGGTCGCCGACCACGGCCACCTGCTCGAGGACGGCGCCCCGGCGAACGTCGTGCTCTACGACCCGTCCGTACGCCGGGTGGTCGAGGCGACCGACTCCGTGTCGCTGTCGCGCAACACGCCGTACGCCGGCATGGAGCTGCCCGGCCGGGTCGTCGCCACGTTCCTGCACGGGAAGCCCACGGTCCTCGACGGCAAGCTCGCCTGACGCCGCGGCACCCTCCTGAACCCAGATGGGGCATGCTCGGGAGCGTGGACCCGTCGGAGTGGCTGCTGACCCAGGCGGAGCGCGGTAACCCGAGCACGGTCCTCGACGAGCGGCATGAAGGCGAGACGGCCTGGTCGACCGGGAACCTCGTCCGCCCGCTGATCCACGGGGCGACGTACTTCCCCACTCTCTACGAGGCGATCGAGGCCACGCAGTCTGGGGATCTGCTCTTCTTCACCGACTGGCAAGGCGATGCCGACGAGCGGCTCACCGGCGAGCCGGGCAGCGAGGTGGTGGAGGTCCTCGGGCGTGCCGATGAACGCGGGGTGGACGTCCGCGGGCTGGTATGGCGCTCCCACGTCGATCTGACCGGGTTCTTCGCCGCGGAGAACCGGCACCTCGGCGAACAGCTCCAGCGCCGCGGCGCCGAGGTACTGCTCGACATGCGAGTGCGGACGGGCGGCTCCCACCACCAGAAGTTCGTGGTCATCCGCCACCGGGGCGACCCCAGCCGCGACGTGGCGTTCGTCGGCGGCATGGACCTCGCGCACAACCGACGGGACGACGCCGACCACGGGGGCGACCCGCAGCCGCAGCCGTTGACCGAGGAGTACGGCGAGCACCCGCCGTGGCACGACGTCCAGGTCCAGATCCGCGGGCCCGCGGTGTACGACGTCGAGACCGTCTTCCGCGAGCGCTGGGAGGACCCGACGCCTCTGTCCCGCAACCCGGTCCGCAAGGCTGTGGACGTCTGGTGCCACCACGACACCTCACCGGACAGGCTGCCTGACCAGTGGCCACCACCACCCGAGGCAGGTCCCCACGTCGTTCAGCTGCTGCGCACCTACCCGGACCTGCGGCATGGTCGCGACTACCCGTTCGCCAAAGGCGGGGAGCGCAGCGTCGCACGCGGCTACTCCAAGGCGATCGCCCGCGCCGAGCGGATCGTCTCCGTCGAGGACCAGTACTTCTGGGGGCACGGTGTCGCCGAGCCGTTCGCGGCCGCCTTGCGCAGGCACCCTGACCTGCGGCTCGTCGTGGTGATCCCACTCGTGCCGGACATCGCCGGCCTCAACCGCCGGCCGCAGTACCTCGGTCGGGAGCGGGCCCTGGTGCGACTGATGCGCGGCGCGCCGGGTCGCGTGGCGGCGTACGGCATCGAGAACCGCGCCGGTACGCCGGTCTACGTCCACGCCAAGGTCTGCGTGATCGACGACCTGTGGGCCAGCACCGGCTCCGACAACTTCAACCGCCGCTCGTGGACCCACGACTCCGAGCTCAGTGCGGTCGTCCTCGATCAGGACTACGCGCGCGACCTCAGGCTCACCCTGGCCGCGGAGCACCTCGACCGGCTGCCGGAGGTCGCCGAGCGCGGGTTGCACGAGGTGATGGCCGACTGCGTGGACCCGGCCGGCATGTACGACGTGTTTGCCGCGTCGGCGACGCGGCTGCAGGCCTGGCACGACGCCGGTCGTGTGGGGGACCGGCCGCCGGGTCGCCTGCGGCCGATCCCCCTCCCCCCGCTGTCGCGGCTCACCCGGATGTGGGCCAAGGTCCCCCTCGACATGCTCCACGACCCCGACGGCCGACCCGGTCCGATCCGCGGCGCCTCGGAGTACTGACCGAGGCGACACGAGGCCGCTCGCCGTCATGGACGATGGTGTGAAACCCCTCGTGAGGTGGATGCTGGTCCTCGAGGAGACGGTCATGAAGGCACGAGAGCCGGACGAGACGGGGTTCATCGAGCGCGATGGCGTGCGCGTCGCCTGGCAGGTGTACGGCGAGCTGCACCATCCCGCGGACCCGGCGGTCCTGCTGCTCCCGACCTGGTGCATCGTGCCGGCCGAGATCTGGAAGCTGCAGGTCGCCTTCCTGTCCCGTCGGACGCGGGTGATCACCTTCGACCCTCGAGGTAACGGGGCGTCCGACCGCCCCGAGGAGAGCACGGCGTACACGCGTGACCAGCAGACGCAAGACGCCGTCGACGTGCTGGACGCGACCGGGACCGACCGCGCCGTCGTGGTCGCGCTCTCGATGGGCAACCTGCACGCGCTGGACCTCGCGTCGGACCACCCGGACCGCGTGGCCGCCTGGGTCGCGATCGCACCGGCGATCCGGGACCTCGCGCCGTTCCCCCCGGCACGGCAGGCGTCGTTCGACCGCTGGGCCGAGGACACCGGGGACGACGAGGGCTGGGGCCGCTACAACCGGTTCTCCTGGTTGCGTGACTACCCCGGGTTCCTGGACTTCTTCTTCGACCAGCTGGTGCCGGAGAAGCACTCGACCAAGCTGATCGAGGACCTCGTGGAGTGGGGCCGTGGCACGACCGGCGAGACTCTGGTCCGGGCCGAGGGCGGACGTGTGGTGGGTAAGCGTCGTGTCGAGGACCAGTGTGTCGACGTGCAGTGTCCGGTCGTGGTCCTGCACGGGACCGACGACCGCGTCATCCCCTACGAGGCCGGCGCACGGCTGGCGGAGCTGACCGGCGGGACCCTGGTGACGTTCGAGGGCAGCGGCCATGCGCCACAGGGCAGGGACCCGGTCGCCGTGAACCGCCTGGTGGATCGCGTCTTGTCGGCCTCGTCGGGAACGCGCACGTTCAGACGGTCGCGCGGGTGACCCGCCGCACGAAGTCGCGGAGCAGGAGGTTGATCTTGACCGGGTCACGGGCGATGGGCAGGTGCCCGCTGCCCTCGAGGAGCACGTAGTCCCCGCCCGTCAGCTCGGCCAGGCGCCGACCGCGGTCGGGATGCTGGCACTGGTCGAGCGAGCCGGAGACCACGAGGACCGGACAGCGCAGCTCCCGGCACACGTCCTCGGCATCGGTCGAGAACCGCGGGTCGGGCTCGCCGTCGTGGTCGATGAGCATGGTCTCGGGCGTCGTTTCGACAGCCCAGCCGACGGTGTCCTCGATCTGCTTGGTCGAGTGGGGCTCGGGGAACATCTCGGTGAAGAAGAACTCGGCGAAGCCGGGCCAGTCGCGCAGCCAGGAGTGCCGGTTGCTCCTCGCCCAACCCTCGTCGGTGTCCAGCTCCGCGTCGAAGTCGAACTGCACCCTGTGCGGCAACGGCGGCGTCAGCGCGAGGCCCGGGTTGATGGCGAAGACGCCCAACACCCGGTCGGGCCGCTCGGCGGCCAGGACGGTGCAGAGGCCGGCGCCACTGCAGAGCCCGCCCAGCACCACGCTGTCCGCCCCGACGTGGTCGAGCACCGCCCAGACGTCGTCGAGAAGGTGCTGGGTGGTCATCTGCTCAGGACCAGTCGGCCGGTCGGACCGTCCGTTGCCGCGCGGGTCGACCGTCACCACCCGGAAGTGTCGGGCCAGGAACGCGACCTGGGCCTTCCAGGCCCGGGCGTGCACGATGGTGTCCGGCATGACCAGGCAGACCGTGACGTCGCCGTCGCCGTACACCGCGTAGCCGACGCCGAAGCCGTCCCGCTCGAGCACACCGTCCTCGACGGGGGCAGTCGCCCGCATCAGATCAGCTCACCGAGCATGGCGGCAGCACGCTCCGCGCCGCCGGACTCGACAGGCCGGTACGCCGCCTCGGCGCCCACCTGCTTCGCGATCGCCTCCGCCAGCCAGTCGGGGTCGCTGACCTCGTCGTACGACGCGCACTGGCCGGCCCGGTAGCGCTCGAGGCGATGGCGTACGTGGATGTTCTGCTCGAAGTGATGCCGAAGCGGAACGTAGAGGAAGGGCACGCCGGCGGCGGCCAGCTCCATCGTCGTGGTCAGCCCGCCTTGGACCACGGCCACATCGGCAGCGGCCAGGCGCAGGTAGAGATCGGGAACGAAACCCCGCACGTCGGCACCCTCGACGGTAGGGAGCACACCCGGGTCGATCCTCGGGCCGGTCACGACGAGGAAGCGGAGCTCGGGGACGCGCGCCCTGGCGATCGGAACGGCGTCCAGTACCCGGCGCAGGAGTGGCTCTCCGACGCCGGATCCGCCGACGGCGACGATGCACAGCACGTCGGCGTCGCCGTACCCGAGCTCAGCGCGCGACCGGGCCACCTCGTCCTTCGTCGGGGGCTCGAACCCGGTGACGTAGCCGGCGAACTCGTAGTTCTCGACCGTCCACTCTCGGATGTTGGGCAGGCCGGGGCCGAAGGACTCGTCGACGACGTCCTCGGGGTTGCCGACGAAGACTTGCCGGTCGCGGATGCGCTTGAAGCGGGCGCGCTGCTCCAGCATCTCCGCGTTGTAGTCGGCGGTGAGGAACGCCTCGCGCTCGCCGAGGTCGGGCATCGGCAGGTAGCCCACGAAGTCGGTCATCCAGGCGAAGGAGAACCGCTTGAGCTCGGGGTTCTCGTGCAGGAAGTAGTCGACCTCCCATGCCTCGTCGCCGACCACGAGGTCGTACGGCGTCTCCTCGACCACGTCGTTGAACACCATGAAGTTGTTGACCAGGATCTCGTCCATGTCGCGGAGCGCCTGGAACACGTGCAGGTCGTGCTCGCCCGACTCCGCCTCGATGTGGGCCGACTCGTTGGCGAGCCAGGCGGATGCCGGATGCACGCGCTCGCCGGCCTCCTCCAGCACCCGCGTGACCGGGCTCTGGGTGAGCCAGTCGACCTGAAGGTCAGGGTGCAGCGTCTTCAGCTGTTGCGCGATCGCGAGGTCGCGGCGGGCGTGCCCGAGGCCGATCGGCGAGGAGAGGTAGAGAGCCCGTCGGGGACGGCTCTGAGCGCGTACCCAGGTAGCGCTGGTCATGAGAGATTGTCCGGCTGCCCCGACGTCCGTAGCAAGACCGGCAGCGCCGACAGGCCGCGCAGGACCAGGCCGTCGCCGTGGCCCCAGTGCAGGTCCTCGGGCGGGATCGCGAGCCGCATCGACGGGAACCGCCGCAGCAGCTCGGTGAACGCGATCTCCGCCTCCAGCCTGGCCAGGGGCGCTCCGACGCAGTGGTGCACGCCGTGTCCGAACGTCACGTGCGCCCCGCCGCTGCGCCGTACGTCGAACACACCCGGGTCGCCGTTCCGCTCCGGGTCCCGGCCGGCGGCGGCAAGGTTCACCAGCACCTGCACCCCGGCGGGGATCACCACGCCGGCGATGGTGGCGTCGCGCACGGCGTACCGGAACGTCGCGTGATGCACGGCTGCGTCGACGCGGAGCATCTCCTCGACGGCCGGCGCCACCAGGCCGGGCTCCGCGACCAGGGCGTCGCGCTGGTCAGGGTGCTGGAGGAGCAGGGCAACGCCGTTGCCGATCAGGCTGGTCGTGGTGTCGTGTCCGGCGACGATGAGCTGGAACACCGTCGACAGCAGCTCTTGTCGGGTGAGCAGGTCGTCCCGGCAGGCGCGCACGAGATCCCCGACGAGGTCCTCGGTCGGGGTCTCCCACCTGCTGTCGACGAGGTCGTCGAGGTACCCGACGATGGCGTTGGATGCGGCCACTGCCTCGGCCGGCGGCTCCCCGCCTGTGTACGGCGCGAGCAGGCTGGCGAACCAGCTGGCGAGAAGGTTCTGGTCAGGGCGGTCGATGCCCAGGAGCTCGCCGACCACGGCGAACGGGAACGGACGAGCGAAGCCCGCGACCAGGTCAACCGGGCCGGGGCCTGAGTCCAGCTCGTCGAGGAGCTCGTCGACGAGCTGTCGGATGCGAGGCTCAAGCGCCTCGAGGCGGGCCCGCCGGAACGCGCCGGCGGCCAGCCTGCGGAGCCGCGTGTGGTCGGGTGGGTCGACGCTGAGCATGTGGCGTGCGAACGCGGGACCCGGCAGGCCCTCGGCGACGAGAGCGCCGTCGCTGGCGAGTGCTGCGAGCATGTCCTTGGACAGGTCCGGATGGTTCAGCGCTTCCCGCGCCGCGGCGTACCCGACGACGAGGAATGCGCGGTGGCCGTCGGCGAGAGTCACGTCGTGCACGGGCCCCGCCTCACGCACCCGCTCGAAGAGCTCGAACGGGTGATCGCGGTCGTAGTCGCCCCAACGGTCGAGGGCCGCCTCGCGTGTGGCGGTCATGTCAGCTCCCGGAAGCCGGAGCAGACCAGGTCCATCCGGCCCACGAGACCGTCGCGCAGCGAACACACGACGGACTGGGTGAGCACGCGAGAGTCGCCGTCCGGGTCGAACGTCAACTTGTAGTGCACGAGCACTCGGTCGCCGACGTCGTCACCGGCCACGTCGCTGAGGACGACGGTGTCGTAGCTGCCGAACCATTCGTCGAACCGGGCCAGGACGGCGTCGCGACCGTGTTCCTCGATCGATCCGCCGGGCGTCAGGGCGCGCAGCCGGATCTCGTCCGTCAGGTGCGTCCCGAGCCGGTCGAGCGCCCGGTCGGCCACAGCCGTCGCGACCGACGACGCCAGGGGATGGTTGTTCACGATGCCTCCTTGAGGGAGTCGGTGAGATGGAGGGCCAGGTCGGCCGAGTCGCTGCGAGCACCATCGATGTAGGTCGAACGACGTCGGCGCAGCATCGGCAGACCCAGGACGTAGAGGCCGGGCCACCGGGTCACGCCTCCGTCGTGCAGGAGCCGGCCGCGGTGGTCGAAGACGGGTACGTCGACCCACGAGAAGTCGGGCCGGAAGCCGGTGGCCCAGACGACCGAGCGGATCTCACCCGAGCTCAGCGAGAGTCCGAGTGCCGGCTTCCCTACGTGTGTGGGTTCGGGGCGTTCCCCATGGCCGCCCGCGTGCTCGTCGATCGTGTCGAGCAGACGTCCGAGCTTCAGGTCGGCCAAGGCGCAGACGTTCGCCAGGGAGCCCGAGAACTGCGCGACTCCCTCACGGACGGCCGCGAACCGGCCGACGAGGGTGACGCCGGATGCCTGGAGGGAATTGAGGTCGAGCGTGTGCGACGCGCCGACGAGCTGCAGCGACGGCAGATGCCGGGCACGGACGATGTCATCCACCTCGTCCCACCGCTCGTCGAGGATGCCGAGCTCGTCGAGCCACCACAGGATGTCCCGGCCCCGATAGGTCCGAGGCACACGGACGTGCTCGCCCACCGCGAGCGTGACGTGACGACCGGAACCCTGGAGCTCGTCGGCGATCTGCATCCCGCTGGCCGACGCGCCGACGACCAGCACACCCCCGAGCGGCAGCTGGTCGGGATTGCGGTACTCCAGCGCCGGGATGGAGAACATCCCGGGCAGGCGGCGGGCGACGGCAGGGACGTTCCCCCGCGTCGTCCCTGCCGCCAGGATCACGGTGCGCGCGTTCCAGCGGCCCTGGTCGGTGTCCACCTCGAACCCCTCGCCACCTGGCCGGAGCGAGGTCACCGTCGTACCGGTCACCACCGGCGTCGCGGACGCCGCGGCGTACCCGGCGACGAGCTCGGCGACCTCCGGCGCGGAGAGGTATCCGTCCGGGTCGTCACCCTGGTAAGCCCACCCGGGCAGGCGGGTCATCCAGTTCGGGGTGAGCAGCCGGAGCGAGTCCCAGCGCTGCGTCCGCCACGAGTTGCCCACCTTGCCGCGCTCGAGGACCACGTGGTCGATCGAACGTGCGGCGAGATGGCGACTCATGGCGAGCCCGCAGTGCCCGGCCCCCACCACGACTGCGGTGACGCGGGACATCAGATCACGGTGACGGTGACGTCAGTCGGGTTGGTGACGATGTCGAAGACGGCGGACCGCTTCTGTGACTGCGCCACGAGCGCCCGGATGTCGTCCGCGGAGGCGTCGGCGTCGATCTCGTAGTCGACCTTGACGCCGCTGAAGCCGTTGCGGACGTCGGGGTCGGCACCGAGGATGCCGTGCAGATCCATGTCGGCCGACAGGGTGGCCTTGACGGAGCGCAGCTGGATCTGGCGCTGCTGGGCCACGGCCGCCACACCGGCGGTGAGGCAGCCGCCGAGCCCGACCAGGACGTACTCGACCGGGGTCGGGCCCTTGTCCTGGGAGGCGAACTGCAGCGGGTGGTCGGCCTCGAGGGTGAACGACTCGTGGTGCACCTGCTCGTCGGCGAACCCGTAGAAGCTCTCGACCTCGGAGCGGCTGTGGGTGCCGTTCTCCCAGGTCACCGACGAGCGCCACTGGAACTGGGCGATCTCCGGGGTCTCGGCGAACGCGGCTCGTGCGCCGAGCAGCGCGTCGACGTTGACGCCGTTGTCGATGGTGATGGTCATGCTGGTGACTCCGTTCTCGGCCGGATGGCCGATGTGGTTCGTGCTGACGCGGAGCACGCTCGTCCGGTTCGGTCGGCGAGCGCATCCGGGAGCCCCCCTAGTCGTGTCATGCGCCCATCACCTAGGTGGCCCTAAACTCCGTCTGTGCTGCTGGGGAGGGACTCAGAGCGCGAGGCCGTCAGCCGTCTGGTCGCGACGGCGAGGTTGGGGGTCGGCGGCGCCCTGGTTTTCATGGGCGAGCCGGGCGTGGGGAAGACCGCTCTGCTCGAGGACACGCTCGCGTCTCTAGGCGAGATGCGGGTGCTCCGGGCCACCGGCCTCGAGGCCGAGCGCCACATCCCCTTCGCAGGGCTATTGCAGTTGCTCCGTCCAGCCTTGGCTCATCTGGACGGTCTCTCCGCGCCCCAGGCGGCGGCACTGTCCGGCGCGCTTGCCCTCTCGGACGCGGGAACCGGGAGCGGCGACCGGTTCCTCATCGGCGCGGCGGTGCTGAGCCTGCTCACCGGGTACGCCGAGGAGGCGCCGGTCGCAGTCGTGGTCGATGACCTGCACCTCCTCGACCTGCCGTCGGCGGAGGCGATCGTCTTCGCGGCCAGGCGCTTGGGGGCAGACCCCGTCGTCGTGCTGGTCGGGGTCCGGACGTCCGAGGCGGACCGAGTCGTGGCCGGCCTTCCGGTGCTACACCTGTCCGGGCTCGACCCCGACGCCGCAACAGCCCTCGTGACGCGGATGGCGGGTGGCCGCCTCGCCCCGGGGCGCCTCGAGCCGCTGCTCGCACTCGCGGAGGGCAACCCGCTGGCCCTCCTGGAGCTCTCGGGCGATGACCTCGACGTGCTCGCGACCGATCCGTCCGACCTACCGGCACGGGTGCCCGACACCGTCACAGCGGCGTTCGCGCGCCGACTCGATCGAATGGACGAAGCGTGCCGCACGGCACTCCTCGTCGCCGCGATCTGTGGAGGGGACCTGCTGGTGACCACCCGAGCCTGTACGAACCTGGGCGTCGACGTCGACGCCCTGGCCGAGGCGGAGGATGCCGGCCTCATGTCGGTCACATCGGGACGGATCACCTTCCGGCACCCGCTCGTGCGGGCCGCGGTCTACTCCCGCGCAGGGGCACGCGAGCGGAGGGTCGCACATCGTGCCGTCGCCGACGTCCTCCCGGAGGGCGACACGGACCGCCGCGCGTGGCACCTCGCCGAGGCGGTCTGGCAGCCGGACGCGGAGGTGTCGGACGTGCTCGCAGAGGCTGCCGAGCGCGCGCGGGCGCGGACGGCGTACTCGGTGGCGTCGGGCGCGTTCGAACGCTCGGCCAGACTGACTCCAGACCGGGAGCGCCGCACCGAGCGGTTGCTGTGCGCGGCCGAGACCGCCTGGTCCGCCGGCCTGACCGAGCGGGCGCTGGGACTCCTCGAGGCCCACGGTCGGGAGCATCCGGAGGAGTCCGGACGGATGCAGGAGCTGTCTCTGCGGGGCGCGATCGCGGCTCGGACCGGCCACGTGCGGGACGCGCGGGAGATGCTCATGGAGGCCGCGAATCTGGCCACCGACCCGAACGAGGAGACCGTCATCCTCGCCGACGCGGTGCATGCGAACTTCTACCTCGCCGACGCGAGCGCCGCCGTCGCGCTCGCGCAGCGGCTCGCCGAGCTGGCCCCCGCCGTGACCGACGACCGAGCCCGGGCTTTCGGCCTGGTCGCGACCGGGACGGCGCGGATCCTTGCCGGGCAGCCGGGAGGCGCTGCTGACCTGCGGGCTGCGGTCCCCATGCTCGAGGCGACGCCGGCGGTGTACGAGGACCCGCACCGGCTGTCCTTGGTGATGCAGGTGCCGTTGTACCTCCGTGACGACACCGGTGGGGGCCGGACAGTCCGGGACCTCGTCGAAGCGGTCCGCGGTCAGGCTGGGGTCGGCGCACTCCCCGCCATGCTGTGGCACCTGGCGCGTGACCAGGCCGCCACGTCGGCGTGGGCGGAGGCGGAGGCGAACTACACCGCGGTCGTGCGTCTCGGCGAGGAGACGGGACAGATCACCGAGCAGGTGATGGCGCTGGCGGGTCTCTGCTGGCTCGAGTCGCATCAGGGACGTGAGGAACGGTGTCGGCAACACGCCGCCGAGGTGCTCGCGACGCCAGCCGCGGCACACCTGCACATGGCCGAGGCGTGGGTGAGCTACGCGCTGGGAGACCTGGAGCTGTCCCTGGGCGAACCTGCGCGGGCGGTGAGCACGTTGCGCGAGCTCGTCCACCTGCTGGAGGTGCACGACCTTGCGGACGCCGACCTGGTGCCGGCGGCGGAGCTCGTGGACGCCCTGGTGCGGCTGGGGGAGGTGTCCGAGGCACACGCGGTGGCCTCGTCGTACGAACGCGCGGCCCGGGGCAAGGGCCAGCCCTGGGCGCTGGCCAGGGCCGAGCGGGCGCGCGGGCTGCTGGCTGACGACGCGTCCGCTTCGCCGTTCTTCGAGGCGGCGCTGGAGGCGCACGCCGCCACGTTGGACAGGTTCGAGACCGCCCGCACCCGGCTGGCCTATGGAGAGCGACTGCGACGAGCCGCGATGCGGCTCCGCGCTCGGGATCAGCTACGGGCTGCCCTCGACGACTTCGAGGACCTCGGTGCGGCACGGTGGGCCGAGCGCGCCGCCGTCGAGCTGGCGGCGACGGGGGAGACCGTGCGCCGGCGCGGCGCCGACCCGCGCAGCTCCCTCACCCCGCAGGAGCTGCAGGTCAGCCTGCTGCTCGTCGATGGCCGCACGACCCGCGAAGCCGCCGCGGCACTCTTCCTCAGCCCGAAGACGGTCGAGTACCACCTACGCAAGGTGTACACGAAGCTCGGGATCGGCTCGCGCTCCGAGCTCGCCGAGCTCCTCGGCCCGGCCGGCCCTGGCTAGCCATCCGCGGCCCGGGCCTGCGCCAGATCCCTCGCACTGTCACGCCGTGACATGCTCGCCCGATGGGCGACTACCTCGACTCGACCGGGCGTCCCGACCGCATCGCCGGCGGTGTGCGGATGATCCCGGTGTCGACACCTGTCGGTGACTTCCGGGTCTGGACCAAGCGGTTCGGGAACAACCCAGACTTGCGGATGCTGCTCCTCCACGGCGGCCCGGGTGCGACGCACGAGTACCTCGAGTCGGTTGACGCGTACCTGCCGGCGGCCGGGGTCGAGTACTACCACTACGACCAGCTCGGGTCGCTCTACAGCGACCAGCCGGACGAGCCGTCGCTGTGGCAGATCGACCGGTTCGTCGACGAGGTCGAGCAGGTGCGGGTCGCGCTCGGGCTCGGTCCGGAGTGCTTCGTGCTCTACGGGCAGTCGTGGGGCGGCATCCTGGCGATCGAGTACGCGCTGGCGCACCAGGAGCACCTCAAGGGGCTCGTGATCTCCAACATGATGGCCAGCATCCCGGCGTACAACCGGTACGCCGAGGAGGTGCTGATGCCGGCCATGGACCAGGAGGCTCTCGCCGAGATCAAGCGGCTGGAGGCCGCCGGCGAGACCGCGGACCCGTCCTACGACGCGCTGCTGATGGAGCAGCACTACGTGCACCACGTCTGCCGCCTGCCCGCGGACGAGTGGCCCGAGCCGGTGAACCGCGGGCTCGCGCACACCAACCGGTCGATCTACGTGCCGTTGCAGGGGCCGAGTGAGCTCGGCGCCAGCGGGAAGCTCGAGCACTGGGACCGCACCACCGACCTGCACCGGATCGACGTACCGACCCTGGTGATGGGTGCCGAGCACGACACGATGGACCCTGCCCACCTGCGGTGGATGGCCGAGCAGCTGCCTCACGGGCGCTACCACCACTCGCCCGACGGCAGCCACCTGGCGCTGGTCGACGACGCCGACACCTACTTCGAAGGCCTCGCAGAGTTCCTGCACGGCCTCTAACCGACTGGCGCTGCCCGCCGGAGCAAACGTAGGGTGCTTGCATCATGTGGATCACCCGCTGACCTGACTCGCGCCCGCGGCACCGCCCGGCGAGTCTTCCTCCGCACCCGCGAAGGCCGCCATGTCCGCGTCCACCATCCCCACGCTCCACGTCTCCGACCTCGATGTCTGGTTCGGTACCCAGCAGGTGCTCCGCGGCATCGACCTGACCGCTCAGCCCGGACGCCGGATCGGACTGGTCGGCGAGAACGGCTCCGGCAAGTCCACCCTGCTGCGCGCGATCGCCGGCACGCTGCCCGCGCGTGCCCTGGTCACCGGCGCTATCGACCGACCGGCGGACCTGGCCATGCTCGGGCAGGAGCCGGCCTTCGGAGACGACCGGGCCATCGGCGACGTGCTTGCGGGAGCCCTCGCACCACTGCGCCGGATGGTCGACGAGGTCGAGCGGCTCTCGCTGGACCTCACCGACGACTCTGACGAGCCCGCACAGACGGCGTACGCCGTGGCGCTCGACCGTGCGGTCACCCACGATGCCTGGGACGCCGACCGCCGTGCGGCGGAGGCGGCCGAGCGGCTCGGGCTCGGGGCGCTCGACCCCTCGCGACGGATCGGCACGTTGTCCGGCGGCGAGCGCACCCGGCTGGCCCTGGCCACGCTGATGACCACGCGTCCCGAATGTCTGCTCCTCGACGAGCCGACGAACCACCTCGACGACGATGCGGTCGAGCTGCTGTCCGGGTTCCTCCAGGATCTGCCTGGCGTCGTACTCCTGGCCAGCCACGATCGGGTGCTGCTGGACGACGTCTGCACCGACCTGTTCGACCTCGACCCGTCGGAGCTGGGGACGGACGGGCAGGGTGGACGCCGGTTCGGCGGCGGCTGGACGGCGTACGAGGAGCACCGGGCGTCAGCGCGCCGGCGGTGGGAGGAGACCTACGCCGAGCAGCAGGACGAGCTCGCCCGGCTACGGGCTGCGACCCACATCGGCACCTCGGCGATCGCCCACAACCGGCGGCCCCGCGACAACGACAAGCACATCTACGGGTTCAAGGGCGCACGCGTCGACCGCACCCTGTCCCGGCGCAAGAAGGATGCCGAGCGACGCCTCGAGCTCGTCGAGCGCGATCAGGTCCGCAAGCCGCGCCCGCCGCTGCGCCTTCGAGCGGAGCTGACCGGCGCCAGCGGTGCCGCCGGTCGGGTGGTGCAGGTGCGCGACGTGGTCGTCTCCGGGCGGCTGGCGCTGGACCGAGTCGACGTCACGGCAGGGGAGCATCTGCTGGTCTCCGGGCCGAACGGGTCCGGCAAGTCCACTCTCCTCGGCATCCTGTCCGGCCGGCTCAGGCCGACGTCCGGGTCGGTCTTCGTCACGGCGCACCGGGTGGCCGAGCTGGTGCAGGACGTGCACTTCTCCCATCCCGGTCGCAGCGCGCTGGCGACGTACGACGCACTGGTCGGCGAGGAGCACACCGCCGCGACACCGCTGCGTGAGCTCGGTCTCGTACCGCCCGATCGGCACGCCACGCCGGTGGCTCTGCTCTCGGTAGGGCAGCGCCGCCGGCTCGCCCTGGCGGTGGCGATCGCGGCCGCGCCCGACCTGCTGTTGCTCGACGAGCCCACCAACCACCTGTCGCTGGCCCTGGCCGCGGAGATCGAGGACGCGCTTCAGACGTCTCCGGGGACGGTGGTCGTGGCTTCGCACGACAGGTGGCTCCGGCGCCGTTGGGACGGCGCGGAGCTACGGCTGGCCGACCGGCCGCTCAGCTCCCCGGCGGGCTGTAGCTGATTCCCGCCGCCTTCTCGAGGATTCCGCCGAGGTCGTCGGCCTCGATCAGCTCGTGGGTGTCGAGGTGGTGGAAGCCGCCCGTGCTGGCGACCCTCAGGCTGAGCGCGGCTGCGGTGGCGCTGTCGGGCAGGTCGAGGACCGCGAACCCGTCTCGCTCCCCGAACATCAGGTAGTAGCACTCCATGCTGCCGCCGGCCGACTCCGCGAGAGTGCGCACCACCGCTGCGCGGTCGCTGGGCTTGTCCATCAGGGCCTTGACGCTCTCCCCGGTGAACGTGAAGAACACGGCGTACTTCGGCATGACACTCACTCCCTGGTCGTGGCTCGGTGTGACGAACACGGACACGAGGGTCTCGACCCGCAGGGACTCTCGGGGCCAGCCTCCTCCCGTTCCTCCGGGGCCGACAAGAGTCTCCTGTGCCACGGGTCTGTGCGGGCCGTGTCAGCGGTCGAGGGTGAGCCTGAGCCACACGGCCAGCGCCGTGATCTCGGCATCGATCGCCTTCGTCATGGCCTGCGTGAACGGCACGTCCTCGTGGACGGCGTCGACGAAGAACCGGCCGGCCTTGCGATCGGCGGTGGCGTCGAGCTTCCCGACCAGGCGGTCGCTGTACAGGATCGGCAGCGCGAAGTAGCCCCAGCGCCGCTGTGCCGCCGGCTTGTACATCTCGAGGACGTACTCGAACTCGAACAGATCCTCCATCCTCACCCGATCGCGGGTCACCGGGTCGAAGGGGGAGAGCAGCGCCGTGCGTCCCTCGAACGGCAGATCGAGCTGAGCGGGGTCGACCCGCCACTCGCCGTCGGTGCCTTCGACCACCGCGGGCTCGCCGGCGTCCCCGACATGGATCGGCTCGCCGGGCAGCACGGTCCCCTTCGCCCGGGCGATGCCGAGCCCGCGGAGTCGGCGCTTGTTGCGGATGGCCAGGGCTTCCTCGCGCGGCACAGCCTCGACGCCCGGTCGGTGGACCCGCTGGGCGAGGTCGTACTTCTTCTGGGTGCCAGCGCGCCCGTTCACCGCTACCTCGCCTTGGGCCAGCAGGCAGGAGAGCATCGTGCGGACGTTGCGGTCGGAGTTCCATCCCGACGACTTCCACGGGACCTGCGCCGTCGCGTGGACGTCGCGCGAGGGCAGCGGGCCATCGGCGTCGAGGACGTCGAGCACCTCGTTGCGGAAGAGCTCGTTGGCATCGAGCCAGTCGCGCGTGTCGTCCCACGGCGGCCAGGCCGCCATGTCGGCGAGGTGCAGTGCCAGGTCGGCCATCGGGCGGATGCCGTCGGCGTCCTCGTACAGGTCACGGTTGGCCAGCAGGTCGTCGAGGTCCTCCGGCTCGTACGCCGACCCCAGCCGCGACCAGCAGACCAGGTCGTAGCTCGGCGCGATGGCCCGCGTCGGCTCGACGGGGAGTGCTGTCAGTCTCTCGACGACGGCCATCAGATCGGTCGGGCGCGCGGCTTCGAGCATCGTCGCGCGGATCACGATCTGCCGCGCCCCCTCACGCGTCAGCTCATGCACCCGGCCGTCGGATGAGGCCATGGTGGCGACGCTAGTGCAGCCCACGGACGGGTAATCCGGTTGTGCGGCGGACAGGACGTCGATTCACTGAGCCGCAATGCAGATCACTTCAGGAAACGCCACCTTGGCCGCCGAGTCGCACGGCTCCGGTACGCCGGACGTCTTGCTCATGCACGCCGGCGTCACCGACCAGCGCGCGTGGCCACACGTGGTGGCTGCCCTTCCCGAAAGGCGCTGCCTCACGTTCGACGCCCGCGGCTACGGGCGCACGACGTACGCGCCGCAGGACGGGTGGTCGGCCGTCGACGACGCCCTCGCGGTCCTGGACGCGTACGACGTTCCGTCTGCCGTGGTCATCGGCTCCTCGATGGGTGGCCGTACGTCGATAGACCTGGCGCTCACGCATCCCGAGCGGGTGCGGGCGCTGATCCTGATCGGTCCGGCTGTCAGCGGTGCGCCGGAGCCGACCTACGAGCCGGAGGTCCTCGCGCTCGACGAGGAGTGGGAGAACGCCGAGGAGCGCGGTGACCAGGCCACGCTCAACAGGATCGAGGCCCGCGTCTGGCTCGACGGCCCGACGGCGCCCGAGGGTCGGGTGACGGGCTCGGCTCGCGACCTCTTCCTGGAGATGAACGCGCAGGCCCTGGACGCCGACGATCCCGGGGAGCGACGCGACGACGCCGCCGCCTGGGACCGGCTGAGCGAGATCGGCGTCCCCGTCCTGGTGATGGTCGGCGAGCACGACCTCCGCTACATCAAGGAGAACTGCACCCACGCCGTTCGCTCGATCGCGGGTACCCGGTTCGTCGAACTCCCCGGGGTTGCGCACCTGCCGCACCTCGAGGCCGACGAGACCGTGCTGGGCGAGACGGCAGCCTTCATCTCCGCCCTCTGAGCCTGCGGGTCGGGACACCGGCGCGGAGTCCGGCGTACGGACCTCCGGCTGCTAAGGTCGGCCTCGCTCGACATCCTTTAACGATCCGTCCCGTGAGGCGGAGAAGGAGGTACGGCGTGCCCCGTCATGTCATCGATGCCACCGACGCACCCGCTCTCCTGGTCCTCGAGGACGGCCGGACCTTCCGTGGTCGGTCCTATGGCGCTGCCGGCGAGACCTTCGGTGAGGCGGTGTTCGCCACCGGGATGACGGGCTACCAGGAGACCCTCACCGATCCGTCGTACCACCGGCAGGTCGTCGTGATGACCGCCCCCCACATCGGCAACACGGGGATGAACGACGAGGATCCGGAGTCCACCCGCATCTGGGTCGCCGGGTACGTCGTGCGCGACCCCGCCCGGGTGCCGTCGAGCTGGCGCTCCCGGCGCTCGCTCGACGAGGCCCTCCGTGACCAGGGCGTGGTCGGGATCTCCGGCATCGACACCCGAGCGCTGACCCGCCATCTGCGCGAGCGCGGCGCCATGCGGGTCGGGATCTCCACCATCCAGACCGATCCCGGGGCGCTGCTCGCCAGCGTCCGCGACTCTGCCGAGATGGCCGGCGCGAACCTCTCCGACGAGGTCTCGACTACACAGGCGTACGTCGTGCCGGCGATCGGCGAGCGCCGGTTCACCGTGGCGGCGATCGACCTCGGGATCAAGGCGAACACCCCCCGGCTGCTGGCCGAGCGAGGCGTCGAGACGCGCGTACTGCCGGCGACCGCGACGCTCGACGACGTGCACGCCGCCGAGCCGGACGGGCTCTTCTTCTCGAACGGACCCGGTGACCCGGCGGCCACCACCGGACAGGTCGAGCTGCTCCGTGGCGCGCTGGCGTTGGGGATTCCCTACTTCGGGATCTGCTTCGGCAACCAGCTCTTCGGCCGGGCGCTGGGGTTCGACACCTACAAGCTCACCTACGGACACCGCGGCATCAACCAGCCGGTGCTCGACCGGACGACCGGCAAGGTCGAGGTCACCGCGCACAACCACGGCTTCGCGGTCCGGGCGCCCGTCGACGCCGCCACCGGCACGCCGTACGGCGCGGCGACGGTCAGCCACATCTGTCTCAACGACGGCGTCGTGGAGGGCCTCGAGCTGCGCGATGCGGATGGCCGGCTGAAGGCGTTCTCGGTGCAATACCACCCCGAGGCCGCCGCCGGCCCCCACGACGCGGCGTACCTCTTCGACCGCTTCTGCGACCTGATGTCCGAGGCCGCTCGGACTGAGCTCGCGAAGGACGAGCGAAAGCCGAGGAGGTTGAGGGGCGTCGGGATGGATCGCGAGCACGCGAGCGAGACGTCCGACGCGTCTCGAAACCCGGTAACGCCCGAGCGAGCCTCGCGTGATGGTTTCGCGACAGGCGCTAGCGCGCCTTCCTCAACCAGCGGAGCTCAGGGGGGCGGCCGCTGATGCCGAAGCGCACCGACATCGCCAGCGTCCTGGTCATCGGCAGCGGGCCGATCGTGATCGGGCAGGCCTGCGAGTTCGACTACTCCGGCACCCAGGCCTGCCGGGTGCTGCGGCAGGAGGGGATCCGGGTCGTCCTGGTGAACTCCAACCCCGCCACGATCATGACCGACCCCGAGTTCGCGGACGCGACGTACATCGAACCGATCACGCCGGAGTTCGTCGAGCAGGTGATCGCGAGGGAACAGCCGGATGCGCTGCTCGCCACGCTCGGCGGGCAGACCGCGCTGAACTGCGCGATGAGCCTGGCCGCCAACGGCGTCCTCGAGAAGTACGACGTCGAGCTGATCGGCGCGTCGATCGTGGCCATCGAGAAGGGCGAGAACCGCGAGTCCTTCAAGCGCATCGTCGAGGGCCTGCCGACCGAGTGGGGCGCCGAGGTCGCGGCCTCGGCCATCTGTCACTCGATGGATGACTGCCTGGCGGCGGCCGACCAGCTCGGCTACCCGGTGGTCGTCCGGCCGAGCTTCACCATGGGCGGCGCCGGTTCGGGACTGGCCTACGACGAGGAGGACCTGCACCGCATCGCGGGTCTCGGTCTCTCGCTCAGCCCGACCACCGAGGTGCTCCTCGAGGAGTCGATCCTCGGCTGGAAGGAGTACGAGCTGGAGGTGATGCGTGACCGCGTGGACAACGTCGTCATCGTCTGCTCGATCGAGAACGTCGACCCCATGGGCGTACACACCGGCGACTCGATCACGGTCGCGCCCGCGCTGACGCTGACCGACCGGGAGTACCAGCGGCTCCGCGACATCGCGATCGGTGTGATCCGCGAGGTCGGGGTGGACACCGGTGGCTGCAACATCCAGTTCGCGGTCAACCCCGACGACGGCCGGATCGTCGTCATCGAGATGAACCCGCGGGTCTCGCGGTCGAGCGCGCTGGCCAGCAAGGCCACTGGCTTCCCGATCGCGAAGATCGCGGCGAAGGTCGCGATCGGCTACACCCTCGACGAGATCCCCAACGACATCACCACCCGCCCTGGCGGCCTGACCACCCCGGCGTCGTTCGAGCCGACCCTGGACTACGTCGTGGTGAAGGTGCCGCGGTTCGCGTTCGAGAAGTTCCCCGGCGCTGACCCGACCCTCACCACCCATATGAAGTCGGTCGGTGAGGCGATGGCGATCGGCCGCAACTTCACCGAGGCCCTGCAGAAGGCGCTGCGGTCCCTGGAGAAGCCCGACGCGGCGTTCGACTGGCACCGCGAGTGGGTGGAGCTGGACAAGGACACGCTGCTGGAGCAGATCCGGACGCCGCACGACGGGCGGCTCAAGCTGGTGATGGATGCGATCCGAGCCGGCGCGACGGCCGAGGAGATCTTCGAGGCGACGCGCATCGACCCCTGGTTCGTCGACCAGCTGGCGCTGATCAACGAGGTCGCGGCCGAGGTCACGGCGGCGCCCGAGCTCACCCCGGACCTGCTGCGCCTGGCCAAGCGGCACGGCTTCTCCGACGCCCAGCTCGGCAAGATCCGCGGGATGACGCCCGACGTCGTGCGTGGTATCCGACACGCGCTCGGCATCCGGCCGGTGTACAAGACGGTCGACACGTGTGCCGCCGAGTTCGCTGCGGCCACGCCGTACCACTACTCGTCGTACGACGAGGAGACCGAGGTCGCCTCTCGCGAGCGGCCGGCCGTGGTCATCCTGGGTTCGGGGCCCAACCGGATCGGCCAGGGGATCGAGTTCGACTACTCCTGCGTGCACGCCTCGATGGCGCTCGGCTCGGGGGCGGGCGGAGCCGGCTTCGAGACCATCATGGTCAACTGCAACCCAGAGACGGTCTCCACCGACTACGACACCTCCAACCGCCTCTACTTCGAGCCGTTGACCCTCGAGGACGTGCTCGAGGTCGTG
This sequence comes from uncultured Actinomycetota bacterium, assembly GCA_963768045.1. Taxonomy (GTDB): domain Bacteria; phylum Actinomycetota; class Actinomycetes; order Propionibacteriales; family Nocardioidaceae; genus Nocardioides. Next base: position 30,280 of record CAVYGG010000004.1, on the reverse strand, counting down.
CACGCCGAGCAGGCCGCCGGGCCCGTCGCCGGTGTGATCTGTCAGCTCGGTGGCCAGACGCCGCTGGGTCTGGCACAAGGCCTGGCCGACGCCGGAGTCCCGATCGTCGGCACCACGCCGGAAGCGATTCACCTCGCCGAGGAGCGTGGCGCCTTCGGACGCGTCCTCGCCGAGGCCGGTCTGACCGCTCCCATGCATGGCCTCGCCTCGTCGTACGACGAGGCCCAGGCCATCGCCGCGGAGATCGGCTACCCGGTGCTGGTCCGCCCGTCGTACGTCCTCGGCGGGCGCGGCATGGAGATCGTGTACGACGACGGGTCGCTCGAGGGCTACATCGCCCGCGCCACCGCGATCAGCCCGGAGCATCCCGTACTGGTCGACCGGTTCATCGACGACGCGGTGGAGATCGACGTGGACGCACTGTTCGACGGCGAGGAGCTCTTCCTCGGTGGCGTGATGGAGCACATCGAGGAGGCCGGCATCCACTCCGGCGACTCGGCGTGCGCCCTCCCGCCGATCACCCTCGGCGACCGCGAGATCGCCCGCATCCGTGAGGCCACCGAGGCGATCGCTCGCGGCGTCGGCGTCCTCGGGCTGATCAACATCCAGTTCGCACTCGGCTCCGACGTGCTCTACGTGCTGGAGGCCAACCCGCGGGCCAGCCGCACCGTGCCCTTCGTCTCCAAGGCGACCGCGACGCCTCTCGCCAAGGCTGCGGCGCGCGTGATGATGGGTGACTCGATCAAGCAGCTGCGCGCCGAGGGCCTGCTCCCCGCCGCCGGCGACGGCGGCAACCTGCCGGCCGACTCGCCCATCGCGGTCAAGGAGGCGGTGATGCCGTTCAACCGGTTCCGCCAGCCCGACGGCCGCTATGTCGACACGATCCTGGGGCCGGAGATGAAGTCGACCGGTGAGGTGATGGGCTTCGACGCCGACTTCGGCCGTGCGTTCGCCAAGGCCCAGGCGGCGGCGTTCGGCTCGCTGCCGACCTCGGGCAAGGTGTTCGTCTCGATGGCCAACCGCGACAAGCGGTCGATGATCTTCCCGATCAAGGTGCTGGCCGACCTCGGGTTCGAGATCCTCGCCACCCAGGGCACGGCCGACGTGCTGCGCCGCAACGGCGTGTACGCGACCGTGGTCCGCAAGCACTTCGACGGTCCGGGTCCGAACGGCGAGCCGACGACCGTGCAGCTGATCGCCGAGGGCGATGTCGCACTGGTGGTGAACACGCCGCACGGCTCCCCGGGAGGCGGGGGTTCGGTGCGGGTGGACGGCTACGAGATCCGGACCGCAGCCGTCCGCGCGAACGTCCCGTGCATCACGACCGTCCAGGGCCTCGGCGCCGCCGTCCAGGGGATCGAGGCGCGCATCCGCGGCGACATCGGCGTCCGCTCGCTGCAGGACTGGGCCTCGCGCTGATGCGGTGGTGACGCGATGACGGCGTACGACGTCCTCTTCCGGCAGGTGCTGACCCGGGTCGACCCGGAGCGCGCCCACCGTCTCGGCTTCCGAGCGGTCCGCGCCGCCGCCCCCGTGACCCGGCGCCTGTCGACCCTGCCGGCGCGCGTCAACGCGATGGGGCTGGAGTTCCCCAACGCGCTCGGCCTGGCCGCCGGCTTCGACAAGAACGCCGTCGGGATCGACGGGCTCGCCGCGCTCGGCTTCGGCTTCATCGAGATCGGCACGGTCACCGCGCAGCCCCAGCCCGGCAACCCCCAGCCGCGCCTGTTCCGCCTGCCGGAGGACCGCGCCGTCGTCAACCGGATGGGGTTCAACAACGACGGCGCCGAGGCCGTCGCGGAGCGGCTGGCCAAGCGTGCCGAGCGGTTCGACCGCCGCGACCGCCGTCTCTCGGGCCGGATCGGCCAGCGCCCCGGTGCGCGTCCAGTCCTCGGCGTGAACATCGGCAAGACCAAGGTGGTGCCGGAGGACGACGAGCAGGCCGTGCTCGCCGACTACGCCCTCAGCGCACGCCTGCTCGCGCCGTACGCCGACTACCTCGTGGTCAACGTCTCCTCGCCGAACACTCCCGGGCTGCGCAGCCTGCAGGCCGTCGACCGGCTCGCCCCCCTCCTCGCCGAGGTACGACGGGTGGCCGAGGACGCGGCCGGGAAACCGGTCCCGCTCTGCGTCAAGATCGCCCCCGACCTGACCGACGAGGACGTCGTCGCGGTCGGCGAGCTCGCCCGCGACAGCGGTCTCGAGGGGCTGATCGCCACCAACACCACAGTCTCGCGCGACGGCCTTCGCACCCCCGCGGCGAAGCTCGAGGCGATCGGCGCCGGCGGACTGTCCGGTCCGGTGCTGCGGCCCCGGTCAGTGGAGATCCTGCGTCTGCTCCGCTCGCGCGACCCGGCGATCGCGATCATCTCCGTCGGCGGCATCACGAGCGGGCACGACGTCCGCGAGCGGCTGCAAGCCGGCGCGACCCTGGTCCAGGCCTACACGGGCTTCGTCTACGGCGGCCCGCTCTGGCCTCGGCGCGTGGTCGGCGAGCTGGTCGGATGACAGCGGCGGCCGGGCCGACGACGGGGCCGACGACTGGGCCGACGACTGGGCCGACGACTGGGCCGACGACTGGGCCCGTCCATGTGGTCGCCGAGGTACTGGCCACGAAGACGATCGGAGCGTTCCACCACCTCAGCCTGGTCGCGCCCGGCGTGGGCGAGCGTTCGCGGCCCGGCAGCTTCCTCGCCGTGTCGGTCGGGGACGGCCATCTGGCCCGACGCTCGTTCTGGATCCACCGGGTAGGGCCGATGGGCGGCCACCGTGCCGTCATCGAGATCGTGGTCGAGCCGCGCGGCACTGGCAGCCGCGCACTCGCCGCGCTTCCGGTCGGCGCGCGGGTGGCCGTCACCGGCCCGCTCGGTCGACCGTTCGCCCTCCCTCGAGACCCGGCTCGCTGCCTGCTCGTCGGCGAGGGGTACGCCGCCGGGGCACTGACCACACTGGCCGAGCGGCTGCGAGAACGCGGGTGTGGCGTCCGGCTGGTGCTGGGCGGTGCCGACGACGCGCACGTGCTCGAGCCGCTGGCGGCCCGACGGAGCGTCGGACAGGTCGAGGTCGCGGTCGGCGACCTGACGGCCCCCGTGCTCCGGTCACTCGAGGAGACCGATGTGGTCTACGTAGCGGCCTCCGAGGAGACGCACAGGTTCGTCGCGGGAGCCGTGGCCGGGATGGACGTCACCTGTCAGCTTGCGCTCGAGCGGCCACTGACCTGCGCCACAGGTCTGTGCCACGGGTGCCCGGTGCCCGTGCTGGACGACGACGGTGCACCCCACGTCGTCCGCGCTTGCGTCGACGGTCCGGTGTTCCGGGCGAGCCGGGTCGACTGGGAGGCGCTGCCATGACCGACTGGCCCTTCACCAACCCCGTCCTGACCGCGTCCGGGTGCGGTGGCACCGGCCGCGACCTCGCGGCGTACGGCGACCTCAGCGCGCTCGGCGGCTTCGTGACCCGGTCGGTGACCCGGGTGGCGCGGCCAGGCGGCGACGCACCCCGGCTCGTCGAGTCACCGAGCGGCCTGGTCAACGCGATCGGGCTCCAGAACCCCGGCGTCGAGGCGTTCCTCCGTGACGAGCTGCCGCCGCTCCTCGGCAGCGGGGCGGCGGTCGTCGTGAGCATCGCCGGGCACTCGCTGGGGGAGTACGCCGAGCTGTCGCGCACCGTCGGACTCGCTCCCGGCGTGACGGCCGTCGAGGTCAACCTGTCCGCTCCCGATCCCGTGGGAAGCGGACTGTTCGACGCCCGGGAGCCGTTCCAGGCCGCCAGCGTGGTCGGCTCCTGTCGCCGTGACCTCCGGGCCGGTGTGGTGCTGCTCGCGAAGATCCGCAGCGACGTCACCCGCGTCGTGGAGATGGCACGGGCGGTCGTCGACGCGGGCGCCGATGCCGTCGTGGTCGGCAACGCCCTGCCTGCCGCCATGCCGGATGGTCGCGCCGGCGGGCTCAGCGGACCGGCGATCCGTCCACAGGCACTCCGCTGCGTGGCCGAGGTGGTCCGGGCGGTGCCTGGCGCCTCAGTCGTGGGGTGCGGCGGCATCATGGACGCGGCCGATGCTCGGGCGTTCCTGACCACCGGTGCCCGGGCCGTCCAGATCGGCACCGCGCTGTTCCACGACCCGACCACCGCGTTCCGGATCGCCGAAGAATGGGCAGAGCAGATCGTGACCGAGACCGGCCAGGAGCCCGACCCACCCGCAGGAGGGGACACATGACCACCTTCGGAGCCAGACTCCACGCTGCGATGCAGGACCGCGGACCGCTCTGCGCGGGCATCGACCCGCACCCCGGGCTCCTGCGCGCATGGGGGCTGGATGACGACGTGGCCGGGCTCGAACGGTTCGCACTGACCGCCGCCGACGCGCTCGCTCCGCGGGTCGCCATCGTGAAGCCCCAGTCGGCGTTCTACGAGCGGTTCGGGAGTCGCGGCATCGCTGTCCTCGAGCGACTCGTCACGACCTGTCGCGACGCCGGGTCCCTCGTCCTGCTGGACGTCAAGCGAGGCGACATCGGCTCCACCAGCCAGGCGTACGCCGACGCCTACCTCGATCCGTCCTCACCGCTGGCCGCCGACGCGATCACGGCAAGTCCGTATCTCGGCTTCGGGTCACTGGAGCCCATGGTGGACACGGCCCGGAAGCACGACGCAGGCATCTTCGTGCTCGCCCTGACCTCCAACCCCGAGGGTCCCGAGGTGCAGGGCGCACGCACCGGCGGGGGGCACTGACGGGGGCACTGACGGGGGCACTGACGGGGGCACTGATGGAGGCACCGTTGCCGACGTCATCCTCGGCCACCTGCGTGGCCTCAATGCCGGCGCCGAGCCGCTCGGGTCGTTCGGGGCGGTGGTCGGCGCCACCATCGACCGAGGCGAGCACGACCTGGACATCAACGGGCCGGTGCTCGCACCGGGCTACGGCGCCCAGGGCGGCACCCTGGACGACCTCCGGCGGATCTTCGGGGCAGGAGTCGGGCACGTCCTGCCGAGCACGTCGCGTGAGCTGCTGAGCGTGGGACCCGACGGCCTGGCCGATGCCGCCGACCGGCTCAACGAGCGTCTCCGCGAGCTGGCCGGATGAGGGTCGCCCTGGCGACTGCGACGACGCTGATGCTGCTCCCGCTGATGGCCGGGTGCGGGCACGGAGACCGCTACTGCGACACGGTCCGGGACCATCAGTCCGACCTCGGCTCGATCGCCCGCGGCGGCGACCGCGCCGCGCTCATCCAGGCACTGCCGATCTTCGCGGACCTCCAGGACGCCGCACCCGACGACGTCGCCGACGACTGGCAGCTGCTGGTGACCCGGATCCGCGCCCTCGAAACGTCGCTCGAGAACGCCCACATCGACCCCGCGACGTACGACCCGAAGCAGCCACCGGCCGACCTGAGCCCGGAGGATCGCGGGCTGATCCGGCGGGCCTCGACGCAGCTCGCGGCATCGGACACGCAGGAGGCGCTGGCCCGCGTCCAGCAGGAGGTGCTGGACGTCTGCCACACCCCGCTCGAGCTCTAGGCCGCCGACCGAGGACCGCCACAAACCGGGGTCCCGTTGCCGCTCCGTGACGATGCTGACTAGATTGCTGCCCTGCCCGACTCCCCGCGTCGGACACCGAACGACACAGTCGACCAGTGCTCGTTGGACAAAGGATGTGCCTTGGCCCTCCCACCGCTCACTCCCGAGCAGCGCCAAGCGGCCCTCGACAAGGCGGCGGCGTCCCGTCGCGAGCGCGCCGAGGTGAAGAACCGTCTGAAGAACTCCGGAGCCTCGATCTCCGACGTGCTGCACGAGGGCCAGAAGAACGACGTGATCGGCAAGATGCGCGTCGTCGACCTCCTCTGCTCGATGCCCGGTGTCGGCAAGGTGCGCGCCAAGCAGCTGATGGAGCGGATCGGCATCGCGGACAGCCGCCGTGTGCGCGGTCTCGGGACCAAGCAGGTGGCGGCGCTCGAGCGCGAGTTCGCACCCGGCGAGTGAGCGAGCCCGGCCCGGAGGTCCGTCCGGCGTCCGAGCCTGACCCCGTGCCGACACGGCGTTCCCGGCTGACGGTGCTCGCCGGACCGACCGCAGTGGGCAAGGGGTCGGTGTCGGCCGACATCCGCGCCCACCATCCCGAGGTCTGGATCTCGGTCTCCGCGACGACGCGCGCACCCCGACCGGGGGAGGAGCACGGTGTCCACTACTGGTTCGTGTCGGACGCGGAGTTCGACCGATTGGTCGAGGAGGACGAGCTGTTGGAGTGGGCCGTCGTCCACCGCGCCGCCCGGTACGGCACGCCGCGTGCGCCGGTGGACGAGGTGCTCGCCGAGGGCCGGCTCGCGATGCTCGAGATCGACCTCCAGGGTGCTCGTCAAGTGCATGCCGCCATGCCGGAGGCCCGCATGGTCTTCCTGGCGCCGCCGTCGTGGGAGGAGCTCGTGCGCCGTCTGGTCGGCCGCGGCACCGAGGACGAGGCCGAGCGCGAACGCCGCCTCGCGACGGCCCGGTTGGAGCTGGCAGCCGAGGCGGAGTTCGACGTCACGATCGTGAACACGGAAATTCACGATGCCGCGGAGGAGTTGGTAGCCTTGATGGTTGGGCGACCTGCCCCCGAATGACTCCCGAGTGATCCCGACCTTTTGTGAGGCTTCCGCGTGTCTGCGCCCACTCCTGCTGCCGAGGGCGTCACCAACCCCTCGATCGACGACCTGCTGACCAAGACCGACAGCAAGTACAAGCTGGTCCTCTACAGCGCCAAGCGCGCGCGGCAGATCAACGCCTACTACTCCCAGCTCGGTGAGGGCCTGCTGGAGTACGTCGGCCCGCTCGTGGAGACCCACGTCCAGGAGAAGCCGCTCTCGATCGCGCTGCGCGAGATCAACGACGACCTGCTGACCTGTGAGGACGTCGACCCGGCCGAGCTGGCCGCCGAGGAGGAGGCCCGGAAGGCCGCCGCCCTCGAGTCCGGCTTCGCGGGCCAGTGAGCTGACCCTCCACCCGACCATGAGCCCCGTTGCCGGTTCTCCTGAGGAGCCGAGGGACGAGGCGTCTCGAAGGGCATCCGACGCCTCGACCGAGGCCGGGATGCGGCCATCGGTTGTGCTCGGGGTCGCCGGCGGGATCGCGGCGTACAAGGCCGCCGAGCTGCTGCGCCGCTTCACCGAGTCGGGCCACGACGTGACCGTCGTCCCGACCCCGTCCGCGCTCCACTTCGTCGGCGAAGCCACCTGGGCCGCCCTGTCCGGCAAGCCGGTACACACCCAGGTCTGGGAGTCGGTGCACGAGGTGCCGCACGTGCGGATCGGCCAGTCCGCCGACCTCGTGGTGGTCGCGCCGGCGACCGCCGACCTGCTGGCCCGCGCGGCGCAGGGCCGGGCCGACGACCTGCTCACCAACGTCCTGCTCACCGCGCGCTGCCCGGTCGTCTTCGCCGCGGCCATGCACACCGAGATGTGGGAGCACGCCGCCACCCAGGCCAACGTCGCGACGCTGCGGCAACGCGGAGCCCTCGTGATCGAGCCGGCCGTCGGCCGGTTGACTGGCGTCGACACCGGCAAGGGCCGGCTGCCCGAGCCGGAGGAGATCTTCGCGTTCTGCCAGGACGTCCTGGCCCATGGCCTCGGCGGCAGCGACCTGTCCGGGCGCACCGTCGTGGTGTCCGCGGGTGGCACCCGTGAGCCGCTCGACCCGGTCCGCTTCCTGGGCAACCGTTCCTCCGGCCGGCAGGGCCTCGCGCTGGCCCGGGCGGCGGTCGCACGCGGCGCCGAGGTCACCCTGGTGACCGCGAACGTGTTGCTGCCCGACCCGGCCGGGGTCAAGGTCGTGCGGGTCGAGACCACCGAGGAGCTGCGCGACGCCGTCCTGTCGGCGGCCGGCTCCGCGGACGCCGTGGTGATGGCCGCGGCTCCCGCCGACTTCCGTCCGGTCGCGTCGACCGACACCAAGATCAAGAAGAACGCCGACGGCTCGGCGCCCGCGCTGGAGCTCACCCAGACCCCTGACATCCTCGCCGAGCTGTCTCAACACCGGGCGCGACCTGGCCAGGTCGTGGTCGGATTCGCCGCGGAGACCGGGGACGACTCCGGCTCGGTGCTCGAGCTGGGCCGCGCCAAGCTCGCCCGCAAGGGCTGTGACCTGCTCGTGGTCAATGACGTGCGCGGCGGAGCCGTCTTCGGCGCGGACGACAACCAGGCCGTGATCCTCGGTGCGGACGGCAGCCGGCGCGACGTACCGTCGGGCACCAAGACCGCGCTCGCCCACGCTCTGTGGGACGAGGTGGCGGGCCGGCTCGACCCCGGCCGTCTCGATGCCGCCCGCCCCGACTGACCATCGAATGCCCAGGCGCCGACCAGCGGACCATTACGCGGGGAGTGCCCGCTATCGTGACCCGGACGCTTGACCCGAAACACCCCGATGCATGCAGGGAGCAACAGACACGTGACCGGACGCCTCTTCACCTCTGAATCCGTCACCGAGGGGCACCCCGACAAGATCGCCGACCAGATCAGCGACTCGGTCCTCGACGAGATGCTCCGCCAGGACACCCACAGCCGCGTTGCCGTCGAGACGCTGCTGACGACCGGTCTCGTCGTCGTCGCCGGAGAGGTGAGCACGACCGGCTACGTCGACATCAAGCAGATCGTCCGCAAGCGAATCCTCGACATCGGCTATGACTCCTCTGACAAGGGCTTCGACGGCCACTCGTGCGGGGTCATGGTGGCGATCGGCGGCCAGTCCGGAGACATCGCCCAGGGCGTCGACTCCGGTCACGAGTCGCGCACCGGCTCGGTCGACGCGATGGACAAGCAGGGCGCCGGCGACCAGGGCCTGATGTTCGGCTACGCCTGCGACGACACCGACGTGCTGATGCCTCTGCCGATCACCATGGCTCAGCGCCTGGCCGAGCGGCTCACGGCGGTGCGCAACGACGGCACGCTGTCCTACCTGCGCCCCGACGGTAAGACCCAGGTCACCATTGAGTACGACGCGGACAACCGGCCCGTCCGTGTCGACACGGTCGTGGTCTCGACCCAGCATGCCGACGATGTCGACCTGGTCGACACCCTGGAGCCCGACATCAAGAAGCACGTGATCGACCCCGTGCTCGCGATGTTCGACATCCCGTCAGAGCGCTACCGGCTGCTGGTGAACCCGACCGGGCGCTTCGTGGTCGGCGGCCCGATGGGCGACGCCGGTCTGACCGGCCGCAAGATCATCGTCGACACCTACGGTGGCATGGCCCGCCACGGCGGCGGGGCGTTCTCGGGCAAGGACCCGTCGAAGGTCGACCGCTCCGGGGCTTACGCGATGCGATGGGTCGCCAAGAACGTCGTCGCGGCCGGTCTGGCCCGGCGCTGCGAGGCGCAGGTCGCCTACGCCATCGGCAAGGCGCAGCCCGTGGGGGTCTTCATCGAGACCTTCGGCACCGGCGTGATTCCCGACGAGGAGATCCAGAAGGCCGTCCTCGAGGTCTTCGACCTGCGTCCTGCCGCGATCATCGAAGATCTCGACCTGCTCCGCCCGATCTACGCCAAGACCGCGGCGTACGGCCACTTCGGTCGCGAGCTGCCGGAGTTCACCTGGGAGCGCACCGACCGGGTCGAGGAGCTCCGCAAGGCCGCCGGCGTCGCCGACTGACGGGTACGCGTGATCGTGACCTGTTCTTGACCCCCTGCGTCACCGGTGATGACTAGATTGCCCCGGAGACGAAGGCCACACGGGCCATCAAGTCAGCCGGGGGCGATCCATGACTCGCACGACTGCAGCGCTCGGTACCGTGCTCGCCCTCGCCATCACCACGCTCGCGCAGACCGCGACGGCCAGCCCGACCGTCACCCCTGACGCCGGGAAGCCGAAGGCCGTGCGCGTCGCCGCGGGTCATCAGGCCCTGGCCCGCCTGACCTCCGACTCTCGCGGCGCCGTGCGGGTCACCCGTCGCGACGAGGGCGTCGCGCGCGTGGTCGGCGTCACCGGTGCCCACAACCCGGCGGTCACCCGTGCCACCTCGGCCCGAGCCGCGGCGCGGGCTCACCTCAGCCGGTACGGCGCGCTGGTCGGTGTGGCCGACCCTGGCACACAGCTGGTCGGCGGTCCGGTCACCCGCTCGGTGACCGGCCACACGGTCGTGCGGTTCAGCCAGCGCCGCTACGGGCTGCCGGTGATCGGCGGAGCGGTCGTGGTCGACCTGCGCGTGGACCGTCAGCTCGGCTCGGTCACGGCGTCGGTGTCCCGTGCCACCGTGCCCGGCGCGACGTACCCGCGAGGGGCGGCGGAGCGCGAGGCGCTGGCCGTCGCCAGCAGGCACCTCGTGGGCGGCACGCCCGCCGCACTGTGGGCCGACCGACCCGGGCGGCGCCTCTACGACCCGGCCGTGCTCGGCGTACGCCGGACCTCCGACCCCGCGACCCCGGCCCGCGGGGTCTGGTGGGTCGAGGTGCACGCGGGCCCGGCGTTCCACCGCTTGGTGCTGGTCGACGACCGGACCGGTGCCGTCGTGCAGGACCTCGACCTCGTCGAGCATCTCGACCGCGTGGTCTGCGACAACAAGAACTTCAACACCGAGCCCGAGGTGGCCTGCACTCACAACTTCGCCCGCACCGAGCACGGGCCAGCCAGCGGCGTGAAGGACGTCAACGACGCGTTCAGACTGGCGGGTGTCGTGTCGACCTTCTACCACCAGATCGGCCGGATCAACCTGACCAGGCTCCTCGGTGTGGACGAGGGCGGCCACCTGAGCCTCTCGTCGACGGTGCGCTGGTGCGACCCAGGTGCGCGACCGGAGAACTGCCCCCTCAAGAACGCGTTCTGGAACGGTGCCGGCATGTTCTACGGCCAGGGGTTCGCGTCCGCGGACGACGTCGTCGGCCACGAGATGACCCACGGCGTCATCTCGCACAACGCCGACCTCTTCTACTGGGGCCAGTCCGGTGCGATCAACGAGTCGCTGGCCGACATCATGGGCGAGATCATCGACCACCGACACCCGAGCCCCGGCGACTCGCCCCACAACTGGGCCTTGGGGGAGGACCTGCCGATCGGCGCGGTCCGGAACATGAAGAAACCCGGAAAGTTCCGGCAGCCTGAGATGATGACCAGCAGGCGCTACGCGCGAGGCGAGTTCGACAACGGCGGCGTGCACATCAACAGCGGCGTCGGGAACCGGACTTTCTACCTGATCTCGCAGGGTGGGAAGCAGGGTGGTGAGCACGTCCGGGGGATCGACGGTCCGTCGCTGAAGAAGTCCGCGACCCTCTACCTCGACGTGATCCAGCACCTGGTCTCCGGCAGCGACTACGCCGACCTCGCCGCCGTGCTCGACCGCAGCTGTCACGCGCTGGCCCGCCACCACACGGTCGGGATGACCGCCGCGAACTGTCGCAACGTCCACCGGGCGACGCTCGCGACCCGACTGCGCACCACGCCGCCGCGCGCGAAGCAGCCCCCGGACGCGCGGATGGCCTGCCCGAAGGGCGACGGCCCGGTGCGGGTGCTCTTCGACTCGGAGAAGGGCAAGCCGCGCAGCAAGTTCGACGCCGGGTCTGCGTGGCTGCGGGCCCCGAACCTGATCGCGTTCCCACCGGTCGCGGCGAATGCCATATCCGGCCACACGTCGTGGCACTCCTACGACCTGAACGACTTCACGGTCAGCTCGCTTCGCATGCGCCCAGTCGCCTTGCCGGCCAGCCGCGCGGCGTACCTGTGGTTCCAGCAGTGGCGGGTCATCGACTCCGCCACGAACGCCGAGGGCCACAAGGTCAACTACGACGCAGGCACCGTCGAGGTGGCGGACGCCACCCGCTGGCGCGCGCCCAAGCCAGCGGAGGGGATGTCGTGGGTCAACGGCCCACGCGACCGGATCACCAAGATTTCGGGCAATCCGTCCGCGGGCCGCGTCGGCTTCAGCCGCGACAGTCACGGGTACCTCGCAAGCCGGCTGAAGCTGACTCGGTACGCCGGGCACGCGATGTCGCCGCAGTTCACGATGAACACCGACGACGTCGGCGCCGAGCCGGGCTGGTACCTCGACGACATCCGTGTCTACACGTGTAGCAGCGCGCCGGTGCCGAAGAGCACGCCGCGGATCACGGGAGCTCCCACGGTCGGGACCGGACTGACGGCGAACCCCGGCCGCTGGTCGCCGTCGGATGCGAAGAAGCGACTCCAGTGGTACGCCGACGGTCACGCGATCGCCGGGGCGACCGGCACGTTGTACGTCGTGCGCGGCGCCGACCTCGGGAAGCGGCTTTCGGTGAAGGTGACGGCAAGGTCCCACGGTCGGCATGCATCGACCTTCTCGGCGGCGACGGCACCCGTCACGAGCGTGTGACTCCGCCGGCGTGACGGCGCGGCGTCAGCTGCGGCTGGTAGAACAGCCGCCGTGGCCGAGCATGAGCGACCCCCTCCCGAGACCCTGCCGGGTCTGCGGGACGCGGTGCGCGCCTCGCGGCCGAAGCGCGCGGCGAAGTCGGAGCCCCTGGCAGGGCAGGACCCGGTGGCGCGGGTCCTGGTCGACACCCCGCTGGCACACCTGGACCGGCCGTTCGACTACTCCGTGCCGCTCTCGATGGCCGCGGAGGCGGTGCCCGGCGCCCGGGTCAAGGTGCGCTTCGCGGGCAAGTCGCTGGCCGGATACGTGATCGCCCGTGTGGCCGACACCGTGCACACCGGCACCTTGACGCCCCTGCAGCGCGTGGTCAGCCCCGAGCCGGTGCTGCAGCCGGCGGTCGCCGCGCTGGCCGAGGTGCTGGCCGAGCGGTACGCCGGCACCCGCTCCGACGTGCTCCGGCTCGCCGTGCCGCCACGCCACGCGACCACCGAGAAGCAGTCGTCGCCCGCGGAGGAGCCGGTGAGCGTTGATGCGCCCCGGGCTCGGGAGGCGTGGTCGGCGTACCCGGCGGCCGACGCGTTCCTCGGTCACCTGGCGACCGGAGGCGCACCGAGGGCGGTCTGGTCGGCGCTCCCGGGCGAGGACTGGCCACACCTGATGGCAGCGGCCGCAGCGCTGACCCTGTCGGGTGGGCGAGGCAGCGTTCTCGTGGTGCCCGACCGGCGCGACGTCGCGCGCCTCGACGCTGCCCTGACCGAGCTGCTCGGGCCCGGTCACCACGTGGTGCTGACCGCCGGGGCAGGTCCCGCTCGCCGCTACCGAGAGTTCCTGGCGGTGTCCCGGGGCACCCGGCGGATCGTCGTCGGAACGCGCGCGGCAGCCTTCGCGCCGGTGCACGACCTCGGCCTGGTGTCGATCTGGGACGACGGCGACGACCTGCACGCCGAGCCCCGCGCGCCGTACTCCCATGCGCGCGAGGTCCTGCTCACCCGCGCCCAGCTACAGGACGTCGCCGCGCTGGTAGGCGGCTTCGCGCGGAGCGTCGAGGCAGAGCAGCTGTTGGCCCGTGGGTGGGCGCGGGAGATCGCGGCTCCGCGCGACGCGCTCCGGGACTCGGTGAGGGTGTCCATCGCGGGAGCCACCGATCTCGAGCTCGAGCGCAACCCCCTCACCCGCGCGACACGGATGCCGACGCAGGTTCACGACGCAGTGACGGCGGGTCTGGCGCGTGGCCCGGTCCTGGTGCAGACGCCGCGGCGCGGATATGCCCCTTCGCTGGCCTGTGAGCGGTGCCGCACTCCTGCCCGCTGTGCGGTCTGCACCGGGCCCTTGGCCGTCTCCGGGCCGGCCGTCCCACCGGCGTGCCGGTGGTGCGGGACCGTCGTGGATGCCTGGTCCTGTGCCGAGTGCGGCCACCGCGGGCTCCGGGCACCGGTGGTGGGCGAGCGGCGTACCGCCGAGGAGCTGGGTCGGGCGTTTCCTTCCACGCCGGTCGTGGCCTCGGGTGGCGACCACGTCGTGGCGTCCGTCCCGGACCGGCCCGCGATCGTGGTGGCGACGCCGGGTGCCGAGCCCGTCGCGGCCGGCGGTTACGCCACCGTCGTCCTGCTCGACACCTGGCTTTCCCTGGCCCGCCCCGACCTCCGCACCGACGAGGAGGCGCTTCGCCGGTGGCTGGGCGCCGCCGGGCTCGTCGCACCGGGTGGCCAGGTGCTCGCGGTCGGCGACCCGGCCCACCCCGCGCTCCAGGCTCTGGTGCGGTGGGACCCCGCCGGATTCGCCGACCGGGAGGCGAGCGCGCGCTCCGAGGCGCACCTACCACCCGCCAGCAGGCTCGCGACGATCACCGGCGAGCCCGGAGCCGTCGACGACGCGCTCACCCTGCTCGACCGACCGCCCGGCACCGAGGTCCTCGGACCGGTCGAGGTGGACGATGGCGCGTCGCGCCTGGTGGTCCGGGTGCCGCGCGCGCACGCGGCAGCGCTTTCCCATGCCCTGGGCGAGGTGCAGCGCGTGCGCTCCGCACGCAAGCTCGACCCGGTGCGCATCCAGGTCGACCCGCTGTCCATCACATGAGGTCCTCCCGGGCATACGCCAAACCTGACTGAGCCGCTCCTAGACTCCTCGCGTGGCCATCCAGCCGATCCGCCTGTTCGGCGACCCGATCCTGCGCACCAGGGCGATCGAGGTCGTCGACTTCGACAAGGAGCTGCACCGGCTCGTCCAGGACCTCACGGACACGATGCTCGACGCACCGGGCGCCGGCCTCGCGGCACCGCAGCTCGGGGTAGGCCTGCGGGTGTTCACCTGGAACGTCGACGGCGAGGTCGGCCACCTGGTGAACCCGGTGCTCGACCTGTCGGAGGAGACCCAGGACGGCGACGAGGGGTGCCTGTCGATCCCCGGCCTGGCCATCGACTGTCGACGCGCACTGTCCGTCGTGGCGAAGGGCTTCGACGTCCACGGTGAGCCGGTCACCATCGAGGGCAGCGAGCTGCTCGCACGGGCGATCCAGCACGAGACCGACCACCTCGACGGCATCATCTTCATCGACCGGCTCACGCCGGAGCTGCGCAAGCTGGCGATGAAGGAGATCCGCGAGTCGGAGTGGTTCGGCCTCGCCGGTGAGCCGACGATCAAGGTCTCGCCGCACCCGACCGGGGGTCTGGGACTCTGATGCGACTCGTCTTCGCGGGTACGCCGGGCGTCGCCTTGCCCTCGCTGCGCGCGATCGCCGACTCCGCGCACGAGCTGGTCGCGGTGGTCACCCGGCCCGACGCGGCGGCGGGGAGGGGGCTAAGGCTGGCCCCGTCGCCCGTCGCCCAGGCGGCCGGGGAGCTCGGAGTGCCGGTACTCAAACCCGAGCATCCCCGTGACCCCGTCTTCCAGGACGAGCTGAGGGGGTTGGCTCCCGACGCCTGCCCGGTCGTCGCGTACGGCGCGCTGCTGCCGGAGTCGGCCCTCGACATCCCGCTTCATGGCTGGGTCAACCTGCACTTCTCGCTGCTGCCCGCCTGGCGTGGAGCCGCTCCGGTCCAGCGTGCCATCTGGGCCGGTGACGATGTGACGGGAGCGACCACGTTCCGGATCGTCCGGGAGCTCGACGCCGGTCCGACGTTCGGCGTGATGACCGAGACGATCCGGCCGTGGGACACCGCCGGTGACCTGCTCGCGCGCCTGGCCGAGGGCGGTGCTGGACTCCTCGTCGCCACCCTCGACGGCATCGCGGACGGCTCTCTCGACGAGCGGCCCCAGCCCGTGGAGGACGTCTCCCTGGCACCGAAGATCACCGTCGACGACGCCCGGGTCGACTGGACGCAGCCGGCCGCGGCGATCGACCGGCAGGTGCGGGCCTGCACACCAGAGCCCGGCGCGTGGACGACCTACGCCGGCGAGCGGCTCAAGCTGGGTCCGCTGGCTCCCGCCGACGGTCAGGTCCCGCCGGGCGAGGTCGTCGCGGGGAAGAAGACGGTCGTGGTCGGCACGGGCACGTCGGCTCTCCGGCTGGGCGACGTGCAGGCCGCGGGCAAGCGGCCGATGCCGGCGGCAGACTGGGGGCGGGGTCTGCGGTTGAGCGGCGGGGAGGTGCTGACGTGAGCCGGGAGGCACGCGTGGCCGACGTCCACACGATCTGCAGCGGGTTGCCGGAGGTCGAGCTCGGGACGTCGTGGGGTGACCGACCGACATACCTGGTCAAGCAGAACCCCAAGCCGCGCGGCTTCGTGCTCGCCCGCGCCCCTCGACACGACGCGATCGACCCGGCGACGCGGGAGGAGTACCAGGACCTGCTGGTCATTCGCACCGCGAACGCCGAGGACAAGGCCGCGTTGGTCGAGGCCGACGGGCCGTTCTTCACGATCGACCACTTCCGCAACTACAACGCGGTCCTGCTCCAGCAGAGCCGGATCGGCGAGATCGAGGTCGACGAGCTGCGCGAGGTGCTGACCGACGCCTGGCTGGCTGTCGCGCCCAGGACGCTGGCGAAGAAGTTCCTGGCCGGGGATCTGTGAGCGGCCCAGACCCGGCCCGTCGGGCGGCGTTCGAGGTGCTGAAGGCGGTCCGGGTCAAGGACGCCTACACCAACCTGGTCCTGCCGCACCAGCTCGGGAAGTACCGACTGACCGGCCGGGATGCGGCGTTCGCGACCGAGCTGGCGTCGGGCACGATCCGGCGACAGGGCACGTACGACGCGATCCTCGCCGGCTGCACCGACCGGCCACTCGGGAGCACCCCGGCCAAGGTCCTCGACGTCCTGCGGCTCGGATGTCACCAGTTGCTGGGGATGCGGGTCGCACCGCATGCGGCGATCAGCACCAGCGTCGACCTGGTCCGCTCCGAGGTCGGGCCGGGCCCGTCCGGCTTTGCCAACGCCGTGCTGCGCCGGGTGTCGGAGCACGACCTCGAGACGTGGCTCACCCGGATCGACGCCGACCGGTCGACCCGGTTCTCCCATCCGGCCTGGGTCGTCGACGCGCTGACCGAGGCCGTCGGCGAAGACGAGATCGAGGCCCTGCTCGCCGCCGACAACGACGCGCCGGCGGTCACGTTGGTCGCCCGCCCGGGCCGCTCGACCGTCGCCGAGCTGCCGGGAAAGCCGACATCCTTCTCGCCGTACGGCGTCGTGTCCTCGGGTGGGAGCCCGGGCGACGTGGCAGCGGTCGCGGAGGGTCGGGCCGGGGTGCAGGACGAAGGCTCGCAGCTGGTCGCCCACGTCCTGGCGGCGGCACCCCTCGACGGGACCGACGAGCGCTGGCTCGACCTCTGCGCCGGCCCCGGCGGGAAGGCCGCGCTGCTCGCCGCCCTCGCCGCTTCACGGGGAGCCCGGCTCGTCGCGAACGAGCTCCAACCCCACCGCGCCGATCTGGTACGCCGTACGCTCGCCGGCGCGGACGGGGTCGAGGCGGTGACCGTCGAGGACGGGACCGAGCCACCGTGGCCGGCCGGGTCGTTCGACCGGGTACTCGTCGACGCGCCGTGCACAGGACTCGGTGCCCTCCGGCGCCGTCCGGAGGCTCGCTGGCGGCGTCGCCCGGAGGACCTCCGCGACCTGGTCCCGCTCCAGCGCGCGCTGCTCAACCGAGCGCTCGACCTCGTGCGTCCGGGGGGCATCGCGCTCTACGCGACATGCTCGCCGGTTCTGGCGGAGACCCGCGACGTGCTCGGCTCGGTTCTCGTCGGGCGCGACGACACCACGCTCGGCAACACACGATCCCTGCTCACCGCGCAGGCAGGCCTTCGGGCCGAGGTCCCGGACTGCGCCGGACCCCTCGCCGGCACAGCTCAGCTCTGGCCCCACCGCCACCGTACGGATGCCATGTTCGTGGCCCTGCTCCGAAAGGCGTGAGCCGCGCTCGCACCGCCCGCGGATACGGTGACCGCATGGCGTCGCCGTTCGTGGAGATCGAGGTCGACAACCGGGTGGTCAAGGTGACCAACCCCGACCGCGTCTACTTCCCTCCGCGCCGCCCAGGAGACAGCGGTGCGACCAAGCACGACCTGGTGAACTACTACCTCGCGGTCGGTCCCGGCATCGTCAACGCGCTGTACGAGCGGCCGACGATGCTCCACCGGTTCCCGACCGGGCTGTCGGGGGAGAAGGTCCATCAGAAGCGGCTCCCGTCGGGGGCTCCGGACTGGGTCGAGACGGTCCGCCTGCACTTCCCGCGCTGGAACCGCACCGCCGACGAGCTGTGCGTGACCGAGCTCGGCGCCGTGATCTGGGCGGTGCAGATGTCCACCGTCGAGTTCCACCCCTGGAACAGCCGCCGCGAGGACCCCGAGAAGCCCGACGAGTGGCGGATCGATCTCGACCCCGGTCCGCTGAGCGAGTTCTCGCAGGTGCAGCGGGTCGCGGGGGTGGTCCACGAGATCCTCGAGGAGCTCGGTGCGGTCGGCTATCCGAAGACCAGCGGCGGCAAGGGGCTCCACGTCTACGTACGCATCAAGCCCGACCACGGCCACAAGGAGGTACGCCGTGCGGCGCTCGCCTTCGCCCGCGAGGTCGAGCGGCGGATGCCCGACGACGTGACGACGCTGTGGTGGCGCAAGGACCGCGACCCCCACCACCTGTTCGTCGACTACAACCAGAACGCCCGCGACCACACCATCGCCGCGGCGTACTCCGTGCGGGGTTTTCCCGACGCCCGTGTCTCGACGCCGGTGCGCTGGGACGAGATCGACGCCCTGGACCCGCACGACTTCACGATCTTCACCGTCCCCGAGCGCTTCGCCACCATCGGCGACCTGCACGAGGACATCGACGACCATGTGTTCGACATCCGGCCGCTGCGCGAGTGGGCCGACCGCGACGAGGCCAACGGCCTCACCTCGACAACCGGTCGAGGTGACGGTGATGACCCGGAGGAGGACGGATGAACGGCGTGCCGGAGACCGATGTCTGAGCCGCGTGATCCCGTGGCCGGCGTCGAGCTGGTCGATGCCACCGACCCCGCCAGGGCGGCGATCCGGGCGTACGCCGCGGCCCACCACGATCTGGTGCTGGCCGGAGCCGAGGCGGTACAGCTCGTCGTCAGCGTGCTCGACGAGGCGGGCATCAACTACCTGAGTGTCTCGGGGCGCACCAAGAGCGTCGCGTCCTTCGCCGAGAAGGCCACGCGGTCAGTCGACGGGGTGCGGCTCTACGCCGATCCACTCCGCGAGATCGGCGACCAGCTCGGGGTCCGGGTCATCACCTACGTCCGCGACGACGTCGCCGCGGTTGCCGAGCTCCTGGCGGACCAGGTGGTGGTCGCCGACGACCGTGACCTCGGGCGGGAGACGGCGAGCGAGGGCCGGTTCGGCTACGCGAGTCGTCACCTGCAGATCACGCTGGACGCCGCGCGAGAGGGACAGGCGGCGTACGCGCACCTGCCCGGCCGCAACGTCCAGGTCCAGATCCGTACGGTGCTGCAGCACGCGTGGGCCGAGTTCGAGCACGACATCCGGTACAAGGGCACGGTGCCCGACGAGCACGCACACGACTTCGACCGCCGCTTCACCCTGGCGGCCGGACTCCTGGAGCTGGCCGACCACGAGTTCGCCACGATCCGTGACCGGCTGCGGGGGCCGGTGGCGCACGCCGACCACCTCCCGGCGGTCACGCCCGACGACGACCCGCGTCTGGACGCGCGCGAGCTCGCGGCGTTCCTGGCCGGCCAGTACGCCGACGCGGGGTGGTCCCGCAGTGACCACTACGCGTGGGTGTCCGGACTGCTGCTCGAGCTGGGCATCACCTCGCTCGACGAGCTCGGCGACGTGCTCCGGGCCACGGACGAGGCCTCGATCCGGGAGCGGATGGACTACCGCTACCCGCCCGGCGCCGTACGCCGGCTCGACGACGCGTTGCTTGCGACGTACGGCGAGACGTACGTGGCCCTGCACGGCAACGCGCACCGGGCCGCGGCCCTCCGGGCGCGGCTCGAGAAGCTGACCGGCCCCTAGGATCGCCGCGTGGGCATCCAGATCACGCCGAGCATCCTGACCGCCGACTTCGCCGACCTCGGTGCCGAGCTGGCCCGGATCCCGAGCTCCGACTGGATCCACGTGGACGTGATGGACAACCACTTCGTCCCGAACCTCACCTTCGGGCCGGCCATGATCGAGGCTCTGAGCAAGGGCGCCCGTCCGATCGACGCGCATCTGATGATCACCGACGCCGACCGCAACGCCGCGGCGTACGTCGAGGCCGGCGCCGGCAGCGTGACCTTCCACGTCGAGGCGGCCGCGGCGCCGGTCCGCCTGGCGCGCGAGATCCGCCGGCAGGGTGCGCGCGCGAGCATGGCGCTGAAGCCGGCGACGCCGATCGACCCCTACGAGGACCTGCTCGCCGAGCTCGACATGGTGCTGATCATGACCGTCGAGCCCGGCTTCGGCGGCCAGAAGTTCCTCGACCTGTGTCTGCCCAAGATCCGGCGCGCCCGCGAGCTGATGGACAAGCACGGCCTCGAGACCTGGCTCCAGGTCGACGGTGGCGTGAGCCTCGAGACCATCGAGCGCTGCGCTGAGGCAGGTGCCGACGTGTTCGTGGCCGGGTCGGCGGTCTTCGACGCCGACGACCCGGAGGCGATGATCCGTGCCCTCCGCGAGAAGGCTGCGGCGAGCGAACGCTGACGGACTGGCGTGCGAGACCGTTCGGCCTACGAGTCTTCGGCCCTGGTCCGCCGGAACGGTCCGACCAGACGTGGGCCTGAGAGGCGGATCTCCAGTCGGAGGGCCTCCCGCTTGAGCGGCCGCGAGAGGTACTGACCGAGGATCACACCGGCCGCGAGCGCGAGCGCGGTCGCGAGCGCGGAGGCGAGCTGGAGCACGCCGTCCTTGCCCTCGGCCATGAGCGCGAGCCCGCGGTAGATGTCGAGTCCCGGAAGGAGTGGCACGATCGCGGGGACCACGACGACCAGAGGTGGGACCCGGAACCGGCTGGCGACGAGGTGGCAGACGGCGCCGATGGTGACGGCTGCGACGGCAGAGCCCCAGGTCCGGCCGACGTCAGATTTGTCGACGGCCAGCAGGACCGCCTCTCCGAGCGCCGCAACCGGTGCGACCGCCACCAGTGCACGCACGGGTGCGTAGGACGCGAACGCAAAGCCTGCGGCGGCGAGCGCCGCGCCCAGCACCGTGACCCCCGATTCTGCGAGACCTACCGCCCCGGGCTTGAGCGAGATCAGGCCCACGCCGAACAGATCTCCCGTGGTGAGACCCGCGGCGACCCCAGCGATGATGCCCGCGGTGTTCAACAAGGCGTCGATCAACCGAGCACTCGCCGTGACCGGAAAGCCGGTGAGGGCGTCCTGGGTCGCACCCATGATGCCGACCCCGGCGAGCAGCATCACGATCCCGACCGTGACCACGCGGGACGGGTTCACGTCGAGCCGTGTGGCTGAGGCTGTGACCGCGATCAGCGTCGCGACGAACCCCCCTGCCGCCTGCTGGTAGAACGTCGGGATGCGGTGCTGGGGCAGGAGCAGCTGCGTCCCGTCGATCGCACACGCGGCGATGAACGCGAGCAGGCACACGACCGCATCCCCGCCCAGGGTGAGTGCCACGCCGGTCCCCATCAGACCCCAGCCGAGAGTCACCGCCCAGCGATGCCTGGAATGTCCGGTGGACAGGATCCGGGCGACCTGGTCCCGCGCCTCGTCTCTGGTGATGTCGCCGGCCACGAGGTCGTCCACTGTCCGGTTGACCCCGACCAGATCCGCGTAGTCGACCAGGCGCCGGGTCACCCTGCGCATCTGGATGGCGTCGGGCTCGTCGCTACTCGGCCGATGGCGGAGTGACAGATCCACGAATGTCACGTCCGCCGACACCTGGCGCACGCCGCAGGCTTCGGTGACGGCCAGCATGGTCGCCGTGACATCAGCCGCCCCGGCACCGGACGACAGCAGGACCTCTCCGATCCGCAGCGCCAGGTCGAGGGTCTGGTGGACCTCGCTTCGTTGAGCCATAGCCGTGTCCTACGAGGGCATCCGGAGTCTGATCATGCGCCGCCCAGCTGGCCCCCAACGTCGCCGGCTCGGCTCGCGCGGCGGGGCGTGCGCGACATGATCGTCTTCTTCGAGCCGGTGCGGCATCGCCCGTAGCGGGTGAGGACCTGCGGATTCCGTCGCCCTACCGTCGGTCGGGCGGTGCCGGTTCGAGGCGGGAGCGGGAGGAAGCCGGATGAGTGACGTGGCGCAGGCGGGTGCCCGTGCGAGTGGTGTGCTGGTGGTCACCTGCATCTCGACGCTGGTGGTGAACGCGAACACCTCGGCCGTCAGCATCCTGCTGCCCGCCATCTCCGAGGACACCGGGACCTCGGTCGACACACTGCAGTGGGCTGTGACCGGCTACTCGCTGGTGGGCGCCGCGGTGATCGTGACGTCCGGTTCCCTGGGTGACGTGTTCGGCCGCAAGCGGGTCTTCCAGCTGGGTCTTCTCCTGTTCGTGGCGTCGTGCGTGCTGATCGCACTCGCCGGCTCCGGTGGCATGGTGATCGCCGGACGGGTCATCCAGGGCGCGGCGGGGGCGACCATCCTGGCCTGCGGTCTGAGCCTCCTCTCCGTCGCGAACGAGGGTCAGGCCCAGCTGCGCGCGGTGTCGCTGTGGGGAGCAGCCGCGGCGGTAGGTGCCGCCGCCGGCCCGCTGCTGGGTGGCGTGCTCGTCGACATCACCGGGTGGCAAGGTCTGTTCTGGATCGACGCCGGTGTGGCGGTCGCCTGCATGGTGATGACCGCGGCGACCGTGACCGAGTCGAGTGACCCGGACAGACCGCGTTCGATCGACCTCGCGGGCACGGTGCTCATCGCCCTCACCCTGACGCCCCTCATCCTCGGGGTCTCCAAGAGCGGCGACTGGGGATGGTTGTCCGTGGCCACTCTGGGGTGCTTCGCGATCTCGGTCGCGGCCGGGTTCGGGTTCATCGCAGTCGAGAAGCGCGTCGCCGTACCGCTGCTGGACCTGGCACTGCTCCGCAACCGAGTCCTGGTCGGTTCAACGGTCGCGATCCTCATCGGCGCCGGCACCATCAACGGGCTGATGTATCTGCTGAGCCTGTACTTCCAGAACCCAGCGGTGCTGGACTTCAGTCCGCTCCAGGCGGGGCTGGCGACGTTGCCGGCGACGGTCGGGCTTGTCCTGGTGGCGCCGTTGGTCCCGCGTCTGGCCGCGAGGTTCGGGGGCCGGGAGACGATCGGGATCGGGTTCGCGCTGACGACCGCCGGGTTCGTGGTCGTGGGTTTCGTGAACGACTCGTGGAAGTACACGGCGTTCCTGCTGCCCCTCATCGCCATCGCCGTCGGGATGGGCCTGTCCAACGGTCCGTCGTCGTCGGCTGCAACCGCCTCGGTGCCGGAGAACCAGGTCGGCGGGGCCTCCGGTGTCTCCAACATGGCACGGTACGTCGGCGCCGCGGTCGCGACCGCCCTGGCCGCCACCATCTACGGCACCAGGATCGACGACCGGACCGCCGCTGGGGCGTCGCCGGGTGACGCGCTGGCGTCCGGCCTGGCCGCGGCCGCCTGGATGATGGCGATCTTCAGCTTCCTGGGGGTCTTGATGGCCATCGTGATGGGCAGGCACCGCGCGGCGAGGGGCACGTTGAACGACGCCGCGGCGGCGGCCGCAGCTCACACCCACACGCTGCCGACCTCGGCCACGGCCGGACGAAGCGTCCCCACGGGTGCCTGAGCCGGGCCCCGCTCACCCGGTGCGGGTGATGTCTGCACCATGCTCGCTGACCAGCCTGGGACGAGCCCGAGGAGGACGCGATGACCACGACCCAGTGGACGCCACCGGCACCGTTCACGAACGAGGACTACGCAGCGCGAATGCGCCGAGTCGTCACCGATGCCACTCGCTCAGGACTGCAGGGGATCCTGATCACCCCTGGACCCGAGCTGGTCTGGCTCACCGGCTACCAGCCCACGGCGATCACCGAACGGCTGACCTTGCTGGTCCTCCGCGACGATCAGGAGCCGACTCTGCTGGTACCGACCCTGGAGCGGCCGGACGTCGAGGCGGCGGTCGGGGCTCCCAGTCTCTCGATCGTGGACTGGGCGGACGGTGAGGACCCGTTCGCCGAGGCCGGCACCTACCTGGACGAGGGCGCAACCATGGCGATCTCGGACTCGGCATGGGCCATGCATCTGCTCGGGCTGCAAGAGGCGGTGCCCGGATCGTCGTACCGCTCGCTGACGCAGTGCCTGCCCATGCTCCGGGCGGTCAAGGACGCGAACGAGCTGGCCCGGCTCCAGGCGGCGGGCGCCGCCGCGGACGCGACGTACGGGCAGATCCTCGGAGTGCGGTTCGCCGGCCGGAAGGAGACCGACGTCGCGGCAGACCTGGCCAGGTTGCTGCGCGAGTTCGGGCACGAGCAGGTGGACTTCACGGTCGTCGGCTCGGGACCGAACGGCGCCAACCCGCATCACGAGGCCGGCGATCGGACCATCGAGGTGGGCGACGCGGTCGTTCTCGACTTCGGCGGCCTGATGTACGGCTACGGCTCGGACACCAGTCGCACCGTCTGTGTCGGTGAGCCGTCCGCTCTGGCTCGCGAGGTGCACGAGGTCGTGCGACAAGCGCAGCAGGCCGGGGTCGACGCGGTCCGGCCGGGTGTGGCCTGCCAGGAGATCGACCGCGCGGCTCGCACGGTGATCACGGACGCGGGGTACGGCGAGCGGTTCATCCACCGCACCGGGCACGGCATCGGCACAACGACGCACGAACCGCCGTACATGATCGAGGGCGAGGAGCAGCCACTGGTCCCCGGGATGTGCTTCTCCGTCGAGCCGGGCATCTATCTCACCGGGGAGTTCGGGGTCCGGATCGAGGACATCGTCACCGTCACCGAGTCCGGCGCTCTGCGGCTCAACAACACCGAGCGCGACCTCCGCATCGTCGAGTAGGCAACGCGCGAGGCCCGGTGCCGGAGCGGACTCAAGCGGACCTCCAAGATCACCCGTCGCGGGTGAGGTCCACGGGCGCGGCCATTCCTAGGCTCACCTCCGCGTGCGGCCCTAACTGGATTCTCGAGATTGAATTCTGGAGGCGGAGATGCTCATCTGCTCGTCGTATCGGGGATTTTCGTGAGTGCCGCCGACGTTCCGGCTGAGGGTTCCGCGGCAGTACCTAGAGCCCGCGCCCGCGCGAGCACCAGGCAGTACATCTCGTGGGTGGCACTGGCCATGATGACCACCAGCTCGGTGGCAAGTCTGCGGGCGGCGCCGACGATGGCCGTGTACGGCTTGGCATGCGTGTTCTTGTACCTGCTCCCCGCGATCGTGTTCTTGCTGCCGACCTCGTTGGTCTCCGCGGAGCTGGCGTCGGGCTGGGAGGGTGGCATCTACCGATGGGTCTCGGAGGGCATCTCCAAGCCGATGGGTTTCTTGGCCGTGTGGTGCCAGTTCGCGATGACGATCTTCTACTACCCGAGCCTCCTCGGGTTCGTCGCGAGCACGCTTGCCTACGTGTTCAACCCGGCCCTGGCCAGTAGCGGCGTGTGGACCGCGGCGGTCATCATCGTCGTGTACTGGTCCGGGGTGTGGGTCTCTTCACGAGGCACGAACGGTGTAGCGGGCCTGGCCAGTGCCGGCCTGATCATCGGAACCTTGATCCCGGGGACGGTGCTGGTGGTGCTCGGCATGGTCTTCCTCGGGCAGGGCAACGAGTCGGCTGCACCGATGGACTCCAGCCATCTGCTGCCGGCCTGGGCGGGGCTGTCCAGCCTTGTGCTGATCGTCAACAACTTCCTGTCGTACTCCGGCATGGAGATGAACGCCGTGCACGTGTCGTCGTTGAAGAGCCCGGGCAAGGAGTTCCCCCGATCGATGTTCCTCGCCATGGGCCTGGTCCTGGCGATCTTCATCCTTCCCGCGCTGGCGATCAGCTGGGTGGTGCCCGCCAAGGAACTGTCCCTGACCGCTGGTGTGATGCAGGCGTTCGACGCCGTTTTTGCGAACTTCGGCACCCAGTGGCTGACCCCGATCGTGGGCATCATGCTGGTGACGGCCTCACTGGGCGGCATGCTGACCTGGCTGGCGGGGCCGTCCAAGGGCCTGCTGCTGATCTCGCGCCAGGAGGGATACCTCCCGCCGTACCTGCAGCGCCTCAACAAGAACGGCGTGCAGCAGAACATCCTGGTCGTGCAGGGCCTCGTGACCACGTTGATCGGCCTGGCGTATGCGCTGATCCCGGATGTGTCCAGTGCCTACTGGATCTTCTCGGTGATCACGACCCAGGTCTACCTGATCATGTACCTGCTGATGTTCGTGGCTGCCATCCAGCTGCGACGTAAGGATCCCGAGCATCCGCGCGGCTATCGCGCACCGATGCTCGTCGGCCTGTGCGGTGTCGGCTTCGCGGCCTCGCTGGCAGCCCTTCTGGTCGGATTCATCCCGCCGTCGCAGTTCGCCTCCGGCAACCCCGCTGTGTACTTCGCGATCGTCGGCGGCGGCGCCCTCGGCCTCGGCTTGCTCGTGCCGTTCATCTTCTACCGCCTTCGCAAGCCTTCCTGGAAGCAGCCCGACGCCGAGGAGGTGGCCGCGTCATGAGCACTCCGGAGGAGACCCAGACCCCACGCGAGCGGACCATGATCTACGTCGTCGTCGGACTCATCGCCCTTGCCCTGGTGATCCTGGGGCTGTTCCTGTTCAGCTCCGCGAAGGAGACCGCGGACGCCAATGCCAAGGCCGACCAGTTCATCGCAGCACTCGAAACCGTGGGTGTCCCGCCGCCCCCGCACGATGAGGTCGTCCGCGTCCTCGGGAGCGACGGCGGAGCAACGTGCGACGACCCGAACGACGCGCTGAAGCGCGCCACGCTCAACTCGATGCTCACCAACGGTGCCACCGGGCCGGGCAACCGGCCGGTGATCTTCGACAGGCGGTACCTCGCCGGACAGCTGCTCGTCCTCAAGATCTACTGCCCGGACGAGCTGCCGAGCATGCAGTCGTTCGTGGACAAGCTGAAGTCCGGCGACGTGGCGGAGTAACGGACCATGGACCTACGTACGCGCATCGACGAGCTGATGCCTCGGGCGCGTGAGGAGCTGACCGAGCTCGTCGCCCTGAAGTCCGTGGCGGATCCCCGCCAGTTCCCGCCGGAGGAGTGCGAGCGCGCCGCCCAGTGGGTGCTCGACAGGTTCGCGGAGGTCGGTTTCACAGACGCACACCTGGAGAAGACCGTCGACGGCAGTCAGGCCGTGATCGGCTCCCGCGCAGGGACGGATCCCGAGGCTCTGACCGTCCTGCTCTACGCCCACTACGACGTCCAGCCGCCGCTCGACGACGACGCCTGGGACACACCGCCGTTCGAGCTGACGGAGGTCGACGGGCGTTGGTACGGACGCGGAGCCGCGGATTGCAAGGGCAACATCGTCATGCACCTGGTGGCCCTGCGCGCCCTCGGCGAGGACGTGGCCGTCAACCTGAAGCTGGTCGTGGAGGGATCGGAGGAGCAGGGCACCGGCGGACTCGAGGCCTTCGTTGTCGACCATGCCGACCTGCTGCGCGCCGACATGATCCTGGTGTGCGACACCGGGAACGCCGCGGTGGGGGTCCCGGCCGCGACCGTCAGCCTGCGGGGCATGGTCAACGTCGTCGTCACGGTCGAGGCGCTCGCCGGTGAGCTCCACTCCGGCATGTTCGGCGGCGCTGCACCCGATGCCCTCGCGGCTCTGGTCGCGATGCTGGCCACACTTCGCGATAGCGAGGGCAACACCACGATCAGCGGCCTCGACAACACCCAGACGTGGTCGGGTGAGCGGTATCCGCCCGAGCAGTTCCGCAAGGATGCGGGGGTCGTCGACGGGGCGTCCCTGGTGGGTGGCGGATCCGTCTCGGACATGCTCTGGGCGCGTCCGGCGGTCACCATCCTCGGCATCGACTGTGCCCCGGTCGTCGGCTCTGCCTCGTCGATCACACCGAGCGCAGCGGCGCGGCTCAACCTCCGCATCCCGCCGGGGATGGCCCCGGAGGAGGCGCGCGACGCCCTGGTCGAGCAGCTCCGCGCGGCCGCGCCGTGGGGTGTCCAGGTGACGGTGGACACCGAGGCGGTGGGCGCGCCGTTCCGCGCCGCCACCGACGGCCCGGGCTACCAGGCGATCAACGACGCGATGCGTGAGGCCTTCGGAAGGCCGATGGCCTCACTCGGTCAGGGCGGGTCGATCCCGCTGTGCAACGTCTTCGCCGACACCTACCCGGACGCGGAGATGATCCTCATGGGGGTCGAGGAACCGCAGTGCCTGATCCACGCACCCAACGAGAGTGTGGACCCCAGGAGATCGCGTCGATGGCCCTCGCCGAAGCCCTGTTCCTGCAGCACTACGGGCGCCAACGCGTCCACGCCCACCTGTGAGCTCGAGCTGCAGTCACACGGCGACCTCGTCCGACAGGCTTCCAGCCCTTCTGCTCGTCGGATGGTCGGTCGAGCGCTGGTGGCGAGGGTGGCTGTAGGCTGACATCAGCAAGAGCCAAGTGCTCGCGTGCTCTGGGGGCGGTGGAAGTCCGCACCGGCGGTGACTGAGCGAAGATGCTTCTTCGCATTGCTCAGAAGTCCGCGACCCGGCTACAGCCAGTAGCCGGTTGACCAGGTGGAGATCCTGGACCGACGGTCAAAGTCCGGATGGGAAGCGCACGCAGCCGTGCTCGGCGGCCGACACAGTGTCAAGCAGAGTGTCGAGCCCCACCGACGCGCCGTTGCCCCGGAGTCCGCGACCAGGACCCGAGAGGCCATGGGTGTGAGCGGGACCGTCAGCGAGAACCAGCGCTGTGCCACTGAGCGTCGGGCGATGCGACGCGCTCTCGCGCTGGCCGCGAGCCCCGGCGTACCGCTGGGACCCAACCCGCGCGTCGGCTGCGTGCTCCTCGACCCTGGGGGGCGGACGGTCGCCGAAGGATTCCACCGCGGCGCCGGCAGCGCGCATGCCGAAGTCGACGCGCTCACCCGTGCCGGGGCCGCCGCCCATGGCGCTACCGCGGTGGTCACCCTCGAGCCGTGCAACCACACCGGACGTACCGGCCCGTGCGCCCAGGCGCTGATCGACGCCGGCGTACGTCGAGTGGTCGTCGCCCAGCGCGACACCAACCCGGTGGCGGTCGGCGGCGCCGAGACGTTGCGCGCCGCCGGCGTGGAGGTCGAGACAGGTCTTCTCGCCGACGAGGCGCGACAGTTGAACCGGGTCTGGACCTTTGCCGTGGAGCACGGCCGGCCGTTCGTGACCTGGAAGTTCGCGACCACGCTCGACGGTCGCAGTGCGGCGGTCGACGGTACCAGCCGCTGGGTCTCCAGCCTGGCCGCCCGGCTCGACACTCATCGGCTTCGCGCGCTGTGCGACACGATGCTCGTAGGCACGAACACGGTCGCCGTCGACGATCCCCACCTGACCGTCCGCGACGCCGCCGGCGTACCCACCCCGCGACAGCCGCTGCGTGCGGTGATGGGGGAGCGCGAGCTCGACCCGGGGCGGCGGGTGTTCGACGACGCCGCGGAGACCGTCCACCTGCGCACCCGCGACCCCGAGTCGGCGCTGAAAGACCTGTTCGCGCGCGACCGCCAACACGTGTTTCTGGAGGGCGGCCCGACCCTCGCCGCGGCGTTCCTCGCGGCGAACCTGGTCGACGAGGTCGTCGCCTACGTCGCGCCGATGCTGCTCGGTGCCGGACGAACTGCGGTCGGCGACCTGGGAATCAACAGCATCACCGACGCGCTCCACCTCCCGGTCACCGACGTGGCCGTGCTGGAGCCGCTGAACGACGGGGACGACGTGAACGTACGCATCACCATGAGCCGTGCCGCGGCGGAGAGGAGCTAGCCGTGTTCACCGGGATCGTCGAGGAGCTCGGCACCGTGGAGGCCGTCGAGAGGCAGTCGGACGCCGTCCGGCTGACCGTCCGCGCCACCACCGTGCTCGAGGACAGCCGACTGGGTGACTCGATCTCTGTCAACGGCTGCTGCCTGACCGTGACCGAGCGCACGGACGCGACGTGGACGGCCGACGTCATGGCCGAGACCCTGGCGAAGACCGGCCTCGGCTCGCTCGCACCGGGCGACCAGGTCAACCTCGAGCGCGCCGCCACCGTCGGCGCCCGCCTCGGTGGACACCTCGTCCAGGGCCACGTCGACGCCGTCGGGTCCGTCGTACGCCGGCAGCCCGGGGAGCACTGGGACGTCGTGACGATCTCCATGCCCGGCACGCTCGCGCCGTACATCGTCGACAAGGGCTCGGTCACCGTCGATGGTGTCAGCCTGACCGTCGTCGAGGCCGGTGACGAGTCGTTCACGGTCAGCCTGATCCCCGAGACCCTCCGGCGTACGACGCTCGGCTTCCGCGCGCCCGGCGACGCGGTGAACCTCGAGGTCGACGTGATCGGCAAGTACGTCGCCCGCCAGCTCGAGCTGCGTGAGGCGGTCGCGCGATGAACTTCCTCCAGTGGCTCTACGACGCGCAGGTGACGATCGCCGGGCACCCGATCACCTGGCGCGAGATCCTCGGCAACGGGTTCG
>CAVYGG010000003.1:0-2130826 GCA_963768045.1 uncultured Actinomycetota bacterium | reverse complement strand
CAGGAACCCGCAGGTCGAGCACGGCTCGGGCGCGGACTGCGCCAGCGGCGCCTCCGGCCCCCCGTCTCCGTCGTACCACCGTTGGGCGGCGAGCTCCTGGCCCTCGGGCGAGAGCGTCCGGATGCGCCCGATGCCGAGGTCCTTGGCGACGGTGCGGATCTGCGCACGGGCGTCGCTGTCCAGTGCGTCGTCGCCGAAGGAGTACGTCGGCACCAGTCGCGGGTCCTCGTCCGCCACCGGAAGCAGGTCGCCCGGCGAAAGGTCCCCGGGCTTGATCCGCTCGCGGTAGGGCACCCAGGTGGGCGCCACGATTGCTTCCGCACCCGGGATCAGCACGATCTCGTCGACCGTGACCGTCTTCTGCCGGGAGGCCCGCGCCACGGTCACAGACCAGCGCCAGCCGATGTATCCGGGCTTGCGGCAGTCGAACAGATGGGTGACGACGCGGTCACCCTCGGCCTCGGCGGCGAGGTGGTCGCCGACGTCCCGTGCGTCGACCTCGAGCAGCAACGCGTCGCGAGCGGCGTCGACGGCAGTCATCGCCACGGCGTCGGCCTTCGGGGTCATGGCGCCATGATGTCCCATCCCGGGGCCCATGTCAGATCTGTTGCGCGACCGCGTCGTCGAGCCTCCGCGAGCCGAGGCAGGTGCCCCCGCGGACTACCGGGCAGGATTGGGTCATGAGCACGCCCGAGGAGTCCGAACGCCGGACCCCCGTGGACTCCATGTCCACCGGTGCGCGGGCGACCGGGCGCGGTCTCGCCTCCGTGGCCCGCGGTACCGGACGGTTCGGCCGCTTCGCGGTCCGTTCGGCGCGTCGGGCGGCCGGGGCCGAGGGTGCGGACAGCAGTGGTCTGGCGCGGCTCATCGAACTCAGCGCGCTCAACGCCGCTGCGGACGCCGCCGTGGCGATCGCCCTGGCGGGCACGCTCTTCTTCCAGATCCCGACCGGTGAGGCACGAGGTCAGGTCTCCCTGTTCCTGGGCCTGACCATGCTGCCGTTCGCAGTCGTCGCCCCACTGATCGGTCCGGCCCTCGACCGGTTCCGACACGGCCGGCGCTGGGCGATCGGCGCCACGATGGCCGCCCGCGCCTTCCTGGCGTGGGTGCTCGCCGCCTCCGTCGACAGCGGCTCGATCTGGCTGTTCCCGGCGGCGCTCGGTGTCCTGGTCGGATCCAAGGCCTACAACGTCGCACGCGCGGCCGCCGTACCTCGGCTCCTGCCCGACGGCCTCACCCTGGTGGCCGCCAACGCCCGGATGTCGATGGCCGGCATGGTCGGGGTCGCGGTGTCCGCGCCGATCGCGGCCGCTGCCGCCAGCGCCGGAGCGGCATGGTCGCTGCGTTACGCGTTCGTCGTGTTCGTGATCGCGACAATCCTGTCCATCCGCCTCCCCGGCCGGGTCGACTCGAGCCAAGGCGAGGACAACATCGGCTTCCTGACCGGCGAGAGTTCCGACGCGCCTCAGTCCGCCCGAGATCACCGCACAGTACGCATCCCACCGTCGATGGCGTTCGCCCTCCGCGCCAACTGCGGCCCGCGCTGGCTTTCGGGGTTCCTCACCCTGTTCATGGCGTTCCTGCTGCGGGTCCACCCGATCTCAGGACACTCACCACAGTTCCTGCTCGCCGCCGTGATCGGGGCTGCCGGAGTCGGCAACTTCACGGGGATCACCGTCGGCTCGATGTTGAAGCACGTGAACCCCAGGGCGACCGTGATCCTCGCGATGCTGGCCGATGCCGGGGCGGCGGTCTTCGCAGCGCTCACCTACGGCCTGTTCCCCCTCGTCGTGCTCGGCTTCACCGCCGGGCTCGCCCAGTCTCTGGCGAAGCTGTCCCTCGACTCCACGATCCAGCGCGACGTCCCCGAGCGGGTGCGCACCAGCGCATTCGCCCGCAGCGACACCACGCTCCAGCTGGCGTGGGTGATCGGCGGTTTCGTCGGCATCGCGCTACCGCTCGAGCCGAGGCTCGGCATGATGGTCGCCGCGGTGGTGCTCGTCGCGTGGTCGCTGTTCGTGCTGGCCAGCCCCGGCTGGCGTACGCCGGAACCCGCGGCCGGAGCGACGTAGTTCGCGAGACGCGTCAGAGCTCGAGCTCGTCCGCGAGCGCACGCAGCAGCTTGGCCGTCGGCCGGGCCTGGGCCCGTTCGGGGTGGCGGCCGTGCCGGTAGGCCTCGCCGACGCCGTCCAGCAGCCGGATCAGGTCCTCGACGATCGGAACCATCTCCTCGGGCTTCTTGCGGCGCGCGTGTGACTGGTTGCGCACGACCGAGACCGGTACGTCGAGCACCCGCACCTGGAGAGCCTGGTCACCGCGGCGCCCCTGCGCGATCCCGAACTCGACGCGGGTGCCGGCCTTGAGCGTGGTCGTGCCCTCGGGGAGGGCCTCGGTGCGCACGTAGACGTCGGGCCCGTCGTCCTGCGACAGGAAGCCGAACCCCTTCTCGGCGTCGAACCATTTCACCTTGCCAGTCGGCACGTTCATCCCTCTTCTAGCCACCCGCGCCCCGAGATCCGGGGGCGACCACCCAGCCTAGGCGGGGCCGCCACACGGGTGCCAACCGATAGTCGTACGACGCAGGACAGTCAGGTCGCGGACAGGGACACCGGCCTACTACTGAACTGTGACCGACCCACCGAGGTGGCCGTCGTGGCTGTGACCAGACCGGCATTGCCTGGCCGGCCGGAGCGGCGCGCCGCACTCGGCGGCCGGGTCCGGCTTGCCCGGTACGCCGCACGCGCGGCCGCCGCGACCTCGCGCCGCCTCCGCGGAGGCTCGGGCACCGTGGTCGCCGGCCGCATTCTCCAGGCGGCGGCTCCCGCTGCAGTCCGCACCCTCTCGGCCGATCGTGACGTGACTCTGGTCAGCGGGACCAACGGCAAGACCTCGATCACCGCGCTGACCGTGGCGGCCCTCGCGTCCGCGAGCCCGGTCGGCTCCAACCGTGAGGGAGCCAACACCGCCGTGGGTCTCGCCGGCACCTTGGCCTCGACGGATGCCTCGAGGCTCGTCCTCGAGGTAGACGAAGGGTGGCTCCCGTGGGCGGTCCGTGAGACCGGCGCCGGCACCGTCGTGCTCTCCAATCTGTCGCGTGACCAGCTGTCGCGCCACCACGAGGTGGGGGCGCTGTCGACCAGCTGGCGGGCGGCCCTGGCCGGCGTGCCCTTGGTCGTGGCCAACGCCGACGACCCGGACGTGGTGTGGCCCGCGTTGGCCGCGCGCCAACAGGTGTGGGTCGCCGCCGGCGGCCGCTGGACCGCGGACTCGCTGGTCTGCCCCGCATGCGGAGGACGCTGCCGGCAGGCCGGGTCGCGATGGGGTTGTCACTCGTGCGGCCTGCGCCGTCCTCGTCCGGACTGGTGGCTGGAGGACGACGTGCTCTGCCACGACGACGCACGGATCCCCGTCCGTCTCGACCTGCCCGGCCGCTTCAACCTGGCCAACGCCGCCCTCGCGATGGCGACCGCTCGCGCGACCGGCGGGGTAGGCCTCGAGGCCGCGATCGGCCGTCTGCGTGACGTGCACTCTGTCGCGGGCCGCTACGAGAGGCTCCGTTTCCGCGGCCACGATCTACGGATCCTGCTCGCGAAGAACCCCGCCGGTTGGCTCGAGCTTCTCGACCTGATGGCGCCCGACCGGTATCCGGTCGTCCTGCTCTTCAACTCGAACGGCGTGGACGGCCGCGACCCCTCGTGGCTGTACGACGTGTCCTTCGCGCCGCTGCGCGGGCGATCTGTCGTGGTCCAGGGTCGACGTGCCACCGACCTATTGGTGCGGCTCGAGCTGGACGACGTCGACGCCCGTCGTATCCGCGGTTCCCTCGCGGCGGCCCTCTGGGAGCTGCCGAGCGGACGCGTTGACGTCGTCGGCAACTACACGGCGTTCCAAGGCGCCCTGAAGGAGGTTCACCGTGGGTGACGAGATCGCGATCGTGCATGTATATCCGGACCTGCTGGGCACCTATGGCGATCGAGGCAACGTCCTGGCGCTGACTCGTCGCGCGGCGGCGCGCGGACTCCGATGCCGCGCGATCGAGCTCGGCCTCGACGACCCGCTCCCCCGGACCGGGGACCTCTACGTGATCGGCGGTGGCGAGGACTCGGCGCAGAGGCTCGCGGCACGGTCGCTGTCCGCCGACGTCCTCGCGGCTGCGGTGCTCGGCGCGCACCCGTGCCTGGCGGTCTGCGCCGGCCTCCAGCTCCTCTCGCGCACGTTCGAGACCGGTGACGGCCGCATCCACCCGGGTCTTGGCCTGCTCGACGTCGACTGCGGCCGACTCGACAAGCGGGCCGTCGGTGAGGTCGTCACAGAACCGGTCGACCTCCCGGGGGTGCCGACGCTCACCGGCTACGAGAACCATCTCGGCACGGCGACCCTCCACGGGTCGGCTCGCCCGCTGGGCCGGTTGGTCGCCGGAGTCGGCAACGGGGACGGACGCTCCGAGGGCGTGCAGCAAGGGCACGTGATCGCGACGTACCTCCACGGGCCGGTGCTCGTCCGCAACCCGGCCATGGCCGACCTCCTGCTCGCCCGAGCAGCCGGTCCGCTGCCGGCGTACGACGACGTGGATGCCGAGCAGCTCCGGAATGAGCGGCTCGACGTCGCCGACCCACGCCGGCACCGCGCACGCAAGGCGCTGCTGGGTCGCTAGGGCAGCCGGGCCGAGACCACCCGGTCGAGGACGCCGAGGGGCAGCGATCCGCTGTCGAGCACGGCGGAGTGGAAGCGGCGTACGTCGAACGCGGCTCCCTGCCGCTCCTCGGCCTCGCGCCGGATCCGCTCGATCTCGAGCCGGCCGACCATGTACGACGTGGCCTGGCCCGGCCGGCAGATGTAGCGGTCCACCTCGGGCCGACAGACGCCCTCGGTCAGCGGCGAGTTCGCCACCATGAAGTCGATCGCCTGCTGTCGGCTCCAGCCAAGGGCGTGCAGCCCGGTGTCGACAACCAGCCGGCACGCCCGCATCGAGTCCGCGCTGTACATGCCCATCCGGTCGACGGCCGACGAATACAACCCCATCTCGTCGGAGAGCCGCTCGCTGTAGAGCCCCCAACCCTCGGCGTACGCCGAGTTGTGCAGGTGCTTGCGGAACGTCGGGACGGTGTCCGGCAGCTCGGCCGCGATCGCGAGCTGGAGGTGGTGCCCGGGAACCCCCTCGTGGAAGGCCATCGCTTCGAGCTCGAACCGACCCCAGGACGACGCGTCCTCGGTGTTGACGAAGAACGTGCCTCCACGCGAGCCGTCGGTAGCCGGAGCGAAGTAGAAGGCCTTGGCGCCGACCTCCGTGCCTTCGACGGCGCACGGCGCCTTCGGCACCACCTCGAACCACTCGCCCATCACGGCCTCGGCCCGGGCCAGCGCCACCTTGGACTGGTCCACGAGCTCGTCGGCGTGGTCGAAGTGAAGCTTCGGGTCGGTGCGCATCGCCTCGAAGATCTGCTGGAGGTCGTCGGTCCCGACCACCTCCGGGCCGAGCGCGCGGTACTCGTCCGCGAGCTTCGCGACCTGCGCGAGCCCGACCTCGTGGATCTCCGCAGCGGACTTCTCGGTGGTCGTGAAGTAGCGGAGCGTCGCGGCATATGCCTCGTCGCCGCCGGACACCCACGAGAGCCCGCACCGCTCCTCGGAGCGTGCATCCGGCAGCGTCTCGCGCAGCGCGTCGCGGAAAGCCTCGAAACCGGGGCGGATCGAGCGCACGACCGCCGACCGCAACTCCGCCCGGAGAGCCGCGGCGTCCACGTCCTCGGGCATCTTGACCGCGGCGACGACCGGGTCATCGTCGACCGGTCCGGCCAGAAGCCGGTCGAGCTGCTCCAGGCTCTCGGTGACCGCGAACTCGGCCGACACCCACCCGTCGGCGGCGGCCTCGCGTGCACGCACGGCCAGCTCCTGGAGATACTCCCCGACGGCGTCGAACTTGGCAGGCATCTGCTCGGCGACGGTCGCGTCGGGCACCGACAGCAGACCCAGGACCAGCGCGAGCTGCCGCTGCGGCCCGCTGACCGGATTGGCGGCCAGGCCGGTGAGCGGGGTCGCGGCGAGGTCGGCCGTGGTCGTGGCGGAAGCGATCATCACCTCACGGGTGAGCCGCTGGTCGTCGGTCAGCCCCGCCGTGTCGACGGACTCGGCTCTGGCCACGAGCCCGCGCAGCTCGGCGACATGGCGCTCCTCCGCGTCGCGGCTGGCGTGCTCCCACGCGCCGACGTCGCCGTAGTCGCCCAGCATGTGGCGGAGGGTCGGCTGGAAGCGGAGCGTCGCCTCCCAGAAGTCGTCGGCCAGCTGGTCGAGGGCGTCGCTCACGAGGAAGTCCTTCCGAGAGAAGTCGTTGCGACCAAACCTAGTCAGAAAGCCCGTTACCTCGTCAGGCACGTTTCCTGCCGATGCCGCGTCAGGCAGAGCCGGTCGGACCGTGTCGGGCGCCGACCAGGCCGAGCTTCTCGGCGGACTCCTGGCGCATCTGGATCTTGCGGATCTTCCCGGTCACCGTCATCGGGAACTCGTCGACGAGCATCACGTAGCGCGGGATCTTGTAGTGCGCGAGCTTGCCGGTGCAGAACTCCCGCACCTGGTCGGCGTCCAGCGGGTCGGCACCCTCGCGGAGCTTGATCCAGGCACACAGCTCCTCGCCGTACCTCTCGTCCGGAACGCCGATGACCTGCACGTCCTCGATGTCCGGGTGGCCGTACAGGAACTCCTCGATCTCGCGCGGGTAGATGTTCTCGCCGCCGCGGATCACCATGTCCTTGATCCGGCCGACGATGTTGCAGTAGCCGTCCGCTCGCATCTCGGCGAGGTCGCCGGTGTGCATCCAGCCGTCGGCGTCGATGGCTTCGGCCGTCCTCTCCTTGTCGTCCCAGTAGCCGAGCATCACCGAGTAGCCGCGGGTGCAGAACTCCCCGGTCTGCCCGCGCATGACGGTCTCGCCGGTGACCGGGTCGACGATCTTGATCTCGACGTGCGGGTGAACGCGGCCGATGGACGCCGTACGCCGCTCGAGGTCGTCGTCGACGCGGGTCTGGGTCGAGACCGGCGAGGTCTCGGTCATGCCGTAGGCGATGCAGACCTCCGCCATGTGCATGTCGTTGATGCAGCGCTTCATCACCTCGACCGGGCAGATCGAGCCGGCCATGCAGCCCGTGCGCAGGCTCGAGAGGTCCTGGTCGGCGAAGCTCGGGTGGTTCTGCATGGCGATGAACATCGTCGGCACGCCGTACACCGCCGTGCACCGCTCCTGGCTGATTGCGTCGAGCGTGATGCCCGGGTCGAAGCCCGGTGCCGGGATCACCATCGTGGCGCCGTGGCTGGAGCAGCCGAGGTTGGCCATCACCATCCCGAAGCAGTGGTAGAAGGGCACCGGGATGCAGAGCCGGTCCTCCTCGGTGAAGCCGATCAGCTCGGTCACCAGGTAGCCGTTGTTGAGGATGTTGCGGTGGCTGAGCGTGGCGCCCTTCGGGTAACCGGTCGTGCCGGAGGTGTACTGGATGTTGATCGGGTCGCCCGGATCGAGGGTGCGCATCCGCTGGTTCAGGATGTCGGCGTCGTGCGACTCGCCTGCGGAGACCAGGTCGTCCCAGTCGGGAGTGTCGAGGTAGACGACGCGCTCGAGATGGGGGTTCTGACCGGCCGTCTCCTCGACCATGGCGCGATAGTCGCTGGTCTTGAAGCTCGACGCCGAGATCAACATGCGCATGCCCGACTGGTTCACCGCGTAGGAGAACTCGTGGGTGCGGTACGCCGGGTTGACGTTGACGAGAATCGCGCCGATCTTCGCCGTGGCGAACTGCGTGATCGTCCACCGGGCGCTGTTGGGTCCCCAGATGCCGACTCGGTCACCCTTCTCGATGCCGGCCGCGATCAGACCACGTGCGACGAGCTCGACGGCGTAGTCGAACTCGCGCCAGCTCCAGCGCTGCCCGGTGGCGAACTCCACCAAGGCCTCGCGATCGGGAAACCGCGCCACGGTGCGGTCGAGATTGGCCCCGATGGTCTCCTCGAGCAGGGCCGGCTCGGCCTCACCCTTCGCGTAGGAGGACTCCATGCTTGGGAACCTACCTCTGAGTGGGTGGCCTTGCGAGCGAGCTCCCTGCGGCGATCCCTGCGGGCCGTTGCGCCCCGGCTACGCCGGGTCCCGATCGTCCTCGCTCTAGTGTGGACAGGTGGACACCGAGGCCGTGCTGCGGCTCCTGCAGGACGTCGCCGAGGAGGTCGTGAACCCGCGCTTCCGCACGTTGACCTCGGGCGAGATCCACGAGAAGGGCCCGGGCGACCTGGTCACCGCGGCCGACCGTGAGGCCGAAGAGCTGATCACGGCGGCGCTTCGAGCGGCGTACCCGGACGCGATGATCCTGGGCGAGGAGACCTACGCGGGAAACCACGGGCTCATGCGGGAGTTCTGGGAGGCGGACCATGCGTTCACCATCGACCCGGTCGACGGGACCAAGAACTTCGTCCACGGCTCGCGCGACCACGCGGTGATGGTCGGCGAGGTCAAGGGTGGCGAGGCCGTGCGCGGCTGGATCTGGCAGCCCCAGCACGAGACGGCGTACGTCGCGGAGCTGGGCGGCGGCGCGTGGCGCAACGGCGAGCGCGTGCTGCGGCCGCCGACACCCCCACGCTCGGAGTGGCGCGGCGTCACCTCGCGCCGGAAGTGGCTCGGCCGAGCGCTCGCAGGCGACCTCCGGCCGCTGGAGCTGACCTGGGTGTCGTGCGGGATCGACTATCCCCATCTGGCCGAGGGCGACGCGGACTACGTCATCTACGGCCGGGCCAACCCGTGGGACCACGTGCCCGGGGGGCTGCTCCTCACCGAGGCCGGCGGCTTCCTCGGGACGTTCGACGGTGGGCCGTACCGACCCACCGACGACCACGACATCGACGGCGCCGCGCCGCGCGGGATCGTCGCCGGGGGCGACCGGGCGATGTTCGAGGCGATCCGGCCCCTTCTCTGAGCGTCGCTCGCCGCAGTCGTTCCGCTCCGCCTGCGGGCCATTGTCAGGCCACCTCGCGAGCAAGCTCGCTTCGGTCTCGCTGCGGCCGCTCCGCCCCGCCTGCGGGCCATGGTCAGGCCACCTCGCGAGCAAGCTCGCTTCGGTCTCGCTGCGGCCGCTCCGCCCCGACTGCGGGCCATGGTCAGGCCACCTCGCGAGCAAGCTCGCTTCGGTCTCGCTGCGGCCGCTCCGCCCCGACGGCGGGCCACTGTCAGGCCACCTCGCGAGCAAGCTCGCTTCGGTCTCGCTGCGGCCGCTCCGCCCCGACTGCGTCGGGTCGGAGCGTCCTCACTCGCGTTCGACCAGGATCGTGACCCCTTCCCCGAGGTCGATGGTGGCGCCCGGGATCAGCCGGACGGCGGTGCCGGGTTGCAGGTCCTCGGCAGGAAGACCCGGCTGCACGACGACGGTGCCATTGGTCGAGCCCAGGTCGGTCACCACCGCCGAGCCGTGGTCGTCGCCGGTGCCAGGCCGGATCTCGAGGTGCGTCGACGATATCTCGTGGTGCGGACTGGGGACGGTGACCAGGCGCACCTGCTCCTCACCGCCGACACGACCAGCATCGGGGGCTCGGCCGACCACGAGCACGCGATCCACGTTGACGACCTCGCCGCTGGAGAAGACCAGCCGAGCGACCGGCGTGTCCTCCGGATGGTCGTGCCCTTCGTCCTCAGGCGGAGCGACCCCGCCCGCCTGGGTGTCCGTGTGGGCACCGGGGGTCACGGCCAGGTCGGGGCTGGTGAGGGGGTCGAACGACGGCCCGCCCAAGGGCCCGGGAACGGGGACGGGCGCTCCCGGCATCGGAGCGACGGACGGCGACGGGACAGCAGGCTCGGGAGTTGGCTCGGGAGTTGGCTCGGGGGCTGGCTCGGGAGCCGGCGGCTCCGGCGGCTCCGGCGTCTCCAGCTGCGGGTCCGGCGGCAGGATACGCGGCGCGGGAGCCGGCGGTTCCGGCGTCTCCAGCTGCGGGTCGGGCGGCAGGATCCGGCGACGGCCCTCGGGCGGCTCGACGGGCGCGGACACCGGTACGGCGACGGCGTCCGCATCCGGGACGCCGGCCAGTGCCCCGCCGGCCGGATGCTCGACGCTGGCGACCCGGACCAGACCCGTCTGCACGGTGTACGCCGCACCGGAGCCCTGGGCGACCTGGACCCGGAGGCCGGTCACGCCGCGGATGTTCTGCTCGACCCAGGTCGTGTCCTCGGATCCCGAGACCGACACCGGCCCGTCCAACGTGTCGAGCTCGGCCGATCCGGCGCCACGGATGACCACCTTGACGTCGTGTCCCTCACCGCTGACGAGCACGAAGCCTGGCAGCTCCCGCAAGCCGCCACGGATCAGGGCGTCGAGCACCTCGTCGAAGCCGGCGCCGTCGTCGACGGTCTCCCAGAGACCGGCCACACGAGACTTGGCGGTCGGGGGCAGCAGCACGATCACGGACGCGCCCAGGACGCCGTACCAGTCTCCGGGTACCACGGTGCGGGTCACGCTCATGGCAGGGCTCCCAGCTCCTCGTGCAGACTCTCGCGCTGGCGCGCGGACTCGTCCGTCCGGTCCTCGGCCAATCCCATCACATCGACGACCACAGCGGTCGCGTTGTCGATGCCGCCGGCAGCCAGCGCCGCCGCGACCACCTGATCGGCGGCATCGCGTGGGTCGGCGTTCGCCCCGAGCAGGTCCGCGATCTCCGCGTCGCGAAGCAGGTCCGTCACGCCGTCGGAGCAGAGGAGGATCCGCTCGGCGTCGGCCAGCGCGAAGGAGAAGAAGTCCGGGTCGAGGGGGTCGGGACCGCCCAGCGCTCGCGTGACGATGTGCCGCTCGGGGTGCACCATCGCCTGTTCCTCGCTGATCTGGCCGGAGTCGACCAGCTCCTGCACGACGCTGTGGTCGGTGCTGACCCGCATCAGCGCGCCGCGGGTGAACCGGTAGATGCGTGAGTCGCCGAGGTTGGTCAGCAACCACGCGGGTCCGGGGTCCTCCTCGACGAGCAACGCGATGACGGCCGTCGTTCCGCCGTGCCAAGGCCCGCCGTCGCTGCCACGGTGGGTGGCGGCGTACTCGCGGAGGCGGCGCTGGCCCGACCGCAACGTCGCCAGAACGGCGTGCGGCCCACGCCGCGGGTCGTACCCGCCGTCGGCGAGGCGGGCGAACTCCTCCACCACGATCCGGCTCGCGATCTCGCCGCCGTCGTGCCCGCCCATCCCGTCGGCGACGACGAAGACCGGCGGTTCGGCGAGCACCGAGTCCTCGTTGACCTCGCGCACCAGCCCGACGTCGGTCGCGACGCCATAGTGCAGCTCGACCTGGCCGATGCCTTGCTGGTCGCTCATGGGGTCTCGCGAACGGACGGGGATCTGGCGCGGCCAGATAGCGTTGCGATGATGGGCACCTCGTCCGCCGCCCCGGGCTCCGTGAGCAGCGGGGGGCACCGATCGCTGGCCGACCAGCTCCGCAGCTGGCCCGACGAGCGACTCGTGACGTTGCTCAGGGAGCGACCCGATCTCGCCACCCCCGCACCGGCCGACTGCGCCCAGCTCGCGTCGCGCGCCGCCACGCGCTCGTCGCTCACTCGTGCCCTGGACCTGCTCACGCGCCTCGAGCTCTCCGTCCTTGATGCCCTGGTGGCGTCGGGCCACAGGACCGACTCCGACCTGGCCCACATCCTCAACTCCGAGCGGGTCGCTGTCGAGGGTGCGTGCCGTCGGGTCGTCGACCTCGCGCTGGCGTGGGAGGACGACGCGGGGCTGCGACCGCTCACCGGCGTCCCCGACGCCTTGGGGTCGTTGTCCGCGCTCCACCCCATGAGCAGTCGTACGCCGGAGCAGGCCGCGCTGCTCATGGCCGAGCTGTCGCCCGCCGCGCGGGCCATGCTCGACCACGTCGAGGGCGGCTCCGGCGAGGCCGACGCAGGCGGGGCGCGGCAGACGATCACACCTGCCGAGGCCGAGACGCCGGCGGAGGAGCTGTTGTCGCGCGGCCTGCTCGTGCCCGGCCGGCCGGGCCTGGTGCGCGTACCCGGCGAGGTGCAGGTCGCACTGCGCGGAGGCCACACCACGCGGGAGCGCGTCGACGTACCGCCGACGATCGCGACCTCCGAGCGTTCCGCCGACCTCGTGGACCGCGCAGCCGCCGGCGCGGCGTTCGACGTCGTACGCCGGGTCGAGCTGCTGGTCGACCACTGGGGAGCCGCTCCCCCGGTCGCGCTCCGGACGGGCGCGGTGGCGGTCCGTGACCTCAAGGCGGCGGCTGACATCACCCAGCTCGACGATGCCGCCACGGCTCTCCTGGTCGAGGTGGCGGCGGCGGCCGGACTGCTGGCGACCTGGCCGGACTCGGACGGCAACCCGGCCTGGACTCCCACCGACGGCTTCGACGCCTGGTGCGACCAGCCGACTGCGGCACGATGGCAGCGCCTCGCGACCGCGTGGCTGGCGACCGAGCGACTGCCGCGCCTCGTCGGCGGGCGCGACGAGGCCGGCAGGGCGCGGAACGCCCTGGATGCCAGTGACTCAGGGCTGACCAGCCGAATCGCCCCCGAGACGCGCACGATGACTCTGGCGGCCCTGGCCGAACTCCCCGCGGGCGAGGTGCTCGCGGCCGGCACCGGGCCGGCGTCCGTGGTCGCCCGGGTCACCTGGCAGCGACCGCGGCGCCCCCCGTCACGGGCCGACCAGGTGGTCGCTGCCCTCGACGAAGCGGCCCAGCTCGGACTGGTCGCGCTCGGTGGCCTCGCGTCGTACGCCGCAGCCCTGCTGGCGGGCGCGGACCCTGCAGATCGCCTGACTTCACTCCTGCCGCAGGAGGTCGACGAGGTCCTGATCCAGGCCGACCTGACCGCGGTGGCTCCCGGCCCACTGACCAGGGAACGGGCTCGCGACATCCACCTGCTGGCCGACGTCGAGTCGCGTGGCCAGGCCACGGTGTACCGCTTCACCGCGTCCTCGGTACGCCGCGCCTTCGACGCCGGCTGGGCCGCGCACGAGGTGCACGCGTTCCTCGACGCCGTCTCGCGCACGCCGGTGCCGCAACCGCTGACCTACCTGGTCGACGACGCGGCGCGGACGTTCGGCACCGTCCGCGTCGGCCATGCCGAGGCGTTCCTGCGCGCGGACGACGAGACCGCGCTGGCCGAGCTGCTCCACCACCCGCGTGCAGCCTCGTTGGGTTTGCGTCGCCTCGCGCCGACCGTGCTCGTCAGCTCCACCCCGCTCGACGTGCTCCTCCCCCGGCTCCGTGAGCTCGGAGTGTCCCCGCTGGTCGAGGGCGCCGACGGCACCGTCCACGTCGCCAAGCCCGACCGGCTGCGCGCCCGCCCACGCGGCACGCGACGCACCGAGGACGCGCGGCTGGAGGCTCGGCTCGTCCAGGTCGTCACCGCGATCCGGGCCG
Source organism: uncultured Actinomycetota bacterium (assembly GCA_963768045.1). Classification (GTDB taxonomy): domain Bacteria; phylum Actinomycetota; class Actinomycetes; order Propionibacteriales; family Nocardioidaceae; genus Nocardioides. The sequence continues at coordinate 2,117,447 of CAVYGG010000003.1, read as the reverse complement.
GCGACCATGCCGCGCGGACCCGGGCGCCGAGCTCTCCCCAGCTCACCCCGATCGGCTCGCTGGCGGCGCTCCGGGAGGCGGTCGAGGCCGGGCGCCCCGTGCTGATCGGGTACGTCGACAACCAGGGCGTCTCCACGGAGCGGATCGTCGACCCGGTGCGCGTGGACGGCGGCTGGCTGACGGCCCGGGACCACCGGGCGGACGACGTGCGGCAGTTCGCCGTACACCGCATCCGAACCGTCAATCCCGTGGACAGCGCTCCGTAGACTGGGAGACGTGGATTTCGTCCGGTACGCCGAGTCGTCGGCAGCCCTGCTCAACGCGCGGCTGACCGACGGCGACGCCGTCGCCCAGCACCTGGCTGCGCGCGCCTGGCTGCAGTCGCAGGCCACCGACCGCGACGCCGTGGTGCTGCGCAGGTTCCAGAAGGACCTGCGCCCGGCGTTCGAGGCTTCGGCGGCCGATGACGGGCAGGGCGTGGTCGACGTACTGAACGCACTGCTCGAGCGCCACCCGATCACCCCGCGCATCGCCGACCACGACCTCGCCAAGCTGCACATCCACGTTGCCAACAAGGCCGCCAGCGTCGCCGACCTGCTGATCGGTGAGTCGCTCCTCGGCCTGGCGAACCTGGTCTGCGACCTCGGCCCTACCCGGTTGGGGGTCTGTGCCGCCACGCCGTGCACCAACGTCTACGTCGACACCTCGCCCAACCAGTCCCGCCGGTACTGCTCCGAGCGCTGCTCCTCCCGGGCCAACGTCGCGGCGTTCCGCGCGCGGCAGAAGGCCGCCGCCGGCTGAGCCCAGATTTCCAACAAACTGGCATACGGACGACGCTCATCCGCGTTGCGATCTGTCGCCGCTATGCCAGTTTGTTGCTCGCCGCCGCCCAGGCGTGCGCGGCGACCAGCTCGGCGACCAGGGTCTCGGTGAGGAGCCGGACGTCGTCGATGTTGTCGTGCGGGTAGCGCAACGTGAGCGCAGCCCCGGGCACGTCTGCGCCGACACCAACCAGGGTGGAGCCGCGCTCGCGCACCCAGCGCAGCAGCTCGTCCTCCCAGCGCGAGCCGGCGAGGAGCAGCATCCGGTAGTCGGTGGTCTTGGTCAGGTACACGTCGACATGGCTCCAGTCGGCGGTCTCACATCCGTACGCCGGGAGCCGCGGGCCTTCGCGGATCATCAGCGCCGACTGCAGTGCCGAGCTGAGCCGTCGCGCCGGGGCCACGACGTGAGTCCCGCCCGGACCGAGCAGCGCGTCGGAGACCGCGGGCAGCCAGTCGTCGCGGTTGTCGAGTAGGTACGCCGACGCCTCGGCCACCTGGTCCAGCAGCCCCGGCACGTCGGCGCGGGTCACCGTGCCTCCAGGGCCAGCAGCAGCGCGAGTGTGTGCTGGAACGACCGGCACGCGACTCCCCCGCGTTCCTCGCCCGCCTGCATCGGGACGGTGACGTCGCACAGCGACTCGAGCTCGGTGTTCGCGCGGTTGGTGAGGGCGACGAAGAGCGCGCCCGAGTCGGACGTGCGGAGGCGACGTACGGCGTCGAGGGTCTCGGCCGAGCCGCCCGAGGCAGACACGGCGACCAGCGTGGTCCCGGCGCCCACACGCGGCAGCAGGTCGGACCCGGCCAGCTCGGCGACGGCCGGGATCCCGTGGGAGCGGAGCCGCGCAGCGGCCACCTGGTTGGCGTAGTGCGACGAGCCCATGCCGAGGAACACCCACGTCTGAGCGGGAGCGACGCCCGCCCACGGATCGCCGCCACGCAGGGAGGCGGAGAGCTCGGCCAGCCGCTGGGGCTTCTCGCCGAGGTCGGCCAGGAACAGGTCGGGATCCATCACACCTCCGGCGCGAGTCGTCGTCGCAGCGCGGCCGCCGGCACGTACAGCCACTCCAGGAACTGGTGCTGCCCGGCGTACACGACCTCGCGACAGACCTGCTCCCACTCGTACGCCGGCACGAGGTCCTCCTCGAAAAGGTCGTCGTGGCCATCTAGCGCCCGGCGATATCCCGCGACGAAGGCCTGCTGCTCGCCGGTGGTCCACACGAGCCCTGCCTGGTCGGGGACGTCGGGCGCGTAGTGCCGGACGACGTGCTCGACGTTCTCGATCGAGACCAGCATCTGGGCGAGGTCGCGTGCCGCCGGCGCGGACGCCGCCCGAAGGTCGGCCGGCACGGTCGGGTTCCCGTCGAAGTCGATCACGGCATAGTGGCCGCGCGCGTCGCGGAGCACCTGTCCCACGTGGAGATCCCCGTGCACCGGGAGCACGAGCGTGCCGGCGGCGCCGGCCAGCCCTGCCAACACCGCCTCGATGGTGTGACGGTGGCCGGAGAGGAGGGCGAACGACTCCGGGTCGTGGGCCTCGAGCAGACGCAGGGCGAGGTCGAGTGCGGCCAGCGCCTCGTGGGCGTGCCGCTGCGCGAGGTCCGCGCTCATTCGCTCCGGTCGCGTGTCGGCGAGCGCGAGGTGCATGCGTCCCACCACGTCGCCGAGCTCGGTCCCGAAGCCCGCGGACGGCGCACCGGGGCCGATCCCGAGAGCCCGGCGAGCCTCGTCGAGCCCCCAGGCCCAGCCGTCCTCGGTCCCTGGCAGGTAGGACTGGACGATGGCGACAGGCACCCAGTGCCCGTCGTCCGGCTCGCGCCACTCGACCAGTCCGACGAGCTCCGGGGACTCGGCGAAGCCGGCCACAGAGAGGCGTCGCAGCCGCTCGGCGGCCGGGTGCGGGCCGACAAGCGGCTCGGTCATCCACTTGACCACGACCCTCCCTCCGACGACCCACGACCTATGCGTCTGGTCGACGCCCATGGCGCGCTCGGACTCATCGTCCAGGGCCGCCCAGCCGAACCCGGTGACCCGGAACCCGTCCTCGGCGGCTGAACGGTTGCGCAGCCGGTGGAGAACGGCGAGCCCCGCGCCATCGCCGGCCACGGATGGCTCCCAGCCGTCGCCGACCTGGGTCACCGGCCCGGCGCGGTGACCCGCCTCCGTCGTGACGACCCGGATGGCGTGGGTGCCGTCGAGCAGCAACAGGTGGTTTCGAGACTGGCGCTGAACGCGCTCCTCAACCACCGGCAGCTCGGTGGTCCAGGCCGACCCGCTCGATGATCTCCGCGCCCCGGCGGAGCCCGTCGCGCGCCCGGATGTCCGCGCCGATCGCGGCCATCCGCTCGCGCAGCACGGTGTCGGCCAGGAGCCGGTCGACGGCACCGGTCAGCTCGCCGTCGGCGAAGGCGTACGTCGCCAGCCGGACACCGAAGCCGAGCTCGTGCACGCGCTGGGCGTTGTCGTACTGGTCCCAGAACAGCGGCAGCAGCACCATCGGCTTCCCGAAGTGCATGGCCTCAGTGGTCGTGTTGTTGCCGCCATGGGTGATCACCAGGTCGACCTGGGGCATCAGAGTCGTCTGCGGGAGCGTCGCAGCGCCGGTCATGTTGCCCGCCAGCCGCAGCTCATCGGCGCGTGGGCCCATGCTCACGATGACCCGATGACGGGTCGTGCCCAAGATGTCGATCAGCCGCTGCATGAGGCTGATGTCGGCACCACCGAGTGATCCCAGGGAGAGGTAGATGAGCCCGCTGTCCTCGGGCCGCTGTGCCGTTTCCTGGGCGAGCTCCGGCGGAACGGCGTACTGCTCGTCGGTCTCGCGGACGCTGGAGTCGATCCGGTGCCAGGTCGCGTCGAGCGGCCGGGCGTCGGCGTAGTCGAGCTCGCGCGGGTAGACGTAGATGTTCGCGTGTGGCGAGGTGTGCATGAAGTCGCGTTTCGGCAGCGGTGGCGTCCCTTGCTCTTGGCACCACGCGTCGAACGCCGTCCAGGTCTCGTCGTGAGTGCGGTCGAACTCCTCCAGGAAGCCGGCCCACCCCGACCGGTCGTCGGCGGCGTACCCGGAGAAGACCGGTGCGACGTCGTCGCCACGGATCTCCAGCGGATTGCACGAGACGATCCGGACGAAGGCGCCGTCCGACGTCATCAGCGCCGGGAACGACACCACGTTGTCCTCGACGATCACGTCGGGCCGGTGGCGGCCGATGATCCTGGCGGAGCTGCGGCTCGCAGTACTTGGCGCCGTCGATCAGCGCCTGGTACGTCGGCTGCACGAACGCCGCCAGCTGGTCCACCGTCGGCTTGGCGAACTCCGGCGCGGTCTCGTTGATGAAGTCGATCCAGAACTGCCCGGCCGCCTCCTCGGCGGCGTCGGGGTCGGGCTCGGCCAGGTCGACGAGGTCCTCGACGAACCCGAAGGGCGCGAGCTTTCCCGCCCAGGAACGCTCGGCGGCGAAGACGACGGTGTGACCCTTGTCGAGCAGCACCTTCCCGAGGCCGATGCACTGGTTGGTCGGTCCGTAGGCCGACTCGGGCATGAAGAGAACGGTCAGGCCTCCGCCGACATCAGGGCTCACGCGCGCACGCTATCGGCGTACGTCGTCGCCTGGGTATGGGCTGTCCGTAGGCTTGCCCGGATATGGATGACGCATCTCTTGCCGGGCCCCTGATCGTGCAGAGCGACAAAACGCTGCTGCTCGAGGTCGACCACGAGCGCGCCTCCGACTGCCGCAAGGCGATCGCGCCGTTCGCCGAGCTCGAGCGGTCGCCCGAGCACATCCACACCTACCGCCTGACGCCGCTCGGCCTCTGGAACGCGCGCGCCGCCGGCCACGACGCCGAGCAGGTCGTCGACACGCTGCTGGCGTACAGCCGGTTCGCCGTGCCCCACGCGCTGCTGGTCGACGTCGCCGAGACGATGGCGCGCTACGGGCGGCTGCGGCTCGAGAAGCACCCCGTCCACGGCCTGGTGCTGGTCAGCAACGACCGGCCCGTGCTGGAAGAGGTGCTGAAGGCCAAGAAGGTCGCCGGGATGATCGGCGCGCGGATCGACGAGGACACCGTCGTCGTCCACCCGAGCGAGCGCGGCAACCTCAAGCAGGTGCTCCTCAAGCTCGGCTGGCCGGCCGAGGACTTCGCGGGGTACGTCGACGGCGAGGCGCACGAGATCGAGCTCGACCAGACCGAGTGGACGTTGCGGGCCTACCAGAAGGAGGCCGCCGAGTCGTTCTGGCACGGCGGCTCCGGGGTCGTGGTCCTGCCGTGCGGCGCCGGCAAGACGCTGGTCGGTGCGGCCGCCATGGCACACGCCAAGGCGACCACGCTGATCCTGGTCACCAACACCGTGGCCGCCCGGCAGTGGAAGGACGAGCTGGTCCGGCGTACCTCGCTCACCGAGGATGAGATCGGCGAGTACAGCGGCTCGGTCAAGGAGATCAGGCCGGTCACGATCGCGACGTACCAGGTGATGACGACCCGGCGGAAGGGCGTCTACAGCCACCTCGAGCTGCTCGACTCGCGGGACTGGGGCCTGGTCGTCTACGACGAGGTGCACCTGCTGCCGGCACCGATCTTCCGGATGACCGCCAACCTGCAGGCGCGGCGACGGCTCGGGCTGACCGCCACGCTGGTACGCGAGGACGGCCGCGAGGGTGACGTGTTCTCGCTGATCGGGCCGAAGCGGTACGACGCCCCGTGGAAGGACATCGAGGCCCAGGGCTGGATCGCGCCGGCCGACTGTGTCGAGATACGGGTGACCCTGCCGTCGTCCGAGCGGATGGCGTACGCCGTAGCCGAGCCCGAGGAGCGCTACCGGCTCGCGTCGTGCACCCACCACAAGATCGACGTCGTACGCCGGCTCCTCGACCAGCACGCCGAGCAGCCAACACTCGTGATCGGGCAGTACCTCGACCAGCTCGACGAGATCGCGACCGCCCTCGACGCTCCGACGATCACGGGCGCGACGCCGGTCAAGGAGCGGCAGCGGCTCTACGAGGCGTTCCGGGCCGGCGAGGTCGGGCTGCTGGTGGTCTCGAAGGTCGCCAACTTCTCGATCGACCTCCCCACCGCCGAGGTCGCGATCCAGGTCTCGGGGTCGTTCGGCTCACGCCAGGAGGAGGCGCAGCGGCTCGGCCGGCTGCTCCGGCCGAAGACCGAGGGCAAGACCGCGCACTTCTACACGATCGTCAGCCGCGACACCGTGGATGCGGAGTTCGCCGCCAACCGGCAGCGGTTCCTGGCCGAGCAGGGGTACGCCTACTCCATCCGCGACGCCGACGACTGAGCATGGACGCCCAGGAGGTCGCGGACGCGTTCGCCCTGGGACGCGCATCGAGCCTGAGCCACCCTGTGGCGCGAGGCGAGCTCGGCGAGATCCGCCGCCTCGAGACCGACCACGGCGCCTGGGCGGTCAAGCAGGAGCTCGAGCCTCTCGATGCCGATGACGTGGCGGGGTTCGAGGTCAGCGCGGCGTACCACCGGGCCTGCTGGGAGTCCGGCATCCCGACGCCGGAGCCGATCCGCGCCCGGTCGGGCTCGTTCCTCATCGAGGTCTCCGGCGAGCACGTGCGCGTCTACACCTGGGTCCACCTCGAGGAGCCCGACACCGGTCTCGACCCGGCCGCCGTGGGCGCGCTGCTCGCACGACTGCACGCCGTACCCGCACCGGCCCCGTGGTCGCGTGCACGAGTGGTTCGAGGCACCGATCGGGGCGCGTGAGTGGAAGGGGGTGCTCAAGGCGTCTCGCGCGGCCGGGGCGGCCCTCGGCCTCGCGGCTCCCCGCGGCGCCTGTCTGGCTCGCCGTGCGTCGCGCGTCGGCCTCCGCGTCTGCGCCTTCCCCGCTTCCGCTCCGCCCTCCCCCCCGCCGTACGCCGACCGGCTCGCGGAACTGATCCCCGACCTCGTCGAGGTCGAGTCGATCCTGACCCCGATGCAGGGCGTCCAGACCTGCCACCTCGACCTCTGGGCGGACAACCTGCGCCCGACGACCGACGGCGAGCTCTGCGCGATCGACTTCGACAACTGCGGGCCCGCAGACCCGGGACGCGAGCTCGCGATGCTGCTGTTCGAGTTCGGCCGTGGCGACGCGGGTCGCTGGCGCGCTCTGGAGACTGCCTACCGCGAGGCCGGCGGCCCCGGGCGCGTGACCGGGCGCGAGAGCCTCGCGCTGACCGTCGCGCAGCTCCACCACATCGGTCACCGCCACGTGACCATGTGGATCGCCGCGCGTGACGACGAGGCCCGCGCCCGGTCGCTGGCCGGCGTCGAAGAGTTCCTGGGCGAGCCGCTGCTGCTACCCGACGTCGACCGCCTCGTGGCGGCGGTGATACCGGCCACGACCTAGGCTCGCCCGCGTGAGGATCCGCAAGCGGCTCGGCCGCGGTGGCAATCGGCTGACAGTCGCGACCCTGCCCATCACAATCGGCGCATGACGCGGACAGTCCTGGCTGGAGGAGCGGTGCTCGACCCGATCGCCGGCGAGGTGCGGGACGCCGAGGTCGCGATCGAGGCTGGGCTGATCGCCGAGGTCGGTTCCGACCTGGCCGGCGACGAGCGCGTCGACGTCGGTCGCCTGACTCTGGTGCCGGGGATCATCGATTGCCACGCACACATGGCCTTCGCGGATCACGAGACCCTGGGCGGGGAGTACCCGCCCAGCCAGCGGCTGCTGCGGACGGTCCCTCAGCTCGAGGCAACGCTGCGACTGGGCGTCACGACTGTCCGTGACGCCTGGGGTGCCGACGCCGGACTACGGGACGTGATCGCGGAGGGTGTCGTCGCCGGCCCGCGGCTCCTGATCAGCCTGGCGCAGCTGAGCGGCACGGGCGGGATCGGCGACCATTTCTCCAAGGTGACCGGCACGGATGCGTCGTACCTCGGCTCGCCCTGGCTGCCGCGGGGCGTCTTCGACGGTCCGGCCGAGGCACGGTCAGCGGTCCGCCGGATGGTGCGGTCGGGCGCCGACGTGATCAAGGTGGCGATGAGCGGCTCGGTGACCCAACCCGACGCCGAGCACCGGCAGATCGCGGACGACGAGATCGCCGAGATCGTGGCCGAGGCCGAGCGGCACCACGTCCCGGTGATGGCGCATGCGCATGGTGCACGGGCTGCGGAGTCAGCCGCTCGCGCGGGGGTACGGAGCATCGAGCACGGGTTCTTCCTGGACGAGGAGGCGGTTGCGGTGATGGCGGAGCACGACACGTGGCTGGTGCCGACCCTGCTGGCCGCCCATGGCGACGAGGGCGACGGCGATGCACCGCCGTGGCTGACCCGCGCGCGGGACTCGTCGGCGCGGTCGTTCGCGATGGCGATCGACGCGGGCATCGCGATCGCGATGGGGACCGACTGCCCGATGACGCCGCACACGCGTCGGCTTGAGGAGCTGGCGGTGATGCACCGGCTCGGCATGGACGTGGCCGGTGTCTGGCGCGCGTGCACGAGTGATGCAGCCCGGCTCCTCGACCGCGCTGACCTCGGACTGCTCGAAACCGGCCGACGCGCAGACGTCGTGGCCGTCGAGGGCGACCCGTTCTCGTTCGACGACCTCGGCTCCCGAATCCGGCAGGTGTGGAAAGACGGTGTCGCGGTCCGATGACCGACCCCCTCGAACGCTGGCCGCTGGCCGAGCAGGACGACCTCCGCGACGCGCTGGTCGCGGCGTACGCCGACCCGAGCCGCAGCTACCACGACACGCTCCACCTGACCGAGGTGCTCGACCGGCTCGACGAGCTCACGTCGGCGGCGGGCGGCTTCGACCTGGTGAGCACCGGTCTGGCCGCGTGGTTCCACGATTCGATCTACGACGGCGAGCGCGACGCCGAGGAGCGCAGCGCCGTCTGGGCCGAGGAGGCCCTGGCGGGTACGTCGTACGCCGCCGAAGTGGCCCGGCTGGTCCGGCTCACCGAGACCCACGACCCCGACCCGGACGATCTCGCCGGGCGGGCGCTCTGCGACGCCGACCTCGGGATCCTGGCGGCGCCGAGCGAGCGGTACGACGCGTACGTCGCCGGCGTCCGCCGCGAGTACGCCCACATCAGCGACGTCGACTTCGCCCGCGGTCGCGCCGCCGTGCTCCGCGACCTGGCCGGCCGGGATCGGCTGTTCCACACGGCGTACGGCCGCGAGCACTGGGAGTCCGCCGCGCGGGCCAATCTGGCGCGGGAGCTCGGCGCGCTGGAGACCGGCGTGGACACCTAGGTGTACAGGCAGAACGGGTGGCCGGCCGGGTCGAGCAGCACGCGTACGTCATCTTGCGGCTGGAACTCCGCGACGGTCGCCCCGAGCGCGACCGCGTCGTCCACGGCAGCGGGGAGGTCGGAGACCTCGATGTCGAGGTGCAGCTGCATGCCCGGCTTCCCCGGCTCGGCCGGCCAGACGGGCGGCTCATAGACCTCGGCCTTCTGGATCGCCAGGTAGGCCACGCCCTCGCCGAAGTCGAGTGAGCCGCCGTCGGGACTCTCGTCGTGGATCGGCTTGTCCAGCAGGGAGGACCAGAAGACCAGCAGGGCGTGAGGATCCGGCGCCTCGAGCACGATGCCCCACCAGTCCTTCCGCTGCCAGCGGTCGGTCTCAGGACCCTTGTTCTCGCGTCCGCGCATCACTCCTCCTCAGGTTCGGGTGCGGCCGACTGAGAGCGCTTCCGCCGCCGCAGCCCGGCGTCGCGGAGGCGCACGATCAGCTCCCTGGAGGTGACCGGCACGGCGCCGGCCGCCAGGGCTTCGTCGTACCACTCCCCCGGGACGTCGTAGTGGTCGCGGTCGAAGCCGCGCTCGGGGACGCCGAGCTCGCGGGCGAAGGCGTGTAGCTCGTCGTACGACGTGTCGCTGGCCAGGTGTGACCACATCCGGCCGCGCGAGGGCACCAGGGGCGGGTCGATCAGGATCATCGGTCGCTGTCGTCGAGCAGGTCGTCCACCATCGACCGCCAGGAGCGGACGTAGTCCGCGTCGACGTACGCCTTCGCGGATCCGCCGGGACGCACCTGCGTGCCCAGGTGGAGCTGGCGGACACCCGCCTTGAGCAGCCACGGCACGTGCTCGGCCGCCAGCCCGCCGCCGGGCATGACCAGCCCGGAGTTCTCGGGAGTGATGGTGGCCATCAGGTCGTCGAAGCCCGTCGCCATGCCGCGCGCCGAGCCCGCTGACCGGACCGCGACCAGGCGCGGAAGGCCGAGCAGCTTCCGCCAGGAGCGGCGCGGGTCCAGCGAGGAGTCGATCGCGCGGTGGAAGGTCCACGGGACGTTCGGGAGCCGGTCCAGCAGCATCTGGCAGGTCTCGATGTCGATCTCCAGGTCGGCATCGAGGAACCCGAACGCGACACCGGTCGCGCCACAGGCGAGGTAGTCCTCGCCCAACCCGACGAGTCGCGCGAACTCCCCGCCCGTGGTCGACCACGAGTCGTTCAGACGCAGCAGAACGAACGCGGGCAGGTCGCTCTCGCGACAGAGGGCGCTGACAGCTGCCGGCTCCGGCGACAGCGAGCAGGTTGGACCGGGCACCCTCATGTGCAGGCGATCGGCGCCGCCTTCGACTGCTCCTGATACGTCGCGCGGGTCGCTGACGGCCACCTCCAGCACGACTCCCGCCATGCGCTCACCCTAGGGTGTGCACAACGGGCCGGCTCGCGACCGATGCCCGGCCGCGTTGCAGAATCGAAGACGTGGACGACTCCCTCCTGCTCGCCGCGCGCGCACTCGTGCTCGCCGATCTCGTGGCTCGCCACCGCGCCACCCCGGAGGCCGTCGACGCTCTCGAGGACGCCTGCGCCAACCGTGGGTGGTGGGCCGAGCAGTGGCCCGAGGGTCATGTGTACGTCGCCGGGCTGGTCGCCCAGGACGTGCAGGACGCGCTGTTCGAGAGCGTGGGGCGCTGGCCCATGTGCCTGTCCTGCGACCCGGAGCATCCGGAGCACTCGCTCTACATCGAGCCCGACATCGGCGGCCCGTCGCCGCAGTGGGTGTGCGAGGCGTCGGGGCGCACCGTCGCGCCGCTCGGACATCTCGGCGATGCAGCGCGCCGCGGACTCACGGGCTGAGCGTGAGCGGGCTCCACCAGGTGAACCTCGCGCCGGCGTACACCGACCGCGACAGCTCGATCACGACCTCCCCGACGAGTCCGCGGCGCGAGTGGCGCAGCACCGGGTCGCCGATGTGGAGCTCCAGCAGGTCGGCGTCGACGGCGTTCGCCAGGTCGGCGGTGAGCTGGTCCTCGGCCGCCGTAGGGCGCAACCCCCGGGCGGCGAGCACGGAGTACAGGCTCTCCGGGAGCCCGGTCTGCAGGAAGCCGGGCAGCAGGACCTCGTTGAGGTAGACGTCCTGGTAACAGAGGGGAACGGCGTCGTGGCGGCGTCGGCGCCGCCAGTGGATGACGGGGTCACCCGAGGTGATGCCCAGCGCCTTCGCGACGCCAGGTCCGGCCTGACCCAGGCCGTGCTGCAGCGTCTCGGTGGTGACCGTCCATCCGCGGGCCCGCGCGTCCTCGGTGAAGGACAACGGTCGCGAGACCGGACGGGGGCTCTTGCAGACGAACGTGCCACGCGCCGGCGCACGCTCCAGCAGCCCTTCGGACACCAGCGCGTCGATCGCCTGGCGCACGGTCATCCGCGCAACGCCGAAGTGCTGCATCAGTCCGCGTTCCGAGGGCGCCGGCGCACCTTCGGGAAGGTCCTGGATCAGATCGCGGACGTACTCACGCACCTGGACATGCTTCAACGTCGTTCCGAGAGGCACGGCCACCTCATCCACGGCGGCGATTCTAGGGTGTCGAGACCCCCGAATTCGGCGAAATCCGTGTCGCGAAGGGCGTTTCGCTTTCGGGCACGGGGTCCCACGTGACTAGTTCGCCGAGATTGCGGTCAGCACATCGAGCCGCGCGGCACGCCTGGCCGGCAGTACGGCCGCGAGTACGCCGATCACCACGGCGAGGCCCAGGAACACCGCGAGCTGTGACCAGGGGATGGCGATCACCTCGAGGCCCTGGTCCTTCACGGCGTACATCATCGCGACTCCGAAGCAGACGCCGAGGACGACGCCGAGGACGGCGCCGAGCACCGCCATCACGATCGACTCGAGGGTGATCATGAGCCGGAGCTGACCGCGGCCGAGCCCGATCGCCCGGAGCAGTCCGATCTCGTGGGTGCGCTCGATGACCGAGAGGGCCAGCGTGTTGACGATGCCGAGCACGGCGATCACCAGCGCGAGACCCAGCAGCGCGTCGACCATCAGCACCAGCTGGTCGATCGGCGCCCGTTGCTGCTCGGCGAACTGGTGCTCGTCCTGCACAGTGACCACCGGCAGGTCGGCGACGGTCTTCTCCAGCGTCTGGAGGAGGTCGCCGGCGCCCGGTGCGGTGAACACGATCAGGAAGTTGTCGCTGTCGGCGAAGCCGGCCGACCGCAGGTTGCCAATGGACGTCACGTAGTCGAACACCAGCGGCGTGTTGGCATAGGTACCCCCGACGGTGAAGGTCCGCTGGCCGACGGGCAGCTTTCCGAGCACGACGTGGTCGCCGACGGCGAGATCGTGGTCGCTGGCGTACCGGTCGTTGACCAGCACCGTGCGTCCGGCGAGGTCGGCGGTGCCGTGCTCGAGCGTCAGCCTGAACGCCGACAGCTGGGAGGGGACGACGCCGGTGAGCGCGCTCCGGTCGCCGGACGCCTCGATGAACGCATAGCGCTGGCGGACGACCTCGGTCACGCCCGGGACGCCGCCGATGCGCCGGGCGACCTGGGGCGAGAACGGCTGGCCGAAGGCGCTACCGACGACGTAGCTGCCGATGAAGTTCTTGTCGATCGTCTCGTCCACGCTGGCCTTCGCCGACGCGCCGATGATCGACATCGTGCAGGCCAGGGCCAGGCCGATCATCAGAGCCGACGCCGTCGCCGTCGTACGCCGCGGATTGCGCAGCGCGTTCTGGCCGGCGAGGTTGCCCACGGCGTGGAACACCACGGCGTACAGCCAGCGGGCGAGCGTCAGGAGGGGCCGGCAGACGATGGGTGCCGCGGCGGTGACGCCCAGCAGGACGGCGAGGATGCCGCCGCCGACCCAGTACCCCGAGTGGGGAAATGACCCGAAGAGTCCTTCGAAGGTGGCGCCCACGCCCGCGGTCAGTCAGAGCCAGCCCGAGGACGAACCGCCACCGGATCGACGACTCCGGCAGTGCCACGACGTCGCCGAGCGCCTGGACCGGCATGATCCGCCCGGTACGCCGCGCGGGAAGCCACGCGGCCACCATCGTGACCGTGACCCCGGTCGCGTAGCCGGCGACCACCGCCTGGGTGTCGAGCACCAGCGGCTCGTTGCCGAGGTCCAGGCCGACGAGTCCGATCAGCCAGCGGATGGCGAAGGCCAGACCCATCCCGAGCGCGAGTCCGACCGTCGCGCCGATGACGCCGAGCACCAGCGCCTCGAGGAGCACGCTGCGTGACACCTGCCGTCGGGACGCCCCGATGGCGCGGAGCAGTGCCAGCTCGCGGCTGCGCTGGGCCACCAGGATCGAGAAGGTGTTGACGATCAGGTAGGCGCCCACGACGAGTGCGACCGCAGCGAAGATCAGCAGGAACGTGCGCAGGAACGAGATGCCCTTCAGCACCGGGCTCGCGCTCTCGTCCGCGGCGTCGTCTCCGGTCACTGCGCGGACGTTCGGCGGGAGGACCTGGGCGACGTGGTCGCGGAGCTCGCTCTGGGAGACACCCGGCTGGGCCGTCACCCAGACGTTGGTGAAGGCGTCCTGGCCGTGCAGGAACAGCTTCTGGGCCGTCGGGACGTCGAAGATCGTGAGGGTCGCCCCGGCCAGCGAGGTGTTGTCGGCGTACCCGGCGAGCCCGACCAGCCGCTCGGTCAGCACGGCCCTGCGGGTCGCCGTGACGATCGGGACCTGCTCGCCGATGACGTAGCCGCCCTTCTCTGCCGTCTTCTCGTCGAGCACGACCTGGTGCGGCCCGTGCGGCGGATGGCCGTGCAAGAGGGTCAGGCCCGGGATCCCGTGGCCCGCCGGCGCGTCGGAGTAGCTGATGCCGTACGTCGGGGCGCCGAGCCCGCCGACGACCTTGCGGTCCTTGCCGACCACGAAGACCCCGAGCGCCTGCACGTTGCCGTCGGCGCGCGCGGCGCCTGGGACCTGTGCCAGCTTCTGCACGAGAGATCCCGGGACGGTGCGCGTCGAGGGGTCGCCGTTGAGCGTGGCGCTGCCCTCCGGACGGACGACCACGTCGCCGACCGAGGAGCCGAAGAGGCGGTTGAACCCGTTGCTGAGGGCCGCCGAGAACACCAGCGACCCGACCACGAAGGCGACACCGAGCGAGATCGCGAACGTGCTCATCAGGAGCCGGACCTTGCGGGCCAGCAGGCTCTTCCACGTCGCGCGGATCATGGGCTGTTCATCGGCGGATCATGCGTCGGCGGGCTCGGCGGCGGCCATCCACGCGATCACCTGCTCGCGGTCGGGATCGCGCAGCTCGTCGACGATCCGCCCGTCAGAGAGGAACACGACGCGGTCGGTGTACGCCGCCGCCACCGGGTCGTGGGTGACCATCACGACGGTCTGGCCGTGGTCGTCGACGCTACGCCGGAGGAGCTCGAGGATCTCGGCCCCTGACTTGCTGTCGAGGTTGCCGGTCGGCTCGTCGGCGAACACGATCCGCGGCCGGCCCACGAGGGCCCGGGCGACGGCGACGCGCTGCAGCTGGCCCCCGGACAGCTCGTGTGGCTTGTGGCTCAGCCGGTCACGGAGACCGACGGTGTCGATGACCTCGTCGTACCACTGGGCGTCGGGCTTGCGGCCCGCGATCGCCTGCGGCAGGCGGATGTTCTCCTCGGCCGTGAGCGTGGGAATCAGGTTGTAGGCCTGGAAGACGAACCCGATCCGGTCGCGCCGGAGCCTGGTGAGGGCGCGGTCGCCGAGCTTGCCGAGCTCCTCGTCGCCGATGTGCACCGTGCCGGAGTCCGCCCGGTCGAGCGCCGCGGCGCAGTGCATGAGCGTCGATTTGCCGGACCCGCTCGGCCCCATGATCGCGGTGAAGTGGCCGGCCTCGAGGTCGAGACTCACGCCGTCGAGCGCGCGGACCAGGGCGTCCCCGGACCCGTAGGTCTTGACCAGGTCACGGATCCTGGCCGCAGGCTCGCTCACAGGCCCAGCCTGCCAACGATCGCCAAGGCGCGCCCACCGGGGTCGTCCCCCGACCACCCCGAGATCGGTGTCGGTGAGGTCTGGCGCCATGGGACCTGCGATCAGGGGCAGCGGTCCGCAAGGACGCAGAACTCGTTCCCCTCTGGATCGGCCATGACGACCCAGCTCACATCGCCTTGGCCGACGTCGGCGTGTCGAGCACCGAGATCGAGCAGGCGACGGACCTCGTCTTCTTGCTCCCCGTCGGTGGGGTTGACGTCGAGGTGGAGCCTGTTCTTCACGGTCTTGCCCTCGGGCACCAGGGCGAATGTCAGCGTCGGTGGCACCGGGCCGCGGCGGCTCCTGCCTTCAGGCACCAGCGGGGAGCCGATCGTGACAACTCCGTCGTCTTCGTCCTGAACCTCGTAGTCGAGGACCGAGCACCAGAAACGGGCGAGACCGTGGGGATCGGCACAGTCGATCGCCAGCTCGGTGAACTTGCTGGTCATGTCAGGACCTCCCGGTCAGGTAGCGGGTCCGCCAAAGGGCCACACGCTAGTCGCAGCGTTCGATGCCGAGGAAAGGGCTGATCGAACGCCTGTTCGATTCAGTGGTATCCTCACGTGCGTGGACTTCCAGGGCACGCTGTTCGAGACGCCGGCCCCGGGGCTGCGCTCGTTGGCGGACACCGAGCGGCACCCGTTGACCCGGGGCGCGTGGGTCGACGTACGCCGCGACTTCGTGTCCGGAGCCGACGACGTGCTGGAGCGGCTGATCGCCGACGTGCCGTGGCGTGCCGAGCGCCGGCAGATGTATGACCGGGTGGTCGACGTCCCGCGCCTCGTCCACACCTACGGCGAGGGCGAGCCGCTCCCCCATCCGCTCCTCGACGGGGCCCGCAAGGCGCTGTCGGAGCACTTCCGACCCGAGCTCGGAGAGCCGTTCCTCACCGCCGGGTGCTGCTACTACCGCGACGGCCGCGACAGCGTCGCGTGGCATGGCGACCGGTTCGGCCGCGGCCGCACCCACGACACGATGGTGGCCATCGTCTCGTTCGGTGACCCCCGTCGGCTCGCGCTCAGGCCTCGCGGCGGAGGCGAGTCGGTCTCGTTCGAGATGGGCCACGGCGACCTGGTGGTCATGGGCGGCTCGTGCCAGCGCACGTGGGAGCACGCCGTACCCAAGGTCGCCCAGGCCGGGCCACGGATCTCGGTGCAGTTCCGGCCGCGTGGGGTGTTCTGAGCCGAACCGCTCAGAACTGCACGGTCGGGGCTTGCTCCTGACCGGCCGGGGCCTCGTAGAACTCTCGCTGCCGGACACCCGCCATGCCCGAGAAGAGCATCCACGGGATCGTCCGCACGAGCTTGTTCAGGCTCGCGACCGCGTCGTTGTAGTACTGACGCGCGAAGCTGATCTGGTTCTCGGTGTCGGCCAGCTGGTTCTGTAGGTCGAGGAAGTTCTGG
The DNA here is from genome assembly GCA_963768045.1 of uncultured Actinomycetota bacterium. GTDB lineage: Bacteria > Actinomycetota > Actinomycetes > Propionibacteriales > Nocardioidaceae > Nocardioides. The sequence goes on along the minus strand of CAVYGG010000003.1, from coordinate 2,101,062 downwards.
TTGGCCTTGAGGTCGGGGTAGTTCTCGGCGACGGCGTTGAGATTGATCAACGAGCCCTGGAGCGCGGCGTCCGCCTCGGCCTTGGCCTTCACGTCTGTCCCCGCCGCCGCCTGTTGCACGCGGGCACGCGCAGCCGTGACGTTCTCCAGCACGCCCTTCTCGTGGGCGGCGTACCCCTTGACGGTCTCGACCAGGTTGGGGATCAGGTCGGCCCGCCGGGTGAGCTGCACGTCGATGCCGCCGAGCGCCTCCTGCGCGCCGACGTCCGCCGAGCGCAGCCGGTTGAAGCCGACGACGCCGAAGCCGACGAGCGCCAGGACGATGAGGATGACGATGATCCAGATCAGCATGCGCGTGGGTCCTTCCCCGGTCGTGTGCACATCATGGCGGTCACCAGGAGCCCCCGCCACCGCCGCCGCCACCACCGCCGCCGGAGAAACCGCCCCCGCCGCCACTGCTGTGGGACTGCGTGGCCTGGTACGCCGAGATCGAGCTGGAGACCGTGGACGAGAAGTCGTGCACCATCTGGTTGACGTAGTCGCCGGTGTGGGCGCCGGCGTAGTAGCCACCGAGGTAAGCCGGGACCGGCGGCTCGGTGCCCGTCTCCGTCCGGTACTTCTTCGCCCACTCGTCCGCGCAGCCGAAGGCCACCGCCCACGGGATGTACGCGGTGTAGAGGTCCTGCCGCCCGGAGAAGTCGAAGCGCTGCTTGCTCGACGGCGTGGACAGCATCCGTTCGAAGCCGCCGAGCCGCGACCACAGGTCGCGCCCCTTCGGAGTACGCCGCGTCGCGGCCGTCGGGGCCAGCAGCGGCGAGGCGGTCAGCGCGAACGCGCCGGGGATGAGGCCGGTGATGCTCATGCCGAACCAGGTCGCAAGCGCGGCGTACCCGGCCACGATCGCGGCGGCGATGACGAGGATGCCGCCGAGCCCCCCGAGGCCGGTCTTGGCGAGGAACCCGTTGGAGAGCCCCCAGTCACGGGTCTCCTTCTGGAACGCCGCGATCCGTTTCTGCAGGATCAGGCCGCTGCTGACGTCCCGTTGCTTCGCGGTGAACTGGCCCCCGGCACCACCGAGGAGCGGGGCGACGGCGGTGGTGGCGCGGTCGAGCTTGGCCCAGCCCTCCGGACCCGCCTTGTCCGTGATCGTCCAGGAGTCCCCGTCTCGGCTCAGCTCGATCGCCCCCTGCTGCGCGGCCCAGAGCATCGACGCCACGAACGCCTGCTGGTCGACCTTCTCGGTCACGACGTACGCCGCCTCGGCGGGTCCGACGTCCGGCGGCGGTGCGTACTGCACGGGGAACGCCGGCTTCCGCTCGAAGCTGCGCCCCGCCAGCGCCATGCCTGCTGCGCCGGCCGCCAGCGCCAGGATCAGGACGGTCAGGAGCCCACCCCAGGAGTCGCCGAGGACGGGCTCCCATTTCGCGGGCCAAGGCAGCGACTCCCCCGCCGGCGGTGTCGCGATCGGCAGACCGGCCTTCAGGGTGAGCGGGGTGTACGGCGGCACGCCGCGGCCGTCGATCGTCAGCGTGTCGGTGTCCTTGCCGGCGACCTTGCAGTGCCCGACGGCGCCGGCGCCCAACGCGCACTTCGCGTACGTCGGAACCACTGGCAGGTGCACGACGAGGTGGACGTCCCGGATGAACTGCGCCCACCCGCCCGGGATGAGGTTCCAGTAGAACTGGGTCTCCGCGCCGTTGCTGCCCGGCTCGAGCACCCCGTCGATCTGGTAGCGGATCACGTAGGTGTGTGCGGAGAGACCGATCGTGACGTTCGGGTCGCCGATGCGTGCGACGACGTACCGGTCGTGCGACTGATGGGAGATCTCGAACGGCTCGGGGTGCCCGTCCATCGTGACCGAGATGTCGTGGGGTGTCCGCAGCGCCCGGGGTGCACTCGGGTCGTGGCGGTCGAAGAACCGGAAGATGCCGTGCTTGCCGACACCCGGGAAGTCGACCGTCAGCGTCTCGGTCACGGCCATGTCGCCGTTCGCGGCCACCTGGAAGTCCGCGTCGTACCGGGTGATCGTGGTGTCCTCGGCCCCGCTGGCAGTGGAGCTGTCGGACTGGATGCCCGTGGCCGGGAGGACGATCAGCACCGCCAGGGCCACCGCCGCGATGACGGTGACGACGACGCGTTTCATGGCGGTGAGACTAGGGGCGCGCCGGGTGTGTCCACCATGACTCGCCGAGAGCACGGGGCGTCCTCGGGAGGCCATGGTGAAGTCCTGCGAAACCGCTCTCTCGCACCCGTCGTACTCCCTATCCTCGACAGGTGCACACCACGACGAAGCGACCCGTCGCCGCGCTGCTCAGCGGCGTAGTCCTGCTCGCGCTGACGGCCATGTCGCTCCACGCGCCCGCCCAGGCAGACTCCACCCGGCGGGACTCCGGCTTCTTCGCCGGCAAGCTGGTCAACCCGGCCACCGGCAACCCGGTCAAGGGAGCCACGGTCAAGGTGTTCCGCATCAACACCGACCACCTGCTCGGCTCCGACAAGACCGGGTCGGAGGGCCGATTCCGGATCGAGGGTCTCTCGGCCGACGACGAGGAGCTGGACGTCCGGGTCAACGGCTCCGCGGTGCACTACGAGACCGGCTGGGTCGGCTGCAACCACAACGTGGTCCCGTCATGGCCCGACGCCTGCTCGTTCGGTCAAGGCCGGCAGACCCCCTTCAAGGTCCAGCACCTCTGACGCGCGCCGCTCAGATCACGCGCGCCAGGTGCAGCGTGATGTCGGCGTCCATGGTCACGCGATCTGGAAGCACGTCCCTGATCCGTGCGAGCACCTCGCCCCGCACCGGTCCGTCCAGCTGGAGATACGCCGAGATGGTCGAGAGGTGGCCCACGTAGTCGTCCGCCGCCATCGTCGGCCGACGCCGGATGACCGCCTGACGGACGTCGGTGAACAGGTCCGAGTGCTGGAGCTCGGTTCCGGGCCACTGCATGGGGCTGTCGGCTTGCGTCCCGTCGGGCGATGCGACCTCGTCGTCAGCCACGAAAGGCGATCGAGCGGCGCGGACTGCTTCTTCGACGGTGGCTTCGGCCAGGCGCAGCGGTCCGCCGAACGAGGCGAAGACGCCGTCCGGCTCGAGCATCGTCGCCACCCGAGACCAACGCTGCTCCGGATCGGTCCAGTGGAGAGAGGCGGCCGCGAAGACCAGGTCGTACGCCTTGGTCAACGGAAGGTCCTCGAGTGCGCCTCGCATCGTGGCGACGCTGTCGGGAACATGCCGCCGTAGCTCAGCCAACATGTCCGCGTCCGGCTCGGTGGCGGTCACAGCGATCCCCCGCCGCGCGAACGCGCGCGTCCCCTTGCCCGTGCCCGCGCCGATCTCCAGAGCCGTGCGCACCGGCCGACCGGCGTACTCCAGCACCTGGTCGACGAGCTCGTCGGGATAGCCGAGCCGGAATCGTTCGTACGCCGCAGCCACGGACCCGAAGCTCAGGGCGCGCTCGGTCATGCGCCCATGGTCACACGGGTCTCTACGGACGAAGCGTGTCGCCGATCACTGGGCCAGCGGTTGATCGCTCCGGACCGATGAGACGACGTCGATGATGGCCTGGGTGGTGATGGCGGCGTCTGCCTCGTTCAGGACGAGGTCTGCGTGTTTCGCTCCCCCCACGACGCGCTGCACGCTGTTGGTCGACAAGGTGACCGTCTTGTCCTGCGCCGCCATCCAGGCGGCGTCGCTCCCGATGCCGGCTGTCAGGACGAACAGCGGCTTGTCGCCGAAGTCGACGAGCGAGGCAGCCTCGTGTACGGACGCGTTGGCTTGGAGGTACTCGTCGATGGTGCTGCGAAGACTCGTGGACGTGGCGATCCTGGCGGGGACCTCGTCCGCAGACTGCGGTGGCAGACTGCCGTAGCCGAGGCCGAGCAAGCGCCCCACACCCAGCCGAGCCGAGGTCGATGCCAGCACGGAGGCGCGAGCCAGAATGTCGTCGGGACCCCAACTCTGAGCCGAGTTCGATGCCGGCGTCTCGGCTCCGGTCGAGTCGATCAGCACCATCCCGGCGACCTCATCGGGATAGCGGGAAGCAAAGATGCGTACATAGAGGCCACCGAAGGAGTGCCCTGCCAACACGTAGGGACCCGGCACGTGTCCGCGATGCAGCAACGTGTGCAGGTCGGTCATCATCTGCCCGCCGTCCTGGGTGGCGCCGGAAGGGTCGCTCCACCCACGACCGGCACTGTCATAGACGCAGACCCGGGTGTGAGCGGCGACCGCCGGCTCTATCCAACCCATGGCGGAAGACATGTCCCCACCGCCCGTCTGCAGCACCACCGTGGGGCTTCCTGAGCCCGTGCAGCGCAGGTGCAACCTGTGTCCGCCGACGTCGATCAGCTGGCCCGTCATCGGGTACGCGCTGGCATCCAGGTGCTCACGCACGGTCTCGAAACCCCCGGCCACCGAGGCAAGAGCCATCACCGAGATCACCGGGTAGAGCAGCCACCGACGAGTGCGGCTCCGCAGGTGCCGGTGGGCTTGCACGGCCATCCAGACCGACAGCGCCAGCAGCGCCGGAGGCCACACCCAGCGCAGGGCATCGCTGACCCCGGAGCCGAACGCGACGAGGAGAAGTCCGGACACGCCCATGAAGGCCGCCGGTACCACCGCCCATCGCTGTGGTTGGTCGGTGAGCCGCATCGAGAGCACGGCCAGCAGCGCCCACCCCAGGGCGAATCCCCACAGCACCGCACCGGTGACGTCGTTCTCCTGCACCTGGATGAATGGAGCGGCCACGAGAAGCAGGGCGGCGATGACTCCGGTCGCCAGTGAGCCGGCCACGATCCTTCCGATATGACCCGTTCGCGTGCGATCGGAACTGTCGTCGGGACGGACCTCGCCCACGTCCTCGGGGGTGGTGGGGATGATGGCCATGGAACTCAGCTCCTCGCGCGTCCGGCGCAGCGCGAGCGCAGTCATCTGCACTGGGGGCACGTTCCGTCATCCGCGACAGTACGCCCCGATGAGTGTCCGGAGCGCCCGGAGCTGCACCAAGGTCGCTAGGGGCCGCCCGGTGGGTGGATCGAACAGCGCACCGCATGCCGACCGCCTGCCACTTTCCGCGACTACTGACGCGGGCAGTCGGCGGTGTGGCTCGCAGCCTCGAGGCGGTCGATCCGCGCGGCGGTCGCGACAGCCGCCGAGTCACCCAGTGTGTAGGTCACACGTACGCAGTCGCTGACGTGGAGGTTCCTCGTCACTCTGTTCTTGACGAAGCACTCACCACTCGCGTCCGGGCCGCCGACGCAGACGGTGTGATGGCTCACCACGGTCACCGGCCCTACGAAGGTTCTCGCAGACGGGCCAGCGACGCCGCACCCGGCCACAGCGAAAGCCGCCATCGCAACGAGCAGCCGTGCCGGTCGCCTCGGGAGAAGGTCGATCACGTCGGTGAGACAGCACGATCAGGGCGCAAGTTGCAGTGTCAGTCGCTGGAGCGCGAGGCGTCAAGGTGCGTCGATGGAAGCAGTTCATTGAGTCGGCCGGGGCTGAGAATTGACCTCAAGTGGAGTTGAAGTCGCCGACCGGTGTCGATGACGTACGACGGTCACTACGACGAGGCGCTCCGGCAACGTCGGGACGTAGACGTTTTTCCACCGGACATCCACCGATGCGGCTTCGGCGGCTGAGAGGTTCGCTGCGACGTGCCGTTCGCTCATCGGCATGTGAGTGAGACAGCGGCAAGTGAGTGCGTTCGAGTGTCAGCGACGTTACTGACGCCGAGGCCATGGCCGGGGACAGTAGAACCACATTCCGAAAGGAACCACACAGACCTTCCGCACAGAAAGGCGACGACCATGAACAACAACGCCAACTCCAGCCTGATTCAGGAGTGGTTCGTCATCAACGACGACCGTTGGGCCCGCCTCCTCGTCACCAGCCCGGTGAGGGTACCCGAGCAGACCGACGCCGGCAGCCTCACCGCCGCTGCCTGACCGGGCCGGGCCAGGCAGCCCGTGTCTCCTTCAATGCCCCCTCCCACCCGACAATTGGAGGGGGCATCGTCATGTGTCAGACGATGGCCCCGCTGTGGAGGAATGTGCCGATGCCCCGGCGCTCGCGGGACCCCGGGCACGGGGCACCGGGGCATCACGTCACCACCATGCTCGACGCAGGAGTAGACCTCCGCGACTTCAGATCGCCGCACGGCACGTAGACCCGCACACCACCATCCGATACGACCGAGCCCGCAAGAACTCGACCTGCACCCGATCCACATCCTCACCACCTACATGGTCGCCGGCACCTGACGCTCGAGCGCGGACAGCGGCATGACCGGACGTTGGTAACCACGGATGTGATCATGTGCGGCATGCACACGTAGCCCAGCCCCAGGGATCGGCGACGTGGACTCCGCCGCGACCTCAGGGCTGGTCGGGGCATGGGGGATGGCTCTCGGCCGCAGGTGCCTGGGGTGACCGGGGTCGTAGCCCGGCCACCCCGTCTGGGGATGGGTGCTGAATCGGGGTATCTGTGCTACTGCGCGGCGACGATCTTGCCGAGGAGACCGTGCGACTCGTCGTCCGGTCCTGCGCTGAACAGCAGCTGATTCGTCTTCGCGGCGTTCCCGTTGCCGAACCGTAGCCCCCACAGCCCGTCGATAGCGATCGGCTTTCCGTTCGGCTTGCGCAGCTGACCCTCGTTGGCGCCAGTCCCGGCGTTGAAGGCGTTGATGTGACCGTTGCCGAAGTTGCCGACCAATAGGGCACCGCCGAACCGCCCGAAGCCTTCCGGAGCAAGTGCCAGACCCCAGGGGGAGTTCAGGACGCCTCGAGTCACGAGCCGCTTGACGAACGCACCGTTGTTGGTGAAGACGTCGACGAAACCATGGCCCGCACCTGCGACGTCGTCCTTCAGGGTCGCGTCCTGCTTCGCGTAGGTGACGTACAGCTTGCCCGCCAGCTCCTGGACGTTGAACGGCGCGTACCCTGCCGGGATCCGCGGATCGACGAACAACCCACCGGGCAGCTCGACCGGAGTGAACGTGTCGTCGTAGGCCTCGACACGCCCGGAGCGGAAGTTGGCGGCGTACAGGTAGGTGTGTCCGTCCGAGGCCGTCGCGATCGCCAGACCCTTGTACACCGCGTTTGCGCCGTTCTTCACCGCGACCTCGGTCACCGTCGACGGCCCTGTGCCGGTCGCACCCACCGCTGGGTTCCATCCGTCGATGCTGCCGCTCTCGGTGTCAAAGATGAACGGCGCCGATCCGGAGTGACCCGCGGCGTCGTGGATCACGAACCCGGTGGTATCGGTGTTGAACACCTGACCGGTCGGCGTCCCTGAGCTGACGTCGATGGCCAGGAACTTGCTCACCGTCGTGGCCGAAGCGCCGGCGTACAGGGTGGTCTTGTCCTTCCCGTTGTCCGACACCCAGAGCGGCGAACCGGGCGACGCGTTAGTACCCGGAGAGGCCGACAGACCCCAGGCGTTGACAAGATCCGGGTCCCTCAACGGAGCGACACCGGCTTGGTCCGAGACGAGGTTGATCTGCCGGAAACCCCTCGATTCGTGGTCCTGCGACGCCGAGGCCGGCACCGTCATCGAGACCGCGAGGCCGGCTATTGCCCCCGCCGATATCAACGCGAGCGACCATCGACTCGCATGGGCGCGCCCCATCGGACGCGGTCGTGTCGCGCCTCCCACCGTCAGCATGCGTGAAATCATCGGTACCTCCAGTCCGGCATGCCGCACCAGACCCTCCGGCACTGAAACATGCCTTCCCTGGGAACACGGACCTGCCGCGACCACGGTTCAAGTCGGCTACCGATGCCGGCCGACTGTCGACACCGCCTGCTGGCACCCTCACCCCCGCCGAGGTGACAGACGCAGACCGCCGCTCGTCGGCGTGACAGGGCACCGACAGCGGCATGTGAGGACGTTGGTGAGGCATGGCGATGCCCCGGCGTCAAAGGCCACCGGGGCATCACCTCGAGTGCAGCACCGGCTCCCGCTGCGTGAGCAAGGAGCGCGGCGGCCAGGCTGGCTTGATGAAGTCTCGCAACAACAGGTTCACTCTGACCGGATCGCGCAGGTGAGGCGCGTGGCCGCACCCTTCGAGCGTGATCAGCTGTGCGTCCGGGATCGCCGCAGCCACGGCGGCCCCGCGCGCGGGGCCGACGACAGCATCCGCCGATCCCTGGATTACCAAGGTGGGGCAAGACACTTGTCCGCACAGCCGGAGTGCGCTGTCCAGATCATTCGTCCACTCCGCGTCCATGCCGCGCAGGATGGTCTGCGCGTCGGTCTGCAGGCCCCACCCGATCGCATCTTCCATCTGCTTGGTCGAGTGGGGTTCGGTGAAAGTCCGCGCGAAGAAGAACTCCACGAACCCCGGCCAGTCGCGGAGCCAGTAATGGCGATTCCATCTCGCCCAGCCCTCTGAGGTGTCGAGCTCCTCCTCGAACGGGTAAGGGCCCTCCTCATCGGCAGGATCGTCGGTGAGCAACAGGTCCGGCGCAATCAGCACGAGGCCCGCTACCCGGTGAGGGTGCTCGACAGCTAGAAGGAGATCATCACCGGCGCCGCACCACGACACCAGCACCACGCGCGCGGCGCCAACATGATCCAAGACGGCGAGGGCGTCGCTTGTTGTTGCGCGCCGGTCATTGTCTCGTAGGTCGCAAGGACCGTCCGAACGCCCGCTGCCGCGCCGGTCGAACGTCACCACGCGTCCGTGGCGCGCGAAGTAGGGAACCTGGCATTTCCAAGTCCGCGAGTGAACGATCTCCCAGGTCGGTAGGAACACGATGGTGGGCTCTCCAACGCCAAACACCTCGAAGTAAATCTTGACGCCGTCTACCACGACGTAGCCATCATCGGTCGGTTGGCACGCCCGCATTAACGACCCCTCAACTGAATCGCTCCGGGTTCCGTGGAGGCTCAGCTAGTCGGAAACCTGCCCCCTGGGCCATTCTCAGGGTAGTTCTCGATGCTGGCGCTGGCCCAGTGGTTACCTCGTCGTCGGCGGGCAGGACGAGGCCGATCTCGCCGCGCAGACGTCGGTGGTCGAACCAGTCGACGTATTCGAGCGACGGCGAACTCGACCTCTCTGAAACATCAAATTCCAGGCGACTCAGCGCTGCGGTCTCGCATCACATGCCTGGCCCAACGCATTGCGCGGCCACACACCACCTGCGGGTCGACGACGCAGCGAGCAGCCGCCGTGCGGAAGGCCCACTTCCGCAAAGTAGGTGCTCGGAAAACCGCGAACACCACCCTGGACTGTCACTCATGCGCTGACCGTAGTTCTCGGGCGCTTGCCTTGCGGGCTAGAACACGTTCGCGGCACCCGGACAGCGGCATGTGCGTGCGGTCCCGAGCGCCGGGAGTCGGGTCAGTCGATGAGCACGATGTCATCGAGTCGGCAATCGACTGAGGCTTGACCTCAAGCGGAGTTGAAGTCGTCTACTGGTGCGCGAGATGACTTACGACGGTCATTACGACGAAGCGCTCGAGCGGTTCCATCGTACCGGCCCGGAGTTCGAGGGTTGGTTGTCGAACCATGGACCCATGGCCGTCGAGGCGATGGCGCGACGTGGACGCGCCGGCGACATCCATTCCTGGTCTGACCACTACATCGCCCGCCTCGATGAGCGGCCTCGGGGCATCGAGAAGATCGAGGCGGAAGGGTGGCGCGATCCGCTGGGTGACCCGGTCCGTACCGGTGACTGGCTGAACTTCTTCGAGCGCGCCGTCAAGGAGCGATCCTGGCAGGACACCCTGGCGACATGGTGGCCGCGGCTGCTGCCCGGCATCGCGGCTGCTGCCACCCACGGCGTGATCCGGGTCGGTCACGCGGTGGGTGCGCTACAGGATGCTGAGACCCCACTGCGGGTGGCTGAACTGGGGCAGGCACTGGCCTACTGGGCCGCCCGCTGGCAGCGCATCGCGTTCCCTGCCCTGCAGGGAAGCCTGGAAGTAGAAGCTGCATGGGCCGCGCTTCCGGCAGTATCTGACCAGGCATTCGGAATCCGACACCGCCTGTCTCAGCTGGAAGAGACGGCGGGGTGGAGCGATGCGGTCCGCGCTCTGCGGCCACCATCACGAGAAGGAGTTCCACGGGCCCTTTCTCTTCTGGTCGCCACGTCGCTGAAACACTATGCAACCGAAGGACACGGCAACCCCACCATGCTCGTCCATGCCAGCACGGCCCCCAACGCCGTCGCCACCGTTCTTCCCTCACTACCGGCCGAGCAGTGGGAGCAGTCATACCGGGCCGTATGGGTGGCGACCACCGCAGTCGTAGCCGGCTACCGGCCACCAGCGCCGATCGTCCCGATCACCTTGCCGAGTCCGGAACCCGGAGAATTGCTGGACGCCGCGATGGCCACCCGAAGCGAGCACGCGATCAAACTGGTCGACACGGCGCTGCGAGCCCACGAGCGACGCCAGGGCCCCTCGCCCCTCGTTGCAGGCTGGACGGCCATCCACCACCAAGCATGACTCTTCATGATGACCGTTTCTCGTCGCCCGCACATAGGCATGTGAGTGAACCCGGACGGCGGCATGTGTGGATGTTGGCCGTCGGAGTACCCGGCCGCCTGCCGCAATCAGGGGCGGTGCTGTTTCAGCCAGGTCACGACTGCTTGGAAGAGGTAGTAGTCGCCGTATGCGGTGCCGATGTCTGGGGGGTCGACGCCCAAGGTCGAGACGCTACCGTTGAGCGTTGCCTGGCCATGGGCGGCCACATAGTTGTCGGCCAGTGACGACAGGATGCGCGATGCGTTGAGCGCGTATCGCTTGCGGCGATCGGCGTTGGGGTCGAGTCGCGAGAGTTGGAGCATTCCGGCTGCCGCGATGGCTGCAGCTGAGGTGTCGGTGGGGGCGTTGGGGATGTCGGGGGCGTCGAAGTCCCAGTAGGGGACGCAGTCGGCAGGGAGGCCAGCGATGAAGAAGTCGGCGGTTCGGCGTGCCTCGGTGAGGAGCTGCTTGTTGCCGGTCTGCGCGTAGGCCGTGGTGAATCCGTAGGCGGCCCATGCTTGGCCGCGGGCCCACGTGGAGTCCGCGCTGTAGCCCTGAGGGTTGGCCGTACCGAGCACCTCACCCGTGGCGGGATCGAAATCGACAAGGTGGATCACACTGCCATCGGCGCGCACGAAGTGCGCCGCGGTGGTCAGCGCATGCCGGACTGCGATGTGTTTCCAGGCTCGCTGGCCCCCGTGCGCGCTGGCCCAGAAGAGCAGCCGCAGGTTCATCATGTTGTCGATGATCACCTTGAAGTGTCGGGTGTTGCTCCTGGCTCCCCACGATCGGATGGCACCGACGGTCGGGTTGTAGCGGGTCGCCAGTGACTTCGCGGCGCGCATGATGGTGCTCTTGTAGGTCTTGTCGTGTGTGATGGCGTAGCCGTTGCCGAAACTGCTCATGATCTGGAAGCCGATGTCATGAGTTGAAGTGTCTGTCGCTTGGCCGGCGAGGGTATGTGTCCAGTCGCGAGCCTGGGCCTTGAAGGCATGCTGACCAGTTCGCTGGTACGCCAGCCAGAGGCTGCCTGGGAAGAATCCGCTGGTCCACTGCTTGGCCGGGACGGTCTGCCAGTTTCCCGCCTGGTCTGTGATCGAGGGGAACGCGCCGGGTTGGTAGGCGGCTTGGTGGCCGTCAACCTTGCTTCCGCTACGCGCAACACGTGACGGGCCTCGACGCTCGTCGCTGATCGGGAAGAGATCTCGAGGGGTCCTGGCGGCCGGGCTGTCGCTGCGGTCGATCGCGGCTGGGCTGGGACGTGCCCCCTCGACGGTCAGTCGTGAGGTCGCCGGGCATGGCGGCCGGGATCGGTACCGGGCGGCACCGGCGGACCAGTTGGCGTGGTCGCGGGCCGGGCGTCGGAAGGCGTGCACGCTGGCGACCAACCCAGCCCTGGCTGGTGTGGTGGCGCAGAAGCTGGCCGACCGGTGGTCGCCACAGCAGATCGCCGGCTGGCTGAGGACCACCTACCCGAATGACCCGGAGATGCAGGTGTCGCACGAGACGATCTACCGGACCCTGTTCATCCAGTCCCGGGGCTGCCCTGGGTAAAGAGCTGACCGCTGATCTGCGGACCGGGCGGGTGATCCGACGCCCGGCAGGAACCCGGCTGCCGGGATGGTCGCGGTGGCCGGCCGGGAATCCTCAACATCTCCGAACGCCCAGCCGAAGCCGCCGACCGGGGCGGTGCCCGGCCATTGGGAGGGCGACCCAATCATTGCCTGGTCTTTTGGCAAACGAATGAGTCCGGTGCCCCGGCCGCTGGAGAAGGCGCAACCATGACGCCCGACAGAGCGATGGTTGCGATGGCACCTAGTGCCGCAGATTTGCGCGTCATATCAGTCTCCCTGGGGGTCAAAAACTCTACGTCGCGTCAGATGCCAGCCGTACGCCCGAAGTTCGGTGACCTCCAAGTCTCCGGTCGTACTGCGGCACCTTGGCGCGCTCACCTGTAGGCGATGCGGTGCACTTGGCGTACCTGAGCTGGGCGCTGGCGGGCGCGACCTTGGACAACGTGAGCGTGATGTCGCCGGCGTCGGCGGACACCCTCCACGTTACGCACGTAGAGCCTCCGAGTTAGTTGGGTTCGGAGCATGCTCACACTTCCAAGCCTCGCGATAGGAGCTTTTGGGAGGTCTGGCTGATTCCCGATCTCTCGAACGCATGTTCGATACCGTGAGTCGATGGCCGGCGGCATGAACCGACGAGGCGAGCGGATCTCCCTTCACGAGCGCATCCACGGGACTCCGCCATCCGTCCAGCACGAGTCAACTTCCGCCCGCGCCGGGCCTCGTTCGATCGGCCATTGCTGGGTCACCGACGAGGTCACCGACGAGCACGGTCGGCTTCCCGGGCTGCTCCTCGAGTGGCGCCGCACAGCCTCCGGATGGCAGGGACGGGTCGTCAGGCCAGCACTCGATGCCGGGGAGTGGATCCTCGTCGACGAGTGGCTGCCATCGGAATTGTTGGAGCGCGCGGTTAGCCCGAATGCCCGGTGACCCGAGACGCCGGGGCATCGTCACGCCCCCGGCAACGCGCGCTCACGAGCCGATGAGCAGTCGCGGTGATGCAGGAGCAGGTGTCGCCAAATTGTCGCGCCTCCTTGTGGGATGTCGCGCACTCCGAGGATGGTGGCCCGGCATCGCACTGAACCTTCGATGTGTGCGTGGCGTCGAACACGGAAACACCTCGAGGCGGAGAAAGACACGAAGCATCTCATCCCTGCGCTTGGCGCAACCGTGACGCTTGGGCTGTCTCTGACGATGACTGCTGCGGCACCATCGCCAGCAGCCGCCGCGCGAATGACCTGCCACGGCGGGTCGCCACCGTGGTCGGCACTCCTGGCAGCGACCTGCACCGAGGAACGCCGCACGCAGATGTGATCGTCGGCCTGCGCGGGCACGACGTGATCTATAGCGGCAAGGGCCGAGACACAATCTGTTCAGGAGCCGGTGATGACGTGATCCGCGACGGCCTCGGCGGAACTGGTCTGGGCGACCCGGCGCTGATCTGATTCGTGACAGCAGGCGGGTGGTAACCGCCTATACGGGGGCCTCGGGCCCGATGTGATCCACGATGGTGGCGAGCATAACTTCGGTCCCCAGACCGACGATCAACTCTTCGGTGGTCCAGGGGGCGATCTCATCACGTCCGGGAACGCCCACGAAACGATCTACGGCGGCTCCGGCAATGACGTCCTCGACGCAGGCACCGGACACGACACGCTTAGCGGTGGGTCCGGTAGAGACAAGCTCCTCGGCGGTGCTGGATCGACGCATACAGGCTGACTGGCGACGGAGACCAGGTGGTCGACACCCGAGCAACTTTCAGCTGGGTCGACTATCGGCACGCGCCGAGCGGCGTGCTGATCGACGTTCCTCACGGCGTCGGTCGCCTGATCGGTTCTGACACCCGTGACCAATTCACCGGGAAGATCGCAGGCGGGTTCGGGACTCGGTTCGACGACACGTTCATTGGGAACGACGGATACAACGCCTTCCTCAGCGGTGCTGGAAACGACACGGTGGTCGGGTACGGCGGGCGCGACTCGTTCGCAGGCGGCAGGGGAGACGATCACCTCGACGGTGGGCCGGGGGCGCATGACCTTTTCAAGGGCGGTTTTGGGCTCGACACCTGTCTCAATGGCGAGCGACTCGCAGGCTGCGAAGTCACGTCGCCCTAAGATCCACCGGCCATCCACCAGGAAGAACGGCACGCTCATCGGCATGTGAGTGCGACCCGGACAACGGCATGTGAGTGCGAATCGGTGGACTTCCGATCTGCGCCACTACTTGAGTGGCCCTGGGGCAGTCAGTCCCAGATCTAGTTTCACTCAAGGGAACGCTTTAGGGAACCCAGTGTGCTGCGGCGCTCCCTATTCGCCATCCATGCTGCGGCAGGCTTCATGAACCTCATCCAGCCATAGAGCTCCCCGACGGCAACATGGTGGACGAGCGTCTCGGACTCGTCTCCCTCCAAGGTGTACTCGGGCCGAGCCTCTGTCATCGGCGAGCCGAACCAACGCAGAGTCTCCCGAAAGGCGATTCGTGTCGGTGGCACGAACTCGACCACCTCACCGTCGAATCTGCCCATACGGGTCGAATCGACATACGTCGTTCCCTGTCGGATCGGGACCCCCGACATGAGGGTGCACTCACGGAACAGGCCGGTGCGGTGCATCCACCCGCCGTACCCTGGCAGATCCGCCAAACGTTCGAAGACTTCGTTAATGGGTCGTTGGATCACTGCGTGCGATTCGAACCGGACGATGCTCTCGGCCACCAATGTCCCTACCCTCCCCAACGTGCCGATCACAGTACGCGCGTGCCAGGTCCGAAAAGTCCCTCGCTTGCGCCGACGGTTTCGATTCGAGCGATCGCTCATCGGCATGAGCTGCGACCGGGCAGCGCATGAGCGTGCACTCCTACAACGCCCTTACGCGTCCCCGAAGCCGATCTGTATCCAGGTCGCGGGCCCGGGTACGGTCGCCGTCATGGCGATCCACGACCCCGGCTCCACGACGATCAAGCCGCTGACCCCGGAGACGTGGGACCTCTTCGCAGCGCTGGTGGAGCGACACAACGGCATCTTCGGCGGGTGCTGGTGCGTCAAGTTCCATCCTGAGCGAGACGACCACGTCACGGGGTACGACGGCAACCGGGCGTTCAAGAAGTGCCTGGTTGAGGAGGACATCGCCCACGCGGCGTTGGTCGTACGCGACGGCGAGGACGGCGAGGAGGCGATCGCCTGGGCGGAGTATGGAACCCCGACAGAGCTGCCCGACATCCACCACAGCAAGCAGTACCTCGCGGAGCAGGACCTCGAGCCCGACTACCGGATCACATGCTCTTCGTCGACAAGCGGTTCCGCCAGAACGGTCTGGTGACCGTCGCCCTGGAGGGTGCGCTCGCGCTGATTGCGCAGGCGGGCGGCGGCGTCGTCGAGGGTTACCCCCAGCATTCCGGGAGAGCGGCGGCTCTCCTCGTCGTTCCTCTACAACGGCACGAAGGCCGTCTACGAGCGCGCTGGCTTCGACTTCATCCGGACCAAGGGGCTGAAGAATACGGTGATGCGCCGTCGCGTGGCCCCGTCGCGTTAGTTACCGGCCACCAGCGGGAAAGTGACGTGCCACGACGCAAGGAGCACACCCGAGCGTCCCAATAGACCCGTCCGGCTCCGCGGTACCGCGCACAGCCCTAATGCCGACCTGCGGCGTCCCCGCCTGCGACGCACGCTCATCGGCATGTGAGTGCGACCGGAAAGCGGCGCGAGCTGACGTTCAGTTCACCCCATGGGATCGCGGAAGCTCAGGTGCAGCAGGTGGAGGACCAACGACACTGAGGCCTCGGTGCCTACGTCCGTCTGATGTAGCGGACGACGCCGTTGGGAAGTCGGCTGGTGTCGTAGCGGGTGTCGTAGCGGGTGTCGTAGCGGGTGTCGTGGGCGCGGTGGTGGTGGAACGAGCACAGCAGGACCCCATCCTTCAGGTCGGTGCGGCCGCCACGGGTCCAGGGGTTCTTCGCGTGGTGGGCTTCGCACCAGGCGGCTGGGATGTCGCAGCCTTCGGCCCGGCAGTGGCGGTCGCGGATCGCGAGTGCCTTGCGTTGCGCAGGTGAGAACAGGCGGCGGGAACGACCCAGGTCGAGGACTTCGCTCTTCCCGCCGACCACCACGGGCAGGATGCCCGCTGTGCACGCCAGCCGGCGGGCCTCGCCGGTGGTCATGACCTCGCCGGTGGAGGTCTCGGCCAGCCCCAGCCCCGAACGGAGCGTCTGCAGGTCGATGGTGACCAGCACCGACGTTGCCGTCCCACCGTGGGCCGGGAGACCGTCCCTGGGCGTGTTCTCCAGAAGTGCGCAGAACGCCTCACCGCGCCGCCTGGGCAGCGGCAGCATGTCCACCTCGCTGTCGGCCGGGGTCATCGACGCCGTACGCCTTGGCGAGGTGTAGGCGTCCAGGTACGCCCGCAGTCGCGACGCCACATGGTCGGGCAGCCTTGCGAACAGATCCGTCGACCCGTCCCCTCGGGGGCGAAACGACAACCGGGTCAAAGCCCGCGCCCGACGTTCCTCGGCCACCAATGCCCGGGCCACCTCGGCGTCGGCGACGTCCGGGGCGACCACCTCGAGCACGTGCCGACCCAGCCGGCGAAGCGCCTGCGGGCCGAAGTGACCGGCCTCGGAGACCAGGTGCGCCTCGGCCTTCTTGCGGAGCTCCGGATCCAGGTCGTCGGGCAGCGCCGCCAACGACCGCACCAGGACACCTGCCTGCTCCCACGTCACCCGGCCCGACGCCACCGCGTCGCCGACCCCGGTCCACCGCAGCCGCAACGCCGCGCCAAGCCTCTCGTCGTACGCCGCCTCCCGGCGCGACGTCCGGGTCTCCACCGCCAACCACGTCGCCGCCGACCGAGCACCGGTCTCGTCCGCGACATCCTCACCGGTCGCCAGCACCCCAGCGCGCAGCGCGGTGAGCCGTGTGATCGACCGGGTGGATGCGACCAGGAGCTGGGTCTTCTCCTCGACGGACAGGTACAGCGGGTCGACCCCGACGGCCTCGTCGAGAGCTTCCCCGACCGTGCGAGCAGCCGCCAACAGCGGGTGCTCACGGTCCGGGGACGAGATCGACATGCGCATAGCCAAACACCGGCCACCGACAATTCGACCCGTTATCACCTGTGGATATCTCGCATTCCGAGATATCCACAGAAAATAGTTTCCGCTTGATTTCTCTGGAACCCTTTGGTAATTCCGCAGCCACCCGGCGACGACAACCCACTACCGCCTGGTTTCGAGACGGGCCTAGCGGCCCTCCTCAACCAACGGAGATGGCGCGGCCCTCCTCAACCAGCGGAGCGGCTTCGTGGGGCCTCCTCGGCATGTCCGGGCTGGCGCCCGGCACGTTCGGCGCGACCGTGCTGGTGGCGGCGTGCTGGTGGCGGCGTGCGCGTCGGTGTTCGCGCTCGGCGAGACGCTGATGCAGCCGACCATCCCTGCACTCGTCAACGACCTGGCGCCCGACCACCTCCGGGGGCGATACAACGCGCTGAGCGCCGGTGCATTCTCGCTGGCGGCGATCGTGGCTCCGGCCATCGCCGGCTGGTTGATCGGCCACTCCCTGGGGTCGGCGTACATCGCGATGCTGGTCGTCGGCTGCGCCGCCGTCGCCTGGGTCGCCCTCCGTCTGGAGAAGCGGCTGCCGGCGGGCGTGAACGGCGTGCCCGCGGCAACCGCGACGCACGACGCGGTCGTCAGCGTGCGATGAGCCAGATGACCACGATGATCACCACGAGGGCGACCACCGCCTGCTTCCAATAGGCCTTCGCCACCACCGGTAGCACGGTCTTGCCGAGATCCAGTGCGTCACTGGACTCGCGGGACGCCGTCGCCGGGCGCGGCGTCGCCGCGGGCGGCGGGGCCGCCGGGGCGACAGGAGCGGTCGCCGGCGCGACGGGCGCCGCGGGCTCCGACGACGCAGCCGGCTCAGCCGGCACCGCGGGCGCTGCGGGCTCTGCACTCGCGGCTGCACCGCCGCTGCCGCCGAGACGCTGCTCGAGGCAGCCCACGAACTGGCCGAGCAACTTGTCCGAGACATCCTGCATCACGCCGCGACCGAACTGCGCCGGCTTCCCGGTGACCGCGAGATCGGTGTGCACGTTCACGTCGGTGGAGGCGCCGGAGCCGTTCATGGTGAGCGTGACGGTCGCGCCGGCGGTCCCGTTGCCGCGCTTGTCCTTGCCTTTCGCGTCCACGACGAACCGGTGGCCGACCTCGTCCCTCTCGGTGAACGTGCCGCTGCCGTTGTAGACCATGGCGATCGGGCCGAGCTTGACCTTCACCGAGCCACTGAACGTGTCGCCCTCGACGCTGGTCACCTGGGCGCCCGGAAAACACTCGGCGACCGACCCGATGTCCTGGAACTCCGCCCAGGCAGTTTCGACGTCCACCGGGACGGTGAAGCTGTGCTCGAGATCCATGTGCGGTGATGCCTCCTCGGAGTCGTGGGCACTGTCGAGCCTAGGCCGCCCGGGATCCGTGATCCCGGACGGCCCAGGGGTTCGGGTTACTCGGCGCCCGCGGCCTTCAGTACCGCCCGCCGGGTGAGCACGGTCGCGAGATGACGGCGGTAGTCGGCGGTCCCGTTCAGGTCGCTGGGCGGGTTCGTACCCTGGGCGGCCTGCTCGGCGGCCGCGCGTACGCCGTCCTCGGTCGCGGCGACTCCAGCCAAGGCGCTCTCGGTCGCCGTCGCGCGCAGCGGCGTCGAGCCCATGTTCGTGAGCGCGACCTTCGCTTCGTTGATCGTGCCTCCGGAGATGTCGACGGTCGCGGCCACCGCGACGATCGACCACTGCTGCATGGTCCGGACGAACTTCTCGTACCGAGCGCCCCAGCCCGTCTTCTTCGGTACCCGGATCTCGGTGAGGATCTCGTCGTCGCCGCACGCGGTCTCGAACAAGTCGACGAAGAAGTCCGACGCGGCCACGGTCCGCGTGCCACCCGAGCCCGCGATCATGAACTCGGCGTCCATCGCCAGCGCGGCTGCACCCATGTCGCCGGCAGGGTCGGCGTGCACGCAGGATCCGCCGAACGTGCCGCGGCGCCGGATCTGGATGTCGGCCACCTCGGCCGCCGTCTTCGACAACAGCAGCGCGTGCTCGCGCACCAGGTCGTTCGTGATCATCTCCGCGTGGGTGGTCATGGCCCCGATCACCAACGCGTCGCCGTCCTCGCGCACGCCTCGCAGACTGTCGATCCGGCCGAGGTCGATGACGACCTCGGGAGCGTTCAGCCGCATCCGGAGCACCGGGAGGAGGCTCTGGCCACCACCCATGATCTCGATGTCGTCACCTGCCTCGGCGATCGCAGCGAGGGCGTCCTCGACGCTGGTCGGCGCCACGTAGTCGAACTTGGCGGGAATCACTGGCCCGCTCCTTCCTGGGAGTTGATCGCCCTCCACACCCTCTCCGGGGTGCAGGGCATCACGATGTCGGTGACCCCGAAGTGGCGTACGGCGTCGACGACCGCGTTGACGACGGCCGGGGTCGAGGCGATGGTCCCGGTCTCGCCGACGCCTTTGGTCCCGAGCTTGGTGTTCGTCGACGGGCTCGCCGTGTGGGCGATGTCGAAGGAGATCGTCTCCGCGGCGCTGGGCAGCAGGTAGTCGACGAACGAGTCGCTGACCAGCGTGCCGGCATCGTCGTACACCGCCTCTTCCCAGAGTGCCTGGGAGATGCCCTGCACGAGCCCGCCGTGTGTCTGCCCGCCCACGATCAGCGGGTTGATGATCACGCCGACGTCGTCGACGGCGACGTACTTGCGCATCGACACCTGCCCCGTCTCGGTGTCCACCTCCACCGCGCACAGGTGCGTGCCATGCGGGAAGCTGAAGGTGTCGGGGTCGAACGTCGCATCCGCGTCGATGTTGGGCTCGATGCCCGTTGGGTAGCTGTGGGCGGCGAAGGTCGCGAGCGCGATGTCCTGGATCGTCTTCCCCTGGTCGGTGCCCTTCACGCTGAACCTGCCGCCGGCGAACTCCAGGTCGTCGACGTTGGCTTCCAGCAGGTGGGCCGCGATCGGCTTGGCCTTCTCGATGACCTTGTCGGCCGCCCGGACGACGGCCTCGCCGCCGATCACCAGCGACCGGGATCCGTAGGTGTCCATCCCCTTCGACGCGACCTGCGTGTCGCCGTGCAGGACCTCGATGTCGTCGAACGGGACACCCAGCCGATCGGCAACGATCTGGCTGAACGCCGTCGCGTGGCCCTGGCCGTGCGGAGTCACCCCGATCACCACCTCGACCTTGCCGGTGGCGAGCATCCTGATGCTGGCGTGGTCCCAGCCGCCGGCGCCGTAGTCGAGCACCCCGAGGATCCGGCTCGGTGCCAGACCGCACATCTCGGTGAACGTCGAGACACCGATGCCTAGCTGTATCCGGTCGCCCGCCTCGCGACGACGCTTCTGCTCGGCCCGCAGGTCGTCGTAGCCGAACATGCTCTTGGCCTTCTCGGTCGCGGCCTCGTAGTTCCCGGTGTCGTACTCCAGGCCCGAGACCGTCGTGAACGGAAACTCCCCGTGCGTGATCCAGTTCTTCTCCCGGATCTCCAACGGATCGACGCCGAGCTCGGCGGCGAGGTCGTCCATCACCCGCTCGATCGCGAACGTCGCCTCCGGGCGCCCGGCGCCCCGATAGGCGTCGGTCCACGTCTTGTTGGTGAAGACGGTCTGGAGGTTGAACTGGTACGCCGGGAACTTGTAGATCGCGTTGAACATGAACGCGCCCAGCACCGGCGTACCGCCTCCGAGCAGGGCGACGTAGGACCCCAGGTCGGCGAGAAGCTCGACCTTCAGCCCGGTCACCGTGCCGTCCTTCTCGGCGGCCAGCGTGATCGTCTGGTGTTGCGCGCGGCCGTGGTGCCCGGTCATCAGACTCTCGGACCGAGTCTCGGTGTACTTGAGCGGCTTGTTCACGCGCCGGGCGATGGCCACCGAGATCCACTCCTCGGGAGTCAGCGCGAGCTTGCCGCCGAAGCCCCCGCCCACGTCCGGAGCGATGACACGCAGCTTGGACTCGGGAATGCCGGTCGTGGCGGCGAGCGCGAAGCGCACGATGTGCGGGATCTGGGTCGAGGTCCACACGGTCAGCTGCTCCGCGGTCGGGTCGACGACGACGGACCGTGGCTCCATGAACGCCGGGATGAGCCGTTGCTGGACGAGCTCGCGGGTGATCACGATGCCGTCGGCGCGGGCCTTGGCGATCGCCTCGTCGACGTCGCCGCCGGTGCCGGCCTTGGCGGAGTCGAACTGCCAGACGGCGCTCTTGTTCGTGCCCAGGTCGGGATGTGCCAGTACCTTGTCCTGCACCGCCTCGCGCAGGTCGAGGACCGCCGGGAGCTCCTCGTACTCGACGTCGACCAGCTCGGCCGCGTCGTGTGCCTCCTCTGCCGTGCGAGCGATCACAGCTGCCACGGCCTCCCCGGCGAAGGTGACGCGGTCGACCGCCATCGGCAGGTGCGTGGGTGCCTTCTGATCGGGGCTGATCGGCCAGGCGTTGATCATCACGCCCTGCGTGTCGGCGATGTCCTCGCCACTGACCACGGCGACGACGTTCGGCGCGCGCTTCGCGGCGCTGGTGTCGACGCCGACGATGCGTGCATGAGCGTGCGGGCTTCGCACGATCGCCAGGTGGAGCATGCCCGGCAGCGTGAGGTTGTCGGTCCACCGGGTGCGGCCGGTGATCAGCCGCTGGTCCTCCTTGCGGCGGCGGTCCTTCCCGATCTCGGGGACGACGGGGGCTTCGACAGTGGCGGTCACTGGGCACCTGCCGTCTCGCCCTGTACGTCGGCGGCGTGCTCGGCGGCGTACAAGACGCTTCTGACGATGTTGTGGTAGCCGGTACAGCGGCAGAGGTTGCCCTCGAGGCCGAGCCGGACCTCCTCCTCGGTGGGATGCGGGTTGTCGTTCAGGAGGTCGACGGACTGCATGATCATGCCCGGGGTGCAGAACCCGCACTGGAGGCCGTGGCACTCACGGAAGGCCTCCTGGACCGGGTGCAACTGGCCGTCGTGGGCGAGGCCCTCGATCGTGGTCACCTCGTGCCCGTCGGCCTGGACCGCCAGGATGTTGCACGACTTCACGCTGTGACCGTCGAGATGAACCGTGCAGGATCCACAGTTACTGGTGTCGCAGCCGATCACGGTGCCGGTCTTCCCGAGCTTCTCGCGGAGGTACTGCACCAGCAGCAGCCGCGGCTCGACGTCATCGGTGACCGTGGTCCCGTCGACGGTGAGGCTGATCTGGGTCATCGAAGGCCTGCCTTTCGCGCGCCTGTCGCCACGGGGGGATCCGCGGTGCTCGCCACGCTAGGGCGGCTGCGGTTGGCGAAAGGTTGCTTGTCCGGTCGCTCGTACACCGTCTGGGGTCCCGCGCCCTTTACGCTGGAGGTCGGGGAGGAAGCCGACGGGTGGGCTTTCGGGGGAGAGGTGAGCCGTGGGTGTTTCCGACTGGGAACAGGTCACGACCGGCATGTCCGGTGCCGACGTACGCCGCTCGCCGCGAGGCGACGCATACGCCAAGTCCGGCACCGGGATCCTGCGCGGGGAGCTGGTCGACGAGCACGAGCGGCTCACGTGGCTGGCCGATACCGACCTCCCCGCGGCCGAGGTCCTCGACTGGGATGACGACGGCGAGACCGCCACCCTGACGATGCGCGCCGTGCCCGGCGTGGCGATGAGTGACCTGCCGGCATCGGCCGTCCCCGACGCGGTCAGATCGCTGGGACGCTTCCTGCAGCGCCTCCACGCCGTGAACCGCGAGTCCTGCCCGTTCGAACGCTGGCTCGCCGTGACCGTCTCGATCGCCCGCGTGCGGGTCGACCGAGGGATGTTCGACGAGGACGACGTCGACGACGAACGGGAGGGGCGGTCGGCCGAAGACCTGCTGCTCGAGCTGATCGATCGTCGCCCCCGGGCCGAGAAGCTCGAGACGGGTGATCTTGTCGTCTGCCACGGCGACGCCTGCCTGCCCAACTTCCTGATGGACCCCGACACCCTCGAGGTGACGGGGATGATCGACGTCCACCGGCTCGGGGTCGCCGATCGACACCTCGACCTCGCCCTCGCCACCCGCTCGATGTCCACCACGGCAGTCAACCCGGCATACGGACCGGACGCCGCCGAGGCGCTGCTCACGGCGTACGGCAGTCCCGCCGACCCGTGGCGCCTCGACTTCTACCGGCTGCTCGACGAGTTCTTCTAGACGTGCCCCTGGCCCTTCCCGCGGCAGGTGCCGTCGGCGTCGCAGAACGCGCGGTCCAGGCGGGCCCGAGTGAGCTGTGGGCACAAGGTCATCGGCGCCGCCTGTAATGGTCGCGCCAGACCAGCCGGTGGACCGGGATCAGGCGCGGAATGCTGCGCACACCCGGGATCCACGGCAAGAACATCAGACCGAGTGTGAGCACCATCATCAGCGCCCAGACCTGGGTGTCGGCGTTCTCGGAGGTGGAGAAGGGCTTGACCTGGTACCAGAACGTGTACAGCCACATCCACGGCTGCCCGGGGTAGTTGCCGACCTCGTTCATCATTCCCCACTGGTCGCCGCCGAGCTGGTCGGCCACAGCCTGGTCCTCCAGGTAGGCGCCGTCGGACAACAGCAGCATCGCGCGGGTTTGGTCGCTACCGTAGAACGTCCCCGACGAGGTCAGCGAGCCCTCGAGCCCGCCCGACTCGGCCAGCCGCAGGAACGACTGACTGAGCGCCGGCACCGGGCCGTAGCTGCCGTTGGCCACTTGAGCGGGGTCACCGTCGGGAGCGTTAGCCAGGGCATCGGCGTACGCCGTGGCAGCGGTGACCTGCTGGACCGGCGGAAGCGCGTCCCACGAGTGGAGTGCGACCGCGAGCTTCGCGTCTCCGGAAACGTCACGGAGCGGCTGGAGCACCAGGTCGGCCGAGCTGATGGGGATGCCGACGCCGCCCCACTTCTGGAGCTTCAGCCCGAACACCGACTGGCCCTCCGAGGCGTGGTTGTACGGCGCACCGTACGTCGCGCTGGTCGTCGTGCCGGCGAGCTCGCCGGTCGCGGTCCCGACCACGTCGGCGGGGTCGGCCTTCGCCCAGCTGGCCATCGAGATCGCCTGGTCGTCGGGCGAGGAGAACACGCCCGCCAGCACCAGCGAGAGCCCTGTCATGATCACCAGCGCGATCACGAACTCCTTGACCAGGTCGTAGCGACGGGTCGGGTAGTCGTGGGAGTCCGGGGTTCGACGCCGGGGCCGCCGTGAATGCAGGGTACTCATCGCGCCGCCCTCTCACGCTCGTCGTCGAGTGGCGGCACGACGCCGTGCCGTCGGACCAGCACCACGTGCAAGACCGTGATGACGCCCACCGCGATCGGCAGGAGGGTGATGTGCCACAGCAGCATCTGGCCGGGGTTCAGCACGTTGAAGAAGGAGCCGATGCCGATCGAGTTGATGCCGTCCTTGGCCTCGCCGCTGATCCACTGGGAGTCGAAGTTGCTCTGGACGAGGTAGCCGGTGAAAGCGGTGCCGATCGAGGTCACGAACGCGACGACGCCGGTCACCCAGGTCAGCCCGCGTTTGCCCCGCCAGGCAGCCATCCAGAACTTGCCCCACAGGTGCACGACCATGGCCACGAAGAAGAGCTCGACGCTCCACAGGTGCACGGAGTTCACGAAGTGCCCGAGGGACGAGGTGTGCCACCACGCGGCACCGCCCATGGCCAGTACGAGGCCTGACGCCACCACGACCACGAGGGCTGCCATGGTCGCCACCCCGAAGACGTAGATCCAGGAGGCGACGTACGCCGGCTGCCGGTCGGGCAGCGCCTGGCCCGACGGCACCAGCCCGGTGATGCGCCCGCGGACCGCGGACGTCCAGCTGCGCTCGCCGGCGTCCGGAGCGGCGGTCATGAGTCATCCTCGTTCGGGTCTCGGTCGTCGCGCGTTCCCGGGAAGGGGATCACAAGTGCGAGGACGAAGATGACGATCATCCCCACGATGATGAGGAAGTTGGTGAGACTGATGCTCACGACTCCCCAGTGGATGTACTTCCCGGCTGTGAACACGACGCCCATGAGCCGACCTCCTCCCGGCGGCAACGCCTTCCTGTCATCGTGGGCGCGCTAAACGGGTCCGGTGTAGAGCCGAAGTGCCTGAGTTTTCTGTGAATGTGAGCGCGCCCTCCGAGCCGCCGGTGGCGGGGTCAGCCGGTGGCCACGGCGAGCCGGCCTTTGAGCAGGGGCTTGGCCGGGTGGGGTCGGTCGCCGAGGGCGGCGAGGCAGACCTCGAGCACCTCCGCGTCGTACGGCGCGAGCTCGCTGTAGCGGATGACCGCCGACGGGTCGGGGTTGGCGAGGAGCGCCTCGCGCATCGAGACGGCGACGTACTCGCCGAGCTCGACGAGCGCCGGGGACTCGGTACCCGGCAGGAGGTCGCCGCCGTAGCTGGCGATGGCGCCCGCCGCGTCACCACGCTCGAGCGCCTCGAGGACGTCGTCGATGTCCGTCGAGACGGGCAGCGTGAGGCGGTAGGGACGCGAGGCCAGCTGGCCACCGAGTGCGGCGCGGAGGTGCGACACCTCGGCCTTGAGGGTCGAGAGCGTGACGGCCTGGTCGCCGTAGACCAGCGCATGCAGCCGGTCGAGCGACAGCCCGTCGGGATGCAGCGCAAGGATCGCCAGGATCTCGGTCTGACGGCGGTTGAGCAGCAGTCGGGCCCCGTCGAGGGTCGCCTCGGCATTACCGAGCAGGTGGAGCTGGAGGCCGGTGAGACCGGCCGGCGCAGGCGCGGTGGGGTGGTTCGCCGAGAGAGGCATGACGGTCTCGATCAGCCGGGCCAGCACCCGCGCGGTCGCCAGGCCGATCGGGTGGGTGCGGTCCCAGGTCGTGGAGAGGTCGACGACGCCGAGCTGAGCGCCGGACACAGGGTCGTGGACCGGCGCCGCCCAGCACACCCAGTTGTGCACGATCGGCGCGTAGTGCTCGGCACTGAACACCATGCTCGGCCGCCGCAGGCGGTTGGCGAGGTCCAGCGCGTTTGTGCCGACGGACTCGTCGTCCCAGCGGGCCGCGGGGACGAAGTTCACCGACTCCGCCTTACGGCGCATGACCCGTCCGCCGTACGTCCAGAGGATCCGGGTCTGCTGGTCGGTCACGGCCAGTACCAGGTCGCCGTCCTCGGCCGTACGCCGCAGCTCGGACTCGACGCTCGACACCGCACGTTCCAGGGGCGAGTCGTGCCAGAAGGCCTGGAGCTCCGCCTCGTCGTCGAGCGGTGCCTCGGTGACGTCGCGAGACACGTGGGGCTGCGAGCGGCGCCAGCTCTTGAGGATCTCCGGCCGCACCAGCGACGCGGCCCCGTCGCCGTGCTCCACGAACGCCGTCCAGGCGCGGAGAGCGCTCAGGCGGCGGTCCTGCAGGTCGTTGGTGATCATCGGGGGTCCTGACGTGAGCCGTGGACGCTGGTCACGGTAGCGCGCGGGGCTGGGTCGTCCCACCCTCACTCGTGGTGGATGCGTCCGTCGCCTTGCGCCAGCCGGTTGCCCGAGCCTCCCCAGCGACCCGCGATGATCTCTGCGGCGATCGAGATCGCGGTCTCCTCAGGCGTGCGGGCGCCGAGGTCGAGGCCGATCGGGCTCGACAGCCGCTTCAGCTCGTCGTCGGTCAGACCGGCCTCCCGGAGCCGGGCCTCGCGGTCGTCGTGCGTACGCCGCGAGCCCATGGCCCCGACGTAGGCGACCTCGGGGAGTCGGAGCGCGACCTCGAGCAGCGGGACGTCGAACTTCGGGTCGTGGGTGAGTACGGCGATCACCGTGCGGCCGTCGATGGCGCCGGCGTCGCGTTGTTTCTCCAGGAAGCGGTGCGGCCACCCGACCACGACCTCGTCGGCCTCGGGGAAGCGGGTGGTGGTGGCGAACACCGGCCGGGCGTCGCAGACCGTGACGTGATACCCGAGAAAGCTGCCGACGCGGGCGACCGCGGCGGCGAAGTCGATCGCGCCGAAGACCAGCATCCGCGGCTTGGGTGCGAAGGCCCAGACGAAGACCCTCATCCCCTCGCCGCGCCGCTCGCCGTCGGGGCCGTAGGTCAGCGTCGCGTTGGCACCGCTGGCGAGCAGTCCCAAGGCGTCGTCGCGGACGGCGTCGTCGGCACGCGACGAGCCGATCGTGCCGGTGATCCCGCCGGTATCGGGATGGATGATCACGCGCCTGCCGAGCCACGCCGAGTCAGGGTGCTCGATGACCGTGGCGACCGCGACGGGCCGGCCGGCCTCCAGGTCAGCGGCGAGGTCCTCCAGCTCGGGGAAGGTCTCGCGCGAGACCTTCTCGACGTACACATCGAGGATGCCGCCGCAGGTCAGGCCGACAGCGAACGCGTCGTCGTCGGAGATGCCGTAGCGCTGGAGCACGGGTACGCCCGACGCAACAACCTCCTGGCCGAGCTCGTAGACCGCGCCTTCGACGCAGCCGCCGGACACCGATCCGACGGCGGTGTCGTCTGGGCCCACGAGCATCGAGGCGCCCGGCGGGCGGGGAGCCGATTGGAACGTCGCCACCACGGTGCCGACGCCGATCTCCTCTCCCGGCGCGCCACCACTCGAGCAGCTCCGGCAGCACCTCACGCATGGGCCAGTACCTCCACCAGGTCGGCATACGTCGCCAGGGAATGCCCGGCCACGAAGTCGTCACAGAACGGAAGGGCGGCAAGGACACCGGTCTGGACCGCTTCGTAGCCGTCCTTCCCACGATGGGGGTTCACCCACACGACTCGGTGGGCGATGCGGCCCAGGCGGGCCATCTGCTCTGCCAGCACGGACGCGTCACCTCGCTCCCATCCGTCGCTGAACACAACGACCACCGCCCCTCGCGCCATTCCGCGCTGCCCCCAGCGGTCGAGGAAGAAGCGGAGCGTCTCGCCGAGCCGGGTGCCGCCGGACCAGTCCGGAACGGTTTCGCCGGCGGCGACCAGGGCCCGCTCGGGGTCGCGGAGGCGCATGGCCCGGGTGACGTGGGTGACCCGAGTGCCGATCGTGAACGTCTCGACGTTGCCGATCCCGTGGGTCAGCCGGTGGGTGAGCCGCAGCAGGACGTCGGCGTACGACGTCATCGATCCGCTGACGTCGACGAGCAGCACGACGCGGCGCGGCTTCATCGCCCGACGGCGCCACGCGATCTCGGCCGGTTCGCCCATCCGACGCAGGCTCGACCGGAGGGTGCGCGACGCGTCGATCCGGCCGCGGTGCCAGCGCTGATGGCGCGCCGTACGCCGCAACGGGGCGCGCGGGCGCAGGGTGGCGAACATAGCGGCGAGGCGCTGCTTCTCCCGGGAGTCGAGGGACGCCACGTCGCGGTGGCGGAGCACCTCGATGCTGCTGGCGGCGGCCCGGACGACCTCGTCGGACCGCTCGACGTCGTCACCGTCGCTCTCGTCGAGCGGCAGCTGGCTCACGGCGGGTTCCGGTCGGGCGGCCGGCCGCGGCCGGGGCAGGCCGTGCCGCACGTTGAAGAAGGCCTCGAAGACCTGGTCGAATCGCGCAAGGTCATCGGGCCCTGCACACAAGGTCGACCGACCGGCGACGCGCACGGCCGACGGATCCTGGATCCCGAGCAGGGCTGCAGCCGCCAGGAAGTCGTGCGCGCGGTCCTGGGTCACAGGGACGCCGCCGGCGCGCAGCGCCCGGGCGAACGCCAGCAGGATCTCGTCGCCGCCGCGCATCCTCGTCGTGCTCATCTACGGCTCATGTACGGCTCATGGGCGCAACAGCTGGTCCAGCGCCTGCTTCACCCGGTCCGAGTCCTCGCGGTACTTCACCAATGCGCCCAGCGTGGTCGCCGCCGACTCGAGGTCGAGCTCGGCGGTCCCGAGGTGGTGGAGTGCCCGAGCCCAGTCGATCGTCTCGGCGACGCCCGGCGGTTTCGTGAGCTCCCGGCCGCGCAGCTGCTGCACGACCTCGACCACCTGACGGGCAAGCGACGCGGAGACCTCGGGCGCCCGCGAGCGCACGATCTGCAGCTCGCGCGTGAGACCGGGGTGCTCGATCCAGTGGTAGAGACAGCGGCGCTTGAGCGCGTCGTGGAGCTCGCGCGTCCGGTTGGAGGTGAGGACGACGATCGGGGGGGTCGCGGCCTTCACCGTGCCGAGCTCGGGGATGCTCACCTGCCAGGTCGACAACACCTCGAGCAGGAACGCCTCGAACTCGTCGTCCGCCCGGTCCACCTCGTCGACGAGGAGCAGCGCCGGGCTCTGCTGGAGCGCAGCCAGCACGGGCCGGGCGAGCAGGAACCGCTCGTCGTACAGACTCTTCTCGGCCTCCTCGACGTCGGCCTCGCCGCCCGCGGCCTCGAGCGCGCGGAGGTGGAGGATCTGGCGCGGGAAGTCCCAGTCGTAGAGCGCCTGGGTGGCGTCGATGCCCTCGTAGCACTGAAGCCGGACCAGCGGCAGCTCCATGCTCTCGGCGAGCGCCTCGGCCAATGCGGTCTTGCCGGTGCCGGGCTCCCCCTCCAGCAAGAGCGGCCGCTGCATCGACAGCGCGAGATAGGTGACGGTGGCCAGCTCGTCGTCGGCCAGATAGCCGGTCGTGTCGAGCAGCCGCCCGACGTCGCCGGCAGACGTCACCTCCATGCCCTCCAGGCTACGCGCCGCGTCGTGGAGCGAGCGCTCACCCAGCGCCGCTTCGTGCTCCGAGGGCGGAAGCCCGGATAGTGCGTGAACCCTTACCGGGAGTCGACGTCGCGGCCGGTGGCGAGGTCGCCGCACTCGACCAAGGTGACGTCACGGTCGGCCAGGTAGGTGCGGGCGCCCTGGTCGCCGACAGCCGTCTCGACCACCCCGGGCCAGTGGTCACGGCCGAGGAGGACGGGGTGCCCGGGCGTCCCGTCGTACGCCGCGCGCGCCAGCGCCGCGGGGCCCGAGCTCGCTGCGATCACCCGGGCAACCACCTCTGGCACCAGGTCTGGGCAGGTCGACCAACGACACCACCGCCCCGTCGTCGGCAGAGCCGGCCAGCGACCGCAGTCCCGTGCGAAGCGAAGCCGCCATCCCCTCGGCCCATTCGTCCGCGACGACGACGGTCACGTCGAGGCCGGCAATCAGTGGCCGGGCCTGCTCGGCGTCGGCGCCGAGCACCACCGTCACCAGTCGGCACCCGCCGTCACGCAGGACGCCGACACCGCGCACCAGCCACGGCCCGCGCGCGTCGGTCACCAGCGCCTTCGGCATCCCCATCCGGCTGCCGGCCCCGGCAGCGAGCAGCAGTCCCTCCACGCCCGCCAGCCTGTCAGACCGGCCCCCGGGGACCAGCCGACAGCGATCAGCCAACGGCGATCAGCCCGATGCCCGCCAGCACGACGACCGCGCCGACCAGCCGCCGGGCCGGGCGCGCTTCGCGAAGCACCAGCCAGCCGAACGCCGCCCCGATGACAATGCTGGACTCGCGGGCGGCCGCGACGAGGGCGACCGGGGCGAGCTGCATCGCCCGGAGCACGAGCAGGTAGGCCAGCGGTGAGCACGTCGCGACGACGAGGGCCGGCGTACGCGCAGACGACCACAGCTCACGGATCGGCGTGGGGTCGCGTCGGTGCTGCATCAGCACGGCCAGGAACGGCAGCTGCAGGACGAGCCCGAGCACGAAGTACGGCACCGGCGGTACGTCCAGGGCGTTGACCGAGTGGTTGTCCCAGAGCGTGTACGCCGCGATCGTCGCGCCGGTGGCGAGCCCCCACACGACCCCGGCTCGCTCGGCGCCAGGTCGCTGCGCGCTGCCGAGGCCGCCGAACGAGATCAGGAGGACGCCGCCGATGACGGCGAAGCACGCCCGCGACCTCGACGGGCCCCGGATGTTCGTCGAGCACCACGACAGCGACCAGGAAGGTGAGCATCGGGCCGGCGCCGCGGGCGAGGGGATACACCAGGTTGAGGTCGCCCTCTGCGTACCCGCGCTGGAGGACGAGTTGGTAGACGACGTGCGCCAGTGCCGACACCAGTGCCCCGACCAACCACCACCAGGTGGGTCGCTCGCCGGTCGACGACCACCCAGAGGACCCCGATCGGTAGCCACAGAGCCGAGCTCGCGACGATGTAGAGCCACACGAAGCCGACCCGGTCCTCCCCCGCCGCGCCTTTGACCGCGAGGTTCCAGGTGGCGTGGAGGACGGCCGCGGTGAGGACGAGCGCGAGGGCGGTGCCGCTCACCTGCCGCTCACTGGGCGGTGTTGCCCGCGAGCCATACGGATCTCCACGGCGCCGGTGTCGAGGTCGGGCTTGCGGCCGCCCTCGTCACTGAAGCCGTGACGCCGGTAGAAAGCCATGGCGCGGTCGTTGCCGTCCAGCACCCAGAGGTACGCCGCCCGGTCGCCGACCACGGAGGCCATCAGGTCGTCGGCGAGGCCGGACCCGTAGGCACGACGCAGGACGTTGATCGCGTACAGCTCCAGCGGCGCGGGCGGGTCGTCGTCGCGCGGCGGGCCGGAGGTGGTCATGCCGACGACTCCCTCCTCGTCGCGGGCGATCCACCAGCTGACCTCGGACGGGCTGCCGAACCGCTCGCGCCAGCGCGTCGGCCCGAACGTCGGGTCGAGAGCGGCCAGGTAGTCGGCCGGCAGCAGGCCGGCGTACGCCTCGCGCCAGACCTGTACGTGGACCCGGCCCATCTCGTCGAAGTCGTCGGGAGTCGGGCGGACGATCGTCCAGGACACGGAACTCACGCTCTCACAGGCACCAGCATCGACGGGTCAGCCGCAGAAGCCCAGCATCTGGTCGAGGGCCGCCTTCTCGGAGTCGTCGACCGCGAGGGCGTACCGGGTCTTGATCGCGATCCAGCGCCTCGCGTAGGCGCACTGGTAGCCCTTGCGTGGTCGCCAGGACGCCGGGTCGCCGTCGCCTTTGCTCATGTTGGTCGGGCCATCGACCGCAAGCAGCTCACCGAGGTCGTTGGCGAACGTCTCCCGCCGCGCCCCGCTCCAGTGCCGGGCGCCCGAGACCCACGCCTCCGCCAGCGGGACGACGTGGTCGATCTGGATCGCCTCGGCCTGGCCAAGGTCCTTGAGGTTCGTGAAGGTCAGTGTGCGACCGGTGTAGGGGTCGTGCCAGGTGCCGGCCAGAACGTCGTGGTCACACGCACCCTGCTGTTGCACGCGTGTCGAGCCGCGTACCGCGTCGCGGAGCAGGACGTCGTCGCGCTGGTTGCAACCGTTGCCGTCGGTGTCGATCCAGTCGCTGCCGAAGGCATCGCGGACGTAGCCCTCGGTCCCCCGCGGCCGCCGGCGTACGACGAGCCGGTCCAGGGCGGCCTTGGCCCGGCTCGCGCTCGGCGCCGCCGACGTCGGGGTTACGTCGTGATGCTGGTGACCGCGCGGCGTACGACTGGACTCGCGGTCCGACGACGCGCCGGCGCCGCAGCCGGTCAGCAGCGCGGTGAGCACGAGCGCGACGACCCAGCGCCGCGCAGGGGCGTCATCCGAAGCGTGGGCCATAGCCCTCAGAACGTATGACGTCCCGAGGATCGCCGGAGCGAAACGCAGCAAGGCCCCGGGCGGACCCGGGGCCTTGCTGGTGATTCGGAGCGGGCTGGGCTCAGAAGTCCATGCCACCCATGCCGCCCGACGGGTCTCCACCCATCGGCGCGGCCTTCTCCGGCTTGTCCGCGATGACCACTTCGGTCGTCAGGAACAGGGCGGCGATGGAGGCGGCGTTCTGCAGGGCAGAGCGGACCACCTTGGTCGGGTCGGGGATTCCGGCGGCGAGCATGTCGCCGTACTCGCCGGTGGCCGCGTTCAGACCGTGGCCCTCGGGCAGACCCGCGACCCGCTCGGCCACGACGCCGCCCTCGAGACCGGCGTTCAGCGCGATCTGGCGGACCGGGGCGCTGACCGCGACCCGGACGATGTTGGCGCCCGTGGCCTCGTCGTCGCTCAGGTCGAGCTTCTCGAACGCCCGGGCACCGGCCTGGAGCAGCGCGACGCCGCCACCGGCGACGATGCCCTCCTCGACCGAGGCCTTGGCCGCACGCACGGCGTCCTCGATGCGGTGCTTGCGCTCCTTGAGCTCGACCTCGGTGGCCGCGCCGACCTTGATCACCGCGACACCGCCGGCCAGCTTGGCCAGACGCTCCTGCAGCTTCTCGCGGTCGTAGTCGGAGTCGCTCTTCTCGATCTCGGCACGGATCTGGTTGACCCGGCCCTCGATCTGGGCGGAGTCGCCCGCGCCCTCGACGATAGTGGTCTCGTCCTTGGTGATGACGACCTTGCGGGCCTGGCCCAGCAGCTCGACACCGGTCGACTCGAGCTTGAGCCCGACCTCCTCGGAGATGACCTGGCCACCGGTCAGGATCGCGATGTCCTGAAGCATGGCCTTGCGGCGGTCACCGAAGCCCGGAGCCTTGACGGCGACGGACTTGAAGGTGCCGCGGATCTTGTTGACGACCAGGGTCGAGAGGGCCTCGCCGTCGGTGTCCTCGGCGATGATCAGCAGCGGCTTGCCGCCCTGCATGACCTTCTCGAGGATCGGCAGCAGGTCCTTGACCGCCGAGATCTTCTGGTTGGCGACGAGGATGTAGGGGTCGTCGAGGACGGCCTCCATGCGCTCCATGTCGGTGGCGAAGTACGCCGAGATGTAGCCCTTGTCGAACCGCATGCCCTCGGTCAGCTCGAGGTCGATGCCGAAGGTGTTCGACTCCTCGACGGTGATGACGCCTTCCTTGCCGACCTTGTCCATCGCCTCGGCGATGATGTCGCCGACGCTCTGGTCGCCGCCCGCGGAGATGGCCGCCACCGAGGCGATCTGCTCCTTGGTCTCGACGTCCTTGGACATCCCGTGCAGCTGCTCGGTCACGGCCTCGACGGCCTTCTCGATGCCGCGCTTGATGCTCATCGGGTTGGAACCCGCGGCGACGTTGCGCAGTCCCTCGCGGACCATGGCCTGGGCCAGCACGGTCGCGGTGGTCGTGCCGTCACCGGCGACGTCGTCGGTCTTCTTCGCGACCTCCTTGACGAGCTCGGCCCCGATCTTCTCGTACGGGTCCTCGAGCTCGATCTCCTTGGCGATGCTCACACCATCGTTGGTGATGGTGGGCGCGCCCCACTTCTTCTCGAGGACGACGTTGCGGCCCTTGGGGCCCAGCGTGACCTTGACCGCGTCGGCGAGTTGGTTCATCCCTCGCTCGAGCCCGCGGCGGGCCTCCTCGTTGAAAGCAATCAGCTTCGGCATTCGCAGCGATTCCTTCTGGCTTGATACAGCTGTGGCGGCCCGGATCGCTGCCCGCGACGGACGGCCAGTGCGGACCCGGCGGACCCTTCCCGCCGGCGCTGCTGACCTCAGCTCAACCGGTCCGATGTGGTGGCACTCTCAACCCGAGAGTGCCAGCGTCATGTTTAGCACTCGCACCGTCCGAGTGCAAACGCCTGGAGCCCTGTCCGGAGGCGCGCAACCACTAACGTCTGCCCATGAGCGAACCCCGCCGGCCGACCAGGCTCACCGAGAAGGCGAGCTCCGACCGGTCCGATCTCGACGCACTTCTCGACACAGCCCGCGTGGGGCACTTCGGACTCGTTGCCGAGGACGGCACCCCTGCGGTCATCCCGACCATGGTGGTGCGCGACGGCGACCGGATCCTTGCCCACGGGTCGACCGGGTCACGGTGGATGCGCCGACTCGCGACCGGGGTGCCCACGGCGCTCGGGATCACGGCGTACGACGGGCTGGTCGTGGCGCGCAGTGCGTTCGAGTCGTCCATCCGATATCGCTCGGCCGTCGTCTTCGGCCGGTGCGCCACCGTGACCGACGACAAGGAGCGGTTCCTCGACCTGGTGACCGAGGCTCTCATCCCTGGCCGGAGCACCGAGATCCGGCGGCCGACCAAGGCAGAGCTCGCCGCGACCCTCGTGCTGGCGCTGCCGCTCGACGACTGGTCGCTGAAGATCTCCGTCGGATGGCCTGAGGACGAGGACGACGATGTCGCCGGGCCCGCCTGGGCCGGCGTCGTCCCGGTGCATCAGACGCACGACGCACCGCAGGCCGCCCCCGACCTCCGCGCGGGCATCGAGGTACCGCCTTCGGTCAGGGCGCTGGCCGACCGGACCTAGTAGGACTTCAGCTGGCTCAGGCTGAGCACCGCTCCGCCGGGATCGGCCACGACCGCTTGTGAGAACGCCGGTGGCGCGTCGTACGGTCCCGCGAGCACGGACCCGCCGAGTCGTCGTACGTCGTCGACCGCGCGCTCGACGTCGTCGATCCAGAAGTCCACGCCCCAGGCCGACGGCGCATCCGGACCGGCCGGCATCATCACCGCCACCACGTCGCGCGGGACGGGCTGTGACTCCTCGCCGCCGACGTAACCGGGCAGCCGGAACATAGTCGCGGGGCCGAACGCCTCGGTCTCCCAGCCGAATACCGCACTGTAGAAGTCCGCCGCGCGCCCGGCGTCGCGGGTCTGCAACGCGCTCATCGACCATGCGCTGGCCTCGTTGACGAGCTGCGCGCCCTCGCGGTCACCGCCCTCCCAGGCACAGAACGTCGCACCGGCCGGGTCGGTGAAGACGCCCAGCTTGCCGACCGGACTGAAGTCGACCTCCTCCTGGAGCACCTCACCACCCGCCTCGCGGACCGCGGCCACGGTCGCCGCGAGATCATCGGTGCGCACCTCCGTCACCCAGGCGGGTGGCGTGTCCGAGCCGGGCATGGTGCCGATGGCGGCCACGTCGCGGCCGCGGAGCCGCCCGAGAACGTAAGGCGCCACATCGTCCGGCCCACTCTCCATCTCCCACCCGAACAGCTCCTGGTAGAACGCCGTGGCAGCCGGGACGTCGTGCTGCAGGTTGGTCACCCAGCAAGGGACTCCGGCCGGGTAGGTGTGGCGCTCGCTCATCTGGTCCTCCTCGTTGGTCCTGTCCCAACACCGTAGAAGGTTTAGTTTGAAATTCCAAGTGTCTAGTTGGAAATTCCATCTGATCGGTTACGCTCCACTCATGGCCGGCAAACGTTCGTACGGCGACCCCTGCGGCATCGCCCGCGCGCTCGACGTGGTGGGCGAGCGCTGGGCACTGCTCGTCGTCCGCGAGCTGGTGCTCGGGCCGAAGCGGTTCACCGACCTCCGCACCCACCTGCCCGGGATCGCCACCGACGTCCTCTCCCAACGGCTCCGCCAGCTCGAGCGGGCCGGCGTGCTCCGCGGGGTCGACCTGACGCCTCCGGCGTCCGGACGGGCCTACGAGCTGACCGACCGTGGTCGCGACCTCGAGCCGGTGCTTCACGCGCTGGGTCGGTGGGGCAGCCACGAGGGATTCCAGGCGGCGAGGCACGAGATGACCGTCGACGCGTTCGCGGTCGCCCTGACGACGGTCTTCGACGGCCGGTCGGGCGACCTCGACGCAACGGTCGTGCTCGACCTCGATGGCGACCGGGTGGTCGCGCAGGTCCACGACGGCACCGTCGAGATCAGGCGAGGCGAGGCGGAGCAGCCCGACGCACGGCTCGAGTCCTCGGTGGCAGCCCTGCGCGAGGTGCTCTGGCGGGGCAGGTCGCTGGCCGAGGCCGAGGCGGATGGCAGCGTGGTCGTGCACGGACTGCGCACGGTGGTACGCAGGTTCCTGAAACTCTTTCAGATCCCGTCTCCCGCACGAACGTCGAACTGAGCGCGGCGCGATCGTCACCCCGGTGTCACAGCCACCACCGAAAGGAATCATCGTGACCGACTACGTCGTCATGTTCCCCGCCGATCGCGAGACCGATTGGGAGGCCGGCAGCGAGTCCGACCACCAGGCCGTCTACGACACCGACCTCGAGTTCGGCCGCCTGCTCGAGCAGCGTGGCGGGAAGATCACCGGCGGGGCCGAGCTCGCCACCAAGCGGCGTACCCGCGTCGTGCGCCGCGGCCCCAACGGCACGGCACTGGTCACCGACGGCCCGTACGCCGAGTCGGCCGAGCAGCTCTCCGGGTTCTACCTGGTCACCTGCGAGGAGGAGGAGGCGCTGGTCGAGGCCGCCGCGGTGCTGGTCCGTTCCCACCCGGCCGTCGAGATCCGCCCGGTCGAGGGAAGCTGAGCGGCGGCTGTCGATTCCGCATGCCCTCGCGCGTCATCGGGAAGAGGGGGAGACTCAGCCCCACGACCCGAGAGGACAGCCATGACCAGCTACGTCGTACTCCTGCCCGGTGACGAGACGCTGTGGGAGGCCACTCCGGAGGCGGAGAAGCAGGCGATGTACGCCGTGCATGCCGAGTTCGCCAAGCGTCTGGCAGAGCGCGGGCACAAGGTGACCGGCGGCGCCGAGCTAGCGCCCAGCAGCGAGGCACGCGTGCTGCGCACGTCGGCGGATGGCGAGCAGGCCGTCACAGAGGGCCCCTATGCCGAGACCGCCGAGCAGCTGACCGGCTTCTACGTGATCGAGTCGTCGGACCTCGGGGACCTGATCGAGGTCTGCAAGGTGCTCGGCAAGGGCGAACGCGCGATCGAGGTCCGCGCCTGCAAGCCTGGCATGAGCGACTGACCCTCGTGGCCCGAGAGGGGCACCGGGATCAATCTGGGCTCGCCCTTTGGTACTAGTACCTGGTCCATCTCTGGTCAGATCGGGCCACGAGGACTAGACAGGCAGTATGTCTCGCCATCTCGGAAACCCCCGTTCACACGACTCGCCGCAGGGCGCCGACCCCTCCGGCAGTTCCTGGACCTCGAGTACGTCGCCGGCGTGGCGCGCGTGAACGCCGCGGGGATGTGGTCCCTGGCCCATGCGCCGGGGACCCCCGCGGCGTCCACATCAACGTGACCCAGCTGACCCTGGACCCACGTCGTACCCGTCGGCGGGGCTGACGGCGTACGACCAGTTGGTCCGTGACGTTCGCGCCCCTGCTCTTCGCGATCAGGGCTCGAAACGTCACGGACCATCTGTCGAATGACCTCCCCGACACCCGTCATCGCAGTGACAGACTCACCTGCCGAGAGGACGGATGGCGATGAAGTTCGTGGTGCTGATGGCCGAGGAGGATCCGGAGGCCTGGGACCGGGCGACGCAGGAGTACCGGGACGAGGTCTTCGACCGCCACCGGTCCTTCGACAAGGCGGTGAGGGAACGCGGCGAGATGGTCGCCGGCGAGGCGCTCGCGCTGCCGAAGGAGGCGGTGACACTGCGGCCCGGCACGGGGCGGGACCGCCTGGTCACCGAGGGGCCGTACGCCGAGACCGCCGAGCAGCTGGGCGGGTTCTACCTGATCGACGTGGACTCGGTGGAGACGGCGCTCGACCTGGTGAGGCTGCTCCCGGACGGCTACACGATCGAGGTCCGGCCCGCCATCCATATCGAGGGTTATGACGGCTGACGACAGTCTCGAGTCCGCGTGGCGTGACCAGTGGGGCCGACTGACCGCCTTGTTGGTCGCGCAGTACCGCCGCCTTGATCTGGCCGAGGACGGACTGGCCGACGCGTTCGAGGCGGCTGCCCGCACCTGGCCCCGCGACGGCGTACCGAACAACCCGCCGGCCTGGCTGCTCACCAGCGCGCGCCGCCGGATCCTCGACCGGCTCCGCGCGGAGGCGGTAGCGGCGAAGCGGCTGCCGGTGCTCGCGGTCGAGGTCGAGCTGCAGGAGGAGGCACAGCGCGTGATGGCGGATGCCGGCGAGCCGGTCCGCGACGAGCGGCTGCGGCTCGTGATGCTGTGCGCCCACCCGGCGCTGTCGCGGGAGAACGCGGCCGCACTGACGCTGCGGATGGTGATGGGCGTAACGACGGCCGACATCGCCCGACTGTTCCTGGTGCCGACGGCGACCATGGCCGCGCGACTCACACGATCGCGCAAGAGCCTCTCGGGTGAACGGTTCGAGGTGCCGCTGGGGGCCGATCTGAAGGATCGCGTCGGCCGGGCGGCGGACGTCGCCTATCTCGCGTTCACCGCCGGCTACACGCCGCCGTCGGGTGCCGAGCTGGTGCGAACGGACCTGGCGGCCGAGTCGATCCGGCTGGCCCGGCTGCTCGGCGAGCTGCTGCCTGGGCGTGCCGACCTCGACGGACTGCTCGGCCTGATGCTGCTGCAGCACTCACGCCGCGACGCACGCGTGCGCGACGGGCGCCTCGTGCTGCTGCCGGACCAGGACCGCTCGCTCTGGCACTCCGAGGAGATCACGCAAGCGCTGGACGTGCTCACTCCCCACGTCACCGGGCCCGGCACGCCGTACCTGCTGCAGGCGCTGATCGCCGCCGAGCACGCGATCGCACCGCACCCGGACGCGACGGACTGGCCGCGCATCGTCGAGCGGTACGACGAGCTGGTGGCGCTCGAGGACACACCGGTCGTCCGGCTCAACCGTGCTGTGGCGATCAGCGAGGCGGACGGACCGCTCGCCGGCCTCCGCGCCCTCGACGGCCTGGAGCTGCCCGGCCACAGGCTGCCCGGCGTACGCGGCGAGCTGCTGGCGCGGGTCGGCCGTACTGACGAGGCCCGCACCGAGCTCGCTCGGTCCGTCGAGCTGTGCGACAACGACGCCGAACGCGCCCACCTCGCGGCCCGGTTGGCGGCGCTGGCGGGATAGTCCGAGTCAGGGCGGATGGCAGGATCCGGGGGATGAGGTTCGAGAGCACGGTGGAGCTGGGTGGGAAGACCGCGACCGGGATCCCGATCCCTGAGGAAGTGATCGAGGCGCTCGGGTCGAGCAAACGGCCGCCGGTGACGATCACGATCAACGGCTACACCTACCGGACGACCGCGGTGCGGATGGGCGGGCGGTTCTTCGTGCCGCTCAGCGCGGAGAACCGCGAGGGCGCCGGGGTAGCCGCCGGCGACAGCATCGCCGTCGACATCGATCCCGACACCGCTCCCCGCGAGGTTGCGATGCCCGACGACCTCGCCGCGGCCATGGACGAGGCCGCCCGGGCGGCGTACGACGTCCTGTCCTACACGCACCGCAAGGAGTGGGTGCGCTGGGTCGAGGAGGCCAAGAAGCCCGAGACGCGCGCGACCCGCATCGAGAAGACCGTGGCCGGTCTGCGCGAGGGCAAGAGAACGCACTGACTCAGCCGACACTCCCGGACGCCCACATCCGTGCCCAGGACGACACATAGAACTCACGCCCGGCGGTGACCCCGGTGATCGTGGCGACCTGGCCGAAGTCGTGCGTGCCGACCCGCCACGCGATCAGCCGCGTGACCGGGCCGACGGACTCGTACACCACCGTGCCGTCGTCGAGCCACCCGATGGCCGCGCAGCAGTTCTTCCATCGCCCGGAGCCGCCCACCTCCAGAACGTCGCTGACGGCACCGGTGATGTCGGTGCTCACGATCCCCTGTCCGGAGACGGTGTCGCTCGGGCGCGGAAGCTGGGGGCCCAGGTAGTAGCTCTGCGCCGTGCTGCCCGGGCCTACCTGCCGCAACCCGTAGGCCTCTGAGCGGGCGAGCGTCTGCGAGGCCGCCGGGCCGGGAGGCGAAGCGGTCCCCAGTCGCGCGCCTTGCACGCCGTACGACGGTCCCGGCGTGCCGGGACCATGCTGCGGAAGGAAGAAAGAGCTGTCGGTCAGCCAGGTCACGTCGTTGGTCCAGGCGTTGCCGGTGTGCACCGTCGTCCAGACACCGGTGCGCAACGTGTAGACCAGGACGGACCCGTCTTGGGGGAACATCAAGTACTGGCCGCTCGGCGAGAGCATCGACGGCGTCTCCGGCGCGAGGCGGTACCCGTTCGCCTTGGTGACCTTGTTCAGCCGTGAGACGTCGAGACTCCGCAGTGTGCCGTCGGGCGCGAGGACCACGAGTCGGGTCACACCGCGGTCGTCGAAGACCGCGAAAGCCGCGGTCGCGATGAGGACCGGATGCGTGGCCAGGTCCGGAGCCGTTGCTCCGACGTCGATGTGCGCCGGGAGCGGGCCGGGTTGGGCAGGCAACCGAGACTCCTGGTCCAGGTCGGGCCCCCACCAGTAACGCACGCCATGCCGACTCGCGTCGGGGGTGTTCCCCCCGGGCGCCCCGGACGGCGTGGACGTGACCCTCGGCGCGGGACCCGGCCCGACCGATCCCGCGCGCGAGTCGTGGTCGGCCAGCCAGACCACGCTGGACCCAGCGAGCACGGCTCCGACGACGCCGGCGAGGGCAGTCGTCGTCCTGCGGCGCCGAGCGCGCGCACCCGCAAGCCAGGCCGCGTCGGCGACGTCGGGCATCTCGACCTCGGCGACTGACTCGCGAAGCAGCTCGTGAAATGTGTCGGTCATCGGGGCTCCTCCTGCAGCAGCTCGGCCAGCTCCGGCGCGGCCTCACGGAGCCGGCGGAGGGCGAGATGGGTCTGGCTCTTCACGGTGCCGACGGAGACCCCGAGCACCTCGGCGGCATCGCGCTCGGTGAGGTCCTCGAAGTAGCGCAGCACCACCACGGCACGCTGTCGGGGAGTGAGCGCGCCGAGCGCACGGCGTACCAGCAGGCGCCGCTCCACCGGCACGTCCGTCGACGGCCGGTCGACCAGCTCGGCGGTGAGCACCTCGCCTCGCCGTCGGCGCCACCAGGAGATGTTGCCGTGGTAGATCACCTTGCGGGCGTAGGCGTCCGGGCTTCCGTCGCGCAGTCTGACCCAGCGCACGGCGACCTGGGTCAGCGCGTCCTGGACGAGGTCCTCGGCACGGCCCACGTCGTCGGTCATCAGGAGCGCGACGTGGAGCAGGTGCCGCTGGCGCGCGCGTGCCCACCGGGTGAACTCCTCCCTGTCGTCCACGGTGCGCTCGACCCGGTTCATCCGCCAGTCCGCCTCCCACGTCGCTGACACGCTCTCAGAAACGTCGCAGCACCGGGAAAGGTTGGAGGCGGTGTCGGGGCATCGTCCTAGGGTGACGCCGTGGCCACCTCCCCGTCTCGGATCCTCAGCGACCTGCGCGCACGGCCGGCCACCCGTTTCTTCGTCACGATCACGCGTGCGGTGCCTGGCTTCGCCGTCGCCTGGTGGGCACTGCTCCTGGTGCGAGCGCTGGTGCCGGCGGGCCTGGCGATCACCACCGGGGTCCTCGTCGGGCGCGTCGAAGGGGGCGGCTCCCTGACCGGGCCGTTGGCGGCGTTCGGCATCATCTTCGTGCTCTCACAGGTGGGTCCCCCCGTTCACCAGGTCGTCGGCGCGATGCTCGGCCACCACGTCAGCTCGGTCCTCAACGACCGACTGATGGCCACCACCCTCGGGCCCGACGGCGTCGGCCACCTCGAGCGCGGCGACCTCACCAACGACCTCACCACCGCCCGCGACTTCGACCTCGGCTGGACCGGTCCACCGATGTTCATGAACATGGACTTCATCGCCCAAGGCCTCGCGATGCTGCTCGGTGGCATCGCCTCGGCGCTGGTCCTGTTCGGCTTCACCTGGTGGGCACCCCTCCTGCTGCTCGCTGCCTGGGGGTCGACCCACTGGCTGCTCCGCGAGAGCGGCGTCTGGCGCGACCGCAACACCGACGAGGTCAAGTCGGCTCGACGCCACACTGACTACGCCTACGACCTCGCCACCGAGCCCACGGCAGCCAAGGAGGTCCGGCTCTTCGGGCTCGCGCCCTGGTTGCTCGAGCGCTTCACACGCAACCGGCTCCACCTCCATCAGCTGCAGTATGACGCGACGCGCCTCCGCGAGAAGTCGCTCACCGGCGCCCTGCTGATCGTGCTCAGCGCCAACGCGCTGGTGTTCGTCGTCCTCGCCCGA
This sequence comes from uncultured Actinomycetota bacterium, assembly GCA_963768045.1. Classification (GTDB taxonomy): domain Bacteria; phylum Actinomycetota; class Actinomycetes; order Propionibacteriales; family Nocardioidaceae; genus Nocardioides. The sequence continues at coordinate 2,058,448 of CAVYGG010000003.1, read as the reverse complement.
CGTGGGTACGCCGGCAGCCTCGACCTCCAGTCGGTCGTCACCTACTCCGGCGCGGCGTTCGGCGCCAGCGCGATCGCCTTCGGCGGGCTCAGCTGGGCGCTCGACGGCGCAGCGGCCCCCGTCGTCTCGATCGAGCGCCTCGAGGTCGAGATGGCGGCGGCCGGCGCCCTCTCCCGATCCGGAGGCACCAGCGCGCCGCCGAGCCGAGCGCCGGAGATCCGGTTCCGCGACGTGACGTTCACCTATCCCACCGGCAGCCGGCCGGTCCTCGACCACTTCGACCTCACGATCCCGGCCGGCGCGTCGCTGGCGATCGTCGGCCAGAACGGCGCAGGCAAGACCACCATCGCCAAGCTGCTCTGCCGCCTCTACGACCCCGACTCCGGCTCCATCGAGATCGACGGCGTCGACCTGCGCGACCTCGACCTCGTGACCTGGCGGTCACGCGTGGCCGCCGTCTTCCAGGACTTCGTCCGCTACGAGCTCCCGCTCCGCGACAACGTCGCGCCGCTCGGCGCCCCGACCGACGTCATCGAGCGAGCCCTCGACCAGGCCGGCGCTCTCGACCTGGCCGATCTCGACGCCCCGATGGCCAAGGGTTACCCCGGGGGCGTCGACCTGTCCGGTGGCCAGTGGCAGCGCGTTGCCCTGGCCCGAGCGATCGCGAAGGTCGGCACCGGTGCGAACGCCGTCCTCCTCGACGAGCCCACCGCCATGCTCGACGTCCGCGGCGAGTCCGAGATCTTCCGCAGAGTGCTGGGCGCGACCGACGACGCAACGACCATCCTGGTCTCTCACCGCTTCTCGACGGTCCGCCAGGCCGAGCTGATCTGCGTCGTCGAGCACGGCCGCGCCCTCGAGCTCGGCAGCCACGACGACCTGATCGCGCTTCGCGGCCGCTACCACACGATGTACGACCTCCAAGCCAGCCGTTTCCACGACGAGAAGGAGCTCGACGAGCACGGGGAGGAGGTCGTCCATGAGTCGCTTTGACGAGGGCCAGGCCGAGTCAGCCGGCGAGGACACCGCCGGCCCGATGCCCCCCGCGCTGCCGTCGATGATCCGCGTGGTCAAGCACGGCTACCGCGCCGAGCCGAAGCTGCTCTGGGCCTCGCTGGCCATGACCGCTCTGGAGGCGCTGCCCGACGTGCTGGTCGGCATCTGGTTGGCCCTGATCACCGACGGACTCGTCCACCACCACGAGACGCAGATGTACGTCGGCGCCGGCGGACTCGCCGCGTCCGCGACGCTGATGTGGGCGCTGTCGGTGACGCTCGACCGCACGACCCGACGACTGGGCGACCGGCTGAACATCATGTTCCAGGGGCACGTCGCGAGGCTCCAGGCGCAGGTGGCCACCGTCGAGCACCACGAGCGGCCGGTCTACCTCGACCGCATCGCCGTGCTCCGCACCGGTGTCTTCGCCCTCGACCACCTGTTCCGGTCGATGTTCACGATGGTGGGCTGGCTGCTGCGGCTCGCGTTCGTCTGCATCCTCCTGGCCGCCATCCATCCCGCGCTGCTCCTGCTACCTCTAGCGGCGCTGCCGCTGCTCGCGGTCGCCGTGTGGCGGCCGAAGATCGAGAAGCGCACCGAGGAGCGCGTCGCCTCGCACGGCCGGCTCGGCCGCCATCTCTTCACTGTGGCGACCACCCCGCCCGCGGGCAAGGAGGTGCGCGTCGCCGGCAACCAGGCCGACCTCGTGGCTCGCCGGCGTACGGCGTGGGGCACCTGGTTCGGCCCGATCCAGGCGTCCAACCTGGCCAGTGCCACCTGGCTGACCCTCGCGTGGGCGGTGTTCTCGCTCGCGTTCGTAGGTGCCGTCGTCTGGGTCGTCGCCGGTCTCGACCGCGGTCCCGGGGCCGTCGTGCTCGTGCTCACCGCCGGTGGCCGACTTTCGGCGTACGTCGGGTCGGCGGTCGGCGAGCTCGGGTTCCTGCGGGGCATCTGGCTCGACTCCGCCCAGCGCCTCGCCTGGCTCGAGGACTTCGCGGCCGAGCAGAACGCCCGGGTCGACGCGTCCGCGCCGCCCCGACTCGCCGACGGCATCCGCTTCGAGGACGTCTCGTTCGCCTACCCGGGCACGAGCCGAGTGGTCCTGCAGCACGTCGACCTGACGCTCCCCGCCGGAAGCGTGGTGGCGGTCGTCGGCGAGAACGGCGCCGGCAAGTCCACCCTCGTCAAGCTGCTGGCGCGGATGTACACGCCGACCTCGGGGCGCATCACGGCCGACGGGATCGACATCGGCCACGTGGACGTGGAGGAGTGGCGCGAGCGGCTGGCGGGCGCCTTCCAGGACTTCGCCCGGCTCGAGTTCGTGGCCGCGAAGACCGTCGGGCTCGGTGATGAGCCGCACCAAGACGATCGCGTGGCGGTCGGCGGCGCCGTCGACCGCGCCGGTGCCACCCCGGTCGTCGACGACCTCCGGCACGGGCTCGACACCCAGCTCGGACCTTCCTGGGAGGACGGCGTCGACGTCAGCTTCGGCCAGTGGCAGAAGCTGGCGCTCGCCCGCGGCTACATGCGTTCCGAGCCACTGTTGCTGATGCTCGACGAGCCCACGGCAGCCCTGGACGCCGAGACCGAGCACGCGCTCTTCGAACGGTTCGCGGCCGGTGCCCGAGAGCAGACCTCGAACGGACGGGTGACCGTCCTGGTCTCCCATCGTTTCTCGACGGTGCGCATGGCCGACCTGATCGTCGTCCTCGACGGCGCGCGGGTCGTCGAGATCGGCAGCCACGACGAACTGATGGCACACCGCGGCTCGTACGCAGAGCTCTACTCCATCCAGGCCAGCAGCTACGCCTGAGCGAACCTCCGCGCCCGCTCGGGCGTCCCAGAAAACATGACACGGGGAACACGCGCTGCCGGCCGACGGGGAGCATCGGGCGGAGCCTTGGCAGCATTGCTTCTGATCACCATCACGGGGCCGCTCGGCGTGACCCCCGCCTTCGCCGCGGCCCCTGCGCACTGCCACGGCCAGCTCGCCACGATCGTCGGGACGCTGGGCGACGACGTCCTGACCGGCACCGAGGGCGACGACGTGCTCGTGGGACTGGGCGGCAATGACACCCTCGCCGGGCTCGGAGGCGACGATCTCGTCTGTGGCGGCCGCGGCAACGACGCCTTGGACGGTGGTGCCGGCAGCCGGGACGTGCTCATCGGTGGGTCGGGGGACGACCATCTGGTCGCGGCCTCCGCTACGAGCGTCCTCCGCGGCGGCCCGGGCGACGACGCCGAGTCCTCGTCCTCGCGCGGGCAGACGCGCTTCACGTCCGAGCCCGGCGACGATGCGTTCACGACGACGCGGGCGGCCGTCGTGGTCCTCGACCTCTCGGAGTCGCCGGTCAGCGAGTTCCTGCATCCGCGGCGGGGCGTCCTGCGGAGCCATCGCGGCCACACCGCTCTGGACCTGGCAACGGGGACGACGCTACGCGTCCACGGCAGCGCACAGGGTGACGTCCTGACGGGGACTGAGGGGGACGACGTCCTCGATGGCGGCGGCGGCAACGACCGCATCGCCGGGCGCGGGGGCAACGACCGGATCTTCGGTGCCAGAGGCAAGAACTTCGTCTTCGGGGGAAGGGGCGACGACGTCCTCGCCGAGAACCACGGTCGGGGCTTCGGACGCAACGCGGCCTGGGCCGGACCTGGTGACGACGTCCTGCGCTTCGGCTCCAACGACGACCTCTTCGGTGGTTCGGGTGACGACGTCATCTCGATGGTGATGTCGGTCCGCTCCGCGATCGGCATCGACGACGCACACGGGAACAACACCGTGGTCCTCCGGCTGCGCAAGCGGCCCCAGGGTGGCCCGTGGTCCCACGCGGAGCTCGATCTCGGTCGCCAGTTCCAGGCACAGCTGGTGCTCCCGGGGCGAGTGCCGTTCTCGTTCCTCGCGAAGGTGCGCCTGCTCCGTCTCGACGTGGCACATGCCAAGTCGTGGAGGGTCGACGGCACACCGGGGCGCGACGAGATCATCACCCGACGCGGCAGCCGCCCCGGCGTCTCTGTGGTCGTGAACGGACTGGGCGGCAACGACGTGTTGGTCACCGGCCGAGGGGACGACACCCTCACCGGCGGTACGGGCCGTGACCGCGGTGACGCCGGGGCCGGGCACGACACCTGCGTGTCGATCGAGGCCACCGTGGCGGGGCACCGCGCGACAAACTGCCAGTCGTCCATGCCATGAGCACCAGCGCTGCGGGGGCACCCAGCACCAGCCGGCGACGCGGGGCAAGAGCGAGAACGAGCATGCGCTCAGTCTCGCCAGGACGCCCCAGGGACGTCTGTTCCTAGCAACCGCCGGCGACCGCCGGGATCACCGAGATCTGGGTGCCCTCCGGGGTCTTGGTGTCCAGGTTCTCCAGGAACCGGACGTCGTCGTTACCGACGTACACGTTGACGAACCGGCGCAGCTCACCCTGCTCGTCGACGATCCTGCCCCTGATGCCCGAGTAGTTGCTGTCGAGGTTGTCGAGGACCGCGGCCAGGGTCTCACCGTCAGCCGAGACCTCCGACTCGCCCCCTGTGTACGTGCGCAGGATGGTCGGGATGCGGACGGACACGCTCATGCGGGGGCTCCTGTTCTCAGGTTCAGGCGATGCCGGTAGCAGCGAAGGCAGCGTACGACGGGTCGATCGTGGCCGCGGGACCGACCACCTCCCCCACGGCGTCGAGGGTCTTCAGGCCCATGCCGGTGTTGATCACGACGGTCTCGAGCGTCGGGTCGAGCTGACCCGTCTCCACCAGCTTCTTCAGGCAGCCGACCGTGGTGCCGCCGGCGGTCTCGGTGAAGATGCCCTCCGTGCGCGCGAGCAGCAGGATGCCCTCGCGCACCTGGTCGTCGCTGACGTCCTCGACCGCTCCGCCGGTGCGCCGGCAGATGTCGAGCACGTAGATCCCGTCGGCCGGGTTGCCGATCGCGAGACTCTTGGCGATGGTGTCGGGCTTCACCGGACGGATCGCGTCGACGCCGTCCTTGTACGCCGTGGCGACCGGCGAGCACCCCGTCGCCTGCGCACCGAACACGCGGTACGGCTTCTCCGCGACCAGGCCGAGCTCGATCAGCTCCTGGAACGCCTTGTCGACCTTGGTCAGCTGCGAGCCCGAGGCGACCGGGATCACGATCTGGTCCGGCAGCCGCCAGCCGAGCTGCTCGGCGATCTCGAAGCCGAGCGTCTTGGAGCCTTCGGCGTAGAACGGGCGGACGTTGACGTTGACGAACGCCCAGCCTTCCTCCTCGCCCGCGATCTCGGACGCAAGCCGGTTGACGTCGTCGTACGTGCCGTTCACGGCGACCAGGTTCTCGGTGTAGACGGCGCTGTTGACCTGCTTGGGCCGCTCCAGGTCCGACGGAATGAAGACGACGGTCTTGATGCCGGCCCGCGCGCCGGCGGCTGCGACGGCGTTGGCGAGGTTGCCCGTGCTCGGACAGGCAAACACCTTCGCCCCGAGCTCACGAGCCGCGCTGAGAGCGCAGGCGACGACACGGTCCTTGAAGGAGTTGGTCGGGTTCGTCGAGTCGTCCTTCACCCAGAGCTTGTCCAGGCCGAGCTCGCGGCCGAGGTTGTCGGCGCGGAGCAACCGGGTGAAGCCGGGCTCGGTGTTGGGGCTCTCGGTGATGTCGGACGGCACCGGCAGCAGCGGCTGGTAGCGCCAGATGTTGGGCGGCCCGGCCGCGATCTCCTCGCGGGTCACCGCCGGGAAGTCGTAGGCCACCTCGAGCGGCCCGAAGCACTCCGGACATGCGTAGTGCGGACCCAGGGCGACCTCATGGCCACACTCGCGGCAGGACAACACGCGAGCGTTGCCGAACGCGCCGTCGCGCAGCGGGGACGGACGGGTCTCAGCGACCGCGGTGCTCATTCGGGGGCCCCGGGACGGTGCGAGCGCAGCGAGCAGCGTCTTGGGGTGAAGCTCATGAATGTCCTCCTTCTCATCTTCCCCGCGGCGGCTCTCGCCGCGGGACGGATTTGGCACCGGGTCCCACGACCGTCGGGCTGGTCTGCAGATACGACGGGAGGCTCGTGGTGGTTGCCGGGACGTCGACGGGCCGTTCCCTCAGTCCCTCTCGATGAGCTGTGCAGCAGCCTAGGAGAGGTGGCGCGCTCGCCGTACGCCGCGTCCACATAGTGGTTGTGCGTCTCATGTGACGAGACGCCGAGGTGCAGCGCGGTTCAGCTGCGCGCGTCGGCGATGAGCCGTCGCAGCAGGTCGAGGACGCCGTCCGGGCCCTTCACGACCACGTCAGAGCGCTCGAGCAGTGCGCTCTCCTCGTCGGAGGCCGAGCAGACGAGGAGGGTGGGGAGGCCCTGGGCGCGGAGCTCGTCGACGGCGGCGAACGCCTCGACATCACCGAGATCGTCGCCGGCGAAGAGAAAGGCACCGGCGCCCAGCTCCTCGGTGAGGCTCCAGACCACCTCGCCCTTGTCCATGCCCGGCGACCGGGCCTCGATCACGTTGCGGCCGGGCTCGAGCACCATGTCGAAGCGCGTGGCCAGGTCGCGCAGCCGAGGCTCGAGGCGCTCGAACGCGGCGACCGGGTCGTCGAGCCGGCGCGTGTGTACGGCGATCGCGAGGCCCTTGTCCTCGACGTACGCATCGGGCGCGTCCGCGTCGCGCAGCACCTGGGGCAGGTCGCGGAGAAAGCCGGACAACCCTTGCGGTGGCCGCGGCGAGACGACACGACGAGACGTCGAGGTCCAGCGCTCGAAGCCGTACTGCCCGAACACGAACAGCTCGCGGCCCGTCTCACCGATCTCACGGCCGACCTGCTCTAGTCCGCCGAGCGCCAGCACCTTGCGCGCGGGGCGTCCGGTCACGACCGCGACGGCTCGCACCACCGACGACAGGTCCAGCAGGACGCCGGGCGCGTCGGGGTGGATGTGTGCGGAGTCGGGGTCGTCGACGATCGGGGCCAGCGTGCCGTCGAAGTCGAGCCCCACCACCGCCGATCCCACGACCGCGACCAGCGCGGCGTACCTCTGCTCGGCCTCGCCGGACGTGAAGCGCACGCCCTCACCCTGTCAGACGCGCTCGCGTCGTACGCCGGGCGGTGATGACCGGTCAGTGCGTCGTCACGGGCCGTTCAGGGTGTCGGCGCCAGCGGACCGGTGAGGATCAACGTCAACCGGTCGAGCCGCATCGGCGCTACCGACGGCATGGTCCGGTGGATGCCCAGGTCGAGCGCCAGCTGGCGGCCGGCCTTCGCCAGCTGCGGCGGGTAGTACACCGTCGTCGTGGGGATCGTGCCGTACCAGTTGTCGGAGCCCACGACCTGCCAGCCCAGGTGGGACGCCTGCGACGCGACGCGGCCGGCTAGACCGGAGACGCTGGAGTTGTTGAAGACCGAGACCGGGAACTTCGATCGGTCGAACGCAGGCTTCTGCGGCTTCCGGTGGTGCGGCTTGGGCGCGACGTACGTCGAGTGGTCGGCGCTCGGCGTCTGCTGCGCGGACGGCGTCACCAACTGCTCGGTCGGCTCGTGGTGTCGGGTGGCGAACCAGGCGATGCCGGCCATCGCGACCGCCACGATGCTCAGGATCATCACGGGCGAGGGGAAGACGACCCCCCGCTGGTCGCGCAGACGGCGAGCCGAGATGCGCTTCGCCATGTCAGATCTCGAAGCCGAGGCGGCGGGCCGAGCGTGCGCGTTGGCGCTCCGCCCGCATCCGGCGCAGGCGGCGTACGAGCAGGGGGTCCTCGACCAGGGCCTCGGGACGGTCGATGAGGGCGTTCAGCACCTGGTAGTAACGGGTGGCCGACATGTCGAAGGACTCGCGGATCGCGGTCTCCTTCGCCCCGGCGTACTTCCACCACTGGCGCTCGAACTCGAGGATCTCGCGGTCGCGCTCGCCCAGGCCGGCAGCGCTCTCGCGGCTCGGCTGCGCGGCGGCGTCCATGCGTGTCTCCCCTCGTGGCGTCGGTGCCGGCGCTCGCTGAGTCGAAGGGGCGCCTGCCTGACGCTTCGCGAGTCTACGCGAGGAATCACAGCGATGTCATTCAGTTGCGGCGCGTCGCGGGCTCCCGATCTGATGAGGTCATGACGACCTCCGGCACCACGTCGAGCACCCGCTGGGGCATCCTCGCCACCGGAAACATCGCACACTCCTTCGCCACCAACCTGCACGCCGTGCCGGACGCCGTCATCGCGGCGGTCGGGTCACGGTCGCGTGAGTCCGCCGAGGCCTTCGCCCGCGAGGTCGGCGACGACGAGACGCGCGCCCACGGGTCGTACGACGCCCTCGTCTCCGATCCCGACGTCGACGTGGTCTACATCGCCAGCCCGCACTCCCACCACCTCGAGCACGCACGGCTGGCGTTCGCGGCGCGCAAACCCGTCCTCTGCGAGAAGCCGGTTGCTCTGACTCGGGCCGAGGGGCAGGCGCTCTTCGACGCCTCGGGCGAACTGTTCTGCATGGAGGCGATGTGGATGGCCTGCCACCCGCTGATCGTCGAGCTCGGGCGGCGGCTGCGAGCCGGCGACTTCGGCACGCCGCGGCAGGTGCATGCCGATCTCGGCTTCGTGGTTCCTGCCGACGCGAGCGACCGGATGTGGGACCCGGCCCTCGGCGCCGGCGCGCTCCTGGACATGGGTATCTACCCGCTGACCTTCGCGCGGCTCATGCTCGGTCCGTTCGCGTCGGTCGCCGCTGCGGGGTCCCTCTCCGAGAGCGGCATCGACCTGGACGTGGCCGTCGCAGCGCGCCACGAGGGCGGTGCCGTCTCCGCCCTGACCACGTCGATGACGTCGACGACCCCCCGCACGGCGACGGTGGCCACCGACGAGGGGCTGCTGGAGCTGCCCCACGACTTCCACCACCCGGCGTACGCTGTGTGGACGCCGGCCGGCGGGACGCCACAGCAGATCGAGCCGCCGACTCCCGTGCTCGGGACGGGACTCGGCAACGAAGCCGCCCACGTGCAGGAATGCCTGCGCGACGGACTGTCGGAGAGCCCGTTGGTCCCCCAGGCCCAGACCCTCGAGCTCCTCGGCGTGATGGACGATCTGCGTCGTCAGCTGGGCGTTCGCTACGCGGTGGACGAGCAATGATCCGGAAGTAGGCTGCGCCCTGGCTGTCACCCCGCCCGCTCGCTCGATGCGATCCCGTCACCCAGGTCGCTGCCGGGCGTCGGATCTGTGTTGGCCCTCTCGCGTGGTCCGTGCCGCCGACCGCTACCTGGAGGACATCTGGGGCGAGTGCTGACCTACCGGCTGGTGGGGTGGTACCGGTCGATCCCCGGATAGGGTCGGGGCGTGTCCTTGACCGGTTCGGCCGAGCTCGTGATCGTGGCGAACCGACTGCCCGTGGACCGCGTGACCCAGCCAGATGGCACGACCGACTGGCGCGTCTCCCCTGGTGGCCTGGTGACCGCCCTCGAGCCGATCATGCGCGCCAACGAGGGACTCTGGATCGGCTGGCCCGGCGGCACCGAGGCCGATGTGGAGCCGTTCCAGTACGACGGGATGACGCTGGACCCGATCGCGTTGTCGGCCGAGGAGATCGAGAGGTTCTACGAGGGGTTCAGCAATGCCACGATCTGGCCCCTGTACCACGATCTCGTCGCGAAGCCGGAGTTCCACCGGGAGTGGTGGGACAGCTACGTCGACGTGAACCGCCGGTTCGCGGAGCGCGCCGCCGACCGGGCTGCGAAGGACGCCACAGTGTGGGTGCAGGACTACCAGCTCCAGCTGGTGCCGCAGCTGCTCCGTGAGCTGCGGCAAGACCTGCGCATCGGGTTCTTCCTGCACATCCCGTTCCCGCCGGCCGAGCTGTTCCAGCAGCTGCCGTGGCGGCGTCAGCTCCTCGAGGGGCTGCTGGGGGCTGACCTGGTCGGCTTCCAGCTGCCGGGCGGCGCCGCCAACTTCGTCCGGCTGGTCCGCCAGCGCGTGGGCCACAAGACGCACCGTGACCTGGTCTACCTGCCGGACGGCCGCACGGTCCGCGCCGAGGCATTCCCGATCTCGATCGACTACCGCGGATTCGAGAAGCTCGCGCGATCCGAGCCGGTGCAGGAGCGCGCGGCCGCGATCCGCGAGGCGCTCGGCGACCCGAAGACCCTTTTCCTGGGCATCGACCGGCTCGACTACACCAAGGGCATCTACGCCCGGCTCCGCGCGTTCTCCGAGCTGATCCGCGACGGCGACCTCGACGTCGACAGCGCGGTCTTCGTGCAGGTCGCGACGCCGTCGCGGGAGAAGGTCGAGGAGTACCGCGTGCTCCGCGACGAGATCGACCGGCTGGTCGGCCACATCAACGGCGACCTCGGGCGGATCGGCCGGCCCGCCATCAGCTACCTGCACTCGTCGTACCCCCGCGAGGAAATGGCGGCCCTCTACCGGGCCGCGGACGTGATGGTGGTGACGCCGTACCGCGACGGCATGAACCTGGTCGCGAAGGAGTACGTCGCGTGCCGGTACGACGAGGACGGGGCCCTCGTGCTCTCGGAGTTCGCGGGCAGCGCGGCCGAGCTGCGCCAGGCCTGGCAGGTGAACCCTTATGACCTGAACGGCATGAAGGCCGCGCTCCTCGACGCGGCCCGGGCCGAGCCGCGTGACCGGCAGCGGCGGATGCGGGCGATGCGCAAGACGGTGCGGCAGGCCGACGTGGCCGCCTGGGCGACGGCGTTCCTCGACGAGCTCGACGACGTGCGCCCGCCCCACGGCAAGAAGCTCAAGCCGACTCCGACCTCCTGAGTCCAGCCCGTAACCACCCCCCGGGCCGTGTCGTTGCAACGGCAGTGGCGCGCGAACGTCACGAGAGCCGGCGCGGGTCGGGGCATCTTCTCCGCGCCGGCTCGCTTGCGTCCGGGGCGGCGACCGGCCCGCCAGACGCCCACCGTCTCGGAGTAGTTTCGGGGGCGTGGACCTGATCCCGAAGCCCGATCAGGTCGTGTCGGCCGCCGCGAACGTCGCCCACCGCCTCGTGTACGGCGGGCTGGCCGACCTCCGGCCGATGCCGCGTACGTTGATCGACGACGGCACGCTGCGCGAGGTCTACCACTACCGCCCGGCCGCCCACGTCCGTGACCACGGCGACCCCGTGCTGCTGGTGACGCCACTGGCGGCTCCGGCCCTCTGCTACGACCTGCGTCGCGGGTGCTCGCTCGTCGAGCATCTCGTGGATGCCGGGCGGCCGACGTACCTCGTCGAGTATGGCGCGGTCTCGTTCCGCGACCGCGACCTCGGGATGGAGCACTGGATCGAGGAGGTCGTCCCGACCGCAGTCCGCGAGGTGTCGGCTCACGCCGGCGGGCGACCCGTGCATGTCGTCGGCTGGTCGCTCGGCGGCATCTTCGCCCTGCTTGCGGCTGCCACGGACGCGGCCATGCCGATCGCCTCGATCACGGTGATCGGCTCGCCGTTCGACGTCCGACAGGTGCCGCTCGTGGCGCCGATCCGGCCACTGCTCAACCTCACCGACGGACGCGGCGCGATCACCCGGCTCTACCAGGCGGCGGGTGGCGCACCCCAGCCGATGGTGCGATGGGCGTTCCAGCTGTCGTCGTTCCAGAAGCTGGTGACCAAGCCGCTGGCGATTGCGTGTCACCTCGACGACGCCGACTACCTGGCGCAGCTCGAGGCGGTCGACCGGTTCACACATCACATGATCGCCTACCCGGGCCGGACGTTCGGACAGCTGTACCACCGGCTGCTCAAGGGGAATGCGCTCGTCGAGGGCACCTTCGACCTGGACGACCGCACGATCTCGGTCGCCGACATCACCGTGCCGGTGCTGGTGTTCGCCGGGGCGAACGACGGCATCGCACCGATCGGTGCGGTCAAGGCGCTGGTGCCGCTGCTCACGGGGTCGCCGGAGGTGCGCTTCGAGATCGTGCCGGGAGGGCACCTCGGGATGCTGACGGGTCGCCGAGCGCGCACAGGCACCTGGCCGTTGATCGACGCGTGGGTCGACGAGTGGAGCGAGGCCGAGATGCCGGCCGCCCCGGCCGCCTCGGCCGCCCCGGTGCGGCGTACCGGAAGGAAGGCGGGCACGAAGATGTCGGCCGCGAAGAAGACCGCATCGGACATCGCCGCCGACGAACCGGCCATCGGCGTGAACCCGAGCCGACGCTACGGCTCCGCGAGCTCACGTGCACTGCGACGGTGAGTCCGTCGAGATCTCTTCGCCCGAGGTGTCCTGATCGGCATGCTCCCGTTCGTCCCCGAGGTGACGGCGCACACCGGCGCCGCACCGAGGTCAGGAGGACACCATGAAGTACATGCTGCTGCACGCCGTCGAGGAGTCGCGGCTGGACAACCTGCCGCCGCAGATCGAGGGCGAGCTCGAGGCGTGGGTCGAGGAGATGGTCGGTCGCCGCATCGAGCTCGACGGGGCGCGGCTCCACTCGACCACCGACGCCACGACCGTGCGGACCATCGACGGTCGTACCACCGTGACGGACGGTCCGTTCGCCGAGACCAAGGAGCAGGTCGCCGGGTACGACGTGATCGACTGCCCGGACCTCGACACCGCGATCGCCGTTGCGTCCGCCCACCCGACGCTGCACGTCGGTGCGATCGAGGTCCGTGCCTTCGACGCGGGGATGCCGGACCCCGAGGTCTCCGAGACGATCGCGGACGGCAAGCGCCGGTACCTGATGCTGGTCTGCGCCGACATGCGCCGGGCCATGGCTCGCGAGGCCGCAGCTACTCCTGCCGCCGACCAGGCTTCGCCCGACCTCTGGGACCCGCCGGAGCAGCCGGAGCAGCCGGACGAGGGTGAGGACGACATCTCCCGGTGGATCGCCGATGCCGCCGAGCGCCGGATCTATGGCTGGCCTCTGGAGTTCCCCGACCGCGCGGTGACCGTACGCCGCGTGGACGGCACCGTGGTCACGACCGACGGCCCGTTCGCCGAGACCAAAGAACAGATCGCCGGCTTCGACCTGCTCGAGTGCACCGATCTCGACGATGCGATCGAGGTGGCCGCGGGTCACCCCATGGCCGACGGCGGCGTGCTCGACCTCCGGCCGTTGCTCGTGTGAGTGCCTGGTGAGTGTTCCGCGCGACGCGGTCGCCCTCAGCTTCGCCGAGAGCTGGGGGCGGCTCGTCGCCGGACTGATCGGCTGGTGCGGTGACTGGGACCTCGCCGAGGAGTGCGCCGCGGAGGCCTTCGCCGAGGCGGTGCCCGCGTGGGAGCGGTCCGGGGTGCCCGACTCACCAATCGCCTGGTTGACCACGGTCGCCCGCAACCGCGCCCGCGACCGGATGCGCCGGCGTACCACGGAGGGGGCGAAACTCGCCCTCGCCGCCCCCGAGGAGGTCGCACCCGTGGACGACGAGGAGATCCCCGACGAGCGGCTCCGCCTGATCTTCACCTGCTGCCACCCGGCGCTGCCGGTGCCGGCGCGGGTGGCGCTGACATTGCGCACGCTCGGTGGACTGACGCCGGCCGAGATCGGCCGCGCATACCTGGTCACCGAGTCGACCATGGATAAGCGCCTCGTGCGAGCGCGTGCCAAGATCAAGAACGCCGGCATCCCCTATCGCGTGCCCCCGCCGGAGCTCTGGGCCGAGCGTGTCGAGGGCGTGCTGGCCGTGCTGTACCTGATGTTCAACGAGGGGTACGCCGCCTCCTCGGGCGAGGCACTCCTCCGCGTCGACGTCTCCGCCGAGGCGATCCGGCTCACTCGGTCGCTGGTCGACCTGCTGCCGGATGAGCCCGAGGTGCGCGGACTGCTGGCCTTGATGCTGCTCACGGACGCCCGGCGCCCCGCGCGCGTGCGCGACGGGCACGTCGTACCGCTGGCCGAGCAGGACCGCGCCCGCTGGAACCTCGATCTCGTCACCGACGGCGCCCGGCTGATCGACGCCGAACCGCCGTGGGGTCCGTACGCCGTCCAGGCCCGGATCGCGCTGTGCCACGACGTCGCCGCGCGTCCCGAGGACACGGACTGGTCCACCATCGCCGACCTCTACACGCTGCTCCCCGCGACACCGGTCACCGAGCTCAACCGTGCCGTCGCGGTCTCGATGGCCCACGGGCCCGAGGCCGCCCTCCCCCTCGTAGAGTCGCTCGCGGACGACCTCGCCGACTACTACCTCTACGCCGCGACGCTCGCCGACCTCTATGCGCGACTGGGTCGCAACGATGCGGCCGTCGACGCCCTGGCCACGGCGATCGAGCAGGCACCCACGGGTGCCGAGCGGCGGCTTCTGCGCGAGCGGCGCGAGGCGCTGATCAGTCAGCGTTGACTCGCCCGCTGGTCGTGGATTTGCCCGCGTTCCCCGCTGGTCGAGGACGTCGCTCTGCGACCGTCACGAGATCGAGGCGCCCTGATCAGCGCACGCAACGGTGCCGGATGGGGCGCGGGGGGTCGCATGACAGCGTCGGTCGAGCTTGTCGAGACCACGCGCAAGATCTCTCGATCCCGCTTGTGGCAACGGGGTTCTCCGGATCTCGACTGTCGGTGCCCTCAGCTCCAATACATGTATGGGCATCAGTGTGGCATCCGAGATCCGGCCGGACACGGCGACCTGGGTGCTGCGGGCCGCCCGGACCCGGCGCCGGACCGCAGACACCATGCCGATGGGCGGGCAGTGTTTGCGGAGCCAGCGTTCGTCCCTCGGCACCTGATCGTCAGGATCGGTGGCCCAGACCGATCCAATCCCTGACGTGCCTCCGTCGATCAGACGGACGGGTCGAACATGAGCTCCCGGACCTCCTGCGCGCAGCGGCACGCGACGGCGAACTTCGTAGCCCACTCCAGCGCCTCGTCGCGTGAGGGTACGTCGACGATCGCGAACCCGCCGAGAACCGGCTTGGTCTCCGGGTACGGGCCGTCGGTGACCGTCTTGTCGGTGGCCACGACGCTCGCCCTCTGGGTTTTCAGTCCGCCGCCGAAATCCTTGTCCGGCGGACACCTCCGGCCGCCGCTCATCTCAGCTACGAACGCCTGTCTCCGGATCCGACGCTCTGCCGAAGAAGTTTCGCAAGACCTCGGTCGCACGCTCGTGCCGCTGTCCCGGGTTGGCGGTTGAGCCGCGCCCGCACCCCTGGGCTTGCCTAGGGTTGCGGCATGACCGAGGTGGCGCCGATGGCGCGTTCGCGACCGATCGAGCGGGGCTCCGAGAGGGCGATGCTGGAGAGCATGCTCGACTTCTACCGTGCGACTGTCGTCAACAAAGTGGCCGGTCTGACCGACGCCCAGGCGTTCACCGCGGCGGTCTCGCCGTCCACGCTGACGCCGGCCACCGTGGTCAAGCACCTGGCAGGAACGGAGCGGTTCTGGTTCAGCATCGACTTCGCGCACCTCGACGTGACCTGGCCGTGGACGGACGACGACCTGCACGGCAACTTCCGGATCGAGGCCGGCGAAACCTTGCCCGCGATCGTTGCCGATTACGTCGAGGAGTGCGCGAACTCTCGAAGCGCGATCGTGGATGCCGCCCTCGAGGATTCGGCCCGCGGAGAGGGCATGGACTTCACCCTGCGATTCGCGATCCTTCACATGATCGAGGAGACCGCTCGCCATTGCGGTCATCTCGACCTGTTGCGTGAGGCGACGGACGGTGCCGTCGGCATGTGACCTGCACTTCCTTCGCCGATCAGGGCCGTGGCGCCCCCAGGGATGCTCGACTCACGTTCCGGTCCCTTCGGGTTGCGAGAGAGTTCCTGACCGCTTTCGTTCCGTGACGGAGAGGTCGCTCGACATCACCGATACGCGGCCCTACGACGGCAGGTGGAACTCCGTCGACGACGTCGAGGTAGCCACGAGGCGGCCCGAGGCGACGACGTACGCCGGAGCCTCGTGGTGGGTGAGCACGGAGCGCAGCATCGGCTCGCGGTGCACGACGAGGTCTGCGTGGCCCCCTTTCTCGAGGCGGTGTCCGGTCACGCCGAGAATGCTGGCGGCCGTGGTGGTCACCGCGTCGTAGACCAGGTCGATACCGGCGGTGTCGACGGCCTCGAGTGCGTGCGCGGCGAGGAAGGCGACCTCGACCATGTTGTGCCGGCCGAACGGGTAGTACGCGTCCTCGATGTCGTCCTGTCCCAGAGCGACCGGCAGCCCCATCTCGGTCAGCTCGCGCACGGGCAGGTGCAGGGGCCCGGTATGTGGGTCGCTGACGAACCCGAGCCCGGCCCGCAGTGCCAGGCGGGCCAGCCGCTCGAGCGACGGTCGGGCGTACAGCCCGACGGCGCGGCCATGGTTGGCGACGCCACGCCCCACCAGCCCGTGCTCCAGCATCGCCTCCGCCAGCATCTCGGTCGTCCGCAGATCGGGGTCGCCCGCGTCGTCGACGAGCATCGCGACCCGTCGGCCGTGCGCCGCGGCGAGCGTGCACATCCGGCGTACGTGCTCTCGCGCCTCGGCGTCGGTGTCCTCGATCCACGGGATGCCGCCCACGACGTCGGCTCCCAGGTCGACGGCCTCCCGCACCAGGTCCTCGGCGCCCGGATCGCGCAGCAGGCCGTCCTGTGGGAACGCCACCACCTGCAGGTCAACGACGCCGCGGAACTCCTCACGCAACGCCAGCAGCGGGATCACGCCCTCGAGACGCGCCTTCGTATCGACGTCTGCGAACGCCAGCACGTGCCGGACGCCGTACCTCACCGCGTCGATCACGGCCCGGCGTGCGTTCGGCTCGATCCAGGACCGGTCGTACTCGGCCTTGACCGCCGACGCGAGCTCGATCGCGCGGAGTGCGGAACCCATCCCGTCACGGGTGTACGCCGTCAACGCGGCGTCGCCCGCCCGGTCCAGGGTGTGCACCTTGTCCAGGTGCAGATGCGCGTTGACGAAGCTCTCGGTGACCAGTCCACCTGCGGCATCGATCTCCTGGTGACCGGTCAGCCGATCCGGGGTGACCACTGTGATCCGGCCGTCGTCGATGCCGATCTGCCAACGCCCGGGCCGACCGCGCAGGGTCGCATCACCGACAGCGAGCCGGTGCGTGCTCACTGCTCGGTGCCATGCGCGCCGGGAGCCTCCGAGTACTCCTGCGTGATCCGTGGCGCATCCGGAGCCTGAGCGTCGAGCGACTGCCGGTAGGCGACGCACCCCCGGAGGAACCGGGGCCACTCGGGCACCGCGATCGACGGCTCCAGCTGCTCCGGCAACAGCTGCCACAGCTCGGGGTGGTGCCAGCAGAGGCCGTGACCGGTCGAGTCGCGGTGGATCCTGATCCCTTCCCGGAGCCGGCGTACCTCCGCACGCAACTCGTCCGCGGTCATGCGGTCCAGATCTTCGTCCACGTCCGGCGCCATGGAGGAAGTCTGCTCCCACGCCGCGGAGTGCGCGATGGCGTCGCTACGGTGACGCCCATGGGTGCGCTGAGCGGCTTGGTCGACCGCGGCCTGATGGCCCCCGACTGGGCGGAGGCGCTGGCGCCGGTCGACGAGCGGATCGCCGCGATGGGTCAGTTCCTCCGGGCCGAGCTCGCCGCCGGACGTCCGTACCTGCCCGCCGGCGACGATGTCTTCAAGGCGTTCCGGCGGCCGCTGGCCGAGGTCCGGGTCCTGGTCGTCGGGCAAGACCCCTACCCGACACCGGGGCATCCGATCGGGTTGTCGTTCGCGGTGGCTCCCGACGTACGGCCGCTACCGGGCTCGCTGCGCAACATCTACCAGGAGCTCTCCACTGACCTCGCCATCCCACCCGCCACACACGGCGACCTGACCGCCTGGGCAGATCGGGGCGTCATGCTGCTCAACCGGGTCCTCACCGTGCGCCCAAGCGAGGCGGCGTCCCACCGAGGACGCGGCTGGGAGGACGTCACCGACTGCGCGATCGCTGCCCTGGTACGCCGGGGTGGCCCAGCCGCCGCGATCCTCTGGGGGCGTGACGCCCAATCGCTGCGTCCCGCCCTCGGATCGATCCCCTGGGTCGAGTCCGCCCACCCGTCACCGCTGTCCGCGGCCCGCGGGTTCTTCGGCTCGCGACCGTTCTCACGGGTCAACCGGCTCCTCACCGAGCAAGGCGGCGAGCCGGTCGACTGGTCGCTGCCTGTCCTGTAGCGCGCGCAGCCTGGCGGAATAAAGTTGAATGTGAAACTATTGCAGCTGACATGACCGACCGGATGCCCGCTCTCTACATCGGCCACGGTGCGCCGCCACTGCTCGACGACCCGCTGTGGTCGAGCCAGCTGTCCGGCCTGGCGGCCGACCTCCCGCGCCCGACCGCGATCCTGATCATCAGCGCCCACTGGGAGTCCGCGCCGGTGATGCTGAGCGCAGACGGCGCTCCCCTGGTGTATGACTTCGGCGGGTTCCCGGAGCAGTACTACCGGATGACCTACCAGACCCCGGCCGCCACCGCGCTCGCCCAGCGGGTCGCCGCGATGATGCCCGCCGAGGAGCCCGTGCACCAGCACACCAGCCGCGGCCTCGACCACGGCGCCTGGGTGCCGCTCAAGATCATGTACCCCGACGGCGACATCCCGGTCCTCCAGATGTCGCTGCCCACCCAGGACCCGGCGCGCCTGCTGAAGCTCGGCGAACGCCTCCGCCCGCTGCGCGACGAGGGGGTGCTGATCATCGGCTCCGGGTTCCTGACCCACGGCCTGCCGTTCCTCACCGAGTTCCGCATCGACGCGGCCGCTCCCGGCTGGTCGAAGGACTTCGACACCTGGGCGGGCGAGGCGCTTGCGCGCGGCGACGTCGATGCGCTCGCGTCGTACCAGTCCCAGGCGCCCGGCATGCCGTATGCCCACCCGACGGTCGAGCACTACACGCCGCTGTTCGTCACGCTCGGTGCCGCGACCGACCCCGAGGAGCCGGGCCAGCAGCTGTTCGAGGGGTTCTGGATGGGCCTGTCGAAGCGGTCGCTCCAGGTCGCCTGACCGTCGTACGTCGAAGACAGCGGCCGGTGACCTGCTCGCCGGCCCCGTGGCATCATGCCTGCGTGACGGACAACGCCACCGACGCCCTCGAGCGCGGCCGCCAGACTCTCGGCGAGATGGCCGACCTCGTCGGCGACAGCGGACACCACGACAACCCGCGTCGGTGGGACCGGCTGGTCGGGCGGTGGCTCACGGAGCGTCGCGAGCTGGCCGCGTCAGAGGAGGGGCGCGCCGCGATCGCGGCCCTCATGGACGACCCACGGACGACCGTGCGGTTGTGGTCCGCGGCGGCCGTGCTGTTCTGGGACCCTAAGGCGGCACGACCGGTTCTCATCGAGATCCGCGACTCCCCGATCACCTACGACCTGCACTCGATCACGGCGAAGCACACCCTGCTCGAGTTCGACGCGGGCACCCTCGACGAGGACGCACGACTTCCGCGCAGCTGATCAGCACCGCAGCCGCACAGTGGGGCCCGTACTCGGACCCATGTGGGGCTACGTGCTCGCCGGGGCTGCCGGCCTGACCTGCTTCGGTTGGTGGGTGAGGCGTCCCCACCATCACCGCTCCGGGGGAGAACGATCGGGCGACGCCCGTTCCCCGCCGGGCTCACCTTGGACGACGACCAGGGCACGCCTTCCGAACCCGGGCTTCCAGAGAACTACGACGGAGACTGACACTCAGTCCTTCGTGATCGCGTCGAGATCCTCGAGGTCGTCCGCGCTCGCCTTCCAGTGAATCGCCTCGGCGTTGGCGCGCACCTGGTCGCCCGAGGTCGCGCCGGCGATCACGCACGCCACCGTCGGCTGGGCGGCCAGCCCGGCGATCGCCACGTCGAGGATCGAGAGCCCGCGCGCCTCGGCGTACTTGGCGAGCGCTTCGATCCGGTCCCAGTCGGCGCTCTCGAACCACGGCGCCGGGCCCGAGCGGGCGCGCGAGCCGTACGGCGCCTCCTGGCCGCGGTGGTACTTGCCGGTGAGCAGGCCGTACTCGAGCGGGAAGTACGGCAGCACGCCGAGCCCGAACCGCTCGGCGGCCGGCACGACCTCCGCCTCGATCCTGCGGTCGAGCAGGGAGTAGCGGTTCTGCACGGAGACGAAGCGCTCGAAGCCCGACGTGCGGGCGATCCAGTCCCAGTCGGCGACCTGCCAGCCAGCGACGTTCGAGCAGCCGACGTAGCGGACCTTGCCCTCCCGCACGAGGTCGGTCAGCACCGACAGGGTCTCCTCGATCGGGCTGATCGGGTCGGGGAAGTGGAACTGGTAGAGGTCGATGCGGTCGGTGCGCATCCGCTTCAGGGACGCCTCGACGGCCCGGCGTACGTAGCGGCGCGCACCGCGCGCACCGTGGTCGGGTCCGTTGGTGCCGCGCATGTCGCTGCCGAACTTGGTGGCCAGCACGAAGCGGTCGCGCCGCCCCTCGAGCGCGACACCGATCATCTCCTCGCTCTGGCCGATGCTGTAGGAGTCCGAGGTGTCCAGGAACGTCACACCCGTGTCGTCCGCCGCGTCGACGATGCCCCGCACGGCGTCCAGGCCGACCCGCCGCCCGAACGCATTGCAGCCGACCCCGACCGCGCTGACCATGAGTCCCGAGTCGCCCAGCGGGCGGTAGGTCATCTCCGTCACCCGATCGACCCTACTCAGCGCTTCTCATCGCTGGTCGAGCCGGTCGAGCCGGTCGAGACCATCAGGTCGAGGTCGCGCACGCAGAAGCCATGGTGGGCCCACTCCTCGTCGAGCACCGTGCTGAGACACCCGAGCACCGTCCGGCCTCTCGCGTACGGCGGCCAGCCGGGGCCGTCGGGAATGGGCGCCGTCGACTGGAGCTGCTCGGCCGACACCGCGGCCAGCCACGCATCGAGCTCCTCAGCCTGCTCGCCGCGGACCGCGAGCACCTCGTCGAGGGTCGGAGCGGCCGCCAGATCGAGCCCCTGCACCTCGCGGTCGGGGACGAAGTCCGGCCCCAAACCCATCGGGGTGAACTGGTCGGTCGAGCCGAGGCAGCATCGACGGAACCACGAGTCGTGCACGAAGACCAGGTGGCGCAGCGTCTCCACGGCCGACCACTCGTCGTTCACGCTGCGGTTCTCGATGCCGGGTGCCTCGCGCATCCGCTCGACGGTCGCGGCCCAGTCGGCACGCAGCTGACTCCACCCCTCCCGCAGCTCGGCGGGGTCGTCGGAGCGGATCAGCACCCGCACCGGGTGACGGCGGTCGAGCTCGGACTCGACGTACGCCGTGACCTCGACGCCGTTCACGACGAGGTTGGTGATCAGGCCGTCGATCTCGGCGTCCTGCATGACCACACCGATCAAGCGCGCCTTGCTGAGGTTGCACTCGCGGAACTCCGCGCCCTCCATGTCCTCGTCCACGTACCTCTTCATGCCCCGCACGCTAGAGGACGGCCCCGACCCCCGGCCTGCCGAGGAAGCGCAACAAGGCATCAGCCGTGTCCTGCGGGTGCTCCTCGGGGAAGAAGTGACCGCCGGCGACGGGACCGCCCCTCGAGTTGTCGGCAAGCTCGCGCCACAGCGCGAGAGGTCCGCCGGCGTCGTCATACCACGAGCCGAGCGGACCGCTGCCGCTCCACAGGGCAAGTACCGGGCAGCGGATCCGCCGACCGGCCGTCCGATCGGCGGCATCGTGCTGGCGGTCGATGCCGGCGGCAGCGCGGTACTCCTCGCAGATCGCGTGGACGTGTTCGGGGTCGCGGAGGACCTCGGCGTACACCTCGCGGACCTCGTCGTCGAACACCGAGGAGGGAGTGCCCCACTCGTTGCTGGTGGCGCTGTCGACGACCGCCCGCGGATCGCCGCGGAGCAGTCGCTCGGGGAGCGGCTCGGGCTGAGCCAGGAGCGACCACGGCCAGAAGCCCAGTGCCATCCGATGGTCGGCGAGGTCCCACACGACATCGACCGGCAGCACGTCGAGTACGGCGAGCCGGGTCACGTTCTCGGGATGATCGAGCGCTGTGCGATAGGCGACGCGGCCGCCACGGTCGTGGCCCACCACGGCGAAGCGCTCGTGCCCGAGCTGTCGCATCACGGCCAGCATGTCGCGGGCCATCGCTCGCTTGGTGTACGCCGCGTGGTCGGCGTCCGACTGTGGGCAGCCGCTGTCGCCGTACCCACGTAGATCCGCGCAGACGACCGCGTGCTGGTCCGCGAGACGGGGCGCGACGTCGCGCCACATGAGCATCGTCTCGGGGAAGCCGTGGAGCAGGAGCACTGGTGGACCGGAACCGGCGCGCCGTACGGCGATCGACGCCTCGCCCGTGTCGAGGGTGAGCGGCTCGAACGCCGTGGCGAAGTTGGTCACGCCTCGACGTTAGACATGAGAGCACCGCCGGACCATCACGCGGTCGGTGCAGGATGGGGTGGTGCGCTTCCTGTCGATCCAGTCGTTCGTCGCATACGGCCACGTCGGCAACTCCGCGGCCACCTTTCCGCTGCAGCGGCTCGGACACGAGGTGTGGCCGGTACTGACGGTCGTCTTCTCGAACCACACCGGGTACGGCGCGTGGCGCGGGCGGCTGCTGCCACCGGACGACGTGCGAGCGGTCGTCAGCGGGATCGAGGAGCGCGGCGTCCTGCCGACGTGCGACGTCGTCCTGTCCGGCTACCTCGGGGGGCCGGGCATCTGTGACGTCGTGGTCGACGCGGTCGCCCGGGTCAAGAAGGTCAACCCTGAGGCGACGTACACCTGCGATCCAGTGATGGGCAACGCCACCAGCGGCTGCTTCGTCGACCCGGCGATCCCGCCGATGATCCGCGAGCAGGTGGTGCCGCACGCGGACGTCATCACGCCCAACCAGTTCGAGCTCGGCTTCCTCACCGGCACGGAGCCCGACACGCTCGACTCGACGCTCGCATCTGCCGACGCGGCCATGGCGATGGGGCCGTCCACGGTGCTGGTCACGTCGGTGCTGCGACCCGATCGACCAGAGGACACCATCGAGATGCTGGCGGTGACCGGCGACGGCGCGTGGATCGTGCGCACACCTCGGTTGCCGATCAAGGCCAATGGCTCCGGTGACCTCACCGCCGCCCTCTTCACCGCCCACCTGCGCACGACGGGCTCGCCCGCCGAGGCACTCGGGCTCACGGCGTCGTCGGTCGTCGGCGTTCTCCAGGCGACGATCGACTCCGGCGAACGCGAGCTCCAGATCGTGCTCGGCCAGGACGCGATCGCCTCGCCGGCCGACGAGTTCGAGGTGGAGCAGGTCCGCTGACCGCGTCGACGTCTGAGCCGGTGACAGGAATCGAACCCGCGACATCCTCCTTACAAGGGAGGCGCTCTACCGTCTGAGCTACACCGGCGCGCCGCTCGCGTTCGTAGGCAGAGCGGCCGGGTCAGCCTAACGAGACGGGCGCGGTATCACGCAGCCAGGAACGACTCCAGCGAACGCCGGATCCCCGCAGCGTCGAGGCCGTGAGCCCGCTGGTGCTCGACCGGCGTGCCGTAGTGGCGCAGCTCCATCCGGCGTGTGCCCAGCGAGAGCAGGCGATGGGGGACGTCGCGGAGCGCGTCGGAGACCACTCGCGCCGACGTGCCGGCCAGCCACGGCTCGACGAGGACGACATCGGCGACGTTCAGCACCCTGCGGAACGTCGCCGCGTCGAAGGGGCGGACGCTGTGGGCGTACAGCACGGTCACGTCGCGGTCTGCCGTCGCACCGAGGACGTCGTCGAGGACCGGCCCGAGCGCGATCACGGTGGCGCCCGACCCGCGGCGTACGACGTGCAGGCCGGGCCCGCTGAACGACTCGCCGTTGACCTGCTGGACGATCCGCACGTAGTGCAGTCCGTCATCCGAGACTGCGCGCCGGAGCACCTCGTCGGTCTCGGCAGCGGTGCCGGGCGCATGGATCACCGTGTCGGGCAGCGTGTCCATGAGAGCCACATCCCCCGGCGTCTGGTGGGTACGGCCGGAGCTGGCGGCGTCGAAGGACCCGCCGCCACCGACGAGCACGCCACCGACGCCCTGGTGGGGAAAACCGAGCTTGATCTGCTCGAAGGCGCGCTCGGCAAGGAACGAGCCGAAGGTGTGCACCACCGGGCGGAGCCCGGTCAGCGCCATGCCGGCACCGACGTTGACGAGCAGCTGCTCGCGGATCCCGACGTTGACGACGCGCTGGGGGTGACGGCGTTCGGCTTCGCCGAAGAATCGGGCCGAGATCTCGGCGAAGACCAAGGTGGTGGACAGGTCCTCGTCGAGGAGGCTGGTGACGGTGCGCGCGAACTGCGCGCGCGGGTCCCGGGTCAGGGTGACAGTGGTCATGCCGCGTCCTCCTCGTCGTCCTCGTCCTCGTCGGACTGGGGCACGGTCGCCACAACGGCGTTGGGGACGCCGACGCCGCGTTCGGACAGCGCCTTCTCCAGCGCCTCATGGTCGTGCCCGTCGACGCTCGTCACGGACCACCCCTCGGTGGCGAACCGCGCCGCGATCCGCCCTGGGACGGCGTAGCTCGTGCTGCGGTTGTCGACGACCACGACCGTGAGCGCGTCGAGGCCGAGGGCGGCGGCGAGCTCGAGCGCCTCGTGGTTGGAGCCTTCGTCGAGCTCGGCGTCCCCGACGAGGACGACCACCCGCGCGCCGAGCCCCTGGGCGCGGAGTCCCAGAGCAGTGCCGACGGCCAAGGGAAGCCCGTGACCCAGGGACCCGCTCGAGATCTCGACGCCGGGCACCAGGTTGCGATCCGGGTGGTGGCCCAGTGGTGAGTCCCAGCTCGCCCACTCGTGGAGCCATTCCTCCGGGATGAAGCCGCGGTCGCATAGCACCGCGTAGTACGCCATCGGCCCGTGGCCCTTGGACAGGTAGAAACGGTCGCGCGCCGGGTCGTCGATCGTCGCAGGGGAGACGTTGAGCACCCGTTCGTAGAGCACCCGGAGCACGTCCAGGGTGGAGTACGACGCGAGGTCGTGCTTCTCATCCCCCGTCATCAGGGTCAGCAGCCGTTCGATGTTGTCCACGAGCCCATTTCACAAGTTGAAGTGAACTTTAAGTCAAGGCATGCTTGCATCTATGACCGAGCTCACGATCGGAGACCTGTCCGAGCGCTCCGGCATCGCGGCCAGCGCGATCCGGTACTACGAGGACCGCGGGCTGGTCTGGTCCCGGCGTACGACGGGCAACCAGCGCCGCTACGAGCGCCCCATGCTGCGTCGCCTGGCGTTCATCCGGACGGCGCAGCGTGTCGGGCTCTCGCTCGAGGAGATCGAGAAGGCCCTGGCGACGCTGCCCAGCAACCGCACGCCCACGAAGGCCGACTGGAGCCGGCTGAGCCGTGGCTGGCGTCCTCGACTGGACGCCCAGATCGCGCAGCTCGAGCGTCTGCGCGACACCCTCGACTCCTGCATCGGCTGCGGCTGCCTGAGCCTCATGCGCTGCAACCTCAGCAACCCCGGCGACCTCGCCGCCTCACGCGGACCCGGGCCGGTGTTCCTCGAGGGGCGCTGACCGGTCGATAGCCTGAACGACATGGCGCTGCACATCGTCGCCAGCCGGCCGGACCCGGCGGTCTTGCGCCTGCCCTGGTCCGTCCCGCTCGCGGAGTGGTCCGACGACTACGTCGTCCCCCTCCCCCGCGGGCTGAGCCGCCACATCGTCCGGATCGTTCGCGTCGGCGCGGGCATGTACGCGATCAAGGAGACACAGGAGGAGATCGCGTTCCGCGAGTACCGCCTGCTCCGCGACCTCCAGCGGATCGGTCTCCCGGCGGTCAAGCCGATGGGCGTCGTGACCGGCCGCGAGGACGAGGACGACGAGGAGCTCCCCTGCGCCCTCCTCACCGAGCACCTCGCGTTCTCCCTCCCCTACCGCGCCCTGTTCGCCCACGGGATGTCGGCGGAGAGCCTGCCGTGCGTGATCGACGCGCTCGTGGTGCTGCTCGTGCGTCTGCATCTCGCGGACTTCTACTGGGGCGACGTGTCGCTCTCGAACGTGCTGTTCCGGCGCAGCGCCGGCGGGTTCGCGGCGTACCTCGTCGATGCCGAGACCGGGGAGCTCCGGCCGACGCTGTCGCGGCAGATGCGCGAGTACGACGTACAGGTCGGCTGCGAGAACGTCTTCGCCGAGCTGCTCGATCTCCAGGCCGGCGGGCGGATCAGCCCCAGCGTTCAGGGGCACGAGATCGTGGCCCTGATCCAGAAACGGTACGACGACCTGTGGAACGAGCTGACGGCGGAGGAGGAGTTCACCACCGACGAGATGTGGCGGATCGAGCAGCGTATCGAGCGCCTCAACGAGCTCGGCTTCGACGTGGAGGAGCTCGACATCGTCACCGACTTCGACGGCGACCGGATCCGGATCCAGCCCAAGGCCGTCGAAGCGGGACACCACCAACGCGAGCTCCAGGCGCTGACCGGCCTCTGCGTGGAGGACGGCCAGGCATGCCGCCTCCTGAACGACCTGACGTCGTTCATCGCCCACTACGACCTCGGCCGCGAGGACAAGGCGATCGCGGCCAACCGGTGGCTCACCGAGATCTTCGAACCGATCATGGCGATGGTGCCGCCCGAGGCCCGCGGCAAGCTCGAGCCGGCCGAGATCTTCCACGAGATCCTCGTCCACCGGTGGTACCTGTCCGAGCGCGCCGGTCGGGAGGTGGGGATCTTCGAGACCGCGCGTGACTACATCGACCATGTCCTGACCACGAAGCCCGACGAGCTGGTCACGGCCGACGAGACGGACGGAGCGTCACTGCCCGAGGAGGACCAGGACGCGTCGGTGCTCTAGCGATCCCTCAGCGCAGGAGGTCGCGTCCGATCACCATGCGCTGGATCTGGTTCGTCCCCTCGAAGATCTGGGTGACCTTGGCGTCCCGGAACAGTCGCTCGACGGGGTACTCCCGGGTGTAGCCGTTGCCGCCGAGCACCTGGATCGCATCGGTGGTGACGCGCATCGCGGCGTCGGACGCGGTCACCTTCGCGACACTCGCCTGCCGGCTGTAGGGACGGCCGGCGTCCTTCAGGCGCGCCGCGTGGAGGTACGTCGCGCGGGCACGCTCGACGTCCGCGGCCATGTCGGCGAGGAGGAACTGCATGCCCTGCAGCTCGCCGATCGGGCGGCCGAACTGCTTGCGCTCCCCGGCGTACGAGACGGCATGGGTAAGCGCGGCCTGGGCGATCCCGGTGGCGACCGCCGCGATGCCGAGACGACCGGCATCCAGCGCCGAGAGCGCGACCCGCATGCCGGATCCCTCACTGCCGACGAGCTGTTCGGCCGGGATGCGCGCGCCGTCGAAGATCACCTGCGTGGTGACGTCACAGGCCAGACCCATCTTCCTCTCCGGTGCGCCGAAGGACATGCCGTCGGTGTCTGCGGGCACGACGAACGCCGACAGCCCGCGTTTGGCGTCGTCGGACGTGCGGGCGAAGAGGATGTAGTAGTCCGCGCACGAGCCGTTGCTGATCCACTGCTTGGTGCCGTTCGCGACGTACGCGTCCCCATCGAGCGCCGCTCGAGTCCGGATGCCACTGACGTCGGAGCCCGCCTGCGGCTCGGAGAGGCAGTAGGCGCCGAGCCAGTCGCCACCGAGCATGCGTGGCAGCCACTCGGCCTTGAGGTCGTCGTTGCCGTTGGCGTCCACGACGTTCGCGGTCAAGGTGTGCACGCTCAGACCCACGCCGACGCTCGGCCATGCGGTCGCGACCTCCTCGACGACCTGGAGGTACACCTCGTACGGCTGCCCACCGCCGCCGTACTCCTCTGGGAACGGCAGGCTCAGCAGCCCCGACTTCCCCAGCAGCCGGTACGCCGCCTCGGGAAACTCACTCCGCTCCTCGGCCTCGTGCACCCGCGGCGCGAGCTCCTTGGTGGCGATCTCGCGGGTCAGCTCGAGCAGCGCCTCGGCGATCCCGTCGTCGTCCGTCGGCAGCAAGCGATCGACCGTCGTACCCACGCGGCCGATGATGCCACCCTGTGACAGGTACTCCCCACCCGGCACCAACCCGTCACAGCAGCTGACCTGGCGATTGCGTGACACGCCGAAGCGCTGACGTGACGCAATCGCCAGGTCAGCGGTGCTGGGCGAGGGCGTAGAGGGTGATGGAGGCGGCGACGCCGGCGTTCAGGGACTCCAGGGACGACGACATCGGGATCGACACGAGCCGGTCGCAGGTCTCGCTGACCAGGCGACCGAGCCCATCACCCTCGGACCCGACCACGACGACCAGGGGACCGGAGGCGAGGTCGGGGTCGGCGAGGAGGTCGGGCAGCGTCAGGTCGCCGGTCGCGGCGAGGCCGACCACCTGGCAGCCGGCGTCTTGGAACTCCTTGAGGGTGCGGACCAGGTTGGTCGCCTGGGCGACGGGGATGCGCGCGGCGGCTCCGGCCGAGGTCTTCCAGGCGGCGGCCGTCATCCGCGCAGCACGGCGCTCCGGGATCACGACGCCGTGGGCTCCGAAGCCGGACGCCGAGCGCACCACGGCGCCGAGGTTGCGCGGGTCGGTCACCGAGTCGAGGGCCACGATCAGCGGCTTCTCACCGCGTTCGGCCGCCGCCTCGAGGAGGTCGCGCGGGTGGGCGTACTCGTACGCAGGGATCCGCGCCGCCAGTCCCTGGTGCACCGCACCGTCGGTACGCCGGTCGAGCTCGGCCTTGGCGACTTCGAGGAGCGAGATGCCTTGTTCGGCGGCGAGCTTGAACGCCTCCCGCACACGGGCGTCGCGGTCGGCGCCCTCGGCGACGTACACGCCACTCACCGGGACGCCGGCCCGCAGCGCCTCGACGACAGAGTTGCGCCCGGCGATCCACTCGTCGTCGCTGCTCGACCGACGCTTCGGTCGGCGGGCCGCCTCACGCTCGGACTTCGCCCGCATCTTGTGAGCCTTGTGGTTGGGCCGATCGGCAGCCTTCGGCGTCGGACCCCGGCCTTCCAGGCCGCGCTTGATGCGGCCCCCGGAACCCGCCGTGGGGCGCTTCGAGGACTTCCGGATGGCGCCCTTGCGCTGGCTGTTGCCGGCCATCAGGAGCCCCCGTCCGAGGGATCCGCCAGCGTCCACTTCGGGCCGTCGGAGGTGTCCTCCACGGCGATCCCGGCGGCCGCGATCCGGTCGCGGATCGCGTCGGCACGCGCCCAGTCCTTCGCCGCTCGCGCTCCGGCACGCTCCTCCAGCAGCCCCGCGACGAGAGCGTCGACCGCGGCCGACAGCTTCGCGTCGTCCGATCCGCCCAGCGAGCCCCAGCTCGGGTCGTGGGGATCGAGCCCGAGCACCCGCAGCATCGCCAGCACCGAGGCCAGGCTGCCCCTGAGGGCGGTCCGATTGCCGGACGTCAGCTGCTTGTTGCCCTCCGTGACCACCTCATGGACCGCGGCGATCGCTGCCGGAGTCCCGAGGTCGTCGTCCATCGCGGTGACGAAGTCGGCGCACATCACGCCGTCATCCGGCACCTCGCCGACCGCGTCCTCCGCCCGGTCGAGAAACGACTCGATCCTCCGGAAGGCGGCCGCCGCGTCGTCCAGCGCCTCGAACGAGAACTCCACGTGCGAGCGGTAGTGCGCCGAGACCATGTAGTAGCGCAGCTCGATGCCGCGCACCCGCTTCAGCACCTCGGGGATCAGCAGCGAGTTGCCCAGGGACTTCGACATCTTCTCGCCGGCAGTGGTGATCCAGGCGTTGTGCAGCCAGTACGCCGCGAACTGTTGCCCCGCGGCCCGCGACTGCGCCATCTCGTTCTCGTGGTGAGGGAAGCGCAGGTCGACCCCGCCGCCGTGGATGTCGAACGCCGGGCCGAGGTACTTCGCGGCCATCGCCGAGCACTCGATGTGCCAGCCGGGGCGACCCGGACCGTACGGCGACGGCCACGCCGCCGTCTCGGGCTCCAGCGCCTTCTTCCAGCCCTTCCAGAGCGCGAAGTCGCGTGGGTCGCGCTTGCCGCGCGGGTCGGCGTCCTCCGCGGGCTCCATGTCGTCGACCTTCTGCCGGGTCAGCTCGCCGTACGACGGCCACGAGCGCACGTCGAAGTAGACGTCGCCGGACCCGTCTTCGGCCGGGTAGGCGTGGCCTCGCGCGACCAGCTGCCCGATCAGCTCGAGGATCTCCGGGACGTGCCCGGTGGCGGCCGGCTCGTACGTCGGTGGCAGCACGTTGATCGCGTCCAGCGCCTTGTCCAGCTCGCGGCCCATCCGGTACGCGATCTCGAACCACGGCCGGCCCTGCGCCTCGCCCTTGGCCAGGATCTTGTCGTCGATGTCGGTGACGTTGCGGATGAAGGTCACGTCGTACCCCGACGCCGTCAGCCAGCGCCGAAGCACGTCGAAGTTCACCGCCGACCGGACGTGACCGACGTGCGGCTCGCTCTGCACCGTGAGCCCACAGACGTAGATCCCCGCCTTGCCCGCCTCGAGCGGGACGAAGTCGCGGACGTCGCGGGTCGCGGTGTCGTGGAGCCGGAGAGTCACCCGCCGATTCTAGGGTCCGAGCGAGGACCGTCCGATTCGACGCAGTCGAAGCGGACGGGCCGGAGCGAGCGCCGCAGCGAGCTCGCTCGCACGGCGAGATCCCCAGTTCGCCGGAACGGGTCCGACTCGACGCAGTCGAAGCGGACGGGCCGGAGCGAGCGCCGCAGCGAGCTCGCTCGCACGGCGAGATCCCCAGTTCGCCGGAACGGGTCCGACTCGACGCAGTCGAAGCGGACGGGCCGGAGCGAGCGCCGCAGCGAGCTCGCTCGCACGGCGAGATCCCCAGTTCGCCGGAACGGGTCCGACTCGACGCAGTCGAAGCGGACGGGCCGGAGCGAGCGCCGCAGCGAGCTCGCTCGCACGGCGAGATCCCCAGTTCGCCGGAACGGGTCCGACTCGACGCCGTCGAAGCGGACGGGCCGGAGCGAGCGCCGCAGCGAGCTCGCTCGCACGGCGAGATCCCCAGTTCGCCGGAACGGGTCCGACTCGACGCAGCCAGCGTGCTCGCCAGCCGGACACCTAGGCTCGAACGGGTGACCCGCCGGATCCGGTACGACGCGTGGTCGCCCGGGAGCGGCCGCACCTGGTCGTCACCGTGGTGCGAGCCGGGCTTCGCCTTCACCGAGCTGGTGGCGTCGTGGTCCGCGACGACTCCGAGGGGAACCTGGATCGAGGTAGCTGCCCAGGCACGAGGCGCCCGCACCTGGCACGCGCTCGGCCACTGGTCGTCGGGTACGCAGCCGACGCGGAGGACCAGCATCACCGGCGACCCCGAGGTCGACACCGACATCTGGCGACCGACCGAAGACGCGCACGTCTATCGGCTTCGGCTCACTCTCCACCGCTCGGGCAGTGCCAGCCCTCACGTGAGGGTCCTCGGCGCGGTCGTCAGTGCCGGTGAGGTGCGCGCTGACGACGTCGCCACCGCTCAGGCGTCGAGAACGGATCCTCGACGTGCCACGCCTCTCCCAGATGACGTGGAAACAGGTCGGCGGCGCAGGGTGGTGCTCGCCCACGGCGGTCTCGATGGTGCTGTCCCATGCCGACACGCTGCCAGCGGCCACCGACATCCCGGCGGCAGCCGCCGAGGTCATCGACCCGGCGTACGGCGACGGCACCGGCAACTGGCCGTTCAACACCGCCTGGGCCGCGCGCCTGACGGGCCACGCATTCGTCACCCGACTGCACGACCTGCGCGACGCCGAACGGTTCGTCGATGCCGGAATCCCCTTGGTGGCGAGCATCGCGTACCAGCGTGGAGCGCTGACGGGAGCGCCGACGCGCGGGACCGACGGTCACCTCGTCGTCGTCCGCGGCTTCACGGCCGAAGGGGACGTGGTGACCAACGACCCTGCCGCGCCGACGGAGCGGAGCGTGCGACACACCTACGCCCGCGGGCAGTTCGAGCGCGCCTGGCTCGACGGCTCGGGCGGCCTGGTCTACGTGATCCACCGCGACGATCAACCCCTGCCGGCCGCGAGTCGAGGTGCCTGGTGAGCCGCGGGCTGTTCGCATTCGCCGGATGGGATCTGGCCATTTCGCAGGCCTTCCGCCCCCGTGAGGTGATAGGACTGCCTGGCCGGATCTCGGAGGCTCGGGACCGCATCACATCCATCAGCAACGGGGGAGTTCTCGCATGCGTACGACGAAGCTCGGTGCCGTCCTGGCATCGCTCGCACTCACGACCGGCACCGCCGCGGTGCTCGCGGCCGGACCGGCCCAGGCCGGACCGGCCACCACGCCGACCGAGGCGGCGCTCACACTCGGAGGCAACGTGGGCGTGACGGCTCTCTACGGGACCAACCTCGGCACGTTCTCGGCGCAGGTCTCCGACGGGGTGAACCCGGTGACCGTCGGCTCGGCCAAACTCCAGCAGAAGCTGCCGGGCAACGACTGGAAGAACGCCAAGACCGACGACGACCTGTCCGACGGGGTCAGCTTCGGGACCTACGGCAGCAAGGCCAAGGGCAACGTGAAGTACCGGCTTCACTACCTCGGCGGGACCGACACCGGCACCGCGACGACCTACGGTGAGTCGTTCTCCAACACCGTCAACGTCCGCACCGCGTGGAACCTCCACGACCAGGGCATCTGCGCACCGAAGTGCAAGATCTTCGGGAAGCTCGCCCCGAAAGCCAAGAACCACAAGATCCTGATCCAGGCCAAGCACGGCTCGTGGAAGCGCTACAAGGTCGTCCACACCAACAACCGGAGCCACTGGAAAGCCTTCGTCAAGCCCACTCCGGGCAACGGCACCAAGTACCGCGCCGTGGTCGCCGGCACCAAGCACCTGATCAAGTCGTACTCGACGATCTACCGCGTCTACATCATCGGCAAGTCGGCGTACTCCGTCACTCCGCGCTGAACGTGATCGTGTGCCACCCGGATGCCCCGTTCGGCACCGGATCGGCGCGCACGGCCGTCTGCACCTGCCCGTCGTCGTTCACTGCACGAACGGCGAGCTGGTGGCGACCAGGGGCGGCGTCGACGGTCGCGTCCCACTGCAGCCAGGAGTCCGTCAGGTTCTTCCGGGCGAGCGTCGCCGGCTGCCAGCCGCCGCCGTCCAGCTGGACCTGCACCGCCGAGATCCCGGTGTTCTGCTGCCAGGCCAGGCCACCGACACGTACCTGCCCGGCGTTCACGTGGTCCCCGTTGTTCGGGACGTCGATCCGCGAGGCGAGCTTCACCGGACCGAGCGCCGACCACCCGCGGTCGGTCCAGTACGCCGTGAACGAGTCGAACGTCGTCACCTCGATCTGCCTCACCCACTTGCACGCCGAGACGTAGCCGTACAACCCGGGCACCAGGGTCCGGACCGGGAAGCCGTGCTCGATCGGCAGCGGCTCGCCGTTCATCGCATAGGCGAGCATCGCCCCGCGGTCGTCGAGCAGGGCCGACAGCGGCGTACCGCAGGTCCAGCCGTCGTCGGAGGTCTGCTTGACCGCATCGGCGCCGCTCTGCACCCCGGCCTCCTCGAGGAGGTCCTTGAGATGGGTGCCGCTCCACCAGGCGTTGCTGATGAGGGGGCCGCCCACAGGGTTGGAGACGCAGTTGAGCGTCATCCAGATCTCGCTGCGCGGCCGCTTCAGGAGATCGGCGTAGGTGAGGGTGATCTCGCGGTCGACCATGCCGTAGATGCGCACGGACCAGTCGTCCGGCGAGATCGCCGGCGGCACGAGCGATGTGTCGATCCGGTAGAAGCGGTTGCTCGACGTCTGCCAGGCCTCGATCCCGTCCAGCCCAACCTCGACCCCCGCGGGTGGCCCCGGGTTGGTCACCCCGCCGAGGTCGAGCGATTCGCGGGCCGCGTCCACGGCACGCCGATGGCCACCGACGCGCCATCCGAGCAGGCCGACGACGACGCTGCCCACGCCGATCCCGGACGCCAGGAGCAGGAATCGGCGCTGGTGGTCGACCTCGCTGTACGGCTGGGGACGGAGGTTGGCGGAGAGCACGCTGAGGACTCCCAGCCAGGTGAGGACACCCACCAGACTCGGCAGGATCCCGGTCGCAGGAGCGCCGTACTGCGACTGGTTGGCGATCAGCCCGATCACGCCGAGGGTGACGAAGCCGCCGATGGCAGCGCCGTACGCACGGCGGGCGAGCAGGCCGAAGCCGGCGAACAGCAATAGCAGGACCGCGAGCACTCCGCTGACCAGCAGCGGCTTGTCATGGCGGCCGACGAGCTGGATGGCCCGCTCGGCGACCGGGCCCGGCGTCATCCCGATCACCAGCTGCGCGACGTCGGTCACCGGGTTGCCACGGAGTCCCAGCCACGTCGCGGTGAGGTACGCCGTGGCGAGACCGCTGAGACCGGCCACGAGGCCGGCCAGCGCCCATTGCCCACGCGTCCGCACGGGTCGATTGTTGCTCGGGCATGATCAAGCCCGTGGCTGGGAGTTCTGACGGAGTGCGAACGGGCATCGGCACCGACGTACATCGCTTGGCCGACGGCGTGCCCATGCACCTCGCGGGCCTGGCCTGGCCCGACCAGCCACAGGGGCTCGTGGGTCACTCCGACGGCGACGTCTGCGCCCATGCGATGTGCGACGCCCTGTTGTCGGCCGCCGGCCTCGGCGACGTCGGCAGCAACTTCGGCACCGGGGAGCCGGAATGGGCCGGAGCCTCGGGCGTCGCACTCCTGACCGAGACCGCGGCCCGGGTGCGCCGTGCGGGGTACGAGGTCGGGAACGTCGCGGTCCAGGTGGTCGGCAACCGCCCTCGTCTCGGGCCGCGCCGCGACGAGGCGACAAGGGCGCTCTCCGCAGCGATCGGCGCCCCGGTCTCGGTATCGGCCACCACGACCGACGGCCTCGGCCTCACCGGCCGGGGTGAGGGGATCGCCGCGATCGCCACCGCCCTCGTCCACCGATGAGGGCGGCCGTCGTCGTCCTCGCGGCCGGGTCGGGGACTCGGGTCGGCGCGGGCGTGAACAAGGTGCTGCTGCCCGTGGTCGGCGTCCCGGTCGTGGCTCGCTCGGTGCGGACGGCGTGCTCCGTCCCCGGCGTACGTCACGTGGTGCTGGTCGTGCGCGACGGCGAGCAGGAGGCGATCCGCGAGGCAGTCGAGCCGCATCTCCCACGCGATGGCCGCGAGGTGGCGATGGTGGTTGGTGGAGCCACGCGCCACCGCTCCGAGTGGGCGGCGCTCGAGGTCCTCGCACCTTCGATCGAAGCCGGTGAGATCGGTGTCGTCGCGATGCACGACGCCGCCCGGCCACTCGCCAGCGTGGCCCTCTTCGAGGAAGTCCTGGCAACGGCCGAACGACTCGGCGGTGCCATCCCGGTCGCCCGCCTGTCCGACCTGGTCACCGTGGACGGGTCGCCTCTCCCCGCTGGTCTGGTCGGAGTGCAGACCCCGCAGGCCTTCCGCGCCGCCGACCTGCTGGCGGCCCACCGAGCAGCCGCGGCGGACGGCTTCGAGGCGACCGACACGGCGGGCTGCCTGGCGGCGTACGCGGACCTGGAGATCAGCGCCGTCGAGTCGGACGCCGGCAACCTCAAGGTCACCGTGACCGACGACCTCCGGGTCGCCGAAGCACTCAGCGCTGGGTGAGCGCCTCGAGTCGTGCCAGGTCCGCGAGGTCATGGACCCGCATCGCGGATGCCGGTGCCTCGACCAGCTCAACCCGGTGATCGGCGCGCAGCGCCACCAGGGCCTCGCCCAGGTCGGCATGGGGCCAGGCGTCGAGTGCCGCGACGACGCTGGCGGGGAGGACGAGTGGCGAGGCGAGATGCCGGAGGCCGCCGCGGTCGAGGGTCGGGCCGACCACGGGACCAGTCGCGCCCTCGACGAGCTTCTTGACGGTGTCGGTGACGGCCAGTACGGCGGCCACGACGACGTCGCGCTCGACGGCGCGGCGTACGCAGTCGGCGATGAGCTCGGGCGGGGCGGCCGGGCAGAGGGCGTCGTGCCAGACCAGCGGGAGACCGGCCTCCCGGACCGCATCCCAGCGCGCCGTCAGGTCGAGCAGGTGGACGAGGGCCTCCCCCATGGCCCAGGCCGCACAGGCGACCAGCGGCTCACCGTGGAGCAGAGCGAAGGGCAGCGCGCCGCGGTCGCGCTCGACGACCACACCGAGCGCGACGGGGCCCTGCTCGTGGTCCTCCATCTCTGCGGACCTTAGAGCCGAGCCCAGAAATGACGAAGGCCCCGCCCACCGGAGTGGTGCAGGGCCTTCGTCAATCGGCTCTCAAACCGAATCAGGATGCGAGGACCTCGTCGAGAATCGCCTCGGCCTTGTCCTCGTTGGTGTTCTCTGCCAGCGCCAGCTCCGAGACCAGGATCTGGCGCGCCTTGGCCAGCATCCGCTTCTCGCCGGCGGACAGCCCGCGGTCGCGCTCCCGACGCCACAGGTCGCGCACGACCTCCGACACCTTCATCACGTCTCCGCTGTGCAGCTTCTCGAGGTTCGCCTTGTAACGGCGCGACCAGTTGGTCGGCTCCTCGACGTGCGCGGCACGGAGAATGTCGAAGACGCGGTCCAGACCGTCCTTGTCGACCACGTCGCGCACTCCGACCAGGTCGAGGTTGCACGCGGGCACGCGGACCACGAGGTCCTGCTGGGCCACGATCCGAAGGACGAGGTACTCCCTGTCCTCACCCTTGATCGTCCGCATCTCGATGTCTTCGATGACGGCGGCGCCGTGATTGGGATACACAACCGTTTCGCCCACGGTGAAAGACATATTGTTCAGTACCACCCTTCTTAGGTACCCATTCTAACACGCGCGCGTTCGGGCCCCGTTTGCGTCTCCGCAGGTCAGACGGGGTTTCCGGTCTTGACAGATCGCTTGTCCGTGTGCGTTGCGCGCTGCCACTCGGTGGCACCCACGGGCGCGGCTCGTCGGACCGCGACACGACC
Organism: uncultured Actinomycetota bacterium; assembly: GCA_963768045.1. Classification (GTDB taxonomy): domain Bacteria; phylum Actinomycetota; class Actinomycetes; order Propionibacteriales; family Nocardioidaceae; genus Nocardioides. The sequence continues at coordinate 2,021,891 of CAVYGG010000003.1, read as the reverse complement.
CGCTATCGCGCCGATAGCGGATACTGCGGGACATGCCCGGGCCGGAGACGACAGCGGACGTGCGGCCGCCTCGCGTCGCCCGGCTGACGCCGGTTCTGCTCGTGCGCGCCGCCCACCCACGCCAGGCCCTGCTGACCGCCGCCGGCCTCGCCGTGGCGGCCTGGCTGTCCGGTCGAACCGCCCGTGAGGTCGGCCTGGTCGCCGTGTCCGTGCTCGTCGGACAGACGCTCCTGGGCTGGGACAACGACCTCGTCGACGAGCGGGCAGACCGCGCGGACGAGCGCACCGCCAAGCCGCTCATCGGCGGTGGACTCGACCGCGGGACCCTCGCCTTCGCCCTGGCCTGTGCCGTGCTCCTCGTCGTCCCGCTGTCGCTGTCCAGCGGGATCAACGCCGGCCTGGCGTACCTGATGTCGCTGGCCGTCGGGGTCCTCGGCAACCGGTTGCTGAGGAACGGGCGGCTGTCGTGGTTGGCCTGGGCCGTCGCGTTCGCGCTGTACCCGGCGTACCTCTCGTACGGCGGGTGGGGCGGCGGCGCGGAGGGACACCCACCGACCATCGCGATGACCGTGGCTGCGGCGTTCCTCGGGATCGGAGTCCACGTCCTGATCGCCCTCCGTGGGCTGGTCGAGGACAACCGCGCAGGGCGTCGGCACCTGCCGCTACGGCTCGCTCTGCGCGTCGGAGCGCCGCGCCTGATGTTCCTCGCCGGCCTGTACTGCGCGCTCATGATCGCGGCGATCGCGGCGATCGGCGGCACGGTCGGGCTGTCGCAGTAGCACCCGGTCGAGCACCCGGTCGACACCCGGTCGAGCACCCGGTCGAGCACCCGACCTGGCCCGCTAATGTGTCGCCCGTGAACCTGCGACGGATCCGAGGGCACGTCGGTCGGCGCACCCTGGCGCTCGGAGCGGCCGGCCTCGTCGCCACCGCCACTCTCACGGCCTGCGGTTTCAACTACCCGACCGACAAGATCAACAACCTCACCCAGGGAGTCGACTACCGCGACGGCAACGTCGACGTCCTCAACGCCGTCGTGGTCGCCAAGCAGCCCAACAGCGGCACCTTCATCGCCACCTTCGTCAACAACAGCTCGACGCAAACCGTGGCCCTGCAGTCGGCCTCCGGAGACAACACCGCCATCTCGAACGCGCAGGCGACGCCGTTCACGCTCGAGCCCGGGACACTGCGCAACCTCGCGGCGGACGGCGGCATCCCGGTCAGCGGGACCTTCGCCCTCGGTCAGTTCGTCAACCTGAGCTTGCAGTTCGACGACGGCGACACAGCGAACGTCTCCGTCCCCGTGGTGCTCGACGACGGTCAGTGGGCCGGGCTGGACACGTCCACCCCACCCGCCACCCCGTCGTCGTCGGCCACGCCGACCGACACCTCGAGCTGACGTTGACCTACACACTCGTCCTGCTCCGCCACGGCGAGAGCGTCTGGAACGCCGAGAACCTCTTCACCGGCTGGGTCGACGTCGACCTCTCGGACCAAGGTCGTGCCGAGGCGCTGCGGGGTGGTGAGCAGCTGCGCGACGCGGGGATCCTTCCCGACGTCGTCCACACCTCGCTGCTCCGTCGGGCGATCAACACCGCCGTGCTCGGTCTGGACGTTGTGGACCGGCACTGGATCCCCGTCCGCCGCAGCTGGCGGCTCAACGAGCGCCACTACGGCGCCCTCCAGGGCAAGAACAAGAAGCAGACGCTGGAGGAGTACGGCGAGGAGCAGTTCATGCTGTGGCGCCGCTCCTTCGACGTACCCCCGCCCCCGCTGGACGACGACGACGAGTTCTCACAAGCCCACGACGTCCGGTACGCCGACCTGGGTGATGAGCTCCCCCGCACGGAATGCCTCGAGGACGTGATCGGCCGGCTGCTGCCGTACTGGGAGGGCCCGCTCGCCGACGACCTCCGCACCGGACACACGGTTCTCGTCGCGGCGCACGGCAACAGCCTGCGTGCGATCGTGAAACACCTCGACGAGATCAGCGACGACGACATCGCCGGCCTGAACATCCCGACCGGCTTGCCGCTGGTCTATGAGCTCGATGACGAGCTCCGGCCGACCGTGAGAGGCGGGCGCTACCTCGACCCGGACGCGGCCGCGGAGGCCGCTGCGGCGGTCGCCAACCAGGGTCGCTGACCGCTCGCCGGCGGTCAGCTGACGGAGGCCTCGCGGGTGACCGGGTACTGCCCGGTGACCACGAAGACGACGCGGTTGGCGACCGAGACGGCATGGTCGGCGATCCGCTCGTAGTAGCGCCCGAGCAGGGCGATGTCGACGGCCGACTCGACGCCGTGCTGCCAGTCGTCGGAGAGCAGCTGGGTGAAGCTGCTGCGGCGGAGCTGGTCCATCTCCTCGTCGTCGCGGCCGAGCTCGATGGCGGCCTCGACGTCCTTTTCGGTGATCACGGACGCGACGCGACGCACCATGTCCTCAGCGACCTCGGCCATCCGCGCGACCGTCGGACGTGCCTCCTCGGGCACCGCGACGTCGGGGACCCGCAGGCGGGCGATCTTGGCGACGTGCACCGAGAGGTCGCCCATTCGCTCGAGCTCGCTGACCATCCGGAGCGCGGAAACGACGACCCTGAGGTCGCCGGCCACCGGCTGTTGGAGCGAGAGCAGGGAAAACGCCGTGTCCTCGACCCGTTCGCGGGCAGTGTCGATCTTGGCGTCCGCCGCGATGACGCGCTCCGCGATCTCGACGTCGCCGTTCAGAAGGGCCTGCGTGGCGTGACGGACGGAGGTCTCGACCTCCTGGCAGATCTCGGCCAGGTCGGAGAAGATCGAGTCCAGCTGCTCGTGAAACGCTTCGCGCATGCCTCCACCGTAGGCGCCGAAGGTGTCAGAACGGGGCCGACTGGTGAACGAGTCGTGAACAGTCCGTGAGCACGCCGTCCTGAGCGAACGGCAGGTGTCCGGATGCGTACGATCTGTGTGTGAGCCCCACGACGCAGGCCTTTCTGGCCGCGCTCATCGGGGCAGTCGTCGCCGGAGGCGCCGTACTGGCGTGGCACGTCAGCGAGCGTGAGCACCAAGCGGCCGCGCGGCCGGACGAGCCGGCGCTTCCGCTGGGCGTCGCCACCGTCCTCTCCGTCCTGCGTAGCAGCGCGGTCGTCGTCGACGACGCGGACGAGGTGGTGAAGGCCTCGGCGCCGGCCCTGGCCTTCGGCCTGGTGCGAGGTCAGCGGCTGGTCTCGCAGGAGCTCGCCGACCTCGTGCGGCAGGTCCGCCGCGACGGCGAGATCCGCGAGACCGAGCTCACCATGCAGCGCCCGAACGGACAGCCGCGTATGGTCACGGCGCGCGTCGCGCCGTTGAGCTCCCGATACGTTCTCGCCCTGGTCGAGGACCGCACCCGCGAGCGCCGGGTCGAGGCCGTCCGGCGCGACTTCGTCGCCAATGTGTCCCACGAGCTGAAGACCCCGGTCGGCGCGATCAAGCTCCTCGCCGAGGCCGCAGCCGACGCCTCGGATGACCCGGAGGCCGTTGAGCGGTTCGCCAAGCGGATGATCACCGAGAGCGACCGGCTCGCCCGGCTCGTCCAGCAGATCATCGAGCTCTCGCGCCTCCAGGGCGACGAGCCGATCGAGGCGCCGCACGTCGTCGACGTCGACGACGTGGTCAAGCGGTCGGTGGACATCACGGTCACGGACGCGGCGAGCAGGAACATCTCGGTCGTCACCGGTGGGACGCCGGGTCTGACGATCTTCGGCAACGAGGAACAGGTTTCCGCCGCGGTGACCAACCTCATCGCCAACGCGGTCGCCTACTCGGGCGACGACTCGACCGTGCTGGTCTCGACCAAGCGCAACGAGGACATGGTCGAGATCTCCGTCGTGGACCAGGGCATCGGGATCCCCCACGACGAGCTGGATCGGATCTTCGAGCGGTTCTACCGCATCGACCCGGCCCGGCACCGATCCACCGGCGGTACGGGTCTCGGGCTCTCGATCGTCAAGCACGTCGCCGCCACGCATGGCGGCGACGTACGTGTGTGGTCCCTGGAGGGACAGGGCTCGACCTTCACGCTCTCCCTCCCCCGTTCCCAGCAGGAGGACACCCCATGACCCGAGTCCTGGTCGTCGAGGACGAGGAGAGCTACGCCGACGCGTTGTCGTACATGCTCCGCAAGGAGGGGTACGACGTGTCGCTGGCCGCCACCGGTCCCGACGCGCTCTCGGAGTTCGATCGCAACGGCGCGGACATCGTCCTGCTCGACCTCATGCTCCCCGGTCTGCCGGGCACGGAGGTGTGCCGGCAGATCCGCGCCGTCTCCAATGTGCCGGTGATCATGGTCAGCGCCAAAGACGACGAGGTCGACAAGATCGTCGGCCTCGAGCTCGGCGCCGACGACTACATCACCAAGCCCTACTCGCCGCGTGAGCTGGTCGCCCGCGTTCGCGCCGTCCTCCGTCGGGGAACGGAGCCCGACCTCGCCCCGATGACACTCGAGGCCGGGTCCGTACGGATGGACGTCGAGCGGCACGTGGTCACCGTCGACGGCGAGCCACAGCGGCTGCCGCTGAAGGAGTTCGAGCTGCTCGAGCTGTTCCTGCGCAACCCCGGCCGGGTGCTCACGCGCGGGCAGCTGATCGACCGGGTCTGGGGCTCCGACTACGTCGGCGACACCAAGACCCTCGACGTCCACGTGAAGCGGCTGCGCGCCAAGCTCGAGGCGGACCCGTCCCATCCGACGATGCTGGTCACGGTGCGCGGGCTGGGCTACAAGCTCGACCTCTGATCCGCGCGCTCTCTGACCCGCGCGTTCGCTGCTGTCCGTGTCGGGCTTCGAGGTCCATCCCCAGACCCCGTCTACTGCGTGAGCACTGCACTGTCGGGACCACGTGATCTCGACAGTACATTGACCGCCAGTGTCCGCTTGTGGCTCTTGGCCGTGGCCGAGGCGAGCCGACCTTCGCTACCCTGCCACCTTCTCAGCAAGCGTCAGGGGCAAGGTCAGGGGCAAGAGGTCAGGGGGAGCGGACATGCGTCGGTGGGGTGAGCTGGTGCTGCGGCACCGCAAGATCGTGATGGTGATCTGGGCCCTGGTGGCCATCGCCGGCATCTCGGTGACGAGCACGGTCAACGACCGACTGACGGTCGACTTCTCGCTGCCGGGTCAGCCGGGTGACGAGGCGGCCAACAAGATCATCGAGGCGTTCCACAACGGCGGGAACACCTCGCCGCTGATCGCCACGATCACGCTACCGGCCGGCCAGACCATCACCGGGAACGAGGAGACCGTCGCAAAGGCGTTCGCGGCGATCACAACGGCCGATCCGGGGCATCCCCTTCGCGTCGTCGACGAGGCGAACACCGGCGACAAGGCGTTCCGCACCTCCGACGACCGCACGGCGTACGCGCTGGTCTTCTACCCGTTCCCGCAGAGCTTCAACGACGTCCTGCCCACCGACCCGATCAAGATTGCGGTATCGGGAGCCGGGCCACCCGGGGCGACCGTCGGTGTCACCGGGATGGATGCGCTCGCCGTCGGCGACGACTCGGGCGGCAACGGCGTGCTCACCGAGACCCTGCTGGGCGCCGTGGGGGCGCTCGCGGTGCTGCTGTTCGTGTTCGCGTCGGCCTTGGCGTTCATGCCGATGGTGATCGCGGCGGTGTCGATCCTGACGACGTTCCTGATGCTCCTGCCGCTCACCTATCTGACCGACGTGTCGTTCATCGTGGAGTTCCTGGTCGCACTGGTCGGCCTCGGGGTCGCGATCGACTACTCGCTGCTCTTCGTGACCCGATGGCGTGAGGAACGAGATCATGGCAAGGACAACCACGAGGCGGTCGTCGACGCGATGGAGACCGCCGGGCACGCCGTGCTCTTCAGCGGGATCACCGTGGCGATCGGGCTGCTCGCGCTGGTGGTGCTGCCGGTGCCGTTCATGCGCAGCATCGGGATGGGCGGCGCCCTGATCCCCATCGCGAGCGTGCTGGTCACCCTCACCCTCACGCCGGCAATCCTAGGCGGCATCGGCCCGCGCGTGGACTGGCCCAAGATCCGGCACGAGAACAAGCCCAGCCGCGGCTGGACCTCGTGGGCCCGGATGATCGTGCGTCATCGCTGGGTCGCCGCGCTCAGCTCACTGGCGGTGATCGGGGTTCTGTTCGTGGCGTTCCTCGGCATCAAGATCGGCGCGGCCGACTCGTCCTCGCTGGCGCACAGCGGCGCGGCGTACGACAGCCTCCAGGTGCTCGAGAAGGGTGGCGTCACCACCGGCACACTCACGCCGATGGAGGTGCTGACCGAGACCGACAAGTCCGAGGCCGTCGCGGCCGAGCTGCGGAAGATCGAGGGCGTCACCCACGTGGCCGTCCCGACCGGCCCCGGCGCATCCGTCGACGGTCAGACGGTGATCGTGGTCGTGCCCGACGAGGAGACTGTGAACAACACCAGCGTCGACGTCGTACGCCGGGTGACCGACGCCGCCGGCGACATGGACGGTGTGATCGGCGTGACCGGGCTCGGCAACGCCCAGGTCGACTTCCTGAACGCGGTCTACGGGAACTTCCCGATGATGCTGCTGCTGATCGCAGGCTTGACCTACGTGCTGCTGGTCCGCGCGTTCCGGTCCTTGCTGCTCCCGCTGAAGGCGGTGGTGCTCAACCTCGTGTCGTTGACCGCGGTCTACGGGCTCATGGTGCTGTTCTGGCAGGAGGGATACGGGTCCGAGGCGATCTTCGGCATCGAGAAGACCGGAGCCGTGACCTTCTGGATCCCCATCATGGTGTTCGCGTTCCTGTTCGGCCTCTCGATGGACTACGAGGTGTTCATCCTGAGCCGCGTGCGGGAGGAGTACGACAACGGACTGTCCACCGACGAGGCCGTCATCGCCGGGATCGGACGCACCGGCCGGCTGGTCACGAGCGCGGCTCTGATCCTGTTCCTGGCGTTCGCCGCGCTGGCGTCCGGGCCGGGCACGGACCTCAAGGTGCTCGCCACCGGGCTGGGCTTCGGCATCCTGCTCGACGCCACGCTGATCCGATCCGTCCTGGTGCCGTCCCTGGTGTCGCTGTTCGGCAGGTGGAACTGGATACTCCCCGACGGCGTCGCCCGGCTGGTTCGCGTGGAGCCGTCCCATCCCCACCCAGAGCCCGCGCCGACGCCGGAGCCGGTCGGCGACTGAGGCGGTCGACGCCTGAACGCGATGTCCGATAGCAGCGTGTGGAGTGTCGGTGGTCGTCCCTAGGCTGGCGAGGTGCCGCTGACCAACCGTCCCTGGCTGCCCCTCGCATCCGTCGCCACGACCCTCATGCTCTGGGCCTCCGCCTTCGTCGCGATCCGTCACCTCGGAGGCACCTACTCCGCGGGTGCGCTCTCGCTGGGGCGGCTCGTCGTCGGCTCGATCGCGCTCGGAGCGGTGGCCGTCTCACGAGGACTCCCGAGGCCCAGCGGGCGCGACTGGCTGGGGCTCGTCGTGATCGGTGTGCTGTGGTTCGGGGTCTACAACATCGCACTGAACCAGGGCGAGCACCACGTCGACGCCGGTACGTCGGCGATGCTGATCCAGATCTCCCCGGTGCTGATCGCTGTGCTCGCCACCCTGTTCCTCGGTGAGCGCTTCACGCTCTGGCTGGGGATCGGGCTCGTGCTGGCCTTCGCCGGCGTCGTGCTGATCGGCGCCTCTCAGCCGGGCGGACACAACGACATCATCGGCGTGCTTCTCTGCCTGCTCGCCGCCCTCGTCTACTCGATCGCCCTGGTAGTGCAGAAGCCCCTCGTCTCACGGCTCTCCGCTCTCCACGTCACCTGGCTGGCCTGCACGATCGGGGCGGCGGTCTGCCTCCCGTTCGCCGGTCAGCTGGTCAACGACACCCGCGCCGCCTCGACGTCCGACATCTGGTGGGTGGTGTACCTGGGGTTGTTCCCAACGGCGATCGCCTTCACGACGTACGCCTTCGCGCTGCAGCACATGACGGCGAGCAGCCTCGGCATCACGACGTACCTCGTGCCGCCGCTGACGATCGTCATGGGCTGGGTGTTCCTCGGCGAGACGCCGCCCGGGATTGCGTACGTCGGGGGCGCGCTCGCCCTGGTCGGCGTCGCGGTGGCGCGCCGCAAGCCACGAGCACGGGAGGTGCTGCCGCAGCCGGCGTGCGTGCCGGGCGCCGCGCAGCAGGCCGTGGGACAGGGAGATACGCCCTAGCCCTGGCATGCTGCGTCCGTGAACGTCATCGCCGGCGTGCTGGTCGGCCTGGTCGCCGCTCTGCACCTGTACTTCCTGGTCCTCGAGATGTTCCTGTGGACCACGCCGACGGGGCTGCGCGTCTTCGGTCTCGACGCCGACTTCGCCGAGCGGTCGAAGGCGCTCGCCGCCAACCAGGGTCTCTACAACGGCTTCCTGGCCGCCGGCCTCGTCTGGGGGCTGGTGTCCGGACGCACCGACGTCCGCGTGTTCTTCCTGGTCTGCGTGGTCGTGGCAGGCGTGTTTGGCGCCGCCACCGTCAACAAGCGGATCCTCCTCGTCCAGGCCGTGCCGGCGGCGATCGCGCTGGTCGCCGTCGCGCTCAGCTGACCTCGGGTCCGATCCCGAACCACGGCAGGCATGCCGCCACGCCTGAGATCTCGGCGGTGCGACCACCCTCTTGCCAGGCCTCGCGGGTCAGGCGCACGTGCTGGAGCTCGAACGGGCCGGATGGAGTGTTGGTCCGGCTGAGCCCGTTGTCGACGTAGCCCATGCGGTAGGACACCGCCAGCGAAGGCGCGTTGTCCGTGCGGGCAGACGACACCGCGACCTCGGCGCCGAGGTGCTCGAAGGCGAAGGCGAGCACAGCGGTACGCATGAGGTTCGCCAGGCCCCGACCGCGCACGTCCGACGCCAGCCAGGAGAACGAGTCGACCGTCTTCAGCAAGGGAAACTGCTCGCCCTCCAACGCCTGCACACCGACCACGCGGCCGTCCACCTCGACGGCGAGGTCGAGGCACCAGGAGTCCGGGGACCACGTCCCGCGGTGCTTCCACATCTCCCCGACCAGCTGACGCCGACGGTCGACCTCATGCGCGAGCGTCGCGATCTGCTCGTTCGCCGGGTTCATCTCGAGGTCGTCGGGGAGGACGGACTCCAGGACCGCGAGATCGGCGTCGGTAGCACCGCGGAGCAGGACCTCACCGCACCTGATGCGGAGGTCGAAGAACGGCCAGACCATTCGTTCAGGCTAGGGGGGTGTCTCATGGACTTCGGCCGTCGCGCGCAGCAGGCCATGGGCGGACACCCCCTAGGGGGGATCGGGTTCGGGGGTCGCTTCGGTTTCCAGCCAGCCGCGGAAGGCCTCCAGGTTCCGCGTCGACTCACCGCGAAGGTTGCGCCACTCCCACTCCTTGCGGATCGAGGAGGCGAAGCCGAGCTCGAGGATGGTGTTGAACGGCCCGTCCGCGTGCGCGAGGACAGCGCCCATGAGCCGGTCCAGCTCCTCGGCAGTCACCAGCGACAGCGGGAGACGGGCGTCGAGGTAGATGTCGCCCAGGTGGTCGACGGCGTAGGAGACGCCGTACGTCTTGAGGTTGCGCTCGAGCAGCCAGCGGTACACGCGTTCGTGGTTCTCGTCCGGGTTGCGGCAGACAAACGCGTGGATCGCGAGGGCATGCGTCCCGATGTCGACGCGCACCGGGGTCTGGAGCTTGCGCTCGCCGGGTAGCCCGAAGCTGAAGGAGCCGTCGCGCTCCTCGAACTCCAGCTCGCTGTCGGTCAGGTAGTCGCGCAGCACCTGGGCCGGGTCGTCCATGTGACCGACCCTGCCACCTGTGTCTAGACCGGCTCGCGCAGGGAGGCGCGGGCGCGGGCGTAGACGTCCAGCGTTCGCTCCGCGGTCTCCTCCCAGGAGAACGCACCCGACCTCGCGCGCGCGCCGGCGGAGAGCCTGGCGCGCAGCCCGTCGTCGAGCAGGACGCGGCCGATGGCGTGGGCCCACTCCTCGGGCTCGTGGGTGTCGAGCAGCAACCCGCTCTCGCCGTCGGCGACCACCGTGGTGAGCCCGCCCACCGCGGCCGCGATCACCGGCGTGCCAGCGGCCTGCGCCTCGGCGGCGACCAGGCCGAACGACTCGTTGTACGACGGGACTGCGACCACCGAGGCGGCCGCGTCCCAGACCGCGAGGTCGGCCGGCGGAACGGGCCGCACGAAGCGCACGACGTCCGCGATCGCCAGCTCGTCGGCCAGCTCGGCCAGCGCCTCGGGGTGCTCGAGGCCGGCGCCAGAGGGGCCGCCGACGATCGGGACGACAAGCCGCTCGCGGAGACCGGGCCGGTGCTCAAGCAGCCGGGCGATAGCGCGGAGCAGCACGTCCGGAGCCTTCAGCGGCTGGAGCCGGCCCGCGAACAGCACCACGTGGGCATCGAGCGGAAGACCGAGCTGCTCGCGCGCGGCATGGGTGTCCCGCGGCCGGAACACCGACAGGTCGACCCCCGGGTGGACGACCTCCACCCGGCCGGGGTCGGCGTCGTACAGGTTGACCAGCTGCTTGGCCTCGAGGTCGGTGCTCGCGATCAGCATGTCGGCGGCCTCGACCACCTGCTCCTCGCCGATGATCCGGGCCGGCGGTTCGGGGAGGTCTCCGGCCGCCATGGCGTCGTTCTTGACCTTGGCCATCGTGTGCATCGTGTGCACGAGCGGCACGCCCCAGCGGTCGCGCGCGAGCGCGCCGACCTGGCCGGAGAGCCAGTAGTGGGAGTGCACCATGTCGTAGTGGCCGAGCGGCAGGCCGGCCTCGGTCCGCAGCACCTCGCGCGCGAAGATGCAGAGCTGCCCCGGCAGCTCACCCTTGGTCAGGCCCTCGAAAGGTCCCGCATGGATGTTGTGGACCGTGATGCCGTCGTCGAACTCGATGATCGGGTCGAGCCGGGATGACGTCGCGCGGGTGAAGATGTCGATCTCGATGCCGGCAGCCGCCAGGCGGCGCGACAGCTCGACCACATAGACATTCATGCCGCCGGCATCGCCCATGCCCGGCTGGTCCAGCGGTGACGTGTGCACGCTGATCATCGCCACGCGGCGGACGGCGTCGGCCTCGGTGAGCCCCACGGCGTACTCCTCTCGGGCCCGCAACCGGGGCCCGAACTGCTGCAACCGCGGCTGTCGGCCCGGAATTCCCCCGAGAGACGGCTCTCGTGGCAGTGCTCCGGACCACCCGAATGGAGTCCTGGTTCTTTTCGATCGAATCCTGAGCGAGCTCAGGCTCGGATCTCAGAGCGTGGCGCGGGGTACGCCGCTGCGGTGATGGCCGAGGCGGAGGCCCGAGACCAGGCCGACGATGGCGCCGAACACGGCGTCGACCAGCTCGGGCTCGGCGGCCGAGTCGTGGACGATGGCGAACACCCCCCACACCAAGGTCGGCAGGGCGAGGGCGACGAAGACGCGGAGCGCGAGTACGTCGCTGCGAACCAGCAGCAGCCCGAGACCGAACAGGGTCACCGTGAGCAGTATCGCGCCCGCCAACAGCAGGGTGGTCTTGAGGCTGCCGCCGTCGGCGAGGAAGGGCGCTACGACCCACGCAAGACCACCGGTGAGACCGGCGAGCTGAGTCGTTCTGCGGAGGTCGAAAGGGGTCCCGGAGGCTTCGGCATGGCGTCCCATGGGCCCTACAGTGTGCCACCCGCTTGGGCCAGGGGTCACCCCTGGGAGGCACAATCGGGCGCGTGACCCGTCGTACCGCCGTCGTGACCGGAGCCAGTAGCGGGATCGGGGCGGCGACCGCCCGGGCGCTCGCGCACGAGGGGTACGCCGTGTGCTGCGCGGCACGCCGCAGCGACCGGATCGAGGCCCTCGCCGAGGAGATCGGCGGCACCGCGGTCACCTGCGACGTGACCTCGCCGGAGTCGGTCGCGGAGCTCGCCGCGTCGGTCGGTGACACGCTGAATGTGCTGGTCAACAACGCCGGCGGCGCGTTCGGGCTCGACCCCGTCGCCGAGGCCGATCCGGAGGACTGGCGCCGGATGTACGACGTGAACGTGCTCGGCCTGCTGCACGTCACCCAGGCACTCCTGCCGGCATTGAAAGCCAGCGGAGACGGGCTGATCGTGAACGTCGGCTCCACAGCCGGACGAATCGCCTACGAGGGTGGCGCCGGCTACACCGCCGCCAAGCACGGCACCCAGGTCGTCACCGAGACACTCCGGCTGGAGCTGGTCGGCGAGGCCATCCGGATCAGCGAGATCGCGCCGGGCATGGTACGCACCGACGAGTTCGGGACGGTGCGCTTCGACGGCGACCAGGCCCGCGCCGACGCGGTGTACGCCGGCGTCGCCGAGCCGCTGGTCGCCGAGGATGTCGCCGACGCGATCGCCTGGATCGCCACCCGCCCCTCGCACGTGAACATCGACGAGCTGGTGATCAAGCCGCGCGCCCAGGCCGCCCAGCACAAGGTGCATCGCGAGAGCTGAGCAGTCGGCGCGGTCCTGACACGTGGGACCCGGTGTCGCGTCGGCTCCGGGCCAGCAAGACTGCCGTGCATGCAGACGATCGGCCTGGTCGGCGGGATGAGCTGGGAGAGTACCGCTGTCTACTACCGCGATCTCAACCTCGGGGTGCAGTACCGAATCGGCGGCCTGTCGTCGCCGAAGGTCGTGCTCAGCACCGTCGACTTCGCCGAGCTGACCGCGCTCGAGGACGCCGATCGCTGGCCCCAGATCGGGGAGCTCCTCGCCGACGCGGCACGCGGGGTGGAGCGGGCGGGAGCCGACTTCCTCCTGCTGTGCACCACGACGTTCCACAAGGTGGCGGACCAGGTGGAGGCCGCCGTGGGCATCCCGCTGCTCCATCTCGGCGACGTGGTCGCCGAGGAGGTGCGCTCGCAGGGCGTCGCCAAGGTCGGCTTCATCGGCACGACGGTCGCGATGTCAGATGGCTTCTTCGCCGACCGCCTCGCCCGGCACGGCCTGGAGACCGTGATGCCCGGGCCCGAGCACCACGACCTCCTCAACAGCGCGATCTACGACGAGCTCGTGCACGGCCGCGTCGTCGATGCCACCCGCCGTCGGGTGCTGGGCGTGCTCGAGGAGCTGTGGGACGCCGGAGTCGGTGGAGTGCTGCTCGGGTGTACCGAGCTCGAGCTACTGATCAAGCAGGCCGACGCCGATCTCCCGGTCTACCCGTGCACGACCCTGCACGTGACCGCCGCTCTCGACCGGGCCCTGGCGGAATGATCGACCTCAACCGCCCGCCGAGCACCGGGCCGGCTGGCGCGGGGGCGCCGTCTCACCCGACAGCGCCGAGCGCGACTGATTGTTGGCGGATGACACGGCGGCGGCCCGCCTCGCCACGGGGAAAGCGAGACGGGCCGCCATTGCCCGAGATGACCATGTCCTTCCCCTCCGCAGAACCCTTCAAACCTGGGATCCAGCCCGGATTTCGGGGCCTGATCAGCGGCCCTGGTCGAGCCGCCGTACCCGGCCTGCTCACGGACACCAGCCTCACGCCCGCCGCGACGGCTGCCTCGTGGCCCCACCGCCCGAGGATTCTGGACGACGGTGTGCCGGGACGGAAGATCACCGGACGCCCGCGCGGATCGCCACCATCCCAGTACTCGACGAGCCGACCGTCCGGCAGCACACACCCGGCGTCGCGACCGGCTCCGTCCATCCCGCGAGGGTATGCGACCACGTCCTCACTAGACTCTGCTCGGCCCGTTTCGGACCGCCATCGCCGACGAGAGGACTCGCGCCAGCACATGTCAGCCAGCCAGGACCAACCCGCCGAAACGCCGGGATGGATCCGCAGACTGACGAGGCAGGTGTGGCGCCACAAGCGAAGTGTCCTGATCTCCTTCGCCGCGGCCGTCCTCGGCAGCTTGGGCCAGGCCGTCGTCCCGCTGGTCGCCCGGAAGATCGTCGACGACGTGATCGGGAACGACGGCGAGCCGCTGTGGCCGTGGCTGGCGCTGCTCGTGGTCATCGCAGTGCTCGTCTTCGCCTTCGCCTACCTTCGGCGCTACCGCGGCGGCCTGGTCGGCATCGGCGTCCAGTACGACCTCCGCAACCGGATGCACGACCAGCTGCTCACCCTCGACGAGCAGAGCCTGTCCCATCTGAGCACCGGCCAGATCGTCGCCCGGGCCAACACCGACACCACCCTCGTCGCGGGGCTGCTCAACTTCCTGCCGCTGATGGTCGGGAACCTGCTGATGATGCTGGTCTCGCTGGTCATCATGTTCGTGCTCGCTCCGTTGCTCGCCCTCGTCGGGCTCGTGATCGCGCCGGCACTCTTCGTCGTCTCCTACCGGATGCGGCTCAAGGTCTTCCCGGCCACCTGGGACGGCCAGCAGCGCGAGGGCGAGGTGGCCGAGGTCGTCGACGAGGACGTGAACGGCGTTCGCGTCGTCAAGGCCTTCGGCCAGGAGGAGCGCGAGCTCCGCCGGATGGTCGGCATCGTCCAGACGCTGTACGGCGTACGGATGCGCGCGACGCGGCTCCAAGCTCGTTACCAGCCGCTGCTCGAGTTCATCCCGGTGCTGTCTCAGGTCGCCGTGCTGGCGCTCGGCGGGTGGATGGCGTTGAACGACCAGATCTCGATCGGCACCTTCCTCGCCTTCTCGACGTACGTCGGACAGTTCGTGGCGCCGGCCCGGCAGCTGGCCGGTGTGCTCCTGGTCGGTCAGCAGGCGCGTGCCGGTGTCGAGCGGATCTTCCAGCTGCTCGATCTCGAGCCGCAGATCGCGGACGCACCCGACGCCCAAAGCCTGCCCGAGGTGCGGGGCGAGATCGAGCTCCGCGGCGTGCGGTTCGCCTACAACGAGCAGCGGGTCCTCGACGGGCTCGACCTCCACGTGCGCGCCGGCGAACGCGTGGCCCTCGTGGGCGCGAGCGGCGCGGGCAAGTCCACAGTCACCCGGCTCGTGCACCGGCTCCTCGATCCCGACGCGGGGCAGGTGCTCGTCGACGGGCAGGACGTCCGCCAAGTCACCCTTGGCTCGCTGCGCAGCCAGGTCGGCGCGGCGTTCGAGGAGAGCTTCCTGTTCTCCGACTCGATCGCCGCGAACATCGCCTACGGCTGCCCCGAAGCGAACCGGGAGGAGGTCGAGGAGGCCGCGCGGGTCGCCGGGGCGCACGACTTCATCTCCGAGATGGCCGACGGCTACGACACCCGGGTCGGCGAGCGCGGGCTCAGCCTCAGTGGCGGCCAGCGGCAGCGTGTCGCGCTGGCACGGGCGATCCTCTCCGACCCTCGGATCCTGGTGCTCGACGACGCCACCAGCGCCGTCGATGCGGCCACGGAGGCGCGGATCTTCGACCGGCTCCGCGACGTGCTGGCGGACCGTACGTCGCTGATCGTCGCTCACCGCGTCTCCACCCTGAACCTCGCCGACCGGGTCGTCCTCATCGAGAAGGGACGGGTGGCCGACGAAGGCACCCACGGCGAGCTGATGGCGCGCAACCGTGCCTACCGCGAGCTCCTCACCGGCCTCGACGACTACGCGGCCGGAGCCGTCGGCGACTCGATCGAGACACTCAGCCAGGTCGACATCACACCCGCGGCTTGGCAACGTGGTAGCGGTGACCGTGCCGAGGCGGTCCGCGAGGCCACCGAGCGCGCGGCGGCGCGGATGGCCAGCCGGCCCACTGTGGGTCCCGGCCTCGGCGGCGGTACTTGGCGGCTCAACCTCGCCCCGACCCCCGAGCTCCTGGCCCGAGTCGAAGCCCTGCCTCCCGTTCGGGACCACTTCGAGCCCGACCTCGTCCAGGACACCAAGGCCGATCCCGACTTCTCGATGTGGCGCCTGGTCAAGGAGTTCCGCTGGTCCTTCGGCCTCGGACTGGCACTCGTCGTCCTCGACGCGGTCGCCGGCCTCGCAGGTCCCTACCTCGTCAGCATCGGGGTCGACCGCGGCGTCGAAGCGGGCTCCACATACGTCCTCTGGCTCGCCTCAGCGGCGTTCCTGCTCGTCGCGTTCGCGGATCTGCTCGCGCAGATCGCCTCGACCTTCGTCACCGGCCGCACCAGCGAGCAGATCATGGCGGCGCTCCGCATCCGCATCTGGGCACAGCTCCAGCGCCTGTCGCTGGACTACTACGAGCGCGAGATGGCCGGGCGGACCATGACCCGGATGACCACCGACGTCGACCAGTTCGAGACCCTCGTCGAGACCGGTCTGCTCCAGGCCCTGGTCTCGCTGGTCACGTTCGTCGGGGTCGGCGTCACGCTGCTGCTGATGGACCTCGAGCTGGCGCTGTGGACGTTGACGGTCATCGTGCCGCTGGCGGTCGCGACGGTGTTCTTCCGCCACGTGACCAACCGGCTGTACGACGTTGTCCGCGAGTCGCTCGCGGTCGTGAACGCCGACTTCCAGGAGTCGCTCTCGGGCATCCGCGAGGCGCAGGCGTTCGTGCACGAGGAGCTCACCGTCGAGCGGTTCCACGGGCTCGGCCGCCGCTACTACGACGGTCGCGCACTGGCCCAGCGCGCGATCGCGACGTACTTTCCCTTCGTCCTGTTCCTCTCCGCGATCGCCGACGTGATCGTGCTCGGGGTCGGCGCCCACCTGATCGAGCAGGGCCGCCTGACGACCGGCGTGCTGATCGCGTTCCTGCTGTACCTGACGATGTTCTTCTCCCCCATCCAGCAGCTGTCCCAGGTCTTCGACTCCTGGCAGCAGACCAGGATCTCGATCGGGCGCATCGCCGAGCTGATGCGGCTGCAGACGATCACTCCCGACGCCGTCGATCCGGTGCCGCTCGGCGAGGTGCGCGGCGAGCTGGCCCTGCACGACGTCCACTTCACCTACCCCCAGGCCGAGATCGCGGCGCAGGAGCGCGGACCGGCCGACGCCGTCCCCACCGGCACCGGCACCGTGCGTCGGAAGCCGCCGGAGGCGTTGCGGGGACTCGACCTGCACGTCGCGGCGCACGAGACCGTGGCGCTCGTCGGCGAGACGGGCGCCGGCAAGTCGACGGTGCTCAAGCTGATGGCGCGTTTCTACGACCCCGACTCGGGGTCGGTCACCCTCGACGGACACGATCTCCGCACTCGCTCCCTGACCGAGTTCCGGAGCCGGCTCGGCTACGTGCCGCAGGAGTCCTTCCTCTTCACCGGCACGGTCCGCGACAACATCGCCTACGGGCGACCTGATGCCTCCGACTTCGAGGTCGAGGCGGCGGCTCGTGCGGTCGGGGCCCACGACCTCGTCGCGTCGCTGCCGGGCGGCTACCTGCACGAGATCTCCGAGCGCGGGACGTCGCTGTCTTCTGGCCAGCGACAGCTGATCGCACTGGCCCGAGCCGAGCTGGTCGATCCGGCTGTGCTGCTGCTGGACGAGGCGACCGCGAACCTCGACCTGGCGACGGAGGCGAGGGTCTCGGCCGCGATGGCGGCGGTGGCCGCCCGGCGTACGACGATCCTGATCGCCCATCGCCTCCAGACCGCCCGCACGGCCGACCGCATCGTCGTGCTCGGTCAGGGGCGGGTTCTCGAGGAGGGGACGCACGACGACCTGGTCGCTCGCGACGGTCGGTACGCCGCGATGTGGCGGGCCTTCGAGCTGGTGTCGATCTCTTGAGGGTCTCCTGATCCTGGACCGACGGTAAAACCTCTCACGGTGTCGAAAACACGGATCCGCTCGTCCAGATCACCCCGGACCACGAGATCCGCACGGCTGAGCGGGTGTTCGCGAGGCGATCGCGTGGCGCGATCGAGGCTCCGGCGCGCCCCGCCGCGGCCCGCCCGGCGGAACTTTGCGAGAACCGCCGTCACGTCCCCCGACTTGACCGTCTCTTAAGTCACAAGGAGGCAAACACCGATGTGCACCAAGTCCCCCATGGTGCCCACGGCCGTCCGTGTGAGGACTGCCTGGGAGACCGGATCAGCCGAGTGGCTGAGCTGGCGAACCGTGACCGAGCCGCCCTCACCCCCCTGTGGGCGCGCCAACGCCGGTTCCGCGTACGCCCCGCGTACGTCGAGATGCTCCGCAGGTTCCCACTGACGGCGTAACACCTCCTGTTCGACACGGGCCCGGCCGCGGCGGCCGGGCCCTCGTCGTGTCCGGGTCCATCTCGGGCGGACCCGGCCGGGGCAGACGACCTCGCGACGATGCGAGTGGGTGGTCGCCCCGCCGATAGGATCAGGGGTCAATCCCACCTGCGAAAGCGACGCCGTAGCGCCATGCCTGCCACCCGTTCGGACCTTCGGAATGTCGCGATCGTCGCGCACGTCGACCACGGCAAGACCACGTTGGTCGACGCGATGCTCCACCAGGCCGGTGCGTTCACCGCGCACCAGGAGGAGGCCGGCGTCGCCGATCGGATCATGGACTCCGGCGACCTGGAACGCGAGAAGGGGATCACGATCCTCGCCAAGAACACCGCGATCCACTACACCGGCAAGAGCGCGGCCGACCTCGGCCTCGCGGGCGGGATGACGATCAACATCATCGACACCCCCGGCCACGCCGACTTCGGCGGCGAGGTCGAGCGCGGGCTGTCGATGGTCGACGGCATCGTCCTGCTCGTCGACGCGTCGGAGGGTCCCCTGCCGCAGACGCGCTTCGTGCTCCGCAAGGCCTTGAACGCCGACCTCCCTGTCGTGCTCGTCGTGAACAAGGTGGACCGCGCCGACGCCCGCATCGCCGAGGTGGTCGACGAGACCTACGAGCTGTTCCTCGACCTGCTGGACGAGCACCACAGCCAGGACGCGCTGGACTTCCCTGTCGTCTACGCGTCGGCGAAGGCCGGCCGAGCGTCGCTCGACGCGCCATCGAACGGGTCGCTCCCGGAGTCGACCGACCTGGAGCCGCTCTTCCGGACGATCCTCGAGACGATCCCGGCGCCGACGTACGACGAGGGTGCCCCGCTGCAGGCCCACGTGACGAACCTCGACGCCTCGCCGTTCCTCGGCCGGATCGCGCTGGTCCGGGTCCACCAGGGGACGCTTCGCAAGGGGCAGAACGTCGCGTGGCTGCAGCGCGACGGGTCAGCCCGCACGGTGAAGATCACCGAGCTGTTGATGACCGAGGCTCTCGAGCGGGTGCCGGCGGAGTCGGCCGGGCCGGGTGACATCGCGGCCATCGCGGGCATCCCGGAGATCACGATCGGCGAGACGCTGGCCGACCCGGAGCACCCGGTCGCCCTGCCGTTGATCACCGTCGACGAGCCTGCGATCTCGATGACGATCGGCACCAACACCGCGCCCCTGGTCGGCAAGGTGAAGGGCCACAAGGTCACCGCCCGGCTGGTCAAGGAGCGGCTCGATCGGGAGCTGGTCGGCAACGTCTCGCTGCGGGTGCTGGCCACCGACCGGCCCGATGCCTGGGAGGTGCAGGGGCGCGGCGAGCTGGCCTTGGCGATCCTGGTCGAGCAGATGCGGCGCGAGGGGTACGAGCTGACGGTCGGGAAGCCGCAGGTGGTCACCCGCGAGATCGACGGGAAGCTCCACGAGCCGGTCGAGCGGCTGACGATCGACGCGCCCGAGGAGTACCTCGGCACGATCACCGAGCTGATGGCTGCCCGCAAGGGCCGCATGGAGCAGATGACCAACCACGGGACCGGCTGGGTGCGGATGGAGTTCCTGGTCCCCGCGCGCGGGCTGATCGGCTTCCGCACCGAGTTCCTGACCGAGACCCGCGGCACCGGCATCGCCCACCACGTGTTCGAGGGCTACGAGCCGTGGGCCGGCGAGATCCGGTCGCGTGCGTCCGGCTCGCTCGTGGCCGACCGCGCGGGTGCCGCCACGGCGTACGCCATGACGAACCTGCAGGAGCGTGGCATCCTCTTCGTCGAGCCGACCACCGAGGTCTACGAGGGCATGATCGTCGGCGAGAACTCCCGGGCCGACGACATGGACGTCAACATCACCAAGGAGAAGCAGCAGACCAACGTCCGCTCCTCGACGTCCGACAACTTCGAGAAGCTGGTGCCGCCGCGGCGGCTGTCGCTGGAGCAGTGTCTGGAGTTCTGCCGCGAGGACGAGTGCGTCGAGGTCACGCCTCAGACCGTGCGGATCCGGAAGGTCGTGCTCGACCAGAACGACCGTGCCAAGCTGTCCGCCCGCGCCCGCAAGGGCACCCGCTGACCCACTGACCGTCCGCGACGTACGTCGTCCGGATCAGCCGTGCAGGTGGTCGGTCCAGTCGTCCGGTACGGCGCCCGCCGGTCCCGGCGTCGGCTGGTCGTGCGGGTGGCTCTGGGGCTCGGCGAGCACCGGCCCGTCGTACGCCTGCTCGTCACGGAAGTCCCAGAACCAGTCCTCACCGGGCTCGAAGCTGGTCATGTACGGATGACCCGACTCCCGCCAGTGCGCCGTCGCGTGCTGGCCGGGCGAGGTGTCGCAGCAGCCGATGTGCCCACACTGCGCACACCGCCGGAGGTGGAACCACCACCCGCCCTGACCGAGACACTCCACACACCCGCTCCCCGACGGAGGAACTCCCGGGTCGATCCCCTCGATGCTCACCCGTCCACCCTGCCACGCGGTTCCGCGGTCAGCGTGCCGGGGATGGTCGGGGCGTTCCTACCGCTCGACGAACCAGCGGGCCAGGAGGGTGTCGTCCTGCTCGACGAGGGTGTTCAGCCGGAGGGGTACGTCGACGGGTGGGCCGTCGGTGATCCGGAGGTGACCGCCGCCGACCACGCGCGGGACGATCGTGGTGTCCAGCTCGTCGGCGACGCCCTGGTCGAGCAGGTCGCGGAGCAGGTGCGGGCCGCCCTCGGACAGCAGGTGCCGAAAGCCGCGGAGGACGAGCTCGTCCTTCATCCGGGCGAGGTCGACGCGGTGCGAGCCGAGGACCAGCACGTTCTCGTTGCCCAGGAAGCCGCGCGCCTCCTCGAGGTACGGCGCCATGGACACCGTGGCCATCAGCACCTTCCCGCGCTTGGCCTTGCGCTGAGTCGGCGGCACCGAGCCGCTGCGGGACACGACGACGAGCGGCTTGCGCCCCACGGCGTACCCCTCGATCCGGACGGTGCCAGCGCCGACGACCACCGCGTCGGACAGGTCGCGGAGCAGGTCGAAGACGACCTTGTCCGCACCGTTGTTGATCGACCGGCTCGTGCCGTCGTCGCCGGTGGCGGCACCGTCGACGCTGGCGACCATGTTCACCCGTAGCCAGGGTTCGTCGGGCGCCGTGTAGAGCTCCGAGAGCGTCGTCGCCGTGGCCGAGCAGGACTCGCATCCGTCGTCTCCCAGGTGTCGAGGTCGGTCGGGCCCATCGTCACACGCGGGTCGCTGGGCGGGTCGGGCGGGTGCCGGGGCGCTGTCTAAACTGCCGGGATGATCTCGCTGTCGGCCTTGGCAGCGCTGCACAGCGAGTACGCCGACGACCTCGCCCGCCCGGTCGAGCCGGTGACCGTAGGTGCGGTGACCATCGGCGGCCCCGACCCCGTGCTGATGGGCACCGTCAACCTGTCCCGCGACTCGACGTACCGAGAGAGCATCGCGGTCTCCACCGAGGCGGCCCTCCGCAAGGCGCGCACGCAGGTGGCCCAGGGTGCAAAGCTCGTCGACCTCGGCGCCGAGTCGAGCACGGCCCGCGCCGCCCGCGTCGACGGTGCCCAGCAGCAGGCGACCCTCCTCCCCGTCGTGGAGGCACTGGCCGACGAGTGCGTGGTCTCGGTCGAGACCTACCGGCCCGAGGTCGTCGATGCGTGCCTAGGGGCCGGTGCCCGCGTCCTCAACCTCACCGGCCGCGACGGCGAGGAAGAGATGCTCGCCAGCGCGGCGTCGTACGGCGCGGCTGTGATCCTCTGCTTCTGCGAGCCCGGTGACGTGCGCGCCGCGGCGACGGCACCGACCGACACCGACGTCCTGCCGTACCTGCTCGACCACTTCGGACCGCGCATCGAGCACGCCCGGTCACGGGGCGTCGAGCAGGTCGTCATCGACCCCGGGCTGGGCTTCTACTACGGCAACCTGGTCGAGCCCACGGTCCGCGTCCGGCACCAGGCGTCCGTGCTCGCCCAGTGCTTCCGGTCTGCGCAGCCTCGGGGTTCCGGTCTGCAACGCCCTCCCCCACGCCTTCGACCTGTTCGAGGACGAGTTCCGCAAGGCCGAGGGGTTCTTCGCCGTCCTGGCCCGGCTCGGCGGGACCGACCTGTTCCGCACGCACGAGGTCGGGCACGTGCGAGCCGTGCTCGCCGCGATGGACGCCCTGGACGTCGATCAGCCCAGGTGACCGCGCACCGACACGTGGCCCGACAGGAGGTTGCGGGCGATGGTGCGGCGCTGGATCTCATCGGTGCCCTCATAGATCCGCAGCAGGCGCAGTTCGCGATACCACCGCTCGATCGGCAGCTCACGCGTGTAGCCCATGCCGCCATGGATCTGCAGCACACGGTCGACGATCTGGTTGGCGTGGACCCCGCCGTACAGCTTGGCCATCGACTGCGCCTGTCGTGAGTCGACGCCGTGGTCGACCTGCCAGGCGGCGGTCAGCACCAGCCAGCGCAGCGCCTCGATCTCGACCGCGGAGTCGGCGATCATCCACTGGATGGCCTGCCGGTTGGCGATCGGCTCGCCGAAGGTCACCCGGTTCTTCGCCTGTTCCATCGCCATCTCGACCAGGCGCTCGCAGGCACCGAGGGCGTGGGCCGGCAGCAGGTACCGCCCCTTGCCGATCCAGCGCATCGCCAGCTCGAAGCCGCGTCCCTCCTCGCCGAGGATCGCCGAGTGCGGGACGCGCACGTCCTGGAAGGACAGCGATGCCGGGCCCCACTCGCCCATCGTGGGGATCGTCGCGGAGGTCCAGCCCGCCTCGCGGTCGGCGAGGAAGCAGGTCACCGACTCGTTGGTGCGCCCTTCGCGGTGCTTGTCGGCGTCGGTGACCGCGAAGACCATCGTGAAGTCCGCGACGTCACCGCCGGTGATGAACGTCTTCTCACCGTTGATGACCCACTCGTCGCCGTCACGCACCGCGGAGGTGCGGATGTTGCGGGCATCTGATCCGGCGCCGGGCTCGGTGATCGCGAAGCAGCTACGCCGCGTGCCCTCGATCGTGGGGCGCAGGTAGGTCTCCTTCTGCTCCTCGTTGGCGTCGAACAGGATGTTGTCGGCGTCGCCACCGAACTTGAACGGCGCGAACGTCCGCCCGAGCTCGGCCTCGATCAGCGCGTTCATCACGGCGCCGAGCCCCATCCCGCCGTACTCCTCCGGGGTCTGGATGCCGAAGAACCCGGACGTCCGGGCCTTGTCCTGCAGCGCCTTGATCTCCTCCGGAGTGATCCCGCGGTCGCCGTTGCGCTCCCGCTCGAGGACCTGCGGCTCGAGCGGCATCAGCTCCTTGGTCACGAAGGTCCGCACCCAGTCGCGGATCTCGCGCTCCTCGTCGGTGAGGGTCAGGTCCATGCTCGCGACACTAGTTCGTCTGCCCGCAGAGCTCGGGCTCCGGTGTCCGACGTACGCCGGCCCCGACCGGTTCGAGCACCGGGCTGCTCACGGCCGCAGGAGTACGCCGTCCGAGCCACAGGCCGAGACCCGCGATCCCCAGTCCGAGCAGTGCGACGACGCCGACCGGTTCGCGCAGCAGCACCCACCCGAGGAACGCCGTCACCGACGGCACCAGGAACAGCAGACTGGTCCCGCGGGTCGGACCGTGCCGCTGGATCAGAGCGAGCAGGAGAAGGGGTCCGACCACGCCGGCCACGAGCGCGAGCCAGCCGAACGACATCAGCGCGGATGCTGTCGGCGGGATACGCAGCGAGCCCGCGAACGGCGCCCAGAACGCCGTGGCGACGGCAGCGGCAGCGACCTGTACGGCGGTCAACGCCGTGGGTCCCCCACGTCCCAGCAGGCGCCCCTGGAGCAACGAGCCGCCGGCGAGACCGCCGAGGCCGATCAGGGTCCACACGAGCGCCCCCACGCTCGGCGGGCGTCCCAGCCGGTCACTGAGGGTGACCACCACGCCGGCGACGCCGAGGAGGGCTCCGAGCCACTGCCGTCCGCCGAGCCGGTCCCAGCCCAGAGACGCGCCCGCCACCGCCACGACCAGAGGCGCGGAGCACGCGATCAGGGCCGTCGTGGCCGCCGGCATGCCGTCCGCGAGGCCGCGGTAGAGCGCTGTGAACTGCACGGTGAACGCCACGACCCCGGTCGCCGTGACCAAGCCGAGGTCGCGCGGCCGGACCGGCCAGGACTCACGCCGGAAGAGCGCGATCGCCGCCAGCACTGCCGCCGAGATGACGAAACGCCACAGGGTGATCGTGAGCGGCGCGATCGAGCGAGTGGCGACCGAGCCGACGACGTACCCACTGCTCCACAGCGCGACGAACGACGGGGCCAGCAGGTCGGGAGCGACGCGTAACGTCTTCACCCGTTACATACTGCCAGGAGTGCCGTAACGAGTCAATGCGTTACACTGAGTCGTATGGAGGAGTTCCGCACGGGTTACGGCCGGGACTGGCTCGACTTCGCCGTGACGCTTCTGGACCGGTACACCGAGGTCCCGCACGAGCTGGTCGACACGCCCGCACACCTACGTGCCTGGCTGACCGAGTGGGGCCTGGCTCCGGCCGAACAAATCACCGAGGACGACGTCGCTCGCGCCCAGCGCCTCCGCGAGGCTCTGCACGGCCTGGCCAGGGCCGCCGCTACCGAGCAGGCTCCCGCGCGCCGCGACGTCCTGGTGGTCGACGCGGCGCTGCTGGACGACCGTCCGCTCGAGCTCCGCCGCTCCGGCGGGACCGTGACCTCGAGCCGTCCCGCGACGACGCGGCAGTCCCTGGCCCGGCTCGCCCGCCAGGCCGTCGACGACCTGACCGGTCCCAACAGGGTCCGGCTCCGAGCATGTGGCGACGAACAGTGCTCCGGGATCTTCCTGGATCCGACCGGCCGCCGGCGTTGGTGCTCCGACGAGCGGTGCGGTGTGAAGGCGCGCGTGCGCGCGCACCGAGCGCGGGCCAAGCAGCGGGCGGCGGAGGAGTCCTGAGGTCAGTCGAGGAAGCGGCGTACGGCGAGCGCGAGCCCGCGCGCGTACGTCGCGCGCCCGGCCTGTGAGGTCATCCGGTGGGCGTCCTTCGCGTTGCGCATGTTGCCCAGCTCGACCATCACGGTCGGCACGTTCGAGAGGTTGAGCGTGCCGAGGTCGGAGCGGAAGTCCAGGCCGTCACCACCGGCGATGTAGTTGGCCACCCGCAGCCCGACGCCCCGGAGCGCAGCGCGCGTGTCCACGGCGAGCCGGCGCGACGAGCGGTAGATGTCATGGGTCCACGGGCGGCGGTCGGTCGGGGCGATCACATGGAAGCCGCGCGCTCCGGCGGCGTACGACCCGTCGCCGTGGATGCTGACCTTCAGGTCGGCGGGGAGCCGGTTGCCGTCACGTCCTCGTACGTCGACGCACGGCCCCCATCGGTCCTGTCGGTTGGCGTGTCGGGTCAGTCGGACCTCCGCGCCCAACCGCACCAGGCGCTGCCGGAGCAGACGCGCGACCTGCCATGTGAACGTCGCCTCCGGGTAGCCGGCGTCGGTCGCGGTGCCGGTCGTGTTGCACGGTTTACTGAACCCGCCGGCCGGCACCATCCGGTTGATCTTGTCCGGGTAGTTGTGGTTGCCCAGCTGGTGCCCGGGGTCGATCACGATCGTGCGTCCGACCAGCGGCATGACGCCCCCGTCCTGGTCCTGGTCGGACGTGAGCCGGAAGTCGTGGGTGGCGCCGGCCGGGGCGGCGAGCCCGAGAACCGTCGCCACGACCACGGCGGCGATGGGTGCGGCGTACCGACGGAGCGTCACTCGTATCCCAGGACCTCGTGCCGCTTCTCGGCCCAGGCCAGTGCCGAGGCGATGGCCTCGTCGAGGGACAGCTCGGTCTCCCACTCGAGGAGCTCGCGGGAGCGGTCGACGTTCGCGTACGCACCGACGGCGTCGCCTGGTCGTGGCGCCGCCTCCCTGACCCGCAACGTCTGTCCGGTGACCCGTTCGAAAGCCGCCACCAGCTCGCGGACCGTGACTCCGTCGCCCCGGCCGACGTTGATGACCACACTGGGCGCACCATACGTCTCGAGCACCTGGTCGAACCGCTCGACGGCTCGTACGTGCGCACGGGCGAGATCCCACACGTGGAGGTAGTCGCGCATCCCGGTGCCGTCGCGGGTGGGGTGGTCGGTCCCGGTGATCGTGAAGCCGTCACGCTGACCGCGCGCTGCCATCACCAGCTGACCGAGCACGTGTGACGGCTCCTTGGCGTAGATGCCGGACTCGAGGTGGGGGTCGGAACCGATCGGGTTGAAGTAGCGCAACATGATCGCGCGCAGGTCGGTCGCGGCCGCCATGTCCTCCAGGACCTGCTCGATCATCCATTTGGTGCGGGCGTACGGCGACGTCGGGGCCAGCGGGTCGTCCTCGGCGACCTCGAAGCTGTCCTTGATCGCGTACAGGGACGCCGACGACGAGAAGACCACCCGCGGCTTGCCGAGCTGCTCGAGCTGGTCGAACAGCTCCAGCGACTTGGCGACGTTGTCGCGGTAGTACTCGTACGGCTTCTCCACCGACTCGGGGACGACGATCCGGGCCGCCATGTGGATGGTGGCGTCGAGATCGGGGTGCTCGTCGACGATCCGGCGGACGAGGGCACGGTCGCCGATGTCTCCCTCGTAGAAGATCCGGTCGCGCACAAACGCCTGCGGCCCGGTCAGCAGCGAGTCGAGCACGACCGGCACGTGACCGGCGGCCTCGAGCGCCTTGGCGGTCGTCGAGCCGATGTAGCCCGCACCGCCGGTGACCAGGATCTTCATGCCGGCCAGGGTAACCAAGAGCCTTCCCGGCTCTCCGCATCGCCGTCGCGCGCGCCTCCGGGCGCCGCGAAACGCCGCGCGTAAAGGATTCCGAGAACGGTTCCAGGTGACCGGCACGCGGCCTAGACTCAGCGCGTAACTCGGGGGAGGGGCGCGTGGGGCGCTCCGGGGTTGTACTGGGGGAACTCCAATGGGCATCGCGCCTGAACGCACATTCGTGCCGTCGGTTGCGCCTCTGCGCATCCACAGTCGCGCCCTGAGGGCACTGCCGCTGACGGCGCTCGTGCTCGATCTCGCGCTGGTCACCGCCACCGTCGTACTGGCCACCTACAGCCGCAACCACTTCGTCCTCGTCGGCGGACCGGGGCCTGGGGTGTCCCCGACCGCCGAAGGCCTCACCCTGTCCGAGTCCGTCGCGCTGGTGGCGCTGCCGCTGGTCCTCGGCTGGATCGCCCTGATCGCGCTCCGTGGCGGCTACGACCGCGGCGTCTTCGGCGCCGGTGCCGACGAGTACAAGTCGGTCGTCAATGCCAGCCTGCTCACGGCGGCGCTGCTCGGCATCGGCTGCTACCTCTTGAAGTTCCAGCTCTCCCGCCAGTTCTTCATCGTCGCCTTCCTGATCGGCCCGGTCCTGCTGGTCGCCGGCCGGTTCCTGCTGCGCCGCTCGCTGCACCGCGCGCGCCGCCACGGCGCCCTCGCCCAGCGCACCGTCGTCGTCGGCAGCGACGAGCACGTCGACGCCGTAGGGTCGGTGCTCGCGCGCGAGACGTGGCTCGGGTACGACGTCCTGGGCGCGGTGGTCCCAGCGGGGACGGCAGCGGAGACCGAGGGCGGGATCCAGGTACTCGGCGACGTTGAAGAGGCTGCCGCGCTCATCCGTGCCTACGAAGCTGACGTCGTCTTCGTCGTCGGTGGCGCCTTCGACGCCCCGCTCGCCATGCGCAACCTGGTCTGGGACCTCGAGGCCGACAACGTCCAGGTGATCATGGCGCCGGGCGTCACGGACGTCTCCAGCGAACGCATCCGGGTCCGGCCGGTCGCCGGCCTGCCGCTGCTCCACCTCGACCGGCCGCGGTCGCAGGACGCCCTGCGCTGGGCCAAGCGCACCTTCGACATCGTCGGGTCGGCCACCCTGCTGGCGATCGTGTCGCCTGTCATGGTGTGGGCGGCCTGGCAGATCAAGCGCCACGACGGCGGTCCCATCCTCTTCCGGCAGACCCGCGTCGGCCGTGACGGCGACTACTTCACGTGCCTGAAGTTCCGCAGCATGGTCGTCGACGCCGAGCGCGTCCTGGCCGAGCTGCACAGCGAGGCCGGGTACGACGAGGGTCTGTTCAAGCTGGAGCGCGACCCGCGCATCACCAAGCCCGGTCAGTGGATCCGGCGCTACTCCGTCGACGAGCTGCCCCAGCTGATCAACGTGCTGCGCGGCGACATGAGCCTGGTCGGCCCGCGTCCGCCGCTGCCCCTCGAGGTCGACCGCTACACGCTGATGCAGTCGCGGCGTCTCCGCGTGCGCCCCGGCATGACCGGCCTGTGGCAGGTGTCGGGCCGCTCCGACCTGTCGTGGACCGAGTCGATCCGGCTCGACCTCTACTACGTCGACAACTGGTCGATGATCCAGGACCTCGTGATCCTGGCGCGCACCGTGGGTGCCGTGCTCAGCTCCCGCGGCGCCTACTAAGTCGCACGTGAGGAACGAACGCGGCGTGGTAGTAGGCGGGTTGAGCACGCGGCGCGACTGAGGAACGAAGTCGCGCCAGCGCGTCGAAACCCAGTGACGGTGCCTGAGGCCCTCAGCCGGCGGTCTCGACAAGCTCGACCGACGGAGGAGTCAGTCCTCGATGAGCGACCGCAGGTAATCGCCGTACCCGTTGGACGTCAGCGCGTCCGCACGGCGGAGCAACGCCTCGTCGTCGAGGAACCCCATCCGCCAGGCGACCTCCTCCGGGCAGCCGATCTTGAGCCCCTGCCGCCCCTCGATCGCCTGGACGAAGCTGCCGGCTGCGATCAGGGACTCCACCGTGCCGGTGTCGAGCCAGGCCGTGCCGCGGGGCATCACCTCGACGTACAGCCGACCCGCGTCGAGGTAGATGCGGTTCAGGTCCGTGATCTCGAGCTCGCCACGGGCTGACGGCCTCAGGGTCCTGGCGTGCTCGACCACGTCGGAGCCGTAGAAGTACAGCCCCGGGACTGCGTAGTGACTGCTCGGCTTCTCGGGCTTCTCCTCCAGCGAGGTGGCGCGTCCCCCCGCGTCGAAGGTGACCACGCCGTACGCCGACGGGTCCGCCACGCGGTAGCCGAAGATCGCCGCGCCGTCGACCTCGGTGAAACGCTGCAGCTGCACGCCGAGGCCGGGACCGTAGAAGATGTTGTCGCCCAGCACCAGCGCCACCCGCTCGCCCCCGATGTGCTCCTCGCCGATCAGGAACGCCTGGGCCAGGCCCTCCGGCGCGGGCTGGACGGCGTACGAGATCTCGACGCCGTACGCCGAGCCGTCGCCCAGCAGGCGCCGGAAAGCCTCCTGCTCGTGAGGCGTGGTGATCACGAGGACTTCGCGGATCCCGGCCAGCATGAGCGTCGACAGCGGGTAGTAGATCATCGGCTTGTCGTAGACCGGCACCAGCTGCTTGCTCACCGCGAGGGTGATGGGATGCAGCCGGGAGCCGGTGCCGCCCGCCAGGATGATGCCGCGCATGGTCGCCCATCCTAGGGATGCCGGCGCCACGCTTCCCTAGGATCAGGCTCGTGCCAGGACTGGAGCGCGTGCTCGTGACCGGGGGCGCCGGGTTCATCGGCGCCAACCTCGTGCGCCACCTCGTCGACCACACCGAGGCCCGCGTCACTGTCCTCGACAAGCTGACGTACGCCGCCAGCCCCGAAGCCCTGGCCGAGCTGCCTGCGGACCGGGTCGAGCTGGTGACCGGCGACGTCGCCGACATCGCAACGGTCGAACCGCTCGTGGCCGGCCACGATGCCGTCGTCCACCTCGCCGCCGAGTCCCACAACGACAACTCGCTCGACGACCCCGAGCCGTTCATCCGCACCAACGTGGTCGGCACCTACGTGCTGCTCGAGGCGGTCCGCAAGGCCCACGTGCGTTTCCACCACGTCTCGACCGACGAGGTGTACGGCGACCTCGCGCTCGACGACCCCAAGCGCTTCACCGAGGACGCGCCGTACCGGCCGAGCAGCCCCTACTCCGCCGCCAAGGCGGGGTCCGACCACCTCGTGCGGGCCTGGGTGCGCAGCTTCGGCGTGCGCGCGACCATCTCGAACTGCTCCAACAACTACGGCCCCTGGCAGCACGTGGAGAAGTTCATCCCGCGCCAGATCACCGAGGTGCTCGAGGGACGCCGACCCCGCGTCTACGGCAACGGCCTCCAGGTGCGTGACTGGATCCACGTCGACGACCACAGTGCGGCCCTGCTGAGCATCCTCGAGCGAGGCCGGATCGGCGAGACCTACCTGGTCGGCGCAGACGGTGAGCGGACGAACCTCGAGGTGGTGCGGTCGCTGCTCCGGCTGATGGGTCGGCCCGAGGACGACGTCGAGCTGGTGGCCGACCGCGCCGGTCACGACCAGCGCTACGCGATCGAGTCGGGCAAGCTGCGGCTCGAGCTGGGCTGGCAGCCCCGGTACGCCGATTTCGAGGTCGGGCTGGCTCAGACGATCGAGTGGTACCGAACCCACGAGGACTGGTGGTCCCGGCACAAGGCCGCGACCGAGGCGGCGTACGCCGCCAAGGGGCAGTGATGCCCGATCCCGTCCTCGAGACCACCCCGATCCCCGGGCTGCTGGTGATCCGTCTCGACGTGCGTCGCGACGAACGCGGGTGGTTCGAGGAGGCATGGCAGCGCGAGCGGATGACGGCTCTCGGTCTCCCCGACTTCGGGCCGGTGCAGGCGAACGTCGCGTGGAACGCCGACCGCGGAACGACGCGGGGCATGCACGCCGAGCCGTGGGACAAGCTGGTGACGGTCACGGCCGGCCGGGCGTACAGCGCGTGGGTCGACCTCCGCGCAGGCGAAACCTTCGGCACGACCTACAGCGTGGAGGTCGAACCCGGGGTCGCGGTGTTCGTGCCCCGCGGCGTCGGCAACGGCTATCAGACGACGGCCGACGGCACGGCGTACACCTACCTGGTCAACGATCACTGGCGGCCCGACGTCCACTACGTCGCCGTCGACCACGCCGACCCGGCGCTCGGGATCGCCTGGCCGATCCCGGTGGCTGAGCGGATCCTGTCCGACCGCGACCGCACCGCACCGCTTCTCGCGGACGTGGCACCGATCCCCGTCCGCACGCCCCTCGTCATCGGCGCGGACGGTCAGATCGGGCGCGCCCTGCAGGCGGCGTTCCCGAGTGCACGCGCGGTCACTCGCCCCGAGCTCGACCTGACCGACCTGCCCGCGCTCGAGAAGTGGCCCTGGCACGAGCACGATGTGGTGCTCAGCGCCGCGGCGTACACGGCGGTCGACGCCGCCGAGACGCCCGAGGGACGGCGGACGGCCTGGGCGGTCAATGCGGGCGGTCCGGCCGCTCTCGCGGCGCTCGCCGTGCGCCACGGCCTCACGCTCGTGCACTTCTCGACGGACTACGTCTACGACGGGACCATCGCCGAGCACGACGAGGGCGAGCCGCCCTCGCCGCTCGGCGTCTACGGCCAGAGCAAGGCCGCCGGTGACCTCGCGGTCGCGAACGTGCCGCGGCACTACGTCGTGCGTACGTCGTGGGTGGTCGGCGAGGGAGACAACTTCGTACGCACGATGGCTCGCCTCGCGGACGAGGGCGCGACGCCCACGGTGGTCGCCGACCAAGTGGGCCGGCTCGCCTTCGCCGACGAGATCGCTCGCGCCACGCGTCATCTGGTGGAGTCCGGCGCGGCGTACGGCACCTACCACGTGAGCAACGACGGGCCGGCGATGTCGTGGGCCGATGTGGCCAGGGAGGTGTTCAGACTCCGCGGGCGCGACCCTGCCGACGTCACGCCGGTGACGAGCCAGGAGTACGCCGTCGGTCGAGACGGCGCCCCGCGACCGGCGAGCAGCGTGCTCTCACTGCGCAAGCTGAGGGCGACCGGCTTCGAGCCCGCCGACGCGCACCAAGCGCTGCGCGACTACGTGACGACGCTGCCGGACTCGCGCCCGTAGTCGTCGTCCAGCCGGACGATGTCGTCCTCGCCCGTGTAGTCGCCGCGCTGCACCTCGATCACCACCAGCTCCTCGTCATGGAGGTTGGAAATGCGATGCGGCATGCCGACGGCGACCTCGAGGGATCCGCCGGTCTTGACCTCGACGTTCTCACCGTCGAGCGTGCAGGTGGCCGTGCCCTGGACGACCGCCCAGTGCTCGGCACGGTGCTCGTGGGTCTGGTAGGACAGGCGTTGCCCGGGGTGCACCTCGATCCGCTTGACCTTGTAGCCAGGCCCCTCGTCGAGCACGTACCAGGCCCCCCACGGACGCTGCTCCCACTCCATGACTCAAGCGTCTCACGCAGGCCGGCGTCGGGTGATCGGAATGACCCGCCACGCCCTGACCGCCGCAGGCGGGGACAGACAGAACCGGCCCCTGGGGCGGTTAGCTCCCAGGGGCCGGTCGTCGGGGGGTCAGGCGGTCACTCGGTCGAGTCGCCGACCTTCGACGCGGCGTCGGTGGTCGCCTCCACCGCGCTGGTCGCGGTCTCCTCGGCCGACGTCGCCGTGGCCTTGGCGCTGCTCTTCGCCGGGCTCGTACGCGCCGTCTTCTTGGCCGTCGACGAGGCCTTCTTCGCGGTCTTGGTCGCCTGCGTGCGCGTGGACTTCGCCTTGGCCTTCGTGGTCTTCGCGGACGCGGCGGCCTTGCGGGTGGACTCCTGGCCAAGGATCCCGGCGACCAGCGTCTCGCCACGGCGTACGAGGTCCTCGTAGGTCTCGGCGAACTGACCGTCGATCAGCTTCTGGAGCAGGACCGGGAGGTTCTTGGCCTGAGACTCGAGATCCGCGAGGAGCTGCTCGATCGCGCGACGACGAGCGATGGCGTCCTTGCCGAACGTGTCGACGCCGGCGGTGACGGCCTTGGTCGCCTGCTCGCGCAGGGCCTGGGGCTGGTAGTCGAGGCCGGCAACGGTCTTCTGGACGTCCTGCTGGACCGCGGCGGCGCGCTTCTGCGCGTCGGCAACGGCTTCGCGCACGACCTCAACGACGCGGTCGGTGGCGCCGACCCCGGCGTAGATCGGGCGTGCGACGACGACGGGCACGTGGGTGGGGATGTCGAACTTGGCCTGGGCCATGGTGCCGTTCTCCTTCTGGTTGAGGACTGGTGGTCATGCTCCCCGGCAAGCCGGGGTGGATCAGGACGCAGCGCTCCCGGCGTTCAGGGCGAGGAACGACGCATACACGTCGAGAAGGGTCTGCTTCTGGCGCTCGCTCAGCACCGGGTCACCGAGCACGGCGAGCTCGACCGAGCCGCCGACGCCTTCGTCCGGGCTGACGATGCCGGCCCGGAGGTACAGCTGCTCGGCCGAGATCCGGAGGGCCTTGGCGAGCTGTTGCAGCACCTCGGCCGAGGGGCGGCGCAGCCCACGCTCGATCTGGCTCAGGTAGGGGTTGGAGACGCCCGCCTGCTCGGCGAGCTGGCGCAGCGACAGCCGTGACGACATCCGCTGCTCCCGCAGGTAGTCGCCGAGACTCTCGACGGTCTTGCCAACTTTGCTCCTGGCCACGGCTCCATCGTGCTAGCAACTGCTAGCAAAACACAAACTGGGACACGGTGAGAGCAGTCACAGCACGCGAGAATCGCCCGGGATTCATGGGGATTTCTTGGAAATGAGGCGTGCTTGCTGCATCTAGCACGAGCGCTCGTAGCACCATCAGCAGGCATCAGGACAGGATGGCCCGGATCTCGCCGACCGGACGGCCACCACCGAGGAGCTCGACGACGCCCGTGCGCCGGACCGCATCGGCGTCCACCCCGTCCTCGTCGAGGACGCCGGATCGGCGCAGCGCCTCCGCCATCAGCACGGGACGCACCCGCGCGGCGCCGTCGTCGGTCTTGAGCGCGAACGCCCGCCCGTCACACAGCGCCACGGCGTAGCAGCCCTCGGCCCCGGCCTTCCCGATCGCACCAGGGATGGCAGTGAGCAACGCGCGCTCGTCGCGCGTGCTCCCCGAGACGTACGCCGGGTGGGCGCGAATGGCGTCGGCGACCCGCGTCGCGTCGGGGTCCTCGACACCCTGCGCATCGACTCCGAGAGCCAGGCGGCGGAAGGCCCTGGCCAGCCCCACCAAGGAAGCCGAGAACAGCGGCGTCCCACAGCCGTCGACGGCCGTCACGGCGATCGACTCTCCGGTGAGGTCGCCGAAGCTGGCCGCGATGGACTGCTGGAGGGGGTGGTCCGGATCGCGGTAGGTGTCGATCGGCCAGCCGTTCGCGACACAGGTCGCGAGCATCGCGGCGTGCTTGCCCGAGCAGTTCATCAGGACCGGCGCACGCTCCCCGCCGGCTCGGATCATCGCCTCACGGGCGGCGTCGTCCAGCGGATAGTCCGGCGGTGTCTGAAGGTCGGCCTCGGTCAGGCCGGCGGACGCGAGGATTCGGCGTACTCCCTCCACGTGGAACGGCTCTCCCGAGTGGGACGCGCACGCCAGCGCAAGGAGCTCGGGCGGGAGGTCGAGCCCGATCCGGACCATGCCGAGCGCCTGGACGGGCTTGTTGCACGAGCGCGGCAGCACGGGCACGTCGGCGTCGCCGACCGCCCAGGACACCGATCCGTCGGCGGCCAGCGCGACCACAGAGCCGTAGTGGTGACCCTCGACGAAGCCGTTGCGGACGATCTCGGCCACGGGGACGGCGTTCACCGGACTGCCCGATCGCGAACGAAGCGAGGGGTAGGAGCAGGCACTCGGCCACAGTAGCGACGCTGGCAGGATGGTCCCGTGCCGACGCCCCAACACTGTCCCTCGCCGCGGGAGCTGGCCGACCTCGAGCTGCTGACCGGCGGAGCGCTCGCCCCGGTGACGGCGTTCAACGAGCCGGGATCGCCGGTGACCCTTGAGCTGCCGGCGGAGCTCGAAGGGCAGGAGGTCGAGCTGGTCGACCCCGAGGGACTGCCGCTCGCCCTGCTGCGTTCCGACGGTTCGGTCACGGCACTCACGCACGCACAGCACGGTCCGTTCCGTCGGCTCCACCTCACACCGGCGCAGACGCGCGAGCAGCACGCCGGGGCGACGTTCGTCCCGGTGGTGGACGCTCTCACCGAGGCCGAGCTGGACCAGCTGCGCGCCGTCGGCGGACCCTTCGTCCTGCTCGCGCTGACCGGGCCGGGCACACCGGACCTGTCACCCGTGGCGCTGCTGCGCGCCTCGCTGGCCGCGGCACAGCACGTGCCTGACACCTCCGTGGTCGCCGTCCCGCTGGCGTCCCACAGCGACCCGCAGGTCGACCACGAGCTGGGGGTCCGGGTCGTCTCGGCGTACGCCGGTCCCGACCCGGTGCTCGCCCTCGGCGACTCCGGAGACGAGGACGGCGACTACCCCGACGACGTCGCGGCGATCGTGGAGGCCGACCAGCCGACGCCCGACCGTCGCGGGCTGGTGCTGTTCTTCACCGGTCTGTCCGGGAGCGGAAAGTCGACCGTCGCGCAGGCCGTCATCGACTCCCTGCTCGAGGCCGGCGAGCGCTCCGTGACCAGCCTGGACGGTGACGTCGTACGGCGGAACCTGTCGGCCGGTCTCACCTTCAGTCGCGAGGATCGCGAGACCAACATCCGACGCATCGGCTGGGTCGCCGCGGAGATCTCGCGGCACGGCGGAGTCGCGGTGTGCAGCCCCATCGCCCCGTTCGACGCGACGCGGCAGGACGTCCGGGCGATGACCGAGGCCGCCGGGGGCGCGTTCTTCCTCGTACACGTCGCCACCCCGCTGGAGGAGTGCGAGCGCCGCGACCGCAAGGGGCTCTACGCGAAGGCCCGACGCGGCGAGATCCCCGACTTCACGGGGATCTCCTCGCCGTACGAGGAGCCGGCGGACGCCGATCTAAGGATGGACACCACGGGACGCTCCATCGAGGACTGCCGAGACGAGGTGCTGGGCGCACTGAGCAAGGCGGGGTTCGTCTCAGTCGAGGACCGTGGCGGCCGCACCGAGGACGGCGCGGAAGACGCGCCGATCCGCGTGCTCTTCGTGTGTACGGCGAACATCTGCCGCTCGCCGTACCTCGAGCTCCGGGCGCGCCAGCTGCTGGGCCCCGAGTCCGGAGTGGAGGTGAGCAGCGCCGGCACGCACGGCTTCGACGCCGAGCCGGTCAGCGACACCATGGACGCGGAGTTCGCGCGCTACGGCACGGAGACCACCGCGTTCCGCAGCCGCCTGCTGACCGGGGCCCTCATCGACGAGGCGGACCTGGTACTGACCGCGGAGGCCGCACAGCGGACCCGCCTGCTGGAGGAGCGCCCGGCGGCGTTCCGCAAGACCTTCACGCTCGGGCAGTTCGCCGCGAGCGCGCAGGCAGCCGACCCGTCACTGCGCGGGCGCGAGCTGATCGCGACGCTGGCGAACCGGCGGGTGCCGGCGACGCCCGACCACGACATCGCCGACCCGTATCGGCGCGGCCCCGAGGCTGCGCGGCGAGCAGCCGTCACCATGGACGCGCTGCTCGAGGTGCTCGTGGAGCGACTGCGTACTTGATCAATTCAGGGGATTCGACAAACTCAGGTCAAAATGTAAACTTACGCATCTTGCCCAACCTTCTGTGGAAGGACCGCGCCCATGGGTGACTGGCTCACTGCTGACTTCTTCTCGATCATCGTCGCCGCGTTCTTCGTCGGCACGATCGTCGGCCTCACCGGGATGGGGGGCGGCGCCCTGATGACGCCGGCCCTGATCTTCCTCGGCGTCGGCGGCGCCTCGACCGTCGTGACCGCCGACCTCACGGCGTCCGCCATCTACAAGAGCGGTGGAGCGATCACCCACGCACGGGAGGGCAAGCCGAACTGGACCCTCGCCAAGTGGCTCATCTTGGGATCGGTCCCGTTCGCCCTGCTCGGCCCCTGGGTGGTCCATCAGGTCGCGGGGTCCGCGGACGAGCTCGACATCCTGCTGAAGAAGTGCATCGGCTTCGCCCTGCTGTTCGCCGCGGCGACGTACGCGCTGCGGCTGGTGATCAACCTGCATCGCTCACGGCGCGGCGGGCCGGCGCCCGACGCGGACCCGAGGATCCGCCCCCTCATCACCGTCGCCGTCGGGGCCTTCGGCGGTTTCCTGGTCGGCATCACCAGCGTCGGATCTGGATCGGTGATCATGATCTCGCTGGTCATGCTCTACCCCGGCCTCTCGGCGCTGCGGCTCGTCGGCACGGACCTGGTGCAGGCCGTGCCGCTGGTGACGGCGGCGGCGATCTCCAACATCGCCCTCAACGGCCTCGACTGGCACCTCCTGGTGCCGTTGCTGATCGGCTCCGTGCCCGGCACGATCCTCGGCAGCCACATCGCTCCGCGGGTCAAACAGTCCTACATCCGTCGCGGCATCGTGATCGTGCTCACGATGTCCGGCCTGGCGCTGCTCGACAAGTCCGGCTGGGCCCCGCTCGGCGCCGGCGAGGACCAGACGCACCCCGAGCTCATCGCTCTGACGGGACTGGCGATGGTGTTCGTGCTCCCGTTCGTCTGGGGGTTGATC
The DNA here is from genome assembly GCA_963768045.1 of uncultured Actinomycetota bacterium. GTDB lineage: Bacteria > Actinomycetota > Actinomycetes > Propionibacteriales > Nocardioidaceae > Nocardioides. The sequence goes on along the minus strand of CAVYGG010000003.1, from coordinate 1,984,585 downwards.
CGGCGGGCCGAGGGATTGCCGATGTTCGGCGCCCCGACCGTGGCCGAGCTCGAGGGCGAGCGAAAGGACGATCCGTCACCGGTCGTTGTCGGCGACGATCAGACCCAGGCCAAGTAGACCATCGACGAACTGCCGCACATCCGCCGTGACCACCTCGACGGGGGCCTCGAAGGCCTCGGCGAGGTCGGTCACGATCTCGGACTCCGTGCGGTCGCCGTCGATGCAGGCCCAGACCTGGGCCGCCGAGCCCTCGAAGACGTACGGCGCGCGGTCGGGGTGGTCCAGATCCAGCACCGCGACCCGCTCGGTGGTTTCGACGTACGCCGCGCTGGTGGCGCGCCGCCAAACCGTCGACCCGGCACTCGGCGCGGCACCCCTGCGCACACTCTTGGTCACGCCGCGAGTTTAGGCGTGGCCGCATCCGCCGTTAGCATGATCGCTGCTGTTCCCACCGAGAGGCCTCCACATCCCGATGACTGCCCCACCGACCCATGCCGACTACCAGCTGAGCCAGCTCGACCAGCTGGAGGCGGAGTCGATCCACATCTTCCGTGAGGCCGCCGCTGAGTTCGAGAAGCCGGCCCTGATGTTCTCCGGCGGCAAGGACTCCATCGTCATGCTGCGGCTGGCGGAGAAGGCGTTCTACCCAGCGAAGATCCCCTTCCCGCTCGTGCAGATCGACACCGGTCTGGACTTCCCCGAGGTACTGCACACCCGCGACAACTGGGTCAACCGGCTCGGTGTCCGCCTCGAGGTCGCCAGCATCGACCAGGCGATCAAGACCGGTGTCGTCGTCGACGACGGCAAGACCAGCCGCAACCGGATGCAGACCGCCACGCTGCTCAACTGCGTCGAGGAGAACGGCTTCACGGCGATGTTCGGGGGTGGCCGTCGCGACGAGGAGAAGGCGCGAGCCAAGGAGCGGGTCTACTCCCACCGCGACGACTTCGGCCAGTGGGACCCGAAGAACCAGCGGCCCGAGCTCTGGAGTCTCTACAACGGCAAGCTCCACGGCGGCGAGCACATGCGCGTCTTCCCGCTGTCGAACTGGACCGAGCTCGACATCTGGCACTACCTCCGCCAGGAGGCGGTCGAGCTTCCCTCGATCTACTTCGCCCACCAGCGTCGCGTGTTCAGCCGCGACGGTATGTGGATGACCGAGAGCCCGCTCAACCCCCGCAAGCAGGGCGAGGAGGTCGAGGAGCGGATGGTCCGCTACCGCACCGTCGGTGACCTCACCCTCACCGGCGCGGTCGAGTCCGAGGCGGACACGATCGACAAGATCATCGACGAGATCGCCATCGCCCGCGTCACCGAGCGCGGCGCGACCCGAGGCGACGACCGGTTCTCCGAGGCCGCCATGGAGGACCGGAAGAAGGAAGGCTACTTCTGATGGACCTGCTCCGATTCGCCACCGCTGGGTCTGTCGACGACGGCAAGTCCACCCTGATCGGCCGGCTGCTGCTCGACTCGAAGTCGATCTTCGAGGACCAGCTCGAGGCCGTGGAGGCCACCAGCCACTCGCGCGGCTACGACTACACCGACCTGGCGCTGCTCACCGACGGGCTGCGCTCCGAGCGCGAGCAGGGCATCACGATCGACGTGGCCTACCGCTACTTCGCGACGCCGGCCCGGAAGTTCATCATCGCCGACACCCCGGGGCACATCCAGTACACCCGGAACATGGTCACCGGGGCCTCCACCGCCGACCTCGGCCTCGTGCTGGTCGACGCCCGCCAGGGGCTGACCGAGCAGAGCCGTCGGCACGCCGTGCTGCTCTCGCTGCTCCGAGTCCCCCACCTCGTCCTCGCGATCAACAAGATGGACCTGGTCGAGTGGTCGCGGGAGACCTACGAGCGCATCCACGACGAGTTCACGCAGTTCGCGACGAAGCTGTCGATCCCCGACCTCTCGGTCATCCCGATCTCGGCGCTCAAGGGCGACAACGTCGTGACCCGGTCGGAGAACACGCCGTGGTACGCCGGCCCGACGCTGATGCACCACCTCGAGCATGTCCACGTCGCTTCTGACCGCGACCTGGTCGACACCCGCTTCCCGGTGCAGTACGTCGTACGCCCGAAGTCCGACGAGTACCACGACTACCGCGGGTACGCCGGGCAAGTCGCCGGTGGCGTGCTCAAGCCCGGCGACGAGGTCGTCGTACTGCCCAGCGGCATGACCTCGACCATCGAGGCGATCGACATGTTCGACCAGGAGATCGGCGAGGCCTTCCCGCCGATGTCGGTCACGGTCCGACTCACCGACGACGTCGACGTGAGCCGCGGCGACATGATCGCCCGGGTCAAGAACGCCCCGAAGCCCAGCCAGGACATCGACGCGATGATCTGCTGGATGACCAACGAGCCGCTGCGTCCGCGCCAGAAGCTCGCGATCAAGCACACGACCCGGATGGGCCGGGCGCTGGTCAAGGACATCCAGTACCGCCTCGACGTCAACACACTGCACCGCGACCAGGACACCAAGGAGCTCGGCCTCAACGAGATCGGGCGCATCCAGCTGCGCACCACCGTGCCGCTGCTGTGCGACCCCTACTCGAAGAACCGCACGACCGGCTCGTTCATCCTCATCGACGAGGCGACCGGGGTCACCGTCGGCGCCGGGATGATCAACTCGGGTTCCTGAGCGGCGGCCGCGGACATGGGTCGGTGGCGTCACCTGGGTGTGGATCTCGATCGCAACGGGATGCGCACCAGCAAGGCGGCGGTCTGGCTGCTCCGTGCATCGCAGGAGACCACTGGCGTGCTTTCGGGTCTGGTGCGTGGCGTGCTCATCTTTGTGATGGACGTCGACATCCCGGCCCGGACGCAGATCGGACCCGGCCTGGTGCTGAACCATGGCGGGCGAGGTGTCGTCGTGCACCCCGACGCCGTGCTGGGTGATCGCGTGTATTTGCACCATCGGGTGACCCTGGCCCAGGGCGACACCGGCGGCGCGCCGGTCCTGGAGGACGACTGCGTGATCGGAACGGGCGCGGTCGTCGTGGGCGCCGTACGGATCGGAACGGGGTCCGCAGTCGCCCCGAACTCGGTGGTGAGGGCGGACGTTCCCCCGCACAGCGTCGTCGCGGGCAACCCCGCCGTCGTCGTCGGTCAGCGCCCTCCCTCGTGACGGCACCGATGCGAGTCCTGGTCGCCCACAACCTCTACCGAAGCTCGCAGCCCAGTGGTGAGAACCAGGTCGTCCACGAGGAGTTGGCGCTGCTGCGCGACCGGGGCGACGTCGAGGTCGAAGCCCTCCTGCGAGACAGCGACGACATTCGACGCGACCGGCCGACGGTCGTCCTCGACGCAGCCCTCGGCGGCACCTGGGCGCCCGGCGGGGTGCGCGCCTTCTCGAAGGCGTTGAAACGGTTCCGACCCGACGTCGTCCACCTCCACAACCCGTTTCCCCTGCTCTCGCCTGAGGTCCTACGGATCGCGTCGCGGTACGGCGTACCGGTCGTCCAGACCGTGCACAACTACCGGTACAGCTGCCTGAACGGTCTCCACTTCCGGGCCGGCGCGGAGTGCACGCTCTGCCTCGGCCGTCGCGTGCAGACCCCCGGCATCGTCCACGCCTGCTACCGCGGGTCGCGGGTCCAGTCGGCGGCCATGGTTGCGGGACGCGCTGTACACCAGGGGTCCTGGCAGTCGGTGGCGCGCTTCCTGGCAGTGAGCCGTCACCAGGCAGACCTGCTGACGACCGGCGGCCTGCCGGCCGACCGCATCCACGTGAAGCCGAACTCCGTCCCGGACCTCGGCCCGATACCCGACGTCGGACACGACCTGCTGTTCTTCGGTCGTCTGTCGGAGGACAAGGGCGTGCTCCCACTCGTCGAGGCGTGGCGTCTGGTGCGTGACCGACTCCCGGGTCGACTGCGGCTGGTGGGCGACGGCGACCTCCGCCACCGGCTCGAGGCCGAGCTCCGCGAGGACGACCGGATCGACCTGCCGGGCCACTTCCCACACGATCAGGTCGCCCAGCTCTTCTCAGGGGTGGGCCTGGTCGTGGTCCCGTCGCTGTGGGCCGAGACGTTCGGGCGCACCGCGGCGGAGGCGATGTCGGCCGGCCGGCCGGTCCTGGTGAGTGATCGCGGGGCGCTCCCGGAGCTGGCCACCGCCGCCGGTGGCGTCGAGGTCAGGCCACCGACACCGGAGGGTCTCGCCGACGGGATCGTGTCGGCGTTCGCCGACGACCTGGCGGCTCACGGCACGCGGGCGCGCACGGCGTACCTCGCCCGCTACACCCCTCAGGCGGTCACCGAGCAGCTGGTCCGCCACTACCGGGACGTCATCGCCGCGCACGCGTAGAACCATGCCGGATCGCTGTCGGGCCGTCCGGTCGCGATTTGCGGTTCACCGACGACGAAAAGCGCTGCTCAGGTATCCTCGTACGGCGTTTCGAAGCCGGCCGTCAGCCGAGCCGGGACGCCCTGATCGCCAACAATCCAAGGGGAGTGAGCCGTGGCGAAGCCTGTCGACGTCCTGGTCGCGGGGGGTGGCGGCTTCATCGGCGGCGCACCTCGTCGCCGACCTGCTCTCCCAGGGTCTCAGCGTCCGCTCGGTCGACGTGAAGCCGATGTCGGAGTGGTACCAGGTGCACGAGGACGCCGACAACGTGGTGGCCGACCTGTCGATGCTGGAGAACGCCGAGGGGTGTACCGAGGGAGCCCGCGAGGTCTACATGCTGGCCGCCGACATGGGTGGCATGGGGTTCATCGAGAACAACAAGGCCGCGTGCATGCTCACGGTGCTCACCAGCACCCACATGCTGCAGGCAGCCCAGCACCACGAGGTCGAGCGCTACTTCTACTCGTCGTCCGCGTGCGTCTACGCGGCAGACAAGCAGACCGACCCCGACGTGACGGCGCTCAGGGAGTCCGATGCCTACCCGGCGATGCCGGAGGACGGCTATGGCTGGGAGAAGCTGTTCACCGAGCGCATGTGCCGACACTTCGACGAGGACTTCGGCCTGACCACCCGAGTGGCTCGCTACCACAACGTCTACGGCCCGTACGGCACCTGGGACCGGCGGTCGCGAGAAGGCGCCCGCCGCGGTGTGCCGGAAGATCGCCGCCGGCGGTCGTCACGCGGAGATCACCAGATCGAGATCTGGGGCGACGGTCAGCAGACCCGCAGCTTCATGTACATCGACGACTGCGTCCACGGCTCGCAGATGATCCTCGACGGGGAGTCGGGCAGAGCCGGTCAACCTCGGCAGCGACGAGCTGGTCTCGATCAACCAGCTCGTCGACATCGTCGAGAGAATCGCCGGGATCACGGTGCGAGCGCAACTACAACCTGAGCGCGCCGCAGGGGGTCCGGGGTCGCAACAGCGACAACACCCTGATCAAGGAGACCTACGGCTGGGCGCCGCTCGATCTCCCTCGCCGACGGCCTCGCGCGAGACCTACGCCTGGGTCTACGACCAGGTCAAGCGGGCCAGCTGAGCCGGCAGGTCACCCGGCCGTTCCCGCACCGGACCCGATGGTGAGCACTTCCCCCTTCAAGACCTTCCGCGCGTGCGGAGTCGACATCGCCGTCCTCGACCCGGCCGAGGCCGCCGACCAGATCGTGACCAGCGCAGTCGCCCAGGCGCCCCTGGAGGCGCACCTGTGCAACGCCTACACGCTGTCGCTGGTGGACCGTGATGCGCAGCTGCGCGAGACCCTGCAGCGGGCCGATCTCAACTTGTGCGACGGCACGCCGTTGTCGTGGCTGGGACGCAGCAATGGCCTGCGCGGTCCCGTCCGGGGTCCGGCGCTGGTCGGTGATGTCGCCCGCCTCGGCGTCGACCGCGGCGTCCGTCACTACCTGTGGGGGGGCAAGCCGGGCGTCGCGGAGGCGATGGCCGACGGCCTCCGGCGACATGCCCCCGGCATCGAGATCGTCGGTATGGAGTCCCCGCCGTTCCGGACTCCGACCAAGGAGGATCTCGATCTCGTGGCCGAGCGCATCCGAGCCGCGGGCGCCAACGTCGTGTGGGTCGGCATCGGCACTCCGAAGCAGGACTACGTCGTCCCGGAGCTCGCACGCCGGGCGGCGGTCGCCGTGATCCCGGTGGGTGCTGCGTTCGACTTCTGGTCCGGCCAGGTCAAGGAGGCGCCCCGGGTACTGCAGGGCACGGGCTTGGAGTGGGTCTACCGGCTGGCGGCTGAGCCACGTCGGCTGTGGCGCCGCTACATGCTGGGTAATCCCCGGTTCCTGGTGTCGGTCTGGCGCCACCGCGGGTCGCGATAGCCGCGCCGTTCACCGGGATGCACCACCGTCAGTGCTCCTGCACCAGGCGGCCGTAGAGGTCCAGCACAGCCTCCGTGATGGCGACGGGGTCGTGGCGGGCGACGGCACGCTCACGAGCGTGGTGGCCGAGCCGAGCGGCCCGCTCCTGGTCGCGGGCGAGCTCCAGGATCGCCCCGGCCATCGCGTAGGGGTCCCCGTCCTGGACCAGCACGCCGTCCTCGTCGTCGGTCACCAGGCTGGACGTGCCGCCAGCGAACGTCGCGACGCTCGGCAGACCTATCAGCTGGGCCTCGCAGAGGCTGTTCGGGCTGTTCTCGGCGTGGGACACGGCGACGTACAGGTGGCTGTTGACCATCCGATCGGCGAGCTCCGCGTCGTCGAGGGTGCCGAGCAGTCGTACGCGCGACGGGAGGTCACTTCCGAGCGCACGCACGAACACCCCGACCATGGCGTCGTCCGGCTCGAGCCCCGCCACTTCCCAGGTGTAGGCGAGACCCACGTCGTCGAGCAAGAGCGCGCAGCGCACCAGCGTTTCGAAGCCCTTGTACAGGTTGGGACCCGTGGTCGTGAACAGCCGCACCGTCGTGCCCGGCGAGGCCTGCCACTCCCGCTCGTAGAAGGGTGCCCGGAGTATCTCGTCGAGATGGTGGTACGTCGCGCCAGGGGCCAGCACCGAGGCCACGCGCCGATCCCAGTCGGTGCGCCCGGTCAGGTGGCGGCTGAGGCTCAGGATCTCGCGCTCGCGGCGTGCCTGCTTGGCGAAGCGCCGGTACTGGTCGGGATAGGTGTTGCGCAGCAGCCGTTCAGAAGGCGCCGCGGATCTGGCCGCGGCCCGACGGTCGATCCCGCTGAAGTACTTGAGGTCGTACGCCGACAGGACGGCCTGGATGGACAGGAGCACCGGGCGGTTGGTGTGCCGCTGGATCAGTCCGAACGGGCCCTCGGTGCCGTGGACGTGGACGAGGTCGGGGTCGACGTCGTCGACGACCTTCAGCAGCCCGGCCACGTCGGCGTCGCTCTCGAGCGGCCTGGTCACTCGGGCAATCGCCCTCTCGACCGGACGGCGGCCCCGCCTCGGGATCGGGACGAAGGTGGTCCCGTGCTGCTCGAACCGCGGATGCTCCCCCTCGTGGTAGAAGGCCACCGTCAGCTCGACGCGGTCGCGCAGAGACTCCTCGAGTGCCCTGATCCACCCACCGCCGGCGATCGTGCGGCCGACGACTGCTCCACCGTGCGAGGGCGTCGTCGAGAACCAGAGCACCTTCAACGGCCGCTCTGGGGTCACCGCGACGCACCCGCGGGCGGACGCAGCACCCGGACGTAGGGCCACACGAAGTAGACCGGGGCCAGAATCCCGCCGTAGCGGATGCAGGCCCGCCACCACATGGAGGGTGGCAGCTCCTTCATGCTGACGACGGCGCGCCATCGTGCGATCAGCGTCGGCAGGCGCCGGCTGGCGACCGGGGGGTTCCGCGAGCAGTACCCGAGGACGCCGGGGGCCTGGATCACCTCGAACCCGGCGCGGCGGGTCCGGAAGCCGTAGTCGATGTCGCCGAAGGCGTGCGGGAACAGCTCACCCGCACCGCGCCGATCACCTGCCGGACGGTGCGACCGACCAGGACGATGTTGCCGTTCATGGTGTCGACCTGCTCCGGCTCCTCCGAGACCGGAATGGGTCGACTGGAGAGTCGTGCCAGACGAGGGGCGACCAGCCCGCCGTACGTCGGCATGCCCGCGCCGTCCTCGAGCTTGCCCACGACGATGCGGTTGTGGCGTCCCCAGTGGAGGAGCTCGGTCAGCGCGGAGTCGGTGAGCACCACGTCGTCGTTGAGCCAGAGGTTGTAGTCGGCATCCGGCCGCGCGTGCTGAGCGGCGATCCGCATCCCCTGCCCCCAGAAGACGTCGTCACCGACCGGGACGACGACCGTCTCTGGGAACGACGCGGCGACCTTCTCCTGGGTGCCGTCACGGCTGTGGGCATCCACCAGCACCACGCGCAGATCCGCGTCGACCGTCGCGTCCGCCAAGGAGCGCAGGCAGGCCAGTGTCTTGTCGACGCGGTTGTGCGAGGTGATGAGCACGTCGATGGTCGTCATGACGCACCTCCTCGACCTTGCTGCGTGACTTGCTGAGTGACCTGCTGAGCGACCTGGTTCGGGACCGCACTGTAGTGGAGCCGGTGTCGGCACCGGTCCGGTTCTCGGCGGCCCACGGGCGGGTGGTGACGGTCGTGCGGGATCACGAAGGCGCCTCCTGCGAGGCGTCCGCCCCCGCCCCGAACCGACCGGGAAGGAGCCCCCGGGAACGCATGACCCCCCACTCGGGCCGGAGCGGGAGGGTGACCACGAACAGCGCACCGATCACCGAAGCGGACAGGAGCAACGACACCCAGGAGCCCAGGCCCTCGCTGCTGTGTGCGCACCACCACCCGACCCCACCGATGACGAGCCCGATCGCGAGCTGGACGAAGGCCGCCGGGAGGAGACCGCGCAGCTGGCCCAGGCCGCGTCGTACCAGGACCACGGCGAGGGCGGCGAGCCCAGGAAGCGCGACCGCCAGCGTGGTCGCCGCGGCCAGCAGAGGGGACCCGAGCGCAAGGGTGACCACGACCAGGACGAGCAGGGCCGGCAGCATGGCCAGCTGCGCCACGCGCACCTCGCGGAGGTAGCTCAGTGTCTCGGCCGCGTTCGCGAGCAGGGTGAACATCAGGTACGCCGCACAGCCGGCCGCGACCACCGTGGTGTACGGCGCCGCGCTCGCCCACGTGGATCCCAGCCAGACGATCAGCAGCGGCCGAGCGCAGGCCGCGATCAGGGTCATCACCGGGATGCCGACAGCGCCGGTCATCACCACCAGATCGCGCAGCGCGGCGCCTTGGCTCTCGGGGGCAACGGTGCGGTAATAGGGCTGTGCGGAGCGCACGAGCCCGAGGGAGATCGCCCCGACGACCAGCATCGGCATGGCCGACGCCCGCGAGAACAGACCCAGCTCGTGCTCGTCGGCCACGCGGCTGACCAACCAGGTCGGCACGGCACCGAGTGCGAAGAAGAAGAGGTTCTGCAGCACGATCTGGGTATTGGCACGGCGTACCGACCACGTACGGTCCGGGGCCTGCCAGGGAAAGCGCTCCCGGCGGAGCAGCATCGTCCCGACCAAAAGCGAGAGTGCGGCGACGATAGGTGACACCACCAGCTGCACCGGTTCGCGCCATGCCCACACGGCAAAGAGGCCGACGACGAGGCCGAGGATCACCGAGCCCGCCTGAGTGAACCCGTCAGCCCCGGCGCGGCGTTCACGCCGGAGGAGGGCAGCACTCGTCGTGGCGATCGGCGCGAGTCCGACCTGGATGCTGAGCCACTGCACGAGCGGTTCGGCGGACGGCGTGTGGTAAAGCGCTGCCCACGCCGGCGCCGCCAGCCAGGTCACGGCGGCCCCGGCCGCTCCCTGCGCAAGAGCGATCGCCCAGAGCTTCGACACCCGGGCCGGGGTCAGCTCGTCCTCGCGGAGCACCGCCGTGGCCGTGGCAGACGTGAGGATGACGCTCAGCAGTCCGCGTGATCGCGATCGCGGCCGCGAAGGTTCCGAAGGCGGACGGCGAGAGAAGTCGGGCCGTCCCGGCTCCCGTGACGACCTGCACCACCGTGACGAGGACCTGGGAGCTGACCAGGACGACGGCGCCGCCGGCGACAGCGCGCCCCTGGTTCATGGGACGCTCCGCAGTCGGCCGATCCTCGCGGTTCGCACCCCGGGGTTCACCGCCGCCCGGCCGGGGCGTCCGTTCGCACGAACACCCCGTCGGCCTGGAGGAGGCGCCCGTCGTCGTATCGGTGAAGCCCGGCATCAGTGACGCGAGCTCGTAGCCTGTCGCGGACATCCGGTCGACCGTCTCGCGCCACAGCATGGAGCCGTCGTAGAGGGGGACCAGGGACATCTCGGCCTGCACGCCCAGCACGTGGCCACCGGCCAATATGGACGCGGCGCCGTCGAGCACGTTGCGCTCGAAGCCCTGGACGTCCAGCTTGAGGAAGCAGCGCCGGCCCTCGACCTGACCACCGACGAGGGCGTCCAGCCTCTGCACCGGCACCTTCTCGTCGGCAACGTATGCCGCACTGGGCGCGGCCGCCAGGTGCGCGTCGAGCATCGGGAGGGCGGATGACGACGCTCCGTCGTTGCCGGCGACGTGGATCACGATCTCGCCGTCACGGTCCCCGACCGCGGTGCGTACGACGTCCCAACGGGAGTCCTGGGCGGCGATGTCGCTCAGCCGCGCGAAGGGCTCCGCCAAGGGCTCGAACGAGATGATCCGGGCGGCGTAGCCGAGGTTCCGGAGCGAGCTCGCGTAGCCGCCGTCGTTTGCGCCGACGTCGAGCGCCAGGTCGATCTCCAGATGCCGGAGCAACCGGCTGAGGTGGTACAGGGGGTCGCTCTGCGGGTATCGCTGGACGTCGAGCTTGAGACTCTTCCTGACCCACGTGCGGGCGGTGTGCGCGAGGGTCATCGGGCCGCCGACACCGGCTCGGCATCGTCGGCCAGTGCCTGGTCGGGGTCGGCCTGGCCCCGGACCCGCGCCGTCAGGGCGAGGGCGAGGAACGGCGCGAGGATCATCTGCAGGTTGTACGCGAGGCAGTAGGCCATCAGGGCGGACGCCATCACGATGCCACGGGGGTCGCGAGCCACGAGGCTGTTGCGGAGCCCACGGAGCAGGGCAAAGGCGAACAGGAGCGCACCCACCAGCCCCATCCGCAGGTACGTCACCACGTAGTAGTTGTGGGGCGCGAACGTCTCGATGGTTCCCGTCGAGCTGCGGTGGAAGTACCCGGTACCGAACGGCTGGCCGAACATCATCGTGAAGGGACCCAGTGCATTCTGCTCGTCGATCAGGGCCTTGGAGGCCAGGACCCGGTCGTCGTAGGTCCCACGGCTGTGATACGCCAAGGAGAACTTGGTCAGGACGGTGTCGAGGGCACGCCGCCGAGTAGGCGATCAGTAGGGCGACACCGCCGACGAAGACCACGGCCAGGATCCGCCCGCGCACCCGCGGCGAGGCCAGTACCAGCATCACGAGGGCGGCCGCCAGTGCCACCCACACCGAGCGGTGCTGGCACAGGACGGCCAATGCGAAGAAGACGAGCCCGAGGAGTCGAAGCGCGCGGCGGCGTTCGCGAACGATCAGGGCCAGGCCGAGGAGCCCCAGGACCAGGGCCTGCGCCGCCACCAACGGGCGGCTGGTGACCAGCTGACCGTTCACCAGGATGATCTGGTCGACCTGACCGATCCCGCGTTGGGTGATGTGGTAGATCGCCTCCACTGTCAGTCCGATACCGGTCAGGACGATCCACCGACGGAGTGACTTCTCGAACCCGGGCAGACGCATCCGCCCCCAGACCCACGTCGTTGCGGCGATCAGCTGAACGAGGCCGCGCGCCTCGTTGGCGGCGATGCCCAGCCCGAATGCAGAGACGCCGCGTTCCAAGGACAGCAGGCCGACCAGGACGAGGGGGATCCAGATCCACAGCTCGGCCGGGGACAGCTGCCGGAGCGCTCCCGGCGTCAGGACGATCGCCACGAGGAGAACCACGGCCGCGATGTCGGCGGGGTAGATCGCGATGCCACCCAGGTTCGCGACCTCGGTCAGTCCGTCGTAGTCGTACGCACTGACGACCAGGGACCAGAGGATCAGCCACCCGAGCCACGGGAAACGCCGGACGAGCACCACCAAGAGCGCCACCGTTGCCGGCAGCGTGAGCAGGTGCACGATCGACATCACGGAACCTTGGACAGAAGCGGTGGCGCGTGGCCATGACCCTCCGGGGACCCCGCAGATGAGGACCCGCCCCCCAGCACGGGCAAGGATACGTGCGCGCGGTCGGTTCGACAGGCGAAATGCGGAGAACGGTCAGCGCGAGCGCGTCCAGGAGGGCCTTCAGCAAGCCAACCGCGACGTGGTCGACCATCGCCTCGACGGTGTACGTCGCCGCAGCGTCCCGGCATCCCGCGCGCAGCCGGTCGAGCCGGCTCGCGTCGCCGAGCAGGGCGGAGACCTCCTCGCCGTACTGCTCCGGCGACGTCCCAGCGGGCAGGCACACGCCGTTGACGTCGTCCTCGAGGTACTCGATCTCCGGGCTGTGGAACGGCAGGTCGACGGTGACCATCGGGCATTCCTGAGCGAACGCGTCGACGACGGCCAGGCCGACCAGGCCGGGCATGAGCAGGAGCTGGCTGCGCCGGAGCTCGACGGCCGTCTCGTCGCCGAAGATCGAGCCGCGGTACTCCAGCCAGTCGGACGAGCCGGCCGCGCGCTCGACGAGAGCCCGATCCTCACCGTCACCGATCACGACGAGCCGGAAGCCGGGCCGGAGCTCCGCGGTACGACGGGCCGCCTCGAGCAGGAAGTCGATCCGCTTGTCGGGGTACAGGCTCCCGACGTACACGCACCGGTCAGGCATCCGCTCGACCGACTCGGCCGGACGTCGCACCGCGACGGCGTTCTGGACCACCGTGATCCGCTCGCGCGGAAAGCCGATCGCCGCGACCCGGTCGGCGGATCCGGCGGTGTAGGCCAGCCACCAGTGCGGATGGGCACTGACCAGCCGTTTCAGACGCTCGCTGGCGCGAGCGGTCAGGCTTCCGCCGGCCTGCAGGTTGCGGCCGTGTCCCCACAGGACCAGGCGCGGACGGCCGCGGGTGCGCGAGCGGGCCAACAACCGGTAGTTGAGCAGGTGCCGGCTGGCCTGCTCGACGACGACGAGGTCAGCCCCGCGGAGGAGGTCGCGCGGCAACGGCTGCCAGACGGCTCGCTGCACTCCGGGAAGCACGGGGATGTGACGGTTCCTGGTCGTGACCGCCCAGGGCAGGTCGCCCTGGTCGCGACGCCGCGCGCGGCCGTCTCGCGCGAACCCGTGCACGAGAGCCAGGTCGACCCCCTCGTCACGGAGCCGCTCGCGCAGGCCGGCGAAGAAAGGCACGCGGTACTCGGTGAGGATCTCCTGGACGACGACGATGGAAGCCGTCGCCTCGGGAGCCGGAGCGGCGGGCACGTCCGGAGGGTCAGCCGAGCGATCCCCGCGCGCTCGACGTACCTCGGCCACGGCGGCCGGGACCGCGGCAACGCCACGGCGGAGCCGGCGTACCCGGGCCCGCATGACGGCGCGGCGCCCCTCCGGGAGCGACGGGCTCGGCGAGGCGGAGCTCGTTCTCCGACAGCACGACGGCGTACCAGAGAAACCGCGGTCGCGACCGCAGCGGCAGCCGGCGAAGCTCCTCGATCCAGCTGACCGCGGTGTGGTTCTCCGGGCTCGTCCGCAGGTGCCACGCCCGGAGATCCTCCTCGCTGGTCGAGCCGGCGCCGATCGCGGGTGCGCCGAGCTTGCGCAGGAACGGCGCCGCGGTGTCTGCCGCCCCTACGTCCCGGGCCAGGGTGGCGAGATCGACCAGACCGTCCGCGTCGAAGATCGACCGACAGCGGTCGACGAGCTTGTCGAGGGCGACCTGGAAGTACGGCCGATGAGGGTCGCGCAGGCAGTGCAGGGCCAGGATCAGGGCGTGCCCCGCGGGGTCGGGCACCGGCAGATCGCGGGCCGCGACGTTGCCCTGACGGCGACGATCCCACAGTGCCTCGAACGCCGACTGCGGGTCGCTGAAGAACCCCGGGAACCGGTCGTGCAGGTCGAGCTCACAGGGCCAACGCTGGTGACGATGCGTCCAGGAGTGGAGAGGGAGCACGCGAGGCGACCGATGCGGGTTGTCGTCGATCCAGCCCAGCTCGCTCAACGCGGTGGCGAGCTTCTCACGCTGGACCGGATCGACCAGCACGTCGACGTCGACCGAGGCCTGGCGTGCCCGAAGTCCTTGTGCCTCCGCGACGGGGCCCTTGATGAAGAGCGCCCGGACGCCGAGGTCCTCGGCCTTGCGGCTGACCAACGCATAGGCCAGTGGGACGGCCTCGGTCAGCATGAGCTCGGTCACGTCTCCATCCTGCCGTGAATCAACGCGTCAGGTGATGACATCGAGGTCGCGGCCCGGGCCCGCCGACGAGCTAGGCCGAGCCGTCCTCGATCTCGACCAGCGCCATCTCGGCCAGCGAGCGGAGGGCGTCCTCGGTCAACCGTGCGGCGTCGCCCCCGCCGGGGTCACCGAACTCGCGCACGAGCGCCGCGGAGACGTACTCGGCGCTGACCCAGTCCTCGCCGATCACCGACCAGGCCGTGGTGGCCAGCTCCGAGAGCAGCATCACGATGCCGCGGGTCGAGTAGACCGCGGCGCGCCCGTCCTCGACGTACGCGTCCACGACCTCCACCCGGCGTACTCGCATCAGGTCACGTCGTCCAGGATCGCCCGCACGCACGGCCGCACCTGCGCAGCCTCGGCGTACGTCACCCGGCGTACGCCGCCGACCTGGTGCGCGAGGTCGGCGAGCCGGTGCAGGGGCCGCTCCATGTCCCGGGTGTACGACGTCTGCGCCACCAGCTCGGGCAGCGCGTCGACGGTCGCCAGTGGCTCGAGCAGCGCATCGCCCCGGTGCTCGGGATCGCGCCGGAGCTGGACCAACGCGCGCAGACGATAGGTCAGGCCACCGGCCCGGAGCAGGCCCAGCCGTCCCGGCGACACCTGCTCCTTGAGGCGATCTCCGGGCGTGACGATGATCGACAACGGCTTCTGGTAGGGCACGACCCGCAGGTCGGGCGTGACGCCGGCAGTCTCGTCCGAGAGGTAGACAAAGTCGGTGCACAACGTGCGGGCCAGGGTCGTCTTCCCGGTCCCCGACGGACCGTAGAGGACGACGGCGTCGCCGGTCGCGGGGTCGGCGACCGCGCAGGCGTGGAACATCACGAGGTCGCCGCGGCGATCGTTCACCGCGACCCGGGTGACCATCGGGCTCAGCCGGTCCATCAGCGTGAGCAGGTCGCGCCCGAACAACGCGGCGCCCGGGGCCTGCGCCGTGAGGAGGTCCGGGTCGTCCTCGAGCAGGATCGTGAGCCGCTGCACGGCCTCGTCAGGCTCGTCGAGCGGCGGATCGATCGAGCACCAGTCCCAGGCCGCACGCACGGATTCGGCGAGCTCGGCGCCGCCGGAACCCGTGCAGATGATGTCGAGACGGACTTCCAGAGCTTCCAGACGCACGTAGGGGGGATCACCTACGCTGGAACCTCGCACCCGGGGGAGTGTAGAACCCGCGGAACCCGCGGGGAGGAGCCGTTCATGGAATTCAAGGACTACGTCCGCATCGTGCTGTCGCACTGGGTGGGCGTCGTGCTCCTCGCGGTCCTCGGAGTCGTCGCAGCTGTGGGGTACAACGCGACGCAGCCGCAGGTCTACGAGGCCAGCGCCACGGGCGCTGGTCTCGGTCGGCAACAGCCGGGCACAGCACGTCCGACGGCCACCGTCGGCGACGCAGCTCGCCAAGAGCCGGGTCACGTCGTACGTCCGTCGCCACCGACGAGCGCCAAGTCGCCGACCGGGTCATTCACGACCCGCCCTTCACGGGGAGTGGGTTGCCCGAGTCGGCCGGCGCGCTCTCGGCGAGCATCAGCGTCAGCCAGCCGCTCGACACGGTGCTGCTCACCATCCACGCGCGCGCCTCAAGTCCGGCGCGACGCCGCGCTGCTGGCGGACATCTGGTTGAACGCGCTCGCGGACGAGGTGGCCTCGATCGAGAACACGACGCCCCCGGTCCGAGGTGCCGGACCCCACTCGGAGCCGGGGCCTGCACTGGTGACCCTGGCGCAGGCGAACGGCGCGTCTCTGGTCCTCCCACGCAACACCCTGAACCTCGTGATCGGGCTCCTCGTCGGTGCCTTGCTCGGCTTCGGCTACGCATTGATCCGCCACCAGTTCGACCGTCGGCTGCGCTCCTCCGAGGAGGTGGAGAAGCAGTTCGGCATCCCGGTCATCGGGATGATCGCGCAGTCGTCGCAGGTGCGGCACGCCGACGGCAAGGAGCTCGTTCTGGCCGTCACCGGGTCCCTGTCGTCGACCTCTGCGAGTACCGCCGAGGGGTTCCGCAAGCTGCGCACGAACCTCGCCTACATGGACGTCGACCAGCCACCGCAGGTCATCGTGGTCACCAGTCCCAAGCAGTCCGACGGCAAGTCGACGGTCGCCGCCAACCTCGCGGCCGCGATTGCGATCGGCGGCCAGGCCGTGACCTTGATCGACGGCGACCTCCGGCGTCCGACCGTCGCCGACTCCATGGCGATCATCGACGGCGCGGGCCTGACCGACGTGCTGGTCGGCCGGGTGACGCCCGACGAGGTGATGCAGGACCACCCCGACGTCCCGGGCCTGCGGATCCTGGCCTCCGGCGCGATCCCGCCCAACCCCAGCGAGCTCCTCGGCTCCAAGGCGATGCAGAGCCTGATCTCGGACCTGTCCCGCGACGCGATGGTGATCATCGACGCTCCGCCACTGCTCCCGGTCACCGATGCTGCCGTGCTGACCCGGTCGGCGGACGGCGCGATCATCGTGATCACCCACGGCGCCACGCTCGACAGCGAGCTCGCCGCCGCGCTGGGCCACATCTCGGCCGTGCACGGCCGCACGCTCGGCATCGTGTTCAACCGGATGCGGCGGAGCGCGTCGAGCGGCTTCTACGGCGGCGACTACTACCGCTACGAGTACAAGCCCGACTCCGGGCGCCGGAAGCACAAGCCGGTACGGCAGAAGTCCAAGGGCTCGGGGAAGAGCGCGGCCGAGACACCGGCCTCGCTCTGAGGCGTCGCTGGCTCAGCGGCGTACGCCGACCAGTTCGCGCGCCTCGGCCGGCGTCATCGGATGACGCTGTGCCAACGCGCCGATCGCCACCGCGCGCTCGACTAGCTGGGCGTTGGACTCGACCGGCACGCCCTTGCTGATCGTGAGCACGTCCTCCATCCCTACCCGGAGGTGGCCGCCCTTGGACAGGCTGGCCAGGATCACCCTCAGCGTGGAGCGACCTATGCCGGTGGCCGACCAGCTGGTGGTCTCGGGTGGGAGGTCGCGGACCGCGGCCACGAGCGCGTCCGTCGTCCCGTTCATGCCACCGGGCACGCCCATCACCAGGTCGACGTGCACCTTCTCGCCGGCGGGCAGTCCGTACCGGTCGAGCAGGCGGCGCATCGCGTGCACCTGCCCGAGGTCGAACAGCTCGAACTCGGGGGCCACTCCGCGCTCTTGAATCAGCTGGTAGAGCTCGCAGACGAACGGCCACGGGTTGGAGAACACGTCGTTGCCGAAGTTGGTCGTCCCCATGGTCAGGCTGCAGGCATCGGGCTCCGCGTCGAGGACCTGGAGCCGCTGGTCGAGCGGGTCGTGGACGCTGCCGCCGGTCGAGAGCTGGACGACGAGGTCGGTGTTCTCGCGGACCGCCGCGACCCACTCCCGCAGAAGCGGCAGGTCGAGCGTCGGTTGGTGCTCCCGGTCGCGGACATGGATGTGGATCATCGCCGCGCCGGCACGCTCGCAGTCCTTGGCGGTCTGCGCCAGCTCCTCCGGCGTGGTCGGCAGGTGGGGACAGTCTTCCTTCGCCGTCTCGGCACCTGTCGGGGCCACGGTGATCAAGAGCGGGTCGGTCATGGGGTCATCGTGTCAGAGGGGTCTCGACAGGCTCGACCGACGGGGTGACAGAGTCGGGCCGTGCGCGCCGTCGTCCAACGGGTCTCGTCCGCCTCGGTGTCCGTCGAGGGCAAGGTGGTGGGGTCGGTCTCCTCCCCCGGGCTGCTCGTCTACCTGGGGGTCACCCACACCGACGGCTCGGCCGAGGTGGAGTGGATGGCTCGCAAGATCTGGACCCTGCGGATCCTCGACCACGAGAAGTCGGCCTCGGACATCAACGCCCCCGTCCTCGTCGTCTCGCAGTTCACGTTGTACGGCGCGGCGCGCAAGGGCCGTCGCCCCACCTGGGAGGCAGCCGCCCCCGGGCCGGTCTCCGAGCCGCTCTACGTCGCACTCTGCGAGGCCCTCACCGCCCTGGGTGCCCACGTCGAGCGAGGCGTCTTCGGCGCACAGATGCAGGTGTCGTCGGTGAACGACGGCCCCTTCACCGTCCTCCTCGACCGCTGAGTCGGCACGAACAGACACAGGATGTGCGCCGAGGCGGCGCAAACAGACACAAGAAGAACGCCGAGTCGTCCTATGACGACTCGGCGTTCAGTGGGTCGCAGAAGGTCAGAGGGAGATCGTCACCTCGGCGACCGAGCCGATCTTCGCGTCGACCGTCTGGTCCACGGTCTCGGCCCGAGGCGCGAGCGTGCGCAGCGTCCACTGGCCGGTGTTGGCGAAGAACCGGAAGTGGCCGGTCGCCGACGTCGGGACCTCCGCCGTGAACTCACCGGTGCGGTCGAGCAGCCGGACGTACGCGTTGGGCACCGGCTCCCCGTCGCGGACCACCTGCCCCTGGACCACCGCCTCCTTGGCGACGTCGACGCCGTCGAGGGAGAGACCTCCCGCCTTCGCTCCGCACATCAGGCGTCAGCCTCCCCACGCTCGTCACCGAGCACCACCGGTACGCCGACCAGGGAGCCGTACTCGGTCCACGACCCGTCGTAGTTCTTCACGTTCGGCTGGCCGAGCAGCTCGTGGAAGACGAACCACGTGTGCGAGGACCGCTCACCGATCCGGCAGTAGGCGATCGTGTCCTTGTCCCAGTCGACCCCGGCCTCGGTGTAGAGGTCCTTCAGCTCGTCGTCGGGCTTGAACGTCCCGTCGTCGTTGGCGGCCTTGCTCCACGGCACGTTCGCCGCCGTCGGGATGTGGCCGGCGCGCTGCGCCTGCTCCTGCGGGAGGTGCGCCGGGGCCATCAGCCGGCCGGCGTACTCGTCGGGTGAGCGGACGTCGACGAGGTTCTTCACGCCGATCGCCTGGACCACCTCGTCGCGGTACGCGCGGATGCTCGAGTCCTGCTCACCGGCGGTGTACGACGTGGTGTCGCGCGAAGGCGGCTCGTCGGTCAGCTCGCGGCTGTCGAGCTCCCACTTCTTGCGTCCGCCGTCGAGGAGCTTGACGTCCTGGTGGCCATACAGCTTGAAGTACCAGTACGCGTAGGCGGCGAACCAGTTGTTGTTGCCGCCGTACAGCACCACGGTGTCGTCGGTGGCGACACCGCGCGAGGACAGCAGCGCCTCGAACTGCGCCTTGCTCACGAAGTCCCGGCGCACCTGGTCCTGGAGGTCGGTGGTCCAGTCCAGCTTGATGGCGCCCTTGATGTGCCCCTTGTCGTAGGCGGCGGTGTCCTCGTCGACCTCGATGAGGACGACCTTCGGGTCGTCGAGATGGTCCTCCACCCACGGGGCGGAGACGAGAGCGGTGTCGCGGCTCATGCTGTTCTACCTTTCTGTACGCCGGGTCCCGGCGCTGGTTCGTACGGGTCGGACGATCGGCGGGCGGTGGCCCGCCGCAGGATCAGGTACATCTCGCAACCCAGGCAGAGCCCGACGGTCGCGTTGAGGAGTGCCGCCACGAGCGCCAGCCCGGTGGCGACGAGGGCAACGACGAGCGACCCGGCGATGAAACCCACCAGGCCGGCCATGGCGAAGACCAGGCCCACCGCTTGCGCGAAGCGGGGCGGGCGTGGGTCTTCCAGCTCGGCCGGCGGTCCGAGCCGTGGTCGCACCAGCCGCCGGAACAACACGGCGTACGGCGTGTGGTGGACGCCGCGCGTGGCACCCACCGCGAACACCGCGGCCTGCAGCGTCAACAGGACGGCCGAGACCGGGCTGGGTGTCAGCAGCACCAGCGCCAGCACGACAGACGTCAGCGTCGCGGCGACCCGTGGCCCGCGCGGGTCGATGCCAGTGGCGACGGGTGACGCGGTGGTGGCGGTGGACATGGAACTCCTGACGACGACGGGAAGTGGGGGTCGTCCGTCAAAGTCTACTGATTCAGTAGGATATGGATGACGGACGTCGTCAGGGCATCCGACACAGCGACGAGCGGACGCGGCAGTGGTCGACGGCGCGCCGCCGCGTCAGAAGTGTCGTGGCCATGACCCGAACTGTAGGCAACCGATCGCTCGCCCAACCACCGTCTCGTCCGACATGCGAGACGCCTATCCGAATCGTGGACGTCACGGCACACCGCCTTCGAGCGCGGCGAGCACCTGCGGCGCCCGCGGCGTCCCAGCGGCGCGGGAGACCTCGCGTCCGTCGGCGTCCAGCACGAGGGTCGTGGGGGTGCGCCGCACGCCCAGTGCCCGGACGAGGTCGAGGTGGTGCTCCGCGTCGACCTCGACGTGGGCGACCCCCGGCACCGCGCTCGCGACGTCGGCCAGAACCCGCCGCGTGGCGCGGCACGGCGCGCAGAACGCCGACGAGAACTGCAGCAACGTCGCCCGCTCCCCCCGCCTCCCGTCGTACGCCGTCCCGACCAGCACGCTCGGCTCCGCCGCTGCTTCCGGTGGTTGTGGAGGGCGGTCCACTGCTTCCGGTGGTTGAGGAGGGCGTTCACCGCCCGTCTCGAATCCACCCGCGGGAGATGCCCCCCGCACTCCGCGCGTGCCCCGGAACACGCCATTCGTGAGCGTCCACCACGCGCCGACGAAGACCGCTACGACCACAGCGGTGATCAGCACCCACGCTCCGAGCGTCATGCCAGGGCAACCCCGCGAGATCCTCCGGCATTCCGGTTCCTAGGCTGGCGGCGTGCGTGTGGTGGTGCTGGGAGCGGGCGGGATCGGTGGGAGCATCGGCGCCCGTCTCCACCAGTCCGGGCACGACGTCGCGCTGATCGCCCGTGGTGCCCATGGCGAGGCGATCCGCGAGCGCGGCCTGACGTTCGAGACGCCCGAGGAGCGGGTGACACTGCGGATCCCGGCGTACGCCCACCCGCGGGACCTCACCTGGAGCGGCGACGACGTGGTCGTGCTGGCGGCGAAGAGCCAGGACACCGAGGCGGCCGCCCGCGACCTGTACGCCGCAGCCGGCCGCGTCCCGGTCGTGTCGGCCCAGAACGGCACGGCCAACGAGCGCACCCTGGCCCGCTGGTTCGACCAGGTGCACGGGATGTGCGTGATGATGCCGACCGCTCATCTCA
Organism: uncultured Actinomycetota bacterium; assembly: GCA_963768045.1. GTDB lineage: Bacteria > Actinomycetota > Actinomycetes > Propionibacteriales > Nocardioidaceae > Nocardioides. Next base: position 1,963,343 of record CAVYGG010000003.1, on the reverse strand, counting down.
CACCTGGAGTCGTGCAGGCACACTCCGCGGCTGCAACGGGCATCCTCGATCTCGGCCGCTTCCCGGACGGCACCGACGGCGTCGACGAGGCGCTGGCGGCGGCTCTCCGGGGCTCCCGCTTCGAGTCCGTCGCTCGCCCCGACATCATGCGGTGGAAGTACCGCAAGCTGGCGAACAACCTCGGCAACAGCGTGCAGGCGTTGTGCGGTCGTGGCCTCGACTCGGCCGATGCGCGGGCGACGCTCGACCTGCTCACGGCCGAGGCCGACGCCGTGTTCGCGGCAGCAGGCATCGACCCGGTGAGCGACCAGGAGGACGACGTACGCCGCGCCGACCACCTCCAGCTGCGCCCCATCGGCGACCAGCCGCGCGCGGGTGGCTCGACGTGGCAGAGCCTGACCCGTGGCGCGGGCATCGAGACCGACTACCTCAACGGCGAGATCGCCCTGCTCGGCCGTCTTCAGGGCGTCCCGACACCCGCCAACGAACGCATCCAGCTCCTGATGCGCGACGCCGCCGCTCGCGGTGCGGGGCCGGGGACGATGACCATCCAGGACCTGCGAGCAGCCCTCAACCGCGCCTGACTCAGGTGGCGACCGGCTCGCCCAACGGGACCGCCACCACCGGGAGGGACAGCCACGCCTCCGCACCGCCGGGCACGTTGGCCACGCCCACCGAGCCGCCGTTCGCCTCGGCCACCGCGGCCACGATCGCGAGCCCGAGTCCGGCCCCGGTCGAGCGCGTGCTCCGCACGAACCGCTCGGTTGCGTGCGCCAGGACGTCGTCGCCGAACCCATGACCTTGGTCCGTCACCACCACGGCGACCTGGTCGTCGTCGGGCCGCGTGGACAGGCGTACGACGCCCGCACCGTGCTCCAGGGCGTTGCCCACCAGGTTGGTCAGGGCCTGCTGGACGTGCTGGGGGTCTGCCCGGACGACGCCCGCCACCGGCTCCAGCTCCAGCGACCGCCCGGCCCGCGCCGCGGTCGCAGCGAACCGATCGCGGATCCCCTCCAGCACGGCCGCGACCTGGAGGTCCTCGGCGTGGACCGACAGACGCCCTTCCCCGGCCTGGGCCAGGAGCAGCAGGTCCTCTGCCAGCCGCTCCAGTCGATCCACCTCGTCGCGGGCGGACTCGATCGCCTCCCTGAGCTCGCCCGCGGGCCGCGGACGGCGTACGGCGAGCTCGAGCTCGGTCCGGAGCAACGCCAGCGGCGTGCGCAGCTCATGGCTGGCGTGCGCGACGAAGGAGCGTTCGCGCTCGAGCGTCGCCTCGACGCGGGCCAGCAGGTCATTGAGCGTCTTGCCGAGCCGGGTCAGCTCGTCGTCCCCGTCAGGTACCGGCAGCCGCAGACGCGGATCGGCGGCGGTCAGTTCGGACGCGCGCCGGCGCATCTCCTCGACCGGGCGCAGGGCGGCGCCGGCGACGGCGTACGCACCGACGAACGTGAGCAGCACGAGCAGCGGGATGCCCACGAGCAGCTGCCCGCGGACTCGCCTCAGATCCTCCAGCCCGTTCTCCCGGGTGTCACCGACGATCAGCACGAGCGGCCGTCCCGATCGGGTGAACGGGGTCGCGAGCAGCCGCGCCGGCTCGTCGAGTCCGGGCGCGCTGCTCCGGTCGAACGTGACTGTGCCGCGCGACGCCGCAGCCGCCTCCTCGGCGGAGAGCAACGGACGGTTGTGCAGGGTCGGCGTCGCCTCGAGCAGCTCGCCGCGGGGGGTCATCACTTCGGCGAAGCTCTCGCCTCGCTCCACGAACCCGGTCCCCGCGAGCGTCGTCAGCGAGGCCCCGGGCGCGCTGACCGGGTCGATGAGATCCTGGGCCCGCTGTCGCAGCTGGAGGTCGAGCGACTGGGAGAAGCCGCCCTCCAGGCGCTCGTACCCGAACACGCCCACCGCGGTGAGCAGGACCGCTGCTGCGGCGGTGAACCACAGCGCGAGCCGTAGCCGGATCGGTGGGCGCCTCACGTCGCATCCTCGACCAGGCGGTAGCCGAGCCCGCGCACCGTCTGCAGCGAACGCCGCCCGAACGGCCGGTCGATCCGATCACGCAGACCTTTGACACAGACGTCGACCACGTTGGAACGGGCCTCGTAGGCGACGTCCCAGGCCAGGTGGAGCAGGCGGTCGCGACTCAGCACCTCTCCCGGACGGCGGGCCATCGCCTCCAGGAGTGCGAACTCCTGCGCGCTCAGCGCGATCTCGGTCGTCCCGCGGAGCACCCGATGAGCGGTCACGTCGAGTCGCAGGTCACCGACCGCGAGCACGTCGGAGCGTCGTACGTCGCCCCGCCGGGCCAACGCGCGCAGGCGGGCCAGCAGCTCGTCGAAGGCGAACGGCTTGACCAGGTAGTCGTCCGCCCCGGCGCCGAGCCCCGCCACCCGGTCGGGCACGGCGCTCAACGCGGTCAGCATCAGGATCGGGGTGTGGTCGTCGACCGCTCGGATCCGGCGGCACACCTCCATGCCGTCGACGTCGGGCAGCATCACGTCGAGCACGACCACGTCGTACGGCTGCTCGGTGGCGAGCCAGACACCGTCGAGCCCGGTGACCGCCACGTCCGCGGTCACTCCCTCCTCGCGCAGCCCCTTCTGGAGGAGCCGCACGAACTTCGGCTGGTCCTCGACCAGGAGGATCCGCATGAGGACAGTGTGCTCCCACAGATGAGTGCCTGATGAGCGCTCACCGACCGCTCATCCAGCGCGCCTACCGTCGGCAGCCCGGACCACAGGAGGAACCATGAACCACCGCTTCGCTCCAGTCTCTCGGTCTCGTACGGTCGTCGCCGCGACCATCGCGGCAGGGCTCGTCGCCGTCACGTCGGGCTCGATCCCGGCGACCTACGCCGCGGGTGTCCCGCATCGCGTCCATCCGTCGCCGTCGCACTTCACGAAGGGCCGGGTGGACAACCCGTGGTTCCCCCTCAAGCCGGGCACGCGTTTGGTCTACCGCGGCAGCGAGGACGGGGTGCACACCCGTGATGTGCAGATTGCCACCTACCGCACCAAGGTCATCGACGGCGTGACCTGCCGGGTCGTCTTCGACCGGGTCTGGGCCAACGGCCGGCTGGAGGAGCGGACGCGTGACTTCTACGCCCAGACCAAGCGCGGGACCGTCTGGTACTTCGGCGAAAAGACCGCGACTCTCGACCGACACGGCAACGTCAAGAGTCGCGAGGGGTCCTTCATGTCGGGCGTTGATGGCGCGGAGGCCGGCATCTTCATGCCCTTGCATCCCCATCGGGGTCCTTCTTACCGCCAGGAGGACTACCCCGGTCACGCCGAGGACGTCTTCACCGTCGTCCGCCGCGGCGCCCATGTGGTGGTTCCGCTGATGGACACCCACCATGCCCTGCTCACCCGGGAGACCACGGTCCTGGAGCCGGGCGTCGTCGACCACAAGTACTACGTGCGCGACATCGGGACGGTCCGCGAGCTCACCGTCAAGGGCGGGAGCGAGAGCCTCAAGCTGGTGGCGATCACGCACCGACCGCGGCCCTGATTCCGCTGGCCGGCCCTGCTCAACCTCCGGCGAAGGGTGGCAGGAACTCCACCGTCTGGCCTGGCCGCACGAGCACGGCATCCGGTGCGCGCGACTTCACCGGCTGGTCGCCGACCAGGACCGAGCACGCCTCGAGCACCCCGGGCAGCCGCGTGCCGGGGTGCAGGGCAGCCGCACGGCGTACGACGTCGGTGAGGCTCAGCGCACCGGTCACCGGGAGGTCGTCGGTCTCGACCCCGGCTGCCGCGCGCGCGGAGGCCCAGTAGCGGACGGTAATGGGGGCGGTCTCATCCACCGCGTCGTCACCGGCACCGGACTCCATGCTCGTTATCCTTGCGCATCAGACTCGACACCTGAGGCCGGAGGCGACCGCATGAGCACGCTGCTGCTGCTCACCAGCGCCCTCCAGCCGAGCGCGGAGGTGCTCCCCGGGCTCGCCCTGCTGGGCCACCAAGTGAGGATCCTGCCGGCCGAGGGCAGCGCCCTCATCGACGCGCCCGACGCCGACATGATCCTGGTCGACGGCCGGCAGGAGCTCGCGCACGCCCGCGACCTGTGTCGCCTGCTGCGGACGACCGGCACGGACTGCCCGGTCGTCCTGGTCGTGACCGAGGGCGGACTCGCCGTCGTCGCCCACGACTGGGGCATGGACGAGGTCGTGCTCCACACTTGTGGCCCGGCCGAGCTCGAGGCCCGCATCCGGCTCGCGATCGGCCGGCTTCACGCGGCCCGCGACGACGACGAGCCCGACGCCCATGTGATCCGCACCGGAGAGGTGGTCGTCGACGACGCGACGTACACCGCGACGGTCGGCTCGCGTCCGCTCGACCTGACGTTCAAGGAGTTCGAGCTGCTCAAGTACCTCGCCCAGCATCCCGGCCGGGTGTTCACGCGCGACCAGCTGCTGCAGGAGGTCTGGGGCTACGACTACTTCGGCGGCACCCGCACTGTCGACGTCCACGTACGCCGCCTCCGCGCGAAGCTCGGGCCGGAGCACGAGACGCTGATCGGGACGGTGCGCAACGTCGGCTACCGCTTCGTGCTGCCGACCAAGGAACCCGCCTCCGAGCGGTCCCCAGCGGTGGCCCCGGTCAAGACCCCGGACGGTCGGCGCTGACCGTCGAGCGCGTCACGGACGCCGACCTGGCGCGGACTCGCACGGTCGTCGAGGCCGTCACGACGTCCAGCGCCGAGGCAGACGGCGTCGAACCGGTCGACGAGGCGGCCCGGATGTCGCTCGAGCACCGGGGCCGGGCTCAGGCGGTCTGGCTGTACGCCGACGACGGGTTCGCCCTGCTCCGGGGTCACGACCTGGACCTGGCGGTCGCCCCGGCCGTCCGGCGTACCGGCATCGGAACGGCCCTCGCCGAGGCAGCCCTGGCCGAAGCCCCTCGTGACGTGACCGCCTGGTCACACGCCGATCACCCGGCCGCCGCAGCGCTGGCTCGACGCTTCGGCTTCAAGGCGACCCGGTCGCTGTGGGTGATGTCGCGCGAAGCAGGCCCCGTAGAGGTACCCGACGTCGCGGGTGTGACGATCCGTGGCTACCGGGACTCCGACGCAGAGGAGGTGCTCCGGGTGAACGCCGCGGCGTTCGCCCACCACCCCGAGCAGGGTTCGATGGACGCCTCGAACCTCGCCGACCGGATGGCCGAGCCGTGGTTCGACCCCGCGGGGCTGCTGGTCGCCGACGCGAGCGACAAGTTGCTCGCCTTCCACTGGACCAAGCAGCACTCCGACGAGCTCGGCGAGGTGTACGTCGTCGCGGTCGACCCGGCCGCCCAAGGACGCGGTCTCGGACGGGCGTTGACCGCGGCCGGCCTTGCCCACCTGGCTTCCCTCGGCGTACGCCGGATCATCCTGTACGTCGAGTCGGACAACGCGCCCGCCATCGCGACGTACTCCAGGCTCGGCTTCACCCACGCCTCCACGCACGTCCAGTACGCGCGCGCCGCCGCTGGTTGAGAAGGTCGCCATGCGCGGCCCCGCTGGTTGCGGAGGTCGCCACGCGCGGCCCCGCTGGTTGAGGAGGTCGCCCTGCGACCGTCTCGAAACCACGCGGCCTTCACCGACTCGGCTGCTGGTTGAGTGCGGCTCGGCCTGACCCGAACACCATGTTCTGGGTTCTTCTCGGTCGGCCCGACTTCCGTCGCCGAGCGAGCGCAGCTCGCTCAGCGGCGGAAGTGGATGCCGATCTCGGGATCGACCAAGACCTCCTGCGCGGCGGGCAGCCCGTCGACCTCGAGCTGGGCGTCGAGGGGGACGTTCCGCTTGACCAGGGCCAGCGCGATCGGGCCGAGCTCGTGGTGGCGCGCGGACGTGCCGGCGAAGCCGACCACCTTCTCGCCCTGCTTCAGCTCGGTGCCGACCTCGGGCAGCCGGTTCTCCGAGCCGTCGAGGTGCAGCAACGTCAACCGCCGCGGTGGGCGGCCGAGGTTGTGCACGCGCGCGACTGTTTCCTGTCCTCGATAGCAGCCCTTGTCCATGTGGACCGCCGTGTCGATCCAGCCGACCTCGTTCGGGATCGTCCGCTGGTCGGTGTCGAGCCCCAGCCGCGGCTCCCCACGCGCGATCCGCAGGGCCTCGTACGCCCAGAGCCCGCAGGCCGGCCCCGCCGCCTCGGCGTACGTCGTGAGCTGCTCGCGCGGGACGAGCTCATGCCCGGCGGCGGGTCGCCAGGCCAGTGCCAGCTCGGCGGTCACATCGGTGACCTCGACCCGGCTCATGAATCGCATCCGGTCCAGGAAGTCCACCAGCGTCGACGCAGCACCGGGCTCGGTCGCGGCGGTGAACGACTCCCCGTCGTCCACTCCGGCGAACGCGTGCTCGACGTGACCCTGCGGGCTGAGGATCAGCGCCTGGGTCCACGTCTTCTGCGGAAGGTCGAGGAAGTACTGCGTGGTGAGGTCGTGCAACCACGTCAACCGGTCCGGCCCGGCGATCCGTACGACGTCGTGATGCGACAGGTCGACGAACCCATCACCGCGCGCGAGCGTCGTCTGCTCGCCGTACAACGACCCGTAGTGCGCCGCCACCGGCGCGTCGATCCCCGCTCCGGCGACGGCACCGGGCAGCAACAGGAGCGGCGACGGAGGCGTCATGCGTGGTCACCACACGATCCGAAGACGGTCAGATGGCCGACGTCGATCGTGAAGCCATGGTCGGCGGCAAGGCGTTCACGGACGGGGGTGAGCACGTCAGGCTCAACCGAGATCACCTTGTGACAATTCCGGCAGACCAGGTGGAAGTGCTCGTGCTCGCTCGTCGAGTGGTACGTCGGCGCCCGGTCGCTCAGGTGCGCGTGCCGGATCAACCCCAGCTCCTCGAGCACCTCGAGCGTGCGGTACACCGTCGACGCGTTCACCGCGGTGGACTGCTTCCGCACCTCGGCCAGCACCTCGTCGGGCGTCGCGTGGCCGAGCCGTTCGACAGCCTCGAGGATCAGCTCCCGCTGGGGAGTGAGCCGGTAGCCGCTCTCCCGGAGCCGCGCACGCCAGTCGTGGGTCATGGCGAGCTACTGCCTCACCAGCTGCGCATGCGTGTGCGGCTGGAGCTCGTGCCCCATCGCGGCCATGTCGTAGGCGTAGAGCAGGTCGCCGTTCACGTAGCCGTACAGCCGCTTGCCGGCGACGTACTCCTTGGCCGTCGCGGTCCGCGCCACAGCGTCGGTGACGATCTCGAACCGCGGTTGATCGGAGTGGATCTCCCCTGTCCAGACCTCGACGAAACCCGTGTTGTGGCACATCACCACCTCGAGCGTGCCGTCCTCCTGCGGCCGCAGGAAGCCGGTCTCCTGCGCCGCCTCGCGCACCTGGTTGCCGTCCGCGTCGACGATCCAGGCCCGGCTGAAGTAGTGGATGAACGGCCGGCCGTCCTGCTGGAAGACGACCTCCTGTCCGAACTGGAAGTGGTCGATCCCGGGGTACTCACCGTGGCCGTTGCCCGCCCAGCGCCCGATCAGCCACGCCAGCCGCGCCGTGAGCGGGTGGGTGTTCTCCGGGATCTCGAACGGCATGCCGTCGAGTCTAGGGTGGCGTCATGCCCCGGACGTTGGTCGTGAAGGTGACTGCCGGCGCCGACGACCCCGAGCGGTGCAACCAGGGCTTCACCGTCGCCGCCACCGCAGTTGCCGCCGGCGCCGACGTGTCGCTGTGGCTGACCGGCGAAGCCGCGTGGTTCGGCGTACCCGGTCGGGCGGAGGCGTTCGACCTTCCGCAGGCACAGCCGCTCGCCGATCTGCTGGCCGCCGTCGTGGGCGGTGGCCGGGTGACCGTGTGCTCACAGTGCGCCGCTCGTCGCGACATCGGCCAGTCGGACCTGCGGGAGGGCATCAGGATTGCCGGCTCCCCGTCGTACGTCGAAGAGGTGCTGGCCGAAGGCGTCCAGGGCCTCGTCTACTGAGTCGCAGGGCGCGACCTCAGACCCACAGCGAGGCGAGCCGCCACCTCCGCCGAGGCGGCAATGGCCGAGTGACCGACGCCCACGACGTTGAGGAAACCGTGGATCTGGTCGGGGAACCGTCGCAGCTCCACCTCCACCCCGGCGTCCGCCAGCTTCCGGGCGTACGCCTCCCCCTCGTCCCGCAGTGGGTCGAAGCCCGCCGTGGCGACGTACGCCGGTGCCAGACCGACGGGCACCTCACCGAGCAGCGGGCTCACCCGCGGGTCGCACCGCTGCTCCGCGTCGGGCACGTACTGCTCCAGCACCCGGTCCATGAACTCCCCGGTCAGGTAGAGCCCGGATTCGAAGAGCCTCCGACTGACGGTCCGCCGCGACGCGTCCGTGCCGGGGTACACCAGCAGCTGGAATGCAAGCGGGAGCCCGGTCCGCGCGGCCTCGACCGCGGTCACCGCCGCGAGGTTGCCACCGGCCGAGTCGCCCCCCACGCCGAGGCGCGTCACGTCGGCGCCGAGAGATGCGGTGTTCTCGACCACCCACCGGTACGCCGCGACGGCGTCGTCGCAGCCGGCGGGGAACGGGTGCTCCGGGGCGAGCCGGTACGCGACCGACAGCACCCGCACGCCGCTGCGCTCGGCCAGGAACCGGCAGGGCGGGTCGTGGCTGTCGAGGTCGCCGTACACCCAGCCGCCGCCGTGGAAGAACACCAGCAACGGTCCCGGCGATGACGCGGCGGTCGGTATGTACAGCCGGGCCGGACGCCCGGCGACGGGGATCTCGTGCACGGACCCGATCGGCTGGCGCCTGCCTGAGATCACCGTGTGCTTCAGCAACAGCCGACGGCCCTCCTCCAGCGGGAGGTCCTCGGTCGACGGCTCCCGCACCACCCGCTCCAGCCGCAGCATCAGCTGGGTGTCGACCGCGAGGGTCTGCCCGTCGATCGTCAGGCGTCGGCCGGCCAGCATCCGCTGCGCCCGTTCCGGAAGGCCGAGCGCGGCTCGTAGCGCGATCGCCTTCGCGCGTTGGTCCGCGGCGGCCAGGAGGGTCGAGCCGGGAGGCACCCGGACAACCTAGGGCAGGTCGACCGTTCCGACACCCGCAGTTCACATGCCGGTGCCACACTGATGCCCATGGTCCAGCTCGCCTCCGTCGACCCGTCGCGCGAACCCGACGTTCCCGCCGACGAGCCGTTCGACGTCGAGCCTCCCTACTTGCCCGACGAGGACGCCCTCGCTGCCGTCACGGCGTACGACGACCGCTTCCTCGACCGTGAGCTGTCCTGGCTGGCCTACAGCCGTCGCGTGCTCGGGCAGGCCGAGGACCCGAGCCTCCCGCTGCTCGAGCGGGTGCGCTTCGCAGCGATCTTCTCCAGCAACCTCGACGAGTTCTTCATGGTCCGCGTGGCCGGCCTCAAGCGGCGCATCGCCGCGGACGTCGCCGTGCGGGCCGCATCCGGACTGATGCCGCGCGAGGTCCTCGAGCGCATCTGGGCCGAGACCCGCGACCAGATGGAGAGGCATGCTCGCCTCTTCCGCGAGGAGCTGGTGCCGCAGCTGACGAAGGAGGGCATCGAGCTCGTCCGCTGGGCCGACCTGGACCGCGAGGAGCAGAAGCAGTGCAAGCGGCTGTTCCGCGACCGCGTCTTCCCGGTCCTCACGCCGCTCGCGGTCGACCCGGCCCATCCGTTCCCGTACATCTCCGGCCTCTCGCTCAACCTCGCCGTACTCGTCCGTAACCCCAAGACCGACAAGGAGCACTTCGCGCGGGTGAAGGTTCCGCCGATCTTCAGCCGCTTCGTGCCCCTGGGCAACGAGCGCTTCGTGCCTCTCGAGGACGTCATCGGTGAGCACCTGAAACGGCTCTTCCCGGGTATGGAGGTGCTGGAGGTCCACACCTTCCGGGTCACCCGCAACGAGGACCTCGAGGTCGAGGAGGACGACGCCGAGAACCTCCTCAAGGCGCTCGAGAAGGAGCTGCTACGACGTCGCTTCGGACCGCCGGTACGGCTCGAGGTGGAGGAGTCGATCGCGCCGCAGGTGCTGGAACTGCTGATCGAGGAGCTCGGCGTCACCCAGGAGGAGGTGTTCCGCGTCGACGGGTTGCTCGACCTGGTCGGGCTCCACTCCATCGCCGACCTGCCCCGCGAGGACCTCAAGTACCCCGCCTTCGTCCCCACCACCCATCGGCAGCTGGCCGAGGTCGAGACGGCCAAGCCGGTTGACGTCTTCAAGGCCACGCGCCGGTACGACGTACTCCTGCACCACCCGTACGACTCGTTCGCCACGTCGGTGCAACGGTTCCTCGAGCAGGCGGCGGCCGACCCGCACGTGCTCGCGATCAAGCAGACGCTCTACCGCACGTCGGGCGACTCGCCGATCATCGACGCGCTCATCGACGCCGCCGAGGCCGGCAAGCAGGTGCTGGTGATCGTCGAGATCAAGGCGCGCTTCGACGAGGAGGCGAACATCCGCTGGGCCCGCAAGCTGGAGCAGTCGGGATGTCACGTCGTGTACGGCCTGGTCGGGCTCAAGACCCACTGCAAGCTGGCCATGGTGGTGCGCGACGAGCCCGAGGGCATCCGTCGCTACACCCACATCGGCACGGGCAACTACAACTCGAAGACCGCGCGCCTCTACGAGGACATCGGGCTGCTCACGACCGACGAGGTGATCGGTGAGGACGTGGCCCACCTGTTCAACAACCTCAGCGGCTACTCCCGCAACCCGACCTACGACCGGCTTCTGGTGGCTCCCGACTCCGCGCGCACCGGGCTGGTCGAGCGCATCCACCGCGAGATCGACCACCACCGCAACGGTCGCCCGGCCGGCATCCGCTTCAAGGCCAACTCCCTCGTCGACGAAGCCACCACCGACGCGCTCTACCTCGCGTCCCAGGCCGGCGTTTCCGTCGAGATGGTGGTGCGGGGCATCTGCGCGCTCCGCCCGGGCGTTCCGGGACTCTCGGAGAACATCCGGGTGCGCTCGGTCGTGGGCCGCTTCCTGGAGCACAGCCGGATCTACTGGTTCGAGAACGGCGGCGAGCCCAGCGTATGGATCGGCTCCGCCGACCTCATGCATCGCAACCTCGACCGTCGCGTCGAGGTGCTGGTGCACCTGCCGAGCGAGGACAACGTCGCCCAGGTCTCCGACCTGCTCGATCTGGCGTTCGCGGACTCGACGTACGCCTGGGAGCTCGGGCCGGACGGCGACTGGGCGCCGAACGCCGGCACGGACCACCTCCAGGAGGTACTGATCGAGCGGCAGCGACGCCCCCGCGTGGTGACCTGAGTCCGGGTTGAAGGTCAGGCCACCTCGCGAGCGAGCTCGCTCGGTCTCGCTCTGGTCGTTCGACTCCGGCCCGCCGGATTAGAACGTCCTCACTCGCACCCGTAGCATGTCGCCCGTTCGGTCGCCCACTCCCCGAGGAGAACGTCGTGCGGTTGCGCCTGAGTCCCACCGATACGTCGTTCTACGATCTGTTCTCCACCTCGGCGCAGCACCTCGTGACCGGCGCTGGGCTGCTCGCGGAGATGATCTCCGAGGGCTCCGACCGCGAGCAGGTCGCCAAGCAGATGCGTGAGGCCGAGCACGTCTGCGACGAGAACACCCACGCCATCGTGCGGCGGGTCAACAGCAGCTTCGTGACGCCGTTCGATCGCGAGGACATCTACGCCCTCGCCAGTGGTCTCGACGACGTCATGGACGACATGGACGAGGTCGTCGACCTGATCCTGCTCTATGAGGTGGTGAACATCCCGGCCGAGGTGGTGAGCCAGGTCGAGATCATCCAGCGCTGCGCCGAGATCACGGCCGAGGCGATGCCGAAGCTGCGGGCGATGGCCGACCTCGACGAGTACTGGATCGAGATCAACCGGCTCGAGAACAGTGGCGACAAGAGCTACCGGCGTACCCTCGCCAAGCTGTTCAGCGGCGACTTCAAGGCAATCGAGGTCCTCAAGCTCAAGGACATCATCACCTCCCTCGAGGGCGCCATCGACGCCTTCGAGAAGGTCGCCAACATCGTGGAGCAGATCGCCGTCAAGGAAACCTGAGCCGACCGACATGGATCTCGCGATCGTCATCACGGTCGTGGTCGTTGCCTTGTTCTTCGACTACACCAACGGCTTTCACGATGCCGCCAACGCGATTGCCACGTCGGTGTCGACGCGCGCTCTCACCCCGCGAGTCGGCCCTGATCCTGGCCGCGGTCATGAACTTCGTGGGGGCGTTCCTCGGTCAGAAGGTCGCACACACGGTCTCCGACGTGATCGACCCGCCGAGCGGACGAGAAGGGCTCATCGTCATCCTCGCGGGGCTGTTGGGAGCGATCATCTGGAATCTGATCACCTGGTACTTCGGGCTTCCGTCGTCGTCGACCCATGCCCTCATCGGCGGACTGGTCGGGTCCGCCATCGCGGCCGGGACGGCCGTGCACTGGGCGACGATCGTGGACAAGGTCGTGATCCCGATGGTCGTCTCGCCCCTCGTCGGCTTCGCGCTCGCCTTTGTGGTGATGCTGGCGATCCTGTGGCTCTTCCGGAAGCGGAACGCCGGGCGGGTCACCCGCGGCTTCCGTCTTGCCCAGACCGTCTCGGCCTCCGCGATGGCGCTCGGGCATGGTCTCCAGGACGCCCAGAAGACGATGGGCGTGATCTTCCTGGTGCTGATCACCAGCGGATATCTCGCACCCGACACCCAGGACCTCCCGCTGTGGGTCATCGCCTCTTCCGCGGGCGCGATCTCGCTGGGCACGTACTCCGGCGGCTGGCGCATCATGCGCACCCTGGGCCGCAAGATCATCCACCTCGACCCCCCGCATGCGTTCGCCGCGGAGTCGGTGGGCGCCTCGGTGCTGTACGCCACGGCGTTCATCTGGCAGGCGCCGGTCTCGACCACGCACGTGATCACCTCGGCGATCATGGGCTCCGGCGCCACACGTCGGGCCTCGGCCGTCCGCTGGGGCATGGCCCGCTCGATCGTCACTGCCTGGGTCCTCACCTTCCCCGCGGCCGGCCTCGCCGCCGCCACCTGCTACGTCGTCCTCAACCCTCTCCTCATCTGACGGGTTTCCCAGTCACCACAACCCAGGTCTCGAGAGATCCGTTCAGCCGAAGCGGCCGGAGATGTAGGCCTCGGTGGAGGCTTCGTCGGGGGTGGAGAACATCTTCTTGGTCGGGTTGAACTCCACCAGCTGTCCCGGCTGGCCGGTGGCCTTCAAGTTGAAGAAACCTGTGTCGTCGGAGACGCGGGCGGCCTGCTGCATGTTGTGGGTGACGATCACGATCGTGTAGTCCGACTTCAGCTCGTGGATGAGGTCCTCGATCGCCGAGGTCGAGATCGGGTCGAGGGCCGAGCACGGCTCGTCCATCAGCAGCACCTCAGGCTCCACGGCGATCGCGCGCGCGATGCACAGCCGCTGCTGCTGGCCGCCGGAGAGACCCATGCCCGGCTTGTTCAGCCGGTCCTTGACCTCTTCCCACAGGTTGGCGTGCTTGAGCGACCTCTCGACGATCACGTCGGCCTCGGACTTCTTCATCCGCTTGGCATTCAGCCGGTTGCCGGCCAGCACGTTGTCGTAGATCGACATCGTGGGGAACGGGTTGGGTCGCTGGAACACCATGCCGATCTGCCGGCGTACGGCGACCGGGTCGATGCCCGGGTCGTAGAGCGACTGCCCGTCCACGACGATCTTGCCCTCCACCCGGGCTCCGGGGATGACCTCGTGCATGCGGTTCAGCGAGCGCAGCATGGTCGACTTGCCGCATCCCGACGGGCCGATGAACGCCGTCACGGACTTGGACTTGACGGTCATGGTGACCCCCTCCACCGCGAGGAAATCCCCGTAGTAGATGTTGAGGTCGGAGACGTCGATGCTCTTGGCCATGATTCCTTCCCTTCGGCGTCTCTGTCAGTGTCCCTTGGCGGGCGCGAAGACGCGACCGATGATGCGGGCGATGAGATTCAGCACCATCACCAATGCGATCAGCACGAGCGCTCCACCCCACGCACGCTCGTAGCCGACCGGGGTCGACGTCGCGTACTGCGAGTAGATGAAGACGGGCAGCGTGGTCATCCGCCCGTCGAACAGGTTGGTGTTGACTCCGTCCGTCGCGCCGGCGACGACCAGCAGCGGCGCGGTCTCGCCGATGATCCGCGAGATGGCCAGCACCACGCCCGTGACGACGCCACCGAACGAGGTCGGCAGTACCACCTTGACGATCGTGCGCCACTTCGGCACCCCGAGGGCGTACGACGCCTCCCGCAGGTCGTCGGGCACGAGCCGGAACATCTCCTCCGAGGAACGCACCACGGTCGGGATCATCAGCAGGCTCAGTGCGACGGCGCCGCCGATGCCGCTGCGGTAGGCCGGGCCGAACAGCAGCACGAACAACGCGAGCGCGAACAGTCCGGCGACGATGGACGGGATGCCGGTCATCACGTCGACGAGGAACGTGATCAGCCGCGCGGCCCGCGAGTGGTCGCCGTACTCGACCAGGTAGATCGCGGTCAGGATGCCGATCGGGACCGAGATGATGGCCGCCGCGAGCGTGATCAGCAGCGTGCCGATCAGGGCGTGGTAGATGCCGCCCTGCTCGTCACCGATCACGTTCAGCATCGAGGAGGTCAGGAAGTCCACGTTGATCGCCGGGCAGCCCGTTGACGATGACCACCCAGAGCAGCCAGACCAAGGGCGACGCGGCGAAGACGAAGGAGCACCCACACGAGCGTGGTGACGAACCGGTCGACCGCAGCACGGCGACCCTCGACCAGTCGCGACCACAGGGGCATGGCCACCAGGAAGACGGCGAGCGCCGCGAGGAGCCACGCGACCACGCCCCATCCGGCGAGGATCGCGGGGAGGCCCGCCAGCGCCGCCGCCATCGCGCCCACCAGACCAGGCGCCCACCGGGGCAGCCGGGGAGAGGCGATCTGCATCGTCGGGCTGCTCATCGTGCCATCCTCCGCTCGCTGCGTCCGGCCACCCAGCGTGCGGTGAAGTTGACCAGGAACGTCCCCACGAAGAGCACGAGGCCGGTCGCGATCAGCAGCGACTGCCTCTGCGGCGTGGCCTCCTTGTAGTTCAGCGCGATGTTCGCCGCGATCGTCGGCGGGCTCGCCACGCCGATCACGTTCAGGGTCGTCTCCGGCGTGGTCGCCAGTACCATCGCCACGGCCATCGTCTCGCCGAGCGCGCGGCCGAGCCCGAGCATGATGGCCGACACCATGCCGGAGCGGGCATGGGGGAACACGGCGTACCGCACCATCTCCCAGCGTGTCGCGCCCAGCGCCAACGCGGCCTCCTCGTGCAGGCGCGGGGTCTGCACGAACACCTCACGAGTGATCGCGGTGATGATCGGCAGGATCATGATGGCCAGCACGATCCCGGCGGTGAACAGCGACCGCCCGTTCGGCGTCGGGGGGCCGGGCCCGAAGAACGGGAGGAACCCGAAGTGGTCGTGCAGCCAGACCTGGAGCGGCTGCAGGTACCCCGCGAGGTAGCGGCCGCCCCACAGACCGAACACCACCGACGGCACCGCGGCGAGCAGGTCGACCAGGTAGGCGAGCACCGCCGACAGCCGTCGGGGTGCGTAGTGAGAGATGAACAGGGCGATCCCGATCGCGAACGGCACCGCCACGATCACGGCGATCGCCGAGGCCAACAGCGTGCTGACCACCAGCGGAGTGATGTAGGTGACGAACGACGTGAACGGCGCGTACGTCGCGGGGACGTCGGTGAACCCCGACCAGCCCTCGATCGCGAGGAAGACGAAGACCGCCACGAGGGCGGCCAGGATCGTGAATGCCGCGAGCCGGACGACGGCCGCGAACGTGCGATCACCTCGCCGGCTGGACCCTGGCGGCGTGTCGGGGAGGTCCGGGCCGGTCCGCTGCGGGGAGGCGGTGGCGGTCACTGGGGCTCCTAGCGAACGGGACGGGGTGGCGGGTAGGACGGTGGTGATCTGCCGTCCTACCCGCCGACAATCGGTCAGCTGGCGGAGATCTTGGAGATCAGCGCCGTCGCCTTCTGGGACAGGTTCGCCGGCAACGGGGCCGACTTCGCCACGGCTGCTGCGGACTGCTGACCGTCGCTGGAGAGCACATAGGTCAAGTATCCCTTGACCAGATCGGCGGTGCTGGCGTCACTGTAAGTCGGGCAGGCCATGAGATAGGAGACCAGGAGAAGCGGATAGGTCGCCCTTCTTCGTGGAGGTTCGATCGACCTTGTCGCCATGTCCGTGGCCGGACGTCCAGACTCGAGTGGCGACAGCCCGAGAGTCTTGGAGGCGCCTGCGGCGGAGGGAGGCGCGAAGGTGGAGCCGACCTGGATATTGGCCACCCCGAGATCGCCGGCCGCGCTATCGTCGGCGTAGCCGATGGCGCCGTCTGTGTCGGTCACGCCGCCGACCACGCCCGACGTTCCGTCGAGACCCTGCCCGCCCGCGCTCTTGGGCCAGGTCACACTCGCTGGATCGGTCCATGCGCCGTTGCTGGCCTGGGACAGATAGTCGGTGAAGTTGAACGTCGTGCCGGAGTCGTCCGAACGGTGCACGGTCGTGATCGCGGTGCTGGGCAACGTGGCGCCGGGGTTGTCCTTCGCGATCGCCGGGTCGTCCCACGTCGTGATCGTTCCGTTGAAGATGTTGGCGACGGTCTCACCCGAGAGGTTCAGTGAGTCGACGCCCTTCAGGTTGTAGATGACGGCCAGCGGGCTGACGTAGTTCGGGACCTCGATGGCATCGGCACCGCAGGTCTGCTTCGCCTGGCTGAGCTGATCGGTGGTCAGGAACGCGTCCGAACCGGCGAAGCTGTAGGCCTTGCTGGTGAAGTTCTCGACGCCCGTTCCTGAGCCGACCTCCTCGTAGTTGATCGTGGTGCCGCTGTTCGCCTTCTGGTAGTCGGCGCGCCAGGTCTGCTGGGCCACGGCCTGAGCCGTCGATCCACCGCCGTTGAGAGTGCCACCACCACCACTGCTGCTAGTGCTGCTGCTGTCGCTGTTGCCGCAGGCGGTCAGGGTGAGGCCGACCGTGAGGACCACGACGGCCGGGAGCGCCACCCGGCGCACGGAGAAGGTGTTCACGTCAGTTGGCTCCTGAGTCAGTTCGTCTCGGACACCTCGGAAGGTAGGCACGCGAGGTGGACGGTCATGGCGGCGCGGGTAAACGAGGGGTGAACTCAGGGCGCCCAGATCGCGACGTCCGGGCCCTCCTGAGACGACGGTCACGTGAACACAGGACGTACGGCGACTGGGGCGCCTCGATCAGCCGAGGTGCCGCTCGAGGGCGCGCACCCGACCCTGTCGGTGGTGCACGACGACGAGCTCTCCGGTCGCCTGGTGCTCGGGCGGGACGCCGAGCGCGTCGTACACCGACGGCAGTACCGGACGGTGGGTGCACAGCACCGCGTCCTCCCCTGAATGGAGGAGCTCGTCCATGATCGCCAGCACCGACGCGTCGCTGGCGTCCTCCTCGGACAGGCCATCGGTGCGCGTGATCGGCCAGCCCGTGTTCTCGGCGTACGGCGTCACGGTCTCGGCGCAGCGCGTGCTCGTTGAGGTCACGATCCGGGTCACGCCGTACGCCGCGAGCAGCGGCACCGCGGCCCGCGCCTGCGCAGTGCCGGCGACGAGCAGCGGCCGCTTCCGGTCGTCCTTGCGCCAGGCCTTCCGCGACCTGGCCTTGCCGTGCCTCAGCAATACGAGTGCCCGGGTCTTCTTACCGGTGGTCAGGGCTTCCCGGAGGGTGGTCCGGTCGCGCGTGTAGCTGAGTCGCTTGTCGGCCTTCTCGACCGGCACCCAATCGACCTCGTCGATCTCGGCATTCACCAGGTAGCCCGACACGTCGGAGTCACCTACGACGCGGCCGACCCAGTAGTCGACCACTTTGGTCCCCCGAGCAGTCGGGTACCACTGGCTGGCGAGCGGCACCCCTAGCCGGGCCCGGACCCCGGTCTCCTCCCCCACCTCCCGTACGGCTGCCACCGGGGCGACCTCGCCCGGATCGAGCTTCCCCTTGGGGAAGGACCAGTCGTCGTAAGCCGGCCGGTGCACGAGCAGCACCTGCCCCTGGCGAAGCACGACAGCACCGGCGGCCCGGACCTCACCGGGCCTCGACGTCGGAGGCATGTGGCTAGGGTATGCAGGGCCGGCCGACGAACGGAGCGCAGGTGCCGAGTCGACCCTGGATCGTCGTCGCCGTGGTCGTTGTTCTGGTCGCCGTCACCGGCGTGTACGTGTGGTGGCGCGGTGGTGACAAGACGTCGTTCTCGTGGGCGGTCGACCATGCGCCCGGTGGCGCACAGAGGCTGTCCTGGACCGACTGGGCGGCAGTTCGCGAGCACGAGGGCGTCCACCTCTCCGAACGGTCCTCGGCCGCCGAGCTCCGGCGGTTCCTCGACGCGGCGTACGACGACGACCTCAGCTCCACGTCCGCTCTGGTCACCTCCGCGGAGGTGCTGCAGGAGCGGTTCGGGTTCTCCCCGGCGAGTGCCGACTGGGAGCTCTTCAGCCAGTCCGGCCAGGGTGCCGTGGTGATGCTGCACCTGCCGTCGACGGTCGATCTCGACGACGTCGCCAACCACCTCCGAGAGCTCGGATACGGGGCGCCGTCAGACGATGACGGCGTGTGGCAGGGAGGCGAGGACCTCGTCGCCTCGATCTCGACCTCGCTGACCGGCGAGCTCCAGTACGTCGCGCTCGACCGCGACGACTCGCTGGTGCTCGCCTCCGACTCGGCAGCGTTCCTCACCGTCGCCATGGACGCCGTACGCGGGCACGGCGCGACGGTCACCGGCCTGGACGCCGTGGTCGATGACGCTGGGGAACCGCTGTCGTCGGCGGTCTACACCGGCGGCTACGCCTGCGGCGCTCTGGCCATGGCACACGCCGGTGCGGCCGACCGGGCCCAAGCCCAGCAGCTGCTCGCCTCGGCCGGCGAGGCGAACCCGTACTCGGCGTTCGCGATGTCGGACGAGCCGGACGGGAGCGTCCGGGTGGCCTTCGAGTTCGCCGACGACGACGTCGCGCGGACCAACGCCGACACCCGGGCCACACTCGCGCGCGGGCCCGCGCCGGGCCAGGGCGGGAGCTTCGACGACCGGTTCCGGGTGACCTCGGTGACCGCGCACGGCTCGCTCGTGGTGATGCAGCTGGCGCCACGGCCCGACGCATCCGTGCTCTCGGACCTCAGCACCGGGCCGGTGCTCTTCGCGACCTGCTGACGAGGCAGTCGTATGCCGGCCGGCGTGCGACGACCTGGCGTGATCAGGCGGGCGGAGCCGGGGCGACGCCCAGGATCTCGTCGATCTCGGCGTCGGTGAGGTGCTCGTCGGTCTCGCTCGCGGCGATGATGAGATTCGTCGTGCAGCTCGACTTCGCCCAAGAGGTCGCTGTCTTCCAGCGACACGTCGAACTGGTCGGGCACGAACGGCACTCCTTGCGAACCATCGGGCATCGGGGCTGTGGCCACGGGTCAGATCATCAGGGTTCCCCGCCCCGAGTGTCCCCAAACTCGAAAATAGCCGGTACGGACGACAAACGGAAAGGACCCCACCAAGTTGGTGGGGTCCAGTGTCCGATGTTCACCGGGCGGAACGCCCGGCATCCGCTCGGTCAGAGCGGGCGGACGTTCTCCGCCTGCGGGCCCTTCGGGCCCTGCGTGACGTCGAACTCGACCTTCTGATTCTCGTCCAGGGACTTGTAGCCCTGGGACTGAATGGCCGAGTAGTGCACGAAGACGTCGTCGCCGCCGTCCTCCTGCGCGATGAAGCCGAAACCCTTCTCGGCGTTGAACCACTTCACGGTGCCTTGAGCCATGTGCTCGTTACTCCTGTTATTCGGAACGACGGGCCGTCACTGCGACGGCCCTGCACCAGATGCGGTGACACGTCGCTCCGACTTGCATGGGTGGCACCCACGAAGAGAACGCCGTTGGATCACAAACTCCGCTGGCGCAAACCTGCTGGAAAATGCATCTGCTGCGGTGCTGACCCTACCAACCCGATGGGCCAGGGGAACCCCCACCACCGACCTCGTCCGCTCGACCAGGTTCGTGCAGGCGTAGACGGGTCGGACAGGACGGCCGCCCGGGCCCGCCCAGCGGCAGGTCTGGAAGGATGAGGACGGACCGGGGCCCTTAGCTCAATTGGCAGAGCAGTGGACTTTTAATCCATGGGTTGTGGGTTCGAGTCCCACAGGGCCTACATGGGTGATGCGTTCCTCTACGCCGGTGTCCGCACGCCGTTCGGGCGGTACGCCGGGGCGCTGGCCGGCAGCCGACCCGACGACCTTGCCGCGGCTGTTGTGCGCGAGATCGTCGCGCGTGCGCCGGGGCTCGACCCGGCCGATGTCGACGACGTGATCCTGGGCTGTGCGAACGGCGCCGGCGAGGACAACCGCAACGTCGGCCGGATGGCGGTTCTGCTGGCCGGTCTCCCCGTCTCTGTGCCGGGGGTCACCGTGAACCGGCTCTGCGGCAGCAGCCTCCAGGCGGCCATGGACGCCTCTCGCCTGGTGGAGGCCGGTGACGCCTCGGTCGTGATCGCCGGCGGTGTCGAGTCGATGACGCGCGCACCATGGGTCCTGCCCAAGCCCGCCAAGCCGTTCCCCACCGGCCACGAGACGCTGGTGTCGACCACGCTCGGCTGGCGCCTCGTCAACCCACGGATGCCCGAGGAGTTCACGGCGTCACTGGGCGAGTGCAACGAGCAGCTCGCCGACGAGCTCGGCATCGGCCGGGACCGTCAGGACGAGTTCGCCGTCACCTCACACCAGCGCGCGGCGCAGGCCTGGGCCGACGGCTTCTACGACGACCTCGTGCTGCCGGTGGACGGGCTGGAGCGCGACGAAGGCGTCCGAGCGAACGCCAGTGTGGAGACCTTGGCCGGACTCAAGCCGGCGTTCCGTCCGGCCGGGACGATCACGGCCGGTAACGCCTCACCGCTCAACGACGGTGCGGCGGCCCTGCTGATCGCATCCGAGGACTCGGCTCTCGGCGCCGGGCCGCTCGCCCGAATCGCCGGTCGTGGAGCCGCCGCGCTCGAGCCTCAGCGATTCGGCATCGCGCCGGTCGAGGCGGCCGACCGGGCACTGTCGGCGGCCGGGATCGGCTGGTCCGACGTCGGTGCGGTGGAGCTCAACGAGGCGTTCGCGGTCCAGTCGCTGGCCTGCCTGGACGCCTGGAAAGTCGACCCGGAGATCGTGAACACGCGAGGAGGCGCCATCGCGATCGGGCATCCCCTCGGCGCTTCGGGGGCGCGGGTCGTGAGCACGCTCGCGAAAGTGCTGGTCGAGCGCCGGGCGCGGTGGGGCGTGGCCGCCATCTGCATCGGCGTCGGCCAGGGACTCGCGATCGTCCTGGAGAACGTGGGCTGACTAGCGCGTCGGCTGCCCGCGCTCGCCGGAGTCGGTCAGGCGGATCTCGGCCAGCGCCTGCTCCTCCAGCTGCTGTCGCCGCTTCGCCGCGACCGAGGGATCGGGGCCGTCGAACGCGTCGGTGTTGGACACAAGCCCCGCAGCACCTCCCTCGAGGCGAGTGAGCGCCTGGCGCCCGAAGATCTGCTGCTCGGTCGCCGTCCGCTCGGACCGACCGCGACCGATGAAGGAGACCGTCCAGTGGCCGAGCGCGGACACACGGTTCTTGAAGCCGGTCAGGTACAGCAGGTGGACGCCGAGCCACAGCAGCCAGGCGATGAAGCCGGTCAGCCGGAACTTCCCGATCAAGGCGACCGCCCGGAACCGGCTGATCGTGGCCATCGAACCCTTGTCGAAGTAGTGGAAGGGCTTCTGCGGGGGCTTGCCGGCGAGCCGTCGCTTGATCTCGGTGGCGGCGTACTTGGCGCCCTGGATCGCGACCTGTGCGACGCCCGGCAGGTGGTCGAGGTCGATCATGTCGCCCACGATGAACACCTCGGGATAGCCAGGCAGCGTCAGATCGGGGTTCACTCGGATCCGGCCGGCGTGGTCGAGGGGAGCACCGGTCTGCTCGGACAAGGTCTTGGTCAACGACGACGCCTGCACGCCGGCCGCCCAGATCTTGGTCGCTGCCGCGATCCCCTCGGTGCGGCCGTCCTTGTACTGCACCACGATGCCACCCTCGTCGAGGTCGGTGACCATCGCGCCGAGCAGCACCTCGACTCCCAGCTTCTCGAGCTGGACCTTGGTCTTGGCGCCGAGCGTGGCACCGAACGGCGGCAGCACCTGACCGGCGGCATCGACGAGGACGATCCGGACCCGCTTGGTGTTGATGGCCCGGAAGTCGCGTTTGAGCGTGCGGTGGGCGAGCTCGGCGATCTGGCCGGCCATCTCGACGCCGGTCGGCCCGGCACCGACGACCACGAAGGTGAGCAGGCGGTCGACTTCCTCGCCGCGCGAGGCGCCCAGCTCGGCGAGCTCGAAGGCCCCGAAGATCCGGCCGCGCAGCTCGAGCGCGTCGTCGACGCTCTTCATGCCGGGTGCGAACTCGGCGAACTCCGTCGTTGCCGAAGTACGACTGCCCGGACCCGGCCGCGACGAGCAAGGAGTCGTACGGCGTCACGGTCACCCGTCCGAGCACCTGGGAGGTCACGGTCCGCGCGGCCAGGTCGATCTCGGTGACCTCGCCCAGGAGGACCCGGGCGTTGTGCTGCCGGGCCAGCACCTCGCGGGTCGACGGGGCGATCTCGCCTTCGCTGAGGATGCCGGTCGCCACCTGGTAGAGCAGCGGCTGGAACAGGTGGTGGCCGGTTCGGGCGATCACGGTGACGTCCACATCGGCCCGCTTGAGCGCCTTCGTGCCGAACAAACCACCGAATCCGGACCCGATCACGACGACTTGGTGACGACCCGCCCGAAGCGCCTTCTCCATGTATCCACGATCCTCCAAGGGCTCGCTCATGCCACAATCGGGGGGACCGTCTCGTTGCTCACACTCGTGGGGGGCGTGAAACTGAAGTGCGAGATGAGGTTTCAGGCGTCTTTCCACCGGGCACACGAGCAGGGACTGGCGCGGCCCGCGCGCCTGACTACGTGGAGAGACCGTGCCGCTGAACCGTCCGGCGGAGCCGCTCGCACCCGGACCCCGGGGCGCCGCTCAAGCGCGCCGTTGGGTCGCGGACGTGTGCGTGGAGATCGGCCGCGGCGACCTGCGTGACAACGCCGAGCTCGCCATGTCAGAAGTGGTCACCAACGCGATCCTGCACGGCAAAGGTCCGGTGACCATACGGTTGCGCGGCACGCGCGACCACCCGCGCGTCGAGGTGCGCGACGCCTCACCCGAGCCGCCCGCGTTGACCTCCGACGACCCGCTCCCGGAGCTCATCGACGACCTCCCCACGTTCGGGCGCGGCCTCGCGATCGTGGCCAGCTTCTGCGAGGCGTGGGGCGCCGAGCGTGACGGCGACGGCAAGCTCGTCTGGTTCGTGCCGTCGGCGTCTGCGCCAGAAGATCCCACGCCGGGCGTCGTGCTCGGCTGGGACGACGAACCCGAGGAGCCGTCGTTCGCACGTGAGGAGACCATCACCGTCCACTTGCTCGAGGTACCGGTCGACCTGATGCAGGGCACCCTCGCGCACGGAGCCGAGCTACGCCGTGAGCTGCGGCTGCTGGCGGTCGCCCACCACGACACCTACCCCGTCGCGTCCGACCTCTCGGCGTACTTCTCGGCGCTGGCCCACGACTTCCGGTTCCAGTTCGGCGGCGACGCCCTGGTCGACGCGATCCAGGCCGGACGCAGCACCGCCGACATCGACGTGATGGCGCCGCTCGATGCGGCCGACCGCTTCAGCCGGATGCTGGAGCTCTACGACCTCGCCGACGCCTTCTGCCGCAATGAGCGGCTGCTCACGCTGGCGCGCAGCGCCGAGCAGGTGGAGTTCCAGTCGTGGTTGTTCGGCGAGTTCGTCCGTCAGGGCAAAGGCGACGACCCGAAGCCGTGGCCGACCAGCCACGCGGCAACGCTGTCCCGCGCTCAGCCGTAGCCCAGCTCGTGGAGCCGGGCGTCGTCGATCCCGAAGTGATGGGCGATTTCGTGCACCACCGTGATTCGCACCTCGCGCACCAGCTCGTCATCGTCGGCGCACATCTCCAGCAGCGGGCGCCGGAAGATCGTGATCCGGTCCGGCAGGCCGGTGTGGTCGGTGCCGCGCTCGGTCAGCGACACCCCGTCGTACACGCCCAGCAGGTCGGGATCGTCCGCCGGCGGCTCGTCCTCGACCAGGACGACGACGTTGTCGACAAGCCCCGCGATCTCGTCGGGGATCTCGTCCAGGGCCCGCTCGACGAGGGCCTCGAAGGCCTCCCGATCCAGCTCCATGCGCGGAGCGTAGCGAGGAATGGCGAACGCCCTGGTCCGTGCGGACCAGGGCGTCTGCGCGCCGAATGAAGAGCGACCCCGACGGGACTCGAACCCGCGGCCTCCGCCGTGACAGGGCGGCGCGCTAACCAACTGCGCTACGGGGCCTGGTGTGCTCGATGCGGTGCACCAGAGCGGATGGAACTCTAACCCATCGCCCCGATCGCCTCCCAATCGTCGGGTGACGCTCGTCGTACTTGCGTTGCCCGCCCTCGGGGCGTTCGAGCCTGGTACCCCCAACGGGATTCGAACCCGTGCTACCGCCGTGAAAGGGCGACGTCCTAGGCCACTAGACGATGGGGGCTGGTGATGGCCCGGAGGCTCCGGGCGCGGACAGCATACGGCGGCCCGGTGGCGGCCACAGACTCGCCGTCGACCCGCAGCGACAGGGCCAGGGCCAGGGACGGGCTCAGCCCAGGTAGCCCTCGACGGTGCTCTCCGAGCGTGCGGCGGCCTGGCTCGGGTCGCCGCCGGAGTCGCGGAGCGCCTGCCGCTGACGGAGCAGGTCCCAACACTGGTCGAGCTCGGTCTCGACCCGTCGGAGCCGTTCGTGCTCCTCGTCCGTCGAGATCTCCCCGGCTGCGAGCTGCTCCCGCAGCGCACGCTCGGTGCCCACCAGCTCGTTGATGTGGTGACGGATGTCGACGTCCTCGGCCATGCACCCACGGTAGTCCGTCCCACCGCAGGTGCGATCCGACCGGGCCCGGATAGCGTCGTCACGGAAGGAGGCGAGACCGATGGGTCAGCCGGTTGCCTCGACGGTGGCCATCGGTGACGCGCGCGTCACCGCGCTGCTCGACTCCGAGGGCCCGTTCTTTCTGCCCCTGCGCGAGGCATTCCCGGACGCCACCGAGGTGGCGCTCGCCGGCGCCGCTCGGCTCGATCCCAGCCCCGGCCAGGACGCCGACAGGTGGTGGCTCGCTTTCCGTGCGTACGTCGTCGAGATCGGCGGTCACGTCATCCTGGTCGACACGGGAGCCGCCTCGGACACGGCTGCCCGGAGCTCCTGGGCGCCGCTCGGCCCGCACCTCACCGAGCGCCTCTCGGCGACGGGCATCGCGTCCGGCGACGTGACGCACGTCGTGCTCACGCACCTGCACGGCGACCACACGGCCGGAAGCGTCGACGGAGCAGGACGGCCCGCATTCCCGAACGCCGAGTACCTCGTCCCCGCCGACGATCTCGCCGTGGTGGAGGCGGGCGGCAGCCCGCTCCGATCAGCGCTCATCGACCCGTTGCGAACATCGGCTCAGCTGCGGCCGTGTCACGGCGAGCTCGTGCTGGTGCCGGCGACCGGCGGAGAGCCGGCCGTCCGGATCCTCCCGACGCCGGGACACACCCCGGGCCACCAGAGCGTGCTCGTCCAGGGCAGCATGGGCGCCGCCGTCCTCGCCGGCGACGTCGTCCTGCACGCGGTTCAGCTCCTGGATCCCGCGTGCCGTTACGTCTACGACGACGACCACGAGCGTGCCACGCGCTCGCGGGGAGACCTCCTCGCCCGGTGTCGCTCGACGGACGGGCTCCTGGGCACGGCCCACCTCGGCCTGCCGTGGATCCCGGCCACCGCGCTCCCCGACGACATCGACGCTGGTGACCGGTGACGCGAGAGCGGTTCGGTTGCCGCGCCCGTTTCAGGGGTGGCAGACCCCTCCGGTATCGTGTGCACGCGCTTCGCCCCGCGGGGTGCACCCGGCCAGGTAGCTCAGTTGGTACGAGCATCCGACTGAAAATCGGAAGGTCGGCGGTTCGACCCCGCCCCTGGCCACCAGCGCGCCCCGAGCATCCTCACGATGCGATCGCCATCTCCTGCAAGAACCTGCCGTTGCACGAACCTGTGGCTACCCGGCCGACTCCCGTCCCGGTAGCGTGCGACCGCCGCTGACGCGGCGCCCGCCAACGCCTCTCGGGAGTTCCCGTGCGCCTCACCCAACGCCAAGCCCTCGTCCTCTACGCACTCACGCTCGCCGCCGCCGTCCTCACCATGCTGATCTGAGCATCGGTACTCAGGCCTCCTGAGCGTCCCGACCCTAGGTACCGATACCTGCGTACATGAGGCACTAGACCTCATGACGACGTACGCCGACCCCACGCGCTGCCCTGACTGCCGCGCCGTGCTGCCTCACGATCCGCAGGCCTGCCGGGTGTGTCTGCTGCCGCTCACCGGTGAGACCGCGGTCTCTTTGTTCCGGACGCTTCAGGAGGCCGACCAGCTCCTGGGTGCGCTGCGCGAGCAGATGCAACCCACACCGGTTGCCGCCACGCCGACGCCGACCGGCGGCACCCGGCTCGAGGGCGTCGAGCGCTACCCGGCGCCCGTGCGCCCCGTCGCCCAGACCCGGTCACCGCGAGTCAGCGGGCTGTCCGTCCCTCGGATCCTGCTGTCGCTCGGTGCGTTGTGCCTACTGGTCGCGGCCGTGACGTTCCTGGCCGTCGCGTGGAGCTGGCTCGGCGTGGGTGGCCGCACAGTCGTCCTGGTCGCTCTGACCGGTGCCTCCCTCGGACTGTCTGTCGCTCTGCTGCGACGCGGCCTTCGCATGGCCGCGGAGGCACTGTCGGTCATCGGGCTCGGACTCTTGGCGATCGACGTCGTCGGCGGGCGCCATGCCGGCTGGCTCGGCACGATCGACGACGCGCAGCTGGCCCTGATCACCGGTTCGGTCGTCGCAACCGGCGCCCTCGGGCTGCTGGTCCTATCGGCCTCGCGGCCGATGATCGCACCCGCCCTCATCGCTCCGGTCGCCGTCCTCGTGGCCGCGGCCGGCGCGCAATGGCACACTCAGTCGCCGCTACCCACGGTCATCGCCCTCGTCGTCCTGCTCGGACTCGGCCGCATCGGCACCATGCTGCCGAGCGCCCCGCTCCAAGTCACCTCGATCGCTACTGGCGCGCTCGCCTGGCTGTACGTCGTGACGGCCGGCTACGACATGGCAGACAGCCCCATCACCTTCGCTCACTACGTCGGTGACCTGGAATTCTGGCCGATCCTGGCCGCCACCGTGTCCGCCGCCGCGGCCGGCCGCGTCACCGGTGTACGTCGCGTCGAGCTCAGTGGTTACGCCCTCGCCGGACTGGTCGGCACCTACGGTGTGCTGTTCCCCGTCCTCGACAACGCGCAGACCCCGATGACGTGGGCAGTGCTCGCGGCGTCCGCTGTCTGGGTCGGCGTCCTGATGGTGGCCCCCCGCCGGCTCCGTCCGGCCGCGCTGCTGCCGCTCGGCGGCACGCTCATCGTCCCGACCCTCGCGGCAGCCGAGCTGGCGATCGAAGCCGGTCGCGCGGTGCTCACGGTCGGCGAACCGTTCAGCCAGCCGTTCGGCGTACACGTCGCTTCGGTGGCCACCGAGGTCTCCCCGCTGCTCCTGCTCCCGACCCTGCTCACGATCGCCGCGGCCGGTTGCGCCGTCGGTCATCTCGTGGCGCCGGTACGGCGGCGCACTTGGGCGACCGCGAACGGCTGCGCCCTCGTGCTCGGCGCCGTCCTCACCCTGCCGCTCTTCGACGTTCCGCTCGCCGCGATCGTCGGCGTTCTCCTGGTGGGGGCGGTGGGCGGCTTCGTCGTCGCGGAGCGCCTGAACGGTTCGGCGGCCGACCTCACCCGGCTCGTCGTACTGACCGTCACCACGGGCGCCGCGCTGCTCGCGCTGCCCAGCGACCTGATGGTCACCGGAGTGCTCCTTGTCGCCTGCGCCATGGCCGGATACCTGATGGCCCGCGCCGACTCGACCGGCGCCGGTGCCGCCCTGTGCTTCCCCATCGCGTTCGCCGGGCTCGTCTGGGCCGGTGGCAACGCGCTCGGGGTGGACGGACAGCTGCGGGCGATCCCGGTGCTCCTCGTGCTGGGTGGGCTGGCGATCTGGCGGCCCCAGCTCGAGCTCGAGGCGTCGTCGGCGCTCGCCGGCACGGCGGTCTCGGCGGCGTCCGTCCTGCTCGCCAGTGACCCGGCTGTCGCCCTGGCCGTACACCTCACGGTTGCCGGCGTCCTGGTCACGGCGTCCTCGATCGTCAACCCGAGCCGCCGGCTGCTCGCATGGCCCGGTGGACTGCTCCTGGCCGCCGCAACGTGGGTGCGCCTGATCGACCTCGGCGTACACGTTCCCGAGGCGTACACCCTCCCGTCGGCGCTCGCGCTGATCGCGGTCGGCTCCTGGCGGCTGAAGCGAGACGACCGGTCTGCGACGCTGACCGTCCTGACGCCCGGCCTCACCCTGGCGACCCTGCCCTCACTCCTGGCGATGCTCGACGACCCCTACTCCGTGCGGGCCCTCCTCCTCGGCGCCGGCTGTCTGGCCATGGCCATGGCCGGCGCCGCGCTCCGATGGAGCGCTCCGCTGGTCGTCGGCACCACCATCGGCGGGCTGCTGGTGCTCCGCCAACTCGCGCCGTACGCCGCCCAGGTGCCGACCTGGCTGACCATCGGCGTCTCCGGCGCCCTGCTCCTGGTCGTCGGGATCACATGGGAGAGCCGGATGCACGACGCCCGCCGGGCGTCGCGCTACGTCGCTGCTCTCCGCTGAGTGCGCCGGGCACCATCGACCCGGCCGCCGCTGCTGATCCCTACCGCGCGACCAGCAGCGGTTGCACGATCTGGCGTGCCGAGTGGATGCGCGACTTCACCGTCCCCACCGGGATGTCGAGCAGGTCGGCGATGTCGGAGTACTCCAGCTCCTGGACGTCGCGCAGCAGCAACGGCTCCACGAGGGCCGGGTGGTCGACGCCGAGGACCTCCAGGGCCTCGAGGAAGTCGAGCCTGCTGCCCGCGATCACACTCGTGGTGCGTGGGTCCGCAGCCGTCGGGAGCTCGTCCGTCGGCAGCTCCGCGGAGCGCCGCTTCAGCGTCCGGTACGTCGACCGCGCGCTGTTCGACGCGACCACGTGCAGCCAGGTGGTGAACCGGCTGCGGCCCGCGAAGGTGTGGATCCTGGTCGAGACCAGGAGCAGGGCGTCCTGCGCTGCCTCCTCGGCGTCCTCGGGGTACAGCAGCATCCGTCCGCAGATCCGGCGAACGCGGGGCTGGATCTCGGCCAGGAGCTCGTGCAGGGCTTCCTGGTCGCCGTTCGCGGCCCGGGCCGCGAGCGCGTCGAGGTTGTCCTGAGCTTCGGTCACCTGTGCGCCCTCCGAGTTCGTGCGGCTGATCAGGCACACTACCGAGCGTGTCTCTGCCTGCTCGACTCGGACGTCTCACCCAGGTGGAGCGACTCGGGGTCGGCGGATTCGCCTCGGTGTGGCTCTACCGCGACGACGAGCTCCAGTCCGACGTCGCCGTAAAGGCGCTCGCGGACAACTGGGCGCAGCGCCTCGACATCCGCGACCGCTTCCTCCAAGAGGCCCGCATCCTGCGGCGCGCGGACTCCGACTACGTCGTGCGCGTGTACGACGTCGGCGAGGTCGAGGGCACGCCGTACTTCGTGATGTCGTACGCCGACCGGGGCACGGTGTCGAACCTGATCGAGCGGAAGGGGTCGATCTCACTGGCCCGGACGCTGTCCGTGGTGACCCAGGCCGGGGCCGGGCTCTCCGTGCTGCACGCGCAGGGGTCCATCCACCGCGACATCAAGCCGGCCAACCTGCTGCTGCGCACGGACGGGCCGGGCACCCGGGTGATGGTCGCCGACCTCGGGGTCGCGAAGGCGATGCTGCATGCCAGCGGCCTGACCCACGTGGTCGGGACGCCGGCGTACATGGCGCCGGAACAGGCGATGGGCGGCGGGGTCGACGAGCGCGCGGATGTGTACGCGCTGGCGGCCGTGAGCTACCAGCTGCTCACCGGGAAGGTGGCGCACACCGGCACGATCGCGGAGCTGGCAGACCTCGAGCCGCCGGTAGCGCCGTCCGAGCTGGCCGAGCTCCCTCCCGGAGTCGACGAGGTGGTGCTCCGCGGGTTGGCGCCGGACCGCGAGGAGCGCTGGCCCGACGTGCGGTCGTTCGTCGACGCCTTCCAGGCGACGGCACCGGAGCGGGCGCACACGCTCCTGGTCAGCCCCCCCGGCCAGGGGCGGGTGGCGACCGGGGGTGAGGTGCCCGCAGGTTCACGTCTCCTGTTCGCTCTGGTGTGCCTGGCGGTGTTCCTGGCGTGCTTCGGTGGCGCCCTGGTGGCGACGCAGCAGCTCCGCTGAGCCCGATTCCCGGCGTACGCCGGGGCCGCACTATCGTGCGAGGAGGGTCACACCACCCCTCGTGGCCCGCAGCTTCGCCACTCACCCGCGTGGCGCAACCGAAAGAGGACCCATGTCTGCCGACCCCTCCGTACCAGGTGCGACGGCCGCGCCAGACGACTCCATCGCGGGAGTCGACGTCGTCGACGTGTTCGAACTCGGCGCCGAGCACGAGCAGGTCGTGTTCTGCAACGACCCGGCCAGCGGGCTCAAGGCGATCATCGCGATCCATTCGACCGCACTCGGACCCGGTCTCGGCGGCACCCGCTTCTACCCCTACGCGTCAACCGCGGACGCGGTCCGCGACGTCCTGAACCTCTCGCGCGGGATGTCCTACAAGAACGCGCTGGCCGGCCTCGACCTCGGCGGCGGCAAGGCCGTGATCATCGGCGACCCGACGAGGGACAAGACCGAGACCCTGCTCCGTGCCTACGGTCGCTTCGTGCAGTCACTGAACGGCCGCTACATCACCGCGTGCGACGTCGGCACGTACTGCTCCGACATGGACGTGATCGCGGGCGAGTGCAGCTTCGTCACCGGCCGGACGGTCACACACGGCGGGGCGGGCGACTCGTCGGTGCTGACGGCGTACGGCGTCTTCCAGGGCATGCGGGCGAGCGCGGAGGCGGTGTGGGGTGCGCCGACCCTGTCCGGTCGCACGGTCGGCGTCGCGGGAGTCGGCAAGGTCGGGCACCACCTGGTCAAGCACCTCGTCGACGACGGGGCGCGGGTCGTGGTCACCGACGTCAACCCGGCCGCTGTCCAGGCGATGGTGACCGAGTACGGCGCGACCGCCGTCGCGGACACCGACGCGCTGGTGCGTGCCGAGATCGATGTCTACGCGCCGTGCGCGCTGGGTGGTGCTCTGAGCGACGAGGTCGTCGACGTGCTCACCGCGAAGATCGTGTGCGGCGGCGCGAACAACCAGCTCGAGCACCCCGGCATCGAGAAGGCCCTGGCCGATCGCGGAATCCTGTATGCGCCCGACTTCTGCGTGAACTCCGGCGGCGTCATCCAGGTCGCGGACGAGCTCGAGGGCTTCAGCTTCGAGCGCGCCGAGCAGCGGGCCAGCGGGATCTTCGAGACGACGCGGGCGGTGTTCACGCTGGCCGAGGCCGACTCCATCACGCCCGAAGACGCTGCCGAGAGGCTTGCCGAGCGGCGGATGCGTGACGTCGGGCGCCTGCGCGGTGTCTACCTGCCGGGACGCTGACTGTCATTTCGGCGTACGTGCGCTGGTTCGGCAATCCAGGTGAGAGCGTGCCGGAACGCTGACCGAGAGGTCAGGGGTGGACCGGGAGTGAATCAGTCGCGTGACGGCTCGGCGTAGTCCGACCACTCGTCGAACTCGTCGGTGCCGCCCGTGTCCTCGTCGTCCTCGGTCGACTCGTCCGTGTCACTGTCGCCGTGCAGCTCGCGTGCCAGCGCCCCGAAGTCCGTCTCGTGGGTGCGGTACTTCAGGTCGCGGGCGACCTTCGTCTGCTTGGCCTTTGCTCGGCCGCGCCCCATAGGGTCGACCCCCTCGCACGCTGGGCCGGGGCCACGGGAGAACTCACCGAGGCGTACCGGTCTGTTCGGTCATCTGTCGTGGTGCCAACGCTACCCAATGAGTGGCTGTTCCCGCACACCGCATGGCAGAAACACGCCCGAACGTAGCCCAGACGTGTCCGACCGGGCTACCAACCGGGGTGCTGACCGGCCATCAGGGCCTGGCCACCGTGCCCGTCGTCGAGGGTCACCTCGCCCGCGGCCCACGCCGACACCCCGTGGCCGGCCAGGGTCTGGACGGCCCGATCGACGTCGTCCGCCGGGAGGAGAGCCACCATGCCGACGCCGCAGTTCAGGGTGGACTCGAGGTCGTCTTCGGACAGACCGCCCACGCGGCGTACGACGTCGAAGACCGGTGCCGGCGTCCAGGTCGAGCGGTCGATCGTCACCGAGACCTCCTCGGGGAGGACCCGCGAGAGGTTGGCGGCCAGCCCCCCGCCGGTGACGTGCGCCATCGCGTGGACGCCCGTCGCGTCGGCGAGGGCCAGGCAGGCCTGGGCGTAGATCCGGGTCGGCTCGAGCAGCTCCTCGCCGAGGGTCCGGCCGAGCTCGCTCACGTCGCGGTCGAGCGTCCAGCCGGCCTCCTGGAGCAGGACGTGCCGGACCAGGGAGTAGCCGTTGGAGTGCAGACCGCTCGAGGCCATCGCCACGACGACGTCCCCGGGCCGGACGCGTCCCGGGCCGAGCAGGTTCGCCGCCTCGACAACGCCCGTGGCGGCGCCCGCGACGTCGTACGCGTCGGGTTCCATCAGGCCGGGGTGCTCTGCCGTCTCGCCCCCTATGAGGACGCAACCGGCCTCGACGCACGCCTCGGCGATGCCCTTGACGATCGCCGCGATGCGTTCGGGAAAGACACGGCCGCAGGCGATGTAGTCGGTCATGAAGAGCGGCTCGGCGCCACAGACGACGAGGTCGTCGACGACCATGCCGACCAGGTCGAAGCCGATGGTGTCGTGGACGTCCATGGCCTGGGCGATCGCCACCTTGGTGCCGGCGCCGTCGGTGGAGGTCGCGAGGATGGGGCGCTGGTAGCGGGCCAGCGCCGAGGCGTCGTACAGGCCGGCGAAGCCTCCGAGCGTGCCGATCACCTCGGGCCGTTCGGTCTTCTCGACCCAGCTCCTCATCAGGTCGACGGCCGTGTCCGCTGCCTCGATGTCGACGCCGGCCGCGGCGTACGCACGGGGGGCCGGCAGCGTCGGCTCGGTCACGGGCGTCTCTCCGGGGTCAGGGGTTGTTGAGGACGGGCAGGTCGCGGCCGGTGACCGACGAGCTCAGGCTGGCCTCGAGGAGGTGCTTGCCCAGCAGGCTCTCGTCGGGCAGTGGCACGGGGTACTCACCGGTGAAGCAGGCCATGCAGAGCGAACCCGCCGACTGTCCCGTGGCCGCGATCATGCCGTCCAGGGAGATGTAGCCGAGGCTGTCCGCGCCGACGCTGGCCGCGACCTCGTCGACATCCAGGCCGTTGGCGATCAGCTCGGCGCGGGTGGCGAAGTCGATGCCGTAGAAGCAGGGCCACTTCACCGGCGGGCTGCTGATGCGAATGTGGACCTCGGCGGCGCCGGCCTCGCGGAGCATCCGGATCTGGGCGCGCTGGGTGTTGCCGCGCACGATCGAGTCGTCGACCACGACGAGGCGCCTGCCGCGGACCATGTGCTCGAGCGCGTTGAGCTTGAGCCGGATGCCGAGCTGGCGCAGCGTCTGGCTGGGCTGGATGAAGGTGCGGCCGACGTAGGCGTTCTTGACGAAGCCCTGGCCGAACGGGATGCCGCTCGCCTCGGCGTACCCGGAGGCGGCCGGCGTGCCGGACTCGGGAACCGGCATCACGAGGTCGGCGTCGACGGGGAAC
The DNA here is from genome assembly GCA_963768045.1 of uncultured Actinomycetota bacterium. Taxonomy (GTDB): domain Bacteria; phylum Actinomycetota; class Actinomycetes; order Propionibacteriales; family Nocardioidaceae; genus Nocardioides. Next base: position 1,929,571 of record CAVYGG010000003.1, on the reverse strand, counting down.
TCGCGGGCCAGCTGACGGCCCATCTCCAGGCGGGCCTGGTGAACGCTGCGCCCGCTGATGGTGGCGTCGGGCCGTGCCAGGTAGACGTACTCGAAGACGCAGCCCTTGGGATCGGCGTCCGCGTACCGGTGGGAACGGAGGCCGTTCTCGTCGATGACGATCAGCTCGCCGGGCTCCACCTCGCGGACGACGCTGGCACCGATGGTGGCGAGCGCGGCGTCCTCGCTGGCGACGACCCACCCACGTTCCAAGCGGCCGAGGACCAGCGGCCGGATGCCCTGCGGGTCGCGAGCGGCGTACAAGGTCTGCTCGTTCATCCAGACGAACGAGAAGGCACCGCGCAGCAGCGGGAGCACCTCGAGGGCACGCTGCTCGAGGGTGGTGTCGGGGTGGCAGGCGAGCAGCGCGGTCACGAGGTCGGTGTCGCTGGTCGAGGGCTCGATGGCCCGGCTGTGCAGGTCGAGCTCGCCGGGCAGACCGGGCAGGTCGGCCACCATGGCGCGGAGCTCGGCGGTGTTGATCAGGTTGCCGTTGTGGCCCAGGGCGATCGAGCCGTCGTCGGTCGGACGGAACGTCGGCTGCGCGTTCTGCCAGGTGCTGGCTCCGGTGGTCGAGTAGCGGGCGTGGCCGATGGCCAGGTGACCCTTGAGCGACTCGAGCGAGGAGTCGTCGAAGACCTGCGACACCAGGCCCATGTCCTTGTAGACCAGGATCTGCCGCCCGTTGCTGACCGCGATGCCGGCGGACTCCTGGCCGCGGTGCTGCAGCGCGTAGAGGCCGAAGTAGACGAGCTTGGAGACTTCCTCGCCCGGCGCCCAGACGCCGAACACGCCGCAGGCGTCCTGGGGGCCCTGGTCCAGCGGGTCGAGGGCCGCGGTGAGCCGACCGTCACCGCCACGGCGGCTCTGGGGTGGGATCACGGTCGTGAGTCTAGGTGAGGAAGCGGTGCCGCCGGGCATCGGCGCACGGGTCGGACGCCCTCGGCTGCTGGTCGCGGGCGCCGTGTCTGATTTCCGCCAGAACGGTGGCTCCCATTGCGCGATCGTGGACGCATGACCACCTCCATGCACACCATGACCACGCACGCGATCGACCCGGCTCGGCTCGACGCCGTGCGCGCAGCCGGAGAGGACGGGTGGGGCAACCCGTTCACGCCGTACGCCGCGAGTGGTTCCGGTGAGCCGCTGCGGTGCTGCCTCCGGTTCGCGCGAGCCGGCGAGTCGATCGCGCTGATCTCCTTCGCCCCGTTCACAGCTGCCTCGCCCTGGCGTGAGGTGGGTCCGGTGTACGTGCACGCCGAGCGCTGCGAGGGGTACGCCGAACGGTGGCTGCCCGCCGAGCTGAGGGGCGGACCGCGAGTGCTGCGGACGTACCGAGCCGACGGGTCCATGAACTACGAGCACAACACGCTGGTCGGCGAGGAGGACCTGGAGCCCGTCCTGGACCGGCTGCTGGACGAACCGGATGTCGCCACCGTGCACGTGCGGACCGTGCTGCCGCAGTGCTTCTTGTACGCCGTGACCCGGTAACGCCGGTTACAGCTCGCCGAGCTTGGCGAGCAGCAGCGCCTCGGCGTGGATGACCCGCTCGAACTCGGCGAGGTGCAGACCCTCGTTGGCGCCGTGGGCTCGCGTGTCGGGGTCCTCGACACCGGTGACCAGGACGCTGGCTTCCGGGAAGGCGTCGAGGAACTCGGCGATGAACGGGATCGAGCCGCCGATACCCATGTCGATGGGGGCGGTGCCGTCCCACGCCTCGGTAAACGCCGTGCGGGCGGCGTCGTACGCCGGGCCGGTCGCGTCGATCCGCGTGGGCTCGGCGTAGTCGATCGGGGTGACGGTGAGCTCGGCACCCCACGGCACGTGCTTCTCGAGGTGACGGGTGAGGGCGTCGCGGGCGTTGGCGACCGAGTCGCCCGGGGCGATCCGCATGCTGAGGCGGGCCGTCGCCTCGGGGACGAGGGTGTTGCTCGAGCCCTCGGCCTTGGGTGCGTTCAGGCCGATCACCGACAGCGACGGCTTGGTCCAGAGCCGCTCGACGCTGGTTCCGCCGCCGATCCACTGCACACCGGGGACCGCGCCCGACTCGGCACGGAGTCGGGCCTCGGGGTACTCGACGTCCGCCGCGGGACCGGCGTACAGACCCTCGACGGCGACGTTGCCCTCGTCGTCGTGAAGGCTCGCGATCAGGCGGGCCAGGGTCATCAGCGAGTCGGGGACGAGGCCGCCCCACATGCCGGAGTGCACGGCATGGCTGAGGGTGCGCACCTGCACGTCGACGCGCACGAGGCCGCGCAGGCTGGTGGTGAGAGCCGGCACTCCGATGTCCCAGTTACCGCTGTCGGCGATCACGATCACGTCCGAGCGGAGGTCGTCGAGGTGCTCGCGAAGGAACGCCGACAGGCTGGGTGAGCCGATCTCCTCCTCGCCCTCGACGAACATCACGACGTTGACCGGAAGATCGTCACCGTGGATGCGGAGCGCGCCGAGGTGGGCGGCGATGCCAGCCTTGTCGTCGGCGGCGCCGCGCGCGTAGAGCCGTGTCCCGTTGGCGGAGTCGCGCTCGGTCGGCTCGAACGGCGGGGAGTCCCAGTCGGCGTGGTCGTTCTCGGGCTGGACGTCGTGGTGGGCGTAGAGCAGGACGGTCTTCGCGCCCTCGCGGTTGCCCTTCTTGTGCGCGATCACAGCTGGGCGACCGCCATCGGCGCTGGTGATCCGCGCATCGAAGCCCTCGGCGGCGAACAGGTCGCGCACCGCCTCCGCGCTCCGTTGCACCTCCCCGGCGCGCCCAGGGTCGGCGCTCACCGACTCGATCCGGACCAGAGCCTCGAGGTCACGGCGTACGCCCGGAACTACGTCGCGCACGCGGGCCCGCAGGTCGTCGGTGTGGTCATCAGCCATGGCTCGGAACCTACCCGCCCGCGACGCGACCAGAATTGTCAGACAATCATTTGGAGAACGGGGCTCGGTGCGGGACCATGGGATCACATCCCCACGACCCGATCACCGGCTCCCGAAGGCACGCATCATGACCGATACCGCCCATCACATCGAGCTCACCGAGACGTACGCCGCGCACAACTACCACCCACTGCCGGTGGTGCTGTCCTCGGGCGAAGGTGCGTGGGTGACCGACGTCGACGGCAAGCGCTACCTCGACTGCCTCGCGGGCTACTCCGCCCTCAACTTCGGCCATGCCCACCCGCGTCTGGTCGAGGTGGCCCGCCGGCAGCTCGGCGTCCTGACCCTGACCAGCCGCGCGTTCTACAACGACCAGCTCGGCCCGTTCTCGCAGGCGCTCGCCGAGCTCACCGGCAAGGAGATGATCCTGCCGATGAACTCCGGCGCCGAAGCCGTGGAGACCGCGATCAAGATCAGCCGGAAGTGGGGCTACCAGGTCAAGGGCGTGCCGGAGAACCGCGCCACCATCGTGGCGATGGAGGGCAACTTCCACGGTCGCACGACCACGATCGTCTCCTTCTCGAGCGACCCCGACGCGACGGTGGGCTACGCGCCGTACACCCCGGGCTTCCGGCTGGTCCCGTACGGCGACATCGAGGCGATGAAGGCCGCGATCGACGACACCACGGTCGCCGTCCTGCTCGAGCCGGTGCAGGGCGAGGCCGGCGTGGTCATCCCGCGCGAGGGCTTCCTGCATGACGTCCGCACGGTGTGCCGCGACCAGAACGTACTGATGGTCGCCGACGAGATCCAGTCGGGTCTGGCACGCACCGGCCGGACCTTCGCGTGCGACCACGAGGACGTCGTCCCGGACATGTACATCTTGGGCAAGGCGCTCGGCGGCGGGCTGTATCCCGTCTCGGCCGTCGCCGCGAACCGCGACATCCTCGGCGTGATCACGCCCGGCACGCACGGCTCTACCTTCGGCGGCAACCCGCTGGCCGCGGCGATCGGTCGCGAGGTCGTGGCGATGCTGCAGACCGGCGAGTTCCAGGAGCGCGCCGCGAAGCTCGGAGAGCAGCTGTACGACGGGCTCGCTGGGCTGGTCGGGCACGGCATCGAGGCGGTCCGCGCGCGCGGCCTCTGGGCCGGCATCGACATCGCGGCCGACAAGATGACCGGCCGCGAGTTCACCGAGGCGCTGCTCGATCAGGGGATCCTGGCCAAGGAGGCCCACGGCCAGACCGTCCGCCTCGCTCCGCCGATCGTCGCGTCCGAGTCCGACATCGACCTCCTGGTCACCTCGTTCCGCGACGTCCTCACCGCCTGATCAGGACGAACGCCGAGTCGTCATACGACGACTCGGCGGAATTTCTCTGCCTGTATGCGCCGACTCAGCGGGGGACGAGGTTGCGGAGGGGGCGGTTGTCGCGGAGGCGCTCGAGCTGGTCGCGGACCAGCGCCGCCATCCGGGGCAGCATCGCGGTGGTGCCGCCCGCGATGTGCGGGGTGATGAGCACGCCACGGGCGGTCCAGAGCGGGTGGTCGTCGGGGAGCGGCTCAGGGTCGGTGACATCGAGCGCGAACCGCAGGCGCCCGGCCTCGGCCAACACGGCGTCGGTGTCGAGGAGAGGGCCGCGGCCGACGTTCACGACCAGCGCGCCGTCGCGAAGTCGGGCGAGGAACGCGGCGTCGACGATCTGGTGGGTTGCGTCCGACAGCGGCAGTACGACGATCACGACGTCCTGCGCTGCCCACTCGACGTCGTCCGCTGTGACCACCCGTCCGATCAGGTCGTCATCGTCGCGCGGCGAGGTCGCGATGCCGGTCACTCGCGCCTGACAGGCCAGCATCCGTGTCGCGACCGAGCGGCCGATCGATCCGTACCCGAGGATCGCGACGTTGCTGTCGGCCAAGCTGCGGTGAGTCGTGTCCTGGCGCCAGTGCCCGGTCTCGCGGACGGCGACGTCGATGCCCCGCAACGACGCGATCGTGAGCCCGAGCGCCAGCTCGGCGGTCGCGTCGTCGTGGACGCCGCGTGCGCTGAGCAGGTCGAGCCCCGATGGCACCAGATCGACCACTGCGTCGTACCCGGCGGTCTGCAGCTGGACGGCGCGCAGCCGCGGGAAGTACTCCAGCTGCCGAGCGGTCGTGCGGGCACGGATGTAGTCGAGCACCAGGAACTCGATCTCGCCCGCCCGCTCGGGCGGCTCGGCACCGGGCGGCCAGAGCAGCAGCTCCACGCCGTCGACCTCGCCGACGGCATCGGCGAGCTCCTGCGACTGAACCGCGGCGACGATCACAGGTCCACCAGAGGCAGCAGCGGCGACAGGTCCGCCCGTTCGCCGCTCGCTCGCACCCGCCCGTCGGCCTCGGCGTCGGCCCAGGCGAGTGCTCCGGTGGCGAGGGCGATCCAGGTGTCCGCGCCGAGCTCGACGACGGCCGGCGGCGTACCCCTCGTATGCCGCACGCCAGGAACGGCCTGCACCGCGGCGTACGGCGGGACCCGCACCTCGACCGACGTTCCCGGCGCGCGCTCGGCGAGGACCGCGAGGAAGTGTTTCACCAGGAGCCGGGTCTGTTCCGGGCCCCGCGGGTCGGCGGCCAGCGCGTCACGAACGTCGGCGTACGACGCGGTCCGGAGTCGTGCGGGCACGACCCCATCGAATCACGCGTCCTTCCCGTCCTCGGGGTAGGGCTGGACCATCGAGTAGAAGACATAGGTACGCCGCTCTCGGGAGCGCCCCCTCGTCTTGTCCGCCCACGTCGCGAGCACCTCGTCGACCTCTCCCATGAACTCCGCGGCCTCGTCCTTCGTCAGCTTCATCGTCTGGTCGACGATCGCGGTGAACGTGTCCTTGTTCTGCTTGAAGGAGAACACCTCGTCGACGAGCCGGTGCGCCCAGGCCGCCTTGCTCTGACGGAAGACCGTTACGGCGGCCTTGCCGCCGGGCTGCTTCGAGATGTCCTGCACGTCGAGCCGGAAGCCGCGCTCGTCGGGCAGCTTCCAGACCCGGTCGCGCTTGTCGCGAGCAGCCTCGGGCGCCGGCTGGATCACGCCGTACTTGGCCAGCTGGCGGAGGTGGAAGCTCGCCTGGTTGGCCGGGATGCCGAGGGCCTCGCCCACGTCTGCCGCACGCATCGGACCGGTCGCGCCGAGCTCGTCGAGGATCCGGCCACGGGTCGGGTGGGCGATGGCCCGCAGCACGCGCGGGTCACTCATCGGCCGAGGTTCGTATGCCATGGCAAGCATCCTAACAAATTCCGCACGAAGTCTTGCGCAACTAAAATTGCGCAACATATGCTGCGGAATATGACTGGCTACCGGGAGCTCGCACGCAACCACGACTTCACGATCCTCTGGGTCGGCGAGACCATCAGCGAACTCGGCTCGACGATGTCGTTGTTCGTCTTCCCGCTGATCGGCTACCACCTCACCGGCTCCACCGCGGTCGCGGCGATGCTCGAGGGTGCCGGGCTGCTCGGCATGGTCGCGATGATGCTGCCGGCCGGGGTACTGGCCGACCGGTACGACCGGCGGACGCTGATGCTCGTCGCCAGTGCGACCGGCTCGCTCCTCTACGGCAGCCTCGCCGTGGCCGGATACCTCGGCGCGCTGACGATTCCCCACCTCGCGGTGGTCGCGCTGCTGTCAGGAGTCGCGCAGGGCGTCTTCCAGCCGGCACAGATGGCCGCGATCCGTACGGTCGTGCCGACCGAGGACCTCCCGACCGCGTTCAGCCAGAACCAGGCCCGCCAGCACGTCGCGTCGCTCCTCGGCGGCCCCCTCGGGGGCGCTCTGTACGCCGTGCGCGCGTGGGCGCCGTTCGTGGTGGACGCGATCTCGTACTGCGTCTCGTGCCTCACGCTGAGCCGCATCCGCACCGACCTCCGGCCTCAGCCACGCGCGGGAGCGCCCGACGCGGCCCGTCCAGCAGGTCAAGGAGGGCTACCGCTTCATCCGGCACCAGCCGTTCTTCCGCACCCTGATGGTCTGGGCGACCGTCAACAACTTGGTCATCAACGCCTGCTTCTTCGTGGTGATGATGCGGCTGGTCCGCGAGGGCGTGCAGCCGGCCCAGATCGGCCTGGTCTCGACCTTCGCCGGCATCGGCGGCATCCTCGGCGCCCTGGCCGCGCCGTACGTCATCGACCGGTTGCGCACCGGCACCCTCACCGTGCTCGTCGGCTGGATGTGCGTGCTGCCGCTCGTCCCGCTCGTCTGGTTCTCGTCCACCGGGGCGGCCTGCGCGTCCGTGTTCACCCTGCTGCTTCTCAACCCGGCTGGGAACGCCGGGATCGGCGCCTACCGCGCAGCGATGACGCCCGACGACCTGCAGGGCCGGGTCGGTTCGGCGATGGGCTTCGCCTCGATGGCTGCCATGCCGCTGGCGCCGGTGCTCGGTGGTCTGCTGCTCGGCGGTGTCGGTGGCTCGCCCGCGATCGCTGCCCTGGTCGCAGCGACGGGCCTCGCTGCGATGATCCCGACCCTGAGCCGATCGATGCGGTCCGTCCCACGCCCGGCCGACTGGCCACGGCCGCAGGACGACGCCTCGGTGCGCGAGACTGCTGGGATGACCAGCACCACATCGGAGCCGGCATGCGTGTGACCACCACGGTGCCCGGGTACGTCGCCCTGGCCGGCGTCCCCGAACCTGATCGCGAGGCCGCGTGGACCGACACCTACGAGGCGGCGTACCCGGAGATCTTCGAGACCTACCACTCGGCCTGGGGACGGCACGAGCGCTGCCTCGCGGCGGCGGCGGACGTCACGGCCCTCGCCCTGCGGATCCCCGCGCTCGAGGGTCGTGTCCGCGAGCTGATCGAGCTGTCCGAACGCTCGTTCCGTGCCGACGGACTACTCACCGACGACCTCGACGTCGTCCTCCTGGTCGGCGGCCACACCTCCAACGGATGGGTCACCGAGCTCGGCGACACGGTCACGCTGTTCCTGGCGCTGGAGTTCCTGGGCGAACCTCCCTACGACGGGGTTCTCGTGTCGCACGAGTCGTTCCACATCGCGCACGCCCGGCACGGCGCTGACACCTGGCCCGAGGACTGCGCCGGGTCGCTGTTCCAGGAGGGGTTCGCGGTCGCGATCTCGCGCGAGATCCATCCCGGCCTGGATGACAGCGCCTATCTGTGGTTCGACGACGCGCACGACGAGTGGGTCGCAGCGTGTGCCTCCGCCGAGCCCGCGATCGCCCGACGGGCGCTCGAGCAGCTGGACGCGCCGTACGAAGATCTGGGTGCCCGCGCGCTCTTCACCGTCCAGGACGACGAGCGCGAGCTGCCGCCGCGCGCCGGCTACTGGCTGGGCGACCTCCTGGTACGACGACTCCTGGAGCAGCACTCGTCGGGCGACCTTCTCGTCTGGGACCACGCGACCTCCCGGGACGCGTTGGCGGCCCACCTGCGGGAGCTCGCCCGATAACCCATTGAGCCCTCGGAGGCCTCGCCTTAGCGTGATCGACGTGCGCATCACGTTCCGCAAGACGCACCGGCGCGGGTACGCCGTGGACATCGCCCGAGACCTCGTCGAGGACCTGACGATGAACCCCGCGCCCGGGTACGACGACCTGCTCCCCCACGACCTGGTTCACCTGCTCGTGGAGATCCGGTGGAAGCTGCGCGACGGCATCTACGGCGACGTCGCCGCCGGCGGTAACGCCGGCACGTTTCGGCTCGCCGAAACGCGACCCGCCGACGAGACCACGCGTGAGCGCATCCGCAAGGCGCGACGGGCACAGCGGTCGCGCAGCGGAGCGGACATGCGCCGGTCGGAGCACCTGGCCGGGGTCGTGCACGCACGCTGGAACGCGCGGAAGCACGGGTCGCCGCTCCCGGCCTGGTACGCACAGGCGAGGGAGGCGTCGGGCGCGACCGAGGCCGAGATCGAGGCTGCGCTCCGCGAGGCCGACGAGCTGTCCACTCGGTGGCAGCGCGTCGAGGTCGGCCGCGGGATGTGTGTGGAGTGGCCCGAGCGAGGACGTTCCGACCCGGCAGCGCCGGGGCGGAACGGCCGCAGCGAGCGGCGAAGCGAGCTCGCTCGCGAGGCCTGATCCCAGACCACGCGCCGGGGCGGAACGGCCGCAGCGAGCGGCGAAGCGAGCCCGCTCGCGAGGCCCGATCCCAGACCACGCGCCGGGGCGGAACGGCCGCAGCGAGCGGCGAAGCGAGCCCGCTCGCGAGGCCTGACCCCAGACCACGCGCCGGGGCGGAACGGCCGCAGCGAGCGGCGAAGCGAGCTCGCTCGCGAGGCCTAATCCCAGCCGCCGCGCCGGCCCTGCTTCGTCTGCCCGCGCCGCTTCTTCGCGTCGAGCCGTCGCTGGTTGGCGGCGCGTGAGGGCTTGGTGGCACGGCGCTTCCGCGGAGGCGGCGCGGCCGCCTCCGTCAGGAGGGCGGTGAGACGCTCGCGTGCGGCCCGGCGGTTGGCGAGCTGAGCGCGATGCTCGGACGCCGCTACCGTGACCACGCCGTCGACGAGCCGGCTCTCGAGACGGGCCAACATCCGGGCGCGCGTGGTCTCCGGCAGCGACGGCGAGCGGGCGACGTCGAACGACAGCTCCACCCGCGAGTCGGTGGTGTTCACCCCTTGGCCACCCGGGCCGGACGAGCGCGAGAAGCGCTCGGACAGCTCGCCGTCGGGGACCACGATGGAGCGGCTGATCCGCAGGCCTTCGTCCATCACGCGCCCTTCAGAGCCGGTCGAGGATCTCGAGCGTCTGCTGCCAGGCCTCGGTCGTCGGATGGATCACCGTGTAGTGGTCACCCGGGATCTCGGTGAGCTCCGCCCGCGCACCCGCCTCGGCCGCGGCGCGGACGTAGTCGCGCGACTGGGTGATCGGGACGACATCGTCGGCGATGCCGTGCACACAGTGGACGGGTACGCCGAGCGGGACCTGGTGCAGCGGGTCCACCGCTGCGTCGTCCGGGGCCGGCGGGTGACCGAGGAAGGCCCGGACCGCGCCGCCACCGAGACCTTCGTCGTACGCCGACCACAGATCGAGCACGCCGGCCTGGGATACGACACCGGTCAGCTCCACCTGCGCCCGCCACGCGTCGTACCGGCCGCGGGACGCTGCCCAGGTCGCGAGGTGCCCGCCGGCGGAGTGCCCCAGCCCGATGACCCGGGCGAGCGGGACGTCGTGGTGGGCGAGCGTGTCGACGGCGGTGGCGACGTCGTCGAGGGTCCGCGGGGCGCCACCGCCGTTGCCGACACGTCGGTACTCGATGTTCCACGCCGCCCAGCCGTGCTCCACGAGGCTCGTCGCGAGCGGACGGCCGAGCGAGAGGTCGTACGCCGCCTTCCAGAAACCGCCGTGGATCACCACGACGACGCCCTTCGGCGTTGTCGTCGGCAGCGAGAGCTCACCGAACTGAGAGGGGTCCTCGCCGTACCGGATGGTCAGCGGTCGGCTCACGCGCGCATCCTCGCATTGCCCTTCAGTTCCCGAAGGCGGCCCGGAGGGTCCATCTCCACGCCGCACCGAGCTCGTCGAGCGAGATCGCGAAGTGGTCGGTGACCGTGAACGACGAACCGCCGGTACGGCCGACCGGGCCGGCGGGCACGCCGAGGCTCGCGGCCATGGTCAGGAACGAGTCGAGGCGGTCCTCGGGGACCGTGACGATCGCGCGCCCCGCCGACTCGGAGAACAGCCCGACGAACGGGTCGCCCAACAGGGAGACAGTCGCGCCTACGCCATGATGCAGGCACGACTCCACCAGCGCCTGCGACAGCCCGCCCTCGGACATGTCGTGCGCACTGGTGACGTAGCCACCGCGGCCGGCCTCGACCAGGAGCCGGGCCAGGTTGGCCTCGTCTCTGAGGTCGACCCGCGGCGGTCGGCCGCCGAGGTGACCGTGGACGACGTGCGCCCACTCCGAGCCCGACAGCTCCTCCCGGGTCTGCCCGAGATGGACGATGACCTGGTTGGGGTCGGCGAACCCGGTCGGGGTACGCCGACGTACGTCGTCGATCACGCCGAGCACCGCGACGACCGGCGTCGGCAGGATCGCCGCCTCGCCGGTCTGGTTGTACAGCGACACGTTGCCGCCGGTGACGGGAATGCCAAGCGCGACGCACGCGTCCTTGAGCCCGCGGCAGGCCTCGGCGAACTGCCACATCACCGCCGGGTCCTCCGGCGACCCGAAGTTCAGGCAGTCGGAGACCGCCAGCGGCATCGCCCCTCCGCAGGCGACGTTGCGGTAGGCCTCGGCCAGCGCGAGCTGGGCTCCGGCGTACGGGTCGAGCTTGCAGAACCGGCCGTTGCCGTCGGTCGCGACCGCGACCCCGAGGTGGGTGTCCTCGTCGACGCGCACCATGCCGGCGTCCGACGGCTGTGCGAGCACGGTGTTGCCCTGGACGTAGCGGTCGTACTGGTCGGTGATCCACGACTTGTCACACAGGTTGGGCGAGGCCGCGAGCCGGAGGACGATGTCGCGCAGCTCGCCATCGTCGGCCGGGCGCGGAAGGGACTCGGCGGTGTCGGCCCGCAGACCGTTCTGCCAGTCGGGGCGGACGAACGGGCGCTCGTACGTCGGGCCGTCGTGCGCGACCGAACGAGGGGGTACGTCGACCACGGTCTCGCCGTGCCAGTCGATCTGCAGCGTGCCGGTGTCGGTGACCTCGCCGATCACGACCGCCTCGACGTCCCACTTCGCGCAGATCTCCAGGAACCCCTCGACGTCGCCCGGCTCGCAGACAGCCATCATCCGCTCCTGCGACTCGCTCATCAGGATCTCCTCGGGCGCCAGCGAGGAGTCGCGGAGCGGCACCAGGTCGAGCGAGACGTGCATGCCGCCGTCGCCGGCGCTGGCCAGCTCGGAGGTGGCGCACGAGAGGCCCGCGCCCCCGAGGTCCTGGATTCCGGTCACGACCCCCGCTGCGAACAGCTCGAGCGTGCACTCGATCAGCAGCTTCTCCATGAACGGGTCGCCGACCTGGACGCTGGGCCGCTTGGCCGGCCCGGTCGCGTCGAAGGTCTCGCTGGCCAGCACGCTGACGCCACCGATGCCGTCGCCGCCCGTTCGCGCGCCGTAGAGGATCACCTGGTTGCCGACGCCCGATGCCTTGGCCAGATGGAGATCCTCGTGCCGCAGGACTCCGACGCAGAGCGCGTTGACGAGCGGGTTGCCGGCGTACGACGGGTCGAAGACGGCCTCGCCGCCGATGTTGGGCAGGCCGAGGCAGTTCCCGTAGCCGCCGATGCCGGCGACGATCCCGGGCAGCACGCGGTGCGTGTCGTCCGCCTCCAGCGGCCCGAACCGCAGCGGGTCCATCACAGCGACCGGACGAGCACCCATGGCCAGGATGTCGCGGACGATGCCGCCCACGCCGGTCGCGGCGCCCTGGTAGGGCTCGACGTACGACGGGTGGTTGTGCGACTCGATCTTGAACGTGACGGCGTACCCCTGGCCGATGTCGAGGACGCCGGCGTTCTCGCCGATGCCGGCCAGCATCTTGCCGACCGGGGTCTCCTGGGCGATCTCGCCGAACTGGCGCAGGTGCACCTTCGACGACTTGTAGGAGCAGTGCTCGCTCCACATCACCGAGTACATCGCCAGCTCGCTGCTGGTGGGACGGCGACCGAGGATCTCGCGGATGCGGTCGTACTCGTCGGCCTTCAGCCCCAGCTCCGCCCACGGCTGCTCGCGGTCGGGCTCGGACGCGGCGAGCGCGACGGTGTCGAGGGGGTTCGGCACGGCAGCAATCTACCGGCGCCTCGACGCCTGACCTGCAGCGACGTGGAGTGTCGGGATACCCGGCTCGCCGGGGATCCCTGCGCTTCTCGGGGGTTGCAACACCCGAGAAGCGCCAGGAGTGCCTCTTCGGCGTGACGGATGTGACAGATGGTCAGACGAGCATGCCGTCGGCAATGACCTCGAGCAGGGGGCGTACGGCGGCCTGGTCGAGGTTGGCGTTGTCCGCGACAGCGGCGACGCCGCCGACGAGGCGGCACATCTGCACCGCCTCGATGTGCTCGCGGAGCGCATGCTGCTCCTCGAGCCGGTCGACGACCCGCTGGGTCGCCGCCGTGAGGGCTCGACACTTGGTCATGATCGGGGATCCCTCGTCGCCCATCGCGCTGGTGATCTTGGCCGGGCCGCCCTTGTGCAGGCTGATCAGCCCGACGTAGGCCTCGAACCACGCCAGCAGCAGGTCTCGAGGGGCGCCCTCGTGCACGAGCACCTTGTCGGCTGAGTCGTTCACCCGGTCGACCCAGCTCTGCATGATCGCGTCCATCAGTACGTCGCGGCTCGGGAAGTGCCGGTAGAGGGTGCCCGCGCCGACGCCGGCTCGCTTGGCCACTTCGTCGAGCGAGGCGTCGTACCCCTGCTCGCGGAAGACCTCCCGTGCGGCCTCGATCAGCCGCTCCCGGTTGCGCTGCGCATCGGCGCGCATGGTGCACCTCACTTGCCAAACGGAGACTGTCTCCGTATAGTCTTTCTCCAAGCGGAGAACTTCTCCGTTACAGAGTACATCGGCCCGACGCTCTGGGCCAGACAAGGAATCAACCCCGTGTCATCTGCACTGTCCACCCGTTCCACTCAGGCATCCCGGGACCTCCCGACGGACCTGCCAGCGAACGCCGGCCGGGCTGCGACGGGGATCGCGATCGTGCTCATGGCCCAGCTCATGCTGGTGCTGGACGTCGCCGTGATGAACGTCGCGCTCCCGCGCATCGACACCGACCTCGGCTTCGGGCCCGCTTCGCTGTCCTGGGTGCTCAACTCCTACACGCTCGCCTTCGGCGGGCTCCTTCTGCTCGGCGGCCGGCTCGGCGACGTCCGCGGCCGGCTCCGCATGTTCGAGATCGGGCTGAGCGTCTTCACCCTGTTCTCGCTGCTCGGTGGCCTCGCCCAGACCCCGAGTCAGCTGATCATCGCCCGTGCCCTGCAGGGCGCCGGCGCTGCCATGGCCGCGCCCAGCGTGCTGGCCCTGCTCACCACCAGCGCCCCCGACGAGACCGCGCGGAACCGGGCACTCGCCCTGTTCGGTGCCGTCTCTTCGGCCGGTGCGTCCATCGGCCTGCTGCTCGGCGGGGTCGTCACCGACCTCGGCTCGTGGCGCTGGACGCTGTTCATCAACGTCCCGATCGGTATCGCAGTCCTGGTGCTCGCGCGCCGCTTCGTGACCGAGACGCCGCGTCGTCCCGGACGCTTCGACCTGGTCGGCGCGGTCACCGCCACGCTCGGCGCCGTCGCCATCGTCTGGTCGCTGATCGGGACCCCGGAGCACGGCTGGCTGTCGGTCCGCACCATCGCCGGCCTCGTCGTCGGCCTGGCCCTGCTCGCCGTGCTCGGCCGCACCGAGCTGCGCCACCCGCACCCGCTGATCCAGCCCCACCTGGTCCGCAACCGTCGCCGGGTCGCGGCCCTCGTGACGATGGCCTTGGTGATCGGCGCGAACCTGTCGATGTTCTTCCTGGTCGTCCAGTACGACCAGCGGGTGCTCGGCCTCGGTCCGTTCGCGACCGGCCTGGCCTTCCTGCCCTTCAGTCTCGCGGTCTTCGGGATGTCGCGGATCACGCCGTGGCTGATCACCCGGATGGGCGCGCGGGCCATGATCATGGTCGGCACGTCCGCCATGGTCGTCGCCTACGCCTGGCTGAGCCAGCTCAGCGCCACCGACAGCTACTTCGGTGCCGTGTTCGGGCCGGTTCTCATCACGGGTCTCGCGACCGGCTTCATCTTCATGCCGATCACCACGACCGTGCTCGGCGGCGTCGAGCCGGAGCACGCCGGGTCGGCGTCGGGCCTGCTGCAGACCACGCAACAGCTCGGCAGCGCCGTGGGCGTGGCCGCGATCGTCTCGGTCTACGCGACCGGCGCCGTTCCGGGCCAGTTCGTGCCCGGCATCGAAGCCGCGTTCCTCACCTCGGCGGCGTTCTCGCTGGCGGCCCTCGTGGTCGCGGCGACGGCGCTGCGCACCCCGCGGCCACCGGAGCCGGTGGTCCAGGAGCTCGAGCCGGAGCTTGTCGAGGCCGCCTGATCAGGGACACTGCTCGGGGGAACTACAGTCCTGTAGTTCCCCCGAACTGCTGTGACGGGTGTGACTGCTGTGTTTAAGGTGTGCCGTCCCCGTGGTTCCCGGCCCTCGTGGCCGGCCCCCCGCCACGGGGATGCACGCCCACCGCCCGGGAGTCCTGCATGTTCCTCCGTCCCCTGCTCGCGTCAGTGGGCCTGGCGACCCTCGCCATCTTCGCCGGGGTGACGACGGCGGTCCCGGCCGGGACCGCGGCCACCGCGAACGTCGTGACTCCGGGGAACTTCCGCGGATACGGGTTCGACCAGTGCTTGGCACCCACCCAGAAGGCGATGAACCGGTGGCTCAAGCACTCGCCGTTCCTCGCCGTCGGCATCTACATCTCCGGCGCCTCCCGCGCCTGCCGCAGCCAGCCGAACCTCACGCCGACCTGGGTGACGACCCAGCTCCAGCACGGCTGGCGGCTGCTCCCGATCACTCTGGGGCCGCAGGCACCGTGCAACCCGAGGTTCCCCCGATACGGGCGGGACCACCGGATCAGCAACGACCCCGGCCCGGCCGGCAGGTTCGGCAAGGCCCACACGCAGGGCGTCACCCAGGCCGGCAGGGCCGTCTCGGCGGCGAAGAAGCTGGGGATCTCGGCCGGTAGCACGCTGTGGTACGACCTCGAGAACTTCGACCAGACCAACACCCGCTGCCGCAAGGCGTCCCTGGCGTTCCTCAGTGGCTGGACCAAAGGGATCCACGCGCTGCACTACATCTCAGGCGTGTACTCCAGCGCCGGCTCCGGCATCTGGGCCCTCGACCAGGCCCGGGTCAACAACCCCACGGCGTACCAGCTCCCCGACCGGATCTGGATCGCTCGCTGGGACGGGAAGGCCAACACGTCGACGTCGTACATCCGCGAGGACGGGTGGCGGCCCGGTAGTCGGATGAAGCAGTACCTCGGCGGTCACAACGAGTCGTGGGGCGGCGTCACGATCAACATCGACCGGAACTTCCTGAACCTCGGCAAGCCAGGGGCTCGCGCGGAGGATCACTGCGACGGCGTCGACGTCGACCTGCCCGACTACCCGCGGGTGAAGCTCGGCGCCGACCCCGTGCTGGTCACGGCCTTGCAGTGCCTGCTGACGGAGCAGAAGGTGTACGCCGGCAAGGTCAACGGCACGTTCAACGACAAGACGCTGGCAGCCGCTCGGGCCTGGGAGAAGGCGCACCACCTGCCCGTCCGCCCCTATTTCGGCCGCCGGGGTTGGATGTCGCTGGTGGTGACCGGGCCGCAGCCGGTGCTCAAGTTCGGATCGACCGGTCCTGCCGTCCGACGGCTCCAGCGGGCGCTGAACGCCGCAACGCCCAGCACCGAGATCGGCGTCACCGGGGTCTTCGACGCGAGGACCGACCACGCGCTGCGCGCCTGGCAGATCGCGACGAAGCGAGTGGCGTCGGGGGTCGCAAACCCTGGCACCTGGGCCGCGATAGCGGCCGGCACCCGCTCGTAGATTTCCGGATCGGCCTAGGCCGACGCACCGAGCGTGGCAAGGCCTGTGAAGAAGCCCAGCCCGTCGGTGCCGGCCCCGGTCAGCTCCTCGACCGCGTGCTCCGGATGGGGCATCAGCCCGACGACGTTGCCGCGCTCGTTGGCGATGCCGGCGATGTCGTGGAGCGAGCCGTTCGGGTTCACGTCGAGGTACCGGGCGAGCACGCGCCCCTCCCCCTCGAGCCGCTCGAGCGTTGACTCGTCGGCGATGAAGCCGCCCTCGCCGTTCTTGAGGACGATGGTGACCTCGGCGTTCGCGGCGTACGACGAGGTCCAGGGCGTCCGGTTGTTCTCGATCCGCAGCCGTTGGTCGCGGCAGACGAACGTGCGGTGGTCGTTGCGGATGAGAGCCCCGGGCAGCAGGTGGGACTCGCAGAGGATCTGGAAGCCGTTGCAGATGCCGAGTACCGGCAGTCCGCGGCGGGCCGCCGCGACGACCTCGGTCATCACGGGCGCGAAGCGCGAGATCGCGCCGCACCGCAGGTAGTCGCCGTACGAGAACCCGCCGGGGAGGATCACGGCGTCGACCCCCTTGAGGTCGGCGTCGCCGTGCCACAGCCCGACCGCTTCACCGCCGGCGAGGCAGACAGCGCGCGCGGCGTCGGCGTCGTCCAGAGAGCCGGGGAACGTGACGACGCCGATCCTCATGCCTGGTCCTCGGCCGGCTCTGGGACCGGCTCTGGGGCCGGCTCTGGGGCCGGCTCGTCGGCGGTCACCGTGAAGTCCTCGATCACGGGGTTGGCGAGCAGAGTCTCGGCCATCCGGCGTACGTCGGCGAGCCGGGCGTCGTCGGCCTCACCGTCGACCTCGACCTCGAACCGCTTCCCCTGGCGGACGTCCGTGACACCCTCGAAGCCGAGACGCGGCAGCGCGCGGAGGACGGCCTTGCCCTGGGGGTCGAGGATCTCGCGCTTGGGCATCACGTCGACGACGTAGCGGGCCACAGCGGTGCCTTTCGGGGGTGGTGCGGATGCCGCAAGTCTAGGGATGCGAGTGCTCCGCTCGACGTACCGGCACCCGGTGCGGGCAGACTGGTGTCATGGCATCCAACAACCCCCTCGGTCTCGGCGGCAGAGCGAACCCCGGGCTGCAGGGCGCGAGCCTGCTGCAGCTGGAGTTCCCGCAGTCGCTCGCGGTGTACGACGACTACTCCGCTGCGCAGAAGGCCGTCGACTTCCTCTCGGACAAGGAGTTCCCGGTCCAGAACTGCATGATCGTCGGCACCGACCTGAAGCAGGTCGAGCGGATCACCGGCCGGCTCACGACGAACAAGGTGGCCCTCGGCGGCGCCCTGTCCGGCCTCTGGCTCGGAATCTTCATCGGCATCATCTTCACGATCTTCGACAGCAACAGCGGGTTCGTCACCGTCGTCACGACCGCGCTCTTCGGCGTCGTCTTCGGGATCGTGTGGGCCCTGGTCGGGTACGCCGCCACCCGCGGCCAGCGCGACTTCTCCTCGGTCCGCGTCGTCGTCGCGACCCGGTACGAGGTGCTGGTCGAGCACAAGCTGCTGCTCCGAGCCCAGGAGTTGCTCGCGCAGCTCCCCGGCGCTCGCCCCAACCCGTTCGCCTAAGCGACGGGGCTGCATCGTCGTCCCGGTTTCACCATGGGAGGCCACGAACCCGCCCTTCCCACGGCCTGCACACCATGGGAACTGCCGGTTCGTCGACATCCCGCGAACCGTCTGGGAACGGAAATCGACGGTGACCATGGTGGAGCTGCAACCGTTCAACCCCTCCCTCGCTCGGAGAGCACGTCGGAGGCGCGGAGGAGGTCCTTGCGGATCGTCTCGGGGGCCCACTTCCCGCTCACGGCCGCGGCGAGGGCGAAGGGGCCGTGACCGATCAGCCGGCCCTCGGCGGTGACCCGGGTGCCTTGATGAGTCTTGACGAACCGCAGGGTGAGCAGGCCGTCGACGCCGCGCCAGGTGCCGGTCTCGCTGAGGATCCGGTACGGCGTGAGCTCGGTGATCTCCATCCAGGGCTTGATGCCGACCTTGGTGACGTCGCGCCACTGCATGCCCGGTTTCGGGTCGCCGGCGTCGACGTCGGTGACGGTGCGCAGGCTGGCCTGCCAACGCGGCCGGTTGCGCGGGTCGGCCAGGAACCGGAAGAGCGTCGCCGGCGGGTGCGGCAGCTCCAGGGTGACCGTGAAGTCGGTCATCGTCGGGGTCCCTGTGGAGCGGCAGGCGAAGCGAGGCGCTTCGCGGGGTGGCTCACCAGCGCAGGCCCGTCAGGGTTTCGAAGGCCTCGAGGTAGCGCGTCCGGGTGTGCTCGACGACGTCGTCGGGCAGCGGGGGCGGGGCCTCGCCCGACGACCGGTCCCAGCCCGACGCCCGCGAAAGCAGCCAGTCGCGAACGATCTGCTTGTCGTACGACGGTTGCGAGCGGCCGGGCTGCCACTCGTCGGCGGGCCAGAAGCGGGACGAGTCGGGGGTGAGTACCTCGTCGGCCAGGACGTTCGTGCCGTCCGGCCGGCGACCGAGCTCGAGCTTGGTGTCGGCGAGGATGATGCCGCGGCCCCGCGCGATCTCCTCGGCCCGCACGTAGACCGCCAGCGTCAGCTCCCGGAGCGACGCGGCCGTGTCGGCGCCTACGGTGGCCACGACCGCGTCGTACGAGACGTTCTGGTCGTGCTCGCCGAGCGCGGCCTTGGCCGCCGGCGTGAAGATCGGGGACGGCAGGCGGCTCCCGTCCTCGAGCCCGTCGGGGAGCGGGATGCCACAGACCTCGCCAGTGGCGCGGTAGTCGAGCAGCCCGGAACCGGTGAGGTAGCCGCGGGCGACACACTCGACGGGATACATGTCGAGCCGCTCGCAGATCACCGCTCGGCCCCGCACGGCCTCGGGGACGTCGGTCGAGAGCACGTGGTGTGGCACCAGGTCGGCCAGCTGCTCGAACCACCACAGCGACATCCGGGTCAGGATCTCGCCCTTGTCGGGAATGGGTGTGTCGAGGATGAAGTCGAAGGCCGAGATGCGGTCGCTGGCGACCATCAGCAGCCGGCCGTCGGGCAGCTCGTAGAGGTCGCGCACCTTCCCCGAGTGGACGTGGTTCGCTCCGTCGATGGTGGGAGCCGCGGGGATCGTCATGCGGCCGAGGCTACCGATCGTGCAGATCGTGCCGAGTCAGTACCTGATGTCGAACGCGTCAGCCCCGGTCGGCTGCGCCTCGAGGACCGCGATGTGGCGGACCGACGCGTACGACGGCCCGTGGCGACACCACTCCACCATCGCATCGACCGCGGCGTCGTCACCCTCGAGGTGCGCGGCGACTGAGCCATCCGGTTCGTTGCCGACCCAGCCGGCGACCCCGAGCCGCGCGGCCTCCTGCACGGCGTACCACCGGAACGACACGCCCTGGACGCGGCCGGTCATGCGGACCATCACCGCCTTGGACATGCGGCCAGCCTAAGGAGCGGGGCGCCTCCCGGCGACGATCATGAGCGCCATGTGGACCGACCTCACGCACCTCGACATCTCGGTGCTGGACAAGATCATCCGGACCGTCGTGGTCTACTTCGCCCTGATCGTGCTGTTGCGACTGGCCGGCAAACGCGACCTGGCGCAGCTCAACTCCTTCGACCTGATCGTGGTGCTGCTGCTGTCGAACGTCGTGCAGAACGCGGTGATCGGGCCGGACAACTCGCTGCTCGGTGGGCTGATCGGGGCTGCGGTCCTGATCGCAGCCAACGCGTTCCTGGTGCACGTCGTCCGTCCCTGGCGCGGTGCGGCGACTCTGCTCGAGGGGCGGACGACCGTGCTGGCATTCCGCGGCAAGTGGGACACCGCGACGATGCGCCGCGAGGGCGTGCGGCAAGCCGACATGGAGGCCGCGCTGCGCCGCCAGAACGCCTACAAGATCGAGGACGTCGACCTCCTCAAGCTCGAGCCCGGCGGGACGATCGTGGTCGACCTCCGCCCGGAGCTGGAGAACGCCACCAAGCAGGACGTCCGCCGGCTCGAGGCCAAGCTGGACCGGCTGCTCGGCGGCTGAGGCAGTTCAGAGGATCGCGCCGGCCGTGTACGTCGCGGCCTCGGGGTGGCGGGCGACCAGCGCCTCGACGCGGCGTACGACGGCCCGGGTCTGCGAGCGGGCGGCGCCGGTGAACTCGATCGGTTCGCGCGCCAGTGCGGAGATCGCGGCTCGGTCGAGGCCGAGGCTCGGGTCGGCGGCGAGACGGTCGAAGAGGTCGTTGTCGGTGCGGCCCTGACGCATCTCGAGGGCGACCGCGACCGCGTGCTCCTTGATCGCCTCGTGCGCCGCCTCGCGTCCGACGCCCGCGCGCACGGCGGCCATCAGCACCTTGGTGGTGGTCAGGAACGGCAGGTAGCGGTCGAGCTCGCGCTGGATCACCGCCGGGAACGCGCCGAACTCGTCGAGCACCGTGAGGAACGTCTGGAACAGCCCGTCGGTGGCGAAGAACGCGTCGGGCAGCGCGACTCGGCGCACGACGGAGCAGGAGACGTCGCCCTCGTTCCACTGGTCGCCGGCCAGCTCGGACACCATCGAAAGGTGACCGCGCAGGACGACCGCTAGCCCATTGACGCGCTCGCAGGAGCGGGTGTTCATCTTGTGGGGCATCGCGCTCGAACCGACCTGGCCCTCCGCGAAGCCCTCGGTGACAAGTTCATGGCCCGCCATCAGCCGGATCGACGTCGCGAGGTTGGACGGCGCGGCGGCCAGCTGCACGAGCGCCGAGACGACGTCGAAGTCGAGCGACCGTGGGTACACCTGGCCCACGCTGTCGAGCACCCGGTCGAAGCCGAGGTGACCAGCAACGCGGCGTTCGAGCTCCGCGAGCCGTGACTCGTCGCCGTCGAGCAGGTCGAGCATGTCCTGCGCGGTGCCCATCGGGCCCTTGATCCCTCGCAGCGGGTAACGCGCGAGCAGGTCCTCGAGCCGCTCCACCGCGATCAGGAGCTCGTCGGCGACGGTCGCGAACCGCTTGCCGAGCGTGGTCGCCTGGGCCGCGACGTTGTGCGACCGCCCGGCCATCACGGTCGTCTCGTGCTCGGTGGCGAGACGAGCGAGACGGGCCAATGTCGCGACCGCACGGTCACGGACCAGGACGAGCGACTGGCGGACCTGGAGCTGCTCGACGTTCTCGGTGAGGTCGCGCGAGGTCATCCCCGCATGGACGTACTGCAGAGCGGTGTGCTCGTGGGCGGTGAGCGCGTTGAACTCCTCGATCCGCGCCTTCACGTCGTGCCGGGTGACGCGTTCTCGGCCCGCGATCGACGCGAGGTCGACCTGGTCGACGACCTTCTCGTACGCCTCGACGACGCCGTCCGGCACGTCGACGCCGAGGTCACGCTGGGCCGTCAGGACGGCGATCCATAGCCGGCGCTCGAGGACGACCTTCTGCTCCGGCGACCAGATCGCTACGAGGTCCGGCGCGGCGTACCGCGTCGCGAGGACGTTGGGGACGGTCACGCCTCAATCGTAGGGAACTCGCTCAGGTCCGGGTCATCGGCGATGGTGCTCGGCCAGGACCGGCGCCAGCACCGGCGTCGGCGCGCTGTGGAAGTCGCCCTCGAGCACGACGTACCTGCCCTTGGGTGCGGCCTCTGCCGCGGCCTCGGCTGCGCGGCGCAGCCAGTCGGGGCTGCCGGTGCTCCCGAGGCACAGCATCGGGGTCGTGATGGAGCCGAGCAGGTCGCTGGGCAGCGGCGCCTGGCTCCCGCCGAGGCAGTAGCCGTCGTAGAGCACGGTGCGGCCGATCGGGACCATCGCGTCCCAGAACGGCATCTGCTTCATCTGGTCGACCGCCTCCTGCGGCTGACCGACCCCGGCCGTCATGAAGTACTCGAGCATGTCGGCGGACCGGTCGGCGTCGTAGAGCTCCTGGAGATGTTCGACGTAGTCCTCGGGCGGCTTGGGTGCGTCGCCGACTCGGTACGGCGTCTCGAAGGTCGACAGGGTCTCGATCGGAAGACCGGCCGCGACCGCACGGTTGGCCAGCGCCCCGCCGGAGGAGACCGCGTGGACCCCGGCTGTGCTGCCGTTGGCGGCGATCACCGCGGCCAGGTCCTCGATCTCCCTCTCGACGGCGTACGGCGTGGTGTCATCGCTGTCGCCGCGTCCCCGCCGGTCGTAGGTGACGCCGGTGAGACCGGCCTCGGCGAGGGCCTGGGCCAGCTCGACCCAGTCCTCCTTGCGGTTGGTCGCCCCGCCGACGATGACGACCGTCGGCCCCTCTCCGTAGGCCTGGTAGGCGATCGTTGTGCCGTCGGCCGACGCTGCGGTCCTTGTCTCTCCGCTCATGGGTCGCTCCTCACTGACCGCCGACAGCGGCGGTCTCAGTTCGTGGTGCTCCTGCGTCGAACGGGCTCGCCCGATTTCGACACGGCGTCGAGCGCGGAGTCGGGCAGCGTGAGCCCTCGGTCCCACTCGGGAGGTGGCACCCAGTCCTCCCAGCCCTCGTCGAGCGGCCAGGCACGCGGGTCGATCTGGATGCGGCGCGCGTACTCCGCGATGTCGCGGACCACACCCGCCTGGGCCGCGGAGTAGCGCCCGGTCGCGACCATCGCGTCGAGCTCGTCGGCGTCCTTGAGCCAGATGTCGCCGCCCTCGACCCACAGGTCGAGGATCAGGTCGCGGGTGTGGACGCGCGCGCCGGCGTCGGCCGGACGCCGGTGGGTGAGCTCGAGGTTGAGGTAATGCCCGTGGAACCTGCCGTCGTCCTCGAAGAAGTACCAGATCGACCAGGGAACGCCGGTGGGCGCGATCCGGATGATCCCGGGCCCCTGCCACGTCCGGACCACGAACCGGCGGGCAGCGCTGAAGCGCTCGTTCAGCGGCAGGTCGCGCAGCCCCCGGCCGTCGAGCGGCACGCTCGCGAGCGACTCTGACCCGCTCGGCAGCCAGGCCACCAGGCCACGCTCGTCGTCGCCAACGACGCGCACCACGTCGGCAGACATCCCGTAGTGCCAGGTGACCACGTCACCGGGAGCGAAGAACGGCGGGGTGCCCGCAGGGCGGACCGGCACGTCGTACGCCGTGCGACGCGCGGGCTCGAGGAGAGCGAGGTCGGGCGTGACGTCGCGCGGTGGCTCGGTCAGCCGTCGCATGGTGCCGCCGCTGGCGGAGACGGCGTCGTCCCGAGACGGTTCGGTCATCGGCCGGCCGCGATGTCGCGCCGCCACTGGGCGCCGGGAAAGGAGATCATCGCGACGCCCTCGTACGCGTTGGCGCGTGCGTCCGCGACGTCGGCACCGACAGCCGTGACCGCGAGCACGCGCCCTCCGGCGGTCACCAGGTGGCCGCCTGCGAGCGCCGTACCGGCGTGGATGACGTGTACGGCGGGATCACGGTCGAGCGTCTCGGTCCCGACGATGACGTCGCCCTTCGAGGAGCTCTCGGGATATCCCTCGCTGGCCATCACGACCGTGACGGCGGCGCCCGGCTTCCAGCTCGGCGGCCGGACGTCGGCCAGTGTGCCGGTCGCAGCTCCGAGGAGCAGTGGCGAGAGCGGCGAGTCGAGGAGAGCCATCAGGGGCTGGGTCTCGGGGTCGCCGAAGCGGGCGTTGAACTCGATCACCCGAACGCCGCGCGAGGTCAGGGCAAGGCCGGCGTAGAGGACGCCGGTGAACGGCGTCCCGCGACGGGCCATCTCGTCCACGGTCGGCTGCAGCACCGTGCGCCGTACCTCGTCGACGAGGTCGTCGGGCGCCCAGGTGAGCGGCGTGTAGGCGCCCATGCCGCCGGTGTTGGGTCCCTGGTCGCCGTCGTGGATGCGCTTGAAGTCCTGGGCGGGTAGGAGGGAGTAGACCGTCGCGCCGTCGGCCTCGTTCCAGCTGCACAGCCCGAACACGCTGACCTCCGGACCGTCCAGGAACTCTTCGATCACCACGCGCTCACAGACGTCGGCATGGTTGAGCGCGAGCTGGCGGTCGTCGGTGACGACGACACCTTTCCCAGCGGCGAGTCCGTCGTCCTTGACGACGTACGGCGCACCGAAGGCGTCGAGCGCTGCGACGGCCTCGTCCGGCGTCGTACAGACCCGTGCGTCGGCGGTCGGGACGCCCGCGGCCGCCATCACGTCCTTGGCGAACGCCTTCGAGCCCTCCAGCTGCGCGGCCGCGGCAGTGGGGCCGAAGCACGGGGTGCCCCCTGCGCGTACGGCGTCGGCGACCCCGGCGACCAACGGCGCTTCAGGCCCCACCACGACCAGCTGGACGCCGAGATCGGTCGCCAGTCTTGACACGGCGGCACCCGCCATCGGGTCGACGTCGTGGAGCCGCGCGTGCGCCGCCATACCGGGGTTGCCGGGTGCGGCGTGGACGGTGTCGACCCCGGGGTCGAAGGCGAGGGCGCGGACCAGCGCGTGCTCGCGCCCGCCGGTCCCGATCACGAGGACGTCCACGGCGGCCACCCTAGTGACCAGCGGCCACCCTCAGCCGAGCGGCTCGGGCGACCACGCCGATCGCGAAGACCACCAGGCCGGCGACCACGGACTGCCGGGGCAACGAAGCCACCAGCACGAGGCAGCCGACGCAACCGAGCACCTGCAGCCAGCGCGGGAACCGCCGGGCGTCGTCCGACTGCCGGCACGCCGAGGCATTGGCCACGAAGTAGTAGAGCAGCACCCCGAACGACGAGAACCCGATCGCCCCGCGCAGGTCGGTCGTCAGCACGAGCACCACGACGACCGCGGCGACGGTCAGCTCGGCCCGGTGCGGCACTCGGAAGCGCGGATGGACGGCGTCGAGCCAGCCCGGCAGGTCATGCTCGCGCGCCATCGCCAGCCCCGTCCGGCCGAGCCCCGCCACCAGGGCCAGCAGCGCACCGGCCGAGGCGAGCGCCGCACCGACCCGGACGACGCCGACGACCCAGTCCGGCGAGGTGGCGCGGACAGCGTCCGCAACGGGAGCGGTGGACGCCGCGGTCCCGTCACCACCGAGCACGGACAGAACCGCGACGGCGACGACGGCGTACAGCACCACGGCCGCGGCCAGGGCGAGCAGGATCGCGCGGGGAATGACAGTTCTCGGCTCACGCACCTCCTCTCCCAGGGTCGCGATCCGGGCATAGCCGGCGAAGGCGAAGAACAACAGCCCGGCCGACTGCAGGACGCCGTAGAGACCGTGCACCGGCGAGGTCCAGCCGGACAGCGCCGACGACGAGCCGCCACGGAAGCAGGCCACGGTCGCCACGACGAGGGCGCCCAGGACGAGCGACACCAGGACGCGGGTGAGCAGAGCGGTGCGGGTGATGCCGGCGCAGTTGACCAGAGTGACCACGACGACCACCCCCGCCGCAACCGGACGCAGCCAGTCGCCCTGCGCGACGTACGCCGCAAAGGTCAGCGCCATCGCCGCGCAGGACGCGGTCTTGCCGACCATGAACCCCCAGCCCGCGAGGTATCCCCACCACTCACCGCGCACCTCGCGGCCGTAGAGGTAGGTGCCGCCGGCGCGCGGGTACGCCGCTGCCAGTTGGGCGGACGCCGTGGCGTTGCAATAGGCCACGACGGCTGCGACCCCGAGCCCGACCAGCAGGCCCGTGCCGGCGGCCCGGGCGGCCGGGCCGTACGCCGCGAACACACCCGCGCCGATCATCGACCCGAGCCCGATGTAGACCGCGTCGCCCAGCCCGAGCCGACGGTCGAGCGACGCAGGAGACGCGGTCGCGGCGCTCATCGAACTACATAGTGGCCGCGATGCGGCGGCCGGCGTCGGCGATCTGATGCTCGGTCGCGGGCGGCATCGCGTCCTCCCACGCCATCAGCTGGTGGCCCATCATGTCGAGCCGCCCGAGCGGCCGCGGCACGAACCAGACATGGAAGTGGGCACCGCCGTCGCCCCAGCGGTACAGGTGGACGCGCCCAACGTCCCCCAGAGACAGCACGGCGCGCTCGACGCGACCGCACACGGCGGCGAAGGTCGCGGCGACCTCGGCCGGCATGTCCGCGAAGGAGTCGAAGTGCGCACGCGACGCCAGCCAGACCGAGCCCGGGAGTCCGGTCTGGCCGGGGTTGTGCAGGGTCCAGTAGGCATCGGACCAGATCAGGTTGTTGTCGGAGTCGGCGCTGCACGGGAAGCAGGGTTCGCCGCCCTCCTCGCCCCGGCGGGGCGGCTCGGGCACAACGGGCGTGGCAGGGTCGATCACGGTCAAGGGTTCGGCGTAAGGAAGTGTCATGGTGCGAGCGTGCGCCGGCACGCTCGCCCGCGCTTGACACGCGTTGCCCGTCGGCGATCAAGAACCGGTGATCACGAGGGGCTACGCCGCGCCACGGACTCGCGGTACGCCGCGGGGCGGTAGCGCAGGATCGGGTCGTCGGACAGCTCGATGCCGTCGACGACGCGCGTCGGGTCGAAGACGATCGGCCCGCCGGACTCCTCGGGGTCGGCGACCGGCGTGGTGATCTCGAGAGTCCCGGCACTGAAGCCGTCGCTGCCGCCCCACACGCTCATCGGGTCGTGCGGGTCGTCGCCTGGGCGCGCCGACTTCACCTGCACGTCGAACCCGACCGGGCCCTCGGCCAGCCGGGCCGCCATCTCGTCACTGAGCCGGCGCCGCCCGTGGAACTCCTCGGCCGGGCGGTCGTCGCGCGAGGCCAGCGGCACGAGCTGGTAGCGCACCCAGGTGCGATTGCCGTCGCTGTCCAGCCAGCCGTAGGCGTGGATCGGGTAGTAGGTGATCTCGGCATAGGAGTACGGCGAGCCGACCGCCTTGGCGCGGATCCCCGCGCGCAGCGCCGGGATCGCTGACGGGTGCCGGGCCAGCCAGAGCGGGAACGTCAGCCGGTTCTGCGTCGCCTGGGTCAGGCTCACGAAGTCCTCGGGTGTCCGCACGGGGAACCGCGGCTGGGTCTGCGCCACCAGGTCCAGGTCGCCGCCGGGCGCCTGGAACTTCACCGCCATCCCGCGGATGTCGGGTGCCTTGTCGTGTCGGTTCGGGTTGCCGCCGGCGTTCGACCAGCGCACGAGCACCGACACAGGATCGCCGGAGAGCGGCACCGCCCGGCACAGCCGCCGCGCCGCATCCGAGCCGGTGAACGTCCCGGAGTAGAAGGAGCCGCGGGCGTGCAGGGTGCGGTGGCCCGGGTGGGGTCCGCGATAGGCCGCGGTCAGTCGGTCGATCGCCTCACGGGGGTCGAGCATGCGCGGACAGTACCGCCGGTCTCGGTCAGTGCGGGACGGTGAGGGTCTGCTCGCGGCCGGGCCCGACGCCGACACCCCAGATCCGGGTGCCCGACATCTCCTCGAGCGCCTGCACGTACGCCCGTGCGTTGGTCGGTAGGTCCTCGAAGGTGCGACAGCCCGAGATGTCCTCCCACCAGCCGTCCAGGTGCTCGTAGATCGGCTTCGCATGGTGGAACTCGGTCTGCGTCATCGGCATCTCCTCGTGCCGCACGCCGTCGACGTCGTACGCCACGCAGACGGGCACCTTCTCCCAGCTCGAGAGCACGTCGAGCTTGGTCAGGAACAGGTCGGTGAGGCCGTTGACCCGGGCGGCGTACCGAGCGATGACCGCGTCGTACCAGCCACAGCGGCGGTCGCGCCCGGTGGAGACGCCGACCTCGCCGCCGATCTTCCAGAGCTTCTCGCCGTCCTCGCCGAAGAGCTCGGTGGGGAAGGGCCCGGAGCCGACGCGGGTCGTGTAGGCCTTGATCACGCCGATCACGCGGTCGATCCTGGTGGGCCCGATGCCGGCGCCGGTGCAGACGCCTCCGGCGATCGCGTTCGACGACGTCACGAACGGGTAGGTGCCGTGGTCGACGTCGAGCATGGTCGCCTGGGCACCTTCGAAGAGCACCGTGTCGCCGCTGTCGAGCGCCTGGTTGAGCAGCAGCGAGGTGTCGGCGACCATCGGCCGCAGCCGGTCGGCGTACGCGAGGAGCTCGTCGACCACGGCATCGACATCCACCGCACGCCGGTTGTAGACCTTGGCGAGCAGCTGGTTCTTCACCTCGAGGCTGGCCTCGATCTTGTCGTGCAGGATCTTCTCGTCGAACAGGTCCGCGACGCGGACGCCGACGCGAGCGACCTTGTCGGCGTAAGTCGGGCCGATGCCGCGACCGGTGGTGCCGACCTTGTTCGCACCGAGGAAGCGCTCGGTGACCTTGTCGATCGTCTGGTGGTACGACGCGATGAGGTGGGCGTTGGCACTGACGACCAGCCGGCTCACGTCGACGCCGCGGGCGGCGAGCGCATCGACCTCGCGGAAGAGCGCCTGTGGCGACACGACGACGCCGTTGCCGATCACCGCGGTGCAGCCGGGGGTCAGAATGCCGCTCGGGAGCAGGTGGGTCGCGAACTTCTCGCCGTTCACCACGATGGTGTGCCCGGCGTTGTGGCCGCCGCTCGTGCGAACGACGTAGTCGATCTTCTCGGTGGTGGCGAGGAGGTCGGTGGCCTTGCCCTTCCCCTCGTCTCCCCACTGCGCTCCGAGGACGACGATCGCGGGCATCGGACCTCCACTCGGGGCACGGCTCGGGACAACTCGCACGGCCCTCCCGGGGCCGCTCGGGCGGTCGCGACCATACCCCACGGGGGGAGTCCTGCCCGCGACGGTCTCGGCTAGGGTCCGGCCCGTGGACCCCCTCCTCGTGATCACCAACGCCGACGCGGGGACGGCGGACGACGAGACCCTGAAAAGCGCGCTCGAGATCCTGCGTGAGCGGGCCTCGGTCGAGGTGCAGGCGACCTCGCAGCCGGGTGAGCTCGACGGAGTCCTGCAGCGCGCCGGGTCGCGCCGGATCGTGGTGGCCGGGGGTGACGGAAGCCTGCACGCCGTGATCTCGGCGCTGTACCGTCGCCACGAGCTCGACGACGCCGTCGTCGGGCTGCTGCCGACGGGCACCGGTAACGACTTCGCTCGCTCGCTCGGCATCCCCCTCGACCCCGAGGAGGCTGCCCTCGTCATCGTCTCGGGTGAGGTACGCCGGATGGACCTGATCATCGACGAGCTCGGCGAGGTCGTGGTCAACAACGTCCACATCGGCGCGGGTGCCGCGGCCAGCAAGCGCGGCGCCGGGATCAAGGACAAGCTCAGCGCACTCGGGGTCGGCCGGGTCAACCTCGGCAAGCTCGGGTACCCGATCGGCGCGATGATGTCGGCGTTCGACGAACCGAGCGTCCACGTGCACGTCGAGCTCGACGGAGAGGTCGTGACGGACGTCGACCGCCCGGTGCTGATGCTCTCGATCGGCAACGGCGCCAACGTCGGTGGCGGCACCGAGCTGACACCCGACGCCGACCCGGAGGACGGTCAGGTCGACGTGATGATCTCGCACTCCGTCGGCGCCACGGCCAAGCTCGGCTACGCCCTCCACCTGCGCCGCGGCGAGCACCATCGGCGCGACGACGTGCAGTACCTCCGCGGCTCGCAGGTGACGATCTCGGGCGACACGTTCTGGATCAGCGCCGACGGCGAGGTCAGCGGCCCCGAGCGGCAGCGGAGTTGGCACGTCGAGCCCGCGGCGTACTCCTTCATCCTCCCGCGCTGAGGTCAGAGCCAGCCGCGGCGAGCCGCCTCGGCGCCGGCCTGGAAGCGCGTGTCCGCGCCCAGCTCGATCATCAGCTCGGCGATGCGCCGGCGTACGGTGCGCAGGCTCAGCCCCATGGTGCGCGCGATCTGCTCGTCCTTGGCGCCTGTCTGGAGCTGCCGCAGCACGAACGTCCGCTCGCTGCTGCGGGGGCCGGACAGCTCAGACACGGGGACCGACCTCTCCCAGTAGAGCTCGAAGAGCAGGGTCAGAGCGGCGACCAGCGCGCCCTGGCGGACGAGGAGCCGCGGCTCGTCGGCGTACCCCAGCGGCTCCGGGAGGATCGCATGGGTCCCGCTGATGACGAACAGGCGCGTCGGCAGGTCATCGATCAGGCGTACCTCCTCCCCCTCGTCGACACGCATGTGGAGCACGTCGGGCGCTTCGTGCAGAGCACGCAGCGGGTAGACCGCCCGCGACCGGCGACCTGACGCGACGGCTCGACCGACGACCCGCGAGATCGCGGACTCGCGCGGCATCAACCATGTGTCGGGGCGGAGGAACAGCAGGTCGCCACGGCTCTGCTCGATCAGCGCAGTCAGCAGCTGAAGGGCATTGCCACCGGTGCTCATCTCGCCGTCGAGTGCCCAGACGTCCTCGACCTCCCCCGGTGCGGGGCGGGATCCCGCGGCGACCAGCAGGGGAACGGCGCGCGCCAGGGCGTCCAGCCGGTCACGTACCTGGACGGCCGCGTCCGCCTCCCGAGCGATTGCCGCGGAGAGAACCTGGTCGTGACGCAGCACGCTGACCCGGTCACCGTCGATCCGGACGACGCCTCGGTCGATCAAGGTGGCCAGGGTCGTGGGTATGCGCTCGGGAGGTACGCCCAGGGCGCCGGCGACGTCGCGAACGGTCGACCCCGAGAACGGGAGGACCTGCTGGTAGCGACGTTCGTCCTCCGCACTCACCCCGAGTGCGGAGAGAACCGAGGTGACTCGTCTGCGTGGCACTCCTGGCAGTTTACTGCCACTGACCCCGACCCTCCCGCAATTGGAGCGATCCAATGGCCATGATGGGACATGACGGGCAGTTTCGGGCTGTCGACCGGCACACATCGGGGGATGCTCCGGCCACTCGTCGTGAGGGCGCCGGCCGCGAGGCCGGCGCCCTCCGTTTTCCCGCCCGAAACCGCCTGCGCCTCCGCTCCTGCCGCGCGATAACGTGGCGGCCCGTCAGCCGCCCGAACCGCACGAGCAGGAGACGCCGTCGATGTCCCGATCCACGCCGCAGGGCGCGCCCCACGACTGGGTGACTCGCGCCGCCGACGACGCGATCCGCCATCACGAGAAGTCCGGGGCCGCCGGGCCGGTCACCTGCTCCTCCGGCATCTCGCCCTCGGGACTGATCCACCTCGGCAACCTGCGCGAGTTCCTGATGCCTCACTTCGTGGCCGACGAGCTGCGCCGTCGCGACGTACCCGTGCGCCACCTGCACGTCTGGGACGACTACGACCGGTTCCGCAAGGTGCCTGCAGGGGTCGATGCCTCGTGGGCGGAGCACATCGGCCGCCCGTACACGGCTGTGCCGGATCCGTGGCAGTGTCATGCCTCGTGGTCCGACCACTTCAAGGAGCCGATCGTGCGGGCGCTGCACGCGCTCGGAGTCGACATGGAGGAGATCTCGCAGACGGAGCGCTATCGGTCGGGTGCCTACCGCGACGAGGTCCTGCGCGCGGTGCGGCACCGCCACGAGATCGACGCAGTGCTCGCCCAGTACCGCACGCGGAGGGCCGATGCGTCGGCCACCGGCACGTCGGTCCCCGACGAGAACGGGCGCCACGCCGCGCAGGAGGCGGAGGCGATGGCCGAGTCGGTCGCCCTCGACGACGAGGGTGAGGCCGGCGCGGGCGCGGCCGATGTCGGCTACTTCCCCTTCAAGCCCTACTGCCGCGACTGCGGCCGCGACACGACGACGGTGACGGCGTACGACGACGACACGACCGACCTGGCGTACACCTGCTCCGTCTGCAACTACCACGGCACGACCAACCTCGCCAGCCAGGACGAGGGCAAGCTGGTCTGGAAGGCCGACTGGCCGATGCGCTGGGCGTTCGAGCACGTCGACTTCGAGCCGGCCGGGATGGACCACGCGACGCCGGGATCGTCGTTCACGGTCGGCCACGAGCTGGTCGAGTCCGTCTGGGACTACCCGCGCCCGGCGTGGTTCGGCTACGGCTTCGTCGGGTACGCCGGCGTACAGAAGATGTCGTCGTCCGCGGGTGGCGCGCCCACCGCTGAGGACGCCCTGCGCGTGCTCGAGCCGGGGATCCTGCGCTGGCTCTACGTCCGCCGTCAGCCGAAGCAGGCCTTCGACATCGAGTTCGGGCCGGAGGTGGTGCGGTTGTACGACGAGTGGGACGCCCTGGCGCGGAAGGCGGGTGACCCCGCCAAGCGCGACGTCCAGGTGCTCGCCTACGAACGCGCCGCGTCGACCCGGACCGCGGGTCAACTGCCGACGCCGGAGGTCGTGGTCCCGTTCCGGATGCTCGCGTCGGTCGCGGACGTGACGGCGGGGTCGGCCGAGCAGATCAGCCGGCTCATCGGGACGATGGGGCACCCTCACGACTCCGTCGAGCAGCTCGAGCCGCGACTGTCACGGGCGATGGCCTGGACCGAAGAGTTCGTACCGGCCTCCGACCGGACCACCGTGCGCTCGCAACCCGACGCCCCGGCGATCGAGGCCCTGTCGAGCCAGGAGCGGGAGTGGCTGTCGCTGCTCCTCCAGGGCCTCCAGGGCGATCTCGCGCTCGAGCAGGTCACCTCGCTGGTGTACGGCGTACCCAAGCTCGCGCGGGGGATGTCGCTGGACGACAAGCCCACGGACGAGGTGAAGGCCGACCAGAAGGAGTTCTTCCGACTTCTGTACCACCTGCTCGTCGACGCCGATCGCGGGCCGCGGCTTCCCACGCTGATCGTGGCGCTCGGCGCTGAACGGGTCAGGGCGCTGCTCGGGGCCTAGCCGAGGAGTGCGTCCGCGGCGGCCGGGCTGGAGTCGCGCAGGAAGTCAGCGCAGCGCTGCCACTCTTCGTTCTCACCGATGGCACGAGCCGCCAGTGCGAGCGTCGCCAGACAGCGCAGGAACCCGCGGTTGGGCTCGTGCTCCCACGGCACCGGACCATGCCCCTTCCAACCGTTGCGGCGGAGCTGGTCGAGGCTGCGGTGGTACCCGACACGGGCGTAGGCGTAGACGGTCACGTCGTCCGCACCCTCCTCGCGGGCACGGTCGGCGAGCGCCGCCCAGGCGACCGGCGACGCCGGATGGCGGCGTACGACAGCACCGGGTTCGTCACCGCGCGCGAGCTCGGCGCCGGCGGGGTCGTCGGGGAGGTGCGTGGGAGGCGGTCCGGCCATCAGGTCGACATGACTCATGCCGTCACCTTCTCAGACGAGAGAACAGTCCAGACGACTGGAATCAATGTTCCCGGTCGGGTGTTCACTGGTGTCATGGCCCAGCAGACCCCCACTCGCGACTCGGTGCCCGGGGACGTCCGGCCGTGGCCGGCGCTCTTTGCGTTGTGTCTCGGCTTCTTCATGATCCTGGTCGACACCACGATCGTGACGGTCGCGACGCCGGCGATCATCTCCGACCTGCATGCCGACGTGAACAGCGTGGTCTGGGTGACCAGCGCGTATCTGCTCGCGTACGCCGTGCCCGTGCTGATCACAGGTCGCCTGGGTGACCGCTTCGGCCCGAAGAACCTCTACCTCATCGGCCTCACGATCTTCACCCTGGCGTCCCTGTGGTGCGGCCTGACGACCAGCATCGAGATGCTGATCGTGGCCCGGGTGTTCCAGGGCTTCGGCGCGGCGATGATGACTCCGCAGACGATGGCCGTGATCACCCGGATCTTCCCGGCCGATCGTCGTGGTCAGGCGATGGCGCTGTGGGGCGCGACCGCCGGAGTGGCGACGTTGGTCGGCCCGATCCTCGGCGGCATCCTCGTCGACGCGCTCGGCTGGGAGTGGATCTTCTTCATCAATGTGCCGGTGGGCCTGATCGGCTTCGTCCTGGCGGTGCGCCTGGTTCCCTCGCTGCCGACCCACTCGCACCGGTTCGACTGGCTCGGGGTCGCGCTCAGCGGCTTGGGCATGTTCTTCCTGGTCTTCGGCATCCAGCAGGGCCACAAGTACCACTGGAACGGCTGGGTGATGGCGTCGATCATCGCCGGCGTCTCGCTGTTCGTGGTCTTCGTCGTCTGGCAGTCGAAGAACCGCGCCGAGCCGCTGGTGCCACTCAGCCTGTTCGATGACCGCAACTTCTCGATCTCGAACTTCGCGATCTCGACCATGTCGTTCACCGCGACCGCGATGGGCTTCCCGATCATGCTGTACGCACAGTTGGTCCGCGGCTACTCACCGTTGGACGCCGCGCTGCTGTTCGTGCCGATGGCGTTGATGACGATCATCCTGGCGCCGATCGTCGGCAGGTTCACCGACAAGGTGCACCCACGCGCGCTGTGCGGGCTGGGCTTCGGGATCACCGCCGTGGCGGTGTACATGATCTCGTTGACGCTGACACCCACCGGGCCCGTCTGGCACATCCTCGCCGCGATGGGGTTGCTCGGCATCGGCATGGCCGGCATCTGGGCGCCGCTCGCCGCGACCGCCACCCGCAACCTGCCGATGCAGCTCGCCGGCGCGGGCTCCGGGGTCTACAACGCCACCCGGCAGGTGGGCGCGGTCCTCGGCTCGGCCGCGATCGCGGTGCTGATCGACTCGCGGATCGCCGCGCACGGCCTGTCCGGCGGCGCCGAGCCCGACGGCGCCCTCCAGCAGCTGCCGGCCGTCGTACGCGACCCGTTCAGCCAGGCCATGTCCGACGCCATGCTGCTCCCCGCGGCCGTCATGGTGCTGGGCCTGGTGTCGGTGCTGTTCTTCGAGCTGCCGCGCCACCTCGCCCGAGGGCCCCAGTCCCAGCCGGACAGCTCCGAGACCCCGGCCCCCGTGCTCGACTGATGCAGGGTGGTCGTTTCTTCGTGTAACCACCCGAGATGGCTCATCAAGCCCCCGAATCGAGGGCTTGGCGAGCCATCTGGGGTGGTTACTTGCAGGGAACCCAGGATCACGACGCGTGGCGGTGCACCCGGTACGGCGCGAGGTCGCCGACGTCGGTACCGAAGCGCGCGACCGTGGCTTCGAACTCCCGGCGCAAACGCGCCTTGGTGCGCTGCCGTCGAATCCCCCACAGGTCGTCCCAGACGACCCGCGACATGCCGAGGTGAAAGCCGCAAACCCAGTCGTGGCGTTGCTTCTCGGCCATCAACACCCGGTCGCCGTCCGTGGCAGCGACACCACCGCGTTCCGGCGACCGGTACTTGAGGCCACCGTCGAACTCGAACACGTGGCGACCGACCCGGAGATCGCACCGCGCCCAGCCCGTTGAGTCGCGGAGCTCGAACTGGGTCTCCATCGGCAGGCCCAGCTGCAGTTCATCGACCAGGATTCGCATCAGTGACTCGCCCGCCGACTCGGATCCAGGATCGGAGAAGGCCAAGGCTTCGCGTACGACCGACACGTGGGCCAGTGCCGCATCGGGTCGAGGTGCCGCTCGAGCTCTTCAAGCGTCGTCCCTCCGTGACGGACAGCATCGATGACCACGACGCCGGCGTCGAATCCATCTTCTCGAGCGATGTCGAGCGAGGTGCGAGCCGGAGTGAGCACCGGCAGACCGCTGACCTCCTCCACGACCGGGATGAGACATCTCGCTTGGTGATGCCTGATGACTGCCCGGACCCGCGTCCGGGGCCCCTTGAGGTTCGTCACGTGGATGAGCTGCTCCCTCGGCTTGAGGAACGGAAGACCGAGGACCGCTGCGGCCGACACATGACTCACTGCGTGCGGCTCGATCAGTGATCGATGAGCTGCCAGGATCTGCAGGCGAGGCCGGCCGAGGTAGACGTCGAGCTGCTCCCATTCCTCCCGAGGCACGAACCATCCGGGTCGGACCGTCCGCCATTCACCTCGACGCAGCCGTGCTCGCAGCTGGCGTGCGGGAACCCCCGACGCGAGAGCCTCGTGACGAGAGATCAGACCGGTCGAGACGAGCAGGTCCAGGTGCGGGAGCTGTGACATGCCCGCACGGTGCACGCTGACGTCGCTTCGGTGCCCCCGCTCACGCGCCGACCTGTGGACTGGATGCACGAGGTGCGGTCTGTGGACACGCACTGGTCCTCTGAACGCCTGTAACCACCCAAAACTGCTCGGATTCCGGCCCGAAGCGGCGCAATCCAGACCATCTGGGGTGGTTACACGAGTAGCAGGCTCACCCCAGAGTGTGGCCGGTAGAGCTGAGGTTGCCGCAGGCCTCGACGACGCGGGCGGCCATGCCGGCCTCGCCAGCCTTGCCCCACGCCCGGGGGTCGTAGGTCTTCTTGTCGCCGACGTCGCCGTCGACCTTCAGTACGCCGCTGTAGTTGTGGAACATGTGGTCGGCCACCGGCCGTGTGTAGGCGTACTGGGTGTCGGTGTCGACGTTCATCTTCACGACGCCGTAGGACACAGCATCCGCGATCTCCTGCTCCGAAGACCCGGAGCCCCCGTGGAAGACCAGGTCGAGTGGGAGCGAGCCGGGGCCGAACCCCGCGTCGACGCCGTACTGCTCGACGATCGCGTCCTGCGCCTTCTTCAGGATCTCGGGGCGCAGCTTGACGTTGCCGGGCTTGTAGACGCCGTGCACGTTGCCGAAGGTGAGCGCGGTCAGATACCGGCCCTTGTCGCCGAGGCCCAGCGCGGCCACGGTGTCGAGAGCGTCCTGCGGCGTCGTGTAGAGCTTCTCGTCGATGGCTCCCTCGACGCCGTCCTCCTCGCCGCCGACGACGCCGATCTCCACTTCGAGCACGATGTGCGCGGCCGCGCACTTGGCGAGCAGCTCCTGCGCGATCTGGAGGTTCTCGTCCAGCGGTACGGCGGACCCGTCCCACATGTGCGACTGGAACAGCGGCGCCTCCCCCCGGGCGACCCGCTCCGCACTGATGTCGAGCAGCGGTCGCACGAAGCCGTCGAGCTTGTCCTTCGGGCAGTGGTCGGTGTGGAGAGCGACGTTGACCGGGTAGTTCCTGGCCACCTCGGCGGCGTACGCCGCCAACGCCACCGAGCCGCTCACCATGTTCTTCACCGACGGACCCGAGAGGTACTCCGCACCGCCCGTGGAGATCTGGATGATCCCGTCGGACTCGGCGTCGGCGAAGCCCTTCAGTGCGGCGTTCAGCGTCTGTGACGACGACACATTGATCGCCGGGAACGCGAAGGCGTTCTCCTTCGCGGTGTCGAGCATCTGAGCGTAGATCTCGGGGGTGGCGACGGGCATCGGGTGGCTCCTCGTGACGCGGGCATCCAGCGATTCCCACCCTAATGGCAGGACCGATGACAACCGATCGGCGATTCGACCTGTAGAGGTGGTGACAGGCTCGCGTCAGAAGGGGAGGCAGATGCGGGCCGACGCACGCGGGCAGGGGTACGTCGAGTTCGTGACGGCGCGGCAGACCCATCTGCGCCGGATCGCCTATGCGATCTCCGGCGACTGGCACCAGGCCGACGACCTGCTCCAGACCGCACTCACCAAGCTGTACGTCGCGTGGCCGCGGCTCGAGCGGCGCGGCACCGAGGAGGCGTACGTCCGCCGGATCATCGTCCGCGCGTCCGATCGACGAGCGCCTGCTCGCCGGGCGTCGAGCCCTGCGCCGTCGGCGGATCGTGGCGACCGGGGCCACCGCGGCTGCCGTCGCGGCGCTTGTGCTCACCCCCCTGGCCGCCGGGCGGCTGCACGGCTCCCCCGAGCAGCTCCCGGTGACCCGCCCCTCGCAGTCGCCCATCGACCTGCCGATCGCGCCCGCCGCGCGGGTCGACCAGGCGAGCCTCCCCCTGCTCTTCCTGCACGGCACCCTCTACCGCCGCGACAGCACGGTGACCGTGGAGCGGCTGATCCGTCCCGTCGATCGTGGCCGTCCGCACACTGCAGCGGCGCTCCTCAGCATCGAGGGCGTGCCCGCGTGGGTGTACGCCGCCGGCAGCTCCGCTGGCCACCTCAGCGCCCCAGAGGGCGGCACGACCCTGGCCGACTGGGCACAGCAGCAGCTGCACGACACCACCACGATCGCCCCCGGTCATACATACGCCGACAACCCCATCACACGCGAACACTCGCCGGTCGCGTTCGACGGTGACCGCCTCGTCGCGAAACCAGGTGCGACGATCACCGAGCGCATCGACGACCCGGCGTACAGCTCCAGCGCGATCCCGTCGTCGTGCACCGCCCGTGCGGCCGCGGTCACGGACGCAGGCACCGACCTCTTCGTCCTCGGGTACACCTGCCCCCATGGCGCCTGGGACCTGTTCACCGAGACGGCCGGGCCTCGCGCCGACTCCCTGCCGGCCTGGCTGGCGGCGGTCAAGGCGGCCCAGGACGGCGGCGAGGGAGTGCGCTGACCGAGGCGATCCCGCTTCGACCCGGAGAGCATCCTCGACGGTGGAGCAGGTCCCGACCCACTGATGGGTGGCGGTGGTACGCGGATCGAGGGGTTGCGCCTAACATGCGTCCGTCGCAGAGGAGGAACCCATGACGATCTCGGGACTCACCCGAACCCTGGTCGCGGTCGCGGCCGCCACCGCACTCACCGTCTCGACCGCGCCGTCCCACGCCCAGGGGGAGCCCGACGGTCCTGACTTCGGAGCTCCCACCGTGGGTGCCTGCAGCACCATGACCGCGAAGCAGGCTGCGGCGCAGGCCGACAGGTCGACGGTGGTGCCGTGCTCCCAGGCGCACGCCGCGAAGGTGGCGGGCGTCGTCCGGCTGCCCGACGGGCTCAACTACTCCTCGAAGATCCTCAAGCTCTACCGCGTGATCGTCGACAAGTGCCGGCCGAAGGCGAACCAGATGCTGGGCCGCACCAGCGCCGTGCGCGACTCGTCGGCGTACGACCTGGTCTGGTTCACCCCCACCAAGCGCCAGCGCCAGCACGGAGCCCGCTGGATGAGCTGCTCCATCGTCCTCCGGCAGGCCTTCAAGCTCGCAAAGCTCCCGGCGGACAAGACCCCGCTGCTTCCGAGCGGAAAGCTCGGCGACGGCATCCACCGCTGCCTCCTGGCCGACACGTCGCGCACCATCACCACCAGGTGCAGCGCCCGGCACGGCTGGCGGGCGACCGGATCTTTCGTGATCGCCAGCAAGAGCTACCCCGGGGCCAAGGCGATCAACCGCAAAGCCCGCACGAAGTGCGCCAGCCGCGTGCACCTCGGTAGGGCCTACCGCTGGACCTACTGGACCAAGATCGACTGGCAGGTCGGCGGCGACCACGCCGTCATCTGCTACTCGAAGACCTCTCGATGAGGCTGGCACACCTCATCCGCGCCACGCCGTCTCGTGACCGAGGTCGGCGTGTGCGCGGATCCAGGTGTGCATCGCGATCGCCGCTGCCGCCGAGGCGTTGATCGACCGGGTCGATCCGAACTGCGCGATCGAGAAGGTGCCGTCGCACGCTCCGCGGGCCGCTTGGGAGAGCCCGGGGCCTTCCTGACCGAACAGGAAGCAGACCCGTCGAGGCATCTCCATTGTCTCGAGGTGGGCCGAGCCCGGCAGGTTGTCGATGCCGAGCAGCGGCACTGCGCCGCCAGGTCTCCCGCGGAGGTATGCCGCCAGGTCGGCCGCCGTGGGGTGGTGGCGCACGTGCTGGTAGCGGTCGGTGACCATCGCGCCGCGGCGGTTCCAGCGTCGGTTGCCGACGATGTGCACCTCCGCCGCGAGGAAGGCGTTGGCGGTGCGGACGATGGTGCCGATGTTGAAGTCATGCCGCCAGTTCTCGATGGCGACGTGAAAGTCGTGCCGCCGGGCGTCGAGGTCGGCCACGATCGCCTCGAGTCGCCAGTAGCGGTAGCGATCGACGACGTTGCGCCGATCGCCCTCGGCCAGCAGCCGCTCGTCGTACTGCTCGCCGACAGGCCACTCCCCGACCCACGGCCCGACGCCGACCTCGCCCGGCCCGTAAGGCATCGGGTCGTACGGCGCACGCTCCTCCTCCACCGCTGCCCCGTCAGAACGCCGAGACCGATGACGGCGCCCGCTGCGGCCGGCTCAGCGCACGCACCAGCGCTGTCTGGCCGTGTCGACGCGCGGCCACCGAGGTCAGCAGTGCCAGCACCGGCGTGACGACCGACTCGGGGAACTCCGGTGTCGGGACTCCGACGCTGGCGGCCAGGTCGTCGGAGTGAACCACGATCTCCATCTCCCGGGTGACCAACCAGTCGCGCACCGTCAGCGCCCAGCCCTGCCAGGGGATCAGCACCGCCGCCCCGGACTGGGTGGCGCCGAGCACCTCGGGCAGGCGATCCAGCTGCTCGTCGAGAAGAGCGGTCAGCGCCTCCGGTCCGGCCGCGGCATCCGCGTCGCTGCCCTCGCGGATGCCGACGTTCACCTGCTCGTCGAGGTCGCTGTGGACCCAGGCGGCGCGCACGTAGTGCTCGAGCAGCGGGATCGGCTGATCGTTCGAGGCGGGCGCAGCGACGAGCCGGACCGTGTTGGTGACCTGCGACGCGAGGTGGAAGGCCAGGCCGCCGACGCTCATCCCGGCGCACGCACTCTCGTCATGCCAGTGCTCGGTGACCTCGGGGCGGCGTACCAGGTCAGCCGCGATCTGGGCCGCGGCCAGGAAGTTGTCACGTCCGGCGTCGTCCACAACGGTGACGCTAGGGCAACATCTCGCGCGCAGCTGCGTCGGGGCGCGCCCGCGGGCGTTCAGGTGGCGTACAGATGCCCTGTATAGGCTCGCCCGCGTGACCGGCCTCCTCCAGCCACTGCTCCTCGGCATTCCCTGGATGGACCCCCACTGGCTGCTCCAGCACTTCCACACGGAGTTCGTGTGGGTCAGCCTGATCATCGTCTTCGTCGAGTGCGGGCTGCTGTTCCCGTTCCTCCCCGGCGACACGCTGCTCTTCTCGGTCGGTCTCTTCATCGCCACCGACGAGCTCAACCTGACGAGCGGACCGAACCTGCTCGGCCTCCTCGTGGGCTGCGTCGCGTTCGTCGTGGCGGCATTCCTCGGCAACGTCGCTGGTTACGAGATCGGCCGAGCCGTCGGCCCACCCGTACGCCGCCACGACGGGAAGGTGATCAAGAAGAAGTACCTCGACCGCACCGTCGAGTTCTTCGACGACCACGGCAGCCAGGCGCTGGTGATCGGGCGCTTCGTTCCGTTCGTGCGCACCTACGTGACCCTGATCGCCGGCGTCAGCGAGATGAACCGCGTCAAGTTCTGGCTGTGGAGCCTGGTCGGCGCCGTCGCCTGGGTCGTCAGCATCATGTGTCTCGGCTACTTCCTCGGCCAGGCATTCCCGTGGCTGAGCGACAAGATCGACTGGGTGATCCTCGCGCTGCTGCTGGTGACCGTGATCCCACTCGG
Organism: uncultured Actinomycetota bacterium; assembly: GCA_963768045.1. Taxonomy (GTDB): domain Bacteria; phylum Actinomycetota; class Actinomycetes; order Propionibacteriales; family Nocardioidaceae; genus Nocardioides. The sequence continues at coordinate 1,888,262 of CAVYGG010000003.1, read as the reverse complement.
CTACGAGTGGTGGAAGAACCGCCGCCGCGAGCAGGCCACCAGCGACGTGTCCTAGGAGGTCGTCTGTCCGCGGACGGCATCCAGCTCGGCCTTGGTGAGCACCGAGCGGACCTCGAGCCCGACGTCGGCGAGGGGGTTGTCGTCTCCCGGTGACCTGTCGATCGCGCAGACGACGGTCTCGACCGTGGCCCCGGCCGCGCGGAGGGCGACGGTCGCGTCGCGGACGGCACCGCCGGTCGTGATCACGTCCTCGATCAGCGTGACCCGGCGGCCACCGACGTCAGGGCCCTCCGCGAGCTTGCAGGTGCCGTACGTCTTGGCCTGCTTCCGGACGAACAATGCGGGGAGGCCGGTCCGGGCACTCACCACGGTCACGATCGGGATGCCGCCCATCTCGAGTCCGCCGAGCAGGTCGGTGTCCTCCGGCAGTAGGGGCGCCATCGCCGTTGCGACCCGGGCGAGGAGGGCGGGGTCGGTCTCGAACAGGTACTTGTCGAAGTACTCGCTCGCGACCTGGCCCGACCGAAGGGTGAACTCGCCGGTGAGCCGGCAGCGGGCGTCGATGTCACGCGCGAGGTCTGGGTCAGCGTGGCCGTGCATGTGGTTACTCTCCCAGCATGCGGATCCTGATCATCGGTGGCACCCGGTTCGTCGGTCACGGCATGGCGGAGGCGGCCCTGGATGCGGGGCACGACGTCAGCCTCCTCCATCGACACGAGACGACCGAGCTCCCCGGCGCGACACACCTGCTGGCCGACCGCGACGGCGACCTGTCGGTGCTAGACGGGCTGAGCTTCGACGCGACGATCGACGTATGCGCGTACGTCCCCGGCCAAGTACGCCGGCTCCACGACGCACTCCAAGCCCGCGGCGGCCATCACCTGTTCGTCTCTACTGTGTCCGTCTACCAGGAGCCGGAGGGCGCTGGTGCCGATGAGGACTCCCCGCTCTTCCCGGCCGCTCCCGAGGACGCCACGGAGGTCACCAACGAGACCTACGGCCCGATGAAGGTCACCTGCGAGAACATCGCCACGGAGCTCTACGGCGACAGCGCGCTCGCGATCATCCGGCCGACGTACGTCGTCGGGCCACGCGACATGACCGCCCGCTACCCCTGGTGGCCGCTACGAGCCGCCCGTGGCGGGCCGATGATCGCGCCCGGGCCCGCCGAGGCTCCGATGCAGTGCATCGACGCGCGCGACATGGGGGCGTGGACGATCCGTCTCGCCGAGGGCCGCGTGTCCGGGACCTTCACCGCGGCCCGTCCGGCGACGACGTTCGGGGCGCTGCTCGACGAGACGCTCGCCGCGGTCGACGGTGACGCCCGGCTGGTGCCCGTCGACGGGGACTGGCTGGTCGAGCACGGGGTGGACGGGCTCCAGATGCCGCTGTGGACCGAGGGCGGGCCCGAGTGGTCGCTGGCGATGGGGACCGAGCGTGCGGAGTCGGCCGGGCTGACCCACCGCCCGTTCGCCGAGACGGTCCGCGACACGCTCGCTTGGGCGCAGGCCAATCCCGACCAGTCGACGAACGACCAGTGGGGCATGGCGCCCGAGCGCGAGCAGGAGCTGCTCGACGCCTGGCTCACCCAGGCATGAGCCGCCTGGCCCACCGCCTGGACGGCATCCCGCCGACGATCTTCACCACGATGTCGGCCCTGGCGATGCGCACGGGCGCGGTCAACCTCGGCCAGGGCTTCCCGGACGCGGACGGTCCCGACTCCGTGCTCGCCGCGGCCGACCGGGCGATGCGCTCGGGCGCGAACCAGTACGCCCCCGGACCCGGCGTACCGGCTCTCCGGCAGGCGATCGCCCGGCACCAGCAGCGGCACTACGGCGTCGAGCTCGACCCCGACCGAGAGATCGTGGTCACCACCGGCTGCACCGAAGGCATCGCCGCCGCTCTCCTCGGCCTGGTGGACCCGGGCGACGAGGTGGTCGTGCTCGAGCCGTACTACGACTCCTACGTCGCGATGATCCAGATCGCGGGCGCCGTGCGCCGTCCGGTCACCCTGCGCGCTCCCGATTTCCGGCTCGACGCCGACGAGCTCCGGGCCGCGGTCGGCCCGCGAACCCGGTTCATCCTGTTGAACTCACCGCACAACCCGACCGGCACCGTGCTGACCCGGGCCGAGCTGCAAACGGTCGCCGCCGTCGCGATCGAGCACGACCTGCTCGTGATCACCGACGAGGTGTACGAGCACCTCACGTTCTCCGACGACGGCACGCCCCACGAGCACGTGCCGATCGCCACGCTTCCCGGCATGTGGGAGCGGACCCTGAGCCTGTCGAGCGCCGGCAAGTCGTACAGCGTGACCGGCTGGAAGGTCGGCTGGGCGACCGGGCCGGCGGAGCTGGTCTCCGCGCTGCTCTCGGCCAAGCAGTGGCTGACGTTCACCTCGGGCGCCCCGCTCCAGCCCGCGATCGCGGTGGCGCTCGACGACGAGCCGGACTGGCCGCGGGAGCTGGCGCGCGACCTGCAGAAGCGGCGTGACCTACTCTGCGACGGGCTCGCCTCGCTCGGGCTCGACGTACGCCGTCCCGAGGGCACCTACTTCGCGCTCACCGACATCTCGTCACTGGGGTGGAAGGACGGCATGGAGTTCTGCCTGGCGCTGCCCGAGCGGGCGGGCGTGGTGGCGATCCCGACGCAGCCGTTCCACGACAGCGACGCCGGCGACCAGCTGGTGCGGTGGGCGTTCTGCAAGGGGGCGGCCGTGATCGAGGAAGCGCTGGGACGTCTGTCGACTGCGGACCTCAGCGCCTGAGCAACCAGGCGCGCACCTCGGGCCGCACGAGACAGACGACGGTCAGGACAGAGGCGGCCAGTGGCACCAATCCGATCGGCGAGCCGAACGAGCCCGCCAGGAAGAACAGCGTCGAGACACCCGCAGCGATGACCAGGGCGTACCACGCCCAGCGGCGGCCCCGGTAGAGCCACACGGCGAAGGAGGCCGCGGCCATCGAGCCGACCAGCACCACCCCGATCACGACGTACAGCATCACCAGCAGGTCGTGCTCGGAGAAGCCCTGCTCCGACAGCTGCGGGTTCTGCCGGTAGGCCTCGTCGAGCACCGGCTGCGCGTCCTGGACGAGAGTCACGATCGACACGACCAGGAGTAGCGCGGCGAACCCGGTACAGAACCACGTGACGATGCAGGCCCAGAGCAGGGCCGGCGGACGCTGGCCGGTCACCTGCGGGCGCTGGCCGATCACCTGCGGACGCTGAGGCACGTCGTACGCCGAGGCCGGTGGCGGCGTCCACTCGGTCGGCGGCCACGGCTGGTGCATGGGCGGCGGTGGCTCGCCCGTGGCAGGCGGCGCCGGTGCGTCGTGGCGCGGGGGTGGTGGGGGAGTGGCGGATGACGTCGGTCGCTGGACGACGGACGACTCGCGCTCTACAGCGGCGGAGGCGGGGGTGTCGGAGAACCACACCCGGGCCGGGCCCAGCCAGAGCGTCACGACGGCGGCGGCGATGCCGCCCGCCCAGAACGTCCCCGCGACGGACTCCACGAACCAGTCGCTCACGAGCCCCGTCAGGAGCAACGCCGCGGCCAGGACCGAGAGCGCCAACCGGGCACTCCGGCTGCGCCGGGTGACCTGCCAGCCCAGGATCAGCATGGCGGTCGCGCACCCGGCGGCGGCCATCGCGGCCACCCTGACGATCGTGGTGAGCTGGGCGACGCCGACACCCTGCTGACCGAGATTGGAGTCCGCGAGGTACGCGGCCAGGGTCGTGCGCGTGTCGACCGACCCGAGCCCGGCGATCCGGTCCCACATCTGCGCCACCACGAAGACCGACCCGACGATCACGATCGCACACGCGATGGTGACGTGCGGCGGCCGGACGGGGGTGGTCGAGGGCTCGCTCACGTCCTCCATTGCACCACGGCAGGATGGACGCATGGACTTCCAGGCAGCACCCACCCGGTACGACGACACCGACTACCGCTACTCCGGCCGTAGCGGGCTCCAGCTCCCGCCGTTGTCCTTGGGGCTGTGGCAGAACTTCGGTGACGACCGCCCGGAGGAGTCGCAACGGGCGATCCTGCGGCGCGCGTTCGATCGGGGCGTCACCCACTTCGACCTGGCGAACAACTACGGCCCGCCGTACGGCCGGGCCGAGGAGAACTTCGGTCGCTGGTTGCGGCGGGACTTCGCGCCCTACCGCGACGAGCTGATCATCTCGACGAAGGCTGGTTGGGACATGTGGCCGGGGCCGTACGGGCAGGGAGGCGGTTCCCGGAAATATGTCTTGGCGTCGCTGGACCAGTCGCTGCAGCGGATGGGCCTGGAGTACGTCGACATCTTCTACAGTCACCGCTTCGACCCGGACACGCCGCTCGAGGAAACGATCGGTGCCCTCGACACAGCTGTCCGGTCCGGCCGGGCGCTCTACGCTGGAATCTCGTCGTACTCCGCGGCGAAGACCAAGGAGGCTGCGACGATCGCGCGCGGGCTCGGGACGCCGCTGCTGATCCACCAGCCGTCGTACTCGATGCTGAACCGCTGGATCGAGAAGGACCTGCTCGACGAGATCGAGAAGCAGGGCATGGGCTGCATCGTGTTCACCGCGCTCGCCCAGGGTCTGCTGACGGATCGCTACCTCGACGGCGTACCCGACGATTCGCGGGCGGCCCGGGCCGACTCGACGCTCGCCGGGCTCGACGACGGCGTGCTCGACCGGGTGCGATCGCTGAACGAGATCGCCCAGCGACGGGGGCAGAAGCTCGCCCAGCTCGCACTCCAGTGGGCGCTGCGCGACTCACGCGTGACGTCCGCCGTCATCGGCGCGTCGAGCGTGGAGCAGCTCGACACCAACCTGGACGCTCTCGACTTCGCACCGCTGACGCAGGACGAGCTGGCCGAGATCGACCGATACGCCGAGGAGTCCGGGATCAACCTCTGGGCGAAGCAGACCGAGGACTGATCGATCTCAGAGAGCCCAGGGTGGGGTGCCGATCGCGCTGCCGTCAGCGGCCGCCGCGGTGAAGCCCGCCGCGATGGCGACCACGACCTCGGCCTCCCCCTCGCCGACGTTGGCGACCTGGATCGGCGTTCCCGCGCGGACCACGGCCACGTCGCCGGACGAGACGGCGGCCGCATCCGGGGACAGCCGGATCGCTCCGCGCGTGACCATGAAGACCTCGTCGCGGTCGAGCGTGTGCGGCTCCGGCGAGGTGAGGCCTGGCTCGAGGGTGAGCCGCCACGTGCAGACGTCGGCCGACCCCCGGCTCGGTGAGGCAAGCCCGGTGAACTCGAGCCCCGGTAGCTGGAAGCGCGGCGCTTCGTCCGCGGGCGTCATGGTGATGGACATATAGACAAGGTAACTTGTCCAAGTGTACTTGTCTATATGCTGGGCTCATGGCAGAACCCGACCTCGGCATCCTGCTCGCCCTCGCCTACCAGGAGTTCGTGACCCAGCTGCACCAGGATCTCGGTGAGCGCGGCTTCGACGACCTTGCCCGATCGGACGGATACGTCCTTCGGGCCCTCGACGCGGAGCCCCTCACCACGAGTGCGTTGGCCGACCGCCTGGGTGTCAGCAAGCAGGGGGCGGGCCAGCTGGTCGACGACATGATCCGACGTGGGTACCTGCACGGCCGGCCCGACCCGTCGGACGGCCGGGCCCGGCTGCTCGAGCTCACCACGCGCGGAAGGAAGGCCCTCGCCGCGGCCCGCGACTTCCACCGGCGCTACGAGCACCGGCTGGCGCGGCGGCACGGTCGCGGCCACGTCGACGACCTCCGCGCGATGCTCACGGCCATGGCCCCGACGTACGGCACCGGCGCCCTCGACCCCCGCGTGCGCGCCCTGCACGTGTAACGCTGTTCGGAAGGTGAGAACGCCGAGTCGTCGTATGACGACTCGGCGTCTTTCGGGTGCCTGTTTGCGCCGACTCGGCAAGCAGCGGTGCTTGAGGAGGCCGTGCTACGCCCGGCTCGAAACCATCCGGGAAACCTCAGGCCGGCGTCAGGATCAGCTCGCCGTCGGTGACGTCGACGGTGACCTTGCCGCCGTCGGTGACCTCACCACTGATCAACGACCGGGCGAGCTGGTCGCCGATAGCGGTCTGGATCAGCCGACGCAGAGGTCGGGCGCCGTACGCCGGGTCGTAGCCGGTCTCGGCGAGCCATGCCCGGGCCGCGTCGGTCACGTCGATCGTGATCCGACGGACGGCCAGACGCCGCTCGAGCAGCGACAGCTGCAGATCGACGATGTGCGCAAGCTCGTCCTTCGTCAGCGCGTCGAAGACCACGATCTCGTCGAGCCGGTTCAGGAACTCCGGTTTGAAGCTCGCCCGCACCATCGACATCACCGACTCGCGCTTCGCCAGCGGCTCCATGGTCGGGTCGACCAGGAAGTGCGAGCCCAGGTTGGAGGTCAGGATCAGCAGCGTGTTGCGGAAGTCCACCGTCCGGCCCTGCCCGTCGGTCAGCCGTCCGTCGTCGAGCACCTGGAGCAGGATGTCGAAGACCTCCGGGTGCGCCTTCTCGACCTCGTCGAGGAGCACGACTGAGTAGGGGCGCCGGCGAACTGCCTCGGTCAGCTGACCGCCCTCGTCGTACCCCACGTAGCCCGGGGGTGCACCGACGAGCCGCGCGACCGAGTGCTTCTCGGAGTACTCGCTCATGTCGATGCGGATGATCGCCCGCTCGTCGTCGAACAGGAACTCCGCCAGCGACTTGGCCAGTTCGGTCTTCCCGGTCCCGGTCGGCCCGAGGAACAGGAAGGAGCCGGTCGGCCGGTTCGGGTCGGAGATGCCCGCTCGCGATCGGCGTACGGCGTCGCTCACCGCGCGCACGGCCTCGCGCTGCCCGATCAGGCGTCGCCCGATCACGTCCTCCATCTCGAGCAGCTTGGCAGTCTCGCCCTGGAGGAGCTTCCCGGTCGGGATGCCGGTCCAGGCCTCGACGACCTCCGCGATCTGCTCGGCGCCGACCTCCTCGCCGACCAGCGGCTCGACGTCACTCTTCTCGGCGGCCTCCACCGCGTCGAGCTTCTTCTCCAGCTCGGGGATGGACTCGTAGCGGATCTTCGAGGCGCCCTCGAGGTTGCCCTCGCGCAACATCTTGTCCGCCTCGATCCGCAGCTGGTCGAGCGCACGACGGATCTCACCCTCGCCCTCCAAGGACGCCTTCTCACGCTCCCACCGGCCCTCGAGCCCACGCAGCTGCTCCTCGGAGTCGGCCAGGTCGGCGCGTAGCTTGGTGAGCCGCTCCTGCGACGCGGGGTCGGTCTCCTTCTCGAGCGCGAACTCCTCCATCTTGAGCCGGTCGACCGTACGCCGGAGCTGGTCGATCTCTTCCGGCGACGACTCGATCTCCATCCGCAGCCGGGACGCCGACTCGTCGATGAGGTCGATCGCCTTGTCCGGCAGCTGCCGGCCCGTGATGTAGCGGTCGCTCAAGGTGGCGGCCGCGACCAGCGCAGCGTCGGTGATGCGGACCCCGTGGTGCGCTTCGTACTTCTCCTGGATGCCGCGCAGGATCTGGATCGTGTCCTCGACGGACGGCTCGCCCACGAAGACCTGCTGGAACCGGCGCTCCAGCGCCGGGTCCTTCTCGATCCGCTCGCGATACTCGTCGAGCGTCGTCGCGCCGATCATCCGCAGCTCGCCGCGCGCCAGCATCGGCTTCAGCATGTTGCCGGCGTCCATGGCCGAGTCGCCCCCGGCGCCTGCACCGACGACGGTGTGGAGCTCGTCGATGAACGTGATCACCTGGCCGCCGGAGTCCTTGATCTCCTCGAGCACGGCCTTGAGCCGCTCCTCGAACTCACCGCGGTACTTCGCGCCCGCGACCATCGCGGCGAGGTCCAGCGAGAGCAGCCGCCGGCCCTTGAGCGAGTCGGGCACGTCACCGGCGACGATGCGCTGGGCGAGCCCCTCGACGACGGCGGTCTTGCCGACGCCGGGCTCGCCGATCAGGACCGGGTTGTTCTTGGTACGCCGCGACAGCACCTGGACCACCCGGCGGATCTCTGCGTCGCGGCCGATCACGGGGTCGAGCTTGCCGTTCTCCGCCTCTTGCGTCAGGTCGACCGAGAACTTCTCCAGGCTCTCGTACGTCGACTCCGCTTCCGGGCTCGTCACGCGGCGGTTGCCGCGCAACGCGGTGAGTCCCTCGCGCAGTCCGTCGCCGGTGAGGCCGGCGTCGGCGAGGAGCTTCTGGGCGCCGGACTCGACGGTGGCCAGGCTGATCAGCAGGTGCTCGGTGGCGACGTAGTCGTCCTTCATCGAGGCGGCCAGGTCGAGCGCGCCCGCCAGCACACGCGTCATGGCCGGCGACGCCGCCGGCTGCTGAACCGTCACACCGCTCGCCTTCGGCAGCGCCAGGACGGCGCCCTCGGTCTTCGCGGCGAGGGCGGCTGCGTCGGCGCCGGCCTTGCCCACGAGCTGGCGAGCCGTTCCGTCCTCGTCGCGCAGCAGCGCGGCGAGCAGGTGGACCGGCTCGGTCTGGGTGTTACCCGCCGTCGTCGCGGCGAGCTGGGCGGTCTCGATCGCCTCACGACTGCGCGTCGTGAACTTCTCGGCCCCGAACTGGCTCATCTGGTTCCTTCCGCTGGTTGAGCAGGTCGTGCGGCGACCGGCTCGAAACCAGCACAGCCCGGTCGCGCGAGGACCACTGTGGCCCGCACCAGGCCCAACGAGCGAGAAGTTGAGTCGATTCCCCTCAACTCTGAGTATTTTGACCACCCGGCGACCGAGCCCCGGCCTGCCGCTGGGAGTACGACGCCGGTGCGGTCGTAGGTGCGAACCAGGAGCGTACGTCCATCGGCCCTGGTCAGCAGCACGCCGGCGGCACAGACGATCGTCGAGAGCCCCGAGAGGTCCATGCCCCGAATCTGCCCCGTCACCCGGATCAGGGGAGGCTCCACCCGCTCGGACTCACGATCCTGGGTCTCGGTGAGTGGCGAGCTGACCCGCAGGGAGGAAACACATGTCTGACACGACAGCAGGGACCAGCACAGAAACGGCAGAGCCGACCGGACGTGGCGGGGTGCGTGCCGTCGGCATCATCATGATCATCGCCGGCATCGTCTTCGCCGTAGCCGGCGTGGTCGCGTACATCGCTGTCCAGCAGACGCTGTCCGACCAGAAGATCGTGGTATCCGACGACGCCGACATGTTCGCCGGGAAGGACGTGACCGGTCCCTTCACGGCGTACGCCGAGGCGATGGTGATCGGCAAGCACGCCAAGGAGATCGGCGGCGGGAAGACGTACGCCGAGCTCCCGCAGAACGACCCCAACCGGGACAGCGTGATGACCGCGTCGTTCCTGCAGGCGAGCCTGTTCACCTCGGTGGTCGCATTCGGGGTCGCGGCGATGGCCACGGTGATGGGGATCCTCCTGATCCTGCTCGGTTGGGTCATCCGCAGGATTGCTCCACGCGCGACCTGAGCCTCGCACGAGGACGGTGGCCCGACTCAGGTGCCGAGTCGTCCGTCGAGAAGCTTGACGATCGGCCAGGCACCGTCCGACCAGTTCGAGATGACGGTGTACGTGATCGCCGTCGAGGGCTGGTGAAGGCTGCTGAACGAGACGCCTGCGTCGTATCCCTCGAGCCAGACCGCGTCGGTGGTTTCGCCGAGGTGGAACCCTAGGCCGTAGCGCCTGGACTCCTCCGGCCAGTCGCTGCGTGGTCGGACCATCTCCGCCACCAGATCCGGAAGAACGATCCGGCCGGTGAACAGCGCCTCCCAGAATGCATGGACATCGGCGAGGGTCATGTAGATGCCGCCGTCGCCGACGCCGAGGACGGGGAGATGAAGGACGTTCGTCCTCAGGCCGTCGACCGCCAGGTAACCCAGAGCGGCGCGGCCCGGGAGCTCGTCCGAACGTAGGAACGCAGTGTCGACCATGCCCGCCGGCTCGCACACGAGAGTGCGCATGAGCTCGTGGTAGCCGATGCCGCTCGCGCGTTCAGCCAGGAGTGCCAGCACGACGTACCCGGCGTTGTTGTAGGCGAACCTCTCGCCCGCGCGGAACACGGTCGGGAACCCGTCGAGCACCGGCAGGAACGCCTCGGCGGTTGCGAGCGCGTGCACGGGAACGGGCAGCACGTAGTCCGCGATGTCGTCGAGGGTGTCCTCGTCGAGGTAGTCGCCGATCCCCGACCGATGGGCGAGCAGGTGCTCGACCGTGACGTCGTCGGCGATCATCGGCAGGTCGGGCCCGAGCAGCGATCGTGCGGTCGTGCCGAGCTCGAGGATGGCCCGCTCGACGAGGGCCATCACGACCAGCGCGGTCAGGCTCTTGGTCGCGCTCGCCGTCGCGAACTGGGTCGCGACGGTGTTGAGGATCTCGTGTGCGCGGTCGGCGAACCCGTAGGCGGCGCACAGCTCCGCCTCGCCCCCGCGGTCGACGCGCACCACGCCGGAGAACCCGGTGCGACTCGCCACCTCGTCGACGGCGTCCTGGAGCGACTCCACCCGGCGGAACCTACCAACCGAACCGGGCACCAGCCGGCGAGCGCGACTCAGTCGTGGGTGCGGCGCCAGACCACCATCGATGAGGGGGCGTCGGGCTGGCGGAGGACCGGCAGCTTGTTCGAGGCGGTACGCCGGGTGGTCACCGCCGCGTGGAGAGCGTCACGGGTCGCGGCCAGCTCGGCAGCCAGTTCGTGGTTGCAGGACTGGAGCGCGCTGACCTGGTGCTCCAGCTCGAGGATGCGGCGTACGCCCTCGATGCCGACTCCTCCTGACGTCAGCGATGCGATCTCGCGGAGCAGCTCGACGTCGCGGTGGCTGTAGCGCCGACCACCGCCACCGGTACGGCCCGGCATGATCAGGCCCATCCGCTCGTAGGAGCGCAGCGTCTGCGGGTGCAGCCCGGAGAGCTCGGCCGCGACGGAGATGACATAGACAGCCGTGTCGGGGCTGGGCACCCGCGGCTCACGCCGTGGCATCGTCGGCCTTCTCGAAGAGGTTGGCGCGCAGCGTGCCGTCCACTCCGGCCGCGCGGTAGCCGGCGATCGCCTCGCGCGCCGCGTTGTTGAGCCGCGCCGGCACTTGAACCTGCACGGTGGCGAGCAGGTCGCCCTTGGTGCCGTCCTTCTTGGTGGCGCCGCGGCCACGGACGCGGAACGTGCGGCCGTTCGGGGTGCCCGCCGGGACCTTCAGCGTCACCGGACTGCCGCCCAGGGTCGGGACCTTGATCTCCGCGCCCAGGGCCACCTCGTCGAACGACACCGGCACGTCGAGCGTGAGGTTGTCGCCCTTGCGGCCGAACAACCGGTGGGGCGTGACCTTGACCGTGACGAACAGGTCACCGTTGGCGCCGCCACCCTCGCCGGCGCCGCCCTTGCCGCGCAGCCGGATGCGCTGGCCGTCCTTCACCCCCGCGGGGATGCGGGCCTGGATGCTGCGCGACGACGTACCCCGGCCGGAGCCATGGCAGGTCGGGCACGCCTCCTCGTAGATCAGCTGGCGACCGCCGCAGCGCGGGCAGGTCTCGTTGATCGAGAAGCCGCCACCACTGGAGTTCACCAGGAAGCCGGCACCCTCGCACTCGGGACAGATCTTGGGCTGGGTGCCCGGCTTGCCGCCGGTGCCATGACAGTCGGGGCAGGCCGCGTCGGAGGTCAGCCGCAGGCCGATGGTGACGCCGTCGAGAGCGTCGGTGAAACCGATGGTCGCGCTGCTCTCGACGTCCGCGCCCCGGACCGGGCGCGTCTTGCTGCGGGCGCCACCGCCGCGGCTCCCGAAGATGTCACCGAACAAGTCGCCGAAGCCGCCGGTGCGGTCGCGCAGCAGGTCGCCGAGGTCGAACCCTGCGCCGCCCGCTTCGCCGGAGGAGCCTCCGGGGAAGCCACCGCGGAACCCGCCACCGGCGTAGAGGCGCTGGACCTCGTCGTACTTCTTGCGCTTCTCCTCGTCGCCGATGACGTCGTACGCCTCGGCGACCGCCTTGAACTTCTCGTGCTTGGCGGTGTCGCCCGGGTTCGAGTCGGGGTGGTTGGCGCGGGCGAGCTTGCGGTACGCCTTCTTGATGTCGGTCTGGGTGGCCTTCTTGTCAACGCCCAGCACGGCGTAGTAGTCCTTCGACGCCCAGTCGGCGCGAATCCCGGTCTCGCTCACGGTCCCTCCCCTCTGCTGTCCCGGCTGCTGTCCGGTGCCCTTCGTGTCCTGTTGTCACTGAGCCGTCCGTAGCCGGAGGCGTCAGCTGCTTGCCGGGTCGACGACCAGCACCTGCGCGGCCCGGACGACCCGCTCGCCGATGCGGTAGCCGGCCTTCGCGATCACCTTGCACGTGGTGACCTCCACCTCGGGATCCTCCCCGATGTGGCTCAGCGCTTCGTGGATGCGCGGGTCGAACGCGTCGCCCGGCTCGCCGTACTTGACCAGCCCGGCGTGGGCGACGACCCGCTCCAGCTGGTCGGCGACGGCCTGGAAGCCCTCGTCGAGGTCGCCGTGCTCGCGGGCCCGGTCGATGGTGTCGAGTACGTCGACGATGGGCGCCAGCGCGGTGTACGTCGCGTTCTCGCGGACCAGCTCACGATCACGGTCGACGCGGCGCTTGTAGTTGACGTACTCGGCCTGCAGCCGTTGCAGGTCGGACGTCCGCTCGGCCAGCGCCTGCTCGAGCCCAGCCGCATCGAGCCCTGCCGCATCGGGCTTAGCCTCGGTCGCGAGCTCGTCGAGGTCGGACGGCTCCAGCGGAGCGCCCTCCCCCACCAGGTCCTCGACACCGCTGATGTCGTCAGGGGCATCGGCCACGCGCTGGTGAGTCACGGGCTCCTCCACCTCGGTCTCGTTCGCCATCTCGCCGGCGGCCTCGCCGAACGAGCCGGTCGGAGGGGGAGCCGCATGCTTCGGCTCCCCCTTCCGCCGGGCGGTCACTTGGACTCGCCCTCGCCGTCCGAGCTGTCGTCGCTCGTCGAGTCGCCGGGCTCGTCCACGATCTCCGCGTCGACGACATCGTCGTCCGCGGCACCGGTCGAGGCGTCGGTCCCGCCGGCCGCGGCCTGCTCGGCCTCGGCGGCGGCGTACATCGCAGCGCCCATCTTCTGGCTGGACTCACCGAGCTTGGTGACACCCGCTTGGATCTCCTCCGACGTGGCCTCGGCGTTCTCCAGGGTCGCCTTCAGCGCGTCGACGTCGGCCTGGACCTCGGTCTTGACGTCGTCCGGGATCTTCTCGGCGTTGTCGCCCAGGAACTTCTCGGTCGAGTAGACGAGCGAGTCGGCCTGGTTGCGGGTCTCCACGGCCTCGCGCCGCGCGGCGTCCTCCGCGGCGTACTGCTCGGCCTCCTTGACCATCCGGTCGATCTCGTCCTTGCCCAGCGCGCTGCCGCCGGAGATCGTCATCGACTGCTCGCGGCCGGACGCCTGGTCCTTGGCGGAGACGTGCACGATGCCGTTGGCGTCGATGTCGAACGTGACCTCGATCTTCGGCACGTTGCGCGGCGCCGGCGGCAGACCGGTGAGCTCGAAGTTGCCGAGCGGCTGGTTCTGCGCCCACATCTGGCGCTCCCCCTGCGCAACCTTGATCTCCACGCTCGGCTGGTTGTCGTCGGCCGTGGTGAAGATCTCCGAGCGCTTCGCCGGGATCGTGGTGTTGCGCTCGATCAGGCTGGTCATCACGCCGCCCTTGGTCTCGATGCCCAGGCTCAGCGGGGTGACGTCGAGGAGCAGGACGTCCTTGACCTCACCCTTGAGCACGCCGGCCTGGAGGGCGGCGCCGACCGCGACGACTTCGTCGGGGTTCACGCCCTTGTTGGGCTCCTTGCCGCCGAGCAGGGCCTTGACGACCTCGGTAACCGCGGGCATCCGGGTCGAGCCGCCAACCAGCACGACGTGGTCGATCTTGGCGATGTCGACGCCGCCGTCCTCGAGCACCGACTGGAACGGCGCCTTGGTGCGGTCGAGCAGGTCGGACGTCATCTTCTGGAACTCCGCGCGCGTGAGCTTCTCCTCGAAGTGCAGCGGGCCGGACTCGCCGTGGGTGATGTAGGGGAGGTGGATCGTGGTCTCGCTCGAGGACGACAGCTCGATCTTCGCCTTCTCCGCTGCCTCCTGGAGGCGCTGCATCGCGATCTTGTCCTGGGACAGGTCGACGCCGTTGCCGTCCTTGAACTTCTTGACCATCCACTCGACGACCCGGGAGTCCCAGTCGTCACCACCGAGGTGGTTGTCACCGGACGTCGCCTTCACCTCGATCGTGGCGAAGCCGTCGTCGTCCTTGCCCACCTCGAGAAGGGAGACGTCGAACGTGCCGCCACCGAGGTCGAACACCAGGATCGTCTGGTCGGCGTCGCCCTTGTCGAGGCCGTAGGCCAGCGCCGCCGCGGTCGGCTCGTTGATGATGCGCTGGACGTTGAGGCCGGCGATCTCACCGGCCTCCTTGGTGGCCTGACGCTGGGCGTCGGAGAAGTACGCCGGCACGGTGATCACCGCGTCCGTCACGGTCTCGCCGAGATAGGACTCGGCATCCCGCTTGAGCTTCTGGAGCACGAACGCGCTGATCTGCTGCGGCGTGAACTCCTTGTCGTCGATCTTCTGCTTCCAGTCCGTGCCCATGTGACGCTTCACGGAGCGGATGGTGCGGTCGATGTTGGTCACCGCTTGACGCTTGGCGACCTCGCCGACGAGTACTTCGCCGGACTTCGCGAACGCGACCACCGATGGGGTGGTGCGGGCGCCCTCTGCATTGGCGATCACGGTGGGTTCGCCACCCTCGAGCACGGCGACGACGCTGTTCGTCGTACCGAGGTCGATGCCGACGGCACGAGCCATGGTTGGTTACCTCCGGGTCGTTCGGCCGGGTTGTCCGGCCGCGTGAGTCTCTTGGTCCGCTCCCATCCTCGGGGAGAGAACCTGTGTCTCAAAATTCTTGAGCCAGTTCGACTCAAGTCTGACACCCGGCACAACCAGCGCGGCGTGGCGTCTGTTCCCGCACGCCGCATCGAACTTCCGCGGCTGAAGGGGCCTCGCGAGCAAGCTCGCTTCGCCCCTCGCTGCGAGCCTTCCGCCCCGGCTACGCCGGAACGAAAAGTTCTCGCTCGCCCCAGGAGTCGATGATGTCGCCGCACGCGGTGGTGGCGTGCGCGGCGTCCCAGGCGCGGACCTCGCGTTCGACGACGGCGAAGGTACGCCGGATGGCGGCGGCGTCACCGGCCAGCGTCCGCTCGATCTCGGGTAGGAACGCCTCGGCCGACCACTCCGGCACCGCCAGCGGGTGCTCGCGAAGCTCCCAGGGCAGGTACTTGTTGTACGGCCGGAGCCGCCCGGCCAGCGTGAAGACCACGTGGAGCAGCCAGTCCAGCGACTCGGCGGCGTCGAGCCGGGTCTCGAGATGACGCCCGTCGCGATGGCTCTTCAGCGCGCGATAGGCGAAGTTCACGTACCCGTCGAGCCGGTCCTGGTCGATGAGCGCCCACCGCTGCTCGACGTCGTCGACGGTGGCCTGGCGCCTGACGGCTTCGGTGACCCGGCCGCGCGCCTCGTCACGGAGCACCTGCGCGTAGGCGAACGACCAACGGAAGTACCAGTCGCCGGTCCCGTGCAGGTCAACGCGCTCGAGGTCGGCCATCGAGATCGGGATCTCGTCGATCGCGGCACTCTGGCTCTTCTCGCGCTCCACGGCATCGTCGCGCACGACGAACACGTCGACGTCCGAACGCTCTGTCGCCATCCCGCGGGCGGCGGAGCCGCTCAGCACGAGCCCCAGGATCGTCGGGTCGTCGCGTGCCACGAGCTCGTCGAGAGCCGCCCGCGCGGCATCGCTGATCACGCCGCGCGACGCTAGCGTGAGCCATCGTGGCCCGCCATCGAGTTCTGGTCTCCGCGCACCGCTGCGGGTACGCAGAGCTCGGCACGGTCGGCGGGCACGAGGATCCGCTCGCGGGGATCGCCCACTCGGCGAAGGTCGGCGCCGACTATTGCGAGTTCGACGTACGCCGCTGCACTGACGGCACCTTCGTGGTCTCCCACGACGCCGACGGCGGCACGGGCGACGACACCTGCGTGATCGCGGAGCTGACATGGCCGGAGGTGCGGGACCGGGCGCCCGGCGTCTGCACGCTCGACGACCTGCTCGCCGCATTGGAGACGAGCGGGCTGGGTGCGCACGTCGACATGAAGTTCCGCACCCCGGCCGAGGCGTGGAGGTCCGGGGCCCGTTGGGAGACCGACGCGATCGCGACCATCACGGCCCGGCTCGACCCCTCCCTGGTCGTCGTCACCAGTGGCGTCCAGCGCACGACCACCGCCGTCCGCACCTGGGCAGAGGAGCACGACGTCCCCGTCGTCGTCGCCCTCAGCATCGGCGGCAGCGTCCGCGGTATGACCTGGCAGAACGCCGTCCGTCGTCGCTGGAGCGAGCTGTACCCCCAGCTCCGGTTCCGCCGGTCGGAGGCCGACGCGGTCGCCGCCCACTTCGCGCTCGCGATGATCCGGCTGGCCCGCTGGACCACCCACGTCGGCGTCCCCCTGCTGGTCTGGACCGTCGACTCGGTGTGGCTCCAGAAGCGGTTTCTGCACGACCGTCGGATCTGGATGATCACCACGAACCATCCGGCTCGCGCCGTCGCGCTCCGCGACAGGTAACGTCCGGCTGATGCCGACGAACGCGGAGATCACCCGCCACCACGACTCGCCGCCTCCGCCCGGCGAGGACCCCTGGGTGAACGGTCCCGCGGCGCCGTACGAGATCCAGGTGGTCGAGTACGACGACCGCTGGCCGACGGACTTCGAGAGCATCGCTACCCGGGTCCGCGAGGCCCTCGGTGACGCGGCGCTGGAGATCCACCACGTCGGCTCGACGTCCGTCCCGGGTCTTCCGGCCAAGCCGGTGATCGACGCCGACCTGGTCGTGACAGACCCGGCCGACGAGACGGCGTACGTCCCTGCCCTCGAGGCCGCCGGCTTCGTGCACACCATCCGCGAGCCGTGGTGGCACGGGCACCGGCTCCTCAAGCACGACGCCCCGGTGACGCACCTGCACGTCTTCGGGCCCGACTGCCCTGAGGTCATCCGGCATCGGATGTTCCGGCAGTGGCTGATGGACCGTCCCGATGAGCTCGCGACGTACGCCGCGACGAAGCGCGCAGCCGCGGAGTTGATCAACGCCAGGCCTGGCGGTGGCACGGGGATGGACTACAACCGGGTCAAGGAGCCCGTAGTCCACGACATGTACGACCGCATGTTCCGAGCCCAGGGGCTCCTGCCGTGACCTCGTCGACAACACGGGTCCGGCCGGCAACGGCCGCCGACCTGCCCGGAGCCGCCGCAATCTACGACGAGCAGGTGCGCACCGGCATCTCGACATTCGACCTCGAGCCGCCGCCGGTCTCCTACTGGGAGCACCACCTCGCGAGCGCCGAGCCCGGCGACCACTTCCTGGTCGCAGACGATGGGCGCGAGATCGTCGGCTTCGCCTACTCCACGGCGTACCGGCCACGCCCTGGCTACCGGCTGACCCGCGAGACGTCGGTCTACCTCTCGGAGCACGCGCGCGGCCAGGGCCTGGCCCGGCGGATGTACGACGACCTCCTCGAACGCGTGCACGGCGACGGCATCCACGTCGTGCTCGCCCTGGTCGCTCTCCCCAACCCGGCCAGCATTGCGCTGCACGAGGCGTGCGGCTTCGAGCACCTCGGCACCATGCGGGAAGTGGGCCAGAAGTTCGACCGGTGGCTCGACACCGCGTGGTTCCAGAAGGTTCTCTGAGCGCATGCACGATCGCCGACGCGAGATCGAGGCGCGGCTGACGCGAGCGCTGGACGAGCGGCTCCGCCCGGCGATCCAGACGACGATCGCGGCACTCGACATCGCGGTCTGGCACGTCCCGACTGCCGCCGACGGCCACGTGGGCGAGCCGGTGCCATTCGCGGTCGCCCGTGCGGCGACGTACGAGCCGTGCCGGGTCGGAGAGCGTTGGGGCCCGCCGTGGGGTACGGCGTGGTTCCGGCTCACCGGGGCGGTGCCAGACGAGTCCGGGCACGCCGAAGCGGTGCTGGACCTGGGTTGGTCGCAGGCAGTACCGGGGTTCCAGGCCGAGGGGCTGGTGCACGAGCCGGATGGGCGGATCGTGAAGGGCCTCCACCCGCGCAACGAGTGGATCCCCGCGACCGGCGACGTGGAGTGGTACGTCGAGGCCGCGGCGAACCCGACGGTTCTGACGAGCTTCCGACCCACCGACCTCGGCGACCGGCTCAGCTCTGGATCGGGGCCCCTCTACGCGTTGGCCCGCGCGGACCTCTGCCGTCGCGAGACCGACGTCGCCGAGCTGGTCGCCGACCTCGAGGTCGTCGACGGTCTGCGTCGCGGCCTCCCCGACGGCCAGCGCGCAGCGGAGCTGCTCGACGCGATCGAGCGGGCCCTCGACGCACTCGACCTCACCGACGTCGCGGGGTCGGCGGGCGCAGCGCGGGCCGAGCTCGTCGGCGTCCTGGCCACCCCGGCCACCGCGTGCGGCCACACCATCTCGGCCGTCGGTCACGCACACATCGACTCCGCCTGGCTGTGGCCTGTGCGCGAGGCCGTGCGCAAGGTCGCTCGCACGGTCGCCAACGTCGTACAGCTCATGGACACCGACGAGTCGCTGGTCTACGCGATGTCGAGCGCCCAGCAATGGGCCTGGCTCGAGGCGGCGTACCCAGAGCTGTTCACGAGGGCGAAGGAGTACGTCGAGCAGGGCCGCTTCGTGCCGACTGGCGGGATGTGGGTGGAGTCCGACACCAACCTGGTCGGCGGCGAGGCGATGGCCCGGCAGTTCGTGCTCGGCAAGCGGTGGTTCGCCGAACATCTCGGCGTCGAGCCGCGCGAGGTGTGGCTGCCCGACTCGTTCGGGTACACGGCCGCGTTGCCTCAGATCGTCACCCTGGCGGGGATGCGGTGGTTCCTGACCCAGAAGATCTCGTGGAACACCACCAACCCGTTCCCCCACCACACGTTCTGGTGGGAGGGCATCGACGGCACCCGGGTGTTCACGCACTTCCCGCCGGTCGACACCTACAACGCCGAGCTCACCGGCGCCGAGCTCGCGCACTCCGCCGCGAACTTCCGCGACAAGGGCGTCGCGTCGCGGGCGCTCGCGCCGTTCGGGTACGGCGACGGTGGCGGCGGACCCACCCGTGAGATGCTCGGCCGCGCGCGTCGTACCGAGGACCTCGACGGGTCGCCCCACGTCCGGGTGGAGACGCCCGAGGCGTTCTTCACGGCCGCGGAGGACGAGTACGCCGATCGGGCGCCGGTCTGGACCGGGGAGCTGTACCTCGAGATCCACCGCGGCACCTACACCTCCCAGGCCGCGATGAAGGACGGCAACCGCCGCTGCGAGCATCTGCTCCGGGAGGCCGAGCTGTGGTCCGCCACGGCCGCCGTACACGGGCTCCTCGACTACCCGTACGACGAGCTGCGGTCGGCATGGGAGACCGTGCTGCTCCACCAGTTCCACGACATCCTGCCCGGCTCCTCGATCGCCTGGGTCCACCGTGAAGCACGCGCGACGTACGCCCGGGTGATGGACGACCTCGAGGCGATCGTGGATCGATCGCTCGATGCGCTGGCGCAGGGCGGAGACGAGGCTGTTGCCTTCAACGCCGCGCCGATGGCCCGGCTCGGCGTGCCGGCACTCGGCGCCGGCAGCTCGGACGACGCACGGCTGACATCGATCGCGGCCGCGACCGACGACGGCGTGGTGGTGCTCGAGAGCGACTACTTCCGCGTCACCCTCGATGCAGGCGGCGTGATCCGGTCGATCCTCGACCTGAGGCACGAGCGCGAGATGCTCCCACCGGGCGGCGCCGCCAACCTGCTCGAGCTCCACCCCGACCACCCGAACCGCTGGGACGCCTGGGACCTCGACGCGCACTACCGTCACACGGTCGCCCCGCTCACCGACGTCGACGAAATCCAGGTCGAGGACGGTGCAGTCGTGGTGCGGCGGTCGTTCGGGGCCTCGAGGGTCGAGCAGCGGATCTCCCTGCATCTCGGCCGGATCGAGATCGACACCGAGGTCGACTGGCACGAGCGCGAGAAGGTGCTCAAGCTCGCGGTCGACTGCGACGTGCACACCGACGAGGCGCACTACGAGACGCAGTTCGGCCACGTGGTGCGGCCGACCCACGTCAACACCAGCTGGGACGCCGCACGCTTCGAAGTCTGCGCGCACCGCTGGGCGCTGGTCGCGGAGGCAGGGTACGCCGTGGCGCTGGCCAACCGCACGACGTACGGCCACGACGTGACCCGCCACCCTCGACCCGGTGGCGGCACCTACTCACGGATCCGGGCGAGCCTGCTCCGGGCGCCGCAGTTCCCCGACCCGGACACCGACCAGGGCCGGCACGCGTTCCGGCACGCGATCGTGCCCGGGACCGATGTTGCCGGCGCGGCACGAGCCGGCTACGGCCTGAACCTCCCGCTGCGGCGCCGGAGCGGGCGAGCGGTCGAGCCGCTGGTGCGCGTCGAGGGCGACCCGGCGTACGTCGAGGCGGTCAAGCTGGCCGAGGACGGCTCCGGCGACGTGGTGGTCCGGCTCTACGAGCCGCTGGGAGCGCGGGCCCGCGTGCGGGTGGTCCCGACGTTCGAGGCGTCGGGCGCGAAGATCGTCGACCTGCTCGAGCGCCCGCTGCCGAGCGACGACGCAGACGCGGCAGAGCTCTCGCTCCGGCCGTTCCAGATCGTCACCCTGCGCTTCCCTCGTTGATCCCGGCTTGGGAACGCGCCGGTACGCGACGATCGGGACGCCCGGGCTCTCGCCCCGGACGTCCCGATCGCAACGTGGTTCAGCATGATCGGTCCCGGTCAGGTCAGGCCGACCATCGGGTGGCCGCCGGGCGGCGGAGTGAAGTTGTCGCCCGTGTTCTCACTGGGAGCGCCGCCCTGCGGTGGCGCGGCGTAGTCGCCCCTGTTGGAGGTGCCGTTGTCCTGCGCGAAGTCGCCGAGGCCGACCTTCGCGCCCGGGTGGCTGTTCACCTGGGCCGGCGTGGTGTGCGTGGCCGGGGCGGTCGTGCTGTCCTGCGTCGCGGCGACGCCGATCACGGTGGCGCCTCCGATGATGACGACCACGGCGGCGGCCATGGCGATCGGGTCCGAGAAGCGGTGCTGGGTCGTGGCTGCAGTGCTCATGATGTGTCCTCTCGTGGTGGTCGGGCTTCGACCTTGTGAGTGAGGACGTTGCGCGTAAGACCCCCTCCGCGGCGTCTGGCAAATGCCTACATCTGCCAGCCGGTCGTACGGCCCTGCCGGACACGCAGGTGGGGCAGACAGAAAGAGGCGGCGAGCCCCCCGTGGACCCGCCGCCTCGCCCCCGCATCTCACTGGCCCAGCTGCACCCGACCCCCGGGCGGGCTCTGGAACGTGTCCTGCTCCCCGGTCTGGGCCTTCGGGGCCTTCGGGCCGTGGTAGTAGTTGTACTGCTGGTAGTCCTGCGCGGTGGGAGTGCGCAGGGTGGGCGCCTGCGTCGGCGACGTGGAGTCGCCCGACTGCTCCCAGGCGACGCCGAGAGCCCCGGCCGCGGCGATGACGCCGGCAACGGCGAGCGCGGTGGCGAGCGGAACTCGATGGTTGTGCTGCGTGGTGATGGTGGCGGACATGGTGCTGACCTTTCGTCTCGACCGGCTGCTCCGGCCTGCTCACCCCGCACGTTCGGCGTAAGACCCCCCTCTGCACATCAGGCGATTTCCCACCTTTCGTCGTACGCCGCGTGGGAGGCAGGGCGCCGATCGGGCTCCCCGAGGCGGCGAGACGTCATCCCTAGGCACCTCAGGCCGTGCCTGGGCACTTCTCAGTGCAGAACCGGCGGGATCTAAGACCCGATTTACGGCGTATGCCGGATTCCCCGGCCGTGTCTTAGGGCGAACCTCGAAGACATCAGCCAGACCAAGCCGAGGAGCCCGAGATGAACAGCTTGACCAGCAACCTGAGCGCCGCCGACAGCGTCGCCCGCCAGATGATCCAAGAGCGAGTCCAGGACGCCGAGCGCCGGGCGCAGGTCCGCGCCGTACGCGCCGACCGCCGCGCCGCCCGGCAGGCTTCCCAGTCCCGCCCGCTCGCGCCGCCGAACGCGCACGACCTGCCCTGGTGGGCCTTTCGCTTCCTGTTTCCCGCGCGCTGAGGAGCCACCACCGCCGACCTGAGGCGGGCCACGAACACCGTTCGGGGCCCGCCTCACGTCATTGCTACGGGGAGAATGGCGGACCGACTAACGCTATGGCCGATCCTTTGGGAGGATGCGGCCATGACCGTTGCACCCGACGGTCCGGTCTCCCCCGGCCCCGACTCCGTCGGCGCGGATCGCGCCGCCACCCTCCTCCGGCATGCCCAGAACGTCGCCGACGAGCTCCAGACCCGGGCCGAGGAGGAGTCGGCCGCCCTCCGAGCCGAGGCGGAGCAGCTGCACGCACGGGCCGAGCGCGAGCGCCAGCTGGCCCGCAAGCTCCTCGATGACACCTCAGCGGACGCCCAACAGATCGTCAACGACGCGGGCGAGCAGTCCCGCCTCCTCATGGAGGCCGCGCAGAGCCACCACGACCAGATCGTCGCCGAGGCGGAGCAGACAGCCAACGAGCGGCTGGCGGCCGCTCAGCAGGCGCGCGACGAAGCAGTGGCGGAGGCAGAGCGCGCGCTCGAGGAGGCTCGGCAACAGGCCGAGGCGGTGCTCGCGGGCGCTCAGGCGCGTGCGGACCAGCAGGACTCCGAGACCCGCGACCTCGTCGAGTCGCGAACCCGTGAGGCGGGCGAGCAGGCCGAAAAGCTGCGGACGGCGGCCACCGACGAGGCCGACGCCCTCCGCGCCGAGGCGGTGCGCGAGGCACATGCGCTGCGCGAAGCCGCGTCGGCGGACGCCGAGGCCACCCGCCAGGACGTGGAGCGGATGCTGGCGGACGCCCAGTCGAAGGCTGAGGCGCACCTCGCCGCCGCGGAGGCCGAGGCCCAGCACCAGCTCGCGGGTGCGGCCGAACAGATCACATGGACGCAGACCACCGTGCAGTCACTCCTCGCCACCGCCGACATGGAGGCCGATCGCATCCGACAGGTCGGCCACCGCGACGCGGCGGACGTCGTACGCCGAGTGCGTCACGATCTCGGGCAGGTCGCCGGCCGGCTGAGGCAGAAGCTCGACGACGAGACCGAGTCCGCTCGTCTGGACTCCGAGGAGCATCGCTCCGCCGCGATCGGGGCGCTCGAGGAGGGCAGGCGCGCGGCCGAGGAGGCCCGCGCCGCCGGTGAACGAGACGCGGCACGCATCCGTGAGGATGCCGAGGCAGACGCCACCAACGCCGACGAGCGGGCCCGCCACCGCCTCGCCGAAGCCGAGCAGGGCGCCCGAGGGCTCCGCGAGCAGGTGGCCGAGGAAGTCCTTCGCCGCCAGCGCACCGCGGACGACGAGCTGCGCCGAGCCCGGACCGAGAGCGCCACCATCGTCGCCGAGGCCCGACAGGAGGCGGACGAGCTACGCGCGCAGGCACGGCGTATCGTCGAGGACGCCCGTGCCGAGGTGGCGCTGCTGGCGCGGCAGCGCGAGAGCATCACGGAGGAGCTCGGGCAGCTCTCCGGCGTCATCCAGGCCCTCGCCGTACCAACCCCGACCCATCCCCCCACCACACAGGAACCCGACCAGTGACGGACCAGAACAGCACCTTCAAGACCGTGATGCGTGGCTACGACCCAGCCGAGGTCGATCGCCGACTCGATGAGCTCACCGCCGCGGTGACCTCCCTGACCCAGCAGCGCGACGGGCTGGCGACCCGCGTTCAAGAGCTCTATGACTCCGCGTCGGACACCGCGGAGCCGCCGGGCTACGAGCACCTCGGGGCCCGCGTGGGGCAGATCCTGTCCCTGGCGGACACCGAGGCGGCCGAGCTCCGCGACCGTGCCCGTGAGGAGGCAGAGGCCCACACCACGGCGATCCACCAGAGCTCCTCGCAGGTGCGCGAGGAGGCGGACCAGTACGCCGCACGCATCCGCAGTGAGGCGGAGGCGTCGGCCGCGCGGATCGAGGAGGAGGCGCGCAAGGCCGCCGACGAGCACCGCGACAGCGCCGAGCGCGACGCGTCGGTCCGGTTGCAGGAGGCCGAGGCGGTCTACGAGGAGCAGCGCGCGAGGGCCGCGAAGGCCGCCGCCGACTTCGAGACCACGCTCGCCGGACGCCGCACGATGGCGGAGAGCGAGTTCACCCAGAAGATGGCCGAGTCGGAGGCCCGACTCGACGAGGCGAACGACCTCGCCGAGCGCACCCGCACCGACGCCGATCACTCTCGCACCGAAGCGACCCGCGAGGCAGCGCGGCTGGTCGAGGAGGCGCGTCAGGAGGCCGCCCGGATCGTCGGCGATGCGAAGGCGACCGCCGAGCGCGTGCGAGCCGACTCCGAGCGTGAGCTCACCGCAGCCAGTCAGCGCCGCGACAGCATCAACGCGCAGTTGGCCAATGTCCGGCAGATGCTGGCCACCCTGACCGGCACGGCCGCGATGCCGCTGACCGCCTTCGGCGCGGACGATGAGGACCACGACGCCGAGCAGGACGCCGAGCAGGACGCCGAGCAGGACGCCAGCAGGACGCCGAGGTCACCGACGAGGGCTCCGACGCAGACGCCGGGGACGAGCCGGCCGAGCAGGAGGTCACCGACGAGAACGCCGGTGAGGACGAGGCAGCCGACGACGAGTCCGACGAGTCACGCGAGGAGTCGCTGGCCAAGAGCAGGGGCTGAGCGAGGCCGCCCTTCTCATCCGGGCGGGCGAGAGGCAGGCTGGGGGCCATGCCGATGAAGCCCACCACGGTCGTCCTGTTCGGTGCGACCGGTGACCTGAGCCGCCGTAAGTTGCTGCCCGGACTCCTCCACCTGTTCCAAACCGGCTTGATGCGCGACATCACCGTGGTCGGTACGTCACTGGACGAGCACGACCGCGAGTCCTTCATCGACTTCGCCCATCAGGCCGTCGAGGAGTTCGGGGGCGACGAGCACGGCACCGACGGGTGGCCGGAGTTCTCCAAGCTCCTCTACTGGGCGCCCGGGGGTGGCGCCCCCGAGGTGCTGAGACGGACCATCGAGGAGGCCGAAGGCGGACGGGCCGGCGAGTTCGACCGACTGCACTACCTCAGCGTGCCGCCCAAGGCCGCGCTCGCGGTCGTGCACGAGCTGGCCGAGGCGGGCCTCGTGGAGAACAGCCGGATCGTGATGGAGAAACCGTTCGGCACCGATCTCGCGAGTGCTCGCAAGCTCAATGCCGAGCTCCACGAGGTCTTCCGCGAGGAGCAGATCTTCCGGATCGACCATTTCCTCGGCAAGGAGGCGGCTCAGAACATCCTGGCCTTCCGCTTCGCCAACGGACTGTTCGAGCCGATCTGGCATCGCAACCACATCGACCACGTCCAGATCGACGTGCCCGAGGAGCTCGGGCTCGACCAGCGGGCCAACTTCTACGAGAGCACCGGCGCCTTCCGCGACATGGTGGTCACCCACCTGTTCCAGGTGCTCGCCTTCACCGCCATGGAGCCGCCGACCGCGCTGGAGCCGTCGGCGATCGGCGAGGAGAAGAACAAGGTCTTCAGATCCATGCTGCCGATCGAGCCGCACGACGTCGTCCGCGGCCAGTACGTCGGCTACCGCGACATCGAGGGGGTCGCTCACGACTCCGAGACCGAGACCTTCGTCGCCCTCAAGTGCTACATCGACAACTGGCGCTGGGCCGGCGTCCCGTTCTATCTCCGCACCGGCAAGCGCCTGGCCGAGGGCGCCCGGATCATCTCGATCGCATTCCGGGAGCCCCCGAAGTCGATGTTCCCGAGCGGTTCCGGTGTCGGCGACCACGGGCCGGACCACCTGACGTTCGACCTGGCCGACGAGGCGAAGATGTCGCTGTCCTTCTACGGCAAACGGCCCGGGCCCGGCATGAAGCTCGACAAGCTCTCGATGCAGTTCGCGATGCAGGACACCGGCTGGGCCGGCGCCGTCCTGGAGGCCTACGAGCGGCTGATCTACGACGCCGTACGCGGCGAGCGCACGCTCTTCACCACCGCTCAAGGCATCGAGCGGCTGTGGGAGATCTCGACACCACTCCTGGAGAACGCACCCGTGGTGCGGCCCTACGCCCAGGGCTCGTGGGGCCCCAACCAGATCCACCAGCTGGTGGCGCCGTTCACCTGGCGGCTGCCGTTCGAGCGGCAGTGGCGCAAGCCCAACGAGCAAGGCGAGTGACCCCTCGCACCGGCACGCCGCTCAGGCGGTCAGCTCCTGGGCGAGCTTGGTCGCCCCCGCCTTGTCGTAGTTGCCGGTGATGGCGAAGTGGTCGGGGTGGAAGTTGCTGTCCATAGCGATCGAGGTCAGCACCGACCCGCCGTAGATGAACGCCAGCTGCTCGCCGGTCATCGACTTGGTCTCGTCCGTGAGCTTCTGGGCGACCGTCGGGTCCAGCTTGACCTCGACGTACCAGAGGTTCTTGTGGCCGATCTGCAGCGGCGTCGCCGTGGCGACGTCACCCTCGACGACCGGGTTCTTCAGCAGGTACACGGTCTGGGCGGCGTCGCACTCCATCAGCAGGCCCTGCACGATCCGCGGCTTCATCGGGCAGGACTGGCTGGACATCTCCTGGACGAGCGTCTTCGGCAGCTGTGGGCCGAACGGGACGCCGGGGGCGTACCGCGCGTACACCGTGCGTACCTCGAAGCCCGACGTGGGGCCGAGAATCGTCGAGTCCCCGCTACTGCTCGAGTCCGAGCTGGAGTTGTTGCCACATCCGGCGAGCACCCCCGCTAGGAGCACGAGCGGGGCCAGGGTTCGCAGGACACGCACGGCGCCCATCTAACAGGGTCGGGCCAAGAGATCCCCGCGTCGGGGTGCTGCGGACGGAATAAGTTGCGGAATCGTGTTGTCGGCCCTGGTATGACCGTTTCCACGACCACAGTCCCGACCATCGCACTCAACGACGGCACGACGATCCCGCAGCTCGGGTTCGGTGTGTTCCTGGTGCAGCCGGACCAGACCCAGCGGACGGTCGAACAGGCGCTCGAGGTGGGCTACCGGCACCTCGACACGGCCCAGATGTACGGCAACGAGGCGGAGGTGGGCGCCGCCATCGCGGCGTCCGGCATTCCGCGAGACGAGCTGTACGTCACCACCAAGCTCAACAACGACAACCACCTCCCCGATGACGCCCGGCGTTCGTTCGCAGAGTCGCTGGAGAAGCTCCGCCTGGATCACGTCGACCTCTTCCTCATCCACTGGCCGCTGCCCACGCGGTACGACGGTGACTTCGTCACCACCTGGCGGGCGATGATCGAGTTCCGGAGCGGCGGCGGAACGACGTCCGTGGGCGTCTCGAACTTCGAGCCGGCCCATCTCGACCGGATCATCGACGAGACCGGCGTCGTACCGGCGGTGAACCAGATCGAGGTGAACCCGTACTTCACCAACGAGGCGGCCCGTGCCGCCGACGCAGCCCACGGGATCGCGACCGAGGCCTGGTCGCCGATCGCCCGCGGCGGCATCGCCGGCGACACGACGATCGCCGCCATCGCCGAGCGGCTCGACCGCACTCCCGCTCAGGTGACGTTGCGCTGGCACCTCCAGCGCGGCGACATCGTCTTCCCGAAGTCGACGCACCGGGAGCGGATCGAGGAGAACTTCGCGCTGTTCGACTTCGAGCTCACCGCTGACGACGTGGCCGCGATCGCTGCGCTCGACAGGGGCGAGTCTGGACGCACCGGGCCGAACCCGAACACGTTCGACATGATCCGGGGCTGAGCGAGGACGTTTCGACCCGGCGTGCGGGGGCTGAACGGCCGCAGTGAACGGCGAAGCAAGCTAGCTTGCGAGCCGCCCAGGAGTCACCCGCTCAGTCGGACGACCCGGTCTCCCCCGCCAAAGCCTGCCCCCAGCGGCGCAGGATCGCGGCGAGCTGGGCACGGTCGCGCTCGGAGAGCCCGGCGACGAGGCGTTGCTCGTTGGCGATGTGCCGGGCCATCAGCCGATCGACCAGCGTGAACCCCTCATCGGTGAGCCGGATGCGGCGGGAGCGTGCGTCGTCCTCGCTCACCGTGCGAGTCACGAACCCGGACCGCTCGAGCCGGTCGATGCGCTTGGTGACCGCTGATGACGTGACCATCGTCGACGCACCCAGCTCGCCCGGCGTCAGCTCGTACGGCGCGCCGTGCCGGCGCAGGGTGACGAGGACGTCGAAGTCACCGTCCCCCAGCCCCGCCTCCGCGAAGACCTTCCTCAGCTCGGCGTTCAGGACGTCGCCGAGCCGGTGCAGGCGCCCGATCAGGCCGATCGGCGAGGCGTCGAGATCGGGCCGCTCGCGTGCCCACTGGGCGAGGATCCCGTCCACATGATCTGGCTCCATGTCTTCACTATATCTTCCTCGGAAGGTACAATAGTTTCCGTGGAAACTAGCTCCTGGCGAGCGCTCCTCCTCACGGCCTTGGCCCCCGCGGCCTGGGGTACGACGTACCTGGTCACCGAGCGACTGCTGCCGCCCGACCGTCCCCTCATGTCGGCGACGCTGCGGGCCTTGCCGACCGGTCTGGTGCTGCTGGCCGCCCTGCGTCGCCTGCCGTCGGGCGTGTGGTGGTGGCGGGCGCTGCTGCTCGGTGTGTGCAACATCGGGATGTTCTTCCCCCTGCTGTTCCTCGCGGCGTACCGGCTGCCCGGCGGGCTCGCCTCCACGCTGCAGGCCACCTCGCCGCTCGCCGTCATGGCGCTGGCGGCGCTGGTCATCGGTGAGCGGGCGGGGATGGCCCGGATCGTGGCCGCTGGGGTCGGGATCGTCGGTGTTGGGCTGCTGGTGCTCCAGTCGCCCCGCGAGCTCGACACCCTAGGGCTGGTCGCGGCCTTCGGGTCGGTCGTGGTCTCGGCACTCGGGTTCGTGCTGATCAAGCGCTGGACCCCACCGGTCGACATGCTCACCCTCATCTCGTGGCAGCTCGTGGCTGGCGGCCTGGTGCTGCTCCCCGTCGCCCTGCTCGTCGAGGGTGCCCCGCCGCACCTCGACGCACCGGCCGTCGGTGGCTACCTGTGGTTGATGGTCGCGGGCACCGGCGTCGCCTACTGGTGCTGGTTCACCGGTCTCCGCGCGATGCCCGCCGGCGCGGTCTCGTTGATCGGGCTGATCAACCCGGTGGTCGGCACCGTGCTGGGCGTCGCCGTAGCCGGAGAGGCCTTCGGGTGGATCCAGGCGACGGGCATGGTGCTGGTGCTGGGCGGGGTCGTAGCGGGTCAGCCCGGCACGATCGGGTGGGTACGCCGTCGCCCTGCAACGCGGCGTACCCCCGCCCGTCCCGCCCCGGCAGAGGTCTGCGCCACCTGCTGAGCCGTGCTCCCGTGGGGCGCTAGTGGATCTGGACCTTCACCTCGTTGGAGGCCAGGTGGGTGTCGGAGTCGATGACCCGGAAGCGGTTCATGCCGGGGGTGCCGGTCTGGATGTAGGTCGAGAAGGTGCCGTTGGTGACCGTCGCCGAGATCGAGTAGAAGTCCTGCCACGAGCCGTTGCTGAACTTCTGCACGTTGAGCACCGCACCCTCGCCACCGGGATAGGTGCCGGTCAGATCGATCCGGCCCATCGGGGCGACGGAGGTCTGGCCGGACTGGAGGGAGATGCGGGTGTTCGGCTTCTTGATCTTGGGAGGCGGCGACTGGGGCGCGTTCGACGTCGGGCTCGAACCGAGCGTGATCGACGGCCCGCTCGCCGGCTGGGTCTTCTCGGGCTTCGGCACCACCATCGTCGCGTCACCGTCGCCCGCGACGGCGGCTGCGTGCCCACCACTCACCCCGAGCACATGGGCGCCCGCGACGAAGGCCACAGAGGCCACCAGCCCGACGGCCACGGCCACGGCGACCAGGGCCAGCAGCCCGAAGACGACCGGACGTTCCTCGTCGGCCTTCACGCCGAGTGCCACCTCCTCCGAACGCCTGCTGGAAACCCCATTGTCACGGACCGGACAAGCAGGGCCGAAATCCCCGGTCGGCCGACCCCTCGTCATCCTTGAGGATGATTCGGCGATGGAAGGGTCATCCTCACGGTGTAAATCGCCCTCCGAGCGCTGACCTCGGGCACCTGCTCGACATAGAACTACCTGCGCAGGGGTCCGCCCGAGTGGCCCCGTTCCAGGAGGAAACCACATGCAGACGCGTTACCGTGCCGCAGCCACCGCGCTGCTGCTGACGGCCACGGCGGGCATGGCTGCGACCGGAGGGGCCGCCGAGGCCTCGGGGTCGCACCACACCGGCGCCGGGGCCGCTAAGACGCTCGTCATCACCATCAAGACCAAGGCCGGGGGCGTGAAGATCTCCGACACGAGGTTCCGACCCGGAAACACGGTGTTCAAGGTGAAGAACGCCGGTGGAAAAGGACTGATCCAGGTCCTACGGCTCAAGCCCGGCTACACGCTGAGCGAGGCGTTCGCCGACTTCCAAGCGGGATTCGGCGGCAGTACGCCTGACGTGGCTGCGATCAGGCGGGTCGACAGGAACGTGGTCTTCTACGGCGGCATGCCGACGCCCGGCAAGCCCAGCAAGCCGGCCCACATCTGGGCGGTGAACCTCAACAAGACAGACACCTACTACGCGGTGAACCTGGATGCAGGAGCGGTGACACCGTTCAAGGTCAAGGGCGACCGGCAGAGACGAGGGATGCCGGCGCAGGACGGCTTCATCAACGCCAAGGTCAGCAACAACGCCGCCGGCAACACGTTCAAGGCCGGCAAGCACAACGCGGCCCGCGGGTGGATGAGCACGACGAACAAGGCCAAGGAGCCGCACTTCGTCGATCTGCAGCAGGTCAAGAAAGGCACGACCAACGCTGACATCAGCAAGTGGTTCAAGGGCGGACCGAACCCCTCGGTCAAGGGCGGCCGCAGGTCTGGTACCGGTGTGATCAGTCCCGGGCACAGGTTCCTGTGGCACTACAACCTGACCAAGGGCCGGTTCGTGGCGTTGTGCTTCTGGCCGAGCAAGATGGACGGTACGCCGCACGCCATCATGGGCATGCACACCGTCTTCAACCTCGGCTGACGCCTGACTTCCTCCCGCCCCCGGATCTCGCCGGATCCAGGGGCGGGAGGAACCTGATCAGGTGTCCATGCGCTCACCGGCGAGCTGCCTGGCCTGCCTCTGTGCCACGGCATGCTCGTCGGTGCGCGCGTCGTAGGTCCAGAAGTCACGCAGCCAGAGCGCCGTCAGCGTGACCCCGGCGACGCAGGACACGCCGCCGCTGACGATCGACCCTCGAACCGTCCACCTGTCCGCGACGATGCCGGCGCGTACCTGACCCGCGAGCGGACCCACCGAGTAGCTCAGCATCTCGATGCCGGCCAATCGCCCGCGCAGGTTGTCGGGGATCGTCTGGTTCCAGATCGTTCCCCGGAAGACCGCGGAGATCATGTCGGCGGCGCCGGCCAGCGCGAAGAAGAGCACCGCGAGCCAGATCGTCGGTGACAAGCCTGCGAGGGCGATGAGGCCGCCGTACAGCGCGGCCGCGATCACGATCGCGCGACCGTGGTGGCTCACGCGCGACGTCCAGCCCGAGAAAGCCGTCGCGACCAAGGCGCCGACGGTCTCCGCGGAGTACAGGAAACCCAGCAGGTGCGGCTGCGAGAAGACCTCTTCGGCGAGCGCCGGGAACAGCACGACCGGCATCGCCAGCATCATCGCGGCCATGTCGACGAGGTAGGTGCCGAGCAGGTCACGCCGGCTGAGTGCGTAGCGCAGCCCCTTCCTGATGCCGGCCAGGCTGGGCGGTTCGGTCTCGCCGACGTGCGGGTACCGCCGCATGGCGGCGTACATCATCGAGGCGACGAACAGCCCGATGATGTCGACCGCGAAGCACCAGCCCGGGCCGGCCGAGGCGACGATCAGGCCACCGATCGTCGGCCCGACGAGAACGCCTGCCTGCATGCCGAAGCTGGAGAGGGCGTTGGCGGCAGGGAGCTCGTCGTGGCGGACCGTGCGCGGCAGCAGCGCCTCGCGTGACGGCCGCTGCAACGCCGAGGCCGAGGCAAGCAGGCCCGAGACCACGAAGATCTCCCAGAGGCGTGGGTTGTCGGAGAAGGCGTTGATGCACAGCCACGTGGTGAAGGCGGCCTGCGCGATGCCGGTCCAGATCAGCAGGAGGCGTCGGTCGACATGGTCGGCCAGTGCACCGCCATAGAGACCGAACACGATGAGGGGGACGAGCTCGACGAGACCGACCGCGCCGACCGCGAAGTTCGAGTGGGTGAGCTGGTAGATCTGGTAGGGAATGGCGACGTAGGTCATCATCCCGCCGAGGTAGAAGACGGTCCCGGCGATCAGGAGCAGGCGGAAGTCCCGGTGCTCCCGGAAGGGCCCGAGGTCCATCCGGAGCGCGCGCAACCGTGCCCCCCAACCCATGAGCACGATTGTGGCGGGCGTGAATCGGCGCGGCCAAGGAATCGACCAACCCGCCACAAGGTTCACCCGATCGGGCGGTCGCGATCACCCGGCTGCGTCAGGCCCCCTTACTCCGACCGGGTCACCACGATCTGGCCGCGACAGCAGGTTTGGTCTAACAGGCTCTGACCCGTGACAACCACAGCTCAGACGTCGATCGGGCGCGCCATGGTGTGGTTCTCCGCGAGCAGGTCACGAGGATCGCGGCCGCCACGGCGCCCACCAGCCGGAACGCGCGCACCTGCCCCCCGTGCCATCTACCCGGATTGTGACGACCGTTCACCCCGACCGTGTCACCCGGATCCGGGATCCGCGCCGGGGCACGCTGGTGATGTTGCGGACTCGGGGCTGGTCACGGCCGACGGCGGTGACGTCGTACACCGTGAGGATCGCGCGGAGCACGGCGACGCCCTCCATCAGCGAGAACCCCGCCCCGATGCAGCGGCGTACGCCGCCGCCGAACGGGATCCAGGTGTTCACCGGCGGGTTCTGACCGAGGAAGCGGAAGGGGTCGAAGTGCTCCGGGTCATGGTGGTTGTCCGCGCGGCTGTGCGCGATCAGGATCGACGGCCCGACCGTGGATCCTGCGGGCAGGTCCCATCCACCGACGGTCGCCGGACCCATCAGCGTGCGGACCACCATCGGGATCACGGGGTGCAGCCGCATCGACTCCTTCAGCACCGCCTCGAGGTGGTCGTCGTCGTCGGTGCGGGCCGCCTCGCGGGCACGCGTGAGCTGGGCGCGGTCGCGGCCGAGCTCGTACAGCGCCCAGGACAGCGCACTCGCCGTGGTCTCGTGTCCGGCGAGGAGCAGGGTCACCAACTGGTCGCGGAGCTCCTCGTCGGTCAGCCGATCACCGTCGTCACCGGCCAGGATCAGCCTCGAGAGCACGTCGGTACGCCGGTCGAGATCGGTGGCCGCGCGTCGCTCGCGGATCTCGGCGTACATCAGCTCGTCGAGGCGGTAGGCGTTGTCCACGGTCTTCTTCCAGGGCCCGAACCGCTGCAGGAACGGGTAGCCCCAGCCGAGCAGGACCGCGGGGCTGATGTTGACGGTGCGGTTCACGCACGGACGGAGCCGGGCCAGACGGCGCTCGTCGGTCACCCCGAAGACGACTCGCAGGATCACCTCGAGAGTCAGCGCGTTCATCCGGTCGAGGCTGCGGAACTCCTCGCCCGGCCGCCAGCGCTCCACCTCGTCGCGGGCGACCTCGTCGACCAGGCCGCGGTAGCTGCGAAGGGCGTGCCCGTTGAACGCCGGCATGAGCAGCGATCGAGCCCGCTTGTGCTCCCCGCTGTCTTGGAGGAGCAGGGAGTGCTCGCCCATGATCGGGCCGAGGATCGCGTTGCCCTTGCCGGCGTGGAAGACCTCGGGGTCGCCGGCGAAGATCTCCCTGGCGTGCTCGGGACGGGTGAACAGCACCAGCGGTCGGCCGCCGGGCACGACGCGGACGGTGAAGACGTCGCCGTACCGGTGCCACATGCGGGGGACGAACTGGTGGCGGAAGCGGAGCAGCGCGGCGCTCTGGATCAAGACCGGCCACCGGGGTCCCGGCGGTAAACCCCGGGTATCGAACCGAGGTGCCGGCTCGCCGCCGAACGGCCGCATCCGCTCGAAGCGGCGCGCGGTCAGGTCGGCGACGGCTTGGGTGTCGGGCTTGTCCAACGTGGTCATGAGCGGCTCCGTTCCACTCGCCATACTACGAGTACGTGAACGAGCCCTCCCCGGCGAGTGCGACCGCTGGTAGGCGTCAGCCGAGCAGGCCGTCGCGGCGTGCTATCGCGGCCGCCTCGGTGCGGCCGGAGGCGCCGAGCTTGCCCAGGATGTTGGACACGTGCACCGAGACTGTCTTGGTGCTGATGAAGAGCTGGCGGCCGATCTCGCCGTTGGTGCGGCCCTGGGCGACCAGGGCGAGGATCTCGGACTCGCGCCGGGTCAGGCTCTGGCGAAGGTCGCGGGTTGCGGTGGGAGCCGGCGCGGTATGACCGAGCAGCCGCAGCAACGGCTCGGCGCCCAGCCGTTGGGCGGTCTCGGCCGCGACCTCCCGTGCAGCGCGGGCACCGTCGGCGTCACCGGTCGCGGCGAGCACCTCGGCCATGGCGACACGGACGCAGGCGAGCTCGTACGGCGCGGCGTACGTCGCGAAGCGCGACTCGGCCTCGCGCCACGCCTCGACCAGCTCCTCCTGCGACGGCGGGTCGATGTCGGCCGCCCAGCGCCACCGCAGCAGCTCGGCGTCAACCCGTGACTCCCACGCGCGGCTCTCGGGGCCCCACGTAGTGCCGGACTTCTCGTTGCGACGCTCGAGCACGGCGTGCGCGTCGTCCACCAGACCGGCCACGAGCGAGGCATCGGCCGCGCGCTCCGTGGCACTACGGCGCGCTGCGCCCGAGGCGAACGCGGCCAGCGTCGTGGCCGCCAGGCGTACCCGCGCCTGGAAGAGCGGGTGCCAGATGCTGGTGAGGGTGTCGACCACGAGGCGGTAGGTCTCGAAGGCGGCCGCCTGGTCGCCGGCGAGCTCCGCGGCCTCCATCTCGGCCGAACCGGCGGTGGTCGCGACCAGGCCCTCCTCGCGCCAGAAGGACCGCAGGCTGCGGGCGAGCCGCTCCCCTTCGGCGTCACCCCGCGCCACCAGGATCTGCGAGCGCGTGCCGCCCAGCAGTGCGGCATAGATCGGGGGCACGACTTCGCGGGAGACGTCGAGGACCTGCAACGCGTCGTCCCAGCGGCCCTGCATCCGGAGCGAGACGGCGTGCATCCACCGGGCCTCGGCCGCGTAGGGAACCCAGGGCGTGCCCTCCGCCTTCGCCCGGACCGTGGCCTGCGTGAACGCGTCGTCGGCCTCGGCGAACTCGGCGTTGTCGAGATGGTGGTTGCCGAGGAGGAGCAGCGCACGGAGCTCGGTCGTGGCTGCGCCGACGTCGATCGCGCCGGCGATCGCCGACCGCAGCGCCTCGACCAGGGACTCGGAGGGACCGCCCTTCTTTTCCAGGCCCACGAGCGTGGTGCGGATGTCGCTGGCCAGGCGCGGCATGTCGAGCCGCTCCGCCAGGGCCAGGCCCGTCATGGCGACCTCGCGACCCTGCTTGAGGTGCCCGGAGCGGGCCAGCATCCGGGCGTGCACGGCCAGCACCTTGGCCCGCGCCGCCGTCGGGCGGTCGGGAACCAGGGCGACGGCCTCGGTGGTGAGGTCGAGGGGGTCCTGCAGCGTCTCGGTCATCGCCAGGGAGCCGGCCAGGACGCCGAGCAGTTGGCCGCGGACCTCGTCGTCGGCATCGGGCGGCAGGTGGTCGAGCTGCTCGCGCACGACGCCGAGCGCCCGGGCCGGGTGGCCCGCGGCGATGAGCGCGTCTGAGACGAGCCCGACCAGGCGTGGGTAGTCGAGGTCGGTGTCGTCGGCCAGTCGGGTGTCGAACCACAGGTCGAGCGCCTGGAGGTAGTGCTGGGCGGCCTCCTCCGCTCCGCCGACCCCCCGGGCGTCGTCGCCGGCCCGCAGGCTCGCGGTCAGGGCGGTGGCGTAGTCCTTGGCCAGGCGGGCGTGGCGGGCGAGCTCCGCGGCGGTGCCGGTGGCCCGGCCGTCCTGCAGGGCCTTGGCGTACGCCGCATGGAGCGCGGTGCGCTCGCCGGGCAGGAGGTCGTCGTACACCGCCTCGGCAAGCAGGGCGTGGCGGAACTGGTAGAAGTCGTCCCTGCTCGGCACGAGCACGTGGCCCTCGACGGCGTCGCGCATCGCGCTGTCCAGCTCGGTCGGCTCCAGGCTGACCACCGCGCTCAGCGCCGCGTGAGAGACCCGGCGGCCGGCCACCGCGGCGGCGCGGACCACGGTGACCGCCGAGTCGTCGAGGTTCTCCAGGCGGACGAGGAGCAGCTCGGCGAGGTCTTCGGGGATACGGCCGGTGTGGGTGCGGGTGGCTCCCACGAGCTCCTCCACGAAGAAGGCGTTGCCCTCGGCGCGGCCGACGATGTTGCGGACCTGCTCCTCGGGCAGCGGATCGGGGTGGAGCTGCGCCACGAGGCGGCGTACGTCGGCTCGGCCGAGCGGGTCGATCTGGAGGCGTTCGACCCCGGTCATCCGGGCCCAGACCGCGATCTGGCGGCGGAGCGGGTGACGCCGGTGGAGGTCGTCGGAGCGGTACGACGCGACCAGGGCGACCGGGGCCTCGAAGCCTCGGCCGAACAGGAAGCTCATGAGGTCGCGGGTCGACTGGTCGGCCCAGTGGAGGTCCTCGACGACGATGAGGAGGCACTGGCGAGCCCCGGCCGCCTCGGCCAGGGCATGGACGGCGTCGAACAGGGCGGCTTGGTCGGCCGGGACGGACTCGGGGTCGGTGGCCTGGCTCAACATCCGCTGACCGGGCAGCAGACGGAGCAGTGCGGGGTGGCGCTCGGCGACCTCGTCGAAGAGGTCGGGCAGCTCACGGGCGATGCGGCCGGTGATCTCGGAGAAGGGGAGGTAGGGGATGGCGCTGTCGGCGAAATCGAGACAGTGCCCGGCCTGGACCAGCCAGCCCTCGGTGACGCTGCGGTCGCGGAGCTCGGTCAACAGGCGGGTCTTGCCGACGCCGGCGTCTCCGGCGAGAAGGACTGCGGCCCGGTCGGAAGGGCCGGCCAACGCAGAGATGCCGAGCGTGGAGCACAGCTGCTCCAGCTCGGCATCTCGCCCGACCAACTCTGATGTCATGTGGTCCATCTTGTCGGGGACCACGGACATCGACATCTCAGTTGATCCAGTTCTTCTCGTTGGTGGCCGCTTCGGGCCCGTCCCACTGGATGCGACGACGCCACTTGCGGTACCGAACCGGCTTGAGCTCCGCCCGCGTCCGCTTGGCGTGGTACTGGAACTCCGGCTCGAGGAGGAACATGTCGTTCATCTGTCTCATCCCTTCGTCTCTGTGTCTGGCTGACATGTAGAGACTCGCTCCCTGAGGTAGGCCCGGACATCGGAACCGCTCCCTATCTGTGGGTGCCCCCTACCTAAGAAATGCCCCCTGAGGTGCGGATACCTACCTCAGGCGCCCGACCTGGCGGTGGCCACGGCGGCTCGAAGGGCGCAATTGCGCTGTTCGAGCAGGATCAGACCGGCCGTCCGGCGATCCAGGTGGCGGAGACCAGAGGTACCCCGGGGCGGTATGCGAGGTGGACATGCGTCGGGGCGTCCAGGAGCACCAGGTCGGCGCGTCTCCCCGGCACCAGGGCACCGACGTCGTCTCGGTCGAGAGCGGCCGCACCACCGGCGGTGGCGGCGTGGACCGCCTCGCCCGGAGTCATCCCCAGCTCGCGGACCGCGAGGGCGATGCAGAGCGGCAACGAGCTGGTGTAGCAGGAGCCGGGGTTGCAGTCTGACGCCACGGCGATGCGCACCCCCGCGTCGAGCAGCCGCCGGGCGTCCGGATAGGGGTTCCGGGTGGAGAACTCCACCCCGGGCAGCAGGGTGGCGATCGTCCCGGAGTCGGCCAGCGCCGCGACGTCGTCGTCGGTGAGGTACGTGCAGTGGTCGACCGCGGTCAGGCCCAGCTCGCAGGCCAGTCGTACACCGGGGCCGGGTCCGAGCTGGTTCGCATGCAGTCGCCCCGGCAGGCCGGCTGCCGCCCCGGCTTCGAGCACCGCCCGCGACTGGTCGGCGTCGAACGCGCCCGTCTCGCAGAACGCGTCGATCCAGCGTGCGTGCGGGGCACAGGCCTCGAGCATCGGGCCGGTGACCAGCGCGACGTAATCCTCGGGTGTCGTGCCCTCGGGCACCACATGGGCGCCGAGGTACGTCGTCTCCTCGGTGAACTGCCGCGCGACCGCCAGGCTCCGCGCCTCGTCGTGCACGGTCAGCCCGTACCCGCCCTTGATCTCGACCGTCGTCGTCCCCTGGCGCCGCATCTCGGCGACGAGGCGGGCGACGTGGCTGGTGAGCTGCTCGTCGGTGGCGGCCCGGGTCGCGGCAACGGTGGTGCGGATGCCGCCGGCGGCGTACGACTCTCCGGCCATCCGGGCGGCGAACTCCGCGGCCCGGTCGCCGGCGAAGACCAGGTGAGAGTGGGAGTCGACGAAGCCGGGGATGAGCGCGCGCCCGCCGGCATCCACCTGCTCGTCGGCCGACGGCGCCTCGGCGGCCGGCCCGACCCAGGCGACGGTCGAGCCGTCGATGACGAGGGCGGCGTCCGAGATCGTGCCGAGGAGGTCGTCGGCATCGGGGTCGTTGGTGACCAGCTCTCCGATGTGCGTGATCACGGTGGTCGTCATGGCCACAGTCTCCCGATCACGTCGGCCAGGTCTCGTCCGAGCTGCTCGCGGTCACCCTCGCGGAACACGACTCGGCCGTCGGCTACGACGTGGGTGATGTCCTCGGCGGCGGCCGCGAAGACGACCGTCTGTTCGTCGGCGCCGGTGCCGGCCGTGCGCACGCGGTCCGTGGCGATGGTGACCAGGTCGGCGCGCTTCCCGACGGCGATGGCACCGGCTTCCTCCTGCCAGCCGAGCGACTCGTGGCGCGTGGCGGCCTCGATCAGCTCGGCCGCGGTCCAGTGCCCGCGCCGCTGGGTGGCGAGGCGTACGTCGAGCTCGACCGCCCGCATCTCCTCGAACAGGTCGATCACGGCGTGGCTGTCGCTGCCCAACGTCAGTGGACTGCCGGCGTCGTGGAGCGCCAGGCTCGGACCGATGCCGTCCCCGAGGTCGCGCTCGGTCGTGGGGCAGAAGCAGGCGTACGTCCCCGTGCCGCCGAGCGCGTCGACGTCCGTCACGGTCAGGTGGGTGGCGTGGACGGCGGTGGTCAGAGGTCCCAGGACGCCGGCGTCCTGGAGCACCTGCGTCGGGGTCGCCCCGTAGGCACGCACGCAGGCGTCGTTCTCACCGACCTGCTCCGAGAGGTGTACGTGGAGCGGTCGGCCCGCCGCTGCCTTGACGATGGTGCCGAGCTGCTCGCGGGGGACGGCACGCACGGAATGGATGGCGGCACCGATTCGCGCATACCCGGACTCGGCGAGGTCGGCGACCCGGCTCGCCCACGCGTCGGCGCTGCCGTCGTCGTACCGCACCTGCACACCCTCGGGAGGTGCGCCGAAGCCGGAGCTCAGGTAGCACGTGTCCAGCAGCGTGATCCGAATCCCGGCGCGTCTCGCCGCCTCGAGCAGGGCGAGGCCCATCGCGTTCGCGTCGTCGTACGGCGTGCCGTCGGGGTGGTGGTGGAGGTAGTGGAACTCCCCCACGGCCGTGATGCCCGCGGCCACCATCTCGCGGAAGGTGACCGTCGCCAGGTCCAGGTAGCTGTCCGGGTCGAGCCGCGCCGCCAGGTCGTACATCTGCTCGCGCCAGGTCCAGAAGGTCCCGCGACCGCGCTGCGTCCGCCCCCGGAGCGCCCGGTGGAACGCGTGGCTGTGACAGTTCGCGAGACCGGGAATCGTCAGGCCGGCGAGGCGGGTGGGGCTGTCGCCGTCGGGATCCCCGGTGAGCCGGGGATTCCGTCGCTTCTCGGCCGTTGCAATCCCTGAGAAGCGACGGGAGTCCGTCGACGCCGTGACAGAAGTGAATCGCCCGGCCTGGATCTCCACCAGTACGTCGTTCTCCACGCGACCGTCGACCCACGCGCGCTCGAGCAGGTACGCCGTGGGGTCGCTCACGACGCGAGCCGCTCGAGGGTCTCGGCGAGGGCGTCGACACCGACCAGGCAGTCGGGCATCTCCGCGTGCTCCGCGGGTGAGTGGGAGACGCCGGTGGGGTTGCGGACGAACAGCATCGCGCTCGAGATCCCCTGGGCCGCCAGGATCCCCGCGTCGTGACCCGCTTG
Organism: uncultured Actinomycetota bacterium; assembly: GCA_963768045.1. GTDB lineage: Bacteria > Actinomycetota > Actinomycetes > Propionibacteriales > Nocardioidaceae > Nocardioides. The sequence continues at coordinate 1,848,138 of CAVYGG010000003.1, read as the reverse complement.
GGTCGGCAGGATCGGCCAGTCGCCCGTCGCGTGGTCGGCGGCGATCCGGCGGGCGAGGTCGGGGTCGAAGTCGACCGCACCCGACACCGACTCCGCGATCACCCTGAGCCGGGTGCCATCGCGCTCGGCGCGTTCCTCGGCCTGCCGCGAGATCGTCGCAACGAGCTCGGACAGCGCCTCGTCGGTCTCGCAACGCACGTCCATCCACGCCGTCACCGATGACGCTACCGAGTTGGTCGAGTTCGGCTGCGTCTCGACCCGCCCGAACGTCGCCCGCTGCCCCGCCACCCGGGCCTGCTTGTTCGCCGCCAGCGCCGTCATCGCGTAGGTGAGCATCGGGTCCTGCCGGTCCTCCATGCGTGTGGTCCCCGCGTGGTTGGGCTCACCGGAGATGTCGAACCGGTAGCGCCCGTGCGGCCAGATCCGGCTCGCCACGCCGATCGCGGCTCCTCGATCCACGAGGTCGCGACCCTGCTCGACATGGAGCTCCACGAAGCACCCGATGTGCTCAGATCCCAACCAGGGTTGGGGATTCTCGGTCTCGAGACCGACCGAGGCCATCGCCTGGTCCAGTCTCACGCCGTCCCGGTCACGCAGCCCGCGGGCCTTCTCCCACGTGACCTCGCCGGTCGCCAGCCGCGACCCGAGACACGCCAGCCCGAAGCGCGACCCCTCCTCCTCGACGAACACCGAGACCCCGATCGGTCGCCTCGGCCGGAACCCGCGCTCCCGCAGCACGTCGACCGCCGCGAGCCCGGTCACAACCCCGAGCGGGCCGTCGTACGCCCCGCCGTCGAGCACCGAGTCCAGGTGCGAGCCGGTCACGACCCCGGGGACGGATCGTCCGTCGGGATCCCACCAGGCCACCCGGTTGCCGAACGCGTCACTCTCGATCCGCAGCCCGCGTGATGTCGCCTGCTCGACGAACCACGCGTCCAGCTCGCGCTCGGCGGAGGCGAAGGGCTGGCGGAAGTACCCGCCGCCGCGCCCCGACCGGCCGAGCGGCTCGATGGCGCGCCACATCTGCTCGAAGTGGTCAGGCACACTCGCCCCCATGGAGTTCCAGGACGTCGTCCGCCGCCGCCGCATGATCCGCGAGTACGCCGACACCCCGGTCGACCCCACCCTCGTCGACCTGGCCCTGGCCAACGCCGTCCGGGCGCCCAGCGCCGGCTTCAGCCAGGGCTGGGCGTTCCTGGTGCTCGACCAGCATGAGGACGTCGAGCGGTTCTGGGACGTCACGACGACACCGGGCGAGCTTCCGGACGGCTGGCTCGAGGGCATGCGCACAGCGCCGGTGGTGATCATCCCGTGCAGCAGCAAGGCGGCGTACCTCCACCGCTACGCCGAGCCCGACAAGGGCTGGACCGACCTCGACGAGGCGCGGTGGCCGGTGCCGTTCTGGCACATGGACGCCGCGATGGCGAGCCTGATGATCCTGCTCACCGCCGTCGACCAAGGGCTGGGTGCGTGCTTCTTCGGGATCCCGCCCGAGTACGACGGCGCGACCCGCGCCGCCTTCGGCATCCCCGACGACTTCGACCCGGTCGGTGCGATCACGCTCGGGCACCGAGTTCCCGACGAGACGCCGTCCGGCTCGCCGACCAAGCGGCAGCGCAAGGACCAGGCAGATGTCGTACACCACGGTCGCTGGACGTCCTGACACGGCTCCAGTCCACCGGTACGACGTCACCGGGGTCAACGCGCCGCACCACAGCACTCGTCTCGGGTTCGAGACCCGCGCCCAACACATGCCTCCCTCACGCCGAGTCGTCACGTGACGACTCGGCACTAGGTTGCAGCCATGACCGACCGGGCCGTTGCGAAGCTGCAGGCGCTGGTCCGCATCCCGAGCGTCTCCGACCGCGATCCCTCCCGCGTCGACACCGCCGCCTTCGACCGGCTGCTCGACGAGCTGCGCACGCAGTTCCCGAGGCTGCACGAGTCGCTCGAGCTGACGCGGGTCGCCGGGCACGGCCTGCTCTTCCGGTGGCCGGGCCGAGCGGACGAGAGACCGGTCGTGCTGATGGCCCATCTCGACGTGGTGCCGGTCGACGAGTCGGCGCCGTGGCAACACCCGCCGTTCTCGGCCGAGATCGTCGAAGGCGCCGTCTGGGGCCGCGGCACTCTCGATGACAAAGGGTGCGTGACCGCCATCTGCGAAGCCGTCGAGCGAGTGCTGGAAGCCGGCCACGAACCCGCCCAGGACGTCTGGCTCTCGTTCGGATGCGACGAGGAGGTGTCCGGGACGGCCGCCGTGTCCGCGGTCGACGAGCTCGTACGTCGCGGCGTGCGGCCGTGGCTCGTGCTCGACGAGGGCGGAGCGGTCGCACACGCGGCGTTCCCCGGCGTGAAGCGCCCGGTCGCCGCGATCGGCGTGGCCGAGAAGGGCACCACGAGCGTCGAGCTGCGGGTCGAAGGCCCGGGCGGGCACGCCTCGACCCCGGCCCGCAACGGCCCCACCGTCAGGCTGGCACGCGCCGTCCTGCGCATCGACCGTTCGCCGATGCCGGCTCGGGTCCCGGCCACCACCGCCGAGCTGATGCAACGCCTCGCACCTCACCTACCGCTCCCTCTTCGTCCGGTCATGGCTCGCGCCGCTCGGATCCGACCCTTGCTCGCCCGAGCACTCACCACAGCCGGCGCTGAAGCGGCGGCCATGGCCCGCACGACGTTCGCGATCACCACCCTCGCGGGCAGTCCCGCCCTCAATGTCATCGCCTCTTCGGCGAGGGCGGGCGTGAACATCCGGGTCATGCCGGGCGACACCGTCGACGGCGTGTTCGCCCACCTCCGGAAGGTGGTGAACGACCCGGACGTCCGCATCACGGTCGTCGAGCGCGGCGAGGCCAGCCCCATCTCACCGGTCGACGCGGTCTTCGACCACCTCGCCGGACTGGTCGCCGCGCACTTCCCCGACGCCGTGGTCGCGCCGTACGTCCAGGCGGGCGCCACCGACTCGCGCCACTTCACGCGGATCAGCGAACACGTCTACCGGTTCGCGCCGTTCCGGATGACGGCCGCCCAGCGCCGGGCCATCCACTCGTACGACGAGCACCTGGGCGTTGACGCGTTCCTCGCCGGCATCGATTGGTACCAGGCCCTGATCGAGAGTCTGCCGGAAACGTCCCGGTAGTCGCCCTCACCCGGTCCGGAGCCGCTCTCCGGGACGTGGGAGAATGGCGCATGGGTACCTCGGAGACGCCTGGGCGAGCACCGGGCACGCCTGACCGGTCACCGGAGCGCGACGAGCGCACCGGCCGCGCCGCTGCGGCCCAGCGGATCCAGCGACAGCACGAATGGGTCGACCTCCAGATCAAGGAGGCGATGGCCCGCGGCGACTTCGACAACCTCCCGGGCGCCGGCAAGCCGATCGAGGGCCTCGGTGCCGCGCACGACCCGGACTGGTGGCTCAAGAAGCTCGTCGAGCGCGAGAAGATCAGCGTGCTCCCACCCGCACTCCAGCTCCGGAAGGACGACGAAGAGCTCGACACGAAGCTCGACCGGCACACTGCCGAGTCCGAGGTACGCCGCGAGCTCGAGGAGTTCAACGCCCGGGTGATCCGGGCGCGCTACACGCCCGTGGACGGCCCGCCGCTGATCACCATGCCACGCGACGTCGAGGCCGACGTCGACGCCTGGCGCGAACGCCGGCTCGCCCGGCGCCGTGAGGCGGCGGCTCGAAGGGCGGCTGCGCCGACTCCCGCCCCCGACAAGACAGAGCGGAGGACCGAGCGCCGGCGCGGCTGGTTCAGGCGCCGCGCCGGCTGATCCATCAGGCCCGCCTCGCCCACACCGACACGTGCTGCTCGCTCTCGGCCATGAACGGCGTCCGATCCCAGTCGGCCCAGCGCTCGACCAGCTCGAGCCCGGCGATTCTGGCCATCAGGTCGAGCTCGGCCGGCCACACGTAGCGGTAGGGCGCCGAGAACCGGCGGTAGGTGCCGTCCTCGCGCAGCCGCAGGTGGTGCGACCACTCCACCTGGTTCACCACGTCGTACTCGTCGAAGGCGTGGTAGCCGGGCTCCTCGGCGAACACGTGGAACCGTTCGCCCAGCGGCAGCTTCTGCAGGATCGGCACGAAGACCTCGACCACGAACCTGCCACCGGGTCGCAGGTGCCGAGCGGCGTTCTCGAAGCAGGCGACCTGCTCGTTCTGCGAGGTGAGGTTGGTGATCGTGTTGTAGACGAGGTAGACGAGCGAGAACTCTCCGGCCACGCGCGCGGTCGTCATGTCGCCCTCGACGACCTCGATCCCCGCCGCCTCGGGCTTGGCCCGTAGGCGCGCCAGCATGTAGGGCGAGAGCTCGATCCCGGCCACCCGGACCCCACGCGCCACCAGCGGAACCGCGACACGACCGGTCCCGATAGCCAGCTCGAGCGCTCGGCCGTCACCGGCCTGCTCCGCCAGGAAGTCGGCGGTGGTGGCGAGCAGGTCGGGGTCGAAGCGGTCGGCGGAGTCCTCGTCGTACGTCGCGGCGATGTCCTCGTCGAACCTGATCGTCGGCATGCCACCGACCCTGACATCCGCGAGCCCGGGGCGTCGACCGACTTGTCGCGCGGGTCAGGGCTGGTAAGGCGGCGCCACGCCCCAGCCCCATCGCGGCACGGGCGCGTGCTCGACGATGTCGTCGGCGTCGGAGGAGTTGTGCATGGCGAGGCGAGTGCCCCACTCGACGTATCCCATGAAGGCGGCGCGGAACTCAGGGTCGTCGGGCAGTCCGGCGTCGTCAGCCGCGAGGCTCATCAGCGAGGCGAAGCGAAACCGCTGCTCGGAGGTGATGTGCAGCCCGCGGTGGTGAGCGAGCATGGCGTCGTACCCGCCGAGCTCCTCGGTGTACGCCGCGGGGCCGCCGAACACTTCCACCCACCAGGTCGCCACGTGAGCTCGGTGCGGCTCCGGGACACCGCCAGGGAACAGCGGCGACAGCAGCTCGTCGCGCTCGACCCGGTCGTAGAAGGCATCGATCAGACGCCGGAACGCCGGCTCTCCCCCCGCCCATTCGAACAGCGTCGGCATGGCTTCGTCTGGCACGCCGCCACCCTAGAGGCCGGTCCAAGACACCGCGATCTGAGCTCGTCCCTACGATGGCGGCCATGTACGCCGTCCAGCTGGCCATGACCGACGACCCCGCACGGCTCGCGCTGCGGCCCGCTCATCGCGAGCGCCTGGCCGGACTGGCCGCCGACGGGCAGCTGCTCGCCGCGGGACCGTGGTCGGACGACACCGGAGCACTCCTCGTCTTCGTCGTCGGCAGCCGCGACGAGCTCGACGCGATCATGGCCGCGGACCCGTACTACTCAGCTCCGGGGATCACCGTGACCTCGGTCCAGGAGTGGAACCCGGTGACCCGCCACCATGCCCTCGACGGACTCTGAGGTGGGCCGCCGAGTCTGTGTCACCACCTCAGATCGTCACAACCGCACGCGATTCGTCGCCTTCCGGAACAACCCGGGGTGGTGACTCGCCCAAGACCAGGAGTGGAGTGGGTCATACCGGCGTACGACGTGCGGCGATAGCGTCCGCCCCATGCCCATGAGTGTGCGGAGCCCCAAGGACTTCTTCCGGCCGCTCGCGGTCGGCGCGCCCGAGCCGCTGCGCGAAATCCCGGCCCGGCCGAGCCGCGCGATCCACTTCTTCGACCCGTCGAACGAGAAGATGGCGGCCAAGGTGCCGCAGCTGGCGGGCACGGTCGACGTCCTGCTCGGCAACCTCGAGGACGCGGTGCGGGCCGACCGCAAGGAAGCCGCGCGCGAGGGGCTGGTGACCATCGCCCGCGAGACGGACTTCAAGACCTCCCAGCTCTGGACCCGCGTCAACGCCCTCGACAGTCCGTGGGTGCTCGACGACCTGACGACGCTGGTCACCGAGATCGGCGACCAGCTCGACGTCGTGATGGTCCCGAAGGTGCAGGGAGCCGAGGACATCGCGTACCTCGACCGCCTCCTCGCGCAGCTCGAGGCACGCGCCGGTCTCATGAAGCCGCTGCTCGTGCACGCGATCCTCGAGACGGCGCGCGGCGTCGCCAACGTCGAGGAGATCTGCGGGGCGAGCCCGCGCATGCAGGGGCTCAGCCTAGGCCCGGCCGACCTGGCCGCCGACCGTCGGATGAAGACCACCCGGGTCGGCGGCGGCCACCCGGACTACCTGGTGCGCGCTGACGCGCGGCGCACCTCTGACGGTGTCGACGTCGAGGGCGAGCGCGCGACGTACCAGCAGGACCTGTGGCACTACACGGTCGCGCGGATGGTGGACGCCTGCGCGGCGTACGGCATCTACCCCTACTACGGGCCCTTCGGTGACATCGGTGACCCCGTCGCGTGCGAGGACCAGTTCCGCAACGCCTACCTCCTCGGCTGCGTCGGCGCGTGGAGCCTGCACCCCACGCAGATCGAGATCGCGAACCGGGTGTTCTCGCCGAGTGTCGAGGACATCGCCCACGCGCGCCGGGTGGTCACCGCCATGCAAGCGAACGGCGGCGACGGCACCGGCGCCGTCATGCTGGACGGCAAGATGGAGGACGACGCCTCGCTCAAGCAATGCCTGGTGCTCGTCGATCTCGCCGAGCAGCTCGCCGAGCGCGACCCGGAGCTGAAGGCGCTGTACGACGGGATCTCGGCGTGACCGAAGCCGAGGCGTTCCGGCCCCGTCGGTCGGTGTTGTACATGCCAGCCTCCAACGAGCGCGCCCTGGAGAAGGCGAAGGCCATCCCGTGCGACGGGCTGATCCTCGACCTCGAGGACGCCGTGGCGCCCGACGCGAAGCCGAACGCCCGCGAGGCGGCCTGTGCAGCCGCGGCGAGCGGCGACTACGGCACACGTGAGGTGACGATCCGGGTCAACGGCGCCGACACCGAGTGGCACATGGCCGACCTGGAGGCCGCCTGCGCAGCCGGTCCCGACGCCATCGTGGTGCCGAAGGTCGGGAGTGCCGACGTCGTGCTCGCGCTCGTCGAGGCGATGTCGGGTTTCGGTGCTCCCGAGCACACGAAGCTGTGGGCGATGGTCGAGACGCCGGCCGCCATGCTGCACGCCGAGGAGATCGCCGCTGCCAGCGAACGGCTGACGGTGCTGGTGATGGGCACCAACGACCTGGCCAAGGAGCTGAACGCCGAGCACGTGCCCGGCCGCCACCCACTGCTGCCCGGCCTCGGGCTGGCGCTCCTGGCGGCGCGCGCGACCGGCACCGCGATCCTTGACGGCGTGTACAACGACGTGCAGGACACCGAAGGCTTCCTGGCCGAGTGCCGGCAGGGCCGCGAGATGGGGTTCGACGGGAAGACCCTCATCCATCCCTCCCAGGTGGACGGCGCCAACGCGGCGTTCGCCCCCAGCGAGCAGGCGGTCGAGGATGCCCGCGGCATCCTGCAGGCCTGGGCGGACGGGGCCGGCTCCGGTGTCGTGACCTACCGCGGCCGGATGGTCGAGAGCCTCCACGTCGAGACCGCGCGGCGCACGCTCGCCCTCAGCGACGCGATCCGGGCGCGCAGCTAGCGCGCCCTGGCGAGGCGAGAATCCCGGCAGGTTCAGTGGGTCGGGTGCGGCTTCGCGGTGCGCGAAGGCTTGTCGGTCGGCTTCGGCGAGTGGGTCGGCTGCGGCGAGTGGGTCGGCTGCGGCGAGTGCGGCGGCTGCGCCGGGTGGGTCGGGTGCGTCGGCTTGGTCGGGTGTGACTCCCCTGGCTCGGACGGCGTCGGGGAGTCGCTCGGTCCGTTCGTGGGGTGTGCCGGGTGGCTGGGGTGAGTCGGATGCGTCGCCAGGCCGTGCGGCTTGGGTGGCAGGGAAGAACAGAACGTCCCTACCTGGTCGGCCCCGCCCGCGGCCTGCACGAGCGCGGTGAACGGACGCGCCTCCAGCGCATGCCCGTGGGTCGCCTTCTGACCCCGGGAGTACGCCTGGCAGAGACCGTGCAATGCGGCCACCTTCGGCCCGTTCGGGCCGGTCGACTCGCCCTCGGAGGTCTTGCGTCCGTGGGTCCCTCCGGTCCGGCCGTCCGTCCGGTCGGCGGACCCCTGACCGGTGACCTGCCGGGTCACCTGCGTGATGGTGCCGGAGAAGGGTACGTGTCCGGTGGTCGCGAAGGCGACGCCCGAGGACATCACCACCACGGCGGCGGCGCTGGCCGCCGCGGCCTTGAGCCCCACGCGTGGAGAGCGCGTCGGGGGCTCGGCCGCGGCGGCCGCACGCACGAGAGGAGCACGGGCGAAGAGGTCGACTGCGGCTTGTTCTCCGGCCAGCTCACGGGGGCTGGCCGGGGCATTCGCTGCATCCAGCAGGCGCTCAATCTCAGGGCGCGACGTGAGGGCGTCGCGGGACTTCCTCCGACGACCGCCTGCCTCGACATCTCTTCGCACCATGCTCATCTCACTCCTTCAGCGCCAGAGGGGCGAAAAGTGTCACGCACCTCCAGGAGAGAGTCGGGGCGGCTCCCGAGAGCGGCCTCGAGCGAGCGGATGCCCCTTTGAGCGGCGGAGCGGACGGCGCCGGGTCGCTTGCCGAGCACGGCGCCCGCGGTCTTGGCGTCCAGGCCCATGACCGCGCGCAGCATCACGGCCTCGGCCTGGTCGCGGGGCAGGCTGCGGATGACGTCGATCGCCGCCTCGGTGGTCAGCACCTCGGCGACGCGGACCTCCAGTTCGATCTGGTCGGCCACCTCGACGCCGGTGAGGTCCTGGTCCACGCGGATTCTCCGCGAGCGCTGGCGCAGGAGGTCGAGCGCCCGGTGTCGTCCGATCGTCGTGATCCAGCCGCGAAAGCCGTCGGCGTCGCCGTGGAAGCGGCCCAGGTCTCGCACCGCCTGGCCCCAGGTCTCGGAGGCGACGTCCTCGGCGTCATCGCGACCGACCAGCACCTCGAGGTAGCGCAACAGCGGTGCCTGGACGGCGCGGTAGACGGTGCGGAAGGCATCAGCGTCGCCCGCGCACATGCGCTGGACGGCACCATCGAGTGCCCCCTCACCGGTCACGGCCCCATGGTTCCATGCCTATGGACCGTTCGGGCGCTCTCTGCGCATCGAGTCAGGTCTTGGGCAGGATCGTCACCACGGGGTCGCGCGCGGGAGGCGTTGTCCACGACGCGAGGCGGCGTGGACCGCGGCGCGCTCCGGTGCTACGACGCGTCCTCGTCGCCCCTGCGGCGCCACTGCTCGTCCAGCCACAGCCGGGCACTGCCGACCCAGCCAGCGGTGTCGTGGACGAGTCGGCCGAGGGTGTCCTGGGTGTCTTTGAACGCCTCCGTGTAGCCGCGCGCTGCCTCCTGGGCCGCCTCGCTGACCTTCGCCTCGTCGTCGGTGTCGCGGGTCGGGTACTCGCCGGCGAGGATCGCGGTGTACTCCCCGCTGTCGACCCACCGCCGCAGCTCGCTGGCACGCGACACGGTCATCGGGTGGCTACGCCGTTCGATCAGGAGCAGCTTGAGCACTGAGTCGCGCAGGTCGACGGCCGCGTCGTACTCCCCGCCCTGCTCGAAGAACGAGGTGTGGTCGAGGTCGTCCAGGTGACCGCCACTGGCCATCTTCATCAGCGCGCGGTACGCGACGGCGGGGTCCTGCGTGGCGAGCAGCCCTGCCCGGTCGGCCGAGAGCTCCGACTTGCGCTGCCACTCCATCAGCCCGGCGACGATCATCCGCAGGCCGAGGCCGCCGAGCGGAACGGCGTAGAAGACGCCGCTCAGGTTCATCAGCCGGAGCAGGATCGTCCGGTAGACGGCGTGACCGCTCATGGCGTGGCCCAGCTCGTGGGCCAGGATCCAGCGCAGCTCCTCCTCGTCCAGGAGGTCGACCACGCCGGAGTTGATGACGACGATCGGCCGGTCGAGACCCACCGTCATCGCGTTGAAGTGCGGCTCGGCCTGGACGTACAGCTCGGGGATCGCCGGCGCGTCCAGGGTGGAAGCCGCGTCACTCAGGGCCCGTTGCAGCGCGGGGAACTGGCGCTCGTCGACCCGGATCGCCGACCCGAGGTGGAGGAGCCGGACGGCGCGCTCGTTGATCAGGCCGGACAGGACCTTGACGACGGTGTCGAAGCCCTTGAGCTTCCGGAGCGCCACCAGGGCGCCGCGGTCGGCGGGATGCTCCCAGGTGCGGGAGCTGATGTTGCGCAGGACGACCCGGGAACGTGCGGGCCGGGACTCGTTCGACTCCGACATGTCTGAAGTGTGCATCACGCCAGGTGAAACCGCGGCGTGTCGCGTGAGCGAGGACGTTCCGACCCGGCAGCGCCGGGGTGGAACGACCGCAGCGAGCGGCGAAGCGAGCTCGCTCGCGAGCCCGAGGCGGTCCGCGCCGCTCAGTCGGTGACGGTGAACGGCGCGTGCTCGCGGCGCAGGGTGAGCACCAGCGCCACGACGGTCAAGATGACCGACAGCGCAGAGACGACCTTGATCCAGGCATCGATGTTGACGAAGAACGCCGGCAGGCTCAACAGAGCGTTGATGATCAGTGCGGCGGCGTTGATCCGGATCGCCAAGCGGTTGCCCGAGCGCCAGGCGACACCGGCACACACGACCGAGACCAGGCCGATGGCCGCACTGGCCAGGATGACGAGCAGCGGCGGGGTGTCCTCGCCGGCGGGGGTCGGCACCAGGATGAACGCGATGCTCATCAACCCGAGCACGGCGGAGAGCGCGAGGCCCGCACGCAAGCGGCTGGTCGAGGTGGTGTCGGACAGGGTGGACATGATGGTCATGGTGGCTCCTCCTGGTGGACGTTGTCTGCACGCTCCGCCCCCGGGAGCACCCGTCGACAGGGGCGGTGCTCCCGCTCACATCCTCGAGGTGTTCCCCGAACTCGGGAGCTTCTTCCCGGGTCACGAAGGGCTCGTCGCCGTCATCATGGCCACATGGAGCAGGTGCCGATCCGGATCCTCGTCGCCGACGACCACCCGGTGGTCCGGGGCGGTCTCGTGGCGCTGCTGCGCACGATCGCCGGCTTCGAGGTCGTCGGCGAGGCAGCCGACGGGGAAGCGGCGGTTCGCGAAGTGCAGCTGACCCGGCCCGACATCGTGCTGATGGACGTGCGGATGCCGGGACTCGACGGGGTCGAAGCGACCCGGCGCATTCGGGCTGCCGTGCCGACCACCCGCGTGCTCATGCTGACCATGTACGACGACGACGCGACCGTGTTCACCGCGATGCAGGCGGGAGCGCAGGGGTACCTGCTCAAGGAGGCCGAGCAGGACGAGATCGTCAGGGCCGTGCGGGGAGTGGTCGCCGGCGAGGCGATCTTCGGACCCGGGGTCGCCGAGCGGGTTCTCGGCTACTTCGCCCGGCCGCAGACAGCCGCCGTGCAGGACTATCCGTTCCCAGAGCTGACCGAGCGCGAGCGCGTCGTTCTGGAGCTGCTGGCGCGCGGCCGGCGTACGACGGAGATCGCGGCCGAGCTGTTCCTCTCCCCGAAGACGGTCGCCAACAACATGACCAGCATCTTCGCCAAGCTCCAGGTCGCGGGCCGGGCCGAGGCGATCGTGCGGGCCCACGAGGGTGGCCTCGGGGGTTCTGGATGACCGATGCCCCACTGGTCCTGGCGGCCGCCCTGCCCGTCCTGACTTTGGTCGCCGGTGGGCTCGCCCTGCTGGGGACCAGGGCCCGGGCCGCTGGATGCTGTGCGGTCATCGCCGGACTCGGCATCCTGGTCGCGGTCGGCGCCTGGGCGGGCCAGCACGACTCGGTCGGTGCCGCGACGTTCACCGGCGCTCTCATGCTGCCCGGAGCACTCGCGCTTCTCACGTACCCGGTGTTTCGGTGGCGGCACGCAGCGGACTTCTGCGCCCTCGTGCTGGTGACGGCGTCCGGCGTCATCAGCACGCTCTTCTATGACGCGTCGTCGGTGGTGTCGGCGATGGTGCTGGCCACCGTGCTCGGCCTGCTCGCGTACGTCTGGTGGCGCTTCGAGAACGCCGACGAGGACGATCGTCTCGCGGTGCTGTGGCTGAGCCTCGCGATCGTGACCTCGGTGGTGGTGTTCGGCCACGCCATCTTCCTGACGCCACCGGGTGCGAGCGGAGTGATCGGTGCGGTGATGTTCGCGTCCGTAGGCCCGGCGATGGCGGTCGGCGTTCGCCGTCCGCGGATGCTCGACATCCGCGGACTCATCGTGCAGGTCCTCGTCCTGATGGTCGTCGTCATCGTGTACCTCGCGCTCTTCGTCGGGGCCGTCGCGGTCCTCGAGATGCTCGGGCAGCCGGATCCGGCGATCGGCGTACTGGCGGTGATCGGCGCGGTCGCCGCAACGTCGTTCCACCCCCTCCGCGTCGTCCTTCGGGGAGTCGTCGACGAGATCCTGTTCGGCGACCGGCCGGATCCGCTCGACGCGGCCACCCGGGTCGTCGGTCGCGTGGGCGACGATCCCGTGCTGGCCCTGCGCGCGATCCGGGAGGCGCTGGTGCTCCCCTACGCGAGCCTCTCGTCGGGCGGAGCGGAGCTCGCGTCGTCCGGGACCGCGGTCACCCACGTACGTCGCCTCGCGCTGCAGCTAGGGGACGACGAGGTCGGCGAGATCGTGGTCGGACTCAGACCCGGCGACCTGGCGCTGTCAGCGGGCGACGAGCGCGTCCTGCGCATCGTTGCGCCACTGCTGGCGCAGACCCTGCGAGCCCGGTCACTTGCAGCCGACCTCCAGACCTCACGCGGCCAGGCGATCGCCGCGATCGAGGAGGAACGACGCCGGCTGCGACGCGACCTGCACGACGGCCTCGGGCCGACGCTGTCCGGGATCGCGTTCACGGCGGATGCCGCCCGGAACACGCTGCGTGAGCAGCCGGAGGCCGCCGACGAGCTGTTGCGCGGCCTCCGGGCCGAGGCCGTGTCGGCGGTCGGCGAGATCCGGCGGCTGGTCTACGACATGCGGCCCCCGGCTCTGGACGAGCTGGGGCTGGTGCCGGCGTTGCGCCAGCGCGCGGCGACCATCCAGACCTCCGACGGTCGGTCGATGCGGATCTCGGTCGACGCGCCCGAGGCCCTCCCGGACCTCCCCGCGGCGGTCGAGACCGCGGCGTACCGGATCGCGACCGAGGCCCTCACCAACGCCGCCAGGCACAGCGGCTCGGACCGGGCCGACCTGCGCATCGCCGTGGACGCCGGCCGCCTCTCGGTCGCCGTCGGGGACGGTGGTCGAAATGGTCACGAGTGGACGCCGGGCGTCGGGCTCTCCTCCATGCGCGAACGCGCCGCCGAGGTCGGTGGCACGGTCACCGTCTCCGGCGGTGACCGCGGCTTCGCCGTCGAGGCCCTTCTCCCGATCGGCTGACGCCACTCACACGACTGGGTCTCGCCTGTCCGGAAGCCTTCGCAGGCTCAATCCCCGTGCGCCTCGGACATCGGCACGCGCACGCCGCGCTCCCGGGCCACCTCGACAGCCCGGTCGTAGCCGGCGTCGACGTGGCGGATCACGCCCATCCCCGGGTCGTTGGTGAGGACCCGCTCGATCTTCGCAGCGGCGAGGTCGGTGCCGTCCGCGACGCAGACCTGGCCGGCGTGGAGCGAGCGGCCCATCCCGACGCCTCCACCGTGGTGGAACGACACCCAGGAGGCACCCGACGCGGTGTTCACCAGAGCGTTGAGGATCGCCCAGTCAGCGATGGCGTCCGAGCCGTCTTTCATCCCCTCCGTCTCGCGGTAGGGCGATGCGACCGACCCGCAGTCGAGGTGGTCGCGGCCGATCACGATCGGCGCCTTCAGCTCACCGCCGGCCACCATCTCGTTGAACTTCAGACCGGCCAGGTGCCGCTCGCCGTACCCGAGCCAACAGATGCGCGCCGGAAGCCCCTGGAAGTGCACCCGCTCCCCAGCCATCGTGATCCACTTCCGCAGCCGCTCGTTCTCGGGGAACAGCTCGAGGATCGCCCGGTCCGTCGCCTCGATGTCGGCCGGGTCGCCGGACAGGGCCACCCAGCGGAACGGGCCTTTGCCCTCGCAGAACAGCGGCCGGATGTACGCCGGCACGAAGCCGGGGAACTCGAACGCCCGGTCGTAGCCTCCCTTGCGCGCCTCGTCGCGGATCGAGTTGCCGTAGTCGAACACCTCGGCGCCCGCGTCCTGGAACTCCACCATCGCCCGCACGTGCGCGGCCATCGAGGCCTGGGCGTCCTTGGTGAACCCCTGCGGGTCCTTCTCGGCCGCGTCGTGCCAGTCCTCGAACGGGACGCCCACCGGCAGGTACGACAGCGGGTCGTGCGCCGACGTCTGGTCGGTCACGATGTCGATGGGCGACTTCATCTCCAGCAGCTGCGGGAGCAGCTCGGCGGCGTTGCCGAGAACGCCGATCGACAGCGGCCGCTTGGCGTCGCGAGCCTCGACGGCGCGGCGTACGGCGTCCTCGAGGGAGTCGGCCTGCTCGTCGAGATACCGGTGCTCGATGCGCCGCGTGATGCGCGACTGGTCGCAGTCGATGCAGATGGCGACGCCGTCGTTCATGGTCACCGCCAGCGGCTGGGCACCACCCATGCCGCCGAGCCCCGCGGTGACGGTGATGGTGCCGGCCAGGGTGCCGCCGAACTTCTTGTCGGCCACGGCCGCGAACGTCTCGAAGGTGCCCTGCAGGATGCCCTGGGTGCCGATGTAGATCCACGAGCCGGCCGTCATCTGGCCGTACATGATCAGGCCCATCTCGTCGAGCTTGCGGAACTCCTCCCAGTTCGCCCAGTCGCCGACGAGGTTGGAGTTCGCGATCAACACCCGCGGCGCCCACTCGTGCGTCCGCATCACACCGACCGGCTTGCCCGACTGCACCAGCAGCGTCTCGTCGTCCTCGAGGTCGCGCAGGCTGGCCAGAATCGCGTCGTACGCCGACCAGGTGCGGGCGGCCTTGCCGGTGCCGCCGTACACGACCAGGTCCTCCGGCCGCTCGGCCACCTCCGGGTCGAGGTTGTTCATCAGCATCCGCAGCGGGGCCTCGGTCTGCCAGGACTTGGCAGAGAGCTCCGTGCCGTGGGGCGCGTGGATGGGCAGTCGCGGATTGGTCGAGTCGTTCACTGGAGTTCTCCGATCTCTGCTTCGACAGCGGACAGGACGGCACCCGAGGCGACCAGCCCCACGGCGGTCTCGATCTCGGGCGAGAGGAACCGGTCGGGCCCCGGTGCGCCGACTCCATGCACACGCAGCAGTCGTACGACGGCCCCGGTGGCGGCTGCGGGAGTGGTGCCTGCGGAGTCTCCGGTCGTCGTCCGCAGCTCCAGGCCGCGCCCGGCGGTCATCAGCTCGACGGCGACGACCCGGGTCAGCCCGTCCACGGACCGCCGCAGCTTGCGGGCGGCGCTCCAGCCCATCGAGACGTGGTCCTCCTGCATCGCGCTCGACGGGATCGAGTCGACGCTGGCCGGCACCGCCAGGCGCTTGAGCTCGGAAACGATCGCGGCCTGGGTGTACTGCGCGATCATCAGGCCGCTGTCGACGCCGGGGTCGTCCGCCAGGAACGGCGGCAGGTCGTGGTTGCGGGCCCGGTCGAGGAAGCGGTCGCTGCGGCGCTCGGAGATCGAGGCGACATCGGCCGCGACGATGGCCAGGAAGTCGAGCACGTAGGCGACGGGCGCGCCGTGGAAGTTGCCGTTGGACTCCACGCGTCCCTCGTCCGCGAGCACGACCGGGTTGTCGATCGCGGCCCGCAGCTCGCGTTCGGCGATGGTCGTGGCGTGCTCGACCGTGTCGCGCGCAGCCCCGTGCACCTGCGGCGAGCAGCGCAGCGAGTACGCGTCCTGCACGCGATGGAAGCGATCCTCGCGATGACTCGCCATCACGCCGGAGCCGGCGAGCACGCGTGTCAGGTTGGCGGCCGAGATCTCTTGTCCCACCTGAGGTCTGAGCGCCTGCAGCTCGGCCGCGAAGACCCGGTCGGTGCCCATCTGGGCCTCGACGCTCATCGCCGCGGCGATGTCCGCGGTTCGCAGCAGCCGACGCAGATCGGTGATCGCGAGCACCAGCATCCCGAGCATGCCGTCGGTGCCGTTGATCAGGGCCAGTCCCTCCTTGGCGCCGAGCTGCACCGGCGACAGGCCCGCGGCGGCCAGGGCGTCGGCGGCCGGCATCAGGGCGCCGCTCGCGTCGCGGACGTCTCCCTCGCCCATGAGCGCGAGAGCGCAGTGAGCCAGCGGCGCCAGATCGCCCGAGCAGCCCAGCGAGCCGTACTCCCGGACGATCGGGGTGATGCCCGCCGTGAGCAGGGCGGCCATCAGCTGCGCGGTCTCACGTCGAACGCCGGTGTGGCCGGTCGAGAGCGTCGACAGCCGCAGCAGCATCAGGGCCCGGACGACCTCGCGCTCCACCTCCGGCCCGGACCCGGCCGCGTGCGAGCGGATCAGCGAGCGCTGGAGCTGCTCGCGCAGCTCGGTGGGGATGTGCCGGGTCGCCAGAGCGCCGAACCCGGTCGAGATCCCGTACGCCGGAGTCGGCGCCGCGGCGAGCTCCTCGACGACCGCGCGGGCGCGATCGATCGCGGACAGGGCGTCGTCGGTCAGGGCCACTCCGGCCCCGCCTCGGGCCACGGCCGCCACGTCGTCGAAGGACACGGGGCCGACGCCCACCCGCACGGTCTCCATGCGGCCATCCAACTCCCGCGCCGGACTGGCACGCCACCACCCCGACCCTCGCAAGTGTCTGGGATCCGAGACACAGGCCCGCGTCGCGGGTCGGGAACCGCGCCGGCACAGGAGAACGGCCGGGAGCCACCGGCCCGCCCGTCACCCCCACCCTTTGGGTGGAGGTACGACGGGTGCGCCGGCTCTACTGTCGAGTCGCCCGGATCTCCGGGCCCGAGTCGAAACCGACGAAGCTGAACACGGAGGACGTCATGCCCGCCTGGTTGATCTGGGTCATCGTGATCGTGGTCGTGATCGTGGTCGTGGCCGCGCTCGTCTCGGTGACCGGCAAACGCCGGAACGAACAGCGCCACGACAAGGCGGAGGAGCTACGGGAGCAAGCCACCACCCAGGCGTCCGGGCTCGCCGAGTCGGAGCGGCAGGCCGAGGAGCTCCGTGCCAAGGCAGATCTCGCGAGAGCCGAGGCCCAGCGCGCCGAGGGGCAAGCCGCGAACGCCGAGCAGGGTCACCAGGTCGAGCAGGCCGGGTACGAGGACAAGCTGCGCGAGGCAGACCGACTCGACCCCGAGGTCGATCACAAGGCGCGTGACTACGAGCCCGACGTCTGGAACGACGAGCGCTCGGAGTCCCAGCCGGAGTCGCCTGCCACCGAGACCCCCGAGGCCCCCGCGAGCGAGCCACGCCACTCGGCGGCCCCCGAGGAGCGCCCGACCGAGCGCTGATCCCAGGCGACGCATCTGTTGCGTCGCCGACACTCCAGGGCGTGGCCGAGGTGGCAGCATCGCGCCATGGGGCAGGTGCCGGCGGCGACGAGGACGCTGCGCGTGCTGCGCTTCCTGGCCACCCAGCCGGAGCCGGTGGCGCTAGACCGGATCGCGCGTGCGTGCGCGCTGCCGCGCTCGACGGCGTACCACCTGCTGACGGCGATGATCGAGGAAGGCTTCGTCGTCCACCTCGCCGACGAGCACCGCTACGGGCTCGGAGTCGCGGCGTTCGAGGCGGGCAGCGGCTTCAGCCGGCAGGAGCCCCTGCAGCGCATCAGCCGCCGGACCCTCACCGACCTCGTCGACCACACCGGCCAGACCGCGCACCTCGCGGTGCTGCACGGCCGCGACGTGCTGTACGTCGTGGAGGAGCGTGCACCCGGCCGCCCGCCGCTGGTCACCGACGTCGGGGTTCGACTGCCGGCCCAGCTCACCGCCAGCGGTCGGGCGATCCTGTCGGCGCTGCCGACCGCCCAGGTGCGCGCCCTCTACCCGGATCCGTCGGCGTTTGTCGACCGGCACGGTACCGGACCGCGCACCCTGAGCGCCCTGCGCTCCCTGCTCTCCGACACCCGCCGCAGGGGCTACGCGACCGAGGAGGGCGAGGTGACACCGGGTCTCGCGAGCGTCGCGGCGCCGGTGCTCGACCACAACGGGCACCCGGTCGCGGGCCTCGCGATCACCTACGCCGAAGCGGATCCGGACCGCCTCGCCGAGGCGGTACGCCGCGCGGCCGCGGCGCTCACGAAGCGGCTCGGTGGCCCGGCCGAGACCAGCGGAACCGGTCGGCGGCCCTGAAGTTACCTGTCGGTAAGATCCGGTGCTCGTGCACCGATGACCCGCGGGGCCGCGTGGCCGTAGTCTCGGCGCCGACCCCCGTCATCGACCCGTCCTGACGTCCCCACCGCTGGGAGTGACTGTGACCGCCGTACTGATCCTCGGGCTGCTGCTCACCGCGATCGCCCTGCCGATCGCGGGGCGCCGGGTGTGGTTCCTGTATCGCCTGATCTCGAGCGGGCAGCCCGCTCCCGACCGGATCGAAGGCGTCACCGGCAGGCTCGGCGCCGCCGTGAAGCGGCAGGTCGTCGAGGTCTTCGGCCAGCAGAAGCTGCTCAAGTGGAGCGTTCCCGGCGCCGCCCACTTCTTCGTGTTCTGGGCGTTCGTCATCCTGGCGACGGTCTACCTGGAGGCATACGGCTCGCTGATCTCGCTGCTGTTCGGCGCCGACCAGCTCGACTGGTCGATCCCGGTGGTCGGGCACTGGGCGGTGCTCGGCTTCCTACAGGACTTCATCGCGATGATGGCGTTCTTCGGCATCTGCACGTTCGTATGGATCCGGCTGCGGAATGCACCGAAGGACCTGGGCCGGCGCTCGCGCTTCTTCGGCTCTCACCTCTCCGGTGCGTGGATCACGCTGTTCATGATCTTCAACGTCATCTGGACGATGTTCCTCTTCCGCGGCGCGTCGTCCGCGCTCGGGAACCTGCCGTACACCAGCGGCGCCTTCGTCTCCATCGGCGTCGGCAACGTCCTGAGCGGGATGTCCCACGAGAGTCTGGAGTTCCTCGAGGGGCTCGGTCTGCTGCTCCACATCGGCGTGATGCTCGTCTTCCTGAACTTCGTGCTGAACTCCAAGCATCTGCACATCTTCGTGGCGCCGCTCAACGTGATGTTCGGCCGCCAGCCGGTGGCGCTGGGAGCGGTCAAGCCACTCATCTCCGCGGGCAAGCCGGTCACGCTCGACGACATCGAGGACCTGGACGACGACGCCACGCTCGGCGTCGGCTCGATCACCGACTTCACGTGGAAGGGCCTGCTCGACTTCACCACGTGCACCGAGTGCGGCCGCTGCCAGTCGCAGTGCCCGGCCTGGAACACCGAGAAGCCGCTCTCGCCGAAGCTGCTGATCATGGACCTCCGCGACCATGCGCTCGCGGCCGCGCCGGCGATGCTGGCCGCGGAGGGGAAGGCACCGGAGGGCGCGGTCAAGGAGCTGGAGCGCCCGCTGATCGCCGACGAGTCGGCGTACGGCGTCATCGACCCGGACGTGCTGTGGTCGTGCACCACCTGCGGCGCCTGCGTGAACCAGTGCCCGGTGGACATCGAGCATGTCGACCACATCGTCGACATGCGGCGCTACCAGGTGCTGGTCGAGTCCAACTTTCCCAGCGAGCTCAACCAGCTGTTCCGCGGCCTCGAGGGCAAGGGCAACCCTTGGAACATGTCCGCCCAGGCGCGGATGGACTGGGCGAAGGGCCTCGACTTCGAGGTGCCGGTGGTGGGCGAGACGCTCGAGTCACTGGAGTCGGTCGACTGGCTCTTCTGGGTCGGCTGTGCCGGTGCCTACGAGGACCGCGCCAAGAAGACGACGCGCGCGGTCGCCGAGCTCTTGCACCTTGCGGACATCTCCTTCGGTGTCCTCGGCAACGGCGAGACCTGTACCGGCGATCCGGCCCGGCGCGCCGGCAACGAGTTCGTCTACCAGGGACTGGCGGCCCAGAACGTCGCGACGCTGACCGAGCACCAGGTCAAGCAGGTCGTCACCACGTGCGCGCACTGTTTCAACACGCTGAAGAACGAGTACCGCGATTTCGGTCTCGAGCTCGAAGTCGTCCACCACACCCAGCTGCTCAACCGCCTCGTGCGCGAGGGCCGACTGACGCCGGTCGCGTCCGGTGCCGGGGCGGCGAAGCGGACGATCACCTACCACGACCCGTGCTACCTCGGCCGGCACAACCAGGTCTACTCACCGCCGCGCGAGCTGCTGCAGGTGCTGCCGGGAGCGTCGTACGTCGAGATGGAGCGGTCGGCGGAGCGCTCCTTCTGCTGCGGTGCCGGCGGTGCCCGCATGTGGATGGAGGAGAACCTCGGCGAGCGGATCAACACCAACCGCACCAAGGAGGCCGTCGCTACCGGCGCCGACCAGATCGCGGTCGGCTGCCCGTTCTGCCGGGTGATGCTCTCCGACGGCCTCACCGCCGAGCAGGCCTCCGGCGGCGCCCGCGAGGAGGTCGAGGTGCTCGACGTCGCGCAGATGCTGCTGGCGTCGGTGAAGGGCGAGTCGGCCACCCGCGCCCCGGCAGCTGCCGCACCGGTCGCGCCGGGCGCGCCGGCCGGGACCACAGCGGGCGTCGAGGAGAGCCCAGCGGAGCCTGAAGCGTCGTCGGTCGAACATGTCGAGACCACGCCGGCGAGTAGCAGCGGCTCCCTGTTCGACGTGCAGGACCCCGAGCCGCCGGGGTCGACCGGCGGCTCCCTGTTCGACATGGAGGGCGAGGTGACATCGGCGTCGACCGGGGGCTCGCTCTTCGAGGTCGAGACCGACGAGTTGCCACCGTCGGTCGATCCCGTCGAGACCGCGCCTGCGTCGACGGGCGGTTCCTTGTTCGACGTCGACGACGCATCCGACAGTGGAGGATCGTCTGCACCTGATGCCGAAGATCCTCCACAGTCCACCGACGAGGCGGACGAGATGGACGAGGCAGACGAGGCAGACGAGGCAGACGAGGAGGACGAGCCCGAGCAGACGGAACCCGAACCCCGGAAGGACGCCGAACGCAACGACGGCGGCTCGCTCTTCGACCTCTGACACGCCGCTGACCTGCGGAAACGCGCCCTGACAGCGCGGTGACATCATTTGGTGTCACCAAGTCCTTGACATGACATCATTGTGATGTCATAGTGATGCCCATGGACATCACCCCGTACGTCGAGAGCCTCCGGTCCTCGCTCGTCTCCGCCGCGGACTCCGCCGGCGAGGAGACCCGCCAGGCCGCGGAGCGTCTTGGCTTCGCCCTCGACTCCAGCGCCCGGCTGGCGATCATGGAGGCGGTCTCGCAGGCCGCCGCCGAGATCACCGCCGAGATGCCGAACGGTGGCGTCGACGTACGCCTCAATGGTCGCGACCTCGACTTCCTCGTGCACGGCGCCGCGCCGACCCCGCCGGCACCTCCCCCGCCCCCGTCTCCGGAGGACGTCGAGGACGGCAACCTGTCGCGGATCACGCTCCGCATCCCCGAGATCGTCAAGACCAAGGCCGAGGAGCGCGCCGCCGAGGCCGGCCAGTCGCTCAACACCTGGCTGGTCAACGTCGTCCGGGCGGCAACCCGCGAGGGCGCGATCAACGTCGACATCGACCTGTCGAGCCTTCCGTTCTTCGGCGGCGGTGATCCGTTCGAGGGCGGCCGAGGACGGCGCGGAGGCAAGCGCATGAGCGGCTGGCTCTGACCCGGGAGCTCAGCACCCCAGACACCCACTCACCCACCAGCAGGGGACGGCATGAGGCCGCTCCCCCGGCACTCCACACCCTGCCACCAGGAGGCACCAGATGAACCGCCAGTTCGAGACTCCCGAACCGATCGAGCTGTACGTCGAGATCGGCAAGGGCAAGGTCGAGGTCAGCGCCACCAGCACCGCGACCACGACCCTCGACATCGAGGGCCGGGACGCCGACGAGGTGACCGTGACCTTCGAGGACAACCGCCTGTCGGTCATCGGCCCCAAGGACGGCGGGAGCTGGTTCAGCGGTCGCGACCGCGAGCTCCAGGTCGAGGTCGACCTGCCCACCGGCAGCAACGTGGCCATCAAGACCGGCAGCGCCGACATCGAGATCGAGGGTCAGGTGAACGAGGCCCGGGTGAAGACCGGCTCCGGCGACGTCACCTGCGACACCTTCACCGGGCCCGCCCAGGTCGAGACCGGCTCCGGCGATGTCGAGGTCGCCGAGGCGCTCGCGGAGATGCGGGTGAAGAGTGGCTCCGGCGACATCTCGGTCGGCAACTGCCTCGGGAACCTCAACATCTCGACCGGCTCCGGCGACGTCGAGGTCGGCACCACGAACGCGAAGGCGGTCGTCAAGACCGGCTCGGGCGACCTCAAAGTCGTGACCGCCAACGCCGACATCTCGCTGGCCACCGGCAGCGGCGACCTCACCGTCGGCACCGCCCGCCGCGGCCGCGTGAGCCTGAAGGGGGCGAGCAGCGACCTCGAGATCGGCATCCCCGCTGGTACGCCGGTCTGGGCCGACATCAACACCGTCACCGGCTCTGTCCGCTCGAACATCGAGAGTGTCGGAGCCCCGAAGGAAGGTCAGGAGCACGTCGAGCTCCAGGCCCGCACCGTCAGCGGCGACATCACGCTGTCCGAAGTCTGACCACCCATCCACACCACACGCACACGAACCAGAACCGGAAGGAGCACCACCATGAACGAGACCGTGATCGAGGCCCAGGCCCGCTACCTGATCGAGGACCGGATCCACCCGACCCACCGGGCGCAGTCCACCGGCGTACGTCGCCACCACCGTCGGCTCCGCAAGCTGAGCTGGCTGTGACCCAGCCGTGACTCGGGCCACCGGCCCCGACGAACCGCACGAGAGCCGACCGCAGCAGAAGCTGCGGTCGGCTCTTTCGTTTCTCAGACGTCGGTGACGCGGATCCCGGCGTGCGCCTTGTACCGCCGGTTGATCGCGATCAGGTTCGCCGTCAGCGCCTCGACCTGACCTGCGTTGCGCAGGCGGCCGCCATAGATGCCGCGCATCCCAGGGATCGCGTCGGCGAGAGCCCGCACCAGGTCGGTCGCCTCTCGATCGTCGCCCAGCACCAGCACGTCGATGTCGACGGAGTCCACCGACGAGTCGTCGAGCAGAGCGGCACTGACATGGTGGAACGCCGCCACCACCGTCGACTCCGGCAGCAACGCGGCCGCCTGCTGGGCAGCCGAGCCGTCCGCCACGTCGAGAGCGAACGGCCCCTGTTTGTCGAAGCCCAACGGGTTCACGCAGTCGACGACCAGCTTGCCCGCGAGGGGACGGGCGAGCGAGCGCACCAGGTCGGCATGGCCGTCCCACGGCACGGCGATGATCACGACGTCGCCCGCGGTGGCGGCGTCGGCGTTGGCGAGTCCGCGCACGTCGCCACCGGTCGCCTCTGCCAGGTCGTCCGCCGTCTCCGCGGCGCGTACGACATCGCGGCTGCCCACAACAACCGGGATCCCGGCTGCGGCCCAGCGGCGTACCAGCCCACGACCCTGCGGACCCGTGCCGCCGAGGACCGCGACGGTGACCCCGTCGAGGGCCGTCATCAGATCTGGGTCCGGTAGAAGTTCTGGAACGAACGTGACGGGGTCGGGCCGCGCTGGCCCTGGTAGCGCGAGCCGTACTTGGCCGAGCCGTACGGATGCTCCGACGGCGACGAGAGGCGGAAGAAGCAGAACTGCCCGATCTTCATGCCCGGGTAGAGCTTGATCGGCAGGGTCGCGACGTTGGCCAGCTCGAGGGTGACGTGGCCGGAGAAACCGGGGTCCACGAAGCCGGCGGTGGCGTGCGTGAGCAGGCCGAGACGCCCGAGGGACGACTTGCCCTCGACCCGGGCGGCGATGTCGTCCGGCAGCGTGCAGACCTCGTACGTCGACCCCAGGACGAACTCGCCCGGGTGCAGGATGAAGGGCTCCTCCCCGTCGGGCTCGACCATCCGCGTCAAGTCCGACTGGTCGGCAGCGGGGTCGATGTGCGGGTAGCGATGGTTCTCGAAGACCCGGAAGAAGCGGTCGAGACGCACGTCGATCGACGACGGCTGCATCATCGCCGGCTCCCACGGCTCCATCACGATCCGGCCCGCGTCGATCTCGGCGAGGATGTCGCGGTCGCTCAGCAGCACGGTCGCACGCTACCGGGACCACCGGGGGCCACTACTGCTCGGGTATATCCCCTGCGACCTCGTTCTTCTCGAACCAAACGTCTGACACGATGCGAGACGTGACCGCTCCTGTCTTCCATCGGTACGTCGCGATCGGGGACTCGTTCACCGAGGGCGTCGGCGACATCGACGCCTCCCGGCCGAACGGCGTACGTGGGTGGGCCGACCGGGTGGCCGAGGTACTGGCCACGCAGACCGACGACTTCGGCTATGCCAACCTGGCGATCCGCGGTCGAACGATGAGCCCCATTCTGGCCGAGCAGCTCGACCCGGCCATCGCCCTCGAGCCCGACCTGATCACGGTGTACGCCGGCGGCAACGACCTGATCCGACCGCGCTGCGACGTCGATGCCCTCGGCGAGGTGTACGACGAGGCCATCGGCAAGCTGGCCTCCACTGGCGCGACGGTCGGACTCTTCACGGCGTTCGACCCGGGCGGCGGCGGGCCGTTCGCGCGACTGCGCGGCCGGTTCGCGATCTACAACGAGCGCGTCCGCGAGATCGCCGAGCGGCACGGCGCCGTCGTCCTCGACTCCTGGCGAATGCGGCCCGAGCGCCCGGACCTGATGTGGTCGGAGGACCGGCTCCATCTCGGCCCGCTCGGTCACCGTGCGATCGCCATCGAGGTGCTCGACACCCTCGGCTTCCCGCACCAGCTCGACCTCACCGACCCGACCGGGTCGCTCGGCGAGTCGCCGTTCCGTGCCGGCAAGCGGGCCGACCTCGACTGGGTCGTCAAGCACGCGGCACCTTGGATCAAGCGACGCCTCACCGGGAGGTCCTCCGGCGACGGCATCACGGCCAAGCGGCCCACGCTGGAGCCGATCTGACGCCTCGAGAATGCTCAGGTACGATCCTCCACGCCGGTCAGCCCGGCACGCGGATGTAGCTCAGTTGGTAGAGCGCGACCTTCCCAAGGTCGATGTCGCGAGTTCGAGCCTCGTCATCCGCTCCGAGTCGTACGTCGGAACGAAGTTCCGCCGTACGACGAGAAGAACGAAGACACAGTCGCCTGACTCGGAGCGCCGAACCCAGAGTCGTACGTCGGAACGAAGTTCCGCCGTACGACGAGAAGAACGAAGACACAGTCGCATGACTTGGGGCAACCGCTCGAGAATCTTCCGACGGAGCTTCGCTCCGGCGGAAGACGAGAGGTCAGCCCGAGATTCATCAACCTGCTGGCCCCACCACCGACGCTCAGGTCAAGATCTCGAACCACCCACGTCACACCCGCCCCACAACTCGGCCGTTCCTTGCGCTTCCCGGGTGTTGCAACGGCCAAGAAGCGCAGGAACCCCCGGTTCACCGGGGATCCCTGCAGCCCACCCCCAGGCCTTGACTCTCCTGTGACCCTTGTGGACAGTGGTGGGGATGTGACTCCTGAAGTCTCGAGGTTCTTCCCCATGCCACGCGTCCGCTGGATCACCCTCGGCGTCCTCATCCTGCTTCTGGCGCTGCTCCCGTTCGTCCCTCGCGGAGGTGCTGACGACGGCGCGATCCGGCCCACCAGCGACCGTGCACGGACAGGCCCGCTGACCGCTGGCTACGGCCGGGTCACGCCGGCGTACCGCCGCACGATCGACCATGTCGTCGCCGTCGGCCGCACGGCCCAGGGTGTCTCCCGGACCGCGACCGCCCGCTCGCTGGTCGACGCCCTCGTCAGGTGCGCGACGTTCGAGGGCCAGCGCTACTGCCTCGGCAGCGGGTGGACCGACCGGACCGGGGACCAGGTGCGCGATCGGCTGGTGTCGGCACTGCATCACCAGGCATCGGGTCGGACGCAGGTCACGACGACCGGCGACCTCTCGGCGTACGACGCACTGCGGGAGCGTGCGCAGATGAGCCCGACCGCGCGCGCCGCGGCAGAGCGTGTCGAGCTGACAGACGCAGCACGCGCCGTGGCGAAGATCTGGCTCCTGCGGCACCAGATCCAGCGGGTGCCGCTGCCGCCCGACTTCCGGATGCGCCATCCGGAGGTGCGCCCGGGAGCGCCGACTGCCGACGCGAGGACCGGCTCGGCACCGCAGGCCAGCGGCCGCCAGCGTGCGAAGCACTGGAAGGACTACCCCAGCAAGGGCACCGTCCTCAACCCGAAGCACGTCAGCGAGCAGAGCCGCACCTACTGGTGTGGCCCGACGTCGATGCAGATGATCGCGTGGGGCTGGTCGGGCACCAGGCGCTCGCAGCACCACTGGGCGAGCCAGTTGGGCACGACGACGTCCGGCTCCGCGATCACCGCCATGGTCAACGTCGTGAACCACGACACCGGCTACGACAAGGAGTCGTACGCCGGCCCCTACATCACCCTGGACATCAGCGACTGGTCGTTCCGGCAGTGGCGACTGCTGATGGCGCGCCACGTCGTCGACTACCGGGCACCGGTCGTCCTGCACCCGGTGCTGCTGCAGCGGTACTACCCCTACCTCGACCATGACGGATCCGGGCACTTCCAAGTGGGCCGCGGCTACCAGAAGCGCGATGGCAAGACGCCGCTCCTCGGCTACTTCGAGCCTTGGAACCAGCAGCGCTTCCACCCCGACGAGCCGTACATCGACCGAGTGCAATGGCGCGACGCCTACCGGTCGTACCGGGCCAACGAGGCGCATTTCCAGCACAATCTCGGCGTGTGACACCAGTACGCCGAGTGGTCAGCGCGGCTGCGGCCGCGGTGGTCCTCACGTCGTGCGGCACCGGGTCCTCGTCGTCGCCAACCGACGACCGTTCCGGGGGGTCGGCGAGCCCGCCCCACACCATCGCCACGAGCCCGGTGACCCTGGAGCCGACCCCGAGCGACAGCACGGTCGGCAGCGCCGAGAGTCCGGTCGTGACCGCGGCGGGAAGGGACTTGCTCGACTGGAAGCCCGTCCCGGGTTCGTCCGAGGACCTGGTGACAGTCGGCGACGGTTGGACGCTGACGGTGCCCCAAGGCGGAGCATCGGCCCGTCTCCAAGGCCCGAAGTCCGTCACCATCCGGGCCGCTTCCCACTCCTCGATCACCGACGCGTACCTCGACGACACACACGCGTTGGTCATCGAGGAGGACCGCCTCGCCGCAGATCCCGACCGCGCCGTGCTCGTCGACCTCGCTTCTGGGACGATGACGACCCTCGACGGACGGTCACAGCCGCCGACCGTTGTCGGCGGCACCTGGGCACTCGGCCCGGACACGCTGGTCCACGCGACCTCGGGCAGTGGACACCGCTACTGCCTGGCGACCGTCGACCTCGCTGACGGCACCGGCACGACCGGCTGGTGTGCCGAGCCCCGCCACGGCTTCAGCCGCGCCGCGATCACGGCCGACGGCACCACGCTGATGACCTTCGACGACCACCACCCGTCGTGCCGCACCCTCACCACCGTCGCGGGCGACGCCCTGAGGCCCCTGCCGGGTGTGACCGACTGCAAGGGTTGGGACTCAGCCCTCATCGACGGCACCACGGTGTGGTCGGTGGTCCCGAAGGACCGCCGGATCGAGGCCGCGCACTTCTACGCCCGCACCGACCGCGGCTGGTACGACCTCGGGCCTGGCACGTCGGGCTCGCTGGTCACGTGCGCGGGCTCGGCGTTCTTCACTCGCGACCCGTCCTCGCGAACGGACCCTGCGACGTTGATGCGCTGGTCCCCGCAGGACTCCCGCCTGAGCATCGCCTACCAGTCGAAGGGCACCGGCAACGCCTTCCTCTCCCCACCCCGCTGCGGCGGCACCCACCTGACGGTCACGGCGTACTCACAAGCAGGTGACGAGCAGGTCACGACGAGCCTCGGCTAACGCCGCTGCGGAGGTCGGTACTCGTAGGCTCGGGGTATGCCGGCCGACTTCAACGGATTCCCCAGCCAGGCCCTCGACTTCTACGACGATCTCGAGGTCGACAACACGCGGACGTTCTGGGAGAAGCACAAGGGCACCTACGAGTACTCCGTGAAGCGGCCGATGGTCGCCCTGTGCGGCGCGCTCGCAGAGGAGTTCGGCGAGGCGAAGGTGTTCCGCCCCTTCCGCGACGTCCGCTTCGCGAAGGACAAGACGCCGTACAAGACCGCGCAGGGCGCGTTCATCCAGGTCGGCCCGGCCACCGGTTGGTACGTCGAGATCTCGGCACGCGGCGTCCGCACCGGCGCCGGCTTCTACGACGCCACCGGACCACGGATCGCCGGCATCCGCGCCGCGATCGACGACGACCGCCGCGGCAACGACCTGGCTCAGATGCTGAAGAAGCTCGAGGCCAACGGCTGGCGCATCGGCGGACACACGCTCAAGACGGCGCCCCGCGGCTACGACCTCAGCCACCCGCGGATCAACCTGCTTCGCCACAAGTCGCTGACGATCGGGCATGACTACGGCTTCGAGCCGATCATCCACACCCCCGAGCTGCTCGAGGCGGTGCGTGATGACTGGCGCACCCTGCGGCCGTTCGTGGAGTGGGTGACCGAGGCCGAGTGAGCAATGCCCCACTCAGTGGGGCTGCCAGGCGTCCTCGTCCTCGGTGAGGCGGGCGACGGCGGAGGGCAGCTTCCCGGAGGCCAGGTCGGCGACGCTGACCTGCTCGAACACGTCGCGCAGCGAGTGGCGCGCGGCGATCCAGACTCGCTGGAGCGCGTCGGCGCGCTCGTTGTAGGAGACGGCCTCGGGCCGGAGCCCGTAGACCGAGACGAGCGGGCCGTCGACGGCGCGGATGACGTCGGCGACCGACACCCCGTCGGCGTCCTTCGCCAGCCGCCAGCCGCCGGACTGCCCCCGCTGCGCGTGCACGATCCCAGCCTTCCGCAGGTCGGCCAGGATCGCCTGGAGGAAGTTGTGCGGGATCTCCTGCAGCCGCCCCAGCTCCTCGGCGCTGACCGGACCCTGCGTCCCGTCGACCCTCGCAGCCATCTCGATGAGCGCGCGCAAGGCGTAGTCGGCCTTGGCTGAGACTCGCATGGCTGCAGTCTCCCAGAGAGCGCCGTAGATCCCGGCATTGCACGTGGCCTCGCTCACATCGACCGCGGGGTTGCTCGGGTGACCCGCGCGTCGTACGCCGAACCGGTTGCCTCGCCGTGACCCGCGCGGCACAATTAAGTTACTGATGAGTAGCCGTACTCAGGACAGGGCTCCCGCTCCAGGGACTTCCGTCGCCGACGCGAACAGGTAGGGACTGAAGGCAAGACATGGGCCACTACAAGAGCAACCTCCGCGACATCGAGTTCAACCTCTTCGAGGTGCTGGGCCGAGACGACGTCCTGGGCACCGGTCCCTACGCCGAGGTCGACGGCGAGACCGCGCGGGAGATCCTGGCCGAGGTCGACCGGATCGCTCGTGAGGACCTCGCGGCGTCGTTCGAGGAAGCCGACC
The DNA here is from genome assembly GCA_963768045.1 of uncultured Actinomycetota bacterium. Taxonomy (GTDB): domain Bacteria; phylum Actinomycetota; class Actinomycetes; order Propionibacteriales; family Nocardioidaceae; genus Nocardioides. The sequence continues at coordinate 1,818,830 of CAVYGG010000003.1, read as the reverse complement.
GCAACCCGCCCGTCTTCGACCCCGAGACCCACACGGCGCCGGTGCCCGAGGCGTTCAAGAAGAGCTATCGCGCCTGGATGGACGCCGAGTACTGGCGGCTCGCCACCCACGCCGACCTCGGCGGTACGCCGGCCCCGTCGACCATGGAGTGGGCCGTCGGCGAGATGGTCCTCGGCGCCAACCCCGCGATCTGGATGTACGGCGCAGGCCCGATGTTCGCGGGCGTGCTCAACCGCAACGGCAACGAGCGCGACAAGAAGATCGCCCGTCTGATCGTCGACAAGGGCTGGATCACCACGATGGTGCTGACCGAGCCCGACGCCGGCTCCGACGTGGGCGCCGGGCGCACCAAGGCCATCCCCAACGACGACGGCACGTGGAACATCGAGGGAGTCAAGCGATTCATCACCTCCGCCGAGAGCGACCTCAGCGAGAACGTGATCCACATGGTGCTCGCGCGCCCGCATGGCGTCGAGGGTGCCGGCGGCCCCGGTACCAAGGGCCTGAGCCTGTTCATCGTCCCGAAGTTCCACTTCGACCCCGAGACCGGCGACCTGACCGGCGAACGCAACGGCGTCTACGTGACCGGCGTCGAGCACAAGATGGGTATCAAGGTCTCCAACACCTGCGAGCTCACCTTCGGCGACGCGGGTGTCGGTGGCGGCGAGCCGGCCCGCGGCTGGCTGCTCGGCGAGGTGCACCAGGGCATCGCGCAGATGTTCCAGGTGATCGAGAACGCGCGGATGATGGTCGGCACCAAGGCGATCGCCACCCTCTCGACCGGCTACCTCAACGCGCTCGAGTTCGCCAAGGAGCGGGTGCAGGGCGCCGACCTGACGCAGGCCGCGGACAAGACCGCGCCGCGGGTGACGATCACTCACCACCCCGACGTACGTCGTTCGCTGATGACGCAGAAGTCGTTCGCCGAGGCGATGCGCTCCCTGGTGCTCTACACCGCGTCCTGGCAGGACCAGGTGGCGGTCGCGGAGCACAACGGCCAGAAGGACGAGCTGGCGATGGCGGTCAACGACCTCCTGCTCCCGATCGTCAAGGGCTACGGCTCGGAACGCTCGTGGGTGCTGCTCGGCACCGAGGCGCTGCAGACGTTCGGCGGGTCGGGCTTCCTGCAGGACTACCCGATCGAGCAGTACGTCCGCGACGCCAAGATCGACACCCTCTACGAAGGCACCACCGCGATCCAGGGCCAGGACCTGTTCTTCCGCAAGATCGTCAAGGACCAGGGCCGTGCCCTCGGCCACCTGGCCAACGAGATCCAGGCCTTCGTCCAGAGCGAGGGAGGCAACGGCCGGCTCAAGGTCGAGCGAGCCCTGCTGGCGACCGCGCTCGAGGACGCCCAGGCGATCGTCGGGCACATGATCGAGGACCTGATGAGTGCCGACGCGTCCGCCGATGGTGGCGACGTCCGCAACATCTACAAGGTCGGCCTCAACACCAGCCGCCTGCTGATGGTGCTCGGTGACGTGGTGTGCGGGTGGCTGCTGCTGCGCGGTGCCCAGGTCGCGCTCGACAAGCTCGCCGGTGACGTGTCAGCGAAGGACAAGGCGTTCTACCAGGGCAAGGTCGCCGCGGCCCAGTTCTTCGCTCAGACCAACCTCCCGCGCCTGTCCGCCGAGCGGAAGATCGCCGAGCACACCGATCTGTCGCTGATGGACCTCGACGAGTCCGCCTTCTGAGATGGCCCGGTGCAACGGGCTCTGACTCGAAGATCCGACGTACCGAGTGCGTCGAATCTTCGACTGTGCGGATGCCGTCACGTCACCACGTGAAACGGACGATCGTCCTGCGCACCTCTTGAACCGGAGGGCTCGGGGAACCGTCGGCTGATGCTGCTGCCGGCAGCCTGTCCGTAGCATGGCTGGGTGACCGGTGGAAGGGCCTCCGAGGTAGCACTGAACCGGGCGCTGTGGGCGGTGGTGAACGAACGCTTCACCGATGGTGCAGCCGCCGACATGTGGGCGAAGTCGGATGTCGTGTGGGGGCTCTTCGCGATTCCGGAACGAGATCTCGGCGTCTTGGGAGATGTCCACGGTCTCGACGTCCTGGAGCTGGCGTGTGGCACTGCCTACTTCTCCGCATGGCTCGCCCGCGCTGGGGCCCGCACGGTGGGGGTGGATCTCTCCGGCGAGCAGCTGGACACTGCGCGGAGGCTGCAGGGCCAGCTCGGTCCGGCCTTTCCTCTGATTCAGGGGGACGCCGAGCGAGTTCCGTTGGCTGACAGACGCTTCGATCTTGTGGTCAGCGAACACGGCGTCGCTTCATGGTGTGACCCAGAGCGCTGGCTGCCAGAAGCAGCGCGGCTCCTGCGGCCGGGAGGGCGGCTGGTCTTCTTGACCAACAGCAACCTGTCGGCGATGTGCGTGCCGGCCGAGTCCGGGGTTGCGGGAGACCGCCTGCTGCGCAGCCAGCATGACGTCTACCGGGTGCGCTGGTCCGGCGGCGGGATCGAGTTCCATCCCTCGCATGGGGACTGGATCCGGCTGCTGCGGAGATTCGGCTTCGTGGTCGAAGCCATGCACGAGATCTTCGCGCCCGACGGGGTCGACCATCCGTTCTACGAGATCGTCTCGGGCGAGTGGGCGAGCAAGTGGCCGGCCGAAGAACTCTGGGTGGCCACCCGTCCATAGGTCGACCTGTACGCCCTGGCGATCTGCCGATCAGCACGACGCCCGGCCACACCATGAGGCGTGACCGGGCGCTGGTGCGAGCCATGGATCAGGGCGCCCCCGGCGGCGGGTTGACCAAGAAGCCGCTGTGGCCGTTGCAGGAGTCACCCGGCTGGAAGCCGGACGCCTTGCGCTCGGCCGGGGTCGCGCCGAAGAACGCCTTGCTGTGCCCCCAGTTCTGCGGCGGTGCGTTGCCAGGGCCGGGGAAGGGGCCTCCGTCGCCGTCCTCCAGGCCGGAGAACGCGCAGATGGAGTGAGCGTGGGCTGCTCCCAAGCCCTCGCCCCCTACAGGCTGGCCGTTGCCGTTGATCTCGCCTGCCATGGCGGGTCCAGCGGACAGGACCAGAGCCGCGCCCGCCGCTGCTGTCGTGACCAGAATGGTGCTGATGCGCATGGGTGTTCCTTCCCATTGGTGAACGAGAGGGCGCCACCCTAGGAGAGGGAACACGTGGTGTCAGTAGCCCGATCAGGTCAAGTGGTCACTGGAGGCGTCGTCTTTCGAAGCGACCTGAGCTATCGACCTCGGTCATCAGCGACATCGTGCCAGCGACCAGGACTCGGCCTGTGCAGAGGTTGGTCAGTCGATGGGTTGCAGCGCCGGTGGTACCCAACTCCCGTTGCAGACTTCATCACGGGGCAGGTAGAGACGTAGGTCTGCGGTGAAGGCTTTGCCGGCTGGGGTGGGCAGCCAGTTGCTCTTCGGAGCGTCTGCGGGGGGCTGGGGTGCGAAGACCAGTGTCAGCGATCCGTCGTCGCCGAACGCCAGTTCTGAGCGGGTGCCCACGTTGTAGCGGCCGACCGGGTTCGGCACCAGCATGTAGTCGGGCTTCCCGTAGACCGTCAGCGACCAGAAGCAGTCCACGACACGGCTCGGAAGGTCGTCGGCGAAGTTGCGCTCGTTGATGTTGTGGGTGATCTCCGCCCATTCATCGACGATCTGTGCGGTGTAGTAACGACCCGCAGGCACGTGCGGGATTTCGAGGATCGCAGGTGTGGTTGCGTCGACCGCGATCCACGCTTCGGAGTACACGACGTCCAGGTTCGGGTTCACGAAGGTCGGCGCGGTGCCCGAGTCGGTGCCCACCACCACAGCCGGATTGTGCGTGAGAACGTTGTAGTCGATCCCATCCTCGACCAGGTCGATGCCCTCCTGACGCATCACCAGATACCGTCCGAACAAGGAGACCCACCCCTCGGTCACCTGTTCCCGCGACAGCCCGAGTTCCCCAGCCACCGGCCACCCCCAGATTCGAGCTCCACACGGTCCGACCATTGCGTCGACATCAACTTAGTCGGGCATGGCGTTGGAGTAATCGCACGCCCGCACTTCGGCAGATCAGCGCGCACACCGCGCCATGTGGGTGTGCGAGCAGGCAGGGCGTCAGTGAAACTCGGTGAGAGACAGAACGTTTCCATCGGGATCGGTGAACCAGGCGATGCGATCGCCGTCCGGGGTTGCCCACACGCCTTGGGCGTCCTGCTCCACGCCGTCGTAGTGCGCGAACGCGACGCCGAGGGAATCCAGCCGGGCGACAGTCTGGCTGATGTCAGTCACTCGCCAGCCGAGCACGGTGTAACCGGGATGGGCGACCTCGGCTACGGCGGTGACGCGCAGCATCGTGCCGTGGGCGTCGAACACGCAAGCGTACGCGTTCTCATCCACGATGGGGAGCCCAAGAGTGGCTTCGTAGAAGGCGCGTGCCCTGGCGAGGTCCGTGGTCGAGGCGAAAGCAATCACGTCGCTGGTTGCTAACACGGTGGACCCCTCAGCGTCGGCGATCAGGATGGCACTTCAGTGTGTCGCACGAATTGCGGATCGCAGTTTTGTCGAGTTCGGGTGCCGAGACCACGCGGGGTGTGCGCCGGGTCTGGAGGCTACTGGCCGGTGACGAAGGTGATCGAGTCCGCGCCGCATAATTTCGGCTTCACCGCTAGGGGCACTGACGGCTGGGTTCCCAGTCCGGCACTGCGACCACATCGGCAGATGGGTGCGTACCCACCGGATGCGACAGCGCGTCTGGGTTCGTGACCGGTCAGCCTGGTTGGCTCAGAACGACGGAGCCGGTGGTGTCCCTCGGACACCACCGGCTCCGTTCCGTTCACGGTCAGCTCACAGGATGCTGAACGCCCCGGGGCCGTCCGGCGTGCCGATGCCGGTCGGGCCGTCGTATCCCGCGACGCCGGTGCACATGTAGCTGCCCTGGCAGAACCCGTTCGAGCCTCGGACCACGTCGTTGAAGGAGTTCTGCAATGCGTACAGCGTCGGCGGCTGAAGGCTGCCGCTGAACCCGTCCGAGGCGATCATGCCCGCGATCAGCGGGGACGACGCACTCGTGCCGTCGACCTCGAGCCAGCCTCGGAACCTGCGCGGCAGCGAGGTGTTGTAGATCGCCAGCCCGCGCGCGACGGCCGAGACGTCGGCGACGGTGCGGCCATGACAGGCAGTGTCTTCCTGCCCCACCGGCTTGTCGAAGTACGCCGAACAGCCCGAGCCCGCGAAGCGCCACGCCTTCTCGGTCCAGCCCCTGACGTTGGTCAACGACCGCGAGAGGGACGTGCCGCCGACGGCGATCACGTTGGGCGCGCTGGCCGGGAAGCTGGCCGGTCCGTAGCCGAAGTCGCCGGTCGCGGCCACCGCCGTCACGCCCGGGTGGTCAAAGTGCAGCGCGTCGGAGTCGGTACCGGTCAGCTCCATCCGGCCAAAGGAGTGGTTGGTCACCGTCGCGCCCTGGTCGACGGCGGCCTGTTCCGCGTGGAAGAGGGACTTGTCCGTCGGTCGGTTCGCCTCCACCAGGACGATGTGGCAGGTGTCGCACGCGGTGGAGATCATCTGCAGGTCGAGGGAGGCCTCGACTCCCCACCCGAAGTCCTGCTCCGGATAGTTGCCGGTCTCGCCGTCCTGGTTGATCTTCGTGAAGCAGCCACTCGCGCTCGTGCAGGCCTTCAGGCCGAACTGAGCTCGGTAGTGGTTCATGTCCGACTCGGCGTGCGGGTAGTCGAAGGCGACGATCACCGCCACCGTGTTCGGGTTCCCCGAGGGCGGCGACGCCGGGATGGAGTACGCGCTCCGCAGCGCGGGTGCGCCCCAGCCGCCCGGATCCGGACCGGCCTTGCCGGCCGTCCTGGTGGCCGCGTTCAACTTCACGAAGCAGGAGTACGAGTGCTGGCCCGACGTACGGCAGAGCTTGCCCGGGCGGAACCGGTCGCGGTGCCCAGCCGGACGCGACGCTCGATGTGTCGTCGACGCGCGAGCCTTGGCGTGCGGCAGCAGGTAGGCGTGCTCGACCGTCTCGAAGATCGACCTCCCGGCCGCGTCGCGAGCGGCCACCTTGAGGCTCAGGTAGGGGCGAGCCGCGGTCCCGACCGGGTTCACGTACGACGCGCGGAACGTGTTCTTGTCCGTGCGCTTCAGGTGGGCACTGTGCCAGTGCTGCCCGTCGACCGACCACTTCAGCCTGGCCTTCGCGACCTTGGCGTCGACCGGACCGAGGTTGTCGAAGGTGACCGGGAACGACACGTGCCCGGCCTTGCCGACGCTGTGCAGGTTCGTCGGCGGGACGTACGCCGCGCGCAGGATCGGGACCACCGCGTTACCGGAGGGCACCGAGAACTTCCACCGGTCCAGGACCTGGCTCGAGAGCGTCCAGCCCTTCGCTGCCCTGCCGGTGGCCGCGAGCAGCACCATCTTGTCGCCGGGGGTGACGCCGTCGACCACAGGCACGATGGCACCCCTGCCGTGGTCGACGAGGGTCTTGCCGTGCCCGAGCAACCAGCGCCCGGCCGAGCTGAAGCCACGTTGCATGGTGCCGGCCGACGACATCATCGCCAGGTTGCCGTGCAGGACACCGTCATGGACGCACAGTGAGCAGAAGACACCCGTGCCCTTGGACTCGGACCCCCGGTCGGCGACCGGGGTGATCGGTCCGCGGAAGAACGGGATGTGCCCATGCCCGGCGTGGCGGTAGCGCGAGATTTCGTCGAGCTCGGTGAAGCTCCGGAAGGACGTCGAGGCATCCGTGAAGCTCAGCCATCTGAGGTCGGGGCTCGCCTGGAACTGTGCATGGATGACCCCCGGGCGGACCGACGGGAACGCGCTGATGAACAGGAAGTCGTCGACCGGCGAGAACGCCCCCCAGCCGTCGAACGAATCACTCTTCTGGCCGGTGCTGTGGTGCTGGATGTCGACCTTCGCGAAGTCGGAAGGCCGGTAGCTGAAGCTCAGCTTGTGCGGGATCCCGCTGCGGACCTCCTTCGCGCTCGCGACGAACTTGATCGGGTGCACGATGAACCGGTTCGGGGTGAACTCGAACGGCTTGTAGTGGCGCTTGGACCACTGGTTGCCGACCTCGGTGGCGAGGGACCCCACGTCGACGTGCGAGACGGGGCTGAGCCGGGGGAAGAAGCCGCCGAAGCCGAACGAGAAGCCGCCGTGCCCGCTGGCGTCGTTGCCGACCAGGTCGAGCTCGCTGCCGACCGACTTGAACCCGGGGTAGACCGAGCTCGGCTTCACGGTCGCTGATGCGAGCGACACCGACGCGATGGTGTCATCGGTGACATCGACCTGGCTGACCACCATCCGCTGGAAGTTGTCGGTGACCAGGAGGTAGTGCCCGGTCGGCACGGACACCTTCCACTGACCGTCGAGGATGAAGCCGAAGGTCCCGAACAGTCGGGCGTCGTCCATGTTGATCACGAAGGTCTCGCCGCCCGGCAGTGGGTTCCCCTTCGAGCCGGTGGCGTTGATCGTGAGTGTGTGGAGCTCGTACGTCGGGGCGAGCTGAGGCGCCGCGCCAGCCAGCGAGATGTGTGAGACGCCACGCAGCGACGACGCGAACGATGCGGGCAGCGGCCGACGCGCGTCGTACGACGCCGTGACCGTGCTGCGTCCGCCGGCAGTGCTGCGGGCGGACGACGTCCGCACCTGCAGGCCGGGCAGGCTCCGTGGCGCCGTGCCCTTCGCGAACGTGACCTTCAGCGGCACCCGGGTCGCGTGTGCGAGCGCGGCGACGTCGAAGAGGGACGGGTCGAGACGGGTGCGAGCCGCCGGCGCCAGCTTCGGAACCACCCAGGTGTGCGTCCCCGTGTTCACGAAGTGGACGGGGCGGCCGTAGTGCGGCGACCGCGGCGTCAACGAGGCGATCGTCCTCCCCGTGGCCTCGTGGCGGACCACGACGCGGTCGCCGGTCAGCAGCGTCACGACCGTCGGACGCTGGCTGCCGTGCTGGGTCGAGCGGAGGCTCGGCGTGTGGGACGCGGCGGAGGCGACCGCCGTACTCCCGTTCGCGGCCCCGGCCGGTACGGCGGCGAGCGCCGCGGCCAGAGCCGTCGCGGTGATCACGGACAGAGCGCCCGTGCGCACGCGCATGCGTGTTGTCGACATGAAGTCCCTTTCCCCAAGAAGAAATCCCGTTGTGCGGATTCAACACGTCGTCGCCCGATAAAGACATCGCTCCCACGCACGAAATCTCGCCGTTCTCGGATATCTCTCGATCCGACCCGAGCAAGTCGAGGCGTTTGTGGACGTGCGCGCGGGGTACGTGGCGGGGGCACGGGGCCCAACCGGAAGGAGACACCGATGGGAATCGGCATCTCAGTGCTCCTGCTCGTCGTCGGCCTTGTCCTCGTGACGGGGGCTGTCGACCTGCCCGCGAGCGTCACCGACCACGTCGCCACCACTACCGTCGGCTGGATCTGCGTGATCGTCGCCGTTCTCGGCTTCGTCCTCGCCCTCATGGCCGGACGCAGCCGGGCTCCGCGCGCGTAGTGCTGTTGGCTTGCGCGCAAGCGCGCTGCACCGCTCGCTGCGGTGGTCCGCTCCGGCTCCGCCGGATCGGGCCGTCCTAATCTCGGGGCGTGCTCGACGCCCTGTTCGCCGGACTGCTGACCGGCCTCTCGCTGATCGTCGCGATCGGGGCGCAGAACGCGTTCGTGCTCCGGCAGGGACTGCTCCGCCAGCACGTCGGGCCGGTCGTCGCGGTGTGCGCGGTGAGCGACCTCGTGCTGATCGCGGCCGGCGTCGCCGGCATCGGCGCGATCGTCCAGCACGCACCGACCGCGCTCGACGTCGTTCGTTGGCTCGGCGTCGCGTTCCTGACGGCGTACGGCGTGCGCTCCTTGTGGCGGGCCCGGCACGCGGAGTCGCTGGAAGCCGCATCCGCGGGCGAGCCGCGGCTGCGCGGGGCGGTGGCCCAGGCCGTTGCGCTGACCTGGTTGAACCCACACGTCTACCTCGACACCGTGCTCCTGCTCGGCTCGATCGCCGCGCACCACGGACCGACCGGCAAGTGGTGGTTCGCGGTCGGGGCCGGCATCGCCAGCATCGTGTGGTTCACCGGACTGGGGTACGGCGCCCGGCTTGCGGCGCCGCTGCTGTCACGGCCTCGGGCGTGGCAGGTGCTCGACGTACTGATCGGGCTGACCATGCTGACGATCGCCGTGCAGCTGGCGCGGGGGTGAGCTCAGCGCGCGGCAGCCGAACGCTTGCTGCGGTGCGGCCGGCCGGCGTACGACGAGGCACCGGGCCGGCTGCTCTGGCCCCGGTACGGCTTGCGCGGACCCGAGCGGCCCTGCGGACGCTTGACGTCGTTGGTGCGCACCGGGCCGGGGTGACCGGCCTCGGCGAGCGCTGCGGCCGTCATCGGCTTGGGAGCCGTGCGCAGGTCGTGGTGGAGCACCTCGACCCCGGCGTTCTGCTGGAGCCGGACGACCTGAGGGACGGCGCGTGGCGTGGTCAGGGTGACGACGCAGCCGTCGTTGCCGGCGCGCGCCGTGCGACCGCTGCGGTGCAGGTAGGACTTGGCGTCACCGGCGGCGTCGAAGTGGACGACCAGCCCGACATCGTCGACATGGATGCCACGGGCGGCGACGTCGGTGGCGACGACGACCTGGGCCTGGCCGGCGGAGAAGCGCTCGAGATTCCGCTCGCGGACCCGCTGCGACAGGCTGCCCTGCAGGTCGACCGCGATCACGCCGCTCTCGGTGAGCGCCTCCGCGACCTGGGTGGCGCTCTCACGGGTGCGGGTGAAAACGATGGCGCGGCCGTTGGCCTGGACGAGCCGGGTCAGGGCGTCGACCTTGTCGCGGAAGCCGCCGACCGTCAGGGTGTGGTGGCTCATCGTGGTGATGGAGCCGGCGTTCGGGTCGAGCTCGTGCACGCGGGGATCACGAAGGTGGGTACGCACCAGCAGGTCGACGTCGCCATCGAGGGTGGCGCTGAGGAGAAGCCGCTGGCTGCCGTCCGGCGTCAGGCCGACGAGCTTGTCGACCGCGGGGTAGAAGCCGAGGTCGCAGAGGTGGTCGGCCTCGTCGAGCACGGTCACCTCGATGTCGTCGAAGAAGACGTAGCCGTTCTCGAAGAGGTCCTCCAGCCGTCCGGGAGTGGCGACGACGACGTCAGCACGCTGACGCAGCTGCCGGGTCTGCTTCTCGTACGGCGTGCCGCCGTACACGGTGGTCAGCTTGAGGCCGACCGAGGCGGCCACCGGCTGCAGGGCGCGGGCGACCTGGTTGGCGAGCTCGCGGGTCGGTACGACGATCAGGGCCCGCGGATGGCAGGGACGCGAGCGGCGACCGGCCAGCCGGGACAGGATCGGGAGACCGAACGCCAGCGTCTTGCCGGAGCCGGTGCGCGCGCGGCCGAGCACGTCGTACCCGGCGAGAGCGTCTGGGACGACGGCCGCCTGGACGGGCGTCGGCTCGGTGATGCCCTGCTCGGCAAGGGCGGTGACCAGCTCGACGGGGAGCTCGGTGAAGACGGACATGCGGGGATTCCTCTGATGGGTGGCGGCACCCGATCACTGGCCTCCGCGCCGGATCCGTCATGACGGGGCCGTCGCACCACATCGGGCATGAAGAAAGCGACTCGCCTCGGCGAGCCGCTGACATGCGTCAGTCTACGGAGCCGATCCTCCGGCAGACGAATCCCCGCCGCGGTGAGGTGAGACACCAGGGGTCGTCCGTCTGGAAGACCCGCTTGTGTGGTGCGGCACGATGTCTCCGTGCGCCAAGCCTTCGCCCATGACGCGGTACTCGAACTGACCGACGGTGCCGACGAGCGAGCCCCAGGTGGCGCGGTCACCGTCGCCCTGTGCGGTGCGCTCGACCACGAACCACCGTGCCCGGTCGCGCCGCACCACATCTCGCTCACCGGCCGCGGCATCCGCCGCCGGGTCCGGGTGCTGTTCGCGACCGAGGACGAGCCCGTCGTACGCCGGACCATCCATGCCGCGCTCGGGTGCGGGGAGTTCGTCGGCCCCGACGGCGTGGTGAACCGGTGGGTGCTGCGCTCGTCGTCCCCCGGCACGGTCACCGACGCTGAGCGCGGGCACGCGGCCCGGCTGATCGAGATCTAGGGAGCGTCGCTACCCGCCGACAGCCCGCACCGCTGGTTGAGAGGGTCTCCTACGCCCGTCGCGACACCAGGTCTCCCTGCTCGCGGACCCACATCCCGATCAACCCACGGAAGTGGGCGAGGAACTGCTCCTGCTCGTGCGCGGGGTACGTCGCCTGCACGGTCTCGACCAGCAGCCGGTCGAAGTCGGCGCCGGAGACCCACTGGGCGACGGCCTCGTCCAGGTGTCCGAGGTGCTCGCTGCACCAGTCGTGGTAGCGCTCGGTCTCGAAGTGCCGGTCGGCCAGCTCGAGGTAGGCGTCGAGCTTCTCGTCGTAGCTGCGGTCGGAGTCGGCGATCTCGAAGTACGTCGCCATCTCGAGGTCGAGGTTGGTGCGGCGGCCGGTGACGAGGCAGTACGTCGACCACTTCACCAGCGCACTGATCGCCCAGGGGAAGTAGTAGTGAAGGCTGGTCACCGCGACGTCCGGGCAGGCGTTGGCATAGTCGATCGGGTAGACCTCGTCACCGGCCACCAGCATCTCCGCGGAGTTGAACTCCCAGTGGAAGAAGGCGTTGACGATGCGGCTGATCGCGACGGCCTGCTTGCCGGCGGACTCGCCGAGGAAGCCGTGGTTGACGGCGTACCGCTGGTGCATCGGCTGCTCGGGCCGGAAGTCCATCACCATGGTCTCCGGGCCTATCGAGAGCGCTCGCGCGAAATGCTCGTAGTCGACGGTGGCCTGGAGGTGCATGAGCATCTCGCCGGAGTCGTCGTACGCCGAGTGCAGGTCCTGCGGGTCGTTCACCCGACTGACGCCGCGCCAGCCGCCGCCGTCGAACGGCTTCATGTAGAGCGGGTACCCGAGCTCGGCGGCGAGCACGTCGAGGTCGAACGGCACGTTGTACTTCTCGCTGGTGTAGGTCCAGCGGTGGTTGTCGATGGGGTTCTTGTAGGGCACCAGGATCGTCGGCGGCACCTTGAGGCCGAGACGGATCATCGCGCAGTACGCCGAGTGCTTCTCCATCGACTGGAACGTGAACGGGCTGTTGAGCAGGTAGGTGCCGTTGACCAGCGCCGCCTTCTTCAGCCACTCGCGCGGGTGGAAGTACCAGTGGGCGAGGCGGTCGATGACGAGGCCGGTGCGAACCGGGTCCGTCAGGTCGAACGGCTCGATCGTCAGGCGCTCGCTGGCGATCCGGTGCTCGGTGCCGGCGACGTCCACGGGACCGACGAACCGCAGGATCTGCTCGAAGGCCTGCGGCCAGTCCTCCTCGGCTCCGAGCAGCAGCCCAATCAGATGGTCCTTCGTCTCGGCCATGGTCTTCAACCTAGTCATGGGTGTCGGCGGGGACCACGGCCTGCTTCAGGATCTCCGCGATGTACGCCTGACGGCTCATCGCGTGCTCGAATCCGAAGCGCATGACCAGCCACCCGGCGAGCACGAGGGCGTTGAACCGCTCCTGATCACGCCGGAAGGCGGACCTCGCGCACAGTCGAGCGCCGTACGCAGCGGCGTCGTCGCGATGCCGACGACGTCACTCGGGCCCAGATCGGTTCGTCGTACGTCGGCGACCCGGCGGTCGGCGTCAGTGATCGCGCGCCCTCTCGGCACCAACACCACCGGGAGCGGCGGCTCCTCCCGGACCGCCCAGTGGTGCCACATCGCTGCGCTCTCGAGCCCGAGCACCCCACGCGGCGCACGGGCGATCCGCTGGTGGTTGGCCGTGGTCGGGCAGGGTGTACCGACCAGGCCGGAGAGAGACGACGGTTCCAGCCTGCACTGCCTCTGCGAGGTCACGACGCGAGCAGTGGCGCAGGAGATCACGCGTCCACGCGCTGCCGCCGTGCTCACGGAGCAGCGCGGACACGTCCATCCAGCGATGCTGGCACCGAAACGCTACGAGTTCGGCCACTGATCCACAGGCGTCCGCGGCGATACCCGCACAGGAAGTCGAACTTGTAGGACTTCGGCTCGGACCGATCAACCCAGGGGGTAGCGGAGGAGGTTGACACCGCCCGGGAAGCTTTGTCGAGTCGACCAGGTCACGAGTCCACGACCTCGAGGCGGATCCGCTTGTTGTCCTTGCCCTTGCTCTCGGTGCCGGTGACCTTCACCCGGTCCACTTCGGCGGTCGACAGCACGTGGGTGCCGCCGTCGGCCTGGCGGTCGAGGCCGACGATGTCGATGATGCGGAGCGGGTCGATCGCCGCGGGGATCAGGTTCGCGGCGGTGCGGATCAGGGCGGGGTCAGAGTCCGCGACGTTGCGCGGCAGGAAGTCGACGACGATCTCGTGGGCCCGCTCGATCTCGTCGTTGATCCGGCGCTCGACCTGGGCACCGAGGTCGGCGGACATCGCGGGGAACGGGAAGTCGAGGCGGCCCTTGAGCGGCTCCATGTTGCCGCCGGTCACCGGGATGCCGTGATCGGCCCAGATCACTCCGCAGAGGATGTGCAGGGCTGTGTGCGTCCGCATCAGCTGGAACCGGCGCGCCCAGTCGATCTCTCCCGCGACCTCGGTCCCGACGTCGGGCAACGCGTCCGGGTCGGCACCGACCGCGTGCCAGATGAGCCCAGACTCCCGACGCACGCCGGTGACCTCGATCGCTCCGTCGGGGCCGGTGAGCGTCCCCGTGTCGTGCGGCTGGCCGCCGCCCGTCGGGTAGAACGCCGTCCGGTCAAGGCGAAGGCGCCCCCCTTCCCGGTCGACCTCGACGACGCGAGCGTCGAATGACGTGCGGTACGCGTCGACGGCGAACAGCTCGGTGTCGGCGAGGCCGGCCGGTGCGCGGTCGGCGAAGTTGCCGGGAACTCCCATGTTCCTGTGTCTACCAGCCGCCGATGACTCAGCAGAAGCGCGGCAGGTGGTGGGCGATCTGCCTCCGCCCGAGGCGTGCGACGGAGCGAAGCTCCGGCGGAGGCCGAGAAGAACGAAGCCGCAGTCCGCGCGGCTAAGAGCCGATGCTCACATCAGCAGAAGCGCGGCAGTGGTGGGCGATCTGCTTCCGCCCGAGGCGTGCGACGGAGCGAAGCTCCGGCGGAGGCCGAGAAGAACGAAGCCGCAGTCCGCGCGGCTAGAGAGCCGATGCTTACATCAGCAGAAGCGCGGCAGGTGGTGGGCGATCTGCTTGCGCCACCACGGCCAGTCGTGCGAAACATCGTGCCCCCAGACGTCGAGCTCGTGGGAGATCCCCTTCTCATCCAGCAGGTGCGCCATGCGACGGGCAGCAGGGAGAGATCCGGTCGGGTTCGTCTCCCACGCCCCCTCGCCCACGGTCAGCACGACGTGCAGCCGTGACCGCAGCCAGTCGAGGTGGTCGCCGTGCAGGTGCGGGACGTAGTCGGTCGGGTTGGTGAAGTACGCCGCGTCGCCGCGCTCGCCCCAGCCGTACCAGGTCGACGGGTCGTAGTTCCCGGACTGGCAGATCGCGACCGGGAACAGGTCCGCACGCTGCAGCGCCATCTGGAGTGCGTGGTAGCCGCCCATCGAGCAGCCCGTGACGATGGCGTCGCTCGCGCCGCCGCTGTCGGAGCCGACGTACGCCGCGACCTGGTCGGTGACCCACGACTGGTACGCCTGGTGGCGCCGGGCCCGCTCCTCGATCGGGAGCGACCGGTCGGCCCAGGAGGCGTCGTCGAAGGAGTCGACGCAGTAGAGCTTCACGCGCCCGTCATTGATCAGGTGCGAGACGGCTCCGACCATGCCGTTGTTCTCGTAGTCCCAGGCTCGGCCGGCCTCGCTGGGGAAGACGATCACCGGCCGGCCGTAGTGGCCGTAGCGGATGACCGTGCCGGCGCGACCGAATGCAGGCGCGTCGAGGTCGACCTGGTGGCGTTCCATCAGCCCCACCTTGGCAGATCAGAGGTGCTTGGTGGCCTCTCGGCGGGAGAGACCGGAGAGCCGGTCCCCGAGTGAGTCGACGTACAGGTGGACCCACGCGGGGTCGTCGCGCGCGTGCTGCCGGAGCGCCCAGCCGATGGCCTTTCGCAGCCAGAACGAGGTGTCGTCGAGGTTGCCCTCGATCGCGAACGTGAGCAGGTCGCGATCCACGTCGGAGCCGTGGGAGATCTGGCAGATCACGGCCGTACGCCGGATCCACAGGTCGTCGTCGGCGGCCCAGGCGCGCATCACCCGGGTGACCCGTGGTCGGTCGCCCAGGAGGCAGGCGCCAACGAGGTGCTGCGCGGTCTCGTCCACGACGTCCCACCAGGCACCGGTCAGGATCAGGTGCCGGTACAGGTCGAGGGTGTCGACGTCCTGCCAACCGCGAGCGGTGCGATGCCGCGCGAGTGCGATCGCGGCGTACCACTCCTCGCGATGGGTCGCCCCGTCCCAGAAGGAACGCACGATCTGCTCCCACTCCGCGCGGCCAGCCGGCGCGAAGGCGCGCAGGTGGGGACGCAGCAGCGCACGCAGCTCGGGAGCGGCGAGCCCGTGGTAGGGCATGGCCGACTTCATGTATCGCTGTTGCTGCTCCGCCTTCGCCGGGTCTCCCGCGGCGGCGAGCTCGGCGCGCAGCTGCTCGAGGGTGATCACGCCCAGAGCCGGAGCAGCAGCTCGGTCAGGTGAGGGTCGAGCGTGTCGCGCCAGCAGGTCCAGGTGTGACCGTCGCGCACCTCGCCCCAACCGGTCTCGATGCCGACGGCCGCGAGGTGGTCGCGGATGGCGACGTTGTTGGCGAGGTTCTCCTCGGCGGTGCCGCAGGTCAGGGTCATCGGCGGAGCGTCCGGCGCGGACTGCTCGGCCGCGTGGATGCTCGCCACGAAGCCGGTCACCTCGCGCCAGAACTCGAAGCCCGACTCCTGCGGGTCGAGCTCGGCGGTGAAGAACGAGCCGCTCTGCAGGAACGCGCCGGAGAACAGGTGGGGACTCGTCCACACAGCGTGCAGCGCCGCCAGGCCACCGAGGCTCTGGCCCATCACCACCGGGCGGTGGGAGGTCGGGACCGCGTCGACGAGTGCCGGCAGCAGCCGGGTGGCGAGCGCCCGCGCGTACCTCGGGTTGGCGGCGTACCGCTGGTTGCGCCGAGGGCCGGGGCTCACCAGTGCCACCCGCATCGGCGGCAGGGTCCCCGACGCGATCATGGCGCCGGCGTACGCCGTGAGCCTGCCGTAGGCGTCCATCTCGGGGCCGTCGTGGCTCATGAGCAGCGGTAGTGGGTCGACGGCCGGGATGTGAGCCGGCGACCAGATCTCGCAGTCGATCCGCCCTGCACCGGTGCGTGAGAGCGTGAGCGTCGCGCGCTCGCCGTCGCACGGCTCCACGTCGAGCCAGGCCGGCTCGCGGTACGCCGGCAGCGGGATCCAGGAGTGGTCGCCGAACGGGCCGGAGGTGTGCCGCGGGTTGGAGGGATCGGGTCGGAGGTCGCCGTCGACGTCGAGGAGGTACTCGAGCCGGTCGACCGGCAGACCGGTCAGCCGGAACTCCCAGCCGCCGTCGACCTGGCGCATCGTGGTGTCGCCGAGGTGGAGATGCGCCCAGACGCTGATGTGTTCGGCCGTGTGCTCCGGGTCGGCGTACCGGATGATGACGTCGTCCCCGTCCACCTCCGTCACCAGCACCGGGCGACGCTACCGCGTCGGCGCGGGTCGAGCCGGGCGCCCTGCTGTCGATCCGCGACGACTAACTGGCATTGAGCAGGCCGGAGTCGACGCCTTCCGGTGTCGTCCGTATGCCAGTTAGTGCTCGAACAGGCCCAGCTGCCTGTCGGGGGCTTGGAGGAACGGGGCGAGACGTACGCCGAAGTTTCCGCTGGCCCATCAGCCCCCGAGTCCATGCTGTCGGACGGCTTCATACGCCGGGCCGAGCATGCCTGAAGCGACGCGACGTGGCCGGTTTCGCGGGACAGCGAGATGATGGCGACATGGTCGACCCGCGCGCAGGAACCCTCGCCCAGCCTTCGGACCTGGTGGACGTCGCGCACTTGTTGACGGCGTACTACACGCTCGAGCCCGACCCGGACGACGTGGACCAGCAGGTCGCGTTCGGAACCAGCGGGCACCGCGGGAGCAGCCTCGACACGGCGTTCAACGAGGTGCACATCGCGGCGACGACGCAGGCGATCTGCGACTACCGCAAGGAGCAGGGGTACGACGGCCCGCTGTTCCTCGGCCGCGACCCCCACGGGCTGTCGGAGCCGGCGTGGGCGACCGCGATCGAGGTGCTGGTCGCCAACGACGTGACGGTGATGGTCGACGACCGCGACGGGTTCACCCCAACCCCGGCGGTGTCGCACGCGATCATCCGCGCGAACGACGGGCGTACGTCGGGCTCGGGACTGGCAGACGGCATCGTGGTGACGCCGAGCCACAACCCGCCCAGGGACGGGGGCTTCAAGTACAACCCGCCCCACGGCGGCCCTGCCGACACCGACGCGACGAAGGTCATCGCCGCGCGCGCGAACGAGCTGATCCGGGCCAACCTCGAGGGCGTCCTCCGGATCGCGTACTCGCGCGCCCGGGCTGCGTGCACGGCGTACGACTTCCTCGGGACGTACGTCGACGACCTGCCCTCGGTGGTCGACATCGACGCGATTCGTCAAGCGGGCGTGCGCATCGGGGCCGATCCGCTCGGCGGGGCGAGCGTCGCGTACTGGGGCGAGATCGCCGACCGCCACCGGCTCGATCTCACGGTGGTGAACCCCCTGGTCGACCCGACCTGGCGGTTCATGACCCTCGACTGGGACGGCAAGATCCGGATGGACTGCTCATCGCCGAGCGCGATGGCGTCGCTGATCGGGCGGAGGGACGAGTACCAGATCGCCACCGGCAACGACGCCGACGCCGACCGGCACGGCATCGTCACGCCCGACGCCGGTCTGATGAACCCGAACCACTTCCTGGCCGTCGCCATCGCCTACCTCTTCAGCGGGAACCGACCGGACTGGCCGGCGTCCGCGCGGATCGGCAAGACGCTGGTGTCGTCCTCGATGATCGACAAGGTCGCGGAGTCGCTCGACAAGGAGATGGTCGAGGTGCCCGTCGGGTTCAAGTGGTTCGTGCCCGGACTGATCGACGGCTCCTTCGGCTTCGGCGGCGAGGAGTCGGCCGGCGCGTCCTTCCTCCGCCGCGACGGGTCGGCGTGGACGACCGACAAGGACGGTCTGATCCTCGACCTGCTCGCCTCCGAGATGCTGGCGGTCAGCGGCACGACGCCGAGCGAGCTGTACCAGCAGCTGGTCGCGTCGCACGGCGAGCCGGCGTACGCACGGGTCGACGCCCCGGCGAACCGGGAGGAGAAGGCGAAGCTCGCGGCACTCTCCCCAGAGGACGTCACCGCCAGCGAGCTGGCCGGCGAGAAGATCACCGCCAAGCTCACCGAGGCTCCGGGCAACGGCGCCGCGATCGGAGGCATCAAGGTCGTCACGGACAACGCGTGGTTCGCCGCGCGGCCGAGCGGCACCGAGGACGTCTACAAGATCTACGCCGAGTCCTTCCGCGGTCCCGACCATCTCGCCGAGGTGCAGGAGGCCGCGCGCGAGGTCGTCTCGGCAGCCCTCGGCACATGAGCGACGGACAGCGCTCGACGGCGCTGGGTCTGCTCGACGTGCTGGTCGGAGAGTGGACCCAGCTGGTCTCCGGCCACGGCGACCCGACAGGGACGATCACCTTCGAGTGGTCGTTGGGCGAGCGGTACCTTCTGCAGCGGTCGATCCTCCCGGCGCCGTTCCCGGAGAGTCTGGCGATCATCGAGTACGACGAGGCGGCCGGCGAGTTCCGGCAGCACTACTTCGACAGCCGGGGCGTCACTCGCATCTACCGGATGACGCTGTCGGGCTCGGAGTGGACGCTGCTGCGGACCGAGGCCGACTACTCGGAGCTCGGCTTCGCCCAGCGTTTCGTCGGTGCCATCGCCGACGACGGACGTTCTGTCGACGGGAGGTGGGAGCAGTCCCACGACGGTGGCCAGACATGGGAGCTCGACTTCGGGCTCCGGTTCGAGCGGCAGCCCTGATCGCGCCGAGGTCGTCGGTCACCGCTGTCCCCGGTTCATCACATTTGGTTTCGAGACGGCGCTAGAGCGCCTCCTCAACCAGCGGAGAGAGCCGCCAGTACGCCGAGCTCCTGGTCGCCGGCAGAGCCGGTCAGCGTCGCGTCGCCGGACACCGGCGTACCGACCGCGCGAGCGAGCGAGATGGTCAGCGATCCGGCGGTGACCGTGGTGACCACGCTGTCGTCGACGACCGAGTCCACCGAGGCGATCGTCGGGACCGCGGCGCCGGCGGACCCGGACCCACGCACCTGCATCCGGGATGGTACGTCGATCAGCTCGCCATCACGTTCGATCACCATCTGAGCCTGGGTGCCGCCAGTGAGGATCGCGGCCGAGAGTGTCGCGGCCCAGACCGGGTCGGCGGAGCCGTCGTACACCCAGCGTGGTCCGAGCACGCTGTGGTCCGCCGTACCGACGAGGAACTCCTCGGCCCCGGCGAGCGGTGCCGCGCGGTAGGTGAACGGCACCTGGAGGAGGGTCCCCTCGTCGGTCCGCCACAGGATCGTCTCGACGCCGACCTCGCCGTCGGGGTCGTCGAAGCGGTACTCCGCGACCTTCTCGACCGTCGTTGCGCCGGAAGCCCACGAGCGTGTGGGCAGCCACGCCTCGACGAGCTCCTGCTTGGACGGAGTGATGGTGGCGCGGGCGTGCACGAGTCCCATGACGCCGAGACTAGACGCGCCCTACGGACCCTGGACGGAGGCCTCGTTGTCAGCATGACGATGGACGACCTTCCAGGTTTCGTCCTCGCGACGATAGACCTGGGTGGTCCGGAGCACGTACTCCCGCTGCTCGCCGTTGACGGTGGTCGTCGTGTGCTCCCGATGGACCGTGTAGGCCAGGTCGCCGCTGACGCCGTGCGCCACCAGTGAGACGTGGCCCTCCACGGCGTCGGAGAACGACTGCTCGAGTCGGCGGAAGACCGCCCGCGCCTCGTCTGCGTTGGTGGCGTTCATCCAGGCGCCGAAGAGCGTGACCGGCTCCTGCTTCGACCAGGTGTCGTCGCGCGGGCCGGCGTCGCCGTTGTGCAGCGCCATCTCGGCGTCGTGCCACGTGGTCTCGAACCACTCCAGGAACCCTTGGTCGTCGTCCATGTCAGGACATTACGGCGGGGCGGATCTGGTGTCGTCGGCCACAAGGCTGATCCGGACCGCTTCCGGACGGGAAGCGTCCGGAAGCCCTACTAGCCTCGGCGCATGAGCGACCAGCCTCAGGACCTGTCCGGCACGACGTACGACGGCACGCGCATGCGCGACGCCCGGTTCGAACGCGTCGACTTCACCGGGTCGAGGTTTCACCTCGTCGAGCTGAACGACGTATGGATCCGGCAGGCCGATCTGTACCGCGTACGGATGCGCGGCGTGGAGCTGCTCGACGTCGAGATCGACGGCGAGCTGCAGAACGTCGTCGTCAACGGGGTCGACATCGGGCCGCTCATCGAGGCCGAGATGGCGCGGCAGGACCCCGACTACGCCAAGATGAAGCCGACGACCGCCGACGAGTTCCGGGGGGCCTGGGACATCCTCGAACGCCGCTGGGCCGAGACTGTCCAGCGCGCCGGCCGGCTCGACCCCGAGCTGCTGCACGAGCGGGTCGACGACGAGTGGTCGTTCATCGAGACCCTGCGGCACCTCTGCTACGCCACCGACGCCTGGGTCAACCGGGTCTACCTCGGCGACCCCGACCCCTGGTCGCCGCTCGACCTGCCCTTTGACACCGTCCGAGACCTGGATTGGCACCACGACAAGAACGCCCGCCCGACGCTCGACGAGGTGCTCACCTTGCGCGCCGACCGCCAGGCGACGGTACGCCGCGTCCTCGCCGACCTGACCGACACCGACCTCGAGGGGGAGACGACTCCGGTCGAGGGCGAGGGGTGGCCGCCCCCAGACAGCTACTCAGTCGCCGAGGCTCTCTCGATCGTGGTCAACGAGGAGTGGCACCACCGGCGGTTCGCCGAGCGTGACCTGGGTGTGCTCGAGGCACGCGCCTGAGTCAGACCGGCCGGACGACGAGCACCTCGCCGTCGTGCTCCTCGCCCGAGAGCACGAACCCGAGCTTGGCGTAGAAGTCCTTCGGCCCGCCGGGTCCTTCTCCATAGCTGGTGTAGAGCTCGGTGCCCCCGTTGGCGCGCACGATCTCGATGATCGCCTCGACCACCGCCTTCCCGTAGCCGTGGCGCTGGTGGTCGCGGTCGATCGCGAGCTTCCACAGAAACCAGGGCCCGATCAGGCCCGGCTGCGGCTCGACGTCCCAGGCGATCATCACGAAGCCGACGGGCTCACCGTCGTTGTACACACCGCGGTACCACGGGTTGGCCTCGGGGTACGTCGCCGCCTCGGCGAGCGACCGCTCGACGGTGCTGACGAACCGCTGTTGATCCTCGGGGATCACGACCGTACGGAGGAGCTCTTCGCGGACGACGTCGTCGACCTCACGCAGCTCGATGGCCATGGCCCGAGGGTAGGCCTTGACCCGCCCCGCACGCGTGTCAGAGCGCGAGCACCAGGATCTCCTCGTCGTCCTCGGCGTACTCGCCGGTCGGCACGAAGCCCAGCCCGACGTAGAAGCCGTACGGCGTGCCCTCGCCCTGGGCGCAGCTCGTCAGGAGCTCGGTCGCGCCGTGCTCCTTGACCAGGGCGGCCACCTGACGCAGCGCCTCCCGGCCCACGCCCGAGCCCTGCGCTGCCGGGGCGATCATGAGCTTCCACAGGTACCACGGGCCGATGAGCTCGGGCGGCTGCGGCTCGACGTCCCAGCTCAGCATGATGAACCCGACCGGGATGCCGTCGCCGTAGATCGCCCGCGGCCACGGCTCGGCCTCCGGATGGTCCGCCGCCTCGCGCAGCGAGTCGTCGACGGAACCGCCGACCCACTCCGCCTGCTCGGGCGGCAGCACGACGTGGACGCGCAGCTCCGCCAGCACGTCGGGCGTGATCTCGCGCAGCTCGATCACCATCGGCGTCAGCGGCTTTCCGCTGCAGCGACGTAGGCGCCGGGGGTGACGCCGAGCAGTCGGGTGAAGTGCCGGGTCAGGTGTGCCTGGTCGTAGAAGCCGACATCTGCTGCGGTCTCGGCGGCGGAGCGCCCGGCGAGCAGCAGGTGGCGGGCGCGGTCGAGACGGCGGCCGGTCAGGTACTGGTGCGGCGCGATGCCGTGCTGGCGGCTGAAGGCGCGCACGAGGTGGGTCTCGGTGGCACCGAGCGCCGACGAAGCCTCGGCGAGCGACACACCGACGGTGACGCGGTCGTCGATCATCGCGCGGAGCCGCCGCGCCAGCGTCCGGTCTCGGCGTACGCCGGGAGGCTCGCTGGCGGCGAGATGCGCAGCCAGCCGTTCGCGGACCAGGGCCAGCCTCGACTCGGCCTCGAACTTGTCGCCCGGGTGGGCGAGCGACCCGTGGAGCCGGTCGACCTGGTCGCGGAGCACGGGGTCGGACCACCCCGGGTGGTCGACCGCACTCCCGATCCGCGAGGCGTCGAGCCCGTCCTCGTCGAGGTACACGACGCGCTTGCGGAAGCCGGCCGCGTCGACGGAGCGCCCGTCATGTGGCACGTGCGGCGGCAGCAAGGTCACCAGGCTGCGAAGCGCACCGTGCTCGTGACGGGCGAGGTCGTAGCGCACCACGCCGGTGTCGACGATCAGCAGCGCCCAGGTGTCGTGCGTGTGCAGCGGGTACGCGTGGTCGGGGAAGTAGGCGTGCAGGACCTCGGCCACCCCCGCAACGTCGGGGCGCCACGCACGAAGCCGCGGCCGCATGGCCGCGTCGCCAGCCATGTCAAGAACGTACAAGACGTAAGGACGTCCCGGCTTCGACGATGGGGGCATGGAGACACCCTCGGCCGACGTCGCCCCGGTCCGCTTCGACACCAAGATCGCGATCCTGCTGCGCGACGACCTCGAGCCGTGGCAGCGCCTCAACGTGACCGCGTTCCTGGCCAGCGGGATCGCGGGGGCGGACCCGGAGCTGATCGGGGAGCCGTATGCCGACGCCGACGGCACGCCGTACCACGCGATGTTCCGGCAGCCGGTGCTGGTCTTCGAGGGCTCGAAGGAGAACCTGACCGCTGCGCACCAGCGTGCGCTCGGGCGACAGCTGACGGTGGCGGTCTACACCACGGACATGTTCGTCACGGGTCACGACGACGCCAACCGGGCCGCCGTCCGCGCCGTCGGTCCGGCCGACCTCGACCTGGTCGGCATCGCCCTGCACGGTCCGAAGAACGCCGTCGACAAGGTGATGAAGGGCGCTCACCTGCACCCGTGAGCCAGAGGGTCGTGGCTCAGGGCCGCTTCGTGTAGTACTCGGTGAACTCGCGGCAGCGACCGTCGTCGTCGAACCGCATCACGAAGCAGTTGTCGAAGATCCGCGTCACCGGGCCGCCGGGGGTCTCGGTGTACGTCGTCGTCCCGGTCGCGACCACCACGTCGCCGTCGACGGCAACAGGTGCGTACGCCGCGTCATAGGTGTCGGGCTCGTCGCGCGTCGACCCCTGGGCGTCGGTGTCTTCCGCCAGCCAGCTCGCGACCACGGCGTCGCGCCCCACGATCCACTCGGCGTACGAGTAGAACCGGTAGCGGACGTCCTCGCTGAAGAGTGCGGCGATGTCGTCGGCGTCGTACGACTCCCATGCCGCGACGTAGCGGTCGAGCCAGGCCTGGGCAGTTGGATGGTCCACCTCGTCACGGTACGACGCGGGGGGCGAAGCTAGTCGACCAGCCACTCGGGTCGTTCGAGGAGAGCCACCAGCACCGCGAGCCAGCGTGACGCCACGACGTCGTCGACCCGTCCGGGCCGCACGGAGAGGGTCACGGTCATCACCCTGCCCGGGACCACGGCGCCGGCGTCGAGCACCGGCTCGTCGCGGACGTCGCCGACAGCGAGCACGGCCGCCTGACCCGGGGGTACGACGGCCGCCGCCTCCTCCACCCCGAAGCGACCCGGGTAGGTCACGGGGATGCCCGCACTCGCGGCCTGGTCCGCCTCGAGCCGAGCTACGCCCAGCTGCGGAACCTGCCGATGGGTCGCGATCACGGCCCGGCCGACGAGATCGACCACGCTCGAGTTCGGACGGTCGCGCTCCATCCGCGCGGACAGCGTGACCAGCCGGTCGACCCGCACCCGGGCCCGGAGGTAGTGGTGCTGGGCGGGAGCAGCATCCTCCGGCCGCTCCTTCCCTGCCGGTGGGGCGGCTCGCTCCGACCCTGCCGGTGAGGCGGCTCGCTCCGACCCTGCCGGTTGAAGAGCTCCCTGCGACTCCGCTGGTTCATAGGCTCGCTGCGACTCCGCTGGTTGAGGAGCTCGCTCTGCGAGCGTCTCGAAACCAGCCTTCTCCTCCGACGCCACCTCGGCGACCGCGGTCAGCGGCTCGGCCCGGTGACCCGACACCGTGGCGTCGAGCAGTGATCCGGGGCCGACACGTTCCCGGCGTGCGACGCCCAACTCGGCGAGCACCGTCTCGAGGTCCTGGACCTGCTCCCACGGCTCACCCAGGATCCCGATCGGCGTGCCTGGCTCGACCGGCGTTCCCGGCTCGACCAAGGTCTTCAGCAGCACCCCGGGTCGCCCCGCCTCGACACTGAAGAGCTCATCCTGCGTCTCGACGTAGGCAATCGTCTGAGCAGCGTCGAAGCGCGCCGACTCCTCCACGAGCCACGCAGCCAGCACGCCCTCGTCCGAGTCGGCCGCGACGTCAGGCATGCGTAGAACCCGAGGCACGGTCTTCCTCACACATAGATGGTCGGTGCCAAGCCCCCCGATGCACGACACAGAGCGTTGCCCAGGCTAGGGGAAGGCCGCCTCCAGGTCACCCCGGGGGGCGATACGAACGGGTGAAGAATTGGATTCAACGGCTTGCAACCCTCGAGGGCGGTTCCGCGTCTTGGTCGCACACACCTGATCTTCGAAGGAGCAGTCATGCCCACCCAACCCCGAGTGCCCGTCTGAGAACCCCGGTCGTCGCGGCCGGCCTCGCGCTCGCTGCCACGGCCAGCACCCTCATCGGCACCCTCATCGGCACCCTCATCGGCACCCTCATCGGCACCCTCATCGGCACCCTCATCGGCACCGCTGTACCGGCGTACGCCGTGGGCTCGCACAACGAGCAGGTCGTCCTGGTCAACGGCACGAACGCACAGGCCGACGCCAAGAGCATGACCAACGGCACCGCCCAGGTCTCGTCCGCGGACGGACGGTATGTCGTCTTCTCGACCGACGCGGCCCTGGTGCCCGAGGACACCAACGGGATCGACGACGTCTACCTCCGCGACACCGAGGACGGCATCACCATCCTCGTCAGTCGCAAGGGCCACACGCCGGGCAACGACTACAGCGTCGAGCCGACGATCTCCGACAACGGGCAGTACGTCGCGTTCACCACCTGGTCGACCAACCTCGTGACGGACGCCAACGGCGGCGTCCTCGACGTCGTCGTCAAGGACCTGTACTCCGGCAAGATCCGACTGGTCTCGGTGGACTCCGCCGGACAGCAGTCCCCGAAGCGGAACAGCTTCTCCCCGGTGATCTCCGGCAACGGCAAGCGCGTCTCGTTCCAGACGTTCGCCGCGTTCGCCCGCCACGACACCGACAAGCGGGAGGACGTCTACGTCCGCGACGTCGCCCACCACTGGACCAGGCAGGTTTCGCTCACCTCGAAGGGGCGCGACGTGAAGCCGTCGGTCCTGAACGGCGACATCTCCGACAACGGCAGGCTGGTCACGTTTGGCGAGAACAACAGCCTCTGGGTGCGCAACATCGCCACCGGCACGACAACCCGCTTCTGGCACGAGCCGGATGCGCCGCCGTGCCAGCCGTTCCCGGAGGGCAGCGCCGGGCGTCCGGTGATCTCCGGTAGCGGTCGGTACGTCGCCTTCTCCACCTGCGCGACCAAGATCCCGGGCGCCGACGGCCAGCACGGGCAGGTGTACCGGATGAAGCTGTCCGACCGCTCGATCACCCTGGTCAGCAAGACCGGGCACGGGTCGGCGGACGCCGACTCCTACCTGCCGAGCCTCTCGCGCAACGGCCGGTACGTCGGGTTCGGCTCCGACGCGACCGACCTCGCGCCCGACACCGGCACCGACCCGGACGCGTTCGTCGCCGACCTGCGCACCGGCGTCATCACCCGCGCTTCTCAGGCGTCGGACGGCACCGAGAGCAACAACTGGAGCGCCAGCACAGCCGCCTCCATCAGCGGCGACGGCCACACGCTGGTCTACGAGTCGTACGCGACCAACTTGGTCGACGGCGACGCCTACGACTGGGAAGAGGTCTTCGTCTGGCGAGGCTGAGCCTGCCGACACCTCGTCTGGGGTTGTTGACGTCATTGGAGGACGTCGATGGAGGCGATCTGGTCGGCGAGGAGCACCGCCACGCGGCGCTGTTCGCGGGTGGGGTAGGCCACGTGTGACGCGGCAGTCAGGAGGAAGTGACCGACCTCGTGTGGCCCTTTGTGCACGGGGATTGCGGTGTACTCGCCGGTGGGGAGACCGACTCGATCCACATCGATCGGGTGGCCGTCGCGCATCACGATCCCGTCGTGGTTGAGGACCGCGACTCGGCTGTCCTGAAGCGGTCCTTTGACGAAGCGGGCTGTGTCCGCGTCGAGCACTTCGGTGATCTGGTCGGACACGAGTCCGGCGACAGTTGCGCCCGGAGCGGTTCCTTCGGCGACCGCTCGGGCGGCGTTCAGGACGCCGTCGAGATAACCCGAGCGCCGCGAGGCTCGCGCCTGTTGCCGTCGGCCCCAGAGGGCGACCTCCGTGACGGCAACGCTGATCAGGACGAGGAGGACGGCCGTCTCGATGTCGTCCGGGTCGTTGATGGTGAAGGTCCGGTACGGCGGCACCAAGAAGAAGTCGAACCAGGCGCCGGCTGAGATGGCCGCGAGCAGCCCGGCTACCCGGTCGCCGGTCGCAGCCGCTCCGACGACGATGAGGACGAGGATCAGGACGCTGGTCGCTGCGGTGACGTCGTCACGGAAGGCGGACAGCGCGGCGCACGCCAGCAACGGCACGATGACCGCGGCCACCCGGACGCGTGGTCTCCACCATGCGGCGTTGTTCCACGGTCTCTCGAGCATCCCTGCTCCTCGATCTAGTGCTGGCACCATTCTCGTGCGGCTGAGCCGGGAAGCCCCAGGTCCTGACGCAATCCTTACGACGCCCTGACGACGCGGAGTCCGCAAATCTCCAGAAGAATTGAGCTGAGCTGCGTAGATGTCCCGGGGTCTTGGTCTGGACTGCGGGTTTGGGAGGGATGTCCGGCGGGTAGGTGCACCGATGCGACTCGCGTAGCTCCCCCTCTACGCCTGGTCCGCCGTCCGGGAAGGAGCACGATGGACCACCGCCCAGCTCCCCGCCCACACATGTGGCGTACGTACGTCCAGACGCTCCTCCCGGACGCCACTCAGGAGCCGGCTCCGCTGGCCGCCCCGCACCGGGAACGACGATGTGCCCGCGACCGCCGGCAACGCCGAGACCGCGTCCGCCGCGCCGTTCGCCGCGCCGCTCCCTGAGCCTCCCGCCCGCTGGACGAAAGGTCCCTCCTCGACCGTCTCGAGATCGTCGAAGAATTCTTGGCCTAGGGGGTGTGTATACCCCTCCGAATGGGTACAAAGGTCTCGTCGGGAGGGATCTCTGGAGACCCGAGACACCACACCTCCCCCGAATGTGGTGTTACGTCCGGACGCTCCCTCCCGACCCTTATCCCGGTCGAGGAGGGGCGCTCCGCGACAAACCGATGGTTGAGAAGGCGCGCTCCGGACCGACCGCTGGTTGAGGAGGCGCGCTAGCGCCGTCTCGAGACCACCCGCCGGTCCCGCAGGTTTCGAGCCCCTCGCAGAGCGAGCTTCTCGACCAGTGGAGGCTCAGGGCACCAGCACGGTCCGCGCCTCCGCCTCACCGCGAGCGATCCGCGACCAGACCGGCTCGACGTCCGCGAGCGGATGCGCGTCGTACTGCATCCGCACCCGTCCCGCCTCCGCGTGGCGGAGGACGGCGGTGATCGCCTCGCGGCGCTGGTCGGAAGTGAGCGCGTTGTTGGTGTAGCCGAGCACGGAGGCGGTGCGGCTGCGGAGGACGGCGGACGAGATACGTCGCCTGGTCGCCGCCGGCGCCGCCGAGGTTCACGAGGCGTCCGTGCTCGGCCAGGTTCCGGGATGCGGCCGTCGACGAGACACCGAACACCGGGTCGAGCACGACGTCGAACGGCCCGTGCTCGGCCAGCGCCGCCGCCACCGCATCGACCTCGCCCTCGAGGGGAACTACGACGTCCGCGCCGGCGGCCGTCGCTCGGGCCACCGACTGGGGCCGCGCCATCGCCACGACCGTCGAGGCGCCGAGCACCCGGGCGACACCGACGCCGACCTGTCCGACGGCGCCACCGGCACCCAGGATCAGCACCCGCTCGCCGGGCTGCAGCCGGGCGCGCCACGACAGCGCCATCCACGCCGCGATGCCCGACAGCCCGATCGCCGCGGCAAGCTCGTCCGGCACCCCCGCGTCGATGGGGACGACGTCCGCATCGGGGACTGCGCACACGTCCGCCAGCGAGCCGTCTCCTGGCTTCATCCCGGCCGTCGCGAAGAACCACACGCGGGTCCCGGCGTCGACCGAGGCCGAAGACTCGACCACGCCGACGCCCTGGCCACCCGGGACGTACGGCGTCTGCGGCACCCCGAAGTACGACGTCCCGGACGCACAGAGCAGGTCGAGCGGCACGACCGGTGCCGCAGTCACCCGCACCACCGTCGACCCCGAGGCGGCAGCCGGCGCCGGATGCTCGCCGTACGACGGCGGCCGGCCGGGCGTGTGGAGGACGGCCGCTCTCATGTCGCGATGTCGGGGTAGGGAAGGGACACGTGCTGGAGCGCCCGACCGTAGGCGATCTGGTACTCGAGCGGTCCGTGGTCGCGCTCGAACATCGCGATGAAGAGCGTCAGCGTCAGGAACGGGTGGGCGCCCAGCTCGAACAGCCGCACGTGGTCGTGTCGCACGAGCACGTCGCGCTCCTCGTCGGAAAAGGCAAGCCAGGTTGACTTCTCGCCGGAGTGGCAGTTGAGGATCGAGTTCGCCATGTCGGCCTCCCACCAGGCGACAGTCCCTGCTGGGTCGTCGCGATAGCGCTCGACGAGATCGGGGTCGCGGTCGACGGTGTAGAGGAACTTGTTCAGCAGGTACTTGCTCATCACAGCGCCCCCTCCGGGTACCAGGTGAAGTAGGCCTCCATCGTGTGGAACAGGTCGAGCGAGTCGACGTAATCGGCCTTCACGCCCTCACCAGCCACGCCCATCATCAGCATGAAGTCCATGAAGCCGTGAGTGGCGTTGCCCGGCAGATGCAGGCTGTCCAACGACACCTCGCCGCAGCAGCCGTCGATGTCGCCGTTCGCGATCCACTCCACGGCCTTCCGGTCGAAGTCCGGGTCCGGCCCGTGCTCGCCGAACTGGCGTGGCCCGCCGAGCTCGAGCGACAGGTGCCCGGTGCCGATGATCGCGACCCGCTTGTCGCTCTCCCACGACTCGACCATCTCGCGGATCGCCCGGCCCAGCTGGACGAACCGCTTCGGCTGCGGGAGCGGCGGCGCGAAGATGTTGGTGTAGACCGGCACGATCGGCAGGTCGGCGTCCGGTCGCAGAGTGATGATCGGGCAGGTGATGCTGTGGTCGATCCGCAGCTCGTTGCTGAACGCCAGGTCGAAGTCGCGGTCGAGGCCGCCGCGGAGGATGTGCTGCGACAGCTCCTCGTCGCCCTCGAGACGGAACCGCGGGAGACCGAACTCGCGCTCCTCGTTGTACCAGTTGGCGTCGTAGTACGGTGCCTTGCCGACCAGGAACTGCGGCATGTTGTCCAGCCACAGCTGGTGGAAGTGGTCACTGCCGACCATCACGAGTACGTCGGGCTCGGCCCGCGTGAGCGTCTCGCGGAACGTCTCGATCTTCGCCTGCCATTCGTCCGCGAACGGCGGTCGCTCATCGCCGGTGCTCGTGGTGGCCTTCAGATAAAAGGGGTGGTGGGTCGAGGCGATGACCGCAGCAACGGTGGCCATGTCCTATTCCTCCTCGGTGGGGTCGACGTAGACGGCGTTGCGGTCGACGATGAGATAGGCGTCCATCCCGATCGGACGTCGTGCCTCCTCGGCGATCTGGCCGAGCAGGCCGGCCGCGCGGGCGAGCAGAGCGAAGCCCCGAAGCAGGTCGACGGGCAGGCCGAGGTCGGCGAGTGCGGCACCGCAGACACCCGCGCCGTTGAGCGGCAAACGCCGTCCGAGCACCTGCTCATGTGTCCGCCCGATCGCCTCGAACAGCCGCAGGTGCGGCCCGAGCAGGCCCTCCTCCTCGGCGATCGCAATCAGCTTCGGCGTGCGCGGGTCGAGCACCTTGTGCACCGGGTGACCGAGGCCGGGGACATACCGGCCGGCCGCATGCTCTCGGCGTACGGCGTCGAGGGCGAGCGCGTCCCATCCGGCTGTGTCATCGAGGTCGGTAGGCAGGTCGGCTTGTCCTTCAAGGACGCCGTGCAGGAACTGCCCGCAGTCCTCGGTGACCCCGAGGAACCGCGATCCCCCACCCAGCAGCCCGGCGGCCAGCGCGCCCTGGAGCGAGTCGGGCGCGGAGAGATAGGTGAGCCGGGCCGCGATCGCGGTCGGCGTGAACCCGTGGTCCGCGAGCGCGACCAGCACTGCCTCGAAGACCCGCGCCTCCGAAGGCGTCGGCCGACGGAGTGCCACCAGCCAGAAGGCCAGCTCACCGAACCCCACCTGACCCATCAGGTCCTCGGTCAGGTTCTGTCCGAGCAGCCGGATCTCGTCGGCGGTCGACGTCCCGAGGGAGGTGGGAAACTTCAACTCGTCGTTCATGCCGTGCGATCCTCGGCTCGGAACGGAAGGGGGAGGCCATGCGGCGTACCGGCACGTCGGACTACCTGCGCGGCGCGCTGTGGCTGATGCCGCTCGGCGCGGTGGTGCTCGCCCTGCTCATCGGCGGCCTGTTGAGCAACATCACGGTGGGAGCGGGCTCGTCGTTCGACCGACTCCTGTTCCAGGGCACCGGCGACGACGCCCGCACCCTGCTGATCGGCATCTCGGGCACGATGATGACGGTCATCGCGCTCGTGCTCGGCCTGACGCTGGTGGCGCTGCAGCTGGCGTCGACGCAGTACTCCCCGCGACTGCTGCGTTACTTCCTGCGCGACCGCGTCAACCAGAT
The DNA here is from genome assembly GCA_963768045.1 of uncultured Actinomycetota bacterium. Lineage (GTDB taxonomy): Bacteria > Actinomycetota > Actinomycetes > Propionibacteriales > Nocardioidaceae > Nocardioides. The sequence goes on along the minus strand of CAVYGG010000003.1, from coordinate 1,787,615 downwards.
GGTCCTGAGCGTCTTCGTCGCGACGTTCGTCTACAGCACCGCCGGGCTCTACACCGTCGGCGTGAACAGTGGTGAGCGAACCGACGACTATCCGCGGCTGGCGGTGACCTTCGCGCTCGTACTGTTGTTCGCGAGCCTGATCGTGCTCGTCTACTTCGTGCATCACATCTCGCACTCGATCCAGGTCGACGAGATCATGGCGGGCGTCGAGCGGGCGACGATGCGGATCATCGAGCATGACCTCCCGACGACCGGCATCAGGAACGACGCCCTCCCCGCCCCGCCATCCTGGGCCGTCGCCGTGCCGTCGTACGCCTCGGGCTACGTGCAGGTCATGCATCCCGAGCGGCTCGTGGAGCGGGCGGTCGAGCACGACCTGGTCTGCGCCGTCGTGCCGATGATCGGCGAGCACCTGATCGAGGGAGAGCCGATCGCCCGGCTCTGGCGCACCTCCACCGACGACCCGGCTCCGGACGTCGGTCTGTTCGCGGCGAGCGTCCGCGAGGCGGTACGGATCGGGTACGAGCGCACCAACGAGCAGGACGTCGCGTTCGGCATCCGCCAGCTGGCTGACATCGCGGCCAAGGCTCTGTCGCCGGCGGTCAACGACCCCTACACCGCGATGCAGGCGACCGATCATCTCGCGGTGGTGCTGGCCTCGCTCGCGAAGCGCCCGCTCGGCGACCAGGTGCTCGCCGATGGCGGAGGACGGCCTCGCGTCGTCGTGCCGGGCCGCGACTTCGCGACGTACGTCGAGCTCGCCACCGGGCAGGTACGCCGCTACGGCAGCAGCGAACCCCGCGTGCTCACCACGCTGCTCCGGGCGTTGAACACGATCGGCGGCTTCTGCGGCGACGACGAACGCCGACGCGCCATCGCCCAGGCTGCGGCGATGGTCGGCGAGGCCGCGGAGCATGCGATCGTCCAGGCCGGCGACCGGCACCCGATCACCGACCAGGCCCGCGCCGTAGTCGCCAGCCTCTCGAGCTGACCCGCTCATAGCTGGTCGCTCTCCCACCTGGTTGAGGAAGCCCCGCCGCCTTGCCCGCTGGTTGAGGAAGGCGCGCTAGCGCCTGTCTCGAAACCAAGGCCCTCCATGCCCAGCCACCGGCGGATCTCGGCTCCGTGCTCGTCCAGCGCCGGCGGTGGCATCCGGTAGTCCACCGGCGTCTCGGAGAACGTGATCGGATTTCGCACCGACGGCACCATCGCCTCGCCCTCGCCGACCTCGACGACCGGGTCGAGCCCGATGTCCTCGGCGAACCCGACGCCTCCGGAGACGTCGTTGATCGGTCCGCACGGGACACCCGCGGCGATGATGTCGCGGAACCACTCCATCTTGGTCCGCTTCTTCAGTCGCTCGATGAGCAGCGGCCGGAGCTCGTCGCGGTGGGCGTTGCGGTCCTCCATCCGCATGAACCGCGGGTCCTCGGCCAGCTCGCGTGCGCCGATCACCTGGCAGAGCTTGACGAACTGGGCGTTGTTGCCGGAGGTGATGATCAACTCGCCGTCCGAGCACGGGATCGGCTCGTAGGGGTACAGGCTCGGGTGGCTGTTGCCCATGCGCTGCGGCACGACCCCGCCGGCGACGTACGCACTGGTCTGGTTGACCATCCCGGAGAGCGCTGAGGAGAGCAGGTTGACCTCGACGTGCTGCCCGCGGCCGGACTCGTGGCGCGCGTTGAGGGCGGCGAGGATGCCGATGGTCGCGTGCATGCCGGCCATGACGTCGAAGACCGAGATGCCGGAGCGGAACGGCTCGGTGTCGGGCGCGCCGGTCAGGCTCATCAGGCCCGACATCGCCTGGACGATGAGGTCGTAGCCGGGGAGGGACCGCCCCTTCTCCGTCGTACCGAAGCCGCTGATCGAGGCGTAGACGACCCTCGGGTTGAGGGCGGCGACGTCGTCGTACCCGAGCCCGTAGCGGTCGAGCCCACCGGGCCTGAAGTTCTCGATCATCACGTCGGCGCGCCCGGCCAGCTCGCGCGCCAGGACGACGTCGACGTCGTCCTTGAAGTCGAGGGTGACCGAGCGCTTGTTGCGGTTGACGGCGAGGTAGTACGTCGAGATGCCGTCGCGCACGGGCGGCATCCAGGCACGTGTGTCGTCGCCGGCCGGCGCCTCCACCTTGATCACGTCCGCTCCGAGGTCGGCGAGCAACATCGTGGCGTACGGCCCGGCCAGGACGCGTGAGAAGTCCGCGACCAGGAGTCCGGAGAGCGGTCCGGTCGGGGGCTCGGCCACGCGGGGTTCCTTGCGTCAAAGTACGGACAGGTGTCCGTGCTGAGTCAACAAGCGCTGTCCAAGCGCGTCAAGGCCTTGACAGCCCGGCAGCACAGGTCGAGATTGACCGCTAAGCGGACATTCGTACGACGATCTGCGGATGGTGGTTTCGAGACGGTCGCAGCGCGACCTCCTCAACCACCGGTGCAGCCGCCCGCCGAGGCCGCTGGTCGAGGAGGACCGACGCCGCTGGTCGAGGAGGCGCGCTAGCGCCGTCACGAGACCCAGGCACCACAGCAGAACATCACCAGGGAGGGACCCATGACCGACTCGATCGTCCTGCGCGGGGGCACCGTGCTGACCATGGACGACAGCCACACGATCCACGGAGCAGGTGACGTCCTGGTCGTCGGCGACAAGATCGAGGCGGTGGGTCAGAGCCTCGACGTCCCCGACGGCACTCAGGAGATCGACGCGTCCGGAGGCATCGTGATGCCGGGGATGATCGACACCCACCGGCACATGTGGCAGACCGCGATGCGGGCGTACGGCGCGGACTGGACGCTGACGCAGTACTTCGTCTGGTACTACCTCGAGCACGGCAAGACGTTCCGGCCCGAGGACATCGCCGCCGGCAACGTGCTCTCAGCGTGGGAGTCGTTGGAGGCCGGCGTCACCACCACCGTCGACTGGTCGCACGGGTTGCAGTCGGTCGACCATGCCGACGCCGCGGTCGACGCGCTGCAGTCGGTGCCCGGCCGGTTCGTGCTGGCCTACGGCAACATCCAGGCCGGTCCGTGGGAGTGGACCGCCGACCCGGCCGTCCGAGACTTCTTCGAGCGACGGCGTACCGGCGCCGGCGACATGCTCGGCTTCCAGCTGGCCTTCGACGTCACCGGCGACCCGGCGTTCCCGGAGAAGGCGGCGTTCGAGGTGGCGCGCGACCTCGGCCTCGCGGTGACCACGCACGCCGGGGTGTGGGGTGCGACGAACGACGACGGCATCCGGCTGATCCACGAGAACGGGTTCGCCAACCCGGGGAACATCTACGTGCACGCGGCCTCGCTGAGTGCTGACTCCTACCAGCGGATCGCGGCGTCCGGCGGCTCGATCTCGGTGTCGACGGAGTCCGAGCAGAGCGCCGGCCAGGGCTACCCGCCGACCTGGCAGGTGCGGCAGTACGACATCCCGGTGTCGCTGTCGCAGGACACCAGCGTGTGGTGGAGCGGCGACCTGTTCTCGGCGATGCGGACGACGCTCGGCGCCGACCGCTCGCGCGAGCACCTCGAGGCGCACGTCAAGGGCGACACCGTCACCGCGCTGTCGCTGCGCGCCGAGCAGGTCGTCGACTGGGCGACGCGCGGCGGCGCCCACGCACTTGGTCGGGACGACCTCGGCCGGCTCACCCCCGGCGCCAAGGCCGACGTCGTCCTGATCAAGAACGACGACTCCCCCGTCTCGTTCCCGATCATCAACCCGTACGGTCACGTCGCCTTCCAGGCGCAGCGCGGCGACGTGCACACGGTGATCGTCGACGGTCGGGTCGTGAAGAGCGACGGGAAGCTGGTCGGCTTCGACGCGGCCGGCGTACGCCGCAACATCGACGCCACGATCGACCACCTGACGTCGGCGATGGGCGACGGAGACCTGGGACGCCGGCATGCACCCCGAGATGCCCGAAGGAAGCAAGGTGCTCGACAACCCGTACCAGTACACCGACTATCAGTCCGAGAGCACCCACGGAGCACGCGGGACGATGTTCGGCGACCCCGGCTCGGGTTCGTAGGGTCTGCGCGTGGCTGGCCGTGGCTCGGGACCGGACTTCGTCGAGTCGCTCGCCCGCGGCCTCGACGTACTGCGGTGCTTCGACCAGCACCACCGGTCGATGTCCCTCGCCGACGTGGCGACGGCAACGGGCCTCGCGCGACCGACCGCGCGGCGACTCCTGCTGACGCTGGAGGAGCTCGGCTACGTGCGCTCCGCCGACGGCGCCTTCTCGCTGACCCCGAAGGTGATCACGCTCGGCACGGCGTACGTCGCCTCCCTCGGCCTCTGGGACGTCGCCCGACCCCACCTCGAGGCGCTGGTCCGCAAGACCGGCGAGTCGTCGTCCATGGCACAGCTGGACGGCAGCGACATCGTCTACGTCGCGCGCGTCTCGGTGCCGAAGATCATCGCCCTCCGCGTCGACATCGGCACGCTCTTCCCCGCCCCGGTGACCTCGCAGGGAAAGGTGTTGCTGGCGGCACTGTCACCGGACGAGGTGAACGCCGTCCTGAGCATCCCGTCGCGCTCTGGCGTGACGCTGCCGGCGTCGGTCGAGCCTGTCGAGATCACACGAGACAAGCTGATGGCCGAGCTCACCCAGGTCCGCGCCCGCGGCTGGGCGCTCGCCGACGAAGAGCTCGCCCCGGGCGTCCGCTCCGTTGCCGTCCCGGTCCGCGATGGCACCGGCTCAGTCCGTGCCGCCATGAACGTCACCGTCCACGCCGCCGAGACCTCCACCGAGCACCTCCTCGACGCGCACCTCCCCAAGCTCCTCCGCGCCGCCGGCGACGTGAGTGCCGACTGGGCGGCATGGCAGTCCCGTCCCCATCACGAGGCCTCCCGGGAGGTTGACGAACCGCGCTAGGGATGTCTCACACCGCTGATTGCCCGGCGGGTTTGCGGGTGATCCGGTAGTGCAGAGTCAGGAACGGGAAGCCGAAGAGCCAGAACGCGTGCTCCGCTCGCAGTACGTCGTCCTCTACGAAGACGTCGAGCTGCTCCTCGAAGCCGTGCACGGCTAGTGCGGTGAGCTCGTCCGCCGCGGAGTCGACGTACGTCAGGTAGTGACCGGCCTGGCCGTCGTCGACGCGACTGGTCAGCGTCAGGCCGCGATCGGGCCGTGATTGTGGGAGCAGGGTGGCCGTGAAGCTGCCCTCCGGCACGGGGAACCCGACGCTGACGTAGCCGGAGTCGCCGTGGGTATAGGTGGTGTAGATGCCGACCATGATCGGCTCGTCGTCATCGGCGAACGACCGGATCCACCCGCGCACCGACACGGCGCCATCGACGCCGCTGATGGTGTCGATGCGGCTGCGGATGCCGCGTTGCGCCTCGTGCTGGTTCATCGGGATGCTGGCCTGTCCCAGGCGACGTGCGACCGCGGTGCGGTACAGGAGATAGCCCGGCCGCACCCACAGTCGCCACTGCGGGACGATGTCCAACGCGAACCGCGTCGTGTGCTCGTAGAACTCCCGGACCAGCGGGTCGACCTGGCCGGGGTCGAACGCCGGTCCGGCCAGGGCGTCGACGGAGGCCACGATCCCGGTGTCCACGGCGTCGGCCGTGTACTGGGCGCCGAGCTCCTGGGCCAGCTCGCGGACGTACCCGGTGCCGACGTACCTCGATCGCGCCGGCCGGGGTACGACGAACGGCAGATCGGCGGCGCTGACCCGGTCGGCCAGCAGGCTGACCTGAGGGTCGCGGAAGACGAGCGCGGACGTGCTGCGGTAGGCCAGGACGGTGCTGCTCGCCACGACGGCCGTCGGCGTTGGTCCGCGGGAGAGCGCCTGCCCGACGGCCGCTCCCATCAATGGACCCATGACCACCTTCTGCGGCCGAACCCCCATCGCGCCCACCACGGCGCCGGTGGCCGCGCCGACCGTGCGTGGCCCGGCGCTCGTCACCTTCCCGGCAACCCACCCGAGGGGGGCCGCCAGCGCGGCGCTCACCGCGATGCGCTGCCACAACGCCGGGATCTCCCCTTCCTTCTGGCGTGCCCGGGCGACCGCCTCCGACGTACCCAGGCCGACCGCACCTGCCAGCGCCGCGCCGGCCGCCGACCTGGCTCCGCGGTGCGCCGCCAGCGAGGCACCGGCGAGGGCGCCGATCGAGGCCGCGAAACCGATGGAGGAGCTGGTCGCCATGCGATCGAACCTAGTGGGCAAACCTGGCGGTCCATGTCCGGGCGAGAGCCCCGACGATGCTCGTCCGACGTTTCGAGTGCGTCCAAAAGGGAACGACACTCTCCGGAGTTCGAGGGGCGCCGAAGTGGCGAGCCTGCGCTTGCTAGCCGACTCCGACCCGATAGCGACACCATCAACCGGACGGAGTCTCACCCATGCTGTGGACGATCCTCATCATCCTGCTCATCGTTGCACTCGCACTCTTCATCTTGAGCCGCGTGCGGGGCAGTCGCCGCGGCGGCCTCTGAGCGGTTGGGTGCGGCCGCCGCCCCGTCAGGGGCGGGCGGCGTACTCGACCACGGGCGATCCGTCCGCGACCAGGTGGCTGATCGGGACGGGCAGCGCGTTCGGAGACCCGGACAGGTTGTCCTCCACGGTCCGCCGGACCACACCGGCGACCAGATCTGCCAGCTGCACACGCGCGTCCTGACGCGAGTCGACGCGGACGAATCCGGTCAGCCGGCGCCCGGGCCGGGAGGTCTCGAGCTCCTCGGCGATGGCCGCCACGCGGCCTGGGGTGAGTACGGACTGCTCGTCGTGCACGACGCTGACGTCGCCCCGGGCGCTCCAGTGGTGCACGGCCCAGCGCAGCGCGGGCAGGAGGGGTTCGGTGAGCGGCGATTGCGGAGGCGTGGCGTGATAGACGCGGGCACGCCGCTCTGCCTCAGGCGTGGCCCAACCGGCCATGAACCACCGGTCGCCTGCGTCGTCCAGCCGGCTCGCGACGGCACCCACGACGTCGGCCCACGTCTCGATCGACTCCCGACGGCGTCGGTTGCGGTTCACCCAGAGAACGTCGCGTGCGCACTCGAGGATCCGGCGTTCCTGCGTCTGAGGTAGACGAGCCACCAGTGCGTGAAGACGGAGCGCCAGGTCCCAGGTCCTCTGGTCCTCCTGGGCACTCCACCAACCCTCGGGGGTCGAGTCAGCCAGCAACACCTGTGCGAGCCGCGCGAGTCCGAACAGTCGGGTGTCGGTCACGTGTACGACGGCGCGGCCCTGCAGCGGCCCGTCCGGGCCACACAGCCACTCCGCAACGGGATGCCCCCATGGTCGATTGAGCCGCGACGCCTTCAGCTCGTCCGATCCGGCACCCGTGCGCGTCCTGACCTCCTCGGCGAGGTCGATCGCACTACGCAGATCGAGGTGCACGCTCGCGTGTGCGAATACCCGGGTGCCCCCGAAGAGCGATCCGCCCACGAAACCCGACTCGTCACAGGCGATCTCCACGGCGCCTCGGACCTCGCGATCCTCGGCCTTGGTCCTCACCATCCAGCTCCGATCCCGGTTCCCCTCGGCTGCCCTGTCACGGTCTGCAGCCCGCGTCACCGCGGAGACGGACGCCCCGATGCTAGGCGCGGTCACATCGTTGGGGCGAGCGGATTCCTCACCGCTCGCTGCGCCTCGTCGCCCTAGCCCTTCCTGCCGTTCGCGACCGTCGTACGCATGACCCAGCGCCACTTCGCGATGCGACGGTCGCGGGCGAAGCCGAATTCCTCGAACAGGGTTTCCGGGCCGGTGTGCAGGTAGGCGCCTCGCTGCGGTCCGCGCCCCTCCAGCTGCTCGGGGTAGGCCTCGACCGTGCCGCCACCGGCCTCGCCGATGGCGTCGAGCACCCCGGCCAGTCCTGCGCGCGCCACGCCGTTGCCCCGGTGCCGGCTGCCGGTGAACACGCAGCCGACCCGCCAGTCCGGCAGGTCGACGAGATCCTTCTCGTAGGCCTTGGGGTTCTTGATCGTGGCCACTTCGGCCGGCGGGCCGTACTGGATCCAGCCCACGCACTCGTTGTCGGCGTAGACGAGGATCTGATGGACCGTCCCCTTGTCGACGTGGGCACGCTTGGCCTGTTGGTTGCCCTCGGCCGTGCTGTCCTTGGTGATGCCCTCGGGGTGGAACCCGATGCACCAGCACCCACCCCAGACGCCGTTGTTCGCCTCCACCAGAGCGGCGAAGTCATCCCATGTCTCAGGGGTGAGCGGTTTCGTCGTGTACTGGTCCCGAGGTTGCGAGCTCACATACCCACCCTGCCTCAACCCACATCTGCCGGCCAAGGCTGTCCTCAGGCCCTGCCCTCAGTGACCACCCGACGGTGCAGCTCGGTGGTGAGCGTGTGGATCTGCCGCGTGAGCTCGGTGTTCGTCTTCAGCTCGAGCTCGGACTCGACGAAGTCGTGGTCCGCCTTGGCCTGTTGGAAGGTGGCCTGACGGTTCTGCCCGATCAGGACGAACGTCGACAGGAAGATCGCCTCGAGTGACACGATCAGCGTGAGTGTCGGCCACGGGCTCTGCTCGAACACGAGCATCCACAGAACGAAAGCGGCCGCGTGGATGTACACGAACGTCATCGACCCGGCGAACGTGGTGATCGCGTCGGCGATCTTGAGCTGGACGTTCTCGGCGCGCTGGGCCAGCATCGCCGCCGTCACGGGATGGACGGGATGCGCTGAATCGCTGGTGGTGGTCATGGCCTCAATATGAGGCATCCGCCGCGGCGGCCGGCCGATCGGCCGAAGGTAGGGTCGAGTGGTCTTCTGAATCGTGCTGCGACGCCCGCGTGGCTGAAGGAGGTACCACCTGATGAAGAACCCCCCTGTCGTCTCCGCGGCGGAATGGCAAGAGGCCTGGGAGCGACTGCTCGTGAAGGAGAAGGAGTTCACCCGGGCGCGCGATGCGATGGCAGCCGAACGCAGGCGCATGCCGTGGATGGCAGTGGAGAAGGACTACCGCTTCGAAGGACCGCAGGGTCCGGCAAGCCTGGTTGACCTGTTCGACGGCCGTCGCCAGCTGATCGTCTACCGCGCCTTCTACGGGCCGGACATCACGACGTACGCCGAGGGCGGCTCGTACCCGGACCGGGCCTGCGTGGGCTGCTCGCTCGTCGCCGACCAGGTGGCGCACCCGGCGCACCTGAACGCCCGCGACACCTCACTCGCGTTCGTGTCGCGGGCGCCGCAAGCCGACATCGCGGGTCTGAAGGCCCGGCACGGGTGGGACGCGATTCCGTGGTTCACGCTGACGGACGACTTCGACGCCGACTTCGGGGTGGACGACTGGCACGGCACCAACGCATTCATCCGTGACGACGATCGGGTCTATCGCACCTACTTCATCAACAGCCGGGGCGACGAGGCGGTGGGGAGCACCTGGAACTACCTCGACATCACCGCGCTCGGTCGCCAGGAGGAGGGTGAGGACTCGCCGGAGGGCTACCCGCAGACCCCGCCGTACCAGTGGTGGAACTACCACGACGCGTACGGGCAGCGCACCTAGCGCTCGAACGTGTGGGCCGTGATCTCGTAGCCTGCGGCATGGCCACCTACACACTCACCTGCATCGGCGACGACCGGCCGGGCCTGGTGTCGGCGCTCTCCGCGCCGATCAGCGCGCACGGCGCCAGCTGGGAACGCAGTCAGATGGCGCGGCTGGCGGGCAAGTTCGCCGGAGTTCTGTTGGTGGAAGTCGCCGAGGAGCGGGCGGAAGCGCTGGTCGCGGACCTCACGGCGCTGAAGGACATCGGCCTGCTGGTCACAGTCGAACGCGCAGACGTCCCTGCCGAGAGCCCCTCCATGCGGCTGAATCTCGAGCTCCTCGGGGCAGACCACCCTGGCATCGTCGCCGAGGTCTCCGCCGCCCTCGCCGGCCGGCGCATCGGGATCGAAGAGCTCGTCACCGATGTGCGGGACGCGCCGATGGCTGGGGGGAAGCTGTTCGAGGCACACGCCGTGCTCGAGGCACCGCCGGGGACCAGCACTGACGTGCTGCGGTCGATGCTCGAGGACCTTGCTGACGAGCTGATGGTGGAGATCAGGTTGTCCGACGCCGAGGACACCGAGACAGCCGGCTCAACGAGCGGGTCGCCGGAGGATGTCACCTGACCCGACCGATTCCCGGTGGCATTCTCGGAGGATGCAGACCACGAACGTCGTCGTACCCACGCTCGACGACCTGGGCCTCATGCGAACGCCAGACGACGGAGCTGCTCTGCGCGGCGGCGTGGTTGCGCTGCACGGCGCGTCGCTGCCGCAACGCGACCAACCCCTGTTCGAGCACCTGGCCCGCACCATCACACCGTTCGGTTACGCCGTTCTCTCCTATGACCGCCGCGCCGCACCGGGAACCGGCGACACACCCCTGGGCGTGCAAGCCGACGACGCCCTGGCTGCCACGGCGATCCTGGCGGCCCAGACATCCGCGCCCGTCGGGGTGTTCGGATTCAGCCAGGGAGCCTGGGCGGCTGCCCTTGCTGCATCACGATCGACGGACGTGACGTTTCTGGCCCTGGTCGGCTGCTGCGGAGTGAGCCCGGCGATCCAGATGCGGTACTACACCGACGAGCTGCTCCGCCGCGCAGGCTACGACGCAGCGGACCGGGCGCAACTGCACGACCTACGCCTCGCTGTCGAAGACGTCCTGCGCGGCAACGGCGACCGCACCCGAGCCTCCGACCTCCTGGCCACAGCGGCGACCGAGCCGTGGTTCCCGCTGGCCTACCTTCGCCCCGAGCTGCCGTCACCTGACGAAGGTTGGCACGACATGGACTACGACCCGGAGCCGACCTTTGCGGCAGTGTCGTGCCCGACCCTGCTGATGTACGGCGCCGACGAGGAATGCGTTCCCGCCGACGCAAGCAAGGAAGCCTGGTTGCGCGCCGCTCGGATCTCGGGGAACTCCGACCTGACGATCGTGGACCTGCCCGGCTGCGGCCACTTCCCGGCTACCGGTGAGGCTTCGGCCGACCGGCAGTTCTCCGTCTCCGACATCAGCCCGCGCTACACAGTGGCGCTACAGCGTTGGTTCAGGTCCCGTGAGGGCGACTCCTGATGTTCAACTCCTGACTGTCCGCACCGGCGCCTAGGGGCTCGGCGAGGTGCGGTCCCTCGACCACGCCTGCTTGATGGCTCCGACGGTGCTCACGCCCAGTACCGACAAGCTGGACGTCACATATACGCGGCGGTTTGACGCGCCGCCGCACCCTCGTCTGGGTCCGTACGTCTCGCGCTGGCAGGGTGGCAGCTCTTGAACCGGCGCACCCGTTGGTCGCATGCTCAAGGCAGGAGGTCGCGATGAAGTCCTCGCCTGTTCCAGACGGCGTCCCGGTCCTGTCTCGCGGCAGGCATCGATCGCCTCGCCGTGGCGCGTGCTTCATGGAGTTCGCCTCCTTCCTGGCAGGTGAGCGATGGAGCGATCACCCCTCCTGCACCCATCCCCTGCTGGCGCAGCTTGCTCGGCAGGTCAATGACCACATCAGCGATGCTGACCGCCCGCAACTCGTGCCGCTGATTCCGCTGGTGGTGGGACGGCGTGGGGACGATCGCACCTGGCTCACGCTTCCGGTGACGGTGGCCGCCTGGCCCATCCTTGACGTGCCCGAGGCGACGCAACGCGTCCTTGCTGCCGGCCTGTTGCACGCCGAGCAGCTCTGCGCAGAAGCGGGTCCAGACCTCGCCGCGACCGGCCGCGAGGCCCGGGCCGCGCTCGATCTCGTCCCCGGCGCTGTTGCATGCCTCGAACGGCTACGGATACCTCCTCCGCAGATCACTCCACGGATCTTCGCCGACCGCTGCGCCCCGACGATGGTCCGGTGCACCGCCGACGGCATCGTGGCGAGCGGCGCCCCTGACCGCGACTCGCGCTTGCGCGCTCTGCTGGAGGCGGCCATCGCCGCCTGCCCGACACCGAAGCAGGTGGACCGGGCACCCGAGGTCGCACGGGCGTCGTAAGTCACGCTCGGTGGGCCGATCGCCGCCCATGGCCGGGCCCGTGCCTCACGCCTTGATGCCCTGGCAACACGGCGGGCGTCACTGGCGGCGAAGTGGCGCATTGGCCCGCCGCGCCAACGGTTCAGGCAGCGCGGAACCTGAAGTCGGCGACTAATGCCAAGATGGCGGCGTGGCGTCGGACTCCCGCATGGTCGCTTTGGGTTTCGGCAAGTTCGCGCGTGCGGACCGCATCTTTGCGCTTGAGCGAATCACGGGCGAGGAACGCGGCGATGGCCGCCGCACCCGAGTCTGGATCGACGGAGTCGCCGACCCGTTGATCGCCTCGCGGACCGAGGTCACAATTCTTCGGGACATGGGGCAGGAGTCCGCCATCCCTGGGCCTGAGTTCGACGAGGCACTAGACCTGGCCGCGCGGCTGGCAGCAGCGGCCGACGAGGGTCGAGTAGATCTGAGCGACCTTGGTCGTCGTGCGCGACACCTTCTGGCCTCGACGACTGCATCCGCATAGGGCTCGCGAACGCGACAGCGATCGCTCGCGGTGCTACGACAAAGCCGCTGTCGCGGCGATATGACGTGGCTGCTGTCGCGGCGGAATGGGGCGCCTTCGCGGGATGGGGAAGAGAAGGTGTCGTCGTTCAGTGGACGAAGATGAACGTCAGCCCGTAGGCGATCAGTGCGAATCTGAGCGTACGTCCGACGAAGCACGCGGCGGCGAATCCGGTTCGGTTGGTCTGGGTTGTCCCGGCCGCGACGGCGACGGCCGCGAGTGGTGGGAGGCCGGTGAGCGCCGAGATCGCCACGACCGGAAGCCTGGAGCTGGCAGCCTGAAGACCGGCCACTTGGCGCGTGGCAATCCGCGAGAGCGTCCGCATGCGGATGGGGCGCCTGTGGGTTCGTCCGGCAAGCCGTTTGGCGCCTCGACTCGCGACCTCGAAGAGCACGAGCTTGCCGATCGTCTGGCCCGCCGCGAGCGCCACAACCACGACCGGCATGTGGTCCCTGTTGGCTCTGGAAGCTCCAGCCGCAAGTGCTTCAGCGTTCACGAAGGGCAGCAGGGCGGACACGAGGCCGGCGAGCAGGCTGAGGACAGCGAGGGTCCAGTTCATGCGCCCGGCTCGGGCGCTGCGACAGGGCAGGGCGCGGCCCAGGGCTCAGCCAGGAGCAGGCGCCGCACACGGCCGAGCGACCACAGCTTCATCAGCAGGACCAGGATCACCAACACGGCTCCTGCCCCGGGCTCATGGAGGCATATAGCCAGTACGAGACCCGCGGTGTTGAGTGCCTTGGCCGGTGGGGACCAGTTGAGACGCCAGACCCTCTTGTCGACGGCCCCGAAGTAGTTGGGGCTATCGAGGTCCCAATGCAGGAACGTCAAGGACAGCATCGTGTCGACCATCAAGAACGACAGCAGGAACGGAAGGATGGCTGGCCACGTTTCTGGTGCGAGCATCAAGAGGCAACACGCGCAGATGGCCGAGCAAGCACGATCGCAGACGATGTCGAGCACCGCGCCCGGCCTCGTCTCCTGTCCCAGACGACGTGCTAGATAACCGTCCAGCATGTCGCCGACCCAGTAGATGCCGTACGCCACCACCAGCAGCACCAGGGACTGGGCGGTGATAGCCCATACGCCCACCGCGACTGACCCGATCGTTCTTGCGACCGACACCACATTGGGGGTGTTCCACCACGGCTCAATCCCAGCCCTGGGCTGCACCACTGACGTCGGATATGTACGGAAGCGCATGACTTCCTCCTGAAAGCCTGCCTCCCAGGCAACGCTCGACAAGCGTTGGGCGCGGGAGAGGCGTAGATCCCACATGGTGGGCCCCGCGTGCACCGCCCGTCGTGAGCGTGGCTACTCAGGTCGGAGGGTCCTGGTTCGCGCCTTAGGAGCTAGCCCACTCGCTCACCCGGCGACAAGAACACGGTTCTACCCCGGCCGGCTCCCGGCGGAATGACACAGTGCTGTCGCGGCGGTAGGACGCACCTTCGCGTGAGAGTGCTTCTACGCTGCGATGTCTTCGACGTTGCCCGAAGTCGAATGGACGATTGCACTCTTCCGACCGTCGAGTGGCCCGGGTCACTGACCCTGGCCTGACCTGCCGGCAGCGACGCGGCTGGCGGCCGAGAAGTGCTGGTAGTCGGGCTCCGCCCACGACCCGCCCCACTCCCAGCCGATCGCGGCGAAAGCCCGAACCACAACGTCGTCTGACCTGATCGTCCCTTCGGGAACGAGTGCTCCTGCGGCACGGTCGAGCGCTGTGAAGCGACGCGAGGCCGGCGGGGAGACTGAGGAGGGGGTCAGGTATGGATTCTGAACCGGGTTGAGGTCGATCGCAGCGCCGAAGGCGTGGTCGGACCACTCCTGGCTTCCCTTGACTCTGCGGCAATTGAACCCCGAGGTGTTGTCGGCCGCCATCGAACGGTTGTCGTCTCCTCCGTAGGCATCGACCAGTCGCATCCGCTGGATCGGCCATTGGGCGTCATAGAGTTTCCGGAAGACGCCGACGACGTCGCGCGCGTACGCCGCCGCCGCTACCAGCTCGCCGGTGTGGGACCGGCCATCGAAGCCGACGTAGCTCATCTGGAGGTAGCGCAGCTCACGCCATGGCACTGGACAGCCGGCGTGATGACTGCTTCGCATCCGCCGACGAAGAAACGGTGTGATCCTCTCGACCGACGCCTGATACCTCACCGGGCCGGTCTGCGTCGGCCGGGAGGCGAGTCCTGCACAGCCGCGCCGTACTCGCCAGTCGGCGACCGCCCGCTGCCGTGCACTGCCCGAGAGCGGCAGAGGCCGGCCACCCAGAGGCCCGATCCGAGCCGGCGTCCACTGGTCGGAGGTGACCTTCCCGTCTTCCAGCTGCAGCCGCAGCACCCCGGTGTCCGGGGGGCGATTGTGGTACCAGACGAAGTTCCCGAGGCCGTAGTTGACGTAGCTGTCCTGCTGCCACCCGGAACCGAGCAGCACGTGGGCGTGGCTGCCGACGATGACGTCCGCCCCGGCCGCGGCGAGGGCCCGTGCGGTGGTGCGCTGCATCGAGGTGGGGCAGGTGTGCATGGCCCGCCCCCAGTGCAGATAGACCACCACCACGTCGGCATCGCGGTTCGCCCGTCGTACCGCGCGGAGAAGCACATCCGGTCGAGGTTTGCGCGCGGCAGCCAACCCTGGCGAACGTCGTCCGGCCGTCCAGGTACGGCTGGTGCTCTCGAGCTGCGACGCGTCCGCGGCCAGGAAGGCCAGATCTGTCCCGTGCACGCGGACCCGGTACGGCGCAAAGGCGTGAGCGCGGTCCTGGCCAACGCCGATGACCGCGAGCCGTGCGTCATGGACAGCGAGCAGGGTGTCCTGCAACCCGATCGCGCCGAGGTCGGCGCCATGGTTGTTGGCCACCGTCACCACGTCGATGCCGGCGTCGGCCAGTACGTCGAGGGCCCTCGCCGGGGCGCGGAACCAGTAACGGTCCTCTGGCCTTTCGAGAACCTTGGGGTCCCAGCTACCGCGCTCGGTGATCGCACTCTCCAGGTTGACCATGGTCACGTCGGCGTCGGACAGGGCTCGGGTGATCGGGCCGAGTCCGCGATGGTCGTCCAGGAGCGCAGCCACCTGGAGCTGGAAGTGAACATCGCCGGCGAACGCGAGGGTCACCAGGTGGTGGCGGAGGGTGGTCGTGGTCGGGTTCGGCCGTAGCCAGCACCCTGGGGTGGACAGAGGGCGAGGACGTCGTGCGCGGCGGTGCGGTCGCGCAGGCGACCAGCAACACTCCGAGACCCAGTCCGACGAGGCTCCGGCTCGAGATGCGGGTCATGAGTCGTCTCTCCTGTGTGGAGTGCCTTGGCGCACGGGTCCTTTCCCACACACGAGCCCCGAGAGGCATCCGTGGTTCCCAAGCTCAGGCGAGGGGAGTCAGCCGATGAACTGGCTCTTCCCGAAGTCGGGTACGACGATTCCCGCCGGCGCGGACGCCGCGACCTCACACGACCCGGTGTCGAGGTGGCAGACGATCAGATCAGTGCTCTGCCGAAGCGGACTGAGCACCACGACCGTCTGGTCGTCGAGCCACTGGACGAGCCAGGCGACACCGCTCTTGGCGATGTAGTCGGGGGGCGGCTCGAACACGAAGGGGCGCCCGGTGACGTCCTCGGCGACCATGTCGCCGGCACCCACAGGTGCGACCCCGTCCACGCCCGCGACGCCCTTTCGCAGGTCCAGGCCCATCTGCAAGTCCATGCCGTCGGAAAAGTGGAACGTGTTGGAGGAGTCCCACCTACCGTCACCCTTCAGCCGGACCGAGCGCGCCGCCGCCTCACTGTCCAGATCTCTGAGCAGGTCGGGCTCGGTGACGCGACCCTGCTCACCGGTCGCAGGGTCGTAGCGGACCTGGGCCTGGTCTTCGCCGGGCGCATCGGGATTCGGATCCTTGAACCAGTAGACGAAGCTGTCGGAAACCAGCGCCGGCACCGCCGTGTGACCCGGCCCCAGCCGGACGGTGTCGCGCGCGACCTCTCTCTTGGTGCCGGTGTCGTAGACGACGACCTCGGGCTCGCCGGGAGCCGGGAACTCGAACCAGACCAGACGAGACCCGGCGTTGGACGACAGCACCCAGCCCGGGTGGGTCATCATCGGCCACGGATCGCCGTACCCCGGACCGGTCTCGCCGAGGGCCCCGAGCGGGTCGATCGTGGATCCGTCGGTGAACCAGATCTGACCGTCGTCCGTGCGGAACCCGACGCCGTAGTCGGTGACGTCCAGCTCCACGACGGCCCCGTCGGCCTCGACCGTGTGCTCGCCGTAATGAATCGTCCTGCCGTCCGCGTAGGTCAGTGGTCGTGAGCTCGGCGCGGGCAGCGGCGGCGCCGGCTCGACCTCGCGATCAGCGGCCCGACCGAGGTACACGGTGGTTGCCGTCACCGCCACGACGCTCGCGGCGACCGCAACGGTCGTCGCCACTCTGGCGCGCCGAGCTCGGCGACGCGCCGTCTCCCGCAGCGCCTGGAACGGCGGCGGCACGATCTGGTCGCCGATACGACGGAGCGCGTCCAGCTCAGACATGGCGCAGCTCCTCTCTCTCGTCACCTGTGTCGTCCAACAGGCGGGCGAGCCGGTCTCGGGCCCGAGACAGTCGCGACTTCACCGTGCCCTCCGGGACCCCGAGCTGGGCGGCGATGTCTGCAACCGGAAGGTCGGCCAGATAGTGCAGCACCACAGCCTCGCGCTGATCGGCGTCGACCTCCTCCAAAGCGTTCACGATCGCGACGTGTTCGGGGCCGATGTCCACCGGTCCCTGCGGACCGGGCACCTTGGCCTGGTAGCGACGTACCACCGAGGCGTGCCGCCATCCATGTCGCACCCTGTTGAGCGCCACCGTGCGCACCCATGCCTCGGGGTTGTTGACCCGAGCAAGCTGGGACGTCTTGCGCAAGGCGGTCACGAAGGCGTCCTGTACGGCGTCCTCTGCTTCGGCCAGGTCACCGCAGATTGCGTAGATCTGGACGACCAGGCGGCGGTACGACGCGTCGTACAGCTCGTTGAGGTCCACGGCCGTCGGCATCGCTCCACCCCCTCGCGCTAGCCCAGGATCGCCGATTGCCTGCGAGATGTGTCGATGGGACGATCCGCCAGCGGACCGAAAGGTTCCCGATGTCCCCGTGGTACCTGCTCAGCGGAGGCAGGCAGGAAGTTGCGCCAGTGCCTCGTCGACCGTCAGCAGAGCTGCGGCCGACAGGTCCTCCGCGGGAACCCAATCAGGGAAGGGGATCTCCATGGTCCGGTGCGCACCTCCGGCCGTGTGCACCTCGTCAATGGCAGCCAGGCGGTCAACGGGAAATCGGTCGGCGGCGCGCACCAGCGCCGGCCAGAGTCGGCGGTGGATCAGGGTGACTTTCCCGTTGATCAGACGTAATGCGATGACGTCGGGAGAGGCGCGAACCTCAGTGAGCACACGGTAGATCTCATGCCCCGATGGATGACCCCACCAACTCCCACGGATCGGGCTACCGGCTACTCGCTCCGCCAAGCTCGGTACCGGCCCGCGCGCCGACTGCATCACGACGCCCTGCTCGCGAAGCCAGACCAGTTCGTCCATAGACGATTGAACATCGATCTGGTCATCGATGCCCACCCCGGCCCGGTGGCGCCAACAGGGGGAGGCAGACGCGGCCGTATGAAGCAGTCGAGAGATTGCCGCGAAGGGCCACCCTCACAGCTCAGTCTTCGATCTGGGCTGCACCCTGCCGCTTCAGAGCCCTGAGTCCGTCCCGCATGCCCTGCAGCTTCTCCCGCGAATGGCCGACCCAGTCGACGAGTTCGCCCACCACGCGCAGCGGCTCGCGGCTGCGGTAGGACTGCGTGGGATTCCCGGGGAACTTCTTGTTGGTGACGTTGGGGTCGTCCTCGAACTCGCCGCTCGGCTCGACGACGTAGATCCGCCCGCGGCCCTGGCCCGAGGCGAGCTCGGCGCCCCAGACCGCGGCGTCGAGGGTCGCGGTGAAGTAGACATGGTTCATCACCCGGCCGTCTTCGAAGTTCGACTCGCGGCCGGGCACCAGCATCTCGCCGACTGCAAGGTCCGCCTTGGTGCCATGCAGGTACACACCTGGCTCGTAGACCTCGAAGGGCACCGGCTCACCCGTCGCGCTCATGTGACGACACTAGTTGCCGGGGTGAGCGAGGCAGCCTGAAGCGCGGACCTTCCTGCCGACGCAGTGTCGACATGCCCGCAGCCGCAGTCTTGGAATCATCCGTACGTGACCAGTCACCCCAGCGGTGGCGAGTCTCTCGCCTCGATCGCGTCGAGGTCGCGAACGGCGTAGCGGTGGTGCTCCCACTCCTCCTCGAGGATCACGTGCAGGCAGGAGAGCGTCGTCTCAGGGTGGGCGGGATCGTGCGGGTTCCGGCGCTCCGCGGCCAGTTCGTCCGGCGTGACGGTGGCGAGAAAGTCGCGGACCATGGCGACTCGCCCGGCCCGGGCCTGCAGGACCTCGTCGTACGACGGGGTGTTCGCGGCGGGCTCGGGAGTGTCTCCGCCGGCTGCCGCGGTGGCCGCATCGAGCAGCCCCACCGGGTGGAACGGTTGCTCGATCTCCAGGACCGACCTGCCCAGCCACATGTCAGTGGCCCGGACAAGGTGCCTCAGCGTGTCCGAGAACGACCACTCCCCGTCGACCGAGACATCGACCGTGCCGTCCAGCATCGCGGCGACGCGCTCGAGCGTGGCGGCCCACGTGTACTCGAGCGCGGCCCAGGCGTCGCGCAGACCTTCCGGATCCCCGGCCCGCTGCTCGGCGCGGCCGGGGAAGCGCCGGTTCAGCTCGGCCTCGACGAAGGGGACCACGTCGACGCCGTTGACCAACAATCTGCTCCCGCCGCTGAGGAGCCACGGTGCGTCGATGTCCGCCCCGTCCAGCTGGGCGCCGCGCATCACGACATCGGACAGGTCGGACTCGACGAACCGGGCGCGGCGCAGGTCCGCATCCACGAACTCCGCTCCCTGCAAGTCGTCGGACTGGGTGAACGTTGCCATGCAGACTCCTCGCACAAATGCCGTTGGCCGCGACGTGGACGATCACATCACAGAGTCCGGTGAGGGTGGTGGTTTCGAGACGGGCGTAGAACGCCCTCCTCAACCACCGGAAGCCGGCGCTGCTGCGATACGTTGCGCGTCGTGGCAGCAGACGGACCCGCCCCGGGTGGTGAGGCCGAGCACGGGGAGCGGTTCATCCTCGACCAGCTGACGGACCGGCTCGACACGCTGCGCCTTCTTCGCGAGGACGATCCGCAGCGGGCGGATGTCATGCTCGAGCAGTTCGGGGCTGCGGGGCGCGTGGAGTCGGAGATGCTCGGGCAGCTCGGTCAGCGGCGGCCGCTGAGGATCCCGGACCGTTTCCCGGAGGCCCACCGGACGGTGATGCGGGCCGTGGAGGTCTTCGATCGCAACGCCGGGCGGCCGCCCTCGTCGTTGCGCGCCGGCCCGCTACGACCAGTGGCGTCGATCGTCGTACAGCTCCTCATCAAGATCGTGGTCCGCAACTACCAGAAGTCGGTGATCGAGCACCTGCGGCGTCTCTACGCCCTTCGCGAGGCGAACAGTGTGTCCGGCAGCGCGGACTACCGCATGCTCCGGCTCGCGCGTCGCCAGCTCGACCGCGTGACGGAGGATCTGTCCCGGCGGTCGGGTGGCCTGCCGGCCTTCCTGGCCGGAGGCGCCGTTCTCTCCGTGGCCTCGTCGACGATCCAGGAGGTCACCGGCAGCCGGCTCGTCCTCGTGATCGTGGCGGTGGTCACGGCGGCGCTGGCGGTCGCCGCGTTCTGGTGTGTGATCACGGCGGCGGCGATCGCACGCCGGCGTACTCGGATCGCGCTGGACGCGCCGCTCCGCGCCCTCTACGAGACCATCGGAGCCGCGGGAGACCCGCCGCGGGACCGCAGTCGCGGCTTCGTCGTGTACGCCGTGGCGCTCCTGGCCGTCGCCTGGGTGGTGGTCCCCGTGGCGTTGACCTTCGCCCTCAACCTCGTCTGATCCGGCGCAGCTAGGCGCACTCGACCACGACCCGATCGGCGGCGACGAAGCTCTCGGTGGACCACCACTCCCGATAGCGCGCCGGGCCGACGAGGTCCTCGAGCGCCCGGGTCTGCGAGGCGTGGGCTCGCAGGGCTCGGTGCTTGCCCTCGAGCATGGAGCCGGTCAGCCGGACGTTCACCGACAGCTCGGACGAGTCGGTGACCGGTGGTACGGCGTCGTCCATCCACAGACCCACCCGCTCGCTGAGCTCGCCCCAGTCGCGGTGGTACTCCCGGGTCAGGGTGGCGTACCAGAGGTCAGCCCGGCGGCCTGTGCGGCGCCATGCCTCGGTGGCCCAGGCCGAAATCGCACGATGATCCGCGTGCCCCGTCATCCCGTCCGGGCCGAACGTGACGATGACGTCCGGGGCGACCTCCTCGATCAAAGGCACGAGCTGGGCAGCGCCCTGGGAAATGGGTACCCCGTCGAGCTCTCCGTCGTCGTGGCTCAGCCAGTGGTGCTCGTGCACTCCGACCTCGGCCAGGCTCGCCCGCAGCTCCCGCTCCCGCACGACGCGGAGCCGCGCTGGTGGCCAGCGGGCCGGGTCGTCGGTCCCGCGCTCCCCGCGGGTCGCGGTCACGACGACCACGCGACCACCGTGGTTCCGGACCCGGGACATCAGGCCGCTGGAGAGGTACGCCTCGTCATCAGGATGCGCCCAGATCCCCAGCAGGGTGCCGATGCGAGGAAGGTGGCCGACGTCGGAGGCGTCCGGAACGGTCATCGGGGCTGTCCCATCAGGACCCTCTGCCGCCACGGCGCCGGTGGGGGATCGCCCAGAGTGATCGCGAACTCCGCGGTCTCCTCGTCGATGGCGAGCCTCTCGATCTCACCGGGGGCGCGATGCAGCAGGCGTACGGCGGCCTCGTTGTCGGGCGCCATCGCCATGGTGAAGCGGCGTACGCCGACCTCGAGCGCACGGCGCACCAGCTCGGCGGTGAGCATCGTGCCGACGCCCCGGTTCTGCCAATCGTCGACGACTGCCACGGCCACGTCGGCGGAGTCGGGGTTCTCCGGCTCGCGGACGAAGCGTGCGACGCCGATCGGGCGACCGTGCGATACCGCGAGGACCGCCACGTGGTCGTACTGGTCCACCTCCGTCAGCTGACGGAGGTCGGCCGAGGTGAGCCGCGGCTTCGGGGTCAGGAAGCGCAGCTCGCGCGAGCGGGGTCCGAGGCCAGCAAAGATCTCCAGCACCGCTCCACGGTCGCCGGGCTCGAGGAGTCGCAGCTCGACCGACGATCCATCCGACGACGCGTCGGGCTCGCACGGAGGGGCCAGGCAGCTCGTGCTCATGACGTCACCCGTGCTCCCGCCGATCGGGCCGAGTGGTGGCGGGGCGAGGTCTGCTCCGAGCGGACTGTTCTCCGGGCGCGCGTGCGGTTCAGGGCGTCGCGGCGGTCCACCTCGAACAGGGCGTAGACCAGGGCGGCGGCGGGCATCATGGTGGATCTCTCCTTGGGTGTGGTGCTGGAAGTGGTGTGTGACAAGCAAGAGCCGCCCGAGGGCCCGCCCGATCAGTTCAGCTCCGGCGGCGCTGAAGAGCGCCACCACTGGCCATACGGCGTAGACGTGCGCGAGGTTCGGTTCCGGGTCATCCCGGGTGACCCTCCCGCGACGTTCACGGCGAATCGCCGGCAAGAGAACGGTGCCGCGGGCGAGGACCCCGGCACATCGGTGACACCTACCTAGTTCGCGACTCCGTGATACCCACCGTGGCGAGCACGGATACGTAGCGACCGGGTCACTCACGGCGACCCAGGCCCGGGATGAAGCGGGAGGTGGCGGCCGCGTACGCGGCGTACTCGGGGAGCTCCCGATCGAGGTCTCGCTCCTCCAGTCGTACGCCGACCAGGACGTAGCCGCAGCCGAGGGCGGCGAAGAGCAGGTGCCCGACGGTCAAAGAGGGCGTGGCGAGGAAGGCGGGGAAGAAGCCCAGCATCATCGGGTGGCGGACCAGTCGGTGTGGCAGCGGAAGAGCGAACGACGGGGCCCGATCGGCGAGGCCTCGAAGATGGCTGGTGACCTGGCGGAGTCCGAACAGGTCGAGGTGGTCGATCGCGAACGACATGGCCAGGACCCACAGCCAGCCAACGACGTAGAGCATCCAGAGCAGCACACCGGCCCCCGGCGAGGACACGTCCCAGACCACCGTCGGGATCGGGCGCCACTGCCAGAACGCCAGCGCCAGAGCGGCGGAGGCCACCAGCACGTACGTCGAACGCTCGACGTGGCGCGGGACCAGCGTCGTCCATCGCCGCTTGAAGGCCGGTCGCGCCATCACGCTGTGCAGGACCGCGAAGACCCCTAGGAGAAGAGCGTCGATCGCCGCGGCGGTCGCCGTGCCTGAGTGCGGGCCCCCGTGGTCGACCGTGCGCGGGACGACGATGTCGGCGAGGAAGGCGACGGCGTACGCGAAGACCGCCACGAACGCGACGTAACAGAGGACGCCGTACACAGCCGGCACAACGGCGCCCACCGTCGGACGTGCTCGGACATCGATCTGCTGCGTGGCGACCATGCGACCAGCCTCGTTGGCGGGCCCGGCGCTCGTCAGGCGTGGAACTACCCCACTTGCCGCCCGGCGACCGGATGCGGTGGAGTCGCGGGGTGGATCAGCGCCTGGGCTCGACCCGCACGCCTGACGGGGCGACGGTGTCGTACGCGACCGCGGGCAGTGGACGGCCGCTCCTCTTCGTGGGCGGCTGGCTCAGCCACCTGGAGCTCAGCTGGGCGCTCCCCGCCGAGCGACGGCTGCTGGAGAGCCTGGCTCAGGGGCGCTCGCTGCTGCGCTACGACCGACCTGGTTGCGGCCTGTCCGATCGCGGATTGATCTCCGAGCCTTCGCTCGACGGCGAGCTCGACGTGGTCGCGGCGGTCCTCGCTGCCGCGGGAGTGGAGCGCACCGACATCGTGGCCAGCTCGCTCGGCGTACCCCTCATGATCGAGTGGGCGGCGCGGCACCCCGAGACGGTCGACTGCCTGGTGCTGTACGGCGGATGGGCGCGCGGAGCGGACATCGGTACGCCGGACGTCCGCGACCACGTGGTCGGACTCGTGGCCGGACACTGGGGGCTCGGGGCCGACGTCCTGACCGACATCTTCGCGCCGGACGCGTCGGCCGGAACCCGCGCGGCGCTCAGCACCTACCAGCGTGAGTCGGCCTCGCCCGAGACCGCGGCCGCGTTGCTGCGGCTGTGCTACTCGATCGACGTGACGTCGTCCCTGGGCCGGATCCACGCGCCCACGCTCGTCGTACACCGCGAGCACGACCGGGCGGCTCCCTTGGAGCAGGCCCGGCTGATCGCCTCCGAGATCCCCGACGCGCGACTCGAGATCCTGTCCGGGCGATCCCACATCCCGTACGTCGGCGACACCGCGCCTCTCGTCAGGGAGATCCGCACGTTCCTCGGTCTCCCCGCGCTGCGCGATGCGACGCCGCCGACGCTGACCACCCGGCAACGCGAGATCGCTGCTCTGGTCGCCGAAGGACTGACCAACCGCGAGATCGGCGAGCGGCTCGGGATCGAGGAACGCTCGGCCGAGGGACACCTCGAACGCATCCGCCTTCGCCTGGGCGTCCGGTCTCGCGCCCAGGTCGCGGCCTGGTGGGTGGCCACCAGCGTCGAGTGACGCGCGACGTCAATCGTGCTCGGCCACGACGCCTACCTACCCCCGGGATCGACCTGCAGGCTGCCGTCCTCCTGCAGTCCTTGGTCGGCAACCAGTCGCTGGTCGACGGGAACAAGCGCTTGGGCTGGCTCGCGACCGTGGTCTTCTACGGTCTGAACGACGTACTGCTCGACGCGCCGGACGACGCCGCCTACGAGCCCGTCATGGTGGTGGCTCAGGGGGACGTCGACATCGAGCACGTCGCGGCGACTCTCGGGTCGTGGCACTGAGTTCGCTCGACCCTGTTGAACCCTGACCCCCATGAGCCTGCTTCGGGGGACAGCTCAGGGCTGCACCCGATGTGGCAGACCGCACGGGCGAGGCACTGTGGAGTCATCAGGGAAACGCCCTGGTCAAATATCTGAAGGACGTGCAACAACCATGGACGACATCCGAAACAGCTTCGCCCGACACGGACTGGTCCGGTCGCGCGAGGGGCGCGTGCTCGGCGGCGTGCTCGCCGGCCTCGGCCAGCGGTTCGGCCTCGCGCCGTGGACCGCCCGACTCCTCTTCGTGCTGACGCTGCTGATCCTCCCCGGGACCCAGTTCCTGATCTACCCGATCCTCTGGATCCTGATGCCCTTGGAGGGGACTGTCGCGCAGGTCGCGACCCAGCCCTCGCCGGCCACCTGAGCGGACTCGGCCTCGGGGCCGAGGAACGCTGCCCCCATCGAACAAACTGGCATACCGACGACACTGATCCGCCCGCGATCTGTCGTCTGTATGCCAGTTAGTTGCGTCCCGGGTCCTGCCAGCGCTCCTCACCGTCGAGCATCGTGCCTGTGTCCACCAGCCCAATTGACTTCGCGACGGACTGTGAGGCGCGATGGTCGGGGTGGATGTGCGCGATGACCACGGCCACCCCCCGTGCGCGCAGCCACTGCACCATCGCGGAGGTCGCTTCCTTCGCATACCCGCGCCCCTGGTAGGCCGTTGCCACGACCCAGGCCACCTCCGCGACGAGACCACCGTCCTCGGAGGTGACGGTCGCTTGAACCGTCCCGACAATCTGGTCGTCCTCGCCGCGCACCACCCAGTTCAGCCAACGTTGCGAGCGGTCGGGCGACCAACCGACCGTCTGGCGGCGGTACCGCTCGGTGAGCTCGGGCTCCGTTGCGGGTGTGCCGCCGATGAACGTGTGCAGCCCGAGGTCGTTGAGCATCTCGGCCATCTCGACCGCATGCTCGACCTGCAGCGGCTCGAGCGCTACGCGGGCACCGCGGAGGACCGGGGGCTCGGGGAAGTCCGCGAGCAGGGTCATCAAGGATCCCTTCGGAGTCTGCTCATCCCGCCGCGAGCAGTGCCCCGCAGTCGCATCTTCACTTCGGTGATGCGTTCGTGCCTCGCCCGGACGTCCTTGTCGGTGCGCGCGCCGCGTCGTACGTCGTCCCGCAGCAGCTGCAGGGCCTGGGACCGGATCGAGTTGGGCGCCACCAGTTGATGGTCCGCGTCGACACTCGGCTGCTCGTCCACGAGGTGCAACAGGGTCGGGGCGTCGATGACGTGTCGCGTCATCGCAGCACCGTAGAGGAGCCTGGCAGGGTGGGTACATGGCGACGCAACGACTCGTGGGCGTGGGTGACGTCGAGCTGTACGTCGAGAGTTTCGGCGACCCCGCTCGGCCGACGATTCTCCTGGTCTCCGGAGCAGCGGCGTCGATGGACTGGTGGGACGTCGAGCTGTGTACGCGGCTGGCCGAGGGCGGTCGGCGCGTCGTTCGCTACGACCACCGCGACACCGGGCAGTCGACCACAGGCACACCCGGCGCGCCGGCGTACGACGGCGGGCAGCTCGGACGCGACTGCGCCGGGCTCATCGAGGCGCTCGACGCAGGCCCCGTAGACCTGGTCGGTATCTCCATGGGCGGCGGGATCTCCCAGCTCGTCGCCCTTCGCCACCCCAACCTCGTAGCCAGCCTGACCCTGATCTCCACGACCGCGGTGGGTGGCGTCGACTCGGACCCCTTGCCCGGCCCCACCCCCGAGCTGAGCGCCTTCTTCGGCTCGCCGCCACCCGAGCCTGACTGGACCGACGTCGACGCGTACGCCGACTGGGTCGTGGCCGGCGCCCGGCCCTACGCAGGCACCATTCCCCTCGACGAGCCGCGGGTTCGCGCCGTCGCGGCCGCCATCCATGCGCGCAGCCACGACCCCGCCGCCGCGGGCAACCACTGGCTCGTGGTCGGCGAGGACGGCGACGAACCGAGCGGCCCGCTCGACGTACGCCGGATCTCGGTCCCGACCCTGGTGATGCACGGATCGCGCGATCCGCTGTTCCCGTTGCCACATGGTGAGGCGCTGGCCGCGGCCATCCCGGCGTCGACGTTCGTCGTACTCGACGGCATGGGGCACGAGGTCCCACCGCCCGAGACCTGGGACGTCGTCGTCCCGGCGCTGCTCGAGCACACCGCCGGCACGAGGTAGGCCCAGCTGTCTGGCCGCGTGGTTTCGAGACGGTCGCAGAGCGACCTCCTCAACCAGCGGGGGATCGTGGCACGCTCGCGGATATGGAACGCGCGTGGATGTTCGAACACCTGGCGATCACCGTGGCGAGGATCGACTTCCTCGATCCGGCATTCGCGGGACAGCCGGACATCCGGGAGCGAGGAGTGCGCATCGAGGTCCGGCCGGTGAGCTCGATGACGGACGGGTCCATCTACGTGTCGACCGCGCACACGCTCCAGCCGGCGATCTGTCGCATCGACTTCCTCGAGTCGCGTCCCGACGCAGCCGACAGGATGCACTGGCACCCGACGATGGAGGCCGGCGAACCGGGGGACCGTACGTTCGACACCGACATGCCGGCCGACCCGGTCGGCTGGTTGAAGAACTACCTGGGCGGCCTCGATGACTTCCTACGTCAAGCCGGCGTACCGGACGCCGAGGCGATGGTCCGAGATCTCGATGCCGTCCGGGCAACGGGCGACGAGATCGGAGCAGCCGTCGCGGACGGTTTGGCCTGGGCGCGCACTACTCCGTGGCCGGACGTCGAGCACGATCACCGGGGTCTCGCACCGGTCTCGTGAGAAGCCGGTCTGCTCGGTTACAGCCGCGACATCTTGTGGAACGGGCTCGGGATGCGAACCGTCTGGGAACGGAAATCGACGGTGACCGCGGCCTCTTCCACCTGGATGACCCGACCCATCCCATAGGCATCGTGGGAGACCATGTCGTCGACCTCGAACTGCTCGATCGTGGGCTCAGGATCCGGCTTGAACGGGCTACTGGCCAGGTGCCGCCGCGCCCGTGGTGGGGGTGTCATCACCTCCAGTATCCCCCTTCATCGGCAATGCGGCGAGTCCGCGCACACGGCGAGTCAGCCGCGGCGCACGTTGACACGTCTCACAGAGTGCGTCGGCTTGGTCCTGCGTCAAGCCGAACGCCTCCCAGTACTGCTTCTTGCCCGCCGTCACCTGGGCTTCGTAAGTCACGTGGAGGAGTGCCTGCACCTTGGTCTGCTCCCTCTCGGCCGTCTCCTGCGCGGGCGCGAGACCGGCTCGACTACAGGCTCGTCCAGGACCCGGGCCGTTAGCGATGCGACTGCTGCATCCAGCGTCCGGAGGGATGTCCCACGACGAGACCGCGCGGAGCCCTGACGGCGGCGGGCATGAAACACGCGACCGTCCCATGACCGGGCGCGTAGGCGTAGGTGGAGAAGTCGAACGACGTCACCCGATCGCCGACGGGATGCCACCCCGGGGGCTGGCGCTCGTGCCAGACCTCTCGTCGTGACGCGGTTCCAGGCTTCTGGTACACCTCGTCCGCGCTCGAACCTCCCCAGCTGATCCGGTTCGACGGCGGTCCGGGTGACACCCGCAGGATGCCGGCAGTGGAGCCTGCGAGCCGAGTCCCGGTCCGATTCACGAGCGTCATGTGCAACCCGACCTCGCGCCCGGCGTCCGCGGGCTCGGCCGTGATGTCGTACCTCAGCGTGACCCCCGACAGGAAGGTCCTGCATCGCTGGGCTCGCCGCTCGGCTCGGCAATCGGCGTCACACTCCTGGGCCGTCTCCTCGGGAGGCGGCGAACCCGAGTCGTCGGACGCCATCGATCCCGTGCTCGCGTCGCTCACGTCCCCGGTGGCGTCTTCGGACGAGCCACACCCGCTGATGAACATGCCCAGGGCGAGCAAGGGGGCGACGAGCGCGGTCCGAATGCGCACACCCTCAGTGTCAGCGCGGCGCAGATCACCGTCAACCGAGCCGCGCGCCATCGGTCGCTGCGGCTGCTACTCGACCTCGACCGCCACCTGGAGAGGTCGCCCCAGGATGGTGGCCAGTCGGGAGCATTCCTTCTCCAAGGCCTTTCGAGGCGGCTTCCCGTTCTCCGAGAACCACGTCACCACGACCTCCTCACCTCGAGTCGACCACGTGCCGGTCACGACACCGCCCGCGACCACGAGGTTCGCCTTGCGGGTGACCGGCGTACGGCGAGCGGGCGGCACGACGTGCACGTCCTTCGTGCCCGGACCCATCACCCACTGGTCGTGCCCCGGCAGGAGTCGCAAGGAGTCTGTGGCCTGCGTCGTCAACAGCTCGTCGACGTCCTCGCCCAGGACATAGGCCGGCTCCCCATCGACGTCGACCGCCACCAGTCGGTGTTCCAGCCCGTCGACCCAGGACTGCAGGCGCTTACGGCCGGCGCTGAGTCCCTCCCCGAGCCAGTGGTGGATGTGGTCGTGCGTCGCCGGCCCGTACGCGCGGAAGTACGACGCGATCGCATGCGGTCCCGCTTCGTCAAGGTCCCAGACGCCGGCCCAGCGCGGGTTGTCGTCCAGCCGCTGGAAGGTCGCCCGCCCGTCGCGCGATGGCCCGAACGACATGTCGCCCTGCCAGCACAACGGCTTGATCAGCGTGCCGGCGCCGTCGTCGAAAACGGGGCGCAGGTGCCGGTACGCCGCCTTGCGCGTCACCGATGCTCCGAGCTCGGCCAGGGTCAGCGGCCCGCCCGAAAGTGCCTCGCGAACTGCCTCCCGCAGCCCGGGCCAGTCCGACGGCGCGAGCTCGTAGTACTCCTGCCAGCTCCGCAGCTCCCACTGGCGGCCGGCGGCCCGGAGGGCGAGGTAGGCGCCGCCGTCCTCGGGCGTCATCAAGTGCACGGCCCCGCGGAAGGAGTAGGTCTTGACGATCCGACCCTCGGCCAGCGCTCGGGCGACCTCACCAGGGCGGGAGCGCTGACGCCGGGTGCGCACCGCGAGCTCCGCTGCCGCTTCGTCCATCGTCGGGATCGCCCCGAGGCGGCGGACCACGCCGGCGACCGGCTCGCTGCCGACGGGCTCGAGCAGGTGCCGACGCATCCGCCAGGCGAGGGCTTGGGACCAGCTGATCGACACCCCCGCAGGCTAGCCCCGGGTCGCTCACACCCCGGCGAGCCGTTTCTCGATACCGTCGAGGATGAGGTCGAGCCCGAACCGGAACTCGTCGGCGAAGTCGTAGCCAGGCTGTAAGTAGTACGACGTCGCCATGTCCACGAGCGACGGGTACTCGCCGGCCGCCATCAGCTCCATGATCGGTTCCGCGACATCGCCGGCGCTCCCCGGTCCTTCGAACGGGAGAGCGGCCTCTTGCATGGCGAAGCCGTAGACGTAGCTGTCCAACAGCGCGTAGGCGTGCGCCGTCAGCTCGGGCGAGAACCCGGCTCGGCGGAGGGTGGCGATCACCGTGTCGTGATGACGGAGGTTGGCCGGGCCGGGGGTCGTCCGCGACTCCAGCAGCCCGATCGCCCACCGGTGCCGGGCGAGCACCTCGCGGGTCGAATGAGCTCGTCGTTCCATCTCGGGGCGCCAGTCACCGCCGGGGTTCGGGAGCTCGATCTCGCCGAAGACGGTGTCGACGAGGGCGTCGAGGATCTCGCTCTTGCTCGCGACGTGGTAGTAGACCGACATCGGCTTGGCGCCCAGCTCTGTGGCGAGCGAGCGGATCGTGAGCGACGCCAACCCGCCGGCGTCCGCCACGGCCAACGCCGCCTGCAGCACACGCTCGCGCGAGAGCCGCCCCCGTCGCAGGCCGCCGGCACCCTCTGACTTCTCGGCGCTCTCGGCCATCCGCCACCCTCCGTCCGCTCTCGCACTCTGGCGTATTCGTACTTTGTACGATATCTTATTCGTACTAAGTACGACGACGCCACTACCAGGACGGCCCTCACCATGACGACCACGACCGGATCCACCTCCACGGCCACCATGCGGGCCATCACGCAGAGCCGCTACGGGAGCTCGGAGGTCCTGGAGGTCACGCGAGTCGCGCGGCCCGCGATCGCTGCGAACGAGGTCCTCGTCCAGGTGCACGCGGCCGGACTCGACCGGGGCACCGAGCACCTGATGACCGGCAAGCCGTACGCGATGCGACTCGGATTCGGACTCCGCAAGCCGAAGAACCCCGTGTCCGGCCGTGACGTCGCCGGGACCGTCGCGGAGGTCGGCTCCGCGGTGACGCGGTTCGCCGTCGGCGACGAGGTCTACGGAGTCGCCCCGGGGTCATTCGCCGAGTACGCCGTGGCGAAGGAGGGCAAGCTCGCCCGCAAACCGGCGACCTTGACCTTCGCGCAGGCTGCCGTCGTACCCGTGTCGGCCGCCACGGCGCTGCGCGCTGCCCAGGACGTCGGGCGGGTCGAGCCCGGCCAGTCCGTGCTGGTGCTCGGCGCCTCGGGCGGTGTGGGCACGTATGCCGTCCAGATCGCCAAGGCCCTCGGTGCCGAAGTCACCGGCGCATGCAGCACCGCGAAGCTCGACCTCGTGTCCTCGCTGGGCGCGGACCACGTCATCGACTACTCCCGCGAGGACTTCGCCGACGGCACCCGGCGCTACGACGTCATCCTCGACATCGCCGGCAACCCCTCCTTGAAGAGATTGCGGCGAGCCCTCGAGCCCCGTGGGACCGTCGTGTTCGTCGGCGGCGAGAACGCCGGGAGTGTGACGGGGATGGGAAGGCAGCTGCGCGGCATGCTGCTCTCGGCGTTCCGGCGCCAGCGCCTCACGCTGCTCGCGTCCAAGGAACGCGCGACCGACTACGAGCGGCTCACCACCCTGATCGAGAGTGGCGAGATCACCCCGACCCTCGACCGCAGCTTCCCGCTCGAAGACGCTCCCGAGGCCATGCGGTTGCTCGAGACCGGCCAGGTGCGAGGCAAGGTCGCGATCACCATCTGACCGTCCTCATCTCGACCTCATCTCGGATTGAGCAGGTCGGCGGTCTCCGCGCGGCGGTAGGGTGAGCGCCAAGACTTGCGATGTGCCGGTTCGCGGACGCCGTTCCGGGCGTCGTTGAAACCTCACAGGCAACGAGCCGCAAGAGCGGGGGCAAGATGGAGTCCACGGAGTCCGCTACATCCGTGCCGCTCGATCAGCTCTTGGCAGAGCTCCGGGCCGCCCGGCAGCTGGTGGCGCAGGAGCGTGGTCCGGGTCGCCAGGTCAACGAGTGGACGATGGCTCAGGCCACGTTGTTGTCGGCCCTCGAGGCGTACGCCGCCGGGCTCACGTCCGCGGGCCACCCCCTGCCCTACCGCATGCGCGACGAGCTCGCCATGCGCCGTAGGCTCGCCGGTCTGGGTGGCGTGCCGAGGTCGGGCGCTCAGTTCCGCTGATCGGCGCAGAGGTCAGGGCGCCTCGATCGAGGACCAGCCGACCTCGGCGGCAGGAGCAGCACCGGCTGCCTCGAACAGTCGCGCGATCTCGGCGGCGAGCGGTACTCCGAGCCGCGTGTCCGACGGGTCGGACAGGAGCACGTTGTACAGGCCTCGGTAGTGCGCTTCCTTGCGGCCGGCGGTGCCGGCGTACCCGACGTGCTGGGTGACGACGTCGCCCTCGAGAACCGTTGCGGTGAGGGACGTGTGGTCCATCCGCACCTGCCGGCCGTCGGTGTACTCGAGGGTCGTCTGCTTGGACGTGTCGGCGGCCAGCCAGTTCGACGAGAGCACGATGCGGCCGCACTCGTGGTCGAGCACGGTGACGGCGCGCTCGCGCTGGTCCGCGTGGCGCACCACTTCGCACGACCCGATGAACGGCGCCAGCAGGCTCAGCTGGTTGGGCGCCGAGTCGACCCAGCTGGAGACATAGCTCGCAAGACGTGCGTCTCCCAAGCCGGCGTAGGCGTCGTTGAAGATGCTCAGCACGCGGCCCGGCCGGCTCCAGCCCGCGGCGAGTGTGTACCGGCGCGCCCACTCGACCTCCGGCGAGAACGCGAAGTGGTGGGCGACTCGTACCCGCTCGGCGATGTCGGCGAGAGTGCCGATCTCAGCCTGCGTCGTGGCCAGCGGCTTCTCGGACAGCACGAGGGCGTCCGTGCGCTCGACCACCTCGCGGACGATCCGCACGTGCGTCTCGGTCGGCGTCGCCACCACCACGAGAGTCGGCGCCAGGTCGGCTGCGAGGGCGTCGTCCAAGGTCCGGTACGCCGGGACATCGCCGGCGTCTGCGACCGGGTCGACTCCGCCGACCACCACCACGTCTGGTCGTTGACCGAGGACCTTCAGGTGCGTCTGCGCGATCGTGCCGAGTCCGACCACGAGCACTCGGTGCTGCCCGGTCACGTCTCCCCCTCTCGGCTCGTGCTTGGGACGACATCCAACCGGACCCGGCATGGTCTTGTGCCGTGGCGCCCGTCTGCTGGTTGACTTTCACCGAGAAGGGAGCGAGCTGATCACGTCCGTCCTCTCCGCCCTCGGCGACGCACTCAAGATGGCCGGGTCGATGACCTGGCAGATCACGTGGTCGTTGATCCTCGGGTTCACGCTGTCGGCGATCGTCCAGGCCGTCGTACGCCGCGAGACCATCACGCGCATGCTCGGCGACGATCGGCCGGCGACACTCGCCAAGGCCACCGGGCTGGGCATCGCCAGCTCGTCGTGCTCGTACGCCGCCGTGGCGATGGCGCGCTCGCTGTTCCGCAAAGGGTCTAGCTTCGTCGCGGCGATCGTCTTCGAGATCGCGAGCACCAACCTGGTCATCGAGCTGGGCATCATCCTGGCGCTGCTGCTCGGTTGGCAGTTCACGCTCGCGGAGTTCGTCGGCGGTCCGATCATCATCGTCCTGATGGCCGTGTTCTTCCGGCTCTTCGTCCGCGCGAAGCTGATCGACGCGGCGCGAGAGCAGGCCGCGAAGGGCCTCGCGGGCTCGATGGAGGGCCACGCCGCCATGGACATGTCGGTCCGGGGTGAGGGCAGCTTCGCCCAGCGTTTGTTCAGCGGCAACGGTCTGACGTCGGTCAGCCACATCTTCGTCATGGAGTGGGCAGCCGTGATCCGCGACATCGTCATCGGCATGCTGATCGCCGGTGCCGTGGCCGCCTGGGTGCCGGACTCGTTCTGGCAGACGCTGTTCCTGACCGACCACGCCACCTGGTCGAAGGTGTGGGGCCCACTGGTCGGCCCGATCATCGCGATCCTGAGCTTCGTCTGCTCGATCGGGAACGTCCCGCTCGCGGCGGTGCTCTACAGCGGCGGCATCAGCTTCGGCGGCGTCGTGTCGTTCCTGTTCGCCGACCTGATCATCGTCCCGATCCTGATCATCTACCGGAAGTACTACGGCACCCGGATGATGCTCACCCTGCTCGGGGGCTTCTACGTGACGATGGTGCTCGGTGGCTACATCGTCGAGCTCCTCTTCGGCGGCCTCGGTCTCATCCCCGACGCCAGTCAGGCGCAGGTCGTGGAGCAGGGCATCACCTGGAACTACACGACGATCCTGAACATCATCGCCCTTGCGCTGACGGCGCTGTTGCTGGTCCGCTTCTACCGAACCGGTGGCCGGGAGATGCTGTCCATGATGGGCGGGGAGCCCGGCGACATGACGCACGACCACTCAGCCATGTGAAGAGTGCCCAAGCACGGACGAGGGTCGTGGCTGTCTCGGCCCGTTGACGCGCCCTCGGGCGGGCGGGAGACTGTCGGCCGAGGCAAGGGGGAGTTCAATGGCGTGGAATCTGGCCGGTAGCTACAGCGAAACCTGCTCGTGCGAGCTCATGTGCCCGTGCAACCTGTCCTTCGACCATGGGGCGACGTACGACTTCTGTCGCGTGACTCTTGCCTTCAACATCACTGAGGGAACGGTCGACAGCACGGACATCGCCGGGCGGAAGCTGGTCCTCATCGCCGATACGCCCAAGGTGATGACGGAGGGCAACTGGCGGGTCGGCGTGTTCATCGACGAGGGCGCCACGGACGAGCAGTTCGACAAGCTCGTCCAGGTCTTCAGTGGCCAGCTCGGTGGGCCGATGGCAGGGCTCGCCCCACTGATCGGCGAGATGCTGGGCGCACAGCGCGCGAGGATCGATATCGAGGACGACGGGCTGCTCCACAGCGTCCGCGTCGACGATGTGATCGACTTCCAGGTCGAGGACGTCGTGCCGTTCGGTGTGGAGACCGGCGAGCCGGTCAAATTCTCCGGCATGTTCCACCCCGTCGGATCGAATCTGACGATGGCCGAGGCGAAGCGCTCACGGATCAGCGCCTTCGGCATCGAGTACGAAGGGAAGACGGGCCTGTCGAGCTCGAACTTCTCGTGGGCCGCCTGACGGAATGACCGACGTCGAGTCGGCCACCGGCTCAGGTCTTCGTCCCGCCTACGCGGCCACCCGCACGCAGCTCGGTCTGGTCGCCGTCCTCTTCGCGCTCGCCGCGGCCGGATGGTGGTGGACGGTCGGGCAGATGCGGGGCATGGACAACGGGCCCTGGAGCGGGCTCGGGACGTTCGGCTGGTTCATCGGGGTCTGGGTCGTGATGATGGCGGCGATGATGTTCCCGTCGGTCGCTCCGACGGTCGCGCTGTACGCGCGGATGAGTAAGACGCGGATTCAGCCGCCGGTGTTCACCGCCGGCTACCTCGCCACGTGGGCCGGCGCCGGAGTCATCGCCTTCACGATCGCGGTGGCCGCGAGCCGGGTCGCAGGGGACAGCCTGGCGTGGGACAACGCCGGGCGTGTCGTCGCCGGTTCCACCCTGATCGCGGCGGCTGTCTACGAGCTGACACCCCTCAAGAACGTGTGCCTGGGCAAGTGCCGCAGCCCGCTCGGCACTCTTCTCGGGTCATGGCGCGATGGCTTGTCGGGTGCGTTTCGCATGGGAGTCGGCAATGGCGCCTGGTGCGTCGGCTGCTGCTGGGCTCTGATGGCGTCCCTCTTCGCGTTGGGCGTCATGAGCGTGACCTGGATGGCAGTCGTCGCCGGGATCATCGCGTTCGAGAAGACCCTTCCATGGCGCCGAGTGGCGACGTACGGAACGACGGTCATCCTGTTTTCGCTCGGTGTGCTCGTGCTCGTCGCCCCGGACGCACTCCCCGGTCTCACCCTTCCTGGTCACGACTCGATGCCCTCGATGACACCGATGGACTCCTGACGGGAACGACCCGGATCCTTTTGGCATTTCCTGAAACGCTCCGCGACCGTGATGCTGGGTTCGTGGTGAGGGGATGAACGGCCGGCTCCTGGAGCGGAGCGATCAGATGCGCGTCCTGGCTGCCGCGGCGCGCGCAGCCGACCAGGGCCACGGCTCCGTCGTCCTCGTCTCCGGCGAGGCGGGCGTCGGCAAGACGTCTTTGGTGCGGGCCTTCCCCTCGTGGGTGCCCGCGGGCGTTCGGGTCCTCACCGGGTACTGCGACGCCTTGTCCACACCCCGTGCATTGGGGCCGATGAAGGACATCGCCGCGAACCTCGGCCCGGAGTTCCGTTCCGCGGTGCAGGCAGGCGACCGCGACCTGGTCATGTCGGCGCTCGTCGTGGCGCTCGACAGCGGTCCCACCACGGTGCTGGTCGTCGAGGACCTGCACTGGGCCGACGAGGGCACCCTCGACGTACTCCGGTACGCCGCGCGCCGGATCCCTTCACTCCATGCCCTCCTCGTCGTGACGTTCCGGGACGACGAGACCGCACCGGCGGGACTCAGCGCCCTGGTGGCAGCCGCCTCCACGAGCACGACCACCCTCGAGTTGTCGCCGTTGTCGCCCGACGCGGTCCGCACGCTGTGCGAGGGGCACCACGTGGACACCGATGAGGTCTTCCATCTCACGACGGGCAACCCCTATCTGGTCACCGAGATCCTGGCGAGTCCAACGACCACGCCGCGGTCGGTGATGGGGGCGGCGGTCGAGCGTCTCGCCCGTCTCTCGGAGGACACCCGTGACCTGGTCGAGCAGCTCGCGGTCGTGCCCGGGTCCGTCGAGCCCGGGCTCGCGCAGGCGCTCGTGGACGGCGCCTGGGACCGCCTGGCCGCGGCCGAGGAGTCGGGACTGCTGGCCGTGGTCAACGCCGATGTGGCGTTCCGCCATGAGCTCACCCGGATGGCGGTGCTCGGGGCCGTGCCCGGGGCGCGGCAGCTGGTCCTCCATCGCAGGGTCCTGGACGCGCTCGTCGCGCTCGGCGACGCGGACCCGGGCCGCCTCGTGCACCACGCCGTGGCCTGCGGAGACGTCGACACGGTGGTCCGCGAAGGCCCGCGTGCCGCGCGCGAGGCGGCCGCTTCGGGATCCCACCGTGAAGCGATCTCCCACTACCGCACCGTGCTCGAGCACGAAGCAATGACCGCCGTGCAGGACCGCGCGGACCTGTGGGATGAGCTGGCCATCGAGTTGTACTTCGGCGGTGACACCACGGGGGTGATCGCGGCCGAGCGCGCCGTCGACCTACGGCGTACTGACCCGGACGTCGTGCGGTTGGTCGGCAGCCTGTGCTGGTTGAGCCGGCTCGCGTGGGTCGCGGGCCAGCCGGCACTCGCCCTCGAGTCCGCCGACGAGGCCGTGAGCCGGGCGACGGGTGACGGTCGCGCCGGTGCCCAGGCGGTCGCTCTGGCCCACCGGTCGCAGCTCGCGATGGTGCGCGACGAATACCGAACGGCCATCGACCTGGGTCGGCAGGCTGTCGCGTTTGCCACCGAGGCCGGCGATCAACGGACGCTGTCCAACGCGCTCAACAACGTCGGGACCAGTCTGCGGGGCACGAGCAACGACGGTGAGCCCGAGCTGCGTACATCGATCGAGCTCGCACTCTCGATCGGGGACGCCGACACGGCCTGCCGCGGCTACGTCAACCTGTCCTGGGTGTTGGTGACGCGGCACGCCATCACGGCAGCCGAGGCGGTCGCGGCCGAGGGGCTGGCGCTGGCGGTGGAGGCTGAGCATCAGACCTACGAGACGCACCTGACCGCCATCCTGTCCCGGATCGCGATGGCCAACTGTGAGTGGCGTCGGGCAGCGGATCTGGCAGCCACCGTCCCGGCGACCGCGCATGCGAGTCGCGGCGTGACGCTCGTGGTCCAGGCTCTGGTCGCCGCCCGGACGGCGTCGGAGAGCCCGTTCGAGATGGTGCAGGGGGCCTGGCTGGTGGCCGAGCGCGCCGACGAGCTCCAGCGCCGGGGACCGGTGGCCGCTGCCGCCCTCGAGGCGTCGTACCTCACCGGGTCGGTGCCCCCGATCCCGCGGACGGTCTCGGTCTACCGCGAGGCCGAGCGGCTCGGTGACCGCTGGCTCCAGGCGGAGCTCGCCTACCGTCTGCGCGCCGCCGGTCACCCGCGACCTGACGACGAGCTCGACCGCCTGCAGGAGCAGACGGACTCGCCGTTCGCGGTGCAGGCCGCCGGTCGATGGCAGGAGGCCGCAGACCGCTGGCGCGCGCTGGGACGCCCCTACGAGGAGGCCCAGGCGCTGGCCGAGGCGCCCGACGAAGCGACACGGCTGCGCGCGCTGGAGATGCTGGACCAGCTGGGCGCCGTCGGGCTCGCCCAGCGAGTACGCCGACAGCTCCGCGACGAGGGCGCCACCTCCGTGCCGCGGGGGCCGATGGCCCGCACGCGTAGCAACCCGAGCGGGCTCACCGATCGTCAGCTGGCCGTGCTCGCGCTGGTCGCCGACGGCCTCACAAACGCCGAGATCGCCGACCAACTGGTCCTGTCACGACGCACCGTCGACACCCATGTCGCCGCCGTGCTGGCCAAGCTCGAGGTGACGTCCCGACGACACGCGGCCGACGCGTTCCGCGCTTTCGCCGGACCAGATCACGATCTCGGTATCCCCTCGGCCTGAACTCGGTATCCGACACCGAGGCGGGGAACCCCGCACCGTCCATAGAACTGCTTGGTCAGGCGCTCCTGCCTGCTGACCGAGGAGGAAGCACCCATGGACGAAGAGAAGTTCCACGAGTTCTTGAACAGGTTCGTCGGAGATCTCGGAGCCGCGGTGGCGGCCGGCGGAGTGGTCCTTGGCGACCAGCTCGGCCTCTACGCCGCGCTGGCCGAGGGACCACAGACGCCCGACGTACTCGCCGCGAACACCGGCACCGCTCCTCGGTACGTCGAGGAATGGCTGCGCGGCCAGGCTGCCGGCGGCTACGTCGAGTACGACGCCACAACCGGCACCTACCGCCTGACCGTCGAGCAGGCTTTCGCGCTGACGAACCCGGACGGACCGGTGTTCCTGCCGGGCGCCTTCCAGCTCGCGATCGGCGCGATGCACGCCCTCCCCCGGTTGGCCGACGCCTTCCGCACCGGCGAGGGCGTCGGCTGGCACGAGCACGACGAGGACGTGTTCGTCGGATGCGAGCGGTTCTTCCGCCCCGGCTACTCCGCGCACCTCGTCGCCGAGTGGCTCCCCGCATTGGACGGCGTCGTTGCCAGGCTCGAGGCCGGCGCCACGGTGGCCGACGTGGGCTGCGGTCTCGGCGCGTCGACAACCTTGATGGCGCAGGCCTTCCCGAACAGCACCTTCACCGGATCGGACTACCACACCCACTCCATCGAGCTGGCGCGCAAGAGCGCCGCCGAGCGCGGCCTGGACGGACGCGTGGAGTTCGAGGTGGCCGGTGCGACGATGTTCGCCGACGGACCCTATGACCTGGTGACGACGTTCGACTGCCTGCACGACATGGGGGACCCGGTCGCCGCCGCGAGCCACATCCGCGACCAGCTCGCCGACGACGGCACCTGGCTGATCGTAGAGCCGGCTGCAGCCGACACCGTCGACGGGAACCTCAACCCGGTCGGCCGGGTGTTCTACGGGTTCAGCACGTTTCTCTGTGTCCCCAACGCGGTCTCGCAGGGCGGCTCCCACACCCTGGGCGCCCAGGCCGGTGGGCGGGCCATCCGTCAGGTCGTCGAGGAGGCCGGCTTCACGTCGTTCCGCCGCGTCGCCGAGACACCGTTCAACCACATCTACGAGGTACGGCGCTGAGGGGCACCCGGGCCGCCGACTCGGCGGCGGCCCGGGCCTCGCGCCCGGAGGCATCCTCATGACCACCACATCCCGCACCTCGGACCGGCACCGCTCGTTCGTCGCCGCGATGGCGATCGACTCCGTGGCGGCCGGCGTGTTCCAACCCGCCACGTTCATCTTCCTGTTGGCGACCACGCACCTCGGCCTGCCGGAGATCGGTACGGCGCTCACCGTCGCCGGTCTCCTCGCGCTCCCGGTGGGCCTGTGGTCGGGCCGGATCGTCGACGAGGTGGGGCCCAAACCGGTCCTGATGGTCGCCAACGTCGCCCAGACGGTCGGCGTGGCCGGATACCTCGTCCTGCACTCCTTCTGGGGCGTGGTGGCCTGCGCCTGGGTCGCGAGCTCCGGGCGCGGCGTGTTCTTCGGGACGTTCGGGGTGGCCCTGAGCGCGATCGCCGGTCCCGGCGAGCGTGAGCGCTGGTTCGGCCGCATCGGTGGCATCCGGAACCTCGGGCAGGCTGCTGGCGGGCTCGTCGCCGGTGCCGCCCTCGCCGTCGGCACGCATGCGGCGTACACGGCCTTGATCGTGCTGACCGCGGCGTCGTTCCTCGGTGCAGTGCCGCTGATGCGACAGGTTCCCCGCCCGATCCCGGACGCCGGCGCACCCGCGCCGGTCCCGCAGTCGTGGGCGGCCGTCCTGCGTGACCGCCAGTACTGGATCGTCGTCGCGCACTGGATGACCTTCGTCTTCTCGGGCAACGTGCTCACCGTCGCCATCCCCGTCTACGCGGCGGTCGTCCTCGGGATGCCCGGCTGGGTCGCAGGCGCGGCGTTCACCGTGAACACCCTGCTGATCGGGTTCGGCCAGAACGCCGCCGTCCGCCGACTCGACGGGAGGGTGCGCAGCCGGGTCATGGCGGCCAGCCACCTCGGGTACGCCGCCGGGTACGTCGTACTGCTCGGGGCGAGCCTCGCGAGCGGGGCAGTCGCGATCGGGATCCTGATGCTCGGCGTGGCTGTCTATACGTTCGGCGAGACGATCGGCTGGCCGGTCAGCTCCGCGCTGGCGGCCGAGGCCGCGCCCGCCGAGCTTCGCGGTCGCTACCTGGCGCTCTTCCAGCTCTCGGGCAGCAGCGTCGGCGCCACCGCACCCGTGATCCTGTCGGGCCTGCTCGCGCTCGGCGCGGCCACGACCTGGCTCCCCCTGCTGGCCGTCTGCGCCGCGGGCTCCGGCCTCGCGTCGCTCGCCGGCCGGCGCGTCCCCGCGGCGGCCGTCCGGATCGGTCATCACCCCGCCACGAACCAGGACGAGCAGCACAAGCTCGCCCCCACCTCCAGCTGAAGGAGAAGAGGGCCCGCCCGGTGGTCGAGGAGGTCGCTCTGCAACCGCCTCGAAACTAGTGAGTCCCGAGACGCGTTCCGGTGGTCGAGGAGGTCGCTCTGCGACCGCCTCGAAACCACCTGGTCCTGCATCGCGGCCGAACCCTCGGCCACGCCTCCGGCGCCGCCGTTGAGCCAGGGGTGCTAGGCGTCGGGACCAGCTGTTGATCCATACGCGGCGGATTGATGCCATGCGCACAGACGGGTAGCGGGCACGAGTGCCGTGTGAGTACCGTTGTGCCCGGCAGCGAGACCATGCATCTCGAACTGGCTGATCACCTTCAGGTGTGAACCTCCGTGCCGGGCTGGCGATAGGCCCAGTTGAGCACGGCGACACTCAGGACGAGTCGCTGTGCAGTCGTGCATCAAGACGCTTACCCAAGTGAGTGGCGGGCCAATTCTGCGCTTCGCGCCATCCGGCGCAAGAGTGCCGCGGACAACAAAAGCGCCCCACGGGCGTGTAGTGGTGTGGCTCGTGTCGGAGTTGGCACTTGACGTCGAAGTCTGGGAATCGGCCCGCCCCATGGGAGCGGCATCAACGAGGTGTCAGCGGTTAAAGCGGCGGAATGACTGTGAGGATCGCGTTCGCAGCGGCGGCTCGCAGCTGGTTAGGTTGATGCCAATGAGTGCGTCCGCTGACTACTGCGAGTTGTGTGAGCTGCCGATGTCCCAGTGTGTACACGGCCAGCCGCCCTCGATGCCGAAGAAGGCCACCAAGTCACCGGCAAAGCCCAAGAAGCGACCGGCTACACGCGGACGCTCGTCTGCAGCCCCGGGGAAGCTGGTGACTCGGCGCTGGACTCCCCCCGACGTGTTCAAGCCGCTCATCATCACCGTGCTTGAGCGGGCCGGTGGCGAACTCGAGGCCGACGAGTTGTTCCTGGAGTTGGAGCTCCTGGCTGAGGACCGGCTGCTGCCCGAGGACAGCGAGACAACCCCCGAGGGCGAACTGCGGTGGCGGTATGCGGCTAGGCGGGCGCGGGTAGCACTCATCGATCAAGGGCTGATGACGAAGACCAGACCGGGCGTCTGGCAGCTCGCCCGACCTAGCCACCGCCCTGGCTGAGCATCGCCCACCGACAGCCGCAGAGGCGGCGGTTTGACTCGGCCGCTGTCACGGCGGAGTGACGCATCCTTTCCACACCGTCCAAGACTGCCGTGCCCTTCCCGGCGCTCGATAAGGATCGACCCCGGGTCAGCTCTTCAGCTCCTCGGCAAGCATGATGAGGATGCCGCTGGGGCCGCGGACGTAGGTGAGCTTGTACATGTCCCCAT
This sequence comes from uncultured Actinomycetota bacterium, assembly GCA_963768045.1. Classification (GTDB taxonomy): domain Bacteria; phylum Actinomycetota; class Actinomycetes; order Propionibacteriales; family Nocardioidaceae; genus Nocardioides. The sequence goes on along the minus strand of CAVYGG010000003.1, from coordinate 1,745,704 downwards.
ACGTCGCCACGCCGCGCAGCGGGTGGCAGTCGTGCCTCGCGGCGATCTCGAGGGCCTCGTCGATGTCGTCGACCGAGAAGGCCACGCGGTGCATGCCGATCTCGTTAGGTCGGGTGGGCTCCGTCTCGATCGCGTCGGGGTGGACGTACTCGAAGAGCTCGAGGCGACCGTTGCCGTCGGGCGTCTGCAGCATGGCAATGTTGGCGTGGTTGCCGTCGAGGCCGACGGCTGTGTCGGTCCACTCTCCGCTGACCGTGTCACGGCCGAGGACGGTAAGCCCGAGGTCGGTGAAGAAGGCGATCGTCGCTTCGAGGTCGCGGACGGCGATACCGACGTTCTCGAGTTTGATGCGCATGCGTTGCACGTTATCGAGTCAGCGCGATTCGGTCAGGTCAGCCGGTTGCTGGTACCGGCTCGGCCCGGCCCTGGACCTCGCAGAGTCCTGCCTCAGATACTCCGTCCATCTCTGGTGTGAGGGATCGAGGCCTGACCGTCCTCCGGACTAGGCGTCTGGGTTACCGGGTCAAGCTCCCTGATGCTGTGCCGCGAAGGAATCTTGCCCGGAGCAGGTCCCGCGCGAGCATCGGGTTGCGAGACAGATGCTGGATGGGTCCGCCGGCGGCCGAGGGACGCAGCCGCTCACGCGGCGGCATGACGCACCTCATTGCGCATGAGCGGATGGCTGCGAGGTGTCGTGCGGCAGCCCCCGCACGCCAAATGCCTCAAGACTCACGGTCGCCCGATACGCCTGTGGCCGCCTCGCGTCGGGCGTCTCCGGCGGCGACCAGGTGCCCGTCCGGAGTCTCCAGGGCCGCACCGACCCCACCGAAGTACATGTGGGGCTCGGGGTACTCGTGACCAGGCAACCCCGACCGTGCCACGGCGGCGGCGATCGCCTCATCACGCTCGTGTTCGATCATGAAGCCGTCACCCCGCAGGCGCAGATGGAGGCGGGGGGCCGCGATCGCGTGCCGGAGGTCGCGACCGTGCAGGCAGCCCTGGCCGAGGACGAGCATCAGCGCCGTGGTGATCCGGTCCGCGCCGGGAGAGCCGATGGCAAGCGGTCGGCTCCCGCCACTGCGGGTGCGTGCCGTGGTCGGTGCCATGTTGGACGCCAGCCGGGTTCCCGGTCGCAGAGCATGCAGACCCAGCCGGTTGAGCTCGACCTCGCCGAGCGTGTTGTTGAGGAGGATCCCCGTGCCGGGGATGCACATCCCTGCGCTGTAACCACTGCTCATCGTCACCGCACAGGCGTTGCCGTCGGAGTCGACCGCCGAGACGTGGGCCGTGGACGACGACCGGTACAGCGCGCTGAGACCCGGGTCGCCGATCCTGGCCAGCAGGTCGATACCGTCTGCCTCCAGGTCAGGAGAGAGGTCGTGGACCGACCTGCGGTAGCCCAGCACCCGACGCTGGATCTCGATCGCGTCGCCCCACGTCCAGTTCGCCCGTCGGGCCAGCTCGCCGAGCATCACAGCCAGCATCGGTCCGCCCACGGACGGCGGCGGGTTGGTCGCGATCTCCCAGTCGCCCACGGTGAGCCGGTGCGCCGGCCGCACGACCGGCTCGTAGGCAGCCAGATCATCTGCGGTGATGAGGCCACCCTGCTCGCTCATGGCGGCCACCAGCGCTCGACCGACGTCGCCGTCCGCGAAGAGGTCGGGACCCTCTGCGGCGAGCCGGACGAGAGTGTCCGCGAGCGCATCGTTCGCGCATCGCCGGCCAGCTCGTGGCGCCGAGCCACCCTGCCCAGTGACCAGGTCCCGAGCCTCGTCATCCTCGGCAAAGAGGCTGTCGGTCACATGGCCGAGGTAGCGCGCGGCAGCGGCGCCCAACGGGTAACTCCGGGCGGCCTGCACGGCGGGCGCGACCAACCGTGCCCAGGGCAGCCGGGCGTACCGTTCGGCCGCGACCGCGAACGCGGGGACGATGCCGGGAGTGGCGACCGAGCCGGGGCCGACGAACATCGTCACGCCTCCGCCATAGTCGGTGACCAGTTCCCGGATGCCGCGCCCCAATCGGGCCGCGTCACCCCCGCGACCGGGCATCTCGACGTTGCCATCGACGACGACCGGGTCCCCGCCGACGGGCCACACTGCGACGTAGGCACCACCGCCCAGGCTGACGACACCCGGTTCGGTGGCCAGCGTTACGAATGCCGACGCGAGGGCCGCGTCGACGGCGTTGCCGCCGTCCTCGGCCACGGCCAGTCCGGCCTCCAGAGCCTGCTGGCCGGTGGCGGCAACGGCGACCCGACGGCTCCGCACCCGATCATCTTCGCCCACATGGACGCGCAATGTGACAGGTGGTCAGATCGGCAGCAGCCGGCACTGGGCGATCAACTCGCGCCTGCCGGATGCCCAAGTCCGCATACGGCGGAATGCCGCACGTCTTGCGCAGTGCTGGTCGCGGCTACGACTCGTCTGTCGGGTTGAGCCGTGATGCGGCGCTGCGGGAGGTGGCGGCTCGCCAAGTCTTGCGGTCGAGCCTGTTGCGACCTCGGCAGGCGCCGGTCAAGTCGCGGGCGATGCGAGTTACCGTCGCTGCAGGTCGTTCTGATTGGCGAAGATCGCCTCGAGATCGGTCGGAAGGCCCGATGCTGCCACCGGCTCTGGCTCTACGGGTTCGGTTGGCGGATTCGGAACAGGCTGGAGCGTTGTAGCTGGCTCCGGCGGGTGAGCCAGCTCGATCAGCGGCGGAGCCTTCGTCGCCAGCGCCGGATCGGTGGATACCTCGAGAGTCACCCGCGGCCATCGGCGACCGTGATCGCGACGCGCCATGACGGCGGCATCGTCGAAGCGCGTCTCGACGTAGTTGAGCGCGGATTCGAACGAGCTCGCCGTCACATGCCACCTGTCGTAGTGCCACGAGACCTCCACGCGGTCGCGAAGGTCGGCCACCGTCTCTGCAATGACCCGCCCGAGTGGCATTGGTGCACCCCCTGCCCCGTGTCACCTCGAGGCTAACTGGTCACGGCGCTGTTCGGATAAAACCCGCGAGCTCGATCACTTTCGCGTCGTATGCGGACTGGTGCGCCGGCGTTGGGGTAAAGAGGTTCTCCACGTTCCATGTCATCACCGTCAACACAACACGAGCCTCCTCCTCGCCGATCGTGTCCAGTCTCTGCCATCAGGAGACCCGAACACCAGGGGACGGACACATGGCCCTCTCGGCACCCAGGCGATAGCACCACGGCAGAGAACCGTCGCCTCGATGGAGCGTACCCGGCGGATAGACGCAGCCGCCGACGTGGCGCGACCTGCGACGGCATCATGGATTTCGTGCCGCTGAGTTCTTCAATTCTTGCGGAGTTCCTGGCGCCCGATCCTGGGGAGTGGGAGCCCGTCGCAGGAGGAGAGTCGGGTGCCTCGGTCTTCTATGACTCTGGGCAGCAGTGCTACGCCAAGGTCGTCTCGTCCCCCCAGACGGCGGAATTAGCCGCCGAACGCGACCGCGGCGTCTGGCTGAATCAGACGACCATTCCCAGTGCTCCAGTGGTCGACTGGCGCGAGTCAGATGGTGGTGCCTGTCTGGTGACTCAGGCAGTGGCGGGTATGCCGGTGAGTCGCCTCGACGCCCAAGCCCTCAGAGGGGCGTGGCCGGCGGTCGTCGACACGGTGCGAATCCTGCACGGTCTCGCTCCCGATAGATGCCCCTTCGACCGAGGCCTTGCGCAGATGATGACCCTGGCCGAGGCCAGCGTGGCCGAGGAGCGCGTCGTGGTCGAGTTTCTCCCGGAGGCACTGCAGCGCACCCCACCCACAGAGATCCTGCAACGGATCAAGACCGAGCTTCCGGCTCGTCTCGACCAAGAGCACGCCCATCTAGTGGTGTGCCACGGGGACCTCTGTCTGCCCAACATCCTCGTCGACCCCAACACCAGTCAGGTGACGGCGCTGATCGACCTCGGCCGGCTGGGAAGAGCCGACCCCTACGGCGATATCGCCCTGCTCCTCGCCACCGCACGTGAGACCTGGTCCGACGAGGTGATGGCTCGCCAAGCCGACCAGGAGTTCGCCGAGATCTACGGAACAACACTCGACCCAGAACGCCAAGACTTCTACCTTCGGCTGGATCCCCTGACTTGGTAGCCCTCGCCCCTCTGTGCGCGGTGGATGGGCGACAGCTGTCGCGGCGGAGTGACCTACCTGTCCGCGGCGTGAGCACGAGTTGGAGTGCCGAGAGCGCAGGCTGGTCCAGCCGTACTGATCCGCCCAGTCGATCGAGTCTCCAGACAACGAGGGTGTCGCGCACCCTGTAGAAGGCAAGCCCTGGGTCGAGCTCGGCTCCCTGCGAGAACTGCGGACGCATCATGTGATTGCGCGACGACCTCTCCGAGACTGGACGCCGATCACCACAACGATGACCACGAGGGTCAGGAGCGTGGAGTAGTGGTCGATCCGGTGAACCACGTCGACGGCGGGCTTGCCGACGGCGTATCCCAGGCCGACAAACGGGCCGACCCAGAGCAGCGTGCCGACGACGTCTAGAGCCAGGAAGGTGCGCAGGCGCATCCCGGACAGACCAGCGGCCACGTAGATCAGCAGCGACGGCAGCGGGAGGTAGTAGGCCAGCACGACGGCCGCCGGACCGAACCGCTCGGCCATCCGCTCGAGCCTGACGGCACGCGCCTCGCGTCTCGCCACGCCACGCGGCGACGGGTCGCGGCCCAGGATCAGGTGCAGTGCGCGGTCACCCCACCGCCGACCTGCCCACCAGAAGACCCAGTCGAACATCATCGAGCCTGGCACACCGGCCACCACAGCGAACCACAACGGCAGTTCGCCCAGCCGACTGTGAGCCCCGACCGTCACCTCGGCCAGGGTCGACCCGCTGACGATCTCCAGCAGCAACGGGTGCGACCCGATCAGGGCCGGGACGAGCGGCCACAACGCCAGCCAGTACGCGGCGCACAAGCCGATCAGCAGCGCGATCGTGGTGTCCACCCGTTCGGCGCCTTCACCCCACGGCGTAGGCACCCTTCGTCGCGCCTGCGGCTCAGGGCCATCCGTGGCGAGGGTCATCGGGTCGAGTGTCCCACCCATCAGGTCACTCCCACTCGATGCGAGGCGTCGAGGACCCTGCTTGCGGCTGAGTGTCAGCGCCCTCCGTTGCTCAGGAACCACGACGAGGACGGCGGAATGATGAATCCGGAGTAGGAGTGAACTTCTTGGCTATGGGTGTCGTCTGACGGTGGTGCGGGAGGTACCTGGCTCGATGCCGCGAGGGTGGGTACTGATGGTCTCGATCCGGTCGTGTGGCGTGGCAATGATCGGAACAGCATTGCTCGCTTTACCCACAGCGGCAACGGCATCTGGTGCGGGGTTGGCCACCGACAGTTTCGAGGCCGCGGCGCAGGCGCCCACCGTCAGCCTGAGCGAGCCGCAGAACCTCCCGGTCGGCGACCCACCCAAACGACTGCGTACATCACCGGTATCTGAGGTGGGCCCATCTACGTCCCTGGGCAACCAACTTTGGCGACGGGCTCGGGATCCGGACAGACATTCCTCACCCGGGCGCGAGGTGGCTATCTGCTCACCGTTTCCGACCGCATCGTCCGCTACGTCAGCGACACCGGTGCGCGCCACCGAGTGTTTCGCGTGGTGTTTCGCGTGCCCGAGTCGAAGGACAGGTACGTCCGCGTCGTCGTCGTCTCCCCTGAGGGTCGATCCGTGGCCCTGACCGTCCGCTCCAATGCGGACCCTGGCTACGACCGTGTCGTCGTGCGGCGCATCGCGCACCCCAAGACGATCGCCCAGCACAGGTTCTCGGTGCCGGTCGTCGTCGCTTCGCTCACCGCCGGACGGGCATTCCTCACCCCGACGGTCTCGCTGACCGGCCCAACCGCTCTGACATGCCGACGCGCTGGTGGAACCTCCACACCGGACATCTGCGACTCACCACAGACCCTTCAACCATCGCGATCGCCACATGACGCCACCGCACACACGCGGCGGAATGACCCGCTGCCGGTCGGGCCGGGCGCAGGTCTGGATCCGCTGATGGGGCCCTTGGCTGCCGGGAGGTCACCCCGCCAGCAGGGCACGCTCGGTAGGGGAGAGGAACCCTCGCGCGATGGCAGTGGCTTGGGCGTGTGCGGCGCGGCGTCCGGGCTCTGGGTCGGTGGTGGCCAGGTTGGGGCGGAACGCGATGCTGCGGATGTCGTCGACGCCGGCCCAGTGCAACCAGTCTTCGAAGTACGGCTGCTGGAAGTCGTTGCCGAATCCCGGGCCGCGGTCGGGGCCGTAGACCGCGCCGGTGTAGATGACGGCGACCCGCTTGTTCTCCAGCAGGCCGGTGTAGCCCGTGGCGGGGTCGAAGCTGAAGATCATGCCGGGCTGGCTGATGACGTCGATGAGCTGCTTGAGGATGTAGGGCACCGAGGCGTTCCACATGGGCACGGTGAACAGGTAGTAGTCGGCGGAGTCGAAGCGCTTGAACGTGTCGTGTGCGGCGCGCCATGCGGTGGCCTCGTCGCCCTCGGGGTCGGCGCCTGCGAAGATCGCCATCTTGGCGGCCGCCGCTGGCGGCCCGAACTCGGGCAGGGTGCCGTCCCAGAGGTCCCAGTGCTCGACCGTGACATCGGGGTGGGTCGCGCGCAACTGGTCGAGGAACGTCGCCGCGATCGCGAGGGACTCGGAGCGTCGGCCGCGGGGGGAGGCGGAGATGTGCAGCAAGGTGGTCATATTTCCTTCTCGGATAGTTACGTGCGTACGCACATAGTTATAGCAAAGTGTGTGCGCACGCACAAGACCTGATAGGCTGCACCCGTGCCAACAGACCTCGCCGAGACGTGGGGCGCACTGCTCAAGGTGCACGCCGCGCTGGTGCCGCGCTTCGATCGCGAGCTGCAGGAGACTCATGGTCTGCCTTTGACGTGGTACGACGTTCTGCTCGAGCTCAACAGTGCGCCGGATCGGCGGCTCACCATGGGCCAGCTCGGCTCGGTCGCCGCTGTGAGCCGCACACGGGTCAGCCGGGTCGTCGACGAGCTGATGCGGGCCGGCCTTGTGACGCGGGAGCCCAACCCGGACGACGGTCGGTCGGCGTTCGCGGCCCTGACTCCTGCAGGTCGGGCGGCGTTGCGTAAGGCGGCACCGACATACGTCGCCGCCGTGCACCGTGAGTTCGCCGACCACCTGACAGCGCACGAGACCGAGGTCCTTGCGGGAGCTCTTCGCAGGGTGCTTGACGCGAGCGCGCCCGGGCCGTGACCTGGGATCCCGCAGTCAGACGGTTACCGACGGTCCGGTTGGTTGCGCGGTTCGGCCCTGCGTCTAACTGGGCGACGTGACGCAGGCGAACTCAGCGAACGCGACAGTGCCGGCTGGGTGGTCGGTCGGGCGCTGCCTGTGGAGGGTGGTTCAGGCGGCGTGTCCCGACTCTCGGAGTACGCGCTGGCGTCTCCCTGGATCACCCGGCTGGTGTCGCCGGCGATGCCAACCGGGGACGCCGCCGGCGTAGTCGTACTGGTTGCTGTGGATCGCGCGCAGCCCGCCGACCATCGCCTTCAGCGTGGGAGGAAGACCTCGTGGGCGAGCACCGTTCTCGCCCACAAGGTGGTGCCGCCGTACGGCGGGAGGGTCACCGCGCGCAGAACTCGTGTCGCAGGAGTCGCCTCCACGGCTGAGCCGGCGAGATGCTTCCGAGACAGGCGCGAGCGCGCCTTCCTCAACCACCGGTGGCGGCAGGGGACGGCCTTACTGGCCGAGCATCACGTGACCGCCGCTGGTGGTGGGGTGGAAGTGGTGGGCATTGGGCGTGGTCGGCTGGACCTGGGTGTGCGGCGACTGCTCCGTCGGGTTGCTCGACTGGTGCGAGGCGGACAGCGCCACACCGCCAGCCGCCAGTGCCAGCACAGCTGCTGCCGCCGTGACGAACGAGGTGGGGCGGTGGGTGATCGATGTCGTACTCATGATGACCTCCAGAAGTGGTTGGTCATTCGACGATGGCGGCCACCGGGGCAGAGCGGAATTCGACGTTCGGCGATGGACGATGCGCGTACGCGTTAGCGCGTATGTGCAGCGCGGCCCGACAGCCCTAGCCTGGTGGAACCGGCAGAAAACGGAGGTAGTGCCGTGACGAGTAACTGGGTCATGACCGACACCGACGTCCGCGACCTATTGGGCGTGTTCGAGCGGTGCCAGCCGGCTGCCGACGACGACATCTTCTACGCCGACGTGCTCGAGGGGTTGCGCGAGCTCATCCCCTGCGACGACATCTCCTTCCAGCTGATGGACGTCGCGGAGCAGCGGATTCGACTGCTGTACGTGTCCGACGACGGGGTGCATCGCGAGGAGACCGTCGGCATGGAGGACGAGTTCCTCCAGATGTTCTGGCGGCGGTTCTGGGAGGAGGACGGTTGTGCCGGCCCCCTCGTGTCCGGTGACTACTCCACCGTGCTCCACCAGGCTGAGGACTGGAGTGCGCGGGCCTACGCCAACACGCCACTCGGTGCGCAGGTCGCGGCGCTGGGCGTCAAGGACGAGGTGCTTGTGCCGATGACTCCGCTTGCCGGGACCGACCGACGCCTGCTGCTCTTCCGCGGTGTTGAAAGCCCAGACTTCTCCGAGCGAGAGAAGGCGATGCTCGCGCTTGCGCGCCCCCACGTGGCCGAGCTGCACACCCGCCGCGACAGGGAGCTCCGAGGCGAACCGAACCTGACACCGCGCCAGTGGGAAGTCCTGCGCCGCGTCGCGACGGGAGCGAGCAACACCCAGATCGCCAGGGCCCTCGGGTTGTCGGAGGCGACTGTTCGCAAGCACCTGGAGAACGTCTTCCTCCGACTCGGGGTGCAGAGCCGGACCGAGGCGGTCGCCCGGGTCCTCGCGTTCATGGACGTGGCCTGACCCAACTCACCCAGGGTTGAGCCTCAGCTGCGGTACGACGCGTTCGCGGCACAACGCTGCCGCTACGGGACGGCTTGTCGCAGCTCGAACGAGGCCCACACCGACTTGCCGTCACCGCCGTGCCCCTCGTCCACGCCCCAGGCGTCACTGATCAGGTTGACGATGACGAGTCCGCGCCCCGAAATCGCCATCTCGGGAAGGCCTAGAGCGAACGCCGGTTCAGTCTGCGATCCGTCACGCACGGTCAACCGTACGGAGTCAGGGCGCTCTTCGACGCGCACGGTGAACTCGGTCTGCGCATGCAAGACCGCGTTGGTTGCCAACTCGCTGGCGACCAACCTGACCTCGTCTACGAGGTAGAGGAGCCGGTGGTCGACGAGATGTTGTACGACGAATGCTCGGGCCTTCGCGGCGCTGCCCGCGTCGGCAGCGAGAACCGCCTCGTGTGACCACAACACTTCTCGTTCCACCGCTGCCCCCTCACGCGCTCAGACCGTATGTCAGCGGGGTCCTGGCTGCGACGAACGCTCATGACTATACGCCCGCCGTGGTGTTCCGAAGTCTCCCCGACGGGCGCTTCCGGCCCCTACGCTGAGCGAATGTTGGCCAAGACTCGGGTCGCGCTCGCGGCCCGCTTGCGGCGACGCTCGCGATCTCGACGGCGGCGTACGCCTCACCCACCCAGCTCGACCACGGGTTCAGCGGCAACGGGGTGAAGACCTTCCACTCTGCAGCGCACAGCGAGCTCCTTGCCGACATGTCGGTACTGCCCAGCGGCAAGACCATGGTGCTGACACTGACGCTGGACGAGCCGGCGGCCGAGCTCTACCGGCTGCGCCGGAACGGCACACCCGACTCGAGCTTCGGTGGCGGTGACGGGGTCTACCCGTTCCTGCTGGCTGCGAACTACGAGGACGTCCACCTCGCCGTCGACCCCAAGACCGGCAAGAGCTACGTCAGTACGTTCCTCGACAACGGCACCACGTCTCCGACGACCATCTGGCGGATCAAGGCCAACGGCACCCTGGACTCGGCGTACGGCGGCACCAACACCGGCCATGTCACCTTCAACCAGCGCCTGGTCAATGCCTTGCTGCCACTCGCCGGCGGCAAGCTGCTCATGGCCGGCAACGACTTCGCCGCGCACAACGCCGATGTCTGGCGGCTCACGGACAACGGCTCAGCGGACCATCAGTACGGCGCCGGCGGCAAGGTGGTCCTGTCGACCGATGAGAACGACGAGGCGACGAGTCTCGCTGGGCAGACCGACGGCAAGGTGCTCGTCGCCGCGGACCACTTCGACCCGACCGATTCCCAGCTCCTGGCCTACCGACTCACGAAGGGCGGGAACCTGGACGCGGCGTTCAGCGGCGATGGGCTGGCCCGGAACAACCCCAGCTCGATCGGAGTGACCACTTCGACGCTGTGGTCACCTCAGGTGCTGCTCCGCCCGGACGAGCGGACCGTGTTCGTCGCCGGGCTCAACCAGTTCGGCCCCGGGTTCCGGAACGCCCTCCTCGTGGCCGGCCTGACCAAGGGCGGCAAGCCCGACAAGGTCTTCGACAAGCACGTGTACACCGGCGTTGCCGAGACCTCGGGCCAGGCCGCCCTGCAGCGTGACGGCAAGCTCGTCGTCAGCGGCAGCATCCCGCCGAACCCCAGCACGCACAACGCCGTTGCCCGCTTCACGGCCAGAGGCAAGCTCGACTCCAGCTGGTCCGGCGACGGCATCCTGACGCTGGCGGGCTCCTTCGACCTGATCACCACTGGGGTCACCGCGAAGGGCCGGGTCCTCGTGGGCCGCACGACCGGCACCGGCCCGTACGACGCCCAGGTGCGCGCCCTGCGCGGAACCAAGACGCCGTCCTGCCACGGCAAGCTGGCCACCCAGTTCGGCAGCAACAAGGCCAACACGATCATCGGCACCTCCCGCGCCGACGTCCTCGTCGGCCTCGGCGGCAAGGACACCCTCAGGGGGCGCAAGGGCAATGACGTGCTGTGCGGCAACGGCGGGAACGACACCCTCATCGGTGGCCCGGGCCAGGACATCCTGATCGGAGGCCCGGGAACCAACGTCCTCGAGCCCTGATGTCAGCCGGGTCTTCGGGGACGGGCTCGGTGCAGGATGTTCTCGTGCCGACGTCGTTGGTCTCGGCAATGTGGGCCCTCCTGGATGATCGGCGGCGGCCGTCGCGATCTGCGTGGCGGTGGGCGTGTGCCCCATCGTCCACTGGATGGTTGCCGACCCACCTCAAGACGAGACGAGCCAGCAGCACGAGTGGTTCTTCGTCGTGTTCTTCAGCGCCGTGGTGCTCGTGATCGGAGCAGGCATGCTCGTCGTCGCTCATCAGGCCCCGGTGCCGGGAGCCTCGCGCGCTGCGTGGTTCGTGGCCGGCGCGGCCTTGGCGGCGAGCCTCACGAACCTCGTCGAGGACGGGTGGGGCTTGGACCAGGCGTTCTTCGCGTTCGTGGTCGAGCTTCTCGTGCTTCTGCTCGGTTGCGTCGTCCTGGCGGTGACGATTCTGGCGCGCGAGCGGGGATTCGGCCGGGTGTGGGCGGCAGTGCCACTCGCGACGGTCGTCGGGATCATGCTCTAGGTCGAGCTCGTAGGTCGAGCTCGGCGGTCCCCTCTTGGCGGCGACGTGGCTCACCGCGGCTCTTGCCTGCGGGCTGCGTGTCACGCGAACCGGATGACGGGCTGAAGCGCGACGCGATACGTGTCGTCCCCGGTCCGAGGGCCTGGACGTCCTACATTGCTGACATGGCCGACATCATCCTGGGCCTCCTGGCGATCATCGCCGGGGGCGCCATGCTCGTCGCAGGGCAGTTCGTGCTGCGACTCGTGATCCCCATCTGGGGCTTCTTCGCCGGGTTTGCCTTCGGCGCCGGCATCGTCGCCGATTTCGCCGACGAGCACTTCCTCGGCACCGTGCTCGGCTGGGTGCTGGGACTCGTTTTCGCGGTGCTCTTCGCGCTCCTCGCCTACCTCTACTACTACGTCGCCATCGTCATCGCCATGGGCGCGGCCGGTTTCGCGATCGGCTCGGGCATCGTCGTCGCCTTCGGGATCTCCTGGAACTGGGTGGCCGTCCTGGTGGGCCTGGTCGTCGGTATCCTCGTCGGCCTCGTGTCCTTGTTCGCCAACGTGCCGATGATCATGCTCGTCTTCATCGGCTCCATCGCCGGTGCTGTCGGCGTGACCGGTGGCCTCATGCTGCTGGTGGGTTCACTGAACTCCGCCGACTTCAGCAGAGGCGACTTCACCGACACCGTCTCGAACAGCTTCGGCTGGTCCTTGCTCCTGTTGGTGCTCGCCATCGGCGGCGTCCTGGTCCAAGCCCGGCAGCGAGCCCTGATGCACCAGAGCATCCGCGAGGTCTGGTACGCCGAGGCCGTCTGACCGCGCCGACGCGTTTCGACGCGTCGGCCTCGCAGCGAATCTCGGTCGCGTGGTAGCCGCGACGGTGGCACCATGCGCGGATGCCTGAGGAACGAGCCATCACGGACGCCGACGTGAGCAACCTTGTCCAGCGCATGGACGAAGCGGCGGGAGCCTTCATCAAGGGCGACATCGACCACTACCTGTCGCTCTTCGACCACGGCGACGACTACACGCTGATGGGGCCGACGGGCGGGGCGACCGTCCGTGGCTTCGACTCCAGTGAGGAACGACTGGAGCAGTTCAGGCGCTACTTCACGGCCGGAGAGGCGCACCTCGAGGTCGATCAGACCTATGCCTCCGGCGACCTGGCAGTCCTCGTCGCCGTGGAGCGCCAGCACGGGGAGGTGGGCGGTACGCCGGACCAGGACTGGTCGCTGCGCGTCACCCTCGTCCTCCGGCGCGTCGGTGACCGGTGGAACCTGGTCCATCGGCATGCCGATGCCCTGGTGCACGAGATCCCGTGGAGCCACCTGGCCGAGCTCGCTCGGGGGCTCGAGACCTGAGGTCCTCAAACACGCTGCGTACGTCGTGACGGTTGCGCTGGTTTCGTGACGGTCGTAGAACGACCTCCTCAACCAGCGGAGGGAGGGCGACGGATTCCTCACCGGCGGAGGGAGGGCGCCCGCTTCCTCAACCAGCGGAGGGCGCCGGCTTCCGCGACCAGCGGAGGGCGCCGGACTCCTCAACGAGCGGAGACCCGGACCGCCGCTCGAGGCGACGGTCCGGGTCGGTGGACAGCGTTTACTGGATCAGCACCGTGCCGGGGCCGCCGGAGAGGACGTCGGTGCCGGCGCCGCCGTTGACGGTCAGCCCGACCACGCCTGCGGCCAGCCCGGTGGCATCGACGGTGTCGTTGCCACCCAGCGCGTTGAAGGCCAGGGCGTCGGACGAGCCATCGGTGCCGAAGACTCGCACCAGCGCGTGCAGCCCGGAGACGGTGACGCCATCGGACTGGCTTCCGGTGAGCTGCACGGTGTCGGCAGCGTCGGTCGCGTTGACGACCACGTGGTCGTCCGCACCGTCGCCGGCCTTGGGGTTGAGAGAGCCGGCAAGGCTGAGTCCGACCTCGGTGACGTCGGTGGCAGACAGATCGTCCACGGTGACCGTGTCGGCCCCTCCCAGGGCGTTGGTGTCGACCTGCTCGATGCCGTTGAGGTCCATCGTCACGTGTCCGACGTCGCGCACCAGCCTGGCCCGAGAACCGTTGGCCGACAGGTCCAGGCTCTCGGCGCCGTCGGCGCCGTTGAACACCAGCCTGTCCGCAGCGCCGTTGAACGCGCCGTTGGTCCCGCCCTCCACCTTGTCGCTGCCGTCGCCGGCGTCCCACACGAAGGTGTCGGAGCCGTCGCCGAGGAAGGCGGAGTCACTTCCCTGGTTGCCGTCGACGTCGTCGTCGCCGGCGCCGCCGTTCAGGGTGTCGTTGCCGTTGCCGCCGCTGATCCGGTCGTTCCCGGCCCGCCGTCCACGGTGAGCGCGATGAGCGAGGCCAGGTCGCCGGAGGCCGCGAACGAGTCGTCGCCGCCGTTGGCGTTCACCACGAGTCGCTCGCTGGTGCCGATGTCAAGGCTGAACGGCAAGGGGGAGAGTCGGTCGAAGCGCACGCGGGCGCCGTTGGCCGCAGCGGCGAAGTTCTCGCCGACGCCGCCGCCGTTCACCACGACGGCGTCCGATCCGTTGCCGCCCTCGTTGAGGTCGCTGCCGTCGCCGGGGTTCCAGATCAGCTGGTCGTCGCCGGCGTTGCCGAAGGACTGGTCGGTGCCGATGCCGCCGGTCAAAGCATCGTTGCCGGTCCCGCCGGACAGTACGTCGTCGCCACCGCCCCCGAGCAGCGTGTCGCTCCCGTCGCCACCGAACAGCCGGTCATTGCTCGATCCGCCGAAGAGCTCGTCATCACCGGCGCCGCCGTAAAGGCGCGCACTCGGGAGTGGCCCGTTCGCCTCGTCGATCGCGATGCGATCGGTGCCACGGCCTCCGAGCGCGACGATGGTGCGGACGTTCGCGACCGTGGCGCGAGTGCCATGGATGTCCACCGCCCCGCCGTTGATCTCGATCGCGCCGCCCGGGTCGCGACTCACCGTGATGGCGTCGCCCCTCGAGTCGCCGAAGACGGTGAGGACACCGAGGCCGTGTACGAAGTGGGCACTCGGCTCGGCCGATGCGGGGGGCGCGAACGCCAGGGCCGCGGTCAACGACGCGGCCGCGGCACCGGCCGCCACAACGGCCCGTCTGCGCTGGCGATTCCTACGGTTCTTCATGGTGAGCCCTTCTGGTCGGTGAAAGCTGATGTGCGGAGGCACGACCAGAACGCTCGGCCCGTTCGGGAGACCGAGCATGGGAAAGGACTCACGGGAAATGCTGAACCGAACCAGGCAGTTCGGCGTACCGCGGGGCGTTCCGCGGTACGCCGGTGCCGAGGTCCGACTTTCGACCAGGGTGTTTCAGAGCTGCTGGGCCAGCCCCACCACGTGACCCAGCGGGTCGGAGATCAGCGCGAACTGGACGCCCGGGACCGTGACCGGCTCCTGGACGACCTTCCCGCCGAGTCGCGTGGCCTCGGAGATGCTCGCCGCCATGTCGTCGACGCCGATGAAGAACGTGACCAGGTCGGAGTCACCCTGGAGCGGGCTGATCGCGGTGTAGAGGGCGTCCGGCACTCCGGTGTCGACGAACGTGTAACCGGGGTAGGCGCCTTCGGTCGGGTAGGTCCAGCCGAACAGCTCGCCGAAGAACGCGCGGGTGGCGTCCGGGTCGCTGGAACGGATCTCAGCGTGAACGATCGGGTGAGGGCTCATGGGTGGCCTCCTGCTTCTGCGGCCACCCGGCTGGGTCGGCCTCCTGTCGTGATGACGTGCGAGGGAGGCCGAAATCGACTCGCTGACCGATGGGCCCACCCGGGCTGGGCGTATCGGGTCAGTGGAGCTGGGTTTCGAGACGGGCCTAGCGGCCCTCCTCAACCAGCGGTGTACGACGCCCATCCCCCACCGGCTCGTGTCCGGTGGTTGAGGAGCTCGCTCTGCGAGCGTCCCGAAACCACCCCTGTCCGCTCAGGCCAGCGGAGGACCCGTGCTCTAGACGTCCTCGACGAGCTTTCCGGTGGGGCTCACGCGTCCCTGGGCCAGAGTCGCGGGTCGGGACGCGGCACGGCGTGCCAGGAGGCGGGCGCGGAGCGGGGTGCGGGCGGCTTTGCGGGGCCGCTGCCGCTGGTTCTTCTGGAGCTGCTCGTCGACCATCTGCAGGGCGACGAGCTTGGCAAGAGCCGGGCTGTTGATGAAGCCGTGCATGGTGGCCTCCTCGGTAGGTTCGGATGTGCTTCGTGATCACGAACCTCGCCGTAAGACCGGGGCCTGCCATCGGGCAGATGTCGTAGGCCGCGGCGTACGAGTCAGGCGCCAGTGCCGCCGGCCCCCCACATCTCGCGCGTCATCTCGTACTCGACCTCGCCGATGTCGGCTCCTGGCACCGGGTCGTCGTACTGCGAGACGTAGGTGCGCACGTACCGCATGCCGACGGCCTCCATCACGCCCCGAGACCCGGCGTTCACGGCCATGGTCTGGGCGATCACCCGACTCTGGCCGACTGTCTCGAAGGCATGACTGACCAGCACCCGGGAGGCCTCACTCGCCAGACCCTTCCTCCAGAAGCGCCGGAGAAGCCGGTAGCCCAAGTCGCACACGCTCGGGTCGTTGGGCTGGTCCGGCCCGTGCGCCGGGGGCAGCATCATCAGCCCGACAAAGTCACCCGGGTCGTCGTCCGGAGGCGCCGTACTTCCACGTGCCGCTTCGTCGGTCGTGAACGCCATCCAGAACCCCAGACCGTCCACCTGGCTGCCCAAGGCCATCCGGCGCTCATGCGATGCGAGCACTTCGTCGCGAGTGCGCGCGCGGCCGCCGAGGTAGCGCATCAACTCGGGGTCGGCGTCCAGCTCGACCTCCAGCTCGAGGTGCCGGTCGGCGAGGGGGACCAGCAGCAGGCGCTCGGTGTGCAGGATCGGTGCAGGCACGGGCAACCACGTCCTCAACCAGCGGTCGGGGGCATGCCGGCGAGGCCGGACGGCGTGACCCAGGCGTAGCCGCCGACGTGCACCCGGCCGACCGACAACGCGTTGCGCAGCGAGGGGACGTTGCTCGGGTGGATGGTCCCCCACAGGACGTCGCCCGCTCGGGCAGGTAGCTCGTCGACCAGCCTCTGCACGGCCGCGGCAGCCACGTGCCGGCCGCGGTGGGCGGCGTCCAGGCACAGCTCCTGCACGGAGAACCCGGCCATCGCGTGCGCGTCATCGCGAACCGACGCGACGACTCCGGCCGAGTTTCCATCCACGAGCACCTCAAAGAGCAGCCCCTCGGCGGCGCACTCGGCCAAGGACTCGGCGTCCTCCGGGTTCGCCCACATCGCGAGCTCCGGCTCCCGCTCGGCCAGCTCGGCGTAGATCTTCGCGACCCGCTCGGCGAGCGTCGCCGCATCGCTCGCACGCAGCCTGACCTGGGGGTACGCCGACGCACTGGGGTGCTCCCGTAACCGCTCGACCAGCCCCGCCACCACGTGCATGTCGACGCCGCTCTGGTCACCGAAGCGCTGGTCGCCGCTCACCTTCTCGACCAGTCCCGCGGGGTCGGGCACGTCCACACGCAGGCAGAGCGGAGCGAACGCGCGGTACGCCGGGATGACGGTGTCGGCGACCGCGGCAAGGCCCTCGGGCGTCGGGGGCTCGGTCGTAGCGACCACGTCGACGAACGGTCGGAGGGCGTCTCCTCCTCGGAAACGGATGCCGGTCACCGCCCAACCGCCACCGGGAAGATCGAGGTGCCGGTTCGCCCATGCGAGGGGATCATCGGCACCTTCGAGATCCACCATCTCGCGGAATTCCTGCCCGAAGGCGACGTTCGCCACGCGATGGGCCTCGGTGGCCAACCCTGAGCGCAGCTGCCGGGCGAGGTCGTCCTCGGCGTACCACGACCTGATGACCTCGGAGACCCACGGGCGCCGGGCCTCGACCAGGCGGTCCATCAGGTCGGTCATGCATCCACCTTCACAGCGCCGGGTGAACGGAGCAATCCGACGATTCCCGAGCGCGCCGTGCGTGGCCATGGGACCCATGGCGTCCCGCTCGGAGCGGTGAGATGGGATCCGTTGACGATCCCAGAACGGGTCCTCCCTCACCGCTCCATGGCGTACGACCTGCATTCGCATTCCCACCCGGCCAAGAACGCTCAGGAGTCCGGACAGAGCGTCGCGACCTGGGTTGCGCTGAGGACGGGCCCGGGGAGGTCGTCTGCGGCGCGGGAGCGCCCGAGGTTCCACTCGAGCCAGTCGTCGGAGGAGGCGGTCACGTTCGCAAGGGCGCAGCGGCGCTGGTCGGCCGGCAGGTCGGCGAGCACCGGGACGGCGTCGTCGGAGAGGCTGCGCAGATAGGTCCAGTCGATGCGGCCGGTGTCGGCGTACCGGTCGACGTTGTGGCGGGCGATCCACGCGTCGGGGTTGATGGCCGCGAGGCCGAGCAGCGCGACAACTCCGCTGATCAGGGCGAAGCGCGGGAGCCACGCGGCGCGGAGCATGGCACCGGCAGCGAGAACCGCGACGACGAGCAACCCGAGCCAACCCTCGAAGACGTCGACCAGCAGGCGGAGCTGGGTGAAGCCGTAGGCGTCCTGGTAGAGGTTCATCCGGTGTAGCGCGGAGGCCACGACGACCAGCGTCTGCAGGCAGAGCAGCCCGAGCGACACCCGCATCCAGGCGCGGTCGGCGACGGTCTCGCGCGGCACCTTGCGCGCCGTGGCCCAGATGACGAGCAGGGTCAGGGCCGTGGCCACGGTGAGCTGGCCGAAGCCCTGGTGGACGTACTCGGCGTAGGTGAGTCCGGTCGTCCGCTCCACGTAGTCGTGGCCGCCGAAGATCACCGCAGCCTGGGCGATGAGGAACGCCGCGAACACCGCGTTCACGACCACGACCGGCGCCAGCCACTCGAAGCGGTGGGTGACCGGCCGCGCCGTCAGCCCCTCGGGGTCGACGTACGGCGGGTTGAGGGCGAGGTACGCAGCGGCCAGCACGGCGCCACCCACGGCCACTGCGATGAACGCTCGCAGGACAGACGTGCCGAGCGACAGGTCGGGCAGCACATCGGACCACCACTCGGCGACCAGCGCGTCCGCCGATGCGAAGAGTGCGCCGAACACGAGGAGGCCGAGCAGCGACCAGACGACTGTGCGTACCACCACCGCTGCGCCGTGACCGAGCCCGGTGAGACGCGCGACGGTGCGGCCGAGCCACGGCAGCCCGCGCAGCCCGGCCAGTGGCCAGGCCAGCCCGGAGATCACGAACCCGAGCAGGGTTCGGGCGCCGGTCACCGTGCACACGCACAGGGCTCCGCCTGCCATCAGGCACAAGATGTCGATCCAGTCGGCGTCGCGGACCACTGTCGTCGCGGCGAGGAGCACGCACAGCCCCGCGCAGGCCAGCGTGAACACGTCTCGCCGCTTGCTCGCGACCAGTACGACGCCGCCCGCGGCGAGCAGCACCAGGAACGTGCCGAGGCCGAGGTCACGGAAGGGCATGACGAGCCCACCCAGGACGCCGACGCCCAGGGCACCGAGCATGATCCAGAGCCGAGCGGGCACGCCGCGCTCCGGCCAGAACTCACCGAATATGCCGTCGAGCAACGGCGGAGCGGGTACGGCGACCGGAGCGGCCGGCGTGGGCGAAGGCGCGGAAGGAGTGGGCGTGGTCGGCTTGGTCTCCCCCTGAAGGTGGTCCGGTCGGTCGGGCGGCTGAAGCGGAAGGGACACGCGCACGCGGGCTCCGGCGTCGCCGGCCTCGGGGTCGACGAAGCGGATCGAGCCGCCGTGCAGGTCGGTGACCCAGCGAGCGATGGCGAGGCCCAGTCCGGTGCCGCCGCCACCATCGTTCGCGGAGAGCGTCCCGAACGGCTCGAACGCCCCCTCCCGGTCGGCCGGGGCGACACCAGGGCCCTGGTCGTGCACGTCGAGGAGGTAACGGTCGCCCTGCCGGGTCGCCGTGATCGCGACCGCGCCGCCGGCCGGGCTGTGCCGCGACGCGTTGTCGAGGAGGTTGGCGACGAGCTGCCGGAGCCGGGCCGGGTCGGCGTGGACGACGAGGTCCGCGGGCGCGACCTGTATGTCGTACTCGACCTCGCGGCCGAGCACCCGCGCCTCGGCGACGGCGTCGTCGAGCAGCGGCCGGATGTGCACCGGCTCCGGGCTGAGCGGCGCCTTCCCGGCGTCCACCCGAGAAAGATCGAGAAGATCCTCGACAAGTTTGCTTGTCCTTTCGGCCTGCTGGAGCGCAGCGGCCAGCGCCTCCGGGTCGCGCGGGGCGACACCGTCGACGAGGTTCTCGAGCACGGCGCACAGCCCGGCCAGCGGCGTGCGGAGCTCGTGGCTGACGTTGGCGACGAGCTCACGACGCTGTCGGTCGACCGTGGACAGGTCGCGGGCCATGGTGTTGAAGGCCCGGGCCAGGTCGCCCACCTCGTCCCTCGAGGTGTCGGTCACCCGCACGGCGTAGTCACCCGTCGCCATCCGGCCGGCGGCGGCGGTCATCTGCCGCAACGGCGACGTCATGCCCACGGCGAGGAGCTGGGTGACCGCCAGCGCGAGCAGGATCGTGACCGGGATGCTGAGCCAGACGGGTACGCCGGCGGCCCGACCGAGGCTCGCGACCACCGCAGCCACCGTGACACTGGCGGCAACCAGTAAACCGAGCTTGACCTTCAGCGAGGTGACCCGGGCCAATGGCTGCGCGGTCATGCCGGTCCGTCGGGCTCGAAGGCATAGCCGACACCGTGGACCGTACGGATCAGGTCGCCGCCGAGCTTGGCCCGCAACCCCTTGACGTGGCTGTCGACGGTGCGGGTGCCCGAGGCTCCCGGCCAGTCCCACACCTCGGTCATCAGCTGGTCACGCGACACGACGGTGCCGGCGCTGGTGGCGAGGCAGACCAGCAGGTCGAACTCGGTCGGCGTGAGCCGGACCTCCTCGCCGCTTCGCCACACCCGCCGGGCAGCGGCGTCCAGCTCGAGGTCCCCGAGCTCGAGCGCCCGGCGGCCCACGAGCTCAGCGGCGCGGTCGACCCGGCGGAGCAGGGCGGCCACCCGCGCCACCAGCTCCCGCATGCGGAACGGCTTGGTGAGGTAGTCGTCCGCACCGACCCCGAGCCCGCCCAGCACGTCGGCCTCCTCCGTGCGGGCGGTCAGCATCAGCACCGGCACGGGCCGGTCGGCCTGGATGCGCCGGCAGACCTCGTGGCCGTCGTACCCCGGCAGCATCACGTCGAGGACCACCAGGTCCGGCGCGTGCTCGTCGTGCGCGGCCACGGCGCTCGGCCCGTCCCACGCCTGCACCACGTCGTACCCCTCGGCCGCGAGCCGGTCGGAGACCGCCTGGTTGATCACCCGGTCGTCCTCGACGACGAGAATTCGACGGCTCGCGCTGGTCATGCTCGAAGGCTACGAGCGCGAACACCCAGACGTGGGTGCGACGTGTGGAGGTTCGGTGCAGATCGCCTCAGCGCGGGGTGATGTTCGCGTTGCGGTGGAAGACGTTGCCGGGGTCGTACGTCGCCTTGATGCCGCCCAGCCGGGCGTACTTCTCCGCACCGTACGCCGCCTCCACCGGGCTGCGGGAATCGAAGTCCGTGGCGGCGTTGACGTACAGACCGTCGGATGCCAGCGGGGCGAGCGCGTTGGCCATCGACCGCACCCACTCGCGTTCGGCGGGCAGCATCTCGGTGACCGGGCAGACCCCGATCATGAAGACGCCGAACCGCGCCGACCGTCCGCCGCTGAAGGCCGTCGCGTCATCCGGGACTTGCGAGTATGCGCCGTCCAGCCGGTAGAACAGCGCCAGCGACAAGGGCGAGACCTTCTTCGGCACGTAGGTGGTGACCACGTCGATGACCTCGTCGGTCAGGGCGTCGACGTAGCAGCCCTTGTCGTAGCAGTAGAGCCCCCACCCGTTGGCCTCGTCCAGCATCTTCTGGAGCTCGACGAACGGCATCGGCGTCGCGAACTGGAAGAGCGGTGGTACGCCGGTGCCCAGGGCCGCGACCACCTCGGCGTGGTGCTCCGGGGCGCCGGTGCCGACGACGAGCGCCACATAGCCCGGCTGGAGCTGGTGCTGCTCCGGGACGAACGGCGCCGGCGGGGCGTTGAGCCCGCCGACCATCACGTTGACGTCGTCGGGAAGGGCGTCGATGACCCCACGTGCGTGCCGCAACATGGCCCCCCCGTCGTCGAGCGACCAGAAAAGCAAAGCGAAGCTGACCATCGGGCCCACTTCGTGCAGCGCGAACTCGAACTCGGTGACGACCCCGAAGTTCCCGCCACCCCCGCGGATCGCCCAGAAGAGATCGGCGTTCTCGGAGGGTGACGCGACCCGCGCCTCGCCGTCCGCGGTGACCACACGGGCCGAGAGCAGGTTGTCGATGGTGAGACCGCCCATCCTGGTCAGCCATCCCATGCCGCCGCCGAGGGTCAGGCCGCCGACGCCCGTGTGGCTCACGAGGCCGGCCGGGACCGCGAGGCCGTGGGCCTGCGTGGCGGCGTCGACGTCGGCGAGCAGCGCGCCGCCGGCGACGACCACACGCTTGGCCTCGGGATCGACGTGCACCTGGTTCATCAAGCCGAGGTCGATGACGATGCCGTCGTCGACGACCGCCGCCCCGGACATGCTGTGGGCGCCGCCCCGGACGGCGATCTCGAGGCCGTTCCCGGTGGCGAACCGGACTGCCGCCTGCACGTCGGCCTCGTCGAGGCAGTGCGCCGTCGCCACGGGTCGTCGGTCGACCGCCGCGTTCCAGACCCGCCGGCCCTCGTCATACCCCTCGTCAGCTGCTCCGACCACCTCGCCCCTGATGTCGCTGCGAAGTCGGGTGACGGGGTTCTCGGCCGTTTGGGTCATGGCGTGCTCCTCGCGGGAAGTTCGAGCCGGCGCCCGAGCCCGGGGAAATCCCCCACGCTAGGCCCTCGGGGGACTCGCCGGAATGACCCGAACGGGTTCGGGGTCGTCCGAACTTCTTGGCGGGCGATGTCGAATCCGGTCGGCTCGGTGCGACGTACGGGCATCACCGCACCGTCCGGGTGCGGGCACCAGCCCAGGAGATCCCCGATGACCACCACGCAGACCCACCCCATCACCAGCACGGTCGCCCAGAGCCGGACCACTCGTCCCGCGATCCGACGGGTCGCCGTCGGTGGCGCCGGCGCCGCCGTCGCCGGCGCCGTCGTCCTGCTCGGGTACGGCGCCGTCGCGGTCGCCGTCCACGGCTCGATGCACGTCGGTGACCCCGCGAACGAGACGCCGATCACGGCCGCCAGCTTCGCGATCGGCGTCCTGTTCTCGTCGTTCTTCGGCATTCTGCTCGCGATCGCCCTGGCCCGCTGGGCGAAGCGCCCGGCCGGCACCTTCCAGGTCTCGGCCATCGCCTTGACCGTCGTATCCCTCTGGGCACCCCTCACGGCGCAGACCGACCAGGCCACGCGGTACTGGCTGGCCGGCGGCCACGTGGTGGCGGCCCTTGTCGTGATCCCCTTGATCGTCCGGTCCCTTCGGACCAGGCTCGTCTGACGAGTTCGACGAATCGGGAGGCAGAGCGATGACTGAGCGCGAGCCGGTCGAGACCACCAACCTGAGCCAGTACGACGACACCCCCTTGGAGTGGAGCAGGGCCAGGGACGACCTCATCAACGAGCAGGAGACAACCCGGACCTTCTTCCTCGGGACAATCGGGCCTGAGGGCCGACCGCACGCCGCCGGCGTCGGTGCGGTCTGGGAGGACGGCGATGTGTACGTCGTCTCCGGGCCCGGCAGCCGCAAGACCCGCAACATGGAGGCCAACCCGGACTGCACCGTCTCGGTGTCCCTGTCCGGGATGGACCTGATCATGGAGGGCACCGCGTCCCGGGTCCGCGACACCGAGACCCTGGAGCGCCTCGCGGCGATCTACCGCAAGGGCGGCTGGCCCGCCGAGGTGCAGGGCGACGCCTTCACCGCGCCCCACTACGCGCCGAGCGGTGGTCCGCCGCCGTGGAACCTCTATCGGGTGACTGTCCACACCGCCTTCGCGGTGGCGAGCGCGGAGCCGAGCGGCGCCACCCGCTGGAAGTTCGCCGGCTGACGCAGTCAGGCGCGGGTGAGGGCGCGGCCGGTGTGGAGGTACGCCGCGTGGTCGCGGTCGCCCTCGAGGAACGCGTAGAGGCGGTGCATGCCGCGGTCGGGATGCAGGGCGATCAAGGTGTCGTCGCCAAAGGCGACGAGCTCCGTGCGCACCGGGGTGTCGCCGAACTCGACGGCGATGCCCTTCGGGACCTCGTCCATCCACACGCGCCCCTTGTCGTCCTGGCTGATGGTGACGTCAGCCATGTCGCAGGAGTAGATGCCGACGTACCGGCTCGCGTCGACGCGCGGCGCATCGGCGGGAGGTGTAGGAGACGCCGGTAGCCGCACCGAAGTCAGCTCGGCGAGGACGTGGCCGACGAGGTCGTCGAACAGAGCAACAGCGCTCCCTCCGTTGGTGAGCAGCGCGACGGCGACGCCCGCGTCGGGCACCATCCGCAGGAACGCGTACTGACCGATGGTGGCTCCGTCGTGGCCGACGATGAGGCTGTCGGACCGCTCGAAGCGCTCGAAGCCGAGGCCCCACGAGTCGCCGTAGTGGCCGAGGTCAGGCAAGGCAGTCTCGCGGGCCTGCATCAGGGCCGGGGTCCCGGGGGCGAGCACCTGGCTGCCGTCGGCGGCCTGGCCGTCCTCGAGATGCATCCGGGCGAACGCCAGCAGGCTCCGGGGGCTCATCGCGAACATCGAGCCGGCCGGGATGTTCGAGCGCGACAAGGCCCAGAGCTTGGCCGGCTCGTACGCCGCGTCCTGCTCCGGCTGGATGTGGCCGATGGCGGCGCGGAACAGGATCGCCTCGTAGGGGCTCGTTGCGGCGTGCGTGATGCCGAGGGGCTTGATCAGGTGCTCGCGCAGGCATGCGTCGTACGGCTTCTCGCGCAGCACCTCGATGATGCGGCCGAGCACGGAGAACCCGGCGTTGTTGTAGGACCACATCGCGCCGGGTGGGAACAGCTGCGGGACGTCGTGCAGGACGCCGAGGTACTTCTCGACGCAGTCGTCGCCGAGTCCGGTGTCGGTGAAGATGTCGCCTTCGAAGCCGGACGTGTGGGTCAGGAGCTGACGCACGGTGATCCGGCTCGCGGCGTCCTCGTCGGCGATCCGGAACTCCGGCAGGTACGTCCGGATCGTCGCGTCGAGGTCGACCTTCCCCTCGTCGACCAGCTGAAGGACAAGCGAGCTTGTCCAGAGCTTGGTGATCGATCCGATCTGAAACACCGAGTCGGTCGTCGCCTCGACCCCGGTGGCCATGCTCAGCACACCCACCGCATCATCGATCACCTCGCCGTCGGCGAGCACCGCCACCGCGGCCGCCGGTACGTCGTACTGCTCGATCAGCGCCGGCAGGCGCTCGGCGATCCAGTCAGACACGTCGCTCAGGCTCGTCATGAGCGCATTTTCGCGGGGTCAGCGAGTCGACGGAAGATCCTCGTCGGATTCCTTCCTGCCCGGACCTCGTACAGTCGCGCAGGTGACCACATCGTCGTCCCCGCCACCGCTCCTGCCGACCTCACTGGTCGGCAGCTACGCCCAGCCGGACTGGCTGATCGACCGGGGCAAGCTCGCCGGGCGTTTCCCCCCGCGGGTGCGTGCCAAGGAGCTGTGGCGGGTCGCCCCGGAGTACCTCGGGCAGGCGCAGGACGACGCCACCGTGCTGGCCATCCGCGCCCAGGAGGAGGCGGGGCTCGACATCATCACCGACGGCGAGATGCGCCGCGAGTCGTACTCCAACCACTTCGCGACCGCGCTCGAGGGCGTCGACCTCGACAACCCGGGCATCGCGCTGGACCGCAGCGGGCACCCCAACCCGGTGCCCCGCATCGCCGGGCGGATCGTCCGGCCCGAGCCCGTCGGCGTACGCGACGTGGAGTTCCTCAAGGCGCACACGGACCACACCGTCAAGATGACCGTGCCGGGACCGTTCACGATGTCGCAGCAGGCGCAGAACGACCACTACCCCGACCTCGAGTCGGCCGCGATGGCGTACGCCGCCGCGGTCAACGCCGAGATCAAGGACCTGCACGCGGCCGGGGCCGACATCGTCCAGATCGACGAGCCCTATATGCAGGCCCGGCCCGACTCCGCCCGCGACTACGGCCTCGCGGCGCTGCGGACCGCGCTCGACGGGGTCACCGGCACCACCGCCGTCCACATCTGCTTCGGGTACGCCGCGATCATCCACGACCGGCCCGAGGGGTACTCCTTCCTCCCGGAGCTGGCCGGATGCACGGCCGACCAGATCTCGATCGAGACCGCGCAGTCGGGGCTCGACCTGGGTGTGCTGACCGATCTCTCCGGGAAGACGATCATCCTCGGCGTGATCGACCTGTCCGACGACGAGGTGGAGACCGCCGAGCTCGTGGCCGACCGCGTCCGCCGGGCATTCCCGTACACCTCGCCCGACAGGATCACGATCGCCACCGACTGCGGGATGAAGTACCTGCCGCGGGCCAGCGCCGAGGGCAAGATGCGCGCGATGGCCGGCGCCGCGGCGATCCTCCGCGCCGAGTTGTAGCCGAGCGGGTCAGTCCTTCTCGGACTCCTGCGCCTCCTTGGCAGCGGCCTTGATGTCGGCGGCTTCGACCTTGTCGATCGCGGACTCGACGATCGCATCTGCGCGCGCCAGGGCTTGACGGATCTGCACGGCCCCCGGGTCCGAGACGAGGGCCAGCAGACCCGAATGCCCGGGAGCGACCGCGTCCTGGAGGGACTCCGCGAGCTCGCTCTTGTGGTGACGCTGGCGCAGCTTCCCGACGGCGGCGCCACCGGCACCGAGCACGGCCGCGCTGCCAAGGATCGAGGGCGGGAAGATGACGCCGAGCGCAATACCGCCGACCACGCCCCACTTGAGTCCGGACTTCGTGCTGTGGTCCGTAGCCTTTTGGATCTCCAGCTCCCCCTCCGCGGATCGCTTGACCACGATCACGCCCTCGACTTCGACGGTACGACCGTCCTCGACCTCCTCGAGCGCCTCGTACGCCTGCCACGCGGTCTCAGTGTCACTGAAGTCCGCCACGAGCAAGGTGTAGGCGCCGTCCGAAACGGCGGCTGCGGACACGGTGGGCTCCTCCGCCGCAGGGTCGACGGTCTGGTCCTGGTCTGACATGGCTTCTCCTCGAGTCAGCGGGGCCCATGACGGCCTCCGATGTCGGGGCAAGTCTTCGCCGGATCAGCGGTCGAAACATCACCCGATGTGGGTGGTGGACCCGTCCACTCATGGACGACGGGCCCCGCGCGTGCGGAGCCCCGCGACCAGGATCGCGACACCGACCAGGGCGATGACCGGGCCGAGGATCGCCCACAGCGTCTTGCCGCTCATGCCGGAGCCGCCGAGGACGTCGATGCCCTGCAGGAAGAACACGCTGCCGAAGAGGATCAGGACCGCGCCGACCGCGATCAGGGTGCTGCGAGTCATGCTCGCAGGCTACGTCGAGGGCGGTGGCCGGTCACGGCGTCCAGACCGCGGCGTCGTGCGCGAAGACGACTCGACGGGGGTCGAAGGCGAGGATCCGCGCCATCCACGGACTCGGCTCGGGAAGGGGCGGCATGTGGCCGAGCTCGGCCGCCCGGGCGGCGAGCGCATCGGCGGACCACTGCGTGGCGGTGTCGTGAGCCTGCCCGGCGATGACGACCGAGCCGTCGTCGCAGACCACGACGACGGATTGGTGCCCGTCGACGTGGCCGGGGGTCGGGATCACGTGCACGCCCGGCGCGATCTCGGCCTCGCCGTCCAGGAGCTCGTACGACGCGCCGGTGAAGTCGACCAGCTCCGGCACGGTGTAGTCGCCGGCCCGGGCGGTCTCCAGCTCGCCCCGCTGGCAGAAGAGCGGTCGCCCGGCGAACCGCGGGTTGCCGCCGATGTGGTCGAAGTGCAAGTGGCAGTTGACGACCAACGACACGTCGTCGAGCGTCAGCCCCGCTGTACTCAGCGCGTCGGCGATCGGCACCCGACGAGGGCGATACCACGCCTCCGTCTCGTCGTCGGCGCCCCCGAGCCCGGTGTCCAGCAGCAGCACGCCGCCGGCCGTGCGCACGACATACCCGTAGACAGCCTCGACCCGCGGCTGACCGGTGCCGGTCTCGTCGGCCGGGCGCACGAAAGTGCCGAGGTCGATCCGGCGTACGTCGTCGATCCGCACGGCCTCAGGCTAGGGGCCCAACGCGTCGACCCGAGCACGAGCGGGACTCGCGGCCCGGGTCAGGGCTCCAGACAAGCCGGGATCGAGTCGCGCTGTCCGAGCGGGTGCTCGGTGTGTCCGGACGGACCGTAGATCTTGACCCAGGAGACGGAGGTGAGGTGCCGCAACGTCGGCATGATCTCGCCGGCGATCGTCACCGTGGACCCGCCGCTGCTGCACCCACCGGTGAGCTGCACCCGCGCGATCCCGTTACTGATCGAGCGGATCGTGACCCCGTTCGCTCCCGACCGGATCAACCGCAGACCGCCGGCGCGCTCGCTTGGTAGCACGCCGGCGAAGAGCCGGTCCATCAGCCCGGTCGCCGGCGTCAGCGGGATCACCGGCCGACGCCGCGGCACGAAGAAGGGTGCGTTGTTGTCATCGAAGCGCTGCTTGTCGAAGAACCACACCTTGCGCTGCACGGTGCGGAATGCAGCGCGGACGTCCACGACCACGCGGGCAGGGTGGTGGAGTGTGGAGACGTGGAACGTCGTCCGCTTGGCCAGGCCGATGCCGTAGGTGACGACACCCTCGAAGTCTCCGGAGCGCACCGTGGTCATCACGTTCGGCAGCGGGTACGCCGTGCGGCCGGGCGCCGAGGGACCTCCGCCGTCGCCGTGGGACCGCGCGTTGGACATCCGGAGCTGCAGGATCGCGCGCCCGGCGATCCGGACCTTGTTTCCAGAGCCGTCGGCGATCAGCCGATCGACGTAGCGGGCATGGTGGTCGGCCGGCAGACCCCCACGGAACTCGAAGACCACGCGGTCGAACCCCTGGTGATGAGCCGCCCGTACGTCCACGAGGGTCGGCTGCGACGGGGCGCCACCGGCGTAGGCGGGTGAACCCAGCGCGGAGGAGCTTCCCGCAACGGCCGGGCCGCCGACCGCAGCGCCGGGCACCAGAGCGAGAGCCATCAGCGGAGCGACCAGACGCGGGATCCTCATGACACACCTCCGTGGCGTGGAGTTCGTTGAATATCACGTGTGTGACGCGCCGCGGACCGTGAAGGTTCACCAGATGCAGCGCAACAGGCCAGTCCGACGTAGACTGGGTACATCGGCAACCGCCGGGTGAGGGAGCAATCTGGTCCCATCCCGCGCCGGGTGTCAGCGCCGTCGGGCGCGGCACGGCCGAGGGGTTCCGGTCCAAGAAGCGGACCGGGCTGCGGAGATCACGCCCGTCGTCGGACGGCGGGGCATCGGATGCGGGCGGGGCCCGCGACGGTGGAGATCGCGCTTGAGGAAGAGAGCGGCTGGTTGGCCACACAGCGTCGACGCCAGACCGGCGGTAGCCGGACGGGTCAGCGTTCCCGAGGGCAGGGTCGTAGTCAGACCCGCCGCCGGGACAACGAAGGCATCATCCCGGTGCTGGCGATGGCCGTGCGAGAGGTCGAGCGCGCCGTCAACCAACGCCAGCTGACCTCCGGTCAGCGGGCGAGGTTCCAGGCGGCCGCTCTGCTCGCGCGGGCCGAGCGGGTCAACGTGCGGGCCGACGCCGCGCTGACGCCTACGCAGAAGGAGTCACAGCTCAAGCGGCTGGAGGGCCTGGCCACGATCCTGGCCCAGATCGCCACCCGCGAGCCGTCGCTGTTCAGCCTGCTCCAGGACGACGCCGAGATTTCCGAAGCGACCCGGCGGCTCGAGAGGGAGATGCAGCTCCAGGCCGGTCTCGAGCTGGAGCCCGAGCCGGAGCCGGACCCGACGTTTTCGAACGACGCACGCGAGCGCACGGCACTTCCGCAGTCGGTGATCCAGGCGCAGCTGGCCAACCCGTTCCTGGCGCCCGACTTCAGCCAGGCGGCGCCGCGCGTGCACGGACGCCTGGCCGGCTGGGAGCTGATCGAGCCGCTGCTCAACTCCTTCGAGCAGGCCGCACCGGGAGCGCCCGCGAGCATGGAGCTCCCCGACCCGCGGCCGATATTGCTGCCCCCGGCCGTCGAGCTGATGACGCACCAGGCGCGGGTGCTGGCCGCGGCCGCCGACGGTCACCGCACGTTCCTGCTGGCCGACGAGCCCGGCCTCGGCAAGACCGCGGAAGCCTTGCTGGCGGCTCAGGTCGCGGACGCCTACCCCCTGCTGGCGATCGTCCCCAACGTCGTGAAGACCAACTGGGCGCGCGAGGCGCACATGTGGACTCCGAGCCGGACGGTCACCGTCGTGCACGGCGACGGGCAGGACGTCGACGGGTTCGCCGACATCGTGGTGGTCAACTACGAGGTCCTCGACCGGCACGTCCGCTGGATGGGTGAGCACGGCTTCCGCGGCCTCGTCGTCGACGAGGCGCACTACATCAAGAACAAGAAGTCGCAGCGCTCGCAGAACGTCCTCGAGGTCTCCGACCGGATCCGTCAACGCGTGGCGCGTCCGCTGATGATGGCGCTGACCGGCACGCCGCTGATCAACGACATCGACGACTTCCGCGCGATCTGGCAGATGCTCGGCTGGATCGAGGAGAAAAAGCCCGGCAAGGTTTTGATGGCCTCGCTGGAGGAGACCGGCTTCACCCCCGCCGACCACCCCTTCTACCCGGCCGCGCGGCAGGCGGTCGTCGACCTCGGCATCGTCCGCCGACGCAAGGTCGACGTCGCCGCCGACATCCCCGCGCGCCGCATCGCCGACCTGCCGGTCGAGCTC
Source organism: uncultured Actinomycetota bacterium (assembly GCA_963768045.1). Lineage (GTDB taxonomy): Bacteria > Actinomycetota > Actinomycetes > Propionibacteriales > Nocardioidaceae > Nocardioides. Next base: position 1,715,479 of record CAVYGG010000003.1, on the reverse strand, counting down.
GAGGGCGCCATGGGCCGCTCGATCCACGAGGCCGAGCGCCAGCTGGCGCAGCGCCTGGTCGGCCGTTACCACGCAGCGCTGGAGCACCGGCGTACCGGCGCTTCGGTCCTCGGCCCGGACGGCCTCGACCACGAGCTGGTACGCCGCGTCGCCGAGCGCGAGGTCGCCGAGGGCAGCGAGGCAACGGCCGGCGACAACGTGTTCGCCATGGTCCGCAAGATCGGCCAGGCGAAGGCCGAGCTGGCCGCCGACTACGCTGTCCAGCTGGCCCGGAGCGCGGGCAAGGTCGTGTTCTTCGCCAAGCACCTCGACGTGATGGACGCGGCCGAGGAGCTCTTCGCGCGGCGCGGCGTCGGTGCGACCTCGATCCGGGGCGACCAGACGCGCACCGCCCGCGACCACGCGATCGACTCCTTCACCAACGACCCCGACGTCCACGTCATCGTCTGCTCCCTGACCGCGGCCGGCGTCGGCATCAACCTGCAGGTCTCGTCCAACGTCGTGCTCGCCGAGCTCTCGTGGACCAACGCCGAACAGACGCAGGCGATCGACCGGGTCCACCGGATCGGCCAGACCGAGCCGGTGACGGCCTGGCGGATCATTGCCGCGCAGACGATCGACGCGAAGATCGCCGAGCTGATCGACGCCAAGGCGGGTCTTGCCGCCCGGGCGCTCGACGGTGCCGGGGAGCAGGACACCTCGTCGTCGGCCGACGTCCAGGTCGAGACGCTGGTCGCGCTCCTCACCGAGGCGCTCACCGAGCAGTCGGCCGACGAGTAGCCGACGCCGGCGGCGCCGATGGTTTCCGAGAACGAGCTCGTCGTCCGGCGCTTCTTCATCGAGATCTGGAACACCGGTGACCTCGCGGTGGCCGACGAGCTGGTCGCATCCGAGCACCAGCACCACCTCGGCGATGAGATCCTCCGCGGTCCAGAGGGCGTGAAGGGTGCGGTCACCTGGCTGCGCGCGGGGTTCCCCGACCTGACCTTCACGATGGACGACGTCGTCAGCGACGGCGACCGGGTCGTGGTGCGGTGGACCGCCACCGGCACGCACGGGGGCACGATCTTCGATGTACCGCCGACCGGGCGTCGCGTCCGCTGGACTGGGATCGACCTGGTCCGGCTGGACGACGGGAAGCTGGTCGAGCTCTGGGCCGAGGCGGATGGCTCCGGGTTGATGGATCAGCTCACGCGGGAGGAGTAGAACCGGTTTCGAGACGCGCGCAGCACGCGCTCCTCAACCAGCGAGCGATGCGCGTCGTCGACCCGCGCGCCACGTCGAGGCGAGTTCCTAGAGTGGTGCCGTGCGTCCGCTCTCCTACGACCATGCGATGGCCGTCGAGCTCCTCTCCGGCCAGCTCGATGCGTTCGTGGCGGGGGCGGAGTCGTTCTCGGAGTACGACCTGCTCGGCGAGTCACGCGTCCACGGGTGGAGCCGACTCGAGGCGGTCGTCCATGTACGCGCGGGGCTCGAGGAGATGGTAGGCGTCTGCGCGGCTCAGGTGGACGATGTGCCCGACCACGATGCGGCGGCGTACTGGGCCACGTTCGCCGAGGCCGACGACGACCCGGTGCCGCACATCCTGTGGATGCGCCGCACCTCCACGGCGTACAACCGGCCTGAGGGGGCGCTGCATCATCTCCGCGACGTCGCGGCGACCGCAAGGATCGCGTTGGCGCGGATGCCCGACCACCCCGTGCTGTTCCAGGGCAAGACGATGACCAGCGGCGACTTCCTGGTCACGTGGGTCGTCGAGCTCGCGGTCCACCAGCTCGACCTGGGCGTGGGCGCCGGACATCCGACGCCGCCGTCACTTCAGGTCGTACGCCGGACGGTCGAGGCGATCGCCGACGTCGACCTCCCCGAGGCGTGGAGCGACGAAGATACCGCCCTGATCGCCCTGGGGCGCGTCCCGATGCCCGAGAACGCCGGCGCCCTCGCAAGCCTGTTGCCGTTGTCGATCTGACCGTCAGCGGCGAGCCGAGCTGAACGCAGCGGCGCTGTGCGAGCCGCTCGCGGACGGCCTACGTCCGGACGAGCGGCGCGGACGACCGGATCCACCTGTCGACGACTTCTGACCTGTGGCCTTCGGCGTGCGCGACGGGCGCTCGCCCGAAGTGGTCCGGCCGCGACCGCCACGCCGGCGGTTGCGCCCGCCTCCGCCGCCGCCACCGGAGCGTGTCCGGGGCGACGACGCGGCAGCTGTTTCCAGGCCCGCGGTCAGCGTTCGCTCGCCTGGGGCGAGCTCGAGCAGGACCGGGTGGGTGGAGCCCTGGATACGTGTAGTGGTCGGCTTGATGCCGGCAGCGCGGGCCATGTCGCGGACGTCGCGGACCTGCTCGGAGGTCATCAGGGTGACGACCGTGCCGGCGTTGCCGGCGCGCGCGGTGCGACCCGAGCGGTGCAGGTAGGCCTTGTGCTCGGCCGGCGGGTCGGCGTGGACGACCAGCGAGATGTCGTCGACGTGGATGCCACGGGCGGCGATGTCCGTGGCGACGAGGGCGGCCGCCTTGCCGGAGTGGAACGCGTCGAGGTTGCGGGTGCGGGCGCCCTGGCCCAGGTTGCCGTGGAGCTCGACCGTGGGGACACCGCTCCGGTTGAGCTGGCGGGCCAACGCCTTGGCGCCGTGCTTGGTGCGGGTGAAGACCATCGTGCGGCCCGGTGCGCTGGCCAGGTCGACCAACACCTGCAGCCGGTGCTCGCGGTCGACGTGCAGCACGTGGTGGGTCATCTCGGCGATCGGCGACTGCACGGAGTCGGCCTGGTGGGTCACCGGGTTGTTCAGGAACTGGCGAACCAGGGTGTCGATGGCCTTGTCAAGCGTGGCCGAGAAGAGGAGGCGCTGGCCGCGCTTCGGCGTACGGCCGAGGATCCGGCGTACGGAGGGCAGGAAGCCGAGGTCGGCCATGTGGTCGGCCTCGTCGAGGACGGTGATCTCGACGTCGTCGAGAGAGCAGTGGCCCTGGCCGATCAGGTCCTCGAGCCGGCCGGGGCAGGCGACGACGACGTCGACGCCGCGGCGTAGAGCGTTGACCTGCGGCTGCTGTCCGACGCCGCCGAAGACGGTGCGGGTGGTCAGGCCGGCCTCGCGGGCCAGCGGCGCGAGTGCGGCGTCGATCTGCCCGACCAGCTCACGGGTAGGGGCCAGGATCAGCGCGCGGGGCGCGCCACGTCGGGGTCGGGGGCCGTCGGTGAGACGGGCGACGAGAGGCAACAGGAACGCGTACGTCTTGCCGGAACCGGTGCGGCCGCGGCCGAGGACGTCACGGCCGGCCATCGAGTCCGGCAGCGTCGCGGCCTGGATCGGGGTCGGGGTCTCGATGCCCTGACGGGCAAGGAGGGTGGACAGGCGTGCGGGCACGCCGAGGGTGTCGAACGAAGACAAGAGAAAGCCGAATCTGTGTGTGTCTCGCCGAAGCCGGGAGCCGGCACGCTGCCGGACGGCTACGCACGGAGCAGGTATGAGCTACGACGTGCGGACAATTCGCGGCGAGAGCTCGACGAACTGATGGCTCCACCGTACCGGAGGTACGCCGAATGCATGGCATCGGCGGACGATTGCCGCGTCGTGTGCCTGAGCGGGTGATCGACCGTCGTGGGCCACACGACCCCTGCTCGGCAGCGGACTCTAGGCTCGCGGCATGACCGGGCTGCAGATCGTGCTGACCGCGGTCGCCGCGGTCGTCGCGGTCTGGCTGGTCGCCCTCATCGTGCTGGACCGCCAGCCGGATGACTGGCTGTACGGCGCGCTGGGGCTGCTCGAGCTCGGGCTCGTCGCGCAGCTGGTGATCGGGCTGGTCCGGCTCGGCGGCGACCACGCCGGGGTCAACGTCCCGGCGTACGTCGGGTACCTGGTCGGCAGCCTGGTGATCCTGCCAGCGGCGTTCCTGTGGTCGGTCGGCGAGCGCACCCGCGCCGGCACCGGCGTCCTCCTCGTCGCGGTGCTGGTGGTGCCCGTGCTCTTCCTCCGCCTCCACCAGCTGTGGTCGGCATGAGCGAACAGCCGCCGTCCACCCGGCGCGGCGTGGGGCGGATCCTGGTGTTCGTCTACGGTCTGTTCGCGCTCTCCGCAACCGCCCGGGCGCTCGTCCAGCTCACAACCCAGCCCTCGAAGGCGCCCGTGGCGTACTCGCTGTCGCTGTTCTCCGGGATCGTGTACATCGTGGCCACCTGGGCGCTGGCCACCGACCATCGACGGATCGCGCTCGTCACGATCTGCGTCGAGCTCGCCGGAGTGCTCGTGATCGGGACGCTGAGCCACCCCGACGACCTCGACCAGGCGAGCGTGTGGTCCGACTACGGCAACGGGTACGGCTTCGTGCCGCTGGTGCTGCCGTTCGTCGGATTGTGGTGGCTCTGGCACATCGGTCGCCGCGCGCGGGTGCGTACGGAATGAGTCGCGCCAGGCCCCGAAATCAACGGTCTCGGCATGGCCGCCTGCGGCCGATCGGCCTATGGTGGCAGTAGCCCGTCTGCGTGAATCGGCCGCGGCCGGGTTGGACCAGTGGCGGTGGTCATCGTTACGCACGAGGGCCACCGCCCTCTCGGAGAGATCACCTCGTCGGGGCCAGGACCAGGTCGACATCGATCCGCGCCCACGGGCCGGTGACCTCGCGCCCGTCGGGCGTCGGAGTCGTGGGGATCTGCTGGTGCACGTCGACGACCAACGACTCACGGACGCCGAACACGCTGTCGGAGTCGAGGTACGCGTCGCCGCTGGGGAAGACGTGCGTGACCAGCGTGCGGAAGCCGTCGGCCTCGACCATCAGGTGGAGATGCGCGGCGCGCATCGGAGACCGTCCGGTGGCGCGCAGTAGCTCGCCGACCGGGCCGTCGTCGGGGATGGGGTACGGCGTCGGCGTCACCGCCCAGAAGCGGTACCCACCCTGCTCGTCCGTGTGGAGATGACCACGACCAGTGATCCGGTCGTCGCCGTACTGCACGTCGTACAGCCCGTCGGCGTCCGCCTCCCACACCTCGAGCCGTGCGCCGGCGACGGCCCGTCCGTCGGTGTCGGTCACGGCGCCCTCGACCCAGCACGGCTCCCCCGACGCGCCGCCGGCGACATCGCCACCGAGGCCGACGTCGGGCGAGCCTTCGAGGAAGAACGGTCCGAACACGGTGGCCTCGGTGGCGTTGGCGTACGCCTCGTTGTTGATCGTGATCGTCTGCATCGAGGCGCCGAGGACGTCGGACAGCAGGATGAACTCCTGCCTGCGGTCATCGGTGATATGCCCGACCGCGGCCAGGAAGTCGATCGCGCGCTTCCACTCCTCCTCGGTCAGCCGGGTCTCGCGCAGGAACGCGTGCAGGTGCCGGGTCAGCGCCTCGACCAGTTCCTTGGTCCGCGGGTCCGGGGTGTCGACGAAGGACGCCACCACCCGCTCGACCAACGCCTCCTCGCGTGCGCGCTGCGCAGCGGAGATCTCGCTCATGCCGGCTCCTTCCCCTCCCAGGCTGCTCCGAGAAGCGCCTCGACGACCTCGGCGGTGACCGGGGCTGGGTTGCTCGGTGGCGCCGCGTCGACGATCGGCTGCACGGCCTTCGGTACGTCGTCCGCGCTCAGCCCCAGGTCGCGCAGGGAGTGCGGTGCGTCGACCTCGGTGCCGAGTGCCAGCAGGCCGCCGAGCGCCGTGTCCGCGTCCAACGCCCGAGCCATCCGGTGGTCGAGCTCCGGGACGGCGGGTGCGTTCAGCGCGAGCACGTGAGGCAGCACCACTGCGTGGGTCTCGGCATGGGGCAGACCGAACATGCCGCCGAGCACGTGACAGATCTTGTGGTGCAGCCCCGAGCCCGCCGAGACGAACGCGAGGGCGGCGAGGTAGGCGCCGTAGAGCGTCTGCTCGCGTCCGGGGAGCTCGCCGGGGTTCTCGACGACGAGAGGCATTCCGTCGTGGAGAGCGCGCATGCCCTCGAGAGCGAGCGCCTGGTCGATGGGGTCGGTCTGCGGCGCCCACATCGAGTCGACACAGTGGGCCAGCGCGTTGAGCGCGGACGCGACGCTGGTCGGCACCGGGAGGGTGAGCATCAGGCTCGCGTCGTAGACGACCGACCGCGGGAGCACCCGCCCGTCCACCCCGGTCGTCTTGCGGCCGTGCTCGGTCATCCCCCAGACGTCGGTGGCCTCGGAGCCGGCGTACGTCGTGGGGACGGCAACGATTGGGAGCCCGGTGGTCAGGGCGACGGCCTTGGCCAGCCCGGTGGTCGAGCCACCGCCGACGCAGACGATGGCGTCGACGTCGTGCTCGGCGGCAACTGCTCGGGCCCGCTCCGCCACCTCGACCGGGACGTGCATCGCGACGTCCGTGTGCAGGACCTCCACGGGTACGCCGGCCAGCACGGTCTCGGTGCGCCCGGCGGCCGAGGCGATCGCCATGACCCGCGACGCGTCGAGCCGGCGTACCTCCTCGACGACCGCCTCCGCCGCGCCGCCGGTCGCGAAGCGGACCCGCTGCGGAAGCCAGTCGTGGGTGAACTGCACAAGGCCTGCCTACCGCACCGGACCGGTGGTTGAGGAGGGCCCTCCGCCCGGAGATCGGTCATGCCGAGTCGGCGCAAAGAGACATCGATTTCACGCCGAGTCGTCACGTGACGACTCGGCGTGACCGATCTGGAACCGCGTCACGCCACCGCGGGCTCGTCTACGGCGATCGCGACGGCCGGCTCAACCGACGAGGGACGGCGGGTGCGGGAGATCCCGAGGGCCGCGAGGGCGCCGAGCACCGAGATCGTCGCCGCGGTGACCAGCGCGGGCTCGTAGCCGGCGAGCGTCGCGGCGGGGGTGTCCAGCGACCCGTGGGCGTCGAAGACCACCGTGACCACCGCGACGCCCGCGGCCTGTCCGACCTGCTGGACGGTGTTCATCACACCGGCCGCGCGACCGAGCAGGGCCGGTGGGGCGGCGTTCAGGCCGGCGGCGGACGGCGCCGGGAGTGCCATCGAGATGCCGACGCCGGCCAGGACGAACGGCGCGACGAACTCGGCGTACCCGGCGTGCGTGTGCGCCTCGTGGAGGATCCACAAGAACCCGACTGCCTGGATCGCCAGCCCCGGAGCCGCCAGCCAACGGGATCCGACCCGGTCGACCAGCCTCCCCGCGACCGGGGCGACCAGCAGCGGGGTCATCGTCCACGGCAGGAAGCGCAGACCTGTGCCGAGTGGCGAGTCGCCGCGCGAGACCTGGAAGAACTCGCTGGTCACGTACGCCGTCGCGAAGATCGAGGCGGCCATCAGGAACTGTGTGCCGGCCGCCGCGGAGAACACCCGCGACCGGAACAGTGACAGCGGCACCATCGGCGCCGGCGCGACCGACTCCCACACGAGGAACGCCGCCAGGAGGACGCCTCCCACGGCGAGCGCGACGAGCACCTCGGTCGAGCCCCAGCCCGCGCTCGGGGCCCGCAGCACGCCCCACACGAGCGAGCCCATCGCCCCGGTCGCCGTCACCATCCCGAGCGGGTCGAGCCGCGTCCGCGGTCCGTACGTCTCGGGCAGGATCCGGAGTACGGCGAGCGCAGCGCCGATGCCGAGGGGGACGTTCACCCAGAAGATCCAGTGCCAGTCGAGGCCCTCGGTGACCGCGCCACCGACGAGCGGGCCGGACGCGACACCGAGGCCGGCGACACCGCCCCAGATCCCGACGACCGCGCCGCGGCGGTCGGACGGGAACGACGATGTCAGCAGCGTCAGTCCCAGAGGCATCACGATCGCGGCGCCGAGCCCCTGGACGGCTCGGAAGGCGATCAGGAGACCGAGGCTGGGCGCGAGTGCGCAGGCGGCAGAGGCGAGGCTGAACAGCACCAGCCCGGCGGCGTACATGCGTCTCCGGCCGAGGCGGTCACCGAGCGCGGCGGCGGTGATGATCCCGGAGGCGAAGGTGAGGGCGTAGGCGTTGATGATCCAGGGCAGGTTGCCCGCGCCGCCGCCGAGGTCGGCGTGGATCGAGGGCAGGGCGGTGACGACGACCAACGCGTCGAGGGTGATCAGCAGGTAGGCGCCCGCGGTCAGCAGGACGGTCAGCCGGCGGTGCGGCTGGGTCTCCGCGGTCCCAGCGGTCTCTGGGCTGGTCGGTCCGAGGTCCGTGCCTGGCATGAGGGTTCCCCTCTCCCGCCGGCGACCGGGTGTCACCGGCGTACGAAAGGGCAGACGTGGGGTACGCCGACAATTGGGCGTCACCGGACCGCCCAGTTCTCCGATCCGGCGTCGTCTACCTCTTCAGCCACCGCTGTCGGTGGCCTGCGAGAGGGTCGAGGAGAGACGAAGGTGATGACATGGACACAGACCTCGCGGTCGATCTGCTGGCGCGAGCGCGTGCGGGCGACGAGGAGGCGTTCGGCGAGCTCGTCGCGCCGTACCGGCACGAGCTGCAGGTGCACTGCTACCGGATCCTGGGGTCGCTGCACGATGCCGAGGACGTCCTGCAGGAGACGCTGCTCTCGGCCTGGCGCGGGCTCGACGGCTTCGAAGGACGCGCGTCGGTGCGCACCTGGCTCTACCGCATCGCGACGAACCGCAGCCTCGACGCCGTCCGCGCCGGCTCGCGCCGGGAGCCCGACGTGAGCTCCCGCATCCGTGGCGTCGTACCCCCCGAGCCGACGAGGTACGGCGAGGTGCCGTGGCTGCAGCCCTTCCCGGATGCTCTCCTCGACGTGGCCGACACCGCGCCCGGCCCCGAAGCGGTGATCGAGCTGCGCGAGGCGATGTCCCTGGCGTTCGTGACCGCCCTGCAGCTGCTGCCACCGAGACAACGAGCGGTCCTCATCCTGCGCGACGTGCTCGGCTACCGCGGCGCCGAGGCCGCCGACATCCTGGACATCACGGTCGAGTCGGCGACCAGCGCGCTCAAGCGGGCGCGGGCCACCCTGGACGCGAACCAGGACCTGGTTGCCCAGCGGGCACAGCCGAGCCCTCCGGAGCCCGACTCCCCCGAGGAGCGGCGCCTCCTGGAGGCATACCTGGACGCCTTCTCACGTCACGACGTCGACCAGCTGATCTCGCTGATGACCGACGACGTGTGGGTCAAGATGCCGCCGATGCCCTACGAGTACCACGGCCGTGACGCCACGATTCTCTTCCTCCGGGCCATCGCGCCGCCCGAGGCGCGGGTCATGCGGATGGTGCCGGTCCGCGCGAACGGTTGTCCGGCCAGCGGCTTCTACGCGCTCGACCCGGCCACCGACACCTACCGTGCACTGGGTCTCTACGTGTTCGGGCTCGCCGGCGAGCGGATCAGCGAGATCGTGCGGTTCGAGCCCGGCGTGATGGCGAGCTTCGGCCTCCCGCGGATCCTGCCCTGAGCGACCGGCCGGCTGCTGGGGCCTCCGGTGGTTGAGGAGGTCGTTCTACGACCGTCTCGAAACCAACGGACGGCTCCCGTCGGTCAGAGCACCTTGGTGCCGTACATCTCTCCCAGCGGGTCGGCCAGCAGCTCGAGGCGGGCGCCGTCGGGGTCGCGGAAGTAGATCGACTTCTCGGACTCGACCATGTACTCGACGCCGGCCGCGTCGAGCTTGCCCCTGAGCCGGTCCCACTTCTCCTGGCTGACCGAGATCGCGAGGTGGTGCAGCCCGCCGAGCACCTCGGCATACGGGCCGAGGTCGAGACCGGGCAGGTCGAAGAACGCCAGCAGGTTGCCGTGGCCGATGTCGAAGAAGAAGTGGTTGGAGCCTGCGTAGTCGCGGTTCTCGAAGATCTCCGTGAGCGGGAACTCCAGCACGCCCTGGTAGAAGTCGATCGTGGCTCGCACGTCCGAGCAGATCAGTGCGAAGTGGTGCAGCCCTTGCGCGCTGCTCGCTGGCCGGTCGCCGGGCTCCTTCAGGTAGTCGGCCTTGATCCGCTCCCGCTCGGCGTTGATGGCCTCTAGGTCGATCGTCATGCCCTGCTCCCCTCGGTAGTTGAACCATCATCGACGCCCGAGGGCCACACCGCCAGCGTCAGGTCTTCCTGCGGGACGACCGGGCCACCGCACGGACGTGCAGCGACGACAGTCCGTTGCCTCCGGGCACCTCCTTGACCTCGAGCCGGGGCAGGTCGGCGACCAGGCTGCTGAGCTTGGAGTAGCCGTAGTTGCGCGAGTCAAACGTCGGGTTCGTGTTCACGACGTACGACCCCACCGCCGAGAGCGACGCCCAGCCGTCGTCCTTCGCGTTCGCCTCGACGGCCGGCAGCAGCAGCTCGGTGAGCGTCTGCACTTGGGACCTCTTCGTCGGGGTCGCCGCCTTCTTGACGGGCACCGCTTTCTTCGCTGCCTTCTTCGCGGTCGCCGTCGCTGCGGCAGCCTTCGACGCCGGCGCACTCTGGGAGGGCGCCCCCTCACCCACCAGGACCTCGACGTATGTGAACTGGTCGCACGCGTTCTGGAACGCCCCCGGCGTCTTCCGAGCACCGATGCCGTAGACGCGTCGGCCCGACTCACGCAGTCGCATTGCCAGCCGGGTGAAGTCGCTGTCGCTGGAGACGATGCAGAAGGCGTCGACGCTGCCGGAGTAGAGCAGGTCCATGGCGTCGATCACCAGCGCGAAGTCGGTGGAGTTCTTGCCGACGGTGTAGGCGAACTGCTGGACGGGCTGGATCGCGTACGTCGCGAGCTCGGGCCGCCAGTTCTTGAGGTGATCGCTGGTCCAGTCGCCGTACCCCCGCTTGATCCCGAGCGTGCCGTGCTTGGCGATCTCGCCCAGGATCGCGCGGGCCCACTGGTGGCTGATGTTGTCGCAGTCGATCAGCACGGCCACGCGGGTCGCGTCGGTCATCGGTGCTCCTCGGGCTGGTGGGAGAGGAAGGTGACGAGGGCCCGGCCGCCCTCGCCGCGCTGCATCCGCTCGAACGCGGTAGAGACCTGGTCGAGAGTGATCCGGTCGGTGATCGTGGCGGCGAGGTCGAGGCGGCCGGCCGCGACATGGTCGAGGAGGCCGGCGATGTCGCGGCGGGGGTCGCTGTTGCCATAGACGCTGCTCACCAGCGTCCGCGAGAAGTGGAACAGCTCCAGTGGGTTGAACGTCACCTGTTGGTCCTTCGGGCCGACGCCGACGACGACGCACGTGCCGCCGCGGCGCACCGCGGACCAGGCCTGGCGGATTGTCGTCGCCGAGCCGACGCACTCGAGCGCGACGTCGGCGCCCCGACCCGCGGTGAGAGCACGCACCTGCTTGGCCAGGTCGGGCGAGGCGACGAGAAAGTCGGTGACGCCGGCGGTGCGCGCCAGGGGCTCCTTCGACTCGGAGACGTCCACGGCGATGATCCGACCCGCGCCGGCGAGCCGGGCGCCCGCGACCGCCGAGAGGCCGACGCCGCCGAGTCCGATGACCAGCACCGCGTCACCAGGCTGCACGCGGCCGGCGTTCTGAGCCGCTCCGACGCCGGTCAGGATCGCACATCCCAGCAGGGCAGCCTCGTCGAGCGGTACGTCGTCGGGGAGCGCGACCACGGCCCTCGCGGGGACGACGACCTCCTCGGCCATCGCCCCGAGACCGAGACTCGCCTCGAACGGCGTGCCGTCGCCGAGCGTGCCGCCCGGAGTCCCGGTGCTGCCCTCGATCGTCGAGCACAGCCACGGTTGGCCATGCGTGCAGTGCCAGCAGGTGTCGCACGGCACCGCCCAGTTGAGGACGACATGGCGCCGGACCTCGACGCCCGCGCACCGGCCGGCTTCGGTCACGACGCCCGAGGCCTCGTGCCCGAGCACGAGCGGGTACGACGGCCGGAGCGTGCCGTTGACCATCGACAGGTCGGAGTGGCAGACGCCGACGCCGGCGATCCGCACCCGGACGTCGTCGTCACCGAGGGCCCGAAGCGTGACGTCCTGGACCTCCAGCTCGCCGGGCCCGGACGCGACGAGGGCCCGGGTCACGTGGTTGCCTCGAGGGTTTCCTGGTCGCTCTCCGGGGGCATCGTCACAGTCTTCCAGGCCTGGTACCCGCCCACGAGGTCGGTCGCGCGAGCGAGGCCGAGACGGCGGAGGGTGTGGGCGGCCAGGCTCGAGCTGTACCCCTCGTTGCACACGATGATCACGCGTCGGTCCGGGTCGTCGAGCCCGTCCAGCCGGGAGGGGCTGGTCGGGTCGAGCCGCCATTCCAGGACGTTGCGGTCGATGACGACCGCGCCCGGCATCTCCCCGTCGCGGGCCCGCTGTTCCGCGGGCCGGGTGTCCACGACCAGCGCACCGTTCGCCTGCTCGACGGCAAGCTGCTCCGGCAGCACCCGATCCAGACTCGCCCGGCATTCAGCCAGCAGTCGTGCGACTCCCGAGGCGTCCTCGGTGGACCCCACGGGACGACTGTAGGCGGATCGCGCCCGCCGACAACTCCTCGCAGGTCTTCACCCGAACGAGTGACTCTGCAACGATCCGCTCAGGACTTCACCGGCGAAAGGCACACACCGTCATGCACCCACTCCCCCAGCGCATCGCGGCAGAGTTCTTCGGGACCTTCTTCCTGGTCTTCGGCGGCTGCGGCGCCGCTGTCATCGCGGGCGACGAGATCGGCAACTACGGGATAGCCCTGGCGTTCGGCCTGACCGTGCTCACCATGGCCTACGCGGTCGGCCACATCTCGGGCGGCCACTTCAACCCGGCGATCACCGTGGGGCTCGCCATGGGCAAGCGGTTCGATTGGAAGGACGTGCCGGCGTACGTCGTAACCCAGGTGGTGGCCGCCGTCGTCGCCGCCTTCGGGCTCTGGGTGATCGCCCACGGCCAGCCCGGGTTCGACTCGACGCAAAGCGGCTTCGCCAGCAACGGGTACGGCGACCGGTCCCCCGGCGACTACGCCTGGTGGTCCGCGTTGCTGATCGAGGTGCTCCTGACCGCGTTCTTCCTCTACGTGATCCTCGGCGTCACGGACGTCCGAGCGCCGAAGGGCTTCGCACCCATCGCGATCGGGTTGGTGCTGACCCTGATCCACCTGGTCAGCATCCCCGTGGACAACACCTCGGTGAACCCCGCCCGGTCCATCGGTCCGGCGCTCTTCGCCGGCGGCGACGCCATCGTCCAGCTGTGGCTGTTCATCCTGGCGCCCCTCGCCGGTGGGTTGATCGCCGGCGTGACGTACATAGGCCTGTTCGGCAGCGGGGAACCGGCAGCCCTGGAGGTCGCTACCGAGGGCTGACCCAAGGCTCGGGTGGCCCTCAGGTCAGGAAGTGGAGCGGCTGCTCGAGGACCTTCGCCAGATGCGTCAGCCACAGGGCTGCGGTGGAGGCTTCGATCCGGTCCGCGTCGCACGACAACGTCACCATCATGGTCTGACCTGGCACGACGACGCCGTCCTCGATCACAGCCTCCTCCCGCACACCGCCGAGGGCGAGCACAGCCGGGTGGCTGGCGGTGGCGTCGAGCGACGCCTCGCGGGCCCGGAAGGTGCCGAGGTCGACGACGGTCACCGTGGCTGCCTGGAGCTCACCCGTGACGAGCCGACCGTCCCGGACTCGCGCGTCCAGGCCACGCAGGGTGCTCGTCACCGAGCTCGCCGTCATCAGGCCGGCGACGTGCACGACGGGGGCGATGGTCCCCGCTTCCGTCCAGCGCTGCACGGCCACATCGGTGACCGACGAGGCACCCGGAAGCAACGGCACTCGCCTGGTGGTCATGGCCACGGCCTTGACCACCAGGGCCGTCAACGACACCGACTCGACCGTGCTCACCACGTCAACCAGCGCGTCGGCACGGACCTGCTCGCGTAGCCGCACCTGCCGGACCGTCGTCGTCCCTGCGGGCTTCGAGGGGACCAGCGGGACCGCGGCCACACCGTCATCCTCCGTGACGTGCTTGGCCCGCGCCCCCACGGTGCGCGCGTCCGGCTCGGGGACCGGCGCCGACGCCGCCTCGACGAGCGGCGCCACGGCGAGCTCCGCGGCAGGAGGCACGTCGGGACCGACGGCCGGAGTGGTGTCGGGGTCCGTGGCGGGGCCGATCGGCGTCGTCTCGGCCGGCACCGTCGTCTCGGTCGGACGGTGCGGCGTCCATGCGGTACGGCGAAGGGCGTCGTGGGGGACTGCTCGGAGATGGACGTCGGGGTCGGCCACACCGGGCGTCACCGCCAGCCCGAGCTGCAGCATCAGGTGCTCGACGTCCTCGACCACCTCGCCGGGTGCGCCGAGCACGGCCAACGGGCTGCCCGGCTGCACCTCCTGGCCGGGCTCCACGAGCGACTTGATGAGCACGCCGGGTTCGGAGACCTCGATACTCAGCAACGAGGACGCGGTCTCCACCGTCGCGATGCTCTGGGCACCGCCGAAGTCGGCTGATTCGTCCACCAACCAGGCCGTGAGCGTGGCAGCCGTCGGGTCGTCTGCCACTTCCGGCATACGCAACACCCGCGCCACGGCGTCCCCCCAAGGACAGTCTCACGGGGCATCCGGTCCGGCTGCCCCCCGCAGCGAGGTCCCGGACCCTCGTCGACGATCGAACGGTAGCCCACCAGACCACCCTCCACCAGGCACCATCGAGGGTATTGACACGACGTGTCGCGGGCGTTATTCGGGCGCCGACTGCCGGAGGAGCACGGCACAATCCTCCTCACCGACGCAGGGGGACCGGGGTGAGCGAGACCAGGGTGATCCGGCAGGTGTGCGCTCTGCTGTCAGACGGGCGCGTCCTGACCGACGACGCCGGCCGACTCCCGGCGTACGACGACGAGGAGTGGCATGCTTCCCCGGCTCGGCAGGCCCGTACCTGCGGCGATCCCACGGCTGTCATGGTCGCGCCGCAGCTGTGGGTCCCGACCGAACCACCGAGCACGCTCAGCATCTTCGCGTCCCGGCACGAGGCGCCGGCCGGCGGACACTGGACGCCGATCGACCTCGTCGCGGAGGACGACCGGATCCGCGCCAGCCTCGACGAGGTGGCGGCGGTGCTGGAAGGCGTGGCCCCGCCACCGGACAACAGACCCGAGTGGTTCCGCGCCCGGTCGTGGTACGCCGATGTCGACGGCTGGATCGACGACGCCCTGGAGCGGCTCGGCCGACGGCGTACCGGGCCGAGCGACGTGGTGAAGGTGTGGAGTCTCTCCGCGGTGCTGCGAGTGCCGTGCGACCCGGGGCCGGTGTGGTTCAAGGCGTCGTGCCGGCACTTCCACGCCGAGCCCGCGCTCACCGAGCTGGTCGCCTCGATCGCACCCGAGCACGCACCGACCGTCCTCGCCGCCGACCACGACCGCGGCTGGTTGTTGATGGAGGAGATGAGCGGCGCCCTCGATGACGAGGACGATGATCTGCCGCCCGGCACCGGCGTCGCGGCCGCCACCGCCGCCGCCACGCTCCAGGTCAGGGCGCTCGAGCGCCTCGACGAGATCGCGGCCACCGGCCTGCCTCGACGGGGCCCGGCCGAGACCCTGCACGGCTTCGACCTGGTCCTGCGCGAGAGCCGAGAGCTCGACCAGCTCACCGACGACGAGCTCGCGGCCGTGCGGGCATGCCGCGACGAGGTCCACGCGATGGTCGACGAGCTGTCCTCGTGCGGGCTGCCGATCGGCCTGGTCCACGGCGATCTCCACCCGGGCAACGCGGCATACGAGGGCGACGCGGTGGTGCTGTACGACTGGAGTGACGCCTGCCTCGGACATCCGTTCCTCGACCTGGTCCTGCTCAGCTCGCGGGTCGAGGAGAGCGAGCGAGAGGCGACCCGGGAGGCGTTCGCGGAGCCCTGGCGCGCGGCGTTCCCCGGTCTCGAGCTCGACCTCGATCGGGTCGTCCGCCTGGCCAGCGTCCTGGAGGTCGCCTTCCAGACCGTCACCTACGAGCAGATCTACCGCTCACAGGAGCCGGCGTCGCTGTGGGAGTTCGCCGGATCAGTGGCGCGCCGGCTGAAAGAGCTGCCGGCCAGGGTCGCGGAGGCCCGGTGACGCGCTGCGCGCGTGGTGCCAGGATGCGTCGGTGAGCTCTGGACCCGCCCAGGAAGAGGTACACCGGCTGCTGGGCCAGATCGAGGAGATCGACCCACGCATCCGCTCGGTGAACGCGGTCAACTCGCACGCGCTCGCCGAGGCGGAGACGCTCGACGGCGAGACTGCAGACGGCCACCGGCGATCGCCGCTGCACGGACGCGCCGTCCTGGTCAAGGACAACATCGACACCGGCGGGCTTGCGTCTACCGCCGGATCACTGGCCCTGGCCGACGCGCCCCCGGCGCACGACGCCCCACTGGTACGCCGACTCCGTGAGGCGGGGATGGTCGTGCTCGGCAAGACCAACCTCAGCGAATGGGCCAACATCCGCGACGACCACTCGACGTCGGGGTGGAGCGCGCACGGCGGTCTGACCCGCAACCCCTACGCGCTCAACCGCACGGCGTGGGGATCCAGCTCCGGGAGCGGAGCAGCGATCGCCGCCCGGCTGGCGGCGTTCGCGGTCGGCACCGAGACGAACGGGTCGATCACCGCGCCGGCCGCCGCCTGCGGGCTCGTGGGGTTGAAGCCGACAGTCGGGCTGGTGCCGACCGAGGGGGTCGTCCCGATCTCGTGGACCCAGGACTCGCCCGGGCCGATGGCGCTGACCGTCGCCGACACAGCCGCACTCCTGGACGTCATGGCCGGTACGGACACGGCCGAGGAGCTCGAGCGGAGCGTGCGCGGTCTGCGGGTCGGCGTACCCCGCGACCTGTGGGGGTACAGCCCGGCCGCGGACGCCGCCTCCGAACGAGCGTTGTCGATGCTGTCGCGCGCCGGAGTTCACATCGCCGACGACCTCGCCCTGCCGGCCTTGAAGGACCTCGACGACGAGGTCGGGATCACTCTGATGCTGGTCGAGCTCAAGGTGGGCCTGGCGAAGTACCTCGCAACCCGCGACGCACCGGTCAAGACGCTCGCTGACGTGATCGCCTTCAACCACGAGCACGCGGCGGGGGAGATGCCGTGGTTCGGCCAGGGGTTGCTGGAGAAGGCGCAGGAGACCGAGGGCGTGGCTTCGACGGCGTACCTCGAGTCGGTCGACGCCTGCACCGCCGCCGGTCTCGCGGAGCTCGACCGGACGCTCGGCGAGCACGAGCTGGACGCATTGCTCGCACCCGCGACCGGGCCGGCTCCGCCCATCGACCTGGTGAACGGCGACCCGAGCGGCGGCGGTGGCGCGAGCGACTCGAGCGCCCTGGCCGGGGCGCCGATCCTCACCGTGCCGATCGAACTCGCCCACGGCCTCCCCGTCGCTGTGTCGCTCTGGGGAGCGCGCGGCACCGAGACGACGCTGCTCCAGCTCGGGTGGGCGCTCGAGTCCGGACGCGACGCGACCAGCGGTCCGCTCCCGGAGCCGACGTACGCCGAGTGGGTGTGACGTCCCGATCTCGCACAAACTGGCATAGAGACGACTCAAGGCCGGGTCGAAACCTGACGTCTGTATGCCAGTTACGTGTCCAGCAGCCGCTCCCGCAGCCCGGCAGCGAGGCCGGCGATCGTGGAGGCGTCGAGCAGCCCGCCGGCAGTCCCGGCCAGCCGTTTGTGCTTCACCGGGGAGAGCCGGAGGCGGAGCTGCACGTGGGTCGCGACGGCTCCGGAGTCGTCGTAAGGCGTGAGCACGATCGCCCAGGAGCCGAAGGTGCGACCGCGTTGGGTGGTGTGCACCAGCGCATGCGGCGGCTCCAGGATCGCCACCTGGAAGGTCTCGTGCCTGCCGCCCCAGTCGGGGATCACCGACCCGACCCGCAGCACCTGGAGGGAAGGTTCGACGTAGCGCAGGGCTCGGCGTGACGATGGGACGAACCGCTCGACGTTGCGCGGCAGGTACCAACCCCCGCGCTTCTTGCCGAGCTGCACGAACCACGGCCACACCTCCTCGGGAGGTGCCGGGAGGTCGAACGCGCGGTCCATCACGACATCGGCGCGAGGCACCAGGTCATCGCCCGGGAGGCTACGGGCGACGTCCTCGGGTGAGGGCTCGACCGACTCGAACATCTCCCGCTCCTCGCTCCCGCTCGCCACTCACGCCCCAAGCGTCCCAGCGCCGACGTGTTCCCGTCGCTTCTCAGGCGTTGCAACGGCCGAGAAGCGCAGGAATCCCCGGCTCACCGGGGATCCCTGCAAGCCATCCTCAGGCCGCGGCTGCCAGCGCCCGGCGCTGCTCCTGGGTCATCCTCGCCTGGAGGGCGCGACGGACTTTCGGGCCGCCGGTGGTCATCTGGTAGAGCCGCTTGAGCTGGCCGGGCAGGTTGCGGGCATTGGTCTGGTCGAGCCAGCCGTTGGGCAGCGACAGTCGGACGACCTTGTGCCACGCGGAGTAGACCTGCTGCGGGAGCGGCCGCGCGCAGTAGTCCAGGCCGTAGCGCTCGAAGAGGTCCTGCACCTTCGGCGCGATCTCGCCGTACCGGTTGGACGGCAGGTCGGGGAACAGGTGGTGCTCGATCTGGTGCGACAGGTTGCCGGTCATGATGTGCATCAGCTTCGAGCCGGAGATGTTGGCCGAGCCGAGCATCTGGCGGACGTACCACTCAGGCTTGGTCTCACCGTCGATCGAGCGCTTCTCGAAGGTCTGCACGCCCTCGGGGAAGTGGCCGCACATGATCACCGAGTGCGACCAGAGGTTGCGCACCGTGTTGGCGGTGAAGTTCGCGAGCACGGTCGGGATGAACGAGCCGGTCACCATCGACAGGGTCGGGTGCACGACGTAGTCCTTGGTCACCTGACGGCGAACCTTGGCCACCACGGCCTTGAGCTCGCGCTGGAACTTCGGGTCCTTGGTCGTGCCGCGCGCGATCGCGCCACGCAGCTCCACGTCGTACGCCGCGATGCCGTACTCGAAGAACAGCGCGTTGACGAAGTTCCACAGGGGCTGGCCGAGGTGCATCGGGAGCCAAGGCTGGTCCTCGTCGACGCGCATGATGCCGTAGCCGAGGTCGTTGTCCTTGCCGATCACGTTGGTGAAGTTGTGGTGAAGCTCGTTGTGAGCGTGCTTCCACTGCGCGGCCGGGGTCGCGGAGTCCCACTCCCACGTCGTCGAGTGGATCTTCGGGTCGCGCATCCAGTCCCACTGGCCGTGCAGGATGTTGTGCCCGATCTCCATGTTCTCCAGGATCTTGGAGATCGAGAGACCGGCGGTGCCGACCAGCCACGCGGGCGGGAAGAGCGACGCGAGCAGGACGACGCGGCTTCCGAGCTCGAGCGAGCGCTGGGTCTTGATGACGCGGCGGATGTAGCGGGCGTCCCGCTCGCCGCGGGTCTCGATCACCGACCGGCGGATGTCGTCGAGCTCCTTGGCCATCAGCTCGATGTCCTCGGTGCTCAGGTGCGCGATCGGGTTGACCTGTCCGATGGCGGGCTTCTTCTGGATCGTGGTCATCTCGTCTCCTAGTGGTCGAGGTGGCACGGCCCGGCGGCCGCGTTGATACATGTCTGGATGAGGACGCCGCCCGAGCCGGTCTCCCCGGGTACGGCGGTGGTGAGCTCGCCGCTGCGCAGGTCGCGGACGACCCCTTCGCGCATCGGCAGCACGCACTGGTAGCAGATGCCCATCCGGCACCCGCTCGGCATGAGGACCCCGGCGTCCTCGGCCTGCTCGAGGATCGGGCGGCCGCCGTCGCACTCGACGTCGACGCCGGTCTTCCCGAACGAGACCGTGCCCCCCTCGCCCGCGATGACGGTCGAGACGCGGAACTGCTCGGTGAACAGAGGCAGCCCGCGCTCCTCGTGATGCGCGGTGATGGCGTCGAGCAGGCCGCCCGGCCCGCAGGCGAACGTCGTGCGCTCGGCCAGGTCGGGCACCAGCGCGTCGATGTCGTCCAGGTCGAGGATGCCGTGCTGGTCGTCGTACCGCGCGACCAGCCGGATGGCGCCGGCAGCCTCGAGCCGCCGCAGGTCGTCGAGGAAGATCGAGTCCGGCTCGCTCGGCGCGACGTGCAGCACGACGACGTCGTACGGCGCGGAGCGGCGCAGATGGAGCACCCCGCTGTCGGTCGAGGGGTAGAGGTTGCGCAGCATCCCGATCACCGGCGTGATGCCCGAGCCGGCGGTGACGAACAGCAGCTTGCGCGGCCCCGAGACGGGGAGCACGAACTCGCCGGTCGCCTGCTCGAGGTGGAGCAGGGTGCCCGGGCGTGTGTGGCGGACGAGGTAGGGACTCACATGGCCGTCCGGGACCGCCTTGACCGTGATCGAGATGCGGCCGTCGGCGCGCGGACCGTGCGTCAGCGAGTAGGCCCGCCAGCAGCGGACGCCGTCGACGTCGATCCCGACCCGGACGTACTGGCCCGGCACGTGGCCGGTCCAGTCGGCGCCCGGCCGGATCACGAGGGTCGCGGCGTCGGCTGTCTCCGGGTGGACCGACTCCACCCGGCCCCGCAGCTCGGCGCCGGGGCGCAGCGGGGCGAACAGGTCGAGGAAGTCAGCTGGGACCAGCGGCGTGGTGGCCGCCTCGGCGAGCTTGAGGGCACGGGTGCGCCACGAAGCAGAGGGCGCGATTGTCGTGCTCATACATCCCAGCATGTCGTTCGGACCTGATGCGTTCCTGACCAACACACGTGAATCGGGGGGCCTCTTTTTGTTCATTGCGAACAAGGATGGAACAATTCGTTGCCATGAACGCCCCGGATGGCCACACGACCCGCATCACGCTCGATCCGCGGCTGCTCGATCTGCTCCGCCGACGCCTCCCGGAGGTGGCGACACACACCATCGCGGCGGTGACCGACGAGGTCCCGTCGTACGCCGGCGCCTTCGGCGGCCCGATGGGCGACAACGTCGAGAACGCCGTGCAGATGGCGTTGGCAGGCTTCCTCCGGTTGGCGGCTCGTGGCCGGGTCGTGGACCAGGCCCAGCCGCAGTCACCCGCGCTCGAGGGCGCCTACGCGCTGGGACGCGGGGAGGCCCGGAGCGGACGGAGCGCCGACGCCCTGCTGTCGGCGTACCGCGTGGGCGCCCGGGTCGCCTGGCGCGAGCTCGCCGAGACCGCGGTCGAGGCCGGCGTCCCGGCCGACATGCTGGCGGACTTCGCCGAACTCGTCTTCGCCTACATCGACGAGCTGTCGGCGGCCTCGGTCGCCGGCCACGCCGACGAGCTGGAGACCAGCGGGCGGGTGCGCCAGGGCCATCGGGACCGGCTGGCGTTCGGGATCCTCCGCGGCGACCCCGCCGACGCGCTGGTCGCCGCCGCCGAGCGTGCGGACTGGACACCGCCGAAGACCCTCAGCGCGGTGATCCTGCCGAGCGCCCAGCTGCGGCCCGTACAGGGCCTGCTCGACCCGCGCACCCTCGCGTCCGTCGGCGAGCCCGCGAGCCTGCCCGACGGGCTGGGGGTCCTGCTCGTCCCCGACATCGGGGGCCGAGCTCGGACCCGGTTGATCAGAACCCTCACGGGACGCTCCGCCGTCGCCGGCCCGTCACGCCCGTGGTTGGCAGCAGCCACGTCGTACAACAGAGCCCTGCGTGCTCTCGATCTGCGGGAGGAGGACTCGACGTACGACACCGAGGAGCACCTCGCCGACCTCGTCCTGGCCGCCGACCGCGAAGCGGTGGCCGACCTCCGGGCCCAGGTACTCGCTCCTCTGGCCGACCTGCGGCCGGCGACGCAGCAGAAGCTCGCCGAGACCCTGCGCACCTGGCTGCTGCACCAGGGCCGGCGCGACGACATCGCCGCCGCGTTGTTCGTCCATCCGCAGACGGTTCGCTACCGCATGGGCCAGCTCCGCGAGTTGTACGGCGACCGGCTCGACGACCCGGCGACGATCCGCGACCTGACCCTCGCCCTGGCCTGAGCGAGGACCGTCGGACCCGGCGTAGCCGGGGCAGACGACCGCAGCGAACGCCGCCGCGAGCTCGCTCGCAAGGCGGGCCACACCGTCGGACCCGGCGTAGCCGGGGCAGACGACCGCAGCGAACGCCGCCGCGAGCTCGCTCGCAAGGCGGACCACACCGTCGGACCCGGCGTAGCCGGGGCAGACGACCGCAGCGAACGCCGCCGCGAGCTCGCTCGCAAGGCGGACGTGCCGTCAGAGCGCTGAGTACGCCGTCTCCCCCGCCACCACGGTGAGGACCACCGGCATCGTGCGCAGGGCCGCAGCGGCAGCCGCGGTGTCGTCGTGCTCGGCCAGCGGGTCGGCGTCCAGCAGCACCAGGTCGGCCGGCATGCCGGCATGCACGCTCCCCAGGCCGTCGACGCTCACGGCCAGCGCTTCGCGGGGCGTCAGCGCCTGCTCGGGGTGCCACGGGGGCCGGTCGTCGGCACTGCGGTGGACCGCCGCCGCGATCGCGAGCCACGGGTCGAGCGGCGACACCGGCGCGTCCGACCCGAGCACGATCTGCACGCCGGCGTCGAGCATCCACCGGAACGCGAAGCAGCGCTCGGCCCGGTCGGGCCAGAGCTCCTCGGTGACGTCGCGGTCGTCCAGCAGGTGCGCGGGCTGGACGCTGGCCCGCAGCTCAAGCCGGGCCATCGTCGCGACGGCGTCGCGACGCACCAGCTGGGCGTGCTCGATCGACCCGCCGGCGCCGGTCACGTCGTACGCCGTCAGGGCCTCGCGGAGGGCGAGGTCGCCGATGGCGTGGGTCGCGACCTCCAACCCGTTCCGGTGCGCCAGGTCGAGGAGTCCGGCCAGCTCGGCGCTGGTCTGGTTGGGTGCGCCGGAGCCGGACCCGTCGGCGTACTCCTCGCAGCACCAGGCCGTGCGGGTGTTCAGCGAGCCGTCGCTGATGATCTTCAGAGGCCCCATCGTGACCAGCTCGGAGGAGCCAGGGAGGGCGTCGCCGCTGCGGTGCCCGGCGGCGATGATCTCGTCGAGCCCATCGGCGTACGTCGCGACACGGACACGGATCGGGGTGTCCCGGGGCTCCCAGTCCGCAGGCAGCTGGCCGCGCTCGAGATCGACGATGCCGGTCACGCCGAGGGCGGCTGCCTGGTCGAGCGTGCGGCGGTACGCCGCGGGCGAGACGTCGGGGACGACGACGAGGTCGATGCGGGTGTAGGCGTCGTACCACTCGTTCTCGACGAACCACGCCGTCGCGCGGCGGCAGGTCCAGCCGCTCGAGCGCCCGGGTGTTCAGCCACGCGTGGTGACCGTCGCCGGCGACCAGCACGACCGGGACGTCGGGCGCGACCGCGTCGAGCATCGCGACCGTCGGCTCGGTCGTCCAGGTACCCAGGCGGTGGCCGTAGCCGACCAGCGGCCCGGGGTGACCGGCGAGATGGTCACGGACGCGGGCGACGACATGCTCGGGCGACTCGGACCCGGCCAGGTCGAGCCGCTGCCCACGCGCGGTCCACTGGGCGAGGTGGACGTGGTGGTCCCACAAGCCTGGGATCAGCCAGCGGCCGTCGCCGTCGTACTCCTCGATCCCGAGCGGCTTCTCCAGAGCGTGCCCGATGTTCTGGACCCTGCCCTGCTCCACCACGACGTCGGCAGGCCCGGCCCACCCCGGCCCCCGGGCCGAGCTCGACGATCCGGACGTTGCGGAGGACGAAGTCGGCCACGGGGTCACCGTAGTGGCGCATGACCGGATAGTCCGTGATGTTTCGGCCCTGTCATCCGCCCGAGGGGGCCAGACGTCACGGACTATCCGAGGAACTGCTCAGACGTGGCGGCGGGACTGGACCACCCGGAAGCGGGAGGCGACGTAGGCGCCGTCGGTGTACGACGCGTTGGCGGCCGGGTTGGCGCCGGTGCCGTGGAAGTCGGAGTACGCCGCGGACTGGTTCACGAAGACCCCACCGAGGAGGTTCTCGCTGAGGGCGACCCCGGCGTCGAGCGCGGCGTCGCGCATCTGCTCGATCACGTCGTCGGAGGTCGAGTAGACCGAGGCGGTCATCGCGCCGTGCGGCCAGCACGGTGTCGCGGAACAACGCGGATCGACTCGTCGGTGCCGGAGGTCGCGATCAGGTACGCCACCGGGCCGAAGCACTCCGCCTCGTAGACGTCGGAGTCGGCTGCGGTCAGCCCGATGATCGTGGGCGTGCGCACCGTGGCATCGGGGTACGCCGGGTGGGTGACGGTCCGCGAGGCGACGTACACCTCGCCCTTCGCCTCGGCGTTCTCGAGCCGGTCCAGGACCCCCGAGTTGACGACGCCACCGAGCAGCTCGACCGCCCGGGCGTCGTCGCCGAGCAGCTTCTCGAACGCCGCGCCGATCCCGGCCGCGACCTCGGCCGGCGTCTTGGTGCCCTCGTCGGTGTCGATCCCGATCGGCCGGCAGGTAGACGTTCTGCGGGGCCGTGCACATCTGCCCGGTGTAGAGCGCGAAGGAGAAGGCGAGGTTGAAGCACATCGCTGTGAAGTCCGAGGTCGAGTCGACGACCACCGTGTTGACGCCGGCCTTCTCGGTGAAAACCACTGCCTGCGTCGCGTGCTGCTCGAGCCAGTCGCCGAAGGCGCTCCCGCCGGTGTAGTCGATCAGCTTGACCACGGGACTGACGGCGAGCTCGGCGGCGAGGTGGTCGCCGGGGTCCTCTGCTGCCAGGGTCACCAGGTTCGGGTCGAAGCCGGCCTCGGCCAGCACCTCCTGGCAGGCCTGAACGGTGATCGCCAGCGGCAGCACCGCCGACGGGTGAGGCTTGACGACGACCGCATTGCCGGTGACCAGCGAGGCGAAGAGCCCGGGCCAGGAGTTCCAGGTCGGGAAGGTGTTGCAGCCGATCACGAGGGCCACGCCGCGCGGCACGACGGTGAAGGTCTTCTCCATCTTCACCGGGACCTTGCCCGGCTTCTCCCAGATCGCGGTACTCGGCGTCCGCGTCATCTCGACCCAGGCGTAGGCGATCGCCTCGAGCGCACGGTCGAGCGCATGCGCACCGCCGGCCTGGAATGCCATCACGAATGCCTGACCGCTGGTGTGCTGCACTGCGTTGGCGAGCTCGAAGACCCGCGCGTGCAGCCGCTCGAGGATCTCGATGCAGACGCCGGTGCGCGCCTCGGGCCCGGCGTCGCGCCAGGCGGGCATACCGGCCCGGGCCACGGCCGTCAGCGCGCTGACGTCGTTGGCCCGCGGGTAGGAGATGCCGAGATCGAAGCCGTACGGCGACCGCTCGGTCGCCACCGTCCCGTTGCTGCCCGCGGTCTGGAGTGGGAACGGCTTCCCGAGCCACGCCTCGAACGCTGCCTTGCCCTCAGCGGCCGCGGTCTCGCCGTACACGCGCGGCGACGGCGACTCGTCGTACGCCGAGTAGTACTCGCGGGAGGCACATGCGGCCACCGCGGCGTCCAGCTTCTCGCGGTGCTTGTCGAGGTACGTCGAGGTCATACCGTCACCCTGTCGCGGCGGCGCACGCCAGGCAAATGGGGCCGCTCCTGCGCGCTCGGTAGGTTTGTCCGCATGAGCAGGCGGGGACTACTGGTCGCGCTGCTCTGCGGGGTGCTCGGCCTCGGCCTCGGCATGATCGCGTCGTACGCCGCCCAGCCCACCGCGTCGAACGCCGGCAGCGCCAACCCCATCTCGGCCGTGTCGCCGAGCGTGCCGATCGACGAGCCGCCGGAGCCCCCCAAGACGGCGAAGGACATCCGTTACCCGCCGCTCAGTCCGGACCTGTTGCTCCCGCCCCCCGACCGCATCATCGGCAACGACCTGGCGACGTGGACGTACCACGTGCCCCAGGGTTGGGTGCCGTTCGCCGTGTGCACGGTTCTCGGTGAATGTCCGCCACCGATGCAGACCGACGACCGCCTCACCCCGGAACAGGCCGTCGTGCAGCCCGAGGTTCGGTTCCGTCCGCCGGACGAACCCACGGAGGGGGGCTACAGCCTGAGGGTGAAGATCCTCGACAACCGGCTCGGGCTGAATCCCTACACCATGGTCGGCACCAAGATCCGTCAGTTCCGCGAGGCCTATCGCCACTTCAAGCTGCTGCACCAGACCGCATCGGCGGCGTACTTCACCTACATCGACGGCAACCGCCACCTGCGTTTCAACTACTTCCAGTGGTTCGCGGTCCCGGGCTCGAGCACGGCCACACTCGAGATGTCGGTGGCGGGCCGGAAGCAGGACGTGCCGGGGCTCAAGGCACTGTTCAACCGGTTCGCCGACAACGCGCTCGGTACGACCGAGCCCTATCACCCGCCCAAGAAACAGAAGCAGGGCAACAGCCAGGGCTAGCCGAACGCTCCGTGAGTCTCGACGGAGCGGAGCACGTCCTCGGCGGTGTTCTGGTCGTCACTGCGCACCTGCACCCAGAGGAGCCGGCTCGGACTGACCTGCACGGCGTGCTCGATGATGACGCCACCGCCCGGACAGCCGGTCGAGACCGCGGTCAGCGCCGGGTCACCCTCGGTGCTGCGCTGGAGCGCCCCGGTCTTCGTGCAGGCCGGATGTTGCGGCAGGGATTTCGGAAGCTTGGGCTCCGGCATCAGCCCGACGAAGACGCCCTGGCCGGAGGCCCGCCAGTCGCCGCGGTCACCGACCGCCAGCCCCGACTGGCTGAACGTGGAATCCGGGGGCATCCACCCGCTCAACGAGACGTCCTGCGCCCACGAGCGTGGCACCGTCACCGAGAGCGTGCCGTCGTCGTCGGTGAAGGTCTCGGTGTCGTGGGCCTCGCGCCACCAGGCGAACCCTCCCAGGCTGCCGACGACGAGCAGCACGAGCCCGAGCACCGCCGCCGGCCACCACCGGCGTCGCTGGGGGGAACGGGTTCCGGCAGGTCGTCCTTCGCCGGCACCAGGGACGGCCGGTTGCCCGGTTGCGTCAACTCGGGGTCGACCGGCAGCCAGCGGGCCGGAAGCGAGCCCATTCCGGACTCACCCAACGACTCCCGCAGAGCAGTGATGAACGCCGGCACGTCGGGGTACCGCTCGTCGCGGTCGGCGGCGAGGCCCCGGCGTACGACGTCGTCGACGGCGTTCCGGAAGGTTCGCTCCGGCGTCGAGAGCGGCGGAGGCGGAGGGGGCTCAGCGGCTGCGGACAGCGAGCTGTGGGAGTACGCCGGGCGGCCACTGAGCATCAGGAAGGCCAGTGCGGCCAGCGAGAACTGGTCGGCCCGGGCGTCGAGGTGCTCGCCCTGTGCCTGCTCCGGCGCGACGTACGACGGGGTGCCGGCGATCATCGTCAACCGCGAGGAGACGTCCAGCGCCTTGCCGAGCCCGAGGTCGCCGACCATCGCCCGCACAAGGGTGCCCTCGTGCTCGGGGTCGACCGTACGGAACAGCACGTTGGCGGGCTTGACGTCGCGGTGCAGGACGCCGCGCTGGTGGAGGGCGTAGAGCCCCTCCCCGATCTGCCGCACCACCTCGCACGCCTGGGGGACGGTGAGGCCGTCGCCCTCGAGCCGGTCCGCGAGCGTCCCCTGGTCGGCGTACGACATCACCAGGTAGGGGCGGTCGTCGTCGAGCGCGCCAGCGTCGTACACCGTCACGACGTGCGGCGACTCGACCTTGCGCAGATAACGACCCTCCTCGAGGAACCGCTGGCGGACGTGGGAGTCCTCGGTCCAGTTCTCCGCGAGCACCTTGATCGCAACCGGAGAGTCGAGCTGCTCGTCATAAGCAAGCCAGACGGTGGCGAACCCGCCGGACCCGATACGCCGACGCACGGCATAGCGACCGAGACGGGCGGGCATGGACACCCTCGGCATTATGGTGCAGACACACAACCGCCCCACGATGTCACCGGGGCGGCACGGGGACGCGAGGGACGGGGCATGACCCGAGAGGAACTGACGCCGGACGACGTCGACGATCTGGCGCACCGGGCGCAGGAAGGCGACCGCGACGCGCTCGAGCAGCTGCTCACCGCGGTGCGGCCGCGCTGCCTGAACGTCTGCCGCCAGGTGCTCCCGTACACCCCGGACGCGGAGGACGCCTGCCAGGAGGCGTTGATCAACATCTCGAACAAGATCGGCTCGTGGGGTAGACAAGGGCGCTTCACCACCTGGATGCACGTGGTCGCGGTCAACAGCGCGCGCACGACGTACCGCCGGATGAAGAACCAGGCGATCTCCAGCGACGTCTTGCCGCTGGAGAAGCCCGACCCGCGCACGACCAGCGTCATCGCCGGCACCCGGCTCGACCTGCTCGAGGCCATGGAGACGATCGAGCGCGACCACCCTCAGTACGTCGAACCGCTGATCCTGCGCGACGTGTACGGGCTGTCGTACGACGACATCGCCACGCAGATCGGCGTGCCGCTCGGCACTGTGAAGGCCCAGATCCACCACGGTCGTCGGCTCGCTCGTCCGCTGCTCCGCGGGAACGAGTGATGCGCCGGCGGGACACACCCTGGCGGCCGGACTGGTGCTGCTCGGGCTGGTCGCCGCGGGCTGCGGGCCGGGCTCCAGCGATGACGCCACACCAGCTCCCCGGGTCGCGGGGAACGCAGCCGACACCGGCACGACGGCGTACGACGCCGCGCTGAGCGAGCCGCGAGAAGACTCGGTCTACCCGGACGTCGGCGACCCCGGCGTCGATGCCCTCCACTATGCGCTCGACCTCTCGTGGGACGACCGCAGCGTGAGGCTGACGGCGAAGGAGACCGTGCTCTTCCGGGCGAGCAGGGCGGCCGACCATCTGCAGCTCGACCTGGCCCGGCAGCTGTCCGTCGGGCACGTCTGGCTGGATGGGAAGGCGGTCTCGTTCCAGCACTCCACGAAGAACCTGGTCGTCTCCGCCCCCGTGGAGGCCGGCTCGCGGCACGTCCTCCAGCTCAGCTACGCCGGCACCCCCGAGCCGGTCACGGCGCCGACCGACCGCCCCGACTTCTCCACCACCGGCTGGACAGTCGCGCGGGACGGCACGGTGTGGACGATGCAGGAGCCGTTCGGTGCCTACTCGTGGTACGCCGTGAACGACCAGCCGTCCGACAAGGCGTTCTACGACGTCACCATCCACGCGCCGAAGGGCCAGGTCGGGGTCTTCAACGGGGAGCTCCGCTCGCGGACGACCAGCGGGGACGAGACCGTCACCCGATGGCACCTGCCCGAGCCGGCCGCGTCGTACCTGATCACGATCGCGATCGGGCGGTTCACGGAAACGAAGGACACCGGACCGCACGGCCTGCCGATGAGCTACTGGACACCGACGGGTAAGTCGTCGATCCTCCGCAGGGTCCGCTACGCACCGAAAGCGGTCGCCTACCTCGAAGGGCTCGTCGGGCGCTGCCCCTTCCCGTCCCTGGGGGTCCTCGTCGTCCCGGCGATCAGCGCGATGGAGACCCAGTCGATGGTCACCCTCGGGACCAACCGGTACACGCTGTCGCGTGACGTGATCGTCCACGAGATCGCGCACCAGTGGTACGGCGACGTGGTCACCCCGAACGACTGGAGCGACCTCTGGATGAACGAGGGGATGGCGACGTACCTGGCCGAGGTCAACTGGACGGCCGACCACAGCGCGAAGTCCAGGCCGGAGATCCTGCGCGAGTTCGCGAGCCGTGCGAAGTGGATCCGCGACATGTGGGGCCCGCCCACGGCGTACCACCCGGAGTCCTTCGGCGAGGGCGACGTGTACTTCATCCCCGCTCTGATGTGGGACACGATCCGGCAGCGGGTGGGCGACGAGGAGTTCTGGTCACTGGCGACGCGCTGGCTGCAGTCGCACCGCTTCACCAGTCAGGACCGGGCGACCCTGACGGCCTGGTGGAGCAAGGAGTCCGGTCAGGACCTGGCGCCGGTCTTCGACGCCTGGCTGGTCGCGGAGAGCGAGCCCACCTGGCACGCCGGGTAGGCGAGAAGGCCGCGAGTAACCACCCAAGATCGTCCGCCGGGGCCACTGGATGGGCCCGGACGAGCGAACTGGGGTGGTTACTCGGGAACGTTGAACTCAGAACAACAACGCGGAAGCCGGATCCTCGAGGATGTCGGCGACGTCGGCGAGGAAGCGCGAGCCCTTCTCACCATCGACGTGGCGGTGGTCGAAGCTCAGCGCCAGCGTGGTCACCTGGCGAACGACGATCTCGTCCCCGGTGTCGGTGGAGACCACCCAGGGCTGCTTCTTGATCGCGCCGAAGGCCAGGATCGCGGACTCGCCCGGGTTGATGATCGGCGTTCCGCTGTCGACGCCGAAGACGCCGACGTTGGTGATCGTGAAGGTGCCGCCGCTCATCTCGGCCGGCTGGGTCTTGCCCGACCGCGCGGTCTCGACCAGCGCGTTGAGCTCCTGGCCGAGCTCGAGCAGCGACAGCTGCTCGGCGTCCTTGACGTTCGGGACGACCAGGCCACGCGGGGTCGCCGCGGCGATGCCGAGGTTGACATAGCCCTTGTAGACGACCTCCTGCGCGGCGTCGTCCCACCACGAGTTGATCTCCGGCGTACGCCGCATCGCCAGCATCACCGCGCGCGCCAGCACGAGCAGCGGCGAGACACGCACGTCGCGGAACTCGCGCCGGGTCTTGAGCCGTTCGACGAACTCCATCGTGCGCGTCGCGTCGATCGTCACCCACTCGGTCACGTGCGGCGCACTGAACGCCGACTGGACCATCGCCTGGCCCATCATCTTCCGCACGCCCTTGATCGGCTCGCGCCACTCCCGCTCGCCCGTCGCCGCAGGCCTCCGTGCACCAGCGGTCGCGACGATCGGGCCCCCCTGTGCGGCCTCGACGTCGTCACGCGTCACGGTGCCGTTGGGTCCCGTGCCGGTCAGGGAGGTCAGGTCGACGCCGAGGTCCTTGGCCAGCCTGCGTACCGGAGGCTTGGCCAGTACTCGCACGTTGCCTGCCTCGGCCGGCGCGGCCGAAGTCGCCGGCACGGGGGGACCGTCGTCCTCGTCCTGGTCGTCGAGGTCGATCGAAGGCGCCGAGCCGCCCGGCTCGAAGGCCGCCTGAGTCTGTAGCGATGCCGCCACCTTGCGAACACGACGTGTGGCACCACGGTCGGCCTTGTTGCGCCCGACCAGGGACTCGCCCTCGCCACCGCCGCTGGCCGCCGGGTTGGACAGGTCGATCTCGGGCGGCGGCGAGGCTGCGTTCGACTGGGCGGCGCCGGCCTTCTCGGCCATGCCGAGATAGGGGTCGGACTCGGTCTGCTCGGTGGGAGCGGCAGGCTCGAACGGGGCGTCGAGCGCATCGCCGATCG
This sequence comes from uncultured Actinomycetota bacterium, assembly GCA_963768045.1. GTDB lineage: Bacteria > Actinomycetota > Actinomycetes > Propionibacteriales > Nocardioidaceae > Nocardioides. The sequence continues at coordinate 1,684,585 of CAVYGG010000003.1, read as the reverse complement.
CGATGATCGGCGTCCCGACCGGGACGGTCTCACCCTCCGTCACCATCAGCTTCTGCACCATGCCCGCGAAGGGCGACGGCAGCTCCACCAAGGACTTCGCGGTCTCGATCTCGACCAGGATCTGGTTGATGGCGACGGTGTCGCCCTCCTTGACCTTCCAGGTCACGATCTCGGCCTCGGTGAGACCCTCGCCCACGTCGGGCAGCTTGAACTCGGCCATGTGATCCCCTCAGAAATCGAGCGTGCGGTCGACGGCGTCGAGCACCCGGTCGAGGTCGGGCAGGAAGTCCTCTTCGATCCGAGAGGGAGGGTACGGCGTGTCGAAGCCGCCGACGCGGAGCACCGGCGCCTCCAGGGAGTAGAAGCACTCCTCGGTGATGCGCGCGGCCAGCTCCGCACCGAGCCCGAGGTTGATGTGAGCCTCGTGCGTGACCACGACGCGCCCCGTGCGGCGTACGGAGTCGAGGACCGGCGCCATGTCGAGCGGCGACAGGGTGCGCAGGTCGATGACCTCGAGCGACCGGCCCTCGTTCCCGGCGGCCTCGGCGGCCTTGAGCGCGGTCTTCACGGTCGGCCCGTAGGCGAGGACGGTGACGTCCGCACCCTGCTTGACGACGCGCGAGCTGAACAGCGGGTCGGGAGTCATCGTGTCGTCGAGCTCGGCCTTGTCGGCGTGGTACTGCCGCTTCGGCTCGAGGAAGATCACCGGGTCGGGGTGGGCGATCGCCTGCTGGATCATCCAGTAGCCGTCGACCGGGTTCGAGCAGGCAACCACCTTGAGCCCCGGCGTGTGCGCGAACTGCGCCTCCGGAGACTCGCTGTGGTGCTCGACCGCGCCGATGCCGCCGCCGAACGGGATGCGGATGACCATCGGGAGCGGGGTCTTGCCCTGCGAGCGGAAGCACATCTTCGCGACCTGGCAGACGATCTGGTCGTACGCCGGGTACACGAAGCCGTCGAACTGGATCTCGACGACCGGCTTGTAGCCGCGCAGCGCCATCCCGACCGCGGTACCGACGATGCCGGACTCCGCCAGCGGGCTGTCGATGACGCGGTCCTCGCCGAAGTCCTTCTGCAGGCCGTCGGTGATGCGGAAGACGCCGCCGAGCTTGCCGACGTCCTCGCCCATGAGCAGGACCTTGGGGTCGTCCTCCATGGCCTTGCGCAGACCCATGTTGAGGGCCTTGGCCAGGGTGACCTTCTGGGTGGTCGGAGTGTCAGCCATCAGCGGGCCCCCTCGAAGCTCTCGAGGTACGCCGCGTACCCGTCGCGCTGGACGGCCAGCTCGTCGGTCATCTCGGCGTACACGTGGTCGAACATGCTCAACGGCTGGGGATCCGGCAGCGCCTTGCATCCCTCGCGAAGCCGGTGGCCGAGATCGTCGGCCTCGGCGCCGACCGCGTCGAAGAACGCCTCGTCGGCCATCGAGTTGCGCTTGAGGTAGGCCTCGATGCGTGCGATCGGATCCTTGAGCTTCCAGCGCTCGACGTCGTCGGAGAGGCGGTACCGGGTCGGGTCGTCGGTCGTGGTGTGAGCTCCCATGCGGTAGGTGTACGCCTCGACGAGCGTCGGACCCTGGCCCTCGCGGGCGCGTTGCAGCGCGGCCTTGGTGACGGCATACGTCGCGAGCACGTCGTTGCCGTCGACGCGGATGCCGGGGAAGCCGAAGCCGAGAGCCCTTTGGTAGAGCGGGATGCGGGTCTGGCGCTCGATCGGCTCGGAGATCGCCCACTGGTTGTTCTGGCAGAAGAACACGACCGGGGCGTTGTAGCTCGCGGCGAAGATGAAGGACTCGTTCACGTCGCCCTGCGAGGAGGCACCGTCGCCGAAGTGGGCGATGACCGCCGAGTCGCGGTCGGGGTCGCCGGTGCCGACCACGCCGTCACGTTGCATGCCCATCGCATAGCCGGTGGCGTGCAGTGTCTGGGCGCCGATCACGATCGTGTAGAGGCCGAAGTTGTTCTCGCGCGGGTCCCACCCGCCCTGGTCGACCCCGCGGAACAGGCCGAGCAGCTTCAGCGGGTCGACGCCCTTGCACCAGGCGACGCCGTGCTCGCGGTAGGTCGGGAAGACGTAGTCCTGCGGCCTGAGGGCGCGGCCGGCGCCGACCTGCGCGGCTTCCTGGCCCAGCAGCTGTGCCCAGATGCCCAGCTCGCCGTGGCGCTGCAGGGCGGTGGCCTCGACGTCGATGCGCCGGGTCAGGGTCATGTCGCGGAAGAAGCCGCGGACGACCTCGGCCAGGTCGGCGTGCGAAAGGTCGTCGCCGAAGGAGAAGTCGGGGTGCTCGACGCGCTCACCCTCGGGCGTGAGCAGCTGGACGAGCTCGGGGCCGCCGTCCTGGTGGGCAGGTCCGAAGACCTCCGCGAGGTCGGGGCCGAAGCCGGACTGGGTCACGGGCGCTCCTTACGGTTCCAGGCTCGCGGGGTCGCCGCCTGCCTGCTGTCGGGACGGCGTACGGCGCGGGGGTGGTGCGACGCGTTGCCGGTGTGACTGGGACCACATGCGTACCCCCTAAGTTACCGGGCGCGACTCGGCGACGGCGAATCAGCCGAGCCCCGACGACGACTCAGAGCATCCCTTTCTCAGACAGGAACCGGCGGATGTGTTCGCGCGGGTTGTCGTCCAGGTGAGCGCCGTGGGTGAAGGCCGCGGTCGAGTACTCGAGCTCGGCGAGCCGCACCGCGGTCTGCTGTGACATCCGGAAGTCGGTACAGAACGACTTGATCGACCAGCGGAGCCCAAGCACGTTGAAGATCGAGTCGCCGGTGATCAGTACACCGGAGTCGCGGTGGAGGTACGCCGCGTGGCCGGGCGAGTGGCCGGGTGTGTGGATGACCTCGAGGCCGCCGGCGAACGGGATGACCTGCCCGTCGGTGAACGTCTCGCCGATGGGGACCGTCGGGAAGCCCTTGTCGGTCCGCGTCATCAGCCGCCCGAGCCGGAATCGCGAGTCGCGCGGCGGGTTCCTCCCGGCGCGTGCGAACTCCGCGTCGTCGGCGTGGATCCCGAACTCCCGCCCGGTCTGTTCAGCGACGTAGGCTGCACCGCCCGCATGATCGGCGTGGGCATGGGTCAACATCAACCGCGTCACGTCGGACTGACCGGACCCGATGGAGGCGAGCGCGGCCATCACCTTCGGGCCCGACTTCTTGACGCCCATGTCGATCAGGGTCACCTGGTCGTCGGAGTCACGGAGCATGAAGCCGTTGACGAGGTCGCGGATCAGCGGGATGCGCCAGACCCCGGGCAGCGAGCTGGATCGCGGGTTCCTTGGCCACGCCGCCACCCTAGGACCGCAATCTGGCGGCGCCACCACGTGGTCAGAGCCGCTCGATGAGTCGCATCGCGTCGTGCGGTGCGTACCCCTTCATGTCGTTGTCGAAGTAGACGAAGACGTCCTGGCCGGCGTCGGCCCAGCCGCGGACGCGGTCTGCCCACTCGTCGAGCGCGCGGTCGGTGTAGCCGCTGGCGTAGAGCTCCTGGTCACCGTGCAGCCGCGCGTAGCGGATCGAGCCGGTGGCCTCGTCGACGCGCGGCCACCGCCCGGCGGTGTCGGCGAGGACGGTCGCGACATGGCGGCGTCGCAGCACCTGGGTCACCTCGGGTACGGCGAAGGTCGGGCTGCGGAACTCGAGCGCGTGATGGAGTGGCCGGCGCTCCTCGGCCGTCGTCAGGGCTCGGTCGTCGGGCACCTTGTCGTCGTGGCCCTTCGAGAGCTCGGCGGCCTCGACGGTCGTGCGCGGCAGCCCGGCCAGGAAGGTGTCGAGGACCTCGGCGTCGAAGCGGAGGTTCTCGGGCAGCTGCCAGAGGACCGGCCCGAGCTTCGGCCCGAGACCGAGCACGCCGGAGGCGAAGAAGTTCGCGAGCGGGACCTCGACGTCCTTGAGGCGCTTGAGGTGGCTGACGTAACGGGGTCCCTTGACCGCGAACACGAAGTCGTCCGGGACGTCGCTCCGCCAGGCGGCGTACGACGTGGGGCGCTGGAGGGAGTAGAACGAGCCGTTGATCTCGATCGAGCTCAGGTGCTCCGCGGCGTACTCCAGCTCACGTCGCTGCGGGAGACCCTTCGGGTAGAAGTCGCCGCGCCACGCCGGGTAGCGCCAGCCGGAGATCCCCACCCTCACCCGACCTGCCACGGGGGGAACGCTAGGTCCCCTCCCAGACTCCAGCGACATCTTTGCAGAAACTCTTTGCAAAAGGTCTTTGCAAAGGTATGTTGCGGATATGGCATCCTCAGCGATCACGCCGTCCGCCGCCGGGCTCCGGGCGCTGTCCCACCCGACCCGGCTGAAGATGCTGATGCTGCTCCGGCTCGAGGGGCCGGCGACGGCGACTCAGCTCGCCCAGCAGCTCAAGCTCAACACCGGCGCCGCGTCGTACCACCTTCGTCAGCTGGCCGAGCACGGGTTCATCGAGGAGGACACCGAGCGCGGCGACGCGCGTGACCGCTGGTGGAAGGCGGCCCACGAGAGCACCCGCGCCGACCTCGACTCGCGCGCCAGCGACGAGGACGCCGAGAGCGCCGAGGCGTACCTGCACACCGTCGCGCTGATGTACACCGAGACGCTGATGCAGCACGCCGAGGAGCGGCGCTACCTCCCGGCGCCGTGGCAAACGGCCAGCACCACCAGCGACTGGCATCTGCGACTCACCCCGAAGCGTGCCGAGCAGTTGGTCGACAGCGCTGGCGAAGCTGATCGACGACTGGACCGAACGAGGACGGCGAGGAGCGTGCCGGCACCGGTTCGATTCGTGATCAACCTCAACGCGTTCCCGCGCCCCGGCACCGTCGTCCTGGAGGGCGACGACTGGTGACCGTCGAACCGCCCCGCGCCAGCGGATCCCGCTCTACGGCTGGCTGACCGCCGAGGCGATCTCGCTGCTCGGCACGCGGGTCTCGATGATCGCGATCCCGTGGCTCGTGCTCACGACGACCGGCTCCCCGACCCGGACCGGGCTCGTCGCCTTCGCCGAGATCACCCCGATGGTGCTGCTGAAGGCGTTCGGCGGGCCGCTGGTCGACCGGGTCGGTCCGCGCCGGATGGCGATCAACGTCGACGTGCTCTCCTTCCTCGCGGTCGGGATTGATCCCGCTGCTGCACCACACCGGCGCGCTCACATTCCCGATGCTGCTCGGCCTGGTCGCCGTCGCGGGTGCGCTCCGCGGTCCCGGTGACGCGGCCACCACCGCCCTCATCCCGGCCCTCGTCGAGCGCGCCGGCGTGCCGTACGAACGGGCGACCGGGCTCTCGTCGGCGATCGAGCGCGGCGCAACCATGATCGGCGCCGCCATCGCCGGTGGGCTCGTGGTCGACGGTCGGCGCGGCGAACGCCGTCGCCGTCGACGCGGTCTCGTTCGCGGTCTGCGCCTTGATCCTGCTCGTCACCACCCGCAGCCTGGAGGAGCGAGGGCTCGAGAAGCAGGACCGACCGGCCTCCGAGGAGCCGTCGACGTCGTACGCCGCGGACTTGCGCGCTGGTTGGAACTTCCTGCGCGGTGACGCCGTGCTGATGAGCCTGTGCGTCATGGTCGCCGTGACCAACCTGCTCGACCTCGCCTGGTCGGCCGTCCTGCTGCCGGTCTGGGCGCACGACTCCGGCGCCGGGGTCGGCGCGGTCGGCCTGATCTTCTCGGTGTGCGGCGGCGCGTCGATGCTCGGCTCGGTCGTGGCCGCGGCGTACGGCACCCGGCTGCCGCGGTTCGCGACGTACCTGGTCGCCTTCCTGATCACCGGACTGCCGCGGTTCGTCCTGTTCGCGATCGGCGTCCCGCTGTGGGCGATCCTCGCGATGTGTGCTGTCGGTGGACTGTCCTCCGGCTTCCTGAACCCGGTGCTCGGCGCCGTGCAGTTCGAGCGGATCCCGCGCGAGATGGTCGGCCGCGTGACGTCGCTGACCAGCGCGCTGTCCTGGTCGCTGATGCCCCTCGGCGGCGTCCTCGGCGGCGTCCTGGTCAGCGGCATCGGGCTCTCGCCCGCACTGTTGGTGATCGGGCTCGCCTACTTCGCCGACGACCATGGCGCCGGCGCTGCTGCCGAGCTTCCGCGGGATGAACCGTCAGGAGGCGACGCGCGAACCGGAACTCGTCGCCGCCTAGGTGCTGCGGGTCGTCCGGCCCGACTTGGTGCCAGGCTTCGAGCCGGGCTTCACCAGAGCGGCGACCCACATCCGGCCGAGCCAGTCGGCGTACTGCTCGTCGGTCCAGCCGCGCAAGTGCACAAGCCGGTGCCAGAGCAGACCGTCGGTCGTGGCCCAGACCAGGTCGCGGCACGCCTGCTCGGACACGGCGAGCTGACCGGTCTTCGCTGCTTCGGCGGCCATCACCCCGATCCCCTCGTAGCGTTGCCGGTCCATCTCCGCCACCATCTCGGCGGCGGTGGCCTCGGCACCGGACGAGGCGTGCACAGCGTTGACGAGGGGAGTCATCCGACGGGCGGTGGCGGTCGACAGTCGCGCCTGCATCAGGAGCCGCTTCGCCAGGTCCGGCTCCGCCCGGATCTCCTGGATCTCGGGCCGGTCGTGGAAGACGACCTCCTGGTCATCGCCGCCGACCGTCACGTCCCACACCCGGTGCAGCAGGGTCGCCTTGTTCTTGTACGTCGCGTAGATCGTCTCCGGCGAGACGCCCGCCGACTGGGCGATGTCGGCGATCGTCGTCCGGCCGTAGCCCTGCTCCACGAACAGGTCGTGGGCGACCTTCAGGACGTGCAGCCGGGTCTGCCGTGCCTGCTCCTGCCGGCGTGACGAGTCGTACGACCGCTTGACAGCTCTCACCAATTCGAGTACACCTTTACTGTATTCAAAACAGTTCTACTGTATCGGAGTTGGACATGAGTGTAGAGCAGTGCACGTGGAGCGATGTGGCGGACGGTTGGGACGAGTGGCGCGACGCCATCGAGCAGGGGGACAGCGCCGTGACGCATGCGCTGCTGTCCCTCGCCGGACCGCTCCGGGGGGCGCGGGTGCTCGAGCTGGCGGGAGGGAATGGCGAGCTCGCAGTACGGCTCGCGGCCGAGGTCGGGTCGAGCGGCTCACTGCTCGCAAGCGACGAGGCCGCAGGAATGGTGCGGCTGCTCACCACCAGGCTGGCGGGGCTCGAGAATGCCGAGGTACGCCGTATCGACGCGTGTGACATCCCGCTCCCCGACGACACGTACGACACGGTGATCTGCCGGATGGGCCTGATGCTGGTGTCCGACCCGGCACGGGCAGCCGCCGAGATCCGTCGCGTGCTGCGGCCGGGTGGCCGGCTCGTCGCGGCCGTCTGGGCTGACCCCGCCGCCAATCCCTGGATGGCATCGGTCGGCATGGCGGCCATGATGCAGGGTCTCACCGCCGGCGGTTCGCCGACCGAGCCGGGTGGCCCCTTCTCGCTCGCCGATCCAGGGGCGCTGCACGCGCTGCTCGAGGAGACCGGCTTCGACAACGTCCGGGTCGATGAGGCCGTCGGCGTACGCCGCTACCGCAGCAGCGACGAGCACGTCGACATGGTCCGCGCGCTGGCGCCGCCGCTCAATGCCGCGCTCTCGACCGCACCCGAGAAGCTCCCGGCCCTGCGTGAGACCGTGCGGCAGCTGACCTCGACGTATGCCACCGCTGACGGCGCGCTGGAGCTCCCCCTGAAGGCCCTGGTCTGCTCCGCGACGGCCTGAGGACAAAACGGCAACGGCCGGTGACCCGCGTGGGGTCACCGGCCGAGTCGAGAAGTTCCGGCTGGGCAGAGCTACTGCTTCGGCTTGAACACGCCGTGCAGGGAGAGCGTGAGGGCTGTCCTGGTGGAGCGGGGCTGGGACTTCAGAATCCCGCCGCCCTCACCGCCCGTGATGCCCGCAACCGCCTCGACGGCGTACTTGCCCGGCTTGAGCAGCGCGCGGCTCGTCGCGTGCGAGTGCGTCCCCTCGAAGAAGTCCAGCGTCACGAGCTTGTTGTTCTTGAGGTTGATCAGGATGAACTCCTCGACGGAGCCCCGCTTCTTCGTGTCGCGCGTCAAGGTGAAGAAGCCCTTCTTGTGCTCGGTGAACTGGATCGTCACCTCAGCGAGCACGGAACCCTGGCCGTCACAGGTCGAACCGGACGTGGAGTGGGTGACCTTGACGGCACCCCCGACCCCGAGGTTGAACGAGGCCAGGTCCCGATGCCTCTTCTTCAGGGTCAGAGCGCTCGCGGCGTGACCCCTGACCCGCACCGTGTCAGCGGCGTTGTCGCTGCTGGCGAACGTCGCGTCGAGGTTGATGGAGCGGCGCTTCGTGCCGTGGGAGAACGAGGCGGTGGGGCTAGCGGGATTGTCGTCACCGAGGATGAGGTCGCACGTGCCGCCGATCGTGGGCCCTGTGTAGTTGGCGTTCGCCTGGCCGACCGCTTCGTAAGTGCCAACGACCTTGGCGTTCGCACCGCCGGCCGGCAGCCAGGCAAGCGCGACGGCCAACCCGGTAGAAGCGGTGACTGCGAGGACGCGGCGTGGCGAGATGGATTTTCGCATAGGTGAACTCCCGTGGGCGTGTGTGTGGGTTTACCTCACGCTAGGAGTGGGCGGGTCACCCCGGAATACACACGCGCCATGGTCTAGACCAGGCATTGACACGGCTCTGGTCAGCCGCTGAGCGGGAAGGTCCGCGCGAGCCCGATGACCCGGTCGTTCGCCTCGGTCTCCCCGATGGAGATCCGAGCCCCGTGGCCGGCGAAGGGGCGGATCACGATTCCCAGCTCGTCGGCGGCAGCCGCGAGATCGAGGGTCCGGTCGCCTGCGGCGAACCAGACGAAGTTGCCCTGCGGCTCGGGCACGACCAGCCCCACGTCCGCGAGGCCCTTCACCACGCGCTCTCGCTCGGCCACCAGTGCGTCGACCCGCTCCAAGAGCTGGGGCTCCGCTCGCAGTGAGGCGATCGCCGCGGCCTGGGCGACGTTGGAGACGCCGAACGGCAGCGAGACCGCACGCAGTGCGGCCGCGATCGGTGTGGGCGCGACGGCGTACCCGACCCGGAAGCCGGCGAGGCCGTAGGCCTTGGAGAACGTGCGGGTCGAGATCACGTTGTCGTGGGCACGCATGGTCGCGACGCCATCGACCGCGTCGCCCATCCGCACGAACTCGACGTACGCCTCGTCGACGACGACCAGCACGTGCTCGGGGACTCGGTCGAGGAAGCCGTCCAGCTCGGCCTGCGTCACCGCCGGCCCGGTGGGGTTGTTCGGAGTACAGACCATGACGACCTTCGTGCGGTCGGTCATCGCCGCCGCCATCGCGTCGAGGTCGTGCCGGCCGTCGGCGGTCACCGGCACCTGCACGCCGCGGGCCCCGGCCGCGGTGACCGCGATCGGGTACGCCTCGAAGCTCCGCCACGCGTGCACCACCTCGTCGCCGGGCTCGCAGAACGCCTGCACCAGCTGGTAGATGAGCGCCACGCTGCCGGTGGCGAGCGCGAGGTGGTCGGTCGTGACGCCGAGCTTGTCCGACAGGGCCCCGTACAGGGCCGTGTTGCCCATGTCGGGGTAGCGGTTCATCTGCTCGGCGGCGGCCATCGCAGCCTCGACCACACCGGGCAGCGGCGGGTAGGGGTTCTCGTTGCTGCTCAGCTTGTACGCCGTCAACCCGGGATGCGGCCGCGGCGGCTTGCCTGCGACGTATGCCGGGATCTGCGCCACGCAGTCGCGCGGCTGAGGAGACGTCATGGCGCCCAACTTATCCCCGGCTCTCACCTGTGTCGGGCGCGCCAGGGCCGGGTCAGTGGCAGCAGGAGGAGTCCGAGGGCGACGCCGATCGCGGCCCCGCTCACGTTGTCGATGATGTCGGTGACGTCGCATGCGCGGTCGATGCGCGCGACGTGGAGCTGGGTCTCCTCGATGGCGAGCGAGTACGCCGCAAGCGTCGCCAGGCCGAACGGCACCAGCATCCAGCCGGCCCGCCACCGAGCGAGGGTCAGCACGAGGAACAGTCCGGCGGGCACGAACAGCATCGTGTTGAGCACCTGCTGACCGCCGCCGAAGATCCAGAACCCGCCGGGCGCCGGCCCACCGATGTCCCAGCTGCAGCTGGTCGCGTGCTCGTCGGCCGGGATGTAGCCCAGTCCGTTCCGCGCCGGGATGAGGGTGACGATCCCGATGACGGCGATGCTCCACACCAGTCCGAACCACGCACAACCAGCCATCGGCCCGAGGCGGCCTCCGACGGCGAGCCCGATCACCAGAGCCAGGAGCCCAGCCGCGGCGGCGAAGAGCAGCATCCAGCTCGTGCCGCCGATCGAGAACATGGCGTCGAGGCTATGGCCGAGCTCCGGCACCGAGCAGGCGAGGTCACCGAAGGGCGAGGAGCGTTCGGCTCAGACCCGTGCCTGCGAGGGGCTGAGCGACACCTCTCGAAGTCGGCGGGCGCCTTGAAGTCGCACTGGTCTCGACCGGCCCGACCGACGGCCCGACCGACCGCCCGACCGACGGCCCGACCGACGGCCCGGCCTCAGGCCAGCGCTGGCAGGACGACCTCGCCGCCCTCCACGAGCGGTACGTCGCGGCCGAGTGCGATGTCGACGGGGTTGGTCAGGCAGCGGATCGAGCCGCCGCCCTTGTGGAACTCACTCACGTCGACCTCGACGACGTCGAAGTCCCAGTCGGCGAGCTGTGCCCGCACTCGCTCCGGGCTACCGGCGGGCATCACCACGGAGCGGCCGATCACGATGGAGTTCGCGCAGAACGTGGTCAGCGCCTCGTCGTCGGTCAGCACCAGCGGCTCGGGCACCAGCTCCAAAAGGGCCGACGCGGAGGCGTTGTCGAACGCCCCGGGCGCGACCATCGCCCGCCGGTCGTCGAGCGGGCAGAAGGCCAGGTCGAGGTGGTACATCGCCGGGTGGGTGATCCGCACGCCGCGCACCCGGACGCCCAGCTCGGTCGCCAGATGCTTGAGTGCCAGCTTCTCGGTACGCGGACCGTAGCCGGCCACGAGAGCGTCGCCCCATGCGAACACGTCACCCGCCTCGAGGTGCGCACCGACCCCGTCCCGACCGACGTACGCCGTGGTGCGGCCGCTGCGCTCGAACCACGGCTGCGCCGACCCCGTCTCCATCCGGCGCTCGGCGTACCGCATGTGGGACAGCACGACGTGGGCGCCTTCGGGGCGGACGAGGCCGAGACCGAGGTTCATCGCGAAGACCATGTCCGGCGCGTCGGTGCGTTGCGGGACGACCTCCACGGTTCCGCCGAGGCGCTCGATCGTCGACAACAGCCCGACCCACTGGGCCCTCGCCCGGCGCGGGTCGGGCTGGTCGGCCAGGTCCATGTAGGGGTTGATCGCGTAGTCGATGCGGAAGTGATCCGGACGGACCATCACGTACCGGCGTCCCCACTCCAGCGGCTTCGACACGGCGTACCCCTCTCACATGAACGACGCCCCGGCGGGGGGCGACTGAATTATTGTCAGACAATCTGACAACAACAGAATACGGCCGGGATGAGGCGCCGGGCAAGTCGGTGTCAGACAATGGGGCGCATGCACCCGGCCGAGCGCGCGACCGAACCGTCGACCGGTAACGGATCGCCGTTCGGATCCCTCAGCCTCGAGCACTCCTCGACCGTCGAGCGGGTGGCCGACGAGCTGCGGCGGGCCGTGTTCGAGGGCGAGATCGAGTCCGGGACGCCGCTGCGCGAGGTCGCTCTCGCCGAGTCGCTCGGTGTCTCACGCCCCACCGTGCGCGAGGCGCTCGCCCTGCTCGTCGCCGAGGGCCTCGCTACCCGCGAGCCCAATCGCGGCGTGAGCGTCGCCAGCCCCGACCCCGAGTCGGTCCGCGACGTGTCGAACGCACGGGCCGTGCTCGAGACGGCCGGCGTCCGGAACTGGTCGCATGCGTCGGAGGAGTCCCGCGAGGCCGTACGCCGCGCTCTCGCCGACTACGAGCGGGCGGTGGCCCACGACGCGTCGTACCAGGAGCTCAACCAGCGCCACCTCGCGATCCACCTGAGCCTGGTCGGGCTGTCGGACTCCCCTCGACTGGTGTCGATGGCCGAGTCGATCGTGGCGGAGCTGCGGCTAGCCCTCGCCCAGATCGACCGCGTACGTCGAAACGCCCGCGACCAGGCCGGCACCCACCACCACCTGCTGGACCTGCTCGAGGCCGGCGACGTCGACGCGGCCGTCGCCGAGCTCGGCGACCACCTGCACGGTGCCGAGGACGCGATCATCGAGCGCCTGCAGCTCGACTGAGGCTCTGCCCAGGGGCCGGGGTTGGGGTCTCCCCTATGCTCGCGACGTGCGCTTCGTGACCTGGCTGCTCACCACCGCAGCGGGTGTCGCCGTGGCCACCTGGCTCTTCAACGGCATCTACTTCACCGGCCCGTCGTCGGGCCAGGAGGAGATCCGGCACAAGATCCTGCCGCTGCTGCTGGTCGCGTTGATCCTCGGCTTCGTCAGCAGCTTCGTCCGGCCGGTCGTCACGTTCTTCTCCATCCCGTTCATCGTCTTCACGCTCGGGCTGTTCCTGCTGGTGATCAACGCGCTGATGCTGATGCTCACCGCGTGGATCGCCGGCGGCGTCGGGATCGGCTTCCATGTCGACGGCTTCTGGAACGCCTTGTGGGGGTCGATCGTGATCACGCTCGTGAACTGGGGCACGGCGTCGATCCTGAAGGACCACGACAAGCCCTGATGGTGCTCCCGCCTCCCCGGCGGCCGGGCGCGTACGCCGTCGCCCTGGTCTGCCTCGGCAACATCTGCCGCTCTCCCATGGCACACGTCGTTCTCGAGGCGCAGCTCGCCGAGGCGGGGCTCGACGACCGCGTGGTCGTGCACAGCAGCGGCACCGGCGACTGGCACGTCGGGTACCCGATGGACCGTCGTGCGGCGACGGCCCTGAGCGCGGCCGGGTACGACCCGAGCCGCCACCGGGCCCAGCAGTACGACGCCTCATGGGCCGACTCCCACGACCTCGTGCTGGCCATGGACCTCGACAACCTCGCCGACATCGGCGGGAGGTCCGACCGGGTCGGACTCTTCCGCGACTTCGACCCGGTCGAACCGGGCTCCGAGGTGCCCGACCCGTACTACGGGGGAAGGGATGGCTTCTCCGCGGTGCTGACCATGGTGGAGAGGACCTCGGACGCGCTCGTCGCGGCCATGGCCGAGCTGCTTCGCGACTGATCCCGAACCCAGGAGGACGCATGCCGAAGGCACCGATGCCCGACGGGGCCATGGAACTGCTGCGCCAGCCAAACCCCGCAGTGATCGCGGTGGCGATGCCGAGCGGGCATCCGATGTCGGTGGCGACGTGGTACCTCGTCGAGGACGACGGCACCGTCCTGGTCAACATGGATGCCGGCCGCGCGCGGCTGAGGTGGATCGAGCAGCACCCACACGTCTCGTTGACGGCCATGAAGAACGACGAGTGGTACACCCACGTGAGCGTCCGAGGTCCGGTCGTGCGCTGGGAGCACGAGGAGCAGGCGGCGCTGGCCGACATCGACCGGTTGGCGCGCCACTACACCGACCGTGCGTTCCGCAACCGGGCGGCCAAGCGGGTCAGCGCGTGGTTCGAGATCACCCACTGGCACGGCTGGGATCTCGACTGAGGACGCACCCGGATGTCAGGCCACCTCGCGAGCAAGCTCGCGTCGGTCTCACTGCGGTCGTTCCGACCCGGCTCCGCCTTGGTCGGAAGGTCCTCGCTCGCTACCGTGAGGCCTGCCGGATCCGAGGAGGTCGCGATGACGCGTCAGCCGAACATCGCTCGCCGGGCCGAGGAGCTGCTGGGCTCCGCGGTCGCGGCCACGGCCCCCGTCGCCGGCGGCGACATCGCGACGGCCACCAAGCTCCGGCTGAGCAACGGCCGATCGGCGTTCATGAAGACGCTGACCAGCGCCCCGGCGGGCTTCTTCGAGGCCGAGGCATCCGGTCTGCGATGGCTGGGCGAGGCCGGCGGCGTCCAGGTCCCGGAGGTCCTCGCGGTCGAGCAGGACTGCCTGATCCTGGGGTGGGTCGAGCCCGGGAAGCTCACCACCGAGGCCGCGTCCGACTTCGGCCGGGCGCTGGCCAAGACGCACGACGCCGGCGCGCCGGCGTACGGACTGGAGAGCGACGGGTTCATCGGCCGGCTGCCGCTGCCGAACAAGACGGCGCCGACGTGGGCGGAGTTCTACGCGACCAAGCGGGTCCTGCCCTACCTCAAGCTGGCGCGTGACAGGGGCGCGGTCACGCCCGAGGGTGCCGAGGTGGTGGAGGGGATCGTCGGACGGTTCCCCGACCTGGTGCCCGAGGAGGGACCGCGCCGGATCCACGGCGATCTGTGGAACGGCAACGTGATCTGGACCCACGACGCCGGCTGCTGCGTGATCGACCCTGCCGCGCACGGCGGTCACCGCGAGACCGATCTGGCGATGCTGTCGCTGTTCGGGCTGCCGCACCTGCCGCGGGTGCTGCAGGCCTACGAGGAGGTCTCACCGCTCGCCGACGACTGGTCCGAGCGGGTCGGCATCCACCAGCTCCATCCCCTGCTGGTCCACGCCTGCCTGTTCGGTGGCGGGTACGGCGCGCGTGCGGCTGAGGTCGCGGGCCGCTATGCCTGACCTGGGCCGGATCGGGCACTTCTCAGGCATGCCTCAGGACGATTTGGCACAGTGAGCCCGTGACACCACCGTCCGCGTCGACCCCTGCGAGCACCCAGCCGCGCGTGCTCGTCGTCGACGACGACAGGGCGGTGCGCGAGTCGTTGCGACGCAGCCTCGAGTTCAACGGGTACGCCGTGTCGCTGGCCGCCGACGGCGCCGAGGCGTTGGCCGGCATCGGCGGCATCGCGCCCGACGTCGTGGTGATGGACGTGATGATGCCGCGTCTCGACGGCATCGAGACCACGAAGTCGCTGCGCAAGGCAGGCAACGACGTACCGATCCTCGTGCTCACCGCGCGCGACGCCGTCGGAGACCGCGTAGAGGGGCTCGACGCGGGCGCCGATGACTACCTGACCAAGCCGTTCGCCCTGCAGGAGCTGCTCGCCCGGCTGCGGGCGCTGCTCCGTCGCGTCGTCCCGAGCGAGGGTGATGACACCGAGGTCCTCTCCTTCGCCGACCTGTCGATGGACATCGCGACTCGCGAGGTGCGACGCGGCGATCGTTCGATGGAGCTGACCCGCACCGAGTTCACGCTGCTCGAGATGTTCCTGCGCCGGCCGCGTCGCGTCCTGGAGCGTTCGTTCATCCTGGAGGAGGTCTGGGGCTACGACTTCCCCACCACCGCGAACTCCCTCGAGGTGTACGTCGGTTACCTCCGCCGCAAGACCGAGGCCGAGGGTGAGGCGCGGCTGATCCACACCGTGCGGGGCGTCGGCTACGTCCTCAAGGAAGCATGATGAATCCGACGACCTGGGTGCCGCCCGGCTCGTCGGTACCGGACGAGCCGCGCTGGCACTACCGACGGTCTCTCGCCAGCCGAGTGATCCTGATGACCACGATGGCCGTCTGCTTCGCCGTCGCCCTGGTGTCCCTGGGTGCCTACGTCACGGTGAAGATGTCGCTGGAGAGCTCGCTCGACAAATCCCTGCTCGAACGCGCCGATCTGGCCGCCGGCAGCATCCAGCTGGCGCGCCTGACCGATGAGCACGTCCCGTCGTGGGCGACCGGCGCCGCGGACGTCCGGATCTTCGTGGTCCGGGCCGACGGCCACGCGTTCACGACCGACGACAAGGCGGGCGTGATCCCGATCGGGAGCGAGGAGATCGCGGTCGCGAAGGGCAAGAGCGCCCGCAGCGTCCATACGGTGGCATACGAGGGCAGAGACTTCCGCGTCGTCGCCGTTCCGTACGGCGACAACGGGTACGCCGTCGTCCTCGTCCAGAACATGGCGCCTCAGGAGCGAGTCCTCAAGCGGCTCGGCGCGGTGATGCTGCTGTTCGGCCTGGCCGGCGTGATCGGGGCAGCCGCAGCGGGCTGGGCCGTGGCGCGCAACGGCCTGCGTCCGGTACGACGTCTGACCCGCAACGTCGAGCGGATCGCCCGCACCGAGGACTTCCAACCGCTCCCGGTCGAGGGCGACGACGAGATCGCCCGGTTGGCCACGGCCTTCAACGACATGCTGGTTGCGGTGTCGGCGTCCCGAGACCGGCAGCGGCAGCTGGTGGTCGATGCCGGGCACGAGCTGCGGACCCCGCTGACCTCGCTGCGCACCAACCTGGACCTCCTCCTGCAGGCCGACGCCAGCGGGGGTCTCGATCATGCCGCACGTGGGGAGCTGCTCGAGGACGTTCGTGCGCAGATCGAGGAGATGTCGACCCTGGTCGGCGACCTGGTCGAACTGGCGCGCGACGAACCGCTCCGACCCGTCCTCGAGCAGCTCGACCTGGCCGAGGTGGTCGACCAGTCCGTGGCCCGGGCCCGCCGTCGCGGCACCGGCCTCACCTTCGACGTCGACACCGAGCCCTGGTGGGTCACCGGTGAGTCCGCGTCCCTCGAGCGTGCGGTGACGAACCTGCTCGACAACGCTGTGAAGTGGAGTCCGCCCGGGGGGACCGTGCGAATCCGGCTCAACCACGGAACTCTCACCGTCGACGACGAGGGCCCTGGCATCGCCCCCGCTGATCGCGAGCACGTCTTCGACCGCTTCTACCGCTCCGAGGAGTCGCGCTCGATGCCGGGCTCCGGCCTCGGGCTCTCCATCGTCCGCCAGGTCATCGAACGCCACTCCGGGGACGTCCGCGTCGACGTGAACGACGGCGGCGGGACGAGGATGGTGCTGCAGGTCCCCGGCGCTCCGCTGCTCGCCACCTGACCAGGGTGCGTCGCTCAGGCGTGGGTCAGCAGGACCGCGAGTGCCACGAGTGGGACCGCCCACGAGAGCGCCCGCAGCGCACCTTCCAGCGGAGCCAGCAGGGTGGCGTGGTCCAGCGGCACGACCGTGTCGTCGGCCAGGTGCACACTGCCGGCGACGACCGCCGTACGACGGCGAAGGTCGCGGGCCGGCGTGCTCAGTCGGCGTTGGGCGTAGGTGAGGGCGACGGCGGCGCCGGTCGCCGCGACCACTGCGAGTCCGCGCGAGCTGCCGAGCCCCGGAGCCTGAGCGAGGTAGCCGACCGCCACCGGGAACCCACCCCACCCGAGCGCGAAGGTGAGGTCGTTGTGCAGGCGGCCGCCGGCCAGCTCGAGGTTGTATCCCACCACCAGCGCGACGCCGACCGGCACGGCCGCGGCCAGTGCCCAGTTGGTGCCGTCCCACCAGAACGCGCCGTACACACCCAGTGCCACCGCCCCCAACAACGTCACGGTGGCGGCCACGACCAGGCCGCCGTCCCCGAAGCCGGTCCCGAGCGGATGCCCGACCCGCTCGTCCAGCGCGTGGGCGGCGACACCGACGGCCAGGAAGAACGCCACCACCGTCAGCACGAGCGGCGTCCACGACACATGGGTGGCGAGCGCCGCGCCGAGCACCGCGTAGCTCAGGTGCCACACCGTGTACGGCGGGTGGAGGATCGTCCAGCAGTCCGAGAGCAGACCGCCTCGGAGCGCGTAGAAGGCCGGCGCCTCAGCCACTCGTTCGCCGCCCTTGCATGACGAGCCCCCCGCCCAGACTCATCGTCCGGGTCCGCACGTCCTCGAACCCTGCCTCGTGCCACATCGCGACGTGCCGCTCGACCGGGTAGCGGCGGTAGTGGTCCTCGATCGACGGCCCGAGGAACCGGCCGACGCGCGCCCAGTCGCGGCCGCCGGTCAGGAACCCGGCAGTGGGCAGCACCACTCGCGTGTACACGCGCCAGGCCGGTAGCCAGACCGGGGGTGCAGGTACGGCGAACTCGAGGCTCGCCACCGTCCCACCGGGTCGCACCACCCGGGCGAGCTCGCGCAGACATGCGGCCGGGTCGGCCACATAGCGCAGCAGATACGTGAACGTCAGCGCGTCGAAGCTCGCGTCGGGGAACGGCAGCTGCTCCGCCCGCGCGACCGCAAGCCGCACCCGCCGCTTCCCGGCCGCGGCGACCCGGGCGTGCCCGCGGCGCAGCATCTGCTCGGTCAGGTCCACACCGGTGATGTCGGCGTCGGTCCTGCTGGCCAGCATCAGGGCCACGCCGGCGGTGCCGGTGGCGACGTCGAGCACCGTGCGTGGCCGCCGCTGGGCAACCGCGTCGACCATCGCCCGCCGCCAGCGCCGGTTCTGCCCGAAGGAGAGCAGCTCCTCGAGCGCGTCGTACCGGGCCGGCAGCCCGTCGAAGAGGTCGCGGGCGAAGGCGTTGGGCTCTCGACGCGACCTGCGTACCTCCGCGTCCCACCGTCGTCCCATGACACCTCCGCGCCCACCGTAGACCGGCCGACCTGACCGAATCGTTTCGCTCTACACCTCGAAGCGGTAGCCCATGCCGGGCTCGGTGATCAGGTGGTGCGGCTGGGACGGGTCGTCCTCCAGCTTCTTGCGCAGACCGCCGATGTACACGCGGAGGTAGTTGGTCTCCTTGCCGTACGCCGGCCCCCACACCTCGTGCAGGAGATCCCGCTGGCTGACCAGCCGGCCGGGTGTGCGCACGAGCATCTCGAGCAACCCCCATTCGGTCGGGGTGAGCCGGACGACCGACCCGGCCTTGGTGACCCGGCGTGCGGGCAGATCGATCACGAGGTCACCCGCCTCCAGCACCGGGACGTCGGAGCCGGCCCGACGGGCCGCGGCCCGGATCCGGGCGAGGAGCTCCTCCATCCCGAACGGCTTGGTGACGTAGTCGTCCGCGCCGAGGTCGAGCGCCTGCACCTTCTCGCTCGACTCGGCGCGAGCGGAGAGGACGACGACCGGGATCGTGCTCCAGGCCCGCAGCTGCCGGAGGACCTCCATACCCGAGAGGTCGGGCAGCCCCAGATCGAGGACCACGACGTCGGGTTTGTCCTCACGCAGTGCCTGCAGGGCGGAGCGGCCGTCGGCGGCGATCAGCACCTCGTGGTCCTCGGCCCGCAGCCCGATGGTCAAGGTGCGTCGGAGGGTCGCGTCGTCGTCGACCAGCAACACCCTCATGCGTCCGGTCCCGGGAGCTCGAGCACCATGGTGAGGCCGCCGCCGGGCGTGTCCACGGCCTCCAGGGTGCCGCCCTGCGCCTCGGTGAGACCGCGGGCGACGGCCAGCCCGAGGCCGACCCCGGTGCCGACGTCTCCGTGCCGCTGGAAGGGCTCGAAGATCCGGCCACGCAACGCCGGGTCGACTCCGGGACCGTGGTCGACCACCCGCAGGTCGACCCGCGTGGCGCGAGTCTCGCCGACCACCTCGACCGCCTCGCTGAAGCGCAGGGCGTTCGCGACCAGGTTGGCGACGACGCGTTCGAGGAGACCGGCATCGACGTACGCCGTGGGGAGCTCGCCGACCTCCACCCGCTCGGCGCCCTCGATGCCCGTGAGCGCGCGGCGTACCACCTCGCCGAGAGGGACCTCGTCGGCGATCGGCTTCACCGCGCCGGTCTCGAGCCGGCTCATGTCGAGCAGGTCGCTGACCATCGTGGTCAGTCGCGCGATCGACGACTCCATGGCGTCGAGCAGCTCGTGCCGTTCCGCGCCGTCGAGCCGACGGTCGTGGGTCTGCAGGGTCTCGGTCGCCGAGCGCAGCCCGGCGAGTGGCGTGCGCAGGTCGTGGGAGACCGCGGCGAGAAGGGCGGTCCGCGTACGGTTGCCGGCCTCGAGCTGTTGGGCGGCCATGCTCTGCCGGGCCAGCTCCTCGCGCTCGCGCAGGACGCCGACGTGCGAGGCGAAGGCCGCGGCCACCGAGCGCTCGCGCAGACCGAGCGACGCGCCCTCCAGGACCAGCCAGCCGCCGGCTCCGGCCGGCACCACGACCGTCCCTGCTGCCGGCTCCGGTTCGTCGCCGACAAGCTCGGCGGACTCCGCGCCGAACGTGTCGCGGGCCAGCTGGAGCAGCCGCGGTACGTCGTACTCCCCGCCCAGGACCTGTCGGTTCAACATGGCCAGGGTGTCCGCCTCGTGCTGGGCCTCCCGGGCCTGCACCCGCCGTCGCGCGGCAGCGTCGACCACCGACGACACCGCGACCGCCGTGAGGGCGAAGACCACCAGCGCGCAGAGATCGGTGCCCGACTCCACGTCGAGGGTGTGCCGGGGTGGGATGAAGTAGTAGTTCAGGAGCAGTGCCCCCGCCACCGCCGCGACGAGCGCGGGCCAGCGGCCGGCGACGAGGGCGACAATCACGGCCAGCGACAGGAAGAGCATCGTGGCCAGGGAGCTGCCGGACGAGCCGCTGGTGACGGCCACGAGCAGGGCGGTCATCGCCGGCAGCCCCACCAGGGTGAGTGCCCAACCGGACACCAGCCTGGCTGGACTGAGCCGGTCGGCGTCGGGGCTGTCCACGGGCACAGTGTCCACCCGGACCGCTGGTCGAGGAGGTCGCCTGGCGACCGTCACGAGACCATACGTGCCCGCGGCGCGGGATCACCCCACGTGGACGTGCGGGCGGCGGGTCGGGTCGGTCTCGGCGCGCCGCAGCACCTCACGGGTCACCGGCGCGACCTCGCCTTCCCCGAACAGCAGGAACCGCAGGAACTGCTGGACCGGATTGCCCTCGGTCCAGGCGAAATAGATGTGGGGTTTCGCCCCCGTGTCGTCCCGGATCCGTAGGGCGAGTGCCGCCAGCGCGTTGGGCACCGAGGATGCCTCCACCGTCATCACCCGGTACCGCTCGTGCGCGACCGCGCCGTGGACGTGGAGCCGGCCCTCGAAGTCGCTCGGGTCGACGACGGTCACCTCGACGAAGATCACGTCGGGATCGCTGGGCATGTCATGGTCGCGGCGCAACTGTCGGATCTTGGCGACGTACTCCTCCGCGCTGCGAGCGTCCGTCTTGTGCGCGACCTTGTGCGCGACCAGCCGGATCGTACGGCGAGCACAGTCGCGCAGGAACACCTGGCTGGCAGCGTCGAAGTCGATCTCGGTCGCCCGCAGCTCGAACACCCGTTTCACCCGCGAGGCGATCGAAACGGTGACGATTGCGAGGATGAAGCAGGCGCCGATCTTGACGCCGTCGGGCCGCTCGATCACGTTGCTGACAGTGGTGTAGGCGAGCACGAGCGTGATCACCGCGAAGCCGACGGTCCGGTGACGCTGACCGGCCCGGCGTGCTGCGAGGGTCACCGCCGTGGCCGCGCTCGTGAAGAGCACCAGGACACCGGTCGCGTACGCGCCGCCCTGGCCGTCGACGCTGGCGTCGAAGATCCAGGTGATCAGGAAGGCCGCGCCGGTCAGAATGAGGACGAGCGGTCGCACCGCACCGGCCCACTCCGGCGACATGCCGTAGCGCGGCAGGTAGCGCGGGATCAGGTTGAGCATGCCTGCCATCGCCGAGGCGCCGGCGAACCACAGGATGGCGATCGTCGACGCGTCGTACGTCGTGCCGAAGGCGTTGCCGAGGTACTCGTGGGCCAGCAAGGCGAGCGCCCGCCCGTTGGCTCGGCCACCCGGTTCGAACTCGTGAGCGGGGATGAGGAGCGTGGTCACGAAGGAGCTCGTGACCAGGAAGACGCTCATGATGACCGCGGCCGTCGTGAGCAGCCGCTTGGTGTCACGGATCCGACCGATGGGACGTGCCTCGGTGTCGGAGCCGTCGCCGCGCACGTGAGGCATCACCGCGACTCCGGTCTCGAACCCCGACATGCCCAGCGCCAACTTGGGGAAGACCACCAGAGAGACCCCGATCATCGCCAGTACGTTGCCGTGCTGTGCGACTAGCGCGTGCTGCCAGGCGGGCACGAGGTGCGGCGATTGGACGATGTGCCCCAGCGCGACGGCGATGACGACGACGTTCAGCGCGAGGTAGACCACCACGAGCACGACCGCGACCCCGATCGCCTCCGTGAACCCGCGGAGGAAGACCGCGCCCAACAGGGCCAGGAGCACCAGCGTGATCAACACCTGATGGCCGGAGAGTGTGGACCGGAGGTTGGGGTTCTCGATGAGGTGTGCGCTCGCATCGGCGGCCGAGAGCGTCATCGTGATGATGAAGTCCGTGGCCGCGAACCCGAGCAACGCCAGCACGAACAGCTTGCCCTTCCAGAAGCTGAGGAGCCGTTCGAGCATCGCGATCGAGCCCTCACCGTGCGGGCTCTCCTCAGCCACGCGGCGGTACACCGGCAGTGCACCGAGCAATGTGAGAGCGACCAGCACCAGCGTGGCGACCGGGCTGAGCAGGCCGGCCGCGAGGGCGGCGATGCCGGGCTGGTAGCCGAGCGTCGAGAAGTAGTCGACGCCGGTCAGGCACATCACCTTCCACCACGGCTTGCCGGTCTCGGCGTGGCCGACCTCGCCCTCGGTCACGAGCCAGTCCTTGGCCCGCCGGGTCAAGGGCAGGGCCGGCTGGGTGGTGGTCATCGGCGTGCTCGGGCCGCGGCAACGGCGAGCCCGGCCAGGAGGCCCAGGCGCACCATGTCGGGGGTCCCGTCGAACCCGAGCACGCCGAGCCGGTGGACCACGAACCCGTTGAAGACCAGCCACCCGACGAGGGCGGCGGCCAAGGCCGTGGTGGTGCGCATCCCGACGGAGGCGGCGGCGACGAGCAGAGCCAGTGCGAGCAGCTCGGCGTACGCCGGGAGGGCGGTCAGGTGGCCGACGTCGACGAGGAGCAGGCCGCCCCAGAGCACGATCCCGACCCGCACACTCGCGAGCCGGGCCCAGGGCACCTCTGCGGTCGGGGACGTCCTGAGACGTGGCGAGACGTGGGTGCTCACACTCCAAGCCTGGGTCGGACCAGGCCAGGAATCACGGGTCTTGACGGGTTCCTAACACCCCGCCGCTACCACGGTCGCGCAGGTCACCTCAGTGGAGAAGGTCGGCCACCAGGTGATGGATCAGGTCGGCGCCGTGCTGGGTGAGGATCGACTCGGCGTGGAACTGGATGCCTCGGAAGTGCGGGCCGCGCACATGATGTACGTCCCCGGTTGCCGGGTCGACATCGACGGTCACGCCGACCGGGAGCGGGACGTCGTCGCCGACTCGTCCGACGAACGTGTTGTAGAAACCGACCCGCTCACGACGTCCGTCTACGGTGACCTCGTCCTGGGTGCCCTGGAAGACGATGTCCTTGTACGCCAGCGGGATGCCGAGCCGGTCGCACAGCACCTGGTGTCCCAGGCACACGGCCAGGAACGGCCGCCGGCTTGCGAGCAGCCCCTCGACGGCGCGGCGGAACGTCGCGATCTTCGGGTCCTCCCCGTCGCGCGGATCCCCTGGCCCGGGACCGACGATCACGAGGTCGGCGTCGTCGAGCGACCCGTCGGCGTACGACGCGTGTGGGACGACCACGCTCGTCATGCCCGCGACGCCGAGGACGTGGCGCAGCATGTTCACGAAGTCGTCCTCGCCGTCGAGGATCACGACGCGCTTCCCGACCAGCGCCGGGTCGGGCGCGGCTCCGGACTGGTCGGTCAGCCAGAACGACGCGAGCCGGTGGTTGCGGGCGTTGAGAGCGAGCAGCACGTCCTCGTCGTTGACGAGCTCGGCGATGTTGCACGTCCGGGGTCGGCGCGGGCGACGCCAGCCCGAATGCCGCGAGGATGCCGCCGGCCTTGGCGTGCGTCTCGGCGACCTCGTACGCCGGCTCCGAGTCGCGCACCAGAGTGGCCCCGGCGGTCACGGTCAAGTGGCCGTCGAGGTCGACGTCCGCCGTGCGGATCACGATCGGGCTGTCGACGACCGGGGCCCCCGCGGCGTCGCGGCCGAAGATCGCCAGGGCGGCGCCGTAGTACCCACGGCCCTCCGACTCGTACTGCTGGATCAGGCGGCAGGCGTTCTGCACCGGGCTGCCGGTGACTGTGGCGGCGTACATCGTGTCGCGCAGCACCTCGCGGGGATCGCGGCTGGTGCGGCCGGCGAGGAAGTACTCGGTGTGGATCAGACGGCTCATCGGCTTCAGGAACGGCCCCAGCACCTGGCCGCCCTTGTCGCAGACGTCGCACATCATCTTCAGCTCCTCGTCGACGACCATGAAGAGCTCGTAGATCTCCTTCTCGTCGCGCAGGAACTCCAGGAGCGGCCCGCGCACGTCGCCGTCCGCGGGCAGCCGGAACGTGCCGCTGATCGGGTTCATACGTACGGCGTCGCCCTGCACCGAGACGTGCCGCTCGGGGCTGGCACCGATCAGGTAGCGGTCACCGGTGAAGAAGACGAACGTCCAGTAGGCGCCGTGCTCGCGCTGGAGCAGCCGGCGGAAGACGGTGAGTGCCCTGGCGGCGTCCCAGTCGGCGACCTGGGCGCGATAGTGCCGCCCGATCACGAGGTTTGCGCCCTCTCCCTGGCCGATCTCGTCGCGGATGATCGCCGCGACCAGGTCGGCGTACGCCGCGTCGTCGATGTCGAAGCCTCCCCGATCGGCGAGCTCGACACCGGTGTCGTCGATCGCGTCGATGACCTCCTCGACGGTGAACTCGAGCTCGCTTTCGACCTCGACCACGACCAGCGGCGTGCCGTCGTCGTGCGCGTCGAAGCCGCGCTCCCGGACCTGCCGGAAGGGCACCGCGACCAGCCGGTCCGCGATGTGCCCGGTCTCCGGCACGCCCCCCTCGAGCGGGATGTCGAGCAGCGACTCGACCACCCGTCGCCGCCCGCCGACGAGCCCGACCGTCTCGCGATCACCGGCTCGCGTCGACCGCCGGATGATCGCCCACGCCTCGTGCCCCTGGAGCGCAGCGATGGCGTCCCGGGCGTTGCTGGAGGCGGTCATGGCGCACGAATCTACCGACGGCCGGCCGCGGGCCGCGGTCGTCTCGCCCGTCGCCCGGCGTTCCGACTCCTCGGTCCCGGTGCGCCCTCCGCCTCGGCACGCCGGACCAGGGCCACCGCGGACCACACCATCTGCTCGACTGCCGCGTGACTGTCCAAACCCGCGACGTCGGTCAGCCAGACCAGCGATTCGACGCCACTGACCGCGCGAATGGCAACGGCCAACCGACGGATGCCGTCCTCGCCGAGCTGCTTCTTCCAGGGTTCGAGCGCCTCTGAGATCCACCCGATGGCGCGACCCTGACGCAACGGGAGCCCGGTCCGGTCGACGCCATCGGTCAGCGAGAGCCGGAGCATGGTGCGTTGCTGCGGCTCGGTGTCGAGGATGACGGCGAGGAAGCGTCGTACGACGGCCTCCACCCGCACGGGGACGTCACGCTCGTCGGAGACTCCGCCGAGCATCGACGTCGCGTCGACCTCGGGGTGCGCCGCGATCAGCAGCGCATGCTGGCTGGGGAAATAGCGGTAGGCGGTGGTGCGCGAGATGCCGGCAACGGCTGCCGCCTCGGCCACGGTCGGCGCCGAACCGCCTCCGGAGATCAACTCCCGGGTCGACGCCACCAGCGCCGCTCGCGTCCGCTGCTTCTGCCGGGAGCGCCCGGTGTCCTCGTAACCGCTTGGCACGATGATCATGGTACCGTAGTCTCGTGATGGGACATGAGTCCCACGAACGTGAGAGGGTCACGAGATGCCCACAGCCACAGCCGTCGTGCGCAACGTCGAGGACATGGAGCAGCGCTGGTTCTACGGCGGCGGGACCCACCTCTGGCTGGCGCGAGAGCGCGAGACGGCGGGTGGCTTCATGTTGTTCGAGGACCTGCTGGTCGCGGGCAAGACCACTCCGCTCCACACCCATCCGCACGAGGAGTCCTTCTACGTGATCGAGGGTGCGATCCGCCTGCGCCTGCACGACGCCGACCGTGAACTCCGTACGGGAGGGTTCGCAGTGGTGCCCCGCGGCACGCCGCACGCATTCCTCGTCACGAGCCCCGAGGCGCGGATCCTGTCACTGCACACGCCTGCCGGTGGCGAAGCATTCTTCCGGGCCGCGAGCGAGCCCACGCATGAGGGCGGCCACCACCCAGGCGTGGACTTCGAGAAGGTCGTCTCGGCCGGCATCGAGTCCGGCGCGATGACCGTCCTGGGTCCGCCACCCTTCTGAGCCGGCTCGAGGTGCGTCAGCGGACGTTCTTGATCGCGTTCAGGTAGCGCAGCACGGTCTGGAGCTCAGCGGCGGTGAAGCCGGCGTGGACCTCATCCATCTGGTTGAGGATCTCGCCGTACGCCGCCATCACCCGCTCGTCGTCGAACGGCAGGGCGTGCACCGAGACCTTACGTCTGTCGGCCGGGTCAGGCCGGCGCTCGACCATGCCCTTCGCCTCGAGCCGGTCGAGGACGCGCGTCGTGGTGCTCGAGGGGAGCTCGGTCGCCTGTGACACGTGGCCGGGCGTCATCGGCTCGCCGTTGCGCAGCAGCACGCCGTATGTCTGGAAGTCGACGACGTTCAGGCCGATCGAGCGCGCGATCCGCTCGTTGGTGAGCACTGCGGAAGCGATGACCTCCTGCATGGCCAGCGCGATCTGCGCACCGAGCTGCTTCCGGGTGGACAACCCCGACACCTCCCGCTACTCTCTCCATATCGGAACTATTCCGATTCAGAGATATCCCTTAACGGGATCTCTCACATCGACAGAGTACCCGAGAAACGGAGCACGAGATGACACAGAAGAGAGGCCTCGCCATGGGGGTGCTGATCTTCGCCTCCTTCATGGACCTGTTGGACGCGACGATCGTCAACGTCGCACTCCCCTCCATCCAAGACGACCTCGGCGCGACCGGCGCTCAGCTGGAGTGGGTGGTCGGCGGCTATCTGCTCGCCTTCGCCGTCCTGATGATCACCGGTGGCCGCCTCGGTGACATCGCGGGCCGTCGGCGGCTGTTCGTCACGGGGGTCGTCGGCTTCACCGCCGGCTCCCTGATGGCCTGCGTCGCGCCGTCCATCGGCATACTCCTGGCGGCTCGCGTCGTGCAGGGCGGGTTCGCGGCGATGATGGTGCCGCAGATGCTCTCCTCGCTGCAGGCGCTGTACTCCCCGCGCGAGCGGGCCCCCATGCTCGGCATCGTCGGCGCAGTCTCCGGCCTGTCCGCCGTCATCGGCCCGGTGCTCGGTGGCTGGCTGGTGAGCAGCGACGCGTTCGGCATGGGGTGGCGGAGCATCTTCCTGATCAACCTGCCGGTGGGCCTCGTCCTGGTCGTCCTGGCGCTGCGCTGGGTGCCTGAGACGCGCTCCGATCACCCGCTCCGGCTCGACCCGGTCGGGCTACTGCTGGCCACCACCGGCCTGCTCGGTGTCGTGTACGCCCTCATCGAGGGACGCCAGCAGGACTGGGCGGCCTGGATCTGCGGGATCGGCGCCACCGGGCTGCTCGTGCTCGCGGCGTTCGTACTCCAGCAGGTGCGCCGCGAGCGCACCACCGGGTCCGCGCTCCTGCCGATGCGGCTGTTCTCGGACCGCGGCTTCTCGGCGGGACTGGTCACCCAGGGGGCGTTCCAGGGCTCGCTCGCGGGCTTCGCCCTGGTGGTGACGGTGTACGTGCAGACCGGGCTGGGCTGGTCGGCGATCCACGCCGGCCTGACCTTGCTTCCGTTCAGCCTCGGTGCGTTCGTCGGCACCGGCATCTCGGTGCCGCTGGGCATGAAGCTCGGCAAGGTCGTGATGGTGGTCGGCGCCGCGCTGCAGTCCGCGGCGACGGTCTGGCTGCTCGCGGTCGTGCACGGCCAGGGCGACGGCCTCTCCACGTGGGACCTGGTGCCGGCGCTCGTGGTCTCGGGGATCGGCCTGGGCCTGCTCGTCGTGCCGCTCGCGGACGTCGCCCTCGCGACCGTGCCCACCAGCGAGGCGGGTGCCGCGTCGGGGGCCTACGGCACCGTCCAGCAGGTGGGTGCGGCCCTCGGGGTCGCCGTCATCGGCACGGTGTTCTTCGGCGTCGTCGGCACGTCGTACGACGTGGCGTCGCTGCGCTCGGCCCTGCTCGCCGCGTGCTGGGTCGCCGCCGGCGGCTACGCCCTCTCGGCACTGGCATCGCTGCTGCTGCCCTCACGACGCCAGGTGCACGCGCACCAGGAGGGCGTAGAGCGGGAGCTGGCCGAGAAAGACCCCGTCACCGTCTGACCGAGCCCACGAACGCCGAGTCGTCGTATGACGACTCGGCGTTCGTGGGATGTCTCTTTGTGCCGACTCTGCGTCAGCGGATGAGCGTCAGCCGCTGGGTGGCGCGGGTGAGGACGACGTACAACGTCGAGCGCCCGGTCGGCGACTCCGCCTCGATCGCGTCGGGGTCGACGACCACGATGCCGTCGAACTCCAGGCCCTTGGTGTCGATGCCGGTCAGGATCACGATCCGGTCGTCCCCGGCGGCCGCCGGGTTGGTCGCGTGTGCCGCGTCGCCGGCGTACTCGGGCCACGAGGCGAGCCAGGCGGCGACCTCGTCCCGGCGGGCGATCGGGGCGACGATCGCGACCGTGCCGCTGACGCCCCCGGAGATCTCCGCAAGCTCGGTCCGCACCGTCGCCGCGAGATCCGTACCGGTCCGCACCTCGCGCGGCGAGACGCCGGTCGAGCGCACGGCCGTGGGCAGATCGACGTCGAGGCCGACCCGCTCGGCGTACGCCGCGGCGTACTCGTAGAGCTCGGAGGAGTTGCGGTAGTTGGTCGACAGGTGGAACTCGTGCAGGTCCTTGCCCTCGATCGCAGCGGCGCGAGCGGCGGCGGAATCGGCCGGCACCGGCCAGGACGACTGCGCGGCATCACCGACGATCGTCCAGGTCGCGCTGCGACCACGGCGTCCGACCATCCGCCATTGCATCGGCGTGAGGTCCTGCGCCTCGTCGACCAGGACATGGGCGTAGGGGTCGTCCTCGATCCGATGGGTGGGCGGCTTCCACGGCGCCGCGCCCGTCCCGTACTCCCGCTCGGCCGCGGTCGTGAGCTCTTGGAGGTCGCCGCCGAGGTAGTCGTCGAGCTCGTGGTCCTCCTCCTGGGCGCGGTCGGGAACGTCGCCGAGGGCGTAGCGCAGCTCGTCGACCAGGGGGATGTCCTCGACGGACAGGTCGTCGGCCTGCCACGACCGCACCAGCAGCTGCTGCTCCTCGGGCGTGACGACCCCCTCGCCGACGCGGGCCAGGAACTGCGGGTCACGCAGCCAGCCGAGCACCTCGGGGGCGCCCAGCGGCGGCCACCACGACATCGCGAAGTCGACGAACGCCTGCAGGGAGAGCATGTCGTCGTCGAAGGCATCACGGCCACGCTCCCGGCCGCGCTCGCCGCGCACCTGCCGCCACATCACGTCGAGCAACGAGGAGGCGATCCGCGGGAGCTGGCGGTTGCGCTGTCCCTGCGCCATCAACTGGCGACGGAGCTTGCCGAGTATGCCGCGGTCGAGGTGGATCACATCGTCGCGCCAGAAGACCCGGAACTCCTTGGCAGAGCCCGGCGCCTGCTGTCGCGCCGTACGTCGCATCAGCTCGGCCATGTGGGCCGAGCCCTTCACGCCAGCGACATCGGGGGCGTCATGACGGGTCGCCCGGAGGCCACCGACCACCTCACCCAACGACCGCAGGGCCACCGCGGTCTCGCCGAGAGACGGCAGCACGCGCTCGATGTAGCGCATGAAGACGCCCGACGGCCCCACGACGAGCACGCCACCGGCCTCGTAACGACGGCGGTCTGTATAGAGGAGGTACGCCGCGCGGTGCAGCGCCACGACGGTCTTGCCAGTGCCGGGGCCGCCGCTGATCGCGACGACGCCCTTGGCGGGTGCGCGGATGGCCCGGTCCTGCTCGGCCTGGATCGTCGCGACGATCGAGTGCATCGACCGATCGCGGGCCCGCGACAGCTGTGCCATCAGCGCGCCCTCGCCGACGATCGGCAGGTCGGTCTCGGCCGCGGAGTCCAGGAGTTCGTCCTCGACACCGACGACCTGCTGGCCCGAGCACCGCAGCACCCGTCGGCGGATCACGTCGTGCGGCTCGGCCGCAGTCGCCTGATAGAACACGGCGGCCGCCGGCGCCCGCCAGTCGATCAGCAGCGAGTCGCGGTGGTCGTCACGCAACCCGATCCGGCCGATGTAGCGCGGCTCCGGGTCGAGCCGCTCGCGCAGGTCGAGCCGGCCGAACACCAACCCCTCGTGGGCGGCGTCCAGCTGGGCGATCCGGCGCGCTGCCTGGAAGACCATCGCGTCGCGCTCCACCAGGCCGCCCTCGTGCTCGAGGGCGCCACGGCCGTGGCCCTCGCGCGCCAGTTCCCGGGCGTTGCGCGCCGACCTCTCGAGCTGGACGTACACCCGGTCGACAAAGGCCTGTTCGGCGGCGAGCTCCGCGTTCAGCAACTCGTCAGCCACGTGGTGACTTCTCCCTCGGATCCCCGACCGCCCCATGGCCGGGACGGAAACCAGCAAGTCGTCTATCGTATCGGCTGAGTTCCGCAGCCGCCGTCAGGATCGGGCAGATCGGGGGGTTGGTCATCGGACGCTCGGATCCGGGATTGATCCCGAGACCCGCTCGGCCTACGCAACGGGGGTTCTCATGCATGTTCGTCCGGTTCTCCGCACGCTCGCCGCCTCTGCCGTCGTGGCGGCCCTCGCCGTCCCGGGTGCCGCTGTTGCGCAGACCTACACGCACCAGGACGCCCAGCACGACGTCCAGCGCTACCTGCTCTCCTCCGGCAAGGTCGAGAACGCCCGACACAACAAGGCGACTGACATCGTGCGTGCCCGCCTGTCCTACTCGAAGAACGGTCTGACGAGCACGGTCTGGCTGCGGAGTGGCAAGGTCGGCCGCAGCTGGCTGATGTCCGGCCCGGTCCACACCGGCAGCACACACTTCGACTGGTCCGCATCCCAGGACACGAGTGGCAAGGTCCTCGATCTCCGGGACTCGAACGGCGCCTCGATCGCTTGCGACGGGCTCGCCGTGCGCGTGGCGCACCGGAAGGGTCGGGTCGCGATGACCGTCCCCGCCTCCTGCCTCGGCAAGCCCGACTGGGTGAAGGCGGGAGTCGCCTTCAGCGTCCAGCCGAACGACACCACCCTGCTCATCGACGACGGCCTGCAGAAGCGTGGACTGACCACGGAGCCGACCTTTTCGCTCTCCCCCAAACTCCACCGCCTCCGCTGACGCGAGACCTCCTCGGGGAACACCTGGGAGCCTCTGTTCCGCCGCGCATCCACGGGGGCTGAGCGGCTGACCTATGACAGGCTCGCGTCGTGAAGGTCTACATCTCGGTGGACATGGAGGGCGTGGCGGGCATCTCCGACTGGGAGCAGTGCCTTGTCGGGGGTGATGACTACGCGCTCGGCCGCGACCTGGTC
Organism: uncultured Actinomycetota bacterium; assembly: GCA_963768045.1. GTDB lineage: Bacteria > Actinomycetota > Actinomycetes > Propionibacteriales > Nocardioidaceae > Nocardioides. The sequence continues at coordinate 1,653,512 of CAVYGG010000003.1, read as the reverse complement.
CTGGGCGAGGTCAACGCCGCCATCGACGGCGCGCTCGAAGCGGGCGCTGAGCAGATCCTGGTCAACGACAGCCACTCGTTCATGCGCAACCTGCCACCCGGCGAGCTCGGCGGCCGTGCGTCATACCTCTCGGGCCGGTTCAAGCCGCTCTACATGATGGAGGGGCTCGACGCGTCGTTCGACGTCGCGCTCTTCCTCGGCTACCACGCCGCGATGCCGACGCCCGGCATCCTGTCGCACACCTACAATCCACGGGCGATTGCGAACGTCGTCCTCAACGGCACGGTCACTGGCGAGGCCGGCATCAACGCGCTCGTCGCCCAGCACCACGCAGTCCCGGTCGCGGTGATCACCGGCGACCAGTATGTCGGACCCGAGGCCGCGCCGTTCTGTCCGGGCATCGACTCCATCGAGGTGAAGACGTCGATCAGCCGGCACGCCGCCGAGCATCTTCACCCCCACATCGCCCAGCAGCGCATCCGCGAAGGCGTCTACCAGTCACTCTCCGAGCCCGGCGCCGCGCCCCCGGTGATCCACCTACCGGCGACGATCGAGGTCCAGCTGGTGTCGCCGGACATGGCCGCAGCAGGCGACCTGGCTTCGGGGTGTCGAGCGCGTGACCTCCACGACGGTGCGGTTCGCCGACGACGACCCGCTCCGGCTCTACCAGACCTTCATGACGCTGGTGTTCCTCACGCGAAGCCTGGTCGAGACCCGCTGATCTCCACGACCGTGCTCGAGTAACCACCTCAGATCGTCGCGATGAGGGCCGGATCGGGCGTTGGGCGAACCATCCGGGGTGGTTACTCGGCAGACTTCTTCCGGTTCATGAACGCGGTCATCGCCGCACCCGCCTCGTCGGAGGCGAACAGCCGAGCGCTGAGGGCCGCCATGTCGTCGCCGAGCGCGTCGATCCGGCGTACCAGGTCGGCGTTCAGGATGCGCTTGGACTCCCGGAGCCCCTGGGCTGCACCGGTCGTGAGCTGCGCGCACACGGTGGCGACCGCTTCGTCCAGGTCGTCGGCGGGCACGGCCCCGGTGACCAGGCCGTACTCCGCAGCCTGGCTGCCGGTGAACGTCTCACCGCCGAGCGTGGTGAGCGCGGCCGCCCTCGGGTTCATGCGGGCGTGGACGGTCAAGGAGATGATCGCGGCGGCCAGGCCGAGCTTGACCTCGGTCAGGGCGTACGTCGCGTCCTCGGCACTGATCGCGACATCGCTCGCTGCGACGATGCCGATGCCGCCTGCCCGCACCGCACCGGCGATGCGCGTGACCACGGGCTTGTCCAGGGTCGCGATCAGCCGCTGCAGGGCGACGATCCTCTTCGCGCCCTCCTCCATCCCGACCGTCGTCGCCTCGGAGAGATCCGCGCCGGAGCAGAAGACCCTCCCCTCCTGGCGGATCAGCACGACCTTCACGGAGGCCTCGGCGTTCGCCTGCTCGAGCCGCTCGACGAGCTCGGTCACCAGTTGCTGGGACAGGGCGTTCCGGTTGTGCTGGGAGTCGAGCGTGATTGTCGCGACGGCCCCGGACACGGCGTAGTGGACGAGCTCATCGGGCATGCCCGGCATCCTGCCATTCGCGCCGTCCCCATCCGGACGGGCGTCAGCCTCGAATCCCCGACGTGACCGGGCACCGACAGACGCTGACAGCCGCGTGACGAAAGGCCAGGATCGGGACGTGAGCCACCTCCGGCCCGTGCCGAACCCGCCCTCCGACGAGGGTGGGGGCGTCGGCGCGCACCTGGCTGAGTTGCTCAGGCGCTCGAGCCGCGGGGACGAGAGCGCCTTCGCCGAGTGGTACGACGCCACCTCGGCGCGCGCGTTCGGGCTCGCGCTGCGGGTGCTGAGGGACCGCGCCCAGGCCGAGGAGGTGACCCAGGAGTCGTACCTCGACTGCTGGCGGCACGCCGCGCGGTTCGACGCCGCCAAGGGCAACGCGATCTCGTGGCTGCTCACGATCGTCCACCGCAAGGCCGTCGACCGAGTGCGCTCGGCCGAGGCCTCGGGCCGCCGGGACGCGGCGTACGGACGGCGCGCACAGTCGGTCCCGCACGACGAGACCGCAGAGGCGGCGACGGCCTCCCTCGATGCCACGCGCGTCCGCGCGGCGCTCGCCGACCTGACCACCAAGCAACGCGAGGCCGTGGAGCTGGCGTTCCTCGGCGGCTACACCCATAGCGAGGTCGCCGCGATGCTCGACCTTCCCGTCGGGACTGCCAAGACGCGGATCAGAGACGGGCTGATCCGCCTGAGAGACGCGCTGGGCGTCGGAGAGGTGGCACAGGCATGAGCGACATCCACGCGCTTTCGGGTGCCTACGCCGTCGACGCTCTCGACGAGACAGAACGCACCGAGTTCGAGCAACATCTGGCCGCCTGCACCGAGTGCCGGGCCGAGGTCGCATCGCTCCGCGAGACGTCCGCCCTGCTGGCCGAGACCGAGTCCGAGGCACCTCCGACGTCGCTGCGAGCCGGCGTGCTGTCCGGCATCAGCCAGATCCGACCGCTGCCACCCGAGGCTCCGCCCCTGGCGGAACGGATCGCACCGGAGGAGCCGACCGGCGTGCGTCGTCGTCGGCTGCCGCAGCTGCTGGCCGCCGCCGCCGCCGTGGTTCTGCTTGCGGTCGGGGCGTTCGCCTGGCATCCCTGGCAGCACGACCGGACCACGTCGGCCGACCAGATCCGCAACGCGCCCGACGCCGTCAGCGTCACCCAACAGGTTCCCGGCGGCGGCGAGCTCGTTCTCGTCCGGTCCCCCTCCCTCGGACGCGCGGTCCTCGTCGGGCACGACGTACCCGACGCCCCGGCCGGGAAGACCTACCAGATGTGGCTCCAGCAGCCGGGCGAGGACATGGTCTCGGCCGGTCTGATGCCGGACGCCGAGGAACCAACCGTGCTCACCGGCGACGCCGCCACGGCCACTGCGGCTGCGGTCAGCATCGAGCCCGAGGGGGGTTCGGTCCACCCGTCCAAGGACGTCATCGCCGTCTTCCCGCTGCAGGCCGACGGATCGGCGAACGGCTGAGCATGACCAACCGAAGGATCGCGGTGATCGGGTCCGGCGTCGCGGGCCTCACGGCCGCGTACGTCGCGGCTCGCTCCGCCCACGTGACCCTCTACGAGGCCGACGGGCGCCTGGGTGGGCACGCGGACACGCATGACGTCGCAGGTCCGGAGGGAGGACTCTCGATCGACACCGGCTTCATCGTGCACAACGAACGCACCTACCCGACCCTCCTCCGGCTCTTCGCCCAGGTCGGGGTCACGACCCAGCCGTCGGAGATGTCGATGTCGGTACGCGATGAGGAGTCCGGCCTGGAGTACGCCGGCTCCCTGGGGGCGCGTGGGCTGTTCCCGACGCTGCGCAACCTGGGCCGTCCGGCGTACCTGCGGATGCTGGGCGAGGTCCCGCGCTTCCACCGCCGGGCGCGGGCGCTGCTCGCGTCTTCGGGGGCTGCCGGTGACGCCACCCTGAGGGAGTTCCTGGCCGAGGGTGGGTTCTCGGCGTACTTCTGCCGCCACTTCATGGAGCCGTTGGTGGCCGCGGTCTGGTCGTGCGACCCGGCGGTCGCCCTCGACTACCCCGCCCGCTACCTGTTCGAGTTCCTCGGTCACCACGGGATGCTCTCGGTCACCGGCTCCCCGCAGTGGCGGACCGTGGTCGGCGGCTCCCGTGCGTACGTCGCGCGCGTTGCGGCCGGCCTCGACGACGTCCGAGTCGGCACCAAGGTGACGTCGGTCCGCGAGACGCCCGATCGCGTCGAGGTGACGGACGGCAACGGCGCCGTCGCGTCGTACGACGGCGTCGTCATCGCGACCCACCCGGACCAGGCGCTCGCCATGCTCCAGGAGCCGACCGCGGCTCAGCGCCGGGCACTCGCGGCGATGCCGTACTCCGACAATGCCGCGCTGCTGCACACCGACACCTCGCTCCTGCCGCACGCCGAGGGCGCACGGGCGTCGTGGAACTTCCTACGCCGCCGCGGCGACCGCGACCGCGGTGGCGTCACCGTGACCTACGACCTGACCCGGCTCCAGCGGCTCCCGACCGCCACGCACTACCTGGTGACCCTCGGCGGCGAGGACCTCGTCCGGCCGGACTCGGTGGTGGCGCGGATGGAGTATGCCCACCCGATCTACACGCCCGAGTCGGTCGCCGCGCAGCGAGAGCTGCCGGCGGCGAACACCGCGCGGGTCGCGTTCGCCGGCGCGTACCACGGCTGGGGATTCCACGAGGACGGCGCCCGCTCCGGCGCAGCGGCGGCCGCACACCTCGGCCTGCCGTGGGACGGGCCGACGGTGCCCGAGCCGGGCATGTTCGACACGCGCATCCGGCACGCACGCCGCCGGCCGTTCCAGCGGACCTTCGAGCACCGTGCCCACACCTGGCTCGTCGATCTCGACGCGCTGCCCGACCACGGTGTGCTCGGCACCTTCGAGCCGCGCGACCACCTGGGGTCACCCGACCGCTCGCTCCGGGAGAACGTGGACACGTTCCTCGCCGAGCGGGGGATCGACCTCGCCGACGGCCGGGTGCTGATGGCCACGAACGCCCGTGCCTTCGGCTACTGCTTCAACCCGATCAGCGTCTTCTGGTGCTTCGACCGAACGCGGCGACTGGCGAGCGTGATCGTCGAGGTCCACAACACCTACGGGGGCAGGCACGCCTACCTCGTGCACCCCGACGAGCGCGGGCGTGCTCGCGTCGACAAGGCGCTGTATGTCTCTCCGTTCCATGGAACCGACGGCTGGTACGACGTCCACGTGCCGGTGCCCGGTGACGATCTGTTGGTCGCGGTCACCCTGCACACCGACGACGGCGCAACGTTCAGCGCGTCCCTGGCCGGTGGGCGTACGTCGGCCTCACCGAGGCGGGCCGCGCCCGCAGCGCTGCGCGGCTCGGCGCTGATCCGCGCCCACGGCGTCGCGCTCTGGCTGCGCCGCCTCCCGGTACAGCCGCGGCCGGACGGTCATGACGTCGCCCGGAACGGAAGCACCCGATGACCACCGTCGCCAGCAGGCCCAGGATCGACCGGTGGCCCGACCTCTCCGTCGTCCCGACCGGATCGCGCACCACCGTCTCGGCGTACGTCGCCCGCCGTCTGTTCGAGGCCGGCGTCCGGCGGCTCCCGGTCACCGTCCACCTCGAGGGTCGAACCCTCGGGGTGGGCGGTCCGGAGATGATGGTCCCGCGACCCGACGAGTTCTTCGCCCGGCTCGGGCGGGGGGCCCTGATCGGGTTCGGCGAGGCCTACCTCACCGGCGCGTGGGACGCCCCTGACCTCGGTGCCTGCCTGACCGTGCTCGCCGGGGAGATGCCGCGGCTGGTACCCGACAGCCTGCAACGGCTGCGCACTCTGGCGGTCTCGCGGCCCCCACGGCGTGAGCGCAGCACGAGGGCGAACTCGCGCCGCAACATCGCGCACCACTACGACCTGTCGAACGAGCTCTTCGAGCAGTTCCTGGACCCGAGCCTCACCTACTCCTCCGGGATCTTCGAGGGCGAGGAAGTGCGCCTGCCCGGCGTTTCGCGGATGACCGCACCCCGGCCCGGGGGCGACCTGCCCCAGGCCCAGGCCCGCAAGATCGAGCGCCTGCTCGACCGGACCGGCGTCTCCATCGGGACTCGCGTGCTCGAGATCGGCACCGGCTGGGGTGAGCTCGCGATCCGGGCCGCGCACAGGGGCGCCCTGGTCCACTCGATCACCCTGTCGACGGAGCAGAAGAACCTCGCCGAGGCGCGCATCGCGGCCGCCGGGCTCTCCGACCGGGTCACCGTGCAGCTGCTGGACTACCGCGCGCTGCCCCACGACGCGACGTACGACGTGGTGCTGTCGGTGGAGATGATCGAGGCCGTCGGGCATGACTTCTGGACCGACTACTTCGCGATCCTCGACGGGGTGACCGCGCCCGGCGGGCGGGTCGGCATCCAGGCGATCACGATGCCCCACGACCGGATGCTGGCCACGCGTCGCACGTACACCTGGATCAACAAGTACGTCTTCCCGGGCGGCTTCCTGCCGTCGGTAGAGGCGATCGAGCAGATCACCCGCCGGCACACGTCACTGCGGGTGGTCGACCGGCTGTCCTTCGGGTCCCACTACGCCGAGACGCTCCGGCAATGGGACGAGCGGTTCCGCGCCGCGCGGGATGAGGTGCTGGCCCTGGGCTTCGACGAGACCTTCCTGCGGATGTGGCACTTCTACCTGGCCTACTCGCGGGCGGGCTTCGCGTCGGACTACATCGACGTCCACCAGCTCGTCCTCGCCCGAGAGGAATCCGGATGACGGCGACCGTGTCCCGTCGTACGACTTCACCGGGCGGCGGGGTCGCCGCCGAGCTGGCCGCGGCGGCCGAGCCTCTCCTCGGCGGCGCGCTGCCCGTGCGGTTGCGGGCCTGGGACGGATCGGAGGCCGGGCCGCCCGATGCGCCGCTGGTGGAGCTGCGCTCGCCCGACGCCTTACGCCGGTTGCTGTGGCATCCGGGCGAGCTCGGCGCCGCCCAGGCCTATGTCACGAGGGAGGTCGAGGTCCCCGGCGACCTTGCGGAGTTGCTGACCCAGGTTTTCGCGTTCGGTCGTGAACGGGGGCTGACCGGACGGCCGAGCCCGACCGCGGTCGCACAGGTCGTGCGGAGGTTGTTCTCGTCGGTGCGTGATCTCGGCCTCCTCGGCAGGCCGCTCCCCCCGCCGGTGTCCCAGGCCCGGGTGCGCGGACGTCTGCACAGCCGGATGCGCGACCGGCGGGCGATCAGCCACCACTACGACCTGTCCAACGACTTCTACGCCCTGCTGCTCGACCCGACCATGGCCTACTCGTGCGCCTACTACGGCGACAACCCCGCCCAGTCTGTCGAGTCGGCACAGCGGTCGAAGCTGGACCTGGTCTGCCGCAAGCTCGACCTCGGGCCCGACCGGACCTTGCTCGACGTGGGGTGCGGCTGGGGGTCGCTCTCGTTGCATGCGGCTGAAGAGTTCGGTGCCCAGGTGGTCGGCGTGACCATCGCCGCGGAGCAGAAACGGCTCATCGATCAGCGGATCGCCGAGCGCGGGCTCCAGGATCGTGTCGAGATCCGGCTACAGGACTACCGGGAGGTGGCCGAGCGCGACCACTTCGACGCGGTCGGGTCGCTCGAGATGGGCGAGCATGTCGGCGAGCGGAACTACCCGGCGTACGTCGACGTCCTGCGGCGCGCGGTGCGTCCGGGCGGCCGGGTGCTCGTGCAGCAGATGTCGCGGACCGGACGGCATCCCGGAGGCGGGCCGTTCATCGAGTCGTTCATCGCGCCGGACATGCACATGCGTCCGGTGGGAAGGACCGTCGGGTACCTCGAGCGCGGTGGCCTGGAGGTCCGCGACGTGCACGCTCTACGGGAGCACTACGTGCGTACGGTCGCCGGCTGGCTGGAGAACTTCGAAGCCCATCTCCCGGAGCTGACCGCCCTGGTCGGTGAGGAGGTCGTGCGTGTCTGGCGGCTGTACCTCGTCGGCGGGGCGCTCGCCTTCCGCGACGGGCGGATGGGGGTCGACCAGATCCTCTGTGTCCGCCCGGGCGCGGAGCACAGCCTGCCGCCGGAGCGTGCCGGGTGATCGAGACCTGGTGGGGGCTGGCGCTGGTGACGGTCGGCGTGACTACCGTCGCGATGGCGCTGACGGCGTACGCCGCCCGACGCGCCGGTCGGGTGTCCGTGGTCGACGTGACATGGGGGCTGGCGCTGGCCGCCATCGCGGTCGTAGCGGCGGTCGTCGGCACCGGGACACCCTGGCGACGCTGGGTGGTCGCTGTTCTCGTGGTGGTGTGGGGCGCGCGGCTGTCACGGCACATCTTCACGCGAGCGGCCGGGCACGGTGAGGACCCGCGGTACGCCGAGCTGCTCGGTGGTGGCGGTGCGCGCGCGGCCCTTCGGAAGGTGTACGTCCCCCAGGCGCTGGTGATCTGCCTGCTGGCGCTGCCGATCATGGCGGCCGCGCACTGGGACGTCGAGGCGACCTGGCTGGTTTGGGTGGGCGTCGTCGTCTGGGCAGTCGGTGTCGTGTTCGAGGCCGTTGGCGACGCCCAGCTCGCGGCGTACAAGCGCGACCCCGACCGCGGCCCGGTCATGGACCGCGGTCTGTGGGGCTGGTCCCGTCACCCCAACTACTTCGGCGACGCCCTGCTCTGGTGGGGCATCTGGCTGACCGGCGGTGCGGCGTCGGGTTGGTGGCCCGGGCTCGTGTCGGTGCTAGCCCCGCTCGCGATGACGCATTTCGTCCGCAACGTCACCGGCGCCAAGCTGCTCGAGCAGACCATGTCGCACCGCGAGGGCTGGGCCGAGTACGCCGCCCGCGTCCCCCTCTTCGTCCCCCGCCCGCCCCGTCGATCCCGATAGTCCGTGACGTTTGCGCCCGAATGTGGCCCGATCAGAGACCCGATCGTCACGGACTGTCCCCTCGCCGGTCCGACTAGCGTGGGGTGATGGCCGGTCTCGATCGGGTCGCGGAGGCGTTCGCGGCGATGCCGCGGGAGGGGTTCCTGCACGCGGGTGAGCGGAGGAGTGCGGCGTACGACGGGCCGCTGCCGATCGGGCACGGCCAGACGAACTCCCAGCCGTCGACGGTCGCGGCGATGCTCCGACTGCTGGACGTCCATCGCGGCCAGAAGGTGCTCGACGTCGGCTGTGGCTCGGGCTGGTCGACCGCGCTGCTGGCCCACCTCACCGGCCCCTCCGGTCGGGTGCTCGGGGTCGAGCTCGAGCCGGATCTCGTGGAGTTCGGAAGCGCCAACCTGGACCGCGCCGACGTCCCGTGGGCGAGCATCCACGAAGCGACGCCCGGCGTTCTCGGACTGCCGGACGCGGCGCCGTACCACCGGATCCTGGTGTCCGCGATGGCCGACGAGCTCCCGGACGAGCTCGTGGCACAGCTGCACACGGGCGGGGTCATGGTGGCGCCGGTGAACGGCACGATGCTGCGCGTGGCCTGCTCGATGCGCGGAGTCGGCATCACCCGGCACGGGTCGTACCGGTTCGTCCCTCTCCGGTGACGGTGCGGTGAGCTACACGCCCCACAGGGCGGCGACGTGGCGGGCGTCGGTCCCGCAGCAGCCGCCGACGATCTCCAGCGCGGGCAGGTGCTGCTCGAGCGTCCGGTGCGACAGGACGAGTACGTCGAGGTCGCCCGCGTCGAGGGTCTCGGCCTCGTCGAGCTCCGCGTGCGTCAGCGTCGACGCATTGGAGCGCAGACCGCGGATGCGCTCGACCCACGGCCCGGCGCTCTCGAGTGCGGGCAGGATGTGCTGCGGGTGGGCGCAGTTGACCATGAAGTACGCCGGCGCCGCCCCGCGGTCCACGATCGTCACGGCGTCACCCAGTGCGGACCCATCCGGCAAGCGGCCATCTGTCTCGACGGTGAAGGAGAGGACCGCGGGTATCCCGGCACCTCCAGCGGCCAGCGCCACTCCGAGTGCTTCGTTGGCATCGGTCATGGTCAGCGCCTCGACCTCGTCGGCCCCGGCCGCTGCGAACGACGCGACCTGGGCCGCGTGGTACTCCGCCGCCTCCTCCGCGGACGACGCGCTGCCGGCGGCGTACCCGTCCCCGCGCGGACCGACCATCCCGACGACCCTGATGTCGTCGACCCGGTCACCCCAGTCGTCGGCGATCCCCCGGAGGTAGGCGATCGCAGCGCGGTTGACCTCGTCCAGGGCCGCCGCGTCGTCGCCGAGCACGGCCCCCCAGTCCGGGTTGGCCCGCCACGTCGGCGACTCGAGCCGCAACCCGGCCCCGGCCTGCTCGGCGATCGCGGCGTACCCGTCGTAGTAGGAGCGGAGCACCGCACGGCCCTCGTTGCTGCGCAGCAGCGGGTACGCCGCGAACTCCGGGAGGTCCACACCGTGATTGAAGATCAGGTCGGTCTCGAGTCCGCCGTCGCTGACGTAGCGCCACGGAGCGGCCATGTCGTGCTCCCCTCCCCCGAGAGCCGAATGTGGGAGTTGTCCTACCAGTCGTGGCGTAGCCGGACAAGGACCCGTGGCCAGGATGACCCATCCCCGTCGAGGGGAATGAACGATCCGCCCGACGCGGACACCGGCGCAGCCCACCTACGTTGCAGGCATGTGGAGCTCGATGCCGACGCTGGCGGGTACGGTCGCCAGTCTCGTGTTCGCGCTCGCGACGCTGCCCATGCTGAGCAAAGCCCTGCGTAGCCGTGACCTGGCGTCGTACAGCACCGGAAACCTCGTGCTCGCCAACGTCGGCAACGCGATCTACTCGGTGTACGTGTTCCACCTCCCGCCGGGACCGATCTGGTTCCTGCACGGCTTCTACCTGTTGTCGTCCGGGCTGATGCTCTTCTGGAGCAGGCACTTCGCATCCCGGGATGAGTCGACCTACCCACAGGTGCCGGACGAATGGGCAGGTCGCCCGATGCAGTCAGCGGAGCGCGCTCCCTAGCGTGAGCGGCCATCCATCAGCACTCAGAAACGGAGCAGGCCATGCCACACGAGGACGTCGACACCCTGATCATCGGAGCCGGCCAGGCCGGACTCGCCACCGGCTACCACCTGGCACAGGCCGGCCGGGAGATCCTGATCCTCGATGCCCAGGAACGGGTCGGTGACGGCTGGCGGAAGCAGTGGGACACGCTGCGGCTCTACAGCCCCGCCCGGTATGACGGCCTGCCGGGCATGGCATTCCCGGCCCCACGATGGTCCTTCCCCGGGAAGGAGGAGGTGGCCGACTACTTCGAGTCGTACGCCGAGCGCTTCGACCTCCCCGTGCGACTCGGCCAGCGCGTCGACAGACTCCAAGCCGACGGAGACCGCTACCTCGCCACCCTCGGCAACCTCACGATCGGGGCGGACAACGTCGTCGTCGCGACCGGAACCTTCGGCCGCACGCCGCTCGTGCCGGACTTCGCCGATCGACTCGACCCGTTGATCATGCAGCTCCACTCCAGCGAGTACCGGCGGCCCTCCCAGCTGCGGGACGGCCCGGTCCTGGTCGTCGGAGCGTCACACTCCGGAGCGGACGTCGCCTACGAGCTCGCCGAGAGCCGGCCCACCATCCTGTGCGGTCGCGACCCCGGCCAGATCCCTGTGCGCCTCGGGACGCCGATGTTCAGGGTCGCCTTCCCGATCGTGGTCTTTGTCTTCACCCACGTCCTCAGCCGGCGTACGCCGATGGGGCGGAAGGAGATGGACGAGTTCCGCTTCCACGGTGGCCCGGCGCTCCGGGTGAAGCGCGCCGACCTGCTCGCCCGCGGCGTCGAGCGGCTGCCGGCCCGGGTCGTGGGGGTCGAGGGCGGGCGACCGCTGCTCGCCGACGGTCGCGCCGTCGACGTCGCGAACGTGGTCTGGTGCACCGGGTTCCAGCAGGCCTTCGACTGGATCGATCTCCCGATCTTCGACGAGCACGGCTGGCCCGAGGAGCTGCGCGGCGTAGTCGACCGGGCGCCGGGCCTGTTCTTCTGCGGCCTCGCCTTCCAGTCGGCCGCCAGCTCCATGCTGATCCAGGGTGCGCGTCGTGACGCGGCGTACGTTGCGAAGCGGATCCAGCAGCGAACACGCACACATCACAAGCCTGCTGCTCAGGCTGCCTGAGCGGTCACGCGGGACCTCGCGGCGGTCGAGCTCGGCGGCTAGCCTCTGACGTGGGGGTTGTCATGGGCGTCGTGGACGATCTGGTCGCGGGCCGCGAGGCCTTCGAACGACGAGAGTGGGTCGTCGCACGGGACCGCCTGTCCGCCGTGTCGGACCCCGGCCCGGACGACCTCGAGTCGCTGGCGCTGGCCGCTTACCTGTGTGCCGATCACGACACGTGCCTCCGGGCCTGGCAGCAGGCGTTCCGCGTTCATGCGGATGCGGGAGAGATCTCGCTCGCCGTCCGCGACGTGTTCTGGATCGCCTTCGTGCTCAACACCACCGGCAACGGTTCGGTCGGGGAGGGCTGGGCGGCGCGCGCCGCCCGGATGCTGGAGTCCGAGCCGGACCTGGTGGCCGAGCATGGCTACCTGGACATCCACTACCTCTACCGCCACATCGACAGGGGTGAGTTTCCGCAGGCCTTCGAGTTCGCGACGCGGATCAGCGCGGCCGGGCGGACGTCCGGCGACCCGAACCTCCTCGCCATGGGCTTGATGAGCGAGGGTCGCCTGCTGATCTACAGCGGGCGCGTGCGGGAGGGACTCACTCGGCTCGACGAGGCCATGGTGGGGGTCGTCGAGGGCGAAGCGTCGCCGATCGTGGCCGGGCACGTCTTCTGCTCGATGATCGAGGCCTGCCAGGAGATCGGCGACTTCCGCCGGATGACCGAGTGGACGTCGGCCCTGACTCGGTGGTGCCAGGACCAGCCGGGTCTGGTTCCGTTCACCGGTCAGTGCGCCGTGCATCGAGCCCAGATCATGCGGGCTCAGGGCGCCTACGAGCAGGCACTCACCGAGCTCGGGCTCGCCGTGGACCGATATCGGGCCAATGGCATGGACCCGGCGGAGGGTCTTGCGTTGTACGAGCGAGGCGAGGTCCTCCGGTTACGAGGCGACCACGACGCGGCCGCAGCCGCATACGACGACGCGGCGGCACGTGGTCACGAGCCACAGCCCGGCCTGGCGCTGTTGTGGTTGGCCGCGGGCCGCACCCCCGCCGCGCTCAGCGCCGTACGACGGCTGCTCGGCGAGTACGCAGACCCCGTGCACCGGAGCCAGGTGCTGCCGGCCGCTGTCGAGGTGTTCCTGGCCGGCTCGGACCAGGCGGCGGCCGGTGCCGCCGCGGACGAGCTGGACGAGATCGCGGAGTCGTTCGAGAGTCCCCCTCTCATCGCCCGTGCGGCCTGTGCCCGCGGTGCGGTCACCCTGGCCGTCGGAGACCCGGCCGGCGCGCTGCCCTCGCTGCGGCGCGGCTGGCAGTTGTGGCAGCAGCTGGGCGCACGGTACGACGCAGCCCGGGCGCGGACCCTGATCGGGCTCGCCTTCCGCGGGCTGGGCGACAACGACTCCGCGGCCGCCGAGCTCGCCGTGGCCCGACGCACCTTCCAGGACCTCGAGGCCCGCGCCGACGTGCGCGCGGTCGAGGCACTGCTGACACCGACGTTCCCGGACGGGTTGACCGGTCGCGAGGTCGAGGTGTTACGACTCGTCGCGGCCGGCCACACCAACCCGCAGATCGCGGCCACACTGTTCCTCAGCGAGAAGACCGTGGCCCGCCATCTCAGCAATATCTTCGGCAAGATCCAGGTCGCGTCACGTACCGCCGCCGCGGCCTACGCCATCGAGCACGAGCTCGTCTGATGATCGGCCGGCCACGCCTCGGGCTTCGCGGTCAGTAGCTCTTGGGGAGTCCCAGCGAGTGCATGGCCACGAAGTTCAGGATCATCTCGCGCGACACCGGTGCGATCCGACCGGCGCGGGTCGCGACGAGGAGCCCAGCCATGCCGTACTCCTGCGTGATCCCGTTGCCGCCGTGGGTCTGCACCGCTCGGTCGGCCGCGTCGCAGGCGGCCTCGGCGGCGGCGTACTTGGCCATGTTGGCCGCCTCGCCTGCCCCCATGTCGTCACCGGCGTCATAGAGCGCAGCCGCCTTCTGGGTCATCAGCCGGGCGAGCTCGACCTCGATCTTCGACTGTGCGAGCGGGTGGGCGATCGCCTGGTGGGTGCCGATCGGGCCCTGGAACACCGTGCGCTCCTTGGCGTACGCCGCTGCCTTGTCGAGGGCGAACCGTGCCAGCCCGGTCGAGAACGACGCAGCCATGATCCGCTCGGGGTTCAGCCCGGCGAACAGCTGGACCAGCCCGCCGTCCTCGTCACCGACCAGAGCGTCCGCCGGGAGGCGTACGTCGTCGATGAACACCTGGAACTGCAGCTCGGGGCTGACGATCTCCATCGCGATGGGCCGGTACTCGAGGCCGTCGGCGTCGGTCGGCACCACGAACAGGACCGGCTTCACCTTGCCGGTCTCGGCGTCCTCCGCGCGGGCGACGACCAGCACGTTCTCCGCCTCGTCGACGCCGGAGATGTAGATCTTGCGGCCGTTGAGCACCCACGCGTCTCCATCACGACGAGCGGTCGTGGAGATGTTGTGGGTGTTGGTGCCCGCGTCGGGCTCGGTGATCGCGAACGCCATGGTCCCGGTGCCGTCGCAGATCCCGGGCAGCCATCGGGTCTTCTGCTCGTCGGTGCCGTAGCGACTGATGATCGTCCCGCAGATCGCCGGGCTCACCACCATCAGCAGCAAGGGACAGCCTTGTGCAGCGAGCTCCTCGCAGACCGCCGCGATGTCACCGATGCCGCCACCACCGCCGCCGTACTCCTCGGGGATGTTGATGCCGAGATATCCGGTGCGCCCGATCTCCAGCCAGAGCTCGGTGGTCTTTTCGCCCCTGCGCGCCCGGTCGGTGAACCACTCTCGGCCGTACTTCCCGGCGAGCTTTGCGACCTCGCGCCTCAGTGCCTGGCGCTCGTCGGACTCGGTGAAGCTTGTCATGACTCCTCTTCCTCGACACCGGTCGGGTCGACCACCGCCAGGACCTCACCGGCGGCCACCTGGTCGCCCGGCCGGACGGACAGGTCGGTGACGGTGCCCGCGTGGGGTGCCGCCACCGTGTGCTGCATCTTCATGGCTTCCAGCGTCAGCACCATGGCCCCCGTGGAGACGGTGTCGCCCTTCTGGACCGCGACGCTGACGACGGTGCCGGGCATCGGTGCGAGCAGACTGCCGCTCGCGACGTCGTCGGCCGGGTCGGTGAACCGGGGGACGACGGTGAGCGCGACATGGCCACCCGAGGAGTCGACGTCGACGCGATCGCCGCGGATGCTGACGGCGTACGTCGTGGCGACGCCGTCGCGCTCCAGCGTCATGCTGGTGGCGCTCGCCGCGACGATGGTGAGCCCGTTGACGGCGTACCCGTCACGTCCGCCCCACCACTCGACGCGGAGGTCGCCCGCGAACTCCCTCACCTGGGGCTGGCTGACGACATTGCGCCAAGCGACCGGGATGCCCTGCTGGACCCTCCGAGCGAGCCGGTCGTGTTCGGCGAGCGCCAGCGCCGCTGCGACGGCGTGGTCGCCGGACGTATCGGTCGCGGTCGGCGGGTGCTCGGCGAGGAACGCCGTACTGATGTCGCCGGTCAGGAAGGCCTGGTCGCGGAGCACTCCGACCAGCTGGTCGCGGTTCGTGGTCACCCCGTGGATCCGGGCGCCAGCCAGTACGGCCCCGAGCGTCCTCGCGGCCTGCTCCCGGGCCGGGGCGTGCACGATGACCTTGGCGAGCATCGCGTCGTAGAACGTCGACACGTCCGATCCGGCTTCGTAACCGCGATCGACCCGCAGGCCTGGGGCGTCCGGGACCTCGAACGTCGTGAGAGACCCGCTCTGCGGCGCGTAGTCCGCCACCGGGTCCTCGGCGTACAACCGCGCCTCGATCGCGTGTCCTCGTGCCGGAGGCGAGGGCGCCACGGCAGCGCCGTCCGCCACGGCGAGCTGCAGGGCGACCAGGTCCACGCCGTGCACCTCCTCGGTGACGGCGTGCTCGACCTGGAGACGGGTGTTCATCTCCAGGAAGTAGAACCGGTCCGCCTCACGGTCGTAGAGGAACTCGACGGTGCCGGCCCCGACGTAGGCCACAGCCTCCGCCGCGGCGCGCGCGGCGTCGTGCATGGCGCGACGAGTCGCATCTGAGAGGCGAGGGGCCGGCGTCTCCTCGACGACCTTCTGGTGGCGTCGCTGCAGCGAGCAGTCGCGTTCGCCGTAGATCTCGATCGTGCCGTGGGTGTCTCCGACGACTTGGACCTCGATGTGCCGACCTCGCTCGACGTACGGCTCGACGAAGACGGTGCCTTCGCCGAACGCCGACTCCGCCTCGCCGCGGGCGTCGGCCAGGTCCACATCCAGGCGCCCGAGGTCGCGCACGATCCGCATCCCGCGGCCACCGCCTCCGGCCGACGCCTTCACCAGCAGGGGCAGGTCTGCGGCGGTGGGCGACGCGGGCGCCTCGAGCACGGGCACGCCGGCGGCCTTCACGATCTCCTTGGCTCGGACCTTCGAGCCCATCGCCTCGATCGAGTCCGGGTTCGAACCGACCCAGGTCATGCCCGCGTCGACCACGGCCCTCGCGAAGTCGGCGTTCTCCGACAGGAAGCCGTAGCCGGGGTGGATCGCGTCGGCTCCCGAACGCCGGGCCGCGTCGACCAACATGTCGATCCGGAGGTACGTATCGGCCGGCATGCTCCCGGGCAGCCGCACGGCGAGGTCCGCCTCGCGGACGTACGGCAGTGCGGCGTCGGCATCGGAGTGGACGGCCACCGTGTCGATGCCGAGATCGCGACAGGTGCGGAACACGCGGCTCGCGATCTCCGCACGGTTCGCGACGAGCAGTCGTCTGATCATGAGACATCTCCACATGGCTCGGGGCCCCCGCGGTGTTGTTCGCGGAGGAGCGCAGCGGGAGAGCGAAGAACATCGTGGGGTGAGCTCATGTCCGGAACACCCCGTAGCCACCAGCTCCCGAGAAGGGCGCGTTCTCGATGACCGACAGGCAGATCGCCAGGACCGTGCGGGTGTCGCGCGGGTCGATGACGCCGTCGTCGTAGAGCATCCCCGACAGGAAGAACGGCAGGCTCTGCTCCTCGACACTGGCCTCGATGAACTCTCGCATCTGGGCGTCGCCCGGCTCGTCGTACTCCTGCCCGCGTGCTTCGGCAGCGGCGCGCGCGACGATCGACAGGACACCGGCCAGCTGCGCCGGGCCCATGACCGCGCTCTTCGCGCTCGGCCAGGTGAACAGGAACCGCGGGTCGTAGGCGCGACCGTTCATCCCGTAGTTCCCCGCGCCGTACGACGCACCGATGATCACGCTCAGGTGCGGGACCGTGCTGTTGCTGACCGCGTTGATCATCTGGGCGCCGTGCTTGATGATCCCGCCCTGCTCGTACTCCGCCCCCACCATGTACCCGGTGGTGTTGTGCAGGAAGAGCAGCGGCACATCGACCTGGTTGGCGAGCTGGATGAACTGGGTCGCCTTCTGCGCCTCCTCGCTGAACAGCACGCCCTGGGCGTTGGCCAGGATGCCGATCGGACGCCCGTGGATCCGTGCCCAGCCGGTCACGAGCGACGAGCCGTACAACGGCTTGAACTCGTCGAACGGCCGCGCGTTGCCCGGTCCCGTGCCGTCACAGATGCGCACGATCACCTCGCGCGGGTCGAACGGCTCCTTGAGGTCCGCCGGGACGAGGTCGAGCAGACCGTCGGCATCCGCGTCCGGCTCCTCGAACGCCGGTAGACCCGACTCCGACCGAGCCTTGCGCCAGTTGAGCCGCGCGATGATCCGGCGCCCGATCCGGATCGCGTCGTACTCGTCTGCCGCCAGGTAGTCGGCCAGGCCGGAGATACGCGCGTGCATGGACGCGCCCCCGAGTGACTCGTCGTCCGACTCCTCCCCGGTGGCCATCTTGACGAGAGGTGGGCCACCCAAGAACACCTTCGCCTGCCCCTCGACCATGACCGTGTAGTCCGACATCCCCGGCACATAAGCGCCACCGGCGGTGGAATTGCCGAACACGAGCGCGACTGTGGGCAGTTTCCGGGCAGAGCTCCGGGTCAGGTCACGGAACAGCTTCCCGCCGGGGATGAAGATCTCCTTCTGCGTAGGCAGGTCGGCTCCCCCGGACTCCACCAGCGAGATCGTCGGCAGGTGGTTCTCCTCGGCGATCTGGGCGGCGCGAAAGATCTTCTTCACCGTCCACGGGTTGCTCGCCCCGCCCTTGACCGTCGGATCGTTCGCGGTGATCAGGCACTCGACGCCCTCGACGACCCCGATACCGGTCACGACGCTGGCGCCGACGGAGAAGTCGGATCCCCAGCCGGCGAGCGGCGACAGCTCGAGGAACGCGGACCCGGGGTCGACCAGCAGCTCGATCCGTTCGCGCGGCAGCAGCTTCCCGCGGGCGTGATGACGGTCGACATACTTCTGGCCACCGCCCGCGACCGCCTTGGCGAGCTCGGCCTCCAGGTCGGCGAGCTTCTCGGCCATCGCGGTGCGGTTGGCACTCATGACTCCACGACCGCCTTCATCCGCTCCAGCGTGGTGCGCATCCCGCGCTCGTTGGTGCGCCCGCGCAGCGGTCCGAGAACTGTCCAGTAGAGGCGCATCGGCATCGACGGCTCGATGCGGAAGTACTCGGTCACCCGAGTCCCGAGGCCATCCGGCTCGAGGCGGTAGCCCCAGTTGTTCAAGGTCATCTCGTCGAGGCCGACCGAGAACTCGAAGACCTCGTTCGGCACGCACGTGGTGACCCGGCACGGCGACCAGTACGTCGGGCCGAGGCCGTTGCGCTTGACGTGCCCCTTGAAAAAAGCGCCCACCTCGGGGCCGGTCGAGCCGCGGGTCCACTCGGCCTCGAACGTCTCTGGCGAGAACTCCCCGATCCGGGTGACGTCGCTGACCAGTGCCCACACGGTCTCCGGCGGGACGGCCATATGCAGCGACACCTCGACGCGCAGCGGCTTCGAGAAGGGCAGCCGGATCATGACGAGTACCCCAACAGCCGGGCGGCCAGGTCGGTGAGCACCTCGGTCGCGCCTCCTCCGATCGGCAGGATCCGGGCATCGCGGTGGTGCCGCTCGACCTCGGACCCGTGCAGGTACCCGGCGCCGCCGTGCAGCTGCACCGCCTGGTCGCAGACGTACGCCGCACACTCCACCGCGGTCTGCTTCGCGAGGCACGCCTCGGCGATGACCTCCTCGCCGGCGACGTACCGGCGCGCGACGTCGTGGACGTACGTCCGCGCGACCTCGACGCGCCGCCGCATCTCGACCAGTCGATGGCGCACCACCTGGTTGGCCACCAGCGGCTTGCCGAAGGTCTCGCGCTCGCGGCAGTACGCCGCGGTCAGGGCGAGGCTGCGGCCGGCGATGCCGTAGCCGTGCACCGCCAGTGCGAGCCGCTCGCCCACGAAGTGATGGGCGATCTGAGCGAATCCGGTGTTCTCCTCGCCCACCAGGTTGGCCACGGGCACGCGGACGTCGGCGTACCCGAGCTCGGCCGTGTCGGAGCAGTGCCACCCCATCTTCGATAGCGACCGGTCGACGCTGAACCCGGGCATGCCCTTCTCGACCACGAGCAGCGAGATGCCCCCATGACCGGGACCACCGGTGCGAACGGCCGTGGTGACGAAGTCGGCTCGCACGCCACTGGTGATGAACGTCTTGGTCCCGTTCACGACGTAGTCGTCACCGTCGCGACGGGCGGTCGTCCGGATACCGGCGACGTCGGACCCGGCTCCGGGCTCGGTCACGGCCAGGCTCCCGATCAGCTCACCGGCCAGGGTCGGCCGGACGAACCGGTCGACGAGATCGCGGTTGCCGGAGACCGCCAGATGTGGCAGGGCGATGCCCGAGGTGAACAGCGCCGCCACCAGCCCGCTCGACGCCCCCTCCTCGAACATCCCCTCCATCAGCGCGATGGTGTCGAGCAGGTCGCCGCCCTCGCCGCCGACATCGGGTTGGAACGAGATGCCGAGCAGACCTTGCTTGGCGGCCACCCGGTGCAGGTCGCGCGGCACCTCGCCGGCGTCCTCCCAGTCCTGCAGGTACGGCGCGATCTCGCGCCGCGTGAACTCCCGCGCCACGTCGCGCAACGCCACCCGCTCCCGCGGCTCTCTCATCCCTCCAGCCACATGAGCTCCTCCGGCAGGTCGACCATGCGGGAGCGGAGCCATTCGCCGAGCCCCTTGGCCTGCGGGTCGAACCGGGACCCGCCTGCGGCTCCGTCACCGAGCAGTCCTTCGATGACGACGTTGAGGCCGCGCAGGTTGGGAAGCGGGTGCACGGTGACGGGCAGGACCTCCGCCTCGGGGATCAGCTCCCGGATCCGCTCGGGAGTGACGAACGCCGCGAGCCAGGCCGCGGTCTTCTCGCGCTCATTGGCGCGCTCGAGGACCCACAGACCGATGTTCGCGTCGGCTCCTTTGTCCCCCGACCGCGCCGCCGCCACAGCGCCGAGCGCCATCCGCCGCGTCGGGCCAGCGCGGTCCGGGGCTGGGCCGGGGAACGGCGGCACCTCCGGTTCGACAGACGCCCGTGTCGGTGGGGGCTCGATCGCGACCGTCGAGCCGTCTGGCAGGTGGGCCGTCTCGGTCACCTGGCCGCGGTCGACGTACTCGGCACGGAAGACGCCGTACGGCGTCGGCGGACCTGGTGGTGAGGTGAGCGTGAAGCCCGGGTAGGAGCCCAGTGCCAGCTCGATGATCGGTGCCGTGAACTCCCGGCCCACCTGCTCCACGGAGGGGGCCTTGACCACCAGCCGAAGGAGGCAGGAGGCGCCTTCCTCGGTCAGAGAGTCGGGCTCGGGCACGCGGTACTCGGACCACGTTGCCTCGCTGAGCTCGAGGCGGGCGTCGATCGCGTTGCCCACCTGGGCTCGCAGCCAGTCGGCTTTGTCGTGGATGTCCAGGCCGGTGAGTACGAACTCGACCTGGTTGCGGTAGCCGCCCAGGCTGTTGACGCAGACCTTGAGCCGCTCCGGAGGCGGCTGGCCGCGCACCCCCGTCACGGTGACCCGGTGCTCGTCGCTCTGGGCGAGGCGGACCGACGTGAGATCCGTGGTCACGTCCGGGCCGAGGTACAACGGTCCCTGGACCTCGTACATCAGCTGCGCGGTGACGGTGTCGACGGAGACGAGCCCGGCATTCTCGGGATGCTTGGTGATGATGCTGCTGCCGTCCGCGGCGACCTCCGCTATCGGGAAGCCGATCGGCGGTCCGACCTGGAGGTAGGAGGACACCCAGTCGAAGTCGGAGAAGTTGCCACCCGTCGCCTGGGTGCCGCACTCGAGCACATGGCCCGCGACCACAGCGCCGGCCAGCTCGTCGTACGACGTGGGGTTCCAGCTGTGCCACCAGGCGGCCGGCCCGACGACGAGCGACGCATCGGTGACCCGGCCGGTGACCACGATGTCCGCGTCGCCGGCAAGAGCGGCCGCGATGCCGAAACCACCGAGGTAGGCGTTCGCGGTCAGCGCCCCGGCGAACCCCTGAGAGCTGACGTCGTCGCCGTCGACGTGCGCGATCGCCGGCGAGAGCCCTTGGGCTGCTGCGATCTCGGCGAGGCGTGCGGCGAGGGCGGCGGGGTTGAGGCCGCCCGCGTTGCTGACGATCCTCACGCCCTGCTCGAGGGCGAGGCCGAGGCAGTCCTCGACCTGCCGCACGAAGGTGCGCGCGTAGCCGAGCGAGGCGTCCTTGAGCTGGTCGCGGCCGAGGATCAGCATGGTCAGCTCGGAGAGGTAGTCGCCGGTGAGGACGTCGAGCCGACCCCCTTCGAGCATCTCCCGCATCGCAGACAGCCGGTCGCCGTAGAACCCGGAGCAGTTGCCGATGCGGATCGGCCGGGTCGGTTCAGTCATCGCGCGCCTCGCGCCCCTCGCCCGGCGGGCCGGCGAAGGCCTGGGCGATGTTCAGCCACAGGTTGGCGTCGCGCCCGATGGCGACCAGGGATGTGTCCGCTCGGTTGACCCGCTGGGTGACCAGGAGGCAGAAGTCGTACGCCGGGCCGGTCACCGTCTGCATGGCGTCCTCCGGGCCCCAGGACCACAGGTCACCCGAGGGAGCGGTCAGATCGACGCGGAACTCCTCGCTGGGGGGCGGGGTCCGGTGCACCGAGAACGCAAAGTCGCGCGTGCGCACGCCGAGGTGCGCGACGTGCCGGATCCGGTCGGTGATCTCGGGCTCCACGTCGAGGGCCTGGTGGACGTCGCGCGAGTGCGCCCAGGTCTCCATGAACCTCGCGGTCGCCATCGAGGTGGCCGACATCGGCGGGCCGTACCACGGCATGCGTTCACCCACCGGGTACGCGCGAAGCGCCTCGGCGAGGCGGTGTCGAGCGGTGCGCCACCGCTCGAGGAGGACCTGCGGAGCGGCGATACCCCCGGTGAGCGCGGCGCGATCAGTGGCGTGCTCGGGGTCGGCCAGCGCCTCGAGCACCAGGTCGTCCCAGCGCTCCTTGTCCGTGGCTGCGGCGTGCGCCGCCTCGTCGGTCCAGGCCAGGTGGGCGATCTGGGTGGCGACGTCCCACCCCGGGGCGGGGGTCGGCGTACGCCAGCGCTCCTCCGCGAGTCCCGAGACCAGTTTCTCCAAGCGGCCCGACTCGGTCGCGAGGTCATCGAGGATCTGGTCGAGAAGGCTCATCCGAGTGCTCCATCGAGCGTGCGCGCCCACTCGTCGAGGATCCGGTTGCGGCGGTGGGTGTCGTCACTGATCGTGGCGGCGAGCCCAAGACCGCGGACCAGGTCGAGGGTCGCCTGAACGAGCTCGCGGACGCCCGGCGTCGACTCGTCGGCACCGAGCAGGTGCACGGTCATCCGGTGGGTGTCGCGGCCGACCTTCCGCTCCAGCGGCTCGACCGCCTCGAGCAGGGCGGGGTCGGTGCGAGCGGCGACCCAGAGCTCCAGCGCGGCGGTGAACACCGGCGAGGCGAAGTGGTCGCCGAGCATGCGCAGGACGTCGCGGGTCCGGTGAGCCGTGGGGACGGCTGCCGCCGCCGCGGCCAGCTCGGCGCCCCGCACCTCGGTCAGGTGCTCCACTGCCGCCACGACCAGGGCGTTCTTGGTCGGGAAGTGGTGCAGCTGGGCTCCGCGGGAGACCCCGGCACGCTCGCTGATCAGCGTCGTCGACGTACCGCCGAATCCCCGCTCAACCAGGCACTCGATCGTGGCATCCATCAACCGCGCCCGCATCGCCCGCGACCGCTCTTCTTGGGGCACCCGCACGCTCGTCGACACCCACCCATGCTCCCGTCGTACAAACAAACAGTCAAGCCTGTCTGTTTGTGCACGACGTGCCGCTGACGCTTCCGCCCTGTGACCCACTCGGAAGGGCCGGAACGTCACGGGGTATCCAGTCACGTGCCTGCCAGGATCAGGGGGTGAGCGACGACGGGCGGAGCATGCGGGAGCGGATGCTGGCGGGTGAGCCGTACGTGTTCGACGAGTCGCTGGCCGAGGACACGCGCCGATGTCGGGTGCTGTTGCAGAGGATCAACTCAGCGACTCCCGACCAGGACGCCGAGCGCGATGCGGCCCTGGCCGAGCTGCTCGGGTCGTTCGGGGAGCACAGCAACATCCGGCCGCCGTTCCGGTGCGAGTACGGCTACCAGATCCATGTGGGCGACCGGGTGTTCGCGAACTTCGGGCTGGTCTGCCTCGACGTCGCTCGGATCACCATCGGCGACGACACCCGGATCGGCCCCGGCGTCCAGCTGCTTACCCCGACCCACCCCCTCGAGCCCGGTCCGCGCCGCGAGGGTTGGGAGAGCGCCCAGCCGATCACGATCGGCCGCAACGTGTGGCTCGGCGGTGCCGTCATGGTCTGCCCGGGAGTCACGATCGGCGATGACACCGTCGTCGGCGCAGGCGCCGTGGTCACCCGCGACCTCCCGGCCGGAGTGCTCGCGGTCGGCAACCCGGCCCTGGTCGTGCGCCCGCTGACCGCCGAGTCGGCACGCGACGACTCGGCGTGATTTCAATGCCCTTCTGCGCCGACTCAGCGTGATTTCTATGCAACTTTGCGCCGACTCAGCGGCTAGTCGAGCCGCGCCACCATCGGCAGCCGTGACCGGGCCAGCAGGCCGACCACGAGGGCGGTCACCAGGGGGAGAAGTACGACGAGCCCGACGATCTGCAGCCACGGGATGTCGAGATAGTGGGAGGGGCCCAGGCCGGTGTAGTCCCGGGTGAGCGGGTAGGAGATCGCGATGCCCGGCACGAACCCGACGGCCGCCCCGAGCAGGGCACCCACCATCCCGACCGACACGGCGTACGCCGCCGCCACGGCCCGGCGGGTGCGCGGCGAGCCACCCACCGCCGACAGCGTCGCGAGATCGGGCCGCGCGTCGGAGAGAGCCAAGAAGGTCGCGGTCAGGGTGCCCCCGAGCATCAGCACCGCCGCCAGCCCGAACAGGATCCACAGCACGACCTTTTCCGACCCCGCGACCTGGTAGCCGTGCTCGACGTAGAGAGAGATGCGCGGAGAAAGCGGACTCAGAGCCTCGACGACGCGGTTCTGCTGCGCGGTACTGATGTACGCGCCGTGCAGGTACTGCCCGACCGGGATCACGTGCTGGTGCAGTCGTTGCGCGAGCTCCGGTGAGACGACCGCGAGCATGGGTGCCGTCCGGTTTGCGCCGAAGTCGACGTACGCCGCGGGAACGGTGAAGCGCCGCCGACCCACCGGTCCCTTCGCAATGACACGGACCGTGGTCGCGGTGACCGGCTCGTTGGTCATCACCACCGCACCACCGCGGTCGAGCACGCGCCGGGCTCGTGCGAGGTCGTCGTCTGACGCCCCGGAGAAGGCGAGGCCCGCGGAGCCGACGATCACGCTCGCGCCGAACATCGACGAGTAGCCGTAGGAGTAGTTCGGCTGCCCCGACACCCGGAAGCGCAAGGGATCACGTCCCCGTCGACCCTCCGCGATGCCGAGGATGTCGCTCACGTGAACTCCGGGCAGCTGCTCGCGGAGCGCGTCGTCCACCGCCGACGCCTGCCGGGCCGGTACGCCGGAGACCACGCCGTCCCCCTTCGGCAGCACCTGGCTGTACGCCGCCTTGGCCTGCGCCTGGTCGCTGGTGTTGCCGATCGACAGAGCGACGACTCCCGCGACTGTCGCCGCGACCGCGGCCACCGCGGGCACGGTGCGCGTGCGATGGCGAGCGGCGTCACGTACGGCGTACCGCAGCGGCAGCGGGAATCGCCGACCGAGACGAGCAACGGCGATCACCACGACCGGGACCAGGAAGATCATCCCGATCACCGTCAGCACGGCCGCGCCCGCGATCAACATCTCGCCGCTGCTCTGCCGTGCGCCGAGGACGGCCAGGACGACCCCCACGGCCACGAGCACGAGACCCACGAACGGAGAGCGCCGGCTGACCGCGCGGTCACCGCGACGCCCAGCCAGGACCGCGACGACGTCCTGCCGTGAGGCGATCCACGCAGGGACGACGGCGGCCAGGAGGGCACTGATGAGCCCGAACGCCGCGATCCCGAGCACGTGGGTCCAACGGATCTGGAACGGCCCCAACCAGGTGTCGACCATCGACTGCAGGAACGGCAGCACGGCCCAGCCGAGCGCGATGCCGAGCACGATCCCGACGACAGCCGAGAACCCACCGATCACCACGGCGGCGCCCAGGATCACGCGGCGCGACTGCGTCGGGGTCCCGCCGTTCGCGGCGATCAGGGCGAGGCTGCGCGACTGCCGTCGAGCCCCCACGGCGAACGCCGGCCCCGCCAGCAACACCACCTCGATCAGCGCCATCACCCCGATCAGCGCCAGCACGGCGTAGATCGTCGAGCGGTCGCTGGAGTACGCCTCACGCACCTGGGGGGGCAGCTGGTCACTCGACGGTGGGTGCTCGATGACGTGGCGCGACACCACGAGGGCGCCGACCTGGTTCAGCTCGCGGACCTGGTCCCACGTCACCGGCGCTCCTCCGACGAGCCAGGTCCGGATGCCCTCGCTACCCGCCGCAGGGAAGAAGTCGGGCATCCCCAGCAGGACCGGGGCGGTGCGTACGCCGGTCGACTCGGCGATGCCGACCACCGTCGCCGCCGTCCCGTTCGCCAGGGTCAGCCGGTCGCCCACCGCGAACCCGTGGCCGGCCAGGGCGGCGTTGACGGCGACCTCGTCCGTGGTCCGCGGGAACCGCCCGGAGGTGAGCCGGAACAGCCCCTGCGCCAGTGGGTTCGCCGGATCGACGCCCGTCGCCTCGACCCGCAGCACCCCGACGTCGGTGCGGACAGCGGCCTGCCGCGTGCGCAGCTCCAGCGCAGGTCGCGGACCACCCAGGACGTGCTCGATGGTCGCCAGGGACGCGGCGGGGCGGTGACCCCCGGTGGTCGCGACGCCGCCGCTGTCCGGGTCTGCGGCCTGTAGCACCTTGCCGATGTGCGGGATCGCCCGCACCTGCGCTTCCGACGACCCGATCCGGCGGTCGAGGCCCTCGACCGAGCTCACGCTCGAGGTGGCCTGGGCGACGTCGGCAGCGACGACCGCGACCACCGGGAACGTCACCATCACCAGCACCAGCACGCTGCGCGCCTTCGACCGCCAGGCCTCGCGCCAGGCGAGTCGCAGCGCGAGACGCCACCCCGAGATGACTCTCATCGCGCCTGCTCCAGCAAAGCGTCCGGACGGTCGTTGCCGGACTCGTCGACGATCACGCCGTCGCGCAGGAACACGACGCGGTCCGCCCAGGCGGCATGCCGCGCTTCGTGCGTGACGAGCACGCCGGCAGCACCGGCGTCGCACCGTTCGCGAATGAGGCGGAGAACGTCCTCGCCGGTCTCGCTGTCGAGCGCACCGGTCGGCTCGTCGGCCAGGATGAGCCGACGCTCGCCGACGATGGCTCGCGCGATCGCGACCCGCTGCTGCTGTCCCCCGGACATCTCGTCGGGGAACCGCTTCGCCAGGTCCGCGATCCCGACCTCCTCGAGCGCCGCGAGAGCGGCCCGGCGCGCCGAGCGTGCGCCGGCGCCGTCCAGCTCGCGTGGCAGGGCGACGTTCTCGACGGCACTGAGCGCAGGGATCAGGTTGAAGTCCTGGAAGACGTAGCCGATCGAGGTACGCCGCATCGCCGCGCGCCCGTTCTGCCCCAGCGCCGCGAGGTCGGTCCCTTCGACCCGGACCACACCGGACGTCGGGCTGTCGAGACCGCCGGCCAGCGTCAGCAGGGTCGACTTCCCAGAGCCCGACGGGCCCATCACCGCGACCAGCTCGCCGGCATACGCCGTGAAGCTCACCTCGTGCAGCGCCGTCACCTCGGTCGCGCCGGCGCCATGGACCCGCGTGACCGTGTCGAGCTCGAGGACGGCGTTCATCGGGTGGCCTCCGTGGTCTCGACAGAGTCGACCGACTCGACCGGCTCGGCCCGGCGGTCCAGCGCCGCGCGCCGCAGCCTGGCCTCGCAGTGGTCGAGCCACCGGATCTCGGCCTCGGCGTTGAACACCAGGGAGTCGAGCACGAGCCCCCACGCCAGCTCGTGGGGGTCGTCGCCGGTGGCCCGGCGCTTGAGGCGCGTGTAGTCCTGGAGCGCGGCCATGGTGGCCGACCTTTGCTGCTGGATCACGGTGCCGACCTCCACCCCCGGCACACTGACGGCCAGCGCCAGCTTGATCGCGAGCTCCTCTCGCGGCGGTTGGGTGCGCTGCACCGGAGAGGAGAACCACGCCGCGACCTCGTCGCGACCCCGCGCCGTCACGGCGTACACGACATGGCCGTCGCCGTCCGTCCCGTGGCCCTCCACGAGCCCGTCCCGCTCCAGGCGGGCGAGCGTCGTGTAGACCTGCCCGACGTTCAGCGGCCAGGTGCCGCCGGTGCGGTCCTCGAACTCCGATCGCAGCTGGTAGCCGTACCGCGGGCCCTGCTCCAGCAGGGCCAGCAACGCGTTACGTACCGACACCGTCGACTCCTCCCTCGTGACCCTGCGTGACCCTGCGTGACCCTGCGTGACCCTGCGTGACCCTGCGTGACCCTGGACCCTGCGTGAGACCCACACCCCCGCGGCCGTGGATACCCAGTATGTATACCCCTGCCTATACCCGGTATGCAAGGAAATTCGGCGAGTTCTTGCGCCACGACCACAGACCCGAGCGGCGATACTCATGCCCAACGCGCGGACATCGCGTCCGCGCCGCCACCCGAGGGGACACGTCTCATGTCGCACGCCGGCCCGCCATCCGACCCGCCGCCGCCCGACCCGAACGAGGGAGGGACCGGGGGCGACGCGTCCGGTCAGCAGCCGTACAACCCCTACCCGGACAACTGGACCGCACCCGCCGGGCCCTCAGGCCAGCCCGGCCCGGAGAGCCCGTACGGCCAGCCGGATCCCTACGGGCAGTCGAATCCCTACGGCCAGGCGAACCCCTACGGTCAGCAACCGTCGTCCGCGGCCGCCGGACAGCCACAGCCCGGGGCACCGGGAAGCCCGCCCAACCCGTACGCCGGACCCATGAGCACCAAGGCGACCTTCGGATTCGGCGGGTACGCCGGGTGGTTGACGCGCGTCGCCGCCTACCTGATCGACTCGATCACGATCACGATCGCGGGGGCGCCGCTGTGGATCGGGTACGCCATCCTGATCGCCAACACGACGACCACCACCAACCCCGACGGGACGACGACCACCGACTACTCCGGCAGTGCGGCCGTCCCGCTGGTGCTGATCCTGATCGGTGCGATCACGTCGCTCGCCTTCTTCATCTGGAACATCTGTATCCGGCAGGGCCGCACCGGCGCCTCGGTCGGCAAGAGCGTGCTCGCGGTCCGGTTGGTCAATTCGGACCTCCAGCCGATCGGCGGGGGCTTGTGCTTCCTGCGCCAGATCCTGCACATCGTCGACACCATCCCGTGCTACCTCGGCTACCTGTGGCCGATCTGGGACTCCCACAGGCAGACGTTCTCCGACAAGATCATGAGCACCTACGTGATCCATGCGACCACGCAGCCACCTCAGCCCTACTGAGATCCAGAGCCGCGGTCGGCGTACCGCTGGGCCTTGGCGCGCACGGCGGACGTCAGCGGGACGCCGGAGTCGAGGAGTCGTTGCGCCTGCTCCGACGTCATCCCGGTCACCAGAAGTCCGATCGAGACCTCGTGGTCCGGTTCGTGGTCGACGGTGATCGCGTCGCCCGCTCGGATGACGCCCGGCTCCACGACGCTGCACATGGCGCCGACCCGGCCGGTGCGGTTGAAAGCGACGTGGAAGCCGTCGATGCCCATCCGCATCGAGAAGTTGTGGCAGGGGGTCCGCGGCTTCCGCACCTCGAGCAGCACGCCCGTGCCGGGCTCGCCCAGCCACCAGCGCTCGCCGATCAGCGAGTTGGTGACGTCGAGCCCCCGGGTGCGAACGTTGTCGCCGAACAGCCCTGGCGGGACGTCACGTTCGAGCAGGCGACCGAAGTATGCCGCGTCCTCCGCGGCGTAGACGTAGACCGCGGCATCCACGCCGCCGTGCGTGGAGTCGACGTGCTCGTCGCCCTCCGGTCCCAGCTCGCCGACGCGGATCGGTCCCTCGACGGGACGCTTGTCGATCGCGGTCGGGTGGTAGTAGCCGTCGATGACCTCGTGCACGACGCAGATGGCTTCGACGGTCGCGGGATCCATGGCAGCATTTTGTCAACCGGACGCCACCCGCGCTTGAGCGATGTTGCCCAGGTTCTGCCCTGAGCAGAACCCGTCGGCGTCGGCCTCAGCGAGAGCCTAGAGTCGACCTATGGGTGATGTCGTCCAGCTTCCGGTACGCCGGGAGCAACCGCCGCAGCAGACCGACGAGCCCCGCCGGCAGGCACCGGCCCGCGCTCCGCGCGAGATGGAGCCCCAGGTCGAGCCGCTCTGGCGCGAGTCCGTCGGCCGTGAGCTACGCGAGGAGCGACTCGGGTCCGGCAAACGGCTCATCGACGTTGCCGAGGACGCCGGCGTCTCGCCGCAGTACCTCTCCGAGGTCGAGCGCGGCCTCAAGGACCCGTCGTCCGAGCTGCTGGCCGCGATCGCCGGCGCTCTCGGACTCAGCGTCGCCGAGATCGCGACCCGCGTGGCATCGACCTCGATCAGTACTCAGTCCCCGGTCTGCCTCGCAGCCTGAGCGAGCACGGACCGTGGCGCGTCCCGCTCGGTGATGACGGCGTCCACGACGCCGTACTCCAGCGCCTGCTCGGCAGTCAGCACCAGGTCGCGCTCGGTGTCCTCCCGCACCTGCTGCGGCGTCTTCCCGGTGTCCTGGGCGAGCAGGTCCTCGAGCAGGGACCGCACCCGCTCGATCTCGTCGGCCTCGAGGATCAGGTCCGGGATGGTCCCGCGACCCTCGGCCGCCGGCGCGTGGAGCACCACGCGGCCGTGTCG
Organism: uncultured Actinomycetota bacterium; assembly: GCA_963768045.1. Lineage (GTDB taxonomy): Bacteria > Actinomycetota > Actinomycetes > Propionibacteriales > Nocardioidaceae > Nocardioides. The sequence continues at coordinate 1,623,658 of CAVYGG010000003.1, read as the reverse complement.
CAGGATCTGCCGACGACCCGGGGCGCCGCCGCCGAGCAGCACAGCCGCGGTCGCGACCGCCTGGCCGACGCAGGTCGTCTCGACGACAGGCCGCACGAACTGCATGGCGTCGTAGATCGCCAGCATCGCCGGGATCGACCCGCCGGGTGAGTTGATGTAGAGGTTGATCGGCGCCTCCGGGTTCTCCGACTCGAGGTGGATGAGCTGGGCGATGACGGTGTTCGCGACGCCGTCGTCGATCGGCGTACCGAGGTAGATGATCCGGTCGGCCAGCAGCCGGCTGTACACGTCGACCGTCCGCTCGCCGCGGTTGGTCTGGGTGGTCACGTACGGGATCGGGTAGGAGCTCACTGCGAGACCCCCAGTCCGAGCGGCCGTACGACGGGTGTCCGGACCTCGTCGACCGAGCTGACGATCTGGTCGACGAAGCCGTAGTCGAGCGCCTCGGCGGCACTGAACCATCTGTCTCGACGAGAGTCGCGCTCGACGATCTCGACGTCCTGGCCGGTGTCCGCGGCGATCAGGGCGAGCACCGTATCGCGGGTGTGCCGGAGGTCGTCGGCCTGGATCGCGATGTCCATCGCCGTGCCGCCGATGCCGGCCGAGCCCTGGTGCAGGAGGACGCGGGCATGCGGCATCGCGAAGCGCTTGCCCTTCGCCCCCGCACTCAGGAGGAACTGCCCGGCGCTTGCGGCGATCCCCATCGCAAGTGTCGACACGTCGTTCGGGATCAGCGTCATCACGTCCCGGATCGCCAGCATCGCGGGCACGGAGCCGCCGGGTGAGCTGATCCAGAGATGGATGTCGGCGCGTGGGTCGCGTGCCGACAGCACCATCAGCCCGGTACAGAGCCGGTTGCCCAGCGCCTCGTCGAGCACGCCACCCATCAGCAGTGTGCGCTGGTCCAGCAGGCTGCTGGCCAGCTCGTCGTCGATCCGGCCCCAGGCCGTTCCTTCACTCATACCGCCACCGTGTCACCCGCCGTACGCCGGCCGAAGGGCGTGCTGCTCACCGCAGATCGGCCTGCGGCGGATCGTTCGGCGGCAGATCCGCTGGCAGCAGATCGATCCCTGCGTCCGCCGGTTGAGGAGGTCGCTCTGCGACCGGCTCGAAACCAGCGGACGGCTCAGTCAGCGGTAAGTGACCAGCTCGCGGGGCAGGTGGGAGTGCTCGTTGAACGACAGCAACCGGCGCCCGGTCGAGCCCTCGACCACGCGGGTGACCGAGGCGTTGGCGGTCACGGTGTTGAACGAGTTCCACATTCTCGGCATCTGGTCGATGCTGCCTTGTGGGTCGATCAGGGTCGCGCAGACGGCCGCGATCGGGCCGCCGGACGACACCACGACGGTCATGCCGTCCCGGGCGAACGCGCGGTCCAGCGCGTCGGACACCCGGCGAAGGAACGCCGGCCACGACTCGTCGTACTCGTCGTCACGACCACCGCCCGACCATTGGGCGGTGGCCTCGTCGAAGAGTCGCTGGAAGCCGCGTCGGTCGAGATTCGCGAGGGCCTCCGCCTCGAGGCTGCGCGCGACGACCGCGACGTGGTCGAACTCGTTCCATCCCTCGTCGAGCTCGGGCATCACCGACCACCCGCCGCCCGCGATCATCGCGGTCGCCGTGTCGCCCTGACGCGTCATCACGCCGTGTACGACGGCCGAGGGAGCGAGGCCCTGGGCGGTCAGGGCACGACCCAGCATCCGGCTCTGCTCGAGCCCGGTCTCGCTGAGCACGTCGTAGTCCGCGGCCCCGAACGACGCCTGTCCGTGCCGGACCAGAAGCACCACGCCCATCAGGAGGTCACCACGCGCCGGGTGCGCTGTTCGAGGTAGGCCACGGCGTCTCCGAAGCCGGCGTACGCCGGGTTGTGGGTCTGGCCGTGCACGTAGCGGTACCAGATCTGCTGGATGATCACGGCCAGCCGGAACAGGCCGAACGCCTCGTAGAACCGCCACCGCTGCGAGGTCATCTCGATGCCACGACGGGAGCTGTACCAGTCCACGACCTGCCGGCGGGTCCACATGCCCGGGGTCGTGGTCGGCTGACGTCGGAACTCGCGGAAGAACGGGTCGTCGTCGGCCTGGATCCAGTACGCGAGGGCGCCTCCGAGGTCCATCAACGGGTCACCGACGGTCGCCATCTCCCAGTCGAGAACGCCGGTGATGCGCAGACCGTCGTCCGGGTCGAGCACCAGGTTGTCGAAGCGCCAGTCGTTGTGGATCAGGCACTGACCGGCGTCCGGCGGCTGCTGCTCATCGAGCCACGCCGTGATATCGCTCCAGTCACCGAGGTCGTCGGTGGCGGCGCGGGCGAGCCGCCCGGTCCAGCCGGTGACCTGCCGCGCGACGTACCCCTCGCCCCGGCCCAGCCCCGCCAGCTCGGGCACCGAGGTCAGATCGACCTCGTGCAACCGGACCAGCGCCTCCCAGGCGTGCTCGCAGAGCGTCGACGCCGCTGACGGAGACAGCTCGATCGTCGGGTCCTTGCGCAGGATCACTCCGTCGAGCCGCTCCATCACGTAGAAGTCCGAGCCGAGCACGGACAGATCACTGCACAGGCCCACCATGCCGGCGACGTACGGGTAGACCGAGCCGAGCGCGCGCTGGATGAGGTACTCCCGCCCCATGTCGTGCGCGCCGCGCGCCTTGGCCCCGACCGGGGGCCGGCGCAGGATGAGGTCCCGCGCACCATCGATCCGGCCGGGTCGAGGCCACCGCAGCAGGTAGGTGAGGTTCGAGGCACCGCCCGGGAACTGCCGCACCTCCGGCAGCCCCTCCGGCAGGCGGACGTCGGCATGTCGGTCGAGCCAGGTCACCACCGCTGCGACATCGAACGCGTCCTCGTCGCGGACCGGGCGCGACTCGTCGGCGGTGCTCACGCGCCCAGTATGTCGGGGACGGTCAGCCCGCCGGAGCCGCAAAGTAGGCGGCGAGTTCGGGGGCTCCGTGGGGTGCGCTGACGTACGCGGTGGCCCCGCCGTACGCCCAGGATTCGACCGTGTCCCGCGACAACGGGGCACCTCCACCACCGGCGAGCTGGATGCGGTCGCAACCCAGGTTGGCCACGTCCCAGCGGGTCCCGCTGTCCCCGCTCACACCCAAAGCGACCCAGCGACCCGTGGGTGTCGGGCACGCGCCGAGGCCGCCGTGCGCGGCACCCCGGACCGCCTCCGCGTACGCACGCGCGGCGCTTTCCGGCACGGTGCCCGACCACATCAGCGTCGCGACGCCGGTGTCCTGGGAGTAGACGCACACCGAGAGTGAGGCCGGCTCGAGGCGGTCCGGACCGGTCGTCGGCCGGACCACCGGGCGGGTCGGGCAACCGTTGGCGTCGACGTCGACCTGTTCGGCCGTGCCGAGGATCTCCCGGCGCAGGTCCCGATCGTCGGAGAACACGGTGACGTGCTGGTCGCCGACCGCGCGTGTCTCCGCGACCGTCGAGACGACTGGCTTGACCCCGGCGGCGAGCGGTGAATCGAACCAGACGGCGTCGCCCCCCGGCATGCTTCCCGCGGCACCCCAGTCGATGCAGCGCGGGTCAAGGAACGCGGGGCGACCGACGAATCCGGTGAGCGCCGAGACGTACGCCGCGTCATCCATCGGCGAGAGCACGGCCGCCTGGGTGGCGCCGCAGGAGCCGAGATGCCGCGGTCCGTCGAAGTAGTCAGCACGCACGGGCGAGGCCCCCCATCCCCACGTGTCCGGGACCTGGACCTGCACTCCGGCGTACGACTCGTAGCGCCACGACTCGGGGACACCGACCTTCGGGTAGCTGATGACACCGTCGGGCGTGCGTGACTCATGGCTGACATACGCGACTCCGCCGACGAGCGCGATCACCGCCAGCGCGGAGAGCCATGCCCCGCGGCGCCGACGACGTGGTCCGTCGAGGGCCGGCGCCACCGGAGTACGGGTCAGCAGCTGGGTCGGCGCCGAGCCGGCCTGCGCCACCAGCTGGTCACGGACCGAAGCAGCCTGCACGGCGTTCTGCTGCTCGTGCACCTCCACCACCCCACGCTGGACGTGCCTCCGGGCCGCCGACTCGGAGCAGCCGAGAATCTCGGCGATCTCGGCGTCCGAGCGTTCTTCGAGCACCCGGAGGACCATGGCGGCCCGGCGAGGTGTCGAGCATGCCCTGATGACCTGCCGTCGGGCTTCGAGATCGGGGTCCTCTCTGGAGACCCTGCTCCAGGCCGGCCGGATCCGGAGGAGGGCGCGCGACACCGCGGCCTCGGCGCGCTCGTCGTCCTCGGTGAGGACAGCGGCGAACGCGAGCAGCGACGGCGTCCGTGCCACTACCCACTCGTCGAAGCCGCCGGTCATGAGTCCACGATGCCGCAGGAACGGCAGGTTGGGGTCGTTTGTTGCCGGATCTCTACTCGGTGCCGAGCTGGTCGAGCCGGGCCGCCTGCCAGCGCATCTGCGCGTCGTACGCCGGGCGGTCGCGCAGCTTCAGCTCGTACGCCGCCTGTGCCATCGCGTCGGGCAGGATCAGCTCGTCCCCGGCGTCGAGCCCGGCCAGCACCGCCGAGGCGACGTCTTCGGCGGTGAACGGCGCGGTCTCCACGAGCCGGCTCACCACCGCACCGAGCGCCGCGTCGGCACCCCGGAGCGAGGACAGCAGGTTGGTCCGGAAGTACGACGGGCAGACGGCGTGTGCGGTCACGCCGTACGCCGCCAGCTCGTGGCCGAGCGTCTCGGTGAGGGCGACGACCCCCGCCTTCACTGCGCTGTACGACGCCATCCCCGCGGGGTGCACCAGGCCGGCCAGCGACGCCACGTTGACGATGCGACCCGAGCCCTGCCGCTTGAAGACCGGCGTGAACGTCCGACAGCCGCGTACCACCCCGAGGAGGTTGATGTCGACGATCCATCGCCATTCGTCGAGCCCGGCGACGTCGATGCGGCCGCCGCCGGCGACGCCGGCGTTGTTGACCAGTACGTCGAGGCCGCCCCAGTGCTCCTCGACCCACGCCAGCGCGGCCGCCCAGTCCTCGTCCGACGTGATGTCGAGCTTCCCGGTGGTTGAGGAGCGCGCCATGGCGCCCATCTCGACACGATCGTCACCCTTCAGATCCGTCGCCAGCACCTCGTCGCCACGCGACCGGTAGGCCTTCGTCAGTGCCTCACCCAGACCCGAAGCGGCTCCGGTGACGAGCACCCGGCTCACGAGTACTTCGCCAGCTCGAGCCTGGCCACCATCCCGCGATGGACCTCGTCGGGACCGTCGGCCAGCCGCAGCGCGCGCGCGTTGACGAACGCCGCCGCCAGTGGGAAGTCGTCGGACATGCCGCCACCGCCGTGAAGCTGCAGCGCCATGTCGATGACCTCCTGCGCCATCCGCGGGACGGCTACCTTGATCGCCGACACCTCGCACAGTGCGTTCATCGGACCGCCCTGGTCGAGCTTCCACGCGGCGTCGAGCACCAGCAGCCGGGCCTGGTCGATGGCGATCCGGGAGTCGGCTATGCGCTCGCGGTTCCCCCCTAGGTTGACCAGCGGCTTGCCGAACGCCGACCGCTCGAGGCCGCGCCGACACGCCAGCTCCAAGGCGAGCTCGGCCAGGCCGATCAGCCTCATGCAGTGATGGATGCGGCCCGGGCCGAGCCGGCCCTGCGCGATCGCGAAACCCTCACCGGGGCCGGAGATCACGTTGCCCATCGGCACCCGGACATCGGTGAACGACACCTCACCGTGGCCGAGCGGTTCGTCGTACAGGCCCATGGTGCTCAGCAGCCGCTCGACCTTCACGCCAGGGGTGTCCAGCGGCACCAGCACCATCGAGTGGCGGCGGTGCCGGTCGGCGTCGGGGTCGGTGACGCCCATGAAGACGAGGATCTTGCAATCGGTGTTGCCGACGCCGGTCGACCACCACTTGCGGCCGTTGACCACGATCTCGTCACCGTCCACGACACACGTCGCCGCCATGTTGGTCGCATCGGAGGAGGCCACGTCTGGCTCGGTCATCGTGAACGCCGAGCGGATGCGCCCGTCAAGCAGGGGCTCGAGCCAGTCGCGGCGTTGCTCGTCGGAGCCGTACCGGAGGAGCACCTCCATGTTCCCGGTGTCGGGTGCGTTGCAGTTGAAGACCAAGGGCGCGATCGCCGAACGTCCCATCTGCTCGGCAAGAGGGGCGTAGTCGACGTTGGTCAGGCCCTCGCCGCCGTCGGTGCCGAAGCGAGCGGCGTACTCCCCGGCGTGCTCCTTCGGAAGGAACAGGTTCCACAGACCCTGCCCACGCGCCTTCGCCTGGAGGTCGGCGAGGATCGGCAGCGGCGTCCACGGATCGCCGGTACGACGGGCTTCGGCGAGGTCGCGGTGGTAGTCGGCCTCGACCGGCTTGATCTCCTTGACCATGAACTCGGCCACCCGCGCGGTCAGGTCGGCGGCCCGGCGCGACAGGGCGAAGTCCATGATCTGAGGGTAGAGCGCTCGACCCTGCGCCAGCAGGGGTGGGCGCTCGCAGAGAACGGCGCCGCGCGCTTGCGCCCAAGCCGCTCCTACGCGGCGACGGTGCTGACCACGAGAGCGCGGGTGACCGGGTCCTCCCAGCGACGCCGGGTACGGGCGAGGCGGGTGGCGGACCACAGCGCGCAGGGCGTGGCCACGATCAGCGAAAGCCGCCAGTCAGGCACGTGGGCACATCCGGAGAACACCAGGCCGGTGAACGTCGTACAGGTCGCCAGGCGAGCGGAGTAGCCCACCATGGCAGCAGGCGGAGCCGGCGTCGCACGGGCCGAGCGCAGGTCGACGGGGTAGGGGTGCTTGAGGGACCAGCGCAGTGCGGCGCCGACCACCTGCAGGGTCACCACGATCAGCGTGGCCAGCAGCGCGGCCAGCTCTTCGGCGTTCGGCACGCCCGCGCGCAGAGCGCCGACCAGCACTGTGATCAGCGAGGCGACGCCGAGGAACTCCGCCAGGATCCAGGTCCGGGCGTCGAACAGCGCGGTGGCCGGCGCTGGGAGGTTCTCGCGCCAGAGGGCTCCGCGGCCGTCGAGGCACCACGCGTTGACGCCGAACAGCAGCGCCCCACCGGAGGCGACCAGGCCGGGGAGGATCGTCATCTGGGACCACTGCAGGTTTCCGAACAGTGCGACCAGCCCAGGGCCGACCGCGAGGACGAGGACGCCGCGACGCATCGGCACCGAACGCCAGACCGAGGCGCGGTCCGTCCGGATCAGGATCCCGAGAACGCTCCTGGGAATCGGCCGGGGCTCGTGCTGGTCGGTCTCCATCCGGGCCTCGTCCCGCGGCATCCGTTTGGCGGCGAGGTGGGCCGGCACAGCGCCCAGCACGACAGCGACGAGAGAGGCGCCGATGAGGACACCGATCACCTCCAGCCAGCGCCACGACCAGCCGGCGAGGGCGTGCTGGAAGAACCACACGGTCGGCACCCGGTCGAGCAGGTCGAGCGTCCTGCCCGTGAACTGGATGGCGCCCGCGGTCAGGCCCAGGCACATCAGCAGCATGCGCGTGGTGGAGATCCCGTACGGTCCGCGACGCATCGCCTCCATCGTCCACGCCACGACCTGACCGGAGGTGGTGCTGAACACCAGCCAGAGCAGCGTGGCGATCTGGGCCTGCGCCAGCAGGTGCGGCGGCGTCGCGTACGCCACGGATCCGAGCAGGATCCAGGCCTGGATCATCCAGGCGATGTTGAGCGGTGCCAGCACCAGGGCACCGAGATGATCGGTGGTCGGGCTGATCGGGTAGGGGGAGGCCTGGTCGCGCGAGATCAGCTCGCGGCCACCCCCCGACGCGATGGCCGAGGCCATGTTGAGCAGGAGGATGCCTGCCATCGCGGACGGGATCAGCAGCAGCACGTCCACGGACCGGCCCTCGGTGGCGTGCGCACCATCGACGAACGCGGGGGCGATCGCCGCAAACAGAGTGATGCCGAGGAACAGCAAGGACATGGCTCGGGCGAGGTGCCGCCGGCGTACCGCCTGCTTGCGGAAGCGGAACAGGATCGCGACGTCGCCGACGGCCCGGCGAGCGGCCGCCAGCTGCCCAGCCCTGCGGTACGTCGTGCCGGTGTCAGTCGAGAAGAGCGCGGTAGGCACGAGCCCCCTCCTCGCCGGCCATCTCGTCGGCGTCGACCGACGCGACGCGAGAGCCTCCGCGCAGCACGAGGGCCGTGCCGCAGGCCTGGACCGCGAGGTCGCGTAGGTGGGTCGAGAGGAGGATCGTGGCGCCGCGGGCGCGCGCGTCGGCGATCACCTCGAACGTCGCCTCCACGCCGATCGGGTCGACTCCGTCGAAGGGCTCGTCGAGGAGCAACACCTGCGGCTCGTGCATCGCGGCGAGAACGACGGACAACCGACGGCCCATGCCGTGCGAGAAGCCGCCGGTCACCCGGTTCATGACATCGCCGAGCTCGAAACGCTCGAGTAGATCGCGGGCGCACTCCTCCCAGCCGGTGAGGCGGCGCAGCTTGGCGCTGAGCTGGAGGTGCTCCCACGGGGTCGCACGAGGAACCAGGCCGCCCACGTCGGGGCAGTAGCCGGCGAGCTGCTTGATCGCCAAGGTGTCCTTGCGGATGTCGAGACCGGCCACGGTCACGGTGCCGGCCGTCGGAGGAACGATGCCCGCGAGCACCCGCATGGTGGTCGACTTGCCGGCACCGTTGCGGCCGAGCAGGGCGGTCGCCTGGCCGGCGTACGCCTCGAGGTCGATGCCGGACACCGCCTCGACCTCGCCGAAGCGCACGTGCAGGCCCCGCACGTCCACAACAGGGGGTTGGTTCACGCGGAGAATCTTCGCAGCGGAACCGGATTCTGACTCCGGAACATTAGAAACTTGATCCACCTGTGCAGGTGTTCGATGCCCTCGGGGGCCGATCAGCGCCGGGCGCGGATGGTGGGGCTGGAGTCCTTCTTGCACATCGTGGTCTTGCGGACCTTGGCGTAGAACTTCCCCGGCGTCCCCGTGTTGCCGGTGCTCCACGAGCCGTCGGACGACGCCGTGTCCGAGGCGAACTTCTGGTCGTCGCCACCACCTCGGGTGCCGATCTGCTTGAAGACGATCACCTTGCGATCGGTGACGCATGCCTGCCGAGGACTCTTGACCTTGCCCGAGAGATCGACGCCTTCGGCCTTGATGGTGACGGTGCTGTCGGCCAACGACTTGGCCGTCGAGGCCTGCGCGACGCCGGCCGAGCCCGGCAGCGCGACCGCGGCGGCGCGGCCGAGTGCCAGGAGGGCGGTGCGTGTGTTCATCACCAGATCATGAACCCATCGGCACAGCGACGGAATCACTCTCGCGGTTGGTCTGCCGGTGGTGCCTTGGCTCAGCGCGGGAATCCCCCGCCCGTCTCCGCCATCTCGCGCAGGTACATCGACGGGCGGAACCGCTCGCCGTACGTGTCGGCGAGCTGGTCGGCCCGCGCCAGGAACGCCTCGAGGCCGATCGGCCCGACGCCCTCACCGTGCCCGTCGACGGCCTGGTAGCCGGTCATGAACTGAGCGGCACCACCGGAGTTAGCGGGGAAGCCGATGCCCATGATCGAGCCGATGTTGGCGGCCGCCGATGACTCGATGACGCCTTCCTCGAAGCACTTCGCGGTCTCGAGCGCCTCGATGAACATCATCCGGTCCTTCACGTCCGCGAAGGGGACCTGCTGGGGCTGAGCAGGGAACTCCTCGGCCAGCCCGGACCACAGGTGGGTACGCCGACCATCCTCGTACTCGTAGAACCCGGCACCTTTCAGTCGCGACGGGCGGCCAAGCCCGATCATCCGTGCGACGACCGCGGTGCCCGGGTGCTCGTCGTACGGCGTGCCGTCGCGCTCGGCGGCGTCGCGGCCGGCCTTGGCGATCTTGGCCATCAGCTCCATGTTGAGCTCGTCGGTCAGCTGGAGCGGACCGATGGGATAACCGTCCTGGAGGGCGGCGCGCTCCAGCGACATCGGCGGGACGCCCTCGGCCAGCATCGCCAGGCCCTCGTTGACCATCGTCCCGATGACGCGTGAGGTGTAGAAGCCACGGCTGTCGTTGACGACGATCGGGGTCTTCTTGATCTGCAGCACCACGTCGTAGGCCTTGGCGAGTGCCGCATCGGAGGTCTGGGCGCCCCTGATGATCTCGACCAGCGGCATCTTGTCGACGGGGCTGAAGAAGTGCAGCCCGATGAAGTCCTCGGGCCGGTCGACACCGGTGGCGAGCTCGGTGATCGGCAGGGTCGAGGTGTTGGAGCACAGCAGCGCATCGGCGCTCACGTGCGGCAGGACCTCGGCGAACACCTGGTGCTTGAGGCTCGGGTCCTCGAAGACGGCCTCGATCACGAGGTCGCAGCCGGCAAGGTCGGCGGCGTCCGCGGTCGGCGTGACGCGAGCAAGCATCGCGTCCGCTTTCTCCTGGGTGAGCTTGCCGCGCTCGATCCCCTTGGCGGTGAGCGTCTCGCTGTAGCCCTTGCCCCGCTCGGCCGCCTCCAGCGACACGTCCTTGAGGACGACCTGCATGCCTGCCCGGGCGCAGGTGTAGGCGATACCGGCCCCCATCATCCCCGCGCCGAGCACCCCAACCCTGGTGGCCATGAACGTCTCGTGACCTTCGGGCCGGAGCTTGCCGGCGTTGATGGCCTGGAGGTCGAAGAAGAAGGCCTGCGTCATGTTCTTGAAGTTCTGACCGATGAGAAGCTTGGTCAGGTAGCGGCTCTCGATCCGGCTCGCGGTCTCGAAGTCGACGCTTGCACCCTCGACCGCGGCCGACAGGATCGCCCGCTGGGCCGGGTAGACCGCGCCTTTGGTCTGCTGACGTAGGAGGGCGGGGAACGCCGGGAGGAACGCCGCCAGCTTGGGCGACTGCGGCGTACCGCCGGGCATCCGGTAGCCCTCGCGGTCCCACGGTTGCGTCGTGGCGTCCGGGTCGTCGCGATGCTCGACGATCCAAGACCTGGCGGTCGGGAGCAGGTCCTCACGCGATCGCGACGACGGCGTCGACCAGGCCCTTCGCCTTCGCGTCGGCCGGCCTGAAGCGAGTCCCTTGCAGGAGGACGTCCATGAGTGCGGTCTGGATGCCGAACATCCGAGTCACGCGGGTGACTCCGCCTCCGCCGGGCAGCAGTCCGAGGGTCGCCTCGGGGAGGCCGACCAAGGCCGAGGGATCGTCGACGACGATCCGGTGGTTGCACGCCAGGGCGATCTCGTAGCCGCCACCGAGTGCTGCTCCGTTGATCGCGGCGACCACGGGCCGCGGAAGCTTCTCGAGGCGACGCAGGTCGGCCTTGATCGACTCGGCACCGGCGAAGAGCGACGGCGCGTCGGCCGGCGTCACCTGCATCATGAGGGTGAGGTTCGCGCCGGCGAAGAACGTCTTCTTCGCACTGGTGATGACAACACCGGTGACGTCGTTCACCTCGTCGTAGAGCCGGTCCACCGCGGCATGCATCGAGTCGCGGTAGAGCTCGGTCATCGTGTTCGCGCTTGCGGTCGGGTCGTCGAGGGTCAGGGTGACGATCCCGTCGCTGTCCCGCTCGTAGCGGACAGCGGTCGCAGGGTCCATCTGGGTCTCGGTCATGCGGCGTCCTTCGGTCGTGGGTCGGTCACGGGATCCTCGAGAGGGTTGCTGCGCAACCTCCTCGACCAGCGGGCGGGTCAGACGAGCTCGACGATCGTGGCAATGCCCATGCCACCACCGATACAGAGCGTCGTGAGGCCGCGGCGCAGGTCGCGGCGGCGGAGCTCGTCGACCAGAGTGCCGAGCAGCATCGCGCCGGTCGCGCCGAGCGGATGGCCCATCGCGATCGCACCGCCGTTGACGTTGGTGATCTCGTGGGTGATGCCCATGTCCTTCATGAAACGCATGGCGACGGCAGCGAAGGCCTCGTTCATCTCCCAGAGGTCGATGTCGGCGACCTCGAAGCCGGCCCTTGCCAGCGCCTTGCGCGCCGCCGGGGCCGGGCCGGTCAGCATGATCGTCGGGTCGGCACCCGAGACCGCGGCCATCACGATCCGGGCGCGCGGCGTCAGGCCCAGATCTCGGCCGACCTGCTCGGAGCCGATCGCGACCAGCGAGGCACCGTCGACGATCCCCGAGGAGTTGCCGGCGTGGTGGACGTGGTCGATCCGCTCGACCCAGTGGTACGTCTCGAGGGCCACGTCGTCGAAGCCGGCGTCCTTCCCGAGGGATGCGAAGCTCGGCTTGAGCCCGGCCAGGCCTTCGACCGAGGTGTCCGGTCGGATCTGCTCGTCGTGGTCGAGCACGGTCACGCCGTTGACGTCCTTCACAGGGACGATCGCGTCGGCGAAGTAGCCGTTGGCCCAGGCCTTGGCCGCACGGTGGTGGGACTCGGCGGCGTACGCGTCCACGTCGGAGCGGCCCCAGCCCTCGAGCGTCGCGATCAGGTCGGCTCCGATGCCCTGTGGCACGAAGCCGGTGGTGAGCGCGGTCGCCGGGTCGGCCGCCCAGGCGCCGCCGTCGGAACCCATCGGCACCCGGCTCATCGACTCGACTCCACCGGCGAGAATGAGGTCCTCGAAGCCGCTGCGGATGCGGGCCGCCGCCTGGTTGACGGCCTCCAGGCCTGAGGCGCAGAAACGGTTGAGCTGGACGCCGGCGACGGTCTCGGGGTAGCCCGCTGCAAGGGCCGCGGTCTTGGCGATGTCGCCGCCCTGCTCACCGATCGGCGATACGACGCCGAGTACGAGGTCGTCGATGCGCTCGGTGTCGAGCGACGGATGACGGGTCTGGATCTCCTTCAGGAGGCCGACCATCAGGTCGACCGGCTTCACCTCGTGCAGGGAGCCGACCGTCTTTCCCTTCCCACGCGGCGTACGCAGGTGGTCGTAGACGAATGCTTCCTGGGGTGCCTGCTCAGGGGATGGAGCCATGCTCACGATTGTGACACTCTTACTGTCATGGTCGTCAAGGAAGACGAGCCCGCTGTGGGGACGGTCACGCTGCTGACCCTCGAGGAGCTCACCGAGCGGGTGGGGATGAGCGTGCGCAACGTTCGCTTCTACACGACCAGAGGTCTGGCTCCACCGCCGATCCGACGCGGACGTAGCGGCTACTACAGCGCCGACCACGTCGCCCGGCTCCAGCTCGTCCAGGAGCTGCAGGGCCACGGCTTCACGCTCTCGGCCATCGAGAGATACCTCGCCGGCATCCCGTCCGACGCGTCTCCCGAGGACATCGCGCTGCACCGCACGATGTTGGCCCCATGGATGGCCGACTCGTGGGAGGAGCTGTCACGGGCGGAGCTCGAGCAGCGGGCAGGGCGGCCGCTTTCCTCCAAGGACCTCGACACGCTCGCCGCCCTCGGCGTCCTCGAGCCGGCCGGGCGAGGACGCTTCCGCGCCTCGATGTCCCAGCTCGGCGTCGGGCTTGGCCTGCTCGACCTCGGCTATCCCATCGAGGCGGCTCGCGCAGCGGCCGAGGTGTACGCCTCCCACGGGAGGGCGATCGCGGAGGAGCTCTACGAGCTGTTCCGCACGCAGGTGTGGCCGGTCTACAAGGAGCAGGGCGTCTCGCCGGAGAAGATCCAGGAGGTCGTCGAGCGCCTGAAGCCGTTGTCCATCGCGTCGCTGGTGCAGGCCTACGAGGCGGGCATGGACGAACTGCGACGCGCGAACATCGCCAAGCGCGCGCAATGAGGGCACGAGCACGAGTGCTCGCCATGCCAGTTGGGTACGTCGGACCGCGTGAGGTCTCCCGCGATCCTGGTCACCGGCGCAACCGGGTTCATCGGCCGCCGGCTGGTACCCGCCTTGCTGGATGCGGGGTACGACGTACGCGCGATGACGCGACGGCCGGCCGAGTACGGCGGGCCGGGTGCGGCCATCGGTGGCGACGTCCACGACGCGTCGACGCTGGCCCCGGCGCTCGAGGACGTCGCCGTGGCCTACTACCTGGTGCACTCGCTGGATGCCGACGACTTCGAGGACCGCGACGCCCGGGCAGCGGAGGCGTTCGGAAAGGCGGCCGCGGGTGCCGGCGTACACCAGATCGTCTACCTCGGTGGGCTCGGTGCCGAGGTGGGCGAGCTCTCGGCGCACCTGCGGTCGCGACGCGAGGTCGAGGGGCTGCTCGGGGAGGGCGGCGTACCGGTCACGGTCCTGCGCGCCGGCATCGTCGTCGGCAACGGAGGCATCTCGTGGGAGCTGACCCGGCAGCTCGTGAAGAACCTCCCGGCGATGGTCGTCCCTCGGTGGGCCGCGACCCGGACCCAGCCGATCGCGGTCGACGACGTCATCCGGTACTTGGTCGGCGTGGCAGACGAGCCACGAGCGAAGGGCCGGGTCTTCGAGATCGGGGGGCCGGAGGTCGTGACCTATCACCGGATGCTCCAGGTCGCCTCGGAGATCGCCACCGGGCATCGCGTCCCGATCGTGAGTGTTCCGGTGCTGACCCCGCGGCTGTCGTCGTACTGGCTGGCACTGGTCACCGACGTGGACACCACCACCGGCCGCAACCTCATCGACTCCATGCGCACCGAGGTGGTCGTCACCGACGACTCCGTCCGGGAGATCGTCCCCGGCGCGCCGCTGTCGTACGCCGAGGCGGTCCGGCGCGCCCTCGAGGACACCGGCGACGGCGGCTGAGACCGGATAGTTCCCGACGTTTGTGTGGGGTTTCGTGGTGTTCACCCCCCAAAACAAGACGTCGGGGGCTACCCGAACAGGGTGGGAAGGGCGAAGAGCAGCACCAGGGACCAGACGACGTGGGTGATGATCGGCGCCTGGATGCCACCTGTGGCGCGGCGTTCGAGTCCGACCAGGGTGCCGAGCAGGAGGGCGGCGAAAACCAGCGCGGGGTTGCCGGTGGCCAGGGTCGCGAGGGCGTACGCCGCGGTGGTGACGGCCACCGGGTAGCGCGGCGTGGCGGCATAGAGCGCTCCGCGGAAGAACAGCTCCTCCGCGACCCCGTTGGCGGTCGTGACCAGCACGAGCAGCGGGACCGACCCCTTGTCCGCGTGGTCGAGCACGCGCTGCACCTGGTCGTCCAGCCACGGGACCTGTCGGATCACGAGCGCTCCCCCGACAAACACCATGGCGAGCACCGCGCCGTAGACCAGCGGGATCAGCACTGGGCGTCCGCCCAGGTCCTCGCCCCGCAATGTGCGACCCAGGTGCAGCGGGCCCGAAACGAGGGCACCCACGGTCCAGACCGACGCCAGACCGAGAGTCGCGGGGTAGAACCAGTCGTTGCCGGGCTCGATCCGTAGCGACACCGCGAGCACCAGAGCCCCGAGGACGACGAACGCCCCGGTCACCCATTGCCGGCGCCTGAGCTCGCGGCCGGACTCGCGGTGGTCGCGCGGGACCTTGTCCCACAACGTGCGGCGCACCCCGCGTCGTACGCCGTCCAGCACGATCGTCACCCTACGCAGCCAGTCCGACCGCTCTCGAGACGCAGCGAAGGACCCCGCCGATGGCGGAGCCCCCTGCTGCACGCTCTCAGGGCTTGAGGGCGTCCTTGGCGTCCTTGGCGGCCTCCTTGACGTGACGCCCGGCCTCCTTGGCCTTCGCCTGGCCCTGGTCGCCCTTGCCCTCGGCCTTCAGGCTCTCGTTTCCGGTGGCGGCGCCGGCCGCCTCCTTGGCCTTGCCTTTGGCGTCGGTCGCTTGGTGCTTCGCTTTGTCGTCGAGTCCCACGTGTGCTCCTTCGGTTGGGGCATCTCGTCGTTCGCCGACGTCGTACCCGGACAGCCCGCTCACATGCGCGGCCGGCATCAGGAGAACACCAGGACGCCGTCCTCGAGAGGCGCACGGCGCAGGGTGCGCCGGTCGCGGAGGTAGCTCTGCCGCAGCCGCCAGGGCTCCCGGTCACCCTGATGGGGGAGGTCGTCGAGCGCGCGCAGGATGTAGCCCGACGTGAAGTCCATCAGCGGCGTCTCGCGCACGGACGGATCGCGGACCGGGAGCACGCTCCGGTACCGCTGCTCGGCCATGTGTGCCAGTAGTCGGCAGGTGAACTCGGCGACCAGGTCGACCTTCAGCGTCCACGAGGCGTTCGTGTAGCCGATGGTGAAGACGAAGTTCGGGACATCGCTGAGCATCAACGCGCGGTACGTCATCAGCGTGGACGGGTCGACCTTCTCGCCGTCGACGACCAGCTCGATCCCCCCGAACGGCGAGAGCGTCAGGCCGGTCGCGGTCACGATGATGTCGGCGTGGAGACGGCGGCCACCGGTCAGCACGACTCCGTCGGCATCGAACCGCTCGATCGTCGAGGTCACCACCTCGGCGTCGCCACGGCGTACGGCCTTGAAGAAGTCAGCGTCCGGCACGAAACACATCCGCTGGTCCCAGGGCTGGTACGACGGCGTGAAGTGCGTGCCGACGTCGTACCCGTCGGGCAGCAGGGCGACGTTCTGCTTGCGGACGATCCGCTTCACGGTCTCGGGACGACGGCGCGAGAGCCGGTAGAAGACTGCTGTCACGAGGATGCTCTTCCACCGCACGGCGCGATGAGCCAAGCCCGCCGGGAGCCACCGCCTGGCGCGCGCGGCGAACGGATCGCGCTGGGGCCGGCTGAGGATGTACGACGGCGACCGCTGCAGCATCGTCACGCGCGCGGCTTCGGCGGCCATGGCCGGCACCAGGGTCACCGCCGTCGCGCCGCTGCCGATCACCACGACGTCCTTCCCCGCCCAGTCGAGGTCGCCGGGCCAGCGCTGAGGATGCACGAGCCGGCCCCGGAACTCGTCGGCGCCCGCGAAGGCCGGCTCGTGGCCGTGGTCGTAGTCGTAGTAGCCGCGGCAGGCCCAGACGAACCCGGCGGTGAAGGTCACGGTCTCGCCGTCGCGATCGGCCTCGACGGTCCAGAGCGCCTGGTCGGAGTCCCAGGACGCACGCACGACGCGGTGGGAGTACCGGATGCGGCGCTCGACGTCGTACTCCCGGGCGGTGTCGCGGAGGTACTCGAGGATGCGTTCGCCCGACCCGAGCGCCTCGGCGTGCCGCCAGGGGCGGAAGCGATAGCCCATCGTGTACATGTCCGAGTCGGAGCGGACTCCGGGATAGCGGAAGAGGTCCCACGTGCCGCCACTGACCTCGCGCGCCTCGAGCACGACGTACGACGTGCGGGGCAGCTCGCGGGTCAGGTGCGCCGCGGCCCCGATCCCGGAGAGCCCGGCCCCGATGATCAGGACGTCGACGTGCTCGGTCACCCTTGCACCGCCGCCCCGGCGTCCAGAAGCCGATCCACGTCCGTGATTCCCCACGCCGTCAGTGCCTGGCGAGTGTGCTCGCCGACCCTCGCCGGGGGTGGCGTCGTGAGGCTCGGCGCTGTCCGCGAGAAGCGCGGCGCGGGCGCGGGCTGGGTCATTCCGTCCCTCTGGACGAACGTCTCGCGGGCCGCGAGGTGGGGGTGGTGGAACGCCTCAGTCAGCTTCAGCACCGGCGCCACACAGGCGTCGGTGCCGTCGAAGACCTCGACCCACTCCGCCTGCGTCCGGCCGCGGACGGCGTCCGCGATGAGCCCGCGGAGCTCGACGTGGTTGGCCGGGTCGTCGCGGTCGGGCGCGGCGCCCGCGATACCCAGCCCGGCCACCAGCTCGTCGTAGAACTGCGGCTCGAGCGCGCCGATCGCGAGGTGCTGGCCGTCGGCCGTCTCGTAGACGTCGTAGAACGGGGCGCCGCCGTCGAGCAGGTTGGCCGCGCGCTGCTCGCGGAGGAGCCCGCCGGCCAGGAAGCCGGTGGCCATCGAGTTGAGGTGCGCGGTGCCGTCGACGATCGCGGCGTCCACGACCTGCCCCTGCCCGGAGAGTCGCGCCTCGAGGAGGGCGGCCAGGATCCCGATCACGAGGTACGTCGACCCACCGCCGAAGTCGCCGACCAGGTTGGTCGGGAAATGAGGGCGGCTCTGGTCCTGGCCGAGACCGTAGAGGGCGCCGGTGATCGCGATGTATCCGAGGTCGTGCCCGGCCGTCTGCGCCAGGGGACCGTCCTGACCCCACCCGGTCATCCGGCCGTAGACCAGGCGCGGGTTGCGGGCGAGGCACTCCGCGGGGCCGAGCCCGAGCCGCTCCGTCGTACCCGGGCGCAGGCCCTCGACGAGAACGTCGGCGTCCGCGACCAGGTCGAGCACGGTGGCGATGGCGTCGGGGTGCTTGAGATCGAAGGCGACGCTGGGTCGCCCTCGGTTGAGCAGGTCGTGTGGTCCGCCGGTGAGGGCCTGGCCGCCGGGCCGGTCGATGCGGATCACGTCGGCGCCGAGGTCGGCCAGGATCATGCAGGCGTGCGGCCCAGGACCGATGCCGGCGAGCTCGACCACCTTGACCCCGCGGAGCGGGCCTGTGCCCTGGCCCAGCTCATGACCGAGTTGCATGCCCTCGATCATGCCGGGGCTCAGCCGGCGGGCAGGACCCGGGCCAGGAACCGGCGCGTGCGGTCCTCGCGAGGGCTGCTGAAGATCTCCGACGGCGGACCCTGCTCGAGGATGCGCCCCTGGTCGAGGAAGCAGACGGACGTCGCGACGTCGCGCGCGAACGCCATCTCGTGGGTCGCGAGGATCATCGTGGTCCCCTGCTCGGCCAGCTCTCGGACGATCGTCAGCACGTCGCCGACCAGCTCCGGGTCGAGCGCGGCCGTGATCTCGTCCAGCAGCAGCAATGTGGGCTGCGTGCACAGCGCCCGGACGAGGGCGGCGCGTTGCTGCTGCCCTCCGGACATCCGGTCGGGGTGTTTGTCGGCCTGGTCCGCGAGCCCGAAGCGCCCCAGCAGTTCGCGTGCGCGGCTCTCGGCCTCCTTCTTGGACAGCCCGTGCACCCGCCGCGGCGCGAGCGCGCAGTTGTCGAGCACGGTCAGGTGCGGGAAGAGGTTGTAGGCCTGGAACACCATCCCCATCCGGCTACGTACCGCACGCCGATCGACCCGCGGGTCGGAGATCTCCGTCCCTTCGAACCGGATCACACCGTCGTCGACGTCCTCGAGCAGATTGAGACAACGCAGGAGGGTCGACTTCCCCGAACCGGAAGACCCGATCAGACAGATCACGTCGTGCGTGTGGAGGGTGAGGTCGACGTCGCTGAGCACGACCTTGTCGCCGTACGACTTCCGTAGGTCGGTGACCTCCAGGAGGACGTCGCTCATCGCACGCCTTGCCTCTCCCGCTCCATCGCGCGGCGCTGCAGGTGATCGGTGAACCGGGCCAGCGGGATCGTCAGCACGACGAAGTAGCCCGCGACGACTACGTAGGGAGTGAAGTTGAACTGGAAGTTGGCGTAGTCCCGAGCCGCGAACAGGGCGTCGAACAGGCCGGCCGCGCCGACCAGGGCGGTGTCCTTCTGCAGACTGATGAAGTCGTTGAGCAGCGGCGGGATGACGCGTCGCACGCCCTGGGGCACTACGACGTAGCGCATTGCTTGGGCTCGGGACAGGCCGAGGGCGTCCGCGCTGGCGATCTGCGACGGGTGGATCGACTCGATGCCGGCCCGGATCACCTCGGCGACGTAGGCGCCGTACGACAGCACCAGCGCCACCAACCCCCAGAAGAACAGAGAGTTGGTCACGCCCTGGAGGCCCAGCGCCGGCATCCCGAAGGCGAGCATGAACACCAACAGGATCGTCGGGATCCCGCGGAACAGGTCGGTGTAGACCACGGCGATGATCCGCAGCGGCAACAGGACCGGCGCCTGCGACTGCCGCACCAGTGCGACCACCAGGGCGAGGGCGAGGATCAGCACCTCGCCGATCAGGAACAGCTTGACGTTGTAGGTCCAGAAGGCGTGCCAGATCGAGGGGAACGACGCCTTCGCGTCTGGCCACGAGAAGAACGTCGCCTTGACGTTGGGCCAGCCGGGCGAGGTGACCGTGCCCAGCACGAGGCCACCGAGGACGACGACCGTTGCGACGGTCGAGACCAGCAGCGAGCGCCGGCGCACGGAGCGGCGTACGGCCTGCCGCTCGAGCTCACGCGGGCTCGGTCGCCAGTCGTCCTGCACCGAGCTCACTGGAGCACGGGCACGTTCACGGTCTGGCTGAGCCACTTCTGCTCGATGGAGTCCAGGGTGCCGTCGCTCTTCACGTTTGCGAGCGCCTGGTTGACGCAGCCGACCAGGGCGTTGTTCTTCTGGAAGAGCATGCCGAACTGTTCCGGGCTGCCGCTCTGCTGCTCGAACTGGCCGACGATCGTGGCCGACGGGATCTGCACCGCGGTGATGTAGAAGGCCGTGGGCAGGTCGGCGACGATCGCGTCCACCTGGTGGTTCAGCAGCGCCTGCTTGGCGACGTTCGTGTCGTCGAAGACCAGCGGATCGGACGACGGTTGGATGTCCTCGCGGATGGCGGTCAGCGACGTGGTGCCGGTCTGGGCGCCGAGCTTGTACTGCTTGAGATCCGCGATCGAGGTGGCCTGGGCGACCGGGGAGTCCTTGAGCGCGACCAGGGCCTGCGACGCGGTGTAGTAGCCGTCGGAGAAGTCGACGACCTTCGCTCGCTGCGGGGTGATGGAGATCTGGTTGATGTCGAAGTCGAAGTCCTTGTCGCCCGGGGCGTAGGACTTGTTGAACGGCTCCTTCACCCACGTCACCGACGACTTGTCGAAGCCGAGCTGCTTCGCCACGGCGTACGCCACCGCGGACTCGTAGCCCTTGCCGTTGCTCGGGTCGTTGTGGCTGAACCACGGGTCGTACGCCGGCGAGTCCGTTGCGACGGTCAGGGTGCCGTCGGTGATGGTCTTGCCCTGGGCGCAGTCGGCCGGGGTCTGGTTAGCATCGGTGGCGGTGTCGGTGGCCGTCGAGCTGTCCTGCGGTGCGCACCCGAGCGCGACGAGCATCAGTGGAACGAGGACGGCAGCCGTTCGAGGCATGCGCATGGCGGAGATGCTAGCCGTGCGGCGGGTCAGTGGTGGTGGGCGTGCTCCTCGTGGAGCCGGTGCACGACCGCGTGCCCCCTACCGCGCTCCATCAGCCAGTGGTTGACCGGCACCGCGGCGAGGAACGCCACGGCCAGCGCGACGGCCAGCGACCACCAGAAGAGCGAGGTGTCCAGCGTCGCGTCCATGGCCCCGGGGACGACCAGCAGGAAGAGCGTGTCGACGGCCTCCATAGTGAGGATCGAGATCGTGTCGCTGGCGAGCGCTGCCTGGACGGCGGTGCGGCTGTCGGCACCCATGCGGCGTACGCCGGTGTAGGTGAGGAGGTAGCCGAAGAGGAACGCCAGCCCGATCGAGAGCACGATGTTGGCGGTGTTCCCCCAGCCCCACCAGGTGCTCAGCACCATGCCGGTGATCTCGCCGATCGCACATCCGGTGAGGCAGTGGCGGGTCGCGGTGATGGCCATCTTCCAGCTCTCGGTCATAGCGCCTGTTGTACCCCCTGGGGGTATCACGACGCAAGCGGGCGTCGTGACGGATCTCTAGACTCCGGGCATGCGGATCACCGTCATCGGATGTGGCTATCTCGGGGCCACTCATGCCGCGTCGATGGCCGACCTCGGCCATGAGGTGCTGGGCATGGAGATCGACCCGGGCAAGCGCGCGGCGCTCTCCCGGGGGGAGTCCCCGATCTACGAACCCCAGCTGGACGAGCTGCTCGCCCGGAGCGTGGCCTCGGGCCGACTGCGGTTCACCGACTCCTACGCCGAGGTCGCGGCGTTCGGCGAGCTCCACTTCGTCTGCGTGGGGACTCCTCAGCAGCCGGAGAGCCTGGCAGCCGACATCAGCCAGGTCGAGGGAGCCATCACCGGTCTCGCGCCGCACCTCGACCGACCTACGGTCGTCGTCGGCAAGTCGACGGTCCCGGTCGGGACGGCCGAGCGGATGTCAGCCCGGTTGGCCGAGCTCTCGCCGGCCGGCGCCGACGCCCTGCTTGCGTGGAACCCGGAGTTCCTGCGTGAGGGCTTCGCCGTGGAGGACACGCTGCACCCCGACCGGATCGTGATCGGTGTCCAGGACGGCCGCGCCGAGAAGCAACTGCGCGACTTCTTCGCGCCGATGATCGACGCCGGCACTCCTATCGTCGTCACCGACTTCGCGACCGCCGAGCTGGTCAAGGTCGCCGCGAACGCCTTCCTGGCGACCAAGATCTCGTTCATCAACGCGATGGCCGAGGTGTGCGAGGCCACCGGCGCCGACGTCGTCGACCTGGCGGACTCGATCGGGTACGACGCCCGTATCGGCCGCAGGTTCCTCAACGCCGGCATCGGCTTCGGCGGAGGCTGCCTGCCCAAGGACATCCGGGCGTTCGTGCACCGCGCCGGCGAGCTCGGCGTCGAGGACGCGATGACGTTCCTGCGCCACATCGACGATGTCAACCAGCGCCAGCGCGAGCGCGTGGTCGACACCGCCATCGCCATGGTCGGCGGGAACCTCGCCGGCGCCCGGATCGCCGTCTGGGGCGCGGCGTTCAAGCCCGACAGCGACGACGTCCGCGACTCCCCAGCCCTGTGGATCGCCGGTCAGCTCCATCTCAAGGGTGCCCGCGTCAGCGTCTACGATCCGCGCGCCGCCAGCACGGCGCGCACCCGGTTCCCCACGCTCTCGTACGCCGAATCCGCGGTCGATGCTTGTCGCGACGCCGATCTGGTGCTTCACCTGACCGAGTGGCCGGAGTTCCGACGGATCACCCCGGCCGACCTCGACGGCGTGGTCGCCAGGCCCCATCTGTTCGACGGTCGCAACGTGCTCGATCTGGACAGCTGGAGGTCTGCGGGCTGGACGGCTCGCGCTCTGGGCCGTCGCTGAGACGCTGCCGCCACGCCGCCGACTCGGCACGAAATGACACGCGGGGAACGCCGAGTCGGCACGAAATGACACGCGGGAATCGCCGAGTCGGCATACGACGACTCGGCGTGAGATCGATGCCTCTTCGCGCGACTCGGCGTGATTTCCGGGCTCAGCTGTCCGGGGGCTGGGCCTTGATCGTCTCGGCGTACCAGTCGAACGAGCGCTTGGGGATCCGCGCCTGGGTCTCGTGGTCGACGTACACGAGACCGAAGCGCTGGGTGTAGCCCTCGGCCCACTCGAAGTTGTCCAGCAACGACCAGGTGTAGTAGCCGCGGACGTCGACGCCGGCGTGGACGGCCACGGCGACGGCGCGGAGGTGGGCGTCGAGGTACTCGATCCGGGCCTGGTCGTCGACCACACCGCGAGCATCGGGCGCGGTCGAGTAGGAGCAGCCCGACGCGGTGATCATGATCGGCGGGAGGGCCGCGCGGTAGCGGGCGCGCAGGGTGATCAGCCACTCGCGGAGCGCGTCGGGGACGACCGGCCATTCGAGGTCGGTCGTGGGATAGCCGAGGATCTCCAGCCGCTCCCAGGGCATCGGCGCGTCCTCGTCGGCCGCGGCGATACGTACCGGGTTGTAGTAGCTGACGCCATAGAAGTCGAGTGGCTGGCGGATGGTGGCCAAGTCCCCGGCCTTCACGACCGGCTGCACCAGCGGCGCGAGGTCGATCGGGTAGCGGCCGAAGAGCATCGGCTCGGAGAACATTCCGTTCCACAGCGCGTCGAAGAGCTTGGAGGCTCCTACATCGGCCTCGTCCTCGCTGGCGGGCCACATCGGCGCGTGGTTGTTGGCACAGCCGATGCTGGACGCACCGGCCGCACGGAGTGCGATGGCCGCGCGCCCGTGCGCCAGCAGGAGGTGGTGGGCCACCGGCAGCGCGTCGAACATCAACGCCTTGCCGGGCGCGTGGGCCCCGTTGGCGTAGCCCTGCATCGTGACGACGTTCGGCTCGTTGACCGGGATCCAGTGCTCGACCCGGTCCGACAGCAGCTCGCCGACCAGCGCGGCGTACTCCGCGAAGCGTTCCACCGTGTCGCGGTTCAGCCAGCCGCCGGCGTCCTCCAGCACCTGGGGCAGGTCCCAGTGGTAGAGCGTCGCCATCGGCTGGATGTCACGCTCCAGAAGCCCGTCGACCAGTCGCTCGTAGAAGTCCAGCCCCTTCGGGTTGGGGTGGCCCGAGCCCGTGGGCAGCACCCGCGTCCACGAGATCGAGAAGCGATAACCGCCCAGGCCGAGCCGCTGCATGAGGTCGAGGTCCTCGTCGAGCCGGTGGTAGTGGTCGCACGCCACGTCACCCGTCGAGCCGTCCACGATCGTGTCCGACTCGTGGCTGAAGGTGTCCCAGATGCTGGGGCCCTTGCCGTCGTCCGTGGCAGCCCCCTCGATCTGGTACGCCGCAGTGCTGGCACCGAACCGGAAGCCCGGTGGGAGCAGAGGGTGAGCCACGGGGATCATTGTGTCCGTGACGGTAGTGGTTCGAAGGGGAATGGACCGGTTCGTGACGCGCGAGCGCGGACGTCAGACACGTCACTCATTCTCGTTCGGCTCCTCCTACGATCCCGATCGGGTCACGTTCGGTCCGATGGTCGCTCTCAACGACGACCTGCTCGCCATCGGAGCCGGGTACGACGCGCACGAGCATGCCGATGTCGTGCTGGTGACCTGGGTCGTCTCTGGCGTCCTCACTCACGAGGACGGCAGCGGTGTCGCCACCCAATCTGCCGGTCAGCTCGCGATCACCCGCGCCGGCACAGGGATCACTCACAGCGAGCGGGCCGCCGACGGCGCCACCAGGTTCGTGCAGGCCTGGCTACGGCCCGGAGCGTTCGGCGGTGAACCGAGCCGACGTACCACGACCCCGGACCTGAGCGGCGGCGACCTGGTGATCGTGGCCGATGAGAACGACCTCGGCGTCCCCGGTGCGACGTACCGGATTGCGGAGATCCCCGGCGGCGCGACCGTCATCGTTCCCGAGGCGTCCCTGCGCTACGTCTTCGTCGCCACCGGCGCACTGACCCGCTCGAGCATGGCCGAGCCCCTGTCGGCCGGCGACGCCTTCGAGATCACCGGCGACCACGAGGTCACCGTGACCGCGGCGGTCCCCACCCAGCTGCTGGTGTGGTCGTTCGCCGAGTAACCACCCCGGCTCGTCAGCCGACGGGCCGATTCGTGCCAGAAGGAAACGATCTGGGGTGGTTACACGGCCGGGGGCGGCACCAGTACGCCGGGGTTGAGGATCCCGGCTGGGTCGACGGCCGCCTTGATGGCTCGCAAGACGTCGATCCCCACGCGTCCAATCTCGTCCTCGAGCCAAGGGCGGTGGTCGGTCCCGACCGCGTGGTGGTGGGTGATCGTCGCGTCGCTGTCGACGATGGCGTCCATCGCCGCACGCTTCGCCTCCGCCCAACGCGTCAGACCGTCGTCCCCCTCCGGCGCGGCGACCGTGAAGTAGAGCGACGCCCCTGTCTCGTAGACGTGCGACACATGGCACAACACCAACGTCGGATCACCGAGCGACTCCAGCAGGGCAGCCGAGACGGCGTCGTAGGTGCGGCGCAGGTTCGACCAGTACGTCGCGGTCTCCAGCGTCTCGACCAGCACCCCCGCGTCGAGCATCGAGTCGCGCAGGTACGGCGCGTCGAAGCGGCCGGCGGACCACGTCCGGCCCGGTTCCTCGCCGGCCGGCTCGCCACCCAGGTCAGTCAACACAGCGGTCACCGGCGCCCGCCTGGCGTCGACCGCGGCCGGCGTCCCCTCGAAGCCCACGATCATCAGACAGCCTCCGGTGAAGGCGTCGGAGGAGCCGCCGACGGAGTCGGGGTCGGCCAGGTTGAGGGCCGTCTCGTTCTCGTCGGAGAGCCGGAGCACCGACGGCGAGAGCTGGGCCTGAGCCAGCGTCCGCATGGCGTCGGCCCCGGCGCCGAACGACGGCCACCGCCAGCCCTCGTAGACCGTGGTCTCGGGGAGCGCTCGCACCCGCACGGTCACGGCCGTGATCACCCCGAAGGCGCCCTCGGAGCCCACGAACACCTGGCGCAGGTCGGGGCCGGCGGCGCTGGCCGGTGCGTGCCCGAGCTCGACGGGCCCGGCCGGAGTCGCGACGACGAGCCCGACCACGAGGGCGTCGAACCGGCCGTAACCGGACGAGGACTGACCGCTCGACCGGGTCGCGGCGAAGCCGCCGATGGTGGCGAACTCGAAGGACTGGGGGAAGTGGCCGAGCGTCATCCCGTGCTCGGCCAGCAGGGCTTCCGCTTCCGGCCCGCGTAACCCGGGCTCGAGGGACGCCGTCATCGAGACCGGGTCGACCGCGAGCAGCCGCTTCATCCGGACCAGGTCCAGGCTGACGACCCCGGCGTACCCGTCGCGATGCGCCACCAGGCCACCGACCACCGATGTCCCGCCGCCGAACGGCACGACCGCGACCCGATGGCGTGCGGCGACCTCGAGCAGGGCCTGCACCTCGTCGTGGCGGCCGGGGCGCACCACCGCGTCGGGGGCGTCCGACAGGTCTCCGGCTCTGGCGCGCAGGAGGTCGGTCGTCGACTTGCCCCGAGTGCGCAGCCGGCGCGACCGGTCATCGGTGAGCACGTGCTCCGCTCCGACCACGCCGGCCAGGTCGGCGAGCACGTTGTCGCCCAGCCCCACGCCCGGCAGCGACACCGCCGCGTCGTCGGGGACGGTCCGGTCGGTGACCGGGAAGACCAGCTCGACCAACCCTCGGGCGGTCTCCGGGAGGGTCGCCGCTCGCGCCGGGTCGCCCCATCGGGTGGGGTGCATCTCGAGACTCACGTGTTACAGTGTGACACATGACGTCACTTCGTCACAATGCCGATCCGCCGGACGCGTACCTGGACGCGGCGCGCGCCTGCATCCTCGACGTCGGGTGGCGGCGTACGACGCTCACCGAGGTCGCGCGGAGGGCCGGCGTCAGTCGGATGACGATCTACCGTGCCTGGCCGGACATGCCTGCCGTGCTCGGTGATCTGATGACCCGCGAGTGGGGCGAGGTCGTCGCCCGCGCTGTGGGCGATGCCGACGCCGCCCTCGGCGAAGGGGCCCCCGCGGCCGACCGGATCGTCGCCGAGGTCGTCGCGACCACGCGTGCCCTGCGTGAGAACGAGCTGTTCGTCCGCATCGTCGAGCTCGACCCCGAGCTGCTCCTCCCCTACCTCCTCACACGCCGCGGCCGCAGCCAGGAGGCGATCGCCCAGCACACGGCCGGTCGCCTGCGCGAGGGGCAGCGGGACGGCAGCGTCCGCGACGGCGACCCGGTGGCGATCGCTCGCGCCCTGCTCCTCGCGACCCACGGCTTCGTGCTCAGCGCGCACACCATGGTCGACGAAGAGGTCGGCGAAGATGAACTCGACGGCGAGCTCGAGCACCTCGTGCGCAGCGCGGTTTCCCGGCCATGAACACGTCACAGACCCGCATCCGTGCCGGCCTGGCCGAGGCTCCTACCCAGGTCGATGTCCTGGTCGTGGGGCTCGGTGTCACCGGTACGGGTTGTGCGCTCGACGCCGTCGCGCGCGGACTCTCGGTGCTCGCCGTCGACGCCCACGACCTCGCTTTCGGTACGTCGCGCTGGTCGAGCAAGCTGGTCCACGGCGGCCTGCGCTACCTCGCGCACGGCCAGGTCGGTGTGGCCCACGAAAGCGCGGTCGAGCGCGGGATCCTGATGGAGGTCACCGCCCCCCACCTGACGCACGCGCTGCCGATGCTGCTCCCACTCCACCGATCTGCCGGGCACCGGCAGGCGGCGTTCCTCCGGGCCGGCATCGGCGCCGGCGACCTGCTCCGGGTCACCGCACGCACCTCGTCCGAGACGCTGCCCCGTCCGCGACGCATCTCGGCCACCGAGAGTCACCACCTGGCGCCGGTCCTCGGCGACGGGTTCCGCGGCGGCATCCTGTCGTGGGACGGCCGGCTCGAGGACGACGCCCGCCTGGTCACCACGATCGCGCGCACCGCTGCGGATCTCGGTGCCGAGGTCCGGACCCGAGCACGGGTGATCGAGCTCCACGGCAGTGGCGCCTGTCTGCGCGACGAGCTGACCGGCGAGACGTATGACGTGTCCGCCCGCGCGGTGGTCAACGCGGCCGGCGTCTGGGCCGGCGACCTCGTCGACGACGTCGAGCTCCGGCCGAGCCGCGGCAGCCACCTCGTGCTGCGCGCCGACGCACTGCCGGGCCTCCAGGTCGCCCTCACCCTCCCGGTGCCCGGCGAGCGCAGCCGGTTCGTCAACGTCGTCCCACAGCCCGAAGGAGTCGTCTACGTCGGCCTGACCGACGTCCCCGTCGAGGGCGAGATGCCGGACGTTCCCGAACCCAGCGAGGCCGAGGTCGAGTTCCTGATGGCCACCACGTCGGCCGCGCTCGCCCGTCCGCTGAGCAGAGCAGACGTGGTCGGGACGTACGCCGGACTCCGCCCGCTGCTCCGGGCCGATGGCCGCACAGCGGACCTGTCCCGCCGCCACGCCGTCCTGACCTCACGGACCGGGGTCGTCACGATCGTCGGCGGGAAGCTCACGACGTACCGGCGCATGGCGCAGGACGCCCTCGACACGGCCGTCGCCCGGGCCCGGCTCGACGCGCAGCCCTGCACGACGGCACGACTCCCGTTGGCCGGTGTGGCCTGTCGTGCGGAGCTGGCGCGCATGGCCGTGGACTCGCCGTCCCCCCGCCTGGTGCGTCGCTACGGAGCGGACGCGCGCCTGGTGCTGGACTCGGCGCGGGGGACGTCTGGGCTCGGCGACGATGAGCTGCTGGCACCGATCACGGAGTCGGTGGCGGTGACGCTCGCCGAGCTGCTGTTCGGGGTCACCCACGAGGGTGCGCACGACGTGGACGACCTGCTCGACCGGCGTACCCGGGTCGGCATGGTGGCCGCCGACCGAGCCGAAACCGAGTCGATCGCACACCGCGCGTTGACGCTTGCGAAGGCAACGATTCGTTAAATCGGTCCCACTACCCTCCCCAAGCGGTCCGCGAGGCCCTACCGTCTAACCATGCTCGAGCCCAGGGGGGCGGACTCAAGCATGTTCGAATCGGCGACGGACGACTCCGCCCGTGTTGTGAACCATGCCCGCGACGCATTGTCGCAGGGCAGAATCGCTGACGCCCTGGACACGGTCGACCGTGCTCGGCACGACGAGGGGCTGGACGAGCCGGCACAGGCATCGCTCGCCCTCACCGGCCTGCTCGCCAAGCTTGCTGTCGGCGACCTGCGCGGGGCGTCGGCGTACTCCCGCGACCTGACCAACCTGATGCGCGTGCGTGGTGTCGTGGGCGCGATGTCGTCGTTCGGCCTGGGCGAGTTCGCCGCCGCCCGCAGCCAGGACGACCAGGCGGTCTCGTACTACGAGCGCGCGGGCGAGGAGCTCGCCGCGAGCGACGTACACGTGTGGCTGCCGTGGCGCAGCGGCATGGCACGCGTGATCGCCGGGCGCGGTGAGATCGCCGCGGCCGCCGCGCTGGTCGAGGAGGAGCTCGCCGACGCGCGCACCTTCGACTCGACGTACGCCGTGGCGTACGCGTTGCGCACCCAGGCCGCGATCGCTCCGACGGACGACCGGGCCGCGCTGCTCGACGAGGCGCTCGAGGTGCTGCACGGCACAGGAGCGGCCCGGCTCGAGGCCCAGATCCGGACCGACCTCGCGGGGTGGATCCTGCTGCTCCAGCCCGACGCCTCTCCGCGGGCTATCGACCTGCTCCGCAGCGCGGAGAAGTACGCCCGGCAGGAGGAGCTCGGCCCGCTGCTGTCTCGCGTGCGCTGGCTGCTCGAGCGGCTCGGCGAGGCGCCCGACGGCGAGCTCCCCGGCCGGCTGGCCGAGCTGAGCGCGGCCGAACGTCGCGTGGCCCAGCTCGTCGTGGTCGGCAAGCGCAACCGCGAGATCGCCGCCGAGCTCGGGGTGAGCGTGAAGTCGGTCGAGTGGCACGTCTCTCACATCCTGCGGAAGCTCTCGATCACCTCGCGCACCGAGCTGGCCAACGCCCTCGCGCAGCCGCGTCAGCCTCGCTGATGGGCTCTCGACGCGACGACGGCCCGGGGATCAGACCGGGATCGCGACGTACGTCGTGTCGAGGTACTCCTCGATCCCCTCGAAGCCGCCCTCACGACCGAAGCCGCTGGCCTTCACGCCGCCGAACGGCGCGGCCGGGTTGGACACCAGTCCGGTGTTCACGCCGACCATGCCGAACTGGAGCGACTCCGAGACCTTGACGGTGCGGGCCAGGTCTCGCGTGTAGACGTACGACGCCAGGCCGTACTCCGTGGCGTTGGCCATCGCGATCGCCTCGTCGTCGGAGTTGAACGTCGTGATCGGGGCGACCGGGCCGAAGATCTCCTCGTTGACGATCCGTGCCCCGGCCCGTACGCCGAGCAGCACGGTCGGCGCGTAGAAGTGGCCCGGCCCCTCGGGAGCGGCACCACCCGTGATCAGCTCGGCCCCGTCGTCAACGGCATCGGTGACCAGCCGGCCCACGGACTCGACGGCGTCGGCGTTGATCAGCGGGCCGACGTCGGTGCCGGAGGTCTGGCCCCGCCCGGTCTTCAGCGCTCCCATCCGCTGACCGAGCAGGGCGGCGAACTCGCGCGCCACGGATTCGTGGACGAGGAACCGGTTGGCGGCGGTGCATGCCTCGCCCATGTTCCGCATCTTCGCGATCATCGCTCCGTCGACGGCCGCCGCCACATCGGCGTCCTCGAACACGATGAAGGGGGCGTTGCCGCCCAGCTCCATCGAGACGCGCTGGAGCGCGTCCGCGGACTGGCGCACGATCACCTTCCCGACCGGGGTCGAGCCGGTGAAGCTCACCTTCCGCAGCCGTTCGTCGGCCATCAACGTCGCGCTCAACGCCTTGGAATTGTGCGTGGTGACGATGTTCAGGACGCCGGCGGGCAGCCCGGCCTCGGTGAGCACGTTGGCCAGGGCGAGCATCGTCAACGGCGTGAGCTCGGCCGGCTTGACGATCATGGTGCACCCGGCGGCGACGGCCGGCCCGATCTTTCGTGTCCCCATGGCGAGCGGGAAGTTCCACGGCGTGAGGAACAGGCACGGTCCGACCGGCTTGCGGATTGTGAGCAGGCGGGAGCCACCGGCCGGCGCCTGCATCCAGCGGCCGTGGATGCGCACGGCCTCCTCCGAGAACCACCGGAAGAACTCCGCCCCGTAGGTGACCTCGCCCTTGGCCTCGGCCAGGGTCTTGCCCATCTCGAGGCTGATCAGCTCGGCGAAGTCGTCAGCCAGGTCCATGATCGCCTCGAACGAACGGCGCAGGATCTCCCCGCGCTCGCGCGGTGGAGCGGCGGCCCAGTCGGCCTGGGCGGCGACCGCGGCGTCGAGCGCGGCCATCGCGTCGTTGGTGTCGCCATCGGCGACGTCGGTGATCACCGAGTCGTCGGCCGGGTCGTGGACCTGGAACCTCGAACCGGTGCTCGATTCGCGCCACTGCCCACCGATGAACAGGCCCCGAGAGTTGGTCTTTGCCAAGAGGTCTAGTCCAGTCATGGAATCAGCCTGTCACTGGCGTCAGTTTGCCGAAAGTGTTCACGCACTCGTCGCGACTCTGACACCCTTGTCACGTCGGCCTGGGGGCTAGCACCCGGAACGATGTCGAGCCCCTCGCTGACCCCATGCTGCGAGGGGCTCGCCCCTTTCCGATCGAGGGTCGTGTCGCCTCGCGACACCACCTCGATCCGAAGGAAGAACCCACATCATCCAGCCTTTCTGGAGGGGTCGACCCACTCGGTCGGCCAGCTTCATCGACCCGGACCGGAAGCCCTCGAGACTCCGCCCACTGTCGCTCCACGCGGTCGCCCGACGCCGTCGTACCTCTTGAAACCGACGCCGGACAGGAGTTGGTTGGACCCATCGTTTCGGCGGGGCGGTCGGACGGCCGCCCATCTGGCAGAGACCTGGAGGCTGACCATGGCGGACAAGGCGGGCGGGCGTAGACAAGCGGGCCAAGATCTCGGGGCGAGCAGCCCCGACCGGATCCGCAACGTCGTGCTGGTCGGACCCGGCGGGTCCGGCAAGACCACACTGGTCGAGACACTGCTCGCCTCAGCCGGAGCCATCCCACGAGCCGGGACCATCCAGGAAGGCTCGACGGTCTGCGACTTCGAGGACTCCGAGAAGTCCCACGAACGCTCCGTCTCGCTGGCCATCGCCCCCGTCATCCACCGCGAGACCAAGATCAACTTCGTCGACACCCCTGGGTACGCCGACTTCGTGGGCGAGGTGCGCGCCGGGCTGCGGGCGGCCGACTGCGCGCTCTTCGTGATAGCCGCGAGCGAGTCCGTCGACGACGCCACCACCGCGCTGTGGCGCGAGTGCGCCGAGGTCGGCATGCCGCGGGCCGTCGTGATCACCAAGCTCGACCAGGCACGAGCCGACTACGACGGCGTACTGGCCGCCGCCCAGGCGGCGTTCGGCGACAAGGTGCTGCCGCTCTACGTCCCGGTTCGCGACGGGAGCGGCGAGGTGACCGGGCTGGTCGACCTGATGACGGACGACGGCGAGCACGAGGATCTGCGCGGCGCCCTGATCGAGGGCATCATCGAGGAGTCCGAGGACGAGACCCTGATGGACCGCTACCTCGGGGGCGAGGAGATCTCCCACGAGACCCTCAACGAGGACCTCGAGAAGGCGGTCGCCAGGGGCAGCTTCCACCCCGTCGTACCAGTCTGCTCGATGAGCGGTGTCGGCTGCGCCGAGCTGCTCGACCTCGCCGTCGACGGCTTCCCGTCGCCGTTGGAGCACCCCGCGCCTGAGGTGTTCACCCCGGCCGGCAAGGAGACCGACGCCATCGCTGGCGACCCGCGGGGCGTGCTCGTCGCCGAGGTCGTGAAGACCTCGAGCGACCAGTACGTCGGCCGGGTCAGCCTGGTCCGCGTCTTCTCCGGCACTCTCACCGCCGACGACCCCGTCCACGTGTCCGGTCACTTCACGTCGTTCTTCTCCGACGTGAGCGGCCACGAGGACCACGACGAGGACGAGAAGATCGGCTCCCTGTCGTACCCCTTCGGCGGCACGCACGTCACCGCCACCGCAGTGGTGGCCGGCGACCTCTGCGCGATCGGCAAGCTGAGCCGCGCCGAGACCGGCGACACCCTGTCCTCGATCGGCGAACCGCGCGTGCTGATGCCCTGGTCGATGCCCGAGCCGCTACTGCCGGTAGCGATCGTGGCCAGGAGCAAGGCCGACGAGGACAAGCTGTCGCAGGCGCTCGGCCGCCTCGCCGCGGAGGACCCGAGCCTGCGCGTCGAGAACAACCCCGAGACCCACCAGCTGGTGCTGTGGTGCATGGGCGAGGCGCACTCCGACGTGCTCATCGCGCGACTGGCGGACCGCTACTCCGTCCACGTCGAGACCGAGCAGTTCCTGGTGTCGCTGCGTGAGACGTTCGGCGGCCAGGGCAAGGGCCTCGGCCGGCACGTCAAGCAGTCAGGAGGCCATGGTCAGTACGCCGTGTGCCACATCGAGGTGGAGCCGCTGCCAGAGGGCGGAGGTTTCGAGTTCGTCGACAAGGTCGTCGGCGGCGCCGTACCCCGGCAGTTCATCCCGTCGGTGGAGAAGGGTGTGCGAGCCCAGATGGAGCGAGGTGTACGCGCCGGCTACCCGATGGTCGACCTGCGGGTGACCCTGACCGACGGCAAGGCGCACGCCGTGGACTCTTCCGACATGGCCTTCCAGATGGCCGGCGCGCTGGCCCTTCGCGAGGCCGCGACGGCCACGACGGTCACCCTGCTCGAGCCGTACGACGTCGTCGCGGTCGTCGTCCCCGACGACCACATCGGAGCGACCATGAGCGACCTGTCGTCACGGCGCGCCCGCCTCCTCGGCACCGACAAGGTCGGCGAGGACCGCACGGTGATCAACGCCGAGGTACCCCAGACCGAGCTCGTCCGGTACGCCGTCGACCTCCGCTCCTCCACGCACGGCGCCGGCTCGTTCACCCGGTCGTTCGGCCACTACGAGCCGATGCCCGAGGACGTCGCCCGGACCATCGCCCCCCGGGAGCGCTGAGGCCGGCGCGGTCTCGCGTCGGGATCCCCGGTTCACCGGGGATTCATGCGCTTCTCGGCCGTTGCAACACCCGAGAAGTGCATGAACTGACCTGTCGTTGGGGCCCGAGTGACGCGAGTGGCGAGCGAACGTGAGCACCCCGCGTCTGACCGAGCGCCGCCAGGGTCTACGCGGAACGGCTACCGAGCCAGCGTGCCCCGCAGGAACTGCTCGAGCAGCGGGCCGGCGGTCCCGGCGCCCGTCTGGCCGACGTCGACGAACGCACAGACCGCGAGGTCGCCGTACCCGGCGATCATCCACGCGTGGGTCAGGCGCTTGCCGCCACGGTCGAACTCCGCAGTTCCCGTCTTGGCGATCACCGGAGGCCCGGGGACGTCGCGCAGTCCCACGCCTGTCCCATTCAGCACGACGCCACGGAGCAGCTGCTTGAGCGTCGCGTCCTGGGAGGCGGTCAGCGGCTCCGGTGTGGTCTTGGCCGGGTTCACCGACGTGATCAGCTGGGGTACGACGGTGTGCCCGGCCACGACCGACGCCATCGCCGTCGCCATCGTCATCGGCGACGCCAGGACCTCGCCCTGGCCGATCATGTCGGCAGCCTTGGTGGTCTCCGTGGTCGGCGGCACGACATTACCGAAGTACGCCGGGAAGCCGAGGTCGTGGTCGACCCCCATCCCCAGCGTCGCGGCCGCGTCGACGAGGTCGTGCGAGGCGAGCTTGGTGCGCTCGTTGATGTACGCCGTGTTGCAGGAGTTGGCGAGCGCCGTCGCCAGCGAGATCCGGCCGTTGGCCGAGGGCGGGTAGAAGCTGTCGTTGGTGAACACCTTGCCGTTGACGTTCACGCTGGTCGGGCACTCGACCGGGGACGACGGGGTCACGCCCTTCTTGATCAGGGCCAGGGAGTCGACGGTCTTGAACGTGGAGCCCGGCGCGAAGCGGCCGTACGTCGCGTCGTTGTAGCCGTTGTTCCCCGGGCCGTTCGCTGCGGCCACGATCGCGCCGGTGGAAGGCTTGATCGCGACGATGGCGCTGGCCGGCCCGACGCTGCTCAGAATGCGCTCGGCGAGCAGCTGGAGCCGAGGCTCGAGGGTCAGGTGGAGCGGCGTCCCGTCGACAGGTGTGATCCGAAAGAGATTGGTGCTCTTGCCATCGGGATCGACGGCGTCGATCTGCACGCCAGGTGTGCCACGGAGCTGCTCGTCGTACCGCGCCTCGAGCCCGGACAGCCCCGCGAGGTCGCCGATCCGATAGACGCCCGGGTTGTCCTTCAGGATCTCGGCGGTCACCGGTCCGACCGTGCCGAGGATCGGTGCCGCGAACTCCTTGGTGATGCCGAGCGGAATGTTGTCCGCGATCGCGTCCACGCCCTTGATGTGGGTGTACTGCGCCATCACCGCCGGTGGAACCTCGTCCTGGCGGTACGCGATCGCCTGCACGAACGCCTTCGGGCCGGCTGACTTGACCTGCCTGACGTACGACGCGACGTCGATGCCGACCAGTTGCGCCAGGCGCCGCGCTGACACCGGGGCCTGCGCGGCGCCGACCTTGAGCCGGTCGACGCCGAACCGCAGCACGGGCCGCTCGGTGACCAGCCCGACGCCGTGCGGTCCGAGGATGTCAGCGCGGGTCGCCCCGACGGTGCTCGCCTCGAGGGTGTCGCCAGCGGTGAGCGACGGCTGGATCACGCCGACCTTCCACTGCACCAGCCAGGTGTCCCCGTGGTCGTGGCTGATCAACGGCACCTTGGTGGAGTAGCTCCATCCACTCCCGATCGGCCAGGTCCAGTGCAGAGTCGCGGACACCTTCGAGTTACTGCTTTGGCTCGTCGACGCGACCGTCACCTGGGGCTTCACATCACCGAGGCCGGCGACCGTCTCGTCGTACTGCTTCTGGACGAACGCCGCGGTCACTCGGTCGCCGTCGAACGACACGTGCGAGAAGTCGTCGGTCGTCAGTCCGGTGACGAGGGCATCGATGGCGGGGCTCGCGCTGTTGCCCTTGTCCTCCGAACAGCCGGCAGCGGCGAGTGCGACGACGAGCGTCACCGCGACGAGCAGCGACAGCCGAGAGGTCCCCATGCTCGCCATCTTGGCAGGGCTGTTGTCAGGAGCCGGCCGCGGACTCCTCGACCCGCACGCAGCATCGATCGGGCCCCGGATCCAGGCAGGCGCTGGTGTGGTCGCAGCCCAGCCCGTCGAGCACGCCGCCGACATAGTCACGGTTCACGCCGCAGACCAAGACAGTGTGCTCGCGAGCGAGTGCGTCGAAGGGGCAGTTCCGCAGCACCAGCCCGTCGCCGACTCGAGCCGGCTCGAAGCCGCGCTCGGCCAGGACCTCGGCCGAGCGCTCGAGCTCCCCACCCTTCCCGTCGTACGCCGTGCCGTCCCGGCGGCCGGCGGCGCGGGCCTCGTCGGCCAGCGCCTCGGTCAGGACAGCACCGTCGAGCGACCGCTCGACCGCGGCCGCGAAGACGTGCCCCACCAGGTCGTACCCGCGCTCGGGAAGGGAGACCGCCACCTCGGTGCCGGACCGCCGATAGACCTTGGCCGGGCGGCCCGCGCCCGGCCCGCTGCGGCCGGAGAGACGGCGATGGTCGACCGACAGCAGACCCGCCTCGACGAGCTTGTCGAGGTGGAAGCGCGCGGTGTGGGTCGGCACCCCGACCTCGCGGGCCGCCTCCTCGCGACCGACTCCGTCGTCACGACCGGCCACGAGGGCGTAGAGGCGGCGCCGCAGAGGGTCGGCCAGCGAGCCGATCGCGGAGAACGGATCTCCCATGTCATCACCTCCGCTTGACGAGCCGGACTTCTAACAGACATATTACTCACTCTTAGAGAATCCGGTCCAGCAAGGAGAATCCCATGGTCGAGGCGGTCGCTGTGCAGATCAACGGGGCACGGGTGCGCCCGAGGATCACCCACGCACCCGCACCGGTCGACCTGGTCAGGGCCGAGAAGGCCGCCACCGAGATGCTCGCCGCACTCGGGCTGCCGATCGACACGGCAGACATGTTCGAGACGCCCCGCCGGCTGGTCCACGCGTACGCCGAGATGCTGACGCCGCCGGAGTTCGACTCCACGACGTTCGAGAACGCGGCCGGGTACGACGAGCTGGTGCTGGTCTCCGACATCCCCGTCCACTCGCTGTGTGAGCACCACATGCTGCCGTTCACCGGGGTCGCCCATGTCGGCTACCTGCCGAGCGCGCGTATCCTCGGGCTGTCGAAGTTCGCCCGGACCGTGGAGTTCTTCGCCCGTCGGGCACAGACCCAGGAGCGGCTGACCATGGAGATCGCCGAGCACCTCACCGAGCGGCTCGAGCCCCAGGGCGTCGGCGTCGTGATCGAGGCCGAGCACACCTGCATGAGCCTGCGCGGGGCGCGGGCCGAAGGCGCCCGCACCGTGACCGCCGCCCTGCGCGGGCGGCTTCGTGACGATCCCAAGACGCGAGCCGAGTTCCTCTCGCTCACCCGCGACCGGGCCGGCGCCCGATGAGCGCCCCGATCGTCCTGGTGGGCGGCGGACTCGCCACCGGCACCGCGGTCCGCGAGCTCCGCGCGCAGGGGTACGCCGGTGACCTGGTCGTCATCGCCGGCGAGAACCACGCGCCGTACGAGCGTCCCCCGCTCTCCAAGGGCTACCTGCTCGGCAACGAGCCGGCCGAGAAGGCGCTGGTCAACGCCGAGAGCTGGTACGCCGAGCACGACGTCGACCTGCGTACCGGCGTGACGGTCGAGACCGTCGACCCCGACGCCCGGACCTTGCGCGCCGGCGGTGATGACCTCGCGTGGTCCGGGCTGCTGCTCGCGACGGGCGCCACGCCACGACGGCTCGCACTCGCCGACGACTCCGGCGCACCCGTTCACTACCTGCGCACCCTCGACGACTCCACGGAACTCAAGGCCCGGCTCGAGCCCGGCACGCGTATCGGGATCATCGGCGGCGGCTGGATCGGCCTCGAGGTCGCCAGCGCGGCCCAGCAGGCCGGCTCGGACGTGGTCGTGGTCGAGGCGCTCGACCAACCGCTGCGCAACGTGCTCGGTCCCGACGTCGGGGCGTTGTTCGCCCAGCTCCACCGGGAGAAGGGCGTCGACGTCCGCACGGGCGCCCAGATCGAGCAGATCACCACCAGCTCGGACGGCGCGACGATCGGGCTGGCCGGCGGGGACACGCTCACCGTCGACCGCCTGGTCGTCGGCGTCGGCGTCGGCCCGCAGACCGACCTCGCGACGGCCGCCGGCATCGCGGTGGACAACGGCGTCCTGGTCGACGCGGGGCTCCACACCTCCGCGTCCGGGGTCTTCGCCGCCGGCGACGTCGCGAACGTCGACCACCCGGTCCTGGGCCACCGTCTGCGTGTCGAGCACTGGGACACCGCGATCAAGCACGGCACCGTCGCCGCCACCAATCTCCTCGGGGGCAACGCCGTCGCCGACCACCTGCCCTACTTCTTCACCGACCAGTACGCCCTCGGGCTCGAGTACGTCGGCCACCCCGGCCCGGACGGCTTCGAACGCGTGGTCATCACCGGAGACACCGAAGGCCCGGTCGAGCAGCGCACGTTCCGTGTCTGGTGGATGCGCGGGGACCGCGTGGTGGCCGGCATGCACGTCAACGACTGGGACGCGATCGACCGGGTGCGCGAGCTCGTCGGCACCGAGGCGGACGAGGCCGAGCTCAACCGCTGACGACCGGCAGCTTCGCCAAGGCGCCGGTCACGGCTTGCTGGAGCTCGGCGTCCTCCCACGTGTGGTCGACGAGATCGCCGCGCAGGTATGCGTCGTACGCCGCGAGGTCGAGGTGGCCGTGCCCACACAGCGCCGTCAGGATCACCTTCTCCTCGCCGGACTCCTTACAGGCCAGTGCCTCCTCGACGGCGGCCGCGAGGGCGTGCGTCGGCTCGGGCGCGGGCAGGATCCCCTCGGTCCGGGCGAACAGGACGCCGGCCGCGAAGCACTCCGACTGCGTCTTGGCCACCGCCTCGAGCTCGCCCGTCTCGTAGAGGTGGGAGATCAGCGGGCTCATGCCGTGATATCGCAGTCCGCCGGCGTGGATCGGGTCCGGGATGAAGTCGTGGCCGAGCGTGTGCATCTTCAACAGGGGCGTCATGCCGAGGGTGTCGCCGAAGTCGTAGGCATACGTGCCCTGAGTCAGCGACGGGCACGACGCGGGCTCGACCGCGCGGATCGTCGGCGACATCGCTCCGGCCCACTTCTCGCGCAGGAACGGGAACGCGAGCCCGCCGAAGTTCGAGCCGCCACCGGTGCAGCCCACCAGCAGGTCCGGTTTCTCGCCGACCTGGGCCATCTGCAGCAGCGCCTCCTCGCCGATCACGGTCTGGTGCATCAGCACGTGGTTGAGCACGCTGCCGAGGGCGTAGTTGGTGGTCGGGGTCCTGGGCGGCGACCTCGACCGCCTCGCTGATCGCGATCCCGAGGCTGCCCGTGGAGTCGGGATCCTTCTCCAGGATCGTGCGTCCGGCGTTCGTCAGGTCGCTCGGGCTCGGGTGCACCTTGCCGCCGAAGGTCTCGATCATCGTCCGGCGATAGGGCTTCTGGTCGTACGACGCCCGCACCTGCCAGACCTCGCACTCCAGGTCGTACTGCGCGCACGCGAACGCCAGTGCCGTGCCCCATTGTCCGGCGCCGGTCTCGGTGGTGAGCCTCTTGATGCCGGCCTTGGCGTTGTAGAACGCCTGCGGGACCGCGGTGTTGGGCTTGTGTGAGCCTGCCGGGCTGACGCCTTCGTACTTGTAGTAGATGCGGGCCGGAGTGCCCAGCGCCTTCTCGAGTCGGTGGGCGCGGAAGAGCGGCGACGGTCGCCAGAGGCGGTACACGTCGAGCACCTCGCCGGGGATCTCGACGTACTGGTCGCCCGAGACCTCCTGGAGGATCAGGTCCATCGGGAAGAGCGGGCTCAGGTCATCGGGCCCGACCGGCTGTCCGGTGCCGGGGTGCAGCACCGGAGGCAGCGGTGTCGCGAGGTCGTGCACGATGTTGTACCAGCGCGTCGGCTGGTCGCTCTCGGACAGGTGGATCCGGTGGGAGGAGTCGGGCATGACTCACCCTGGCACTGCCACCTTCAGCTGAGCAATGCGCTCACCAGCGGCGCGTAGCCCGCGGACTGGCCGGTGCGGTTGGGGTGGTAGCTCTCGCTGATCGGGTTGGACAGGCCGTTCAGCCACTCCGGACTGCCGCAGACGGCATGTCCGATGAAGGCGCTGGTGGGGTTGGCGAACGAAAATCCCTTCGCCGTGGCGGCGGCGGCGAGCACGCCGTTGAGCCGGTCGGCCGTGGCGTTCAGCGACGACTCCTCGCTCGGGCTGAACCAGGTGAGGGCGTTGCAGTCCTCGCCGTTGAACAGATGCGGGTACCCGACGATGACCACCTGGGCGTTCGGCGCCTTGTTGCGGATCGCGGCGTACAAGGTGGCGAGCGTGCCGGGCAGGGTGTGGGTGATGTAGCTGTTCGCCTTCGAGACGGCCGCGCCGCAGTTGCTGAGCCACGCCGGCTTGGCGCACTCGGTGAGCGTGCCGGTGAAGCCGGCGTCGTTCCCGCCGACCGAGAGGGTCACGAAGCTCGTGCTCGTCGACAGCACGCCGAGCTGCTTGCTGCTGACGTCGGAGACCTTGGCGCCGGAGCACGCTTGGAACGACAGCGCGTACCCACGAGACGCCGCGACCAGGCTCGGATAGGCGTACGTCGAGCGCTCGCAGGAGGTTCCGTCGGAGATGTAGGAGCGGGTCCCGACCCCGGAGGAGTAGGAGTCGCCCAGCGCGACGTACGACGGGGCGGCGGCGTGGGCGGGTGCTCCCCACAGAACCAGCGGGAGCGCGAGAAGACTCGCGAGAAGCGCGAGCAGGCGACGAGGCATGGGAGGTCCTCTCCGAGAGAGCCTGTGACTCGGGTCACTCTAGGCCCGGGGAATGCCTCGTCGACGAGAGCGTTGTACCGACCAAGTGGTTGAAAATTCAATCCAACAGGAGGACCCACACCATGACGAACACCCCCTTCGACCCCGCCACCACCGTCATCGAGGACATCACCGGTGACTACACGCTCGACGTCGCCCACACGCGCCTCGGCTTCAGCGCTCGGCACGCGATGGTCACCACCGTCCGCGGCGCCTTCAAGGACTTCACGGGCACGGCCCACGTCGACACGGCCACCCCGGCGAACAGCAAGGTCGAGCTGACCATCAAGGCCGACAGCATCGACACCGGTGTGGCCGACCGCGACGCGCACCTGCGCTCCGCCGACTTCTTCGACGATCGAGACGCACCCCGAGATCACCTTCACCTCGACCAACGTCGAGCGCGACGGCGACGACTGGATCATCACCGGCGACCTCGGCATCAAGGGCGTCACCAAGCCGGTCACCGTCGAGTTCGAGTCCACCGGCTCCGCCCGCGACCCGTTCGGCAACCTCCGCATCGGCTTCGAGGGCCACACCACCCTCAGTCGCAAGGACTGGGGCCTGACCTGGAACGCCGCCCTGGAGACCGGTGGTTTCCTGGTGTCGGACAAGATCAAGCTCGAGTTCGACATCTCCGCGATCGCCAAGTGACCCATCGCCGAGTCGTCATATGACGACTCGGCGCGAAATCACTGCCACTTTCCGCCGACTCGGCGCCGCACGCATGTGCGTTCGCGCCGAGTCGGCGGGCATTTCCATGCTTTGTGCCGACTCCGCGTTATTGGGGTGCATGACGGGCTGGCCGATGGTCTGATGCCGGCGTGGACGCACTGAGCATTCCGGAGGGGCTGACCTCCCGGGTCCTGACAAGGGACGACGCCCGGCCCGTGTACGACGTGGCCGCCGCCCAGGAGCAGCACGACATCGGGAAGACCGAGATCGAGCCGGCGGACATCGTCAGCGACTGGAGCCGGCCCAGCTGGGACATCGCCACCCACACGATCGGCGTCTTCGACGGCGACCGGATGGTGGCGTACGGCGAGATCACCGGCCACGACCGGGGCGACGCCGCGGTGCATCCCGACTACCGCCGCCGCGGCATCGGGACGGCGATCGCCGGCTGGATGCAGCAGACCGCGAAGGACCTCGGTGGAACCGGGTACGGCAGCCCAGTGCCCCAGGGCTCACCCGGCGACCGGTTGCTCGAGAAGCTCGGCTATCGGATCCGCCACACCAGCTGGGTGCTCGCCCTGCCCGAGGGGAAGGAGATCCAGGAGCGTCCCCTG
Source organism: uncultured Actinomycetota bacterium (assembly GCA_963768045.1). Taxonomy (GTDB): domain Bacteria; phylum Actinomycetota; class Actinomycetes; order Propionibacteriales; family Nocardioidaceae; genus Nocardioides. The sequence goes on along the minus strand of CAVYGG010000003.1, from coordinate 1,581,765 downwards.
CCGGAGGGCTACGCGATCCGCGAGGCACGGCCCGACGAGTACCCCGCGGTCCAGGACGTGATCGAGGACGCCTTCCTGGAGTGGTCGGTGCGTGACCGAGAGCCGTACGACGACTTCCACGCCTCGGTGATCGGCCGCCCCGGCTTCGAGCCCTGGAACTTCCGGGTCGTGACCGACGCCGATGGCGTGATCGTGGGCTGCGCGCTGGTGGTCATGGCCGGCGAGGAGGCCAACGAGGCCTATATCGACCGGCTCGCCGTCCAGAAGGACCAGCGGCACCGCGGGCTCGCTCAGGCGCTGCTGGTCGACGCGTTCGCTCGCGGCCGCGAGCATGGCGCCGTCCGGTCGGCGCTGTCCACGGACTCGCGCACCGGCGCCCTGAGCCTCTACGAGAAGGTCGGCATGGAGGTCGGCGACGTCTGGGTGAACCGCGCCATCGGCGTCTGAAGGTCGCGCGCCATCGCCGGGTCAGCGGCGTACGACGTGACGCGCTCGCCGGGTAGGCGGCGTACGGCGTGACAGAAGCGCCAGGTCAGCAGCACGGTCAGTGCCAGCCCGCCTGGTAGCGGTCGTGCGTGTACCGCCCGTTCCAGCGCCGGCGATGGATGAACCGCCGGACGAACACGAAGTACACGATCGCGGCCACCACCAGGAACAGCGTGTGGTGGAAGCCCCACCAGATCACGACGATCGCCAGCAGCAGCTTGAACAGGAAGGGCAGCCGAGGCACGTCGGGATGCCACCCGCGTCCGCGGCGCACCGCCGGTGACGTGGTCGCCGGCCGCTGCGGAGGCTGCGCGGCGCGGGGCTTCGGCAGGTCGCGGAACGCCGGCGCCAGGTCGGCCGCGGTACGTGCCTCCCAGATCTGCTCGAGGCGTTCGCTGTGCTCGTCGGCGGTGATGCGCCCCATCGCGAAGTGCTCGCCCAGCTCGCGGGCCGCCGCCTCCCGGTCGGCGTCCCCGATGCGCAGTCGCTCGTTCACCACTCCTCCTCACGGTCTTGGCGGTCGCCGAGGTCGTCCACGGTGTCGTCTGCAGTGACGTCTCCGTTCTCGTCACCTGTGTCGCCGAGGTCGCCCGGGTGATCGGCCAGGATCTGGTAGAGCGCCCGGCGCGCCTCGACGAGTACGCCGACCGCGGCCCGCCGCTGGTTGTCGGTGCCGGTGGTGATGATCTGCCACACGGCGTTCATCACGCGACCGAGCTCGGGCTTCAGGCTCGCGAAGTCGAGGCCGACGTCACCGTCGTCCTGGCGGGCCGCCCCCTCGGCGAACGGCGCCCAGACGTTCGCCACCTCGTCCTCGTGCTGGTCGAGGTACTCCCGGCCGGAGTCGGAGAGCCGGACGGTACGCCGGCCGCGGTCGTCGTCTCCCTCGACGAGGCCCTCGTCCTCGAGCTGCGAGATAGTCGGGTAGACCGACCCGGGGCTCGGGCGCCAGGCTCCGCCGGTGCGGTCGGCGATCTCCTGGATCACCTGGTAACCGTTGAGCGGTCCGTCCGCCAGCACGGCCAGGATCGCGACCCGGACGTCGCCTCGGCGTGCGCGCGGCGGGCGACTCTGCTCCTGGGACGCCAGCCCGAACAACCCGATCAGCCAGGGGGGTGGTCCGGAGCGGCGGTTCGGCGGTCCCCACCCGCCCCAGTCACCGCCACGGCGTCCGCTGCGATGATCACCAGGCCCCCCGCTCCAGCCGAGGTGGCCACGCCCGTGCTGCTGGAACAGCGACTCGATCTCGCGTCCCCAGTCGCGTTCCCAGTCGCGTCCCATCTCGTGCTCCCTCATCTGGTTCCTCGTGCGCTGCCTGTTCCGGTGGCGATGTGTCGGCGATGGTACGTCGAACGATCGCGATATATCGCGACAGTACGCGAACGAACGACGGCGTTCAAGAGGCAGTCCTCGACCGTGTCCGCACCTGCACCTACGGTGACACCATGTCCCGCTTCGCCGTGTCCGCCACCGTGCTCGGCACGCCGGACCCCATCGGGCTCGGTCGCTTCTACGCCGGTCTCTTGGGGTGGCCGGTCGTGGAGGAATCGCCGGAATGGGTGCGCGTTCGCTCAGAGCGCGGTCCCGGACTGTCGTTCCAGCTCGAGCCGGAGCATGTGCGTCCGGTCTGGCCGGCCGGCCCGGGGGACGTCCCGATGCAGTCCACCTGGACATCGCGGTCGACGACCTGGCCGCCGGAGTCGCGCACGCGGAGTCGCTCGGTGCCGAGCTCGCGGGGCACCAGCCGCAGGACGACGTACGGGTCCTGCTCGACCCGGCAGGACACCCGTTCTGCCTGTTCCAGATGGCGAAGGACGATCCCCGGTGGTGACCGACTGGGCCGAGGTGTACCGCGCGAACGTCGACGCCGTCACCGCGCTCGCGGAGGGACTGTCCTCGGAGCAGCTCGCCACGCGGGTGCCCGGCACGCCGGAGTGGACCGTGCGCGAGGTGCTCGCCCACCTGGCCGGGTCGCCGGCCGATGCGCTCAGCGGGCGGGTGGACGGCGCCCCCGGACCCGAGTGGACCGCGCGCCACGTCGGCGAGCGGTCGGGGCGCACCACTGAGGAGTTGGTCTCCGAGATCCGGGCCGCGGTCGACGGCGTCGTCGCGAGTCTCGACGGCAACGATCGCCCCGCCCTGGTGTGGAACGCCGCCGTCCACCACGCCGACCTGCACGAGGCCTTGGGCCAGGGCGCGCCGCCCGATCACATGTGGCGTCCGGTGGTGAAGGCCATGCGACCGTCGTTGGGCGAGCACGCCGAGGCCTTCGCCGACGTCTCCGACTACGAGCTGTTCCGCACCTTCTTCTCGCGGCGCTCCCGGGGCGCGGACCGCCGCCTGGGGCACCGGACTCGACCAGGAAACGGCTTCAGCATCTTCGGCGGGCGGGACGACGACCAGCCGATCCCGAGCTGACCGCCGGGCTCAGCCGGTGTTGCGCATGCCGGCCGCGATCCCGTTGATGGTCAGCAGCAGCGCGCGCTCGAGATCCGGGTCGTCCTCACCGCGGCGGTAGCGGCCGAGCAGCTCGAGCTGGAGGTGGTGCAGCGGCTCGAGGTAGTTGTCGCGGATCTCCAAGGTCGTGCGCAGGGTGGGCTCGCGGTCGAGCAGCGCCTTGTCGCCCGTCACCGCGAGCAGCCGGTCGACGGTCAGGGCGTGCTCCTGCCGGATCTGGTCGAGCAGCGGCCGGAACTCGAGTGGCGCGAGCTCGGCGTACCGCTGGGCGATGTCGAGGTCTGTCTTCACCAGCGTCATCGAGACGTTGCCGACGAAGGTGCGGAAGAACGGCCATGCGGCGTACATCTCCTGCAGGACGGCGAGGTCGTGCTCCACCGCGAGCCCCGACCCGACCCCGAACCAGCCGGGCACGATCTGCCGCGACTGAGTCCAGCCGAAGACCCAGGGGATCGCGCGCAGGTCCTCGATGCCGGCGTCCGCCCCGGGTCGGCGTGCCGGGCGCGACCCGATGTGCAGCGCCCCGAGGAGGTCGACGGGTGTGGCCGTCAGGAAGTACGCCGCGAGCCCAGGGTCCTCGACCAGGCCGCGATAGCGCACTTGCGCGGCCTCGGAGATGCGATCCATCGTGGCGTCCCACCGCACGGCCTGCTCCGGCGTACGCCGGTCGGTGCGGTGCAGCACGCTGGCCTCGACCGTGGCGGCCAGCGCGAGCTCGAGGTTCTGCCGGGCGAGGGCGGGCAGGGCGTACTTGTCGCTGATCACCTCCCCCTGCTCGGTGATCTTGACCTCGCCGTCGACGGTGCCCGACGGCAGCGCCATGATCGCGTCGTACGTCGGGCCGCCCCCGCGACCCACGGAGCCGCCGCGGCCGTGGAAGAACCGCAGGCGTACGCCGTACCGTCGCGCGACGTCGCGCGCCCGCCGCTGGGCGAGCTGGATCTGCCACTGGGACGTCGTGATCCCGTCGGCCTTGTTCGAGTCGGAGTAACCGAGCATCAGCTCCTGGACGTCCCCGCGCAGCCGCACCAGCTGGCGGTACGACGCATCGGCGAAGAGGGACTCGAGGATGGTGTCGGCCTGCTCCAGCTCGTCGACGGTCTCGAGCAGGGGCACGAACCCGATCCGCGCCACACCGGACGACAGGTCGACCAGACCGGCCTCACGAGCGAGTACCACCGCGGCGAGGACGTCGCCCGCGTCGCGGGTCATGGAAACGATGTAGCTCTCCACCGAGCGCGGCCCGAGCTCGTCGAGCGCCCAGCGGATCGCCCCGAACGTCTCGGCGGTCACCGTGCCCTCGACGTCGAGCGGCAACGGGTTGCCGGCGAGTGGCCGACGGCTGGCAAGCTCCTCGCTCAGTACCTTGGCGCGGGTGGTGCGGTCGAGCTCGGCGTACGGCGTACCGAGCTCGCCGACCCGGTCGAGGAGCTGGCCGACGGCGTGGTGATGCTTCGCGGCGTGCTCACGAACATCGAGGGTGGCCAGGGTGAGACCCGTGGCCGCAACGGTGCGGACGAGTCTCTCGACCTCTCCTCCGGCGACCACCGCGCCCTGGTGGTCGAGCACGGACCGATGCAGCAGGAGCAGGTCGTCGAGCACCTCGGTGTCGTCGCCGTAGTCGCGGCCGCCCGAGCGGGGGACATCGTGGAGCAGCCGGTCCTCGGTGAGCCCGAGCCGGACGTGGATGCAAGTGAGGAAAAGGCGGTAGGGCTCCTCGGCGTTCAGGCGGCGGTAGCGCGGCTCGACCTCGGGCAGCCGTGGCAGCGTGTGCTCGAGCCGGTCGCGGAGATCCGACGACACCGCTCCGATCCGGTTGCTCACCGACAGGTCGCGTCGGAGGCGATCGACGAGTGTGCGCAGGAGTCGGATGCCGTGCACGGCTTGGAGGATGAGCACCTCACGCGTGGTGGCGGGAGTGATGTGCGGGTTGCCGTCGCGGTCGCCGCCGACCCAGCTGCCGAAGCGCAGGGGTCGGACGTCGGGCGGCAACACGACCCCGATGGTCGCGAGCCGGTCGCGTAGCTCCTCGAGCACATCGGGGAGGGCACCCCCGGACAGACCCTCGAGGTAGTAGATGACGTTGCGCGCCTCGTCGGTGGGTTCGGGAGGCTCGATCCGGATCTCGTCGGTGAGCCAGAGCAGCTCCACCGCCTCCTCGAGGCGGCGGTTGCGCTGCGAGGTGTCGGGCTCCTCCAGCAGCGCCGCGACCCGGCGGAGCTTGTCGATCGTCGAGCGGCGCGCGACCTCGGTCGGGTGCGCCGTGAAGACCGGGCGCAGCGCGACGTGACGCAGGATCTCGACAACCTCGTCGCTGTCCACGCCGGCCTCGGCAATCCGCGCGACGGCCCGCTCGACCCAGCCGCCTTCCTGCTCACGCATCCGGGTGAGCGTGCGGCCGCGGTGCACCTGCTCGGTGATGTTGGCCAGGTGGAAGTACGCCGTGAACGCCCGCACCAGCCGGGTGATCGTGGCCAGGTCGAAGTCGGGCAGCTCGTCGAGGCGCCCTTCCTTGGCGTGCGAACGCACACGTTCGACCAGGACGAGCAGCTCGTCTCCCTCGGTGCGGACCAGTGTCTCGCCGAGGATCGACGTCACGCGACGGATGTCGCGGCGCAGCTCTCGGTCGGGTGACGCGTCCGGCGTACGCGGGTCCTCGGCCATGCCTCCATCGTCTCGGATGGAGGTCTTCGGGCGTATCGGCGCCCACGGGCCGAACTGAGCGGGGGCTCTGCCGGACGACCGCCGCCGAGGTTGATACCCCTCAGGGGTACAGTTGCCGACATGGACCACCCGGGTTACCTCCACGACAAGGACGACGTGCTGAAGCGGCTTCGCCGGATCGAGGGGCAGACGCGCGGACTGCAGCGGATGGTCGAGGAGGAGCAGTACTGCATCGACATCCTGACCCAGGTCTCGGCGACGACGAGGGCGCTGCAAGCCGTGGCTCTGCACCTCCTCGACGACCACCTCGCCCACTGCGTGCACGACGCGGTCGCGACCGGCGAGGCCGCCGACGAGAAGCTGACCGAGGCGTCGGCCGCGATCGCCCGCCTCGTCCGGTCCTGACCCCGTCTCGCCAGACTCGGGGCGGGCCCAGCGTTCGCCCTGGTTGGGTGCGGGCTTGCCGGCAGGCAGGATGGGGTACTCAGACACCCAGGAGGTGCCATGACCGACCAGCCCGACGACCATTCCTCGCAGAACCCGTCCGAGAGGCCGCCGCTGGCGGACCAGATCCGGGCGAAGCTGGACGAGTACGACGTCGACCGCCACCTCAACGAGCTCGCCACGACGCTCGAGAGCGCCCTGCGGCTGGGCATGGCCAAGGCCGGGGATCTCGCGCACGAGTACCGCGGCGACATCGAGCGCCTGATCGAGCAGGCCGCCAGCGCGGTCGACCGGCGTACCGACGGCAGGCACGCCGAGACGATCAGCCAGGTGCGCGGCTCGCTCGAGCGCGGCGTCGAGAAGATCGCCGACCAGCGCCCGGGTGACACGCCGGACGAGGCCGCTGGTCCGGGCGACGACGTACCCCCCAGCCATGGATGACGTCGTCTCGCTCAGACGCGCGGGCGACGACGACCGACTGCCCGAGCGGATCGGGCGCGCTGACGAGGGCGTCGTCGCACGGCTGATCCAGGTGCTGCTCGACGCCGGTGTCGACGGGCTCGGTCCCTTGAAGTCGTCGCAGGAGCTCGCCGACCTGGCGCGTCACGACACCCGGACCACCGAAGGTGCCGTCAAGAAGATCATCCGCTCGCACGTCGTCAAAGGCGGCGTGGGTGGCTTCGTCACCGGGGTCGGTGGGTTCGTCACGATGCCGTTGGCACTGCCGGCGAACGTCGTCGAGTTCTACGTCGGCGCGACGCGGATGGTGGCGGCGATCGCGACGTTACGCGGCTATGACCTCGACGATCCGCAGGTGCGCACCGCGGTGCTCCTGACGCTGACCGGGTCCGATGCGGACGAGGTGCTCGCCAAGGCCGGACTCAGCGGTGGCGGCGGCCACATGATGGGACTGGTCGGGCAGCAGCTCCCGCCCGCGGCGCTGCTGATGCTGAACAAGGCCATCGGGTTCCGTCTGCTGCGGGGTCTCGGGGAGAAGGCCTTCGCCCGGCTCGGCCGCGCGATCCCGCTCGCCGGCGGCGTCCTCGGCGGGAGCATCGACGTGTGGATGATGAAGCGGATCGCCGACCACGCGATGAACGAGTTCCCTCCGGTGGGCCCGGCTGCCTCGGTCGTCCGGATGTGACTCAGCCGCCGGCCTGCGCCAGCTCGATCGGCTCCGTGATCGGGTCCTCGGAGAGCATCTGGCGTCGGGCGACCGTCCGGAGGTCCTCGCGTCCTTGGTCGTCGAGGGGCTCCCCGTTGGCCAGCTCCACCTCGGTGACCAGCCAGCCCCACAGCTCGAGCACGAACGCGCGGAACTGCGCGCGGCCCTGCTCGGTCAGCTCCACCCGCCCGCCGGACTCCGAGAGCAGGCCGGTGCCGATGCAGTCGTCGATCGCCGGGCGGATCAGCGCCATCGGCACCCGGTGGGCCCCGGCGATCGCGTACGGGTCGGCGGGACCATGGGAATGGATCTGCTGGATGGCGACCTGGCGAAGCGTCCACACCTGGACGCCGTCGAGCCTCGACTGTGAGGACCGGAGCAGTGCGGCAGCGGTCTCCGGCAGCCGGCTCCGGAGGATCCGCACCACCTGGCCCTCGAGCTGCTCCTGCGCGGTGCGCTGGTCGGGGATGGCGAAGCCGGGGCCGAGCTCGGAGGCACCGGGCCGGGTCAGGCCCCGCATCGGCACCTGCTTGAGGAACAGCGCCACCACGAACGCGATCACGGCCACCGGGATCGCCGAGGCGAACACGGTCTGGAGCGTGTCGGCGTACGCCGCGACGACGGCCGCGTGCTGCACGGGCGGGAGGGCCTGCACCGCGCTGGGCGTGGTGACCTGGGTGGGATCGGTGCCGGTCCTCAGGATCGCCCCCGCGAGGTTCGGCGCGAGATGGTTGGCGTAGATGGTGCCGAAGACGGCCGCCCCGAACGAGCTGCCCATGGTCCGGAAGAAGGTGACCCCCGAGGTGGCGACGCCGAGGTCGCGGTACTCCACCGTGTTCTGGACGATGATGGTGAGCACCTGCATCGACAGGCCGATCCCGATGCCGAGCACGAGCATCGCGCCTGACGTCGCCAGGGTCGTGGAGTGCTGGTCGAGCCGCGAGAGCCACCACATCCCCACCGCCATCACGACCGAGCCGACGATCGGGAAGATGCGGTAGCGGCCGGTATGGCTGACGACGTTGCCCGCACTGACCGACGCGACGATCAGCCCCAGTACCATCGGCAGCGTGCGCAGCCCGGAGACTGTGGCGCTGACGCCCTGGCAGTACTGCAGGTACGTCGGAAGAAACGTCATGCACCCCAGCAGCGCGAAGCCGACGATGAAGCTGAGCACTGCGCTGACACTGAAGACGTTCCGCCGGAACAGTCGCAGCGGGAGGATCGGCTCGGCCGCTCGCTGTTCGGCTGCTACGAAGCACACCAGGGAGACCACCCCTCCGACGACCAGGCCGATGATCGTCGGCGATCCCCAGCCGTACTGGATACCGCCCCAGCTCGCGGCGAGGATCAACCCGGCGGAGCCGAGGGAGATGAACACGATGCCGAGGGTGTCGAAGACCGGGCGCCCCGAGGTGGGCACGGACGGCAACAGCTTGACCGCCAGGGGGATGATCACCAGCGCGATCGGCACGTTGACGTAGAAGACCCACTGCCATGACCAGTGGTCGGTGAAGAAGCCGCCGAGGAGCGGCCCGAGGACCGTCGTACCGCCGAAGACGGCGCCGATCGCGCCCTGGTACTTGCCGCGGTCACGTAGCGGGATGATGTCGGCGATCATCGCGGTCGCGGTGACGGTCAGCCCGCCGCCGCCGATGCCCTGCAGCGCACGTGCCCCGATCAGCCACGTCATCGACTGCGAGAGGCCGGCCAGCATCGAGGCGATCGTGAACAGGACGATGCTTCCGATGAAGATCGACTTGCGCCCGAACAGGTCCCCGAACTTGCCGCCGAGGATCGTGGCGATCGTCTGGGGTGAGCAGGTACGCCGTCACGACCCAGCTCATGTGCTCGGCGCCGCCGAGGTCGCCGACGATGGTCGGAAGAGCCGTCGCGACGATCGTGGAGTCGAGTGCCGCGAGCAGCATCCCGCCCATGATCAGCGCGAACGCGACGTTGCGCGCGGTCGACCCGAGCGGCTGCGGGTCTTCGGCGGCGGAGATGTCGTCGACCACCTCCGCCTGACTCATAGGTCGCAGCCTAAACGCGCACAAGCTCTGACCGGACTGCTCAGCCCAGGTCCTGCACCGCCTGCGCGATCGCGGCGGCGCCCCGACGGCTGAGCACGATCGTGTAGTGGTTGACGTCCGGCACGGGCCGGATGTCGAGGTCCGGCCAGCGAGCTGCGTACTCGTCGACGGTCGGCTTCGGGTAGAGCCCCTGCGGGTCGTCGGCGATGCCGCGCGATGCGTGCAGGAAGACCCGTGGCGGCATGGGTTTGTCCAGCGCCTCGAGGAAGTCCGACCCCTGGACCATGTCGACCTGGTCGGCCTCGACGATCTCGGGATCCGCCGACGGACGCCCCGGCGACTCGGGCAGGTCGTAGTCGGCGTACTCCTCGGCCTCGGGCGTCCAGTCCCGGGCGAACGCCGGGTGGTTGCGGAACCAGTCCCGGTAGCTCTCCCGGGTGTACGTCGACTGCAGCCGATCCTTGATCGGCTGCAGCCCGGCGATGGTCGCCGCCTCGTCGACCCGGGGGAACGGCAGCCCACCGTCGACCAGCACCAGCCCCCGTACGAGATCGGGCCGGCGTGCGGCCAGGACCGTGGCCACGAACCCTCCCATCGAGTGGCCGACCACGACCACGGGCACCCCACCCGTCGCCTCGACGACGGCGGCGCAGTCCGCGGCGTGCCGGGCGATACCGGCGGGACCCGGCAGGTGGTTGGAGCGACCGCGACCTCGGAGGTCAGGCGCGAACACGGGCCGGTCGAGGGCCTCCGCAAGGAACGGCCAGGTCCTCGACGACGAGGTGATCCCGTGGATCGCGAGGACGGGTCCGCCCGTGCCCGACCAGGCCGCGACGCGCAGCGTCCCTCCGGCCACCGGGACGTCGAGAGGGTCAGGCATCGCCCCGGAGCCGACGTACTCGGTCATGGGCTCAGGTCTATCACCGGTCGGCGCGAGCGACTCGTCGCGGCACAAACCAGGTCGACAGCACGCGCGCGCGTCCGGTGAGGTGGTGGTGTGACGCGGATGCACGACGACGAGATCGACATCGACGAGGACCTGGTCCGTCGGCTGGTAGACGGACTCTCCGCGGATTACGCCGCCCTTCCGCTCCGGCGCTTCGAGGCCACGGGATCCAGCAACGCGTTGTTCCGCCTCGGGCCTGACCTGCTGGTCCGACTGCCGCGGCAGCCGGGCGGCACGGCGACGATCGAGAAGGAGCACCGTTGGCTGCCGTACGTAGCACCCCACCTGCCGGTCGCCACGCCCGAGATCCTGGCGGTGGGGGAGCCGACGGACGACTACCCCGAGAAGTGGTCGGTCGTGCGCTACCTGCCGGGCTCGCAGCCCGCGGTGCCCACGTCGGACGAAGCTCCTCGTCACGCGCTCGCCCACGACCTCGCCGCGGTCGTGGACTCCCTGGCTCGGCTGCCGGTGCCGGACCGGGCGGCCGGAGACCGCGAGCTGCAGTGGTACCGCGGCCGGCCCCTGGCCACCATGGACGACGACATGCGCGGCTACCTGCGCGACGCGCGCCGGCTGGAGCACCTCGACCTCGACCTCGACGCCGTGACGCGAGCCTGGGAGGCGACGATCCGGGTCCCTGGCGCGGGTCGCGTCAGAACGCCGCACTGGTACCACGGTGATCTCAATCCCGAGAACCTCCTCGTGCGCGATGGTCGGCTCACGGCCGTCCTGGACTTCGGGGGCCTGGCGGTCGGTGACCCGACCATCGACCTGACCGTCGCCTGGCAGCTGCTGGACCCCGACGCCAGGGACACCTTCCGAACCGCGCTCGGAGTCGACGACGTCACGTGGTGTGTGGCGCGTGGCTGGTCGCTCGTGCTGGCCTTGATGGGTCTGCCCTACTACTGGGACACCATGCCGGAGCGCTGCGCGCGTTCTGTGGCCCTAGCCCGTGTCGTCCTCGCCGACGTCGCCACTGCGTAGCCGAGGCGTCAGCGGGAGTTGAGCCAGAACAGCGCGGTGAGCAGCACGATGAAGACCAGCAGGCAGAGGACGACCCAGCGGTAGATCCCGAACCCGTGCCGGCGTAGCTGCTGCTCGCGCTCGATGTCGCCGGACCGGTGGGCCTTGCGGATCTCGAGCCACAAGGTCACCCGATAGGCGACGAAGCCGCCCCCGACGAGGAGGACCGCGACCCGCCAGAGCATGCCCGGAGCATCGCACGCTCACGGCGCGGGGTCGCTCAATGAGGCGAGCGCCGCTACGGGATCAGCGCGAGCTTGCCGCCGGGGTGCTTGCCCTTCAGTACCTCGGCGGCGGCAAGCGCCTCCTGGAGGGGGTACGTCGCCACGACCGTCACCGCGAGCTTCCCTGCGCGAGCCAGGTCGATCAGCTCGGCTCGGACGGAGTCGCGGTAGGCCTTGCTGGCCGGCATCGCGCCGCCGATGCGGTGGTACCCGTCGACCGCAGCCTGTGCCATCGGCGCCGCGATCGACACGATCCGACTGCGGTCGGGCACCAGCGACATCGACACGGCCACCGCCTCCTCGGTGCCGATGCAGTCCAGCGCCGCTTCCACGCCGTCCGGAGCCGCGGCGCGGACCCGCTCCTCGAGCCCGTCGCCGTAGACGACCGGCTCGGCGGTGTAGCGGCGTACGACGTCGAAACGAGCGGGTCCCGCCGTCCCGATGACGCGGACGCCCATCAACGCGGCCTGCTGGAGCAGCATCACCCCGACCGCGCCGGACGCTCCGTGGACCAGGACGGTCTCCCCCGTCCGCACGCCGGTCAGGTGGAGCATCTCGGACGCAGTGGTGGCGGCCAGGAGCAGGTTCGCCGCCTGCTCGAACGACAGGGACGACGGCTTGGCGAACACGTCGCGGGCCGGGATGGTCAGCTCGCTCGCCCACCCGCCTCGCACGCGGAAGGACAGCACCTCGTCGCCCACCGCTCCGCCGCCCGAAGCGAGCTCGGTGCCGGGACCGATGGCGGTCACCACGCCGGCGACCTCGTAACCCACAGGCCTGGGGAAGTCGTCCGGACGGACTCCTTCGGCCACGTGCTTCGCGTCGGCCGGGTTCACGCCGGCTGCGCGCACTCGCACGGTGACCTCACCGGGCCCGGGGCGCGGCACCACGACCTCGACGAGCTCGAACACCTCGAGTCCGCCGGGCCGATGCGCGATCCACTGTCGGGCCATGCGTCCGCAACCGTCTGCGACTCGCTCCTGTTCCCGTCAGAGGCGCGGCCTGCCTCCTAGCGGTGCGAGCGGGAGCACGTACGCCGGCGGGCCGGCGTCCCGCGGCACGAAACCGAGCCCGACGAACAGGCGACGCGACGCCTTGTTCCCCGGCATCACCTCGCGCACGCGCAGCTCGTCCCAACCCAGCACCCGCGCGCGATCGACGAGCCGCAGCAGGACCCGACGGCCGATCCCCTGCCCCCGCCACGCGGGCGCGACCACGATCGGCATCGTGTCGGGCGCCAGCGTCACGTCGCCGACCGCCTCCCACACGCCGCCCGGGGTACGCCGCTCGATCAGGTAGACCTCGCCCTGCGCGGACAGCGCCTCGTACATCGCTGCCACGCGGTCGCGGGCGTACGTCGGGCTGCCGGGTCCGTCGACCAGCGTCACCGTCTCGGGGTCGCGGTACCACGGCCAGGCGAGGTCGACGTCCGCATCGCCGGCGAACGCGCGCAGCCGCAACTCGTCGTCGACCGGGAGGAGCTCTGGGGTCATGTGGATGAGACGGACGACATCGGCGACCAGTACGCGGCCTGCGCGCCCGGCCGTTCAGCTCGCGACGAGCTCGTCGAGCATCCGCTCCGTTGCACCGACGCCGATCGACAGGTGTCCCTCGCCGTCCTCGAGATGCGCCACCACGCCGGGGATGTGCTCGGCGAGCCACTGTCCGTGCGCGAACGGGACCATCAGGTCCTCGCTCCCCTGCCAGACGAACGTCGGGATCGCGATGTCGGAGAGCTCGAAACCCCAGTCCTTGACGAACGCCAGGTCGTCGTCGAGCCAGCCGTCGACGCTCGTCCCGACCCCTCGGCGGAACTCGGTCGCCAGGGTCTCGGCCAGCTCTCCGGTGAGGCAGTCGACGTCGACAGACGGCACGAGCCCGCCCAACGCGGCAGCCACCTCTTCCGGGGTGACCTCGGCGAGCGTGGGTTGCTGCTCCTCGAGGTAGGGCCGCAGCTTCTCCTCGCCCGCCAGCGCCGCCCCGAACTCCTCTATGTTCTCCGGCCCCATCCCGGCCAGGTAGTCCAGACCGTCCGCACCGTAGGGCGCGACCCCGGCGATCACGAGGACGCCGCGGATCCGGTCGGCCAGGAGCGCCGCGCAGGCGAGCGCGTGCGGGCCCCCGCCGGACCAGCCCGCGACCAGGCAGGTGTCGACGCCGAGATGGTCGAGCACGGCTGCGGTGTCGGGCACCAAGTCGGCCACGCTGCGTCCGGGGTGGCGGGTCGAGGCGGCGTACCCGGCGCGCGAGGTGGTGACGAAGCGGTGCCCCCGGGCCGCCGCCGCACGCACGTGCGCGGGCAGGGGCGTGGAGGCGCCCGGGGTCCGTGGTGGAACACGATGACGGGGCCATCCTCGGGTCCGTTCACTTCCAGCTCGAGGTCACGTCCGTCGGGCAGGGCGATGGTGTGGGCATGGCGGTCCCTTCGGGTAGAGGTCAGAAGTCGCGTCGGCCGCGCAGTGAGTCGCCTCGGTCGGCTCGGCTGCGTTCGTAGATGGCGACCCGTTGAGGTCCTGGGTTGCTGAGCTCGGCGCCCTCTCCGAACGGGAACTCGAAGGTCTCCCCGACCTCCACCCCGCGCTTGCGCAGCTCCTCGGCGCCGCCGGCCAGGTCGTCGACACGATAGAGCAGCACCGGCCGGTCGCCCTCGAGGTGCTCGGCGAAGAGCACGGCGGGTCCGTCGCCGGGTTCGACGCAGGCGACGCGGGTCCCGAACCGCTCGACGGCGAACACGCTGGTGGCCCCCAGCCGCTGGCTCCAATAGGTGAGGTCGGCAGCGGCGTCGTTGCTCGGGCAGTAGATGAAGTCGAGCGTGCCGAGTGGGTCCACCTAGTCCGCCGGTCCGTCGACGTTGTACGTCGGCTCGCCCGTGCCGCAGCGGACGATCACCGCCCGGCCGGGCTCGCCCGACGGGTTGGACTCGCGATGGACTGCCCCTGCCGGAACCCGCAGGAAGTCGCCAGGCCCGGCCTCGACCACGTCTCTCCCGCCGGGACCCGACTCCATCCGCATCCTGCCGCTCACGATGTAGAGCGTCGTCTCGTACTCACCGTGGTGGTGCCACCCTGACGTCGCGTTCGGCTCGGTGTCGACGGTGCCGGTCCACATCCCCTCGCGGTGCATCGCGAGCTGACGGCGCATGCCCGGGGTGGGGTCGGATTCGGTCAAATCGACGGCCGCCACCAAGGAGCAGGGCTGGGCGGGATCTCGGCTCACGCGGCCAGGCTAGCCCCGCGGTCGCCTCCTCGCGCCCGGGTCGGGTCATGGTGCCCGGCCTAGGCTGGTCCGATGAACGAGCAAGCCGGCCGAGTTCTCGCCGAGCGCGAGGAGAAGCTGGTGGCCGAGCTCGCCGAGCTGACCAGGCCGCCGGACGAGGTCGGCACGATCTCCTTCGGCAAGCGCATCGGCGAGGGCACGTCGATGGCCGTCGACCGGCTGGCCGCGGTGTCGGCCCAGGAGCACCTGCTCGCCATGCTCGACGGGGTACGCCGCGCGCGGCAGCGCGTGGCGGACGGGACCTATGGCACCTGCGAGGTCTGCGACGAACCCATCCCCCAGGGTCGGCTCGAGGCCCGGCCCTGGGCGACCCGATGTGTCGATCATTCGTGATCAGGAGATCCGACCGGGCCGCTCGACGCTAGGCTCTGTCTTCAGGAGTGCCGGGAAGTCTGGTCGGCGGACCGTTCGACGACCCCCGGAGACCCGATGCACGACGTGATCCCGTTCGCCGTGATCGTCGTCATCGCGTCTGTGGCGCTGCTCCTGGCAGTCGGGTCGAGCCGACTCACGGCGCTCACGCAGATCCCCAGCCCCGCCCTTTTCCTGGTCGCGGCCTCGATCGCCGTTGACGTGTTCCCTGGTCTCGGCAGATTCGGCATCGAGCTCGACCAGCGGATCGTGACCGTGGCGCTCGTCGTCATCCTGTTCGACGGTGGGATGCACATCGGACTAGCCCGCTTCCGTCCCGTCGCCGGTCCAGTGCTCTGGCTCGGCGTCGTGGGAACCTTCGTCACCGCGGCCGGGCTGGCCGCCGCCGCTCACTACGCGTTCGGATTCGACTGGCGGCCAGCGCTCCTGCTCGGGACGGCCCTTGCCCCCACCGATCCGGCCACGGTCTTCTCGGTGCTGGGACGGCGCGAGGTGACCGGACGCTCAGGCACTCTCCTGGAAGGAGAGGCGGGTGCCAACGACCCTGTCGGCATCGCCCTGATGATCGCGATCCTCGGTTCGACCGGCGGTGGCGTCGGTGCTGTCGTCCACGGCGCTGGCGAGTTCCTCCTGCAGATGGTCATCGGTATCGTGTTCGGCGTGGCGGGCGGCCACGGACTGCGCTGGCTGCTGCGTCACCTGCCGATGCCCAACGAGGCGCTCTACCCGCTGCGCGCGATGGCGTTCGTCCTGCTCCTCTACGGCGTGACCACCGCGGCCCACGGGTCCGGCTTCCTGGCGGTGCTGCTCACCGGGATCCTGGTCGGCGACACCCGCGCGCCGTACAAGCGGGAGATCGAACACTTTGCGTCCGGACTCGCGAGCCTGGCCGAGATCGTGGCGTTCACCCTGCTGGGCCTGTCGATCCCGCTCTCGACCGCGTTCCAGGATGCGCCGGGAGCGACCGCTCTCGGACTCGCGGCCGTGCTGATCCTGGTCGTCCGGCCGGTGCTGGTCGGAATAGTGCTCATCCCCGTGCGGCTGCGGCGCGGCGAACGGCTCTTCGTGCTCTGGTCCGGCCTCAAGGGCGTGGTCCCGATCCTGCTGGGCACGTACATCGTGGCCGAAGGCGTCGCGGACGCCGACCAGCTGTACGCCGTGATCTTCGTCGTCGTGCTGGTCTCCGTCGTGGTGCAGGGCGGGCTCGTGCCCACGCTCGCGAGGAACTGGCAGGTGCCGATGCGCGTGATCGAGCCCGAGCCATGGGCGATGGGGATGCGGTTCCGCGACCAGCCCGATGGACTGCATCGCTACGTCGTCGAGCCTGGGTCGCCGGCCGACGGCGCGACCCTGCGCGACCTGCCGATGGACGAGGACGTGTGGGTGAGCGTCGTGAGCAGGGCCGGCCGGATGGTGCAAGTGCGGGGAAACACCACTCTGGCGGCCGGTGACGAGGTGCTCGCGCTGGCGTCGGACAGTCGACTCGCTGCCGGTCTGTTCCGCGCGCCGTGCTGAAGGCGCGACCGCCGCTCAGATCCGAACCGCCGCCTCGACGATGACCCGAGCCGCATCGTCGACCCGGCTGTACTGCGGCCAGTGGCCGGAGTGCAGGTCGATCCACTCGGCGTTGCGCAGCTGGGCGATCTCCTCGGTGCCGGACTCGTCGGCCTCCATCCACTTCCGCAGCTGGGCCTCGTCGTACTCCGCGGTGACCATCGTGACCGGGACGTCGTGGAGGGCGTCTTGCCCGAACTCGAGCCCGTCCGTCACCGCGCGCCGCGGCGAGGGCACGGAGTCCTCGCGGATGCGCGCACGGAGGCCGTCGTCGAGGTCCTCGACCATCTCGTCGTCGAAGAATTCCCACGCCGGCAACGGCACGTCGTCACCGTCGACCGGGAACATCGACTCCGACTGCTCGGGAATGCCGGGCTCGCTGGCCAGGAAAACCACGCCCGCGACCCGGTCGAGGCGCGCGTCGGCGGCGGCCCATGCCAGCACCCCTCCCATGGAGTGACCGACCAGCAGCACCTTCGTGTCACCGTCGACCGCGTCGATCGCGTCCAGGACGGCGTCGACGTGGTCCTGCCGGGTGACCCCCGCTCTGTCCGCATCGACCGACTCCATGCCCGGGAGGGTGAGCGCGTGAGCGGTGTGTCCGGCCTCCTCCAATCGTGGGACGACGTCGTCCCACGATCGGGCGGTCAACCAGAGGCCCGGGATCAGGATGATGTCCATGCTCCGCGACGCTAGGTGATCCCACCGACAGTCGCGGTGACGGGGCCCCGAGGCAGGTGGCGGACGGCGGGGATCGACACCACCACCAGCGCCGCGCCGATGCCGACGACCGTCATCACCACCAGCGTCGGGTAGATGCCCAGCAGCACGGCGAGGCCACCCACCAGGACGTTGCCGAGGGGGATCATCCCGGTGCTCGACAGGTAGTCGTAGCTGGACACCCGCGACAGCGAGCGGGTCGGGATGTGCTCGCCGAGCGAGGTCTCCCAGAGCGTGAACATCCCGGTCACGCAAATGCCGGTCAGCAGCTCGAGCAGGCCGATCCCCCACACCGGAAGGTGGCTCCCGATGATCGCGGCCTGGCATGACGAGCCCACCAGCATCAGCGCTCCGACCCGGAGCGCGTACGCCGGTCGCCACAGCAGGAGCAGCACGTCGCCGAGGATGTTGCCGATGCCGAAGAGCGCGGTCACCACCGCCCACGACCGGGCGCCGTCGTAGTGGTCCGCCATCAGGACGGGCCCGACGACGAAGATCGCGGGCAGCACGACGGCGTGGTAGACGGCGAAGCCGCCGAGGTAGCCGAGCACCCAGGTGCGCGACCGGACCTCCTCCCAGCCCTCCCGGAGTGACGTGCGGAACGACGCGTGGGGCTGCTCGTCGTCCGCGGCCACCTGGTCCACCACCGCCGGACGCAGCGGGAGCAGCAGCAGGACCGACGCCAGAAACGTCGCAGCATCGAAGACGAGTGCTGCGCCCGGCCCGCCCGCGAACCCGATGAGGACGCCGGCCACCACCGGGCCCGCGACGTTCGCGAGCGAGAACGTCAGCCCGCGCAGGGCGTTCGCCGGCTGCAGGTTGCCCGGGCTGACCGTGGTCGGCAGCAGCCCGCTGAACGCCGGCGCGAAGAACGCGTCGGCGGACCCGAACACCGCTGCGAGCACGGCCAACTGGGCGACCTCCGCGTTGCCACTGAGCAGCAGCACCGCGGCGATCGTCTGCGTCACCAGCCGGACGAGGTCCGAGGCGATCAGGATCCGCTTGCGGTCCCACCGGTCCGCCCAGACGCCTGCGGGGATGGCCAGGAGCACGAACGGCAGGAACTGGGCGGTCGACGTGAGGGCGACACTGCGAACGTCACCGCCGACGGAGAGGACCGCGAACGGCAGGGCCACGCTGGTGACCCGGTCGCCGAGGACGCTGAGCACCTGGCTGCCGAAGAGCAGCCGGTACTGCGGCTCCTCGCGCAGCACGGACGGCAGCAGACGTCGCACGATGCGTCAGCATCCCCGACCGGACGACGTTTGTCGCCCGGGATTCCCCCGTCTACTCAGCGCTCGCGCTTCACCCGACGCATCAAGGCCAGAGCGCCCTCGATGTAGAGGTCGACGCCGAAGGCGTAGTACGCGTCGTCGTCGTCGCAGTCGGTCAGCGGCTCGGCGGCGGCGCGGACGTGGGGGTAGAGGTCGGCCGGCAGGTTCTCGACGTGGGCGCGCTTCTCGGCCTGAAGGGCGTCGCGCTCCTCCCGGGCCGCCTGGCTCTCGGCGCCGGGCTTCTGGGTGACCAGCATCATCGCCGTCTGGAGCCCCATCCGGGCGAGGTCGGCGGCCTGCTCGCGGGTGAGACCGGCCTCCTCGAGCAGCGTGAGCGTGAACTCGGTGAGGCGCAAACCCGGCTCGGTGACCAGGATCCGGGGGAACACCAGCGCAGCGGCTGCCGGGTGCTGCGAGAGGTTGTCGATCAGCGTCTCCACCACCCCACGGAGCTGCACCGACCAGGAGCCGGTCGCAGGCGGCGGCGTCACGTTCGCGAGCAGCGCGTCACCCATGGCCGCGAGCAGCTCATCCTTGTTCGCCACGTGCCAGTAGAGCGCCATCGGAGTGACACCGAACTCCTGCGCGATGCGTCGGATCGTCACCGCATCGGGGCCCTCGGCGTCCATCACGGTGAGCGCCCGCTCGACGATCGAAGCGCGGCTGAGGTCACCCTTGCCAGCGGTCCTGGCTGCCGTCGCGGTAGCGGTCCGTGGGGTCATGGCGAGAACTATACACCATAAGGCTTGACACCTATACGTCGTACAAGGTTTCCTGTACGTCATACATGTACGACGTATAGGAGACCTGGCATGAACCGGAACAGATGGACGCTCGTGGCGGTGGGACTGGCCACCTTCATGACCTACCTCGACAACAACATCGTCAACGTGGCGATCCCCGACATCCAGCGGGAGCTGGGGCTCTCCACCGCCGGCATCGAGTGGGTCGTGAGCGGCTACATCCTCACCTTCGCCGGCCTGCTGCTCGCCGGCGGACGACTGGCCGACGCATACGGGCGACGCCGGCTCTTCCTGATCGGCCTGGCCGTCTTCACGGTGTCCTCGCTCCTCGCCGGGTTCGCCGGCGGCGCCACAACCCTGATCGCGGCTCGCGCCCTGCAGGGCATCGGAGCGGCAGCCGTGACTCCGACAACGCTCGCCATCATCAGTGCCACCTTCACCGACCCGCGCGAGCGCAACGCCGCCGTGGGGATCTGGGGCGGAGTCGGCGCCTTGGCGCTGGCGGTCGGCCCGGTCCTGGGCGGGCTGCTCACCCAGCACGTCTCCTGGGAGTGGATCTTCTGGATCAACGTGCCGATCGGCATCGGCACGATGGCGCTCGGAGCCTGGGCCATCAGCGAGTCCCGCGAGGACGAGGCACGCCGGCTCGACCTGCCGGGACTGGCCCTGTCCACCATCTCGCTGTTCGCGCTCACCTGGGCCCTGATCGAGGGCCACGACCGCGGCTGGACCTCGGGCAGCATTCTCGGTGCCTTCTCCCTCGCCGCCGTCAGTGCTCTGGCCTTCATCGCCGTCGAGCGTCGCAGCGAGCAGCCGATGGTCGACGTCAGCCTGTTCGCCCGCCGCGAGTTCACCGGCGGGATCGCGGCCCTGATGCTGTGGGCGTTCGGACTGTTCGGGATCTACTTCTTCACCTCGCTCTACCTGCAGGGCGTGCTCGGCTTCTCTCCGACCAAGGCGGGGACCGCGTTCGTGCCGATGGCCGTGCTGATGGCGGTCTCGGCCGTGATCTCCGACCGCGTGGCGGCGCGGTTCGGTGCGTACCGCTCCACGTCGCTGGGGATGGTGGCGATGGGGCTCGGGATCGCCTCGACCGCCCTGCTCGGCAAGGACGCCACCTTCCTGTCGCTGATGCCGAGCTTCGCGGTGATCGGCATCGGTGGCGGCCTGACGATCCCGCTCACCGCGACGGTCCTCGGCGTGATGCCGACCGGCCAGGCCGGCGTGGCCTCGGCAGTCTTCAACGCCTCGCGTGAGGTGGCGGGCCTGCTCGGGATCACCGTGATCGGTGCGGTGCTGACCAGCCGCCAGGCTGACGCTCTGGCCGCGGGCCACACCCCGGTCGACGCCTACCTGACCGGCTACCGCACGGGCCTGGTGCTCGCGGCGGTTCTGGTGCTGGCCGGCGGAGCGGCGGCTTACGCCGCCCTGCGCCGGGCGCACCAGGCACAGCCGGAGACCACCCGGGACGACCTGGTCCTGGCCGGCTGACCGACCAGCGACTCGCGCGACGAGACAGCGTCGGGCCCGTCCCCCCAGGGGACGGGCCCGATCTGTTTCGAAGGCTGAGGTCCGGTACTCAACCCCCCGTACGACGCACCGCTGGCCGGGCCGGGGATCGGCTGGCTGTGGCGGACGTGTTGCGCGATCATGCTGCGCCACCGCGACCCTCGGCGTACCGGAATTTCGGATTCTTTGCCGAGCCGCGCCCCGCGACGGTGGCCTGCGCAAAGAACTTCTGTGGCCGTGTCGAAAGCCGGCCGCCCCGTGCGACGTACGGGCGAACCGACACTCACCCAGGAGCCTTGATGACCACCGACACGAACCCGAGCCGGACCCGAGCCCTCCTCGCGCTTGCCGTGCTGGCGCTGCCCACACTGCTGGTCGCGGTCGACATCTCCGTGCTCGCTGTCGCTCTGCCGACCATGGGCCGCGAGCTGCACGCCGGCCCCACCGAACTGCTCTGGATGACGGACATCTACAACTTCATGGTCGCCGGCGCGATGCTCACCGCCGGCGCGGTCGCCGACCGCATCGGCCGGCGCCGGATGATCCTGATCTGCGCGGCGATCTTCGCCGCGGCCTCGGGTATCGGCGCGTTCGCCACCACCCCGGAGCTGGTCATCGCGGCTCGCGGAGTGATGGGCCTGGCCGGCTCGGCGATCCTGCCGTCGTCGATGGCTCTGCTCGGCGTGCTGTTCACCGACGAGAAGGCGCGCATCCAGGCCATGGGCGCGATGATGACGGTGTTCCTGGGCGGGATGGCCATCGCGCCGTTCGTCGGCGGCCTGCTGCTCGCCCACTTCTGGTGGGGTTCGGTCTTCCTGATGGGCGTGCCGGTGATGGCCGTGACCATCGTGGTCGTCCCGCGACTCATCCCGGAGTCCCGCGCCGAGGTGCCGGCCTCGCTCGACCTCACCAGCGCCGCACTCTCCGTCGTCTCCGTGCTGAGCCTGGTCTTCGCCCTCAAGCGCGCCGTCGCTACCGGCTTCGACTCCCCCGTGCTGGTCACGCTCGTCCTCGGTGTGGTGTTCGGAGCCGTCTTCCTGCGCCGCCAGGCCACGGTTGCGAACCCGCTGCTCGACCTGGGCCTGATCGCACGCCCGCGCGTACGCCGTACCCTCGCCGCCTTGTTCCTGACCGCGCTCCTGATGGGTGGGACGTCACTGTTCTTCAACCTGTACCTCCAGGAGGTCCAGGGCCTGTCCCCGCTCGGTGCCGCCTGGTGGATGCTGCCGATGATGGTGTCGATGATCGCTGCCGCGAACATCGGCCCCTGGCTGAACCGCCGCTTCCCCCAGCGCACCGTCGTGGTCTCGATGATGACGGCGATGGTCGCCGGCTTCGTCCTGTACGCCGTCGCGCCGGTGTCCGCCGCCGGCCGCCCGGTCGTCGCGATCGGCGCCAGCCTGGCCACCTTCGGGATCGGTGCCGCCTTCCCGATGCTGATGGACGGCGTGATGAGCGCGGCCCCGCCGGAGCGGGCGGCCTCGAGCGCTTCGCTGGCCCAGCTGTCGAACGAGCTCGGCATCGCGCTCGGGCTGACCGTGCTCGGCTCGCTCGGAACCGTGGTCTACCGCGCCCG
This sequence comes from uncultured Actinomycetota bacterium, assembly GCA_963768045.1. GTDB lineage: Bacteria > Actinomycetota > Actinomycetes > Propionibacteriales > Nocardioidaceae > Nocardioides. The sequence goes on along the minus strand of CAVYGG010000003.1, from coordinate 1,559,302 downwards.
CCTCGGGCTCCCCGGCACGAGCGCCGACCAGAGCGTGATCGACGGCGTCCGTGAGGGACGGCACGACCCGGTGCTGCTGGCCTCGGTCAAGGACGCGTTCACCGACGCGTTCCACGTCGCCGGACTGGTCGGGGTCGCCGTGATGCTCGTCGTCCTGGTGCTCGTCGCCCGGGCGACCCGCGAGTCCGCGGCACCGATCTCCACGAACGACGACGCGGTGCTGGAGGAGGCCGCCGCCTGACCGATGTCTGAGCCGATGTGGTGGGCTCAGTGTCGGTAGGTCAGGGACTGCTTCCCATGCTCCGGGCTGGTCTGCTCGGAGAGCGGGTGCTCGACCAGGTAGATCAGCTGCTCGCGGGTCCACCCGGGGGCCAGGATCCCGAACAGCTCGAGTCGGGGCGGCTCACCGTTGCAGCCCTCCGCCGTGTCGGGACAGGTGCGGTGTCCGATATAGATCTGCGGCTGGCCACTCACGGGGTTGTCGACGAACCACACGTCGTACGGGAGGCCGAGGTCGAGCTTCTCCGCGTTGGGCGGCACCGTGGCGTCGGGGTCGAGGATGAAGTAGATGTCGCTCGGGTCTCCGTCGCCCGCGGCGAAGCTGAGACGGAGTCCGCCGAGGTCGAGCGTGTGCACGTGGATACGCCCAGCCGGTGACGATCGGTGTGCCCCGGGGCTGGCGCTGGGCAACGTGCTGGACGGGCGGTCGTCACCCCGCTGCAACGCGGCCGGCGTCAATGCCAGCGCGGCCGCCGCGGCCAGCACGGACGTCGCGGCGAGTCCGGTGCCGCGCGTGCGCACCTGTGGCACGGCTCCGGCGTACGTCAGGTCGGGGATGCTCTCGTGGAACGCGGTGCCCAGCCGCGTGCTCAGCTCCTCATCGGTCAACATCGGCGTTCGTCCTCTCCTGCATCATGTCTGGGTCGAGCACGCGCCTCATCCGGTCCAAGGCGCGCGAGGTCTGCGACTTGACGGTGCCTTCCGAGCAGTCGAGCGCAGCCGCGGTCTCGGCGACGGACAGGTCGTCGAAGAACCGCAGGACGAGCACCGCGCGCTGCCCAGCGGGCAGCTCACGCATCGCGGCGAGCAGATGATGACGCTCGAGCACGGCGTCGTCCTCGGGCACGGTGTCGTCCTCGGGTACGACGACGTCGGTCACGACCGCCACCTCGTCCACCCGCCGACGTAGCGACCTCCACCGGTCCTTGGCGAGGTTCACCAGCACTCGGCGGGCGTACGCCTCCGGCTGCTGCCGCGCCCGGTGCCATCGTCGCGCCGTCCGCAGCAACGTCGCCTGCACGAGGTCCTCGGCATGGCCGCTGTCACCGCTGAGGAGGTACGCCGTGCGCATCAGCCGCCCGGACGCGCCCGCCACGAACGCATCGAACGAGCGCTGCTCACGCCGCGAACCGATCATCGCGCTCCTCGTGCCACACCCCTACCAACTCCGCCCGCGTCGGGCAGGTTGTCAGAAAGTGGGAGAAACTTCAGTGTGCGACCCGGCGATCAGCCCGCTTCGCGACGGCCTCCGCGAGGAGCTCCAGTGCACGGACGACCGGTGGGGTGTCCGCGGCCCCGTCGCGGACGTGGACCACGATCCGGCGCCGCGGGGACGGGTTGACGAGCTCGCGGCTGTCGACCCCGGGCATCGACTCCGGGACGGCCAGTCCCGGCACGATCGTCACGCCGACGCCGGCCGCCACGAACGCCAGCGCGGTGTGATGGTCCTCGGAACGGGCGACATAGCGCGGAGCGAACCCCGCTGCCCGGCAGGCGTTGCGGATGATCCTCGTGCAGGAGTTGCCGTGGTAGTCGTTGTCGATCAACGCCTGACCGGCCAGCGCTCCCATCGGGACCTGCCGGTCCCACTCCTCGAGCAGCTCGTGGCCCCGTGGCGCGACCACGCGGTAGGTCTCCTCGGCCAGCACGTGCCGACTGTGGCCGGGTCGCTCGATGCCGTCCGCGTCGGCGTCCTCCGTGGTGATGTCGAGGTCGCGGCGGCTCGGGGTGGCGGGCTCGGGTCCGAGCTCGTTCAGGCTGAGGTCGAGCACCAGGTCGGGGAACTCGCGGCGCAGCCCCTTGGCGACCTCCGGCAGCCAGAACTGCGCGGCCGACGAGAACGCACCGATCGTCAGGCTTCCGGTGCGGCCGTCACGGAGGTGGTCGACCAAGCCTCCGAGCCGGTTCAGGCTCTCCATCAGGTCTTCGCTCTCGGCCGCGAGGACCTTGGCGGTGGCCGTGGGGGCGATGCCGCGTCCGGCCTTCTCGAAGAGCACGAGGCCGGTCTCGCGTTGCAACGCCGAGATCTGCTGGCTCACGGCCGACGGTGTGTAACCGAGATGGTCGGCCGCGGCTTGGACCGATCCACTGGCCACGACGGCGCGGAACACGCGTAAACGCTGGACGTCGATCATGGCCTCAACCATACAGCATCGCTACTGTTTGCGTAAGGAACATTCGCTTGTGCTGAACAATCGGAGCGGGGATCATAGACGCATGACCACGACACAGAAGACCTCGAAGATCCAGCGGCTGCGTGCCTTCGCTCGCTACGCGTGGGGCGACCAGGTGGCCGCTCACCGTGCACTGCTCCGGGTTCCGCCGTACGACGACTACCTGCTCAACCGCCGCGGCCGCTGAGGTGAAGGCCTCCGACTGTCCGCCATCCAACCCCTCCACCAGCTAGAGCCGGCCGCGAACCCCGCGGCCGGCTCTTCTGCTGTCCGCGGCCCGGCTGGGGCAGGATCGGTCCATGGCCACGCAGGGATCATTCGACTGGCAGGGACGGCTCGCGAGCGACGGCGAGGTGGTCTTCGGTGGTCGGTTGAGTGGCCGGCTGATCGTCACCCGCGACGGCGTACGGCGGGGGAGCGCGGCGACCATCGCATTCGACCGTTTCGTCGCGGTGGGCACTTCGCGCCAACGGCTCACGATCTTCTACGCGCCACTGTCCGGCGAGCGGATGAACCCGTTCGAGCGCAGGTCCGGTCAGAAGAGACTGCTGATCGTGCTCTCCCGCTGGGGCTCGGTCCGGGCGGACGACCTGGCGGTCTGGCTGCTCAAGCTCAAGGGTGGACCGATGGCCGAGATCGACACCAAGCTCGGCGGCGCCGGCGTCGCCCGGGTCCACCGGATCCGCGAGTGAGCCTTCTCGGGCTGCGTTGATCCCCGTGTCGGAGAAGAGCGTGCTGCTCGCCGACCTGGTGGACGGCATGAACTACACGCCGAGACAACGGGCTTACGAGGACATGCGAAACGGCATCCTCGATGGTCTGGCCGCGTCGGGCAACATCAGCCGCGCGTGCATGGTGTGGAGTGCGTTCGCCGAGTACGGCGTCGGTATCCGCGCCCAGGGGATCACCAAGGGCACGCGGGCCATCGCCAACGAGTCGTTCGACGTGCAGGCAGCCTGCCAGCCGTGACTTGCGGTCAACAGGATGGTCAGGCTCGGTGAGCGGTCAGTAGCCCAACACAGCACCAGAGCTGACCGTGGGAGAGCTGACCGTGGGAGAGCTGACCGAGAGTCAGCGCGAAGGGCCCGGAGGACCTCGTCCTCCAGGCCCTCCGTACGCCGTGCGATGACCGCGGATCAGGCCTCGGCGCGTCGAGCCACATTCGCCAGCATGTTCTCCGTCGCCCGGCGGTGTCCCGTGCTGAGCATCAGGGCCGAGCGGTAGACGCGGCCGCGGACACCGGGGAACACGGCGTACGTCCGGGCGCGGAGCCGTGAGCCGGCGCCCTCGTGGTCGACGCGGAAGACCAGCCGGTACGTCGAGAAGCGGTGCCGACCGCCCAATACGATCTCGCGCGGCGGCTCGGTCCCGACGACCTCGAAGCCGCTCCGCGGCACCGTCCCGAGCAGTCGGAACAGCAGACCGTGTGACGACGTCGTCAGCCTCTCGACGTAGCCGTCGAGTGCCGCCCACGTCAGCTCCGGTGCTGCGGCCACGGCGCGGGAGTACTCGTCGACGAACGGGAGGTCCGGCGACGAGGTCACGCCGCCAGCTTCTCATCGCCGGCCGCGGTGAGCGGTGGGGCGACCCGGTGACCGTCGAGATCGACGTCCAGGCGTTGCTCGGTAGGCAACGGATGACAGACGACGACGTCCCGTGATCAGGCGCCCGCGCTGCGCGATGGGTAGTACCGGACCCGGACCGACTGGGTCGGCTCGGCCGCGTCGCGGAGGAGATGGATCGGCTCGCCGCCCGGGGCGTCGTACAGCCGGATCCCGTCGCCCAGCAGCACCGGCACGTAGTGGAGCTCGATCTCGTCGATCAGGCCGAGCCACAGGAGCTGCCGGCCGATCGTCGGCGAGAACACCTCGACGTTCTTCCCTCCGGCGGCCTCGAGCGCGATCCGGACGGCCTCGTCGACCGGGCACGAGAGGAACGTGATGTCAGAAGTCGGTCGAGCGTCCTCGGGGTGGTGGGTGAGGACGAAGATCGGCCCCTGCCAGGCCCCTCCGTACGGCCGGGAGTCACCGATCGCGCTGTCGAAGCCGTCCCGGCCGGCGAGGACCGCTCCTGTCGTCTCGACGTACTGATGGATGAGCCCGGGCGGGTTGGTCGCCCGCTCCATGAAGTCCATGGAGTGGCCGGGCCCGGCCACGAACCCGTCCAGGGACACGGCGAAGTGGAGCAGCACCTTGCCGGCGGCGGTCTGGGGTGGAATCTCGTTCATGCCTCGAGTCTGATCACGGCTTCCAGTCGCCCGCTACCTGCCGGGTCGCGGCGTTCAGCCGGTTCCACACGTTGATCGAGGTGATCGCGATCAGCAGAGCGGTCAGTCCCTGCTCGTCGTAGTGACGCGCGGCGTTCTCCCACACCGCGTCGGGGACGGGGTCGCCACGGTCGGCGACACGCGTCACGAGCTCGGTCAGCTCGAGGGCGGTGCGCTCGGCATCGGTGAAGTACGGCGCGTCGCGCCAGGCCGCCACCGCGAACAGCCGCTCGTCGCTGATGCCTTCCTTCTTCAGGTTGTTCGAGTGGAGCTGCACGCACACGCTGCACCCGTTGATCTGGCTGGCTCGCAGGTGCACCATCTCCAGCGTCTCGGCCGGGACCCCGAGCCCCTCACCCGCGCGGCTGTATGCCGTGAGCGCCTTCAAAGCGGCCGGGGCGACGAAGACCGGATTCGTCATCCGTGCTTCCATGATCACTCTCCTGTCATGTCGATCTCGTTCTCTTCGTCATCTGGGTAGACGGAACTCGAAGGAGGAACCTGACAGTGCAAACCCAGGACCGGCTGGCCGAACAGTTCGAGGAGCATCGCACCCACCTGCGCGGAGTGGCCTACCGCATGCTCGGGTCGATGGCCGAAGCCGACGACGCAGTCCAGGAGGCGTGGCTGCGGCTGGCCCGCTCGGACACCAGCGACGTCGCCAACCTCCGCGGATGGCTCACCACCGTGGTCAGCCGCATCTGCCTCGACCTGCTCCGCTCACGCAAGTCACGCCGAGAGGAGTCGCTGGACGCGCACGTGCCTGATCCCGTCGTGACCCGGCTGGAAGCAGATCCCGAGGCGGCGGCCGAGCAGGCGGACGAGGTGACCTTGGCGCTCCTCGTCGTCCTCGACGCGCTGAACCCGCGCGAGCGGATGGCGTTCGTGCTGCACGACATGTTCGGCGTCCCGTTCGACCAGATCGGCGAGATCGTGGGCAGTACGCCGGCCGCGGCCACGCAGATGGCCAGCCGAGCCCGCCGCCGGGTCCGGGCCACTCCGCCGCCGGTCGCCGACCTGGCCACCCAACGACGCGTCCTGAACGCCTTCACGACCGCTGCACAGGACGGTGACTTCGAGGCGCTCGTGGCGGTGCTCGATCCGGACGTCACGCTCCGCGCCGACTCCGGCGCGAGCGGCCCCTCAGTCGTCATCCGCGGCGCCGTCGAGGTGGCCTCCCAAGCCACCGCCTTCCGGCGTTCCGGTCACGAGCCGACGCAGATCATGGTGCTCGTCAACGGTGCGGTCGGCATGATCGGCATCAAGGACGGCCGCCCCGTGTCGGTGTTCAGCCCGGTGATCCGTGGGGGCCGGATCGTCGAGATCAACATCCTCGCCGACCCCGAGCGTCTCGCCGCGCTCGACCTGCGCGACATCATCTGACCGCCATCGGGCAGTCCACGAATCTGCCGAAATCGCCCGCACAAGCCGGCGATACCGGTCTAATGAGTCGTGGGGGGTACGCCGTACGCCTGACCGAAAGCCCCCCATGCCGAAGCTTCTCGCCGCCCTGGCCGTCCTCGCGGCCACCGCCACCGCGCTTCTCGCGCCGCCGGCGGACGCCGTGCACCGGCCCGCCGTCAACGCCTCCGTCGCGACACCCGCTGGCTCCGAGGGCAACCCCCTGATCGGACACCCGTGGGGTGCCTACCAGGGGAAGATGGAGCCGTCGTGGGTGGCGTGGTCGAACGCCGATGGCGATGCGAAGAAGCACCTCGCGTACATCGCGATGAAGCCCAAGGACCACTGGTTCGGTCATTGGAACCCCAACGACAAGATCGCTCAGCAGGTCCACGACTACATCCAGAACTCGCAGGACGGGAACCCGGACGCGCTGGTGCAGATGGCGATCTTCCGGGTCGTCCCGTGGGAGCACGAGGCCTGCAGCCGGCTGCCAACCAAGGCCGAGCGCGCGTCGTACAAGCAGTGGATCGACCGGTTCGCCGGGGCTGTCGGCAACACCCCGACGGCGATCGTCCTCCAGCCCGACGGGCCGTTCGCGCTCTGCGCGCCGAACGGGTCGAAGGTGCCGTCCAACCTCGTCGCGTACGCCGCCCGCGTGCTCTCCGCGCAGCCCCACACCAGCGTCTACATCGAGGCAGGCGCCGCCGACTGGCCGATGTTCGGCCCGAATGGCGGCGTGACGGCCGCGGTGAAGATCCTGGTGCGCGGCGGCATCCAGTACGCCCACGGATTCGCCCTCAACGGCACCCACTACGACTCGATCCCCGACGAGGTCGACCGCGCTGTCGCGATCATCAAGGCCCTCGACGCCAAGGGCTTCACCGGACGCAAGGCCGTCATCAACACCAGCAACAACGGGCACCCGTTCAAGTTCGGGCAGTACACCGGCCCGGACCCCGTCAATCCCGTGGTGTGCGACTCGGCGACCACCCCCGCGAAGGTGACCTGCGAGACCCTCGGCATCCCGCCGACGACGGACGTCGCCGCGGACCGCTGGCACCTCCCCGCGACCACGGCCCAGCAGGCCTTGAAGTACGTCGACGCCTACTTCTGGTTCGGCCGCCCGTGGCTCCACCACGTCGGCAGCCAGCCGTTCGTGAAGAAGCGCGCCATCAAGCTGGTCAAGACCACGCCGTACCGCTGATCCCGCGGCTGCCTCAACCCCGGCGCAGATACGTAAGGACGGCCAGGACGCGGCGGTTCTCCCCGGTGACCTCGGTCAGACCGAGCTTGGTGAAGACGCGGCTGATGTGGGCCTCCACCGTCTTCACCTCCACGGTGAGCTGCTCCCCGATGGCGCCGTTGGACCTGCCCTCGGCCATCAGCGCGAGCACCTCCTTCTCGCGTCTGGTCAGTCGGTCGAGCCGGGTCAGGGTCGTCATGACGTGGTGCCCCCGGAGCGGTCGTCCGCCCTCTCCATCCGGCTCCACCCTGACCAGCCGCGTTCGGCCATCAGCTCCTGGAGCCGCTCGACCAACGGATGGGAGTTGGAGGCGAACGAGTCGATGAGAGCGACGAACGCGTCGTCGTCCATCTCCTCGTTCTGTCGGTCGAGGTCACCGCGCTCAGCAGCTTGCTCGGCGATCTCGGCGATCAGGTCGGCCACGGCGTTCAGCCGCTCCTCGTCAGGGCCGAGCTCGAGGAGCTCGCCGATCAGCCGGTACAGCTGCACCGTCCTCGGATCCTCCAGCTGGGTCAGCTTGTCGACCATGAGCTCGGGGATCTTCTCGGGCCAGCGGGCGGCCATCAGGATCCAGCCGTCGCGCTCACCCTCGACCAACGCTTCCGGCACACCCCGAGCGCGCATCTGATCGAGATAGTCGACCACTTCGCCTGGAACCGAGAGGCTGTCGCCCGCGGCCAGCTTCGCGATCTGACGTCGGTGCTCCTGGCGTTCACGAATCTCGCGGCGCAGCCGACGGTCGATCTCGGCCACCGCCGTCGCGAACTCCTCCTCGTCGGCCCCCAACAGCTCCTGCACCCTGGCCAACGGCACGCCAGCCTCGGCGAGCGTTCGGATCTTGATCAGCTCGACGACGGCCCGGGCGTCGTACCGCCGGTACCCGGAGTGGTCGCGCTCGGGCTCGGGAAGCAACCCCTTGGCGTGGTAGTGCCGGACCGCGCGCACCGTGACGCCGGCGTACGACGCGAGCTCGCCGATCGTCAGCATGGCGTGATCGCTCCTCCGCTCACCCTTGCGTTCCGGCGTGTCCGAGCTTCTTCGCCACGTCGCGATTGAGCGATGCCCGCCACTTGTCCATGAACGAAGTGCCGCGCAGGCGCTCGTCGCAGAACGCGGCCACGTCCTCGCCGGTGACGTGCAAGGCGTCCTTGCCCTCGGCCGCACTGGTCTCGAACAGGTCGAGTATGTCCTTCAGGACGGTGAGGGTGTCCATGCCGTCGCCGGAGGTGAACATGTACTGCTTGATCTCGCCGTACACGATCCGGTAGTCGCGTGGCAGCGCGGCGGCGCGCGCCTCCATGCTCCTCCATTCCTTCTTCTCTCCGATGACCTTGGTCCAGAAGTTGCTCATCAGTCTTCTCCTTCGGTGTGTGTGGACTCGAGCGGTTCAGGCGATCTTGCGGCGATAGGTGGCCATCGCGACGGCGTAGGCCACGACGAGGATGCCGACGCACCAGGCGAGGGCGATCCAGATCTCGTTGCCGACCGGCTGCTGGGTGAGCAGGTCGCGGATCGTGTTGACGATGGACGTCACCGGTTGGTTCTCGGCGAAGACCTGCACCGGGCCGGGCATGGTGTCGGTCGGCACGAACGCCGAGCTGATGAACGGCAGGAAGATGAGCGGGTAGGCGAACGCGCCTGCGCCCTCCCCGGTGCTCGCGGACAGGCCCGCGATCACCGCGATCCACGTCATCGCCAGGGTGAACAGGACCAGGATGCCGGCGACCGCGAGCCACGCCAGCACGCCCCCGCCCGAGCGGAACCCCATCAGGAACGCGACGCCCACGACGATGACGAGCGAGACGAGATTGGCGGCCAGCGACGTGAGGACGTGTGCCCACAGCACACTCGCGCGTGCGATCGGCATGGACTGGAAGCGCTCGAAGATTCCGCTCTCCAGGTCTGTGAAGAGCCGGACCGCCGTGTAGGCGATCCCGGACGCGATCGTGATCAGCAGGATCCCGGGCAGCATGTAGTTCACGTAGCTGCTCGAGTCCGTATCGATCGCGCCGCCGAACACGTAGACGAACAGCAGCATGATGGCGATCGGCATGATCGCGGTCGTGATGATGGTGTCGACGCTGCGGGTGACGTGGCGCATGGTCCGTCCGGTGAGGACGGCGGTGTCGCCGAAGTAGTGCGTGGTCATCGTGCTTCCTTGGTCGTGAGTGAGTCTTCGGTGTGGTCGATGGCATCGGCAGCGGCCGTGACCGCGGTGTCGTCGTTGCCGATGACCGCCATGAAGATGTCCTCCAGGGTCGGCTGCTTCTCGACGTACTCGATCGTGGCGGGCGGCAGGAGCTGCTTGAGCTCGGCGAGGGTGCCGTTCGCGATGATCCGGCCCTCGTGGAGGATGGCGATCCGGTCGGCGAGCTGTTCGGCTTCGTCCAGGTACTGGGTGGTGAGCAGCACCGTCGTGCCCTGGCGGGCCAGCTCCTGGATGGCCTGCCACACCTCGTTGCGCGCCTGCGGGTCGAGGCCGGTCGTCGGCTCGTCCAGGAAGATCACCGGCGGATCGCCGATCAGGCTCATCGCGATGTCGAGACGTCGACGCATGCCCCCGGAGTACGTCGACACCTTCCGCTCCGCCGCGTCGGTCAGCAAGAAACGCTCCAGCAGGGCGTCCGCGATGGTGCCCGCGTCCTCGAGGTGCCGGAGTCGGGCGACGAGCACGAGGTTCTCCCGACCGCTGAGGATCTCGTCCACGGCCGCGAACTGTCCGGTGAGGCTGATGGAGTCCCGCACGTCCGCCGGCTGCGTGGCGACGTCGTAACCGTCGACGCTGGCCGTCCCCGCGTCGGCCTTGAGCAGCGTGGCGAGGATCTTCACCAGGGTGGTCTTGCCGGCGCCGTTGGAGCCGAGCAGGGCGAAGATGCTGCCACGCGCTACGTCGAAGTCCACGCCGCGCAGCACGTCCAGGTCCTTGTACGACTTCTCCAGGCCCTGCACCTGAATGGTGTGCGTTGTTGTCATGTAGCCAGGGTGGAACCCTGACGCTGGGTCAAGGTCAAGGAACGTCGGCTGTGGCGTCCGTCACGAGCAAGCGAGACCACGTCGGGCTGGCCACGATGGACCAGGACCACGACGGAGCGCCGTCAGTGGGCCATGTCGACGAAGCGGGAGTAGTGACCCTGGAACGCGACCACGATGTCTCGGGTGGGGCCGTTGCGGTGCTTGGCCACGATCAGGTCGGCCTCGCCGGGGCGGGTCGACTCCTTCTCGTAGACGTCGTCGCGGTGGAGCAGGATCACCATGTCGGCGTCCTGCTCGAGCGAGCCCGACTCGCGCAGGTCGCTCATCATCGGGCGCTTGTCGCCGCGCTGCTCGGGCCCACGGTTGAGCTGGGAGAGCGCGATGATCGGCACCTCGAGCTCCTTGGCCAGCAGCTTGATCTGACGGGAGAACTCCGAGACCTCCAGCTGCCGGCTCTCGACCTTCCGGCCCGAGGTCATCAGCTGCATGTAGTCGATGACGATCAGCCGCAGGTCGTGACGCTGCTTGAGCCGGCGAGCCTTTGCGCGGATCTCCATCATCGTCATGTTGGGTGAGTCGTCGATGAACAGCGGGGCGCTCGAGACCTCGGCCATCTTGCGGGCCAACTTCTGCCAGTCGTCGTCGTTCATCTGGCCGTTGCGGATGTGGTTCAGCGGCACCTTCGCCTCGGCGGAGAGCAGACGCATCGTGATCTCCGAACGCGTCATCTCGAGGCTGAAGAAGCAGGAGGTCATGTTGTTCTGGATCGACGCCGCTCGGCACAGGTCCAGCGCCAACGTGCTTTTGCCGATCGCGGGACGAGCCGCGACGATCACCATCTGACCGTTGTGCAGACCGTTGGTCAGGTCGTCGAGGTCCGCGAAGCCGGTGGGGACGCCGTACAGCCCGGCGTCGCGGTTGCCGATCGCCTCGATCTCGTCGAGGACGCCGTCCATGATGTCGCTCAGCGGCGCGTAGTCCTCCGAGGTACGCCGGTCGGTGACCTGGTAGACCTCGGCCTGCGCGGCGTCGACGACGTCGTCGACCACACCCTGGCCGGCGTAACCCATCTGGACGATGCGGGTGCCGGCGTCGACCAACCGCCGCAGGATCGCCTTCTCGCGGACGATCTCGGCGTAGTAGCCGGCGTTCGCCGCGATCGGGACGTTGGCCGAGAGCGTGTGGAGGTACGGCGCACCGCCGATGCGGGCGAGCTCGCCGCGCCGCCCCAGCTCGTTGGCGACCGTCACCGGGTCGGCAGGCTCGCCACGGCCGTAGAGGTCGATGACCGCGTCGAAGATGACCTCGTGGACCGGCCGGTAGAAATCCGCGCCGCGCAGCACCTCGCTGACGTCGGCGATGGAGTCCTTGGACAGCAGCATCGAGCCGAGCACGCTCTGCTCGGCGGCGTTGTCCTGCGGCGGCGTACGGTCGCCGGGGCGGCTCGGCCGCTCCCCCGGCGGGTAGGCCGCGGGTCCGTCACCCCAGTCGTCCCCGACGCTGTCACGCGGCGGGTCCGGAATGCCCGGGACGTCCCACGACCCCTGCTCCGTGATGCTCACGCCAGCGCTCCTTCGAACAGCCTCCGCGGGGTGCCCCGTGCGCCCCGACGGATGTGACGGGAGTGACGTTAGGGACGACCACCGACAAGCGGCGACGTATCGCCTCGCGCCGGGGCCGGCCGCTGCCGCAGACCCACCGAGGCGCGAATGTAGGCGTCGGGCGGAGGCCCCCGGAAGCGCCCTGTCCACAGGGGCTGGGGATAACTTGGGTCGGGTGGTGCATGACACGCCCCGACCTGTGGGCCGGTCCCGGGACAACGTGTGGACAAGCGCCGCTGACTTCTCTCTATCACGGGTCTGACCTGCGTGTTTGCAGTTCCACAGATGTGCAGCGAGAAAAGTTTGGCAAAGACTTCGTTCACCTTGTCGACATCTGAGATTCGCACGTTGGTTTGTCGACACATCGCCCGACCCCTGGTCAGAACGGGGGATATCCACCGGTCATGCACAGGGGGTAGAGGAGCCGGTTAGCCTGACCGACGTGAAGCCGCTGCAGGCCGTGGCCATGGGGCTGGTCATCGTCCTGCTCGGCGCCCCGGTCCACGGCTACGACCTGCTGGCCGACCCCGTCGGCTGGCTTCTGGTGCTGGTCGGGCTGGCGTCCCTACCGGTGCCTGCGCGCGGGGCGCTGCAGGCACTGGCGACGCTCAGCCTGGTCGTGTCGGTGGTCGTGTGGTTCCCCGCGGCCCGCGACCCCCTCAACGTCACCGACCTGGCGCTGGCCTGGGCCGCCGGGCTGCCCGAGCTGGCCACCGTGATCCTCCTGGCGCATGCGCTTGCTCAACAGGCTCGCGTGGCCGGGGACCAGGGCGCGCGCTCCTGGCTACAGACCGCACGCACGCTGCTGATCATGGTCGGTGTCCTCCCCGCCGTGGTGCTGGGAGGCGGGTTCGACTCCCTGGACGACGCCCTCGGTGTGACCGGCAGCCTGGTCCTGCTGTTTCTGATCGTCCTGCTCTTCCGGTACGCCGGCCGCGCCTGGGCCCTGCCTGCGGCTGAGCCACGCACGGCCGACCGGCGGTGACCTGGGACTATGACGTGTGACTAACTGGCACAGAGGTGACACGGGCGGAGCGCGAGTTGCGTCGCCTGTATGCCAGTTTGTCGGGGTCTGACACGGGATCAGCCAGTGGGTTCCTGGGACAGCCCGAGCCGCCGGAGCAGCCGATCCTGTCCCGCGGGGGTGAAGCAGGACTCCCTCAGCAGGGAGTACCACGCGTCGATCCGTGATGGATCATGCTCCCGACCGAGGGTGCGATCGGCGTCACGCAGGATCTCGACCGGACGGCGCAGGACCTCGAGGTCCGTATAGCCCCGGCGTAGCCACCCGGCCGCCGCGATGTCACGGTCACGCCGGAGGTCCGACCGGTGCTGGTCGCGATCGCGGTGGCCGGCTCCGTCGTACTCATGGAAGGTACGGGTGCCGACGATCCGTAGGTCGCCGCGCGCCACCAGCTGACCAGCAACCCGCAACTCGTGCTGCGGTATGACCGCGACTTCACAGACGGCATGGAGGACCCGGAGCAGGGTCTCGAACGGTGACTCCGATCGAGCATCCGCGAGCGAGGCAGCCTCCCGGAGGCGTCGGACGCCGTGCCGTCGCCCTTTGAGGCCCTCGGTCAGCTCCTCCTGCGTGATGCACCCCAGGTGCATGGCGCCGTCCAGCATGACCACCACATCGAGCAGGGCGAAGTGGCGAGCAAGGGCAAGAAGGACGTCCCGTGCCGACACGATCGGCAGCCCTCGCAGCCACGTGATCTCTGGCTCGGGAGTGGTTCGAATGATCCGGAGTTGCGGTCGACGGGGCCGGTTTCGGTTGTTCTGAGCTGCGAACTCCGGCAGCCCAGCCGGCAACGGCGGCAGCCACCATCCTCGGACTCGGGCTCCAGTCAGGTGTGTGAAGCCTGAGCCCTTGTGGAGCTGGGACGCAAGGGCGTGCAGCGGCGCCTCGGCGTCGCCATGTGCAGGCACGTGCAGGCCGTACCCAACGCGCGTCCAGGCCCTGCCGCGCGCTCGGCCTTGAAGGAAGAGGGGCGCATCCACGGGCCGAGCCTGATTCCGCGTCGCGCCCATCGCAGATCGGGCCGCAGCCGATGTGGAGAGTCGGCGCCCGGAGGCGTTCTGTGGAGGTTCGGTGGCTCGCGCACCGGCAACAAACTGGCATACACGCGACGCACATGACAGGACGTCGACGTCGTCTCAATGCCAGTTTGTTTTCCCCCGGACGCACCACGACCCGCCAGAACCGAGGTCCGGGCGGGTCGTGGAGAGGTACCTCGCGTCAGGCGGGGATGACGTTCAGCGACACTGTCGCCGAGACGTCGTCGTGCAGGCGCACGGACACCGAGTGGGCGCCGAGCGTCTTGATCGGGTTGCCGAGGGCGATCGCGCGGCGGTCGACGTCCTCACCGAGGACATCGGCGAGGGCGCCGGCGATCTCGATGGTGGTGACGGCGCCGAACAGGCGACCGGCCGAGCCGGCCTTGACCTTCACGTCGACCGGGGCAGCCTCGAGCTTGCCCTTGATCTGGTCGGCGTGCTCCTGGTCGCGGACCGCACGTGAGGACCGGGCCTTCTTGATCGACTCGACCGTCTTCTCGCCGCCACGGGTCCACCTGATCGCGACGCCGCGGGGCAGGAGGTAGTTGCGGCCGTAGCCGTCCTTGACCTCGACCACGTCACCGGGCTGCCCGAGGCCGGTGACCTCCTGGGTCAGGATGATCTTCATCGTCGTACCTTCCTCAGCGACCGGTCGAGGTGTACGGCAGCAGCGCGAGCTCGCGGGCGTTCTTCACCGCGATCGCCACGTCGCGCTGGTGCTGGACGCAGTTGCCGGTCACCCGACGCGCGCGGATCTTGCCGCGGTCGGAGATGAACTTGCGGAGCAGCGTGGTGTCCTTGTAGTCGACACCGGTCGCCTTCTCCTTGCAGAACTGGCAAACCTTCTTCTTCGGCTTGCGCATGACTGCCTTGGCCATTGTGGTGCTCCCTTTCAGGTGAGCCCGGCCGCAACGTGTGCTGAGCCGGAATGGTGGGCTTGGACTGGTTATTCAGTTGTCGCGCCCTCGGTCTCGTGACGCCCGCAGCGCGAGCCCTCGACCAGCGGTCGGGTGGGCAGCTCAGAAGGGCGGCTCGTCGGTGCTGACGCCCGGGGTGGCCCACGGGTCGCTGGCCGGCGCACCGCCCGAGGCGCTGCCCGAGCCACCGGCCGGAGCGCCCTGCGAGGACGGAGCCGGGGTGGCCCACGGGTCGTTGTCGGAGGGACCGCCCTGGCCGCCGCCTTGCTGGCCGCCGTACGACGAGCCACCCGACCGCTGCGTCCGCGTCACCTTGGCGGTGGCGTACTTCAGCGACGGACCGACCTCGTCGACCTGGATCTCGAAGACGGTGCGCTTCTCGCCCTCGCGGGTCTCGTACTGACGCGAGCGGAGGTTGCCCTGCACCACGACGCGCATGCCCTTCTGCAAGGACTCCGCGACGTTCTCCGCAGCCTGCCGCCAGACCGAGCAGGACAGGAACAGGGCCTCGCCGTCCTTCCACTCGTTGGCCTGCCGGTCGAAGGTGCGCGGCGTCGAGGCGATGCGGAAGTTGGCGACCGCGGCGCCCGACGGCGTGAAGCGGAGCTCGGGGTCGTCGACGAGGTTGCCGACCACGGTGATCTGGGTGTCGCCTGCCATGTCAGGTCTCCTCGGGTTTGCAAAACGCGTTGGGGCTCATGTTGGTCGGTGGCACCGACATGCGCCACCGTCGATCCACAGGACGCTCAGTGAGCGTCAGGACGCATCACCTTGGTGCGGAGCACCGACTCGTTGAGCCCGAGCTGGCGGTCGAACTCCTTGACCGTGTCCGGCTCGGCGGTCAGCTGGATGACGGCGTAGATGCCCTCGGCGTTCTTCTGGATCTCGTAGGCCAGGCGGCGCCGGCCCCAGACGTCGACGTTCTCGACGCTGCCGCCGTCCTTGCGGATGACGTTGAGGTACTTGTCGAGCGACGGCTCGACCGTCCGCTCCTCGAGACTCGGGTCGAGGATGACCATCACTTCATAGGCACGCACAGCGGTCTCCACCTCCTCTGGACTAGAGCGGCCACGGACGGTCCGTGGCAGGAGGACTCTGCGTTCCGAGACGTACGACGTCGGTCGCACGTCCGCGGGCGTCCCCGACCAGCGGGGACAACCGGGCAAGGCTAACAGCGCAACCGAGGCCGGGCCGAATCCAGCACGCCGTGCGATACCGGCCCGACGTTCCCGACCGGATGCGTCGGCTCACCCTGGTGGAGAGGTGGCGCGTTCAGGGCACCAGAGCGGCGCAGTAGCCGGCGATCAGCGCGTCCGCGACGGTCGCGACGTACGCATCATCGGGCAGGTACGACGCGTCGTGCAGCCCGCCGCGCTCCGCGCCGGTACCGATGAAGACCATGAGCCCACGCACGTGCTCGCAGTACGACGCGAAGTCGTCGGACCCGAACGACCGGAACGTCGGGATCACCGCATGGCCGAGCTCGGTCAGGATCTCGCCGGTCCGCACGGCCAGCCCCACGTCGTTGGCCAGGACCGGCTCGCCGATCCCGAAGGTCACCACAGCGCGGCAGCCGTGACCGACGGCTACCGACGATGCGATCTCCTCGATCGCGCGATGGGCGGTCTCACGGTCGTGGGGTCGCATCGTGCGGACGGTGCCGGAGCACACCGCCTGCGTCGGTACGACGTTGTCGGCGGTGCCGGCCTGCACCTGGGTGACCATGCAGGCGACGCCGGCGGTCGGGTCGATGCGACGGGCGCCCACCTGCTGCAAGGCCACGACGACCGCCGAGAGAGCCAGCACCGAGTCGTCGACCGTGTGCGGGTAGCCGGAGTGCCCGCCGCGACCGGTCACCTCGATCCGGAAGGTGTCCAAGGCGGCGTTCACCGGCCCCGGCGTCACCGCGATCACACCGGTCTCGACCCGCGGCTGCACGTGGGCGGCCACGACCGCCTCGACGCCCTCGAGCCCGCCCTCCTCGATGACGTCCTCGGCTCCAGAGTCGACGCCTTCCTCGCGCGGCTGGAGGATCGCCACCAGCGGCTGCGGCAGGTCGAGCCCGGACGCGGCCCGCACCACGGCGGCGAGACCGGCCAGGTGTACGTCGTGCCCGCAGGCGTGCATCGCGCCGTTGGTCGACGCCCAGGACACGCCTGTCTCCTCCTCGATCGGCAGCCCGTCGAGCTCGGCGCGGACGGCGATCGCCGTACCCGCTCCCCCGGGAAGCCGCAGCAACCGGCCGGTGTCCGCGACGACGGCTCCGTCGCCCAGCCCGATCCAGTCGACGACGGTCTGAGCCGTCGGCGTCTCGTGCCCGCCGAGCAAGGGCGAACCGTGGAGCTCGTGGCGGAGCGCGACCACGTCGGGCACCAGGGCCTGCACCGCAGCGCGCCATTGCGTCGCGAGATCGTCCCTGCGCACGTCGGCAGTCACAGGGCGTAGGCCCGCCGGGCGTTCTCGCGGGCGACCAGCCCCGCGACGTACGCCGCGTCCGCGGGCGTCGTCTCGCCGGCGGCGACGAGCTCACCCAGCACGGCGTCCATCGAACGCCGGAAGAGCAGGGCGCCGAGCAGGTAGAGCTCGGCCAGCCCGTAGGCGTCGGAGGAGAACATCAGCTTGCCGAACGGCACGAGCTCGAGAGTCTCACGCAGCACCCCGGTCGACAGGGCGCCGGTGTTGTGGGTGGTCAGGCCGAGGTCCATGAACACGTGGTCGAAGACCTGCGCGAGGTACGCCGCCTGCCGGTGGTACGGCCAGTTGTGCAGCAACAGCACAGGCACGCCGCGTTCCTGGGTCGCGCGCAGGAAAGCCGTCAACCGCAACGGATCGCACTCCAGCAGGTCGAGGTCGCTGTCGCCGTACCCCACGTGGAACTGCAGCGGCAGCCCGCGCTCGATCGCGGTGTGTGCGAGCCAGCCGCTGACGGTCCGTTCCACGAGCCGCGAAGGGTCCACCCCGGCCAGCGCGCGGCGGAAGCTCGTCGGCCGAGGGCTTGGTGGCCGGCAGCTCCAGCCCGACCCGGTACGCCGCGATGCTCTTCGCTCCGACCGCTCCCGCGGCTCGACACGCGCGGAGCCGCTCCTCCACCTCGCCGGGGAAGTCGGCGCCACCGGCGGCGAGCACCTGCTCGGCCAGCCGTTCGAGCCGCACCACCTCGTACGCCGTACCCCCGCACAGCGCCGCGAGCTCGCCCGTCTGTGTCAGGTCGGCAGGGCCCAGCCCGGTGTCGACCAGGAGCGTCCCGATCCCTGCGGCCGCCATCAGCCGCCGGCTCACCTCGGGTCCCCCGAGCTCCGTGCGCCGTGCCAGGTAGGTCTCGGGGGGCGCCAGTGGTTCGAGGTCGAGCAGCGGCGCGCAGTGCCGCCTGATCGCCCAGCCCAGCGTCGAGTCGAACAGCGTCGTCCCGAGCGGCGACGCCCGGACGGCCTCGTTCATCAGGCCCTCGAACGCCGCTCGGTCGAGGTCGGCGGTGAGGATGCCGTGGCAGTGGTGGTCGACCAGGTCGACCAGGGAGTCGAGTGGCAGGCCCGAGCCGTCAGCCACCCACGACCTCCGACTCGCCCGTCGCCTCGCCTCGGTCGAGCTCCCGCAGCCCGGTGGCGAGCCGCTGGGCGAAACCGGGTACCAGGAACGCCACCAGCGCCACCACGAGCACCCACCCGAACGCCACCACCGGGAACCATCGCGCCGGGTTGGCGTCGGGGTAGGGGAAGACGTTGCGGTAGAGCGTGTAGACGATCACCACCACGGCCGCGATCGGGATGACGATCTCCCACGTCGGCACCTGGGGCATCTTCTTGTCGATCCAGATCAGCTTGATGCAGCCGAACGTCGCCAGCAAGTAGGCGACCAGCAGGATCAGGGTGCCGATGGCTGCCGCTCCAGAAGAACGTGTCGAACGGCTTCGCGCCGAAGAACACCGCGTCGATGAACCCCATCACGAAGACGGTGCCGCACACCACGACGGCCGCCGCGGCCGGTGTCGCGTTCGTGCCGGTACGGCCGAGTGGGTGACCAGGCGCCAGGTCGCGGCTGATCGCGAACAGCAACCGCGAGGCGCCGACGACGCAGGCCAGGCAGCACGCGAACGCGGAGACGCAGGCACCCAGGGTGATCAGGTCGCCCACCCAGGAGCCGATGTACGACGTACCGAGGTCGCCGACGAGCGCGGGTGAAGCGATGAAGTTCGCAACACCCTGGTCGTCCGTGCCGAACGCCATCATCTCGATCGCGGTGACGACGGTGAAGTAGACGCCGCCGAAGATGGCGGTCCAGAGGATCGCCCGCGGGATGTCGCGCTTCGGGTCGTTCGTCTCCTCGCCCAGCGTCGACGCCGCCTCGAACCCCGCGAAGGACAGCAGGCCGAAGATGATCCCGAGGAAGAGATCGGAAGTCGGCGTCCCCGGCGGCACGGAGAAGACCTTCATCGTGAACTCGGCATTGTCGGGAGCGTTGCCGGCGAGCAGCCGCACGAGGACGACCATCGACACGATGACGATCAGGGCGACGGTGATGCCCTCGGCGCTGAGCAGCACCTCGGCGGCCCGCTTGGCCGGGCACGATCGCCAGGAACAACGCGAACGCCAGCGCAACGAACCCGACCACGAAGCCGGCCCAGTCGGGCTGGTCGTTCCAGACGCCGATGATGTCGAGGAACGACGCCCCGAAGATGCCGGCCGCCGACGACGTCACCAGTGCGTAGAAGACGTACGTGCCCATCAGACACAGGCCGGCGATCGCGCCGGCCGGCGCCCCGAGCGTGGCGCCGGTGAAGACGTAGACCGAGCCGGCGTGCCGGTAGTACTGGCACAGGCGGACGAAGACGTAGGCGATCAGCAGTACCGCGATCGCGGCCAGGAAGAAGGCCAGCGGCGTGGCGCGACCGACGAGGGTGGCGGTGCCCTGCGGGTTGATGTTGGCCGCCATGCTCGGGGCCATCAGGGCCACCGAGAGAGCGATCGCCTGCCAGACCGAGAGCGAGCGACGCAGCGACGTACCTTCACGGACGGGAGCAGTCATCGGGGGATCCCTCTCCTTGGGAAGTGACCTCTCCGGAGTGTGATCCCGGCCCTATTCTTTGTCCAGATGTGTCCATCCGCGTGCGCGGACCCGCTCGGCACGCACGGATCCGAAGGGAACGCTCGTGGATCTCGCTGACCGTGACCGCCGCATGACCCGCGCCGAGTCGCTCGTCCGCGACCTCGTCGACCGTGGCGTGGTCGCGGTGGCGACCAGCTTCGTCGACAACGCCGGCATCTCGCGAGTGAAGTCGGTGCCGCTCGACCGGCTGCCCGCGCTGGCCGCATGGGGAGTCGGGTTCTCGACCGCGTTCGACTACTTCCGCTTCGACGACTGGGTGGCTGCGCCGCCGGACGGCACCGCACCGGTCGGCGACCAGCGGATCGTGCCCGACCTCGACCGGCTGGTCGTGCTGGCGGCCCAGCCCGGGTGGGCGTGGGCTCCCGGCGAGCGCTACGCCCAGACCGGCGAGCCGTATCCCTTGGACTCGCGGCTGCTGCTGACCCGGCTGGTCGACGACCTCGCCGCCCAGCGCATCAGCGTGTTGTCCGCGATCGAGATCGAGTGGGTCGTCTCGCAGGCGGGCGACGAGTATGTCCCCGCCGCGATGGGGCCGGCGTACGGCCTCACCCGGCTCACGAACGCCTCCGCGTACTCCCGCGACGTCCTGTTGGCGCTGGCCGAGGAGGGGGTCGCGGTCGAGCAGTTCCATCCGGAGTACGCCGACGGGCAGCTGGAGCTGTCGGTCGCGCCGGAGTCGCCGGTGCACGCTGCGGATACCTCGGTGCTCGTGCGCACCACGATCCGGGCGGTCGGGGTGAAGCACGGTCTTCGTACGTCGTTCTCGCCGAAGGTCGACGCGGCCGGGGTCGGCAACGGCGGTCACGTGCATCTCAGCCTCGGTCGCGACGAGCGGAACCTGATGGCCGGTGGGAACGGCCGCTTCGGGCTGACCGACGAGGCGACGGCGTTCGCCGGCGGGATCCTCGAGCACCTGCCGGCGCTGCTGGCGGTCGGCGCACCGTCGGTTGCGTCGTACCTCCGACTGGTGCCGCAGCACTGGGCCGGCGCCTACGCCTGCTGGGGCCTGGAGAACCGCGAGGCCGCCCTGCGGATGGTGACGGGCTCGAGCGGCAGCGAGGACTGGGCGGCCAACCTCGAGGTGAAGTGCTTCGACCTGCACGCCAACCCCTACCTCATGCTGGCCGGCCTCCTGGCCGCCGGCACGGCCGGGCTGGAGTCGGGCGCGACGCTGCCCGACCCCGTCGACGTCGATCCGGCCGCGCTCGGCGAAGAGGCGCTGACCGCGCGCGGGATCACGCGTCTGCCGGTCACGCTGCACGAGGCGCTCGACGCCTTCACTGCCGACAGCGTGCTGGGGTCGGCGTTCGGTGAGCCGTTGGTCGGCGCGATTCGCGCCGTACGCGAGTCCGAGCTGGAGCTGTTCGACGGATCGTCGGCCGAGGAGGTCGCGGCCGCGAGCCGCTGGGCGCACTGACGCGGGAAGTCGGTGATCAGCCCCTACTTCTTGCGGCTCATCGCCACGGCAATAACCATCAGTGCCGCGGCGACGATCCCGGCCAGCGCGAGGATGAGCACGATCACCACGACGAGTTCCATGCGCACACCTTGCCACTGACCGGGCCGGGAGGCGCTGTCGGACCCGGTTCCTACGATGGCCGGTATGAGCACCGCGTCCAGCCCAGCCCTCGGAGCACACGTCGAGCAGACCGACCCGATCGCGGAGGCCAAGGCCCGGCAGGCGCCGCACGTCCAGTTCTTCCTCGGTGACCCGCAGGGGTACCAGGGTCCCGAGGTCCGGTACGCCGGCGGCGCGGCCGGTCTGCGGGCCGATGCGGAGGCCGCTGGCGTCGGGCTGTACGTGCACGCGCCGTACATCGTCAACGTCGCCACCACCAACAACCGCATCCGCATCCCGTCGCGCAAGCTGCTCCAGCAGCACATGGACGCTGCGGCCGAGATCGGGGCGCGCGGGCTGATCGTCCACGGCGGCCACGTGAACAAGGACGACGACCCGGCGGTCGGGTTCGACAACTGGCGCAAGGCGGTCGAGGCGACCGACATCAAGATCCCCCTGCTGATCGAGAACACCGCCGGCGGCGACAACGCGATGGCCCGCTATCTCGACCGGATCAAGGGTGTCTTCGGCGCGATCGCGGGCGCCGCCTCGGGGGCGGACGAGGTCGGTTTCTGCCTCGACACGTGTCACGCCCACGCGGGCGGCATCCCGCTGGAGTCGGTGGTCGACGAGATCCGCGCCATCACCGGCCGTATCGACCTCGTGCACTGCAACGACAGCCGCGACGAGTTCGACTCCGGCGCTGACCGGCACGCCAACGTCGGCACCGGGAGGATCGACCCGGACCTGCTCGCGTCCGTCGTCCGCGATGCGGGTGCACCGGTGGTCTTCGAGACGCCCGGTGGCGCCGACGAGCACGTCGCCGACTTCGAGGCGGTCCGCTCCCGCCTCTGATCCGCTGGTTGAGGAGGGCGACCGCGCCACCGCTGGTCGAGGAGGGCGACCGCGCCACCCGCTGGTCGAGGACGGCGACCGCGCCACCCGCTGGTTGAGGAGGGCGTTCTACGCCCGTCACGAAACCAGCGCACCAGGGCTATCACCCGAAGCAGACCAGGGGCGCCGGTGGGCCGTCCGGGTCGACGTCGGCCAGTGCCCGGGCCAGTGCGGCCGCGGGATGGAGCCCGGACGCCAGCTCGCGGTGGACCGCGACGAGTACGTCGTGCGCGACCGCGTCGTTGATGGCCGCGGCCGAGGCGATCACGCAGCGCGAGCCGGCATGCAGCCACGCCGCGGTCATCCCGATCAGCTCCTCGCCCCCTCGCAGCGTCGAACGCCCGACCTCGCACGCCGACAGCAGGACCACGTCGGGGACGGAGGTCAGCTGGTCGATGTCGTAGCCGAACCACGGACCATCGGCCAGCTCGAAGCCGGAGAACAGCGGGTTCTCCGAGGAGTGGCGGCCATGGGCGGAGACGTGGAGCACGTCCACCGACCCGGCCAGGGCACTGACCGCGGGCGCCGTCGCCTCGGCGCCGTGGAGCGCGGTGGCCCGAGGCCAGGCCGCCGCCGCGGCGCGGATCTCGGACTCGGCCTGGGCGACGCGCGGCCCGGCCACGAACCCGGCAGAACGCGAGCGCAGCGGGGACGTCGTCCGCAGCAGCCAGGAGGTCGCCGACTGCGCGACGGTCACCGCCCGGGCGCGGTTGCTGGGCAGGATCGTCCACGGCACCGCCGCCAGCGCGCCGGACGGCGTGAGCACGAGGTCACATCCGTCTACGAGGTCGGTGAGCGGAGCGACCAGCAGGTCGTCGAGCCGTTGCAAGCGTCCGCGGAGCTCGGCCCGGATGACGTCGGCGAAGCCGGCCAGCTCCGCCGCGGCCATGTCGAGGTCGGGCAGCAGACCCCCGATGAGGGCGTCCAACGCCGAGCGCGCCCCGAGGTGGACCACGCGCGCCGACTCGGCCGTTACCACCAGGGCCACCACCTCCCGGCTGGTGACGACGTGGGCGACCAACGCCCGTCGCTCGCCGAGCCGGGACCGGACGTCCGCCAACGTCGCGGGGTCGTCGTACTCACCCGACCCGCGGTGCTGCCAAGCGCGCTCTCGCACCCGCTGGCGGAGCTCGGCCTGTCGTGCTGCGCTGCTCCGCGACGGATCCTCGGCGCCGGCCAGGGTGCGCAGCTCCTGGAGGTGGGCCTGCACGTCCTCGTTGCCGGGTACCCGAACCGGCTGTACGCGGCTCGCCAGCATCCGGGCGCGCTCCGACCACTCGAGCAGCACCTCGGGCGCCCTCGAGGCCACCGCCACCCGGAGGCCGCGGACGGCGAGCCGGCGCCCGTGCCC
This sequence comes from uncultured Actinomycetota bacterium, assembly GCA_963768045.1. GTDB lineage: Bacteria > Actinomycetota > Actinomycetes > Propionibacteriales > Nocardioidaceae > Nocardioides. Next base: position 1,535,478 of record CAVYGG010000003.1, on the reverse strand, counting down.
GGTCACCATGGTCTGCAGGTCGAGGCTGCCGAACGAGCTCTGCCACTCGTGCAGCTCCGCGAGACCGCGGCGCAGGTGGGTCAGGGCGTCGTGACGCCGGCGCGCACGCTCGGCCAGCGCGGCGCGCACGTCCCGCTCCCGAAGCCGTACGCCGAGCGGGGCACGCGCCGGGACGCGGATCGCGGCCAACCGCCGCCGCCCCTCCTCGAGGTCACCACGCCGGATCGCGACCAGCGCGGCATCGAGCCGGGTGTCGATCGCCCACCACGGAATCTCCAGCCGGGTCAGCTCCTCCGCCAGGGCATCGGCACGGGTGATCAACGACGGCTGGGTCCGGCGCAGCCGCACCTCCGCCCCCAGGACCAGCGCCTCGGCGCGCACCCTGTGGGCAGGCGTCTTGGTCCGGCTGAACCGCGACCTGGCAGCGCGGGCCGCGGCCAACGCCCGCTCAGGGTCGGAGCCGAGGGACGCTCGGGCGATGGTCAGTTCCGCCTCGCCCCGCCGTTGCGCCAGGCGATGCTGCCCGAGGGTCCGTGCCGACTCGTCCAGAGCGGCGAGACCCCGCCTGGTCAGGCCGGCGGCCATCAGCACCTCGGCCCGGTCCTGGTTGCAGATCGCGACTACGACCGGGCTTTGCGGCATCAGGACCGGTCGGGCCGCGTCCATGTGGTGGAGGGCCGAGACGAGCTCGCCCTGGAGGAGGTCGGCGTACCCCTGGTTGTGCTCGGCCATGGCCGCTTGGATCTCGTTACCCAGGGCACGGAACAACTCGACGCCCCGGGCGAAGTCCGAGGCCGCTCGGGGTCCGGCTCCGCGGGACAGGTGTACGCCGCCCCGGTTGATGTAAGCCTTCCCGAGCTCCAGTGGGTCGGTCAGCAAGGGGATGGCGACGTCGAAGGCCCCGATCGCCTCCGCGGTCTTGCCGGTTCGCAGCAGGATCCACGCGCGCTGGGCGTGGAGTACACCACGCGTCTGGTTGCTGAGGCCGTCACTGCCCAGTGCGGCGTCGCACAGCTCCAGTGCACCGTCCAGCTCGCCGAGCTCCGCCCGTAGGGACGCCTCGGTTGCGTCGATCCGTGCGGTCAGATCGGGGTGGTCGGAGAGCTCTCTCGCGCGCGCCAGCAGTCGTCGGGCCGCTGGCAGTCGTCGTACCTGCATCTCGGCCGACGCGGCCCGATGCAGGTCGCTCGCACTGGGCACCCGCTCATTGTGGCCTGCCCGGATTTGTTCAGTGGCGGGGGCGCCTCATGTCGGTCAGCGCTTCGACAGCGTCCCAGCCGCGGCTGACCGCCGATCGTGCGCTGTCCTTCGACCGCGCCTCCATCCCGGGCCTCCCCAGGTCCTGGGAGAGCAACGCGGCGACCGCGCCCGCGACGGTGGGGGCGGCGAACGAGGTTCCGCTCCAGAGACCGAAGCCCCCCCGATGACGGCGACCCACCGCCCCCCGGTAGTCGTCGGGATCGATCGACTCACGGAGACGGCTGTCAACGACGGCCCGCGCAAGAGGCTGGAGTCCGCCTACGAACGGCGGCATCGTGCTCATCACCGATGCCCCGGGCGCGTAGCAGCGCACCCAGGGACCGCCGTTGGTGAACAGGGCGTCGGTGCGGTTTGGGTTCAGCGCCCCGACCGAGACGATCGGCACGACGTCCTTCTCCGGCTTCACCGGGCCCTTGCCGTCGGTCCACGGTGTGAAAGCCGCTGGGTACGACGGGCGGTCGGTCGCGTCGTTGCCGGCCGAGGCCACGACCACCACGCCGTTGCGGCTGAGCTCGTCGAGGATCGTGCGCATGATCGCGTCGACCATCTCATCCGCCTCGTTCTCGTGGTAGTACCCCATCGAGAGGTTCAGCACGTCGATCGGGTAGCCGCCCTCCTCGTTGTGGCGGTGGCGGCGGGCCAGCTCCGCGATCTGGGCGAGCGTGTTGAGCCACTTGGACTCGATCATCGGCTCGGTGGCGGGGATGCCGCGCCAGGACAGGATCTCGGCGTCCGGGCAGGCCTGGTGGACCAGGCCCGCGATGAACGTGCCGTGTCCGGCGATCCGGTCGATGGCGCCGTCGAAGGGACCGGTCAGGTCCCCGTGCAGCTCGGGATCCGTCTTGGCCCGGGTCATCCCGATCGCGTGCTCGTCCAACGTGACCTTGGTCTTGACCACCTCGTCGAACCAGAAGTGGGGGTAGCACCCGGTGTCCAGGATCGCGACCACCGGCCGGCGTCCGGCGATGTCCTTGTCGGGAGTCCGGCCAGGCTTCGGGCCGACGTAGGCGACCGGGATGCGACCGCCGCTTCCCGGGGCGCCGTAGCTGGCCAGTCCCGTGGACACGCCGCCCCCGCTTTCCGGGTGTGGCATGTCGAACGGGTGCGGCATGTCGAACGGGTGCGGCATGTCGAACGGGTAGGGCTCGAGCCAGGCGTTGGGATCCGGCGTGTGGGGCATGTCAAACGGGTTGGGCAGCAGGGGCCGGGTGTCGACGACATGGTCGAGTCCAACCCCCGAGAGCTCGTCCTTGTGCTTCCTTTTCAGGTGCTGCCGGGCCTTCTGCAGGAGGTACCACGCGTCGGGCGCCCGGTCGATCGAGTCCCTGCCGGCGGTGATCGAGACCGTGATCACGCCGACCTTCAGCCCCTTGGTCCGTGCCTTCTCGGGATCCTCCCTGGCCACCCAGCCCAGCGACTTGGCGACCTCCTTGAGAATGTCGACCTGATGCTGGCAGCGATCGCCCTTGGCCACGATCAGCCGGTTGCCGACGTAGATCGTCGGGCGGGTCGGAAAGCCCTGCACGACGGGTGCGGAGTTGGGGTCGAGGATCCGGGCGTCCAGCTCCGCCCCCCGGGGACGGTGCCGCAGGCGGGGCTCGGACGCGAGCGGGACGTGGCGATGGTCGGCCATGCGAGAGTCCTCCGGGGCTGTAGACGGGTCAGATTTCGAACGCGGGGGTGCCGAACGACTGGTCGTCGGTCAGCTGCAGCGACACACGGTAGAAGCCCGTTGGCAGGTCCGGAAACTCGAAACGTCCACTGGACTCGGCGACTCCGTCGTAGGTGCGGCCAGCACCGCCCACCTCCCGGATCTGGACCGGGGCACTGGCGGCCGGCACCAGCCAGCCGTCGAGCCGGGCGCGGCCCTCCTCCTCCGAGACGCCGACGCGGACCAGCAGGTCGATGCCCTCGCCGCCGAAGCGGAGGGTGTACGAGCGGGCGCCACCGCGGGTGCCGACGAGCTCGGCAAAACGTTCGACCACGAGCATCAGCTGGAGCTCGAGATCTGGGTCGTGGTCGGCGATGTCGCGCGTGACAGCCACCATCCGCTCGACCATGCCATCCGGGACGGGGTCGAAGGCGTCGGTCGCACGGCGTACGCCGGCAAGCAGAACGTCGTCCTCGAGGTGCGAGTCACTCATCGGATGCCTCCTCGGGACGTCGCTGCGGGAACCTGGTCCTCGCAGGAGCATGCCGGTGCGGACCGTCGCCGACAACGACCGTCGGGGGGCGGGCTGAGTCATCGGTGCGAGGTCCACCGTCGTGCTGTCCTTGCCTGGTTGTGGTGCCCGGGTGGTCCCGGGCTTCGCGCTGGATGGTGCTGGTCGTGCGGCCGTACGTCCCCTAGGAGCGACGACTCCCGCCCCTGATACAACCCGGCTCGGCGGCGCGAGGATCAGAGAGACGACGGGGAGCAGCATGAGAGCCACATTGGTGGGCCCGAGCACGCGGCCGACCCTAGGACGCGAGGCACTCACGCAACAAGGCCCCCGGTAGCCTCGTCGCCGTGGTTCCCACCGTCCGCCCCATCTCCGTCGAGGAGCATCGCGCGTACATCCGCGAGCAGCCCTGGGCCAGTTTTCTGCAGACCCCGGCCTGGGCGACGGTGAAGTCGGAGTGGCGCGGCGAGTCGCTCGGTTGGTACGACGGCGAGCGCATCGTCGGCGCCGGGCTGGTGCTCTACCGCAAGCTGCCCAGGCTCGCCCGTTACCTCGCCTACCTGCCGGAGGGGCCCGTGCTCGACTGGGCCGCCGACGACCTCGGCGACTGGTTGACGCCGATGACCGACCACCTGCGCGGTCAGGGCGCCTTCGGGGTCCGGATGGGACCGCCGGTGGTGACCCGACGTTGGAGCGCCGAGCAGGTCAAGGCCGGCATCGCCGACGACGGCGTCCGCAGCTTGACCGAGATCGCGCCCCTGGTCCGGTCGGCGACCGGCGCTCGTGTCGTCCAGCAGCTGGAGGCGCTCGGCTGGCGGCAGCAGGTCGCCGGCGGTGGGTTCGCCGCCGGCCAGCCGCAGTACACGTTCGTGATCCCCTTGGTCGACGACAACGGCTCCCGGCGTACCGAGGGCGACGTTCTCGCCGGCATGAACCAGCTCTGGCGCCGCAACATCCGCAAGGCTGAGAAGGCCGGCGTGGTGGTCTCCGCCGGCACCGCCCAGGACGTCAAGGCGTTCCACGACCTGTACGCCCACACCGCGCAGCGCGACCACTTCACGCCGCGGCCGCTGTCCTACTTCCAGACCATGTACGACGCGCTGGGCGCGGAGGACGCGGGACGGATCACCCTCTGGCTCGCCCACCACGAGGGCGACCTCGTCGCTTCCACGATCGCGGTCCGCGTCGGCCGGCACGCGTGGTACTCCTACGGCGCGTCTTCCACCGACAAGCGCGAGGTGCGCGGCTCGAACGCCGCCCAGTGGGCGATGATCCGCGCCGCGATCGCGGACGGCGCGGACGTCTACGACCTCCGCGGCATCACCGACACCCTCGATGCCGAGGACCCCCACATCGGGCTGATCCAGTTCAAGACGGGCACCGGCGGCGAGGCCATCGAGACCGTCGGCGAGTGGGATCTTCCGCTCAACCGGACGCTCTACAAGGGGTTCGCGCTCTACCTGAATCGCCGCTCCCTGATCCCCGGACGACACGGATGAGCCTCACCCTCACCGTCGACGGCGAACGCTGGCGACGCCACCTCCGGTCGGTCGCCGACCAGACGCCCGGGCTGGTGCCGGTCGCCAAGGGCAACGGCTACGGATTCGGGCTCGGCCGACTCGCGCGCAAGGCCGACTGGCTCGGCGTGGACACCCTGGCGGTCGGCACGTACCACGAGCTGCCCGAGGTCGTGCAGCGCTTCGACGGCGACCTGATGGTCCTGACGCCCTGGCGGTCGACCGGCTCACCCATGCCCGACGGCCTCCCGCCGGGTCGCGTGATCCACACCGTGAGCCGGCTCGCCGACCTGCTCGCCTTGCTCGAGCAGGACCCCTCCGCCCGAGTCGTGCTCGAACGGCTCACCAGCATGCGTCGCCACGGCATGACCGCTGAGGAGCTGCGCTCGGCTGCCCTGCTGCTCGAGCGCCGCCCGGCCACGGTCGAGGGAGTGGCGCTGCATCTGCCGCTCGCGGCGGGCGCCCACCTGTCCGAGGTCGTCGGCCTTGTCAACGACGTGGTCGCCGCCGAGCTGAAGACCCGGAGCCTCTGGGTCAGTCATCTGACCTCCCGCGAGCTGGCGTCCCTGCGCACGTCGTACGCCGACTTCGCGGTGCGTCCGCGTATCGGTACCGACCTCTGGCTCGGCGACCGCGCCGCGCTGCGGGTGACGGCCACCGTCCTGGACGTCCACGAGGTCGAGCGCGGCGACGTGTTCGGATACCGCGGGCGCTCGGCACCCAAGGCCGGCCACATCCTGGTCGTCTCCGGTGGCACGTCCCACGGCATCGGGCTCGAGGCCCCGACCGGCGACCACTCGATCCGCGCCCGCGCCGCGACGCTCGCCCGTGGTGGACTCGACGCCGTCGGCTTCGTCCGGTCCCCCTTCACCGTCGACGGCAAGCAGCGGCTGTTCGCCGAGCCGCCGCACATGCAGGCGTCGATGCTGTTCCTCCCGCACGGCCCCCGCGTTCCGACGGTGGGCGACGAGATCGACGTACGCGTCCGCTACACCGCCACCGCCTTCGACAACGTCGTGATCGACTGAGCGACGAGCTCGTCATCTCCTGACGCGGCCGCGGGCGCCCGGCCACCCGGCCCAGGGCACGGTGATCAGCGCCCAGCCGACCGCCACGATCGCCATCTCGGCCACGACGTACAACGGCCACGGCCCGAGCACGTCGAGCACCGTTGCCTCCGACGGCTTGCCGCTGACGTAGCCGTAGTTGGCGTCCAGCAGCGCATTGAGGGCCAGCACCACGACCAGCCAGCCGAACGTCCACACCACGGCCCTTCGGTACGCCGACCAGTCCGGGCCGTGCCGCAGCACCAGGGTGAGGTACACAGCTCCCCAGACGATCAGCACATGCTTGCCCCAGAACACGAAGAACTCCAGGTCCGGGAACGGCTCGGTCAGCGTCGGCTGCACCAGCGCCTGGAGCGACAGGGTCAGACCCCAGTAGTAGGTCAGAGCGGTCGGCAGCGGGTGCACCGTCAACAAGCCCCAGGCGACGAACACCCAGGCGAGATCGCAGATCTGCAGCGGCAGCGAGTCCTTCAACGAGAACGGCATCAGCGCTGTGATCATCGACGCGACGCCGAAGACGAGGTTGGCGACGGCCAGCGCGACGGAAAGCGGCCGTTCGGCCGCGTGCCCGCGCACGCGCGGACCCGCGAGCAGCAGCCCGATCGTCCCGGTCGCGAAGATCGCGAGGACGACCAGGTGCGAGGGCGAGTACGCCGTGAACACCGCGCGACCCTGGCCCAGCCTCAGCCGCCCCCGGCGCGGCCGAGCGTGAGTCGACCAGGCTCGGTAGGCGGCCAGAAGGAGTGCCTCGCGGGGAAGGGTCGCCCGCTGCGGACCACGTCGTACTCAGGCATCAGGACGTCGCGCACCACGAGGACCACCAGATAGAGCTGTGCGGCGACACGGATCGCGACGGCGAGCCAGTAGAAGCCGGCGTCACCGCCGCCGCCGGGGTTGAGGTAGGTGCCGAGATACCACCAGACCGAGGCGAAGTAGTAGATCTCACCGGCCTGCCAGATCAGCTGGTCGCGCAGGCGCGGCCGCGCCATCACCGCCAGCGGCAGCAGCCAGAGCGCGTACTGCGGTGAGTACACCTTGTTGACCAGCAGGAACCCGACCACGATCAGGAAGCCGAGCTGCGCCAGCCGCGGCGTCTGCGGCGCGAGGAACCCGACCGCCGCGACCCCCGCACACCACACCCCGAAGAAGAGCCACGAGACGAGGTTGATGGTGTGAGCCGTCGCGGTGAAGTTGGCCATCTGCTGGGCGATCAGCCAGACCGAGCCGAGGTCGGCGGTGCGGTGGGTGTTGAAGGTCCAGAAGACCTTCCACTCATGCGAGCCTGAGAGGTACGCCGGCGCGTTCACGACCAGCCAGGTGGCGACGCCACTGCCGATCGCCACCGCGATGTCGCGCCAGCGCCGCTCGCGTCCCCAGATCACCAGGAGCCCACCCAGCAGGAACAAGGGGTAGAGCTTGAGCGCGGTGCCGAGCCCGATCGCGAACCCGGTCCACGCAGGACGGTCGCGCGCATGCGCCCACAAGGCACCCGCCACGCAGGCGACGGCCAGGAGGTCCCAGTTGATCAGGCCCTCGAGAACCAACACCGGCGAGACCGCAAACAGGGCCGCGTCCCAGGGCCGTCTTCGGTTGACCCCGGTCAGGAACCAGGCGGCGGCCAGTGCACAGATCCCGAAGCCCAGCACGTTCACCGTGGTGAACATCAAGGTCTCGCGCAGCACCTCGGGGTCGGCGTACAGCTCGTCTTGCGACATCGCCCCACGTGGCAACAGGTTCGGGAACCCCGAGACCCAGTGGGTGACCTGCGCGGCGCCATAGGCGTAGTAGGAGATCCCGACGGGGTACTCCATGACGTCGTACCGGTCGCGCACGTCGATCGCGTCGGAGTAGGGCCAGTCGAGCTCGGCGAACCCGCGCCCGACATACAGGTACGGCAGGTCGGAGTAGCACATCTCCGAGTAGCGGCTCTGCGAGTTGGTCCACTTCGCGTCGTAGCACGGGGCCTTCTGCACCAGGCCGAGCGCGAAGCAGATGGCCGTCAGAGCCAGGACGACGCGGACCGGCGTCCACCAGGAGTGCCGTCCCGCGCGCGCTCCGATCGGTCCGCCGACCCCACGGCTCAGGGCCGCGAGGAGCGGGTCGTCGGCCGTGGGTCTGACCGCCGTCTGGCGGTCCTCACCCTCGTCGGTCACCACCACGGCTCTCGTGAGGACATCACCACGGGTCTCGCCGAGGCCTGCGGACTGCCGCCGCCGCTCGAGGACGGCGGGCTCTCAGTCGGGCTGCTGGAGGGACAGGTGATAGGTAGGCACGTCGGCGGGCCGTGGGACTTCGTGGGCGAGGACGACGGTGGCGCCGAGGAGGTCGGCTCGCTCGTCGGAGCGCTCGACGTCGGCGCCGACGACGTGGTGTGGTGCGACGTGGGCGGCGGCGGCGGGGGTGGGGTCGTCGGCGCGTGACCCGTCTCCGGCGGATCTCCGGTCACGTTGGCCGGGAGCGGGAAGTTCTCCACGGGCAGCCCCAGGAGGTCGGCCTTCATCACGGCGGTCCAGGTGGCCGTCGGGTAGCCGGCCCCGAAGTAACCGGCCGCACCGTTGTAGTCAGGAAGCCAGTCGTTGAGGGCGTTGTCACCGTCTCCACGTACGTACATCACCGCGGTCGCCATCTGCGGCGTGTAGCCCACGAACCATGAGGAGGACACGTCACCGTTGTCGTTGGTCGCCGTCCCGGTCTTGCCGGCTGCGGGCCGGGCGAGCGCCTGCGCGTTCGCCCCGGTGCCGTGCAGCACCACCTGCTGCAGGGCGTAGCTGACGTCCCGGTCGATGTCCGGCTTGATCGCCTGGGTCGTGTGCGGCTTGTACTGGTAGAGCACCTTGCCGGTGCTGTCGGTGACCTTCGAGATCACGTGGACGTCCGCGCGCTGGCCGCCGTCGGCGATGGTCGCGTAGGTGTTGGCCATGTTGATCGCACTGATCCGCGCCTTGCCGAGCGTGATCAGCGGGTCGGCCTCGAGGTCGCGCGATGTGTCCGGGATGCCGGGGTACTGCGCATCGGCCTCCACCGGCGGGATCCCCATCTTGTTGCCCATCGAGAGGATCCTGTCCGGGCCGTTCTTCATGCTCGCGGACATGTCGACGAAGGCGGTGTTGATCGACTCCTCCATCGCGAACACCGACGAGACCGACGAGCCGTAGTTCGTGCCGGTGCCCGCACCCTCGTTGTGGACCTCGAGACCGTCCGGGAAGCTGTACGGCGAGTTGCCCTCCCAGGTGCTCTTCAAGGAGTAGCCGTCGGTGATGGCTGCCGCCAGCGACACCGGCTTGATCGACGACCCGACCATGCCACCCGCCTCTGCCCAGTTGATCTGGGACTGCAGGTAGTCCTGGCCGCCGTAGAACCCGAGCAGGGCGCCGGTTCCCGGCTGCACCGTCGCCACCGCGACGTGGAGGAACTTGTCGCTGATGTCCGGGCGCACCTGGCGGACGCCCGCCTGCGCTGCCCGCATCGCCTTCGGAGTGAGCGTCGTGGTGACCCGTAGACCGCCGCCGTCGATCTGGTCGTCGGTGAAGTCAAGGGCGTGCAGCTCCTGGCGCACGAGGGTCAGCATGTGGCCCCGCTGCCCGCCGTACTTGCTGGACTCCCGGAACACCGGGAATCTCGGCAGGTGCCTCTCCGCCTGGGTCGCCCGCTGTTGCGGGATCGTGCCCATCGAGGCCATGCCACTGAGCACGTAGCGGTAGCGGGCGAGCAGCGCCCTCTTCTGCTGCTTGCCGTTGGCCGGATCGAAGGCCGACGGGTTGTTCAAGACACTGGCGAGGACGGCGCTCTGCTTGAGGCTCAGGTCCGTGGCATCGACACCGAAGTAGGCCTGAGCCGCGGCCTGGACGCCGTAGGCACCGCGGCCGAAGTAGATGGTGTTGAGGTAGCCCTCGAGGATCTGCTGCTTGCTCAGCTGCTGCTGCAGCTTCAGCGACAGGATCGCCTCGTGCACCTTGCGGCTCAGCGAGCGCTCCTGGGTGAGGTAGAGGATCTTGACGTACTGCTGGGTGATCGTGGAGGCACCCTGCGTCGCGCCGCCGCGGGCGTCGTTGAACGCCGCCCGGATGATGCCCTTCGGGTCGATGCCGTGGTTGGTCCAGAACGACCGGTCCTCCGCCGCGACGACCGCGTCACGCACGTTCGGTGACATGTCGGTGTACGGGATGATCTGCCGGTTCTGCGTGGCGTACTGCCCGACCTGCGTCTTCCCGTCGGAGTAGTAGACGAACGACGACTGGGTCTGGAAGTCCTTGTTCGGGTTCGGGATCGCCGTGGTCTTGTACAGGTAGACGAACCCGCCGATCAGCAGCAGCGAGCCGGCCAGAGTGGCGATCAGGAACCATTTGAGGATCTTCAGCGCACGCCGCTTCGCGGTGCCGGGCGGCTTCGGCTTGCGCTTGACGGCCGGGCCCTCGGCCCTGCGCTTGGCAGTCACGGGTCACTCCATGTACGTCGGGGGAACGGGCGCGCGACGGTCCGAGGCCCGGGCACTGCGGGAGCCCGGGGGCATCGTCCCGCACCGTCGGGGACGAGGGTACGGGGCCCGACCGAGGCGGGCCGAAACGACGCCCGCTTGTCCGGCGATATATCGAACTGATACGTTGTTTCGATAGAACGCCGCGACGCATCGCAGGGGCTGTCCTCGCAGGCTAGCGGGTTCGGCAGCAGCAGTGAGAACACCGGATGAGGGGAGGCAGACCATGGCACGCAAGGCGGCATCGCTCGAGCTGGCCGTGCTCGGCCTCCTCCACGAGTCCCCGCTGCACGGGTACGAGCTGCGCAAGCGGCTGAACCTGCTCCTCGGCTGGGGCCGGTTGCTGTCGTACGGCTCGCTCTACCCGGCTCTCAAGCGCCTGCTGCGTGCCGGGTGGATCACCGAGGTCGAGGCGACGTCGCCGGGCGTCTCCCGACGGCAGCGCATCACCTACCAGATCACGCCCGCCGGCCGGCAGCACTTCGGCGAGCAGATCACCGACACCGGTCCGGCGGCATGGGAAGACGACACCTTCGCCACCAGGTTCGCGTTCTTCGCGCGCACCGACGCCGAGGTCCGGCTGCGCATCCTCGAGGGACGGCTGTCCCGCCTCCAGGAGCGGCTCGACCGCGCCCGGCACTCCAGCCGGGGAGGCGACGACCGCTACCTGTCGGAGTTGCGCCGCCACTCCATCGAGTCCGTCGAGCGTGAGGTCGCCTGGCTGACCGATCTGATCAACGCCGAGCGCACCGACGGCCAGCCGGCCATGACGGACCTGCCGGCGTCGGGCACCGCCCTCCCGGGCGGCGCCCCGAGCGACACCAGCACCAACAGCGCGGCCCCTGCGGCCGACGCGACCACCTGAAATCCGCTAGGAAGGAACAGACCCTCATGGGTTCGGTACGAGTAGCAATCGTGGGCGTCGGCAACTGCGCGACGTCCCTGATCCAGGGCGTCGAGTACTACAAGGACGCCGACCCCGCGGGCAACGTGCCCGGTCTGATGCACGTCTCGTTCGGCGACTACCACGTCTCCGACATCGAGTTCGTGGCGGCGTTCGACGTCGACGCGAAGAAGGTCGGCTTCGACCTCGCGGAAGCGACTCAGGCCTCGGAGAACAACACGATCCGCATCTGCGACGTGCCCCCGACGGGCGTCATCGTGCAGCGCGGGCCCACCCTCGACGGTCTGGGCAAGTACTACCTGGAGACCATCGAGCAGTCGGACGCCGAGCCGGTCGACGTGGTCCAGGTGCTCAAGGACACCCAGGCCGACGTGCTGGTCTCCTATCTCCCCGTGGGCTCCGAGAAGGCCGACAAGTTCTACGCCCAGTGCGCGATCGACGCCGGCGTCGCCTTCGTCAACGCACTGCCGGTCTTCATCGCCTCCGACCCCGAGTGGGCCAAGAAGTTCGAGGACGCCGGCGTCCCGATCGTCGGCGACGACATCAAGAGCCAGGTCGGCGCCACGATCACCCACCGCGTGATCGCCAAGCTGTTCGAGGACCGCGGAGTCGCGCTGGACCGTACCTACCAGCTCAACGTCGGCGGCAACATGGACTTCAAGAACATGCTCGAGCGCGACCGCCTGGAGTCGAAGAAGATCTCGAAGACCCAGTCTGTCACCTCGAACCTCTCCGGCTCGCTGGGCGGCAAGATCCAGGACCGCAATGTCCACATCGGTCCGTCCGACTACGTCCAGTGGCTCGACGACCGCAAGTGGGCCTACGTCCGCCTCGAGGGTCGCGCGTTCGGCGACGTCCCGATCAACATGGAGTACAAGCTGGAGGTCTGGGACTCCCCGAACTCCGCGGGCATCATCATCGACGCGCTCCGCGCCGCGAAGATCGCCAAGGACCGCGGCATCGGCGGCCCGATCATCTCGGCGTCGTCGTACCTGATGAAGAGCCCGCCGGTGCAGCTTCCCGACGACGAGGGCCGTGCCCGCGTCGAGGCCTTCATCAAGGGCGAAGAGTGAGCGTGACGAACGAACGCACACTCATCATGACCGCAGGTTGAGCGAGCCCCACAGCTGAGGAACGAAGTCGCGACGGGCCCGTCGAAGCCAGGCGAGTAGTGACCTCGCGCCTCGGCTGGGCTCTCCTCTCATCGAACCCGGACCCCGGTCCCGCCACCTCGGCGGACCGGGGTCCGGTTCGTTGACTCCGCGGCGCGGACGAGTGACACGCGATGGTGACCACCCCTAGATTGCCCGCCATGAGCGACCCGAACGAGCCCCCGCGGCCCGAAGGTTCAAGCGACGTTCCTGGTTCCGGCTCGGGCGACGCCCCCACTCCGCCTCCGCCGAGCGGGTACGACGCGCCCGCCCCGCCACCACCACCGCCCTCGGGTGACGACCCCTACGGCGGCGCCGGCGGCTCCGGCGGCTACGGCGACGGGGGATACGGCGCACCGCCGCCACCACCGCCGGGTGGCCCCTTCGGGCCGCCGCAGCCAGCGGGTTACAGCCCCACCGAGGCCATCGGCTACGGCTGGAAGAAGTTCACCGCCAGCCCGACGACCCTGTTGGTCCCGATGATCGTGGTCTGGCTGGTCCTCGTGGTGGTCGCGGTCTTGCTGGACATCCTCATCTACAACACTCTGCTGTCCACCCACGACTGCACCAAGGTCGTGCTCGGCAACACGGTGGCCGCCCAGTGCAGTCCGAGCTTCGTCACCCAGCTGTTCGGCGGGGCACTGATCTCCGCGGTCATCGTCGTCGTGTTCAACGTCGCGGCGGCAGGCCTCTACAAGGGCGCGACCAACGTCACCGACGGTAAGCCGTTCAGCCTGGGCCGGATGTTCGACGGCTGGGACAAGGGGCAGGTCGCTCTGGCAGCTGTGTTGATCGCGGTCGCCACGGCGATCGGCTCGTTCCTGTGCTACATCCCGGGGTTGATCGTCGGGTTCCTCACGATGTTCACGATGCTGTTCGTCGTCGACAAGCAGATGGGTGCGGTGGACGCGATCAAGGCGAGCATCAAGCTGGTGACCGACAACCTCGGCAACGCGATCGTGTTCTACCTGCTCGCCGCCGTCGTCATCGTCGTCGGAGCATGCCTGTGCTTGGTGGGTCTGCTCGTCGCCGCACCGGTGGTGCTCGTGGCGCTGGCCTACACCTACCGTCGCCTGCAGAACGAACCGGTCGTCGCTTGACCGAGCCGGCGAGGACCCGGTGCCGGCGCTCGGGCATGGCTCGGTGTTCCTCGTGACGAGTGACAGGTACACATCTACACCCCTAGATTGCCTGCCATGAGCGACCTGAGTGACGGCCAGCCCGCGGACGGTACGCCGTACCGCGCGACCGAGGCGATCGCGTACGGCTGGCGGAAGTTCAAGGCCAGCCCCGGCACCCTGCTGATCCCGATGATCGTCGTGTTCGTCGGCGTGGTGGTCGCGGCGCTGATTTTCGAATTCGTGATTGCCGGTGGCTTCTTCGGGAAGACGGAGTGCGAGACGGGGAACATCGGCGGGCAGGCCACCGCGGACTGCGGTCAGCCGTTCTGGCGGCAGCTGCTCGGCGCCGGCCTGGGCGTCGGGATCCTCTCCCTGATCGTCCAGATCCTCGCCGCCGGCCTCTACCGCGGTGCCACGCGGGTGACCGACGGTCAGGACTTCAGCCTGGGTCAGCTGTTCGAGGGATACAGCAAGATGCAGGTGGTCTTCGCGACCATCTTCATCGCCCTGGCCACCGCGATCGCCACCGTCCTGTGCTATCTGCCAGGATTCCTGATCGCCTTCCTGACGTCGTACACGCTGTTCTTCATCGTCGACCAGGAGATGGAGGCCGCCGAGGCCATCCAGGCGAGCGTGAAGCTCGTCTGGCACAACTTCGGTCACGCCTTGCTCTACTTCATCCTCGCGGCCATCGTGCTGGTGATCGGCGCCCTCCTGCTCGGCGTCGGCCTGCTGGTCGCCGGCCCGGTCGCGCTGCTCGGCTTCGCCTACACCTACCGACGCCTCCAGGGTCAACCCGTCGTCCCCTGATCTCGACCAGAACCGGTCAGGTGCCGAGCACCAGCGGGAGCACCGCCGTCGCGCCGCCCTCACGCAGAGCCTTCGCGGCCAGCGTGAGAGTCCAGCCCGTCACGACCCGGTCATCGACGAGCAGGACCGGGCCGATGGGGATCTCACCCTCGAGCCGGAAGCGACGCGTCACCGCGGCCACCCGCTGCGCGGAGTTCATCGCGCCCTGACCCGGCTCGACGCCCGGGTCGGCGATCGCCCACCGTCCGACCAGTGGCTTCTTCAGGTACCGCATGAGCCCGTCAGCGAGATCGGCGGTCAGCGTCGGCCGAGTCGCTGAGTCGACGACGACGATGCCGTCGACGTGCGGCTGCCAGTCGTGGAGCACCTCGATCACGGCGCGGACCAGCGACTCGGGCACGCGCTGGTCGGTCGGCGGCTCGGCGAACAGGGAACGCAGGGCCTGACCGTGCCCGAGATCGGTCAGTCGGGCCACGGCCCGACCGGGCTCCGCACATTCGCCGATGCGGCCGCGGAGGTCGAGCCCGAGGTTGGCCAGCGCGGTCGGCCACATCGCCCGCGGTTCGACGACGACGCCAGGACGGGCCAGCCGGGTGCGAGCCTCGTCGACGGCCCTGTCGGACACCGCGGTCGAGAGCTCCAGGCCTCCGCAGGTGTCGCAGCGTCCGCACCGGGTCGTCTCGTCGACGTCCGGGTCGTCCAGCTGGTCGCGCAGGAACCACATCCGGCAGCGGGTGGTGTCGAGGTAGTCGAGCATCGCGCGTTGCTCGCGCTTGCGCGCCTCGGTGACCCGCTCGTAGCGGTCGGCGTCGTAGCTCCAGTCCTGGCCGGTCGCCTCCCAGCCGCCGCGGACCCGGCGTACGGCGCCGTCGACGTCGAGCACCTTCAGCATCTGCTCCAGCCGGTTGCGGCCGAGGTCGACGAGCGTCTCGAGGGCGGCCGTGCTCGCCATTCCCTCCTCGGCCAGCACGCGAAGGGTGTGTCGCACCTGGTCTTCGCGCGGGAACGCCAGCGAGGCGAAGTACGCCCAGATGTCCTTGTCCTCCTGTTGCGGCAGGAGGACGACGGATGCGTTGTCGGTGCCACGACCGGCGCGGCCCACCTGCTGGTAGTAGGCCACCGGAGACTGCGGAGCGCCGAGGTTCACCACGAAGCCGAGGGTGGCGTCGAACCCCATGCCGAGGGCGCTGGTCGCCACCAGCGCCTTGACCCGGCCGGTCGCGAGCGCGTCCTCGAGCCCCAGACGTTCGGTCGGCTCTGTCTGCCCGGAGTACGCCGCGACGTCGTGGCCGCGGGCGCGGAGGTAGTCGGCGACTTGCTGCGTGGCGGCCACGGTGAGGCAGTAGACGATGCCGGAGCCCGGCTGCTCGGCGAGGTGGTCGGCGAGCCAGGCCAGCCGCTCCTCCGGGGTGGGCAGCCGGAGGACGCCAAGGCGCAAGGACTCGCGGTCGAGCGAGCCGCGTAGCACGAGTGCGTCACTCGACCCGTCGGCGGTGGCGAGCTGCTCGGCGACGTCGGCGCTGACGCGGGCGTTGGCGGTGGCCGTCGTCGCGAGGACGGGGATACCTGCGGGAAGGTCGGCGAGCAGGGTACGGATGCGGCGGTAGTCGGGCCGGAAGTCGTGGCCCCAGTCCGAGATGCAGTGAGCCTCGTCGACGACCAACAGCCCGCAGGTCGCCGCCAGGCGCGGCAGCACCTCGTCACGGAAGCCGGGGTTGTTGAGCCGCTCGGGACTGACCAACAGGACGTCGATCTCTCCTGCGTTGACCGCCGTCTGGATCTCCTGCCACTGCTCGACGTTCGTCGAGTTGATGGTGACCGCACGGATGCCGGCGCGTTCGGCCGCGGCGATCTGGTTGCGCATCAGGGCGAGCAGCGGCGAGACGATCACGGTCGGGCCGGACCCCTCCGCGCGCAGGAGCAGGGTCGCCACGAAGTAGACCGCCGACTTACCCCAACCCGTGCGCTGCACCACCAGCGCACGCCGCCGGTCGGCCACCAGCGCCTCGATGGCTGCCCACTGGTCGTCGAGCAACCGGGCGTCCTCGCGACCGACGAGGGTCCGCAGATGGCGCTCTGCCTCGGTGCGTATGTCGGTCGTGGTCGGCACCGGTCCTGTCTAGCAGCCGCAACCGACGCGATCGGTGAAGCCCTCTTCCTCACTCGATGCGACCGCGCTCTTCTCGATCTCCGTTGCCGCTCCGCGGCGCCCAATCGGGGGTGGACGGACTGGCACTTCGACGGAGCCTCAACGTCACTCGATGCGACCCACGCCCTTCCCGATCTCCGTCGCCGCTCCGCGGCGCCCATCGAGGGTGAACGGGCTGGCACTTCGACGGAGCCTCAACGTCACTCGATGCGACCGCGCTCTTCTCGATCTCCGTCGCCGCTCCGCGGCGCCCGGGGGTGGACGGGCTGGCACTTCGACGGAGCCTCAACGTCACTCGATGCGACCGCGCTCTTCTCGATCTCCGTCGCCGCTCCGCGGCGTCGGAGCTCTCGGGCCTACGATGCCGGGCGTGGACGACCTGGCCGCCGAGCTGGCTCGCGAGCTGGCCGGTGAATTGGACGGGCGGCTCGCGTTTGAGGACGACGCATTGGTCGCGCGCTTCCCCGGGGAGCGGCCCGGCCGGCAGCCGGTGCACACGGTCTACGTGCCCGCCGACCGGTACGACGCCGACCTCACCCAGACCTGGGGCGAGCAGGCACGGAAGGCGATGACCGACCACGACGTCGTCCTGGCCGACTGTCTGGCCGACTGTCTGGCCGACTGTCTGGCCGACTGTCTGGCCGACTCCTCGGGCGACTCCATGGGCGACGCCGCCACAGACCTGCTGTCGCTCATCGAGGGCAAGCTCGGGCGGGAGCCGATCGAGGACCTGCGGATCGACTTCGAGGACGGCTACGGCACGCGTCCCGACGACGTCGAGGACGCAGACGTCGCGCGTGCCGCCCAGGCGCTGGCCGCGTCGCAGTCGGCCGCGACCGGTCCCGCGTCGTACGGCATCCGGTTCAAGAGCTTCGAACGGCCGAGCAGGCGGCGGGGCCTGGCCACGCTCGTCGGCTTCGTCGACCAGTTGCTCTCGGCCGGCGGCAGTCTCGACGGGTTCGTGGTGACGCTGCCCAAGGTGACCTCGGTAGCGCAGGTCGAGGCGATGGCGTCGGCCTGCGACCGGATCGAGGCGGCCTACGGCCTGTCGTCCGGCACGCTGCGCTTCGAGATCCAGATCGAGACGCCGCAGTCGATCCTCGGGCCGGACGGCACCGCGCTGGTCGCGCCGATGATCCATGCCGCCCCCACCCGGGTGGTCGGGCTGCACTACGGCACCTACGACTACTCCGCCTTCTGCGGGATCGCCGCGCCCTATCAGTCGCTCGAGCACCCGGCGGCCGACCATGCCAAGGCGGTGATGCAGGCCGCTGCGGCCGGGACCGGGGTACGCCTCTCCGACGGGTCGAGCAACGTCCTGCCCGTCGGCGACACCGAGCAGGTACGACGAGCCTGGGCGCTCCATCTCCGTCTCGTACGCCGCTCGCTGGAGCGTGGTTTCTACCAGGGCTGGGACCTGCATCCGGCGCAGCTGCCCACGCGGTACGCCGCGACGTACGCGTTCTACCGCGAGGGGTTTGCCGACGCCGCCCAACGGCTGCGGCGCTATGCCGCGCACAGCGAGGGCGGGATCCTCGACGAGCCCGCCACAGCCCGAGCCCTGGCGGACTTCCTCGTACGCGGCCTCGAGTGCGGCGCGCTGCGAGAGGACGACACCTGCCGAGACTCGGGGATGGCGGTGGCCGAGCTGACCGCCCTCGCCCGGCCGAGCCGGGTCTGAGCGGGACCCGAACGGAACGACAGAGGGAGACAACGATGGCGATCGTCCTGGGCGACAACCGGTACGGGAAGGCGGAGACCCGGGTGGTGCGGATCATCCGTGACACACCCCGGCACGACATTCGCGACCGCAACGTCTCCACCGCCCTGCGCGGCGACTTCGTCGATGCGCACGAGACCGGCGATCAGGCCCATGTGCTGCCCACCGACACCCAGAAGAACACGGTGTTCGCCTACGCCCGAGAGCACGGCGCCGGCTCGGCGGAGGACTACGCCAGCGCGATCGCCGACCGGTTGCTGGAGGCCAGCCCGTACGCCACCAGCGCGCAGGTGCGGGTCGAGGAGTACACCTGGGACCGGATTCCCGTAGGGGACGCGAGCCACGACCACGCGTTCGCACGACGCGGCGCCGAGACCCGCACCTGCGCGATCACCGTGGAGGGCCGTGACCGCGACCGCCGGCTGCACGTCCTGTCGGGGCTGACCGACATGACCGTGCTCAAGTCGACCGGCTCGGAGTTCAAGGGGTTCCTGAAGGACCGTTACACCACCCTGGCCGAGACCGACAACCGGGTGCTGGCCACCTCGCTGACCGGGTGGTGGCGCTGGGATCCCGACCACCGAGCCGACTGGGACGCGTCGTACGACCGGGTCAGGGCGATCCTGCTCGAGACGTTCGCCACGACGTACAGCCACGCTCTACAGGAGACGATGCACCTGATGGGCCGCGCCGTCCTCGAGGAGCATCCGACCCTGGCCGAGATCCGGTTCTCCGCACCCAACAAGCACCACTTCGTGGTCGACCTCGCGCCGTTCGGGATGGACAACCCGGGCGAGGTGTTCCATGCCGACGACCGGCCGTACGGCCTGATCGAGGCGCAGGTACGCCGTGACGATGCCCCGGACGAAGCCGTCGCGTGGCGCGACATACCGGGATTCTGCTGATGAGGTTCGACGACCTCACCGAGGACAGCGCCCGCGCGCTGCTGCTGCGCTGCCTGGCCGCCCCGGCCTGGGCGGAGCAGGTGCTGTCGGGTCGCCCCTACGGGACTCACGAGCAGCTGCTGAGCGCCGCCGATCAGGCTGCGCGGGAGCTGTCGGACAGCGACGTCGAGGCGGCGCTGGCCGGCCACCCTCGGATCGGCGAGCGGGCCGGCGCTGCGCACAATGCCGCCGCGTCCGACGGGGAGCAGAGCGGCGTCGATGCCCGCGACGTCGAGGTCGCCGAGCAGCTCGCGGACGGCAACCGCGAGTATGAGGCCCGGTTCGGGCAGGTGTTCCTGATCAAGGCGGCAGGGCGGACCGGGCCGGAGATCCTCGGCGAGCTCCGGCGTCGTGTCGACAACCCGCCCGAGGTCGAGCATGAGGAGATGCTCGACAACCTGCGCCAGATTGCCCTGCTCCGCTTGGAAGGCGAGGTCTGATCGTGCCCACCCTCAGTACCCACGTGCTCGACACCGCACTCGGCCGCCCCGCCGCCGGCGTACCGGTGCTGCTCGTCGACGCCTCGGGTGGCGGCGTGGCCGACGGCGTCACGGACAGCGACGGACGCGTCGCGTCCCTCGGCGGCGACCTGGCCGCGGGGACGTACACCCTGCGGTTCGCCGTGGCCGGCTACCAGCCCGACGGCTTCTACCCCGAGGTGTTCGTCACGTTCACCGTCGCCGCGGAGGAGAGCCACTACCACGTGCCGCTGCTGCTCAGCCCCTACGGCTACTCCACCTACCGTGGCAGCTGATCTCGACCTCGTCGTCCGGGCGGGTCGGGCGATCGTCGAGGGTGCGGAGGCGTCGGTCTGCGTGGGCGTGGCTGACGGGCGCATCGCCGCCGTCACGCCGTACGACGACCCACCTCCAGCCGAGCGCACCCTGACCCTCACCGACGAGGAGGTACTCCTGCCGGGGCTCGTCGACACCCACGTCCACGTCAACGAGCCGGGCCGCACCGAGTGGGAAGGTTTCGACTCCGCCACCCGCGCGGCGGCCGCGGGCGGCGTCACCACGATCGTCGACATGCCGCTGAACTCCGTACCACCGACGGTGACCGTCGACGCGTTGCGCGCCAAGCAGGACGTCGCACGTGGCCGTGCACACGTGGACGTCGGATTCTGGGGCGGGGCCGTGCCCGCACACCTCGGCGACCTGGCGGCGTTGCACAAGGCCGGCGTGTACGGCTTCAAGTGCTTCCTCGTCGACTCCGGTGTCGCGGAGTTCCCCCACCTGTCCGCCCCCGAGCTCGAGGCCGCGATGACCGAGACCGCGCGGCTGGGCACCCTGCTCCTCGTCCACGCCGAGGACGGTCGCTTCATCCACGACGCGCCGACCGGCGGATCGAGGTACGACGGGTTCCTGGCGTCCCGGCCGCCCGCGTCCGAGGACTCCGCCATCCGGCTCGTGATCGACACCGCTCGCCGGACCCACGGGCGCGCGCACGTCGTCCACCTCTCGTCGGCGAGCGCCCTGCCGGACCTGCACGCGGCCCGCGCCGACGGGGTCGACATCTCGGTGGAGACCTGCCCGCACTACCTCGCGCTGGCCGCGGAGGACGTGCCCGACCGGGCCACGGAGTTCAAGTGCTGCCCACCGATCCGCGGGCTCTCCAACCAGGACTTGCTGTGGACCGGCCTCGCCGCCGGCGCCATCGACTTCGTGGTCACCGACCACTCGCCCAGCACCGCCGAGCTGAAGGTGCCGGACTTCGTGGGCGCATGGGGCGGGATCGCGTCGCTGCAGATCGGCCTGCCCGTCGTCTGGACCGCGGCGCGTTCTCGTGGCGTCACGCTCCCCGACCTCGTGCGGTGGATGGCGGCGGCGCCGGCCGATCGCGTCGGGCTGACGCGGAAGGGCCGGATCCGGGTCGGCGCCGACGCGGACCTCGCCGTCTTCGCCCCGGACGAGTCGTTCGTGGTCGACGTGGCGCGCCTGCACCACAAGAATCGGGTCTCGGCCTATGCCGGGCGCACCCTGCAGGGCGTCGTACGGCGTACCTTCCTAGGTGGCCTCGAGGTCGGCGACGAACCCCGGGGCCGGCTGCTGGTGAGAGGAGCACCGTGACGTACGCCGTACCTCCGGGTGGGCTGCCGCCCCAGAGCCGGTTGACCACCGACCGGGCGCGCTTCACCGAGGCGTACGCCGTGATCCCGCGCGGATCGATGACCGACATCGTCGCGTCGTACCTCCCGCACTGGGAGAAGACCCGCTGCTGGATCCTGGCCCGGCCGCTCAGCGGCTTCGCGGAGACGTTCAGCCACTACCTGATGGAGGTCGAGCGCACCGGCGGCTCCGACCGCCCCGAGCCGGACCTCGACGCCGAGGGCGTGGTGTTCGTGACCTCGGGCCGGCTACGCCTCACCCTCGACGGGACGAACCATGACCTGCGGCCGGGCGGCTACGCCTACCTGCCGCCGGGCACGGTCTGGTCGGTCCGCAACCGACAAGCCCGGCGCGCGACGTTCCACTGGATCCGCAAGGCGTACGAGCGGATGGACGGCCTCGACACTCCGTCGGCGTTCGTGACCAACGAGCAGGACGTCGACCCGGTCCAGATGCCCGACACCGACGGGGCCTGGTCGACGACGCGGTTCGTCGACGTCACCGACCTGCGCCACGACCTGCACGTCAACATCGTGAACTTCGAGCCTGGTGGAGCGATCCCCTTCCCGGAGACACACGTCATGGAGCACGGGCTCTACGTGCTCGAGGGCAAAGCGGTCTACCTGCTCAACACCGACTGGGTCGAGGTCGAAGCCGGCGACTACATGTGGCTGCGCGCCTTCTGCCCGCAGGCCTGCTACGCCGGCGGTCCCAGCCGGTTCAGGTACCTGCTCTACAAGGACGTCAACCGGCACCCGAGGCTGAGGCTGCAGATCTAGGTAGAGTGGGTACGGCCTGTTGTTCGCATGGATAACCAGCAGGCACGCGGCAGGACCTCCAACCATGCCTCTGGTGCCACGGACGCCATGGAGTGCGAGGGAGGTGACATGAGCGGGATCACGGACGTCACGGTGAACGGCGAGCCGCTCGCGCTCGACGGCTTCACCCCACACACCACCGCGCTCGACTTCCTGCGCGACCATGGGCTCACCGGTGCCAAGGAGGGGTGCGCCGAGGGTGAGTGCGGCGCATGCTGCGTCCTGGTCGCCCGACCGCCGGCCGACGGCTCGCCAGGCACCGAGTGGACGTCGGTCAACGCCTGTCTGGTCTCCGCCGTCGCGCTGGCCGGCCAGGAGGTCGTCACCGCAGAGGGACTCGGCACCCCCGCTGATCTCCACCCGGTGCAGCGCGAGCTCGCCGAGCGAGGTGGCTCGCAGTGCGGCTACTGCACGCCCGGGTTCGTATGCTCGATGGCGGCGGAGTTCTACCGGGCAGACCGGACGAGTTCAGCGTCGACGAACGGCACTCGAGCGGCGGACGGAGGGGAGAACGGGTTCGACCTGCACGCCTTGAGCGGCAACCTCTGCCGCTGCACCGGCTACCGGCCGATCCGCGACGCGGCGTACGCGCTCACCCAGCCCGCGGCCTCCGATCCTCTCGCCGTACGCCGGAGCACTCCGGCGCCCGCACCCGTGCCGGCCCGGCTCGAGGCTGATGGAGCGACGTTCGTGCGACCGCGCGACCTGGCCGAAGCGCTGGACGTGCTCACCGACGGCGACGCCGTCCCGGTCGCCGGAGCCACCGACCTCGGTGTCGAGATCAACCTGCGTGGGTCACGTCCGCCGCTGCTGGTGGCGGTCGACCGGCTGGACGAGCTGCGCGACCTCCGGTGGTCGAGCGACGAGCTGCGGATCGGGGCCGCCCTGTCCCTCACCGAGATCGAGCGACAGCTGGCCGGTCGGGTGCCGGTCCTCGACGAGCTCTTCTGGCAGTTCGCGTCCCGGCCGATCCGCAACGGCGCGACCTTGGGCGGCAACCTCGGCACGGGTTCGCCGATCGGCGACAGCCCGCCGGTGCTGCTCGCCCTCGACGCCGGCGTCGTCCTGGTCTCGACGTCCGGGGAGCGCCGCGTGCCGCTCGCCGACTACTTCACCGGCTACCGCACGAGCGCCCGGAAGCAGGGCGAGCTGATCAAGGAGATCGTCGTCCCGCTGCCGATGGCGCCGGTGACGGCCTTCCACAAGATCGCCAAGCGGCGGTACGACGACATCTCCAGCGTCGCGATCGGGTTCGCGCTCGACGTGAGTGACGGCGTCGTCCGCACCGCGCGGATCGGCCTCGGCGGGGTCGCCGCCACCCCTATCCGCGCGTTCGAGACCGAGGCCGCGCTGACCGGTCGGCCGTGGACACAGGAGGTTGTCGAGGAGGCCGCAGTGGTCCTGGCCGCCACGGGCACTCCGATCGACGACCAGCGGTCCTCGGCGCGCTTCCGGTCGGCGATGCTGGGCCAGTCCTTGCGACGGCTCCACGCCGAGACGACCGAGGGAGTCTCGGCATGAGCGACCTCTCGCGACGTCCCGACAGCGCCGTGGTCGGCGAGACGATCCCGCACGAGAGCGCGGCCCTCCACGTCACCGGCCGCGCGCTCTACACCGACGACCTCACCCCGCGGACCAAGGGCATCCTCCACGGATGGCCGGTGCAGGCGCCCCACGCGCACGCGCGGGTCATCGGGCTGCGCGTCGACGCGGCGTACGACGTGCCGGGCGTGGTCCGCGTCCTGACCGCGGACGACGTACCCGGCACCAACGACTCCGGCACCAAGCACGACGAGCCACTCTTCCCGGTCGAGGTCATGCACCACGGCCAGGCCGTCTGCTGGGTGCTCGCCGAGACGCTCGAAGCGGCGCGCCGCGGGGCAGGCCGCATCGAGGTCCACTACGCGCCGCTCCCGGCGCTCCTCACGATCCACGATGCGATCGCGGCCGACAGCTTCCAGGGCGCCCGGCCGACCGCGGAGCGCGGCGATGCCGAGGCGGCACTCGCGCGCGCACCCCACGTCTTCGAGGGCGAGACCGAGATGGCCGGCCAGGAGCACTTCTACCTGGAGACCCAGGCCTCGCTCGCCGAGGTCGACGACGGAGGCCAGGTCTTCGTGCAGTCGTCGACCCAACACCCGAGCGAAACGCAGGAGATCGTCGCCCACGTGCTCGGTCTGGCCAGCCATGCGGTCACCGTGCAGTGCCTACGAATGGGTGGCGGCTTCGGTGGCAAGGAGATGCAGGCCAACGGGTACGCCGCGATCGCGGCGCTCGGCGCGACCCTGACCGGCCGTCCGGTCCGCGTGCGCCTCAACCGCACCCAGGACTTCACGATGACCGGCAAGCGCCACGGCTTCCACGCCACCTGGCGGGCCGGCTTCGACGACGACGGCCACCTCCTCGCGCTCGACACCACGCTGACCTCCGACGGCGGCTGGAGCCTCGACCTGTCCGAGCCGGTGCTGGCCCGCGCGATCTGCCACGTCGACAACGCCTACTGGATCCCCGACGTCCGCATCCGGGGCCGGGTCGCCAAGACCCACAAGACCTCGCAGACCGCATTCCGCGGCTTCGGCGGCCCGCAGGGGATGCTGGTCACAGAAGACATCCTCGGCCGGTGCGCGCCGCTGCTCGGGATCGACCCCCTCGAGCTGCGCCGCCGCAACTTCTACGTCGACGGCCAAGAGACGCCGTACCACCAACCGGTGCGGCACGCGGACCGGGCGGCTGTCGCCTGGGACCAGGTGCTGGCCACGGGCGACGTGGCCACGCGCTCCCGGGGGATCGCGGAGTTCAACGCCACCCACCAGCACACCAAACGTGCGCTGGCGATGACGCCGGTGAAGTTCGGGATCTCGTTCAACCTGACCGCCCTCAACCAGGCCGGCGCGCTGGTGCACGTCTACAAGGACGGCTCGGTGCTGATCAACCACGGAGGCACCGAGATGGGGCAGGGGCTGCACACCAAGATGCTCCAGGTCGCGGCCACGTCGCTCGGCGTACCTCTCGCGCGGGTCCGGCTGGCACCGACGCGCACCGACAAGGTGCCGAACACGTCTGCCACTGCGGCGTCGTCCGGTTCGGACCTCAACGGGGCCGCGATCAAGAATGCGTGCGAGCAGATCCGCGGCCGGCTGGCCGAGGTCGACGCGGGCCGGGGACTGCCGTGGGAGCAGCTCGTGTCGGAGTCCTACTTCGCGCGAGTGCCGCTCTTCGCGGCGGGCTACTACCGCACCGAGGGACTCCATTGGGACGCGACGGTGTTCCGGGGCTCGCCGTTCAAGTACTTCGCGTACGGCGTGGCCGCAGCCGAGGTGGAGGTCGACGGGTTCACCGGCGCCTACCGCACCCGGCGCGTCGACATCGTGCACGACGTCGGCGACAGCCTGTCGCCGCTCGTCGACCTGGGGCAGATCGAGGGCGGGTTCGTGCAGGGCGTCGGCTGGCTGACGCTGGAGGACCTGCGGTGGGACGTCTCCGACGGCGAGCACCGTGGCCGGCTGACGACCCAGGCGGCCAGCACCTACAAGCTGCCCAGCTTCGCCGAGATGCCGGAGGACTTCCGGGTCGCGATGCTCGATCAGGCCCACGAGGACGGCGCCGTCTATGGCTCCAAGGCGGTGGGTGAGCCGCCGCTGATGCTGGCGTTCTCGGTGCGCGAGGCGTTGCGCCAGGCGTGCGCGGCGTTCGGTCCTCCCGGCGTCAGCGTCGACCTGCCGAGCCCGGCCACACCCGAGGCGGTCTACTGGGCGCTCGACGGCGCCCGGCAGGCGGCTGCCACCCGCGAGCCGGCGGGGGCGTGAGCGATGCGCTGGTTGCAAGCTGTCGAGAAACTGCGGGCCGGGCGTCGGCCCGGAGTGCTGGTCACGCTCGTCTCTGTCCGAGGGCACGCCCCCAGGGATGCCGGCGCGAAGATGGTGGTCGCCGCCGACTCCACCTGGGACTCGATCGGCGGCGGGAACGTCGAGGCCACGGCGATCTCGCAGGCCCGGGCGCTGCTCTCCGCGGGGGACACCACGCTGACGACGTTCACGGTCGACCTCTCCGACAAGGCGCCGGGCGAGCACGGCGTGCAGTGCTGCGGCGGCGAGGTCACGGTGCT
Organism: uncultured Actinomycetota bacterium; assembly: GCA_963768045.1. Taxonomy (GTDB): domain Bacteria; phylum Actinomycetota; class Actinomycetes; order Propionibacteriales; family Nocardioidaceae; genus Nocardioides. The sequence continues at coordinate 1,509,168 of CAVYGG010000003.1, read as the reverse complement.
GCTCGAGCCGCTCGTCGTACGCCCGGCGGTCGCGATCTTCGGCGTCGGACACGTCGGGCTCGAGCTCGCCCGGATCCTGGCCCGGCACGACCTCGACCTGCACCTGGTCGACTCGCGTCCCGACCAGCTGGGCGCTGACGCGCTGGCTCCGCTCGCCGATGCCGACGCGCGCGTCCACGTGCACCACGAGGCGGTGCTGCCCGAGCTGGTGCTCGCGGAGCTGCCACCCGGGACGCACGTCCTGGTGATGACCCACGACCACGCCGAGGACGTCGCACTCCTCGACGCTGCGCTGCGATCACCGAACCTCGGGCCGATCGGGCTGATCGGCTCGTCGGCCAAGTGGGCGCGCTTCCGCTCGACGCTGCTCGCCGACGGCCACGACCCCGACGCCGTCGATCGCATCACCACGCCGATCGGCCTGCGGTCGCTCACAGGCAAGGACCCCGCAACCATCGCGGTCTCGGTGGCGGCGGCACTGCTGCAGTCGTTCGCCGACGAGCGCGTGCCGGCTTCCCGTCGCGGCAGGGCGTCCACGTGAGGCTGTTCCGCGGCACCTTCCTCGACACCCCCGACGACCCCTTCCGCGGGGGTCTGCTACGCGCCGAGGACGACGGCGGTCTGCTGGTCGACGACCACGGGACAGTTGCCGCGCGCGGGTCGTTCGCTCCCCTGGCCTCCGCACATCCGGATGCATCGGTCGTCGACTTGCGGGGCGGGCTGGTGCTCCCCGGGTTCGTGGACACGCACGTCCACTTCCCGCAGCTGCGCTGCATCGGGGCGTTGGGCATGCCGCTCCTGGAGTGGCTCGATCGCTGCGCTCTCCCGGAGGAGGCGCGGCTGGCGGACTCGGCGTACGCAGCGGAGGTGGCGCAGGGGTTCGTCCACGGGCTCGCCGGCGCCGGCACGACCACGGCCCTGGTGTTCGGCGCACACCAGTCCGGCGCCACGGAAGCGCTGTTCGCCGAGGCCGCCCGCGTGGGGCTGCGAATCACCGGCGGCCTGGTCGTGGGCGACCGTGACTTGCGTGACGACCTTCTGACCACTGCCACCCGCGCGTACGACGACGGGTTGACGCTGGCGAAGCGCTGGCATGGCGTGGGCCGGGTCCGCTACGCGGTGACTCCGCGCTTCTCGATCTCGTGCACGCCGGACCTCCTGGACGCGTGTGCGGCCCTGTTGAACGACGTCCCGGGCGCGATGCTGACCACCCACCTGAACGAGAACCCTGCCGAGATCGAGCGGGTCCGTTCGCTCTTTCCCGACTGCTCGTCGTACCTCGACACCTATGCGAGCCACGGCCTGCTCGGGCCCGGCAGCGTGTTCGCGCACGACGTACACCCAAGTGAAGCGGAGCTCAGCGCCATGGCCTCTGCCGGTGCCTCCGTCGCGCACTGCCCGACGAGCAACATGTGCCTGGGCAGCGGTCTGTTCCCGATGCGCTCCCACGTGGACGCCGGCGTACGTGTGGCCCTCGGCTCCGACGTCGGTGCCGGCACCGGTTTGTCGCTGTTCAAGGAGGGCCTGCAGGCCTACTTCGTGCAGCAGGCCCTGGGCGAGGCCGGGTTCCCCCTGACCGCCGCCCACCTGTTGCACCTCGCCACGGCCGCGGGCGCCGCTGGGCTGGGTCTCTCGTCGACGGTCGGGTCGTTCTGCGAGGGCATGTCGTACGACGCCATGTGGCTGCGCCCCACCTCCGGCTCGCCCCTCGACATCCTGCTCCGCTACGCCTCCTCCGCCGACGACGCTCTGGCCAAGGCGTTCGCCCACGCCACCTCGGCGGACGTGGCGCAGGTCTTCGTGGCCGGCGAGGCCGTCCCTCAGCCCTGACGGACCCAGCTGTGGATGAGCGTTCCGGCAGTCGGCAGCCTGCTCTATGAATCGAAAACATGTTCGAGTCAATGAGTGACCGCGCAGCGGTGCGTGTCTCTGACATCAACGCCTGGACCGCGCTGCTCATGGACGTCGATCGCGGGGTCAGCGACGCCGAACGGATCGACCAGATTTCGCGCCTTCGAGGAGCTGTCGTGCGCGGTCGCCGGGCGCAGGCACAGATCAGCGTCGACCTTCACGAGTCGCGGTGCGCCGAGCAGCGCGCCCGTGGAGCCCGACCCGACGAGCTCGGTGTGGGTGTCGCCGCCGAGATCGCGCTGGCCCGTCTTGTTTCGCCTGCTCGGGCCACCCGGCACCTGTCGGTGGACCAGGCGTGGCTCCGTGGATCTGCTGCGTCAGTTCTCACCCTGAATGCAGCGGCGCGCTGCGGGGTTGGTCGAGCACGAATCTGGGCTGCCGAATGTCTGCGGCCTCCGCCACGACACGAGCGCGAGGTTTTCGATGGGCGGCCGTCTCGCGGTGAGGCTCTCCGGAGGGGGCATCCGGGATGCCGCTGCGGGTTGACGCGTAGAGGGGCGCCAGTGCCGGTGAGGCTTGGTCAATCGGTCCGGATGCGGAGGTTCCGCGCCAGGGTGGGGATCATCACCGTCGCAGCGACGAGGTGTAGCCCCAGGAGGGCGGAAGTGGTGGCGGAGTTTGCCCCGGAGAGGAGGGGCGGGACCAACGAGATCGCGGTCAGCGTCACTGCCGTCCGCACGAATCGCTCGGCGGGTCGAGCGCTCCAACGAAGAAGAGCCGCCGCCATGACGACGCCCACGAGCGAGAAGAGGCCGGTCACCACGGCGAACCCGGACAACGGGATCGTCTCGCCACCTTCGGGGACCTCGAAGTCGACGCCAACGGCACGGGCAAGCGCAGCGACCAGGGTGGTGGCCACCATCGCCGCGAGCGTGGCCATGAAACCGGCGCCGGCGAGCCCCCGGAGTCGGCGGGTGCGGCTGGTTTGGCCCGATGCCAGGCATGCGACGCCCCCGGTGTCATTGCTGTTCATGTCGTTCCTCCGTCATCCGGTTGCTGGCGTGCGCGGCGTGGTGACTGGCGTGTGAAGGTCTTGGCCCTGGGGGGTGACGATGCGCACCCTCGCCGTGCGACGGCCGGGGTTCCGCAGGGCGCGCGCCGGTGCCGCGGAACCAGAACCCGGCGTCGCGTCTGAGGACGGGCCCGGGCTCACCGTCGCGCAGTTCCAGTGGCACCCGCCCGCGGGTGACGACGCCGTACGCGTCGCATCACTCCGCCGCGACCACTGTGACACGTGCACCATCGCGCAGCGCGAGCGTCCGCACCGGACTACTCCGCGTCATCCGCCGGCAGGCGCTCCGGCAGCCCGAGCCGCGGGAACTGGTCGTCGTGGAACGTGACGATCTCGGTGATCGCCCCGCCGGTGATGCGCAGGACGTCGATCGTCAATGGCAGGTACGCGTTCTCGTGCTTCCGCCAGAGGTAGAAGGCGACGGCGGGTTGCCGGTTCACGGAGGTGAGGACGCCGCGCAGGTGCTCCAAATCCTCGAAGCCATCCTCGACCCAACTGGTCACCACCGTGTCGCGGCCGACGTACAGGCCCGGCGTGGGCGGCATCGAGCAGCGGACGTCGTCCCGCAGCAGGGCGGCGAGCCGGTCGAGGTCCGTGTCCACGCTGGCGTCGGTGTAGCGGCGCACCAGCTCGCGCGTCCCGGCGTCCTCCTCGCCGCCGGTCCAGTCCTGCCGCTCGGCGGGCAGGTGCTCCCGCATACCGGCGCGGGCCCGCTGCAGCGCGCTGTTCACGGAGTTGACGGAGTCCCCGAGGAGCTCTGCGACGTCCTTCGCCGGCCAGCCGAGCACGTCCCGCAGGATCAGTACGGCCCGCGGGCGCGGCGCGAGGTGCTGGACCGCGACCAGGTACGCCAGCTCGATCGTCTCCCGTGCGACGGCGACGGTCTCTGGCTCGTTCGCGTCGCCGGCGGAAAGCTCGTCGAGCAGCCGGTCCGGGTAGGGCTGCAGCCACGGCACCTCGCCGCCTGCCGCGGGCTCTGGGCGGCGCTTGGCGAGCAGGTCCAGGCAGGCGTTGGTGGCGATCCGGTACAGCCAGGCCCGGAACGTCGACCGCCCCTCGAAGGTCTCCCGCCGCCGCCAGGCACGGAGGAACGTCTCCTGCACGGTGTCCTCGGCGTCCTCGAATGAACCGAGCATCCGGTAGCAGTGCACGTGCAGCTCCCGCCGGTGCCGCTCCGCCAGCCCCGCAAACGCCGGCTCGTCGACCTCGCCCAGACCGTTCACGCCTAACTCCTCCAGCCGCGTGCCCGCACTCATCGCGTCATCCTTCCGTTTCGTCGTGTCCTGTCGTAGGTGTGACCGGTCCGGGCGCGACAACTCATCACTAGGGAGAACACACATCACCGGCAGGGACCGGCCTGCGGCATTCCGCCGCGCAGAGGCCGTGTCCTACCGCCGCGAGCCGGCCCCTCGCCTGCACACGCACTCCGCCAACTCGTGGGTGGAAGGGCGGTTGACCGCTGGCGGAGGCATGACTCGGCATGGGAACGTGACTTGCTGGGTTCACAATGCCGGCGCCGCCGGCTGCTGCCGCTCCGGAGGTCAGTGAATGGACGCGCGGCTACTCGGGTTCGGCTCCATCGAGGTCGATGGGCGCACCTACGAACACGACATCGTCGTGGAGGCCGGCCGGGTGCGGAAACGGAAGAAGGGACCCTCGAAGCCGTACCGAAGCGAGTTCGGACACACCCCGCTGTCGGCCGCTGAGGAACTCCCCTGGGGTGGAACCAGACTCATCGTCGGCACCGGATTCCATGGATCCCTCCCGATCATGCCCGAGGTCACCGAGGAGGCGGGTCACCGGGGCGTAGATCTCAGCGCCGTCCCCACAGAGGACGCTTGCCGACTGGTCGCGAGCCTCAACGCACGTGAGGTATACGCCGTCCTGCACGTCACCTGCTGACGTCAGGTCAGCACGGTGAGCCGCCATCCGAGTATTCGCAGATGTGTCATTCCGAGCGTTGAGCGACGGTGGTCTCGAGGATGGGCCGGAGTCGGACGAGCTCGACAGCAACCTTGGCTGGGGTCGTCTTCAGCTGTTGAGGGGGACGCCGAAGGCTGCGTACATGGCGTGGAACGCCTGGGTCCCTTGGGTGAACAGAAGCGTGATGGCGGCAACTGTGATGAGGCCGGTGAGCCATTCGCGGCCTGGGATTCTGGTCGCTAGCCATGCCCCGAGGATGGCGATGGGTCCTAGTGAGGGTAGGTAGAACCTGACCACCTGCACCGTGACGCTGGTGGGGTCGGTGGTCCAGGTGTAGGTCGAGTACAGAGCCCAGATCGCCAGCCAGGTGGCCGCGACCGCCAGCCCTACGCAGAGATCGCGGCGGGCAGCAGCGCTGGTGGGACCGCTGGCGCGGCGTACCGACATCCAGCGGACGACGATCCATAGCATCGATAAGGCTCCGAGTCCGAGCATGGGCATGGCCTGGAGCAGGTGCGGGGGCATCAGGTGGAGGTTCGGCCCGATCGCGCGGAGGGCGAAGGTGACCTCACCGGGCTGGTAGCCCGTGGTGAGCGGGCCGCCGTAGACGACGGTGTCGAAGACGGCGACGCCGAGTCCGAAAGCGGCTACCGAGGAGAGCCACCACCCCAGGTCGCCGGACGGCAGTGTGACGGCTCGCAGCCGCCAGGCGACGAGCACCGTCACGACGGCGCAGGCGAGGATCACGAGGTTGGTGTAGCGGACGAAAGTGGCAGCCTCGAGTGCCAGGAATCCAGCGAGGCCGACCCAGGTACGCCTACGCGGGCCGGCTTCGGTGGCCAGCAGCGCCCACAGCAGGAACCCGGACCCGGCCGCCACCAGGGACGCGTCGGTGAAGGTCGGCATGTAGTCCCGCCAGGCGAAGGCCAGCGCGGCCCCCGAGGAGCAGTACAGCCCGACGGCTGCAGCGCCCCCGAACGGCCCGAGCCATCGCCGGGTACCGACAAAGAGCCCGAGGCAGGCCACTGCACCGAAGAACAGTGGCGCCCATCGGATGATCCCGAGCTTCTCGAACGCCGCTGCGAGGAAGGGATAGCCAGGGTCCTTCTCGCTCATGTATCGACCAGGCGCCACCTGGACCCACTGGTTCGGAGGTGCGGCCGGGTTGTCGTGCAGCCTGCTAGCCAGGGCTTGTGCCTGCGCGGTCGACAACGTCAGGAAGTGCCCTTCGGTGATCCCGACGATCGAGGCCCGGTAGGCGCCGTCGTCGGGCTCAGCGGACTGAGGAGCCACCGACAAGATCACGACACACGCGGTGATGAACGCAGCAGCGGCCATCGTTGCCTCGACCCACACCTGCCGTCGCTCGCCTCGCCTGTCACGCAGGAAGTCCTCGGCGGTGCCCGGCTGCGCACCGTCATCGTGGCGAAGGCTCACCACCTTCATGGTGCGAGTTCTACGCCGCCACAGGTGACATCAGCACTACCGGTGTTGTCGGACCGATGTCACCCTAACGGGCGCATACTTGGCCGGTGCGGGTGCTGGTGGTCGAGGACCATGCGACGCTTGCGAGCCGAGTCGCTCAGGGACTGCGCCAGGCGGGGATGGCGGTAGACCTTGTGCTCGACGGCGCGGCCGCCCTCGAAGCCTCTGCCACGACGGCCTATGACGTGATCGTGCTCGACCGAGATCTGCCCGTCGTGCATGGCGACCAGGTGTGTCGGACTCTCGCCGGCTCCGGCCCCCGCATCCTCATGCTCACCGCCGCCGCAGAAGTCGAGCATCGGGTCGACGGGCTGGAGCTCGGCGCGGACGACTACCTCGGTAAGCCGTTCGCTTTCACCGAGCTCATCGCCCGGGTCATGGCCCTCTCGCGACGGGCACCGTCCACGCCGCCTGTCCTGCGACACGACGACCTCACCCTCGATCGCGCCCGACATCGCGCCAGCCGCGGCTCGCGAGCGCTCGCCCTCACCCGCAAAGAGTTCGGGATCCTGGAGATGCTGATGGCCGCCGACAGCACTGTGGTCAGCGCAGAAGAGCTGCTCGAGCACGTGTGGGACATCAACGTCGACCCGTTCAGCAACATCGTCTCGGTCACGATGGCCCGGCTGCGGCGCAAGCTCGGCGACCCTCCGCTCATCGACACCGTGGTCGGCAAGGGATACCGGATGTGAGCCGCCACCCGCGGCTCACAGTCAGGACGCGCCTCACCCTGCTCTACACCGGCCTGTTCGCCGTCTGTGGCGCGACCGTGGTGGCGGTCAGTTACATCCTCATCGCTCGTCTCGAACCGCAGCACCAGAGCCCGCAGGCGCCGGCTGCGTTCCTGGCTCGGTGCCACTCCGAACAGCTCAGTGCCCACCCCAACGGCCGCATCCTCGCCAAGTGCACCTCCTACTTCCAGCTCCAGGGCGCACAACGTCAGCGCCACATCACCAACACCCACCTGCTCAGCTACTCGCTGACCACCCTCAGCCTCACCGTCGTCCTGGCCGCGACCCTGAGCTGGATCGCCGCCGGGCGGGCGCTGCGCCCCGTGCAGACCATCATCGAGACTGCGCGCACTGCGTCCGAACACAACCTCTCGGCGCGGATCGCGCTCGCCGGTCCTCGCGATGAACTCCACGAACTCGCCGAGACCATCGACGACATGCTCGACCGCCTCCAAACCGCGTTCGAAGCCCAACAACGCTTTATCGGCAACGCCTCCCACGAGCTGCGCACGCCGCTGGCGGTCATGCGCGCCACGGTCGACGTCGTGCTCGACGATCCCCACAGCACGCCGGCCGACCTCCGCGACATGGCAACCGATATCCGCGCCGCCGTCGACCACGCGGAACACCTCATCGGAGCCCTGCTGCTCCTAGCCCGAAACGAGCGGGGCCTCACCATCCGCGACCCTGTCGATCTCGCCACCATCGCCGAAGACGTCCTCGACACCACCGACCTAGGCGATCGGCACCTCCACGCCACTCTCGAACCCGCCGACATCTCCGGCGACCCCATGCTCATCGAACGCCTCATCGCCAACCTGGTCGACAATGCAATCCGCTACAACACCACCAACGGCGACATCTGGATCACCACCAACACCAGCCCAGAGACGAGCACAGACACCGGCACGGGCACCAGTCACCTGACCGTGATCAACACAGGACCCCACCTCAGCCCCGCCGACACTGCCACCATCTTCGAACCGTTCCACCGACTCAACAACCGCACCCACCACGAAGGATTCGGACTGGGCCTCACCATCGTGGCCTCCATCGCCGCCATCCACGGCGGCACCGCTACCGCCCACGCCCGCGGGGCGGGCGGCCTCGCCATCACCGTCACATTCCCCTCACCCAGCCACCCCAGCTAGGCAACACCACAACAGGATGTGCAAATGAGCGAGAGCGCCCCGACAAGTTGCGTCTTTTCGCCGCGACATGCGGCAGCTCACTCGCCCCTTGCAGGTCCGCAGGTCCTGGGGGTGCGCGGAGGGCGACGGTGATCAAGCGGGACAGTTCTCTGGCGCTGTAGAACGTAGAGCAAACCGTCAACTAACTAACGGACGGAAGGAGCGCCGGATGCACTGTCACGCTCTCGAGGACGGAACTGTGCTCTCGGTGCAGCCGGCCGCCGACGCCAACGCCGCGGGCCTGTCACTCGCCGTTCTGTTCGACGGCCGGCCGATGATTGACGCAGGCATCCCCGAGATGGTGCGCTCGCTGCAGGAGGACCGGGTCATAGGCCCGCTCACCACGATCTACGTCGAGTCGATAGAGGGTTCGACGAAACGCGGTCCGACGCGGGTGGCCTCGCTGACGGACCCGGTGCTGCTGGACAGGCTGGTCCAAACGCTCCGCCGATTCCTCGAGCTGTCCGGAGCGGTCACCGCCGAGCCGGCACGACGCGTCGTCATAGGGCACAGCCTGGGCGGCAACGCGGCCCTGCATGTTGCGTCGCGGTGGCCGGGCCTCTTCAGCCGGGTCGCCACCGCCTCCGCCGCGCTGTGGTGGCCGGGTGACGACGTGCAGCTGTCAGGGAGCCAGATCGCGGCCGAGATCCAGGCGGTGTCAGGGCTTCGGCTGTGGATGCAAGCCGGGGCCGCCGACGATCCCGAGCTTCTGCGGTCCAACCGAGAGTTCTGGAAGGCGGCGGACGAGGCGAGCCTCGACCTCGTCCACGTGGAGCACCCTGGTGGCCACGAGCTCTCCGCGTGGCGGCAGGGGCTGAGCCGAGCCCTTCCCCATCTGCTCACGGAAACCAGCTGAACAACCGGCACCGATCTCGGCGATCGTGTGGGTCGTCGTCCTCTACTGGGGTCTGAATCCTCCAAAGCCTTGCTTGGATACGTGGCACGTCACTCCGCCGCATTGCCGGCTGAGGAGTCAAGACCCTGGGGGCGGACTCGCAGGGGGGCCCACGCGCGACTTGGGAGCTTCCTGCGGTGGTCAGGTGTCAGCGAGGGCGTGCACTGCCCTGTCAGCTGAGGTCGTCAGGTACCCGACGGCCTGGCACCAGTCGTCCATGACCGAGTCGACGTCGCGTTTCTGCCGCGCTGCCACGATCTCGGGCCACGACTCCACGTCACCGAACTCGGGACAAAGGTCGGCGAGGTAGGTGACGGCGAAGGGCAGCATCCGCAAGGCACCTGTGGCGTTGGCCGTGAACCGAACGCCGTTGTCCTTGCCCTGCCATCGGAATGCTCGCAGGCCGCTCAGGTAGGCCTCGGTAGCGGTGCGTTCATGTTCTTGGGCCTCGTCTGGGCGCACGACCCCGAAGAAGACGTTCTGAGAGATGTGGTAGCCGAGGTCCTCACCGATGGGCGCCACACCGAAGAATCCCCAGTCGATCACGACCGTCCGGTGGCCTTCCGGTCCGGCGGTGGAGAACAGGTTGCTGGCCTGCAGGTCAAGGTGGGCAACGCTCATGGGCATCGCCTCGAGTCGCTTCAGCAGGGGCTCGACACGGACCATGAGCGCTGAGAACGCCTCTTGTGCTGAGGTTGGCAGCCGGTCTCGCACGAAGGGATGGTTCCAGCAGCCGGGGTGTGAAACGGCGTGGTCGGCCCCGGCCGCCCGAAACGTGGCGACCCAGCCTCGTAGCCAGTTCCGCGCGACCCACGGAAGGGCTTGGACGGTGGCCACGAGGCCGACTCCTTGGGCAGAGAAGGCCCCGAGGTCGTAGGCGGCGTCAGCCAGTGCCTGGACAGACCAGTCAGCGACACGTGGCCGGCTGTGTGGCGAGTTGTCGAGGTCCTCCATGAGCAGCCAGGCCGTGTGGTCGTCTACGTCTTCGGTCGCCCAGCACCTGGCCGGCCGCAACGGGGCAGTGAACTGGTCGGGCAGCTCGGAGCGGCGCGCGAGAACTTCACGCTTCCAGTAGTTCCAGTCCTCCGGATTCTTGATGTATCCGTTTTCCAGCGGCGTCCCGGTGAAGTCACGCAGGTGCACAACCTTCAGCACCATCTGCCACGGGACGGTGCGCCCGTCGTCGAGGCGAGCTGTTCCCAAGATCCGGTATAACCCGGCCGTGCTCGGGTTGATGAGGGAGCCGCCAAGGGGTTCGCAGGACCATTGCAAGGGCCATGCGTCGGGTGCTTCGAGGGACCGGCGCACCGCGGGGGCCAGTCGTTCGGCGGAAAGCCGCGGAGGTTCCACGCTGACAGACTCCTTCCGTTCTCGTGTCCACTCCCCGGCGATGCCAGCCTCTTACCGCCGCCGTCGAAGCTGGGTGTTGCTCCGTGTGATACTCCCGAGCGGCCGTCAGGTTCACCGCCCCACCCTTGGCTCCTTGTGGATTCTTGCGCGTCGCCAACGCAATGTCCGCTTGCGCGCTTCACTGACTAAGCACGCATTCGCGTGCCGCCATCAGAGACGGCGCACAGGCCGGGCCTACTTCACACCACCTCTCCCATTCTGCGGTTGAACCGGCCTCTGTCTCTTGCCAGATGGCCGAAGGTTGGGATGCCATGTCCTCAACGCAGGCTCACGCCCTGAGGGAGGTCCGTCCTTCCGCCGCGACAGCACCGTGTCATTCCGCCCGGTGGGGACGTCCTCGGAGGAATCTGGTCGGATGTGTCGGATCGGGGCAGGCCCGTTCGTGGGAGGGGTGGGCGGGCCGCCACGGTCGCCGTTCCGTATCGACCACACTCACTTCCAGGAGACACCTTGAAGCTTCTTCTCACCTCCGGGGGTGTGACGAACGTCAGCATCCGCGACGCGCTCGTCGACCTCCTGGGCAAGCCGATCGGCGAGTCCACCGCGCTGTGTATCCCCACTGCGCAGTACGGGCATCCGATGGTCGGCCCGGGAGTGAAGGCTTGGCAGTTCATCAGTGGCAACTCCCAGAACCCCATGGTCGACCTGGGCTGGAAGTCCGTCGGCGTGCTGGAGCTGACCGCGCTGCCCAGCATCGACGGGGAACGTTGGGTGCCGCTGGTCCGGGAGGTCGATGCCCTGCTCGTCGCGGGCGGCGACGTCCTCTACCTGTGTCACTGGATGCGCGAGTCCGGGCTGGCGGACCTGCTGCCGTCGTTGAGCGAGACCGTCTGGGTAGGGCTCAGCGCGGGGAGCATGGTGATGACCCCCAGTGTCGGGGACGACTTCATCCAGTGGCGACCACCCACCGGCGACGAGACCACGTTGGGCGTCGTGGACTTCTCGATCTGCCCTCACCTGGCTGCCGACGGCATGCCAGGCAACTCCATGGCCGAGGCGGAGCAGTGGGCGGCCGGCATCCCGAACACGGCGTACGCGATGGACGACCAGACGGCGATCACGGTGGTCGACGGCGACGTCGACTTCGTTTCCGAAGGGCACTGGGAGCAGCTCCGGACCCTGACTTCAGGTCCCGACCAGGCGTAGATGGCCAGGGACACCTGTGGCCTCGGGGCCTTCATGATCCAGAACGTACGCATTGTGAGACGCTCGCATGCGATGAGGTGCGTCTATCCGCCGCGTCGGCGGCGCAGTCTGACCCCGAGTCAGATCAGCTCGCCCATGAGGTCGGTGAAGGCCGCGAGGTAGGCGTCGACGTCCTCGTCGGTCGCGGCGACCGAGCAGGTCGGGCCGGCGCCGACGATGGCGTCCCAGACCCCCCGGTTCGCGAGGTAGACGCGCAGGAGCCGGCGTAACGGCACGTCGAAGGTCTCCATCGCCTCCGTGGCCGTGCGCGGCATGGCCGGACTGAACGACAACCCGCTACGCGGCCAGAACCGGTGGGTCGTCCACACCAGCCCCGACGTGGCCACGACCTCGGACAGTCCGTCGGCCAGCCGGGCACCGAGACGTTGGCTGTGTGCGTAGGCGTCGTCGGTCAACACCTCATTCATGGCCGCCCGCGCTGCGGCCATGGAGACCGGGTTGCCGAACAGCGTGCCGCCGACTGCGACCTGTGGCTTATCATCGTCCCGCCCGCCGGGGCGCTGCAGCACGGCCGCCACCTCTTCGGTCATTCCGTACGCACCAAGTGGAATGCCGGCGGCGATCGACTTGCCGACCGTCACGAAGTCGGACGCGAGCCCCCAGAGCCGGGTGAGTCCACCGGGGCCGACAACCTGCGTATGCGTCTCGTCGTAGGCCAGCAACGTGCCGGTACGGCGGGTCACCTCACGCAGGCCTTCGTGGAAGCCGTCGTCCGGCATCAACAGGCCCACGTTGTTGGTGAGCGCCGGTTCGGTGATCACCACTGCCACCTCACGGCTCGTGAGCACGCGCTCCAGAGCGTCGAGGTCGTTGAACGGCACGACGACCGTTCGCTCGGTGACGTCGTGCGGCAGGCCGTCCTCCTCCGGGACCAGGCGACCGCCCTCGAGCTCGACCAGGACGTCGTCGAAGTGACCGTGGTACTTGCCGTCGAAGAACAACACCTTCTCCCGCCCGGTCGATGAGCGAGCGATCCGGATGACCTCGGTGTTGGCGCTCGTCGCCGCCAGCGTGAACTGCCACAGCGGAAGGCCGTAACGCCGCACCAGCTCGCCCGCCACCCAGATCGAGTCCTCGGTCGGCAGCAGGTACTGCGATCCGACACGGACCTGCCGGCTCACCGCATCGACCACAGGAGCCGGGCCGTAGCCGGTGAACATGGACATGTCGGCGATGTTGAAGTCGGCGTACTCGTGGCCGTCGACGTCGCGCAGGCGCGATCCGGCGGCCGACTCGATGAACAGCGGCGGATGATCGTACGACGTGCGCAGCCAGCTCATCGGCACGCCGTTCGGCATCACTGCCTGCCCGGAAACCCACAGCGCTTGGCTGCGCGGCCGCATCCCGACGAAGGCGGCATCCTCGCGCTCCTTGAGCGCAGCCACCCGCGCCGGGTCCACCCCCGATCCGCCCACGCCTGGGAGCGTAGAGCACCCGCCTGCATCACCCGCAGACGTGCTTCGCCTCACCGGCCACAACCGATCGGCTCGGTCAGTGGAGGCTGGGTCGATAGATGAGTTCTTGGGTCCGGCCGTCGAGCGTCCGGCTCTCCAACAGCTCCAAGTCGAAATCAGCAGCACCCTGGAAGATCGGCTCCACCCCGGTCCTCCCGCTGATGACAGGAAAGATCGTCACCTGCACTCGGTCGACCAGGCCGGCAGCCATCAGCGCCCAGTTCAACGACAGGCTGCCGTGCGAGCGCAACGGCACCCCGGACTCCTCCTTCAGCCGGGTGACGACATCGACAGCGTCACCGTGTGCAACAGTCGCGCCCGGCCAGTCGAGGGGGCCTTTCAGGGTTGACGACACCACCGTGGCGGGCAGATTCATCATCCGCATGCCCCAGTCGTCAGGCACGTCGGACTCCTCGTTCTTCGAGGCCAGCATCTGCGCAAACTCCCGGTAGGTGTTCGCGCCGAGGACCATCCGCTGTTCCTCGCCATACAAGGAGAGGCGGTGCTCGAGCAGCTCGGGGCCTTGCTTGCCCCAGTAGCCGCCCCAGTCGCCGTCGGGCCCGTAGGAGCCGTAGCCGTCGAGGGTGGCGAAGATGTCGAAGGTGTAGATCGCGGGCATGTTGGTACTCCTCGAGTGCAATGGATCGGTGGTTGTCCCGGCGACGTTTCTGGCCGCCCCTTACCTGTTCTACGAACGCCTCACCCTGGATCCGACAGGCTGGCCGCACCAGGCTGCTCCCGGGACCTGCCCTCGTTGTCCTTCCGCCGCAGACCGTTCAACCGCCCGCGCGCAGTACCTCGTCGTACGCCGGCAGGGTGAGGAAGTCGGCGAAGTCGTCGTCAAGAGCGGTGGTGAGGAACAGATCGCGGGCGTTCGCGAGCTGCGCGGCGTAGGCGCCACCGGCCCCGACCAGCGCGTCGTACTCCTCACCGATGAGCTTCTCGACCAACGATCGATCGACCACGGTGCCGTCCGCGAGCACCGCCGCGCTGTGAGCCCACTGCCAGATCTGGGAGCGGGAGATCTCGGCCGTGGCGGCGTCCTCCATCAGGTTGTGGATCGCAGCGGCGCCGTTCCCGCTGAGCCAGGCCGCGACGTAGGTGATCCCGACCTCGACGTTGGTGCGGAGGCCGGCGAGCGTGCGCGAGCCGGGGGTGGAGGCGACGTCGAGCAGGTCGTCCGCCGTGACATGGACGTCGTGCTGGAGCGACACCTGGTTCGGCGTCGGCATCAGCTCGTCGAAGATCTCGGCGCACAGCGGCACCAGGTCGGGGTGCGCCACCCAGGAGCCGTCGAAGCCTTGGCGTGCCTCGCGGGTCTTGTCCTCTCGCACCTTCGCGAACGCCGCCTCGTTGACCGCCACATCGCGCCGCGACGGGATGAACGCCGCCATCCCGCCCATCGCAAAGGCTCCGCGGCGATGGCAGGTCGCGACGAGCAGATCGCAGTAGGCCCGCATCATCGGGGCGTTCATGGTGACAGCGTTGCGGTCGGGCAGCGTGTGGTCGCCGGGGGCGTCGCGGAGGTTCTTGATGATCGAGAACAGGTAGTCCCAACGGCCGGCGTTCAGGCCCGAACAGTGGTCGCGCAGCTCGTAGAGGATCTCGTCCATCTCGAACGCCGCCGGGATCGTCTCGATCAGCACGGTGGCGCGGATCGTGCCATGTGCGATGCCGAGCGACTCCTCGGCGTAGGAGAAGACGTCGTTCCAGAGGCGTGCCTCGAGGTGCGACTCCATCTTCGGCAGGTAGAAGTAGGGCCCGCTGCCACGCGCGACCAGCTCGCGAGCGTTGTGGAAGAAATACAGCCCGAAGTCGACCAGGGCGCCGACCGCCGGCTGCCCGTCGACGACGAGATGAGCCTCAGGCAGGTGCCAGCCGCGCGGCCGCGGCAGGATCACCGGCAGCTGGTCGGGGTCGCGCAGCGTGTAGTGCTTGCCTTCATCGCTCGTCAGCTCGATCGTGCGCCGGACGGCGTCGTACAGGTTGACCTGCCCGCCCACGACGTTCACCCAGTGCGGCGTGTTCGCGTCCTCGAAGTCGGCGAGCCACACCTTGGCTCCGGAGTTGAGCGCGTTGATCGCCATCTTCCGCTCAGTCGGGCCGGTGATCTCGACGCGCCGGTCGAGCAGGTCGGCCGGCGCCGGCGCGACCTGCCAGTCGGCTGCTCGGACATCGGCCGTCTCGGCGAGGAAGTCGAGGCGTCCGGTGCGGCCGATCTCGGCCCGTCGGGTACGCCGTGCGGCCAGGAGTTCGTCGCGGCGGTCGCCGAACCTGGCCTGCAGATCGCCCACGAACGCCAGCGCCTCCGGCGTCAGGATCTCGTCTCCCCGCTCGACTGGCGGTCCGTTCACGGTCACCTGTGACATGCAGCGATCGTAGGGCTCACGGTCGGGTGGGCCACCAAGCCAGCAGCGCTGCCTTCGCGTCGTCGTAGGAATGCGGACCCTCGTCGAGCCGCAGCTCCAGCAGGAACCGGTACGCCGCCCCCACCTGCGGGCCCGACGGGATCCCGAGGATCTCCATGATCTGCGTCCCGTCGAGATCGGGGCGGATCGACGCCAGCTCTTCCTCCTCGGACAGCCGGGCGATGCGCTCCTCGAGCTCGTCGTAGGTCTGGCGCAGCCGCTCGGCCTTGCGCATGTTCCGAGTAGTGCAGTCGGCCCGGGTCAGCACGTGCAGCCGCTCGAGCTGGTCGCCGGCGTCGCGGACGTAGCGCCGCACCGCTGAGTCGGTCCACTGCCCGTCGCCGTACCCATGGAAGCGCAGGTGGAGCTCGACCAGCTTCGACACGGCGTCCGTCTCGTCGCCGGAGAACTTCAGCGCCTGCATCCGCTTGCGCGTGAGCTTCGCACCCACGACGTCGTGGTGGTGGAAGGTGACGCTGCCGTCGGTCAGGAAGCGGCGGGTGCGCGGCTTGCCGACGTCGTGCATGAGCGCGGCGAACCGCGACACGAAGTCCGGGCCGCCGAGGCGGCTCTCGAGCTCGATCGACTGCTCGAGCACGGTCAAGGTGTGCTGGTAGACGTCCTTGTGCCGGTGGTGCTCGTCCTTCTCCAGGATCAACGCCGGCAGCTCCGGCAGCACGAGCCCCGCGAGGCCGGCCTCGACCAGGAGGGTCAGGCCGAGCCTGGGGTACGCCGCGAGCACCAGCTTCACGATCTCGTCACGCACGCGCTCGGCGGAGATGATCCCGATCCGGTCGGCCATGTCCGCCATCGCGGCGACGACGCCCGGGTCGACCGTGAAGCCGAGCTGCGCGGCGAAGCGAGCGGCGCGCATCATCCGCAACGGGTCGTCGGAGAACGAGTCCTCCGGACGACCCGGCGTCCGCAGCAGCCCCTGTGCAAGATCGACCACCCCGTCGAACGGGTCGACGAAGTCGCGCGACGGCACCCGGACGGCCATCGCGTTCACGGTGAAGTCACGGCGTCCCAGGTCGCCCTCGAGGGTGTCGCCGAACGCGACCGCGGGCTTGCGCGAGGAGGCGTCGTACTCCTCCGATCGGTACGTCGTGATCTCGACCTGGAACGGCCCCTTGCGGCTGCCGATCGTGCCGAACGCGCGGCCCATGTCCCACGTCGCGTCGGCCCAGCCGGCGAGCAGGCCCTCGATGTCGTCGGGGCGCGCCGACGTCGTCAGGTCCAGATCGTTGTGCCGGCGTCCGAGCATCGCGTCGCGCACGGGCCCGCCGACCAGTGCCAGCTCGTGCCCCGCCTCGGTGAACCTCCGGCCGAGCTCGTCGATGACCGGGGCGATCCGATCCAGCTCCGCAGCGACGTCGCGCTGTGCGTCGGCCAGCCGGACGCTCCCCGGTGGTCGGCGGTCTGCTGCGTCGGACACAGACCGACAGCCTAGGGTGCATCGCCCGACTTGGGAGACGTGCCCTGGGCTCGAGGCGTCCCGGACTCGCGTCGAGCCGCCACTACCATCGGGGGGTGCTCCGCCCGCCCTCGCTGTCGCATGCCCTGGCGGTGGTGGTGGCGGTGCTCACCGCAGCCCTGACGGGGCTGGTCGGAGTGGGCGTCATCGGGTTCGAGGCGTCGGCACACGCAGCCACCACCCTCCCGCTCGATCCCGAACAGCCACTGGTCCCGCGGATCCGCTCGATCACGCCAAACTACGTGCCCGACAAAGGCCCGATCGTCATCCGGGGGACGGTCACCAACGCCTCGGACCAGACCTGGACCGCGATCAACGTCCACGGCTTCATGGGATCCACCCCGATCACGACCGACGCGGAGTTGAGCGACGCCGCCAAGACCCCCGTCGACGCCGACGTCGGCGCCCGGATCACCGTACCCGGCACCTTCGACAGCATCGCCTCGCTCTCCCCGGGCCAGACGACCACCTTCAAGGTCAAGCTGCCGCAGTCGACACTCCCCGTGTCGACCCCCGGCGTCTACTGGTTCGGCGTACACGTGCTCGGCGACGACGGGCAGGGGGGCACCCGGCTCGCGGTCGGACGCGACCGCACGTTCATCCCCTACGTCCCGCAGGGGGCCATCCCGGGCGGAGGGCATGAGGACGCCGCCCTGGTCCTCCCGCTGCGCGCCGGCGTGATCCGCGCCGCCGACGGCTCGGTGCTCGACCCCGAGGAGTGGAGGAGCAGCCTCCGGTCGGGTGCCCTGCATGCCGTCGTCACGACAGCTGAGGCCGCGGGCGGCCGGCCGCTGACCTGGCTGGTCGATCCCGCGGTGCCCGACGTCGTACGCCGCCTCGCCCACGGCAACCCGGCCCGCACCCTGACCACGCCGCAGGCGCCTGGCCCCGGCAACCCGTCGTCTCCGGCATCGCCGAGCGACTCACCGTCCGCCTCCGACAGCGCGGCAGCCTCGGCGGGCACGGCCCCGACGGACGCGACCGCAAACGTCGCGCGGCGCTGGCTCCGCCAGGTGCGGCCGCTGCTCGCCGCGGACACCGGCGAGCTGCTCGGCCTCCCGTACGGCGACCTGGCCGTCGACACCGCCGCCCGGTTCGACCAGCCGCTGCTCCACGAGGCGTTCCTGCGCACCGGGCACACGCTGCGACCCTGGGGCCTTCCGCTCGGCCGGGTGGTGGCGCCGCCCGGCGGTCGCACCGATGGTGACACCCTCACCCACCTGCCGCGTGACGCCGACGTCCTGCTGTCGGACTCCGGCGTCGACGGCGAGGACTCCGTGGTCAACAGCGTGCGCGGACACCGCGTCCTCCTCATCTCGACCGCCGCACTCGAAGGCGGACCAGGCCCGGTAGCGCCGCAGAGCTCACTCGCGCTGAGGCAACGCATCCTGGCCGAGGCCGCGCTGCGCGCCCTCGACGACCAGCAGCCCCTGCTCGTCGAGCTCCCGACCGAGCTGCGGCACCCGCTCCGCCCGAGCTTCTTCGCCGGTCTCGACGTCCCGTGGCTCCGGCTCACGACCCTGGACGGCGCCACGGCCGTGCCCCCCACCCCCCTCGATGTGACGGCGCTGCGGGAGCCCCCGGCCGACGAGCCCCAGCTCGGTCCGCGGCTCTACTTCACCGCCCAGGTGCTGTTGGAGAACGGCGCCACGTTGCAGTCGGTCCTGATCGGCAACCACGTGCTGCGCAAGCAGCTGTTCGAGGAGGCGACCGGCAACGCGTCGTACGCCGCCTCGGCCACGCCGTACCTCGCCCTCGCCCGGATGCGCGAGACCGCGAGCTGGGTCCGCGGCAACCTCGCCGACATCGACCTGGCCGCACCCGAGTCGGTGACCCTGGCCAGTAACTCGGGCCGGTTCTCCGCGATCGTCAGCAACGACCTCGACGTGCCGGTCACGGTGAAGGTCCGCGCGGTCTCCGACGGCCGCCTCACGATCACCGGCGGCGAGAAGGTGCAGCTGCCCCCGCACGGCCGGACCACCGTGCTGCTCAACGCCTCGACGCACCAGCGCGGCGTCCACAACGTCACGCTGGAGCTGACCAACGCCGCCGGGCGCCCCCTCGGCCCCCAGGCGCAGGACAGCTTCCCGATGCGCGCCGAGCAGGTGAGTCGGCTGATCTGGGTGATCATCGGCGCCGGAGTCGCGTTGCTGTTCGCCGCGATCGTGGTCCGCCTGGTACGCCGGATCATGCGCGCCCGAGCCGGACAGACCTCGGCATGAGCGACGTCTCCGAGACCCGCGGGATCCTTGCATCCTCCGCGGTGATGGCCACCGGCACGATCGTCTCCCGGGCCAGCGGTTACCTCCGCAACCTCCTGCTCGCCGCCGCGATCGGCAACGGGCTGCATGCCGACCTCTTCAACATCGGCAACACGATCCCCAACATGCTCTACATCCTGCTGGCCGGGGGCATCTTCAACGCCGTGCTCGTCCCGCAGCTGGTGCGGGCGCAGAAGGGCGACCCCGACCGCGGCGAGGCGTACACCAACCGCGTCATCACGCTGGCTGCGATCTTCCTCGGCGCGGTCACGATCCTGTTGGTGCTGGCGGCCCCGCTGGTGATGAAGCTCTACCTCAACGGGGCGTACGACGATCCCGCGCTCGCCGCGCAGCGCGACTCGGCCATCGTCTTCGCGCGCTACTGCCTCCCCCAGGTCTTCTTCTACGGGATGTTCGTCCTGCTCGGTCAGGTGCTGAACGCGCGTGGCCGGTTCGGTCCGATGATGTGGGCCCCGATCGCCAACAACGTCATCTCGATCGCCGTCCTGGTGCTCTACCTGTTCTGGTTCGGCGCCCTCGACACCGGCGACGGATGCACGGCGTACACCCCGACCCAGGCGCTGGTTCTGGGTGGCGGCGCGACCCTCGGCATCGTCGCCCAGGTGCTGGTCCTGCTGCCTGTGCTGCGCGCCGCCGGGGTCCGCTTCCGGCCACGCTACGACTTCCGCCACAGCGGCCTCGCGCACACCCTCCGGCTCGGCATCTGGACCGTGCTCTTCGTCGTGGTCAACCAGATCGCCTACACGGTCGTCGTCCGGCTCGCCTCCGGTGGCACCGCGCAGTCGGCCGCGTGCGGTCACCTCTCGCGGCACGCGCAGCACGCGCACCAGATCGCGTCCGACGCCACCGGCTACACCGTGTACGCCTCGGCCTTCCTGTTCGTGATGGTGCCGCACGCGATCATCACGGTCTCCCTCGCCACCGCGATCCTGCCCCGCCTGTCCGCCAAGGCCGCCGACGGCGATCTGACCGGCCTGGCCGGCACCCTCGCGGGCACCCTCCGCACCGCCCTCGCGATCGTCATCCCGTTCGCCTTCGCGCTCCCCCTGCTCGCGTACGACGCCGCCAAGGTGCTGTTCGGCTACGAAGCGACGGCCACCACCTTCGACCACTACGTGCCGTCGATGATCCTGTTCGGCCCTGGCATCGTGTTCTTCACCGTGCACTACCTGATGCTCCGCGGCTTCTATGCCCTCGAGCTCAACCGCACCGTGTTCTTCATCCAGTGCGCGATCGGAGCGACCAACGTCGTGATGGCGATCCTGCTGGTGAACCAGGCGACCGCGGCCCAGACCTCACCGGCGCTGGTGATCGCCTACGGCTCGTCGTACGTGCTCGGGTCGACGGTCTCCTATCTGATCCTGCGCGGCAGGCTCGGCGGGCTGGAGACCCAGGCACTGGTGCCGGTTCGTCGTCCGGGCCCTGGTCGCCGCCGGCGTCGCGACGGCGATCGCCTGGGCCGTCGGCCAGGTGATTCCCGGTCACACCGACGACGTCTCGCACCTCCTCGCGGCGGTTCGCGTGGTCGTGCTCGGCGGTATCGACCTCGGTCTGTTCCTCCTGCTCGCCCGGATGATGCGGATCAGCGAGGTGATGACGATCGTCGAGATAGTGATGCGCCGGATCCGCGGGGTCCGCGCCTCCTAACATGGGGACGGCGGGCAACCGAGGGGGAGTGGTGCCAGAAGACACCCGGCCCGGCGACGTGCTCGCCGACCGGTACCGACTGACCGACCTGCTCACCGAGAGCAAGGGCGGTCGGTTCTGGCGAGCCTTCGACTCGGTGCTGCAGCGCGACGTCGCGGTCCACATCATCAGCTGCGACGACGAGCGTGCACCGCTGCTGCGCGAGGCGGCGCGTCGATCGGCCACCGTGCTCGACCGGCGGATGCTCCGGGTGCTCGACATCGACGAGGCGGCCGAGCGCTGCTTCGTCGTCAACGAGTGGGGCTCGGGCACGAGCCTCGACCTGCTCCTCGCCGACGGCGGCCCGCTCTCCCCCACCGTGAGCGCCTGGATCGTGGCCGAGGTCGCCGACACCCTCGCGCTCGCCCACGACTCCCAGGTCGCCCACGGACGCCTGGTCCCGGAGAACGTACTCATCGACACCGACGGCTCCGTCCGGCTGATCGGCTTCGCCGTCGATGCCGCCTTGCACGGGCTTCCCGCCGGCCGCGTCTCCACCGATGTCGCCGACCTGGTCGGACTGCTGTACGCCGCGGTGACGGGCAAGTGGGCCGGCGTCAGCCGCTCGGCGGTGCCGCCCGCCCCGTCGACCCACGGTCACGTGCTGCGACCCCGTCAGGTGCGGGCCGGCATCCCTCGGACCCTCGACTCGCTGTGTGAGTACGTGCTCAACCACGGGGGCGACACCGAGGTCACCGCCGCGATGATGGCAGACTCTCTCCGCGACTTCCTCGGCTCCTCGGCGACCGCGGCCGAGGCGTGGCTGGCCCGGATCGAGCACCCTCGTCGAGGTGGCGAAACGATCGTGCTGCCGCCACTGCCCGACCCACCGGTGCGAGGCGCGGACGACCACGAGGACCGAGCCGTCACGACAGACGGGAGCGAGCCGGTCGGCGTACCCGACGAGCAGCCCGAAGCCAAACCGGGCGCGCACTCCGCCGAGGAGCCAGCCGAGGAGGGGCTCCCTACCCAGGCCGGCATGCCGATCTTCCACGAGGACACCGACGAGGTGTCGTGGCTGCGCCACCACACCGAGAAGCCACCACCGCCACCGGCGTTCGAGCCACATCCGGAGCGCCCGCTCTTCGCGCCCGACCCCGAGGACGGCCAGCCCGCGCGCCGCCCACGGGCCGCTCCGGTCACCCAGGGTGCCGGTGCTGCCGGGTTCTGGCCGTGGGAGAACACCGGGGCGGGGACGGTCACCGGCAGCGGGGTCCTCCCGGCCTTCGTCGACGAGGACGAGCTCGACGACCGTCGTCCGCCCGGCGCGAACATGCTTCGGCTCGCAGGCATCATCGCGGCCTGCCTCCTGGTCCTGGTCGCCGTCGTGATCGCTTTCAACCTCGGCCGGGGCAAGACCCCGCTCGGCACGACGAAGGACGACACCACCCCAGGCCCCAGCCATGCGCCGTCCTCGTCCGCCAGCACGACGAGTGCCCCGATCACCGGGGTCGCCGCTCGAGACTTCGACCCGCAGGGCACGGACGGCTCCGAGAACCCCACCGAGGCCCCGCGCGCCGTGGACGGCAACCCGGCGACCTTCTGGCAGACCTCCCGCTACGACCAGCAGTTCGGTCCGGGCGGCCTCAAGGCCGGCGTCGGCCTGGTGCTCGACCTCCATGGCAGCCACGACGTGAGCGAGGTCGACCTGACCACGGTCGGGACGCCGACAGGAGTCAGCATCTACGTCTCCCCGACCGATCCGCAGACCCTGCAAGGGCTCCAGGTCGCCGGGACCACCGAGATCACGGGCACCGACCGGGGCACCGTGACTCTGGGCCAGCCGGTCAAGGGGAGGTACGTCGTGGTTTGGCTGACCAAGCTCCCGGCCGTCTCCGGCGGGTACCGCGGTGGAATCGCCGGAGCGGTGGTCAAGGGTGAGTGACGGCGGCGCCTCCTCATCGACCGAGCGCGCGGTCGAGCCCACGGACGCCGAGCTCCTGGCCGCCCACGTCGGCGGCGACCCCGACGCCTTCGGCCGGCTCTTCTCCCGCCATCGCGACCGGCTGTGGGCGGTCGCTCTGCGCACCATGGGCAACCCGCACGACGCGGCGGACGGGCTCCAGGACGGTCTGATCTCGGCGTACCGGCGCGCCGACACCTTCCGCGGCGACGCGGCGGTCACCACATGGCTGCACCGGGTCGTCGTCAACGCCTGCCTCGACCGGATCCGGGCCGCGAAGGTACGCCGTACCGAGGCCCTGCCCGACGATGTCGACGAGCAGCGCGACCGTGGGTCCACCCTGACCGCCACCGGCGCAGCGGACGACCCGGAGCAGGCCGCCATCCGCGACGAGCGGCGGCGCGCCCTCATGGCCGCGCTCGCCACCCTGCCGGCCGAGCAGCGGGCGGCGCTGGTGCTCGTCGACATGGAGGGGCACTCCGTGGCCGAGGTGGCGCTGATGCTCGAGTGTGCCGAGGGCACGGTGAAGTCCCGCTGTGCCCGCGGCCGCGACCGGCTCGCCACGCTGCTCCGAGATCGGCTGGCCGACTCGGCCGAGTCCCATCGTGACGCGCCTCACTCGGAACCGGATCCCTCGGCCACCCGTCCGATAGCAGTTCCGCCGAATCCCACCCCGACATCGAGCACAGCAGGCGAAGGAGGTGCCCCGTGACCGATCGGCCCGACTCCTCGGCGGACGATTCCCCCGAGATCGCGGAGGTACGCCGCCTCCTCGCCGACGCCCGGCACACGGAGCCGATGCCGGCCGACGTGGCGAGCCGGCTCGACGACGTGCTCGCGGACCTCACGGCTGAGCGGTCCCAGGCCGCGGAGCCGGCTCCTGCTCCTGCTCCGATCGTGATCCCGATCGCCGCTCACCGCCGGCGTCGGGCGGCCGGACTGCTGGTGGCCGCCGCCGCGATCGTCGTGGGCGGTGTCACCCTCGCCCAGAACGTCCACCTCACCTCGACGAACAGCTCAGCTTCGACGGCGGAGGACGCCGCCCCGCAGCGGGCCGACAGCGGAGGGCAGACCAGCAGCAACGGGGAACTCCCCCATAGCCCGGGGCCGATGAAGACCCCCGAAGACACCGGCCTGATCGTGGTGCATCCCCGCCACTTCTCCCGCGACGCGCTCCAGGGCCGCCAGCTCAGCACCGCCACGTTCGACGCCGCGAAGTCGCTCGCGTGCACCACCCTGCCGCGGCACGGCCGCGTGGTTCCTGCGGAGTACCAACATGCCCCCGCCGCGCTGGTCTACCGGCGTCCCGAGGGCAGCTCCCAGGTGGTCGATCTCTACGTGTGCGGCACCAGTCAGCCGGTGCGGACCACGACGCTGCCGGCACCCTGAGCGGCGCCCCGGCCGGCGCAGCCCCTGGGCCTCCTGACGGGGGAATCCCGCTCGCCTACGATGCGTTGTAAACCATGGTCGCAAGCCCCGCCGGTGGCCCGACCAGACCCCGACCGGCAGCTGGGAGCAGTCCGTCCATGACGCAGTCGCAGTCCTCGTCCACACCGGAGATCCGGAACGTCATCATCGTGGGCTCGGGCCCAGCGGGGTACACCGCAGCGGTGTACGCCGCTCGCGCATCCCTTCACCCGCTGATGTTCGAGGGCTCGGTCACGGCGGGGGGCGCGCTGATGAACACCACCGAGGTGGAGAACTTCCCCGGGTTTCCGCGACGGGATCATGGGTCCGGCGCTGATGGACGAGATGCGGGCCCAGGCCGAGCGCTTCGGTGCGGAGCTGGTCACCGACGACATCGTCTCGATGGACCTGACCGGCGAGATCAAGACCGTCAGCACCGTCACCGACACCTACTCCGCCCGCGCCGTGATCCTGGCCACGGGGTCGGCGTACCGCAAGCTCGGCCTGCCCCGCGAGGAGGAGCTGTCCGGACGCGGTGTCTCGTGGTGCGCCACCTGTGACGGTTTCTTCTTCCGCGACCAGCACATCGCCGTGGTCGGCGGTGGCGACTCCGCGGTCGAGGAGGCGACGTTCCTGACCCGCTTCGGCAGCAAGGTGACGATGATCCACCGCCGCGACGAGCTGCGCGCCTCGAAGATCATGCAGGAGCGGGCCTTCGCCGACCCCAAGCTCGAGATCATCTGGGACTCCGAGGTCGCCGCGATCCATGGCGACGACCGGCTCGAGTCGATCACCCTGCGGAGCACCAAGGACGGCACCGAGAGCGAGCTCCCTGTCACGGGCCTGTTCATCGCGATCGGCCACGACCCACGCTCGGAGCTGATCAAGGGCCAGGTCGACCTCGACGACGACGGGTACGTCGTGGTCCAGCACCCCGCGACTGAGACCAACCTGCCGGGCGTCTTCGCCTGCGGCGACCTGGTCGACCACCACTACCGGCAGGCGATCACCGCGGCCGGGACCGGGTGCGCCGCGGCCCTCGACGCCGAGCGCTACCTGGCGGATCTGGACCACGCCGCCGCCGCCGAGTCCGCGACCGAGCCGGCCACTGCGTCGGTCTGACCGACATCCGGGCCGGTCTCTCGCCGAGCCTTCGGCAGGGGAACAACCGTCGGCGGCATGATGTTCACCAGGTGACGCTCCGCAGATCAACCGGGTGGGGTGTCGACCCGAACTACTGGAAGGAACCCCCGTGGCGAACTTCGCTGCCGTCACCGATGCCGACTTCGAGTCGACGGTGCTCAAGTCCGACAAGCCGGTCCTGGTGGACTTCTGGGCCGAGTGGTGCGGCCCGTGTCGCCAGGTGGACCCGATCCTCAGCGAGATCGCCGACGAGCACGGCGACAAGATCACGTTCGTGAAGATGAACGTCGACGAGAACCCCGTGGTGCCTTCGTCCTATCGCGTGAACGGCATCCCGACCATCAACGTCTACCAGGGCGGCGAGGTCGTGAAGTCGATCGTGGGTGCGCGACCGAAGGCCGCACTGCTGCGCGAGCTCGAGGAGTTCATCGCCTGACCGGCGAGTATCACTGACAAGTCCGAGAGGCGGTCGAACCGAAAGGTTCGGTCGCCCTCTTGTCACGTCGGGGTGGGCCCCGTCACGACCGGCTCGTGGTGCGGGGGTGGTCGGCCGTGGTCTTGGGCGCTGGCCGTACGGCGCCGAGCAGCCGCTCCAGCGCTCCCTCGAGCTCTTCGCGCCACGACAGGGTGGTCCGCAGATCCATCCGCATCCGCGGTGTGATCGCGTGCGCCCGCTGCGTCTTGAACCCCACGCCGGTCAGGAAGTCGACGGGCGTGACGCAGTGGCGGGCTTCCGGCCGCCCCGGGCCTCGGGTGTCACCGAACGCCTCGACGGCCGCGATCCCTCCCCGCTCGATCAGGTCGCGGGCCATGCCCTGCACGAGCATCCGGCCGAGGCCACCGCCTCGTGCCGCGGGCGCGACGTACACCGCGGAGAGCAGCACGGCGTCCGTCGAGACAGGCGCGGTCGGGAAGCCGCCCGCCCCGGGGAGGTACGCCGGTGGCGCGTAGAGCGCATATCCGACCGGCCGGTCGTCCATCAGCACGACGCGTCCGCACGAGCCCCAGTCGCGCAGCACCTCGGACATCCACGCCTCTTTCTCGGCGGCCGGCTCGTCGACGCGGCCACGGCGTACCGGGTCGAGCTCCCAGAACACGCAGGAGCGGCAGGGCGCGTCGAGCTCGGCGAGATGGTCGAGCGTCATCCGGACGACCTTGCGCGACATGGGCACCCCCCGGCACGTAACGAGGACTCAACTGCGGACACCATCGTAGGCGCGATGCCGAGACCGTGAGGTTGCCCGGGAGGATGGCTGGGAGGATGGCTGCGAGGATGACAGGGTGCGCCGGATCCGCCAGAGCCAGAAGCTGCAGCACGTGCGCTACGACGTACGCGGGCCGATCCTGGTGGAGGCACAGCGGCTCGAGGCCGAGGGGCATCGCATCCTCAAGCTCAACATCGGCAACCCCGCGCCGTTCGGGTTCGAGGCGCCGGACGCGATCGTCGCGGACATCGTGCACCACCTGCCCGAGGCGCAGGGCTACAGCGACAGCCAGGGCATCTACCCGGCCCGCACCGCGGTGGCCCACTACTACCAGGAGTGCGGCCTACGCGGTGTGACCGTCGACGACGTCTTCATCGGCAACGGTGTCTCCGAGCTGATCTCGATGGTGCTCCAGGCCTTCGTTGACGATGGCAACGAAATCCTCGTGCCGGCCCCGGACTACCCGCTCTGGACCGGAGCGGTGACCCTCTCCGGGGGCACGCCCGTGCACTATCGCTGCGACGAGACCAACGGCTGGGATCCCGACCTGGCCGACATCGAGTCCAAGGTCACCGAGCACACCCACGCGATCGTGATCATCAACCCGAACAACCCCACCGGGGCTGTCTACAGCGAGGAGACGGTGAAGGGGCTGGTCGACATCGCCCGCCGGCACGACCTCGTGGTGATGGCCGACGAGATCTACGAGAAGATCCTGTACGACGGCGCGGTGCACCACCACGCGGCGTCGTACGCCGGCGACGACGTGCTGTGCCTGACCTTCAGCGGGCTCTCCAAGGCCTACCGCGTGTGCGGCTACCGCGCCGGCTGGGTGATGATCTCCGGCCCGACAGAGCTGGCCACCGACTTCCTCGAGGGCCTCACCCTGATCGCGAACATGCGGATGTGCGCGAACGTGCCCGCGCAGCACGCCATCCAGACCGCGCTCGGGGGCTACCAGTCGATCGAGGACCTGACCGCGCCGGGCGGCCGTTTCCATGAACAGACGATGCTCGCCGACCGCCTCCTCAACGAGATCCCCGGCGTGACCTCGGTCCGCCCACGTGGGGCTCTCTACTGCTTCCCCCGACTCGATCCCGAGGTCCACCCGATCGCGGACGACGAGCAGTTCGTGATCGACCTGCTGCGGGCCAAGCGGATCCTGGTCACCCACGGCACGGGCTTCAACTGGTTCGAGCCCGATCACTTCCGGCTCGTCACCCTGCCCGACGTCGACGTCCTCACCGAGGCCATCGGGCGGATCGGCGAGTTCCTCGCCACCCGCCGCTGACCTGCGGTTTCGTCGCAAGCATCGATGTGTCGCTAGATGGCTTTGTCGACAAAGCGACAGATAGACAGATCGTCAGATGGGGCGGTCGGAGCGGTTTCGCGGATCCATGATGTCGACGATCCGACGGAGGTCGTCGAGCGAGGCGAACTCGACGCTGATCTTTCCCTTGCGCTGGCCGAGGTCGACCTTGACGCGTGTCTCGAGCCGGTCGGACAACCGGTCGGCCAGCTCCTGGAGCCCGGGCGCGGTCGGCTTGGCTCGGCGTACCGGAGCCTCCCGAACGCCCTTCTCCCCCACCGCAACGATCTCCTCGAGCCCCCGGACGCTGATGCCCTCGGCGACGACGCGCGCGGCCAGCCGGTCCTGCAGGTCGGGGTCCTCGATGGCGAGCAGCGAACGCGCATGCCCGGCCGAGATCACTCCGGCGGCCACCCGTCGCTGGACGGGCGGTGACAGCTTGAGGAGCCGGATGGTGTTGCTGATCTGAGGTCGCGATCGACCGATCCTCGAGGCCAGCTCGTCATGGGTGCAGGTGAAGTCCTCGAGCAGCTGCTGGTACGCCGCCGCTTCCTCGAGTGGGTTGAGCTGCGACCGATGCAGGTTCTCCAGGAGCGCGTCGCGCAGCATGTCGACGTCCTCGGTCTGTCGCACGATCGCCGGGATCTTCTCGATCCCCGCCTCCTGGGCGGCGCGCCAGCGGCGCTCGCCCATCACCAGCTCGTAGGTGTGGTCGCCGGTACGCCGGACCACCACCGGCTGGAGCAGCCCGACCTCCCGGATCGAGTGGACCAGCTCCGCCATCGCCTCCTCCTCGAAGACCTGGCGGGGCTGCACGCGGTTGGGGCTGACCTGGTCGATCGGGAGGTCGGCGAAGTACGCGCCGGCCGGCGCCGGCGGGACGTCGGTCGTGGCCGCCCCCTCGGCGGTCTCGACGGGCGCGGGCGCGGTGGGGATCAGCGATCCCAGACCGCGGCCGAGACCGCGGCGCTGGCGTTCCTGAGTCATCGTGGCGCACCCTTCGTGGCGATCTCACGGGCGGCCTCGAGGTAGGAGAGGGCACCCGGTGACGCGGGATCGTAGGTCATCACGGTCTGGCCGTACGACGGCGCCTCGGACACCCGGACCGACCGCGGAATGGCGGTGCGCAGCACCTGGTCGCCGAAGTGGTCGCGGACCTCCTGGGCGACCCCCGACGCCAGCCGCGTGCGCGCGTCGTACATCGTCACGACGATGGTCGACACGACCAGGCGCGGGTTCAGGTGAGCCTTGACCATCTCCACCGTCTCCAGCAGCTGGCCGAGTCCCTCGAGCGCGTAGTACTCGGCCTGGATCGGGATCAGCATCTCGTCGCCCGCGACGAGGGCGTTCAGCGTGAGCAGACCCAGCGAGGGCGGGCAGTCGACGAAGACGTAGTCGTAGCGGTCGTCGCCGGCGACGGCCGCCGTGCCGACTCGCGGGTGGCCGGCAATGGCCTTGCGTAGGCGGGTCTCCCGAGCCACGAGGCTGACCAGCTCGATCTCGGCTCCGGCCAGGTCGATGGTCGCCGGCACCACGTCGAGCGTGGGAAAGTCCGGCACCGGCGAGACGAGACCGGCGAGCTCCTCGCCATCGACCAGGGCGTCGTACGTCGAGGGCACGCCGCGCTGATGCTCGACGCCGAGCGCGGTCGAGGCGTTTCCCTGGGGGTCGAGGTCGATGACCAGCACGCGTTGCCCGAGCTGCGCCAGGGCGGCCGCCACGTTCACGGTCGTGGTGGTCTTCCCGACGCCGCCTTTCTGGTTGGCGACCACGACGATGCGGGTGGCCTCGGGTCGCGGCATCGGCGGCCGGTTCGCGGCCTCCTGCCGCGCCCGGATGGTGTCCTCGGCCATCCGCGCCAGCGGTGTCGTGCCGTCGTCGAGCCTGGCCGCGACGTTCGCGAAGTCGGCCGCCGTCTTGACGGCGGGAGTCAGGACGGCGTCGATCGGCGGCTCGATCGCCGGATCCGGAGCCCCAGGGACCGGGTTTCTCTCCTCCGCCGCGGCGTCCTCTGGAGCATCTGGGAGGCCCTCGCGTGTGGTTTCACGTGAAACCAGCGTCGTCTCCTCGGCGAGCGGACTAGTCACAGGTGACTGTGGAAAACTAGGGTTTTCCTGTGGATGTTCACGCTCAGCCGGCCACCCCAGACCGGTGGAAAACCCTTCCGGTCGATCCGTCTCCGGGCCCGCTCCGGGCCAGCCCAGACCAGTCCCACCCCCGCTGACCGCCCCCGCGGTCGAGTCCTGACTCACGCATATCCCCTTCGTCTCGAGCGGGCGCTCGAAGAGTCCCAACCTAGCCCCGCCGCGGAATCCCGGACCACTCGAACCACCGTGGTCACCGAAGACCCGGGAACCGATGAGGTCACGATCTCGGCGCGGGCGCCCCAGTGCCGGAGTTCGGACGCTGCCGCCTCGATCTCCTCCACAGCGGAAGAGCCTTTCATCGCCAGGACCTCACCCCCCTCGGCCACCAACGGCATCGCCCAGGTGAGCAGCTTCGGCAGCGCCGCGACCGCCCGCGCGGTGACCACGTCGAATCGCGGGGGATTCGTCCACTGCTCGGCGCGGGCACGCACGATCTCCACCGAGTCCAGGGCCAGCCGGGTACGCATCTCCTCGAGAAAGGCGACCCGCCGCGCCATCGGCTCCACCAGAGTCACTTGCAGGTCCGGCCGGGAGATCGCGAGCACGAGTCCGGGCAAGCCGGCCCCGGATCCGACATCTGCCACCTCCGCCCCTACCCGGATCAGCGGCGCGAGGAGACCGCAGTTCACAAGATGCCGGTCCCAGAGCCGTGGCACCTCGCGCGGCCCGATCAGACCCCGGGTCACGCCCACGGTCGACAGAAGGTCGGCGTACGCGTCGAGAAGGGTCAGTCGATCGGGCGGAAAGATCGCCCTGAGGACGGCAGGGTCGGGAGCCGACGATGTTTCACGTGAAACGTCACCCATCAGGCAGGCAGGACCACCACGTAGCGCCGGGGCTCGACCCCCTCGGACTCCGACGTCAGCCCCGCGGCGGCGACCGCGTCGTGGACGACCTTGCGCTCGAATGGCGTCATCGGCCGCAGCGCGGCTCGCTCGCCCGATGCCTTCACCTCCGCCGCCGTCGTGGCGGCCAGCTCCTCGAGCTCGCGGCGACGGGCGGCGCGGTGCCCGGAGATGTCGAGCATGAGTCGCGAACGCTCTCCGGTCTCGCGGTAGACCGCCAGCCGGGTGAGTTCCTGGAGTGCGTCGAGAACCGTGCCCTGGTCGCCGACCAGCTGCTGCAAGTCGGCCCCGACGATCGAGACGACCGCCCGCTCGCCCTCGACATCCATGTCCAGGTCACCGTCGAGATCGGCGATGTCGAGCAGCTCCTCCAGATAGTCGGCGGCGATGTCGCCCTCGTGCTCGAGCTGCTCATGCAGCGACCCGGCCTCCTCGGCCGTTCCGTCTTCCGGCGCCGCGTCGTCGGCGAAGTCGGCAGTCTCGGTGTGCTCGGTGACGTCGACCTGCGCGGCCTGCCCGACCTCCTCGGTGACGTCGGCCTGCTCGGTCTGGTCGATCTCGCTCATGCGGTCTTCCCCTCGTTCTCGTCGTCATCGTCGCGCTTCGGCGCGCCCCCGGGCTTCGTTCCACCGGAACGCCGGCGCTGCTGTCGCGACTGACGCTTGGGCTGCTGGCGCTGCCGCGGCGGCTGCACCACCTCGGTCGTGGGCGCGCCGTTCGCCGCGGCCGGCTCGTCGACGATCCGCCCCTTGGAACGGTCACGCTTCTGCTTGGCCTCGAACGCCGGCGTACCGGGGGCCGGGTTGCGGCGGATCACGTAGAACTGCTGGCCCATCGTCCAGAGGTTCGTCGTGGTCCAGTAGAAGAGGACACCGATCGGGAACGCGATACCACCGACGGCAAAGACGACCGGAAGGACATAGAGCAGCATCTTCTGCTGCTGCGCGTACGGCCCCGTCATCGCGTCCGACGGCATGTTCTTGGTCATCAGCTGCCGCTGAGTGGTGAACGTGGTGACGGTCATCGCCACCACCAGCACCGCTGCCAGGATCTGGACTTGGATCAGGCCGCCATTGTTCAGGAAGGTCGCGCTGATCGGGATCGTCCCGAAGAGCTTCGCGTTGCCGAAGCTCTCGGCCGCGGTGGTGGAGAGCACGCCGTTCGACTGACCATGCTTCGCTGCCTGATCCAGCAGGCGGAACAAGGCGATGAAGATCGGCGACTGCACCAGGAGCGGCAGGCACGAGGCGAACGGGTTCGTGCCGCTCTCGCGATAGAGCGCCATCGTCTCCTGGGCGAGCTTCTCCCGGTCGTGGCCGTACTTCTTCTGCAGCTCCTTGACCTTCGGCTGGATCAGCTGCATGTTCCGGCTGGCATTGATCTGCTTGACGAAGAGCGGAATCAGCGCCGCGCGCACGACGACGGTCAGTCCGATGATCGACAGAACCCATGACGCACCACTGTCGTACGGCAGGACGAGGCTGAACAGCCAGTGCCACCCGACCAGCACCGCCGAGATCGCGTAGTAGAGCGGGGTGAGGATGAAGTGGCCGATGGCGCCGAGGCTGTCCACTGATCAGGCTCCTTGGGTCGGGGTCGGGCGGGACGGCACGGGGTCGTAGCCGCCGGCGGCCCAGGGATGACAGCGAAGCAGCCGCCGCAGCGCCAGCCAGGAGCCCCGGATCGAACCGTGCTCCGTCACGGCTTCCAGCGCGTACGCCGAACAGGACGGGTGGTAGCGGCACACCTGGCCGTACAGGGGGCTGATGAAGAAGCGATACAGGCGCAGGAAGCCGATCAACACGTAACGCATCGGTCAGCTCACCGTCCCCGGCCGTGGGCCGTGGTCACCCAGGGCCTGGTCGAGACAACGGTCGAGGTCGGCGCCGAGTTCCTGGTACGACGCGTGCGCAGCAGGCGGGAGCGCGCGGACGACCAGCTCGCACCCAGCTGGCAGGCTGGCGAGACGGTCACGGCACAGGTGGCGAAGGCGGCGTTGGACTCGATGCCTGAGGACAGATCCTCCGACGGCTCGGCTGACCACGAAACCCACCCGCGACTGCTGCTCCGCCTCGGTCGACCGGTCGCGGGTGACCAGGTGCACCACCAGGGTGTCGCTCCCGCAGCGGCGACCGGCGCGCGAGACGCGGCGCAGGTCGTCGCCTCGGGTAAGGCGATGCTGCACAGAGAGCACGGACGCGATGGCACGGAGCCGGGTCGAGCCGCAGCTCAGACGGCGAGGCTCTTGCGGCCCTTGCGGCGACGCGCCGACAGGATCGAGCGTCCCGCGCGGGTGCGCATGCGCAGCCGGAATCCGTGCACCTTGTGGCGGCGGCGGTTGTTCGGCTGGTACGTACGCTTGGTCACGAGTTCTCTCCGATGGCTCAGGGACGGATCACGCCGGCGCTTCGGCCAGATCGCCCGATGACGTCGGACGGAGCTGATCGAAACCCAGATCACTTGCGGGTCTGCGGTTTCGGCCGGCACCGCCCGCCCACGCACTTCGGACCTCCGACAAGGATCCGTCGGGAGGGACAAGTGGCATGGACATGCGGCACCCGTCGACACCGGGTGACCGACAAACGGTACGCGGGCGTGAATCACCTGGTCAAATCACCCGGAGCGTCTCGAGAAACTCCGGTGCGCCGCGGGGGCGGGCGTGGATATCGGCGCGGCACCATACCCCTGATCCCCGGCGTGCGCAGGCATTCCGCAACCTGTGGATAGCGCCTTGCCCAGGCCCTCTGAGCGGGGTTATGTTCGGACCTCGTCGAGTTTCCCCGCGTTCGCCTCGGCCCTTCCCCGCAGTGACGCCGGCACCCCCGTGAAAAGACCCTCAATGGGCCTCTGACCTGCGGTGATCCGGATGCTGCCGGTCCGCAGTGAACGTCTCGGCAGGCTGTTTCCACAAGGCGGCAGCCAGGTTCACAAGGTGTGGACAAACCTGTGGAACCGAAGGCCGGCCCGAGACCGCCCAGGGCCGCTCGGCCATCGGCGCACGCGACGACGAAAGAGCGGGACTACCTGTGGACAACGACTCCGACCTCGCGGCTGCCTGGCAGCGCGTCATCCAGGAGCTGCAGCCCAACCAACAGGCGTGGGTCAGTGCCAGCGAGCCGGCCGGGTGGCACGGCAACACCGCCATCATCGCGGTCGGGGACGACTTCACCCGCACTCAGCTCGAGGGACGGCTCCGCGGCCAGCTCGAGGACGCGCTGACCGAGCACTTCGGTCGCGAGATCCGGCTCGCGGTGACCGTGAACCCCGCCCTGACCACTCGTGGGATACACCCACCGGTCGAATCGACGAGTCCATCCGTCGATATGTCGACAGATCTCCAAGTCGCCTCGACGCCGGTGCCCGTACATGAGCCTCCCCGCGCGAGCACCGGCGAGACCCGGCTCAACCCCAAGTACGTCTTCGAGAGCTTCGTCATCGGCTCCTCCAACCGCTTTCCTCACGCGGCCGCTGTCGCAGTCGCCGAGGCCCCCGGCAAGGCCTACAACCCGCTCCTGGTCTACGGCGACTCCGGCCTCGGCAAGACCCATCTGCTCCACGCCATCGGCCACTACGTCCGCTCGCTCTACAACGGCGCCAAGGTGCGCTACGTCTCGAGCGAGGAGTTCACCAACGAGTTCATCAACGCGATCCGCGACGACCGGCAGGACCGGTTCAAGCGCCGCTACCGCGATGTCGACGTCCTGCTGATCGACGACATCCAGTTCCTGGAGGGCAAGACCCAGACCCAGGAGGAGTTCTTCCACACTTTCAACACGCTCCACAACGCCAACAAGCAGATCGTGCTGACCTCCGACCGCGCGCCCAAGCGGCTCGAGGCGCTCGAGGACCGGCTGCGGAACCGGTTCGAGTGGGGGCTCATCACCGACGTCCAGCCGCCCGACCTCGAGACCCGGATCGCGATCCTCCGCAAGAAGGCCGCGATGGACCGGCTCTCGGCGCCGGCCGACGTGCTCGAGTTCATCGCCAGCAAGATCCAGACGAACATCCGCGAGCTCGAGGGTGCGCTGATCCGGGTCACGGCGTTCGCCAACCTGAACCGCCAGGAGGTCGACATGACCCTGGCCGAGATCGTGCTGAAGGACCTGATCCCCGAGGGCGGCGAGCCCGAGATCACTGCGGCCCTGATCATCGCCCAGACCGCGGCGTACTTCGGGCTGTCGATCGACGAGCTCACCGGCCCGAGCCGCGGCCGACATCTCGTGATGGCGCGGCAGATCGCGATGTACCTGTGCCGCGAGCTCACCGACCTCTCGCTGCCCAAGATCGGCGCGCAGTTCGGCAACCGCGACCACACGACCGTGATGTACGCCGACCGCAAGATCAACCAGCTCCTGGCCGAGCGGCGCGCGGTCTTCAACCAGGTCAGCGAGCTCACCAACCGGGTCAAGATGCAGGCCCGCTCCGCTTGAGCTCGCCCCTGAGTTACACGCCTGCAAGATGTGTAGCCACGTGTGGGCTGACCCGGCGCGTCGTCCACAGACCCTGTGCACCGGCGTACGCGTCACTTGGGTCGCCCGGCCCGGACCACAGGTCGCCCGGGATTCGCACCGCCAACTCCACACCCCCTGTGGACGCCGAATCCGCGTCTGACCAGCCCCGACGCCGCTTCTCCACAGTTTCCACGGTTGCTACGACTCCCACTCACCTAGTGATGGATCCGAACACACGACAGCCCCTGCGCCCCCTCCCTCCTGGGGACAATCCGACCGGCACTCCCGCGTGGGGGTGCCGCGTGGCAGGATGCACAGTCCAGAATTCCCTCGGTGCGGTTTCCCCGATCGCACCGCCCTCTGCCTCCCGAAGGAACCCGTGCAGTGAAGTTCCGCGTCGACCGCGACGTACTCGCGGATGCCGTCGCCTGGGCGGCGCGCAGCCTTCCCGTCCGCCCCAGCGCTCCCGTGCTCTCGGGCCTGCTGATCGAGGCGAGTGACGACGGCCTGGTGCTGTCGACGTTCGACTACGAGACGTCGGCCCGCGCCACGTTGTCCGCAGAGGTGTCAGACGAGGGCAAGGCCCTGGTCTCCGGACGCCTGCTCTCCGACATCTGTCGCAGCCTGCCGGCCAAGCCCGTCGAGATGGTGCTGGAGGGCGCGCGGGTGAGCCTCACCTGTGGTTCGGCGCGTTTCAGCCTGCAGACCATGCCGGTGGAGGACTATCCCGCGCTGCCGGACATGCCGGCCGCTACGGGCACGGTCTCCAGCGACGTGTTCGCCCATGCCGTGCAGCAAGCCGTGACGGCGGCCGGTCGCGACGACATGCTTCCGGTGCTGACCGGCGTCCGCATCGAGATCACCGGCTCCACGATCTCGATGCTGGCGACCGACCGCTTCCGGCTCTCGCACCGCGAGCTCAGCTGGCAGCCGAACAGCCCCGACGAGTCGTTGGCCGCGCTGGTGCCGGCGCGCGTGCTCGGCGAGACGGCCCGGTCACTGACCGCCGGCAGCGAGGTGACGGTCGCGCTGGCCGCAGGTGGCACCGGTGAAGGCATCATCGGCTTCGAGGGCTCCGCACCCGGCGGCACTCGGCGTACGACGACCCGGCTGCTGGACGGCGAGTTTCCCAAGGTCCGCAGCCTCTTCCCGAACGAGCACCAGACCGTCGCCTCCGTCGACAAGGTCGAGCTCATCGACTCGCTCAAGCGCGTCGCGCTCGTGGCCGAGCGCAACACCGCCGTCCAACTGGCGTTCTCGGATGGCACCCTGACCCTCGATGCGGGGTCGGGCGACGAGGCCCAAGCCAGCGAGTCGATCGAGGCGACGATCCAGGGCGACGACATCACCACGGGCTTCAACCCGCAGTACCTCCTCGACGGGCTCCAGGTCATCGACGAGTCCGTCGTCGAGCTGGCGTTCACGGTGTCGACCAAGCCCGTTGTCATCAGTGGTTCGATGGGAGACAGTGACCCGACAGGCGCGTCATCAGAGGGCACCGGGTTCCGCTACCTCCTGATGCCGAGGCGCCTGCTCTCCTGACCCGACTCCAGCAAGGAGCGATGCATGGAACTCGGACTCGTCGGCCTCGGCAAGATGGGCGGCAACATGCGCGCGCGGATGCGCAACGCCGGCCACACCGTGATCGGCTTCGACCGCAACCCCGATGTGTCCGACGCCGGCAGCCTCGCCGAGATGGTCGAGCAACTGCCGACTCCCAAGGTGGTCTGGGTGATGGTGCCGGCCGGCGATCCGACGCGCGACACCATCAAGGAGCTCGGGGAGCTGTTGAGCGAAGGCGACCTGGTCGTCGACGGGGGCAACTCCAAGTGGACCGACGACCAGGTGAACTCCGACATGCTCGCGAAGAAGGGCGTCGGCTTCGTCGACTGCGGCGTGTCCGGCGGCGTATGGGGCCTCAAGAACGGCTACGCCCTCATGTGTGGCGGCTCCGACGACAACGTCGCGAAGGTCCAGCCGGCCTTCGACGCGCTCAAGCCCGAGGGTGAGTTCGGCTTCGTCCACGCCGGCCAGGCGGCGGGGGCCGGACACTTCGCCAAGATGGTTCACAACGGCATCGAGTACGCCATCATGCAGGCCTACGCCGAGGGCTGGGAGCTGCTCGACAAGGTGGATCTCGTCGAGAACGTCACCGAGGTCTTCGCGTCCTGGCGTGAGGGGACGGTCATCCGGTCCTGGCTCCTCGACCTGCTCGTGGCCGCGCTCGAGGAGGACGCCCACCTCGACAAGATCGCGGGCTACGCCGCGGACTCCGGTGAGGGTCGGTGGACCGTCGAGGCGGCCATCGACAACGCCGTGGCGATGCCGGCGATCGCGGCCTCCCTGTTCGCGCGCTTCGTTTCGCAGCAGGACGACAGCCCGGCGATGAAGGCGGTCGCCGCCATGCGCAACCAGTTCGGCGGCCACGCGGTCAAGACCGAGGCGCCCCCCGGCGGCGACGCCGCCACGAGCTGACCACGGAATCCACGAGGTGTACGTCGCGCACCTGACGCTGGTCGACTTCCGCTCCTACGCCACCGCGGAGGTGTCGCTCGAGCCGGGCGCTACGGCGTTCATCGGCCGCAACGGCCAGGGCAAGACCAACCTCGTGGAGGCGATCGACTACCTCTCGCGGCTCGGCTCGCATCGCGTAGCGGGCGACGCACCCCTGGTGCGGGCCGGCGCCGAGCGTGCACTTGTGCGGGCCGCCGTGATCCGCGACGGCCGCCAAGCGGTGCTCGAGGTCGAGATCAACCCCGGCAAGTCCAACCGTGCCCGCGTCAATCGCGCCGATCTTCCGCGAGCCCGCGAGCTCCTGGGCCTGATGCGCTCCGTGGTCTTCGCACCTGACGACCTGGCTCTGGTCAAGGGTGACCCGGCCGGTCGACGAGCCTTCCTCGACGACCTGCTGGTGATGCGCGCGCCGCGACTGGCCGCCGTACGCCAGGACTATGAGCGGGTTCTCAAGCAACGCAACTCCCTGCTCAAGACGGCCGGCGCCGCCCGGCGCGGCTCGTCGTCGGAAGACAGCGCGCTGTCCACGCTCGGCGTCTGGGACGCCCACCTCGCTCGCACCGGTGCCGAGATCCTGGCCGAGCGGCTGCATCTGGTCGACCAGCTGCGGCCCTACGTCGGCAACGCCTACGCGACCGTCGCTCGCGGAGCCAGCAGCGACGACGCCGGCCTGGAGTACCAGCCCAGCCTGGAGATCGGCGACCTCGTGGACCGCGCGGCTCTCACCGACCGGCTGCTCGAGGAGCTGGAGCGGCGCCGCTCCGACGAGCTCGATCGCGGCGTCTCCCTGGTCGGCCCGCACCGCGACGAGCTGGCTCTGTCCCTCGGCAACGGCGAGCCGTCCACACCCCGGCTTCCACTGCGGGGCTATGCCTCCCATGGCGAGTCGTGGTCGTTCGCACTGGCGCTGCGGCTCGCGTCGTACGACCTGGTGCGGGCTGACGGTGACGACCCGATCCTGATCCTCGACGACGTCTTCGCCGAGCTCGATGTCGAACGCCGCGCCCAGCTCGCCGAGCTCGTCGCCGGCGCCGAGCAGGTCCTGGTCACCGCTGCGGTCGCCGCCGACGTGCCCGAGAAGCTGGCCGGCACTCGCTTTGTCGTCGCGGACGGGGAGGTGACCCGTGAGCCCTGATGAGGATCTGCCGGCTGAGCCCGACCCTGTACCCGACCCTGTACCCGACCCCGAGCTCGACCCCGAGCTCGACCCGGGGCCGGCGCCAGACGGGCTCGACCTGGCCCGGACGCTGGCGCGGGTGACGGCCCGGTCCACCACGGGCCGCAAGAGCGCAGTACGCCGGACCACCGAGCGCGCCGCCCGCACCGGCCGGGTCTCGGGCGCCCACCCCGACGACCGTGACCCCCAGCCGCTGGACGCCGCCCTGACCCGCGTCGTGGACGATCACGGCTGGCAGGTCGACCTCAAGGTCGCCTCGATGTTCGCCAGGTGGGCGGAGCTGGTAGGAGCCGAGGTCGGCGCGCACAGCCGGGCCGAGTCGTTCGCCGACGGCAAGCTCGTCGTCCGCACGGACTCGACCGCGTGGGCCACGCAGCTCAAGCTGCTCGCCCCCAGCGTCGTACGCCGCCTCAACCAGGACCTCGGACACGGGACCGTCGTGGTGATCGAGGTGCTCGGACCCCACGCGCCGTCGTGGAAGCACGGCACCCGGTCGGTCCGCGACGGACGTGGGCCGCGCGACACCTACGGATGAGGCGGGCTGCCGCGCTGTTCGAGCGGTGAAATGCCGATCTGGGGGCCTTGTGGATGTATGGGGACCTGTCCGACCCCCTCCTCGGCGCTCCGAGACGGGTTTCCGCGCCTTCTGAGGCCGATTTTCATCCACAGACACCCCCATCCTGGGGATGGCAACGTGGAATGCGGGCCCAGAGCGGCTAGTATGGACGTCGAGGCCGCGAGTGGTACGCACGCGGCCTGTGTCATGTGAGATCCGGCCGAGCGAACCCCGGTGTGGGTCTCCCGGCCCCGACGAAGAGGTGAGCGTGAGCGACGAGACTCCCGAGCAGTCCACCATCGAGTCCGCCCCCTCCACCTCACCCATCGCACCACTGCCGGAGCCGCCCAACGGCGTCGAGTACGACGCCTCTGCGATCACGGTGCTCGAGGGTCTCGAGGCGGTGCGCAAGCGCCCGGGCATGTACATCGGCTCGACCGGTGAGCGCGGGCTGCACCACCTGATCTGGGAGATCGTCAACAACGCCGTCGACGAGTCCCTGGCGGGCTACTGCGACCGGATCGTGGTCACCCTGCTGGACGACGGCGGCGTACGCGTCGACGACAACGGCCGAGGCATCCCGACCGACACCGCACCCGGCCAGGAGCTGCCGGCTGTGACGACGGTGCTCACGGTCCTCCATGCCGGCGGGAAGTTCGGTGGTGGTGGATACAAGGTCTCCGGCGGCCTGCACGGTGTGGGCGTCAGCGTGGTCAACGCGCTCTCGAGCCATCTCGTCGTCGAGGTGAAGAACCGCGGCCACCTCTGGCGGCAGAGCTTCACCGTGGGTGCTCCCGACGGCGAGCTGGAGGACATCCGCGAGCTGGAGCCCGACGAGCGCACCGGCACGACGGTCACCTACTGGGCCTCCACCGACGTCTTCGAGACGACGACGTACTCCCTGGAGACGATCACCGCCCGGATGCGGGAGTACGCGTTCCTGAACAAGGGCCTCGAGATCGTGGTCCGAGACGAGCGCCCGGCGGCTGCCGAGGTCCTCGACGCGGTCCAGGACGACACCGTCGACAACGCCGTGGACTCCGCGGGTCAGGCCGCGATCCACAAGAGCGAGGGCGGCGGGATCGAGCAGACCTTCCGCTTCGACCGCGGTCTCGTCGACTTCGTGGAGTACCTCAACAAGCGCAAGCCGCTGGCCAACCCGACCGTGATCTCGTTCGAGGCCGAGCAGAGCGCGGGGGTTCAGGGTGGCACCCAGGACCTCAGCCTCGAGGTCGCCATGCAGTGGAACGCCTCGTTCACCGAGTCGGTGCACACCTTCGCCAACACCATCAACACCCCCGAGGGCGGCACTCACGAGGAGGGTTTCCGCTCGGCGCTCACCACGCTGGTCAATCACTGGGGCGAGGAGTGGGGCCTGATCAAGAAGCGTGAGGACCGCGTCTCGGGAGACGACGTCCGCGAGGGTCTCACGGCGATCATCTCGATCAAGCTGACCGATGCGCAGTTCGAGGGCCAGACGAAGTCCAAGCTCGGCAACACCGAGGCGAAGGGCTTCGTCCAGCGGGTGGTCAACGACCACTTCGGCGCGTGGCTCGAGCAGAACCCCGCTGAGGGCAAGGACATCGTCCGCAAGGCGCAGGCGGCTGCGTCCGCCCGCATCGCTGCCCGCAAGGCCCGCGACCTCGCTCGTGGCCGCAAGGGCCTGCTGGGTGGCGGCGGTCTGCCGGGCAAGCTCTCGGACTGTCAGTCGACCAACCCCGAAGAGTGCGAGGTCTTCATCGTCGAGGGCGACTCCGCAGGTGGATCGGCCCGACAGGGTCGCGACCCGCGGGTGCAGGCGATCCTGCCGATCCGCGGCAAGATCCTGAACGTCGAGAAGGCCCGCATCGACAAGGTCCTCGCCAACACCGAGGTCCAGGCGATCATCTCCGCACTCGGCACCGGCATCCATGAGGAGTTCAGCCTCGACAAGCTGCGCTACCACAAGATCGTGCTGATGGCCGACGCGGACGTCGACGGTCACCACATCAACACCCTGCTGCTGACGCTGCTGTTCCGGTTCATGAAGCCGCTGATCGAGCACGGCTACGTCTACATGGCCCAGCCGCCGCTGTACCGGCTGCGCTGGAACAAGCCGGCGGAGCACGAGTTCGTCTACTCCGACTCCGAGCGGGACGCCCTGATGCGCGACGGGATCGAGTCGGGCAAGAGGCTCCCCAAGGAGAACCCGGTGCAGCGCTACAAGGGGCTCGGTGAGATGAACGCCGAGGAGCTGTGGGACACGACGATGAACCCCGACCAGCGGCTGATGCTGCAGGTGACCCTCGATGACGCCGCGCGTGCCGACGAGATCTTCTCGATCTTGATGGGGGAGGACGTCGAGCAACGACGGTCGTTCATCCAGCGCAACGCCAAGGACGTGCGATTCCTCGATATCTAGAAATCTTGCGAGATTCCTAGATTCGGATAGATGTGACGAGAGAGAACCAGACACGTGACTGAGACCCCCACCGGCGGCAGCACCACGACTCCCCCTGAGGGCCCGGGCGGGCGCATCGAGCCCATCGAGCTGCAGACCTCGATGCAGCGCTCGTACATCGACTACGCGATGGCGGTCATCGTCGGCCGCGCGTTGCCCGACGTCCGCGACGGTCTCAAGCCCGTCCACCGGCGCGTGCTCTACGCGATGTACGACGGCGGGTACCGCCCCGACCGCGGTTTCTCGAAGTGCTCCCGTGTGGTCGGTGACGTGATGGGTCAGTACCACCCCCACGGCGACACGGCGATCTACGACACCCTGGTCCGGCTTGCGCAGCCCTGGGTGATGCGCGCTCCGCTGGTCCACGGTCAGGGCAACTTCGGCTCGCCCGGCAACGACTCCGCTGCCGCGATGCGGTACACCGAGTGCCGGATGGCGCCGCTCGCCCTGGAGATGGTCCGCGACATCCAGGAAGACACCGTCGACTTCCAGCCCAACTACGACGGCCGCTCCCAGGAGCCGACCGTCCTGCCGGCCCGCTATCCCAACCTGTTGGTGAACGGCTCGGCCGGCATCGCCGTCGGGATGGCCACCAACATCCCGCCGCACAACCTGCGCGAGGTCGCCGAGGGTGCCACCTGGGCTCTGGAGCACCCCGACGCCAGCCGCGAGGAGCTGCAGGACGCGCTCGTCGAGCGGATCAAGGGCCCGGACTTCCCCAACGGCGCGCTGATCGTCGGTCGCGAAGGGATCGAGCAGGCGTATCGCACCGGGCGTGGGTCGGTCACCCAGCGAGCGGTCATCGAGATCGACGAGGACGCCAAGGGCCGTACCTGCCTGTCGATCACCGAGCTGCCCTACATGGTCAACCCCGACAACCTCGCGCTGAAGATCGCCGAGCTCGCCGACTCC
The DNA here is from genome assembly GCA_963768045.1 of uncultured Actinomycetota bacterium. Lineage (GTDB taxonomy): Bacteria > Actinomycetota > Actinomycetes > Propionibacteriales > Nocardioidaceae > Nocardioides. The sequence goes on along the minus strand of CAVYGG010000003.1, from coordinate 1,466,092 downwards.
GGCAAGGTTCAGGGGATCTCCGACGTCCGTGACGACTCCTCCGGGCGGACCGGCCAGCGCCTCGTCGTCGTGCTCAAGCGCGACGCGGTCGCGCGGGTGGTGCTCAACAACCTGTTGAAGCACACCGAGCTGCAGACCAACTTCAGTGCGAACATGCTGGCGCTGGTCGACGGCGTCCCACGGACCCTCACGGTCGACCAGTTCATCAGCAACTGGGTGGCCCACCAGATCGAGGTGATCCAGCGCCGGACCCGTTTCCGCCTGGAGGAGGCCGAGCGGCTCGCGCACGTGCAGCGCGGTCTGGTCAAGGCGCTGGACGCGCTCGACGAGGTCATCGCTCTGATCCGGCGCTCGCCCGACGTCGACGACGCGCGTACCGGCTTGATGGAGCTCCTCGACATCGACGAGATCCAGGCACAGGCCATCCTCGACCTGCAGCTGCGGCGGCTCGCGGCCCTGCAGCGCCAGGCGATCATCGACCGGCTCGCCGAGCTCGAGCGCACGATCGCCGATCTCGAGGACATCCTCGCCAACCATGCCCGCCAGCGGCAGATCGTCTCCGACGAGCTCGGCGAGGTCGTGGAGAAGTACGGCGAGGAGCGGCGTACCCAGATCATCGCCTCCGACGGCGACCTCTCCATGGAGGACCTGATCCCCGACCAGGATCTCGTCGTGTCGATCACCCGCGGCGGCTACGCGAAGCGCACGCGCTCCGACCAGTACCGCACGCAGAAGCGTGGCGGCAAGGGCGTACGGGGCGCGACGCTGCGCGGCGACGACGTCGTGCAGCACTTCATCGCCACCACCAACCATCACTGGCTGCTGTTCTTCACCACCGCCGGCCGGGTCTATCGCACCAAGGCGTACAACCTGCCCGAGGCATCGCGCGATGCGAAGGGTGGGCACGTCGCGGGGTTGTTGAGCTTCCAGCCCGATGAGGACATCGCGCAGGTCCTGGCGATCCGCGACTACGAGCAGGCGCCGTACCTGGTGCTGGCGACCCGCAACGGGCTGGTCAAGAAGACGCGCCTCGGCGACTACAACAGCCCTCGCCAGGCGGGCGTGATCGCGATCAACTTCCGCGAGGACGACGACGAGCTGATCGGCGCCGAGCTCGTCGAGCCGATCGACGACATCCTGCTGGTCTCTCGCAAGGGCCAGTCGATCCGCTTCCCCGCGGACGACAGCCAGCTGCGGCCGATGGGTCGCGCGACGTCCGGCGTCACCGGGATGAAGTTCCGCGACGGAGACTCCGTGTTGTCGATGTCGGTGATCCGGGCGGACCAGGTCGAGGCCGAGGCGCACGACGCAGCCCAGCTTCAGTACGTCTTCACCATGACCGACGGTGGCTTCGCGAAGCGCTCGCGGATCTCCGACTACCGCCAGCAGTCACGTGGCGGCCTCGGCATCAAGACCATGTCCCTGGCCAACGAGGACCGTGGCGGCCTGGTCGGCGCCTTCATCGTGGTCGAGGATGACGAGATCTTGTCGATCACCCAAGGTGGTCAGGTAGTTCGCAGCCCGATCAATGCAGACTTCCGGGCGACCGGTCGTTCGACGATGGGCGTGAAGTTCGTGACGCCCAAGGAGGGGGACGCGGTCGCGGTGGTCACCCGGTCCGTCGAGTCGCCGGAGGAGGTGCTGGAAGAGGCGACGGCCACGATCACCCCCGCGGGTGAGTCGGGGTCCGATGTGTCCACCGGAGAATCCGACGAATCGCCGGATGTGGCGACGGATGCAACAATCGTGAGCGGGCCGGCATCTCCTGAGGTGTCTCCCGAGTCGGAAAACGGACCTGCCGTCGATCCAGAGAGTGAGGGCTGATGACAGAGCGCTCTGCCGAGCAGGCACCTGTCGAGTCGCGCCCGGACCAGGACACCGCACGGATCCCCCTGGCCGAACGCCTCCAGCGCCGGATCGCCGCCGCTGACGAGCGCCGGTCGACCAACTCGACGTCGCGCGAGTCGGCCCGCGTCCTTCCTCCGATGCCGGCCGAGCTGACGCAGCAGCGGACAGAGCAGCGGCCGGCGCCACGCGCCGCAGCGCAGCCCGCTCCGGCGCCCCAGGCGGTGGCGCACACGGCCGAGGCGAGTCCCCGGACCGTGCAGGCAGTTCCGGACCAGACCGCTGAGGTGCCGATAGTGGCCCGCGTAGCCGCGACCACCCGGCGTACGTCGCGCGCCCCGCGTCGCGCCCGCCTCCGTTTGAGCCGCATCGACCCGTGGTCGGTGATGAAGGTGTCGTTCCTGCTGTCGATCGCGTTCGGCATCGTCACCGTGGTCTCGGTGTTCCTGGTCTGGTCGGTGCTCGGCGCTGCCGGTGTCTGGAGCTCGATCAACAACACGGTCTCCGACACGGTCTCCAGCGGGAACAACGTCTCGGACTTCAACATCGAGGACTACCTCGGGATGTCGCGGGTGCTCGGCTTCACCATGCTGGTGTCGGTCATCGACGTCATCCTGATCACCGCGATCGCCACGCTGGGCGCGTTCCTCTACAACATGGCGGCCTCGCTGCTCGGCGGCATCGAGGTCACCCTCGCCGAGGACAACTGAGCCCAGACCGCGATTCGGCTGCCCTCGATCGCTGCGGTAATGTTCCGCACCGGCCGCCCTGCGACTCGCGGGATGGCCGTCCTGGTCTCTCGACCAACTCCGGGCCTATAGCTCAGACGGTTAGAGCGCTTCCCTGATAAGGAAGAGGTCACAGGTTCAAGTCCTGTTAGGCCCACTGGTTCACTCACCACGGCCGAACCCCAGGAGACACCATGAAGAAGCTGTTGCTGCTCGCTCTCGCCGCTGCCGGCATCCTGTTCGCCAAGAAGAAGCTCGACGAGGGCCAGCGCGAGCAGGCGCTCTGGGCCGAGGCGACCGACAAGGTCGACAACGACTGACGCTCGTCTGGTGACCGCCTGCCGGGGTTCCGGCACAGTTTGGCGCACGGGGCCTTGGCGCAATTGGTAGCGCACCTGCTTTGCAAGCAGGGGGTTAGGGGTTCGAGTCCCCTAGGCTCCACCGAACATCACCGTCGTGCGAAGGAGGGGCAGCGTCGTGACCACGAAGAGCGACTTCACCGAGGAGGAGTGGGCGCGCGTGGTGCGCGCCCCGTTCGTGGCGGGCCTGGCGATCTCGCTGGCAGACCCGGGTGGCCCGATCGAGGCCGCCAAGGAGTCGATGGCCACCATGAAGAGTGCGACCAACCCACCGAGCCGCGAGCAGCTGCTCGCCGAGGTCGCCCTGGAGATCCAGGCGCAGACCCAACAGCGACACAACCCACTGAGTGGCTACAAACCGACCAAGCAGCAGCATCCGGGGGAGCAGGTGCTCGAGGAGCTGCATTCGGTCCAGGAGCTGGTCACGGCGAAGGCGACGCCTGAGGAGGCAGCGGCGTACGGCGTCTGGCTGGTGCACTCGGCGCAGGGGGCCGCTGAGGCGGCCAAGGACGGCGGGTTCATGGGCTTCGGCGCCCAGCAGGTCAGCGACCGCGAGCAGGCCATGCTCGACCGGGTGCGCGAGGCCGTCGGCGGATGACCGCGAGGTTCCTCGGGACCCGGTGACCTGAGGCGCGAAGGCCGCGGTGGCTCACCCGCCGTACGGCACTGTGATGATCTCGAGGTTGTGACCGTCGGGACCCTCCCAGTACAGGCCGCGGCCTCCGTCGTTGGTGTTGATCTCGCCGTCGCGCCGGTGGAAGGGGTCCGCCCAGAACGTCAGGCCGCGACCGACGATCCGCGCCTGGATGGCGTCGAACTCCTCCTCGCTGACCATGAACGCGTAGTGCTGCCCGTCGGGCTCGCCGTGGTCGTCGGCGAAGTCCAGGGATACGCCGTTGGCCAGGGTGAGGACCCGGAAGGGTCCGAACGACGTAGGCGGGTCCATCCCGAGGATCTCGGCGAGATCCTCGGCGGCGGCGTTCTTGTCGGAGACGTGGACGATCGTGTGGTTGAGCTCGACGCTCATCGTGCTGCTCCTTCGCGGGATCCATTCTGCGGACGATGCCCCAGCGTGGCGGATCCGGACGCCGGTGGGGAGGTCTGGCGCAGTCCGGTGACGACCAGGACCACCACGGCTCCGAGTGCTCCGGCAACCCAGCCCGCCGAGGTCGCGTAGCCGTGCACGAGCGCGGCGCGCGGGTCGGGCGGTCCGGTGTAGCTGTGGGTCGTGGAGACCGCGATGCTGTTCAGGACGGCGACCCCGATCGAGCTGCCGACCTGCATCGCGACGTTGGCCATCGCCGCCGCGACGCCGGCGTCGCGTGGGGAGACGCCACTGGTGACGATCTGGATCGCCGGGGTGAACACGCCGCCCATCCCCAGACCCAGCAGCACCATCGCGGGGAGCACCGTGGTCAGATAGCCGCTGTCGAGCGAGAGGGTCGACAGGATCCCGATGCCGGCACCGGCAAGTGCGACGCCGGCCGCCACCAGCCAGCGGGCCGGGAGGGTGCGGGCGAGGACGCCGGAGACGGAGTACCCCGAGACGGACACCGCAACGCTCAGGGGCAGGAACGCCAGCCCGGTGTGCAGTGGGCTCCAGCCGAGAACGGCCTGGAAGTAGTACGTGAGCATCAACGACAGGCCGAACGACGCGACGACGGCGCAGGCGATGGCGACGTACGCAGCGACGCGTCGGCGGTCGCCGAAGAGCGTCAGCGGCAACATCGGGGCAGAGCTGCGAGCCTGGCGCACCACGAAGCCGACCAGGAGTGCGAGACCGGCGGCAGCCGGAGCCCACACCCGGCTGTCGGTCCAGCCGTGGTCGGCGGCCTGCGACGCGGCGTACACCAGGGAGGCCAGGCCAACGGTGGCCAGCGCGGCGGAGGCGATGGGCAGCGGCGTGCCGGGGTTCGGCTCGCTGCGCGGCAGCAGGCGGCTGCCCGCGACCAGGGCACCGAGCGCGAACAGCACGTTCACCAGCAGGCACCAGCGCCAGCTGACGAGTTCGGTCAGAGCGCCGCCCACGACCAGTCCGACGATGGCGCCGCTGCTCGCGACAGCGCCGTACGTCGCGAAGGCGCGGCCGCGCTCGCGGTGGTCTGTGAACATCACCGCGATGGACGACAGCGCGGTGGGTGCGATGACGGCCGCGCACGCGCCCTGGAGGGCGCGCCCCGCGACGAGGACCTCGAACGTCGGAGCGATGCCGGCGAGCGCCGAGGCGGCGGCGAAGCCACCCAGGCCGCCGAGCAGCGCGGTGCGCCGGCCCACGCGGTCGGCGATGCGGCCCCCGATGAGGAGGAGTCCGGCGAAGGTGAGCGTGTACGCCGTGATCACCCACTGCCGCTGGCCGTCGCCGAAACCGAGGTCCTGCTGGGCGGTCGGTAGGGCGATGTTGACGATCGTCGCGTCGAGGGCGGTGAGCAGCTGCGCCACCGCGATCACACCGAGGGCTCGCCAGCGTCCGGGGAACGGGGCGGGTGTGGCGGTCTTGTCGTTCATGGTTCCTCCTTGTCCCGAGTGATGGAACTATTCTTAGATCTCTAACGACTAGATGTCAAATGGTTAGATGTCAAAGGACACCTGATAGGCTCTTTCCATGCCGAGACCTCGTGGGATGCCGATCGGACTACGCCTCGCCGACGTGGCCCGCGACGTCGGGCGTGCCTTCGACGACACCCTCACCGCTGCCGGCGGATCACGGCCGGCCTGGATGGTGCTCCTGGCCCTCAAGAGCGGGGCCGCGGCCAGCCAGCAGCAGATCGCCGACCACATCGGCATCCGCGGCGCGACCCTGACCCATCACCTGAGCGGGATGGAGGAGCGCGGCTTGGTCGTGCGCACCCGCGAGCCGGGGGACCGGCGTACCCAGGTCGTCCGGCTCACCGACGAGGGCGAGCGGTTGTTCGTGGCCATGGCTGCAGCGGCGCAGGAGTTCGACAAGCGGCTGCGGCGCGGCCTGAAGCCCGACGAGGTCGCCCAGCTCGACGTGCTGCTGCAACGGCTCCACGCGAACGCCGGCGTCCGCGGCTCCTTGTTGCCCGGAGACGTGGCTCGCTGACCGTGCTGACGGGCCGGCCCGTAACCTGACCGCGTGCCCGACGCCTCCGCCCTGCCGGCGAGACGGGCTCTCGCTCCGCGATACTGGGCCGGGCATCTGTTGATGCTCGTCGCCGTCGTTGCGTGCGCACTGCTCGGGAAGTGGCAGCTCGACGTCTGGCACGACCACCGCAGCGACGCCGCGGCGTCGGTCACCCGCGAGGAGCCGGTGCCGCTCGACGACGTGCTCGGGCCCGATGCCGCGTTCCCGGCGTCGGGGGTGGGCCGCCCGGTTCTGGTCGAGGGTCGCTGGGACCCCGGCCACACGGTGTACGTCGCGGATCGACCGCGAGGTGCTCAGAATGGGGTCTGGGTGGTGACTCCGGTCATCACCAGCACCGGCTCGGCGATCCCAGTCGTTCGTGGCTGGACCGCTTCGCCGCAGGACACGTCGGCTGCGCCGACGGGCCGCGCCGCACTGGTCGGTCTGCTCCAGCCGTCGGAGGACACCGATGTCTCCGACGACAACAGCCACGACGACGTGATCCCGGAGCTGAGCACGACCGACCTCCTACCGCGAGCGTCGTACGACCTCTACGGCGGGTACGTCGTCGCCACCGACCGAGATCTGCCCGCGGGAACACCGGCCTCGACCGGCATGGCCGGTCTGGTGGCGGTCACGCCCGCTCACCTGCCCGCTCCGGACGCCTCGAGCGGGCTGCGGAATCTGCTCTACGCCTTTCAGTGGTGGGTGTTCGGCGCGTTCGCGATGTTCGTCTGGTGGCGGTGGGTGCAGGAGGACGTGCTCGGGCGAGAGAGGTCACCCCGGCCCCGGTAGGTTCGGGTCGTGTCGAAGCTCTTCCCGGCGTACCGAGTGCTGGCGATCCTCGTCGGCGTCCTGCTCGCCTTCTGCTCGCTGGTGGTGCTACCGGCGCGCTATCTCGCGCCCGACGGCTCGAGCCTCCAGCAGTTCGGCGAGACCTGGAGCATCCTCTGGGCGGTACACGGCTGGGTGTTCATCGTCTACGTCGTGGTCTCGTTCCTGCTGTGGAGGCACACCCGCTGGTCGGCTCCCTTCGCCTTCCTGGTGCTGATCTCCGGACTGATCCCACTGGTCATCTTCTACGTCGAGCGCGTCGTCACCCGCCGGATCCGCGCCGAGCACCCCGAGCTGGCCCCCACCGGATAGCGCAGTGCCCCAAGATGGGCCCATGACGACGGCGTTCGTGCTCGGGGGCGGGGGCGTGCTCGGGGCAGCGGAGGTGGGGATGCTGCGCGCGCTGTTCGAGATCGAGGTGAAGCCCGACCTGGTCCTGGGGACGAGCGTCGGGGCGCTGAACGGCGCGATGGTGGCCCGCGATCCGACCCTGGCCGTGATCGACCGGCTGACCGAGCTCTGGCAAGACGCCACCACGTCCCGGGCGATCTCCGACCGCCCTTTCCGGACGGTACGCCGGGCCGTGTCGAGCGGCACGCACCTCTACTCCTCGGCGTTCATGCAGACGCGGCTGGTCGAGGAGTTCGGGGCCACGACGTTCGAGGAGCTGCCGGTCCGTTTCCAGGTCTGCGCCGCCAGCATCGAGCGCGCCGCCGAGCACTGGTTCACCGCCGGGCCACTGGTCGAGGCGATCATGGCCAGCGCCGCGGTCCCGGGGCTGCTGCCGCCCGCGCGCGTCGGCGACGAGCACTTCCTGGATGGTGGCATCGTGAACTCCATCCCGCTCGGGCGGGCCATCATGCTGGGCGCCGACCGCGTCTTCGTACTCCAGGTCGGTCGCATCGACCGTCCGCTCACACCGCCGCAGCGGCCGTGGGAGGTCGCCCGCGTCTCGTTCGAGATCGCCCGGCGCCATCGCTTCGCCCGCGAGCTGGCCGAGGCGCCCGATGACGTCGAGGTGCACGTGCTGCCTGCGCGAGGTACGTCGCCGCGGGACGACTCGCTGCTTGCCCACCGCGACTTCTCGCGCGTGCGCACACGCATCGACGCCAGTTACGACGCCTCTCGGGAATACCTTGCGGGCCTGCCGTGATCTGGCTGCTCCGGCGGCTGGTGATCGCCCCGGCGATGATCCTCCTGGCGATCGCCCTGTGGGTGCTCCTGCCGCTGTGGCTGATCGTCGTCGCCGCGCTGGTCCCGGTGCTCCCGGGCCACTGGCGTCTGCTGCGCATCCTCTGGCTGCTCGTCATCTGGGTGACCGCCGAGAGCCTGCTGCTGGTGATCCTCCTCGGGTGGTGGTTCGCCTCGGGTTTCGGCCGCCGCATCCGTACGCCGTACTGGGAGGGCGTCCACTACGACCTCGTCCAGGGCCTGATGTACGTCGTGTTCCGCGAGTCGCGGCGGGTGCTCGCACTCCGGATCGAGACCGAGGGAGGACCGTCCGGCACGGCGGAACCGGGCGGGACGACCGCACCGAACGGCGCAGCGCGCGTACGCACAAACCGCTCCGCCCTCTATCCCGGCCGCCCTCTGATCGTCGCCTGCCGGCATGCGGGACCCGGCGACTCCTTCACGCTGATCCACGCGCTCATGCACTGGTACAACCGCGAGCCTCGCGTCGTCCTCAAGGACACGCTCGCCTGGGACCCGGCGGTCGACGTGGTGATGAACCGCATCCCGGCGCGCTTCGTCTCCTCCGGGAAGGGTCAGCTGAGGGGGGACTCCTTCGAGGCCCAGATCGCCGATCTGGCCAGCGACCTCGACGAGAACGACGCATTCGTGATCTTCCCGGAGGGCGGCAACTTCACGCCGGAGCGCCGCCGGCGGGGCATCGAGCGGCTACGGCGACTCGGGCTCGAGCGGATGGCGCGGCGGGCGGAGCGGATGTCCCATGTGCTGGCTCCCCGACCGGGCGGGCTGCTCGCGGCGCTCGACGCCGCCCCCGACGCGGACGTCGTGCTGGTGGCCCACACCGGCCTCGACCACCTGCTGACCGTTGGCGATATCTGGCGTGAGCTGCCGATGGACAAGGTGATCATGATGCGGTGGTGGCAGGTGCCACGCGACGAGATCCCTTCCGAGCGCGAGGCCAGGATCGACTGGCTCTTTGCGTGGTGGGAGCAGATCGACGAGTGGATCGCCGAGCACCAGCCGCACGACCTCGCCCGCCGCCGGACGCGGCGTCGTACCTCGGAGGTCGGCTAGCCCGTCAGGACTTCTTCGCGGCTTCCTCGTCGGGCTCGAGGTCGACGATGTCGGCCGGGTCGTCCGGAGTCGTCACGTCGTGCGACTCCTCGACGGCGTCGGCGAGCGCATCGTCGGGCCCGGCTCCACCTTCGTCGGCACCCTCGGCCGAGGCCGCGGCGGCGTCGGCGATCGGGGTGTCGGTCCGGTCCGCGTCCCGAGGAGGCGGCGGCGGGCTCGGGGTGTACGACGACTGCCAGTTCTCCTTGTCGCCCGACTGGAGCTTCTTGGCCGCGAACCCGATCAGCGCCACGAGGCCGGTGAGGAGCAGCAGCTTGCGGAGCCGGTGCTTCTTCTTCGGCTCCGCGTTGAGCTCGGCGGCCTTGGCCGAGGCGAGCTCGGCGCCCTGGGCGGCCTTCGCTGCGGCCAGGTCGGCGGCCTGGGACGCCTTCTCGGCCGCCAGGGCCGCGCTCTGCGCGATCAGGGGGGTGGCCTTGTCCCGTACGTCGACCAGGGTCGGGCCCGCCTTCGCCACCGCCTTGTCCTTGGCGTCGGCGATCACCGGCCCGGCCTGTTCACGCGCGTCGGCGAGTGCCGTTTCGGCCTTCACCTTGGCGTCGGCCAGGATCGGGCCCGCCCTCTCGACGGCCGCCTCGACGTAGTCGGCAGCCTGTTCCAAGATCGTCTTCTCACGTCGGATGCCCATGGGGACACTTCCCTTCGTCTCGTCTCCCTATCCCACCACGATCCTCCTCGTACCCAACAGGCCGGTCTCCACCGCGGACCTGGGCCACTCCCCGGGTTGCCGCGCGTGGCAGGATCGGCAGCACCAGCAGGCACACGCGAGAGGCAGACATGGCTGACCAGCAGGCCGTCCTGAAGACCAACCGGGGCGACATCACGATCAACCTGTTCCCGAACCACGCTCCCGAGACGGTCTCGAACTTCGTCGGCCTCGCCGACGGGACCAAGGAGTACCGCGATGACGCGGGTCGCAGCGGCGAGCGCTACTACGACGGCCTGACGTTCCACCGGATCATCGACGGATTCATGATCCAGGGCGGCTGCCCACTGGGCTCCGGCACCGGCGGCCCCGGGTACACCTTCAAGGACGAGCCGCACCCCGAGCTGGTCTTCGACAAGCCCTACCTGTTGGCCATGGCGAACGCGGGCCCGGGCACCAACGGCTCGCAGTTCTTCATCACCGTCGGTGCGGCCCCGTGGCTGAACTTCAAGCACACGATCTTCGGGGAGGTCGCCGACCAGTCCTCGCGCGACACCGTCGACGCGATCGCGACGACTGCAACCGGCTCCGGTGACCGCCCGGTCGACCCGGTGGTGATCGAGTCGGTCGAGGTCCGGGACTCCTGAGCGCGCCCGACGGTCCCGGGGCGGGGGCACCCACGCCGGCGGACGATCCCGCCGGGGGCCCTACCTGCTACCGGCATCCCGACCGCGAGACCTACATCAGCTGCCAGCGATGCGGCAAGCCGATCTGTCCGGACTGCATGCGCGACGCCCCGGTGGGCTTCCAGTGCCCCGACTGCGTCAAGGAGGGTCACCGGGATTCGCGCCAGGCCCGCACGCCGTACGGCGGACTGCGCGCCACGCGGCAAGGCGTCGTCTCGTTCACCCTGATCGGGATCAACGCCGCTGTCTGGGTTCTGATCCTGGCGACCGGTGGCAGCCAGAGCCGGTTGGTCGACCAGCTCGCGCTGCGCCCCAAGGGCCTGTGCGACCTCCGCGGGGGCGGGTTCGACGTCTCCCAGGCCGTCTGCTCGGCCAACGGCGGCACCTGGCTGCCCGGTGTGAGCGATGGCGCCACCTGGCAGCTGGTCACGAGCATGTTCACGCAGGTCGAGCTGCTGCACATCGGCTTCAACATGGTGGCCCTGTGGTTCCTCGGGCCTCAGCTGGAGCTCGTGCTCGGCCGGCTGCGCTACGCCGGCCTCTACCTGCTCTCCGGCCTGGTCGGGTCCGCGGTCGTCTACTGGCTCTCGGGCGAGTACACGCCCACGCTGGGCGCATCGGGGGCGATCTTCGGCCTGATGGGCGCCCTGCTGGTGATGGCGTACAAGGTGCGCGCAGACATGAACCAGCTGTTGTTCTGGATCGGTCTCAACGTCGTGTTCACGTTCGTCGGCCGCTCTTCGATCTCGTGGCAGGGACACCTCGGCGGTTTCGTCGGGGGCGTGGCGCTGGCCGCGGTCCTCGCCTACGCCCCGCGGCAGCGGCGTACGGCGTGGCAGGCCGCGGGCTTCGGGACCGTCGCGGTGATGGTCGTCGTCGCCGTCGTCACCCGGACTGCCGTGCTCACTTGAGAGGTTGTCCCCGGCTGGGGACGAACCTGAGGAGAACTACACGGCTGTGATTATCCACAGGTGATTCCACAGTTGTGGAATGGGGCGCCAATTCATCGAGGGCGCTCCTCACGGCACATCGCCCGGTGACCGGGCCGTGTCGCTCGTCGTACGCGGGCTCACGCCGAGCCGAGCACATCCAGGAGAGTTCGGCCTCTTCTCGGCGCGAGCGAGCTCGCGCCGAGGGGCCTCATTCCCACCGAGTCGCGAAGGAGAACCCGACCGCCATGAAGCCGATGCCGACGACGAGGTTCCACTGGTCGAGGTCGTTGAAGATCGGGACCTTGTGCAGGTTGTCCCCGGAGATCACGTAGAAGGTGCAGATCCACAGCAGTCCGAGCAGGAAGCAGCCGAGCATCCCGACCACGACCCCTCGCCCGCGGCCGAGCGGGGTCGACGGGTGGGCCGAGATCAGCAGCCCGAGGAAGATCATCCCGAAGCCGATCGCGTAGTTCCACTTCTCCAGGTCGGCCATGAACGCCGGTGAGCCCGGCTCCGGAGCCGGGAAGACGGTGGGATCGACTCGGACGGCGATGTAGTAGTAGGCGATCCACGCGATCCCGACGACCAGCAGCGCGATGACCAGGAGGAAGCGGACGCTGAACAGCGGTCCGCGGTCGGGGTCGATGAACGACGACTGCTTGGCCTTCAGCTTGGCCACGAAGGCCTCCTTCATGCGTGTGACGCCGCCCTCGTGATCGGCGTTCCTCACAGGTCGCGGGCTACCTTAGTCGGCATGGCGCCGCGACCCCACCGCACCCTGGGCGGGGTACGGTCCCTGCTCGCCCGGTGGCGCCGCCCCTCCGCGGGTACGCCGGCCCCCGTCGCCGACAGTCCCGCGACCGGGCCCTCGACACCCCGCCGGTCATGGGCATGGCGGGTGGCGACGCCGGTGGTCGGGCTGCTCAGCGGTGCGCTCTTCGTGGTGAGCGCGCACAGCAGCGAGGGGACCGACCTGCGCCCCGGGCGCTTCACCGACCTGGCCTCGCTGGTCCGGTACGACGCGACCAGGGCGGGCGTCCTCAATCAACGTGTCGCCGACCTCAACGAGCAGGTCTCGCTGCTCAGCAGCTCGGTCGACAACCGCCAGGTCCGCAAGTACACCAACAAGGCGGCCCTGATGAAGCAGCCGGCCGGGCTCCTCCCCCAAAGCGGTCCCGGCGTCACGGTCACCCTCTCCGACGCACCCCAAAGCACCGGCGAGGAGACGCCGGACACCGTGGACAACCCGAACCTGCTGCTCGTCCACCAGCAGGACATCCAGGCCGTGGTCAACGCGATGTGGAACGGCGGCGCCACCGCGGTCACGATCCAAGGACAACGCGTCGTGAGCACGACCGGGATCCGCTGCATCGGAAACTCCGTACAGCTGCAGGGGGTGCCCTACAGCCAGCCCTACCGCATCTCCGCGGTCGGCAACGTCACCTCGCTGACCAACGCGATCGCCAACGACCCCTACCTGCAGGTCTATCGGGCGGACGCCGAGAACCCCGACATCAACATCGGCTGGGACGAAGTGGTCGAGGACAGGATCATCGCCCCGGGGTACAGCGGCCTGACCGACCTGCAGTACGCCCAGGCCCTGCCCCCGGACAGCGGGAACTGACAGGCGACTAGGTCGGCGGTCAGGTCGGCGGCGAGGTCGGCAACGAGGTGACCGGTGAGGTCGGCTCCGAAGTCGGCGGTGACGTCGGAGCGGACGAGGGCTCGTAGGTCGACACCGTGATGAACACGGTGGCGCCCTGCTGCAGGGTCTCGCCCGCGGTTGGCGTTTGGCCGGTGACCGTGCCCTTCGGTTCGGTCGAGGTGTTGTCGTCCCTGACCGACGGGGTGAACCCGCGATCCTTGAGCTGCTGCTCCGCCTCCGCCTGGGTCAGGCCGACGACGTCTGGCACCCTCCGGGGTCCGCGCGAGATCGAGACCGTCACCTGGGTGTCCCGAGGCACCTGCTCACCCGCGCCGGGGTCGGTTTTCACGACCGTCCCCTTCTGCTGATCGGACTCGACGGGTTGGAAGACCGGCCTCAAGTGGGCGTCCTCCAACGAGGCACGCGCCTGGCTCCGCGTCTGACCGATGATGTAGGGCACCTTGGTCGGGTGGGTGCCACGCGACAGCGTGAACGTCACCGTGGACCCCTTGTCCACGAACTCGTCGGCCGGCGGGGTCTGGTCGATGACGTGGTTGGCGGGGACCTTGTCGCTGAAGCCATAGTCGGGTTTGCCGACCTCGAGCCCGGCGTCGGCGAGCTTCGCCCGGGCCTGGTCAGCGGTCAACCCGGCCAGCCTCGGCACCTGCACCTGGTCGCTCGGGCTCGCGAACATCTTCGGCAGCAGGTACGCCGCCAGCCCCAGCACGATCACCAACAGGATCGCGAGGAACACCAGCAGCCCGGGCCGAGTGCCGCGGTCGTCCTCCTCCTCCGGCGGGGGCACCGGCGCGACCACCGCGGTCGGGCTGGTCTCCGTCGGTGGGTCGAACGGGGGCGGGGGTGGCGTGACGTGCACCGGGTGACCGGCGAGGTAGCGCTCGATGTCGCTCCGCATCGCGGCGGCCGACTGGTAGCGGTCCTCCACGCGCTTGGCCAGGGACTTCATCACGATCGCGTCGACCTCGGGCGGGAGGTCGGTGTCGTGGTCGGACGGCGGTGCCGCGGGCTCCCGGACATGTTGGTAGGCCACGGCCACCGGGGAGTCGCCGATGAACGGCGGCCGGCCGGTCAGCAGCTCGTAGACGAGGCAGCCGGCGGAGTAGACGTCGGAGCGCGAGTCGACCGGCTCGCCACGCGCCTGCTCCGGTGAGAGGTACTGCGCGGTGCCGACGACCGCGGCGGTCTGGGTCATCGTGCTGGACGCGTCGGAGATCGCCCGGGCGATGCCGAAGTCCATCACCTTGACGTCACCGGACGGGGTCAGCATCACATTGCCGGGCTTGATGTCGCGGTGGATGATCCCGGCCCGATGGCTGTAATCCAGGGCGGACAGCACGCCGCTGGCGATCTCCAGCGCCCGCTCGGGCAGGATCTTGCGGCCCTCCCGGAGGATGTCGCGCAGGGTGCGGCCCGCGACATACTCCATGACTATGTAGGGCTGCGAGACGTTCGAGCCGTCGCTCGCCGGCACCTCGCCGGTGTCGTAGACGGCGACGATCGCGGGGTGGTTGAGCGAGGCGGCGCTCTGAGCCTCGCGACGGAACCTCGCCTGGAAGGTGATGTCGCTGGCCAGGTCGGTGCGAAGCCGCTTGATGGCCACCGTGCGGCCGAGGCGCGTGTCGGTGCCCTTACGGACCTCGGCCATGCCGCCGCGGCCGAGCAGCTCGCCGAGTGCGTACCGGCCGCCGATCAGCGGCCCGTCGGATGTGGTGTCGGGACTCACTGGTGGCCCTTCCCGTGCTCGTGTCCGTTGCCCTGGCCGATCCCGTTGCCCTGGCCCTGGTTGCCTTCGTCGTCGCCCTCGTCGTCGCCCTCGTCGTCGCCCTCGGTGGCTGTCGAGCTCGACGCCGGGCTGGACGTCGGTGAGCTCGGGGTCGAGGCCGTCGAGTGTCGTGAGGTCGGGTGGTGACTGGTCGTATCGGTCGCCGGAGACGAGTGGTCGCCGGTGGTGGCCGCGGCGAGCGCAGCGACCGCCGCCACGAGCACCAGCACCCCGGCCGCCGCCCACACCGGCACCGGCACCCGGCGTGCCCACGACCGCGCGGGGCTCGCCGCCGCCGCAGCGGTCGTCGGCCCGGAGGCTGGGGGACCGGCGGCCACGCCGGCGCCGGCGAGGGGAGACACCATGACCTTCGTCGCGGCGGGGTCGACGGCGATGGGGGTGTCGGCCGCCTCGCGCACCGCTGCTGCGAACGCCGTCCCGTCGGCGTACCGCTGCTCGGGCGCCTTCGCCATCGCCCGTCGTACGACGGAGGCCAGGGCGGGTGGGACGGTGCTCGGCAGCTCCGGCACCGGCTGCCGCAGGTGCGCGATCGCTGTCGCCACCGGGCTGTCAGCCTCGAAGGGCCGTTGGCCGACCAGACACTCGTAGGCGACTGCGCCGAGCGAGTAGACGTCCGAGGCCGGAGAGGCCGTTCGGCCCTCGGCCTGCTCGGGCGAGACGTACTGCGGGGTGCCGAGCACCTCGCCGGTGCGGGTCAACGCGACGGCGTCGGCCGCCCGGGCGATCCCGAAATCGGTGATTTTCACCTGCCGGTCGTCGGTGACCAGGATGTTGGCGGGCTTCACGTCGCGGTGGACGATCCCCCGGGCATGCGCGGCGCCCAAGGCGTCGCCCGTGGCGGCGATCAGATCGGCCGCGGCGTCGGCGGCCATCGGCTGGCCGGGGCGCTGGATCGCCGACAGCGGCCTGCCGTCGACGTACTCCATCACCAGGTACGCCGGGTGCTGCTCGTCGCCGGCGCCGAAGTCGAAGACCTGCGCGACACCCGGGTGGTGGAGGCCCGCGGCGTGCTGGGCCTCGGTCTCGAACCGTGAGCGGAAGACGGAATCGTCGGCATGCTCCTGCTTGAGCAGCTTCACGGCCACCAGCCGGTCGAGCACCGTGTCCGTGGCGCGCCAGACCTCGCCCATGCCGCCGGCGGCGATGCGCGAGTCGAGGCGGTAGCGCCGGCGCGCGTCCGCGTACGCCGGTCCGTGAGGTGTCTGGTCAGCCACGGGGGTTCAGCACCGCCTCCATGACCGACTTGGCGATCGGGCCGCCGAGGGAGCCGCCGTGGATCTCGTCCGTGGGCCGGTCGACGTGCTGGATCATCACGCAGACCGCCACCTTCGGCGACGGTGCCGGGGCGAACCCCACGAACCAGGCGTACGGCGGGACCTCGCTCCCGTCGGGGTTCGTCAGGCCGCTCTGCGCGGTGCCGGTCTTGCCCGCCACCTGGATGCCCGGGATCGCGGCGTAGGTCGCGGTACCGCTCTGCACCGTCGCCACCATCATCTTGGTGACCTCACTCGCCGTCGACGACGACGTCGCCTGCGACAGTTGCGTCGACTCACCCTGCTTCAACGTCTCGAAGCTCGTGGGCGACTGCTGGGAGTCCACGAGGTACGGCTTCATCACCACGCCGTCGTTGGCGATCCCCGCGGTGACCATGGCCATCTGCAGCGGACTGGAGGTGACCGAGCCCTGGCCGAACCCGGACAACGCCGTCTGCGCATCGTCGAGCCCGGCCGGGTAGCGGGAGATCGCCTGGCTCGGGAGCTGGTCGGTGTCGAGATAGGCCTGGTTGAAGCCGAACGCCTCGGCCTGCTTGTGCATGTCCGTCGCGCCGACCTCTACCGCCAGGGGCGCGAAGGCGGTGTTGCACGACAGCTTCAGCGCCGTCGTGAGGGTGATCTTCGGGGCGCAGCCCGGAACCTCGTTGTGGACGATGCTGCGCGACTGCGGCAGCCTGTAGGCGGGACCGGCCGGCACCACGGAGCTCGCGTTCAAGCCGTCGTACTGCACGGCCGCCGCGGCGGTGAGGATCTTGAACGTCGATCCGGGCGGGAGGGTCGTCTGGGTGGCCCGGTTGAGCAGCGGCTGTGACTTCATCTTGGAGAGCTGGGCGGCGTACGCGTTGGCCTTCTTGAAGTCGTGGTCTGCCAACCGGTTGGGGTCGTAGCTCGGCAGCGACACCATCGCCAGGACCTTCCCCGTGCTCGGCTCGATCGCGACCACGGCGCCCTGGACGTCGGAGCCCAGCGCGCGCAGCCCGTCGAAGGCGGCCTTCTGCGCGGCCGGGTCGATCGTGAGCAGGACGTTGCCACCCTTGGTGGCGTTGCCGTTGACCAGGTCGACGAGGCGGTTGACGAACAGCGAGTCGTCCTCGCCGGACAGGAAGGAGTTCTGGGCGCGCTCCATGCCGGTCTCGTTGCCGAACGTGTACCACCCGGAGATCGGGGCGTACATGAAGGGCTGGCGGTAGATCCGCTGGAACTTGTACTGGTCGTTCGAGTTGATGCTGTCCGCGATCACCGTGCCACCGTTCGAGCCGGCCAGGATCGCACCGCGTTCGCGCGAGAACGTCGCCGTAGCCACCCGGCCGTTGTCCGGCCGGTCGTTGAGCGCGTTCGCGTGGTAGTACTGCAGGTACGTCGCGTTCAGCGCCAGCGCGAGGAACAGCAGCAGGCAGAAGATCGCGACGGTGCGGATGGGCTTGTTCACTGCATCCTCACCACCTGAGTGGACTCCATGTCGGCGTCGTCGGGAACCGACAGGTCGGGCGGCGGTCGGCGAGCCGCGTCGGAGATGCGCAGCAGGATCGCCACGATCACCCAGTTGGCGACCAGCGAGGAGCCGCCGTACGACAGGAACGGCGTGGTGAGTCCGGTGAGCGGGATCAGGTGGGTCACGCCGCCGACCACTACGAACACCTGCAGGGCGATCGCGCCGCCGAGGCCGGTGGCCAGGAGCTTGCCGATGTCGTCGCGGCTGATCAGGGCAGCGCGGAAAGCGCGTTCGACGATGAGGCCGTAGAGCAGGATCACCGCGACCGAGCCGGTCAGGCCGAGCTCCTCACCGAGTGCGCCGAAGATGAAGTCGCTCTGGGCGAAGGGGATGCGCCAGGGGGACCCCTGGCCGAGCCCGCGGCCGATGAGACCGCCGTACGCCATGCCGAACATCGTCTCGACGGTCTGCCGGCCCTTGTCGTCGGTGCCGGCGCCGTAGTGCGCCCAGACGTCGGACCAGAGCAGGAAGCGCTCGCGGACGTGCGCGACCAAGATGTAGACGGTGTACGAGCCGACCACGAAGAGCGTGGCGCCGACCACGAGCCAGCCGGGCCGCTCGGTCGCGACGTAGAGCATGATCAGGAAGACACCGAAGAACAGCAGGCTCGAGCCGAGGTCGTGCTGGAAGACCAGGATGCCGAGACTGACCAACCACATCGCGAGGATCGGGCCCAGGTCGCGGCCGCGGGGGAGGTCGACCATCGCGACCCGGCGGCCGGCCAGGGCGAGCGCGTCGCGGTGCAGCACGAGGTAACCGGCGAAGGTGATCACGAGCAGCACCTTGGCGACCTCGCCCGGCTGGAAGCTCATCGAGCCGACGTGGATCCAGATGCGCGCGCCGTTGACGGTCTTGCCGATGCCGGGCGCCATCGGCATCAGCAGCAGCAGGATGGCGACGAGACCGCTGGTGTAGGTGAACCGCTGCAGGACGCGGTGGTCGCGCAGGAGCACGAGGGTCGCGATGAACAGCGCGACGCCGAGGGTCATCCAGACCAGCTGCTGGCGTGCGTAGTGGTGGTTGGTCGCGAGGTCGATCCGGTGGATCTCGGCGAGGCCGATCCCGTTCAGGGCGGCGACGATCGGCAGCAGCACCGGGTCGGCGTACGGCGCGACCAGGCGGACCGTGACGTGGGCGGCGATGATCAGCGCGGCCAGCCAGCCGCCGTACGACACGATGTCGGCCGGCACCTTCCCCTTCACGCCGAGGCCGACCGCGGCGTACGCGCCGACGCCGACCACGAGGGCCAGGATCAGGAGGAAGAGCTCGGCCCCTCGCCGCCGGCGGTGGACGAACTGCATGAGGGCACCCGACTGCTGCGCCATGTCAGCCGCCCCCCGAGGTCGTCGGTGACTGGTTGGCGGCCAGGCGCTGGACCGTCTGCTCGGCCTCGTCGAGGCTGCCGGCGCCGATGCCACCCTGGACGGACCGAGCGGTGTACGGGTCGAGCTGGTCGACCTGCACGTTGGTCGTCTCATAGGCGTGGGAGAGGTCGATGCCCGGGACGTCGGCCTGCACGCCTCGGAAGATCGTGACGACGCCGTCCTGCTCGCCGACGTAGTACTGGTGCTGGCTCCAGCTCCAAGCGGCGGCACCAGCCATCCAGGCGATGCCGAGGAGGCCGAGCAGGAGCAGGCCACGCCGCAGCCACGGGTGGCGGCGTGGCTCCCGGGGGGCGTAGCGAGCCGTCTCGGGGTCGGACTCGATGGCGAAGTCGACTCCGGGCGGTAGGTCGTCCGGGATCTCGGCGGCCACCGGCTCGAGCTCGCCGGTGTCGCCAGCGCGGTGACCGCGGAAGAACGACGCTCCGCTGCGGGGTCGGCGTTTCAGCTCGGCCGCGGAGCCGACCACCATCGGAGTCGGCGGGTCGTGCGTCTCGGTAGCGGGGACAACGTCGGCCACGATGCACGTGACGTTGTCGGTGCTGCCCGCCTCGAGGCTGGCGCGCACCAGCTCGACCGCGGCGTAGTCGGGGGAGCCGGTCGAGAGGATGTCCGCGAGGCGACGATTGTCGAGCGATCCCGAGGCGCCGTCGCTGCACAGCAGGATGCGGTCGGACTCGGCGAGCTCCACGGTGAACAGGTCGGGGTCGACGTCGTGAACGCCGTCGAGCGCCTTGAGGATCAGGTTGCGGTGCGGGTGGGTCCGGGCGTCGTCCTCGGAGATGCGGCCCTCGTCGATGAGGCTCTGCACGAACGTGTGGTCGCTGGTGAGCTGGCTGATCTCGTTGCCGCGATAGAGATAGGCGCGGCTGTCGCCGACGTGGCCCATCGCGAGGCGCTCGCCGTCGAACAGCGCGACGGTCGCGGTCGTACTGGTGCCGCTGAGGGCCGGCTCCTCGTCGACCAGGTCGCCGATCCTGTCCGACGCGCGGTGGAGGGCACCGGCGACGAGCTCGAGCCGGCGGTTGGCGTCCAGGCCGTCGCTCGGTGGCTCGTCGAGGCGGCGGAGCTGTCCGATCGCCGTGCTCGACGCGAGGTCGCCCCGAGCCGCGCCGCCGACGCCGTCGCAGACGGTGAGCAGCCAGGGTCCGGCGTACCCGGAGTCCTGGTTGTCCTTGCGTACGCGCCCGACGTCAGAGATCGCGGCGTACTGCAGCCGGAGCGTCACTTGCGCAGCTCCAGGAGGGTCTTGCCGATGCGGACCTGAGTGCCGAGCGGCAAGGTCGTGGGTTGCGTGATGCGGGCGCTGCCGATGTAGGTGCCGTTGGTCGAGCCGAGGTCCTCGACGAACCACTGGTCGCCGCTGGCGGCGATCCGGGCGTGGCGGGTCGAGACGTAGTCGTCGTCAAGACGGATCGCGGCGTCCGCTCCGCGGCCGATCAGGATCGGTGCCTCGGCCAGCTCGGCGCGCTCGCCCTTGTTCGCTCCGTCGACGACGAGGACGTGGGTGGGCGATCCCTTGCGCGCCTTCTGCTTGGGCTGACGCCGGCTCTTGGGAGCCGCTGCCTCGCGGGCGGTGGCGGGCATACGGGCGCCGAACATGTCGGAACGGACGACCGAGATGGCCGACAGCACGAAGATCCAGAGGATCGCGAGATAGGAGATCTTGATCAGGAACAGCGTCAGCTCAGACATCGGCGTCCTCCTCGACGCGCACCGTCATCGTCGTCCGGCCGACCCGGACCTCCGAGCCGTCCTGCAAGCCGGTGCTGGAGATCCGATGCCCGTCGACGAGCATGCCGTTGGTGGAGCCGAGGTCCTGCACGGAGATGCTGACGCCGCCGGAGACGGACTCGTTCACGACGAACTCCACGTGGCGGCGGCTGACGCCGGGGTCGTTGATGCGCAGGTCGGCCTCGGTGCCGCGGCCCACCACCAGACCCGGTGGTTGCAACGGGTGGCGCGTGCCGTTGACCTCGAGGAACGCCCGCGCCCGGCGTACCTGGGTGTGGGTGGCATTGCTGATCACCGCCGCGTGCGCCTGGCTGCGCACCCGGAACCGGCCGATGGTGAGGTCGTCGGCCGTGTCGAACCCGACCGTCACCGGGCCGGCGAAGACGTAGCTCTGCTTCTCGGCGTGCTCCTGGAGCTGGAGGGTGAGCTCCTTGTTCAGGGCGGAGTCATACGGCGAGAGCCGGTCCATGTCGGGCTGGGAGAGCTCGACGTGGAAGTCGTTGGGCACCATCCGCCGCTGCCGGGACAAGATCTGGGTGTTGTTGTCGCACTCGCGCTGGAGGGCGGCGGCGATCTCGACGGGCTGCACGGCGCTTCGGAACGCCCGGGCGAAGGCACCGGAGACCAGCGCCTCGAGCCGCTGCTCGAACTTCTGCAGGCCGCTCACGCCGCACCTCCTTCCCGCCCCGTGGTTCGCGCTTCCCGCCATGTCGCCGGGTCGCCAGTACTCCCGCCCCGGTGGGACGAGGCCCGAGTGTGGTCGGGTTGCCGCCGATCGTATCGGGGTGAGGGAGGACCGCCCGACCCGGCGGAGCCGGGTGTGGCGAGCGAAGCGAACGGCCCAGCGCGCTTGCGCGCGAGCCGCTTGGGCGCGAGTTTGGGCGCCTTCTGGGCGCTGGGATAGCCTTGGCGGGCTTCTGGCGCGAGTGGCGGAATAGGCAGACGCGCACGGTTCAGGTCCGTGTGCCCGAAAGGGCGTGGGGGTTCAACTCCCCCCTCGCGCACCCGAGCGAGGACGCTCGGCCACGGCGGAGCCGGGGCAGAGCGGCCGCAGCGAGCGACGTAGCGCGCGTGCGCGCAAGTCCACCGGCGGCGCGTCCGGCAGGAGGGCGTCGGTTGGCCACGGCGGAGCCGGGGCAGAGCGGCCGCAGCGAGCGACGTAGCGCGCTGTGCGCGCAAGTCCACCGGCGGCGCGTCCGGCAGGAGGGCGTCGCTCGGCCACGGCGGAGCCGGGGCAGAGCGGCCGCAGCGAGCGACGTGGCGCGCTTGCGCGCAAGTCCACCGGCGGCGCGTCGCGGGGCGCGGCTGGCGCACTGCGCGAGCCGGGGCGTCCGGCAGGATGGCGCCATGAAGCACCCCGGAGAGACTCCGGCCGAACGGCAACGCCGTGTCTGGGACAAGTCGGCGCCCAGCTACGACCGGCAGATGGACTTCGTCGAGCGTCTCATGGGCCGGGGCGACCGGGAGTGGCTCGGCGAGCGCGCCACGGGTCGCGTGCTGGAGGTGGCCATCGGGACGGGACGAAGCCTCCCCTTCTACACCGCCGCCAGCAGCCTGACCGGGGTCGACCTCAGCCCGGAGATGCTCGCGATCGCACGGACGCGTGCGGAGGAGCGTGGGCTTCCGGTGGACCTGCGAGAGGGTGATGCGGAGAGCCTGCCGGTCGACGACTCGGCGTACGACACGGTGGTCTGCTCGCTCTCCTTGTGCACGATCCCGGATGCGGCCGCTGCCATCGCCGAGATGAAGCGGGTCCTGGTCCCGGGCGGCCGACTGCTGCTGCTCGACCACGTCGGCAGCACGTGGCCTCCGATCTACGCCGTGCAGTGGCTGGCCGAGCGGATCAGCGTCCGGGCGGCCGGCGAGCACTACACGCGACGCCCGTTGGCGCTGGTGCGCTCGACGGGGTTCGAGGTCGTGGAGTCCGAACGGCTCAAGTTCGGCGTGTTCGAGCGCGTCCACGCCGTCAAGGCCGTCAACGCCGTCCAAATGTGAGGCGCCCCCGCTCGTCGGCACGAGCGGGGGCAGTGGCGCGCGCTGTCGTCCCCCCGGGCGGCAGCGGACCCCCCACAGCTTGGCTCGTCCCCCCGGGCGAGTTCGGCTGTTCTCGAGGTGGGATCCGTGGGGATCCCTGCCTCGGTGACGATGAAACGACCGAATCCGCGGCTCGTGACGCGATTGACGACGATTCTTTCGACAATTCTCGCTGTACGCGTTCGATCCGAGCGCCAGCTGGGCGTTTGGGTCACGGATCCGTTGATGCGGGCTTAAATGCGAGGCGCCCCCGCTCGACATGCGAGCGGGGGCAGTGGCGCGCGCTCCCGTCCCCCGGGCGGTCGCGGACCTCCATCAGCCTTGGGCATCCCCCCGGTTGCTCCTTGGCCGGCTTCGCGGCGGCGATCCAAGGATCACTGCCACTGAGACAATGAAACGACATATCTTGCGGCCAGGGAAGGACTTGCCCGAAAGTTTTCCCGAGTTTGCCTGAACCCGGTCACAGCCGTCCCCCGCGGAACGCCAGGAAGCCGGCGAGCAGCACGTCGCCGAGGTCGGTCAGGATCGACTCCGGGTGCATCTGGACGCCCTCGACCGGCAACGTGCGGTGACGGAGCCCCATCAGTACCCGGTCGCCGGTGTACGCAGTCGCGACCAGGTCGTCCGGCAGGTCGGTCACCACGAGGGAGTGGTAGCGGCCCGCGGCCAGGGGCTCGCCCAGCCCGGCGTACACGCCGCGGCCGTCGTGGTGCACCAGCGACCGGCGCCCGTGCACCGGCCGCTCGGACCGCACCACCGACGCGCCGTACGCCAGACCGATGCACTGGTGGCCCAGGCAGACGCCCAGCACCGGGACCCGTCCCCCGAGCGCGGCGACCGCCTCGACGCTGATCCCGGCGTCCTCCGGACGACCAGGCCCCGGCGAGACGACCAGGTGGGAGAACGTGCCGTCGCGTGCCCCCGCCACCAGCGCGTCCACCGTCGTACGGTCGTTGCGGATCACGTCCACCGCGGCGCCGAGGGTGCCCAGGCGCTGGGCGAGGTTGTAGGTGAACGAGTCGTAGTTGTCGAGGACGAGCACGCACGCGTCCTGCGGCACGACCGGCACCGGCGGCTGGTACGCCGCGCGGTCCATGCGGTCGCGGAGCCACATCGTCAGCGACCCCACGCTCCAGCTGCCGACTCCGTGGCAGCGGACGACCGGCTGGACCCCGCTGATCGAGCTCGTCGTGAACACCTCGACAGCGCTCGCGAGATCGGTGACCGACACCGACCGCTCGGCGACCGGGATCCGGTGCGACCGCAGGAGCTCGGCCACGCGCGCGCGCACCGTGCCGGCGAGGATGCGGCCATCCAGCGGCGGTGTGACCACCAGCTCGTCGAGGACCACGAACACGTTCGCCGTGCCGCACTCGAGCAGCCGGTCGACGTCATCGACCAGAAGCAGATCGGCGGCCCGCCGCGCGTCGCCGACGAGTCGACGGTCGACCCACTTGTGCGCGCCGAGGCCGTCGCCGAGCCGGCGGAGCGTCAGCGTGCGGGGCTCGAGCTCGGGCTCGTCGATGGCTCCGGCCTCGATCACCCATTCGCCGGCGGTCGGGTCGTACGACGTCCGGACGCGGGCCGTCTTCAGCGCGGCCGAGACCGTGCGGATGCGTGTCGCGAGGACGCCGCGGTCCACGGGTACGCCGTACAGCTCGAGGACCGAGTCGACGAGCCGGTCCACGTGTGCGGTCAGCGCCACGGGCTCCTCGTCGCGCACCAGGAGGGTGTCGAACACCCCCAGCGCGGGGTCGGGCCTCGGTCCCGAAGTCTCAGGGATCTCCGGAGCTTGCGCCGCCTCTCGGCCCGGTAGCGGTGGAGCTGTCGTGGTGCGCGACGCCCCGACCGCGGCGAGCAGCGGATCGATCTTGGTGAACACCTCGGCCAGCTCGCGGTCCGGCTCGGAGTCGGCGACGATGCCGCAGCCGACCCCGATCCAGCAGTCGCCGTTCGCGATCTCGAAGGTCCGAATCACCACACTGGTCTCGAGGCCGGCGAGGGGGCTCAGGTAGCCGATCGCGCCGGTGTACAGCTCGCGGCCCGTCGCCTCCAGCTCATGGATCACCTCCATCGCACGCACCTTGGGCGCCCCGGTCACGGACCCCGGTGGGAACGTCGCCCGCAGCAGGTCGGCGTCCGACGCGCCGGCGGTCAGCGTGCCCCGGACCTCGGAGACGAGGTGGCGCACGCCGGCGCCCCGCTGCGGCTCGGCGAGCGCCGTGACCCGGACCGACCCGGTCTCGCAGACCCGGCCGAGGTCGTTGCGCATGAGATCGACGATCATCACGTTCTCCGCTCGATCCTTGGCCGATCGATCCAGGACCGCCGGATCCTGCGTGGCCGGTGCGGTGCCCTTGATCGGCCGGGTCACCGCCTCGCGGCCGACCCGGTGCAGGAACAACTCGGGCGAGAGGCTGACGACCTGCCGGTCGCCGGTGTCGAGGTACGCCGCGTGGTCCGGGGCGAGCGCGTCGACCCCCGCGCAGAACACGTCGAGCGGGTCACCATCGAGGCGCGAGTCGAACCGGCTGCAGATGTTGGCCTGGAAGATGTCGCCGGCCCAGATGTGCTCGCGGGCCGCGGCCACGGCGGCGCGGAAGTGCTCGGCGCCGGCCGCCATCGTGAACGGCTCGAACGCGAACGGTCGCGCGTCGGCCGGCCGCGCCAACAACCCCGTGACCTCGTCGTACGCCGCCTCCGCTGCAGCGCCGGACAGCAGCGTCTCGAAGGCCCAACGCCCGGTGCCCGCGTCGTACCGGAGGACCCAGTCGTAGCGCGCGACCCATGCGTCCGGCTGCGGCTGCGGGCGTGGAGGCGGCGGTGGGACCTCCTCGAGGAGCCGGTTGAGCTGGTAGCCCCACAGCCCGATCCAGCCACCGCCGAAGGCAGCATCCGTACCGGCGGGCGGGCCACCCCATCGGTCCGGCAGCTCGAACGGGTCGCCGTGATGCACCTCGGCCGGACGGCACGCGACGATCGCCCCGCCGCCGGCCCACGCGCCGACCAGGCCCACGAGCCCGGGCTCGCCCCGGAGCCGGCGCAGCACGGACGTCGGCGGGTCCGCGAGAGACAGCGGCCGGACGTGCGGCTCCCGGGGTGCGGCCATGCGATGCCCTCCTGGCCGGATTCCTATCAGACGGTGAGTACGACCCGCCCGTCATACTGGCGCGCATGACCAAGGGACGTGACAGGGTCCGTTGGGGCCGGGTCGTCCTCGTCGCCGTCGTCCTCGTCGTGATCAACGTTCCCTACGCCCTCCATGAGTGGCAGCTGCACCGGGTGGCGACGAGCGGCGAGAAGGTCACCGCCACCGTCGTCGGGGTCAGCCCGGCCGGCGACGACGGGGACGTCGCGTTCCGCTTCCCCGCGAGCGTCGACGATCAGCAGAAGGTGCGGACGGTCAGGGTGCAGAGCGATGTTGCCGCGGAGGCCGCGCGGACCAAGACGCTCGAGGTCAGGGTCCTCGCGGGTCATCCCGACGTGTTCCACGTCGAGGGGCAGGTCCGCAGCTGGGGCGGCCTGATCCTGACGCTGACCGCGGATGCCCTGGTGGTGCTGATGTTGCTGCTCTCGTGGCGGTTCGGCGGCCGCCTCCGCCGGCCAACGCTGGTCGGCATCGCCGTCGAGGACGTCCAGAACGGTGACGAGGGATCGCTGCTGGACAAGCAGGACGACGGCACCTACGTGATCAACGGCGAGGTGACCAGCACCGGACCCTCGTCGCTCGTCCTCTCGCTCCGGGACCGCGAGGTGGAGATCCACCTGCGTGACCACGAGAACCCGATCGTCGTGGGAGAGCAGGCCCGCGTCCGCGCCCACATGGTGGGCTGATGCTGCAGAAGGTCATCGACACGCTGCTCGGCGTACCGCCCTGGATCGCGCTGCTGATCATCGCCGGCCTGGTCTTCGGTGAGGCCGCGCTGCTGTTCGGGTTCGTCCTACCCGGTGAGACGGCCGTGGTGTACGGCGGGGTGCTCGCCGATGCCGACAAGGTCTCGGTGCTCGTCGTCCTGGCCGTCGTGTTCGTCGCCGCCGTCGCGGGTGACAGCGTTGGTTTCGAGATCGGGCGCAAGCTGGGGCCGCGGCTGGTGACCGGTCCGGTGCTGCGCAACCATCCTGATCGCATCGCCGAGGCCCAGGCCTACCTACGCCGTCGCGGCGGTCGGGCGGTCGTGATGGGGCGCTTCACCGCGTTCCTGCGTGCGGTGATGCCGGGACTCGCGGGAGCCAGCCGCATGGAGTACCGCCGGTTCCTGTTCTTCAACGCGATCGGCGGCGTCCTCTGGGGAAGTGCCTGCGTGCTGCTGGGCTACTTCGCTGCCCACTCGATCAGCACGATCACTCACGCTCTCGGGCTGACGAGTGGCGCGATCGTCGTGTTCATCGCCGCCGGTCTGGTCTGGGCATGGCACCGACGTACTCGCGATGTCTGAGACCGCGGGGACGCGCGGCTGGTCCGGCTGGCGCACGGTGCTCTGGCTGGGCGTGGTCAGCCTGCTCGTGGACCTCGTCTACGAAGGAGCGCGCTCGATCACCGGGCCGTACCTCGCGTCCCTGGGCGCTTCGGCGCTGACCGTCGGGCTGGTCACCGGCGCGGGGGAGGCGGCGGCCCTGGGGTTCCGGTTGTTCTCCGGACCTGCCGCAGACCGCAGCGGCCGCTACTGGCGGTGGATGGTCGTCGGCTACGCCCTCACCGCAGTCTGCGTCCCGCTGATGGCACTGGCACCGGCCCTGGGAGCTGCGGGCCTCGCGTTCGCTGCGGCCATGGTGCTGCTCGAGCGCACCGGCAAGGCGATCCGCAGCCCGGCCAAGTCGGTGCTCCTGGCAGTTGCGGCCCGCAACGTCGGCCGCGGCCGCGGGTTCGGCGTACACAAGGCGCTGGACCAGACCGGGGCGTTCTTCGGGCCGTTGCTCGTTGCCGCGCGTCATCGCCCTCACCACGCACCAGTGGGCCGGTCTGCTGGTCCTGGCGATCCCCGGTGCCATCGCGCTCGGCGTCCTGGCGTGGATGCACCGGTACGTCGGCGACCCGCACCGCGAGCCCGTCCCGGCTGAGGTCGAGCTCGAGCGACTGCCGCGTTCGTTCTACGTCTACGCCGTGGCCTGCGCCTTGACCACGGTCGGGCTGATGACCTTCGGCGTGATCTCGTTCCACCTGGTCAACGAGCACCTGGTCGGCGCCGCCGTCGTGCCGGTCGTGTACGCCGCGGCCATGGGCGCGGAGGCGGTGGCGTCGCTCGGCACCGGCTTCGCCTACGACCGGGTCGGTGGCGGCACCCTGCTCCTACTGCCGCTGGCGGTGGCGGGCGTGCCGGTCCTGGTGTTCAGCGACCGGGTCGGCGTCGCGGTCGCGGGTGTCCTCCTCTGGGGCGGGGCCACCGGCGTCCAGGACTCGACGGTGAAGGCCCTGGTGGCCGACCTCGTTCCGGTCTCCCGGCTGGGCACGGCATACGGCGCATTCGCGGCGTTCCAGGCAGTCGCAGCACTGGCCGGCGGCGCCCTCGCCGGCTTGCTGTACGACGCGCACCAGGGCCTGCTCATCGGGGGCATCGCCGCGGCGCAGGTGGTCGCGTTGATGCTTCTCGCGGGCGTCCTCTACCGGTCACGCCGCGATCGACGGGACGTTCGCATGACGCGGCTAGGGTGAACAGCATGTCGGCCACCCCGTCGTCGTACTCCATCACCATGCGGCTGTACACGGCACCGGACCACGGGGTCGTCGGAGCCGTCGCCACCGCGATCGCCTCCGCCGGCGGCATCGTGACCGCGATCGACGTCGCGGACTCCAGCCACGACCGACTGGTCGTCGACGTCACCTGCTCGGCCGCCGACGCCGACCACGCCGAGATCGTGGTCGCCGCGGTCAAGGAGGTCGAGGGCGTCGAGGTGCACAAGGTCAGCGACCGCACCTTCCTGCTCCACATCGGCGGCAAGATCGAGGTCACCTCGAAGGTGCCGCTTCGCACACGCGACGACCTCTCGATGGCGTACACCCCGGGCGTCGGACGGGTCAGCATGGCGCTGGCCAGGAACCCCGAGGACGTCTCCCGCCTGACCATCAAGGGCAACTCGGTCGCGGTGGTCACCGACGGGTCGGCCGTGCTGGGACTCGGCAACCTCGGCCCGGGTGCCGCACTGCCGGTGATGGAGGGCAAGGCCGCGCTGTTCAAGCGATTCGGTGACATCGACGCCTGGCCGATCTGCCTGGACACCCAGGACACCGACGAGATCGTCCGCACCGTCGAGCTGATCGCGCCCGGTTTCGGCGGGATCAACCTCGAGGACATCGCGGCCCCGCGCTGCTTCGAGGTCGAACGCCGGCTGCGCGAGAGCCTGGACATCCCGGTCTTCCACGACGATCAGCACGGCACCGCGATCGTCGTACTCGCCGCACTCACCAACGCGCTGCGGTGCGTGGAGAAGAAGCTGCCCGACGTACGCATCGTCGTCTCCGGCGCCGGTGCGGCCGGCTCGGCGATCGTCACCTTGCTGCTCGCCGGTGGCGCGGGCGACGTCGTGGTGTCCGACATCCAGGGCGTCCTCTCGGCGGACGACGACACCCTCAGCCCAGCGATGGCCGAGCTGGCCACTCGCACCAACGCGAGCCGACTACGGGGCGACCTGCATGACGCCCTTCGGGGCGCGGACGTCTTCATCGGAGTCAGCGCGCCGGGGATCCTGCCGGCCGCGTGGATCGGTGACATGGCCGAGCACGCGATCGTCTTCGCGCTCGCGAACCCGGATCCCGAGGTCGACCCGGCCGAGGCCGAGAAGTACGCCGCCGTGGTGGCCAGCGGCCGCTCCGACTACCCCAACCAGATCAACAACGTGCTGGCGTTCCCCGGGGTCTTCCGCGGGCTGCTCGACGCCCGGGCCAAGGAGATCACCACCGAGATGCTCCTCAAGGCCGCCCAGGCGATCGCGCACGTCGTCAACGACGACGAGCTGAACGCGAACTTCATCATCCCGACCGTGTTCCACCCCGACGTGCCGAAGGCCGTCGCCGCCGCTATCAGAGGAGCCGCTACATGAGCCAGCCCACCAACCTGGGCGACTTCACCGCCATCACCATCGACGGGAAGGACCAGGATCTCGGGACCTACGTGGGCGACGTGGTGCTGGTGGTGAACACCGCCAGCGAGTGTGGGCTCACGCCGCAGTACGAGGGTCTGCAGCGGCTCTATGACACCTACGCCGGCCGCGGCTTCACCGTGCTCGGGTTCCCGTGCAACCAGTTCGGCCACCAGGAGCCAGGCAGCGAGGACGAGATCGCGTCCTTCTGCGAGGACAACTACGGCGTCTCGTTCCCGATGTTCGCCAAGATCGATGTGAACGGCTCTGGCACTCACCCGCTCTTCGCGTGGCTCAAGCACGAGAAGCGTGGTCTGGGAGGCGGATCGATCAAGTGGAACTTCACCAAGTTCCTGGTCGGCCGCGACGGGTCGGTGGTCGACCGGTACGCCCCGCAGACCGAGCCCGAGGCGCTGGTCGCCGACATCGAGGAGCAGCTGGCCGTCGAGGCTGACGGGTAGTCGCGCCGAGCGTCAGTCGCGAGCGCGCTCAGTCGTTGCTCTCGGTCGCGTAGAGCGCGGCCCCGACGATCCCGGCGGCGTTGCGGAGCTGGGCGGGGATGATCTCGGTGTCGATGTCGACCAGGGGCAGGAACTGGTCCGCCTTCTTGCTGACGCCGCCGCCGACGACGAAGAGCTCGGGGGAGAAGAGCTGCTCGAGCTTGCGGTAGTACGTCGTCAGCCGCTTCGCCCAGTCCTGCCAGGAGAGGTCCTCGCGCTCGCGCGCGCTGGAAGCGGCCCGCTTCTCGGCGTCATGGCCCTCGATCTCGAGGTGGCCGAGCTCGGAGTTGGGCACCAATACGCCGTCGTACACGAGAGCCGAGCCGATGCCGGTGCCGAGGGTGGTCACGATCACGAGCCCGCGCCGGCCCTTCGCCGCGCCGTACCGGACCTCGGCGAGGCCGGCCGCGTCGGCGTCGTTGACGACATGGACGTCGCGCCCGGTCGCGTCGGTGAAGAGCCGGTCGGCGTCCTCGCCGACCCAGTGCTTGTCGATGTTGGCGGCGGAGCGGACGACACCGTGTGTCACGACGCCGGGGACGGTGACGCCGACCGCTCCGTCACTGTCGGCGAACGACGCCAACAGCTCGACGAACACCTTCGCCACGGCGTCGGGGGTGGACGGCGCCGGGGTGTCGATGCGCACCCGCTCCGCGGCGACCTCGCCCTTGGCCAGGTCGACCGGTGCACCCTTGATGCCGCTGCCCCCGAAGTCGATGCCGAAGGGAAGCCCTGAACCGGATGCCGTCATGCTCCCAATCTCCCCGGGTCCGGCCCCCTCGGCAACCTTCCGATATGTCCGGACCCTTGCCTGGGTGGTGCGGCTCGTCCTCTCCCACGTGGTGCACCCGGTCGACGGGCCGGCCGCCACCGCTGACGACGTCGCCTGGATCGCGAGCCGGACGCACCGTCAGTGAGTCACGCCCCGGCGCCGTAGTCTCACAGGGTGAGCGCCGGGACGATCGAGTACTCCTCGACCGCCGGCCGTGGAGTCGTGATCGCCGCCGTGCTCGGCTCGGGGATGGCGATGCTCGACGGCACCGTCGTCAACGTCGCCCTCAAGACCATCGGCAAGGATCTCGACGCCTCGCTCTCCGAGCTGCAGTGGATCACCAACGCCTACCTGCTCCTGCTGGCGAGCCTGATCCTGCTGGGCGGCGCGTTGGGCGACCGGATCGGCCGGCGCCGGGTGTTCCTGATCGGTGTGGTGTGGTTCGCGGCCGCTTCTCTGCTGTGCGGCATCGCGCCGAATCCCCAGCTGCTCATCGCCGCTCGCGTCCTGCAGGGGATCGGTGGTGCCCTGCTCACCCCCGGCAGCCTGGCGATCATCGAGGCGGTCTTCAGGCCGAGCGACCGGGGCCGCGCGATCGGCTCTTGGTCCGGTCTCGGCAGCGTCGCCGCCGCGATCGGACCGTTCGTCGGCGGAGCCCTCGTGCAGTACGCCGACTGGCGCTGGATCTTCCTGATCAACGCCCCGCTGGCGGTGGTGACCGTCGTCGTCGCCCTGAAGTACGTGCCCGAGACTCGCGCCGAGAGCGAGGGTCGCTTCGACGTGGTCGGCGCCGCGTTGGCGGCGGTCTTCCTGGGCGGCCTCACCTATTGGCTGATCGAGTGGGGTACGACGTATGCCCTGCCGGCGCTGGGCGTCGGTGTCGTGGCAGGTATCGCCTTCGTCCTGGTCGAACACCGAACGCGCCACCCGATGATGCCGCTGGACATGTTCGCCTCGCGCAACTTCAGCGCCGCCAACGCGATGACGCTCCTCGTGTACGCCGCGCTGGGCGGGGTGCTGTTCTTCCTCGTCATCGACCTGCAGACCGTGCTCGGGTACGGCGCGCTCGAAGCCGGGGCCGCCACCCTGCCGCTGACGGTGATCATGTTGCTCCTGGCTGCCCGGGGCGGCGAGCTGGGCGCCCGGATCGGCCCGCGCATCCCGATGACGGTCGGCCCGATGGTGATGGCGGTCGGTGTCGCCTGGCTGTCCCTGGTCGGCCCCGGGACGTCGTACTGGACCGGTGTGCTGCCACCGCTGTGCGTCTTCGGGCTCGGGCTGGCGCTGATGGTCGCGCCCTTGACCGCCACGGTGCTGGCCGCCGCGGCGGACGACCTGGTGGGGATCGCGAGCGGCGTCAACAACGCCGTCGCGCGGGCAGGGTCGCTGCTCGCGGTGGCTGCCTTGCCGGTCGCCGTCGGCCTGGGGGGCGACCAGTACGCCGATCCGGTCGCCTTCGACGACGCCTACGGGAAGGCACTGATGGCCTGCGCCGTGTTGCTCGCCGCCGGCGGCGTCGTCTCGTGGCTGACGATCAGCCACGGCCCGGTCGTGTCGCCGGACGAGGAAGCCGAGCGTGAGCGGGGCCGGTCGATCCATCAGCTCGACTGTCCGACACGAGGTCGCTGATCCGGCCCAGGTCCCCGGTGCCACCGCCCAACTAACCTTTCCACCCATGGGGGGAGCTCGCGCACGTCACCGGACGGTCGTGGTCGCGACGTTCCTTCTTCCCGCCCTGGCCCTGACAGCCTGCGGTGACGGATCGTCGAGCCCGTCCGCCGGAAGCGCCAGCGGTGTGACGTCGGGCGTGCCCGGCGGCGACCCGTCGTCCACGACCACCGCGACGACCCCCACCACCGCGACGACGCCCACCACCGCAGCCACCCCGGGCGACCACGCAGTGGGGCGCCCCGGCCCGTTCCGGGCGCCGTTGCACCCCGCGGACATCCTGATCTTCCGCAAGCACCCGCTCAGTGACCGGATGGTGCGGCGTATCCGGCACGTCCGGGGGATCACCCAGATCGAGCGATTCAGCCTGGCGCAGGTCAGCATCGAGGACCACGCCATCAACGTCGCGGCGGTCGACCCCGCGACGTACCGGAACTTCAACACCGACGCCGTGGCGCAGTTCCAGCCGGAGTGGAACCGGATCGCGGGGGGTGAGATGGCGCTGCGGTCGGGCTTCCGCAAGCAGGTGGCGAAGGACGGCTACGTGCGACTGGGTGGTCGCGCCGGTGCACCTCGGGTCCACGTCGGTGCGTTCTCACCTCAGGTCCCGCAGGTCGACGCCGTCGTGAACGACAGCTGGGTGAAGACGCTGGGCATGCGAGAGGGGAACGCCCTCCTGAT
The DNA here is from genome assembly GCA_963768045.1 of uncultured Actinomycetota bacterium. Classification (GTDB taxonomy): domain Bacteria; phylum Actinomycetota; class Actinomycetes; order Propionibacteriales; family Nocardioidaceae; genus Nocardioides. Next base: position 1,432,595 of record CAVYGG010000003.1, on the reverse strand, counting down.
CTCGACCGGGATCCGGACCCCGCTGTCGATCCGCAAGCCGATCCAGCGGATCGTCGGCCATGCGGCGTCCGTGCAGCGGCTCGACGTCGCCGCGCGGCTCGGGTTGGACCCCAAGGCCGCGCAGACGGCGTTCCTCGTCGGCAGCGCTGCGGACGCGGTCGGGTCGTACAGCTACTCGGTGCTCGGTGGCGGCCGGATCGCGCCGCAGCAGGAGTGGGTCGACAGTCACATCTCGACCGAGACCATGCCGATCATCGGGCCGATGACCTGCAACAGCCAGATGTTCCCGCAGCTGCACGCGGCACTCGACGAGATCGTGGCGCGGGGGCTGACCTCGGCCATCCACCCCGACCAGTACGGCGGCTGCTTCGTGCCGCGCTTCATCGCCGGCACCACCACCCTCTCCAACCATGCCTTCGGGCTGGCCTTCGACCTCAACGTCCCGGAGAACCAGCGCGGCACGGTCGGGCGGATCAACCGCCAGGTGGTCGCGATCTTCCAGAACTGCGGCTTCACGTGGGGCGGCATCTGGCATTACACCGACCCGATGCACTTCGAGCTCAACCGCATCGTCCGAGGCTGCTAGGCATCATCGGGGCCGCGTCGGTCACTTCATCTGGCAGACGACCCGCACGTGTGCGCTCCGATGGGAGAGCAACCTGACCGGATGAACGGCTCGGCACTCGGCCCGCCCGCCGTCGTACGACGGGCTGGTCGCGGTGAACCGATATCTCCCGGCCGGCAGGCGTAGCGAGAAGTACCCTTGGTCGTCCGTGCGGGTCGTGGTGAACGCGTCTCCTCGCACGTGGATCGTCCCCGCCCAGTGCTGGGGGGCGGTGCCCGCGGGACCGCCGATCCCCACCAGGACGCCCGACACCTGCGCGTCTCTCGGGGCCGGGCAGCAGGCGGGCACGACCTGCGACGAGGAGGAGTGCCCGCACGCGGTCAGCATCAGCCCGAGGGCCGGGGCGGCCACGAGGAAACGCGAGCGACGCATACAGGTAGGACGCCCTCCACGAGGTCGAGGTTCCCCGCCTCGAACCGGCAGGATGGAGCGATGCGAGCGGCGCAGGTCCTGCAGCCCACCGGTCCCACCGACGTGCGGGTGGTCGACGTACCGGAGCCCGAACCCGGCCCCGGTGACGTGCTGATCGAGGTGCACGCCGTCGGCGTCTCGTTCCCCGACCTGCTCCTCAGCCACGGGCGTTACCAGGTGCGGCCCGAGCCGCCGTTCACCCTCGGCGTCGACGTCGCGGGCACAGTCGTCTCGAGCCCACCCGGAGCTCCCGGGATCGAGCCCGGCGCGCGGGTTGCCGGGGTCGTCCCGTTCGGCGGTGCCGGCGAGCGGGCCGTCGTACCGGCGTCGGCGGTCTTCCCACTTCCCGACCACACGTCGTACGACGTGGGCGCAGCGCTGCCGATGAACTACCTGACCGCGCTGTTCGCGTTGGCCGAGCGTGGCCAGGTGCGCGAGGGCGAGACGGTCCTGGTCCACGGTGCAGCCGGCGGCGTGGGGACGGCCACCCTCCAGGTGGCCCGCGGCCTGGGTGCCCGGACGATCGCCGTCGTGTCCACCGAGGAGAAGGCCGCGTTCGCCCGCGGGGCCGGGGCCGATCAGACCGTGCTCCTCGACGGCTTCCGGGATGCGGTCGCGGACCTCACCGGTGGGCGAGGGGTCGACGTCGTGCTCGACGTCGTGGGTGGAGACGTGTTCACCGACTCGCTGCGTTGCCTCGCCGAGCAGGGGCGGCTGCTCGTGGTCGGGTTCGCGTCCGGCCAGGGCATCCCCGAGGTGAAGGTCAACCGACTGCTGCTCGGCAACGTCGACGTGCGCGGCGTCGGCTGGGGCGCGTTCGCGATGACCAAGCCGACCTACCTGCGCGAGCAGTGGGACCTGCTGCTGCCGATGATCGAGTCCGGCGTCGTCTCACCCCCGATCGGCGCGACGTACGACCTCGACGACTTCGCCCGCGCCCTGCAGGACATGGCGGAACGGCGCACGCTCGGCAAGAGCGTCGTCCATGTGCGATGACTCACCTGTCACCGTAGGCTCCTGCGGGTGAGCACGCTCGACGACGCCCGTGAAGGCATGGATCTCTCGGTCCGGGCACAGGACGACCTGTTCGGTCACGTCAACGGCCGGTGGCTGCTGACCGAGGAGATCCCGGACGACAAAGGCAGCTGGGGCCCGTTCCTCCAGCTCGCCGACATCGCGGAGCAACAGGTCCGCGAGATCATCGAGGACCTGGCCGAGCGCGTGGTCGCCGGTGAGCAGGGGCTCGACGGCGACGCCATGCGGATCGCCTGCCTGTATGCCTCGTTCATGGACGAGACGGCCGTCGAGAGTCTCGGGATCGCGCCGATCCGTCCCCTCCTCGACGCGGTGGAGAGCCTGCGCGACGTGCGCGACCTCGCGGCGTTCCTCGGCGAGTTCGAGCAGGTCGGCGGCAGCGGGCCGTTCGGGGTGTACGTCGACGTCGACGCCAAGAACTCCGACCGCTGCTTGGTGAACTTCACCCAGGGCGGGCTCGGGCTTCCGGACGAGTCGTACTACCACGACGAGAAGTTCGCCGAGATCCGTGAGAAGTACGTCGACTTCCTGACCCGGATGTTCACCCTCGCCGGCAACGAGGACGCCGCCGCCGACGCGGCCACCGTGATGGCGGTCGAGACCCGGCTCTCGCAAGGACACTGGGAGCGGGCCGAGACGCGCGACGTCCAGAAGACCTACAACCTGAAGACCCTCGCCGAGCTGAAGGACCTCTGCCCGACGTTCGACTGGGAGGTCTTCATCCGCAACCTCGGCGGCTCCGAGGACACGATCGCCGAGATCTGCGCTCGGCAGCCGTCCTACCTCGAGCACCTCTCCGCCGCGCTCGAGGAGGTCCCGATCGAGCAGTGGCGCACCTGGCTCGCGATCCGCGTCGTACGCGCCACGGCGCCGTACCTCCCGGCGGAGTTCGTCGAGACCAACTTCGACTTCTACGGCCGCACGCTCAGCGGCACCCCTCAGCTGCGCGAGCGCTGGAAGCGCGGCGTCGCTGTGGTCGAGGGCTCGATCGGCGAGGCGGTCGGTCGCGAGTACGTCGCCCGTCACTTCCCGCCGGCGTCCAAGGCGATGATGGAGGAGCTCGTCGGCAACCTGCTCCGCGCCTACCGCGAGTCGATCGCGGCCCTGGAGTGGATGAGCGAGGAGACCAAGCAGCGGGCCTTCGCCAAGCTCGACATGTTCCGGTCGAAGATCGGCTACCCCGAGAAGTTCCGCGACTACTCCGAGCTCGACTTCACGCCCGACGATCTCGTCGGCAACGTCCTCTCGGCCAACGCCTTCGAGACCCGGCGTCAGCTGGCGAAGGTCGGGGCGCCGGTCGACCGCGAGGAGTGGCTGATGCTTCCGCAGACCGTCAACGCCTATTACCGGCCGGGCATGAACGAGATCTGCTTCCCGGCCGCGATCCTGCAGAAGCCGTTCTTCTCGCCCGACGCCGAGATGTGCGAGAACTACGGCGGCATCGGCGCCGTCATCGGGCACGAGGTCGGGCACGGCTTCGACGACCAGGGCGCGCAGTACGACGGCTCCGGCAACCTGCAGGACTGGTGGACCCCGGACGACAAGGCGCGCTTCCAGGAGAAGTCCCAGGCCCTGATCGCTCAGTACGACGCCCTCTCGCCGCGCGACCTCCCCGGCGAGCACGTGAACGGCGCCCTGACCGTCGGCGAGAACATCGGAGACCTGGGTGGCCTCACGATCGCGCTGATGGCCTACAACATCGCCCGCGCCGGCGATGTCGGGCTCGAGGACGCGCAGAAGCTGTTCTTCAACTGGGCGTTCTGCTGGCGGACCAAGCGCCGCAAGGAGCTGGCCCAGCAGTACCTCACGATCGACCCGCACAGCCCGCCGGAGTTCCGCGCGAACATCGTGCGCAACCTCGACGAGTTCCATGCGACGTTCGGCACCGAGCCCGGCGACGGCCTCTGGCTCGAGCCCGACGCGCGCGTACGCATCTGGTGACGGGACACCCGGAGCACGGCCAGGCGGCGTACCGGGTCCGCTTCGACTGGGGGCTGCACCGGTGCCCAGGCGCTGGTCGCCGACACGCAGCCGGGCGACGTCGCGGTCGTCGTCGACGTGCTGTCCTTCACGACCACGCTGTCGGTCGCCCTGGACCGCGGGATCACCGTGTACCCCTACCCCTGGGTGACCGCCGACGCACCGGCGTACGCCGCGCAGCGCGAGGCCGTCCTGGCCCGCGGTCGGCGGGCGGGGCTGTCCGAAGGTGGTGCGGTGAGCCTCTCGCCGGCGTCGTTCGATGGGGTCTCCGGGATCGACCGGGTCGTGCTGCCCTCGCCGAACGGCTCCGCGATCTCCTTCGCGCTCCGCGACGCCGGCGTGACGGTCGTCGGCGCGTGTCTCCGCAACTTCGTGGCAGTGGGCCGCTGGCTCGCCGGCCGCGACGGGCGCGTGGCGGTCGTGGCTGCGGGCGAGCGCTGGCCGGACGGATCACTGCGTACGGCCGCGGAGGACCTCTGGGGAGCGGGCGCAGTCCTCGCCGAGCTGGGCACCGACCATGCGAGTCCGGAGGCGCGGGTGGCCGCGGCGGCGTTCGAGGTGGTGCGTGCCGACCTCGGCCGGGCGCTGGCCGAGTGTGCGAGCGGCCGCGAGCTCGCGACTGCCGGCTTCGCCCGCGACGTGGAGATCGCCGCCGCCGGGGATGTCAGCGACATCGTCCCGGTGCTGCGTGGCGACGCGTTCGTCGACGGCCAGGCCTAGGGGCTGTCGCAGCCCCGCTGGAGCGCCTTCCAGGTGTCCTGCGTCCACGGCTCCGGTCACGGTGCGGCCGAGGACCTGTTGGAAACGCTTCACCTGGTTGACCGTCTCCGGGTCGTAGAAATCGGTGGTTGGTTCGTCCGGGCGGCGCCCCAGTGTGGTCAGCATGTTCTGCAGGGCGTGGACGTAGACGATGTCGCGGTCGCGGTCGCGGTCGGTCATGGTCATCCCGGTGCTGAGTGTCGGCATCTCCGCGCGGGAGACGTGACACAGGCACGGCACGATGTCGGGGGTGCCTGCCGTGAGCAACGTGACGTGGGCCCCGCGGTAGGCGCCAGTCATCTGCTTCTCGCAGGCGTCTCCCTGGCTGAACGGACCGAGGTAGGCGACGTAGGCCTGGGTGGGGCTGTCCGGGCTTCGCCACGCCGTGTTGCAGGAGTTCGCCGTCTCGAGGTACCGCGCCTGGTCATTGCTGGCCAGCTCGGCGCCCAGCCTGCCCGTACCTTCGGACGACACCAGGACGAGCAGTGCCTCGTTGGCGGCGCACGGCTGGTTGACCAACGGGGCGCCGAGCCCGAAGGGGTCCTGGTACGTCGTGCGATCGAAGGCGATGCCGGCGGCGACCCCGAGCCCCACGCCGAGCACCGCGGACACGGTGACGGCCAGGATCCGAGTGGGACGCCGCACGGTGCGCAGGATACGTCCTGGACGAAGAATCCCAGCAGACGACCCCGCCCGGACACCCGCACTGGGCGGGCGACCGGGCGGTCGTCGGAGTTTGCGGAGGTCAGCCCACCATCGCGGCCGGCTCGACGTGATGCTCCGCGGGCTTGCGCGGGAGGAAGAAGGCCGGGACCAGGCAGAGCCCGACCAGCACGGTGGCGACCAGGAACACGCCACCGAAGGCCTCGCCCATGAAGTGCAGACCCGCAGCCACCACGGACTCCGCCTGGTCGGGGCTCAGCCCGATCTGGGCGGGATCGGCGCCGTTCTGGATCGCGAGCGTCGAATTCACGACAACGGCATGGTTGTTGTAGGAGTTGGTGAGCAGCACCGAGAACAGCGCCGTGCCCATCGAGATCGCGATCTGCTGGGTGATGTTCATCAGCGTGGAGCCACGCGCGATGTCGTGGTCCTTGAGGCTGGCGAGCCCCGCGGTGAAGACCGGCATCATCGTCGAGCCCATGCCCAGACCCATGATCACGAACGAGGTCATGATGTAGGGGTACGGCGTCTGGTCGTCCAAGGCGATGAGCATCGCCATGCCGACCGTGTCGAGGACCAGTCCGGTGAGCACGACCTTTCCGGGCCCGATCTTGTCGGCCAGGAAACCCGCGATCGGCATCGTCACCATGGCGGCGAAGCCCTGTGGTGCGACCAGCCACCCGGAGGCGAGGGGCGATTCGCCGCGCACCTGCTGGAAGTAGAGCGTGAACAGCAGCGAGGCGCCGAAGAACGCCATCGCGAACAGCGTCATCGTCACCACGGCGACGGTCATGTACCGGTTGGTGAACAGCCGCAGCTGCACCAGCGGATGGATGTTGTGCTTTCGCAGCGCCCAGGGAACGAAGGCCGCGACCAACGCGAGCCCGACCACCGTGGGGATGACCACGGAGTTGGTCCACATCGTGTTGTGCTCCTGCTTCGCGGCCGGGATCGAGCTCACGCCGTACAGGAAGAGCGCCAGGCCCGGCGACAGGAGGAGCATGCCGACGAAGTCGAAGCTCTCGGACGGGTGGACCTCGTCGCGGTCGAGCACCCGCCACGCGTAGACGGTGGCGATGATGCCGATCGGGACGTTGATCAGGAAGATCCAGTGCCAGGAGGCAATGTCGATCAGCCAGCCGCCGAGGATCGGGCCGAAGATCGGGCCGAGCAGCATCGGGACGCCGAGGATCGCCATCACCCGGCCGAGCCGCTCCGGCCCGGCGGCACGCGTCAGGATCGTCATGCCGAGCGGCATCAGCATCCCGCCGCCGAGACCCTGGAGGACCCGGAAGGCCACCAGCATCTCGAGGCTGGTCGCCGTCGAGCAGAGCGCGGATCCGGCGGTGAACAGCACGATCGCGAGGATGTAGAGGCGCTTGGTGCCGAACCGGTCAGCGGCCCAGCCGGTCAGCGGGATCACGGTGGCCAGCGCCAGTGTGTAAGCCGTGGCGGTCCAGGCGACCTGGGCCTGGGTCTTGCCGAACGTGTCCTGGAACGTGCGTTGGGCGACGGCCACGACCGTGATGTCGAGGATCGACATCACCGCACCGAGGACCACGACCCCCGCCACGACCATCACGCGCTTGTCGAGCTTGCCGCTGTCGGCCCCTCCGGCCGCTCCGCCCACCTGGGCGTCTGTCTCAGTACTCATGTGTACTCCCCTGTGCGTGTGTCTCGGGCCGAGCCTAAAGACTCCCGCCGACAACGAGCGAGTCGTTTGTGAACGCGCGATGAACGTCGGGTGTTCCCCATTCCCTCAGACGAACCGGGCGAGTAATTCGTGACAACCACCCAACCCACCACTCACCGAGATCGTGCCGTCACGGCTCGGCGTGACCCGTGAGCACGGTCGGCTCCACGGCGACGTCGACCGCGTCGGGTCCCGCCGCGACCGGACGGCGTACGTCGGTGCCGATCTGCCGGCGCAGCGCGACCGCCAGGTACGCCGCTGCGACCGCCGTGACCGCGGCCATGATCACGAAGATGCTGCGGTAGCTCAGCACCACGACCAGCAGCGACCCCGCGGCCAGGGAGATCGCCTGCGGCGCGGACATCACGACCTCGACGGCCGCCGACACCCGGCCCATGATCGGCTGCGGTGTGCGGCGCTGGATCAGCGTCATGAACGCCACCATGATCGGCGGCAGCGCCGCCCCGAACACGGCTGCGCTCAGGCAGACGACCACCATGCTGTGGGTGGCGGCCATCACCAGGATCCCGCCGGCGATCATCAACAGGCCCACGACGCAGGCGGCGACCTCGCCGATGCGCTTGATCACGGCGCCGGACGCCAGCCCACCGGCAACCGCGCCGACGCCTTGCACGGACACGATCACGGAGACGAACGTGGCAGGCCTGTCGAAGGCGTCGAGGAGGGCGTAGATCGCGGACTCGGTGAAGCCCAGGACCAGGAGGCACAGCGCAAACCCGATCAGCACGTGCTTGAGCACGCGCTCGCCGGCCAGGTGGCGCAGGCCGGCAGTCATCTGCGTCCAGAAGTGAGACTCCTCGACGACCGGCTCCTGTTCGCGTACGGCGAGGGTCGCGATCACGGCCGCGGCCGCGAAGAACGACGCCGCGTCGAGCACCGCGACCGCCCATCCTCCGAGCCAGGTGAACAGCAGCGCCCCGACCAGCGGGCCGAAGAGGCGGAACGACTCCTTGGTGGTCTGCAGCGAGGCGTTCGCGTCGACCAGCAGCTCCTCCGGCATCAGCTCCTTGAGCAGGCCGTTGAGGGCCGCGGGCAGGACGATGGACGAGAGGCCGTACAGCATCGCCACCGACCAGATGATCCAGACCTGTCCCTCGCCCCGGACCAGCACCAGGGGGAGGATGCACACGCCTGACGCAACGTGGCCCCAGACCAGGAAAGGCTTGCGGCGCACGCGGTCGATCCACATGCCGAGCAGGGGCGCCAAGAGCGCGGGGATCACCATGAAGAAGAAGGTCAGGCCGGCCATGGCGTTGGAGCCGGTGATGGTCTTCACCCAGATCGACAGCACCAGCAGCATCACCGAGTCGCCGAACATCGACGCCGTGAGGCCGGCGTACAGGCGGGTGAAGCCGGGCTGGCGGAAGGCTTGCTTCACGACGCGTCCGCGGCGGTCGCATCGGTGGCAGTGTTCGCCGCGCTGTCCGCCGGAATGGCCTCGACGCCGGGCAGGAGGAGCGGGGCACCCCAGGCCACGAGCTCGCAGAGCCGGGATCCTGCCGGGCGCTTCGCCGGGTCGGTGAGACGGTCGGCGTACCGCTCGAGGACGGCGCGCATCTCCAGGTTGAGCGCGTCCAGCTCCTCGGCGGTCAGCCAGCTGGCGTGCTGGGTGCTGGCCGCGGCGTCGGCCCACTCACGGTCGCCGTCTTCGAGGAGCTGGGTACGGGCCTGCTGATAGCGGGTGACCTGGCGCTGGAGGAGCATTTCCTCGAGAGCGCGCCCGGCGCGCAGCTCGCCGGGAGTGGCGTCCACGTCATCCCAGGCCAGCCCGATCGAGCTGACTCGCCAGGGCCGCTGCCGCCCGATGCCGCCGCCCGCCTCCTCCACGAACGCGTGCTCGGCGAGTTTGCGGAGGTGCCAGGAGCAGTTGGCCGGCGTCTCGTCGAGCCGGTCCGCGAGCTCGGTCGCGGTCAGCGGCCCACTGACCGTGAGCAGCTCCAGGATCCCGATCCGCACGGGGTGGGCGAGGGCCTGGAGCTCGCGGGGATCTCTCAGCCGTCGGTACGACGATCCTTGGTGTGCGGCTTCACCTGGTCCTGCGGGCGCGAGCGTCGCTTCGCCCGTCGCTTGGCCTGTCCCTTGCGTCGTGTCGTCACGGCGCGCCCCCTTCTGAGTCGGCATGCATCGAAAGTAGTCTTTCGAAAGGATCCTTGCAACACTTCCGGCCGGAAATGTCGGTCGTGCCGGATACGGTCGACAACGACCGAGCCGGCATACCCATTCCCGGGCCCATTCCCGGGCCCATTCCCGGGCCCATTCCCGGCACGGTCAGGTCGTCCTTGCGCGGGAGGTGTCGGTTGAGCTTCGTGCCCCTGACCGGGCCGGCGACCCTGCACGTCGCTGAGGCGCCGCGCGACGGGACCGTCGAGTTCACCGATGACCGGCGCACGATCACCCTCCCGATCCGCGCCGCCCTGCCCGTGCTCGCCAAGGCGCGCACCGTCGACGACGCACATCCGTCCGTGGCCCTGCTGGCGGCCGCCTGCCTGCTCGGGATGCGGCTGGTCGCCGCCGGGAAGTTCGAGCCCGCCGACGGCAGCTGGCGCCCCGGCCCGCTCGATGCCGACGACACCGAGCGGCTGCGCCGGCTGGCCGAGTCGCGGGCGTACGCCGACGTGTCCACCGACGCCGCCGAGACCGTCGTACGCCGGGTGGTCGAGGCCGTGGTCGACGCGATGCCGCGCGCCGCACCGTCGGCGGCCGCACGTGTGCCTGCTCCACCGCATCCAGGTCGTGACGGTGACGGGTTCGCCCACCGGCTCCAGGACCTCGTCGCCCGTCATCGGGGTGAGCGCTCCGACCTGCCCCAGCTGGTGACCCTGTCACTGCGGGTCGAGGCCGACGAGGAGGAGCTCGTCGCCGGCGCGTGCCGACTGGTGCTCCAGGTGCACGACGAGCGCGACCCCCTGCACGTGCGCGACGCCGCCAGCCTGTGGCACGACCCGCCCTCGGCGCACGGCTTCGGCGACCGTGCCCGCACCCACACGGCGCTCGCGCTCCGTGACGCGGCCTGGGTGTGGCCGCCACTCGAGCGGCTGCTCGAGCAGCGCGTGCCCGATGAGCTGACGCTCGACACCGACGACCTCGTCAGCCTGCTCGAGGACGGCGTCGGCGCACTGCGCGCGGCCGGAATCGACGTCCTCTGGCCGAGGAGCCTGGGGCGCGACCTCAGCGCGACGGCCACCCTCGACCGAGCTCCCGGCAAGCGCGAGGCGCAGCTGGTCGAGGGCGTGCTCAGCGGTGACGCTCTGTTCGCGTTCAACTGGCAGGTCGCGCTCCGTGGCGACCCCCTGACCGAGCACGAGATGGACCAGCTGGCGCGGGCGTCGTCGCCGATGCTCAAGCTCCGCGGCGGCTGGACCGTCGTCGACCCCGCGATCGCGCGCAAGGCCCGCAGACGCCTGATCCGGACGGTGCCGGCGGCGCAGGCCGTGGCGGCCGCGCTCACCGGCGTCGTCGAGGTCGAGGACGCCCCGGCCGAGGTGGTGGTCGGGGCGAGCCTGCTCGAGCTCCGCGAGCAGCTCCTCGGTGCCGCCACCGCGGCGCCCCTCGAGCCGCCGGCCGGGCTCGCGACCACCCTGCGCGACTACCAACGTCAGGGCTTCACCTGGCTCGACCGGCTGACCTCGCTCGGCCTCGGCGCCTGCCTCGCCGACGACATGGGCTTGGGCAAGACGGTCACCCTGATCGCCCTGCATCTCCGGCGCGCCGCCCGGCGGCCGGGTCCGACGCTGGTGGTCTGCCCCGCCTCGCTCCTCGGCAACTGGGAGGCCGAGATCCGGCGCTTCGCCCCGGGGGTCGACGTACGCCGGTTCCACGGCGGGCAGCGGTCGCTGGACGACCTCGAGCCCACCGAGGCTCGGCCCGATCCCGGGTTCGTGCTGACGACGTACGGCACCCTGCGGCGTGATGCGCCGACCCTGGCCGGTCTGTCCTGGGGTCTCGTCGTGGCCGACGAGGCGCAGCACGTGAAGAACGCCCGCTCGGCCACCGCGCGGGCGCTGCGCACGGTCCCGTCAGGCGCCCGGGTGGCACTCACCGGCACTCCGGTCGAGAACAACCTGACCGAGCTCTGGGCGATCCTCGACTGGGCGACGCCCGGCCTGCTCGGCAGCCGACAGGCGTTCCGCAAGGTGTGGGCCGGGCCGATCGAGTCCGGCATCGAGCCGACGAAGGCACGGCAGTTCGCGGGGCTGATCGGGCCGTTCCTGCTGCGCCGTCGCAAGAGCGATCCAGGTGTCGCGCCGGAGCTCCCCGAGAAGACCGAGACCGACCACCTGCTCGGCCTCACCCGCGAGCAGGTGGTGCTGTACGAGGCGTTCGTCCGGGACACCATGGAGCGCATCGAGCGCGCCGACGAGGAGACCAGGCGCGGGCTCGTCCTCAAGCTGCTGACCGGACTCAAGCAGATCTGCAACCACCCGGCGCACTTCCTCAAGCAGTCCGGTGGGCGGCTGACGGGCAGGTCGGAGAAGCTCGACCTGCTCGACGAGCTCGTCGGCACGGTGCTGGCCGAGGAGCGCTCGGTCCTGGTCTTCACCCAGTACGTCGCGATGGCCCGGCTGCTGGAGGACCACCTGACCCGCGCCGGCGTACCCCACCAGTTCCTGCACGGCGGCACTCCGGTGCGGCAGCGCGACGCGATGGTGGCGTCGTTCCAGGCGGGTGAGGTGCCGTTGTTCCTGCTGTCCCTCAAGGCCGGCGGCACCGGCCTCAACCTGACGCGGGCCGACCACGTCGTCCACGTCGACCGCTGGTGGAACCCCGCGGTCGAGGACCAAGCGACCGACCGGGCGCACCGCATCGGGCAGACGCGGACGGTCCAGGTCCACCGGATGATCACCGAGGGCACGGTGGAGGAGCGGGTGGCCGAGCTGCTCCGTCGCAAGCGGTCGCTGGCCGACTCGGTGCTCGCGCACGGTGAGACCGCGCTGACCGAGCTCAGCAACGACGAGCTGCTCGACCTCGTCGCTCTGCGGAGGATGCCGTGACCGCCTCCGCGACGACCGCTGTCACCTTCGCGCGCATCCCGCCGAGGCGTGCCACGTCCCGCGCCGCCACCTGGTGGGGCCGGGCCTGGGTGCGCGCGGTCGAGGAGGCGTCGTACGGCGAGGGCGAGCTCCACGCGGCCCGCGCCCTTTCCCGCAGCGGAGGCATCGGGGGCATCACGATCGACCACGGCTCGATCGTCGCCGCCTGCTACGACCGCGCCGGGGTGTGGTCGGTCGGCGCGAGCGTGCCGGAGCTCGACCCGGTCAGCCGCCGGGCGTTCGTCGAGGTGGTGGCGGCCGAGTCCGGGCACCTGCCGTCCCTGATGGCCGGCGAGCTGCCCCACCGGCTCGTCGAGCAGGCCGAGGAGGCCGGGGTCGAGCTGCTGCCGTACGGCGGGGAGCTGGGCTCGGCCTGCCCGTGCGCCTCGTGGGTCGACCCGTGCGTCCATGCCCTCGCCGTGATGCTCCAGGTCGCCTGGCTCGTCGACGGCGATCCCTGGGTGCTGCTCCGGCTGCGGGGCCTGTCACCCGACGACCTCCAGGCGGAGCTGGCGGCCACGTCTCCCGCGGAGCCCGCGGCCGAGTCCGACGACCTGGCCGTTGCGCTGGACGCCGCCGTTCGCGCCGCCCGGGTCGTCGCACTGGCCGACGACCCGGCGGCGGAGATCGTGCACCTGCTGTGAGTCAGCTCCCGATGGCGTACAGGATCGCGTCCGACATGGCGTACGCCGTGCCGTCGGGGCCTACCACCGTCATGGTGTACGCCTGTCCACGCGGCTTGTTGAGCCGGATCGACTCGGCCAGCTGCCCGGTGTCGAGGTCCCAGCGGTAGAGGTGCCCGTCCTCGTTGTTGGCGAGGGCCGAACCGGTGGCGGGGTCGACAGCGACGGAGTTGATGCACCACTCGTAGCGGTTGCCCCTCGGGGTGTGGAGCGGATGCATGGGTGAGAGGACCGTCCGCACCTCTTGCATCACCTGGACGCGGGAGAACCGGTCGCGCTGCGCCGCGTGGGGGTCGAGCAGTGCGATCTCGTTGCGACCGTCCCCGTGCGGGCCGATGAAGTAGTTGTTGTACTTGCTCACCAGCAGGTACGACGAGCTGCCGCTGTAGCTGGGGACCGAACTCGCCGGGACGACCGAGACGGTCTGATCCCAGCCGAAGGAGCCAGGTGTCCGGGTCCTTCCGAGGTGCGGCCCGAAGTGGAGCAGCCACCCGCGGACGTCGTGCTTGATGATCGGGTTGCCGAGCACGCCGTAGAACACGTCCCCGTCAGGGCCGACGGTTGGCGTGGCGGACGACGATCCCGAGATCTCCGCAAATCGGTGCGTCTGTGGGTCGCGGAGCCCGTGCCGGAACTCTGGCTCCAGCGTGGTGCTGTCGAAGGCGACCAGGCGGCCGTGCCCGGCGGTGACGACGGCGACGTACGCTCTGCTGCCGTCGTTCGAGAGGGCAGGGGCGCAGTTGAGGGCCACGCTGCTCGTGCCGTCGATGCCGGCGAGCTTGCGGGCGGACACCCAGCTGCCCTCTCCAGACGGAGGGATGCGGGCCACGCCATCGCGCAGATGGCCAGGCGCGTCCTTGGTCGCAGAGAAGCCGAAGTACACCGAGCCGTCGGGTCCGGTGGTCAGCGGGGTCGTGATCTGCACGGCCTTGCGGTAGGCGGCGCGGTGAGCGCGGAACTGGTCGATGCCGTAAAAGGCGACGCGGTGCACGGGCCCGGTCGCGTCGTTCACCTGGGAGCGGACGAGCAGGGTGCCACCGGCTGCTGCCACGGCCACCCGGCTGTCGTCGAGCAGACCCGCGGGGATGGGTGGCGGCCACTCGTTCACGGCTGAGACCGGCACCGTGTAGTCGGTGTGCATCGTCCACTTCTTCGTTCCGTCGGCTCCGGCGTACGCAACCAGCTTGAACCCCCTGACCGGACCGATCCGGATCGGCACGACCACGGTGTTCGCGCTGGTGATCATCGGGGAGGCGTAGTGGGCGATCGGGCCGTCCTCGCAGCAGGCTGGCTTTCCGTCCACCGTTACCTTCCAGTGGATGCTGCTCAGCGGCTGTGGTGTCGCCGGGGCCACCCCCGTGTGCTGGGCATTGTTGGCGAAGCCGGCCCACGGTGGGGTGAGCGTCGCCCCCGCTGCGTAGGACCCCGCGGTGCTCGCGGTCAGTGCGGTGACGGCGATCGCGGATGACCCGGCGGCCAGGACGTATCGGAACCCGATCCTCATGTCACTGACACGCGACCGGCGGCGAGAAGGTTGTCACGGGGGTGAGGGTAGTCACGCGACTGCTGCTGTCGGTCGAGTCAGGAACCGACCAGCGCGCCCATCGCCATCCGCTGGAGCACTCCGCGCATTGCCTCGTCTGGGATCAGCCCGCTGTGGGGCGTGGAGTTGATCAGGCCGAACGCCGCATGAGCCATCGCGCGGGCGCGGTCGGTGTGCAGACCACGGTGCTGCCGGCGCAGCTCTCCGGCCCAGATGTCGACGTACTCCCGCTGCAGATGACGGACGCGCTCGCGGGCGGCCGGCGGGAGCGACTGCCAGTCGCGGTCCTGGACGACGATCAGGGAGCGGTGACGGAGGGCGAAGTCCGTGTGCCAGGCCACCAGCGACTCGAGCGCCTCGCGGGCCGTTCTCGCCTTCGCGACGCGGGCTCGGCCCTCTTCGAGCAGCCGCTCGCTGATCCCGACCAGCATGGCAGCGAGCACGGCGTCCTTGGAGTCGAAGTGCTTGTAGAGCGCCGGCCCGGAGATCCCGCAGGCCTGGCCGATCTCCCCGACCGAGACGCCGTGGAACCCCTTGGTGGCGAACAGGTCCGCCGCCGTCTCGAGGATCTGGTCGCGCCGGGTCACAGGCTGAAGGTTAGCGGTCGTTAACGTCAGAGGATCATCGTTGCCGGAGTCCGAGACCTTCACCGTACGGCTGGCACGGGTGGTTAATGATCGCTAACCTGAAGGCATGGTCTCCCTTCGAGACGGCTCGCCCCTCACCCCCTCAGTACAAGCGACAAGATCGACCGATGCCGGGCTGCGTGAGCTGGTCGAGGAGCTCCGCCACCACCTGTCAGTCGTACGCCGGGGTGGCAGCGACAAGGCGCGGAAGAAGCACACCGACCGCGGCAAGCTGCTGGCGCGTGACCGCATCGACCGGCTGCTCGACCCCGGCAGCCCGTTCCTCGAGCTGAGCCCGCTGGCGGCCTTCGCCATGTACGGAGCCTCGGCGGAGGACGACTACGCCGTCCCGAGCGCCTCGATCGTCACCGGCATCGGGCGCATCCACGGACGTGAGTGCATGGTGGTCGCCAACGACGCGACCGTGAAGGGCGGCACGTACTACCCGCTGACCGTCAAGAAGCACCTGCGCGCCCAGACGATCGCGCTGGAGAACCGGCTCCCGTGCATCTACCTCGTCGACTCCGGTGGCGCGTTCCTGCCGATGCAGGACGAGGTGTTCCCCGACCGGGAGCACTTCGGCCGGATCTTCTTCAACCAGGCCAACCTCTCCGCCCGCGGCATTCCTCAGATCGCGAGCGTGATGGGCTCGTGCACCGCCGGTGGCGCATACGTCCCGGCCATGAGCGACGAGAGCGTGATCGTTCGCAACCAGGGCACGATCTTCCTCGGCGGCCCGCCGCTGGTGAAGGCCGCGACGGGCGAGGTGGTCACCGCGGAGGAACTCGGCGGGGGCGACGTGCACGCGCGTACGTCCGGTGTCGTGGACCACCTCGCCGACGACGACGCGCACGCGCTGGCGATCGTGCGCTCGATCGTGGACACGCTGCCGTGGGGACCCCTTGGGTTCGAGACAGGCGCAGAGCGCCTTCCTCAACCAGCGGGGGGCGGGCGATCTCCTCAACCGGCGGGGCAGTGGGAGGCGATCGAGGAGCCGCTGGAGTCGCCGGAGTCTCTGTACGACGTGGTGCCCGCCGACACCCGCACGCCGTACGACGTGCGCGAGGTGATCCGGCGCGTCGTCGACGGCAGCAGGTTCCACGAGTTCAAGAAGCTGTACGGCGACACCCTGGTCTGTGCGTTCGCCCGCATCTGGGGCCACGAGGTCGGCATCGTCGCCAACAACGGGATCCTGTTCAGCGAGTCGGCGCTCAAGGGCGCGCACTTCATCGAGCTGTGCAACCAGCGCGGCATTCCCCTGGTGTTCCTGCAGAACATCACCGGCTTCATGGTCGGGCGCGAGTACGAGAACAAGGGGATCGCGAAGGACGGCGCGAAGCTGGTGACCGCGGTCGCCTGCAGCGTCGTCCCGAAGTTCACGGTGGTCATCGGTGGGTCGTTCGGCGCCGGGAACTACGGCATGTGCGGCCGCGCCTACGATCCCCGCTTCCTCTGGATGTGGCCCAACGCTCGCATTTCGGTGATGGGCGGCGAGCAGGCGGCCTCGGTGCTGGCGACGGTCCGACGCGACGGGTTCGAGGCGCGTGGGGAGGAATGGTCGGCCGAGGACGAGGCGGCGTTCAAGGCGCCCATCCTCAGCTCCTACGAGCACCAAGGCTCGCCGTACTACTCGACCGCCCGGCTCTGGGACGACGGCGTCATCGACCCCGCCGACACCCGCCGCGTCCTCGGCATGGGGCTCGCGGTCGCGTCCCGCGCCCCGGTGGCGGCGCCGTCGTACGGCGTGTTCAGGATGTAGGCGATGAACACCACCGACCCGGTCTCCGACGTGATCAAGACCGTTCTCGTCGCCAACCGCGGTGAGATCGCGCTCCGGGTCTTCCGCACCTGTCAGCGACTGGGGCTGCGTTCCGTCGCCGCCTTCACCGACCTCGATGCCGACGCGCCGCACGTGAAGGCCGCCGACGAGATCGTGCGCGTGCCGAGCTATCTCGACATCGACGCCCTCGTGGCCGCCGCCGTCGAGAGCCGCGCCGACGCGATCCACCCCGGCTACGGCTTCCTGTCCGAGCGGTCGGCATTCGCGCGGTCGGTCGAGGGCGCCGGACTGAGGCTGGTCGGGCCGAGCGCCGACGTGATGGACGCCATGGGCCGCAAGGACCATGCCCGGACGATCGCGGTCAAGGCCGGGGTGCCTGTGGTGCCGTCGTACGCCGCCGCCGACGACCCGGCGACGTTCGCCTACCCGGTGCTGGTCAAGGCCGCGGCCGGCGGAGGCGGGAAGGGCATGCGCGTCGTCCGATCCGCCGACGAGTACGCCGAGGCGCTCGCGGCCGCGACGCGCGAAGCACGCAGCGCCTTCGGGGACGACGCGATGCTGGTCGAGAAGTACGTCGAGTCCGGGCGCCACATCGAGGTGCAGGTGCTTGGCGACAGCCACGGGAACGTCGTCCACCTCTTCGAGCGCGACTGCTCCACCCAGCGTCGCCACCAGAAGGTGCTCGAAGAGGCACCCGCGCCGACGATCTCGCCGGACCTCCGCGAGCGCATCACGCGAGCGGCGGCCGACCTCGCACGTCAGGTCGGTTACAGCAACGCGGGCACCGTCGAGTTCCTGCTCGACAACGTCACCCGTGACTTCTACTTCCTGGAGATGAACACCCGGCTCCAGGTGGAGCACCCAGTCACCGAGTCCGTGGTGCGAGTCGCGGGCGGAGAGCTCGACCTGGTCGAGCAGCAGCTGCGCGTCGCCGCGGGCGAGCCGCTGTCGTTCGGCCAGGAGGACGTGACGTTCGAAGGACACGCGATCGAGGCCCGGGTGTACGCCGAGGACTCGTTCGGTGGTTTCCTGCCCCAGGCCGGGACGGCGAGCCTGGTGCGTTGGGGCGACTCGGTCCGCGTTGATCATGCGTTGGAGAGCAACCAGGTGGTCAGCGCGGCGTACGACCCGATGCTCGGCAAGGTCGTCGCGTACGGCCCCGATCGCGGGGCCGCGCGGCACGCACTGATCGGAGCCCTCGACGACACCGCGATCCTCGGCCTGACCACGAACGCCGGGTTCCTGCGTGCGCTCGTCGCGAGCGACGAGTTCCGCGACGCCACGATCGACACCGCGTGGCTCGACCACCACGAGCTGCCGGCGCCGGACGCCGACGTCCCGCGAGTGCTGGCCGCTTGGGTGTCGGCGATGGTGTCGGCGTACGACAGAGGCCATCCCTTCCAGACCGACGGCTTCCGGCTCGGTGCTCGTCCTGCGCCGACCCTCGTCGAGCTCGATCGCGACGTGGTGGTCGACCGCGCGGCCGGCACCGTCGATGGCACACCCGTGCACGAGATCTCGGCGGCGAACCACGTGCTGGAGGCCGACGTCGACGGGCATCGCGTCCGTGCGGTCGTCAACGTGCAGCCCGACATCGTCGAGGTCAGCTACCACGGCCAGCGCTTCGTGCTGACCGGGCCCGACCGGCTCGCCGACCATGTCGCCGTCGGTGACGGCACGATCACCGCACCGATGCCCGGCACGGTCCTCGAGGTCCGAGTCGCACCGGGTGACGCGGTCGAGGAAGGCCAGGTGCTCGGCATGATGGAGGCGATGAAGATGGAGCTCTCGCTGAAGGCGCCGTTCGCGGGAACGGTGACTGTCGTCGAGGCGGACACCGGTCACCAGGTCGCGCTCGGCGCGACGCTGTTCGTGGTGGAGCACGACGTGGAGGTCGAGTGACCGACCTGCCGATGCGGATGTCTCTGCACGAGGCGTGGGGACCCGTCACCATCTACGAGGTCGGCCCGCGCGACGGCCTCCAGAACGAGTCGGCACTGGTGCCGACGGAGGTCAAGGCCGAGCTGATCCGGCGCCTGCTTGCTGCCGGGCTGCCCATCGTGGAGGCGACCAGCTTCGTCCATCCGCGCTGGGTGCCGCAGCTCGCCGACGCCGAGGACCTGATGCAGATGCTCGGTGACGAGGGTCGCGACCTTCCGGTGCTCGTACCCAACGAGCGCGGTCTCGACCGTGCGCTCGAGCTCGGCTGCCGCCACGTCGCGATCTTCGGAAGCGCCACCGAGACCTTCGCGCAGAAGAACCTCAACCGGTCGCTGGACGAGCAGTTCGCGATGTTCGAGCCCGTCGTACGCCGTGCCCGCGACGCCGGGCTCGATGTCCGCGCCTACGTCTCGATGTGTTTCGGCGACCCGTGGGAGGGCGCCGTCCCGGTCGAACAGGTGGTCTCGGTCGGACGGCGGCTGTTCGACCTCGGGGCGAGCCAGCTGAGCCTCGGCGACACGATCGGCGTGGGCACCGCTGGCCACGTCGAATTCCTGATCGACGCGTTCGCCGTGGCCGGCATGCAGCGTGGCGACCTCGCCCTCCACTTCCACGACACCTACGGCCAAGCGCTCTCCAACGTCCAGGCCGGGCTCCGCGCCGGCATCACGACGTTCGACGCCAGCGCCGGCGGCCTCGGCGGCTGCCCCTACGCGAAGAGCGCCACCGGCAACCTCGCCACCGAGGACCTGGTCTGGCTCCTCACCGGCCTCGGCATCGAGCACGGCGTCGACCTCACCGCCCTGGTCGAGACCTCCACCTGGCTCGCCGGCCACCTCGGCCGTCCGAGCCCCTCTGCCGTGGTCCGTGCCCTCGCCGGCTGACAGAATCCGGGCATGAGCCGGAGGGTCTACGTGCACATCGGTGCGCCCAAGACCGGTACGACGTACCTGCAGGACCGGCTGGGGCGCAACGTCAAGGAGCTGGCCGCGCACGACGTGCACATCCCCACCCGGGCGCCGCTGATGAGCTCGGGCATGTTCCACTTCCGGGCCGCGCTCGACCTGCTCGGACAGGACTGGGGCGGCGCATCCGGACACGCGGACGGCGCCTGGGACGCCATGGTCCGCCGCGTACGCCGCGCCAGCGGCACCTCGATCTTCAGCCACGAGATCCTGGCGGCGGCGGCGCCCGAACCCGTCGCTCGGCTCAAGCAGGACCTCGATGGCACCGAGCTCCACGTCGTCTACTCCGCCCGCGACCTCGCCCGCCAGGCGCCGGCCGGCTGGCAGGAGAGCGTGAAGCAGGGCAGGAAATGGAAGTTCGGCCGCTACCTCACCCGCGTCCGCGAAGGGCGTTCCTGGTTCGCCCGCGCCTTCGACCTCCCGACCGTCCTCTCCACCTGGGGTAACGGCCTCCCGCCCGAGCACGTCCACGTCGTGACCGTGCCCCCAGCCGCCGCGGTGGAGGCCGACCCGGACCTGCTCTGGCACCGTTTCTGCCGCGCCTTCGAGATCGAGCCCGGCTGGGCGCCCCAGGACAGCGACCGTTCCAACACCTCTCTCGGCAGCGCCGAGACGCAGGTGCTCCGCGCCCTCAACGAGCGGATCGGTCGCAGCACCCGGGACAACCCCGGCTACGACGCCCTCATCCTCGGCATGCTCGCCGACGACTCCCTCGGCGGTCGGAAGTCGCGCCCGATCCTGCTGCCCCCGAAGTTCCACGACTGGGCCCGCGAACGCGGCGAGGCCTGGGCCGAGTGGCTCGAGCAGAGCGGCGTCGACGTGATCGGAGATCCCGCCGACCTGGTGCCAGACCCGCCGCCCGAGGGGCAGAAGTTCCGGCACCCCGACCGCGTTTCGAACAAGGCACAGCTCGCTGCCGCGCTCGACGCTCTCGCAGCGATGACGGAGGAGGCGGCCTCGCGGCCCGACCCCGACGCCTCGGTGCTGGGCCGGCTGCGGCGTGCCCGAGAGGCCTATCGCCGGTGAGTCGTACGACGCCCGACCCGTCTGAGCGGGCCCAGCACGAACACGAAGCCCGGGCCTGGGGCTGGGTCGCACACCTGCGCGACGGGGGTACGACGCCCTGGTCGTCGTGGGGCACCTCGGCCGGAGCCGACGAGCAGTCCGGCCGCTACCTGCCCGGTGCCCAGCAGCTCGAGCTGCTCCGGCGTCTCAACGAGCTGCACCTGCCCTCCCCGGAGCTCGCCGACCGGGTGCTCGGTGCCAGCGCGCCGGGGCGCGGTCGCCCCGACCTGGGACTCGTCGGCGTCTTGCCGGAGTCGGCGTTCGGCCCGCCGCCGGTGGATCCGCTCGAGCTCCCCGCAGACGAGCTGGTCCGCGTCGCCACCGCCCTGATCGCCGAGGACGTCGTCGCCGCCGGCGACCCGCTCGAGCCCCGGACCCCGCGCCTGCTCCGTCGCCGCTACCGCCTGCTCGGCGACCCCGAGGTCGCCGACGGGGTGCGTGACGCGCTGGTCGCCGACGGTCGCCCTCCGGGCGGTCGGCGGGCGACCGTCGTGGTGGCCGGCACCGACCTGTCCGCGATGCTCGTCCACGTCTGGGCCGCCCGGTCGCTGGGCGCCGGAGTCCGGCCCTGGCCGGAGTGGCTGGCGGCCGAGGTACGACGACCGGGTGTGCCGGACCGGATCGACCTCCCTGCGCTGGCCGCTTCGTGGGTACCGAAGGTCGGTGCGAGCCGGGTGCACGTGGTGCTCGACGACCAGCGCCGGGTGCGGCGGCTGGCCGGCGGACGGCGCCGGATCGCCCCGGCGCGCCCGTTGTCCGCTGACGCGATCGAGCTGGCCCGCCGTACGGCGCCGGTCGTCGGCACCCTGGTGACCCCCGAACGTCGCACCGCCCTGATGCGCCATCGCCTCCGCCCGGTCCTCGCCGCCCAGCCCGGCCCCCAGCTCCGGATCCCGCGGCGATACCGTCCCTGGCTCGCGGAGCACACCGCGGACCTCCGCCGGCGCCTCGTCGCCGGTGACTACGCTGTCCACGGCGCTCTGCCCGAGCCTTCCGAACGGCGCGGGGTGACGGCGCCAGACGAGGAGCGGGTGCTCGCGTTGGCCATGCAGGTGCTGCTCGGACCCCCGATCGGCACGCGCTTGGCCGAACAGCCGGCGGAGCGGCCCGCAGGACGGGAGGCGAGGTGACCAGGAAGGTCCTCCTCCACGTCGGCACTCCCAAGACCGGCACGTCGTACCTCCAGCACGTGCTCTTCCACAACCGTCGCCAGCTGCGCCACCGCGGCATCACCTACCCCGCGGACCGGCACGACGCCCAGTTCCTGGCGGCGCTCGACCTGATGCGGATGCCTTGGGGCGGCCTCGAGGCGCAGGCGATCGGCTTCTGGGACCGCCTCGCCGCCTCGGTACGCCGTGCGCACGGCGATGCCATCGTCAGCCACGAGATCCTCGCCGCTGCTTCGCGCGCCCAGATCGGCCGCGCCCTGGACAGCCTCGGTCATGGCCGCGGCACCGAGATCCACCTGGTGCTGTCGGTGCGCGATCTGGCCCGGCAGATCCCCGCCGAGTGGCAGGAGAACGTCAAGCACCGCGCCGCGCTGTCCTACGGAAACTTCCTCAAGCAGATCCAGGACCCGCGTCGAGAGGGCCGGATCCCGACCTGGTTCTGGGGCGTGCAGGAGATCCCGGACATCCTCGACCGGTGGGGGCACGACCTGCCACCGGAGCACGTGCACATCGTCACCGTGCCCCCGGGAGGTGGCTCACCCGAGCTGCTCTGGAAGCGGTTCGTCGAAGCGTTCGGCCTCGACGGCATCGACCTTCAGCTCGACGGCGAGCGGATGAACCCATCGCTCGGCTCGGCCGAGACCACCCTGATCCGGCGGATCAATCGGGCCGCCAACGAGGCGCTGGAGCCGGCGTACTACCGCCCCCTCGTCCGGGAGCTTCTCGCCCACCAGACCCTGTCGCGGCGTACCCGCACTCCGCGCCTCGGCCTCCCACCCGACGTATATCCGTGGGCGACCGCGCTACAGGAGTCCTGGACCGAGGAGATCCGCCGACGCGGCTACGACGTGATCGGTGACCTCGACGACCTGCGGGGAGCCCCGCCGGAGACGGACTACGCCGACCCGGACCACCCCGATGAGGCGGTGGTCGCTGGGGCGGCCGTCGACGCCCTCCGCGCGGTCCTGCTGGACCACGCCCAGCTCCAGCGTGAGCTCGCCCAGCGGGGCGAGGAGCTGCGCGACACGCAGCGGGCGCTGGAGAAGGCGTACCTGCGCCCCACCTACCGCTGGCGCGAGAAAGTCGTGCGCCGCCTGGATAGCGGCGGCACCGGGCGCCTGCTGATGAAGGCCTACCGCCGCGCGAGGGGTAGCAGCTCGCGGTCGGTGTAGCGACCGACCTTCCACGTCACGTAACCGTCTGCACCCATCCCGACCAGACCGCCCACCAGGGGGATGCGACGGCCCGCGGTGCCTGCCAGCTTCTTGCCGGCCACCTTGTGGACGAGGTCCGAGGCGACCTCGGCCGAGATCACCCGGTCGAGCGTGGGATCGTGAGCCGGTGCGGTGGCGAGGGCCATCGGCGGTGCCGGGATCCTCTTGGCCTCGACCAGCCGGCGCACCGATTCCTCGCCGAGCATGCAGACCAGCACGGCGTTGAGCACACGCGGGTCGCCGAGGTCGTAGCCCCGCAGGTGGGCGATGCCGGCGATCATCCGGCACTCGACGAGCGCCAGCCCGGAGATGTTGGTCGGCACGGTGAATGCCATCATCGCGCGCCCGCCGAGGTTGGTCAGGAAGCCCTGGGCGCCGGCGTACCGCACGTGATTCTCGATGACCTCGTGGATCGCCCGGTCGACCTGACCCTTCTGCTCCTCGAGCTGCTTGTCGGCCGCGGCGGCGGCCGGCGGGAGCGGACCGATGCCGTGGACCGCGCGATGCAGCGCCTCGCGGACGAACGCAGCGGTCAGTCCGGGGGTGATCTCCGTCAGTCGCGCGGGCAGCCGAGTCCCGCTGCTGACGGTGGTGCCGGTACCGGCCATGCGCCGATACTACGTTCGGCTCACTACCGTGGAGCCGTGCCGGTCGACCCGCCCCCGACCATCTGGGAGTTCCCGCCGTCCGCACGCTTCCAACCCGACGACGACCTGGTCGCGACCGGAGCCGACCTCGAGCCGGGCACGGTTCTCGCGGCCTACCGTCGGGGGATCTTCCCGATGCCGCTGGGTGGCCGACGGGCCCCGATGGCGTGGTTCAGCCCGGTACGCCGGGGCATCCTGCGACCGCAGGACCTGCACGTCTCCCGCTCGCTGGCCCGGTCTGCGCGGCGCTTCGAGATCCGGGTCGACACGGCCTGTGCCGAGGTGATCGACGCGTGCGCAGACCCTCGCAGGCCATCCGGCTGGATCGACGACCAGATCCGCGCGGCGTACCTCCGTCTCCATGCGCTCGGCTGGGTGCACTCGGTCGAGACCTGGCGCGACGGTCGGCTCGTCGGCGGGTTGTACGGCCTGGCCGTCGGTGGCCTGTTCGCAGGGGAGTCGATGTTCCACCACGAGACCGATGCCTCGAAGGTCGCCCTGATCGGGCTGGTGCGCATGCTCGACGACGGGCAGCACCGCCTGATCGACACGCAGTGGCAGACCGCGCACCTCGCGTCCCTCGGGGTCTCGGAGGTCTTGCGGGAGGAGTACCTCCGCCTCCTCGCCGACGTGCTGGCGACACCGGACCTCGACGTCGAACGATTCCGCCTCGATGTGCGTAGTCCCGAAGGGCGAGGCACAGTGGACGGGGACATCACCGAGCGTTGAGGAGACACATGCCGGGGGCGCGGATCCTGGCCGCTGCGGCGGCCATGGTGCTGGCCGGAAGTCTCGCCGCATGCGGCGACACCTCCTCCTCTTCCTCCTCGGCGTCGAAAGCGGACTTCTGCCAGACGTTCAACCGGCTCGGCTCTGATTCATCGCCTCGGCACGCGGCCGACGAGCTGAGCCGGGTCGGCACGCCGAGCGACATCGGCTCGAGCGCCCGTCGCGGGTTCGTCGTCCTGGTGGACCATCTGCGTGTCCTCCCCCCAGGAACGAAGCCGGCTGAGATCACGCAGATGGTGAAGGACCTGCACTCGCAGGACGCCACCGACGTGCGCGACTTCATCACCTACTACGCCAGCGAGTGCCAGGGTCTGCCGGGCGACTCCTCGTCGTAGCCCGCGCGCTACAGGACCATCGGAGGCTGATCGTGGTCGGCGACGAGTGCCCGACCCGCCCCCTCCCATGCGATTAGGCCGCCCTCGAGATTGACGGCGGCGATGCCTTGCTGGATCAGGAACGCCGCGGCGTACGCCGAGCGGCTGCCCACCCGGCACACGACCAGGGTCTGATCGGCCTCCGGCAGCTCGCCGTACCGAGCGTCGAGCTCCATCAGCGGGACGTGCAGCGACCCCTCGACGTGGCCAGCCCGCCACTCGTCGTCCTCACGTACGTCGAGCACGAGCAGTCCCGCGGGCAACGGATCGGGGATTCCCGAGACCGAGGCGGTGGGGATCTCCATGGACCCATTCCACCAGCCCGCGACCGTGGCTACTTGAGCAGGCGGGACATCCGGCGGTCGGCGAGCGGCTTGCCCCCGGTCTGGCACGTGGGGCAGTACTGCAGAGATGAGTCGGCGAAGCTGACCTCGCGCACCACGTCGCCGCACACCGGACACTTCTCCCCGGCGCGGCCGTGCACGGCCATGTTGGTCTTCTTCTCGCCCTTGAGCTCACTCGCGGCCAGGCCGCGCGAACGCTCGACGGCATCGCCGAGCTCGTCCTTGATCGCGGCGAACAGCTGGTCGAGCTCGTCCGAGGTGAGGCTGTTGGCCGGCTTGAACGGCGACATCTTGGCGGCATGCAGGATCTCGTCGCTGTAGGCGTTGCCGATGCCGGCGATGGTGCCCTGGTGGCGCAGCACGCCCTTGATCTGCGAGCGGCCGGCGTCCTCGAGGATGTTCGCCAGGATCTCGCGGGTGAACGCATCATCGAGCGGGTCGGGGCCCAGGCTGGCGATGCCGGGCACGTCCTGCGGTGAGCGCACGACGTAAGCCGCCAGGCTCTTCTTGGTACCGGCCTCGGTGACGTCGATGCCGCTCTGGTCGTCGAGGACCACCCGCACGGCGAGGCCGGACTTGCTGTTGGGACGCGGGGGCACCGGCGGCAGCTCGTCGCGCCACCGGATCCAGCCGGCCCGGGCGAGATGGAAGACGAGGTGCAGGCCGCTCGCCTCGATGTCGAGGAACTTGCCGTGCCGGCTGACGTCGTCGACCAGCGTGCCCTCGAGAGCCTGCACCGGCGGGTCGAAGGTCTTCAGCGCGCTGAACGCCGCGAGATGGATCTTGGCGATCGCGTGACCGTCGAGCCGGCCCCTGAGGTCGAGGGCCAGCGCCTCCACCTCGGGGAGCTCCGGCATGGGGCCAGTATGTCCGACGCGTGGGACAGGTCTGGGGGCCTTGGTCTCGAGACGGGCGCAGAACGCCCTCCTCGACCAGCGGGTTCGCCGGTGGTGGACGCCCTCCTCGACCAGCGGGTTCGCCGGTGGTGGACGCCCTCCTCGACCAGCGGGTGATTCCGGTGACAGATCACCCAGGGCGGAGGGAGAATCGAGCATGGCCACCGCGCGACCGCTGCCGGCGACCGGGGAGATCTTCCTCGACGCACGCGGGGCCGATCGTGCCCTCCGGGTCTCCTGGCACTACGACAGCGACCTCGTGGTGCTGTCGCTGTGGCGCGAGAACGTCTGCACCGGCTCGTTCCGGCTGACGGTCGACGAGGTGCCCGAGCTGATCGCGATGCTGCGCTCAGGTCTGGACACTGCGTACGCCGTGGCACGTGGGCGCCGGCACGAGGTCTCCTAGCAGTTCTGCACTGTCGGGACCACGTGGTCCCGACAGTGCAGTGGCCGGTGGGAGCACGACGTTCGACCGCGGACGCCTCACTGGCCCTGGATGTCAGCCGTCCAGGTGTCGGTCCGCCAGCTTCCGCAAGACCGGCACGGCGGCAGCGAGGGTCGCCCGCTCGTCGGCCGTCAGTTCGGTCAGCTCCTCACTGAGCTGGGTGGCGGCCTCGTCACGCAGGGTCTCGATGGTCTTGCGACCGACCGGCGAGAGCACCAGCAGCAGACAGCGCTGGTCGGCCGGGTCGCGGCGGCGCTCGACCCAGCCCGCCTCCTCGAGGATCTCCACCAGGCGGGTCATGCTCGGCGCCGACATGTTCATCAGCTCGGCGAGGTCGCCCTGGCGTACGCCGTCGGGGTAGCGGGTCAACGCCGACAGTGCCGCCAGCCTGGTGGGCGTGATGCCGGAGCGCGTGGCCGGCGTCCGCAGGTGGTAGGCCAGTCGGCCGACCTCGGTGCGCACCTCGCCGGCGAGCCGCGCGACCTCGCGCGACGGCGTACGTCGCGGGCTCACGACCGCGCCAGGGACGAGGCAGCCGATGCGGTCGAGTTCATTAGTTCAAGAGTACTAACTATTTCCGAGAGGACTGCATCGCCGCCGCCCCGGGAGTTCACCACGAGCTCGCTCGCGTACGGAGATCTACGGAATCGGCTAGAGACCCGGATACGGTCCGAGCATGGACCCGATCCGCAACCCGTACGCGCCCGGCGCCGGCCAGCGTCCGCCCGAGCTGGCCGGACGGGGCGCCCAGCTCGCAGCGTTCGAGGTGGTGCTGGAGCGGGTCGCCCACGGACGCCCCGAGCGCAGCATCGTGCTCACCGGTCTCCGCGGGGTCGGCAAGACGGTGCTCCTCAACGCGCTGCGCTCGGCCGCCGTACGCCGCGGCTGGGGCACCGGCAAGCTCGAGGCGCGGCCGGACCAAGGGCTGCGCCGACCGCTCTCGTCGGCGCTACACCAGGCCGTCCGCGAGCTGGGGCACCCGGACCAGGACTCGGTCACCCATGTCCTGGGCGTCATCCGCTCGTTCGCCGAGCGCGACGCCGGCACGGGCGCCACGCTCCGCGACCGCTGGCACCCCGGGATCGACGCTCCCGCGGTCCGCGGCCGGGCCGACTCCGGCGACATCGAGATCGACCTGGTCGAGCTGTTCACCGACGTCGGCGGGCTCGCGGCCGACCGTGGGTGTGGCATCGCGGTGTTTGTCGACGAGATGCAGGACGTCGGCCCTGACGACGTCTCTGCGTTGTGCGCTGCCTGCCATGAGATCAGCCAGTCCGGGCTGCCGGTGATCGTCGTCGGCGCCGGATTGCCTCATCTCCCGGCGCTGCTGTCGGCGGCGAAGTCCTACTCGGAGCGGCTCTTCGGCTATCAGCGGATCGACCGGCTCGACCGGGAGAACGCGGACCTGGCATTGCGCGTCCCGGCCGAGGCCGAGGAGGCGGCGTACGACGACGCGGCCCTGGCGGCGCTCTACGCGGCGACCGGGGGGTATCCGTACTTCATCCAGGCCTACGGCAAGACCGTCTGGGATCTCGCACCCCGATCGCCGATCACCGCCGCCGACGTCGCCGTGGCAGCCCCCGAGGCCGAGCGCGAGCTGGCCGTCGGCTTCTTCGGGTCGCGTTACGAGCGGGCGACACCGGGGGAGCGGGAGTACCTCCGGGCCATGGCAGACGCCGCCTCCGCCCTCACCGACAGCGGGGAGGCACTCGACGAGATCGAGTCCGTGCCGACCGCCGACGTAGCGGCGGTGCTGGGAAAGAAGCCCCAGTCGTTGTCGCCCGCCCGCGACGCTCTGCTGAAGAAGGGGCTCATCTACTCAGGCGAGCGCGGCCGGATCGCCTTCACCGTCCCGCACTTCGGCGCCTTTCTGAGGTCGCGGTGACCCGGGGATGAAGCAGCACGTCATGCTCCGGCCGCTGACGCTGCGCGACACCGAGATCGCCGCACGCTGGGGTGAGGACCCCGACTTCTGCGTGTACGCCGGCTGGACGGTCGACCGGCCCACCGCCGACCGGGCTCGGCTGTGGCGCGACCTGGTGACGAACCCGCGCGACGACCTGCTCCGCCTGGCCGCCGTCGATGAGGCCGACGACCTCGTCGGGTATGTCGACCTCATGGGCTTCGAGAACGGCCGTCGGGAACTCGGCTATCTGGTCGGGTCCCGCGCCCACTGGGGCCGCGGCTGGGGTACCGCGATCGCCGCAGCCGGGCTCGACCACGCGTTCTCTGCGCTCGGGCTGCGCGAGATCTGGGCGGAGGCGCTGGACGCCAACGCCCCCTCGGTGCGGATCCTCCAGGGTCTCGGGATGACCGAGACCGGACGCGGCCGCGACGACACGTTCCTGGGCGAGCCGACGCACTACCGCCGCTTCGCGATCACGCGCCCGGCCTGGGTCGCGCATCAGTAAGCGCCGGGCGCTGCACTGTCGGGACCACGTGGTCCCGACAGTGCACTGGTCAACGAGGTCAGGTGGTCTTCGGCGTCGCCAGCAGGTGTACGACGCCGTTGGCGTACTGCTCGACCGTCGCGAGCTCGAACGTGCCCTCGACCCCGTCGGGGAAGGGACGCGGGCCGCCGCCCCGAGTCACTGGGTACATGAACAGGTGCAGCTCGTCGGCGAGGCCGTCGGCCACCAACGCCCTGACGAGCGTGGCGCTGCCGCTGACGTAGAGGTCACCACCGACCGCGTCCTTCAGGGCCCGGATGCGATCGGGGTCGTAGGGCCCGATGATCTGGCTGTTGCGCCAGGTAGCGTCGGTCAGGGTGCCGGAGACGACGTACTTCATGGTGTCGTTGAAGAACGGCGCCCCGGGGTCGTCGTCGATGGTCCGCGTCGACCATGCGGGCTCGAACATCTGGTACGTCGTGCGTCCCAGCAGGATGCCCTCGCACCCGCCGGTCACGGCGGCCAGCGTCTCACCCATCTTCGGGTCGAACCCGAACTCGAAGGTCCACAGCGGTGCATCGATCACACCGTCGAGGCTCATGAACTCGTGTACGAGGATCGCGCCCATCTCGCCCTCCCGGATCGCTGAGTGGTTCCACCACCTTGGCAGAGGCTCCGACGAGCGGTCGACCCCGGTCACTCAGTCCCGGAAGGTGTCGGCGGCCGCCTGGATCTTCGCGACGTACGCCGTCCACCACTCCTCGTCGCCGATGTCGGCGGAGTCGGATCCGCCGCGACCGTCGATCAGCTCCCGCACGAGGTCGCAGTGGCCGGCGTGATGAGCGGTGTCCTCGAGCACGCGTACGACGAGGTGGCCGAAGGTGGTGTCCCGTCTGCCCTCGGCCCACCACGTCACGTGCCCGGGTGCGTCGAGCGGGAGCGCTGCCAGCGACTCGTCGCCGTGGCGCCAGGCCGTCCGGTACAGATCGAGGATGTACTCACGGCTCTGGTCCGGCGTGGCCCACATGTCTCCCGACTCCCAGATCGACCCGTCCTCCTCCCAGGGGAGGGTGACCGGTGGGGTGCGACCGACGCACGATCCCAGGTAGTTCAGCTCCACGCCGACGAGGTGCTTGACCACTCCGAGCAGGTTCGTGCCGGACGGAGCCAGCGGTCGGCGTGCGTCGTACTCCGAGAGACCGTCGAGCGACCGCACGACGGAGTCTCGCGACTGCTGGAGGTAGTGCCGCAGGTCGTCGGCCAGGCTCGTCCCGCTCATCGTCGGGTCAGCTCCTGGTAGTCCTGGTGCCGCCGGAGCCAGGCGGTGACGAACGGACAGATCACGGTCACCTTCAGCTCGCCGTCGGCCCGGATCCGGTCGAGCATCTGGCGCACCAGGGCCGACCCGACGCCCTCCCCTTCGTAGGCGTCGTCGACTTCGGTGTGCATGATCACGATCTCGTCGTCGGTCAGCTCGTAGGCCGAAAAGCCGGCGAGTCTGCCGTCGACGTACGCCTCGAACTGCCGCTTCTCAGCCTTGTCGCGCACCTCCACCATCAGCTGTGTGCCCATGCAGACAACGCTAGCCGGGGCTACCCCCGCCACTCATCCCGGTCGGGCCCAGTCCTGCGCGAACCCCGGAGTGCGCGTTGTCGTAGATACCGGTGTGCAGCTCTTCGTGGAGCGCCGTCATGCCGGCGCCGGAGATCAACCGGTGGCGTTCGCCGTCGCCAGGGTGGCCCGGCGGGAACCAGACCACCAAGAGTCGGTGAACAACGCTGCGGCACGCCCGGCGGGTCCCGCGCCGCGCTTGTGGATGGGGTGACAATTATCGACATGAGGCCGCAGGTCGTCGCTCATCGCGGCGCGAGCTTCGACAATGCCGAGCACACGCGCAGGGCCTACCTCAAAGCCATCACTGACGGAGCCGAGGCTCTCGAGTGCGACGTCAGACTCACGGCCGACGGCCACTTGGTGTGCGTACACGACCGTGACCTCCGGCGGATCGCCAGCTGGCGCGGGCTGGTCTCGACCATGGAGCTGTCAGACCTCGACCAGCTCGAGTTCGCCTCCTGGAAGAACCCGTGGGCAGAGCTGAACGACGAGGGTGCCGACCTCGATCCGGACCTGGACAAGGTCCTCACGCTCCGCCGGTTGTTGGAGACCGTGGCCGAGGCGGACCGACCCATCGAGTTGGCGATCGAGACCAAGCACCCCACGCGGTACGGCGGACTGGTCGAGCGCCGTCTCGTCGAGGCGATTGCGGACTTCGGCTGGACCGGGGCGGACAGCCCGGTGCGAGTGATGAGCTTCTCCTACGTCGCGCTGCAGCGGATGCAGCGGCTCGCGCCACAGCTCCGGCTGGTGATGCTGATCGAGAAGGCGCGGCACTGGCCGATGCTGAAGCCGGTCGTCGAGGACGGGTGGATCCTCGGCCCGGGCATCGACGCGCTCACCAAGCACCCGAAGTTCGCCGAGAAGATGGCCACCAGCGGACGCGGCGTCCACGTGTGGACCGTCAACACGCAGGAGCAGCTGGACCTGTGCGTCTCGCTCGATGTCGACGCCGTGATCACCGACCGCCCGCGTGCGGTGCTGGGCTGGCTCGAGGAGGCACGGTCGGCCGCCCCCGGGGTCTCGTGTTTGCCCTAGCCTCGCGGGCATGGCCAAGAAGTCCCGCACGAAGGCTCGCGACCGCGCGACTGCGGGCGAGGTAGGGCCGCGCGAGCCCTGCCCGTGTGGTTCGGGCAAGCGCTACAAGGCGTGCCACGGCTCGGCCGGCGGGGCCTTCGTGGCCCGGCCGTTCGCGGGCCTGGCCGCCGAGCGCGACCTGGTGGCGCTCCGCGAGTTCGTGCCGTCGGCGACGGCCCCGCTGAACGTCGGGGACCGCACGGTCCTGCTCGGCAGCCTGCTCCCGATGGCGGCACCGGCCATGGTCCGCGATTCCGGTGACGTGTGGCTGGGGATGCAGGTACGGCACTCCTTCGGGGACCCGTCCCGTGACCTCGGTGCGGTGCTCGAGAAGGCGCTCGCGACCGAAGATGCGGGTGTCGTCGGACTGGTCGACCCGCCCGGGCCGGGGGCCCGGCTGCAGGACCTGGTGGCCGACCGGCCGCTCGAGGTCACCGTTCACGACGGGTTCGAATGGTGGCTCGGTGACGTGGCGGACCATGACCAGGCGATGGTCGATGCGCTGGAGCAGGCGAACGGCGCCGTGGCACCCACGGCCAGGCTGTCGTCGGTGGAGGCGGCGTACTGGGTCGACGCGGGGAGCAAGGAGCACCTGCGGTGGGTGCTGCCCCAGGACGAGTCCGCACTGCTCGACGCCCTGGCCCGGCTTCACGCCGGCGGCGACGACTCGATCGCCCAGGGGTCGAAGCTGGTGGGCATGTTCCGGACGCATGGGCTCCTGACGCCCGTCTGGGACTTGATCTCCGGCACCGGCGCGGAGGCGCTGGAGAAGCCGGTCGCAGCGTTCGGGGAGCGACTCGAGCGGGCGCTCGGAACGACCACTGAGCTCACGTCCGAGCAGCGCGCAGCGCGCTCGATGCTGGCCAACCAGCAGGTCACGCTTCGTTGAACCCGTATCGCCGGCCATCCGTCATTGACGGCCTGACCTGCGACGTTCCGGACGCCGAAAAAGACACGCCCGGGGATGGTTGATCGGCCGACCCACCGTTCGCTAGCGTCGCGGACGGCCCGGTCGTTGTTGCCTCCCCCGTCGACATCGACCGGGCCTCTTCACGCCCGGCCGGCCTACGGGCTCAGACCCCGGCTTCCCCGTGGTACTTCTCGGCCTCGAGGTTGCTCTCGACCGCCGCATAACCGACCCCGAGGCTGCCGCTGGCCTGATCGATGCCCCGGACCAGCACGCGGCGTTTTGCACGCCCGGCCGCGAACCAGTCGACGGCCAGCATTGCTGCCACGAAGACCACGATCGCTCCGATGACCCACACAATGGCCGGCATCGCAGCCTCCTACGGCTCGGCACCACGATGGCGCCGTACGCCTGTGTCACGCAGGGTACGCCCTGCGGGGTTGCACCCGTCTCGCAACCGACGACGTCTCCCTCGCGTCTCCCCGGCATGAGGTGGACGATGTCGGCAGTCGTGGGGTCGGCGCTCGTCCTGCTGGGCACTTGCGGATCACCCGAGCGGGAGACGCCGGCGTCCGCACCCTCGCCGTCTACGGACTCAACGAAAAGCACGACGAGCGCACCCCTCGTTGGCCCGCCGCCGGAGATCCCGTGGTGGTCGCACGGCAAGCTCCACCTGGAGGAAGGGGTCATCCGGACCCCCATGCGCCAGATCGTGGCCCGGGGCGGCACCACGATCGTCGGTCGGGCCACGCAGCACGGCAGCACCTGGATGGTCCTGCGCGGAGACGGGCTGGCGGACCTGCTCTCCACGAGATCGCTGGGTGTCCGCCCGGTGCTGTCGGCGAACGGCCTCTTCGCCGCCTGGACGACGTCGGTCGTCACGCACCGATACAACGAGTTCGACGCCGAGACGACGTTCACGGTCACGGCATACGACGTCGGTCGCGGCGCCGTGACCGGCGCGACCGTGATCGACTCACGCACCGCCTGCTGGGACGGGGATGGCGTGATCGATGTCGCGGGCGTGGACAACGACGGGACCGTGGTCGTGGCGCGCTACTCGGACCGGGTGTGGACCTGGCGACCGGGCGGACACCCCGCCGAGCTCATCGAGCGTGTCAGACCACGAGACCTCCCGGGCAACGACCAATGGCCGGGTGGGGTCAGCTGGACGACCACGGGGACCAGCAGCGATCCCGCGGTGTTCGCCCAGGTCTCCACGACCGGCGAAGTGACTCGCGTCGGCCGGGTGCCGCAGACCCAGGGCGGGCAGTGGTCGCCGGACGGGACGTCGTACGCCTATGACCCGTACAGCAAGCTCGGCGGTCCGCGCCCGGTCGTGTGGCGGGACGGGAACCGGCAGACGCTCCACGCGCCCCGGGGCGCCTCGGTCCTGGCGTGGGAGTCGCGCCATCGCGTGTTGCTGATCCTCGGCGGCGACCTGGACGCTCCCACACTCCGAATCGAGCGGTGCTGGGTGAGCGACGGGCGGTGCGAGCAAGCCGGCCCGCCGCTCCACCACGCGCGCCTGCCCGAGCCGTCGGTCTTCTGAGACCGGACAGACTCAGCCGAGCGGATCCCGCTCGATCGGGCAGCTCATGCAGCGCGGGCCTCCGCGCCCGGAACCCAGTTCGGAGCCGGCGATGCGGACGACCTCGATGCCGGCGGCCTCGAGGCGGGAGTTCGTCTCGTCGTTGCGCTCGTAGGCGACCGCGACGCGAGGGGCGAGCGCAAGGGTGTTGTTGCCGTCGTCCCACTGCTCGCGCTCGGCGGTGACCGGGTCGAGGCCGGTGTCGATCTGGTGAAGCGTGTCGATCTCCATCGCCTTGGCCGCCGCCACCAGGAAGTGCTCGGCGTCCGCGACGTGGAGCTCGAGGCCGTCCACGCCGTCGCCGTCCACGATCGTCACGGCGTACGCCGTCAGGGTGTCGGCGACGTTGGGGTACATCACGACCTTGTCGACGTCGACCATCGTGCAGACGGTGTCCAGGTGCATCGTGGCCCGCTCCTGCGCTATCGGGACTGCGAGCACGGTGTGGGCCAGGCCGGCCGTGAACACCTCGCGGGCCAGCTGCTCCGCTCCGGCCGGCGTCGTGCGTTCGCCGACTCCGATGGCGAGCACACCTGGCGCGAGCAGCAGGACGTCACCGCCCTCGACGTGCTCGTTGCGCCAGCCGTGGAGGCGGGGGGTGTCGGTGAAGCGCGAGTGAGCGCTGTAGATCAGCTCGGTCAGCTGCGTCTCGCGCGCACGGGCCGGCATCGCCAGCGACGTGATCGTCACCTGGTCACGGACCCAGACCGAGGAGTCGCGGGTGAACAGCAGGTTGGGCAGTGGGTCGATCAGGAAGTCGTCACTGGGCAGGAGCGAGGTGACCAGCCCGAAGCCGCCGCGCACCTCGTCGTTGCGCACGCCCGCGGTCAGGTGGGTGGTCAGCTCCTCGGGGCTCGACTCGTGGAGCATCGGCCCGAGCCAACGGCGCATGGTCTCGCCGAGATGCAGGCTGCCGAGCGCTGTCTCGATCGCGCTTTCGCGGGCCGCGGAGTCGGCGAACGTCTCGGTGAGCAGGTCGGTCAGGTAGACCACCTCGACGTCCCGCTCGCGCAGCGCCGCCGCGAAGGCGTCGTGCTCGTCCTGCGCCCGGGCGACCCACGGGATGCCGTCGAACAGCAGCCGGTCGTTGTTGCGGGGGGTGAGCCGGGTCAGCTCGGAGCCGGGCCGGTGGAGCATGACCGTACGTAGACGGCCGACCTCCGAGTCGGCGCCGGAGGGGCGGCCGGCGCCGGGCGTGGGGTTGGGCGACATGAGGCGCACTCTAGTGCGGCCCGTCGACCGGGAGTCACCCCGTGATCACCTGGTACGCCGTGACCGCTGCGAGCAGGAAGCACACCGCCGATCCGACGTAATGGATCGTCGAGAGGCGCAGGTAGCGCAGCAGGAAGCGACCCGCCACGACGGCCAGGCCCGAGACGACGAGCAGCGCGCTCCACGCCCCGATGAAGACCGACACCGCGTCGTGGTACCGCCCCACCAGGCTGATCGTGAGCAGCTGCGAGAGGTCGCCCCATTCGGCGGCGAACAGGACGACGAAGCTGGCACCGATGGCGGCGAGGCCGGACTTCGGCGAGGTCGCCTTCGCGGCGTACTCCTCCTCCGTGTGGGCCTCCTCCGCGTCCGCCTTCGGCGCCTCGCGCAGCAGCAGGATCGCGCCGATCAGGAAGATCAGGCCGGCCACGACCTCGACCAGCTCGTGCGGCAGCAGGGTGACGAGCCCGCCGACCGTGCACGCGATCAAGGTCTGGATCAGGAACGCCAGACCGACCCCGATCCATACCGCCCACGGGCTGTAGCGCGTCGACAGCACCAACGCGGCGATGAAGGTCTTGTCCGGGAGCTCGACCACGAAGATCGCGCCGAACGATATCGCGATGACGGCGAGATCCACCCGGCCGAACCTATCGGGTGGCATTTCGGCAACGTTCACCCCGTTCACCCCGTCGACCCGTTGCCAGCAGCGGCGCATGGGTGTTGAGTCGGACAGCGGGGTCGACAGACACATCCCGAGGGGAGCTGTGATGGCGAGGTTCGAGAAGTACGAGCAGGGAACGCCGAGCTGGGTGGAGCTGATGACACCCGACCAGGGCGCCGCGCGCGAGTTCTACGGCGGGTTGTTCGGCTGGGCGTACAACGACACCGACATGGGCGACATGGGTCACTACTACGTCGCAACGGTGGAAGGCGACGAGATCGGCGGGATCAGCGGGCAGATGCCCGGCATGGAGGGCCACCCCGCGTTCTGGGGGGTCTACCTCGCGGTCGACGACGTCGACGCGACCACCGCCAGGGTCGAAGATGCCGGCGGCAAGGTGGAGGCAGGCCCGTTCGACGTGATGGAGAACGGTCGGATGTCCGCCATCCAGGACCCGACCGGCGCTCGCGTCGGTCTCTGGCAGGGCAAGGCGACGATCGGCACGCAGCGGGCCAACGAGCCGGGCACGCCGACGTGGAACGAGTGCGTCACGTCCGACGTGGCCGCGGCCACGAAGTTCTACGCCGACGTCCTGGGCATGGGCACCGAGGCCATGGACATGGGCGAGGCCGGCACGTACACCCTGCTGACCAACGTCGAGGGCCGCCAGATCGGCGGGTCGATGGACCTCTCGATGTTCCCCGAGGGGACGCCGCCACATTGGAACGTCTACTTCAACGTCGAGGACGTCGACGCCAGTGTCGCCAAGGCTGAGGAGCTCGGCGGGAAAGCCGCCGTACCAGCGATGGATGTTCCGGGTGTCGGTCGGATGGCGATGGTGGCGGACCCGCAAGGTGGGATGTTCTGGGTGATGGCCGCGCCCGACGCGGCCTGAGTCAGCTCTGCGTCAGGCCTGGTCAGGCCTGGGTCGGCCCTGGGTCGGCTCAGGCCTGGCGGAACGGGTCGGCCGGGTAGATCCCGAGCACCTTCACCTCGGTGGTGAAGAACGCCAGTTCCTCCAGCGCGCGCTGGACCGGAGGGTCGTCCGCGTGCCCGTCGACCTCGGCA
Organism: uncultured Actinomycetota bacterium; assembly: GCA_963768045.1. Taxonomy (GTDB): domain Bacteria; phylum Actinomycetota; class Actinomycetes; order Propionibacteriales; family Nocardioidaceae; genus Nocardioides. The sequence goes on along the minus strand of CAVYGG010000003.1, from coordinate 1,395,374 downwards.
AGGAACTGGGTCGCGGTGAACTCCCCGCCGACCATGTAGCTCTCGAGCTTGGTCATGTTCACGCCGTTGGTCGCGAAGCCCCCGAGTGCCTTGTAGAGGGCAGCCGGCAGGTTCCGCACGTTGAAGACGAAGCTGGTCACGACGGGCCCGTTGCCTTGGGGCGCCTTCTCGAAGTCGCGGGAGAGGACCACGAACCGTGTGGTGTTGTGGTCCTCGTCCTCGACGTCCTCGAGCAGCACCTCCAGGTCGTAGATGTCCGCGGCGAGCGGCGGGGAGATCGCCGCCTGCGTGGGATCGCCTGCCTCCTGCACCTCGCGGGCGGCCCCGGCGGTGTCGCCGGAGATCACCGGGACGAACCCGTGCTCCCGGATCACCCGGCGGCACTGACCGAGCGCGTGCACGTGGCTGTGCACCGTCTTGACGGCGTCCAGGGTGGCTCCCGGGACGCCGAGCAGAGCGAACCGGACGCGCAGGAAGTACTCGCCCACGATGTGTAGCTGCGAGGTTGGCAGGAAGTGGTGGATGTCGGCCACCCGTCCGGCCAGTGAGTTGTCGATCGGGATCATGGCCAGGTCGGCATCGCCGCCGTCGACCGCGGCGAAGCAGTCCTCGAAGCTCGGGCAGGCGACGGCGTCGGCCTCCGGGTAGCGCTCCTGGCACGCCAGATGCGAGTTGGAGCCGGGCTCGCCCTGATAGACGATCCGGCGACGCCTCTCGCCGATGGTGGTGCTCACGCGCGTCAGTGTCACACGTCGGGCCGGGCCGCGATTAGGCTCGCTCAGCGTGTGGATCCTCGACGTCGTCGCGATCGTGGTGGCCTTCGCCGCCGGGGCGCTGGCCGTCGTAGCGCTGCGCCGCCAGGCGGCGTACCGCCGGGCACCGGGCGCGGAGGCGCTGCCGGAGGATGTGACCGGTCTCCGGCAGGAGGTGGCCGCATTGCGGGTCGAGACGGGCGGCGCGCTGCGGCACCTGGCGGTCGTGCGGTACGACGCGTTCGGTGACATGGGCGGGCACCTGTCTTGGTCGCTGGCGCTGCTCGACGACTCCGGCGACGGGGTGGTGCTGACCTCCATCCACGGCCGCTCCGATGCTCGCACGTACGCCAAGAGCGTCACCGGCTGGACCAGCGAGCAACAGCTCTCACCCGAAGAGGACGAGGCGATCACGCACGCCCGGCCGTAGATTCCGGATGACAGATTCCAGGAGTGCCGGAGGCAAAGGTCACGACTCGGCCACGGTCGTCTGCGCGAGCAACTCTTCCGGGGCTCGGGACGTCCTACGTGTTGCAGGGGTAGCTCGGGGACATCAGGGGGACGCACGTGGCGACCATCCACGCACCAGGGACCGGGGTCGGACCGCACGGCGGCAGGCACGGGCGACGCGCGACGATCATCGCTGCCGTGGCGCTGGCCTTCGCCGCGATCGTGGTTCCGTTCGGCTTGCGTGACGTCGGAAAGAGCGGGGCTCAGGCGTCTCCCGCCACTCACGCTGCCGCCCCCCCACGCTCGGCGCCCGCCCACCAGCCCCCGGCGGTCGATGCCGCCGTCGGACCCCGCGGTCACCTTCCGGCCCTGCTTCCGGCCCGCAGCACCCGGCTGAGCGACGGGCTGCGCGTGCGGCTAGGCGTCATCACCGACGGCGTCCTCCGGCGTACGCCGGGCGGCACCTGGCAGGTGTTGGTCCGGTGGAACGGCCGGCTGCAGCCGGTGCCCACCCGTGGACCGGTGCAGCTCATCGGCGCTACCACCGGGCACCCGCCCGCCTCGTGGGTCTCCGACCAAGGACTGCTCTACACCCGGGTCGCGCTGGCACGTCCGGGCCGGTTCCGCGTCTTCGCGTGGGCCCCGCGCGGCGCCACGGCGTACACCCCGCCGACGCTGGTCGCCAAGAACCTCGGCCTCGCCTGCTTCAACCGCTCCTTCACCGCCTTCGGCGACTGCGGATCCGCTGGATAGCCCACTGACTCGCGAACTATCGGGGGACGCGGACCAGGACCCGGCCGTGAAGACAGGTCATCCGCAGCTCCTTGCCGGCGCCGAGCGGGTCGCCGTCGAGCTGACGCGGAGTGGGTGAGGCCGCACGGATGGTGACCGTCCGGCCACGCATCCGGGCGATGGTCTCGTCGGTGCGCGGCCGTCGCGCCAGCACCCGGAAGGCCAGCGGCAGCCACGACAGGACACGCTTCGGGTAGAGGAGCACCACGTCGATCAGGCCGTCGTCGATGGCCGCATCTGGCAGCAACGGCATCCCGGCCTGGAGAGAGCCGACGTTGCCGACCACGACCGTGCGGGCCCGATGCGTGGTGAACTCGCCGTCGTCGACCGAGATCTCCATCCGCACCACCGGGGACATCAGCGCCTTGGCACCGGACAGGACGTAGGCGAACCAGCCGACCTTGGCCTTGATCTGCTCGTTCACGCCCTCCATGATCGCGGCATCCAGCCCCATCCCAGCCATCACCATGAAGTGGGTGTCCTCCATGTCGTCGCCGGACACCTCGACCAGGTCGATCGCCCGGTCCTGACCGGTGAGCGCCACGTCGATGGCAGCGCGGAGGTAGAGCGGGATCGCGAGGTTCCGCGCGAGCAGGTTGCCGGTGCCTGCCGGGATGATGCCGACGGGGATACCGGTGCCGGCCAGCTCGGCACACACCTCACGCACCGTGCCATCGCCCCCGCACACGAGCACCAGGTCCGCGCCCGCGACGGACGCCGCCTCGGCCATCCCGGTGCCCGGGTCCTCGACGGTCGTGTAGTGCCAGGCCGGATGCGACCACCCTGCCTCCCCCGCCATCGCCGACACGATCGACCGGAACTGACCGACGTCCTCGAGCTTGGCGGGGTTCAGGATCACGGCCAGTCGTCGGTCGGAGGGGACCGACAGCGCCAGCGGTTCGGCGAACTCGGCATGGCTGCGCGGCAGTGGGTTGTAGAACGACAGCCACACCAGGACCACACAGGCGCCGAGCAACCAACCCGCAATCACGTCGGTCGGGTAGTGGCGGCCCAGCAGCACGCGGTCGGCGCCCACGACGAACGTGAGCAGGACGGCGCCGACGTAGACCGCCCGACGGAGAGTGGCGCGGCGGATGAACATGACAGCGAGCACGATCAGGACGCCTGCCAACGCCGCTGTGCTCGACGCGTGCCCGGAGGGGAAGGACTTAGAGGTCAGTTCGCCGATCGGGTCCTGCCAGGTCGGCCGGTCCCGGCCGTACAAGAGTTTGATCGCGGTCGTCAGCAGGGAGGTGGTGAGGATCGCGCCGACGGTGAACACCGCGGCGCGGCGGTGGTGCCGGAGCAGCAAGGAAGCTGCGATCAGGGTCGTCCAAACGATCATGCCGATGGTCCCGAACGCGACCTCGATGATCCGCAGGACCTTGGTCAGCCCCGGTGAGTCGGCAGCCCAGCTCGCGGCCGTGTGCCCGAAGTCGTCCAGGCCGTTCAGGGGCGCCCGCTGGATATGAACCAGCCCGGCGAGGAGCAGGAACAGCGCCGCACACACCCCGGCCCAGGCAAGGGTGACGGTGCGGGGGCGGTCGAGCACGCGCGTCAGTATGCCGGGAGAGGGGTGGCGCGACCCGACCGCTGGACCATCAGGATCTCGCGTGTGGCCGGTCGCTCGGCGCGGATAGCCTGACCCTGTGACCTCACCCCACGAAGCAGCTCGCTGCGCTCGCCGCTCCGCAGGGACCCCGTGATGATCGACCCGAAGGTGTTGCGAGAGGACCCGGACCGCGTACGAGCCGCCCAGGCCAAACGCGGGCTGTCCGACGACGTCGTGGACCGAGCCCTTGCCGCCGACTCCGCCCGCCGCAGCGCCATCACCAGCTTCGAGGCCAAGCGTGCCGAGCAGAAGCAGCTCGGCAAACAGATCCCGCAGGCGCAGGGGGACGAGAGGGCCGCCCTGCTGGCGCGCACCAAGGACCTGGCGGCCGACGTGAAGGCCGCCGAGGCCGCGCAGACCGAGGCCGAGGAAGCCTGGCGCCAGGCGATCATGGACATCCCCAACTTGGCTGCGGACGAAGCGCCCGCGGGTGGGGAAGAGAACTTCGTGGTCCTCGAGACGATCGGGACGCCTCCTGAGTTCGACTTCGAGCCCCGCGACCATGTCGAGCTCGGCCGGATGCTCGGGGCGATCGACATCGAGCGCGGCGCGAAGGTGTCGGGCTCCCGCTTCTACTTCCTGACCGGCATCGGAGCGCAGCTGGAGTTCGCGCTGATCAACATGGCGATGGACCAGGCCCGCGCCAACGGCTTCATCCAGATCGTGCCGCCGTCACTGGTCAAGCCGCGGGCCATGGAGGGCACGGGCTTCCTCGGCCAGGCCGCCGACGACGTCTACCGGATCGAGGGCCAGGACCTCTACCTGGTCGGTACGTCGGAGGTCCCGATGGCGGCGTTCCACTCCGACGAGATCCTCGACGCCGGCACGCTCCCGCTGCGGTACGCCGCGTTCAGCCCGTGCTTCCGCAAGGAGGCCGGCTCGCACGGCAAGGACACCCGCGGCATCTTCCGGGTGCACTGGTTCGACAAGGTCGAGATGTTCGTCTACACGACGCTCGAGGAGTCGTACGCCGAGCACCAGCGGCTGCTCGAGTGGGAGAAGGAGTTCCTCGACAAGCTCGAGCTCTGCTACCGCGTGATCGACGTGGCCGCCGGAGACCTCGGCCTCTCGGCCCAGCGGAAGTTCGACTGCGAGGCGTGGATCGCCAGCCAGGGCCGCTACCGCGAGCTGACCTCCACCTCCAACTGCACCGACTTCCAGACCCGTCGGCTCGACACCCGTGGCCGCTTCCCTGCAGCCGGGCGGGATGGCGACATCAAGCCGATCGCCACCCTCAACGGCACGCTCTGCTCGACCAACCGGCCGATCATCGCGATTCTCGAGACCCACCAGCAGGAGGACGGCTCGGTGCGCGTGCCCGAGGCACTCCGTCCGTATCTCGGCGGCCTCGACGTGCTCAAGCCGGTCACCGCCTAGCCCGTGGCCTCGACGAGCCCGACCGACGCCGTGTGGCGACCGCACCTGGTCGCCCTCGACATCGACGGCACCCTTCTCAAGTGGGTCGAGGGTGTCGGTACGACGTACGAACAGATCAGCGAGCAGGTGTACGACGCGGTGCATCGCGCGCTCGACGCGGGTGCGCAGGTGGTGCTCGCCAGCGGCCGCTCGCCGCACGGCATGACTCGGGTCGCGGACTTGCTGGACCTGCACGGCGACGAGGGTGAACGGCTCTGGGTGGTGGCGAGCAACGGTGCGGTGATCTTCCGCTACCCACCGCTCGAGGTGGTTCACGAGGAGACGTTCGACGCGGCGCCGGCCGTCGCCGCCGTCCTCCAGGAGCACCCCACCGCGTTGGTCGCGGTCGAGGAGCGCGGCGTCGGGTACCGCGTGAACGGGCCCTTTCCCGACGGCGAGCTCACGGGCGAGTTCACCATCGCCGACGTCGCCGACCTGGTCGCCGTCCCGGTCAGCCGCGTGATCATCCGCGACCCGAACGCGACCGCCGACGACTTCGTCGCGCTCGGTGCGCGGCTCGGCCTGCACGGCACCGACTACGTCGTCGGCTGGACGGCGTGGCTCGACCTCGCTCCTGTGGGGGTGAGCAAGGCGTCCGGTCTGGAGTACGTCGCTCGCCAGCTGCGCATCGACGCCGCCGACGTGCTCGCCATCGGCGACGGCCGCAACGACATCGAGATGCTCCAATGGGCCGGCCGCGGGGTCGCGATGGGGCAGGCGGTCGAGGTGGTCAAGGAGGCCGCGGACGCGGTCACCGGCACGGTCTACGACGAAGGGGCCGCCGAGGAGCTCGACCGGTGGTGGCCGCCCGCATGAGCCTCCCCCTTCTCGTCGCCACCGATCTCGACGGCACCCTGCTCGACGACGAGGGCCGGCTGACCGACCGCACCCAGGACGTCCTGCGCCAGGTGCAGGAGCTCGGTGCGCGCGTCGTGATCGTCACCGCCCGGCCACTGCGTTGGATGGACGAGCTGTGGGCTCAGGTCGGCGGCGGGCGAGGCGCCGGCATCGTGTCCAACGGAGCCATCACCTACGACATCGGCACGCGTCAGGTGCTCGACCTCCACGGCATCCCTTCCGACGTCGGGCTGCCGATGATCGAGGCCATCCGCGAGGCCGCGCCCGGCACCGCGATCGCCCTGGAGTGCCTCGGCGGATACCGCCACGAGCCGGCGTACGTCGACCTGCACCCGACCCCGCCCGACATGCGGGTCGGCGACCTGGCGCAGCTCTGGGACGAGCCGGCCGTCAAGGTCCTCGCCCAGCACCTCACGCTCGAGCCTGACGACTTCCGTGCCCGCGTGATCGACGCCGTCGGTGAGACGGCCACGCCGACCTGGACGATCGACCACCTGATGGAGATCAGCGCCGCCGGCGTGACCAAGGGGGGCGCGCTCGCCGACCTCTGTGAACGGCTCGGCGTGGCCGCGGAGGACGTCGTGGCGTTCGGCGACATGCCGAACGACCTGGAGATGCTGACGTGGGCCGGATCGTCGTACGCCGTGGCGAACGGGCACGAGTCCGTGCTCGCCGCAGCCGACCATGTCGCGCCGCGCAACACCGAGGACGGCGTTGCGGTCACGCTCGCCCGGGTTTTCGGGCTGTGATGTGATGGTCCGGTGACCAGGTACGCGCGCACCGTGCTCGGCGCGGCGATCTCCGCCGTGCTGGTCGGTGGCGCCCTCTTGACCGCCACGGCCGGGGCGGCCACGGCGGCGCCGGCCGCACCGTGCGCCCAGCGCGGCCTGAACAAGGAGATCAAGCAGGCCGACGTCGTCTTCCGTGGCAAGGTCGACAAGGCGGGACGGGTGCGCGGCAAGGGCGACCAGCGCTCCCGCATCTACAAGGTGACGGCCGACCGTGTCTACCAGGGGACGCTGGTCACCGACCGTGTGCGGGTGACCGTCGAGGTGGGTGCCCCCTGTCCGCCGGCGAAGCTGGCACAGGGCAAGCGCTACATCTTCTTCGTGACCGAGGAGGGGTCCCGGCTCGTGTCCACGTCGGCGACGGCTCGCGCCTCCCACAAGCTCACCGACCAGGTGGTGGCGAAGCTCGGCAACGGCGAACAACCGCACCAGGCACCTCCGGTCCAAGCCGAATTCACCTTGGTCGCGAACGCCACGCCACCGCGGTTGTCGCGGTTGCTGGCTCCCGGGGCCGCGTTGCTGGTCGTCAGCCTGCTCGGGCTTCTCGTGGTCGGCCGCATGGGGCGCCGTGCGTCGTAGCACGTGCTCGACGTGGCCAGGGCTCGACATCCGGGCTCGACATCCAGGCTCGAAAGCAGGCGGAGGTGGAGCGTGGCGCCTCGCTGGACCCGGTGGGTCTCTACCCCGACCGAGGCGCCACGCCTCCCCCCGACGTGGGCACAAGGTCTGGGTGCTCACGCCACCCTATCCCACCCTGGGACCCGATACAGACGAGTCCGAACCGGCCGCCGGGCATAGGGTGGTCGTCTAGCGCAGAGTTTCCTGGGGAAGCGGGTTGCCGTGAACACGCACGACGGCTCGACGGCGCCGTATGCCGACGGCAGCAACCCCTGGTGGTCCGCGGCACGCGCCGCGATGGCGGAGACGGTCGCCGATCCCTCGCTCTCCGGGCTGGCAGCCTGGCTGCAGCGCATCTGTCGAGCCGCCTCCTCCTCGCTCGGGCTCACGGGCGCCGCTGTCCACTTCATCACCGGTGAGCGTGAGGCGGTTGTGGCCAGTTCCGACGACGCGAGCCGGCAGATCGGTGAGCTGCCGTTCGAGGTCGGAGAGGGCCCCTGCCTGGATGCGTACGTCCTGGCCAGGCCGGTCCTCGTCCCCGACCTGCTGGTGATGGGACCGTCGCGGTGGCCCGGCTACATGTCCGCCCTCGACGGTCACGGCGTTCGAGCGTCGTACTCCTTCCCACTGCACGTCGGTGCGGTGCGGCTCGGAGTCCTCGACCTGTACGGAGCCAGCGCGCGGTCGCTCGCTCCAGACGAGCTTTCGCTGGCCCTGGCGTTCGCCACGGCCGCCACCGACGTCCTGATCGCACGGCCGGCCGGATCGTCCGTGGCACTGCTGGACGAGGCTGGGCTGGGGGCGATGGACCGACGCCTGGAGATCCATCAGGCACAGGGCATGGTGACGGTCGACCTCGGAGTCGACCTGCTCGAGGCACTGGCCCTGATGCGGGCCCACGCGTTCAGCCGTGAGATCCCGCTCCTCGAGCTGGCGCACCTGATTCTCGGCGGCGAAAGCCTCGCCGCACCTGGAGAGGCATGAGATGCGAACACCGGCCGCGGAACCTACGCTGAGAACGAGAAGGGGATGACACCGATGATCAGCACCAGCCGCCTGTCAGATCTGTTCGTCGAGGTCGCCGACACGCTCGTCGACGACTTCGACCTCGTCGATTTCCTCCACCACGTGGCGACCAGCGCAGCCGAGATCACCTCCAGCAGCGCGGTGGGCCTGATGCTCGACGACCATGAGGGGCACCTGCGTTTCATGGCCGCGTCGAGCGAGGACGCCCGCCTGCTGGAGCTCTTCCAGCTCCAGAACTCCGAAGGGCCGTGCCTCGACGCTCACCGGACCGGTGAGGAGATCCCCGACATCGTGATCGCGGACTCCATGGAACGCTGGCCCGTCTTCGCCCCGCGCGCCGCCGAGATGGGACTCCGGTCCGCCCATTGCTTCCCGCTCCGCCTTCGCGATCACGTGATCGGGGCGATGAACATCTTCCGGACCGAGGCCCGGCCGATGAGTCAGGAGGAACGCCGGGTGGCACGCGCCCTGTCGGACGTCGCGACCATCGGCCTGATGCAGGAGCGCACCCTCAGGAGGGCCGAGGAGCTCACCGAGCAGCTCCAGTTCGCCCTCAACAGCCGGATCGTCATCGAGCAGGCGAAAGGGGCCGTGGCGCGGACTCTCGACATCCCGGTGGACGATGCCTTCGAGGTCCTGCGTGCCTACTCACGCCGCTATCGCCGCCGGCTCACCGACGTGGCCCGCGACGTGGTGGAGGACCGCGGCGCGCTGCAAGCGCTCATCGACTCCCAGACCTGACCGCTCGGGCAGCCGCTAGAGATACATCCCGCTCTGGGTGTTCCCCTCGTCGTCGCCCCCTTGGCCGACACCCGGTGTCCGCGGCATGCCCGGCTGGCGAGGCATCCCACCCTGCGAGCCGCTCTGTTGCTGGCCGCCGGGGAGCGCACGCCGCATCTGCTCGAACTGGGCGCGCGCCGACACCTGCTGGGCGTAGATCGCGGTCTGGATGCCGTGGAAGAGACCCTCGAGCCATCCGACCAGCTGGGCCTGCGCGATCCGCAGCTCCGCATCGGACGGGGTGCCGTCCTCGGTGAACGGCAGGGTGAGGCGCTCCAGCTCCTCGACCAGCTCCGGAGCGAGGCCGCTCTCGAGCTCCTTGATGGACGAGCGGTGGATCTCCTTGAGCCGGTTACGACTGGCGTCGTCGAGCGGAGCCGACTTCACCTCCTCCAGCAGCTGCCGGATCATGCTGCCGATCCGCATCACCTTCGCCGGCTGCTCGACCAGCTCGGTGAGCTCCCGCAGGTCGTCGCCGTCCTCGTCGCCGTCGGCCTGGCTCACGGCTTCGGCCGGGACGGCGACGGGTTGTCCGTCCGGGCCGACCACGATCACGTGCTGCTGTCCGGACTGGTCCTCGCTCATGCGGCCAGCCTACAAACGGGCGGGCGGAGTCATGCCACCAGCAGGATCTTGCCCGTGTTCTCGCCGCTTTCCATGAGCCGGTGAGCCTCGGCTGCCTCCGCGAGGGGCAGGGTCCGCCCGACCACCGCCCGGATCGTCCCGTCGGCTACGAGCGGCCAGACATGCTCGACCACAGCGGCACAGATCGTGGCCTTCTCGGCCACCGGACGACCGCGCAGGTTGGTGGAGATCACCGCGGCTCGCTTGCGCCACAGCGCGCGGATGTCGAGCTCGGCCTTGCCGCCGCCCTGGAACCCGATCACGACCAGACGTCCCTCGATCGCGAGCGCGTCGATGTTCCGCCCGAGGTACGACGCGCCCATGTTGTCGAGGATGACGTCGACCCCACGACCGTCGGTGGCCGCGCGCACGACGTCGACGAAATCCTGCTCGTGGTAGTTGATCGTCACGTCGGCACCGAGCTCGCGGCACAGCGCGAGCTTCTCGGGGGACCCTGCGGTCGTCAGCACCCGCGCGCCCAGCGCGACCCCGAGCTGGATCGCGAAGGTCCCGACCCCGCCACCCCCTCCATGTACGAGCAGGGCGTCACCGGGGCGCAGCCCCGCCACCATCATCAGGTTGGACCAGACGGTCGCCGCGACCTCGGGCAGCGCCGCCGACGTGACCAGGTCGAGTCCCTCAGGTCTCGGCATCACCTGCCCAGCGGGCACCGCGACCCTGGTCGCGTAGCCGCCGCCGGCGAGCAGCGCGCAGACCTCCTGGCCGATCTCGAGCCCCTCGACACCGCCACCGACGGCCGCGATCGTGCCGCTGCACTCGAGGCCGAGGATCTCGGATGCCCCCGGCGGTGGCGGGTAGTGGCCCTGGCGCTGCACCAGGTCCGCTCGGTTGACGGCGGTGGCTGCGACGTCCAGGACCACCAGCCCGTCACCCAGCGCGGGGTCGGGCGCGTCGGCGTACTCCAGGACCTCCGGGCCGCCCGTACCGGTCGGGAGGACTGCCTTCACTCGTCGTACTCGTCGCCGCTGTGGTCGACACCCGTGTCGTCGGGGACGTCGTCGTCCACGTCGACGGGATCGGCCGCGCCGGAAGGCCGGTCCCAGCCCTCGGCGAGTGCCTGCGCCCGCGCGGCGAGGCGCTCGACCTCCTCCTCGTCCGCGCCCGCACTTCCGGCGGCGTACCCGACGAGGTACGTCGTGATCGGGGCCGCTCGCCGGACCACGTTGTCCGCCGCCACCTTCGCGAGGTCGAGGATGAGCCCCTCGTCGACCTCCGTCTCGATGTCGAGGACATCACACAGCTCGTCGATCCAGTCGTGCAGGTTCACGGGCCCAATGTGGCGAAAGCGGGCCGCACCTTCAAGTCTGGGGCGTCGCCACGCCGGGCGGGTCGTCACCACGGAGTCGTGCTAGGTCGGTCCAGCTGTCCACGTCGTCCGCCTCCGCGCCGACCGCGGCGACGTCGCGGACGCTGCCAGCGGCCATCAGAATCCGCATCGGGGCGCCGTCGGCGTCCTCGGCGGAGGGGACGAGCCAGGGCCGTACGACTCCCGCGAGCTGGCGCCGTCCTTCGACGTCGGTCAACCACGAACCGTCGACGCCCTCGGCCGCGGCGAGGAGGCGCGCCACGGTGTCGGCGCCGACGTGAGGCATGTCGACGGCCAGCACCACGACCCACTCGTGGTGTCCTTCGAGGGCGGTGACCCCGGCCGCCAAGCCGGCCAGCGGGCCGCCGCCGGCTGGCGACTCGCGGGCGAACGTCACCGGGCGCGGCGTCATCACGTCCGGCCCGACGACCACGGTCTCGGCGGCGTCCGCGACCGCGGCGAGCGCGTGCTCGAGCAGCGTCCGCCCCTGGTGCTCGAGCGCGGCCTTGTCGGTGCCACCCAGTCGTTGCGCCCGGCCTCCGGTCAGGATCACCGCGGCCCATGTCACGGCTCCATCGTGGGGCATGGTGGCAGTCTGGGGCCATGCAGGTGGTGCTCGTGCAGGAGGCGTCGACGCTCGAACCGTCGGACAACCGCGGCCGGCTGGAGGCGGTGGTGCCCGACGGCGCCGACCTGGTCGTCCTGCCCGAGGCGTTCGCCCGGGACTTCGGCGAACCGGGCTCCGACCTCACGCCGTACGCCGAGGCGGTCGACGGGGCGTTCGCTGCCGAGGTCGAGCGGGTGGCCGCGCTTCGCCGCGCCACGGTGGTTGCGGGGATGTTCGAGCAGACCGCGGAAACGCCGTACAACACCGTGGTCGTGCGCGGCAGCGCCCACCTCGACTACCGCAAGATCCACCTCTACGACTCGTTCGGCTACCGCGAGTCCGACGTGCTGGCGGCCGGCCCGATCGCACCCGCGACGTTCGATCTCGACGGGACGACAGTCGGCCTGATGACCTGTTACGACCTCCGCTTCCCCGAGCTCGCCCGACGTCTCGTCGACGCCGGGGCCGAGATCATCGTGGTGCCGGCGGCCTGGGTCGCCGGACCGCGCAAGGTCGACCACTGGACGACCTTGCTGCGAGCGCGGGCGATCGAGAACACCGTGTACGTCGTCGGCGTCGGTCAGCCGCCACCCCGCTACTCCGGCCACTCGATGGTGGTCGGCCCGCTCGGGGACGTGCTGGTCGAGGGCGGCGACGATGCCGAGATCCTCACCGTCGAGCTCGACCCGGCGACGGTGGCCGAGGCCCGCCGCACCAACCCGTCGCTGGCCAACCGCCGCCTGTAGCCTGACCGTCCGTGTCCAGCGCTGCCCCTCGCCGGCGGGCGGAACGCCGCCCCGGTCGAGTGGCGGACGATCCGTCGCGTCGCACCTTCGCCGCTCGTGCGAGGCACGGGCTGGGCTTCTTCGCCTGGCTGCTCGTGGTGCTCGCCTCGGCGGCGGCGCTCGTCGCGGCTCTGCTGGGGTACGTCGGCGACTGGCTCGCCGATGTCGGGGCGGTTGCCACCAGCACGGCCTACGCCTGGGGCTTGGCGGCGCGCACCGGCGGCCGGCCGGTGATCTTTTCCCTGCTGGCCCTCGTCCTCGGCGGCGGCGTGGTCGCCGTCGACGAGAACGCACTGCGCAGCGGGGCCTCGGTCGTGACGGCGGTGCTGACCGCGGTGTTCGCGGTGATGGTGACGGTGCCGGCGGGCAGCTTCATCGCCGCCGTGCGCGAGACGATGGTCGCCCTGCTCGTGGCGGCGATCGGCTCGCTGGCGGTGCTCGGTTGGGCCCCGGTCGTCGACCTGCACCGGTTCGAGTACACCGTGCTCGGCCTCTCCCTGATCGCGTCGTTCCTGACGGTGTACCGCCTCGGTTCCGGGTTACACGGTCTCGGCACCCGCGGGATCGTCACCGTGGTGGCCGGCAGCGTGATGCTCGCGCTCACCGTCGGCTACGCCGAGCTCCTGCAGCGCTACGGCACCCACAGCCTTGTCGAGACCCTCGACGATGCGGTCCGGTGGAGCCACCACAACCTCGGTGCCTTCCCGCGCCCGATCATCGCGTTGCTCGGCGTTCCCGCTCTCACCTGGGGGACCCACATGCGCGCGCGCCGCCGTCAGGGGTGGTGGGTCTGTGCGTTCGGGATCGCCCTGACCGCGCCTGTCGCGTACGCCCTCGTCGACCCGGGCCGGACTGTGGTCGAGGTCAGCCTCGCGACCGGGTACGGCGTCGTCATCGGGCTCGTCCTCGGGTTCGTGCTGATCCGCATCGACCTGCGGCTCAGCGGCCGCGGGAGCGCCCGCGGGCGGCGGCAGGCGGAGATCGACGAGGTCACCACGGTCCGCCCAGAGCCCGGTCGTACCCATGCCCTGTGGTGACCAGCCACCAGCACGGCGTACCCCGGGGTATCCACTAAGTTCGGAATGTGGCGCGTGAGCAGACGATCCAGGTCCTGGCCGAGATGGTGGCCAACGTGATCGTGGTCGAGGTCGTCGTCGACGACCAGGTCGATGCGGGCGACCCGGTGTGCCTGCTGGAGTCCATGAAGATGGAGATCCCGGTGCTCAGTGAGTTCGCCGGAGTCGTCTCGGCGATCAAGGTCGCCCCCGGTGACGTCGTCCAAGAGGGCGACGTCTTGGTCGAGCTGACCGCTCCTCGCTGACCTTCTCGGCAGAGGGGGCGGGATTCGAACCCGCGGCTGACATCTCTGCCAGCGACCGCTTTCAAGGCGGTTCCGATCGGCCACTCCGGCACCCCTCCGAGCGCGACCCTGCGACGGGCCGGCACCGGGGAGGAGTCTAGGTGGTGGTGCTGGGACTACTCCGAGCCGCCGATCTCCAGCTCCACGTCGTCGTAGGCGAGATCGTGGACACGCTGGTGGTGGTGCTCGATGTCGGCCAGGAGGCGGCTGAGCCGGTCGGCGAGGTCGCCGAGGTCGGCGGCCACCATCACCTGCGAGGTGAGGCCGTTGAGTCGGGCGAGCAGCTCGTCACGCTCGCGGAGGGCCCGCGTTGCTCGTGCGGACAGCCAGGCCTCGCGCCGGTCGGGGTGCTCGCGGAGCAGCCGGTCACGCACCGGGACGAGCTGGCGGCGTACGGACCAGCGCCAGGCGCCAGGGTTCTCGCGGTCGTACTCAGGCCGCAGGAGGTCGTCGAGCGAGGCGTGGATCGCCGTCATGGGGACCTCCCGAATGCCGGCAGCTCGTGATGGGGGGTGTCACCTTGCGTCAACTGTGGACCCTCCGGGCGACCGCGACAAGGCCGGGAACCGTGCCGATTGGCCTGTCCGGCGACGGTTTCAGTTGAATGACCCGGTGAGCGGCCCGGTGCGAACCCCGACCACGACCTACCGCCTCGCGCCGGCGCTGGGCGCCAGGTTGGTCGGTCGGAGCCTGGTGACCCTCGCAGTTCTGGTCGTGATCGCGACCCTGTTCGCGGCTGTCACCGGCATCGGCTGGTGGCTCGCGGACGGCCTCGCCGTCGTCGGGATCCTGCTCGTCGGACTGTGGGCGTGGTACCTACTCCGGCTGGCCCGAGCGGTGCGGCTCACCGACGAGGGGTACGCCGTACGGCTGCTCGGCGGCGTCGGGACCCGCACGGCGTCCTGGAGCGAGGTCGACGAGGTGGTGGCGGCCAGCCCGGCGGGCCGACCCTGTCTCGTGCTCCACCTCCGCGACCGGCGGGTGACGCGGCTGCCGATGGCGGCCCTGGCCGGCGACCCCGACGCCTTCGCGCACGACGTACGCCGACGGGTGCGGGACGCGCACACGCCCGGCGATCCCGCCCCCGGTGAGGCGCCCGAGTCGTGATTTGGGTGGCCGCCCGCGACTCCTTGTAACCTGTGCGGGCTGATGGGAGGCGTCGCCTAGTCCGGTTTATGGCGCCCGCCTGCTAAGCGGGTTGAGGTTCATCCCTCTCGCGGGTTCAAATCCCGCCGCCTCCGCCAGCCGGTGCTCACCGATGGTCGGCCGTCGTGCTGGCCGATGCTCGGGTGAGCGCTCGGTGAAGGCCCGATCGGCCCGGGAGACCGGGTCGGACGGGGCCTTCATGTGCGCCGGCGAGGTCGACGTCAGGTGGCTGCCGCGATGATCCGGATGTCTCGTTCGGCGGCGTCGCCGAGGACCCGCAGCGCCTCCTGGTAGGCCGGGCTCCGGTAGGTCGCGACCGCGGCCTCCACGCTGGGAAACTCGATCAGCGTGATGCGGTCCAGGGTCCCGGTCTCGAACGCTGCGGCCGGAAGCCCGCGGGCAAGGAAGCGGCCACCGCCGGCCAACATCGCCGGGCCCGCGAGCTCGATGTAGGTGGCGAGCCGCTCCTCGTCGCTCACCGATCGGAACGTGTTGATCCAGTACGCCGTCATGTCTCCTCCGTCGCTTTCTGGTCCGCTGCGATGCGGCGCCGCTGGGTGAAGTCTCGGGGCCGGTGCGGTTGACGCACCCCGCGACGACTCGCCGGACCTGCCGCCGCCGGCGACCCTGTCGATGCTCTGTCGATGGCTCTGTCGATGGCTCTGCCGATCGCCGCGGCTGTGACGTACGGTGGAGGTCAGGGATGCGCGATGGCTTCCCAAACTCGGGGTTGCAGGAAAGTGCATTGCAACTATATGAGCCACCGCCGCTGTGTCATGCCGTGAGCCGCACCCCGAGAATGGGTACAGGGTGACCACGAGGCCCAACCCCCGGGAGGATGTAACTCATGAACATGATGCGGAAGGCGGCCCTGACGCTTGCCGCGGCGGTTCTCGGCGTCGGCGCGATCGGCATCACGGCTCCAGCGCACGCCTATGACACCAACTGGCCGTGCGGAGCCTGTGCCAAGGCGGGACAGAAATAGTCGGTCCCCACCACACGTGAGCACCGGCGCCCGGACCCCATGCCGCGGCGCCTGCTCGCATGAGGAAAGTCACCACGACGGCCCGGGAGTACCGCTCCTGGGCCGTGCCATGCATGGGCTACCGAAGGTCACTCGTCCTCGTTGCCCGAGACCCCCACCTGTCCCATCGTGTAGCCGAGCTGGAACCTGGTGTCCGCGTCGTACTCCGCCTTGAGGTCGGCGACGTAGCCGGCGAAGGTGCGGGCGCTCACGCCCAGCCGCTTCGCGCTGACCGGGTCCGAGTGACCCTCGATCAGCATCCGGATGGTCATCGCGCGCTGCTCGCGTGCGATGTCGTTCAGCATCGTCCGCTCGGTGTTCGTGAACGCCCGAGCCCGTTCCCACGCGCGCTCGAAGACGTCCACGAGGTAGGCGACGAGGGCCGGCTCCTGCACGGCGATGGCGGTGTTGTCGCTGGTCGGGCCGGGGATGATCGCCAGCCGTCGATCGACCACGATCATCCGGTTGAAGAACTCGTCGAGCGTACGCACCTCGGCGCCCGCGGCGCTGACCTCGGCCACATACTCACGGGTGAGCGCGTGCCGGCGCGCACTGTGTTGGTAAAGGGTGCGCATGCGTACGCCGCGGTCGATGGCGGCCTTGTCGCGGCCCGCGGCCGCCTTCAGGCTGAACCGCTCGCGGCCGGTCTGGGGCTGGGCCGTGAGCAGTTCCTGCTCCGCCTCGGCCACAGCGCCGTTGATGAAGGGCTGGATGGCTCGCCCGTGGAACTCGGTGATCGGACCGCGTACGGCGGTGGGCGAGCGCCGCCAGGCCTGTGACAGGCCGCCGAACGCGCGCGCCCACGCCGACGACTCGCCCAGCAGCTCGACGCCGCGTTGGCTCATCGGGCCCACGAGGTGCGACTGCACCGTGGTCGGGTCCACCGGCACGTACACGGCGTTCTCGTGGTCGTGGACCAGGAGGTTCAACGAGATCAGGAGCTGCAGCGCCTCGTGCAGCTCCCCGTCCGCGGCGATCCGGGGATCGTCCTCCTTGAGGCCACCACTGAGTGCCGTCTCCTCATAGAGGGGCGTCGCCAAGGACTCGAAGAGCTTCCGCTCCTCAGGACCTAGGTCTGCCACCGGTCGCGCTCTCACCTTGCCCCACGCATGCATCGTCGCACATCGCGTGTGGGGCCATCACAGTCTCCGTCAGGATCGACGCGACTGTGATGGCGCACCGCCACGTCGGGGCCGACGCCCGGTTCACGCCCTCGGCGTTACATCCCCAGGCGCGACTTGAGCCCGTCCAGCTCGGTCCAGAGGACGGCCGGCAGCTGGTCGCCGAACTTCTCGAACCACTCCTGGATCTGCGGGATCTCGGCCTTCCACTCCTCGACGTCGACCGCGAGTGCCTGGGCCAGCTCGGCCTCGGTCATGTCGAGCCCCTCGGTGTCGAGCGACTCCGGCGTCGGCACGTGACCGATCGGGGTCTCCACGGCGGCCGCCTGGCCCTCGATCCGCTCGATCACCCACTTGAGCACCCGGCTGTTCTCGCCGAAGCCCGGCCACAAGAAGTCGCCGTCGTCGCCGCGGCGGAACCAGTTGACGTAGAAGATCCGCGGCAGCTTGGAAGCGTCGTTCTCCTTGCCGACGGTGATCCAGTGGTTGAAGTAGTCGCCGGCGTTGTAGCCGATGAACGGCAGCATTGCCATCGGGTCGCGACGTACCACGCCCACCTGGCCGACGGCCGCAGCCGTCGTCTCGGAGCTCAGCGTGGCGCCCATGAAGGTGCCGTGGGTCCAGTCGCGGGCCTCGGTCACCAGCGGGATCGTGGTCTTACGCCGACCGCCGAACAGGATCGCGTCGATCGGGACGCCGCGGGGGTCGTCGTACTCGGGGGCGAGGATCGGGCACTGCTTGATGGGCGTGCAGTAGCGGCTGTTCGGGTGGCTGGACAGCTCCTCGCTGTCGGGCGTCCACGGCTCGCCCTTCCAGCTGGTGGCGTGGGCGGGGGTGTTCTCCATGCCCTCCCACCACACGTCGCCGTCCTCGGTGAACGCGACGTTGGTGAAGACCGAGTTGCCGCGGGCAAGGGTGGCCACGGCGTTCGGGTTGGTGTGCTGGTTGGTGCCGGGTGCGACGCCGAAGAAGCCGTACTCCGGGTTGACCGCCCACAGCCGTCCGTCGTCGCCGATGCGCATCCAGGCGATGTCGTCACCGAGCGACTCGACCTTCCAGCCGGGGATCGTGGGCGCGAGCATGGCGAGGTTGGTCTTGCCGCAGGCGCTGGGGAACGCCGCCGCGACGTACTTGGTGACACCCTGCGGCGAGGTGAGCTTGAGGATCAGCATGTGCTCGGCGAGCCAGCCCTCGTCGCGGGCCATCACGCTCGCGATCCGCAGGGCGTAGCACTTCTTGCCCAGCAGCGAGTTGCCGCCGTAGCCCGAGCCGTAGGACCAGATCGCCCGCTCCTCGGGGAACTGCACGATGTACTTGGTGTCGTTACACGGCCAGGAGACGTCCGGCTGGCCGTCCTCGAGCGGCATGCCGACGGAGTGCAGGGCCGGCACCCACTGCACGGTCTCTCCGGCCGCATCGAGCTCCTCCATCCGGCGCAGGACGTTGGTGCCCATGCGGGCCATGACCCGCATCGAGACCACGACGTACGCCGAGTCCGTGATCTCGACGCCGAACATCGGCTTCTCGGCCTCGAGGTGACCCATCACGAACGGGATGACGTACATGGTCCGGCCCGTCATGCAGCCGGCGTACAGCCCGCGCATGAGGTCCTTCATCTCGTCTGGGTCCATCCAGTTGTTGGTGGGCCCGGCGTCCTTCTCCTCGCGGGAGCAGATGAAGGTGCGGTCCTCGACCCGGGCGACGTCCGTGGGGTCGGTGCGAGCCCAGAAGGAGTTGGGCTTCTTGGCGGGGTCGAGGCGGGTGAAGGTGCCAGCCGCGACCAGGGCGTCGGTGAGCTCGGTCCACTCCTCGTCTGAGCCGGTGCACCAGTGGACCCGATCGGGCGTGGTCATCGCGGCGACCTCGGCGACGAAGTCGAGGATGCCCTGGTGGGTCGTGGGGGCCTGCTCCGAGTCGTCCTGCGCGGTGGGTCGGGTCTGCGTATCGGCTGTCATCTGTGGTGCTGTCCTTCCGTACGTCGCGGTGGCCATTGGGTCGGTAGGGTGCCTCTGGGCCCGAGAAGGGCCACCGGTCCGTCTTGCGACGGGGTGAACGTGAAGTTGTCTGCGAATCGGCCGGCGTCGTTGTCGCCCGACGTGTGCCGGGGACGTTACCGGTGTCAGGAGTCCTGACATATTGGATCGATCAAGGCATCGTGGTCCCCGTCACACCCCTTGACGTTCTCGCGCTCGGCGTACTCACGCATCCCCCGTATGGGGGTACCCGTGCCGGTGCTCGCGGGCGACGAACAGCCTGCTCAGGCGGCTTCTCAACCGATTTCGAGGCGCCGTAGGGGGTCGGCTATCCTCGACCAGTCCTCGTCACGGCTTCCACGTGGCGCGGACGCTGCGCCCGTAGCTCAACGGATAGAGCATCTGACTACGGATCAGAAGGTTGGGGTTTCGAATACCTCCGGGCGCGCCATCTGTTCCCGTCGGCGTCAGGCCGAATCACCGCTCGCCTCACGCGCTGCCCGCGCGGCGTCTTGCTCGCCCTTCGACCGCAGGATGCAGAACTCGTTGCCCTCCGGGTCTGCCAGTACCACCCAGCCGGTGCCCGGCCCCCAGTTGTCGCGGAAGTCGTGGACCTCCGTCGCGCCCAGAGCGAGGAGCCGAGCCAGCTCCTCGTCGCGTGTGCCCTCGCGCGGCATCAGGTCGAAGTGCATCCGGTTCTTCCCGGACTTGGTCTCCGGCACCTCGATGAACAGCACCAGGTGACCGGTCTCCGGGTCACAGATCATGCACTCCTCGTGGCCGGGCTCGTTGGGGTCGCCCTCGAGGTCGGCGTACCCGAGTACGGGCTTCCACCACTCGGAGAGCTCGTAGGCGTTGCGGCAGTCGATGGTCGTATGGGAGATGAACGACGTCATGGGGTCACTGTGCCGACCTACGACGGGCACCTCAACCGGATTGGTCGGCACGGGGTCACCCCTCGCGGTGAAGACGGCCGGCCCGGTCGGTGCGAGCGTCCGGCCCATGTCCCCGTCCAGATTCTCTCCGCCGACCGGTCGACCGCTCGGCCGCACGGTCGTCGTGTTGGTGTTCGGACTCGCCGTGCTGTGCGCTGCCGTGGTCGCGGTGGGCTGGGTGCTCACCCACGCGCTGAGGTCGGCGATGCGCGGTGAGAACGACGTCAACCGCTGGTTCGCCGACCAGCGGACAGGCACCCTCACCCACGTCGCCGATGTCGGCACGCTGCTCGGGCAGACCGTGACCGGGGTGGTTGTCCTGGCCGGGCTCGGGATCGCGTTCGCCGTCTGGAAGCGGACGTGGTGGCCCTTGGTCTTCGTCGGGGTGTTCGACGCCGGCCTCGGCCTCTTCTACCTCGCCGGGACGACGTTGGACCCGCGCCAGCGACCGCCGGTCCCCATCCTGCAGCCGGGGCTGGTCCCGGATGCCAGCTTCCCGTCCGGTCACACCGGCACGGCGACCGCGATCGGCGGCGTGCTCGCCGCGTTGCTGTGGGCCTACACCCGCGTTGCTCGGTGGGTGCTCGTGCTGCTGGTGGCGATCCCGGCGTACACCATGTTGTCGCGGCTGTACGTCGGCGCGCACCACGTCAGCGACGTGGTGACGGCCTTCGTCTACGCGGGGCTGTGGCTGCTCCTGTGTACGCGCATGCTGCTGCCCGCCCGCGGCTCGGAGGCTCAGCCCGGCAGTGACGCCGGCTCGCCGTCTTTGAGCAGCGTCGCCAGATAGATCACCACGGGGACGGTCCCCTTGTTGGCCGCGTGGTGGTGGTCGGTCGGCTGCTCGACCAGCCACTGCCCGGGATGCACCCGGGCGGTCTCGCCGGCGTGGATGACCCGGACCAGCCGCGGGTCGTCGCCGGTGCCCGCCATCAGCCGGGCGTGGCCCTCCTCCACGGTGTAGGTGAGGACGCCCCGCTCGACGTACCCGATCTGGGTGCCCGGGTGATGGTGCAGCGCGAGTTTCGACCCCGGCATGATCGTGACGCGTGACAGGCCGAGCGTGCGGTGGTCGGCTCCGCGCGGGTGGCCGGCGCTCGCGAGTGGCTCTCGGGTCACCGTCACCGGTGACTGTGGAGCCTGCGGTGCGGCCAGGGCCTGGCTGAGCTGGATGCCTGCGGTGAGCACCAGAGCGGAGGCGACGACGGCTGCCGACCGGCTGCGCAGCTGTGACAGCGTTGACATGGCCGCAGGCTAGGCCACGGGCGTCACCGGGATTCGAGGCGTTTCGGAACGACTCCGAGCAGGGTGCCGAGCACGAGGGCGAGCGCCCCGCCGGCGATGAGAGCGGCCGTCCACGACACCACCACCGAGAAGATCAGCACGGCCATGCCGACGATCAGCAGCGCGATCGCAGCCATCACCACCTGGATCATCGCGTGGCCCACCGCCACCACTCGGTCCTTGAGCTGCTCACGGAAGACGCGGCGGTGCAGCATGATCGGCGTCATGTTCACACCGACGGCGGTGCCGGCGATGACGACGAGCGCCAGGTAGAGCCATGTCTGACCGTCGTCCAGAGTCGGGAAGAGCTGGGTGAAGGGCAGGGTCAGCAGGAAGCCGGACAGCAGCTGGAGCCCGGTCTGGGTGATCCGCAGCTCCTGGAGCAGCTCGTCCCAGTTGCGGTCGAGCCTTTCGCTCTCCGACTCATCTCGGTCGTCCTCACCGTCGCGGTGGTCGGTCCCCTCGTCGGGTGGCGCCATGCCAGCCCTCCTCGTCTCGGCTACCGCGCGTGGGAGGACAGCTCGTCTCCGGTGGACCGGGCCCGGTCTGGCTGGAAGCCGTGGTCGATGCCCCAGAGGATCGCCCGCGATCGCGACGTGACGCCGATCTTCCGGTACGCCGAGCGGATGTAGGACTTGATCGAGTTGATCGACAGCATCGTGGTGTCGACGATGTCGTTGTTGGAGTAGCCCTGCGTGATCAGCGACAACACCTCGGACTCCCGAGCCGTGAGCCCCTCCTCGCGACCAGGCCAGTCGCCGCCGACCAGCGGCCCGTGCCCGGGGTCGTGTAGCCGCACGGGGTCTCCGGTGTGGATGCGCTCGATCGTGTCGACCAGGTCCGCGGCGGGCAGCCGCTTGCTGACGTACGCCGCGATGCCCGGCACCCGGTCCTGCCCGACGGCTGGGTCATCTGCGCTCCAGGTGTAGACGACGACCTTGCGGATCCTCGGGTCCGAGACCAGCCGCGCGATACGCGCACGGTCGCGGAAGCTCTGCGCGAAGGTGTCGAAGAGCGCGACGTCCACCGACGAAACGGGGTGGGCGTTGACGTCGACCTCGACCACCTCGACCCGGTCGCTGTAGGACCGCAGCATCGAGGCGAGGCCGTGAACGACAACTTCGTAGTCGTTGACGATCGCGAGTCGGATGGCCACGGCCCGAACTGTAGGCGGTGGGGGGTCCCCCTCGTGCTCACCTATAAGGGTGTATCGCCGGTCCCTGGGCGCAGGAAGGGTCCGACCTGTTGTCTCCGTGGACTGAAAAGGGAGGTGTGGTTCCGCAATGGTCATCCTCGGACTGATCCTGCTGATCATCGGCCTGATCGCCTCGATCTCGATCCTGTGGATCATCGGGTTGATCCTGGTCATCGTCGGGCTGGTCCTGAACTTCGTTCCGGTCGGTGGCACCCGCCGCCGCTACTACTAGCGATCTGCGATCCGCTCCCCACCACGACCCACGCAGTCGCGGGATGCGGGGGTCGTGGTGTGTGAACGGGCTCGTCGGAGCCGCGGCCTAGGGTCGTCCCGTGAGCCTCCACCTGCACCGAGCGGTCCGCGCTGACGCGCTGGCGGACGGGCTCGGCCGGCTCCTCTCGACGCCGTTGCCAGACCCGTTCGCGAGCGAGCTGGTCGTCGTACCCGCGCGTGGGATGGAGCGGTGGCTGAGTCAGCGGCTGTCACACGTGCTGGGAGCCGGAGCGACGGGCGACGGCGTGTGTGCGGCCGTCGGGTTCCGCTCGCCGGGGTCGCTCATCGCCGAGATCACGGGCACTCGCGACGACGACCCGTGGGCTCCGGATGCTCTCGCCTGGCCGCTGCTGGAGGTGCTCGATGGCTGCCTCGACGAGCCGTGGGCCGAGACCCTCGCGCGGCACCTCGGGCACGGATTGTCCGGTGAGGAGGCCGACCTCCGAATCGGCCGGCGTTTCTCCGTGGCCCGCCGGTTGGCCGGCCTCTTCGCGTCGTACGCCGGACAGCGGCCGTCGCTGGTCACCGACTGGTCCGAGGGCCGCGACACCGACGGCACGGGCCGACCGCTCGCCTCCGACCTGGGCTGGCAGCCCGAGCTCTGGCGCCGACTCGTCGACCGGGTCGACGCCCCCTCGCCGGTCGAACGCCACCAGCGCACCGTCGAGATGGTGCGCGAGGACCCCGAGGCGTTCGACCTCCCGACGAGGCTCTCGCTGTTCGGCCACACGCGCCTGTCGGTGACCGAGATCGACCTGCTCGCAGCCCTGGCGGCCGAACGCGACGTCCACATCTGGCTGCCACACCCGTCTCCGGCGCTGTGGGCCGCACTCGGCAGTCGCCGCGGCGCCGTCGAGCGCACCGCCGACGACAGCCACCAGGTCGTCCGCCATCCGTTGCTGTCGAGCCTGGGACGCGACACCCGGGAGCTCCAAGGGGCGCTGGCGCTCGCCGAGCCGGCGACCGACGCCGAGGAGCCCCTGACCTCACCGCCCGAGACGTTGCTCGGGTGGCTGCAGGCCGACATCTCCGCCGACGATCCCCGTCCCGCGGGGCGCACGCTCGCCCCTGGCGACCGGTCGATCCAGGTGCACGCCTGCCACGGTGTCGCCCGGCAGGTCGACGTACTCCGCGAGGTGCTGCTCGGCCTGCTCGCCGACGACCCGGCGCTCGAGCCACGCGACGTGCTCGTGATGTGCCCCGACATCGACACCTACGCACCGTTGATCGAGGCCGGGTTCGGGCTCGGCGACGTCGTCGGCGACTCCGGCCATCCGGCCCATCGGCTGCGCGTGCGACTGGCCGACCGCTCGCCGGTGCAGACCAACCCGCTGCTCGCGGTGGCGCGGGCCCTCCTCGATGTGGCGGGCGGTCGCGCGCCCGCGACCGAGGTGCTCGACCTCGCCCGCGCCGAGCCGGTCCGGCGACGGTTCGGCTTCAGCGACGACGACCTCGAGCAGCTCGACATCTGGGCCCGCGACTCCGGGGTTCGGTGGGCCTTCGACGCCCACCACCGCGCCGACTACGGCCTCGACGCCTACGTCGCGAACACCTGGGAGTTCGGACTGGACCGGCTCCTCACCGGCGTCGCCCTGTCCGACGACTCCTCCGCCTGGCTCGACCGTGCGCTCCCGCTCGACGACGTCGGCAGCGCGCAGGTCGACCTTGTCGGCCGCCTCACGGAGTACGTCGACCGCCTGCGCGCGGCGACCGACCGGCTCACCGGCACCCATGCGCTCGATCACTGGCTGGTGGCACTCGACGACGGTGTCGCATCGCTGACGGCGGTGTCGTCGCTCGACGGCTGGCAGCCGGGACAGGTGCAGCGCGAGCTCGGCCGCGTCCGCCGCGCGGCAGCCGGTCTCGGCGAGGTCGAGCTGCGCCTGCCGGACGTGCGGGCGCTGCTGTCCGACCGACTGGCCGGTCGACCGACGCGGGCCAACTTCCGCACGGGCACGCTGACCGTCTGCACGATGGTGCCGATGCGCTCGGTGCCTCACCGCGTGGTGTGCCTGCTCGGCCTCGACGACGGGGTGTTCCCGCGCCAGGGCTCGGTCGACGGCGACGACGTACTCGCCCGCGATCCGCTGACCGGCGAGCGCGACGCGCGGAGCGAGGACCGGCAGCTCCTGCTCGACGCGATTCTCGCCGCGACCCAGACGCTGGTGGTCACCTACACCGGCGCGAACGAGTTCTCCGGACAGCCGCGACCGCCCGCCGTACCCCTGGGAGAGGTGCTGGACGCCCTCGACACGACGGCGTCCACGGGCGACCAACGGTCGGTGTCCGAGGCCGTCACCGTCCGCCACCCCTTGCAGCCGTTCGACGCGAGGAATGTCTCGTGCGGCGATCTCGTGCCGGGCACGACGTTCTCCTTCGATGCGGCTGCCGCCGCAGGCGCACGGGCGGCGGCGGCTCCGAGATCGGCCCCGGTGTCGTTCCTCGACGGCCCGCTCGGCACGGCCACACCAGGGGACGTGGCGCTGGCCGATCTCGTGCGGTTCTGGGCTGACCCGATCAAGGGCTTCTTGGGTCGCGACGGCGTCGACGTGAGTCTGCCCGCCGACGAGGACCAACCCGAGGACGCCCTCCCCGTCGAGATCGACAACCTGGCCCAGTGGGCGGTCGGCGACCGAGTGCTGGCCGACCTGCTCGCCGGCCTCGACCCGGCCATGGTGAAGCAGCGCGAGTGGCGCCGCGGCGAGCTGCCACCCGGTCAGCTCGGCTGGCGGATGCTGGGCCAGATCATCGACCGGGCAGGTCCCCTGCAGGTGGCGGCCGCCGAGCTGCGAATGACGCCACCCCGGGCAGTCGATGTGGCCGTCGACCTCGGCCGCGGTCGTCGGCTGGTCGGCACCGTGCCCGAGGTGTACGGCGACCGGCTCGTCCCGGTCCACTACTCCCGGCTCGGCGCCAAGCACCGCATCGCCTCGTGGGTCCAGCTGCTCGCCCTCACGGTGTCCGACGAGGACCGGAACTGGACCGCCCACACCCTCGGGCGACCCCACAGCCGCTCCCGCGACGCCGTCGCCACGTCGTTCCTGGGGCCGCTCGATCACGCGGCGCATGGAGTCCTGCGCGACCTCGTCGCCCTGCGTGACCAGGGCCTGCGGGCGCCGTTGCCCCTGCCGCTCAAGGCCTCGCTCGGCTACGCCCGGGCGCGACGTAGCCACGCCGACGTGCCCGACGCCCTGGTCAAGGCCGGCTACGACTGGAAGGACTCCAAGTTCCCCGGCGAGCAGTCCGAGACCGCGGCGCTCAAGATCTGGGGCCGGCTCGAGGAGCCGCCCGAGGTCCGCGACGTCCCCTCACCCGGCGAGGAGTTCCCGGGCGAGACCGGCCGGTTCGGTGCGCTCGCGATGCGCGTGTGGAGCCCGCTGATCGAGGCGGAGCAGGGGAGCTGGTGATCGCTGGTGACCTCACTGATGGAGTCCTTCGACCTCGCCGGTCCGCTCCCTACCGGGACGACGTTGCTCGAGGCCAGCGCCGGGACGGGCAAGACCTTCACCGTCGCCGCCCTCGTCGCGCGGTACGTCGCCGAGCAGGGCGTACCGCTCGACCAGCTGCTGGTCATCACGTTCGGCCGGGCCGCGAGCCAAGAGCTGCGCGAGCGCGTGCGCGACCAGCTGGTGCACGCCGAGCGAGCCCTGGCCGACCCGGAGGCCGCCGACCGCGACCACCCGGTGATCGCCTCGCTGCTGGAGAAGGACGTCGAGCTGCGCCACCGCCGACTCCGCGATGCGCTCGCGTCGTTCGACGCCGCGACCATTGCGACGACCCACCAGTTCTGCCAGACCGTGCTGCGCTCGCTCGGTGTGGCCGGCGACACCGACACCGGTGCGGCCCTGGTCGAGTCGCTGGATGACCTGGTCGTCGAGGTGGTCGACGATGTCTACCTCCGCCGCTTCGGACACCTGGCGGACGACCCGCCGTTCGGTCGCGCGGTGGCCCTGACACTGGCCCGCATCGTGGTGGGCGATGCGCACGCCGAGCTGGCCGCCGCCGATGACGCCGAGTCGGAGGCCGGCGCCCGGGTGGCGTTCGCGCACGAGGTGCGGGACGAGATCGAGCGACGCAAGCGGCGGCTCGGGATCCTGTCGTACGACGACCTCCTCGGCCGGCTCGCCGCCGCACTCACCGACGACGACGCCCCGGCCCGCCAGCGCATGCGGCAGCGTTGGAGGATCGTGCTGGTCGACGAGTTCCAGGACACCGACCCCAAGCAGTGGGAGGTGCTGGACCGCGCGTTCTCGGGTCACGCCACGATGGTGCTGATCGGTGACCCGAAGCAGGCGATCTACGCATTCCGTGGCGGCGATGTCATCACCTACCTGGCGGCCGCCGCGACCGCGACGACCCGGGCGACCCTCGACACCAACCGTCGCAGCGACGCCGACCTCGTCGATCGGCTCCAGGTCGCGCTCCGCGGCGCCGCCCTGGGTGACCCGCGGATCGTCGTCCGGGATGTCACTGCCGCTCACCCGGGCTCGCGGCTGGCGGGCGCCCCGTTCCCGGCGCCGTTCCGGCTGCGGCAGGTCGAGCGGCGCGGCTTCAAGCTGGCGCGTGGACTGATTCGGGCCGACGACGCCCGTCGGCACATCGCCGCCGACTGCGCCGCGGACATCGCGACCCTCCTCGCCTCGCACGCGACGTGGGACGACGAGCCGATCGCCGCCCGGCACGTCGCGGTCCTGGTCGGCGAGTGGTCGCATGCGGAGTTGGTCCGCGCGGCGCTCGCCGACCGCGGCATCCCGGCCGTCGTCGGAGGCGGCACCAAGCTGCTCACCTCACCGGCCGGTGACGAGTGGCTCTGCCTGCTCGAGGCGCTCGAGCAGCCGCACCGGTCTGCGCGGGTCCGGGCCGCCGCGCTCACGTCGTTCCTCGGCCGCACCCTCACCGAGCTCGACGCCGGCGGCGAGGAGCTCACCGACGAGCTGTCCGACCGGCTGCGCGGTTGGGCGCTGCTCCTGCGCGGCCGCGGGGTGGCCGCGCTCTTCGAGGCGACCGAGGAGAGGGGGCTCACTGCCCGGGTGCTCGGAAAGGTCGGGGGTGAACGGCTGCTGACCGACCTGCGGCATCTCGCCCAGACGCTGCACGAGACTGCGCGGCGCGAGTCCCTCGGGCTGACCGGGCTCCTGGAGTGGTTGAGGTCCGAGCGCGAGAACGTCGCCTCCGAGCGCGTACGCCGCCTCGACAGCGACGCCGCCGCGGTGCAGATCACGACGGTCCACCAGAGCAAGGGCCTGCAGTACCCCGTCGTGCATCTGCCCTTCGCCTCGATGAACTTCGTCCGGTCGGTGGACGTCGCCCGGTACCACGACGAGCTCGGTACGCGCATGGTGGACGTGGCTGGGGCCGGCAGTCGGTGGTCCGAGCACGAGCAGACCCACCTGAGCGAGGAGGCCGGCGAGGAGCTGCGCGACCTCTATGTCGCCCTGACCCGCGCCCAGTCACAGGTCGTCACCTGGTGGGCACCGACCCGCAACACTCCCGACGGCGGCCTTCATCGGCTGGTGTTCGGACGTCAGCCGGGGCAGGTGGACGTGCCCGACAGCCAAGGGGTGAGGGATGACGCGTACGCCACCAAGGTCCTGGGCCTCCTCGACGAGCTCGGTGGTCCGGCGCCCGAGCTGTCGGTGGTGGCGGACGACGCGCCCGCCACCGCGGCCCGGTCGGTGGGCGAGCTCGCAGCGCGGGTTTTCGAGCGCGAGGTCGACACCGACTGGCGGCGCACCTCCTACTCCGGGCTGATCCGCGTGCGGGAGCAGCCGGCCGGGGTGAGCTCCGAGCCCGAGGTCGAGCCGACGGACGACGAGCCCGAGCGAGGACCCTGGGATCCCCCGGAGCCGGAGCGCAGCGGCCCCAGCGAGACCGAAGCGAGCTTG
This sequence comes from uncultured Actinomycetota bacterium, assembly GCA_963768045.1. Lineage (GTDB taxonomy): Bacteria > Actinomycetota > Actinomycetes > Propionibacteriales > Nocardioidaceae > Nocardioides. The sequence continues at coordinate 1,366,743 of CAVYGG010000003.1, read as the reverse complement.
CTCGCGAGGTCGCCTGTCATCAGCCCGATGGCCGACCTTCCGTCCGGCGCGAGCTTCGGCAGCCTGGTCCACGGTGTTCTCGAACTGGCCGACCCCGATGCGCCGGACCTGCGCGCCGACCTCGTCACCCGCGCCCGCGAGCAGCTCCACTGGTGGCCGGTGAGCGTCGAGGCCGAGGAGATCGCCGAAGCGCTGATGCCGTCACAGCACACGTCGCTCGGCTCGCTCGCGTCGAACCTCCGGCTCGTCGACATCCCGATGCGCGACCGGCTGTGCGAACTCGATTTCGAGTTTCCACTGACCGGCGGCGACCGGCCCGCGGCGGCGAGAGCCGGCGTACGGCTGGGAGATGTGGCGGGGTTGCTGCGCAGGCACCTGCCTGCCGACGACCCGCTCGCGTCGTACGCCGACCAGCTCGTTGGCCCGCTCGGCGAGCAGGCGATGCGTGGCTACCTGTCCGGGTCGATCGACGTAGTCCTGCGCGTGCCGGACGGGGCGGACGGCCATCGGTACGTCGTGGTCGACTACAAGACCAACCTGCTCGGCGAGCCGGGGACGCCGCTGACGTCGGCCGACTACGGGCGCGCCGAGATGGCGGGTGCCATGCTGCACAGCCACTACCCACTCCAGGCGCTCCTGTACTCCGTCGTGCTTCACCGGTACCTCCGGTGGCGGCTCCCGGCGTACGACCCCGCGACACATCTGGGTGGCGTCCTCTATCTCTTCCTCCGCGGTATGTGCGGCCCCGAGACGCCGGTCGTGGACGGCCACGTCGCCGGCGTCTTCGACTGGTCACCGCCGGCGGCGCTCGTCACCGACCTCAGCGACCTGCTGGAGGGCACGAGATGATCGAGCCGTTCGAGACCGAGGATCCGCAGGATCGGCGCTTCGCGCTGTCGCTGACCGGCGTACTCGGTCGCTTCAACGCCGCCGGCGTCGTGGAGGCGTCCGACGCCCACGCCGCCCACCGGATCCAGGCCCTGGCCGCCGAACCGGATGACGAGGTGGCGCTCGCCCTCGCCCTGGCCGTGCGGTCGTTGCGCCACGGATCTGTCTGCCTCGGGCTGGGAGGGCTCGTCGACGAGCCGCTGCCCGACGGCCTGGCCTGGCCGGGCGGTGGCTGGGCGGAGCGAGTGGCCGCGAGTCGGCTCGCCGAGGTCGGGGTCGTGCGGGTCGAAGGAGACGTGCTGTATCTCGACCGCTACTGGCGCGAGGAGTGCCAGGTGCGCGACGACCTCGTCGCCCGGCTGCGGCTGCCACCGCCCGCGGTCGACGAGGAGCGACTGCAGAGCCTGGGCCCGACTCTCTTCGACGATCGGTACGCCGAACAACGCGCGGCCGCGCTGACTGCCGCGCGGCAGTGGACGACGGTGCTCACCGGCGGCCCGGGCACCGGCAAGACGACTGCGGTCGCGGGGCTGCTCACCCTGCTGGCCGACCAGTCCGACCGGCCGCTCCGCATCGCCCTCACCGCCCCCACCGGCAAGGCCTCCGCCCGGCTCCAGGAGGCGGTCCGCACAGCGCTCGCCGGTCCGGCGTTCGACGGCCACCGCGACGCGGTGGGTCGGCCGCTGGCCCAGACGCTGCACCGCTTGCTGGGATGGAAGCGCGGCAGTCGTAACCGGTTCCGCCACGACCGGCGCAACCGACTGCCGCACGACGTGATCGTGGTCGACGAGACGTCGATGGTCTCGTTGACGATGATGGCCCGACTGGTGGAGGCCGTGCGGTCCGACTGCCGGCTGGTGTTCGCCGGCGACCCCGACCAGCTCGCCTCGGTCGAGGCCGGCGCGGTGCTCGCGGACCTGGTCGACGGCCTGACCCGGCGCGGCTCGAGCACTGTCGCCTCGCTCGAGACGTCGCACCGGTTCGGCCCCGAGATCGGCGGCTTGGCCGAGGCGGTCCGGGTCGGCGACGCCGACCGCGCACTCGACCTGATGCTGGCCGGAGGCGACCACGTCGAGCTGCTCGACGCGTCCGACCCCGCGGTATTGGCGTCGCTGCGCGACCGACTCGTGCGCCACGCGCTGCGCCTGCGTGACGCGGCGGTCTCGAGTGCTGCCAGCGAGGCGATCGAGATCCTCGACCAACACCGTCTGCTCTGCGCTCATCGCGACGGCCCCTGGGGCGTCGGCCACTGGAACCGCATGGTCGAGAGATCGCTGGCCGAGCACACCGGGCTGCCGATCGGCGGTGGCTGGGGGCAGGAGTGGTACGCCGGGCGGCCGCTGCTGCTGACCAGCAACGACTACGGCCTCGACCTGTTCAACGGTGACACCGGCGTCGTCGTCGCCACCGACGACGGGGTGCGGGCCGCGATCGCGGTGCCGGGCGGCCATCGCGACCTGGCCACCTCGAGGCTCACCGATGTCGAGACCATGCACGCGATGACGGTGCACAAGAGCCAGGGCAGCCAGGCCACCGAGGTCACCGTGCTCCTGCCTCCCGACGACTCTCGGCTGCTGACGCGCGAGCTCCTGTACACCGCGCTGACCCGCGCCGAGCAGAAGGTGACCGTGGTCGCCACGCCCGACGCCGTACGCCTCGCCGTGCAGCGTCCGGCCCAGCGCGCCAGTGGGCTCGCGGCCCGGCTCGCCCACGAGGCGGGCAACCAGACCTGACCGTCGTCAGACGTGGTTAGGGTCGAGGCATGCTGCTGCTGAGGGTGGAGCTCCCCAACGTGCCCGGGTCGCTGGGCCGGCTGGCGACCGCCATCGGCGCGGCCGGGGGCGACATCGAGTCGATCGAGATCGTCGAGAAGCGCCTCGACGGCACCGATGTCGACGACGTGCTCCTCGACATGGTCGACGGCGTCATGCCCGACTCGGTCGTGTCGGCCTGCAACGCCGTCGACGGCGTGAAGGTGCTGTGGATCAGCCGCTACCTCGCCGGCGGCAACCTGTTCCCCGACCTTGAGGTGGTCGAGTCGCTGACCGCCAACCCGTCCTCGGCCCTCGACTCGCTGATCGAGACGCTGCCGGTGGCGTTCCGCTGTGAGTGGGCCGCCCGGGTCGCCGTCATCGAGAGCGGGTTCTACATCGAGCACGCCAGCGAGGGCGCGCCGACGTCGATCGATCTGAAGCCCGGCTCGAGCGTCGACCGTCAGACCATCGGCGACGACCTGGTCGCCATCGCCCCGGTCGGTCATGCGCGCGTCGTGGTCATCGGGCGTCGGGGTGGGCCGGAGTTCCTCGACTCCGAGCTGGCCCGGTTGAGTCACCTGGTCGGGCTGGCCGCCTCGATCGCGCGGGCGAAGTAGGACCAGCGCTCAGCCGACCCGCTCCAACAGGAACACCGGGATCTCCCGGTCGGTCCGCTTCTCGTACTCGCCGTAGGTCGGCCAGGTTTCGACGGCGTACTCCCACCAGTCCGCGCGCTCGGCGCCGGTCAGCAGCCGCGCGACGTACGTGTGGGCCTCGGGCCCGTCCTGGAGCTCGACCTCGGGGTGAGCGAGGAAGTTGTGGTACCACTCCGGGTTCTTGGGTGCGCCACCCACGGACGCGATCGCGAGGTACTTGCCGCCTCGCTCGACGCGCATCACCGGGTTCTTGCGGAGGTGCCCGCTCTTCGCGCCGACCGACGTGATCACAACGATCGGGTCGCCCGTCCGGCGCAGCGTGTTCGCCCGGGCTCCACCCGATGCCTCGAACTCGTCGACCTGGTCGCGCACCCACTGCTGCTTGCTGGGGACATAGACGCCTTCGAGATTCACATGAGGGGTAACCAGGCCTCCGACGAGGGCATTCCGGTCGCACTAGGTTGTGCCCATGAGTGCCATCGAGGGCGTCAGCGAGATCTTCGACCCCGAGCAGTGGGACGACGTACCGGGGTTCGACGACCTCACCGACGTGACCTACCACCGCGCCAAGGCGCATGGCACGGCCCGGGTCGCCTTCGACCGCCCCGACGTCCTCAACGCCTTCCGCCCGCACACCGTCGATGAGCTTCTCCGCGTCCTCGAGCACGCCCGGACGGCCAGTGATGTCGGCTGCGTCCTGCTCACCGGCAACGGTCCCAGCGAGAAGAACGGCAAGTGGGCGTTCTGCACCGGCGGCGACCAGCGCATCCGTGGGCGGACCGGATATCAGTACGCCGAGGGCGACACCGTCGAGACCGTCGACAAGGCCAAGCTCGGCCGACTCCACATCCTGGAGTGCCAGCGGCTGATCCGGTTCATGCCCAAGGTGGTGATCTGCCTGGTGCCCGGCTGGGCCGCCGGCGGTGGCCACTCCTTGCACGTCGTCTGTGACCTCACGATCGCCAGCCGGGAGCACGGGCGCTTCAAGCAGACCGACGCGGACGTCGGCTCGTTCGACGGCGGCTTCGGGTCGGCGTACCTCGCCCGCCAGGTCGGGCAGAAGATCGCCCGCGAGATCTTCTTCCTCGGCCAGGAGTACTCCGCCGAGGACGGCGTCCGGATGGGCACGGTCAACCGCGCCGTCCCCCACGCCGAGCTCGAAGCCACCGGGCTGGAATGGGGCCGCCTGGTCAACGGCAAGAGCCCCACGGCGCAGCGGATGCTCAAGTACTCCTTCAACCTGATCGACGACGGCCTGGTCGGCCAGCAGCTGTTCGCCGGCGAGACCACCCGGCTCGCCTACATGACCGACGAGGCCGCCGAGGGACGCGACCAGTTCCTCGAGAAGCGCGACCCCGACTGGTCGCCCTTTCCCTGGTACTACTAATTGAACGCATCACCGCAGGTCAGAGCCCCGTCTACGTCGTGCGGCGGCCTTCGCCGTCAACCGGACGGCTCTCGCCGCCGCCTGTGGAGCGGTCCCCTCAGATCAACCGCTGTCGCCCGCCTTCAACGGGTACCAGGATCGCCACCTCTATCGGCTTACTCCCTCAACGGCGAAGGCCGAGCAACTCATGGGTCGCCGATCCGGTGAGGCAGCGATGCCGATCCGGCCCCACCGCACGCCATGCGCCCACAGCGCACGGATCGTTCAAGGCAACCTCGACGCGATTGGGATCCATGTCAGCGTCCGGAAGATCGGCCTGGGGGCGTTGTTCCGGTCCGGCCCCGGTTCGATCTCCTCTACTTGCGCAGCGACCTCCCGTACCCGGATCCCGCCAGCTACCTCGAACAGATCCTCGAGGACCTGCCCGCCGGGTGGATCCCGCCCGCGGTATCGGCGCGTGTCCGCGGCGTGATGACGTTGAACGGCACAGGCGCTTCGCGGCGGCAGCATCGCTCGCAGATCGGCTCGACCAAGGCAAGGTGTTGTTCGCTGCGTACGGGATCCCGCAGACCCCTCAGTTCCCCGCGCAGAGCATCGGATGTCGCGTGTTCACCCCGGTCGGCAACGGGGTAGACCTCGCGCATCTTTGCCCGGCAGATCACTAGTCGCTCTAGATGACCGCGCCAGGAGCTACTTGCTGGTACCGAGCTCTCCGGCAACGCGAGGGCCCCGCCTCGCCACGCAAACACCGCAGCAGTCTCGCTGCGCACGGCTAGCGGCGGATAGACGCACCCCGCGAAAGCATCGTGCGAGGTCGGCGAATCCATCAGCGGATCGGAAGCACCGTCTTCGGTGCGCCCAGTAGTGGCCGACGGTGGCTGCCACCATCCTTGGCTACTCCGTCGAAGACGTGCGCGCAGCGCTCTCGGATCTTGCGCCGACACTGGCCGGCTGGGTCGGTCAATCCAAGTGATACGGGCTGGGCCCGGGCACCCAGGTGACCGCGTGCTCGGCCGCGTAGGCCTCGACCGCGGTTCGGATGGTCGGGTAGAAGCGGTCGTCGCTCAGAGTCGGAAGTCCGTAGCTCCGGACTTTGGCCTGCACGGCGTCCTTCAGTTCCGCGAAGACGAGTCGTGTCCCGGCGTGGTGCAGGTCGTCGTCGAGGTCGTCGAGCATGTCCGCTGCGGTGGTGTCGACGTCCGTGATCGGTTCGGCCGCGACGATGATCCACACGGGCCGCGGTTCGATGGCTGCGAGGCGGCGCACCTGGTTCCGGAACGTGCGTGCGTTCGCGAACAGGAGCGGTGCATCGAATCTGTAGATGGCGAGGCCGGGCAGATGCTCGGTGGTCTGACGGTATGCAGTGTCGTGGTAGCCGCGAATGTCGCCAGAGCGGCCGAGGAGCGCCTGGTGGGGCCACCAGACCCGGCGGAACACGTTGAGGATCGAAATGCCGACGGCCACAGCGATGCCATACAACACCCCGAGCAGGGCGACGCTGAGGAAGGCGACGAGGGCGAGGATGAAGTCGGAGCGGCGTTGGCGTCGAAGCCGGCGTACGCCGGCGACGTCTGCGAGGGAGAGGGATGCGGCGATAACGACTGCTGCGAGCGCTGGCTGTGGGAGATTGCGGAGCAATCCGGGCGCGGCGATGAGCAGTACGACGATCGCTGCCGCTCCGACGAGGCCGGTGACTTGGGTTCGGGCACCGCTTTGGAAGGCGACCGCGGTCCGCGATCCACTGGTGCTGACTGGGAACCCTTGGAAACACCCCGCGGCGATGCTGGCCGCGCCGACGCCGATCATCTCGCGGTTCCCGTCGATCTCCTCGCCGGTCTTGTCGGCGAACACGGATGCAGTTGAGATGGTGTCGGTGAGCGAGACCAGGGAGATGCCGAGCGCGCCGGCGAACAGGAGTCCCAGGTCGCCGATCGGTACCGTTGGAAGCGTAAGTGGTGGGAATCCTGACGGGAGCTCGCCGACAAGGGCGACACCTTGGTCCGCGAGGTTGAACGCTGCAACGGCAGCGATCGCGAGGACGACGGCGGCGAGAACGGCCGGGAAGATCGGCCACAGGCGCTGAAGTCCCACGATCAGCACCAGACATGCTGCCCCGACCGCCAGCGAGGCTCCGACGGTCTCCCCGCCACTCACCGCCTCAGCGAACGCGACCGCTTCTCCGATCAAGCCGTCCGCGTCGACGGAGAACCCGAACAGCTTGGGTAGCTGGCTGACGAGGATCGTGAGCGCGAGGCCGTTCATGTAACCGATCTGGGTCGGCTTCGACAGAAGGTCGGCAATAAAGCCGAGCTTGAACACGCCGGCGAGCACGGTTATCGCACCCACCATGAGGGCGAGGACGGAGGCGTAGGCGACGGCGGTCTCTGCGCTTCCGTTAGCTGCTAGGAGCGGAACGACGGTCGCGGCAATCATCGGGCCGAGAGATGAGTCCGGGCCGAGAACGAGCACCCGGGACGGGCCGCACAGGGCGTAGCCGATCAGCGCGAGGATGGTCGTGTAGAGACCGGTAATGGCGGGCAGGCCCGCCAGTTCGGCGTACGCCATCCCTTGGGGGACCAGGAGCGTGGTGACCACGAGACCGGCGACCAGATCCTTGCCGAGCAGGGCTGGCCCGTACGAACGAAGCATCGCGAGCCCCGGTATCGCGTGCGAGAGGGCATCGAGGCGAGAGGTCGCTTCCGCTGTCACCGCCGTTCTCCTCTCGGTCGGCTACCTCGTCTGGCACCGGCCTGTTCAAAGACCGAGGACATCACCCCGGATGGCGAGTCGCACCGCCCGAACTGGGTGACCTCTCTCTGCCACGATCATCTCGGAAGGCGCGGCACCCACGCGCCGGTATGACGCGCCGCCGCACCCTCGTCTGGGTCCGTACGTCTCGCGCTGGCAGGGTGGCAGCTCTTGAACCGGCGCACCCGTTGGTCGCATGCTCAAGGCAGGAGGTCGCGATGAAGTCCTCGCCTGTTCCAGACGGCGTCCCGGTCCTGTCTCGCGGCAGGCATCGATCGCCTCGCCGTGGCGCGTGCTTCATGGAGTTCGCCTCCTTCCTGGCAGGTGAGCGATGGAGCGATCACCCCTCCTGCACCCATCCCCTGCTGGCGCAGCTTGCTCGGCAGGTCAATGACCACATCAGCGATGCTGACCGCCCGCAACTCGTGCCGCTGATTCCGCTGGTGGTGGGACGGCGTGGGGACGATCGCACCTGGCTCACGCTTCCGGTGACGGTGGCCGCCTGGCCCATCCTTGACGTGCCCGAGGCGACGCAACGCGTCCTTGCTGCCGGCCTGTTGCACGCCGAGCAGCTCTGCGCAGAAGCGGGTCCAGACCTCGCCGCGACCGGCCGCGAGGCCCGGGCCGCGCTCGATCTCGTCCCCGGCGCTGTTGCATGCCTCGAACGGCTACGGATACCTCCTCCGCAGATCACTCCACGGATCTTCGCCGACCGCTGCGCCCCGACGATGGTCCGGTGCACCGCCGACGGCATCGTGGCGAGCGGCGCCCCTGACCGCGACTCGCGCTTGCGCGCTCTGCTGGAGGCGGCCATCGCCGCCTGCCCGACACCGAAGCAGGTGGACCGGGCACCCGAGGTCGCACGGGCGTCGTAAGTCACGCTCGGTGGGCCGCCCCCGCACTCGCCGCGTCCAACCCGAGCGGCACCGGGCGCCCCAGCCAGGACGGCGGAGGGCTCGGCACCTTCCCAGGTCACACGACCACGTCCCCGGGATCGCCGTTCAACGAGGGCGTCGGTACGGGGGCCTCCACTACAACGAGACCTCCCAATACGACGTCGCGTGCTTCCAGGTCGGACATCACTGACCCCGGTCGGGCCCGTTCAGGCGCGGGTGAAGCCGGACATCGACTCGTAGAGCGCGAGCCGTTTGGCCTTGAGGCTGCCGGCGGCGTACTTCAGCTCCCAGCTGTCGTCCTCGGCCAGGAACAGGCTGGCGTCGAGGACCGACTGAGGCTCCCCGGCGGTCGCCTCGGTGACGCTGCGGAAGTAGTAGTGGTTGAAGATCCGGTTGAACTCGGTGGCGTAGATGTCGGCGGTACGCCGGTCGCCCCTGACGATGATCATGTTCTCGTCGTTGTCGGTGGTCGAGGCCTCGCTGAAGTTGGCTGATCCGGTGACGACGATGGGGTCGTCGCTCAGCGGGTCGATCAGCAGGAACTTCGAGTGCACGTAGCTGACGTGGTGGTTGAGCCCGAGCAGCCCGGCGTTCGTCTCCTTGGCCCACTGGTAGACCGGGTTCTCCAGGTAGGACCCCCAGGCCTGGTAGACGTTGTTGCTCGTGTTGATCCGCACGAAGGCCGTCGGGTGGGCCGGGTCGGGCTTGTCGCGCGACTCCAGCAGCATGAAGACGATCGCGTTCTGCGAGGTGTTGTCCTTCAGGAGCGCCTTGAACCCAGCACCGACGCCGAAGGCGAACGTGATGCAGCCTTCGCGGGCGGCGGTGTCGAGCAGGTCGGCGTACGAGTCGAGGACGGCGGTCGTCCGGCGCGGGCTGAACACCGGCGTGACCCTGACCGGAACCGTGTGCAGGTCGGACGGCACCGGCGAGAGCTGCTCCACGGCGTCGCGGTACGCCTTGTTCTTGGCGAGCACGACCGATCTCGTATCGTCGGACCGGCCGCCGGGATCGCTCGAGAGCAGGTTCCAGTAGCTCTGGAACGCCAGGGCGGTGGCGGGGTCGCGGACCCAGTGCCCGACGTTCGTCTGTCCGGCGATACCCCCAAGGGTGAGGTTGGTGGATCCGGTCCAGACCTGCGTCGGGACCGACCCGGCCGGGATGTGCACCATGAACTTGTTGTGCGCGATCGCCGACGTCCGCGCCTCGCGGAGCCGGTAGTTCTGCGTCGTGATCCCGGCCGCGGCCAGGGTCGCGAGGTTCTCCTCGCGCGGGAACGCCGGCACCGTCGCCGAGCCGTTCTGCTTGCCGTCGACGATGAGCCGGACGTCGACCTGGTTGTCGATGGCCTTCTTCAATCCGGTGGCGGCGGGCTCGTAGGTGAACTCGTAGAAGCAGCCCAAGAGCTGGTCGCCGGGCTGTGCCTGCTCGATGAACTTCAGCAGTGCGTCGTCGAGGTCGCGACTCAGCCAGCCGAGCGCCTGCTTCTGGCGGTCTGGGTCGAGGTCCTGGATGGGGGTGTTGCCGTAGTGCTGGGTGTAGGCCTGACTGCTCGCGACGCCGCGGTTGAAGAACACGTCGTGTCGCTCGCCGTACAACGGCTCGGTGCGGATCGTCAGCGTGAGCGGCGTGGCCGACCGGACGAGCTTCTCGGCCGTCCCCTTGAGCGGATGGAAGACGTAGCGGTAGCGGCTGTCCGGGTGGCACGTGAAGTCGTCCCAGGTGAAGCTCTGCACTGGCTGGTCGTACGTGCTGACGCTTTCGCCGGCCGTGGGAGCGGCGATGAGCGAGCGGAAGACCTTGAACCCCGGCATCCACTCGTCGGTGCCGGCGGCGAGATCGTAGCGGCGTACGGCGAACCCGAGCAGCCCCGCCTTCGTGGTGTCGCTGGCCACCACCGCGAACGACACCGTGTTGGTGCCGGTCACGGCGTACACCCTGCCCGCTGCTGCGGTGCGTGACCTGAAGCGCATGGCGCCCTCCCCGTTGTTGCGACGCTACTGCTGGAGAGGAGGCGGCGCGTCCGTCCCACGGACCACCTGCGTCAGCGCATCAGGTCCTGGGCTCGGAGCCCCGAGGCGGGGAACGACCTCAGCCGGCGATGTAGGCGCCACCGCGGCGCTCGGGCTGATCAGCACCGTCGCGGCGTCACAGGTCCGGGTACGTCGAGGAGGACTCGGAACCTGGCGTCGCCTCCGGGGATGCTCATCGGCTGGGGGCCGCTGTCGGCCACCTGCTCGCCACCGCAGTACAGCACCGCGTCGATCAGCCGACCGGGTTGTCGGCGGTGCCGTCGGCGCGAGGTACCTGGAGACCCTCGATCCGAACGTCCATCCGGCCGTTCATCCGGACCCGGATCTCGCCGCGGTCGATGATCCACGGGAGACTGCCCGGTCCGCCCCCGACGATCGGGTCGTCCCTGGGCAGGCTCGGAGTGAGATCTGACTGGATCAGGTCATGTCCTCCATGCCTGCCCTGACCAGCGGAAGCGGCCGACGGCGTCAGGGTCAGCGCGAACGCCGGGACGGCAGCAAGTGCCGCGATCGGGAGCTTTCAGCTCATGCGTCGAACCTCCGGTAGGTCTCCCGGACGCCGGAGGAGGGGCGCGCATGAGCTGCGCCCTCACTGATGGCTACATGCCGGCCCGCAGGATGGTTCTGGTGTGAGCGGTGCCAATCGGTGGTTGACCAAGCTGGTTGAGTGGAGCGACGGCCGCCGTGGCGTCAACGGAGCCGGAATGCGGGGGACCTCGACGCAGTTGGCGGGAGTGTGAGCACCTCCAGCGCCGCGCGGGCGACCCGCGGCTCGGTCGGGCTGCGCAGCGAGCGCGGTCCGATCCTGCTGGCCGTGATGCTCAGCGTCGGGCTGGTCGCCATCGACTCGACGATCCTGGCTACCGCCGTGCCATCAGTCGTCTCCGACCTGGGCGGCTTCACGTCGTTCCCGTGGCTGTTCTCGATCTACCTGCTTGCCCAGGCGATCTCGGTCCCGCTCTACGGCAAGCTTGCCGACCTCTACGGTCGCAAGCCGCTGATGCTGCTCGGCGTCGGGCTGTTCGTGCTCGGCTCCTTGCTGTGCGGCATCGCGTGGGGGATGACCTCGCTCATCGTCTTCCGGTTGATCCAGGGTCTGGGCGCGGGCGCGATCGGCCCGATCGGGATGACGATCCTCGGTGACATCTACACGCTGCAGGAGCGTGCTGTCGTGCAGGGGTATCTCGCCAGCGTGTGGGCGATGGCCGCTCTGATCGGGCCGACCCTGGGTGGCGTGTTCTCCGACACGATCGGGTGGCGGTGGATCTTCTTCGTCAACCTGCCGCTCGGTGCGGCCGCCGCCTGGGTGCTGTGGCGGCGGTTCGAGGAGAACGTCGAGCGCCGCAAGCACCGGATCGACTACCTCGGCTCGTCGCTGCTCGGCCTCGGTGGCACTCTGCTCCTGCTCGCCCTCCTCGAAGGCGGCGTGCAGTGGGCCTGGGACTCGAGTCAGAGCATCGGGCTCTTCGCTGCGGCAGGCGTTTTGCTGGTCGCGTTCGTCCTGGTCGAGCGGCGAGCCGCCGAGCCGGTCCTGCCGCTGTGGGTGTTCCGGATGCGGATCCTCAACGTCACCAACGCCGGCTCGCTCGTGGTCGGGATCCTGCTCATGGGGCTCTCATCGTACGTCCCGCTCTACTCCCAGCGCGTGCTCGGCACCGGCGCGCTCGTGGCGGGGCTGGCCCTGGCGGCGATGACCATCGGCTGGCCGATCGCCGCGGCCACGGCAGGGCGCATCTACCTGTCCATCGGCTTCCGGGCGACGCTCTCGATCGGCGCGTTCTTCTCGGTGGCCGGCGCGCTGATCCTGCTGAGCGTCGATGCGAACAGTTCCGTCTACCACCTGGCGTTCGCGTGCTTCGTGATGGGTCTTGGCTTCGGGTACGTCGCGAGCCCCGGCGTCGTCGCCGCGCAGACCGCGGTCTCGTGGTCGAGCCGCGGGGTCGCGACCGGCGCGAACATGTTCTCCCGGTCGGTCGGCAGCGCCGTCGGTGTCGCGGTGTTCGGCGCGGTCGTGAACAGCTATGTCAGCAGCCGCCTGGACAGCTCCGACCCCGACATTCAGCACCTCTCGGCCGGGATCCTCGAGCCGGCCATCCATGATGTCTTCCTGGTGACGGTCTTCATCACCTTCGCGCTGCTGGCGGTCGGGTTCCTGATGCCCACGCGTGTCACCGAGCCGGACGTTGTCCCCGCGGTCGAGGCGGCTGCCGCCGCGGAGCCGGACGTCGTCGCGTGAGATTCACCCAGCGCTGAACCACGGACGGCGGTGGGGCTCGCCGGTCTCGAGTGCGTGACCGAGACTGCTCACGGTCAGGCCGGCTCCGGCAAGCTCGTCCAGGACAGCGCGCGTCAGGGCGATCCGGTCGAGGATCGGTGGGGGACCGTCGTCGATACCGTCGCGCTGGTCGGCGAACCCGTCGTGCAGCAGGACCACGCTGCCGGCCGGATCGGTCGCGCGGAGCTCGGCCAGGTACTCCTCCGGTGGATGCGTCTCCCAGTCGTGGCAGGCGACGCTCCACAGCACTGGCTCGAGACCGACCTCTCGAGCGGCGCGCCACGACGCCGGGTCCTGCGCGCCGTACGGCGGCCGCGACCACCGGACCGGGATGCCCGCGAGATCCTCGAGCTCGGCCTTCGCGTCCCGGAAGCGGGACACGTGGCTGGCGGGCGGCAACATCGTGAGCCGCAGATGGTCCGGCCCGTGCAGGCCGATCTCGTGGCCCGCGGCCATCACCTCGCGGAGCAGTCCGAGGTTCGGGCGCACGCGTGTGAGCAGCACGAAGAAGGTTGCCGTCGCCCCGACGTCGGCGAGCACCGGGAGCAGGTCGTCGGTGACTCCGGGTGTCGGGCCGTCGTCGTAGGTGAGCACCGACGACGTGGTCGGGCCGCGGAGCGCGACCACGGACCTGCCCTCGGGCGCCGGCACGCTCACAACCCCGGGTCGGTGGGAAGTCGCCCGTGAATGTGGCAGTCCTCGCGCTCTTCGGTGCCCGGCACGGCATACGCCGAGCGGGTGGTGCCCTCGAGGACGAAACCGGCCGCCTCGGCGACGCGACAGGACGCCGGGTTGTGCACCGAGTGCTCGAGCTGGACTCGCTTGAGGTTCCGCGACTCGAAGGCCCATCGGGTGACCGCATCGACCATCTGCCGGGCGACCCCACGCCCGCGAGCGGACGGAAGGACGCGGTAGCCGATCTTGGCGACCCGGTCGTCGGCGTCGATCGCGAAGAGGCTGACGTTCCCGAGCATCCGTCCGGTCTCGGGATCTACGGCGTGGAATGTGGCGTGAGACCCGTCCGACCAGTCGGCGCCGTCGCGACACCAGGCCGCCGCCGTCTCGAGGTCGGGACACTCACGGGCCGGGTTCCAGAGCTTCACGTCCGGGTCGTTGAGCAGTTCATAGGCCGCGGCAGCGTCCTCCTCGGCGGGAGGCCGCAACACCAGGTCGGCCGTCTCCAGACGTTCCACGGCGACACCTTAAGCGCGACCGGAGATCAGTCCAGTCGTACGAGCGAACCGACGTGTGGAGGCAGGATGAGTCCGGAAGTATCGAGGGTCGCCGGGGTGGGTGTGGTGAACAGCAGCTCCCCGGCCTCGCGCAGTGTCACGGAGACGTCGGAGAAGTTCACCGCGATCAGCAGCTCTCCGCGCCGCAGCGTGAGCACCCGCGTCGGCTCGTCCGCCGTCGCGGTGAGCGAGGGGAACGCCGGGTCGGTCAGCTCCGGCAGCGCACGACGCAGAGCCGCGAGCTCCCGGTAGACCCCCAGCAGCCGCGCATGTCGCCCCGCCGCGAGCTCCGACCAGTCCAGCTTCGAACGCTCGAACGTCGCCGGGTCCTGCGGGTCGGGCACCTCCGCGGTGTCCCAACCCATCCGCTCGAACTCGGTGATGCGTCCTTCGGCGGTCACCCGGCCGAGATCCGGCTCGGGGTGCGAGGTGAAGAACTGGAACGGCGTCGAGGCCGCCCACTCCTCGCCCATGAACAGCATCGGCGTGAACGGACCGCACAGCGTCAGGAGCGCCGCGCACGCCAGCTGGTCGTCGTCGAGGTGCTCGGTCAGCCGGTCGCCGCGGGCACGGTTGCCGATCTGGTCGTGGTCCTGACTGAAGACGACGAGCCGCCAGGCCGGCAGGTGCGCCGTATCCACGGGTACGCCGTGGTCGCGTCCGCGGAACGACGACCACGTTCCGTCGTGGAAGAACCCGCGGTTGCACACCTTGGCCAGCGCAGACAACGGCGCGAAGTCGGCGTAGTAGCCGGAGGTCTCACCGGTCAGCGCCACGTGCAGGGCGTGGTGGAAGTCGTCGTCCCACTGTGCGTCCAGCCCGTAGCCGCCGCCCTCCCTCGGAGTGACCAGCGTGGTGTCGTTGAGGTCCGACTCCGCGATCAGGGTCAGCGGCCGGCCGAGATGGGCCGACAAGGCGGCCGTCTCCATCGCCATCTGCTCGATGATGTTCGTCGGAGAGGAGTCCTCCAGCGCGTGCACGGCGTCGAGCCGCAGCGCGTCGACGTGGTAGTCCGCGAACCACATGTGGACGTTGTCGAGGACGAACCGACGCACCTCCACGGACCCTTCGCCGTCGAGGTTCACCAGCTCGCCCCAGGTGTTGCGGCCCCCCTTGAGGTAGGGCCCGAAGAGCGGGAGATAGTTCCCCGAAGGCCCGAGGTGGTTGTAGACGACATCCTGGACGACCCCGAGCCCGGCGGCGTGGCAGGCGTCGACGAACCGCTGATACGCCGGCGGCCCGCCGTAGGCCTCGGTGACCGCGAACCAGTCGACCCCGTCGTACCCCCAGTTGTGGGTGCCGTTGAACGCGTTGACCGGCATCAGCTCCACCAGATCGACGCCGATCGAGCGCAGGTGGTCGAGCTTCTCGATCGCGGCGTCGAGGGTGCCGTCGGGTGTGAAGGTGCCGACGTGCAGCTCGTAGATCACCGAGCCGGCCAGCTGTCGGCCGGTCCAGGCGTCGTCGGTCCAGGCGAACCGGGCCGAATCGTAGGTTTGCGAGCGCTGGTGGACGCCCGCCGGCTGGCGCCGCGACCGGGGATCCGGTCGCGGTACGTCCGAGTCGTCGATCAGG
The DNA here is from genome assembly GCA_963768045.1 of uncultured Actinomycetota bacterium. Classification (GTDB taxonomy): domain Bacteria; phylum Actinomycetota; class Actinomycetes; order Propionibacteriales; family Nocardioidaceae; genus Nocardioides. The sequence goes on along the minus strand of CAVYGG010000003.1, from coordinate 1,351,299 downwards.
TATCCGTAGTCGAGCGGTCCTTCCGTCGGGGCTGGAATGTCGCCGTCAGGGATCCACCAGTCGCCTCCCGAGCGGCGCATCCCGACGATCGCATCGCCCACCGACAGTCGGAGGCGCCGCGCCCGCGGACTCCACACCGCGAACGTCGGGTGAGCGTGGGGCCCGACGGTCACCGGACCTCCTCCCGGATCAGCAGCGCGACCGGAAGGTCTGCGAGCAGCTCGTGGAGCGGAGCGTCGCCGGCGTACTCCCGGCCGGTCAGCAGGTCCCCCCACTCGCCGGCGGGCAACGGCAGGATGGTGCCGCCCCATCCCCGCGCGGCCAGTCCGACCGGGAGCCGTGTCGCGACGGTCAGAGCGCCGCCGCGGTCGAAGGCGAGCATGTGGTGCGCCGCCTCTCCGCGAGCGGCGACCGGGGAGTACGACGTGAATCGGTGCGGCTGGTTCCGTCGCAGCGTCAGCGCGGTCTGGGTGACCAGCAGCTTGGCGTGACCGGGGTCGTCGACGTACGGAGTGAGCGCCGAACGTTCTCCGCCGAGGACCCGGGCGAGCAGCTCGCGGCGTATCTCGAAGTCGACCGGGCGCCGGTTGTCGGGGTCGACGAGCGACTGCTCCCACAGCTCGCTGCCCTGGTAGACGTCGGGCACGCCCGGCATCGTCAGCGAGATCGCCTTCGCGGAGACCGCGTTGCTCCACCCGGGACCCGCGACGGCTGCGAGCACCTCGTCGAGCACGGCCCGGACCTCCCGATCATCGAAGGCCGCGTCCACGGACGCGTGAACGGCCTTCTCGTACGCCGTGTCCGGCTGGGTCCACGTCGTTCGGTCGCCTGCCTCGCGCATCGCCTTCTCGGCGTACCCGTGTAAGCGCTCGCGCGACGCCGGCCAGGCGCCGAGGATCGCCTGCCAGACCAGGTTCCCGAACGACGGGTCGGGCACCGGGGCGAGGGCGAGCAGCCGGTCGAGGGCGTGCGCCCAGAGTTCGGGGATCTCGGCCAGCACGGCGATGCGCGCTCGGACGTCCTCAGCCCGCTTGGTGTCGTGGGTCGAGGTCGTGGTCATCGCGTGCGGCCAGTCGTGTTGGCGGGTGGCCATCGCGGCGTGGAACTCATCGACCGTGATCGACCACTCGCTCGGGTCACCGCCGACCTCGGTCAGCGAGGTGAGCCGCGAGGTTCGGTAGAAGGCGCAGTCCTCGACTCCCTTGGCCATCACCGCGCCACTGGTCTGCTCGAACCGCACGGCGGCTGGGTGCTCGGGGTCGTTGAGAACCGGCTCGAGAACCTCGAACGTCGCCGCCAGATCCGGTCGCCGACGCCGGGCGTCCGCGAACGCCGCATCGAGGTGAACGCGTCCCTCGGGCAGATACGAGCGATAGACGGGGAAGCACGCGAGGAGCTCGGCGAGAGCGTCGACCAGAGCCCCTTGGTCTCGAGACTGGCGCTGAACGCCCTCCTCGACCAGCGGAGATCCGCCGCCCTCCTCGACCACCGGAGATCCGCCGCCCTCCTCGACCAGCCGGGCGCCCGCGACGACATCGCGCGCCAGCCGTCGTACCTCCGACCCGAGGATCCCGTCGGCCACCGCCCGCTTGGTGTCGTGGATCAGCTCGCGCCAGTCGAGCAGCTCGCCGCGGAGCCGCGCCTCGAGCGCCGTCAGCTGTTCCTGGCCGGCCGGATCGGTCAGCACCCGATCGACCAGACCGAGCACGTCGTACCCGGTCGTCCCGGCGGTCGCCCACGAGTCCGGCAGGGACTCACCGGGCTCGAGGATCTTCTCGACCAGCACGTAGGCACCACCGGTGAGCTCCCGCAGGTCGTCGAGGTACGCCGCGGGGTCGCGGAGGCCGTCGGGATGGTCCACGCGCAGCCCGTCTACGAGCCCCTCGTCGAACCACCGCTTGATCTCCACGTGCGAGTCGTCGAAGACGGCTCGGTCCTCCACCCGAACCCCTGCCAGGGTGTTGACCGCGAAGAACCGCCGGTAGTTGAGGCCGGTGTCGGCGACCCGCCACGAGGCCAGCTGGTAGTGCTGGCGCGCGTGGACCATGTCCGGATTGAGGTCGCCTTGGTCTCGAGCCCTTCGAGACGGTCGCTGCCCGACCTCCTCAGGAACCAACCGGCGCAGAGCGCCCTCCTCGACCAGCGGCGATGGCGAGATCGGGAAGCGATGGTCGTGGTAGCGGAGTTCCTCTCCCACCACCGACAGGTGCGCGATGCGCCCGTCGTCGAGCAGGTCGTCGTCACCGAGCACCGGGATGAGCACGCGCCCCTTCCCGACGTCCCAGTCGACATCGAAGGCGTCGGCATGCGCAGAGGCCCGGCCTCGGGCGAGCAGGTCCCACCACCAGGCGTTCACGCGGGGTGTCGCGACGCCCATGTGGTTGGGCACGATGTCGACCAGTACGCCCATCCCGAGCCGCCGGGCCTCGGCGGTGAGCGCGGCCAGTCCCTCGGCGCCGCCGCGGGCGGGGTCGACGACGGCGTGATCCACCACGTCGTACCCGTGGTCGCTCCCGGGCTCCGCCTTCAACAGCGGTGACAGGTAGACCCAGTCGACGCCCAGGTCGTGGAGGTACGGCAAGGTCGCGGCCGCGTCCTGGAGGGTGAAGCGCGCGTTGACCTGGAGCCGGTAGGTGCTGGTCGGGACCCGCACCGCCGGCTCGTATCCCGAGGCCCCGGTGGTCATCCCGGCTGCGCGCCCTTGCTGTTCTGCTCCTGCGCGGCGACCGAGGCGGCGACCGAGGAGTCGGGTGCTGCGGCCGGTGTCGAGTGCTCGCGCAACACCAGCACGCTTCGCCCGCCCAGCTTGGAGCGGACCCCGGCCCTCATCGGGCCCTTGCGGCGGCGTACCTCGCCGGTGTCGATCACGACGTCCCAGGCGGCGGCGTACTCCTCGGGCGGCAGCGTCAGGGGTACGTCGTCGGCCCCGGCGTTGAAGTAGAGCAGGAAGTGGTCGTCCTCGACGTGGCGGCCGTGGTCGTCCGGACTCTGGATGCCGTGGCCGTTGAGGTACATCCCGATCGACCGCGCGTCGGGAGCGCTCCAGTCGTCTGACTCCATCGCTCGCCCGTCGGGGTGCAGCCAGACGATGTCGTTGAGGCGCTCGCCCTCGCCACTGCCCGTGCGCACCGTCGTGCCGGTAAAGAATCGGCGGCGACGGAACGTCGTGTGCTCGCGGCGCAGCTTGGCGACGTCCGCGGTGAACTCGACCAACGGGGCGTCGAGGTCGTCCCAGTGCAGCCACGAGATCGGGCCGTCCTGGGCGTAGGTGTTGTTGTTGCCGTCCTGCGTCCGGCCGCCCTCGTCGCCGTGCAGCAGCATCGGGACGCCCTGGCTGAGCAGGAGCGTGGTGATGAAGTTGCGCTGCTGCCGTGCCCGCAGCGCCAGGATCGTGGGGTCGTCGGTCGGGCCTTCGACGCCGTGGTTCCACGAGCGGTTGTGGCTCTCGCCGTCGTTGTTGCCCTCGCCGTTCGCCTCGTTGTGCTTGTCGTCGTAGGACACCAGGTCGCGCAATGTGAAGCCGTCATGAGCGGTGACGAAGTTGATCGAGGCGACGGGTCGTCGACCCGACTGCTCGTAGAGGTCGCTCGACCCGGAGAGACGGCTGGCGAACTCGCCCAAGGACGGTTCGCCGCGCCAGAAGTCGCGGACGGTGTCGCGGAACTTGCCGTTCCACTCGGTCCACTGCGGCGGGAAGCCGCCCACCTGATAGCCGCCGGGGCCGACGTCCCACGGCTCCGCGATCAGCTTCACCTGGCTGACGATCGGGTCCTGCTGCACCAGCTCGAAGAACGTCGACAGCCGGTCGACGTCGTAGAACTCCCGCGCCAGGGCCGAGGCGAGATCGAAGCGGAACCCGTCGACGTGCATCTCGGTCACCCAGTAGCGCAGCGAGTCCATGATCAGCTGCAACGAATGCGGGTGGCGGACGTTGAGGGAGTTCCCGGTGCCCGTGTAGTCCATGTAGTAGCGCAGGTCGTCCTCGACGAGCCGGTAGTACGCCGGGTTGTCGAGGCCCTTGAAGCTCAGCGTCGGGCCGAGATGGTTGCCCTCGGCAGTGTGGTTGTAGACGACGTCGAGGATCACCTCGATGCCCGCGGCGTGCATCGACCGCACCATCGACTTGAACTCCTGCACCTGCTGGCCGAGCTGGCCGGCTGCGGCGTACTCGGCATGCGGCGCGAGGAAGCCGAGGGTGTTGTAGCCCCAGTAGTTGCGCAGGCCCTTGTCGAGCAGCGTGCTGTCCTGGACGAACTGGTGCACCGGCATCAGCTCGAGCGCAGTCACGCCGAGCCGGGTCAGGTGCGCGATCACCGACGGGTGCGCGAGGCCGGCGTACGTTCCGCGCGCGTTCTCGGGCACGTCCGGATGGAGCTCGGTGAGGCCCTTGACGTGGGCCTCGTAGATGAGCGACTGGTAGTACGGAGTGTTCGGCCGGCGGTCGCCCTCCCACTCGAAGAAGGGGTTGATGACGACGCCGAGCATCATGTGCGCACCCGAGTCGTCATCGTTGCGCGAGTCTGGGTCGCCGAACTCGTAGCCGAACAGGGACTGGTCCCAGTCGATGTCGCCGACGGTCGCCTTCGCGTAGGGATCGAGCAGCAGCTTGGCGGGGTTGCACCGTAGGCCGTGCTCGGCCTCGTAGGCGCCGTGGACCCGGTAGCCGTAGCGCTGACCAGGCTGGACGGCAGGCAGGTAGCAGTGCCAGACGAAGGCGTCGACCTCGGTCATCGTCACGCGGGTCTCGTTCCGCGCGTCGTCGAACAGGCACAGCTGCACCTGCTCGGCCACCTCGCTGAAGACCGCGAAGTTGGTGCCGACGCCGTCGAACGTCGCCCCCAAGGGGTACGCCGTGCCCGGCCAGACCTCCACGTCGTCCCTCCGGTCCTGGCGACCTGCTCGCCGGTGTCGATCCCACCACATACGCGTCGGGTCCCTCGCATCCGTCACCCCTTGTCTTACGCAACCCGTTGCCACGACACGACCGGGCGGCCACAGTTCCTTCATGACCGACACGACGTACGACTTCACCGGCCTGGTGGCGCTGTTCATCAACTGCACGCTGAAGAAGTCACCCGAGCCGAGCAACACCCAAGGCCTGGTCGATGCCAGCCGGGTGATCATGGAGAAGCATGGAGTCCACGTCGACGTCATCCGCGCCATCGACCACGACATCGCGACCGGCGTCTGGCCGGACATGCGTGAGCACGGGTGGCAGACCGACGACTGGCCGGAGATCTTCGAGCTCGTGAAGGCCGCGCACATCCTCGTGCTCGCGGGCCCGATCTGGCTGGGCGACAACTCCTCGGTGATGAAGCAGGTCCACGAGCGGTTGTACGGCGGCTCCCACCTGCTCAACGACCAGGGCCAGTACCTCTACTACGGACGGGTCGGCGGCTGCCTGATCACCGGCAACGAGGACGGGATCAAGCACTGTGCCCACAACGTGCTCTACACGCTTCAGCACATCGGCTACACGATCCCGCCGCAGGCCGACGCCGGGTGGATCGGCGAGGCCGGCCCGGGGCCGTCGTACCTCGACCCGGGCAGCGGCGGTCCGGAGAACGACTTCACCAACCGCAATACGGCGTTCATGACCTGGAACCTCATGCACCTGGCGAAGATGCTGAACGACGCCGGCGGCGTACCTGCGTACGGCAACCAGCGCTCGGAGTGGGACGCCGGCTGCCGTTTCGACTACGCGAACCCGGACTACCGCTGACGGGTGCGCTCAGAAGTCCTGCGGCTGAGTGAAGAAGCCGTTGGAGTCGTACGACTTGCGGATCCGCGTGAGGTTGGCTGCGTTCGCCCCGAAGTAGGCCTGCATGTAGTTGGTCAGGGAGGCGTCGGCGTAGTTGACGTACGCTCCGGTGCCCCAGCTCGGGGTCATCGCCGTGCGGAAGCCCCGGACGTACGACGTGGCGGCGGTGGCCGGACCCGAGGTGTATGTCGCGGTGTACTGGACGGTGGCCAGGGCGCCGCGGTGGCCGAACGCCGTGTCGCTGCCACCGATGTCGTTCACAACGCCGCCCAGGGCGTCGATGGAGATGCCAGCCTCCTTGAGCCCGGTGTCCTGCGCGGCGTTCACCCGGTCGAGCAGCGCTTTCATGTCGACGTGGGGCGACGTGATCAGGTGCGACGTCGCCGCGAAGGCCTCGCGGTCGAGCGAGCCGCCTGGCCCCGTGTGGCACTCGCTGACCGGGATGGAGGAGCAGCCGGCGTAGGTCAGCATCGTGTCGAGGTAGCTCGCGGTGCTGCGTGAATCGGTGGTCGGGGCCGGGACCTTCGAGAGCAGCGGTTTCAGTTCGGCGTCCATCGACGACGCCGGACCGGTCCAGGTCGCCGACATGAACAGCGTCGGCCGGCTCGGGTGGCTCCGGCCGCCGAGCAGCTTGAGCGTCGCCCACAGCCTCGGGTCGGCGCTGGGGATCGTCTCGAGCCACCGCGGCACCACCTCGGCGGCCGCCGAGAACGGCCAGGCGATGTAGGCGCGCGTGATCGTGGGAGCCGCGAAGGTCTTGAAGGTGAACGACGTGACGGCGCCGAGGTGCCCGCCGCCGCCCCCGCGGAGTGCCCAGAACAGGTCCCCGTTGTCGTCGTGGGCGGCCCTGTCCATCGTGCCGTTGCCGAGCACCACATTCATCCCGGTCACGGAGTCGCAGGTGAGTCCGTAGGCGCGGGTGAGGACACCGACCCCGCCGCCCTGGGTCAGCCCCGCGATGCCGACGGTCGGACAGGAGCCGCCGGCGATCCCGCGGCCGCGCGTGCCCAGCGCGTCGTACACCTGGACGAGGGAGGCGCCGGCGCCGACGGTCGCAGTGGTGCCGCGCAGCGAGACGCGGTTCAGGGGGCGTACGTCGACCACGAGCGCCCCGTCACCGGCCGACCAACCGGGATAGCTGTGTCCACCGGACCTGATCGCAACCCGCACACCGTGGTCCTGGGCGAACGAGAACGCGGTCGCCACGTCACGCGCGTTCGCGACGGACAGGACGGCGAGCGGGCGCGCGCCGTCGTACCGCGGGTTCTGCGTGAGGCGCACGGTGTTGTACGTCGAGGAGCCGGGGCGGGCGAGGGTGCCGTCGACGTGGGCCGCGAGATGTTTCCAGTCCGCGGCGGTCGGCGGTTGCACGGGCTGCGACGATCCCGTCGGCCGCACAGAAGGGGCGGGCGAGGCGGGGGGTGGCTGGGCGTCGTGCGACGCGCACGCCTCGACCACACCAGCGACGCCGGCGACACCGCCGGCCAGCAGCGCGCGGCGCGGCAGCGGCCTGTCCACGCTGCCAGGCTAGGACCCGGCACCACGCCGGCCAGTCAGACGCACCGTTGCCGGCTGAGCACAGGCTTGCCTTCCTTGCGACGCCGACGGACGGCTGGGGAGGATCGAGGGCGTGAGCACCGAGATCGGGACCGACGAGGAGCCGCAGCACTGGCACGACGACATCGGTGAGGACGTCGGGAACCGGCTGAACTGGCTGCGCGCCGGGGTCCTGGGTGCGAACGACGGGATCGTGTCGGTCGCCGGCATCGTGATGGGCGTCGCGGGCGCCACGTCGGAGCGGTCGCCGGTCTTCGTCGCCGGTGTCGCCGGTCTGGTGGCCGGGGCACTGAGCATGGCGGCTGGTGAGTACGTGTCGGTCAACGCCCAGCGCGACTCCGAGCAGGCGATGCTGGCGCTGGAGGCCGAGGAGCTCGAGAGGATGCCGCAAACGGAGCTCCGTGAGCTGGCCAAGATCTACGAGCGCAAGGGGCTCAGCCGTGTGACCGCCCGCAAGGTGGCCGAGGAGCTCACCGAGCACGACGCTCTTGCGGCGCATGCCGAGGCGGAGTTCGGCATCGACAAGGACAACCTGACCAACGCGTGGAATGCCGCACTCGCCTCGATGGTCGCCTTCACGGTCGGGGCGTTGCTCCCCCTGCTCGCGATCACGCTGTCACCCCACGTCGCGCGGGTGTGGGTGACCGTTGCGACGGTGGCGGTCGCCTTGGCGGTCGCCGGCTTCCTGCAGGCCCGGTTGGGGATGAGTCCGTGGGGTCGAGCGGTGGCACGCAACGTCGGTGGTGGGCTGTTGGCGATGGCGATCACGTATGCCGTGGGAGCGGCCGTCGGCACGCACGTCTGAGCACCGCCGTGAGAGCCTGCGAACACGGCGAGAGTGCGAAGAGATTGAGGAGCGTCGGCATGGACCGGAGCGCAGCGACGGGCCGTGCGATGCGTCTCGAAATCCATTGTGCACCGCCGTGACCCGGATGTTCGCGGCGGTGGTCCCGCCGCCCGAGGTGGTCGAGCACCTCGACACGTTCCTCGACGTACGCCGCTCCGCCGCGGCGTACCGGTGGGCGCCGCGCGAGCACCTGCACGTCACCCTGGCGTTCCTCGCCGACGTACCGGACCGGAAGCTCGACGACCTGGTCGTGCGGCTGGGTCGGGCCGCAGCGCGGCGCCATGCGTTCGCGGCGACGGTCGCCGGTGGCGGCGCGTTCCCGAATGTCGCCCGCGCCCGCGTCCTGTGGGCCGCGCTCGAGCTGGAGGACGACGGCCGGACCGAGCTGTCCCGGATGGCGGCCGGGGCCCGGGCTGCGGCCAACCGGGCCGGCGTACCTGTCGACGGGCAGCGGTTCCGCCCCCACGTCACCCTCGCCCGCCTCGGCCGGCCCGATGAGGTCACCTCGTGGGTGCGGCTTCTGGACTCCTACCGCGGCCCCGCGTGGACCGTCGACCGGTTCACGCTCCTCGCGTCGTACCTCGGTGAGGGGCCTCGCGGCCGTCCCCGCCACGAGGTGGTTGAGGAGTTCAGGTGTGGAGAACACCACGCCGGGGAGGGGTGAGATGGGTGGGCGTCGTAGGTGTCGTGCCCTAGGTTCGTCCGCGTGAAGTTCACCCCACGACGTTCTTCTCCTCCCCCACTCCGCTTCTGCACCCCACGAGGTTGTGCCCTCTCCCGCTTCGCTCTTCCGGCTCACAACCCCGCGGCGACTCCGCTCTCCGTCGAACAACGCCGCGGGGACCCCGAATGAAGATCGCAGTGGCCAAGGAGGCCCGGGACGGAGAGTCACGTGTCGCGATGGTGCCCGAGCTCGTCGGCAAGCTGACCGCGCTGGGGTACACCGTCGCGGTCGAGCCCAGCGCTGGGTCGCATGCTCTGATCGCCGACGAGGAGTACGCCGAGGCCGGCGCCACCATCGACTCCGACGCGTACGAAGCGGCGGACCTGGTCGTCTCTGTGCAGCCACTCTCTCCCGAGCAGATCCGCCGCGTGGGACGCGGCACGACGACGATCTCGTTCCTCCCGACCCTGACCGAACGGCAGACCGTGGTCGAGCTGCGCGACGCCGGCATCACTGCCCATGCCGTCGAGCTCATCCCGCGCATCTCCCGCGCGCAGTCGATGGACGCACTCAGCTCGCAGGCCCTGGTCGCGGGCTACCGCTGCGCGATCGTCGCCGCCGGCATGCTCCGTCGCTTCTTCCCCCTGAACATGACTGCCGCCGGCACCGTCCAGGCCGCCGAGATCGTCGTGCTCGGCGCCGGCGTCGCGGGCCTCCAGGCCATCGCGACCGCGAAGCGGCTCGGCGCCGTCGTCCGGGCGTACGACGTGCGCGCGGCCGCCGCGGAGGAGATCCGGTCGATGGGCGCGAAGTCCATCGACCTCGAGCTCGACACCCTCGAGGGCGCCGGCGGCTATGCCCGGGAGATGACCGAGGATCGCGCCGCGCGCCAGCGCGAGCTGCTCACGCCGTACATCGCCGCGGCCGACGGGCTCATCACCACCGCCGCGGTCCCGGGTCGTGCCGCTCCGATGCTGGTCACCCGCGAGATGGTCGAGCAGATGAGGCCCGGCTCGGTCGTCGTCGACCTCGCGGCCGAGAGCGGCGGCAACGTCGAGGGCTCCGTCGCCGGCGAGGTGGTCCGCATCGGCAACGCCCAGGTCTGGGGCGGCCACAACGTGCCGAGCCAGATGCCCGGGCCCGCGTCCAGGCTGTACGCGCAGAACGTCGTCAACCTGGTCACGTTGATGACCACCAAGGACGACGACGGCAACTCCGCCTTCTCGCCCGACTACGCCGACGAGATCCTCTCCGGCAGCTGCGTCACCCAAGGCGGACGGATCGTGCACGAGCCGACCCGCGAAGCGATCGAGGGCCCGGCCGAGCCGGAGCCGGCCAGGCCCCCCGAGCCCGTGTCACAGTCGGGCGAACCCGAGACCACGGGGCCGGCCGTCGAGCAGCCCGATCTCCCCTACGACCAGGAGGCCGACCAGTGACCCTCGACACCGGCGTCGTGTGGCTGACGATCTTCGTGCTCAGTGTGTTCGTGGGCATCGAGGTGATCTCCAAGGTCTCGTCGACGCTGCACACCCCGCTGATGTCCGGCGCCAACGCCATCCACGGCATCATCCTGCTCGGCGCGATCCTGGTCACCGGTACGACCGACAACAACGTCGCACTGGTCGTCGGCCTGATCGCAATCGTCCTCGCGGCGGTGAACATGGTGGGCGGTTTCGTCGTCACCGACCGGATGCTCCAGATGTTCGTCCGGAAGAAGCCGGCCGCCGCGCCGAAGGACGAGCGGACGGGTGGAGCCGCCTGATGCCCACCTGGATCCAGCTGGTCTTCCTCGCGTGCGGCGTCTGCTTCATCCTCGCGCTGAAGGGCTTGTCCGGCCCCAAGACTGCCCGCAACGGCAACCTCATCGGCGCCGCCGCCGCGGTCGTCGCCTGCCTGATGCCGTTCTTCTGGACCGACCTGCACCTCAAGCACGTCCCGCTGATCATCGCTGCCATCGCGGTGGGCTCGATCGGCGGTGTGTACGGCGCGCGCACCGTGCAGATGACGCAGATGCCGCAGATGGTGGCGTTGTTCAACGGCGTCGGTGGTGGCGCGGCGGCCCTGGTGGCTCTGCTCGAGCTGCACAACGTGGTCGAGCACGGCGGTGACGCACCGTGGTTCAACCTCGCCGCCACGGCGTTCACGATCGCCGTCGGCTCGGTGTCGTTCGCCGGCTCGATCGTCACGTTCGCCAAGCTCCAGGAGCTGATGACGTCGCGGCCGGTGGTCTTCCTGGGGCTGCCGGTGATCTTCGGCGGATCCCTCGTCGCCGCCGTCGTGCTCGCCGTCCTCCTGGTGAACGACCCCCAGATGTGGGTCGGCGTCCTGCTCGGGCTGGTCGGACTCCTGATCGGGATGCTGCTGGTGCTGCCGGTCGGTGGGGCCGACGTCCCGATCGTCATCTCGCTGCTCAACGCCTTCACCGGACTCACGGTCGCGGCCAGCGGCTACGTGCTGTCCAACGTGCTGCTGCTGGTGGCGGGCACGCTGGTCGGTGCCTCCGGTACGTTCCTCACCCTGCTCATGGCCCGGGCCATGGGACGGTCGGTCGCCAACATCCTGTTCGGCGCGCTCAAGGGTGGCTCGACGCTCGGCTCGGGCGAGGCCAGCGACCGGCCGGTGCGCAGCGTCAACCCCGAGGACGCCGCGATCATGCTCGCGTACGCCGACCGCGTCATCATCGTCCCCGGCTACGGCCTCGCCGTCGCCCAGGCCCAGCACAGCCTGCGCGAGCTCGTCGACGTCCTCGGCGAGAAGAACATCCAGGTCGACTACGCGATCCACCCGGTCGCCGGTCGCATGCCCGGTCACATGAACGTGCTGCTCGCCGAGGCCCAGGTGCCCTACGAGCAGCTGCGCGAGATGGACGAGATCAACGGCGACTTCAAGGACACCGACGTCGTGCTGATCGTCGGGGCGAACGACGTCGTCAACCCCGCCGCCAAGACGACGCCCGGCGCCCCGATCTACGGGATGCCGATCCTCAACGCCGACGAGGCGCGCCAGATCATCTTCATGAAACGGTCGATGCGCCCCGGTTTCGCCGGCATCGAGAACGAGCTGCTCTTCGACGAGAAGACGGCGCTCCTCTTCGGCGACGCGAAGGACTCGATGGGCAAGCTCCTCAACGCCGTCAAGGCCCTGTGAAGAGTGCTCCGACTGCTGGCCCTCAAACGCTGCGGTTTGGGACCAAACCGCGGCATTTCGCGCCTGAGACGTGCAGTTTGTGACCAAACGTGCCGGTGGATCGTTAGCGGGGCATGAGCCAGAACGAGGACGAGGAGCCGATGCTCAGGCCCGACGGGCATCGGTACGCGAAGCCGGAGTCCCGCGAGACCACGGTCAGCAAGGAGATCGTGTACGGCGTCCTGGGGCTGGTCGTGGTGACCATCGCGCTCCTGATCGCGACCGGGACCGTCCCGATCTTCCCGGGAGGCTGAGGCGCGATTACTCAGGCTCTAGTCGGCCAGGCCGTAGAGCCGGTCGCCGGCGTCGCCGAGCCCGGGGACGATGTACCCCTTGTCGTTGAGCTTCTCGTCCATCGCCGCGGTGACCACGGTGACGGGGACGTCGCCTCCCTCGAGCTCCCCCTCCAGCCGCTGACAGCCCTCTGGCGCGGCGAGCAGGCAGATCGCGGTGATGTCGTCGGCGCCACGGTCGGTGAGGAACCGGATCGCCGCGGCGAGCGTGCCACCGGTGGCGAGCATCGGGTCGAGCACGTAGCACTGCCGTCCGCCGAGGTCGTCGGGCAACCGTTCGGCGTACGTCGAGGCCTGCAGCGTCTCCTCGTTGCGCATCATTCCGAGGAACCCGACCTCCGCCGTGGGCAGCAGCTTCATCATCCCCTCGAGCATCCCCAGGCCTGCGCGCAGGATCGGCACCACCATGGGCTGAGGCGCCGAGAGACGTACGCCGGTCGTCGGCGCGACCGGCGTCGTGATCTCGAACGGCTCGACGCGCACGTCGCGGGTCGCCTCATAGGCCAGCAGCGTGACCAGCTGGTCAACCAGCCGGCGGAACGTCGGGGAATCGGTCCGCTCATCACGCAGCGCGGTCAGCTTGTGGGCCACGAGCGGATGGTCGACGACGATCGTACGCATGGCCGAAACCCTAGCGGGGGAGGGGCGTCACCTCGCAGGGCGCCGCAACAGGGTTGGCACGGCCAAATGCCTCTGTCACCCTGGGAATGTCCTGCTGGTCCGCATGCAGCCCACATGGTGATCGGAGGTGGCCGTGAGCGAGCAGATCGACGGCGTTGACTTCGCGTTGGCCGCCTACCGTGAGGAGGGCGTCTGGCAGGTCGTCGAGCTGGTCCACGACGTCCTCACCGAGGTCCCCAGCCTGGCCGGCGCACTCCGCCGCTTCCCCGGGGACGGTGGCGCGATCGGCATGGTCGCGATCGACGAGGACTTCTTCGTGATCGTCCGGGTGGCCGGACCGTCGGTACGGATCCTGCTGTCCGACATCACCGCCGCCGAGGAGTGGGAGCTCGCCCGCTCCGCCGTCGACGAGCTCGGCCTGCCGGAGCCGGAGGACGAGGACGAGCAGGCACCGGCCGGAGACCTCGACATCCTCGGCGACCTCGGGATGGGCGCGATGGACATGGGCGTCCTGCTCGACGACTTCGACCTCTTCCCCGACGAGATGCTCTCGGACGTGGCCCGCCGGCTCGGCTTCGGCGCGCTCTTCGACGAGGCCGTCGGGCTCACGTCGGCCTGAGCCCACCGAGCGACCACCGGTGCCCGACCCCGCCCCCGTGTACGACGTGGCCATGCGTGCTGCCCTCGTGGAGGCGAAGCGCGCACACGAGTCCGGCGACGTGCCGATCGGCGCCGTGGTGCTCGATGTCGGCAGCACGGTGATCGGCCGCGGGCACAACGTCCGCGAGCGCGACGGCGACCCGACGGGTCACGCCGAGCTCATCGCCGTACGCCGTGCGGCCCAAGCCCTGGGCGAGTGGCGGCTCACCGGCTGCACCCTCGTGGTCACGTTGGAGCCGTGCACGATGTGTGCCGGCGCGATCGTCCTCTCACGACTCGACCGCCTTGTCTTCGGGGCCTTCGACCCCAAGGCCGGCGCCGTCGGATCGCTCTGGGACGTGGTCCGCGACCGCCGTCTCAACCACCGTCCGGAGGTGGTCGGCGGAGTGCTCGAGGAGGAGTGCGCGGCCCTGCTGGACGATTTCTTCGGCCACCAACGCCTCGGGTAGCCTTCCCGGCGGTGGCGTGTCCGAGCGGCCTAAGGAGAACGCCTCGAAAGCGTTTGTGGGCGCAAGTCCACCGCGGGTTCAAATCCCGCCGCCACCGCCAGTCCGAGATCCCGGTAGTTCCGGCGCATGCGGTGCGTCACGGATGCCGGGATCTCGCACATCACGGCTCGGTGCGACGATGACGGGGTGGACCGCGCCGACATCGAGGACGCCGTGCGACGCATCCGAGGTCACGTCCGCCATACCCCGCTCCAGCTCGTCGAAGCCGGCGACGAATGGCTCCCTGCCGGCGGCTGCCTGAAGCTCGAGCTGCTCCAGCACACCGGGACGTTCAAGGCCCGCGGAGCGTTCAACCGCATCCTGTCCGCTCGAGAACGCGGCGAGCTCGACCCTGGCATCGGGATCGTGGTGGCCTCGGGCGGGAACGCCGGGCTGGCGAACGCCTACGCCGCCCGGGCGATCGGCGTACCGGCGACCGTGTTCGTGCCGACGACCTCGTCACCGCCGAAGCTCCGGAGGCTGCAGGAGTACGGCGCGACGGTGATCGCCAGCGGGACGGAGTACGCCGACGCGTACGACGCCGCTATGGAGTACGTGTCGGGGTCCGGCGCGGTGTACTGCCACGCCTACGACCAGCCGGAGATCTGTGCCGGTGCCGGCACCCTGGGGCTGGAGCTGCTCGAGCAGCTCTCCCTGGCCGGGCGCAAGGTCGACACCGTCATGGTGGCGGTCGGGGGAGGCGGGCTCATGTCCGGGGTCGCCACCGCGGTCGAGGGAACCGCGCGAGTCGTGGCCGTCGAGCCGGTCACGGCCATGACCCTGCACGCCGCGCTCGCCGCGGGGGAGCCGGTCGACGTCGCGGTCTCGGGTGTGGCAGCGGATTCACTCGGCGCACGCCGGATCGGGTCGATCGCCTGGGAGGTGGCCCGGCGTACCCACGTCGGCAGCGTGCTGGTCGACGACGAAGCCCTGGTCGAGGCGCGCCGGCACATCTGGAGTCGCTACCGTCTCCCGCTCGAACACGGCGCGGCCGCTCCGGTCGCCGCACTCCTGTGCGGTGCCTACCAACCTGCAGACGGCGAACGGATCGCGGTCGTCCTCTGCGGCGCCAACACCGATCCCTCCGACCTGTCCTGATCGGCGCGCTTGAGCGAGCGCTCAAAACCGACTAGCCTGGCAGTTGAGCAACTGCTCAAGGGAGGCGGCTCGCATGACCACCCAGGAGAAACTGCTGGACGCGGCGGCGAGGGCGCTGGCCGAGGACGGTGTGGCCGGCGTGTCCGCCAGAACGGTCGCCGCTCGTGCCGACGTGAACCAGGCCCTGGTCTTCTACCACTTCGGGAGTGTGTCCGGGCTGCTGGACGCCGCGGTACGCCGGTCGGTCGACCTGGCGGTCGCGTCGTACCGCGACCGTTTCGCCGACGTGTCGACGCTCGGGGAGCTGCTCTCAGTGGGACGTGACCTGCACGAGGCCGAGAAGCGAGCGGGCAGCGTGCAGCAGATGGCGCAGGTGATGGCCGGTGCCATGCGTGACGAAACGCTCGCCGCCGCCGGTCGGTTCGCCATGGAGCGCTGGAGCGTGGAGATCGAGGCGGTGCTCAGTCGCGTGCTGAAGCCCACGCCGCTGCACGGCCTCGTCGACCCTCGGGGGCTCGCTCGGACCGTCGCCGCGGGGTTCATCGGGCTCGAGCTGTACGACGAGGTCGACCCGGACGCGGCCGATGGCGCGTTCGACGCCCTCGACGCGATCGGCGCTCTGGTCTCCGCGCTCGACGGCCTGCCCCCGGTAGCGCTACGCGCCCTGCGTGGCCGGGCACGCCGGGCGATGGCACGCGCCGCGGCTTCTCGGGGGAGCGCGTCGTGAAGGCACGCGGCGACTCGTTCGGTGCGTTCCTCGGCGTGGTGCGTGGCCGGGGCGGCCGGTTGCTTCGGCGTCCTCTCGCTGCTCACCGTCGGCCCGTTCGTCCTGCTGGGCACGCTGTTTCTCTGCGCGTGGCTGCTGTGGCGGTTCGACTTCGGCTGGGCCATGGGTGGGCTGCTGTCCGGGGCCGCGCTGCCCGTCCTCTTCGTCGCCTGGCTGAACCGCGACGGCCCCGGCGAGGTCTGCACCCGCACGGCCACGTCGGAGACCTGCGGCGACGAGTGGAGCCCCTGGCCGTTCGTCGCGGTCGCCGTCGTGCTGGTGATGGCCGGGGTCGTGGTGTTCGCCCGCGGCCGTCGCGGCTGACGACGTCTCCGCTGACGCGATCGTACGTGGCCCGTCTGGACCATTGCCCTGCTCGCCCGCGTGACGGACGCTACGGAGAGAGCGGGGGGCTTCGTCATGAACATGTTCAAAATCGGGTAGGCAAGACTCTGTCGTGGCGGTCGGTGGGGGCAGTCGCGGTCGTGCTGGTGGCCACGACGACGGCCATGGCGACGGCCGCGACGACGTCCGCAGCCACCGGTGGCGGCACGGCCACGGGGGCCGCGAAGAAGGTGTGCGGCACGTTGACACCGGACGCGACCTTCAACAGCGAGGTCGTCCCTGCTCGGGACCGAGCATGCCTGCGAGCACCTCAAGGGCCGACAGTTCGTCGAGACGAAGGCCGGCCAGTCAGCCATGAAGGCTGCGTACTCGGCGGCGGTCTCCGCCCTCACCACCACCGACCCCGCGGCGATCGGGTCGTGGAGCACCCCCAGGAACCCGGGCACGAAGACGATCGGGATCTCGGCGGTCATGCTGCACACCGGCAAGGTGCTGCTCTTCGGCGGCAAGTACAAGTCGACGGACAAGAACACGGCGTGCCTACCTCTTCGACCCGGTCACGGGCACCGGTCACGAGGTGCCGGCTCCTGCGGCGGTCTTCTGCGGCAGCGTCGTCCAGCTCAGCGACGGCAGGGTCCTCTCGGTGGGAGGCACCAACAAGATCCCGCAGGGCATCGTCGACGTCTGGCTGTTCGACCCGGTCTCCGAGCAGTGGATCCGGCAGCCCGACACCCCGCTGGGCCGGTACTACCCGACGTCGACCAAGCTGGCCGACGGCACGGTCGTCGTCACGGCGGGCACCGAGGCCGACGGTGTGACGAAGAACCCGACCGTCGAGCTCTACACGCCGCCGCAGCCCGGCACCGACACCGGAACCATCCAGGTCGTCGGCCCCAGCCACGTGACCGGCTTCTACCCGCGCCAGTGGCTGATGCCCGACGGCAACATGCTTCAGGTGGAGGCACGCAAGAGCTACCGTCTCGACACCCAGACCTGGCAGTGGACGAACCTGCTCGGACTGCCCGTCGGCAACGGCGCAGGCTCCGCCGGTCTCATGTTGCCGGGAGGTCCGAACGGCGCCTGGCGGGTGTTGATGATCGGTGGATTGAAGTCCGGGAACGCCGTCACGAGCACGGAGAAGTACGACTACTCCAACCCCGCCGGCGGCTGGAAGTACGGCAACCCGATGCCGACGCCGCGCGCTCACATGAACGTCGTGCAGGTGCCCGACGGTTCGGCCTACGGGATCGGCGGCAACAGCTCGGGGCTCTACAACGTCGGCCAGTTCCAGACGATGAAGTACGACCCCAGCGACCGACACCTGGACCGACATGGCCGTGCAGTCGCCTCGTCGCGGCTACCACTCGACGGCCGTGCTTCTCCCCGACGGACGGATCATGTCGGCCGGGGACACCGGATCAGGTGGTGGCAAGCAGCTGATCGACTTCTACTCACCGCCGTACCTCTTCCAGGGACCTCGCCCGGAGATCGCCAACGCGCCGTCCAGCGTCGCCTACGGGGACAACTTCTCCATCACGACCTCGGGTGCTCCGGCGACCCGTGCCGTCCTGATGGCGCCAGGTGCCACGACCCACGCCGATGAGATGAACGCCCGCCACGTGGAGCTCGCCGTGACGCCGACCGCTGACGGTTTCACGGCCACGGCACCCGGTCCGCGGGTTGCTCCTCCGGGTTACTACATGCTGTTCACGGTGACTGCGGACGGCATCCCGTCGGTCGCGAGCTGGGTGCATCTGGGCTCCTGAGGTCGGGGCGTCGGGTCGACGACGGTGGTTGCTCCTGCGTGACAACGACCGACCCCGGTGGACCTACGCTGACGCGATGAGTGCGCGCGTGGAGCAGGACGGGCCGATCACCACCGTCACCCTCGACCGGACGACGAGCAGCCCTCCCTCGTCGGTATAGGTCCCAGACGTGCACGAAGGGAGCCCGGAGAGAGCCACGGCGACCACGGCCGCGAGCCCGGCCACGGCGATCGTCGTGCGGTCTCGAGGCGTCGTCGCGGGTGCACCGGCTCACCCTAGAAGCGCGTGGCGGCTCCTTCGCCGACCGGCACCTATCCTCGGCGGGTGACCTCTCACTGGTTCGCCTCGCCGACCGAGACCGTCGACCGGCTCGGCACTGCCGGTTACCTCGCGGACACCGCGACGGGTACGACGGCGTACCTCGCCGGCGCGCTGGAGAAGCCGTTGCTGGTCGAAGGTCCCGCCGGCGTCGGCAAGACCGAGCTGGCCAAGGCCGTCAGTCGCGCGACGGGCGCTGACCTGGTGCGCCTGCAGTGCTATGAAGGGCTCGACGAAGCGCGTGCGCTCTACGAGTGGAACTACAAGAAGCAGCTGCTGCGCATCCAGGCCTCCGGCGACCAGGCGTGGGAGCAGACCCACGACGACATCTTCACCGAGGAGTTCCTGCTCACCCGGCCGCTCCTGACCGCGATCCGGCGTGAAGCACCGACGGTGCTGCTGGTCGACGAGGTCGACAAGACGGACGTCGAGGTCGAGGGGCTGCTGCTGGAGATCCTCAGCGACTTCCAGGTCACCATTCCGGAGCTCGGCACGCTCGCCGCCGTACGGCGCCCCTACGTCGTCCTCACCTCGAACGCGAGTCGCGACCTGTCGGAGGCGCTCAAGCGACGGTGTCTCTACCTGCATCTCGACTACCCCGACGCGGACCGCGAGCGCGAGATCATCCGCGGCCAGGTGCCGGGACTCGACGAGCGGATCGCGCGCCAGGTCGTCGACACCGTCGGCCGGCTGCGCGAGCTGGAGCTGAAGAAGGCGCCCTCGATCGCCGAATCGATCGACTGGGCGAGGACCCTGGTGGCGCTGGAGATCGCTGACCTCGACGAGGCGGCCGTTGCGCGCACGCTGGGCGTCGTCCTCAAGCACGCCTCCGACCACGAGCGCGCGGTCAAGGAGCTCAGGCTGTCGTGACCTCCGGCCTGCTCACCACCCACATCGCGTTCCTCGAAGCGCTGCGCGGGGCGGGCGTGCCGGTCTCGCTGGCCGAGGACCTGGACGCGGTCGCGGCGTTCAGCGTCCTCGACTGGGGCGACCGCGAGGCGATCCGGCAGGGGTACGCCGCGACGCTGGTGAAGCGGCAGGCCCAGCGGCCGACCTTCGACACGCTCTTCGACCTGTACTTCCCGCGGCTGGTCGGCGAGGGCGTGGCCGGGACCGCGGTCTCGACAGACCCGAAGGACGGAGCAGGGCGCCCGACCGACGGGGCAGCCGAGCTGGAGACGGTGCGAGATCGGCTCGCGACGGTACTGACCGAGGGCGATGACGCCGAGCTGCTGCGGATCGCCACCGACGTGGTCGGGACGTTCGGCGCGATGCGGGGCCGCGGACCGGGGCTGTCGAGCTGGTCGTCGTACACCGCCCTGCAGCGGCTCTCGCCGCAGACCCTGGTCGACCGGATCGTCGAGGCGCTGACGGCCGAGGGGTACGCCGCCGCCGACGCCCGACGTACCGCGGACCGTCGGATCGGTGTCTTCGCCCGGCTCGTCGAGAGCGACGCCCGCCGGCGGATCGCGGCCGAGAAGGGGCCCGACCACGTGGCGAGGATCGCCGTCCGTCCGAGCCTGGAGCGGCTCGACTTCACCGCCGCGCGGAAGGCGGACCTGGCCGAGATGCGCCGGGAGATCTATCCGTTGGCGCGGCGGCTGGCGACTCGGATGGCCCGTGCGCAACGGGCGAGACGCCGCGGACCTCTGGACTTCCGGCGTACCGTCCGGGCGTCCGTGTCGACCGGTGGTGTCCCACTCACCACCCACCACCGCCCGAAGCGGCCGCACCGGACGGAACTCGTTGTGTTGTGCGACGTGAGCGGATCGGTGGCGAGCTTCGCCCAGTTCACGCTGATGCTCGTCTATGCGCTGCATGAGCAGTTCGGCAAGGTGCGGGCCTTCACCTTCGTCGACCAGGTGCACGAGGTCACCGACGTCTTCCGGCCCGGGGCCGACGCGGGCGCGGTGATGGCCGAGCTCGCGGCGCGCACGCAGCACGCCGCCGCGTGGGGGCGCACGAACTACGGCCGCGCGTTCACGACGTTCGCCGCCGAGTACGCCGATGCCTTGGGGCCGAGGTCGTCGCTGCTGGTGCTCGGTGACGCCCGCTCGAACTACAGCGACCTGGCCGTGGACGCGCTGCGCTCGATGGCCACCAACGCTCGGCACGCGTGGTGGCTCAACCCCGAGCACCCGCGCCACTGGGACACCGGCGACTCCGCGGCCACGGCGTACGGCGATGTCGTCCCGATGGTCGAGTGCCGCAACCTCGCCCAGCTCTCCGAGTTCGTCCGGTCCCTCGCCTGACCCAGGGCCGGTCGCCACACCATCACCGCGTGACCTGGAGGATCTGGCTCGTCGCCGTACCGCCCGAGCCGAGGAAGCCGTGGGCGCGCAGGCTGTCGAGCTCCTCGCGGATCGAGGGATCCTCGGACGTCTCGGCCGCCGCGGCTCCGTGGACGTAGTGGTGCAGGTCGTGATTGCCGACGATCGACGTCTCGTGGTCGTCGAACTGCACGGTCACCTGCGGCACCGAGTCGGCGTTGTCATGACCGTCGAGCAGGGGGACGATGTCGCCCCGGTTCTCCAGCGAGAGGACGTGGCTGCCCGGCGGGTAGTCGTGGATGCCGGCGATCGGGGATCCGGCGGTGACGACATGCGTCACGTCGAAGTCCGACCCGTGTGCGAGCATCGACGCAGCCTCCATGCCGCCGAGGCTGTGCCCGACCAGCAGCACCGGGTCGTGCGGCCCGATGCCGGCCTGGGTCATCGCCTGCCGGATGCCTTCGGCGTACGTCGTGTCCGCGCCGGACATCACGCGCAGGTCGGCCGGGAGGTCGCGGACTTCGCCGTCGGCGTCCCACGGAGCGGCCGTGAGGTCGTCGGTGCCGGGCAGGTAGACGATGTGTCGCATCGTCCCGTCCGGCTCGTGCAGGGTCTGGACCTCGATCGTGCCCTGGTCGCCCGGGTGGTTCGCCGGCGAGAGGTCGTTGGTCTGCGCCAGGTGGCGCATCACGTCGGCGAGGTCGGCGGGCGGGGTGTTGCCGAGCGGCACGGCCAGATCGGGCCGTCGTCGTACGACGGGCGCACCCTCGTGCGGGTAGAGACCGGCGAGGTCGGCGGCGGCATCGGCCGCAGTGGGGTGGAACGGCGCGAGGGCCAGGACTCCCGGCAGCAACGGAGGCCCGGCCTGCAAGCCGTCCAGGAGGCCGCCGCTCGACTCGACCCCGTGCTGGATCAAGACCGGATGCTCGTCGGCCCACTCCTCGAGCGTGTCACCCAGGCGCCGCCGCGTGCCGGCCGGCAGGTGCTGCCAGGAGGGAGCCGCGACCAGCCCGAGGAGGAGAAGCGACGGCGCGGAGACGGACAGGGCGTCCCCGACCTCGCGGCCGACGGCATAGTCGAGGGCGTCGAGGGAGGTCGCGACGAGGCGGTCGCACTCCTCGAACGCCGTGATCGTGGCACGCACCAGCAGGGCGTCGGCTTCGTAGGCGACCGACATCTCGAGCGCACCGTGAACGCCGGACGTCGCCGCCATGACGGCGCCCTCTGCCTCGGCGAAGGTCACCGGCGACAGTGGCGCCGACTCGAGCAGGTCGGGATCGAGCAGCACCCGACCGGCGTCGGCCGTCCACCCGCGGAGCCGGTCGCCCGCGACGTCATACCGGTCGGCCAACGTCCGGACGGCGGCGTACGTCGCGGTCATCCCGGCCACACCGCCGGTCACGCCGGTGATCGGCGGGGTGTCGCGGGACGTCATGGAGCAACTCCGGCCGCCCAGCAGGCGACGTCGTGCGCCAGGTCGTCGGGGCGACGGCGTTCCAGACGGACCATCGGGCGAGAGCAGGCCAGGCCGGCAGCCGGGTACGGCGTGAGGGCGCGCCAGCCGTCGGCGTACAGCACCCAGGCGACCCAGCCGATGCGTCGCCGTCCCGGCACCGTCCCGACCGCGCGGAGCCGACCGACGGTTGCGTCGTGCAGCCGGCCCAGCTGATCGCGGACCGAGTCATCGGCGCGGGCCAGGAGCTCGGCGTACAGGTCCTGCCGGTGGGTGGCCAGCGCGGCGCCGGTACCGACGACGAGGTCCCACGGCAGCTCCAGGTCAGAGCGGGGTGGGGTCGGGGCGTCGTCCGGGGCGGTGACTCGACAGGCGCGGGCCAGCTCGGACCGCCAGTCCCGCACGTCGACGGTGCGCACCTCGACCCCACCGTCGGCCGTCACGAGCGTCACGGTCCTGCCACGCAGGATGTGCCGCGCCCGAAAGCGGTCGACCCACCGGTCGCGGCGCACCGCGAGGTCCAGGTCGACGAGCAGGTCGGCCGCGATCATGCGGATCGCGGCAGGTGGACGGCGAGCCACTCCCGGCTGCCGTGGGGTGGTGGGTCGAAGTCGTGAACCCAGTGGTCGACGGCGTCAGGGAGGACGTGCCCGACGACACCCGCAAGACCGGACGCGGCGGAATCGATCAGCCCGAGCACACGGCGCTCGATGCTCGCGATCAGGTCCTTGAGGTGGTCGACCTCGCGGGCGTGCCGAACGAGCGCGTCGGCCGCTTCGTCGTGGGCGCCCGCGCAGCTGCGCAGCCCGGCCGCGTGCTCGCGACCCAGGCGCCGCATGGCCTCCGCCGCCATCCCGGACCACCGGACCGCCTCGGCGGCACCGAGCAGCACATCTGCCTCCGCCCGGATGTCACCGGCCCTCTCGCACATCCGGCGTGCCTGGGCCCGGATCACTGCGGTGTCGCCGTACACGGCCGCCTCCTCCTCCGCCGCCGTCCCGTCGGCGACTCCGCCCGCACGCCTGCCCGGACGGCGTACGCCGCAAACGCGGGCCCGCGGAGGCTGTGGAGTAAGCCTCAGTCGGTCGGCCAGGAGATGCTGTGCACGGCCTCTTCGATAGCGCCCAAGTGGCGGGTGTCGCCGCTGAAGATCCACGACCACACCACCGTGGTCCCGCCGCCCGGGAGACGGAACGCGATGTACTCCGACGCCATGGTCCCCCAGATGCCCGTGGTCCCGGCGTCGCGCTGGTAGGTGAGCGCGTGGCAGCGGTACCGGATGCTGCAGACGGCGTTTCCCAAGCCGGCGTCGCGGGAGAGAACCGCCCGGACCCGCCACGCCGGGTGCCCGTCGATCGTGGTCCGGGTGACCTTCCCGGCGTCGAGGTACGGCCGGCTGGCCAGCCAGCTGACGAATGCCTGCGGGTCGTCGGCGACGCTGCGCGCGGGTCCGGTCCCGTCCTGCGTCGCCGCGCGGACGCGCTCGAGGACCGTGACACCCGCGGTGGGCCCCACCTGGCGGTAGCTCTCGAACATGACGGGGGTAGCCCCGCCGCCCGAGTCCACGGCGAAGCCCGGTGGCGGCGCGTAGATGAGGGGACGGTCGAGGGCGATGCGGTAGGAGCCATCCGGCAGGCACGTCACCCGCTGCGCCTGGCAGAGGTGGTCCACCACCTGTCCCTGGCTCGGACCGGGGTGGACGGGGGTCATGGACTCGTCCGCCCCGTGGCGCGTCATCAGCCAACCGGCCGACCAGCCGAGTCCGAGTGCGAGGGCGACGGCCGCGACCGCTGCGAGGGTTGTGTGACGCCGGTGCCGCGCCTGCCGGACGTGCAGGTCGGCGATGCCGGCCTCCACATCGGCGGTGGTGCCGATGCGCAGCGCCTCGGCGCTGGAGTGGGCGATCTGCTCGATCATGACGGCTCCTCCGTGGTCCCGAGTCGGACGGCGAGCTCGGAGCGAGCGCGGGACAGATGGGCCTTGACCGTGCCCTCCGCGCATCCGAGCGTGGCGGCGACCTCGCTGACCGAGAGGTCGAGGGCGTAGAACAGCGCGGTGGCCTGCGCCTGTCGTCGCGGCAGGCGGCGTACCTCCGCCCAGAACCGGTCCCCGTCGCCGCTCATCGGCTCCGCCGTGGACACCGGCCGTCCAGCGAGCCGACGGAGCGCGCGGCCTTCGGACAGACGGCGGCGTACCAGCGAGACCGACTTGTGTGCGCAGATCCCCCGGACATAGCCCGCCGGGCTGCCCAGCGTGGCGATCCGGGACCACTGGCGGTAGGCGACCAGCATCGACTCCTGGGCCAGGTCCTCCGCTGCCAGGTCTCCTGCCAGAGCTCGAGCCAGCACCAACAGGCGCGGAAGCTCGCGCCGGTAGAAGTCCTCGAAGGACTCCAGGGCGGTGAGCGTCTGTGCAGCAGTCGGCAGCCCCGGACGTGATGTCTCGTCCACGAGTTCGATCACGTCGCGAGAGCGCTGGCGCTGCGACTTGGTCATGTCTGTACATCGTTCGGGTCGGTGGCGCCGGTTTACCACGGATGCGACCTTTCACACGTCAGCCCCAAGACCGACCGCCGATAAACTCGGGCATCGCCGCCCCTGCTCACGAAGCGAGGTGACATCCAGTGACGTTCGACGTCCACCAGCTCGACACGTTCGTGCTGGTCGGCGCGGGGGTCACCCTGCTGGCGATCCTGGCCGTGCGGCTCAGCTCCAGGGCCGGTCTTCCCAGCCTGCTCCTCTATCTCCTGATGGGCGTCGCCCTCGGTGAGAACGGCATCGGCATCCACTTCGAGAACGCCGAGCTCGCCCACGCGCTCGGCTTCGCGGCGCTGGCGCTGATCCTGGCCGAAGGCGGTCTGACGACCAGTTGGACCGAGGTGCGCCCCTCCATGCGGCTCGGCCTGTCGCTGGCCACGGTCGGCGTCACGGTCTCGATCGCGATCGTCGCGGTGTGCGCGCACGTCGTCCTGGGGCTCCCCTGGCAACTTGCGGTGTTGCTGGGCGCGGTGACGTCGCCCACGGATGCGGCGGCGGTGTTCTCGGTGCTGCGCGGGCTGGGCGTCTCGCCCCGGCTGGTCGGCGCGCTCGAGGCAGAGTCCGGCCTCAACGACGCGCCGACGGTCGTGCTCGTCACCTTGATCTCCACCGGGGCGGTCGCCGAGCACGGCATCCCGGCCACCATCCTGGTGATCGTCTTCGAGCTGATCGTCGGCGTACTGGTCGGCCTCACGATCGGCTTCGGCGGGGCGTGGCTGATGCGACGGGCCGCGCTTCCGTCGTCCGGCCTGTACCCGCTGGCGGTCCTCTGCCTCACTCTCTTCGCGTACGGCGCGGCCGCGGGCGCGCACGCGTCCGGGTTCGCCGCGATCTACGTCGCCGCGCTCGTGCTCGGGAATTCCGAGCTCCCCCACCGCACCGCAACCCGCTCGTTCGCGGAGGGCGTGGCCTGGCTGGCGCAGATCGGGCTGTTCGTGATGCTGGGGCTGCTGCTCACGCCGAGCCGGATCACCTGGTCGGTGGTAGGCATCGCCGTCGTCGGCAGCCTGGTCCTGACGTTCGTTGCCCGGCCTGTCAGCGTCTGGGTCAGCTCGGTGGTGCAACCGATGCCGTGGAACGAGATCGGTTTCGTCTCGTGGGCCGGGCTGCGCGGTGCCGTGCCGATCGTGCTCGCCACGATCCCGTTGGCCGAGAAGGTCGTCGACGCCGAACGCCTCTTCGACATCGTGTTCGTGATCGTGGTGATCTCGACGGTGCTGACGGGACCGACCCTGCCCTGGGTCGCCCGTCGGCTGAACGTGACCCGGCAGCTCGAGCCACGTTCCCTGGACTTCGAGGTCGCGCCCCTGGAGCGAGTCGCGGCCGACATGCTTCAGGTGACGATCAGCCCGGTCTCGCGGCTCCACGGCGTCGAGGTCGGCGAGCTCCGGCTACCCGAGGGCTCGTCGGTGTCGATGGTGGTGCGGGACGGCGAGGCGATCGTGCCCGAACGCCGTACCGTCCTGCGCCGCGGAGACGACCTGTTGGTGGTCACCCCGCGCGGCCTGCGGGAGCCGACGGTCAGGCGCCTGCGCATCGTCTCCGCGCACGGGCGCCTCGGCCGCTGGCTCGACGAGTAGACCTAGGCGGTCGGCGGTGAGCAGATCGTGGTGGTCTCGGTGACCTTGGCCGACTGCTTGCCCTGGACCAGCTTCGCGAACTGCGGACCGACGAGCACGGTCACGCCGGGGCCCTTCCCCTGATGGGTGATGATGTGCGCGCGCGGTCCGAGCCGGCTGGCCACCAGGTGGACCGCTGGGTTGCGGCGATCCTCGGTCCAGATCTGCGCATACAGGACGGCCGTGCCCTTGGGTGCGTTGCCGACGTCACCGGGACCGAAGCCCTGGTCCTCGAACGCCGACATCGTGCGCTCCGCGAGGCCCACGCGTTCGCTGGCGTTGTAGACGCTGATCGTCACCTTGGGTGCGGAGACCCGGTCTCCCGGCTGAACGTGGGTCGGGTAGCAGACCTTGACGGCGGCCTGGTGCGGAAAGGACTTCGTGAGCGCCGACCATCCCCAGACGACGCCGAGCAGCACGAGCACCGCCAGGACGGCGAGGGTCAGCACCGTCTTGACGTGGATGTTCATCTGCCCGGACGGGTCGTCGTCGGCCGGCTCATGGGGTGCTTCATGCGTCCGCCATCTCGTGCACTCGGGCATGCAACACGTGCCGCTGGTGCAGCGCGGCGCGGAGCGCGCGGTGAAGACCGTCCTCGAGGTAGAGCTCGCCGCGCCACCGGACGACGTGCGCGAACAGGTCGCCGTAGAACGTCGAGTCCTCGTCGAGAAGGGTGTCGAGACGCAGTGTGTCCTTGGTCGTGACCAGCTCGTCGAGCCGCACCTGCCGGGGCGGCAGCGCGGCCCACGCGCCGGAGGTGAGGTCATGCGGGGGGTACGGTCGGCCGTCGCCCACCCGCTTGAAGATCACGCGGCGAGTCTACGCAGGGCGCGACCGCGTTCCCGCTGGCTAGATTGCACGGCGTGACCGAGAACCCCATCTCCACGGCCGTCGCTGCCGGGTACCAGTTCACCGGCCAAGCGCTCGAGCTCGGCGGCCTGATGCTCAGCGAAACCGACCTGTCAGACGTCCAGATCAGGATCCCGTTGGCCATGCTCAACCGACACGGCCTGGTCGCCGGGGCGACGGGCACCGGCAAGACCAAGACCCTGCAGCTGCTGGCCGAACAGTTGTCCACGAACGGCGTTCCGGTCTTCGCCGCCGACATCAAGGGCGACCTGTCGGGTATGAGCGCACCGGGCGTCGAGGACGACAAGATCAAGGCGCGCGCGTCTTCTGTGGGCCAGACCTGGCAGGCCACGGGCTTCCCGGTGACCTACTACGCGCTCGGCGGGCAGGGCACCGGCATCCCGCTGCGGGTGACCATGACGTCGTTCGGGCCGGTGCTGCTGAGCAAGGTGCTCGGCCTCAACGAGACGCAGGAGTCCAGCCTCGGCCTGGTCTTCCACTACGCCGACCAGGCGGGCCTGCCCCTGCTCGACCTCAAGGACCTGCGCGCCGTCGTCCACTACCTCAACAGCGACGAGGGCAAGCCCGACCTGAAGGAGCTCGGCGGCCTGTCCAGCGCGACGGCCGGGGTGATCCTGCGCGAGCTGATCGCCTTCGAGAACCAAGGTGCAGACGCGTTCTTCGGGGAGCCGGAGTTCGAGTCCTCCGACCTGCTCCAAGTCGCAGCCGACGGACGCGGCATGGTGTCGATGGTCGAGCTGCCCAACCTCCAGGACCGCCCGGCGCTGTTCTCGACGTTCCTGATGTGGCTGCTCGCCGATCTCTTCCACGACCTGCCGGAGGTCGGCGATGCGGACAAGCCGAAGCTGGTCTTCTTCTTCGACGAGGCCCACTTGCTGTTCGACGACGCGTCGAAGGCGTTCCTCGACCAGATCGCACAGACGGTGCGGCTGATCCGGTCGAAGGGCGTCGGTGTCTTCTTCGTGACCCAGAGCCCGACCGACGTGCCCGACAACGTGCTCGCCCAGCTCGGGTCGCGGATCCAGCACCAGCTGCGGGCGGCCACCCCGAACGACGCCAAGGCCCTGAAGGCGACCGTGAACACCTACCCGACCTCGTCGTACGACGACCTCGGCAAGGTGATCCTCTCCCTGGGCATCGGCGAGGCGATCGTGACCGTGATGAACGAGCGTGGCGCGCCGACGCCCGTGGCGTGGACGCGGCTCCGCGCCCCGGAGTCGCTGATGGCTCCGGCCGAGCCTGCCGCCATGGACGCTGCGGTGAAGGCGAGCCCCGGGTGGGCGACGTACTCCCAGGTCGTCGACCGCGAGTCCGCGAGCGAGACGCTCGCCGCCCGGATGCAGGCAGGTGCCGAGAAGGCTGCTGCGGAGGACGCGGCGAAGGAGGGCGCCAAGACCGGCACCAAGCGGGCACCGAAGCCGAAGGCCGCCAAGCCGCAGGACAGCACCTTCGACAAGGTCGTGAAGTCCAGCACCTTCAAGTACGCCGTGCGCTACGCCGCCCGCGAGGCGGTGCGCGGGATGTTCAGCATCGGCCGCCGTTGAGGCGTCCCACCTCCGGGGACGGCCTCGCATGGCCACTGCACTGTCGTGACCACGTGGTCCCGACAGTGCAGTGACCCCAGAGCCCCTTCGCGCCACCCCCAACTCGTGGGTCTCCGGGCCACGCATGTGGACCACCCTGTGGTCTCGGCCACTCAGAACGTGGGTTCCCTCCAGGCCAGCTGGACGACCTCGACCCCGCGGTCGCGCGTGACCAGGCGGCCGCGACCGGCTGGGGACGGCGCCGGACGGACGTTGCCGATCAGGGCGCCTTCGTCGGGGCTCCCCGACAGCACGAGACCCGGCACCGCCAGGTCGCGCAGCGACTGGATGACCGGCTCGTACAGCGCCCGCGACGCCCCGCCGGAACGCCGCGCTACGACGAGGTGAAGACCGATGTCGCGGGCCTGCGCGAGCAGTGGTTGCAGCGTCTGCACCGGCGAGCTCTGCGTCGTGGCGACCAGGTCGTAGTCGTCGACGACGATGAACACCTCGGCACCGGTCCACCATGACCGGCTGCGCAGCTGCTCGGGCGTCACATCGGGACCCGGGATCCGGTTCTCCAGGTACGACGCGAGGTCGGCCAGGATGGGCGTGGCTTGCGCCGCTGACGTCAGGTAGTTCAGCAGGTACTCGTGGGGCACCTCACCCAGCAACGAGCGCCGGTAGTCGACGACGACCAGCTGCGCCTGTTTCGGCGTACGCGTCCGCATGACCTCGTGGACGTAGCTCCGCAGGGCCGCGCTCTTGCCCGACCCCCCGTCGCCGAAGATCAGCCAGTGCGGCTCGGCGTCCAGGTCGAGCCCGACCGGTGCCAGCTCCTTCTCGTTGACGGCGAGCAGCAGGCGCGAGCCGGACTTGGTCTGCTCGTGGGCCAGGGACAGAAGGTCGCCGACGGCGAGCCGCTCCGGGAGCAGGCGCAGCTTCGGCCCGGGCGGTCCGGTCCAGGCCTCGCTGACCTGCTTGACCATCGCCTCGACTCCGTCGCCGAGCGTGGCGATGTCGCTGTCGCCGTCGATGCGCGGGAGCGCCGACAGGAAGTGCAGCTTCCCCGGCAGCAGACCGCGGCCGGGTCGCGACGGCGGGACCAGGCTGGCCAGCCCGCGGTCGACCTCGGAGTCCATCGGATCCCCGAGCCGGAGCTCGAGCCGGGTGCCGAGCAGGTCGCGGACGGCCGCCCGATAGTCGGCCCACCGCGACGACCCGGTGAGCACATGGAAGCCGAACGTCAGGCCGCGGGACGCGAGCTGCTGGAGCTCCAGCTCGAGGTCGTCGAAGTCGGCACGCAGCGTGCTCCACCCGTCCACGACCAGGAAGACGTCGCCGTACCCGTCGTCGGCCCGACCCAGCACACGCCGGCTCCGGTAGGTCTCGATCGAGTCGATCCCGTGGGCGCGGAAGTACGCCTCTCGCCGGTCGACGATCCCGGTGACCTCCGCGACGATCCGGCCTACGACGTCGGGCTCTGACCGCGTGCCGACGCCTGCCAGATGGGGCAGCGACTGCAGCGCCGCGAACGTGCCGCCCCCGAAGTCGAGCACGTAGAACTGCGACTCCAACGGAGTCGTGGTCAGAGACAGACTGGTGACCAGCGTCCGGAGGAGCGTGCTCTTGCCGGTGCGTGGCCCGCCGACGACCGCCACGTGCCCGGTCGCACCGGACAGGTTGACGGTGAGGATGTCGCGACGTTGTTCGCGCGGGCGATCGACCGTGCCGAGGGGGACGGTCAACCCGCCGAGCGAGCGCCACTCGTGCGACACCAGACCGAGCTCGGGGTGTCGCGCGAGGTCGGCCATCAGCTGGTCGAGCGTGTCCGGGACGTCCAGCGGCGGCAGCCAGACCCGGTGCGCTGCGGGTCCGAGGCCTTCCATGCGGGCGACCGCGACGTCCAGCAGCGACCCCTGCTCGCCGCTCGTTGCGGGAAGTGGTTGGGACTCCGGCTCCCGCACCGGCTCCGGGAGGGCCGGGAGCTGCACCTCGGTGATCGTCCACGGCAGAATCCCCTCCAGCACGGGGGGCTCGTCACGCGCCGCGCCCGCGGGTGGACCTGAGACGTACGCCGCCTTGAACCGCAGCAACGTCGACTGGTCGGGCTTGAGGAAGGCCACGCCCGGCATCGGCGGCAGGTCGTAGGCGTCGGGAACGCCGAGCACCGTGCGCGACTCCTGGGCGGAGAAGGTGCGCAGGCCGATCCGGTAGGACAGGTGCGACTCGAGGCCGCGCAGGCGCCCCTCCTCCAGCCGTTGCGAGGCGAGCAGGAGGTGCAGCCCGAGCGACCGGCCGAGCCGGCCGATGGCGACGAAAAGGTCGATGAACTCCGGCTTCACCGACAGCATCTCTGAGAACTCATCGACCACGATGAACAGCGACGGCAGCGGAGCGAGGTGCTCGCCAGCGGTCCGCGCGCGCTCGTAGTCGCGCACGGAGGCGTAGTTGCCCGCGTCGCGCAGGAGCTCCTGCCGCCGCACCATCTCGCCGGACAGCGCATCCTGCATGCGATCGACCAGCGTGAGCTCGTGGGCAAGGTTGGTGATCACCGCCGAGACGTGCGGCATGGCCGACATCCCGGCGAACGTCGCGCCGCCCTTGAAGTCGACCAGCACCAAGTTCAGCTGTTCGGGGGAGTGGGTCAGGGCGAGGCCGAGCACCAGCGTTCGCAGGAACTCGGACTTGCCCGAGCCGGTGGCGCCGATGACCAACCCGTGGGGACCCATGCCCTGCTGGGCGGACTCCTTGATGTCCAGGTGCACCGTCGCCCCACCGTCGCCGAGCCCGATCGGCACCCGCAGCCGGTCACGCGCGGGCCGCGTGCGCCAGGCGGACGCCGCGTCGTACCGGCGGACGTCGACGAGGCCGAGCAGGTCCATGAAGTCCGACGGACCGGTGATCTCGCCGGCGCTGGCCCGCTCGGCCTCCACCACCGCCGTCACCAGGTGTAGAGGCGCCAGGCGTCGGGCCAGAGCCTCGGCCGTCGCGAGGTCGCACTGGTCCGCATCCGCGGGCACCGGGGTCTTGCGCAGTCGCAGCGCGCTGATCGGCAGTCGGCCGTCACGGGTCTCGGCGCCGACCTCGAAGAGCAGTCTCAACCGACTGCTGTCCTCCAGCTCGTCCCAGCGGGTCGGTAGCTCGAGGACGGTCATGCCGTGCAGACCGTCGGGCAGGATCACCTGGTTGCCCGGAAAGAGCTCGGCGCCGTCGACGACCAAGAGGACATGGGGGTCGGGCGGTCGCTCGCCAGCACCGAATCGGCGCCGCTCGGCCAGATCGGGCGGGAGCAGCGCAGCCAGCTCGGCCAGGCTGGTGGAGACAAGGCGACGCGGCCCGACGGCGTCGGAGTCCTGACCGGAGAGTGCGTGGGGGAGCCACTTCACCCAGTCCCACTGGGCCCGCGACTCTTCCGACGAGAGGACGGCGACGGCCAGATTCCCGGGCGACTGGAACGCCGCCGCCGAGCAGATCACCGCGCGGGCGAGTGATCGTGCCTCCTCCTCGGTTCCACAGATCTCGATGCGGTCGAACGCCCGGAGGTCCACGGCCGCCGGCAGGTTCGGCTGCACCCGGTGGACGGCGAGGAACCCGTGCAGGGCGGACGTGGCGGCCGGGTCGACCTGGTCGATAGGGGCGGAGTCGGGTGGCACCAGCTCAAGCGAGAGTGGCTGGCTGCACACGCCGTACCGCACCTGGAGGAACTCAGGATGGGTGACCGTGTGCTCCCAGACGCGCGAGCGTTCTTCGGCCAGGGCCGGCAGGGCCGCCGGGTCGGGGTGCTGCCAGAGCAGGGCGGCTCGCTGCTGCACGGCGGCATCACGGGCGATCTGTCGGACCGTGCCGAGGTAGCGCAGATACTCGAGGCGCGCGACGGTGACCGCCTGCGTGCGGTGCTTCCGCTGCCGGTCCAGCTGGACGACGACGTACCCCAGGGTCGCGAACAGGAACATCCCGGCCGCGAGGAAGCTGCGGCCCTGGCCGCCAGGGGTCGAGCTGCCCATGGTCGCGACCAGAACGATCGAGCCGAGGCTGCCGAGCATCGGGACGGCGCTGATGAGGACGTCGCCGATGCTCTCCACCGGTGGCAACGAGGGTGGTGGTCGGAGCTCGATCCGTCCGTCGGGCACCGAGGGGTGGTCCGTCAGAGGGTCGCGGAGGCAGATGTCCACGCTGTTCTCCCGCGGCGATGTGGTTCGACGCCGGAGGTTAGAAGGAATCCGGTTGTCGGCGTGCCCATGGATCACGGCCTGTGGAAAGCCGGGTCACGAAGCTCCCTCGCAGTTTGCCTGTGGAGAGCGACCACGTCCGGGTGGCATCAGGAGTAGATCTGTTCCCCGACAAGGCCAGACCGGCCGGTGCTCAGGAGAGGGGCCACACGATGTCGACCGCGCGGGAGATGGGACAAGGGCAGGGTGCCTTGTCGAGCGCAGCCACGAGGGTTCACGAAGCGAGGTGTGACTTCGACCGCCTCGACCACCAGCTCGTCCAGCACTTGGCTTCCGCCGAGTCCATGTGGTTCGGCCAGGGGGGTTCGGCCTTCCAGTCCCTGGGTCAGGTCTGGTCGGAGAAACAGCGGACGATCGTGGCAGCTCTCGACCGGTTCGAGGCGTCACTGTGCTCCACCGAACGTGACAACACCCGCACCGACGAGGCGCAGTCCGCCGTCTTCGCTCGCACCCAACAACGCCTGCGCTGAGCTCGGGCGACTTCACGACAGGAGCTGGGCCATGGAGTTGGATGGACTGAAGGTGATCCACGGCGGCCTGGATCGGGCCGCTGAGAATCTGATGGACGTCGTGAACGCCATCGACGCGCGGCTGCAGCGTCTCGAGCAGGAGCTCGAGCCGTTGCGCGCAGGGTGGGTCGGTGACGCTCAGGAGGCGTACGCCCGGGCCAAGCATCAATGGGACGCCGCCATCGTGGAGATGCGCGACCATTTGCATCACACGTCGCTTCAGATCACGCAGTCGAACATCGAGTACGGCGCGGCCGATGCGCGGGGTGCACGCGCCTTCGACGTGTGAGCTGCGCGTGCCGACTACTCGGGAAGCCATCGGGAGCGTGAAGATGACGCGTCCGTCATGCCCGTCGTCGGGCCGGGTGCGGATCACGGTGGCGTCTCACCTCCGTCGCGTCGACCTCGCCGTCCCGTCCGGCGTCCCGTTCGCCGAGCTTCTTCCGGAGCTCGCGCGGTGTGTCGGAGTCCTCGAGCGGGACACGACGTACCGCGGCTATCGCGCGGTGACCCGGGACGGCCGGGTGTTGCAAGCTGACGCCGGGCTCTCTGCCCAAGGGGTCCAGCACGGCGAGATCATCGCGATCTCGGCCTGTGCCGACGACGAGGCACGGTGCCTGCAGGACGACGCGATCGAGGCCGTCGCCCGAGCCGCCCA
The DNA here is from genome assembly GCA_963768045.1 of uncultured Actinomycetota bacterium. Taxonomy (GTDB): domain Bacteria; phylum Actinomycetota; class Actinomycetes; order Propionibacteriales; family Nocardioidaceae; genus Nocardioides. Next base: position 1,317,258 of record CAVYGG010000003.1, on the reverse strand, counting down.
TGGCGCAAAGCCCTGGGAGCAGGGATCGGCCCGCCGGGCCCGACTCGGTGCCGCCGCAGCTCTTCTCCTCGTCGGCGTTCCGGCCTTGGTCACGGCCCACGGGAGCAGCGGCACGGCCCTTTTCAGCGCGGCGCTCGCCGGCGTGCTGGTGATGACCTCGATTCTGTTCTCGCGCGCTGGGGGTGGGACCCTCCGGGCCGTCGCCGTGGCCAACGTGGGCTGCGTGTATGGAGGGGTCGCCGGTCTCAGCGTGGGCTGGCAGGCATCGCTGACTGGCCCCACCGTCATCCAGGCGGCGGGCGGTGGGTTGATGGCCACCGGCATGATGGCCGCCCTGGCGATGACCAAGGGGCGCATTCACATGCTTCCGGCCGTCGTCGTGGGTGTGGTGGTTCTCTCGGCGGGCACGCTGACGCGCGCGACCGATCTCGACGCGGCGCCGTTCCTGACCGGGTTGCTCGTGCTCGTGGTGATCACCAGCGGCGCGTTCCCCGGGGTTGCGCTGCGCGCGACCGGTGCGGGTCGCCATGCGCTGTATCCGTCCAGCCGAGGGCTCGCCGGCGTATCCCCGGGCCTGGACATGGCTCGTGTGTCGGCCGACGTCAGGTTGGCCCGGGAGATCCTGGTCGGCGTCTCTACGACTGCCGGCGTTCTGATCGTCCTACTCGCGCCGGTTGCCGTCTCGCTCGGGCCGGCAGGGTCCGCTGTTCCGATCCTCGGAAGTGTCGTCGTCATGATGCGGACCCGCCACTACCGCGCGGCGGTCGACGTACTCGTCGGGACCGCATCGGGTGTCCTGGGCATCGTCTCCACAGGCGTGTCGCTGCTGTGCCTTGAGGCCACGTGGCGCCTCGCCACCGGGATCGTGGTCGCGACAGCCGGCCTCGTGGTCCTCGCGACAGCACGGCGACCGCATGTCGGCGTCGTCAGGCCCGGCCGCCTCGACGGACTGATCGAGGGTGCGGCGCTGGGGTTGTTGCTCCCGGCCCTGCTCCTCGCCGTCGGACTCTCGTTCGGCAAGTCCTGAGTGGCGCAGCTCGATGACCACCTACCGCTGGCTCGCCGAGGCCGAGGCCTTCCACCGGCGTCGCATGGCGGCTGCATTCATGTCGGGATCGCCCGACGCCCCCGGTGTGGAGCCGGGCCGAACGGCTCGCTGCGTCATGGGTGGGCTCGTCCTCGCGGCCCTGTGCGGGCTGGGAGCGGCGGCGAGTGGCGCGGTGAGTGGTCACCCGAGCTTTCGATGGGACCACGACGGCTTCCACGCCTCACGCTGAGCGGCGCCACACTCGCGGGGCCTGCATCCCGAGGTGAAGGGGCAACAGTGAGCCTCGACTCAGCCCGCACCCGGGACGGTGACCGTCGTCGTTGCCGCACCGTGCCGCTGGGTGGCCGCCAGCTTCACGACGTACGTCGTCCGGGCGGCGCGAGCCAAGACGTTGAACGTGACCGAACCGCTGGCGTCGAGCCGGCCGCGCCGCAGCCGGACCGGCCCTGCGGCTGTCCGGCGGAGCAGCACCACCCGATCGCCTACGTGTGCGCCGCGTGCGGTCGCGGACACCATGACCGTGCTGCCCGAGCGGTCGCCGGACGCGGTCAGGGTCGGCACCTCGACGACCCGCCACCGCGCACTGGCCACGCGGTGGTCGGTGCGCAGGCGGAAGCGCGACGTGACGGTGATCGCCGGGGTGGCGATCACCACGTGACCGGCCGCGTCCGTGACCGCCCGACCGACAGGCCGCCAGCGGTCGTGCCCGCGTCGGAGCAGCACCACGCGATGCCCGGGCAGAGTACCTCCGGACGCCGAGGTGACCGTCCCGCCGATCGCGGCCGTGCCGCCCGCGACGACGCGGGTGGCCGAGCCGGCGATGGTGAGGCTCGCCGGAGCGGGCGGCACCACGAGCACGCGAGCTCGGGTGGCCGCATGGCGTTTGGTCGGCAGCAACCGGACGGCGTACGTCGCCCGGCGGCGCGGCGTGTTCACGGCGAATGCGCCGGACCCTGAGGCGTCGAGCCGCCCCCGGCGTACCAACGCGGTACGTCCCGCGACGTGGCGGTACAGCAGGAACCGGTCACCGGGCCGCGTCCCCGCGGTCGCGAGCGAGATCGTGGTGGTGGTCGCGCCGACATCGGCCGCCAGGGTGAGGCTCGGCACCATCCGCACCCGCCACGGCGCGCTCGAGACGCCGCGATCGGCGTGCCAGCGGAAACGCGCGTTCCGGGTGATCGCAGGCGAGACCGCCGACACGACGCCGGCCGCGTCGGTGGTGGTCTCCACGACGAGACGCCAATGCCGTGGTCCGCGGACTTGCAGCACGGCCGAGTGGTCGGCTAGCGGCGAGCCCGTCTCGTCGGTGACGAGTCCGGTCAGGGCGAGCGTCTGGCCCAGATCCACACGATGCGTCGGCGCGCTGACGGTCATGGCCGATGCAGACGCGCCATTCGAGGTGGTCTGCTGTGAGGTCGTGCCCGACGAAGGCTCATCGGTCGGCCCGTTCCCGGAGGATGGAGAGGTCCCTCGCGGACCGTGATCGGGCGTGGTCGTCGCTGCAGGCCCGTTCGTCGCTGAGGTGGAGCCGGAGGAGGGCGCGTCTGACGGGTTGGTGGAGGACGAGGCACTCGGGCCGCGGGAAGGGCGAGTGCCGGAGCGGTGCTCCGGTCCGGACCCTTCTGCGCGCTGGCGGCCGTCGACGTCCGGAGCCGGCGCACCGATCACGGAGTGGGCGATCTGCTGCACGGGGGTGGGCAGACGACCGGTGTATGCCGCTGCCACGCCGCTGGTGAGTGCGACGGTGACCACCACCGCCGTGCCTCCGGCGCCGAGTCGGCCGGCCGCACGTCGAGGCAGGGAGCGGACGGTCGAACCGCGCGTCTCGCGGAACGCCGCGACGTACCGCTCCTGGTCGGCGAGCTCGGTGGCGGTGCCGGGTGCGCGCAGTGCTCGGACGAGATCGTCGTCGGCCCATGGGGCCAGGTCGTCGGTGTCGACAGGGGGACGCTCGGTCATCTCACACCACCTCTCTGCCGTTGGCGCTGCCACTCATCGGGGCCGATCGAGCCCGCGGGTCGCGGGACAGGGACTTCAGCGCGCGGTGCACGGCCACGCGCACGGCGCCGGGTTTCTTGCCGACCAGCTCGGCGACGACCGCGACGTCCAGTCCGGCGACCACGCGAAGCATCACCATCTCCGCCTGCTCGGCCGGCAGGGTCGCGACCAGCCGCAGTGCCGCAGCCGTGGCCTCACGCTCGACGGCGTGCTGCTCGGCGCTCGGGACGGCGTCGATGCGAGCGTCGCGCGGTTCGGCCATTGGGACGACGGGCCGCGACGCGCGTGCCCGTCCCTGGTCGATCGCGCGGTGCCGGGCCACAGTGAACAGCCACGCCCGGAACTCGAGGACTCCACCCCGGAAGGCGCGTAGGTCGCGCACGACCTGGAGCCAGGTCTCGGCCGCGATGTCCTCGGGCGCCTCGTCGCCGCGGACCGTGAGGTAGCGCAGCAGCGGCGGATGCAGCGTGCGCCACAGCATCGTGAACCCGGCCTCGTCGCCTCGCCGGGCCAGGTCCAGCGCCTGCTCGAGATCGGCTTCGGACGTGGGGTGGGCAGGCTGCCGCCCACCGGTCCGTTTCCCCGTGGAGTCGGACTGGTGGGCGGCGGTTGGCGGCGGGCGGTCCAGTGCCGTTCCCTCTCGCGGTGTGCGGACGACCTCAGGAGACGACGGTCCCGCTGCTGGTCGGCGCGAATCGCGGGCTACCCGCATAGGCGAGACGGTAACTCGTGCTCGGGGCCTCTGCCTCGTGGAATCGGACGCCTCCGTGCCGATTGGTCCTGGCGGTCCCCGCCTCGATCCACTCGTCCGAGCCCGGGGCTTGGGTCAGCAGCGTGATCGGCTTGTGAGCGAGCGGGTGCCCTCCGCCGAGCAGCGTGCCGCTGGCCACGAATTCGGTCTCCGTCGTCCGGCCGCGGATCGACAGCGACGTCGGGATGCGCACTGCGACCCGCGCGGCTTCGCTCAGCGCCGCGCGCACCCCGGTCGCGTGGACCAGACGCAGACGGTAGGTCGTTGTCACCCGCGGGGACGCCGTGAACGAGACGGAGCCGTCGTCAGCCGTCGTACCTGACTCCACCACCCTCAGCCGATGCACGCCGGCCTTGCGGGCGAGCAGATTCACCGTCGCTCCGGCGATCGGTGTGCCCTCGTCGCTGGCGACACCGCTGATCGTCGTGGTCTCGCCGCGCTCGATGCGGGTCGGGTCTGCGGAGATGGTCAGGTCGGGCCGGGTGACGATGCGGACGACCGCACTGCGAGCGGGCCGTAGGAGCTGCGTCCCCAGGAAGACCAGGCGGTACGCCGTGTCCACCGGAGGCTTGACCCGGAAGTCGATCGCCCCGAGTCGGCCGGTGCGGTGGGCGCCCTCGAACGTCCAGCGGTCGCTGCCGGCGGTGCGTGACACGAGGATCACGATGCGGTGCGGGAGCGGGATACGACGCGTGCGCAGCCGTCCCCGCACGACGTCCGAACCGTTGGGGCGGACCACGTGGTGGGTCGCGCGGACGGACAGCGTCGTGGGGATGCGCTGGGCCGGATGCTGCCCGGTGCGGACCCGGATCGTGGCGACACCGCTGACGCTGGGCCGGGTGTCCGTGTCGCCGGCGTAGTGCCAGCGGTAGCGCGTGGTGACGTCGGGCATGACGGACTCGCGCAGGCCGCCGCGCGCGCCGGCGGTCGCGTCACCGATCGGTGTGAACGAGTCGGCGCCCCTCGGCCGTGCCTCGAGCGTCACCGTGCGGCCGGCCGGCGAGAGGGAGCCGGCGATGCCCAGGTGACCGGTGATGGTGTCGGTGCCGCCTGGGCGGACGGCCGGGTGGGCCGTGCGGATCGACACGGACGTGGCCGCGCGGGTCGAGGCGTCGGCCTGGAGCACCGGCGCGACGGCGAGGCCGGCGGCGGTGACGGCGAGCACGGCCACAGGGGCCGCCGTACGCCGGAGGGCGGTGAGGCTCATGCAGTTCCTCCTGAATGGGGCGCCGAGGGCGCGCGTCACCCAGGAAGCGGATCAGGACCCGATCGCGTTACAGCCGAGTCGGCGCGAAGAGGCAGCGAGGTCACGCCGAGTCGGCGTAAAGACGCAGCGAGATCACGCCGAGTCGTCATGTGCCGACTCGGCGTCCGGGGGCGTAGCGCCGATCCTGACGTCGTCGATGACGACTGCGGTCGGCGCGATCCCGGCGGTGGGGTCTATCCGTGACATCCACTCAACCTCACCTCGACCCGACGTACTCTCCCTGCGTGGCAAAGGGTCGGGGCGCATGAGCGAGGCGGAAGCGTTTCGTTCGCTTGCGTGGGTTCTCGGGGTGGCCGCGCTGGCCCCGCTCGTGCTCGGTCTGCTGCCCCGGGTGCGGCTCCCCGAGGTGGTCCTGTTGCTCGCCGCGGGCATGGCGATCGGGCCGCACGGGATGGGGCTGGCGAACAACGACCCGAAGGTCGCGTTCGTCTCTCAGCTCGGCCTCGGCATGCTGTTCCTGCTCGCCGGGATCGAGGTTGACCCGATGGCCCTACGCAACCGGGACGGCGCCCGGGCGCTCGTCGCGTGGTGCATCTCCCTCGCCCTGGCGCTCGGGTGGGTGTACCTGCTCTCCCAGGTCGTCGAGATCAACGCCCGTACCGCGGTCGCCATCGCCATGACGTCGACAGCCTTCGGGACGCTGCTGCCGCTTCTGCGCGACACCGGGCTGCAGCGCCAGCGGATGGGAAGCCTCGTGCTGGCGAACGGGGCGGTCGGCGAGTTCGGCCCGATCCTGGCGATGAGCATCTTCCTCACCCAGGGCAGCACCTGGGCCGGCCTCGTGTCGCTGCTCGCGTTCGGCGTGATCGCCGTCGGCCTCGGCTTCCTGCTCGTGCGGCACAGTCCCCACGCGGAACGCGTGATCGAGGTGATCCGGCACGGTGCGGACACGACCGCGCAAGCGCCACTGCGACTGGTGGTGCTCCTGCTGGCGGTGATGCTGGCGGCGTCGGCGTCGCTCGGCCTCGACGTGATCCTCGGCGCCTTCGTCGCCGGCGCCATCATCCGGATGCTGCTCCCACCCGACCACGAGCAGTTCCTCACCCGCCTGGACGGCGTGGGGTACGGCTTCCTGATCCCGGTGTTCTTCGTGGTTTCGGGGATGGGGATCGACCCGGCGGTGTTCGTGGAGAAGCCCGGGACCGTGCTGTTCGTGTTCATCAGCATCCTGCTGGTGCGGGGCGGTCCGGTGTATCTGCTGTTCCGGCACCTCCCGAGCCGGGAGCGCCTCCAGCTCGGCCTGTTCAGTGCCACCGGTCTGCCGATCATCGTCGCCGTCACGGCGGTCGCGGTGGACTCGGGCCAGATGTCGCCACAAGGACAGTCCATCGTGGTCGCCGCGGGCATGCTCACGGTGCTGGCGCTGCCGATGCTCGCCGTCGCGATGCACCGCCACGAGCACGCCGAGGCCAGTCCGCGATAATCCGCGCATGCGCATCCTCGTCACCGGCGGCGCCGGGTACATCGGCTCGCACACGACATTGCAGCTGATCGCGGCCGGGCACCAGGCGGTGATCGTCGACGACTTCAGCCGCAGCAAGCGGTCGGTGATCGATCGCCTCGAGACACTGGCCGGCCGGCCGGTCGAATGGCACGCCCTCGACCTCACCGATCACGACGGCACCGACGCGCTGATGGCCTCGGGGTCGTACGACGCCGTGGTCCACTTCGCCGGGCTCAAGGCCGTCGGCGAGTCCGTCGAGAAGCCGTTGGCGTACTACGGCAACAATCTAGGGTCGACGTTCTCGCTGCTCGCGGCGATGAGCCGACACGGCGTACACAAGGTGGTGTTCTCGTCGTCGGCCACGGTTTACGGCGCGAACGCACCGGTCCCGATGAAGGAAGACTTCCCGACTTCGGCCACCAATCCCTACGGCTGGACGAAGGTGATGCAGGAGCAGGTCTTCCGCGACGCCGCGGTCGCCGACCCCGGCCTCCGGGTCGCTCTGCTGCGCTACTTCAACCCGGTGGGCGCGCATGCCTCGGGGCTGATCGGCGAGGATCCGGCCGGCATCCCGAACAACCTGATGCCCCTGCTCACTCAGGTGGCCGTCGGGCGCCGAGAGAAGGTGCTGGTGTACGGCGACGACTACCCGACCCCGGACGGCACCGGGCGCCGCGACTACCTGCACGTCGAGGACCTCGCGGCCGGCCACGTCGCCGCGCTCGAGCGGCTCGGGACCACCGACGAGTCGGTCTCGACGTGGAACCTGGGCACCGGACGACCCACGTCGGTCATGGAGATGGTGCACGCCTTCTCTCGTGCCTGCGGCCACGACCTGCCGTACGAGATCGCCCCCCGTCGGGCCGGCGACGTCGCCGAGTCGTACGCCGACCCCGCGCGGGCCCAGGCGGAGCTGGGCTGGACCGCCGACCGGACGGTCGACCAGATGTGCGCCGACAGCTGGCGCTGGCAGTCGCAGAACCCGGACGGCTACCCGGACGACTGAGCTCAAGTAGGTCTGGCGGAGGATGCGGGATTCGAACCCGCCCGAGATCGGCAGAGTGCGTTAACCCAATTCGCGCACCGTGAGCCATGACCCGCGGAGGATGCGGGATTCGAACCCGACCGAGATCGGCAGAGTGCGTTAACCCAATGCGCGCACCGTGAGCCATGACCCGCGGAGGATGCGGGATTCGCGCCCCGTGAGCCATGACCCGCGGAGGATGCGGGATTCGAACCCGCGAGGGCGTTAACCCAACCCGCTTTCCAAGCGAGCGCCATAGGCCACTAGGCGAATCCTCCGCCGAGGAGGGTACCCAAGCCGCGACGGCCCGGCGAAATCCCTCCGGTTCCAGCGACGTCGTTCGAACCGAGGGCAATCACGCTCGATTCGTATGACGTTCCGGGCTTGTCTAGACTCGCGGCAACCCCCCATGCGGCGGCATCTCGCTGAACTCCCCCAGGGCCGGAAGGCAGCAAGGGCAGGCGGGCTCTGCCGGGTGCGTGGGGGGCCTCTTCATGCCCGAGGCCCGACAGGCTCGACCGGCGCGGGACGGGTCTAGCATCCGCTCGTGTCGTTCCTCGACCTGGCGATCGTGTGTGCGGTCGCGCTGGCCGGACCGATCCTGGCCACGCCGAGGCGCTGGCGTCTTCCCGTCATCCTCGGCGAGCTGCTGGCCGGCGTCGTCCTCGGAGCGACCGGGTTCGGCGTGCTCGATGCGAACGAGCCGACGTTCTCCTTCTTGGGCAGCTGCGGGTTCGTGCTGGTGATGTTCGTGGCCGGCACGCACGTCCCCGTGCGCGACCCACGCCTGCGCACCGCGCTGCGCACCGGAGCGGCCCGCGCTGCCCTCGTCGGGGTCGTCGCTCTCGGCCTCGGGTACGCCGTGGCGACGCTGGTCGGCACCTCCCACGCCCTGGTGTACGCCGTGCTGATGGCGTCGTCCTCGGCAGCCATCGTGCTCCCCACCGTCGACTCTTTGGGGCTGACCGGCCCCGACCTCGTCGACCTTCTTCCCCAGGTCGCGATCGCCGACTCGCTGTGCATCGTGCTGCTCCCGCTCGTCATCGACACCGGCCACGTCGCGCGAGCGGCGCTCGGAGCGGCTGCCGTCGTCATGGCGGGCGTCGTCCTCTTCTATCTGCTCCGCTGGATCGAACACAGCGGCCTCCGTACCCGTGTTCACGACGTCTCGGAGGACCGCCAGTTCGCAGTCGAGCTCCGGGTGAGTCTCGCCCTGGTGTTCGCGATGGCGGCGCTCGCGGTCGCCGTCCACGTCTCCCTGATGCTCGCCGGCTTCGTCTCGGGTCTGGCCGTCGCCGCGGTCGGCCAGCCGCGCCGGGTGGCCAAGCAGCTGTTCGCCGTCACCGAGGGCTTCTTCGGCCCGCTCTTCTTCGTCTGGCTCGGCGCCACGCTCCAGCTCCGCGACCTCGTCGACCACCCCTCGATGATCGTGCTCGGGGTCTGCCTCGGCGTCGGCGTCGCCCTCGCCCACCTCGCTGCGATCGCCCTCCGCCAGCCCGCGTCGTACGCCATGCTCGCCAGCGCCCAGCTCGGCGTCCCCGTCGCTGCGGCGACCATCGGCTCGCAGCTCCACCTGCTCGAGCCCGGCGAGGGAGCTGCCCTTGTCCTGGGTGCCCTGGTCGCCCTCGCGGTCACTGTCTCCGGAGGCTCGCTGGCGGCCCGTCGACGCACGCCGGAGGCAGCGCCGTGACGCCGGTCGCTGACCCGTGATCCACTCGGCCCCGGCTGGCCTCCCGGTTGTCGGCGCGGCTCGTTAGGGTTCAGGAGTGGAGTCCCCGCTCGCGCTCTATCGCCGCTACCGGCCCGAGACCTTTGCCGAGGTCATCGGGCAGGACCACGTGACCGAGCCGTTGCGGGCCGCCCTGGCCGGCAACCGCGTGAACCACGCCTATCTCTTCTCCGGCCCGCGCGGCTGCGGCAAGACGACGTCCGCGCGCATCCTCGCCCGAGCGCTCAACTGCGACAAGGCGCCGGTCGCCGACCCGTGCGGGGAGTGCGACTCGTGTCGCGACCTGGGCCGCGGCGGGCCCGGCTCGATCGACGTGATCGAGATCGACGCGGCGTCCCACGGGGGTGTCGACGACGCCCGTGACCTCCGCGAGAAGGCGTTCTTCGCGCCGGTGCGTAGCCCCTACAAGGTCTACATCATCGACGAGGCCCACATGGTCAGCACGCAGGGCTTCAACGCCCTGCTCAAGCTGGTCGAGGAGCCGCCGCCCCACCTGCGCTTCATCTTCGCGACCACGGAGCCGGAGAAGGTCATCCCGACCATCCGGTCGCGCACCCACCACTACCCCTTCCGACTCATTCCCCCGCGCCTGCTCACGTCGTACCTCTCCGAGCTGTGCGAGCGTGAGCAGGTCACCATCGAGCCCGCCGCGCTGCCCCTGGTCGTGCGGGCCGGCGCCGGCTCGGCCCGTGACACGTTGTCGGTGCTCGACCAGCTGATGGGCGGCGCCGGCCCCGACGGCATCACCTACTCCCTGGCTTCCGGTCTGCTCGGCTACACCCCCGACACTCTGCTCGACGAGGTGGTCGACGCGTTCGCCGCCGGCGACGGGTCCGCTGTGTTCGGGGTGGTCGACAAGGTGATCGAGACCGGGCAGGACCCCCGTCGCTTCACCGAAGACCTCCTACGCCGACTCCGCGACCTCGTGATCGTCTCGGCGGTGCCAGACGCCCCGGCAACTGGGCTGATCGACATCGCCGAGGACGCCGCCGACCGGCTGGTCGCCCAGGCGGCCCGCTTCGGGCCTGCCGAGCTGAGTCGTGCCGCCGATCTGGTGGCGACCGGCCTGACCGAGATGCGCGGCGCCACCGCACCCCGGCTCCTGCTCGAGCTGATCTGTGCGCGGGTGCTGCTGCCCGGGGCCGACCATTCGACCGAGGGCGTGATGGCACGCCTCGACCGGCTCGAGCGCCGGATGACGATGAGCGGCGGCGACCCGTCTCCCGCGCCGACCGCGCGGAGCGAGCCCGCCTCGGTCACGCCCGCACCCGACATCGTCGAACAGACCGCGAACGAGCCCGTGCGGCAGGCCCAGCCGAAGCCGACTGCCCCGGCCGCGGAGGCGTCGCCGCCGGAGCCCGAGCCGGCTGTTCGGGAGTCCGCCCCGACCACCACTCCGGCCGGCTCCACGCTGACCCTCGTCGACGTACGCCGGCTCTGGCCCGACATCGTCGAGGCCACCAAGCAACGCCGTCGCCTGACCTGGATCTACCTCACCCAGCAGGCCCAGGTCATCGCCGTCGACGACACGACGCTGACGCTCGGGTTCGCCAACGCCGGCGCCCGCGACTCCTTCGACAGCGGGGGCAGCGCCGAGATCGTGCGCCAGGCCGCCATCGACGTCGTCGGTCACGACTGGCGGGTGGAGACCATCGTCGATCCCGGCTCCGAGCCCGAGGCGGCTCCACCGCCGCCCAGCAGCCCTGCCGAGACGGCCGGGCCGCCTGCGCAGACGGCCAGACACGAGCTGGGGTCGCCGCCGTCGCCCGAGCCGGGCACCTCCGAGCCGCCCGACCCGACACTGGCCGAGGCCGCGTCCGATCCAGCACCACCCACCGCGCGGCCGTCGGCATCCGCCCGCCAGGCGCTCGCGCAGACCAAGGGTGGCGGAGGTGCGGACGAGGAGGCGGCCGAGCCCGCTGACCCCGACGGCGGCGCCCGGCACGACGACACCGACGCGGAGACCTCCGGCCTCGACGGGGCCAAGCTCCTCCAGGAAGCCCTGGGCGCGAAGGTCATCGACGAGATCCCCCACCAGTGACGGACCGGCCCCACCCAGCCCAGCCAGCCCCGAATCAGCAGAGAGCGACAGGTGAACCCATGACCGACAACCCCTTCGAGGCGCTCGGCGACGGTGGTTTCGACCTCGAGGGCCTGCTGCAGCAGGCACAGCAGATGCAGGAGCAGCTCGAGAGCGCCCAGGAGCGCCTGGCGGACGCCCGCGCCGACGGCACGGCCGGCGGTGGGGCGGTCACGGTCACCGTCAACGGCATCGGCGAGCTCCAGGCGGTCACCATCAAGGCGGGGACGTTCGACGGCTCCAGCGACGACGACCTGAGCGATCTCGGCGACCTGGTGGTCGCGGCGTACCGCGATGCCAAGGCGCAGGCCGACACCATGGCCAGCAGCGCTCTCGGCCCGCTCGCCGGTGGCATGCCCGGACTCGGGGGCCCCGGCCCGCTCAGTGACGCCGGCCCCGACGCTCGCGGCCTCCCCCAGGGAGACACGAGCTGACGTGTACGAAGGCATCGTTCAAGACCTCATCGACGAGCTCGGTCGGCTCCCGGGCGTCGGTCCCAAGGGAGCGCAGCGGATCGCGTTCTACCTGCTGCAGTCCGAGCCCGCCGACGTACGCCGGTTCGCGGAGGTGCTGCTCGAGGTCAAGCAGCGCGTGAGGTTCTGCTCGATCTGCTTCAACGTCTCCGAGGCCGAGCAGTGCCGCATCTGCAGCGACCCCCGGCGCGACGACACCGTGCTGTGCGTGGTCGAGGAGTACAAAGACGTCGTCGCGATCGAGCGCACCAAGGAGTTCCGTGGCCGCTACCACGTGCTCGGCGGCGCGATCTCGCCGATCGACGGCATCGGACCCGAGCAGCTCCACATCCGCGAGCTGTTGACCCGGCTCGCCGACGGCAGGGTCACCGAGGTGATCCTGGCGACCGATCCCAACCTGGAGGGCGAGGCGACCGCGACGTACCTCACCCGTATGCTCAAACCGATGGAGTTGAGCATCACCCGCCTGGCGAGCGGCCTCCCGGTCGGAGGCGACCTGGAGTACGCCGACGAGGTCACCCTCGGGCGGGCATTTGCGGGGAGGCGATCAGCGGAATGACCGAACGCACGACCGAGGAGATCATCGCCGGTGGCGCGTCGCTGCCGCCGGTGGACCCGCAGGACGAGTTCGCCGTGCAGATCGCCGACCAGGTCGAGAGCTTCTTGATCGCCCTGAAGGCCGTCGCCGCCGAGGGCAACCCCGGCACGGGCATCTCACTGCTGTTGCTCGAGATCAGCCAGCTGCTGCTCGCCGGCGCCCGGCTCGGTGCCCAGATCGACTTCACCCCGACCACCGACTACCAACCCGACGTCGGTCCCGACGCCGACCTCGACGAGCTGCGCCTGCGGCTGGCCCTGCTCTTCGGCGGCGTCGACACCTACAGCTTCGTGTTCGACCCCTACGACCCCGAGCAGGTCGAGAGCCAGCTCTCCGACGACCTCACCCAGGTCGCCGCCGACCTGGAGAACGGCCTGCGCCACTTCAGCCTCGGCAACACCGCTGAGGCCCTGTGGTGGTGGCAGTTCTCCTACGTCTCTTCGTGGGGCAACCTCGCCGGCGCCCTCCTCAACGCCCTGCTCTCGATCGTGGCCCACGACCGGCTCGACGTGGAGTACACCGGCGAGCTCGACCGGGTCGCCGCGGCCAACGAGATGCTCGAGGAGAGTCCGGACGTCTGACTGCGGCGTACCCGCGTGACCCGGAGATATCCCGCGCCACCTGAGATGCGACCGGGGCCGACGGTGCGACCCCGGTAAACTCGCGGCCGTCGCAGCGTCGAGCCGTCCACCGTTTCCCAGCAGCGTCCGAGGACCCACCAGTGAGCCCGTCATGAGCCCGTCATGAGCCCGTCATGAGCCCGTCTGAGCATCGTCGTACAGAAGTACGGCGGGTCGTCGCTGTCGGACGCCGACGCGATCAAGCGGGTGGCCCAACGGATCGTGCAGGCCAAGAGGCAGGGGTACGACGTCGTGGTCGCCGTCTCGGCGATGGGTGACAGCACCGACGAGCTGCTCGACCTGGCCAACGAGGTCAGCCCCCTCCCGACGGTTCGCGAGCTGGACATGCTGCTGACCGCGGGGGAGCGCATCTCGATGGCGCTGGTGGCGATGGCTATCTCCGACCTCGGGTGCACGGCGCGTTCGTTCACCGGCTCGCAGGCCGGCGTGATCACCGACTCGTCGCACGGTCGGGCCAAGATCATCGACATCACCCCCGGGCGCATCACCCAGGCGCTCGACGACGGCCACATCGTGATCGTGGCCGGCTTCCAGGGCGTCAGCCAGGACACCAAAGAGATCACGACCCTCGGCCGAGGTGGCACCGACACCACCGCCGTGGCTCTGGCCGCGGCGCTGGGCGCCGAGGTGTGCGAGATCTACACCGATGTCGACGGCGTCTTCTCCGCCGACCCGCGGCTGGTCCCGAACGCCCGCAAGCTCGACCGCATCTCCCACGAGGAGATGCTCGAGATGGCCGCGTGCGGCGCCAAGATCCTGCACCTGCGGTGCGTCGAGTACGCCCGCCGCTATGACATCCCGGTCCACGTCCGATCCTCCTTCTCGCAGAAGGAGGGCACCTGGATCGTGCCCGACCCTCCGGAGGGAGCAGACATGGAGCAGGCGATCATCGTTGGCATCGCCCACGACCGCAGCGAGGCCAAGGTCACCGTGGTCGGGGTGCCCGACAAGGTCGGTGTCGCGGCCCGCGTCTTCGAGGCGCTGGCCGACGCCGAGATCAACATCGACATGGTCGTGCAGAACGTCTCGGCCCAGGCAACGGGCCTGACCGACATCTCCTTCACGCTGCCGCGCGACGACGGCCAGTCCGCGATGGCTGCACTCGCCAGGCTGCAGCGCGAGGTCGGCTATGAACGGCTGCTGTACGACGACGAGATCGGCAAGGTGTCGCTGATCGGGGCCGGCATGCGCTCCCACCCGGGCATCACCGCGAAGTTCTTCGCCGCTCTCGCCCACGCCGGCGTCAACATCGAGATGATCTCCACCTCCGAGATCCGCATCTCGGTGATCGTCGACGAGGCCGACGTCGCCTCCGCCGTCCAGGCCACGCACACGGCGTTCGACCTCGACAGTGCCGAGGTCGAAGCGGTCGTGTACGGCGGAACGGGTCGCTGAATCCACCCCAGGACGTTCTTCGTTCCCCCGCTTCGCTCCTCCGCGAACAACGCCGCGGGGACCCCGGAAGGAAACGGTAGATGAAGTTAGGAATAGTCGGCGCGACCGGTCAGGTCGGTGCCGCGATGCGCCAGATCCTGCTCGAGCGGGAGTTCCCGATCGAGGGCATCCGTTTCTTCTCGTCGGCTCGATCGGCCGGCACGGTGTTGCCGTTCGGTGACCGGGAGGTCACCGTCGAAGACGCCGAGACAGCCGATCCGAGTGGACTCGACCTGGCGCTGTTCTCGGCCGGCGCGACCGCGTCGCGGACGCTCGCACCGCGCTTCGCCCACGCCGGCGTGACGGTGATCGACAACTCCTCGGCCTGGCGGATGGACCCCGATGTCCCGTTGGTCGTCTCCGAGGTGAACCCCGAGGCGATCTCCGACGCTCACGACGGGATCATCGCCAACCCCAACTGCACGACGATGGCCGCGATGCCCGTGCTCAAGCCGCTGCACGACGAGGCGGGGCTCACCCGGCTGGTCGCGTCGACGTACCAAGCGGTCTCAGGCAGCGGCCTGGCCGGCGTCGACGAGCTGGCCGAGCAGATCTCGGCTGCGGGTGAGAAGGCGCGCGAGCTGGCCCACGACGGGTCGGCGGTGACGTTCCCCGAGCCGGTGAAGTACGTCGACACCATCGCCCACAACGTCCTGCCGCTCGCCGGCTCGATCGTCGACGACGGCGAGGGCGAGACGGACGAGGAGAAGAAGCTCCGCAACGAGTCGCGCAAGATCCTCGGCATCCCCGATCTGCTGGTATCGGGCACCTGCGTGCGGGTGCCGGTGTTCACCGGCCACAGCCTGTCGATCAACGCCGAGTTCGCCCGGCCGCTCACGGTCGCACGCGCGACCGAGCTGCTGCGCTCGGCGCCGGGCGTCGAGCTCTCCGACGTGCCGACCCCGTTGCACGCCGCGGGCCGCGACCCGTCGTACGTCGGCCGACTCCGTCAGGATCCCGGCGTCCCGGACCAGCGCGGCCTGGTGCTCTTCGTCAGCAACGACAACCTCCGCAAGGGTGCCGCACTCAACGCCGTCCAGATCGCCGAGCTGGTGGCTGCGGATCGCTGAGCCGGGCGCCGTATCACCGGTGGCCGTCCTAACCTCTTTGGACGCAACCCAGCTCACCAGGAGGACATCGTGCCTGCAGTGAAGAAGACCGCCGCCAAGAGAGCAGCCGCGAGGAAGTCGGCCGCGAAGAAGAGCGCCGCCGCGTCGAGCTTCCACGACCGCATCTGCAACGTGGTCCCGTCGAAGGACACCGAGACCGACTTCGACTACGCCAGCTCGGTGGCGTCGGGCGCAGTGACGGCAGGTGCCACACTCCCGGCCAGCGTCGATCTCCGCGCTTCCTGGTGGAAGATCAACGATCAGGAAATGACGGGCTCGTGCGTTGGCTGGGCGACCGCGGACGGCGTCGTCCGCTGGCACATGGTCCAGGCAGGGAAGCTGGACAAGAGCAAGATGCTCTCGCCGCGCCACGTCTGGATGGCCAGCAAAGAGACCGATGCCCTGACCGCGCTGCCGGAGACCTTCCTCGAGGAGGCGGGCACGATGACCAAGGCCGCGGTGAAGGTCGCGCGCAACTCCGGGGTCGCCTTGGAGACCGACCTGCCGTTCCACATCGACACCACGATGTACACCGGCTCCGAGGACACCTTCTACACTCGCTGCGCCAAGCACCGGATCGCGTCGTACCACAATCTCCACCACGACCTGCACGCCTGGAAGCACTGGCTGGCCGATCAGGGCCCGATCCTGGTCGCGCTCCTCGTCGACAGCAGCTGGGACAACGCCGGCCTGAACGGCGGCAAGATCGACACGTTCCAGCCAGACACCGTGCGTGGCGGACACGCGGTCGCCGTCGTCGGCTATCGCAAGGACGGGCGCTTCATCGTTCGCAACAGCTGGGGCACGAGCTGGGGCGCCAAGGGCTTCGGCTACGTGAAGCCCTCCTACATCGCCGACTCGTTCTTCCCGGAGGCGTACGGCGTCACGATCTGAGGGCAGCTCAGCGGGGGCGGTCGCCCGGCTCGACGTACGTCGTGGTGAGCCACCACGAGGCGCCGTAGGTGACCATGCGCGGCACCGGCACGGCGATCACGACCCACCAGTCCTCGAGCACCGGTAGCAGCGCGAGCAGGATCAGCACGACCAGCAGTCCGACGCCGAGGAAGCTGGTGCTGCCGTAGGCGGCCACGCCGGCGAACCGCAGCAGCAGGGAGCCTCAGTGGCGTGGGTGGATCCGGCGGCCGAGGGCGGACGTCGGCAGCACGTCGTCCCGGTGGTCGACCTGGAGCGTCGTGTGCTCGATCGCGAACTCCGTCCCGAGCAGCTCCTCGATCACGAGCCGCCGTTGATGACAGTCGACGCCGGCGTCGACCAGCACATGTGCGGAGAGCGCGGGGAAGCCCGACGTCACCTCCCACACGTGTAGCTCGTGGACGTCGGTCACCCCGTCGACGCCTCGCATCGCCGCATCGACGCGGTTTGGGTCGATCCCGCGCGGGGAGGCCTCGAGGAAGACGCGCGAGCTGTCGCGCAGGAGGCGGTACGCCGCCGCCGCCATCAGCGCGGCGACCACGAGCCCGGCCACCGCATCGGCCCTGGTCCACCCGGTCCATCGGATCACGAGACCCGCGATCAGCGTGGCGATGAAGGCGAAGAGGTCGGTCACGATGTGCCAGTACGCCCCTGACACGTTGAGGCTGCGCCGATCGGCTCGGGCGACCATTGCAGCGGCCGCGAGGTTCACCAGGATGCCGATCGCGGCGACGACCGCGAGGGCACCGCCGGGCACGTCCGGCGGGTCGATGAGGCGGCGTACTCCCTCGACCACGAACACCACGGCGAGGATCGCGAGGGTCAGCCCGTTGACCTGGGCCGACAGGATCTCGACCCGTTTCAGACCGTACGTATAGGCGCCCGTGGCCGGCCGTGCCGCGAGCCGCATCGCCACCAGCGCCAGCCCGAGGGCGGCGGCATCGGTGAGCATGTGGCCGGCGTCGGCGAGCAGCGCGAGCGACCCGACCACGAGCCCCACGACGACCTCGCCGACCAGGAAGGCGACGATCAGTACGAGCGCACCGAGCAGCAGCCGCCGGTCGGCGTCGGCACGGGGTGCGTGGGGATGGTCAGCCATGGTCTCCCGTCGATCTTCCCATCCGGCTGCGTGGTGTCAGCCCGCTCGGACCCAATGGCTGGGTCGCTCCAGGTCGTCCGGGATCGTCGTACGCCGGTCGCCACGGACTCCGCCGACCTGTGTCTGGGTGAGGTACAACGTCTCCGCGAGCCGAGCCCCGCGGAGGTCCGCGCCGCGCAGGTCGGCGCCGAGCAGGTCGGCGCGCTGCAGGTCGACGTCGCGGAGGTCGGCGCCCAGGAGGCGGGCACCCCGCAGGCAGGCGCCGCGCAGGTCCGAGGTGCGCAGGTCGCTGCCGGTCAGGTCGCTCTCCACCAGGTCGTCCCCGTCGAAGCCTGCCCGAGCGAGCCGGCTGGCCTCGCGGAGCAGCGGGGCCGTGTCCATCCGCAATGCATCGAGGTCCACGTCCAGGATCCGATCGGCGGGTGAGGCCGCGGCCTGCTCCACCTGCCCGACCGCCGAGCCGAGCTCGGCCGCGAGCGGTTCGGACGACGCCCACGCCATCGCCTCACCGAGGTACCAGAGCAGCTCGTGCAGTCCTCGCAGGATCGGGAGCGCTGCCATCATCGGCGCGGCCGCGTCGTGGTGGGTGCGCCAGTCCCGGCCGCCGAAGGTGTCCTGTGCGAGCCGCTGACCGGCCCCGAAACAGTCGTACGCCGCACACCCGGCGAAACCTTCGTCCCGCAGCCGCGCGTGGATCGTGCATCGGTGCTCCGCGAGGTGCGGGCACGGCACGCCCGCCGGCTTGTCGATCGCGAACTCCGACGAGCGGGAGAACGCCGGTGAGACGCAGCAGATCGCGAAACACCGGCCGCAGTCGGCACGAAGGGCCGCGCGGGTGGTCACGTGGTCGATTCTCCCGACGCGTCAACCCCGCGAGAGGTCGTCGTTCAGGTGCTCGACGCCGTCAGCTGGGCGAGCAGTCGGCGTACGCGGCCGTCGATCTCGTCGCGGATGGTCCGCACCTCGTCGATCGGACGCCCGGCCGGGTCGTCCAGTGGCCAGTCCTCGTAGCGGGTGCCCGGGAAGTACGGACACGCGTCGCCGCAGCCCATGGTCACGACGACGTCGGACGCCTCGACGTCGGGGGAGGCCAACCGCTTCGGGAACGCCCGGGACACGTCCAAGCCGAGCTCGGCCATCGCCTCGACGACGGCCGGGTTGACCCGGTCGGCGGGTTCGGTGCCGGCCGACATCACCCGGACCCGACCCGACGCGTGGTGGTCGAGCAGCGCCGCCGCCATCTGGGAGCGGCCCGCGTTGTGCACGCAGACGAAGAGGACCGTCGGCACGTCAGACATCGGTGGCCTCCTGAGCATGTGGCTGACTGGGGAAGTGCCGGAAGAGCCAGCCGACGAGGAGGGCACCGATCGCACCTCCGGCGAGCTCAGCCGTCACGAAGACCGGAACGGAGCCGGGAGCGATCCCGGCGAAGGTGTCGGAGAGGGTTCGGGCCAGGGTGACGGCAGGGTTGGCGAAGCTGGTGGAGCTGGTGAACCAGTACGCCGCGGCGATGTACCCGCCGACCGACCACGCGACGGTCTCCGGGCGTCCGGTTCGGAGGCCACCGAACACGACCAACACCAGGCCAAGGGTGGCGACGACCTCGCCGAGCGCATGGCCGCCAGACGCCCGATCGGTCTGCGACCACGAGACAGCATCGAGGCCGAACATCAGGTTCGCGGTGACGGCCCCCATGGCCGCGCCGACGACCTGTGAGCCGATCAGCCAGCCTGCCTGGCGTCCGTCGATCAAGCCCCACAGGCGCTCCACCAGGGTGACGATCGGGTTGAAGGAAGCGGACACCGGCTGCAGGGCGAGGATCAGCGCGACCAGCACGGCCCCGGTGGCGATGCTGTTCTCCAGCAGCTGGAGACCGACGTCGTCGGGGGAGAGTCGTGCGGCCGCTATCCCAGAGCCGATCACTCCCGCGACGAGGAAGCCGGTCCCCAGCGCCTCGGCAGCGCACCGCCGAGCCAATGTGGGAGTCATCCGGCGACGCCGCCGATCAACCCCCCGAGGTCGGCCAGTGCCGTGGCGTTCACCCGGTAGTAGACCCAGACGCCGCGCTTGCTGCGGTCGAGGAGACCGCACTCGTGCAGGACCTTGAGGTGGTGGCTGATTGTCGGCTGCGAGAGGTCGAAGGCGTTGTTCAGGTCGCAGACGCACGCCTCCCCGTCCTGGTGTGACGCGACGAGCGAGAGCAGGCGCAGCCGGACGGGATCGGCCAGCGCCTTCAGCAGGGGTGCGATCCGTGCGGCCTGGTCCACTCCCAACGGCTCCTGCGTGAGCGGGGAGCAGCAGGCGACCGTCTCGACCGGAGTGAGCTCGAGCAGTGACTTCGACACCTGTCTATATTGACAGATGTCGATGTGTAGGCCAAGGATTGAGACATAGACATTCATCTATGTGAGGAGACAGGCTCATGGGACGACTACAGCTGGCGCTCAACGTGGAGGACATCGACGCATCGATCGCGTTCTACACGCGCCTGTTCGGCACATCACCGGCCAAGGTGCGGCCGGGCTACGCGAACTTCGCGGTGGCCGACCCCCCGCTGAAGCTGGTGCTGATCGAGAACGCCGGCCACGGCGGCTCGATCAACCATCTGGGGGTCGAGGTCGAAGACGTCGACGCGGTCGACGCGTTCCAAACGCGCCTGTCGGCCGACGGCCTCGCCTCCATGGACGAACGCGACACCACGTGCTGCTATGCGAAGCAGGACAAGTTCTGGGTGGTAGGTGCGCCGAACCGCGAGCAGTGGGAGGTCTACACCGTGCTGGCCGACAGCCCGACGTACGGCCCCGCGGACGAGACCGGATGCTGCTCCGCGTGACGGATCCGCATCGTCCTCGAGGATGATCCTGGTCGTCGCGGCGGTTCACTCGGCGTGCCGGAGATTACGATCGCCGCCGTGGACGAGTGGACGCGGCTGGCGCTGGCCGCGCGCGGTGGCGCGGACCGGCATGCCCTCGAGGACTTCGTCCGGGCCACGCAGGAGGACGTCTGGCGGCTCTGCGCCCACCTCGGCGACCGCGAGCGCGCGGACGACCTCACCCAGGAGAGCTTCGTTCGGGTACTGCGCTCCCTGCCGGGGTTCCGCGGCGATGCTCCGGTGCGGTCGTGGCTGTTCCGCATCGTCCGGCGGGTCGTGGCCGACGACATCGCCTCCCGGCAGCGCATGCGGCGCCAGCAGGCGGACCTCCACCAGGGGCGTCTGGCCATCACGTCGCCCGACCACCAGGGCTCGGTCACGCTCGAGCACCTGCTCGGCTGTCTCGATCCCGAGCGCCGCGCTGCGTTCGTGTTGACGCAGCTGCTGGGCTACTCGTACGCCGACGCCGCCGAGGCCTGCTGCGTCCCGATCGGAACCATCCGGTCGCGCGTGGCCCGGGCGCGGGGTGTCCTGGTCGAGCTGGTCGGCGAGCCGGCCGCCCTCGTGCACTAGCTCCGACGGCGCCGCAGCGACGTACCCAACGCGCCGGCACCGAGGAGCAGCGCGACGATCGACAGCACCAGTGCCGCGGTCGCCGTGCCGTCCCCGTCGTCGTCGCTCTCGCCGGAGCCCGAGTGCGCCGTCGGCTGGTCCGAGGCGGGCACCAGCGTCAGCGTCGGCGCGGGGTGCTCCGGCTCCGGCTGACCCTCCGGCGCGGGCGGGTCGATCCAGCGGACGACGGTTCCGTCGGAGTAGGTCTGCAGCGTCTTGAAGGTGAGCGACGGGACGTCCGGCAGCGGACCGGCGGAGATGTCGAAGTCGTCGTACTCCCCGGGCTTCAGGGCGTCCCGCGCACCGTCCGGTGTCCAGGTGATGCTGTAGACGCCCTCGGTCACCTCGCCGTCGTCCGTGGTGAGCGGCGTGGCGAATTTTCTATTGACCACCTTCGCGTGCCAGCCAGGGTGGGGCTTGACGCTGACCGAGGCCAGCGGGTGGTCCTGGGGCAGGAACACCTGCACCTTGGTTGTCGAGGTCGACTCGGTCTCGTTCGGCACGCGGAAGCTCAGTGCGATGTAGTCGCCCTGGGTGGCCGTCCCCGGTTCGATCCCGACGTGTGCCCATCCGGGAGCCGCGACCAGCACCACACATGTGGCGGCAACCGCGGCCAGAGTGCGGACGGCGGCTCGTACCGCCCTCCGCAGGGTGGTCTTTGGCTGCTGCATGCGCGTCCTTCCGTCGTCGGCGATCCCCCTCGGTCACCATCTGCCTGAGTAGTCGCTCTCCAAGCCATCGGGGTTCCCGGCCGACGGCGGGAACTTTCGGGCCGCGTCGGCAGACTGCTGCTTCGTGAGGTGTTCGCAGGCGCGCGAGGCGCTCTCGGCGTGGCTCGACGGGGAGCGCGTCGACGCCGACCGGGGTGCGGTCGACGCCCACGTCGACGCCTGCGACGGCTGTACGGCGTACCGGCGCGGCCTCGGTGCGATCGCCGGCCTAACCGTCCCGGCCTCCCCGCCACCGGGTCTCTCGTCGACCTTGGCGCTCGACCGCCTTGCCGCCCTCGACCGCCGGCACGCACGCCTCCGCGGCCCGGGGCTCGTGGTGGCGGTCGCGGGTCTGGTGGCCCTCGCGGTGGTCGTCCTGCTCGTCATCGCCGCGAAGCCGGCCTCGGCCCACGCGATGCTCGAGGGCAGCAACCCCACGGCGGACGCGGTGCTCACCACTCCGCCCACCTCGGTCGACCTGACCTTCAACGAGGCGATCACCCTCCTTCCCGACTCGATCCGCGTCTTCGGCCCCGACGGCAGCCGCGTCGACGACACCGCCGTTGCGCGCAGCCACGGCGACGGGGCGACGGCCGCGGTGGGTCTGCGGCCCAACCTCTCGGCCGGCAGCTACCTGGTCTCCTACCGCGTCGTCTCCGCGGACTCCCACCCGATCGAGGGCGCGTACACGTTCGCCGTCGGCCACGTCTCCCGCGCGCCCGACCTGATCGGCAACGACAGCGGCTCGAACACCCTCGACGTGGGCCTCGGGGTGTCCCGCTGGCTGAGCTACGCCGGATCAGCGCTCGGCCTCGGCGGCTTCGCCTTCCTGGTCTGGTGCTGGCCGGCCGGGTGGTCGGCCCGGCGCGCACGGCTTCTGGTCACCGGTGGCGTGGGGGTGCTGATCGTCGGCACCGTGCTCGGCCTCGTGCTCAAGGGCCCGTACGACGAGGGCTCCGGTCTCGGCGCCGTGACAGACGGGCCGCTCCTCCGGCAGGTCCTGGCCACGACTTACGGCCAGGCGCTCGACGCGCGACTGATGCTGCTCGCGGCCTTGGTCTTGTTGCTGACCTACCGCGATCACCTGCCGGCGCGTGTGCTGCTCGTCGCGCCGGCGCTGTTGCTCCTCGGCACTGGGGTGACGTTCGCGTTGTGCGGTCATGCCGCCGCCGGCGGGCATCGACCGCTCGCCGTCGCCAGCGACACCGCGCACGTCGCAGCCATGAGCATCTGGCTGGGCGGCCTGGTGCTTCTGCTCAGCGCTGTCCTCGCCGGCGGGCGGCGTGACGAGGTCACGCCACCGGTGCTGCGCTTCTCGACCCTGGCGACCGGAGCGGTCACGGTCCTGATCGCGACCGGCGTCTACCAGACCCTGCGCGAGGTGCGGTCGTGGGACGTCCTGCTCCACACCCACTACGGCCACGTGCTGGTGGTCAAGCTCGGGATCGTCGGGCTGGCGTTCCTCGCCGCGGCGGGGTCGCGGACCTGGGTATGGCAGACGGTCAACCCGGTGGTACCGGTCCACGCAGCCACCTCGGCCGCGCCCGGACCCGTCGTCGACGGACGCCCTGACCTGCGGCGGTTGCGGCTCAGTGTGGGCCTCGAGACGCTCCTGCTGATCGGTGTGCTGGTCGCGACGGCTCTGCTGGTCACCAGCGACCCGGCGCGGTCGTCGGCGCCCGCCGGACCGGTCACCCAGACGATCACGGTCGGCCCTGACCACGTCCGGGTCACGGCGGTCCCCGACGGCGCCCGTCGGGTCGAGGTCAACCTCGACGTCACCGACGATGCCGGTCGGCCGACCGAGCCCCGGGAGATCGACGCCTCGCTCGCCCTGGGCTCGCAGCAGATCGGCCCGCTGCCGATCACCCTCGAGGCGACCGGCTCCGGCCACCACACCGGCCACGTCAGCGTCCCCGTGCCGGGCGACTGGCAGCTCGCCGTCACCGTCCGTACGTCGGCCATCGACGAGGCGACGGGGTACGTCGACGTCCCGATCGAGTAGCCCGGCGTACCGCCGAGTCGTCATGTGACGACTCGGCGCGATCTGGATGTCTGTTTGCGCCGACTCGGCGAGTAGCTCACCCGCAGGCGGGCAGGAAATTGGTCGGGCTGACAGGATTTGAACCTGCGGCCTCCTCGTCCCGAACGAGGCGCGCTACCAAACTGCGCCACAGCCCGATTGCCGCGCCGGCCCGATTCGATGGGCACCCGGGGGGCGACAAGCATCGGCGAGCATACCCGAGCGCGACGACCGCTCCGAATCGCGGCCGGAGGCGTGGACCGCTGCTGGACAGGTGGCTGGTCAGGCCGCCGAGGTGAGTGTCAGCAGGGTCGCCTCGGGGCGGCAGGCGGTGCGGATCGGGAAGTACGGCGAGGTGCCCAGCCCGGCCGAGACGTGCAGCCAGGCGGATCCTTCGTCGCCGGGTCGCGAGTCGGCCGGGTGGCGGTGCAGGCCCTTGGCGCGCGCCGGCTCGAGGTCGCAGTTCGTGACCAGCGCGCCCCATACCGGGAGAGCGACCTGGCCTCCGTGGGTGTGTCCGGCGAAGATCGCGTCGTACCCGTCGCCGGCGAACTGGTCGAGCACCCGCAGGTACGGCGCGTGCGCAACCGCCAACCGGAGGTCGGCGTGCCCGTCCGCCGGGCCCGCCACGGCGGCCAGGTCGTCGTACTTCAAGTGGGGGTCGTCGACCCCGGCCCAGGCCACCGTCAGGTCGCGCACCTTGGTGCTGGTCCGGCGGTTGGTGAGGTCCGTCCAGCCGGCCGCTGAGTAGGCGTCGACCATCTCGCGCCACGGGAGCTTGGTCGTGTGCACCACCCGGGTGCCGTCGTCGGGGAGCAGGTACCAGAACGGGTTGCGCAGGATCGGCGCGAAGTAGTCGTTCGATCCCAGGACGAACACGCCGGGGACGTCGAGCAGCGGCCCGAGCGCGTCGAGGAGAGGTGACAGTGCGTCGACGTGGGCGATGCTGTCGCCGGTGTTCACCACCAGGTCGGGCTCGAGGTCGGCCAGCGACCGCAGCCACTCGCGCTTGCGCGACTGGCCGGGCGTCAGGTGGACGTCACTCAGGTGGAGCACCCGCAGCGGCTTCGCGCCGGGTGGCAGCATCGGCACCTCGACCGACCGGAGCGTGTACGCCCGCGCCTCCCATACGGCGTACGCCGTGACCCCGGCGCCCAGCGCCGCCCCGGCACCCAGGGTGCGGGCGAACAGGCGCGAGGGGGTCACCCGGCAAGGCTGCCACACGGGCTGCACAATGGCGTCATGAGCGAGCTCAAGGACCGGCTACGCAGCGACCTGACCACGTCGATGAAGGCACGCGACGAGACGCGCTCCTCGACGTTGCGGATGGTGCTGTCGGCGATCACCAACGCCGAGGTCGCCGGCAAGGTGGCTCGCGAGCTCGACGACGACGACATCATCGGCGTTCTGTCGACGGAGGCGAAGAAGCGCCGCGAGGCCGCGACCGCCTTCGCCGACGCCGGGCGCACCGAGCTCGCCGACAAGGAGACCGCTGAGGCAGCCGTCATCGCGGACTACCTGCCGCAGCAGCTCGACGCGGCCGCGATCGCCGAGATCGTCACCGCCGCGATCCAGCAGACCGGCGCGGCGGGCGAGGGCATGCGCGCCATGGGCAAGGTGATGGGCGCGGTCCAGCCGCAGGTCCGCGGCCGCGCCGACGGCGGTGCGGTGGCAGCGGAGGTCAAGCGGCAGCTGGGCTAGTGGTTGCCGTGACCGTGCCCATTCCCGTTTCCGGGCCCGTTGTCGCCACCGTGGTGGTGGTGGCGGCGCGGCGGGACGTACGGCGTTCCGTCGGACCGGTAGATCGTCACCGTGGTGCCACTGGCGATCTGTGAGCCGCCGGCCGGGTCGGTGTACGCCACCGTGTCCTGCGCGTAGCCGGAGTCGCGGTAACCGCCGTCGGCGACGGTGAAGCCGGCCTGCTGGAGCTGCTGGGCCGCCTGGTCGTAGGGCAGTCCGCCCACGTCGGGGACGGTGGTGAGCACGCCGTTGATGTCGTTGCCGTTCGGCGGGGTGAACGTCGCGTCCGGCAGGTAGTTCTGGATGACCCGCATCGCGTCGTACCACATCGGCCCAGCGGTGGTGGAGCCGTGCGCGGTCGGGACATAGGTGCCGGCGAGAAGCTGGCCGTTCAGGGTGACCCAGTGGCCCAGCCGGTTGGCGCCGGCGATCATCGACGCGGTCGCGAGGTTCGGCGTATAACCCATGTACCACACCGACATGTTGTTGTCGTTGGTGCCGGTCTTGGCCGCGGACTCCTGGTTGAGCAGCAGAGCAGCGCCGAAGCCGGTCGGCGACTGGACGCCGCGGAGCACGTCGTTGACGGCATCGGCCACGGGCGCAGCGATCACCTGCTGGCACTGCTCGGGGTAGGTCTTGAGCTCGTGGCCGTTGGAGTCGTCGATCGAGGTGACCGGCCGTGGGTCGCAGTGCAGACCGCGGGCCGCGAAGGTCGCATAGGCGTCGGCGAGCTCGAGCGGGCTGACCGAGGCGACGCCGAGGGTGAACGACGGCACCATCTCCCTGCTCGGGTCGTGGAGAGGCAGGCCCATCTCCTGCGCCAGGCGGTACGGCTCGCACAGTCCAGTCTGGAGCTCGAGCTTGGCGAAGAAGGTGTTCACCGACTCCTGGGTGCCGGTCGTAGGCGTCCATGGTCCCGGAGATGGTCGAGCTGTGCACGTCCCAGGTATCGGTGCTGGTGAACTGACGGCCACCACAGACGCGGTACTGGCTCATCGGGATCGTCTCCTCCATGGGGGCGGCGATCTTCTCCGTGAGCGGGATTCCCTGCTGGATGGCGGCAGTCAGGACGAACGCCTTGAACGTCGAGCCCGGCTGGAAGCCGGCGGAGTCGCCGTACTTCTGGGGAACGGTGTAGTTCAGGAACGTCTGGCCGGAAGCGGCGTCACGGCCCATCGGCCGCGACTGAGCCAGTGCCTTCACGTCACCCGTGCCTGGCTCGATCATGGCGAGTGCACCGATCGCCTGGTCGGTCGGGTGGACGTGGTGGCTCACGGAGGTGTCGGCGGCGCGCTGGAAGCGCGGGTCGATCGTCGTGTGGATCGTCAGGCCGCCGGTGTAGAGCAGCTTGCGCCGCGCCGTGACGGTCTTGCCGAGCGCGGGGTCCTGCTCGAGATAGCGAACGACGAAGTCGCAGAAGAACGGCGCGCTGGAGTTGATGCAGCCGTTCGGGGTGGCCACCGGGTGCAGCCCGAGCGGCTGCTTCTTGAGCTTGTCGGCCTTGCGCTGATGGATGACGTGGAGCTGGGCCAGCCGGTCGAGCACGACGTTGCGGCGCTGGAGCCCGTGGTCGGGGTTGCGCAGCGGGTCGTAGCTGCTGGGGTTCTTCACCAGACCGGCCAGGGTCGCGCCCTGGAGCCACGTCAGGTCCTTGGCGTTGGTCCCGAAGTAGTGCCGCGCCGCGGCCTGCACGCCGTACGCGCCGTCGCCGAAGTAGGCGATGTTGAGGTAGCGCTCGAGGATCCAGTCCTTCGAGTAGTGCTGCTCGAACGCGATCGCGTAGCGCAGCTCGGCGAGCTTGCGGGCGTACGTGTCGGCCGTAGCCGCCTTACGCTCCTTGGCGGTCTTCGCCTGGGACAGCAGGGTCATCTTCACCATCTGCTGGGTGATCGACGATCCGCCCTGAACGGTGCCGTTGTTGGCTTCGTTGGTGATCAGCGCGCGCAGCGTGCCCTTCAGGTCGAGGGCGCCGTGCTGGTAGTAGCGGTAGTCCTCGATCGCGATGATCGACTTGACCATCTTCCGCGAGATCTGGCTCAGCGGGACGTTGATCCGGTTCTCGTCGTACAGAGTGGCGATCGTCTGGCCCTGGGGGTCGACGATCTTGGTCTGCTGCGCCAGCGGCTGCGTGCGCAGCTCAGCCGGGAGCGACTCCACGGTCTGGGAGAGGGATTTGGAGGCGATCCCGAGCACGCCGGCGAAAGGGATCGCCAGACCCGCCACGACCACCCCCATCACGGCCGCAACGACCGCCATCACGCCCAAATGCGACACGACTCGGGACGCGGGGAGGCGCTCCTCCGGGGGCACGGACATGCCATTGAGACTACGTGA
Organism: uncultured Actinomycetota bacterium; assembly: GCA_963768045.1. Lineage (GTDB taxonomy): Bacteria > Actinomycetota > Actinomycetes > Propionibacteriales > Nocardioidaceae > Nocardioides. Next base: position 1,289,339 of record CAVYGG010000003.1, on the reverse strand, counting down.
AGGGCTACAAAGGTGCCCATTCTCGACCCCCGCCTACTAGTCCGATGGGACTACCTGGATCGACCCGGATGAGTCTGTCCCTGGTTGTCCTCGGTTCTTTACCTTGGTGCCTCGACTGAAACATTCGTTCGGGCGGGTGGCTTCATGGGGAAGCACAGTCACTGACGATCGTGGGGACGTCACTATGTGGAATCAAGATTGGGCTGCCCAGGCCGCGTGCCGTGGTCAGCAACCCGACAAGTTGTTCGTCCGCGGAGCGGAACAGAACAAGGCCAAGCAGGTTTGCGGTGCGTGCCCTGTGCGTACCGAGTGCCTCGCCGAGGCTCTCGACAACCAGATCGAGTGGGGCGTCTGGGGCGGGATGACCGAACGCGAACGCCGAGCCCTCCTTCGCCGTCGTCCGAACGCTTCGTGGCGAGCCGTTCTCGAGCAGGCTCGTGAGCAGCACGTCGGTGTGGTCATCAGCGCCTGAGCCGCGCTGACGAAGACACCGACCAGCAACACCGTCGGGCAACCAGCGTCAGGTCGGCCGCTCCCCCGCCAAGAGCGCGCCGACCTGACGCAGCCCTTCCAGGTCGTGCACGTCGCCCGCCAGGGCCGGCACGACGGCCGTCGGCACCTGTGGGTGCGCCGCCTCGAAGCGCCGCCGTAGCCGCGCCTCCCTCTCCACCATCCGAACGCGGTCCGCGTGAAGTCGCAGCAGCCCCGCGGTCAACGAGTCCGGGTCGTCCTTGCGAAGCCGTTGCGCCGCCGCCATGGCCTCCTCGGCACTCATGTCCCCCAGTGGCTGCGGACTCGCTCGGTTGATCACGAGCCCCGCCAGCGGCATCTCGTCCTCGCTCAGCCGTTCCACGAAGTACGCCGCCTCCCTGAGGGCGTCGGGCTCCGGCGCGGCCACCACCAGGAACGCCGTACCGTCGGCCTGGAGCAGCTCGAAGGTCTTCTGCGCGCGCTGCCGGAACCCTCCGAAGAGGGTGTCGAAGGCCGCCACGAAGGTCTGCATGTCACGCAGCACCTGTGCCCCGAGGACCTTGGTGAGCGCGTTTGTCACCATCCCGACCCCAGCGGACATCAGCCGGGCCGGGCCCTTCGCCGGGGTCAGGAGCAGCTTGATGAAGCGCCCGTCGAGAAAGCTCGACAACCGCTCCGGGGCGTCGAGGAAGTCGAGCGCCGACCGCGAGGGCGGGGTGTCGACCACGATCAGGTCGTAGCCCCCGTCGCGCTGCGCGTCGGCGTGGATCTGGCCGAGCTTCTCCATCGCCATGTACTCCTGCGTCCCGGCGAAGGAGCTCGAGAGGGCGACGTAGAACGGGTTCTGCAGGATCTGCTGCGCCTTCTCCGGGCTGGCCTGACTCTCGACCACCTCGTCGAACGTGCGCTTCATGTCGAGCATCATCGCGTCGAGGGACCCCTCGCCGGGCGAGCCTGGCGAGACCACCCCGGCGACGGGTCGCGGCGTGTTGTCGAGCGCCGCGATCCCCATCGACTGCGCCAGCCGGCGGGCCGGGTCGATGGTGAGCACGACGACCCTCCGTCCCCGCTCCGCCGCTCTGAGCGCCAGCGCGGCCGAGATCGTCGTCTTCCCGACCCCGCCCGAGCCGCAGCAGACGATGATCCCGGTATGCCGGTCGTCGAGGAGCTCGTCGACGTCGAGCGTCCGTCCGCCGGTGAGGGACTGTGGCCCCACGCGCCCACGGGCCCTCGTCATGCGCGTGCTCACGACAGACCCTGCTCCCGCAGCATCGCTGCCAGCTCGTAGAGCCCCCCGAGGTCGACGCCGCCCACCAACCGCGGCAGCTCGTACGTCGGCACGTCCAGCTCGCCGACGAGGGCCCGCTGCCCGTCCTCGAGCGCCCGGCGCTCGGCGTGGTCGCGAGCCTCGGTGAGCAGACCGGTGACCAGGTCGGCATCGCCGGTGAGGCCGCCCCGGTTCAACTCGGTGGCGATCTTGCGCTTGGTGAGCTTGCCGGCCCGAACGGCGGCCAGATCGTCGTCGTCCAGCTCCCGTGGGCGCACCATGGTGACCACCACCCCGCCGACCGGCAGAGCGTGCTCGCGCAGCTCGGCGATGCCGTCGGTGGTCTCCTGCACCGGCATCTCCTCCAGCACCGTCACGAGGTGCACGGCCGTGCGTGCCGACCGGAACAGCCGGGTCACCGAGTCGGCCTGGCTCTTGATCGGGCCCATCCGGGCGAGGCCGGCCAGCTCCTGGTTGACCCCGAGGAACGGCGCGATCCGTCCGGTCGGCGGGGCGTCGAGGACGACGGCGTCGTAGGTGATCGCCTTCTTGTTGCGGGCGTTGCGCTTGGTCGCCTCGTACACCTTCCCGGTGAGCAGGACGTCGCGGACACCCGGGGCGATCGTGGTCGCGAACTCCACGACGCCGAAGCGATCCAGCGCCTTCCCGGCCCGGCCCAGCTTGTAGTACATGGAGAGGTACTCGAGCAGCGCCGACTCCGGGTCGATGTGGAGTGCATGGACGATTCCGACGCGTTGCCCCTCTGGTCCCGGGAGTCCCGTCGCAACCCGGCGCTCGGCGTACGGCAGCGGCTCGACGTCGAACATCCGGGCGATGCCCTGCCTGCCCTCCACCTCGCACAGCAGCACGTTCTGGCCGGCCGAGGCCAGGCCGAGGGCCAGGGCTGCGGCGACGGTCGACTTCCCGGTCCCGCCCTTGCCCGTGACGATGTGCAGGCGTACCTGCGGGAAGTCACGGCTCGGCACTCAACGAAGCCTAGGGTGAAGTTTGCCGAGAGGGGTCGCGGCCTCCCGGCCAGACCCTTACCGTCATGCCCCTGGGGGGAGCACGATGGAGTGGAGCAGGATCGAGGTCGCAGGGCGGGTCACCGCACTCGCACGCGGCTTCTGCGCGGGTGTCGCTGCGGACAGCAACGCCTTCGTCGTGCCCTTGCGACTTCCCCATTCATCGGTTCGCACGTACGACGGACTTCTGCTCGACTCGTTCGGCGTGCTCGGCATCGCGCAGGGGGAGCAGACCTGGCTCACCGGCCGTGGTGCGGACGGGCGGCTGCACCTGTGGTCGGCGTACGACGACGGCACCATGTTCGTGCCGCACTCGCTGGAGGCGATCGACGCCGTCTGGGCTGCCCCGGTGCTCGACGCGCATGCCGAGATGGTGCTCTCCGCGCACCTCGACGGGGGTGTGTGGCGGCTCCGGGTGCACCAGCGCGAGACGGCCATCCTCGGGGGACGCCCGCAGGCAGCCGACCTGACGATGGGGACCGATCCCGACACGGCCCTCGCGTTCGCCTTCTATGAGCGTGAGCCGCTGGTCGTGGCCGGACCGCTGGGCGACTCCGGGGCACCCCATGCGTGGTCGCTGGGAAGGACCGACTCGGAGTGGCGTCGTATCCATCTCTCGCCGACCCCCACCGCCCTGTGCTCGGTCGGCACCGGTCAGCACGGCCGGCACTGCTGGGTCGCCGGGCACCTCGATGGCCGGCCGGTGATCTACCAGATACTGCCCCTTCCGTTCCGCGGGCTGCTCCGCACCGCCACCGTCGACGTGCCTCCACTCCAGCTCGCCGAGGACGCCCTGTCGGTCAGTGACCGACCCGTCGTCCTCGTCGATGAGCACGAGCGCGACCAACCGGTCTTCATCGCGGCCCTGGCGAGGGGGAACCGGTTGTGCTGGCACGACGGCACCGAGTGGAAGGCGCACCCCGTCCCCGAGGGGCGAGTCCGGAGCGCGTGCACGTCGGGTGGGGCCGTGCATGTCCTCGTCGAGGGAGCGGTCTGGTCGATTCCTGACCCCACCTGAGGACACCACCCCCGGTCACCTGCGCAGCCGGGCCGGCGGCTGGTCGCCCCCTGGACTGCGCGTGGCAGGATGCGCGAAGGAGGTGCGTGGATGGACAAGGTCGTGGCGAGCGCGGCGGACGCGGTGGCCGACATCCCGAACGGCGCGACCCTCGCGGTCGGCGGGTTCGGCCTGTGCGGGGTCCCCTCGGTGCTGATCGAAGCGCTGCTCGAGGCTGGCTTACGGGACCTCGAAGCGGTGTCGAACAACTGTGGCGTCGACGAGTGGGGGCTGGGCCGGCTGCTGATGGAGAAGCGGCTGCGGCGGATGATCTCGTCGTACGTCGGGGAGAACAAGGAGTTCGCCCGGCAGTACCTCTCCGGTGAGCTCGAGGTCGAGCTGACGCCCCAAGGGACCCTCGCCGAGCGGATGCGCGCAGGAGGGTCCGGCATCCCGGCATTCTTCACCGCGACCGGCGGCGGCACCCAGGTGGCCGAGGGCGGGCTGCCCTGGAAGTACGACACCGAGGGCAACGTCATCATCAGCTCTCCAGTGAAGGAGACCCGCGACTTCGGCGGCCGCGAGTACGTCCTGGAGGCAGCGATCGTGGCCGACTTCGGGTTGGTGCGCGCCTGGAAGGGCGACCGCCACGGCAACCTCGTCTACCGGGAGTCCGCGCGGAACTTCAACCCGCTGGCCGCGATGTGCGGTCGGGTCACCATCGCCGAGGTCGAGCACCTCGTCGAGCCGGGCGAGATCCAGCCCGAGGACGTCCACACCCCCGGGGTCTACGTCCAGCGCGTGGTCGCCCTGACGCCCGAGCAGGCGGCGGACAAGAAGATAGAGAAGCGGACCACGCGCCCTCGCCCGTCGGTCGAGCCTGTCGAGACCACCGGAGGGAACTGAGCCATGCCCTGGACCCGTGAGGAGATGGCCGCGCGCGCGGCGTCGGAGCTGACCGACGGCTCCTACGTCAACCTCGGCATCGGGCTCCCGACCCTGGTGCCCAACTACGTCGCCGACGACGTCGAGCTGGTACTCCAGTCAGAGAACGGCATCCTCGGCGTCGGCGCCTACCCGTATGAAGGTGACGAGGACCCTGACCTGATCAACGCCGGCAAGGAAACCGTCACCTTGCGCAAGGGGGCGTCGTTCTTCGACTCGGCCACCTCGTTCGGGATGATCCGCGGCGGCAAGATCGACGCCGCGATCCTCGGTGCCATGCAGGTCAGCGCCAAGGGCGACATCTCGAACTGGATGATTCCGGGGAAGATGGTCAAGGGGATGGGCGGCGCGATGGACCTGGTCCACGGCGCCAAGCGGGTGATCGTGCTGATGGAGCACGTCGCCAAGGACGGCTCGAAGAAGATCCTCGACGAGTGCGACCTGCCCTACACGGGCCGGGGAGTAGTGCACCGGATCATCACCGACCTGTGCGTGCTCGACGTGACCGGCCCCGACGACAACTGGGGACTCAGGCTGGTGGAGCTCGCGCCAGACGTCACTCTCGACGAGCTGCGCGAGAAGACGGAACCGGAGATCTTGGGATGAAGCTTCCTGTTCGGGTCCGGCCCGGCGCCGCGGTTCGCGGAGCAGGCGTCGCGCTCGCCTGCCTGACGTCCAGCCCGACGTCTCGCTCGCGCGCCCTCTTCGCGGCGTACGCCGTGGGGTGGCCCCTGGACAAGCCCGGCCTTCAGGTCTTCGTCGTGATCCCGGACACCGATGAGCCGTGGAAGCGTGCCTCGGTGCCCTTCGCGACGTCGGTGGCGTCCTGGTCGACGGTGATGTTCGTCGCGGCGACCGCCGTACGACGAACGTTCGTGCCCGCGCCGATCGCGGCAGTCCTTCTCGGCGGGACCGTGGCGGTCGTCGACTCCCTCCTCGCCGACCTGGGGGAGCGCAACAAGGCGCGCCTCGCCGAGGCTGCGGCTGCACGTGACGCCGAGTCCCCGGTGTCGACGGACTCCTCGACCTCGTCCGACTGAGCCGCCCGCGCCGCGACCCATCCACCTGCTCGCCCGCTCCGAACCGCCTGTGGCGTGCCTCACAACGGGGCTCGCGCATCACAGGAGGGCTCTGATGAGCGACACGAGTAGAAGGAAGCTTCTTGCCGTCACGGGGGCGAGCATGGCGGCCGGCACCGTCGGGATGGCCATGGGGCCAGCCCAGGCAGCGGAGGCGCGGCGTTCTCGGACCAGCGCGCGTGAGTCGGTCGTGGCCTACGTCCACGACCACCGATCCAACGAGGTCCGGCTGATGGTCGGCGAGCGGGAGATCGTGGTCCACGACCGCGACCTCGCGACGCGCATCCTCAACGCGGCGGGAGGCCAGTGACATGTCCTCACACCGCGAAGCACCCGAGATGGCCAAGGACCCGGTGGCCGACAGCACCGATGTCTACGCCTTCGTCAGCCCCGAGCGTCCCAAGACGGTCACGCTGATCGCCAACTACATCCCGTTCCAGGCGCCGGACGGCGGGCCGAACTTCTACGAGTTCGGTGACGACGTCGCCTACGACATCAACATCTCCAACAAGGGCAAGGGAGAGGCGGACGTCGTCTACCGCTTCCGGTTCCACACCGAGGTGCGCGACCCGAAGACGTTCCTCTACAACACGGGTCAGATCTCGAGCATCCACGACACCACCTGGAACCGCCCGCAGTTCTACTCGCTGACCCGGATCAAGGGCGGCAACAGCAAGGTGCTCGCGCACCGCCTCGCGTGCCCGCCGGTCAACATCGGCCCCCGGAGTACGCCGAACTACCCCGATCTCGCGGACGAAGCTGTGCACAAGGTCGGCGCGCGCCGGGTCTTCGCCGGTCAACGGGCCGACGCGTTCCACGTGGACCTCGGCAGCGTCTTCGACCTCGGGGCACTGCGCCCGTTCCAGAACCTGCACCTGATCTCGATGGCCGCGGACGACGGCCGAAACTCGCTGCAGGGCTTCAACGTGCACTCGCTGGTGCTCCAGGTGCCCATCTCGGAGATCAGCCGCAAGGGTGACGTTCCCACGAACCCGGACAAGGCCGGAGCTGTGGTCGGCGTCTGGGCGTCGGCCAGCCGACGGAAGTCCCGGATGTTCGACAAGTCCGAGGGCCGGTTCGTCGGGCACGGGCCCTGGGAGCAGGTCTCGCGGCTGGGCAACCCGCTGTTCAACGAGATCATCACGCCGATGGCGCGCAAGGACGCGTGGAACGCGAGGGCTCCGAAAGGCGACGCGGTGTTCGCGAAGTACGTCAACCACCCGGAGCTGGCCCGGCTGCTGCCCGTGCTCTACCCGGGCGTGTTCCCGCACCTCGCGGCGTACCACAAGGCACGAGCGGACCTGAACGCGATCCTGCTCACCGGCATCCCGTCCGGTGTCGTCCCGGACTTCCAGAACTTCACGGGGACGGTGGAGTCCGACATGCTCCGGCTCAACCTGGCGATCCCTCCGGCCAGCAGCCCCAACTCCATGGGCCTGCTGGGCGGCGACGCAGCTGGGTTCCCCAACGGCCGTCGCGTCGGCGACGACGTCGTGGCGATCGAGCTGCGGGCCGTGGCCGGCGTGACCATCCCGCTCGTGGACCCGTCGTTCAACCCGGACGGAGCGGCCGGACTCCTCACCGACGGGACGACCGACACGAACGGCGGGACGACGGCCGAGTTCCCGTACCTGGGTAACCCGGGCGGTGGTTTCCAGACCAAGCCCGGCACGGCCGCGGTGTCGTGACGGCCATGACGACGGCAACGGTTGCGGAGCCGGAGAACGCGTGGGCCGGGCAGGGTGCCGTCCTGCTCGACATCGGCGGCGACGTCGGGGCGCTGGTGGTCGCCATGCCCGCGTCCACGGTCGGCCTCGAGGTCGAGATCCGGCCGTTGGACGGGCAGCACGTGCCTGCGCATGCACACGGTCACACCCACGACCACGACCACCACGGGCACGACCACCACGGGCACCTCGCGCACGTCGCGGTCGTGGCGCGTCCGGTCGGTGACGGGCACCTGCCGTCGCTGGTCTTCCCCGATCTCGCCGCCGGCCACTACGAGCTGTTCGAAAAGGGCTGCCCGGACGCCGTAGCGCTCAGGGTCGAGGTGACCGGCGGCGTGGTCTCCACGGTCGATTGGCTGGAGTGACCGACTGAAAAACGGGGCTGGGGTCACCCCGTAGTGACGGGTGCGGAGGTTGTTCCCTCCGCACCCGTCGCTCTGTTGTCCAGCACTGCTTACCCGGTGCGCGCCACTGGCCGGGCCGCACCGAAGGTAGGGTCGCGGCCATGGCTGAGACTCAGAGGTGGGAGTACCTCACGGCGCCGATCCTGGTGCACGCCGCGAAGCAGATCCTCGACAACTTCGGCGCGGACGGCTGGGAGCTCGTCCAGGTGGCGCCCGGCATGAACCCGGAGAACATGGTCGGTTATTTCAAGCGTCCGGTGAGCGACTGATGGGTGCCGTGGAAGACCGCCTCGCGGAGCTGGGCCTGTCGGTGCCCGACGTGGCCAAGCCGGTGGCGTCGTACGTCCCGGCCGTGCGGTCGGGGTCGTTCGTGTACACCTCGGGACAGTTGCCGATGCGGTCGGGCGAGCTGATGACCACCGGCAAGGTCGGTGACTCGGTGTCGCCGGACGAGGGGGCGGCGTGCGCGCAGCAGTGCGCGCTGAACGCGATCGCCGCGGTCAAGGCCGAGGTGGGTGACCTCGACACGGTCAAGCGGGTCGTCAAGGTGGTCTGTTTCGTGTCGTCCGAGCCCGGCTTCACCGGCCAGCCGAAAGTCGCCAACGGCGCCTCAGACCTGCTTGGCAAGGCGTTCGGCGAGGCGGGGGTCCACGCCCGATCGGCAGTCGGCGTACCCGTGCTGCCACTCGACGCCCCGGTCGAGGTCGAGATCATCGTCGAGGTCTGACGTGCGGGTGGCCCTGCCGCCACACCTCGTCGAACAGGCGCGGGAGTTCGCCGAGGGCCGTCGTACGCCGGCCGAGCCGCGCGACGCGGCCACGGTCGTGCTGATGAGACCCGGAGTCGACGGCCCGGATCTCTACCTGCTCCGCCGCCAGACGTCGATGGCGTTCGCCGGCGGGATGTGCGTGTTCCCGGGCGGTGGCGTCGATCGACGCGACTTCGACCACGCGGTGGCGTGGTCCGGACCCGAGCCCGCGGTCTGGGCCGAGCAGCTGCAGACCTCGGCGGAGATGGCGCGGGCGCTGGTGTGTTCGGCGGTACGCGAGACCTTCGAGGAGTCCGGCGTGCTGCTGGCCGGTCCGTCCGCAACCGAGGTGGTGGCCGATACGACCGCCGGCGACTGGGAGGACGACCGGCGGGCGCTCGAGGCGAAGGAGCTGCCGTTCACGTCGTTCCTGGACCAGCGTGGGTTGGTGCTGCGGTCCGATCTCCTCGGCGCCTGGGCCGCGTGGTGCACCCCGGAGTTCGAGCCGCGGCGGTTCCGTACCTGGTTCTTCGTCGCCGCGCTGCCTCCCGGACAGCGCACCCGTGACGTGTCGAGCGAGTCGTCGTCGGTGACCTGGATGTCGGCGCTCGGAGCCTGCGACGCGGTCGACGGCCACGAGCTCGGGATGATGCCGCCGACGTACGTCACCTGTCTCGAGGTCGGTCAGTACGCCGACCCCGACACGGTGCTCGCGGCCGCGACCGGGCGCGACCTCACGATGTTCACGCCGACGGTCGAGGGCGAGGGCGCCACCATGTCGGTGCCGGAACGCTCCGCGTCGTTGCTGGAGGCACGCCTTGGCTGACTCGGCCTGGACCGGCGGGGCGTTCGGGTCGGTCGCGCAGTGCGTGCTGGCGCCCAACGCGTCACCGATGACGCTCGACGGCACCAACACGTGGGTGCTCCGCGAACCTTCGTCGTCGCGCTCGGTCGTGGTCGATCCCGGGCCGTCCGACCCGGGGCATCTCGACGCCGTGGCCGAGGCCGCCGGAGACGTCGCGGTCGTGCTGCTGACCCACCACCACCTCGACCACTCCGAGGCCGCGCGAGCGTTCGCCGAGCGGGTCGGGTGCGGCGTGCGCGCGCTCGACCCGGCGTACCGGCTGGGCTCCGAGGGTCTCGGCGAGGGCGACGTGGTCGCCGTCGACGAACTGGAGGTGCACGTCGTCGCGACGCCCGGACACACGTCGGACTCGCTGTCGTTCGTCATCCCGTCGGAGCGCAGCGTCCTGACCGGTGACACGGTGCTCGGCCGCGGGACGACCGTGGTCGCGCACCCGGACGGTCAGCTCGGCGCCTACCTCGGCTCCCTCGATCGCCTGCACGCGCTCGCCGAGGCGCACGAGGTCGACACGATCTGGCCTGGCCACGGCCCTGTGATCGAGTCCGCGCTGCCCGCGCTCGACTTCTACATCTCCCACCGGAGGGAACGACTCGACCAGGTCCGCGAGGCCATGCGCTCGCTTCACGCGGCCGCCCGCGACGGCGTACCCCTCGACCACGACGCGCTGCCTCGCCGCATCGTCGAGATCGTGTACGCCGACGTCGACCCGGTCCTGTGGCCCGCCGCCGAGCTCTCCGTCCGCGCCCAGCTGGAGTACCTGCGTACGTGAGCGCGCGTCATCCGAACCGAGGGCGATGACCCTGGGAAGGATGACGATCCGCGACAGCCTCAGCGCGCCCGACGCCTGAGGCGGTCGATCTCCATGATCACCACGGAGCGGGGCTCGAGGCGGAGCCAGCCGCGGGAGGCGAAGTCGGCGAGGGCCTTGTTGACCGTCTCGCGGGAGGCGCCGACGAGCTGGGCGAGCTCCTCCTGGGTGAGGTCGTGGTGGACGTGGACGCCGTCGTCGGCGGTGCGGCCGAAGCGCTCGGCGAGGTCGAGGAGCGCCTTCGCGACGCGACCGGGGACGTCGGAGAACACCAGGTCGGCGTTGACGTCGTTGGCCTTCCGCAGACGCGACGCGATCTGCGCCAGCAGACCGCGGGCGACCTGGGGCCGGCCCTCTAGCCACTTGAGCAGGTCCTCGTGGGAGAGCGAGGCGAACGACGCGTCGGTCACCGCCGTGACGGTCGCAGAGCGAGGCCCGGGGTCGAACAGCGACAGCTCGCCGAACATCTGCCCGGGCCCGAGGATCGCCAGAAGGTTCTCGCGGCCGTCGCTCGACGTACGTCCGAGCTTGATCTTGCCGTCGGTGATGACGTAGGCCCGGTCGCCGGCGTCACCTTCGTGGAAGAGCACGTCGCCGCGACGGAGCTTGGTCTCGGTGAGGGAGCCGCGCAGGGCGGTGGCGGCCTCGTCGTCGAGGGCGCGGAACAATGGCGCCTGACGCAGTACCTCGTTGTCCACGACGTCCTCCATGGCCGGTCTCTGCGCGGCGTCGGGCGGTCGACGCGCGTCGGTCGTGCCGATCCTAGCCAGTGGTGTGGGTCACACCTACCAGTCGGGCACCGGCCGGCGGGGTCGGTGAGCCACCGTAGGCTGGCGGCGTGTCAGCCGTGTCCGCGCCCGAGACCCGCACCGGCCTGGTACGCCGTGCTCGCCGGATCGACCGGACCCTGGCAGAGACCTATCCCGACGCCCGCATCGAGCTCGACTTCGACGACCCGTTCCAGCTCCTCGTTGTCACCGTGCTCAGCGCGCAGACCACCGACCGCCGGGTGAACGCCGTCCGGCCGACCCTCTTCGCGGCGTACCCCGACGCCGCCGCCATGGCCGCCGCACCCCGGGAGCACCTCGAACAGATCATCGGCCCGCTCGGGTTCTTCCGGGCCAAGACCGACGCGCTGCTCAAGCTCAGCGCGGCCCTCGTCGAGCGGTACGACGGCCAGGTGCCGCCGCGCCTCGCCGACCTGGTGACGCTGCCCGGCGTCGGTCGCAAGACCGCGAACGTCGTGCTGGGCAACGCCTTCGGCATCCCGGGCATCACCGTCGACACCCACTTCGGCCGGCTCGCTCGCCGCTTCGGCTGGACCGACGAGACCGACCCGGTCAAGGTCGAGCACGCAGTCGGGGCGCTGTTCGAGAAGCGCGACTGGGTGCTGCTCTGTCACCACCTCATCTGGCACGGCCGGCGCATGTGCCACGCCAAGAAGCCGGCCTGTGGTGTCTGCCCGGTCGCGCGCTGGTGTCCGTCGTACGGCGCCGGGCCGGTCGACGCAGCGGCGGCGGCGAAACTGGTGAAGACCGAGGGTCCGGCGTGAGGCGTCTTCTCCTGATTGCCGTGGTGCTGCCGCTGCTGCCACTGCTGGCGGCTTGCGGTGGGGGCTCGACGCCGAGCTCGCTCGGCCCCGCTGCCCACGAGATCGACGTCGGGAACAAGCAGCTGGCGGCGTTCAAGAAGCAGACCAGCATCCCGAACTGCCCTCGTGTGACGCCCGCCGGTGTCGACGGCGGCATGCCAGCGGTGACCCTGCCCTGCCTCGGCGGCGGTCGCTCGGTCGACGTGGCCGGGCTCCGCGGTCCGATGATCGTGAACTTCTGGGCCGGCTGGTGCTCCGACTGCCGCAAGGAGGTGCCCGCGCTCGCGGCGTACGCCGCCCACCAGTCGCGGGTGCAGGTCCTCGGCATCGACTACCTCGACCCGCAACCGGGCGCGGCGCTCCAGCTCGCCAAGGGCAGCCATGTCGGCTACCCCCTCCTGGCCGACCCGAAGGGGGCGCTCGACCGGGCCAGTCCGCTGCCCCACATCCCCGGTCTCCCGCTGACCGTGTTCCTCGATGCCGACGGCTCGATCGCGCACGTCGAGGCCGGCGCGATGATGACCGAGGACGACGTTGCTGCGGCCGCGCGGAAGTACCTCGGGGTCGCGGGGTGATCCCCGCCTGGCTCGAGCCGGTGGCCAGGGCGGCGGAGGCGATCACCGCCGACGACCTGACCAGGTTCGTCCCACCCGACGGCGCCACGTCGCGGCGGGGAGCGGTGCTCCTGCTCTTCGGGTCGCGGCGCGACCTGCTGCTGACCGAGCGTGCCCACGACATGCGCTCGCACCCCGGACAGGTCTCCTTCCCCGGTGGCTCGATCGACCCGGGTGAGACCGCGCGCGAGGCGGCGTTGCGCGAGGCCGAGGAGGAGACGGGTCTGCGTGCCGACGGCGTGGAGGTCTTCGCCGAGCTTCCCGAGCTGTGGCTTCCGCCGAGCAACTTCGCGGTGACCCCGGTGCTGGGCTGGTGGGCCGAGGAGAGCCCGGTCGGCGTGGTCGACCCGGCGGAGGTCCACGCCGTCTACCGCGTTCCGATCGAGGAGCTGCTCGACCCGGCACACCGTGTGTCGGTACACCACCCCAGTGGATGGGTCGGCCCTGGCTTCCTGATCGGCCCGGGGCACGACGTGGTGCTCTGGGGTTTCACGGCCGGGATCATCTCCCGGCTGCTCGACTTCATCGAGTGGACGCGCCCGTGGGATGAGTTCCGGGTGCGTGATCTGCCGGGGTACATGTTGCAGGGTTACCAACGCCCGGCGGCACCGCCACCGGCCACCACACCCTCGACACCCGAGGAGCGCCCGTGAACCTGCTCGACTGGGTGCTGATCGTCGTAGTCGTGCTGTACGCCGTGTCGGGCTACTGGCAGGGCTTCATCACCGGCGCCTTCGCCACCGTCGGGCTGCTGTTCGGCGGGCTGCTCGGGGTCTGGCTGGCGCCAACCGTGCTCGGCAATGCAAGCCCCTCGATCCTGGTCTCGTTGGCGGCCGTCTTCATCGTGATCGTCTGCGCGTCCCTGGGGCAGGCGGTCCTCCAGGTCGGTGGAGCACGCATCCGCGACCAGATCACCTGGCAGCCTGTGCGTGCCGTCGACGCCGCGGGCGGTGCCGTGCTCAGCGGCGCCGCCTGCCTGCTCGTGGCGTGGGCGCTCGGAGTGGCGCTCTCCGGCTCCGGGCTGCGGGGCATCACACCGCTGGTGCAGGACTCCAAGGTGCTCGCCGAGGTCAACCGCATCCTTCCCGCGAGCGCCAGCTCGAAGCTGTCGGCGTTCAACGACGTCGTCGGCACCACCTTCTTCCCCCGCTACCTCGAGCCGTTCGCCCCCGAGCGGATCGTGCCGGTACCGCCGGGCCCGCGACGGCTCCTGACCGACCCCGACGTTGGGCGCGCGGCTGCTGAGGTCGTGCGCGTCCGCGGCACCAACCGCTGCCACCAGGGCATCGAGGGTTCCGGCTTCGTCTACGCCCCCGACCGCGTGATGACCAATGCCCACGTCGTCGCCGGCGTCGGCACCCCGATCGTCGACGTCCACAACACGTCGGTACCTGCACGCGTCGTCTACTACAACCCCGATCTCGACGTCGCCGTCCTCTCGGTGCCGACCGGCACGATCCGGCCGCTGAGGTTCGGGTCGGCCGCCCCGAGCGACGGCGTCGCGATCCTCGGCTTCCCGCAGAACGGCCCGTACGACGTGCAGGTCGGCCGCGTCCGCGCCGACCAACGACTGCGGTCCCCTGACATCTACGGGCACGGCACGGTGATCCGCGACGTGCTGTCGCTGCGTGGACTGATCCGGCCAGGCAACTCCGGCGGTCCGGTGGTCGACTCCGCGGGCCACGTCGTCGGCGTGGTCTTCGCCGCGTCGGTGACCAGTAGCGACACCGGCTACGCGCTCTCATCGCGCCAAGTCGCACAGGCGGCGGCGGCCGGCCGGATCTCCTCGCGCTCGGTCTCGACCGAGGGTTGTGCGGCGTAGGTCCAGTCGGCTTGCGCGCGGGCGCGCTGCGCCGCTCGCTGCGGTCGTTCGCTCCGGCTACGCCGGATCGAACGGTCCTCGCTCAGCCCCGCTTGAGGATCTGCTTGGCCTCGTTCGCCTGGGCGATCGCCTTCTCCGGGGCGCGCACCTTCTTCACCTTGCGGACACCGATGAAGCCGAGGAGGGCAGCGAGCAGCAGGTAGAAGCCGAACACGATCAGGAACGCCCACTGGAGGTCGAGCCCCTGGCCGTTCCAGTTGATCAGGTAGGCGAACGCGAACGACAACATGACCAGCGACATGAGCACGAAGAAGGCGGCCGCCGCGAACATCGCGATGCCGATACCACCGGCCTGCACGCTGACCTGGATCTCGGACTTGGCGAGCCGGATCTCGTTGCGGATGAGGCTGGATACGTCGCGGCTCGCGTCAGAGACGAGCCGCCCGATGGTCGGATCGGTGTCCTGCACGGGTTCGTGCGCCATGAGACCTCGGGCTTCTCTGATGTTGCAGCGGGGCTGACTCCTCGCGGATGACGTGCCGACCTTACAACGGGGCGTCGGGGCCTCCGGGCGGCCGGTCACGACCGGCGCTAGCCTGACCGCGGAGAGCCGAGAAGTCTGGTCGGCACGCCTTCGGGCGTTCATCGTTGTCCAACGTCTGAGGACGCCACGTGTCTGTCGTACGCCGCATCCTGCCGCTGCAGACGCCGGGCGAGACGAGGTTCGTCACCGGCATCCTGCGCTCGGAGGCGGTCGGTGGTCTGCTGGCGCTGGCTGCGGCCCTGGTCGCCTTGGTCTGGGCGAACTCCCCCGCTGACGCGTCGTACCACTCGTTCATCAGCTTCGACCTCGGGCCGCTCGACCTGGAGCAGTGGGGAGCCGACGGCGCGCTGACTCTGTTCTTCTTCGTGGCCGGGCTCGAGCTGAAGCGGGAGTTCGTCATCGGCTCGCTGCGACGTCCCGCCGACGCGTTGGTTCCGGTGACGGCGGCGGTCTGTGGTGTCGCCGTACCAGCCCTCCTCTATCTCGTGGTCAACCTCTCCGCGTCGTCCGGGCGGCCGGGCGGGTGGGCGATCCCGGCGGCTACCGACATCGCCTTCGCTCTCGCCGTGCTGTCGGTCGTCGGCTCGAACCTGCCGGTCTCGCTGCGTGCGTTCCTGCTCACCCTCGCGGTCGTCGACGATCTCGTGGTGATCGTGATCATCGCGGTGGTCTTCACCGACACCGTGCACGTGCCGGACCTGGTCATCGCCCTGCTCCTGGCGGTGGTGTGGGCGGTGCTCCAGCATCTGCGGGTCCGCTCGGGCTGGATCTACCTGGCGCTCGCGGTGGCAGCGTGGTGGTTCATGCACGAGAGCGGCGTGCACCCCACGGTCGCCGGCGTACTCCTGGGCCTCCTCACCCGCGTGCGTCGTGACCCGGGCGAGGACCACAGCCCGGCCGAGCAGCTAGAGCATCGGCTGTCCCCGGTGTCGGCCGGGCTCGCCGTCCCGTTCTTCGCGCTGGTGTCGGCCGGCGTACCGATCTCCGGCGGCGGCTCACTGCTGCACGACCCGATCGTGATCGGCGTCCTCATCGGGCTCGTGGTCGGCAAGCCGGTCGGCGTCCTCGGCGGCACCTATCTCGTCACGCGACTCACCCGGGCCGAGCTCAACGAGGACCTCACCTGGGGCCAGATGCTCGGCGTCTCGATGCTGGCCGGGATCGGCTTCACCGTCTCGCTGCTGGTTTCAGACCTGACGTTCACCGGCGCTGAGGCGGACGCGGCCAAGACCGCCGTCCTCGCCGCCTCGGTGATCGCCGCCCTCCTCGGCGCTTTCGTCCTCCGTCGCCGAGCCAGCGCGCAGTGACGTCCACTCACGCCGAGTCGGCGCAAACAGACATCGAAATCACACCGAGTCGGCGCAAGAACGCATCCAAATCACGCCGAGTCGTCGTATGACGACTCGGCGTTCGCTGGTCGTCGACCTTTCCTCGACTCGGTGGGATACGACGTCACTCCTCGTCCGAGCCGGCGGCGATGCCTTCCCTGATCTTGTCCATCACTGCGGAGTCGGCCAGGGTCGTGACGTCACCGACGTCGCGCTGCTCGGCCACGTCCCGCAGCAGGCGGCGCATGATCTTGCCCGACCGGGTCTTGGGAAGCTCGGCGACGACCAGGATCGATTTCGGCTTGGCGATCGGTCCGATCTCCTTCGACACGTGGTTGCGCAGCTCGGCGACGATGCCGTCGTCCGCCTTCCCGTCCGACAGCGCCGACTCGCGCAGGATCACGAACGCGTTGACCGCCTGACCGGTGTCGGCATCGTTCGCGCCCACGACCGCCGCCTCGGCGACCTTCGGGTGCGACACCAGCGCCGACTCGATCTCGGTCGTCGAGAGGCGGTGACCCGACACGTTCATCACGTCGTCGACCCGGCCGAGCAGCCAGATGTCGCCGTCCTCGTCGAGCTTCGCGCCGTCCCCGGCGAAGTACATGCCTGGGAACCGCGACCAGTAGGTCTCGCGGTACCGCTCGTCATCACCCCAGATCGTGCGCAACATGGCCGGCCACGGCTCGGTGAGCACGAGATACCCGCCCGAGCCCGGCTTCACGGCGTTCCCGTCGTCGTCGACCACCAGTGCCGAGACACCCGGCAACGCCTTCATCGCCGACCCCGGCTTGCCCGCGGTCACGCCCGGCAGCGGGCTGATCATGTGCATGCCGGTCTCGGTCTGCCACCACGTGTCGACAACCGGGGTACGCGAGCCGCCGATGGTCTCGCGGTACCAGATGTAGGCCTCGGGGTTGATCGGCTCGCCGACGGAGCCGATGATCCGCAGCGTCGAGAGGTCGAACTTCTCCGGGATGTCTGCGCCCCACTTCATGAACGTGCGGATCACGGTCGGCGCGCAGTACAGCAGCGTGACCTTGTAGTCCTCGATGATCTCCCACCAGCGACCCTTGTGCGGCGTGTCCGGCGTCCCCTCGTACATCACCGACGTCGCGCCGTTCGCCAGCGGCCCATAGACGATGTAGGAGTGGCCGGTCACCCAGCCGATGTCGGCCGCGGTCCAGAACACGTCGTCGTCCTTGAGGTCGAAGACCGCCCAGTGCGTGTACGACGTGCCGACCAGGTAGCCGCCCGTAGTGTGCAGGATCCCCTTCGGCTTGCCGGTCGTGCCCGACGTGTACATGACGTAGAGCGGGTGCTCGGCGTCGAACGCCTCGGGCGTGTGCTGCTTCGACGCCGAGTCCACGACGTCGTGCCACCAGAGGTCGCGGCCGTCGGTCCACTCGACGTCCTGGCCCGTCCGGCGTACGACGAGCACGTTGCGGACGTCGGGGCACTCCTGCAGCGCCTCGTCCACGGCCGGCTTCAACGCAGCCGCAGCACCGCGACGGTAGCCCCCGTCGGAGGTGATGACGATCCGCGCGTCGCAGTCCTGGACGCGGTCGCGCAGCGCCGTCGATGAGAAGCCGCCGAACACCACGGTGTGCGGAGCGCCCAGCCGCGCACAGGCCAGCATCGCGACGACGGTCTCGGGGATCATCGGCATGTAGATGGCGACCCGGTCGCCCTTCTTCACCCCGAGGTCGGTCAGCGCGTTGGCCGCCTGGCAGACCATGTCCTTGAGCTCGGCGTAGGTGATGTCGCGGGTGTCGTCCTCCGGCTCGCCGACCCAGTGGTAGGCGATGCGGTCGCCCTTTCCGGCCTCGACGTGTCGGTCGACGCAGTTGTACGCCGCGTTGAGCGTGCCGCCGACGTACCACTGGGCGAAGGGCGGATCGTCCCAGTCGAGCACCCGGTCCCACTTCGTCTCCCAAGACAGGCGCTCGGCGGCGTTCTCCCAGAACGCGACGGGGTCCCTGTCCGCTTCGTCGTACGCGTCCGCCGTGACGTTGGCGTTCGCCGCGAGGTCGGCGGGGGGCTCGAACCGGCGCTCCTCGTGGAGCAGGTTGGACAGGGTTTCTTCACTCACGACTTCGTCTCCTCTCGGGCGGGCCCTCGCACCCGGGTCGATGTCCACCCTAGGAGCGGATGGTTGCACCAACGTTGGTGGGGGCGCGAGGGCCTCTCCGGTGATCTGGTGGCCGGCTGCCGTCTTCGGGCGCGCGAGTCGCGCGGACCGACCGGCGCGATCCTTGGCGCTGCGTACCAGGCCGCGACCGTGCTAGCGGAAGTCGATCAGCAGCATGTCGTCATCGGGACCGTCTGTGGACGGCTCTGCCGCGTCGCCCGCCTCGCCCTGGTCTGAGGCCGCGGCGCGCGGTCGGGCGAGTACGTCGGCGCGGTAGCAGCGGGTGACATAGGGCAGCTGCATGCCGTCCATGCCGCGGCCGAACTCGTCGTAGAACGCCAGCACCTCGGCCAGCTTGGCGGCCCGCTCCCGCTCACCGAGCACCGCGACGTTCGACCGGGAGAGCACGAGGTCCTGGATCGACGTGCGGTCGATGGTCTGCCATTGGGTGAACTCGTGCTCCTCCACGAAGCCGAACAGCTCGCTGAAGATCAGCGCCTGGGCCGGGTCCTGCTGGTGCTCCTGCGTTCCGATCAGCGCACCCAGCCGGCGTACCCACGGGATCTTCTCGTTGCGATAGTTCCAGACCAGGCACACGCGTCCGCCCGGGCGGAGCACCCGCGCGACCTCGGGGAGGGCGCGGTCGAGGTCGAACCAGTGGAATGCCTGGCCGGCGATCACCGCGTCCACCGAGGCATCGCCGAGCGGGATCTCCTCGGCGCTCGCTTCGGCAGTGGGTACGCCGGACACCTCGCGCTCGAGAATCTGCAGCATCGCCGGGTCGGGGTCGGTCGCGTGGACGTCATGGCCGAGCTGCGCGATGACGCGGGTGAGCTTGCCGGTGCCGGCACCCAGCTCGAGAACCGTCAACGGCTGGTCGCCGAGCATCCAACGGACGGCCTCGTCCGGATACGTCGGGCGTCCGCGCTCGTAAGCCTCTGCCACGCCGCCGAACGAGTGCGCCCAGTCGGGCTGCTTCTCGTCCCCGCCGGTGACGGCCCCGTCGGCGGGCTGCTCGTCGCTCATCGAATCCGAGGCTACCCGGACACCGGAGCTCCATGACGCCCATCACTAGTGTGCCGGGCGTGGATCGTGTGGCGGATGCCGAGGAGCTCGAGGGAGTCTCGTCCGGCTTCGCGGCGACCCGCGACGGCATCGACACGATGCTGCGCGACCGTGGCTTGCGGCGGACCTCGCCGGAGCTGACCGCCGAGTCGCTGCTCCGCGGAGCTCACGCGAGCGCCGTGCTCGCCGGGTCGTCGTCGACGCTCGACGAGGTGCGGTCCGGTAGCGGTGACCCGATGGCCCAGGCGACGCTGCGGGTCTCCGTCGAGCTGCTCGGCCTGGTCCCGGTGTTCTCCCGCACGCCGCTCCAGGCGCTGGCCCGGCTGCACACCCTCGCGGCGGCCGGATCCGTGCCCGCCGACGAGGTCGGCCGGCCGCGCGATGCCGCATCGGCCGCTCGGCTTCGCGAGGTCGCCGACCTGGTGGCGGGCGGGAGACCGGCGCTCCTCACCGCAGCCCTCGTGCACGCGGAGCTGGCGACCGGTGCACCGTTCGGGTCGGCCGACGGCCTGGTGGCGCGGGCCGCCGAGCGGCTGGTGCTGGCGAGCAGCGGCGTAGACGCGAAGTCACTGGTCGTGCCGGAGGCCGGCCACCTCGCCCTGCGAACGGCGTACGAGTCGACCCTGCAGGCGTACGCCGACGGCGGACGTGCCGGCCTCCAGATGTGGCTGCTGCACTGCGCGGCGGCGTACGCCGCGGGCGCGGAGGCCAGTCCCCTGCGGGACAAGTGAGTCTCGGAACAGACTCGGTTTCGAGACGGCCCGCTGCGCCACTCGCGCCGCGAGGGTCCCAGCCCAGCCTCCTCAACCTCCTCGCCTGAAGCCTGCCCGTCGCTTCGCTCCGGCCGGGCTGGGCTCGGACATGCGAGCGGCACCCGAGGGGTCGGGTGCCGTCGCTGACACGCAAACCCGGCTACCAAGCGTGCATTTAACCTGATGGCAGCCCCGGGAGTTTCCCGATGACGTGCGCCCTGTAGGAAGGGTGGATCGCCGCGTGGGTACCCGGTTCACGTGCTGATCTTGAGGTGTACGTCCCTGTGTACGCCGGTCGGGCGTCCCCCACAAGCCCTTGACATCGGATCACCCCTTTGGGTGCGCGTGTCGCACGCGCAGGGCGCCCGCCAAACGAACGTCCCAACCGAACCTTTCGGCCGTCGGCGGCATCCGACCAGATGTCTCGGGCGACGACAGGAGCACGAGATGCGGAACCGGCTTTGTCTCGGGGAACGAGCTCGGTGGCTGGCCCTGACGGGGTTGGTCGCAGGCATGGCGGTCGCCATGACGCCCGCGCGGGCTGGTTCCTCGGCGGCCATTCCGAGCGAGGGGTCGCACTGGTCGGGTCCGATCCATCTCGGCCCGGACCGACCGGGTGTCCCGACATCTCTGTCGTGCCCGACGCCCACGAGCTGCCGGGTGGTCGACTCCCTCGGCAATGCTGCGACGTACGACGGCGAGGGGTGGAGCCCGGTCCATGACGTCGATGATCACTTCGGACCGCTCGCCGCGATCTCCTGCCCGACGCCCACCTTCTGCGCGACCGTCGGGGGCGGTCGCGCAGTCACCCGCACAGTGCACGGCTGGGGTCCGCTGCGGGTGCTGCCGGTCCGCCGACTCCACGCCGTGTCCTGTGCGTCGCGCGCCTTCTGCCTGGCGGTCAGCAAGAACGGGTTCGCGATTCGCTACGACGCACGGTGGGCCGGCCGGCGTATCCCAGCGCCGGACCACCTGGTGGAGCTGTCGTGCTCGTCGCGCACGTTCTGCCTGGCGCTGACCGAGACCGGTGACGCGTACCGCTACGACGGGAACGTCTGGCGCCGGGCCGGTGAGATCCCGGCTGGCGCCAACGAGATGTCGGTCGCCTGCGCTTCCTCGTCGTTCTGCATGGCCGCGACCGGGACCGGACTCCTCGCGCGCTACCACGGTGGCATGCGCTGGACGACCCACCGGATCGCGCAAGGGTTCGTCCCGAACGTGATCTCCTGCAGCGGTTCGTCGTTCTGCCTCGCGGTGGCGACGCCAGGTGGTGTGGCGGCGCGGTACAACGGGAGCTGGCACAGGCCCGTGGTGTTCCACGACTACGGCGAGGGCAGGACGCCCCAGACCGCTGATCGGGTGTCGTGCGCGGCGGCGGGCCGCTGCCTCGTCGTGGACGAGATCGGGAACTCCTTCGAGCTCCGGGGGGGCTGGCACGACGTGGCGCCGTATCCGGGAGACCGGACTGCGGCGCCCGTCGTGTCCTGCTCGGGCGCGCCGCCGGTTCTGCCTGCTGACCGACGGGTTCGGGCATGTCTGGCGACGGGCGGACGGCGTCTGGGAACGTCTGGCGCTCCCGATCGGCCAGGTGTCCGGCCCCCATGCGGGTCTGGCGTGCCGACAGGGCAGCTGCCATCTCATCGACAGTCGATCGCGGGCCTGGTCGTGGAACGGGCAGGCATGGTCCGGGCCCTCCCAGCTTCCCGACGGACGGTGGACCAACCTGGCGTGCGCGACCGCGGACCGATGCGTTGCTGTGGAGGCGACCGGAGAGGGTGCGAGTCGGGTGCAGGTGCTGACCCGAGACACCTGGTCCGACGGCGGCGTCGTGGCACTGGGTCAAGTGGCCGCGCTCGACTGTGCCCGCAACCAGGAGTGCTGGGCCGGCGGGGCGACGGGCACTGTCAGCCACTGGGCTCCTGGCGAGGGGTGGACCGAGCCGCTGACGATCGTGGCCGCGACGGACGGCGACGGTCTCAATCCCTTGTCGTCGATGTCCTGCCCGGCGGCGTACTACTGCGCGGTCCACGACTCGTACGGCGCGACGTACGTGCAAGCCTTTTCGGTGTGGAGCGCGGCGTTGCCCTCGCCGGACCTCGGCCCGATCAACTGTCCCAGTCCGGGCGCGTGCTGGGGGGTCGTGGCGGACACGCCTGGTCCGGTGCGGCGCTTCAACGGTTCCCAGTGGGGCGCGGGCGGTCGCTTCACTCCTCCCGGGTACGTCGGGACGGTGACGTCGCTCGACTGCGCGACACCGACGTACTGCCTGGCCGTCGACTCGAACGGCAACGCGTTCGTCCGCAGGTGACTCAGGCGCCGAGCTTCCGGCGGCGGTTGAGCCAGATGGCTCCGCCGAGCGTCAGCGCGGTACCGACCGTAAGCGCGGCCAGGGTGGGCTTGACGGGGATGCGGCTACGCAGCGTGACCGGGCGGGTGAACTGCAGGATCGGCCAGCCCTTGGACGCCGCGAGCCTGCGGAGCTCCTTGTCGGGGTTGACGGCGTGGGGGTGGCCGACGATGCCGAGCATCGGCGCGTCGGTGATCGAGTCGCTGTAGGCGAAGCACTGCTCGAGGTCGTAACCGCGCTCAGCGGCCATCGCCTCGATCGCGCGCGCCTTCTCCTCGGCGTACGCGTAGTACTCGATCTCACCGGTGTACTTGCCGTCGACGATCTCCAGCCGGCTGGCGATGACGTCGTCGGCGCCGAGCATCTCGCCGATCGGCTCCACAACCTCCGTCCCGCTGGTGGAGACGATCACGACGTCGCGACCGATCGCCTGGTGCTCGTCCATGAGCGAGACGGCCTCGTCGTACACGATCGGGTCGACGACGTGGTGAAGGGTCTCCGCCACGATCTCCTTGACGGTCTCGACGTTCCAGCCTTCGACGAGCTGCGACATGAAAGCGCGGATCTTCTCCATCTGGTCGTGATCGGCGCCGCCCACGAGGTAGACGAACTGGGCGTACGCCGACCGCAGCATCGCGCCGCGGGTGATCAGTCCCCCGGCCTGGAACGGCTTGGTGAACGCCAGTGAGCTCGACTTGGCGATGATTGTCTTGTCGAGGTCGAAGAACGCCGCGGACCGGTGACCAGAAGCGCGTTCAGCCCGGCCCGGAACGGCGGATCCGCGACTGCCGGCCATGCCTCCATGGTAGGTGTCGGACCTCTCGCACGTGCGCGGCTCGCGAAGGCTGCCCGTGGTCCGCTCCGAGGATTCACCTGGAGATCGACTCCGACGGCGACGGCATGATCGACCGCCGCGTCGTGACCCTGTCTCCTCTGACATTCCCGGCGATCCGTCCGGCGCGAACCGGAGGGTGTCCACAGCCGCGGTCTGCCTGCCCCGCGTCCACAGGCTGGTCCGAGGCGTCGGTTTGACGTCCTCGGGGCACGGCAGCGTGGAGGCATGACCGCACCGCTGTTCGTGACCGCCGACGAGACCCTGCTCGATGAGCTGCTGCGCTTGGCGGCCGCCGCGGGCACCACGCCGGAGGTGGCCCACGACACCCCAGCCGCGCTGCGTGCCTGGCTCAAGGCGCCTCTGGTGCTGGTCGGGGAGGACCTTGCGGCGGACCTTGCGCGCGTGTCGCCCACACGTCGCGACGCCGTGTTCGTCGTCCTCACGGCGCCGGTGCCCGACAGAGTGTTCCAGGTCGCGCTGGCGCTCGGTGCCGAGAGCGTCGCCGAGCTACCGCGCTCCGAGGGCTGGCTCGTCGAGCGGCTCACCGACGTGGTCGACTCCGGTCCGGCGCGCGGCCTCACGGTGGGCGTGGTAGGCGGGAGCGGGGGATCCGGGGCCACGACATTCGCCTGCGCGCTCGGCCAGATCGCCGGCCGGGCCGGTCCGTCGGTGGTCATCGACACAGATCCGCTCGGGCCCGGTGTCGATCGCGTGCTCGGGCTCGACCTCGTCGATGGGCTGAGGTGGGACGCGCTCGGCCACACCACCGGCAGACTCAGTGCCCGTGCGCTGCGCGAGTCACTGCCCCGGCGCGACGGCGTGGCGGCCCTCGGCTGGTACGCCGGCTCGCATCCGCGTCCGCTGCAGGCCTTCGCCGCGCGCGAGGCGCTCTCGGCGGCCCGGCGCGGGCACGACACGGTCGTTGTCGATCTGCCCCGCGTACCCGATCCGCTGACGGAGGAGATCGCGGCTCGCTGCGACCAGGTCTTGGTCATGGTCGTCACCACTGTCGCCGGGGTCGCCGCGGCGATGCGCACGTGCGGTCGCTTCGCCGACCCCGGCGCGCTGCGGCTGGTCGTGCGCGGGTCTGGGATGGACGACGACACGCTGGGCCGCGCGGTCGGTGCACCGGTGCTCCATCGGATGGGTGACCAGCGAGGGCTTGCCGAGGCCATCGACGTCGGGCTCGGGCCGGTCCGTTCCCGGCGCGGCCCTCTCGGTCGGGCAGCCTCGAGCGTCCTCGCCGAGCTGGCTCATCACGCCGCGTCGCGCGCGGCCTGATGCCGGCCGAGACGGATCTCGTCGAAGAGGTCCGCGAGCGCCTCGCCCGCGACGCCGGCGACGTCACGCCGCACCGGGTGGCCGAGGCGCTGCGTGCCTCCGGGCGTCCGGTCGGTGACGCGACGGTCCTCGCGGTGCACGAGGCTCTGCGACGCGACGTGGTCGGCGCAGGACCGCTCGAGCCGCTGCTACGCACGCCCGACGTCACCGACGTCTTGGTCAACGGCGCCGACCAGGTCTACATCGACCGTGGCAACGGGCTCGAGCGCGCGAGCGTCACCTTCCCCGGCGAGGAGTCGGTGCGGAGGCTGGCCCAGCGGCTGGCGGCCTCGGGGGGCCGCCGCCTCGACGACGCGGCGCCTCACGTCGACGTCCGGCTCCGCGACGGCACTCGGTTCCACGCGGTGCTGGCTCCGCTGGCGAGGCCGGGCACGGTGCTCTCGCTCCGCGTGCCCCACCAGCGCGTGCTGACCCTCGACGACCTGCTGGTTGCCGGCACGCTCACCGAGCACGGCGCTCGCTTGTTGCGGCGCATCGTCACCCGCAGGCTCGCGTTCCTGGTCAGTGGTGGCACCGGATCTGGCAAGACCACCCTGCTGAACACGCTGCTCTCCTTGGTGCCCGACACCCAGCGGCTGGTGCTGGTCGAGGACGCCAGCGAGCTCCGGCCCGCCCATCCGCACATCGTCGGCCTCGAGGCGCGCCCGCCGAACATCGAGGGCGCCGGCGAGATCACCCTGCGCACGCTGGTGCGGCAGGCGCTCCGCATGCGTCCCGATCGTCTGGTCGTCGGCGAGGTCCGTGGCGCCGAGGTCGTGGAGCTGCTGGCCGCCCTCAACACCGGACACGAGGGTGGCTGCGGGACCATCCACGCGAACTCCGCGGGTGATGTGCCCGCGCGCATCGAGGCGCTAGCCCTGGCCGCCGGGCTCGGCCGGGAGGCGGCACACAGCCAGTTCCTGGCCGGTGTCGATGCGGTCGTCCACCTCGGCCGCGACGTGGACGGACGGCGGCTGCTGCGCGAGGTCGCGGTGCCGCGACGCCGCCCCGACGGACTGGCCGAGATGCACACCGCGGTTGCGTTCCCGGGCGGCGGTCGCGCGGTCACCGGCCCAGGTGAGTCGGAGCTGGCCACCCGTCTGGCCGGGTGAATCCGTGGACTCTGTGCTCTCCCCGGCGATCGTGGCGGCAGCGGCGACCGCCCTGTCGCTGTGGCTGATGATGGCTCCTCCTCTGTCGGTGTTGCTGCGACCGGATCGCGGGCGACGAGTGGTGACGGTGCCGGCTCTGGCCTTGTGCGCGGCGGTCCTGCTGCCGCACAGCTGGGTAGGGCTGGTGCTCGTCCTCGCACCGGCGTCCTGGGCGGCCCACCTGCTGTGGAGGCGTCGTGCCTTTGCTCGGCTGGCCGAGGCGAACGCCGCTCGGATGGCCGAGGTCTGCGACCTCGTGGCGGCGGAGT
The DNA here is from genome assembly GCA_963768045.1 of uncultured Actinomycetota bacterium. GTDB lineage: Bacteria > Actinomycetota > Actinomycetes > Propionibacteriales > Nocardioidaceae > Nocardioides. The sequence goes on along the minus strand of CAVYGG010000003.1, from coordinate 1,263,234 downwards.
TGTCCGCCGGTCGTCCACCCGATGCCGCCTTGCGCGAGGCGGCCGCCACCTGGCCTGCGCTCGGCCCCACGGCCGAGGTGTCCCGCCTCGGAGGAGACGTGTCGGGCGCGCTGCGCGAGGCTGCACTCGCACCCGGGGCGAGTGGACTCAGGCTCCTGGCGGCGGCGTGGACGGTCTCACGACGTACCGGCGGCAGTCTCGAAGCCGCTACCCGGCGCGTGGCCGAGGCTGTTCGCCGCGAGCAGACCACGCGCCAGTTGGTCGCGGGAGAGCTGGCGTCCGCCCGGGCCACGGCGCGGCTCATGGCCGGTCTGCCGATCGTCGCTCTGCTGATGGGTAGCGGGGCAGGCGCCGACCCCTGGTCCTTCCTCCTCCGTACGCCGGCCGGGCTGGGCTGCCTGGCGGCTGGCCTGGCTGCCGGCATCGCCGGCCTCTGGTGGATCGAGCAGATCGCCCGGGAGGTCTAACCGTGACGACGTGGCTGGCCGTCAGCTGTGCCGCTCTCGCCGCCGCCGCAGCGGTATCGCCTCGAGCGCGCTGGCCGGCTCCGGTGCCGGATGCCCTGCCCGCGTCCGCGGCCGATGACCCGGGATGGATGCAGCGCGGGCGCTGGCTCTGGTCGCTCCTCGCCGGTCTCGCGGGTGCGACGTTCGTGTCCGGCACCTGGGGCCTGGCGGTTGGGGGTGTCGCCGCGCTCGCGACCTGGTCGTGGGTGGGTCGGGCCGAGCCCTCATCGGTACGCCGGCGACGTGAGGCGGCCGAGCGCGACCTGCCCGCGGTGGTTCATCTTCTGGCCATCGCCCTGGAGTCCGGATGTGATGTCGGCGAGGCGCTCCGCGTCGTCGCTGACGCTCTGCCAGGTCCGGCGACCCGGCTCTTGGACGCGGTCCCGGCGCGGCTCGCTCTGGGCATGCCCGCCGACTCTGCGTGGCGGTCGGTGCTCGAACGGCCCGAGCTCGCACCTCTTGGTCGCGCGATGGTCCGGGCGCACCGGAGCGGTGCGCCGGTGACGGACGAGGTGGCCAGGCTCGCCGACGAGCTCGACCGGCGCACACGCGCTCGGGTGGAGGACCGGGCCCGCGCGGTCGGCGTGAAGGCGGCGGTCCCGCTGGGCATCTGCCTGCTGCCGTCGTTCCTGCTGATCGGCGTCGTCCCACTGGTGGCCGGACTGCTCCGATCCCTGTCGTGGTGAGCCGCACGGTCTGGCGGGGCCGCGAACCGTCCACCACGGGTGCTCCGGATCAGCCGATCCCCAGCCGCCTCGTTGGTCGGCGTGTGCTCCCGGTAACCGGGCCAGAGTGCGGACAGGCCGCACTCGCGGCCGCGTCCCGAGGAGGAGATTCATGCACGACCACGACCAGCGCGGCATCACCACCGCGGAGTACGCCGTCGGTACGGCCGCGGGGGCTGGGCTCGCCGGCCTGCTGTTCAAGCTGCTGACCGGAGGCTTCGGCGAGCAGTTGCTGCGCACGCTGTTCGACCACGTCCTGTCGTTGCTGGGCATCGGGTGAGTCACGACCAGCGTGGCGCGGCCACGGCCGAGCTGGCGCTGGGCATCCCCGTGCTCGTCTCACTGACGATCGGCCTTGTGTGGCTCCTCACGATCGGGGTCGCCCAGGTGCAGATGGTCGATGCGGCGCGTGAGACGGCACGCGCCGGCGCCCGGGGCGACCCCGAGGTGGCCGCGATCGCGCGGGGCACACGGGTCGCACCCGGCGCCGTCGTGACGATGAGCATGAGCGACGGTGAGGTGGTCGCGACTGCCAGCGACGTGGTCACGCCGCCCGGTGGTTTGCTCGGGTTCCTCCCGGCGGTCCACGTGCACGCGCAAGCGGTGACCACCGCCGAGGTCGTTCCATGAGGGAGCGCCGGGGCCAGACGGGCTCGGCCACCCTCCTCGTGGTGGCGATGGCCGGCGTTCTCCTGCTGCTCGGCGCCGCGCTCGCCGTCGTGACGGCCCTCGTCGCCGCTCATCGAGCCGCCCAGTCCGCGGCAGACCTGGCCGCCCTGTCCGGAGCCCGTGGCGTCGCCTCGGGAGGCGACGGGTGTGCCATCGCCAGGGAAGTGGCCGCGGCCAACGGGGCACGGCTCACGCTGTGCGCAGTCTCGGGCCGCGTGGTCGACGTCGAGGTGCAGGTCCCCGGACCCCATTGGCTGGGCCAGGCCGCAGACCTCGCGGGCCGATCGCGGGCGGGGCCCGCACCGTGACGGTCAGTCCGTGGGCGGTCGCTTGGGCGGCCTCCGGCCCGCTCTCGTCGGTCGTGTCCACGGCGGCGTCGGCGTCGTCGCGGCGGCGGTCGCGCTCGAGCTCGCGCAGCCGGCGACTCTCGCGACGATGTCGCACCGCGCGGCCCGTACCTACTCGAGTCAGCACGACTCCGCAGAGCACAGCCAGCGTCGCTCCGACCCCGAGGAAGAACAGCGTGGCAGCGCCCAGGTCGGCGCCGAGATACGTCGCTGTCCCGCTCGTGCCGAAGACCGCGGCCAGGATCGCGACGATGCCGGCGGCGAGGAGGAGCAGTCCCAGCACCACCATGTCGGCAGGCTACTCAGCGGGTGCGTGGTCGAGAAGGACGTCGAGCAGGCTGATGGCCCCGGCCTTGTCCAGCGGGTGGTTCTGGTTGCCGCACTTGGGCGACTGGACGCACGACGGGCAGCCGTCCGGGCACTGGCAGGAGCGGATCGTCTCGCGGGTAGCGGTCAGCCAGGCACGAGCGGCGTCGAAGCCTCGGGCACTGATGCCTGCCCCACCCGGGTACCCGTCGTACACGAACACCGTGAGCCGGCCGGTGTCGGCGTGCTGCGCGGTCGAGACGCCGCCGATGTCCCAGCGGTCACACGTCGCGAAGAGCGGAAGCAGCCCGATCGAGCAGTGCTCGGCGGCGTGCGCGGCACCAGGGAGGTCCGCCGAGAGCAGTCCGGTATCCGCCAGCTGGTCGTCGCTGAGTGTCCACCACACCGCCTGGGTGGTCAGGTTCTGTTCGGGGAGGTCCAGCGGCACCTCGTCGATCACGTCGCCCGAGGGCTGGCGACGGCGGAGGTACGACACGACCCGGTGCGACACGTCCACCAGGCCGAAGGACAGCCGGGCCTCTCCCCAGGCACGGTGGTCGAGCTCACGTGCGATCGTGATGTCGGTGAGCTCGCGGGCGGTCGTGGAGAAGTCCACGTCTGCGCGCTCGATCATGGCGACCCGGTCGTCGAGATCCAGGGACTCGACCAGATAGGTCTCGCCCCGGTGCACGTAGACCGCACCTGCGTGGGCGGTCGCGTGGGCGCTCCCACCGTCGACCGTGCCGACGACCCGGCCGGTGGCGGCCTCGACGAGGGAGAACGGGCGGCCGCTGCCCGACCTGATGTCCGTGAGGGCGCTGGCCGGTTCGGGATGGGTCCAGTACCACCCGTGAGGCCTACGCCTCAGCCGGCCCGCGTCCGTGAGCTCGTCGACCAACTCCCGTGCATGGTCGCCGAACAGACCCAGCTCGTGCTCACGCAGCGGCACTTCCTGGGCAGCAGCACAGAGGTGGGGTCCGACGACGTACGGGTTGCCCGGGTCGAGGACGGTGCTTTCGATGTCCGCGTCGAGCAGCGCCTCGGGATGTGTGACCAGATACGTATCGAGCGGGTCGTCGCGGGCGACCAGCACCGCCAAGGCGTCACCCGCGTTGCGCCCGGCCCGTCCGACCTGCTGCCACCAGGCCGCTCGGGTGCCGGGGAAGCCGGCCACCAGGACGGCGTCGAGCCCGGAGACGTCGATGCCCAGCTCGAGCGCGTTGGTGGCGGCGAGGCCGAGCAGACGTCCGTCGCGCAGCGCCTGCTCGATCTCGCGGCGCTCCTCAGGGAGATATCCCCCTCGGTAGCTGGCGACCCGCTCGGGCAGCGCCGGGTCGACGTCCGCGAGCAACCCGGCGGTCGTCGCTGCCACCTGCTCGGCGGCGCGGCGTGAGCGGACGAACGCCAGGGTGCGCACGCCTTCGCTGACCAGGTCTGCAAGCAGGTCGGCTGATTCCGAGGACGCGGCGCGGCGGACCGGTGCACCGTTCTCGCCGGCGTACGACGTGAACCGCGGCTCCCACAGCACGAGGGCGACCTCGCCTCGAGGTGCGTCATCGTGGCTGACCGCCATCACGTCGAGTCCGGTCAGGTGTGCGGCGTGCTCGGCGGGGTTGCCCACGGTCGCCGATGCCAGCACGAACGTCGGGTCGGAGCCGTGGAATGCGCAGACCCGCCGCAGCCGCCTGAGCACCTGGGCCACGTGCGCACCGAACACACCCCGGTAGTGGTGGCACTCGTCGACGACGACGAGGTCGAGCCCGCGGAACAACCCGGCCCATCGCTCGTGCCGGGGCAGCACCGATCGGTGGAGCATGTCCGGGTTGGTCAGGACGTACTCGCCGTGCTCGCGGGTCCAGTCGCGCTCCTCGTACGACGAGTCCCCGTCATGCGTCGTGACTCGGACGTCGAGCCCCAGGTCGGCGATCGTCGTCAGCTGATCCTGGGCGAGCGCTTTGGTCGGGGCGATGTAGAGCGTCGACGCCCCGCGTTCCCCGCGGGTGCCGCGACGCTCGAGGATCGAGGTCAGTGCCGGCAGCTGGTAGGCCAGCGACTTGCCGGACGCCGTTCCCGTGGAGAGCACGACGTGCTGGCGTGCGTGCGCAGCCTCGGCGGCCACGGCCTGGTGTCGCCACAAGTCGGTCACGCCTCGGCGCACGAACGCGTCGACCACCTCGGGGTGCACCCATGGCGGCCACGGCGCGGTCGTCGCCTCTCGGCGTGGCAGCACACGGAGATGACGCAGCGAGTCCTCGCGGCCGGGACCGAGCGCGAGCCTGCGGCCCAGTCGCTCGACTCCCACCGGACCCACGCGGGGGGCCGGCGAGCCACCCGCGACATCTGCCACCGCATCAGTCTGACAAAGACGGCCGACAGGCCGACAACAGCGGGACGTCGAGCTGTGAAGCAATTCCTCCACGATTCCCCGGAGCGTGGTTTGATAGGCGCGACGGGATCGGGGGGCCGCAGGCCCCCGCCACCCTCGAACTGGGATCTTGGAGTGGATACGTGGACCTGACGATTGCGACGCGCGAGGCCGAAGGCCGCACCGTCGTGTCGGTCGCCGGCGAGATCGACGTCTACACCGCACCACGGCTGCGGGAGGAGATCACCGAGCTCGTGGCTGCCGGCACCTACAACCTCGTCATCGACATGTCGGAGGTCGAGTTCCTCGACTCCACCGGCCTCGGCGTCCTGGTCGGCGGACTGAAGAAGGTCCGAGCACACGACGGCTCGCTTCAGCTGGTGTGCAACCAGGACCGTCTGCTCAAGATCTTCCGGATCACCGGCCTGGCCAAGGTGTTCGTCATCCATGACACCGCCGAGGCCGCGCTCGCCGCCAGCTGACACCGGCTCGCAGACAGGGCGCAGGACGCGTCCGTCGTACGCCGCTGTGGGCCGTCCGCCAGTGGGTCTGGTGCCGCCGACCCTCGCGCACCCGGTGTGACTCGGCCGACGCCGAGATGACATGATCCACCGGGCGCATGGCACAATCCGCGCCGTTCGAGTGAACGTATTCCCAGGAGGAAGTCCATGACCGGGATCAGTCCCGACGTGGTGCACCTCTCCGGGGGCAACCTCGTCCTGGTCATCATCGTCTTCCTGATCGCGCTCGGCGCGCTCGCGATGGCGTTCATGTTCCGCCAGGAAGTCCTTGCTGCCGGCGAAGGCACCGACAACATGAAGAACATCGCGCACGCGGTGCAGGAGGGGGCGAACGCCTATCTCCAGCGGCAGTTCCGCACGCTGGCGATCTTCGCCGCGATCGCATTCGTCGTACTGGCGTTTCTCCCGGCCGACGACTGGGGGGTTCGGATCGGACGGTCGATCTTCTTCCTGTTCGGCGCCGGGTTCTCGGCCTCCGTGGGCTACTTCGGCATGAACCTGGCGGTGAAGGCGAACCTCCGGGTTGCCGCCGCGGCCAACACCGAGGGACGCGAGCGGGCCATGAACATCGGCTTCCGCACTGGCGCCATGGTCGGCATGATGACGGTCGGACTCGGCCTGCTCGGTGCCAGCACCGTCGTGCTGCTGTTCAAGGACCAGGCGCCGCACGTGCTCGAGGGCTTCGGCTTCGGTGCCGCCCTCCTCGCGATGTTCATGCGTGTCGGTGGCGGTATCTTCACCAAGGCTGCCGATGTCGGCGCCGACCTCGTGGGCAAGATCGAGCAGGGCATCCCCGAGGACGACCCGCGCAACGCCGCGACCATCGCAGACAACGTCGGTGACAACGTCGGTGACTGCGCCGGCATGGCGGCGGACCTCTTCGAGTCGTACGCCGTCACGCTGGTCGCCGCGCTGATCCTCGGCTCGCAGGCCTTCGGCGACAAGGGTCTCGTGTTCCCGCTCCTGATTCCCGCGATCGGTGCGCTCACCGCGGTCGTCGGCGTCTACCTCTGCAAGCCGCGCGCGGGTGAGAACGGCCTGACCACGATCAACCGCGCGTTCTACATCTCGGCCGCCATCAGCGCCGTGGCGTGCGTCATCCTCGCATTCGTGTACCTCCCGGGCTCCTGGGCCGACCTTGCAGGCGCATCCGGTGACGCGGCCAGCGCCAGCCCACGGGTGGTAGCAGCCGTCGCCGTCCTCATCGGCATCGTGCTGGCCTCGGGAATCCTCGCGCTGACCGGCTACTACACCGGTACGGACCACCGCCCGGTCAGGGATGTCGGGCGTACGTCGCTCACCGGTGCCGCGACGGTGATCCTGTCCGGCATCGGGGTCGGTCTGGAGTCGGCCGTCTACACCACCTTGGTCCTCGCCGCGGCCGTCTATGGTGCGTTCCTGCTCGGCGGCGGCAGCATCATCGTGGCGCTCGCCGCCGTGTCGCTGGCCGGCTGCGGCCTGTTGACCACGGTCGGCGTGATCGTCGCCATGGACACCTTCGGCCCGGTCTCCGACAACGCCCAGGGCATCGCCGAGATGTCCGGCGACGTCCACGCCGAAGGCGCCCAGATCCTCACCGAGCTGGATGCCGTTGGCAACACCACCAAGGCGATCACCAAGGGGATCGCGATCGCGACCGCGGTCCTGGCCGCAAGCGCCCTGTTCGGTGCCTACAGCAACTCGCTGACGGACGCCATCAACGAGGCGAACGTGACTGCCGCCCCCGGGCGACTCACGACCCTGGCCTTCCAGTTCAACGTGTCCTTCCCGAACGTGCTCGTCGGCCTGCTACTGGGCGTCGCTGCGGTGTTCCTCTTCTCGGGTCTCGCGATCAACGCGGTCGGCCGCGCCGCTGGTGCGGTGGTCTACGAGGTTCGCCGCCAGTTCCGCGACATCCCCGGGATCATGGAGGGCACGGGCCGTCCCGAGTACGGCAAGGTCGTCGACATCGTGACCCGTGACTCGCTCCGCGAGCTGGCCACCCCAGGCCTGTTGGCGATCCTCGCCCCGGTCGCCGTGGGCTTCGGTCTCGGTGTGGGCCCGCTGGCCGGCTTCCTGGCCGGTGCGATCGGTGCCGGCGCGCTGATGGCGGTCTTCCTGGCCAACTCCGGTGGCGCCTGGGACAACGCCAAGAAGCTCGTCGAGGACGGCCATCACGGCGGCAAGGGCTCGGCAGCCCACGAGGCGACGATCATCGGTGACACGGTCGGTGACCCGTTCAAGGACACCGCCGGTCCGTCGATCAACCCTTTGATCAAGGTGATGAACCTGGTTTCGCTGCTGATCGTGTCGGCGGTCGTCAAGATGTCGGTCGGTGAGAACGCCAACACGCCGCTTCGACTGATCATCGCGATCCTCGCCGTGTCCGGCATCGCGGCCGCGGTGATCGTGACGAAGCGCCGGTCGAGCGTGATCGGAGACGACCCGGGTACGCCGGCCACACCGCCGCCGGTCGCTCCCGCCGACGAGCCCGCCACTCCCGCGGACTCTGCCGACGACACGACGACCCGGCAGTTCGAGCAGCAGAGCTGATCTCGCCGAGACTCTCCCGCTGCTCCACCAGACACGACGGCCCGTTCGGGGATAGCCCCGGGCGGGCCGTCGTCATGCCGAGATCGAGGCGGGCGCAGGTAGACGTCGTACGAACGCCGAGTCGGCATAGGACGAATCGGCGTGTTATCGCTACCTGTTTGCGCCGAGTCGGCGCGTTTCTGGTGCCTGTTTGCGCCGACTCAGCGGACGAGGAGGGAGACCCTCGACATGGGGTAGCGGACGCCGGTCTTGAAGAAGCGGTGGTAGTCGCGGGTCAGGGCGAGGATGTCGGCGGGTGCCATCTTGATGCAGCCGTGGGACGTGTAGTCGTTCACCTGCGGATACTCCCAGCGGCAGATCTGGTCGCCCGGGCCATTGGCGCACTGCGTGTTCGAGGGACCGGCCTCGGTGTGGATGAACAGTTCTTCGCGCAGTGTTCCGTTCGAGCACTTCTTGTCGGAGAGCCGGAACGCACGACCGTGGATCAGGTTGCCGGCGTAGTCGTCGTACTGCCGAAGCGAGTAGCGCCCGTCCGGCAGCCAGCCGTGACCCTTCACGCAGGCGTTGGTGGCCGACCCGCCGGGCAGGCCGGACCCGGCCCGCCACGAGTCCTCGCCGACCACCTTCCAGGTGCCGTCCACCTGCTGCCGCACGGCTCGCCAGGTGATCCGGCTGTTCCACGGGTGCGCCGGCTTCTTGATGAACGTGATCTGCGCGCGCACGGCCCCAGGGTGGGCGTTCGGGTCGGCGACACCGCTGGCCTGGTCGACCCCCTGCGTCGCCAGCGCCGGCCCGGCGGCCGTAAGTCCCACGGTCGAGAGGACGGCGCCGCCCGCGAGCGCGGCGAGGAGCTGGGAACCACGAGCCATGCTTCGATTGAAACATCCCCCGTACGCCGAAGGGTCGGACCCGTCCCCGTCGGCGATACCGAAGCGATTCCGCGGTCTGCCGTTCCATGAGGGGAGGATCGATGGTCGACCTGTTGTTGATGGAGTCTCGGCAGGTCGCCATGCGCCGACTTCTCGCAGCCGAGCCGGTCCCCGGGCAACCGCTCCCGTCGCGATAGCACCTCGAGAGCGTGTACCGGAAGCTGGGCGCCTCAACCGGATGTCTGCGGTGGCTCGGATGAACGGGTGTGACCGCGACACGGCGGACCAGCAAGAACGCCTCGAGACATTCGCGGGAACGCCAATGGTCAGCCCGGGCTCGTCGTTCTAGACAGGTTCTCGAACGTCGGCCCCTGGAGGTTTGCCATGTTGCTCAGTCGTCGGTCCGTGACTCTCGGCACCCTGACAGGTGCCGCTGTCGCAGCTCTGGTTCCGGATGCACTCACCGCGGAGGCGCTCGGCGCGAGCGCCTCCTCGCCGGACGACCCTCAGGTCGTCCTGGACTGGGAGCGGATCGTGTTCCGCACCGTCTATCCCGCGACGCCGATCCCGATCGGCGTACCCGTCCTCGGGTTCGTCTCGGTGGCCATGCACCAGGCGGCGACACGCTCGGCGCACGTCGCAGCCAGCTCCGAGACCGCGGCCGTCGCAACCGCGGCCCACGACGTCCTCGTGCACTACTACCCTGGCTCGGCCGCCCAGCTGGCGACGGATCTTGCGACCAGTCTGGCCGGGATCGGTCAGTCGAGTCGGGCCAAGGGAGCCCGGATCGGGGCGCGTGCGGCTGCCGACCTGATCGCCTCCCGGGTGGGTGACGGCTACCTCGACCCGTCGATCCACTACACCAAAGCTGCCGGCGTGGGTGTGTGGCAGCCCAACCCCGGCTTGACCGACATGCTCGCGCCTTGGCTCGGCTCCCTCACCCCGCTGTTCGTGACCACCCCGGTCCCCGTGTCCGGTCCGTTCGACCTGACCTCGTCGGCGTACGCCGTCGAGCACGACGAGGTGCGCCGGCTGGGTTCGGTGTCCTCCGCGAATCGCACCCAGGACCAGACCGACACGGCCCTCTTCTTCAACAGCAACTCGGCCACCATGGTGGGTGACGCCTTGATCCGCCATCTCGAGTCCGACCCGATGGACCTGCTGGCGACCGCACGTCTCTTCGCGATGATCCACGGGGCGATGACTGACTCGGCCATCCGGTGCTGGGGCCTCAAGCGCGACGTGGGGTTCTGGCGCCCCAGCCAGGCCATCGCGGGCGCCGATCTCGATCACAACGACGCGACGGCGTTCGAAGCAAACTGGGCACCGCTCGTACCGAACCCGAACTACTCCGACTACGTGAGCGGCCACGCCTGCCTGACCGGCCCGGCCGTGGAGGTCATCCGACGCACGCTCGGCGAGGACGCCCAGCTCGAGCTCATCTCGGTGAACTCCCTCGACCCGCGGACCTACCCGCACCTGTCGGAGCTGGAGTACGACGCCTTCCACGCCCGCATCTGGTCGGGACTGCACTTCCGCAAGGCGATGGTCGACGGCTACGACATCGCCCACCGCACCGCCGAGCGGGTGATGAGCACCTTCGGCGCCTGATCGCACGACTCCACGAGCGCGGCCCCTCGGGGGCCGCGCTGGTCGTCTGTACGGACGTCCCCCGTCCGGCCGCCGACCGGGCAGTTCTCGGGGATCGGGAACAAGGCGTTGGTCTCGACGCGCTACCGTGATCGGCCGTGAGCCCGGGCCAGTCCGACAAGGGGCCCGGCTCGCCTCAGGTTTCGAGTCAGGAGAAGCAGTGCCACACAAGCTGGTGATCGTCGAGTCGCCCGCGAAAGCGCGGACGATCGGCGGCTACCTGGGCGACGACTACGTGGTCGAGTCGTCGGTCGGCCACATCCGCGACCTGCCCAACTCCGCCGCCGACACGCCGGCGTCGATCAAGGACAAGCCGTGGGGTCGCCTGGCGGTCGACGTCGACAACGGCTTCACGCCGTACTACGTCGTGCCCCGTGACAAGAAGAGCCACATCGCCAAGCTGAAGGGCCTGCTCGAAGAACGCCGACGAGCTCTACCTCGCCACCGACGAGGACCGCGAGGGCGAGGCGATCGCCTGGCACCTCCTCGACGAGCTGAAGCCGAAGGGCATCCCGGTGCACCGGATGGTCTTCCACGAGATCACCAAGGCCGCGATCCTGGCCGCGGTCGAGAACCCCCGCCAGATCAACGACGACCTCGTCGAGGCCCAGGAGGCGCGGCGCATCCTCGACCGTCTGTACGGCTACGAGGTCTCGCCGGTCCTCTGGAAGAAGGTCATGTCCGGCCTCTCGGCCGGTCGCGTGCAGTCGGTGGCGACCCGCCTGGTTGTCGATCGCGAGCGGGAGCGGATGGCCTTTCGGGTCGCGTCGTACTGGGACCTCGAGGGCACCTTCGACTCCGGCTCCGGCAAGGAGCCCCGGATGTTCCCGGCCAAGCTGCACGCGATCGACGAGATGCGCGTCGCCGGCGGCTCCGACTTCGGCACCGACGGTGAGCTCAAGGGGAAGCGCCAGAGCGACCGCGTCCACCTCGACCGCAACGCCGCCGAGGCTCTCGTCACCGCCCTACGCGACACGTCGTACGACGTGCGCTCGGTGGAGTCCAAGCCCTACCGGCGACAGCCGTACGCCCCGTTCCGCACCACGACGATGCAGCAGGAGGCGAGCCGCAAGCTCGGCATGAGCGCCTCGGCGACGATGTCGGTGGCCCAGCGGCTCTACGAGGGCGGCTACATCACCTACATGCGCACCGACTCCACGACGCTGTCGACCGCCGCCGTCGCGGCCGCGCGTTCGCAGGTGCGTGAGCTGTACGGCGGGGAGTACCTCCCCGACGCGCCCCGTACCTATGCCTCCAAGGTCAAGAACGCCCAGGAGGCCCACGAGGCGATCCGCCCGTCCGGCGACCGCTTCCGTACGCCGGCCGAGACTGGTCTGACCGGCGAGCAGTTCCGCCTCTACGAGCTGATCTGGATGCGCACCGTGGCCTCGCAGATGAAGGACGCGGTCGGTCACTCGGTGACGATCCGCATCGGCGGCGCCGCAGCCGACGGCCGCGACGTCGTGTTCTCCGCGAGCGGTCGGGTGATCACCTTCCACGGCTTCCTCAAGGCGTACGTCGAGGGCACCGACAACGACAAGCGCAAGGACGACGCCGAGACTCCGCTGCCCGACCTCCGTGAGGCCGAGCCGGTCTCCGCCGCGTCGCTGACCCCGCAAGGGCACGAGACCAAGCCTCCGGCGCGCTACACCGAGGCAACCCTGATCAAGGAGCTCGAGGACCGCGAGATCGGCAGGCCGTCGACGTACGCCTCGATCATCGGCACGATCCTGAACCGCGGCTACGTCTACAAGAAGGGCACCGCGTTGGTGCCGGCATGGATCGCCTTCTCGGTCGTGCGGCTGCTGGAGGAGCACTTCCCGCGCCAGATCAGCTACGAGTTCACCGCCGGTATGGAGGACGTGCTCGACGAGATCGCGGCCGGACGGGCCGACCGGGTCACCGAGCTGGAGGAGTTCTACTTCGGTTCCGAGCGGGTGATCGGCCTGCACCAGCTGGTCAACGAGCTCGGCGAGATCGACGCCAAGGAGCTCGCGACGTTCCCGGTCGCCGGGCCGGACAGCGGGATCGTCCTGCGGGTCGGCCGCTACGGGCCGTACCTCGAGGGGCCTGGTGAGGGCCCGGACGGTCAGCCGGCCGCCGTACGCGCGAACGTCCCCGACGACCTGCCGCCCGACGAGCTGACGCTGACCAAGGCCAAGGAGCTCTTGGCCAACCCCGCCGGCGAGGAGAAGGAGCTCGGTGACCACCCCGACACCGGCCTGCGGGTCGTGGCGAAGAACGGCCGCTACGGCCCTTACGTCACCGAGCAGCTTCCGGACGACGCGCCGAAGAACGCCAAGCCGCGCACTGGCTCGCTCTTCAAGTCGATGTCGCTGGACACCGTGTCGCTCGACGACGCCGTCAAGCTGTTGTCGCTCCCGCGGGTGGTCGGCACCGACGCGGAGGGCGTCGAGATCACCGCACAGAACGGCCGGTACGGGCCCTATCTCAAGAAAGGCACGGACTCCCGGTCCTTGCAGTCGGAGGACCAGCTGCTCAGCATCACCCAGGACGAAGCGCTCGCGATCTATGCCCAGCCCAAGCAGCGCGGGCGCGCCGCCGCGGCGCCGCCGCTGAGGGAGCTCGGGCCGGACCCCGTCTCGGGTGCCCCGATCGTGGTGAAGTCCGGCCGGTTCGGCGACTACGTGACCGACGGTGAGTTCAACGCCACCCTCCGCAAGGAGGACACCGTCGAGGCGATCACCCTCGAGCGCGGGGCCGAGCTCCTCGCCGAGCGCCGGGCGAAGGGACCGGCCAAGAAGGCGGCCGGCGCGAAGAAGACGACCAAGAAGTCGGGCGCCAAGAAGACGACGAAGAAGGCCTCGAAGAAGGCTACGACGAGCTGACGGTGCGCGTGGTCAGGGCAGCGTGACCAACGCGCCGACCTCGCGGGCGATCCGGTCCATCTCGTCAACGGAGACGCGGTCGTCGTCGGCGAGATAGCCGAACACCGCCGGTCCGCGGCGGTCGACCGGCTGGTCGGGCATCCGCGGCACGAGGTGTACGTGGAGATGGGCGAATCCCTCGGCCTCGGCGAAGAGCGCCGAGTAGGTCTTCGTGCAGCCGACCACCTGGCGCAGGGCGGCGGAGACGCGACCCTGCAACAGGCCGAGCTCGACGAGCTCGGCGTCGTCCAGCTCGTCGAGGGCGGTGACGTGTCGTCGCGGCAGGATCACCAGCCATCCGGAGAGCGAGGAGTTGAAGGCGTGGACGACCCGCCAGTACGCCGTGACGCAGGCCGCCTCGCGTGGCGGCGGGTTGGCGGCGGCGTCGTGCTCGCAGGAGTAGCAGCCGGGCTCGCGCATCGTCAGCCCCACCAAAAGGACGTGGCGACGATCGCGTAGAGCACGATCAAAGACGCGCCCTCCAGCCAGGTCGACTCGCCGTCGAACGCGATGAACGCCGCGAGGATCACCGACAGCAGCAGCACGACCACGAGCATCGGCGAGAGCACCAGGGTGAGTGACGCCAGACCGAAGATCTGGGAGATCAGCACCAGCACCGGCGCGAGCACCAACGCGATCTGCACGGGGCTGTTGATGATGACCGAGAATGCGTACGCCGACTCGTTCTTGGCCGCGAGCTGCACACCGACGACGTTCTCGATCGCGTTGCCCGCGATCGCGACGACGACGAGTCCGGCGAAGGTCTCGCTGACCGAGAGCGCGTCCATGGCGGGCTGGAGCGCATGTACGAACCAGTCGGAGACGAACGCCGCCGCGACGGCGGCGGCCGCGAGCAGACCGACGGCCAGCCCGATCGGCCAGCGCGGGGGTTCGGCTGACACCGCCTCCTCACCGACGGCATCCGATGCGGATCGCCGCAGCGAGAACGGAAGCGAGAGCGCGAACAGCGCGAGCAGCAGGACCGACACGATCACCGAGAACGTCGTCTCGTGCGCCGCGACCGGCGTGTGTAGCCAGTGCGCCAACGACGGGATCGCCATGGCCGCCACCGACAGCAGCACCAGGACGATGGTCGTGCGCGCTCGCTCCGAGCCGAGCTTCTGGGTGCCGTGCCGGAGCCCGCCGACCATGAACGCAATGCCGAGCACCAGCAGGAGATTGGCCAGGATCGAGCCCACGAGCGCCGCGCGCACGACGTCCAGCAGGCCCGCCTTCAGCGAGAAGATGCAGATGAACAGCTCGGGCAGGTTGCCCAGCGCCGACTGCAGCACGCCGGTCGCGCCGGGTCCGAACCGGTCGCCGAGCTGCTCGACCGAGCGGCCGACCACCGAGGCGAGCAGGCACACCGCGGCACCGGAGATGGCGAAGGCGACGACCGAGCCCCAGTGACCGTAGTCCGCGACACCGGCGAGCAGCGTCAGCAGCGCACTGCCGCCGAGGATCACCTTGTCCGAGGTGATCAGGGTGGGCGTGGCAGTCGCGGTGGCTGACATGGCGTCACCGTAGCGAGCGCGTACGCCGCCTCTGATGCGGCCGTCCGGCGCCGTGGGTGCTCTCGACTACGCTCGACCAGCGAGCGAAAGGCGGGCTGCGTGCACACCACCACCGGGGTCTTCGTCTGCTTCGAGGGCGGCGAAGGCGCGGGCAAGTCGACACAGGCGCGTGCCCTCGCAGCGACCCTGGCCGACCGTGGCTACCACCTGCGGCTGACCTTCGAGCCGGGCGACACCGCCGTCGGCAAGGAGCTGCGACGTATCGTGCTCGACCCGGCCACCGGAGAGCTGTCCCACCGCACCGAGGTCCTGCTGTACGCCGCCGACAAGGCCGAGCACGTCGACACCGTCGTGATGCCCGCTCTGGAGCGCGGCGACGTCGTCATCACCGACCGCTACGTCGACTCCCTGCTCGCCTACCAGGGCGGCGGACGGGCTCTCGATGCCGGAGACATCGAGCGGGTGGCGCGCTGGGCGACGCGCGACCTCCGACCCCATCTGACCGTCGTCCTCGATCTCGACCCGGAGCACGGGCTGAGCCGGTTCGAGGAGCGCGACCGCATCGAGGGCGAGTCGCCCGACTTCTTCGTCCGCGCCCGAGCCGCATTTCTGGCGCTGGCGGTGGCCGATCCCGACCACTACCTCGTGGTCGACGCGAGCCGCCAGACCGACGAGATCGCCGATGTCGTGCTCACACGAGTCGAGCCGCTGCTCGGGCAGGCCGTCCGATGACCACGACGTCGCACGAGACCGGCTCCGTCTTTTCCACGCTGGTCGGTCAGACCCGGGTGGTCGAGTCCCTGCGGACCGCCGCCGCTGGCCGCGGGATGAGCCACGCGTTCCTCTTCACCGGCCCGCCGGGGTCGGGTCGCTCGAACGCCGCCGTGGCGTTCGCCGCGGCTCTGGAGTGCGAGGAGCAGCCGCCGGGCTGTGGCACCTGCCACTCGTGCCACACGGTGCTCGCGGGCACCCATGCCGACGTGACCGTCGTACGCACCGACCGGCTGTCGATCGGCGTCGACGAGGTGCGCGACCTCGTACGCCGCGCGGCACTGGCGCCGGTCGGCCGGCGCTGGCAGGTGATGATCGTCGAGGACGCAGACCGGTTGACCGAGCAGGCCGCCAACGCGCTGCTCAAGGCCATCGAGGAGCCGACCGACCGGACGGTCTGGATGCTGTGCGCCCCGACGGTCGAGGACCTGCTGCCGACGATCCGCTCGCGCTGTCGTCTGGTCACCCTGACGACACCGTCGCCCGAAGAGGTGGCCGGATTCCTCACCCGCGTCGACGGCGTCGAGCCCGCCCTCGCGTCGTACTGCGCCCGGGCCAGCCAGGGCCACATCGGGCGTGCGCGCGCCCTCGCGCGCGACGAAGGTGCCCGCAACCGGCGCAAGGAGGTCGTGTCGATCCCAGCACGGCTGACCAGCCTCGCGTCCTGCATGAACGCCGCACAGAACCTCCTCGAGACCACCCAGGAGGAGGCCGACCTGATCACCGGTGAGCTCGACGCACGCGAGCGCTCCGATCTCGACGTGTCGTACGGCGTGGTCGAGCGCGGTCGGCGTCCCCGTGAATACACACCGGCGCTCGCCGCCCTCGAGCGCGCGCAGAAGACGCGATCGAAGCGTCGTCATCTCGACGTCGTCGACCGAGGCCTGATGGACCTGGTGTCGGTGTACCGCGACGCGATCGCGCTGGCGACCGGCGGTGCCGGGCCGCTCGTCAACGAGGAGATCCGCCCCGACATCGACCAGCTGGTGCGGAGCTCGAGCCCCGAGCTCAACCTGCGCCGGATCGGCTGGATCCTCGATGCCCGCGAGCAGATGCTCGAGTTCAACGTCCCGGTGGCGCTCGCCCTCGAGTCGCTGATGGTCGCCCTCAAGGCTCCCTCCCGGTGAGGCGCCCGTGAAACGTCTCGTCGCCGCGGTCACCCTGGTGGTGGTCGTGGTGCTGGTGGTCGGCGCCGCCCTTGTCGTCACCCAAGGCTCCTCCTCCGACGACGCCGGACCGACACCGGTCGTGCCCTCGGGCGGCCCGCCGGCGACCCAGCCCCCGTCCCGTGCCCTGGCGCGGTTCTACTCCCAGCACCTCGCTTGGTCGGCCTGCCCGGACTCCGGCGACGAGGGTGACCAGTGCGCACGCCTGACCGTCCCCCTCGACTACCGGCATCCGGCCGGACGCACGATCAAGATCGCGGTGCTGAAGGTGCCGGCGTCCGGCTCACGGATCGGGTCGCTCGTCGTCAACCCGGGCGGGCCCGGCGCATCGGGCAGGTCGTACGCCGCGGCGGGCGGCGCCTACTTCGGCGACCCACTGCTCGAGCACTTCGACATCGTCGGCTTCGACCCGCGCGGCACGGGCGACAGCTCACCGGTCGACTGCCTGGGCGACGCGGCGTTCAACCGGGTCCTTGCGGGCAACCCGTCGCCGTCGACCCCGGCAGAGGTGGCGGCGTACCGCCTGCATCAGCATCGGCTGATCACGGGTTGCAGCCGGCGGTCAGGTGCGCTGGCGGCTCACGTGTCGACGGTCGAGTCGGCGCGCGACATGGACATCCTCCGGGCGGCGCTCGGGGAGTCGACGATGAGCTACCTGGGCGCGTCGTACGGCACCGAGCTCGGCGCGATGTACGCCCAGCTGTTCCCCGAGCGGGTCGGCCGGTTCGTCCTGGACGGCGCCGTGGACCCGACGCTCGGCACCCATGAGACCTTGCTGCAACAGGCGAAGGGTTTCCAGACCGCACTCGATGCGTACGCCGCGAACTGTGTGCAGTCGTCCGTCGGCTGCTTCCTGGGCAAGGACGTCGCGGGCGTCGAGCAGACGATCAGCGCGATCCTTGACCAGATCGCGGCGCACCCCCTGCCGGCCGGCGGTGGTCGCGTGCTCACCGTCGGCGACGCCTTCTCCGGGATCGGGGCGACGCTGTACAACCGCGCCTACTGGATCCTGCTCAGCGCAGGTCTGCGCAGCGCGCTGGGCGGCGATGGGTCAGTGCTGATGCAGGCGGCCGACGGGTACGCCGACCGCAACGCCGACGGCACCTTCAACAGCAACCTGCTCGAGGCGTTCGTGACGATCTCTTGCCTCGACGACCCCTACTCGATCCCCTACTCCCAGGTGCCGAGCCAGTTCGCCGCCTTCGAGAAGGCGTCGCCTTTCTTCGGCCGCGAGTACGCCTGGAGCCTGACGACCTGCGACGGCTTCACGCCCCGCAGCGACCAGCCGGTGCCGACGATCCACGCCCGCGGCGCGGCCCCCATCGTGGTGATCGGGACGACCCGCGACCCGGCGACGCCGTACCGCTGGGCGGTCGCGCTGGCCCACCAGCTCGACTCCGGAGTGCTGAT
Source organism: uncultured Actinomycetota bacterium (assembly GCA_963768045.1). Classification (GTDB taxonomy): domain Bacteria; phylum Actinomycetota; class Actinomycetes; order Propionibacteriales; family Nocardioidaceae; genus Nocardioides. The sequence continues at coordinate 1,244,995 of CAVYGG010000003.1, read as the reverse complement.
CAGCCGGGACGGCGACGGCCACACCGGCTACCACCGCGGCAACACCTGTGTCGACCAGGCGGTCGAGTCATACCTCGTCTCCGGGGTCGTCCCGCGAGACGGATTGTCCTGCTGACGCCGATTCAGTGACCGGCGTTTCGCCTCCGTATACTTCCGGCCGTTGCCCGGACCCCAGCGGACGGGCAACGCGCCGCCTTAGCTCAGTCGGTAGAGCGATTCACTCGTAATGAATAGGTCGTCGGTTCGATTCCGACAGGCGGCTCCGACATTGGTGGAGGTGGGAGCGTGCTTCGACTCCCGCTAGCGCGACGGGCTAGGGCCGGTAGGCATGCCACGTCGACTCGCGGGCCGCAGCGCACCACCGAACCACGACCAGCATGTCGGGCCGGGCAGGAGCACGATCAGCACCGAGGCGACGGTGAAGGAGAGCAGGCGACAAAGCATGCGAGGAACCCTCAACAGCCCCAGGCTCCCCGGGTAGGCGTCGAACCTATGTCGCTTGTCCTGATTCAAAGTCGCCAGCGGTGCCCGTTCTCACCCGCTGGGCCTCGTGACCAACCGTCGACCTCGCGAGGGATCACGGCGTGCACACCCCGTCGGCCTCGTGGCGGTCCTCCTCGGTCAACTGGTGCCGCGGGGTGTTGCAGAGGTAGTGGTTGCGGCTGGCCACGGCCTTGTCCCACTCGCCCAAGTGTTCGGGACAGGCGTACTTGATACCGATCCGACCAGCGGCCAGGTTGACGCCATGGAGGGTGACTAGATAGTCGTAATCACCATCGCAAAGTTCCGCATTGACCGTGTAGACGTAGTCATTCCAGTCGGAAGGATGGAGACCGATATCTGCCAGGTCAGCCTTCCACGCTGTCGTGTCCGACTGAGCGGACTTCGAATCAGAGTTGCCGCAGCCACTCGTCGCCAGGAGGACGACTAGGAGGCCGATCAGTGGGGTGACCTTGCTCATCGAAGGGTTTTCCTCCTCTGCGTCAAGGCGGGCGACCATCGTACGCACGCTCTCGATCCGTTCCTGGGCCAGGTGCGGCCCGAGAGGACACCGATGACGCCTCCGACAATCCGCCGTCCCCGGCTACGAGCCTGGCCGATGACTACCTGCCAGCCTTGCCCGCCTGGCGCCCTCCCGCCGCCGCGCGTGCCGAACGCCCAGCCATGGGCGCGCCCGCGGCTGGAGCGCCTCTGATCTCCGCTCGGGGCTGGGTGAGCGCGGCACGTCTCGCGGAACCCGCTCGGTCGGCTCGCCTTTTCTTGCTCAGCGCACGGTCCGAGACGAGGTGCCATGTGTTCACGGAGGTCCCTCATCTGATGGGCAGGCCTCACCGTCTGCGGCTCGCCGTTCAACGACACCCTCCACGGGGACTACCAGGTCAACCGCCTCCGTGGTTTCGCGGGCGACGACAAGTTCGAGGACCGCAGCGGGACGACACATGCATCGACCACGCTGGTTTCGACAGGTCTCATAGCTGCACCTTCGAGGTGGGATTCCCTGACGATCCCCTCGGGGACGCCGCGCGTCCGGCCCAAGGGCTCCGGCGTCTGAGGTCGATGTCCGAGAGGCGAGAGTGACCTGGGGAGGCAGGTTGTCGAGGAGGAACGTGACGGCGTCATGAACGGCCGCCGCATCGATGACGTGATAGTCGTCGAGCGCGAGCAGGGTCTGTTCGGCGGCCGTGTCGAGATCGTTGATGAGGCTGACCAGGACCTCGTCGGTCGAGGACCCCCGGGTGTGGTCCAGGAGCGCCAGCGCGTCGGCACCGACGTCCGGATTCGTGGTCTGAAGTGCGGCGACGATGTGGGCGAGGAAACGCGGCAGATCGGAGTCCTCGTCGTCCAGCGACAGCCAGGCCACACGAAGGGGGCCGTCCCGGTCCGCCTCGCCCGACGCGAGCCACTGCGTCAGCAGGGTGGTCTTCCCGAAGCCGGCTGGCGCCGCGACGAGGATCAGCCGCGGTGTCGAGCGTGGATCCGCCAGGCGATCGGTGAGTCGAAGGCGGGCACGAGCTGTCGCCGAGGCGTCGGGAGATGGAGCTTGGTGCCCAGCACAGGCATCTGGACAGGGTAGGCGGGCACCAGGTCGAGAGGCCGCTGACACCACGCGATCGACAGCCCATCTACGCGCCATCTACGGCGATCTCCCACCAGGCACCCTCCCTTGGGGTGACAATGCGGGACATGGACGTCGCGGAGTCCACGGGGCCTCCGGGCCCTCTGGAGCCCCCTGACCTCTCTGTACCCATCGGGTCCGGAGAGGCGCGACGCGACCCCATGGACACCGACTGGCCGTGGGAGACGCTGCGCGTGGAGCAGGAGGGCCGGGAGGGTTCTTTCACCGACGTGATGCGTCATGAGTACCGGTGGGACGAGGAGGCGTTCACGCGCCTCGAGGCCGCCATGCGCGCCGCCTGCGAGGTGCTGGAGGATCAGAAGACCATCGAGCGCTGGGTCGGGGAGGGGTTCTGGTGCTGGACGGCCGTGATCCCCGAGCTGACCGAGCATCCCCGCTTCACCGCGCCCGATGCGACGTACCTGCGCCGGTGCCTGGCGCGGCTCCGTGACCTCGGCTCGTGGTTCTTCAACGGCACCTCGCCGTACAGCCCGGAGCACGTCTGGGAGCCGGTCCGACCGGCACCCTTCTGACGGTCAGGTCGGCATGCCCACTCCCTCACTCCTACCCAGAGGCGGGGCGCTCGGAGTACTTTGAGCGCGCTCGAGTAGGCGGGTCGGGATCGTTCCCACCAGTCGGCGTCGGGGGTACGGGGGAGGTTCACGATGGCGCGACTGCTCCACAGGCTCGGCATGCTGTGCGCGCGCAAACCGCTCGTCGTCATCGCCGTGTGGTTCGTCCTTCTGTTCGTCGTCTTTGGTGCCGTGGCCAAGATAGGCGCGCTCACCAGCAACGACCTGTCCCTGCCGGGCACCGGCAGCCAGGACGCCAAGGACCTGCTGCAGGACCGCTTCCCGCCCCAGCAGAACGGCGCCAACCCGATCGTCTTCGCCGTCACATCCGGCAAGCTCACCGACGACCAGTACAAGCAGGCGGTCAACGACTCCGTCAAGGCCATCAAGAAGCAGCCCCACGTCTACAGCGTCACCAACCCGCTCAGCAGTTCCGGCCAGACCGCGGGGCTCCTGTCCAAGGACAAGAAGACGGCGTTCGCCCCGGTGCTCATGGACGTCGGCTCCAGCGACCTCACCGAGGAGATCGCGAGCAACGTCCTCGATGCGGCGAAGCCTGCGGAGGACGTCGGCATCACCACGGCGGCCGGCGGCAGCATCGGGACGACGCTCTCGACCGATGAGTCCGAGGTCAGCGAGATCGTCGGCATCGTCGTCGCGATGATCATCCTCAGCCTGGTGCTGGGGAGCCTGGTCGCGATGGGCATGCCCATCCTCACCGCGGTCCTCGGTCTCGGGGCCGGGCTCGCGCTGGTAGGCCTGCTCGGTCACCTGTTCTCCATCCCCACCAGCGGTCCGACGCTGGCCACGATGATCGGGCTCGGCGTCGGCATCGACTACGCGCTCTTCCTGGTCACCCGACATCAGGAACAGCTGCGCGACGGCATGCCGATGCAGGACTCCATCGCGAACGCCGTGGCGACCTCGGGCAGTTCGATCGTCTTTGCCGGCGGCACGGTCGTGATCGCGTTGCTGTCCTTGGCCGTGGCCCAGATCCCCTTGGTGACGTCTCTCGGGCTCGCGTCCGCGATGGGTGTCATCATGGCGGTGCTCGGCTCGATCTCCCTGCTGCCGTCGTTCCTCGGCTTGATCAAGCACCGCATCCGGTGGGCGTCGTTGCCGAAGTTCATCTCGCCGCCGCACCAGCCCGGCAAGGGGATGTGGCACCGCTGGTCCGGCGTCGTACGTCGCCATCCGGTGATCATCAGCCTCGTGTCGGTGGCGTTCCTGATCCCGATGATCATCCCGGCGTTCTCGCTGGAGCTCGGCCAGGAGGACATCGGTGCCACCAACCCCGCCACCACTGAGCGCCAGGCCTACGACCTGATCACCGTCGGCTTCGGAGTGGGATACAACGGTCCGCTCCAGGTCGCCTCGGAGCTCGAGCCCGTCGCGACCCAGAGCGCCGAGTACACCAAGAAGTACAACAAGGCGACGTCGCTGCAGAAGCAGCTCGACAAGGCCCAGAAGACAGCTGCCGAAGCAGCAGAAGCAGCTCGAGCAGCAGCAGAAACAGCTCGAGGCGCAGCAAGCGAAGCTGACCCAGCAGGGCAACGAGCTCAAGGCCCAGCAGGCGTCGCTCACCGCTCAGAGCGACCAGCTGAAGGCCGAGCAGGCGTCGCTGGAGCAGCAGGGCGCGCAGCTCCAGCAGCAGCAGGCGCAGCTCGAGGCCCAGAAGCGCAAGCTCGAAGCGCAGCAGGCCGACCTCAAGAGGAGGGCCGAGGCGCTCGCCGCCAAGATCAGGCCGCTCGCCGCCCACCTCGTCGCGCTCGAGGCGCGCGAGCGGGTCCTCCGCCAGCGCATCCAGGACGCGCAGGGCAACCCGGTCCGGGTGGCGCGGTTGAAGGCACGCCTCCAGCGGGTCCTCGCCCGCGAGGCGGAGGTCCACAAGAAGCTCGACCCGCTGAAGAGGCAGGCCGAGACGCTCGCCGCCCAAGCCCGCAAGCTCCAGGCGCAGGCCGCGGCCCTGCAGAACCAGGCCAACCAGCTGCAGGCCAAGGCCGACGAGCTGAACCGGCAGAAGGCCAGCCTGGAGGCCCAGGGCGCCTCGCTGCAGCAGCAGGGCGATGCGCTCCAGGCGCAGGCGACGAAGCTCCAGCAGCAGGGCGATGCGCTCCAGGCTCAGGGCGACCAGCTCCAGGCCGAGGCCAACGAGCTCAAGCAGGAGCAGAAAAAGGCCCAGCAGCAGCAGCAGGAAGCACTCAAGCTGCAGAACCAGCTGACCAAGATGGTGACCACCGCCGGCGGTGACGCTCGCGGCACCGATCCCCGCGTGGTCAACCTGCAGAACGCGTTGCTGGCCACCGCGGGCGTCGTCTCGCTGACCCCGCCACAGATCAACAAGAAGGGCGACGTCGTCGTGCTGTCCGCAGTCCCGTCGACGTCACCGGCGTCCAACGCGACCGCGGACCTGGTGGCCGAGGTACGCGGCAACGTCCTGCCGCCCGTCGACGTGAACGGCATGACGTCGTACGTCGGCGGCTACACGGCGTCGTACGTCGACCTCGCGGCCCTGATCACGGACCGACTGCTGCTGGTGATCGGAACGGTCATCCTGCTCGGCTTCCTGCTGCTGATGATCGCGTTCCGCTCCCTGCTCATCCCGCTCCAGGCGGCCGTTACCAACCTGCTGTCGGCGGCGGCCTCGTTCGGCGTGCTGACGGCCGTCTTCCAGTGGGGCTGGGGTATCTCGCAGGTCGGCATCGACACCCCCGACACGACGGTGCCGATCGCCAGCTACGTGCCGCTGATGATGTTCGCGGTGCTCTTCGGCCTGTCGATGGACTACGAGGTGTTCCTGGTCAGCCACATCCAGATGCACCATCACAAGGGCGAGCCGGCCAAGGAGGCTGTCGCCTCCGGCCTCGGCTCGAGCGCCCGCATCACGTCCGCGGCGGCGCTGATCATGTCCTCGGTGTTCGCGAGCTTCATCCTCAACGACGACCCGATCATCAAGCAGTTCGGCGTGGGACTGGCGACCGCGGTGCTGCTCGCGGGCATCCTCGTGGTGACCCTGGCGCCCGCCGCGATCGTGCTGTTCGGCAACGCCGCGTGGTGGCTGCCGCGTTGGCTCGACAAGGCCCTGCCGCACATCTCGGTCGAGGGCGAGACTCTGCCGTCCGCCGACGCGCCTCAGGAGGACGACGACACGGGCGGCCCCGGCTCGCAGGAGCCGTCTCCCGCACCGGCGTGACGACGCCGATCCGGCAACTGCTCAGTCCGGCCGACGCCCGGCCCAGAGACCGACCGCGATCGCCACCGCTGTCGCGACGGACAAGCTGACGCTGACTCGCAGCAGGTCGGTTCCGAGGTCGCTCAGATCGCCCTGGTCGGGCCAGAGCTGACGCATCACCCAGCGGACCGCCAAGAACGTGACGACGAACGCGACCGCGGCCGCCAGCCAGCCGCGCACGACCGCGAGGCGCCGCGCCGTTTCGCGGTCCGCGTGTTCGGAGTCCACCCGGTGATCATGGCCGAGACGTGGTGCTCGCGGAAGGGCCCGACGAGTCGTGACGTGCCCTAGCATCGTGGGCCACGGGCGGCGCGGTCGCGCGTGGTACGGGGAGACCGATGACGACCCATGAGCCGGTCCGGGACATCGATGTCGGGGCCCCGCTGCGTCTGCTGGCCGGGCTGGCCGCGGCCCTCGTCGTGCTGTTCTCGATCACGACCGTGCCCGGGTTCCGGTCCGGCAACACGTTCCACACCGGGTACGACGGCTGGCTCCAGGGGACGGCGTACGTCGTGCTCGCGTTGGTGGCGCTGGTGCGTCCGACGCTCGGCCGTCGCGACCGGTTGCTCTGGGGACTGTTCGGACTGGCGGTCTGCCTGAGGGCACTGGGGTTCGTGCTCTACCTCGGCTACGTCCGCCTCCAGGAGCCCCCGCCGTACCCGTCGATCGCGGACTACGCGTGGCTGGCGATGGACGGGGTCCTGCTGCTGGCGCTCTGGATCCTGCTCCGGATGCGCATCCGTCGACGGTCGACCGACATCGTCTTCGCCGCCGTGCAGACGGGCGTCACGGTCGCCGGCGTCGCCGTGGTGCTGCTCTTCGACACGCTGGACACGATCTCGGGTGCGGACCTGCCCGACGACGTCGTCGTCACCAACCTCGCCTATCCGCTGCTCGACATCGGAATGCTGGTGCTGGTCTCCGGGGCGCTCGTCGCCACCGGCATCCGGTCGTGGTCCACGGTGACGCTCGCGCTGGGGATCGTGGGCTTCGCCGTTGGGGACGCCCTGTTCGTGTACAAGGTGACGGCCGGCACCTACCACCCCGGCACGATGCTGGCGGCACTGTCGCTGGTGTCGACCGCCGCGATCGCCTTCTCCGGCTGGCTCCCCGAGGTCGAGCGCCCCCTCCTCCCGGCGTTCGAGTTCTCCCGGGTGGCGCTGTCGGCGATCCTCGGCCTGGTGGCCATCGCCGCCCTGGTCTACGGCGCACTCAAGGGGGTCACTCTCGGCGGCATCCTGCTCCCGGCCGCGGCCCTCGTGGTCGGGATCGTGCGCGGCGTGTGGACGGTCACCCGCAACCGCGACACCGCGCTCACGGCCATCAGCGAGTCGAACGCCGAGCTGCTGCGGTTCCAGTCGCTGGTGGAGACCTCGGGCGACTTCATCGCGATGGCACGCACCGACGGTGCTGTTCTCTACGTCAACCCCGCCGGCCGGCGGCTCGTCGGCGTCGAGGACCGCGACGTGACCGCGATGACCATCGCGGACTTCCTGACCGAGGAGGGGCTGGCAGCCTCGGTCGAGGTCGAGCAGCCGGCAGTGGTCGCCCAGGGCCAATGGTCCGGCCAGTCGACCCTGCGCGACCATCGTGGCGGCCCGCCGATCCCGGTGGCGATCGCGAGCTTCCTGATGCGCGACCCGGAGACCGGAGAGCCGGTTGCTCTCGCGACCGTGCAGCGGGACATCTCCGACCGGGTGGCCGCGCAGGCCGCACTCGAGCGGCTCGCGGACGAGCGGCAGCACCTGCTCGACCGGTTGGTGCAGGCGCAGGAGGACGAGCGGGCACGGATCGCGGCCGACGTGCACGACGACTCCGTCCAGGCCCTGGCCGCTGTCGAGCTGCGGCTCGGACTGCTCCGGCGCCAGCTCGAGGACGCACCCCCGGCGCTGCTCGGCACGGCCGAGACCCTGGCGGTCACCGTCACCGAGGCGATCGGCCGGCTGCGTACCCTGCTCTTCGACCTCGAGTCGCCGGCCGCCGACACCGACCTGGCCACCGCCCTGGGCGTTGCCGCCGAGAACACCTTCGAGGACCGGCTGGCCTGGAGCATCACCGGTGACACGGACCTCGACGTGCCGGAGGGGCAGCGAGTCACGGCGTACCGGATCGCCAAGGAGGCGATGGCCAACGTCGTGCGGCACGCCGAGGCGCGCACGGTCGTGGTCCGGCTCGCCCGGTCGGACGCCGGGTTCGAGGTGGTCGTCGAGGACGATGGCCGGGGTTTCGACCCGTCGACGGTGGAACCGCGGCGCGGGCACCTCGGCATCCCGGCGATGTCCGACCGGGCGACGATCGCGGGCGGACGGCTCGACCTCGAACGCCGCGAGGAAGGCGGGATGTGCGTGCGGCTCTGGCTGCCGTCGGCCGCGATCGACCCACTACCGGAGACGGGCGGATGCCCGGAGGGCCCCGCCTGACCGTGCCGGGGGGACTCTGGCCAGGCGGGGCCCGCTCCGGGTCCTCCGAGAGCCCGCCGACCGGCGTCACGGGGGTGGGACGCGGCATGCGGGAGCACTCGTCGGGCGGCGGTCCGGGCCGCTTCACGGTCTCCGACGTGCTGGGACCGTGGAGCGGGAGGGAGTGCGGACGACAGTGACGTCATCAGCGTTCCGAACCGCTCCCCGTGACGGGGCGACCCATAGAGTCGCTGGCCAGGGGGCGTTGACGCATGAGGCACGGGCGTCCACTTCGGTAGCACCGATCTACTACCCGCAGCGGCTCACAGGAGGGTGGGAGACCGCTCAGAGATCGGGGAGCAGCCCCCGGCGTACGGCGATCGACAGCGCCTCGAGCTTGGAGTGTGCTCCCAGCTTGGCCGAGAGGCTGGCGATGTGGTTGCGCACGGTGTGCACCGAGACGACCAGGCGCTCGGCGATCGCGGCGTTGGACAACCCCTCCGCGACCAGAGCCAGGACCTCTCGTTCACGCTCGGTGAGGTCGCTGGCCGAGTGGGGGCTCCCGCGGCCGAACCGGGGCAGCAGCCGGGTCAGGAGCTCCGGCGAGATCACCGACTCGCCCGCGGCCGCCGCGCGCACCGCCGCAGTCACCTCGTCGAGGCTGCGGGTCTTGGACAGGAAGCCCGAGGCGCCGGCCTGGATCGCGGCCAGCAGCACATGGTCGGCCGAGCTCGCGGTGAGCACGACGACGCCGATCGACGGCAGCTGCGCCCGCAGGCTCGGGATGGCGGCGACACCGTCGCCGTCGGGCATCCGGTGGTCGAGCAGGACGACGTCGGGCTTGAGGGTGCCGATCAGGGCGCGCGCCTGCTCGAGTGTCGTCGCGACACCGGCGGTGCTGATGTCCTCCTCGGCGTCCAGCACCATGGCCAGGCTCGAGACCAAGACCTCGTGGTCGTCGACGATGAGCACGCGGATGCGGCCCGTGGGTGCCTGGCGCGTTCCCTCGTCCGCAGCCGACACGTGACTCTCCCTCACTGTCTCGCCCTCGGTAACCGTCGCACACATCTAGTGCGTCCGCACTACCACCCTTGGAACTGCGAACGCATGCGCTCGTCGGCAAAACGCCGCACCGTGGGTGGATGTGACCATCACCCGCTCCGTCGACGTCTCGGCGTCCGTCGCATGACCACCATCCGCGTGGTCGTGGCCGACGACGACCAGACGATGCGGCGAGCGATCGTCGACGTGCTGGACGCGCATGGCGGCTTCAGCGTCGTGGCCGACGTCGCGACCGGAGCGGACCTGCCGGACCTGGTCACCGAGAACCACGCGCAGCTGGTCGTGCTCGACGTACGGATGCCGTCGGGCGGTGCCGCGGCGGCCCGCGCCCTGCGGGAGCGCGCGCCGCACACAGTCGTGGTCGCGGTCTCCGCCAGCAACGACGTGCACACGGTCGCGGCGATGTTCCGCTCCGGCGCCACCGGCTTCCTTGCGAAGGGCCACCTCGGCACCACCTTCGCCGACGATCTGGTGCGGTGCACCCAGGGTCAGGTGATGATCGCGGTGCCGCACGGCTTGCAGGTGCTCCGAGCCCTCGGGGAGGGGTCGCTGGACGGCCGCACCGCCTGACCGCGGGTCCGACCAGGGCTTCCTCATCGCCGGACCGATGAGTTCTGGCCCTCCCTGTCGTTCCACGTGATGACAGCCCTGACAGATTGGGCACCCACACGAAGGAGATCGACATGGACTGGAAGCTCGAAGTGGTCATCGCACCCGTCTCGGACGTCGAGCGTGCTCGCGCGTTCTACGTCGACACCCTCGGCTTCAGGCTAGACAGCGACTTCCACCCGAACGACAGCTTCCGCGCGATCCAGGTGACGCCGCCCGGCTCGGCCTGCTCGATCGTGTTCGGCACCGGGCTCGGCGGCGGCGTGGCACCCGGCTCGCTCAAGGGCGCACACCTCGTCGTCGACGACATCGAGGCTGCGCACACCTTCCTGGAGGAGAAAGGTGTGGAGAGCACCGGACCGCAGCACTTCCTCGACGGCGTACAGACGCCGGGCGTCGACCCGAACCGGGCCGACTACGGCACGTTCATCTTCTTCGACGACCCCGACGGCAACTCCTGGGCCATCCAGGAGGTCAAGCACCACGCCCGCTGACGACGAGCTGAAGACGAGCTGACGACGAGCTGACCATGGACGACCTCGAAGCAGCCTTCGAGCGCCACCGGCGCGAGCTGCACGTGCACTGCTACCGCATGCTCGCGTCGTACGACGACGCCGAGGACGCCGTCCAGGAGACGTTCCTGCGCGCGTGGCGCGGGCGAGACGGGTTCGACGGCGACAACGTGCGCGCCTGGCTGTACCGGATCGCCACCCACGTCTGCATCGACCGGTCGCGGGCACGACAGCGCCGAGCGGCCGCGGGCACCGAGGTGAGCTGGCTGACGGCGTATCCCGACCCGCTCCTCGACGAGGTGCCGGCCGATGCCGACCAGCCGGAGCAGGCCTATGTGGCCCGGGAGACGATCGAGCTGGCGTTCCTGACCGCGCTGCAGGTCCTGCCGCCGCGACAGCGGGCGACGTTGCTGGCACGTGAGGTGCTGGGCCTCCCCGCGGCCGACACCGCCCGACTCCTCGAGACCAGCGTCGCCGCGGCCAACTCCGCGTTGCAGCGAGCCCGGGAGACGATGCGGCACCACCTGCCGTCGCACCGCGCCGACTGGTCGGCGCACGAGCCCAGCGCGGACGAACGCCAGGTGCTGGCCGCGTTCATCGACGCGCACGAGCGCTGCGACGCGGAGGCCGCGATCGCGGCGGCCGCCACGGACCTCCGGGTGACCATGCCGCCATATCCGAACGTGTACGACGGGCTCGCGGCGGTGCGTCCGCTGATGGAGCGGGGCCTAGGACCGAATCGAGACGGCGACTGGCGGCTGCTCCCCGCCGGCGTCAACCGGATGCCCGCTGCGGTGAGCTACCTGCGGCGGCCGGGCGACACGGCGTACCGCGCGTTCAAGCTCGACGTGCTCCGGATCGCCGACGGCCGCATCGTCGAGATCACGACGCTCGGGCCGGCGGCTCTGCTCGGTCCGCTCGGCCTCCCGGCGACGCTGACCTGATCAGAGCCCGTCGTCGAAGCTCACGCGCGGGTCAGGCCTGGGGTGCATCGGCCACGACGTACGGCGTATGGCCGGCGAGGCGGGTGACCACGATGCCGGTCATGGTCATTGCGAGGGCGACGCCGGCGAGCACCACGAGCTGGAACTGTGCGGCCTCGAGGGGTGAGGCGCCACCGAAGAGTGCGCCGACGAAGGCGCCGGGCAGGGTGACCAGCCCGGTCGACTTGGTCTGGTCGAGGGTCGGCAGCAACGCCTCGCGCACGGCCTCGTGCCCGAGCTCCTCGTGCGCCTGCGCGGGCGTGGCTCCCAGGGACAGCCATCCCTCGATCTCGTCGCGACGCGCATGTGAGGCACGGCGGAAGTTGCGGCCGGCCAGGGTCGCCGCGCTCATGCTGTTGCCGATCACGATTCCGGCCACCGCGACCAGGTTGCGCACGTTGAGGTCGACCAGCTGCAACGCGAAGATCACGACCAGGGCGATGCCCGCGCCGATGAGCAGGCCCGTGACCGCGATCCGGCGTCCGTGCCACAGTCCCTGGAGCCGGCGACCTGAGGTCCACGACGCCGTGGTCAGCATCAGCACGATGAACGCCGCCACCGTCCACGGGACGGCCAGGATCCCGCGCAGCAACAGGGCGATCGCGGCCAGTTGGACCGTCGCCCGGACCACGACCACGAGCGGGAACCAGCCGAGGCCGATCCGCGCCCAGCGGCCGATCGCCACGGTGAGTCCGGTCAGCGTCAGCAGCCCGACGCCGAAGCCGGCGTACGAGGCGACACTGTGCACGGGCGCCAGTCTTCCGCAGGGGTGGGCCCGCACTAACGTCGGCGCCGTGAGGGTACGCCGGACCGTCGTCGCGGCTCTCGGCGTTGCGCTGATCGTCGGGTGCCTGGCGGCGTGCGGGGGTGACGACTCGCCCGCTCGTCGCGAACTGACCTGGCAGGAGAGCGCGCTCCCGGTGCCCGCCGGTGAGCGTGCGTTGGTGCGGGCGGCGACGTGGTGCGCCGGACGCTGGGTGGTCGTCGGCGCGACCGCCGCCGGGAACGGCCGTACCCGCCCGGCGGTCTGGACAAGCCCGGACGCCCGGACCTGGCACAGCCTGCGGCTGCGACCCGGCTCGGACTTCTACACGGCCCGCGAGATCCTGACCTCGGTCGCGTGCAGCCACGGACGGCTCGCCCTGCTCGGCGCCATGTCTGGAGGTGCCCACGGCATGCCGAGAACGGCGACGTGGCAGCAGCAGGCCGACGGCTCGCTGGCGGCGGTGCGGGCGCCGTACCTGCTCTTCGGCGGGACCGAGTCCGTCTCGGTCGCCGGCCTGGCCGGTGGCCCGGATGGCTACCTCGTCACCGGCACGCGCACCAGCGGTGCGGCCGTCTGGCAGTCGGCGACGGGCGCGTCGTTCCGGTTGTACGACGGGGTGCCCGGGCTCGCCAACACCTCCCGGGTCCGCACGCAGGCGAGCGATGCCATGTCCTACCGGGACGGCTGGCTCGTGGCAGGTCAGGTCACCGAACCGTCCGGGCGGCTGCGCGGTGTCATGTGGACCGGCGAGCCTGCCGGGCCGTGGACCCGGCTGGACCTGCCGGGTGGTACGACCATCTCCACCGCCGAACGCCTCATCTCCACCCCGGCCGGTCCCGACGTCGCCGGGCTCCTCGACCAACGCTTCGGCCTCTGGGCCTTGCGCGACGACGAGTGGATGCTGACCGAGACGTTCGGCAACCGCGACCCCGGCAGCACCTCCGCGTCGTATGTCTCGGGGCTCGCAGATCCGGGCGGGCTGGCGGCGGCGACGTACAGCGACGGGGTGCACTTCGGGCTCTGGGTGGCCGGCGACGTACCGATGCCCACGCCGGTCTCCGTCGACGGTGACCGCACCGCGTTCGTGGCTGCCCACGGCACACGGCTCCTCCTGCTGACCGACGACGAACACGCCTCACGCGTCTGGCTGACCATCGTCTGACGCCGAGTCGTCACATGCCGACTCGGCGACCGGGGCGGATCGGGAGGGTCGTAGAGTGGAGGCACAAGACAGGGGAGCCCCGAGCGGGGCTGAGAGTGCGGCGGAGCCGCAGACCCTCCGAACCTGATCCGGTTAGCACCGGCGAAGGGAGTCAGTTCCATGGCTTTCGTCCATCGTCATCCCCGCACGCCTGCTCGCCGGTGGCTGCGCCTGGCAGCCGTCGCGCTTCTGGCGGTCGCCATGGCGGGATGCTCGCTGATCGGCTCGAGTGACAAGCCCGAGGGCAGCAAGGACGTCGTCTTGGTCACCCACGACTCGTTCGTGCTGCCCAAGCCGCTGGTCGCACAGTTCGAGCGACAGTCCGGCTACCACCTCGTCGTGCACCCGGCCGGCGACGGCGGCACCCTCACCAACAAGCTCGTGCTGACCGAGGGCAATCCGACCGGCGACGTGGCGTTCGGCGTCGACAACACCTTCGCGAGCAGAGCCCTCGACGCGAACGTGTTCTCGAAGACCGACGTGCGGCTCCCCGCCGGGGCCCGGCAGTACGTCGTACCCGATGACGACGGCCGGCTGGCGCCGATCGACAACGGCAACGTCTGCGTCAACGTCGACACCGGCTGGTTCGCCGACCATCACCTCGCACCGCCGCGGTCCCTCGACGACCTCGTGAGGCCGGCGTACGACGGCCTGATCGCCGTGCCCGGCGCCACCACCAGCTCGACCGGGCTCGCCTTCCTGCTCGGCACCATCGGCAAGTACGGCGACGGCTGGTCGACGTGGTGGCAGAAGCTCGTCGCCAACGGCGCCACCATCACCGACGGCTGGACCCAGGCCTACGAGACCGACTTCACGCAGGGCGGCGGCCACGGCGACGACCCGATCGTGGTCTCCTACGACTCGTCACCGGCCTTCACCGTCCCGAAGGGCAGCAGCACCTCCACGACGAAGGCACTGCTGGACACCTGCTTCCGCCAGATCGAGTATGCCGGCGTTCTCACCGGCGCGGCCAACCCCGCCGGCGCGAAGGCGTTCGTCGAGTTCCTGCTCAGCCCGGCGGCGCAGAAGGCGCTGCCCGACGCGATGTATGTCTTCCCGGTGCGCCAGGGCACGCCGCTACCGAGCGCCTGGGCGAAGTTCGCCGTCCAGCCGCGGCACCCGTACGACGTGAGCCCGGCCGACATCTCCGCCCATCGCGACGCGTGGCTGCGCGAGTGGAGCGACATCGTCAGCCGATGACCCGCCGATGAGCACGATGCGACGCCTCGCCACCCTGGCCGCCACCGCGGTGGTCCCGCTGGGGGTGCTCGGCGTCTTCTTCGTGCTGCCCGTAGCCGGCATGGTCAGCAAGGGGTTCGTGCAAGACGGACAGCTCGACATCGGCGGTGTCGTCGACGTGCTGACCCGGCCCGAGATCCAGCGCGCGGTCTGGTTCACCCTCTGGACATCGACCCTTGCGACGCTGCTCGCCTGCGCGCTCGGCCTGCCGGCGGCGTACGTCCTTCATCGGGTCGCGATCCCCGGCCGCACCTGGATCCGCGCGGTCCTGGTCGTCCCCTTCGTGCTCCCGACGGTCGTCGTCGGCGTCGCCTTCGAGCGGGTGATCGGCGACGGCGGGCCGCTCGCGTTCCTGGGCGTCGACGGCACCCCGGTCGCGATCATCGCCGGCCTGGTCTTCTTCAACGCATCGGTCGTCATCCGCGTCGTCGGCGGCGCCTGGGAGTCGCTCGACCCACGGCCCGCAGAGGCCGCCGCGGCGCTCGGGGCGTCGCCTCGGCAGGTGCTCCGCGACGTCACCTTGCCCGCCCTCCGACCCTCGATCGTGTCGGCGGCCACGGTCGTGTTCCTCTTCTGTGCCACCGCCTTCGGAATCGTGCTGACGCTCGGAGGAGTGCGCTACTCCAGCGTCGAGACCCAGATCTACCTGCTCACCGCGAACCTGCTCGACCTCCAAGCCGCCGCCGCCCTGTCGGTGCTCCAGCTCCTCGTGGTCACGGCCCTCCTGGTCGCGGCCGCTCGCGCGCGGCGTACGCCGGACCCCACGGTCTCCCGGTCCCAGGCCCGGCTACGGAGACCACGTTCTGCCGACCTCCCCGCCCTTGCGGCGACGGGAGTGCTCCTCTTCCTGGTGGTCGTGCCGATCGCGTCTCTCGTGGTCGCCTCCCTCCGGGCCGACGGCGCGTGGAGCCTCGCCAACTACCGAGCCCTCCAGACGCCGGGCTCCCACCAGGCGCTGCTCGTCCCCGTCACCGATGCGATCGTGAACTCCTTGCGCATCGCCGTCGACGCCACCTGGATGTCGCTCTTGCTCGGCCTGTCCGTCGCGGCCGTGGTCACCCGGCGGTCGCGCACCCGCTCGGAGCGACGGCTCCGCGGCGTACTCGACGGTGTGTTCATGCTGCCGCTCGGCGTCTCCGCAGTGACGCTCGGCTTCGGCTTCCTGATCACTCTGGGCAGCCCGCCGCTCGACTTCCGAGACTCGCCCCTCCTCATCCCGATCGCCCAGGCGCTGGTCGCCCTCCCACTCGTGGTCCGCGTCCTGGTGCCCGTGCTGTCCGGAGTGGACGATCGCCTTCGCCAGGCCGCCGCCACCCTCGGCGCCTCACCGGCCCGCGCCCTGCTCGTCGTCGACCTGCCGGCGATCTGGAAGCCGCTGCTCGCCGCCGCCGGCTTCGCCTTCGCCTGCTCGCTCGGGGAGTTCGGCGCGACGTCGTTCCTCGTGCGCGACGACCGGCCGACCCTGCCGGTCGTGATCTTCCGGCTGATCGGCCATCCCGGCGACCTCAACTACGGCATGGCACTGGCCGCCTCGGTCGTCCTGGGTGTCACCACCGCCGTGGTGATGCTCGTGGTCGAGCGCCTCCGCGTTCCCTCGGTGGGGTCCTTCTGATGGCGGCGCTCTCCGTCCGGGGGTTGTCGGTGTCGTACGACGGCACTCCGGCCATGCTCGCCGCCGACCTCGACGTCGACGAGGGACGCGTCCTCGCCGTCCTCGGGCCCTCCGGTTGCGGCAAGTCGACGCTGCTCCGCGCGATCGCCGGGCTCGAGCCGGCCACCGGCCGCGTGCGGTGGCACGACGAAGACGTCTCGACGACCGCTACCCACCGCCGCGGCTTCGCGCTGATGTTCCAGGACGGCCAACTGTTCCCCCAGCTGAGTGTCGGCCGGAACATCGCCTACCCCCTCCGCATCCGGCGTACGCCGCGCGCCGCGGCCACCGCAAGGGTCGCGCAGCTCCTCGACCTGGTCGGGCTGTCCGGGTTCGACGATCGGCTGCCCGGCACCCTGTCCGGGGGCGAGCGGCAGCGGGTCGCCCTGGCCCGCGCCCTGGCGGCATCCCCGCGGCTTCTCCTCCTCGACGAGCCGCTCAGCGCCCTCGACGCCGGGCTGCGACAGCGCCTGGCCGAGGAGCTGCGGCGCATCCTGGTCGCGGCGGGCACCACCGCGCTGATGGTGACCCACGACCATGAGGAGGCCTTTGCGGTCGCCGACGACCTCGCGGTGATGAGGGCCGGCCGGATCGTGCAGTCGGGTCCGATCGCGGCCGTCTGGCGAGCGCCGGCCGACCCGGACACCGCACTCTTCCTCGGCTATGCGCGCGTTCTTGAGGGTGCTCACGCCGCCGGTCTGCTGGCCGCGGCCGGACTCGCCGTCGCACCGGCGCTCGCTGTGCGCCGATCGGCGGTGTCGGTGGCCGACGACGGACCCCTGGTCGGCGAGGTGGTCGAGGTCCGGACCACTCCGGGCCAGCTCCGACTGGTCTGCCGGACCGACTTCGGCGAGCTCGACGCGGTCGCGACGCTCGACCTCCGGTTGGCCCCCGGCGACGCGGTCCGCCTGCAGGTGGATCCGACCCGGATGGCCCCTCTGTCGGGCGACTCGAGCCCGTCTGACCGCGCCCTAGACTGACCGGCGTGTTTCGCCGTGCCCACATCCTGATGGCGTGCATCGCCGTCAGCATGGGGCTGCTCGCGGTGCTCGGTTCGGTGATCTTCAACGCCAAGCTGGTCGACCCGGACGGGTTCATCGGGCCGTCGTACCTGCGCCTGCCCACGGTCCTGGCCCTCGGCTTCGGCATCGACCTGGTGCCCCGCACCCTGTGGGTCTCGCGGTTCAACCCTCGGCGCATGCCCGCGGTGTTCCGGGAGCGACTGCACTCCCACTGGACGCGAGACCGGATGGTCCTCGTCGTCAGCGGGATCGTGAGCTTCTACATCACCTACGTCAGCTACCGGAACCTCAAGTCCCAGCTGCCCTTCATCGAGGGCAAGGACCACAAGTTCGACCGCGAGCTGTTCAGCCTCGACAAGGCTCTGTTCCTGGGACACGAGCCCGCGATCGTGCTCCACAACCTGCTCGGCGACGGTATCTCGGCCGAGTTCCTCAGCACCGTCTACCTGTGGTTCCTGCCCCTCGTCCCCTTGGCGCTGGCCGTCTGGTTGGTCTGGTCGCGCAACCTCGGCTTCGGCTACTGGTTCGCCACGTCGCAGTGCGTCGCCTGGTCCCTGGGCACCGTCTCCTACTACGCACTGCCCACGCTCGGCCCGGGCTTCCAGCACCCGTGGCTCTACCAGACCATCGACGACACGGCCGCCGGCCAGCTGATGAACTCCCTGGCCAACAGTCGGGTCTGGGCGGTCAACACCAGCTCACCCTCGCTGCTGGACATCACCAACACCCTGAGCGGCGTCGCCGGGTTCGCCAGCCTGCACATTGCGATCACGCTCCTGGTCGCGTTGATGATCCAGTACACGACCACGCTGCGCTGGCTCAAGATCGTGTTCTGGGTCAACGCCTCGATCACCGCCGTGGCCACCCTCTACTTCGGCTGGCACTACGTCGCAGACGACATCGCGGGCGTGGCGATCGCCTTGGTCTCCTTCCACATCGGTGCCTGGGCGAGCGGGCAGTCCCTGACCCGGGTGCCGGCGGACGAACCGGAGCTCGGAGAAAGTTACAACGTTGTAGTTCGTCAAGGCGACACGCCGGTGACTCCAGGGAAATTTGTGAAAGATGTTTCTTTTGTGACTTCAGCGCATTAGCGTGCTGGACGGTGCCACGGGTGGAGAGGAAGCCACCCGAGGCACTTTCCACCACATCGAGCGACATCGAGCCACATCGAGCGCAGCGCTGCGCGCCAGGAGGAGCACCCGTGCACCGAGTCGGCGTCACCGCCCTCGCCCTCTCCCTGGTCACGGGCCTGGGAGGCCTCGCTGCCGCGTCGGCAGCGCCGTCACCGAGCGGCCACCACGTCTACCCGAGCCAGCACCAGGTGCACGACGCCCGCCACCGCGCAGCTCAGGCCGCCGACGACGTCGCCGGGATCAAGGCACAGCTGGTCCAGGCCGACCTGGCCGCTGAGGCCGCCGCCGTCACCGCCGAGCAGGCCGCCGAGCACTACAACGGCGCCCGGTGGGAGCTGCAGCAGGCGCGACGCGAGGCACGGGTGGCCCAGCGGCACGCCCAGATCGCCCTCGCCGACGCACGACACCAGCGGCACGCGTACGCCGCGACGGTGGTGACGTCGTACGAGATGGGTCCCTCGCTCAGCCCGATCACCGCACTGCAGGGAGGCGACAGTCTGGACTCCGTGATCAGCACACTGTCCACGCTGCAGAACGCCCAGGCCGGGATGGACTACACCTACGACTCCTACTCGGCGTCGTCGACGCTGGCCGACGTCGCCCGCGACCAGTCCGCCGCCGCCAGGGCCAGGGCGGAGACACTCGCTGTGCGCGCCAAGAAGGCGCGCGATACCGCCGCCTCGGCGGCGGCCGCCGCCGACCAGGCCAGCCAGGCGATCGCCGCCCGCAAGACTCAGCTGATCCATCGGCTGGCGAAGATGCAGCACATCAGCGTCTCGCTTGCCGAGCAGCGCCAGGCCGGCATCGAGCAGGCCGCCCGCGAGGCAGCGCGGCGGGCTGCCGAGAGGCAGGCGCGGCGGGAGGCCGCCCGGCAGGCGGCCGAGAAGGCTCAGGAGCAGGCCCAACAACAAGCCCAACAACAAGCCCAGCAACAAGCCCAGCAACAAGCCCAGCAACAAGCCCAGCAGAGCCAGAGCCCTGACCCGTCCCCCTCGCCGACCAACGCCCCGACGTCGACCCCCTCTCCCACGCCGCCGGCTCCGGCATCGGGCGCGGCGCGCGCGATCGCGTTCGCCCGCAGCCAGATCGGCGACCCCTACGTCTGGGGGGCTGCCGGCCCCGACGCGTGGGACTGCTCGGGTCTGACGATGGGGGCCTGGCGCGCGGGCGGGATCGCTCTGCCTCACTACTCGGTCGCGCAGTACACCGAGTCGACGCCGATCTCCAGCAGCTCGCTGCGGCCGGGAGACCTGGTCTTCTGGGGCTCCTCGAGCAGCCCTTCGTCGATCTACCACGTCGCGCTCTACGTCGGGAACGGGATGATCATCCAGGCCCCGCGCACCGGCCGGGACGTCGAAGAGGTGTCGATGTACTACTGGATCGCGCCGAACTTCTTCGCTCGTCCCTGAAGGTCACGAGCGCCGGCCACAAGGTGGGTACGGTCGGGACATGAGGGAGCCGCGGTGAAGATACCGGGCGTCGTCGGAACGTCGTTCGATCCGCAGGGCGAGCCGGTCGGGACCGCCGTACTCGTGCCGGGATCCGGATACCCGCCGACGGCGCCCCTGCTGTTCTTCGCCGGGATGGCGCTGATCCAGCACGGGTGGCGCGTCGAGCACCACTGGTGGGACCCGCCGGACGACGCGTCCAACCAGGAGATCAACGCCTGGGTGCGTGCCGAGGTCGAAGGTGCACTGCCGACCACCGGACGGACCCTCGTCGTCGGAAAGTCGCTCGGCACCCGAGCCGCACCGGTGGCCGCCGAACGCGCCCTTCCCGCGATCTGGCTCACGCCCCTGCTCGGGAGACCGCGCCTGGTGGAGGCGATCGCCGCGAATCCCTCGCCCCAGCTGCTCGTCGGCGGCTCGGCCGACACCCTCTGGGACAGTGCTGTCGCGCGCGAGCTCGAGAGCCCGACCTGCTCGGTGTTGGAAGTGCCGGAGGCCGACCACGTGATGATGGTCCCGGGCGACTCGGTGCGCGGGGTCTCGGTGCACGTGGAGGTTCAGCGGGCGATCGACGACTGGCTCCGTTCGCTCGACCTGACCTGACCCACCAGTGCTCAGAGGACCAGGCGCGCGTCGTAGAGGCGCTCGTACGCCGGCCGGGTGGCGGCGACGACGGCCTCGCCCTCCGGCGTCAGCTCGACCAGGCGTGGTCGTGGCGGCTCGAACCCGGTCGAGCGCAGCACGGCGTCGTACCAGTACGGCGCCCACACTCCGTCGCTCTCGCGTGGCCCGGCCGGCCACGCCAGCATCGCCTCCGTGAACGGCACCCCGGCGAAGTCACACAGCCACCGGAGGTACGACGCAGGGTCGCTGAGGAAGTCGGCCGAGTCGATCACGGGCACCTCGGGACCCAGCAACACCCGCAGCTCGAGCTGCTGGAGGATCCCGATGTCGTCCGGGGCGACCGTGGCGCGGGACCGCAGGTACGACGACACCACCTCGGCCGGGTCGCGAATCAGCAGCACGTTGCGCAGGGAGGCGATCCACTCCCGCGGGAGGTCGGGGGTCAGGTGCTGGGCCATGTGCTTCTGGTACTGGAGCGGCGGTCCGTCCGGCCACGGCTGCGTCAGTGACTCGACGACGCGACGCCAGTCGGTCTCGCCTGCGGCGATCACCTCCTCGCGGCCGGGGTGGTCGAGGCCGGTGTGTGCGAGGTACCAGGCGTAGAGCGGCTCGTCGACGACCTCGGTGTCGGGCCGGTTCTCCCAGGCCCGCATGGTGGCCGTCGAGATGTTGCGCGGCCCGGACCAGCAGGCGAGCCGGATGGTCACGTGGGCGCCGTGCGACCGGCGACATCGCGCCGCACCAGGTCGACGTACAGTTCCTGGAGGCGCGACACAACGGGCCCGCGTCTGCCGGAGCCGATGGTGCGCCCGTCAACGGTGTGCACCGGGATGACGCCCGCGAAGGTCCCGGTCACGAACGCCTCGTCGGCGGAGTAGACCTCGGTCAGGCTGAAGAGCCTTTCCTGGCTGGGGATTCCGGCCTCGCGGCACACACGCAGCACGTTCCCGCGGGTGATCCCGCCCAGACAGTAGGTGCCTGAGGAGGTCCACACCTCGCCGCGGCGTACGACGAAGAAGTGCGTGCTGTTGCAGGTCGCCACGAAGCCTTGCGGATCGAGCATCAACGCCTCGTCGGCGCCGGCCGTGTAGGCCTGGATGCACGCGGTGATGTCGTTGAGCTTGCTGTGGGCGTTGAGCTTCGGGTCGAGCGTGTCCGGCGAGGCGCGGCGGACGTGCACTGTGAACAGTGACAGCCCCCGCTCCACGGTCGCCGGCAGCGGGTCCTTGTGCTCGGCGATGATCACGACCGTCGCCGGGCCTGCCGAGAAGCGTGGGTCCTGGTACGGCGTGGACTTGGGACCGCGGGTCACCATCAGTCGGATGTGTACGCCGTCGGTCATCGCGTTGGCGCGCAACGTGTCATAAATCCGAGCGGTGAGCTCAGCACGCGTGAGCCCGATGTCCAACGCGATCGCCGTCGCGCCCTCCCAGAGCCGGTCGAGGTGCTGGTCGAGGAAAGCCGGGTGACCGCCGTGCACGCGCAGCCCTTCCCACACACCGTCGCCCAGCACGAAGCCGGCGTCGAAGACCGACACCACCGCCTCGCCGCGCGGGACCAAGGAGCCGTTGACGTGGATCAGGACCTCGCGGTTGCGCGGATCGTCGGCGAAGTCGTGCGCTCCGTGCGCGGGCTGGCTCACCGGCACATCAGTGGAGCTGCCTGGGGTGCTCCTGCAGCCGGGCGAACGACGCCTCGACCTCCTTCTCGGCCTCGTCGCGACCGACCCAGTCGGCGCCCTCGACGGACTTGCCGGGCTCGAGCTCCTTGTAGACGGTGAAGAAGTGCTCGATCTCGAGCCGGTCGAACTTCGGCATGTGGTTGATGTCGCGCATGTGCTCCAGACGGGGGTCGGACACCGGCACGCACAGCACCTTGTCGTCGGCGCCCTTCTCGTCGGTCATCCGGTACATCCCGATCGCCCGGCATCGGATCAGGCAGCCGGGGAACGTCGGCTCCCCGATCAGCAGCACCAGTGCGTCGAGCGGGTCGCCGTCCTGGCCGAGGGTGTTCTCGATGTAGCCGTAGTCCGCCGGGTACTGGGTCGAGGTGAAGAGCGTGCGGTCCAGCCGTATCCGGCCCGACTCGTGGTCGACCTCGTACTTGTTGCGGCTCCCCTTCGGGATCTCCACCAGCACGTCGAACTCCAGCACGATGTCCTCCAGGTCGATCGGGGCCGCGGAGCAGCCAGAACTTGGCGTCGGCCGTCCGCCCCGCAGCATCGCTGCCGGTCAGTCTCGCGCAGAATGAACCCTCGTGCCCAACCTGGGCACGCGTCGACACACGGATGCCGGAGAGAACGTGATGGCCCGAGCCGAGCGCCGCTCCCGGCCTCGCAGTCGGATCCGCCGTGCACTTCCCTGGGTCGCCGGGGTCCTGATCCTCGCCCTCGCCGGTGGCACCGCCGCGGCGTACCAGACGGGACGGCTCGACGACTGGTTCGGCGACGACACTCCGGCGCCGCTGGTGGCTCCGGTGCCTGGCTTCACGGCGCCGCCCGCCCCCACACCACCGGCCGTGGCCCGCACGGCCCCGTCGCGCCGACCCGCAGCGAGGTGTGTACGCCGAGCGCTGCGCCCCGCCCTGCGCGACCCCCATCTCGCCGACCTGCGGGCCGTCGTCGCCCCACTGACCGGCCGACCCGTCCTCGACGACGGTGACGGACCGTCCACTCCGGCCTCCACCCTGAAGCTGCTGACCGCCGCCGCGGCGCTCCGGACCCTCGGGCCTGCCCGCACCTTTGCGACCCGCGTGGTCGATGACGGGCGACGGGGGATCGTCCTGGTCGGCGGCGGCGACCCGTTCCTCGAGAACGAGCAGCCCACCAAGGGGCCGGCCCGTCACGACGCGAGCCTGCAGACGCTGGCCGGCCTCACGGCGCGCCAGCTGCAGGCCCGCGGTGACGCCAAGGTTCACCTTTCCTACGACACCTCTCTCTTCACCGGACCGCGGGTCAACCCGCACTGGCCGAAGTCCTACATCCCCGACGATGTCGTCTCGCCCATCACCGCCCTCTGGGCCGACGAGGGGCTCGACCCCACCGGAGACGGACGGGTCGCGGACCCCCCGGCGACCGCCGCTGAGCTGTTCGCGGCGTACCTCCGCAAGCGCGGCATCGAGGTCGAGGCGAAGGTCTCCCGGACGAAGGCGCGTGCACACGCACACGAGCTGGCCCGGGTGACCAGCCTGCCCGTCGCCGACATCGTCGAGCGGGTGCTGCAGTACAGCGACAACGAGGGCGCCGAGGTGCTCGCCCACCAGGTCGGCCTCGAGGTCGAGGGCGAAGGCTCCTACGACGGCGGCGTGCGCGGCGTGACGTCGACGCTCCGCGGCCTCGGCCTCGACCTGAGGCACGCCGTGATCCAGGACGGCAGCGGATTGTCCCGCCACGACCGGCTCGACGCCGAGACGCTCGTCGAGGTGCTCCAGCTCGCGGCATCTCCCGATGAGCCCGACCTCCGGTCGGTGCTCACCGGCCTCCCGGTCGCGGCGTACGACGGGTCGCTGGGCTACCGCTTCGAGGACAGCCCGGCCCGCGGCCTGGTGCGTGCCAAGACCGGCACCCTCACCGGTACCAGCGCGCTGGCCGGGATCACCACCGATGCGCGAGGGCAGGCGCTGGTGTTCGCCTTCGTCAGCAACCACGTGAAGTACGCCGAGACCCTCGACACCCGGGCGGCGCTCGAGCGACTGGCCTCCGCTGTGGCCACCGCCCGCTGCTGACCGGGGCTGAGCAGCCCTTCGTTCCCTGCACGTAGGCTCACTGGAATGACGACGGAGATGGTCGACTGGGACCTCGCGGTCTCGCTCGGGTCCCGCCTGGCCGGCGCCGGCCCGGAGGTCTCGGCGGAGGAGGCCGAGGCCACGGTCGCCGAACTCCGGGAGGGCGCGGAGAGGTCGACCTCGTACGTCCGCGACTTCACCGGACTCGACGCCGGAGCTCTCACCGCGCCCGTCCTCGTCGTCGACCGACCCGCCTGGATCCGGGCGAACGCCGAGGGGTTCTCCCAGCTGCTCACGCCGGTGATCGAGAAGGTGACGGAGAAGAAGGGCCCACCGGGGCCGATCACGCTGGCTGTCGGGTCGCGCATCACCGGCGCCGAGGTCGGCGGCCTGCTCGGCTTCATGTCGAGCCGGGTGCTCGGCCAGTTCGACCCGTTCCACGAGCCGACGGGCCGGCTCCTGCTGGTGGCGCCCAACGTCGTCCACGTCGAGCGCGAGCTCCACGCCGACTCTCGCGACTTCCGCCTCTGGGTCTGCCTGCACGAGGAGACCCACCGGGTGCAGTTCACGGCGGTGCCGTGGATGCGCCAGCACCTCTTCGCGCAGTTCACGGCCCTGGCCGAGACCGTCGAGCCGCAGCGTTTCCTCGACGAGGGGCTGCAGCGGATCACCCAGGCGATCAAGAACGGCCGCGGCGGCAGCGTGCTCGACCTGCTCGGGACGCCGGAGCAGAAGGAGATCCTCGACCGGGTCACCGGCGTGATGTCGCTGCTCGAGGGGCATGCCGACGTCGTCATGGACGGCGTCGGGCCCGAGGTGATCCCGAGCGTGGAGTCCATCCGGGCGAAGTTCACCGAGCGGCGCAAGGGTGTCGGCACCCTCGACCGCGTCATCCGCAAGCTGCTGGGGCTCGAGGCCAAGATGGCGCAGTACCGCGACGGCGCCCACTTCGTGCGCACCGTCGTCGACAAGGTCGGCATGGACGACTTCAACGCCGTCTGGGTGACCGCCGACAACCTGCCGACCCTGGCCGAGATCCACGACCCCGACAGCTGGGTCGCGCGCGTCCACCCGTGACCCTGCACCCGGCACTCGCGGCCGTGCGGAACGCCGTACGCCGGGGCCTCGCGGACCTCGAGCCGGGTGCCCGCGTGCTCGTGGCGTGCAGCGGTGGTGCCGACTCGCTGGCTCTGGCCTCGGCGACGGTCCACGCCGGACGCGACCAGGGCTGGTACGTCGTCGGCGTCACCGTCGACCACGGCCTGCAGGAGGGCTCGGCCGAGCGCGCCGACCGCGTGGTCGCCCAGCTGGCTGGGCTGGGCGTCGACGAGACAGTCAGCGCGCGCGCCGACGTCGAGGCGCCGGGACTCGGCCCCGAGGCGGCGGCCCGGGCGGCGCGGTACGCCCTGCTCGACGAGGTCCGCGAGCGATTCGAGGCCGAGACGGTAGCTGCTCGGGCACACGCGCGACGACCAGGCCGAGACCGTGTTGATGGGCCTGGCGCGTGGCTCCGGAGGGCGGTCGATCGCGGGGATGCGCCGTACGTTCGACCACTACCGACGCCCGCTGCTCGACGTCTCCCACACCGACACCGTCACCGCCTGCCAGGTCGAGGGGCTCGAGGTCTGGGATGACCCGCACAACGCCGACGACTCCTTCACCCGCGTCCGCGTCCGCCGGCGGTTGCTGCCGCTGCTGGAGGACGAGCTCGGTCCCGGCGTCACCGAGTCGCTGGCGCGGACGGCCGACCAGCTCCGCGCCGACATGGACCTCCTCGACGCGTACGCCGAGCTGGCGCTCGCCGACGCCACCGTCGAGGGAGGACTCTCGGTGGTCGCGATGGCCGGCCTGGAGGCCCCGATCCGGACACGCGTGCTGAGGGCAGCCGCTGTGGGAGCCGGGGCTCCCCCGGGCGAGATGTTCCACCAGCACGTCGTCGCCGTCGACGCACTCGTCACCGACTGGCACGGGCAGAAGTGGGTCGACCTCCCCGGCCACGTGCGCGCCGTACGCCGCGACGGGGTGCTCGCCTTCGATCGCGCGGACACCACGGCCTAAGGTTCTGGGCATGGACGCCACCCAGGTCGAGGACGACCTCGTCGAGGTCCTCTTCACCGAGAAGCAGATCCACGACCGCCTGGACGAGCTGGCCCGGGAGATCACCGCCGACTACGAAGGCAAGGACCTGCTGATCGTCGGCATCCTGCGGGGCGCGGCGATGGTGATGGTCGACCTGGCGCGGGCGCTGCCGCGGCACGTCGAGATGGACTGGATGGCGATCACCTCCTACGGGTCCGGCACGAAGTCGAGCGGCGTGGTGCGGATCCTCAAGGACCTCGACACCGACATCACCGGCCGGCATGTCCTCATCGTCGACGAGATCATCGAGACCGGCCTCACCCAGAGCTGGGTCACCTCGAACCTCGCCATCCGCAACCCCGCCAGCGTCGAGATCTGCACCCTGTTGCGTAAGCCTGATGCACTCCAGATGCCGCTCGAGGTGAGGTACGTCGGGTGGGACATCCCCAACGACTTCGTCGTCGGGTACGGCCTCGACTACCGGCAGAAGTACCGCAACCTGCGTGACATCGGCACCCTCGCTCCGCACGTCTACAGCTGAAGTCGAAACCGGTCGCCTGTCCGTGGCACGGTTCGCCAGGGTGAAATCGCGCTCCGGGAGTAGGTCTGTGCCCGCCCTCAGGGGACAATGGGAGTTGGGATGACGTGTACCGTCGTCATTCTCGGAAATTCAGTGCTCTTCGGCCGGCGCCGATGAGCAGGAGTGTCGTCCTCGAGAGAGTCCTGTGAAGCGTTTCGCCCGTAGCCCGTGGCCGTGGATCGTCGTGGCGGTGCTGCTCATCCTGTTCGCGCTGCAGTACATCGCGTCGCCAGGCGGGTACGACGAGATCCAGACCAGCCAGATGGACACGTACATCACGGATGGGCAGGTCAAGGAGATCACGCTCATCGACGGTGGCGACCAGACGATCAAGGCGACCCTGAAGCCCGACGTCCGCTCGGCCGGCAGCGAGGTCACCGCACACTGGCTCGACGGCACCCAGGGCAAGCTCGCCACGCAGATCCAGGCTGAGATCACCAAGGGCAACATGGACGCCGACTCGTACGACGTCAAGATCAGCCACCCCAGCCTCGTCGGCCAGATCGTCACGACGCTGCTGCCTTTCATCCTGATCGTCCTGCTGTTCCTGTTCCTGATGAACCAGGTGCAGGGCGGCAGCGGCCGCGGCGTCATGCAGTTCGCCAAGTCGCGGGCCAAGCTGATCACCAAGGACATGCCGAAGACGACGTTCGGTGACGTCGCCGGAGTCGACGAGGCGGTCGAGGAGCTCGGCGAGATCAAGGAGTTCCTCCAGGAGCCTGCGAAGTTCCAGGCGGTCGGCGCCAAGATCCCCAAGGGCGTCCTGCTCTACGGCCCTCCCGGCACGGGCAAGACGCTGCTCGCGCGCGCGGTCGCCGGCGAGGCGGGCGTGCCGTTCTACTCGATCTCCGGCTCCGACTTCGTCGAGATGTTCGTCGGCGTCGGCGCGAGCCGCGTCCGCGACCTGTTCGAGCAGGCCAAGGAGAACGCGCCCGCGATCGTCTTCATCGACGAGATCGACGCCGTCGGCCGCCACCGCGGCGCCGGCATGGGCGGTGGCCACGACGAGCGCGAGCAGACGCTGAACCAGCTGCTGGTCGAGATGGACGGCTTCGACGTCCGCGGCGGCGTCATCCTGATCGCCGCCACCAACCGGCCCGACGTTCTCGACCCAGCTCTCCTCCGTCCGGGTCGTTTCGACCGCCAGATCGCGGTGGATGCACCCGACCTTGCCGGCCGGCACCAGATCCTCCAGGTGCACGCGCGCGGGAAGCCGCTGGCACCGGGCGTCGACCTGCTCGGGGTCGCCCGCCGTACGCCGGGCTTCACCGGAGCCGATCTGGAGAACGTCCTCAACGAGGCAGCGCTGCTGACCGCGCGGACCAACCAGAAGCTGATCACCGACTTCTCACTCGACGAGGCGATCGACCGGGTCATCGCCGGCCCGCAGCGGCGCACCCGCCTGATGAGTGAGAAGGAGAAGCTGATCACGGCGTACCACGAGGGCGGCCACGCCCTAGTCGCGGCGGCGTTCCCGGGCAACGACCCGGTGCACAAGGTGACGATCCTGCCGCGCGGCCGCGCGCTGGGCTACACGATGGTGCTGCCGGACCAGGACAAGTACAGCCAGACCCGCAGCGAGCTGCTCGACACCCTGGCCTACATGATGGGCGGCCGCGCCGCGGAGGAGATGGTCTTCCACGACCCGACCACCGGTGCCGGCAACGACATCGAGAAGGCGACGGCCGTGGCCCGCGCGATGGTCACCCAGTACGGCATGACCGACCGGCTCGGCGCGATCAAGCTCGGCGAGAGCAACTCGGAGCCGTTCCTCGGCCGCGACATCGGGCACAGCCGCAACTACTCCGAGGAGGTCGCCGCCGCGGTCGACGAGGAGACCAAGAAGCTGCTGGCGAACGCGCACCAGGAGGCGTTCGACATCCTCGAGATGAACCGCGACGTCCTCGACAGCCTCGTCCTCGAGCTGATGGACAAGGAGACGCTCGACAAGGAGCAGGTGGCGACCATCTTCCTGCCGCTGCGCAGGCGGCCTCCGCGGCCGGCGTGGACCGGGTCGCCGGACCGCAACCCGTCGGAGATCCCGCCGGTGGAGATCCCGCAGGAGATCCGTGACCGGGCGAAGGTCAACGGCACCCCGCCCGGTGCCGGCGCGATCCTCACGCCTCCCGGCCCCGGGGGCGACGTGCATGGCGCTCCGGTGCCGCCCGGCCCGGCGCCCGAGCCACCGTCGCCTACGGCCTGAGCCCGGCATGACCGAGCCGATCGCTTGGGCGGAGCGGCCGGCCGCCGACGTCCCACCCTTCGACCACGACCGTGCGGCTGCCGCCGTCAAAGAGCTGCTGATCGCCATCGGCGAGGACCCGGAGCGCGAGGGGCTCAAGGACACTCCCGGGCGCGTCGCCCGGGCGTACGCCGAGCTGACCGCGGGGTTGCGCCAGTCGCCGTCCGGCGTGCTGACCACGACGTTCGACATCGGGCACGACGAGATGGTGCTGGTGCGCGACATCGAGCTGTGGTCGATGTGCGAGCACCACCTCGTGCCGTTCACCGGCGTCGCCCACGTCGGCTACATCCCGTCGGACAGCGGGAAGATCACCGGCCTGTCGAAGCTCGCCCGTCTCGTCGACGTCTTCGCCAAGCGTCCTCAGGTGCAGGAGCGGCTGACCACGCAGATCGCCGACGCCCTCGTGGCGGGGCTCGAGGCGCGCGGCGTCATCGTGGTGATCGAGGCCGAGCACCTGTGCATGACCATGCGGGGTGTCCGCAAGGCCGGTGCGCGCACGATCACGTCCGCCGTGCGCGGGCAGATGCACAACGCCGCCACCAGGTCCGAGGCGATGGCGCTGATCAACAGCAACAAGGGTTAGGCCGGACTGAGATGCGGTCGTCGCCCCCGGTGCTCATGGGCGTGGTCAACGTGACGCCCGACTCGTTCTCCGACGGTGGCCGGTGGGCCACTCCCGACGCCGCGATCGCCCACGGGCGCGACCTGCTCGCCGACGGCGCCGACATCCTCGACATCGGTGGCGAGTCCACACGTCCCGGCGCGACCCGGCCCCTCGTGGAGGAGGAGCTCGGACGGGTCGTCCCGGTGATCCGCGAGCTGTCGTCCGGCGGGGCGACGGTCTCGGTCGACACGATGCGGTCGGAGGTCGCCGAGCAGTCGGTCGCCTCGGGCGCGACCATCGTGAACGACGTCTCCGGCGGGTTGGCCGACCCCAGGATCCTCGACGTGGTCGCCGCCTCGGGGACGACGTACGTCTGCATGCACTGGCGCGGTCACAGCGACCGGATGCAGGACCTCGCGGCGTACGACGGTCCGGGCGGCGTTGTCGCGGCCGTCCGTGACGAGCTGTCCGAGCGGGTCGAGGCGGCCCGGGCCGCCGGCATCGCCGACGAGCGGATCGTGCTCGACCCGGGGCTCGGGTTCGCCAAGAAGGCCGACCACAACTGGGCGCTCCTGGCGGGGCTCCCGGCTCTGCAGTCGCTGGGCTTCCGGCTGCTGGTCGGCGCCAGTCGCAAGTCGTTCCTGGGATCCCTGCTCGCCGGAGCCGACGGGTCGCCGCGAGGTGTCGACGCCCGCGACGCGGCGACGACGGCACTCACGGTGCTCCTGGCGCAGCAAAGGGTCTGGGGCCTGCGTGTGCACGACGTACGCTCCAGCCGCGACGCGCTGCGCGCGCTCGAGCGCTGGGAGGAGGCGCAGTGACCGACGAGCTGTCCGTCACCGGGATCGAGTGCTTCGCCCACCACGGCGTCTTCGAGCACGAACGGCGCGACGGTCAGACGTTCGTCATCGACCTGAGCTTGGGCGTGGACACCCGGGCGGCGGCCGACTCTGACGACTTGCACGACACTGTGGACTACGGAAGTCTCGTCGCGCAGGTGAAGGCCGCCGTCGAGGCGGATCCGGTCGACCTGATCGAGACCCTGGCCGAACGCATCTCGAACGTCTGCCTCTTGGACGGCCGTGTTGAATGGGCCCGGGTCACGGTTCACAAGCCCGGAGCCCCCATTGAGGCGACCTTCGCCGACGTGACGCTGACGATCACCCGATCGAACCCCCAGCAGTCCCCCAGCAGTGAGGTGCGACCGTGACCGAGACGCCCAACCCGCACATCATCGACGCCGACACCCTGACCGGTGAGATGCGCCCGATCCGCCGGGCCGTGCTGTCCCTGGGCTCCAACCTCGGCGAGAAGCTGACCAGCCTGCAGGGCGCCATTCACGCGCTGGCTGACACGCCCGACGTCTGGGTCACCGGCGTCTCCCCGGTCTACGAGACCGAGCCGATCGATGCGCCGGCGGGATCCGAGAACTTCCTGAACGCGGTCGTCCTGCTCGACACCACCCTGGCCGCCACCCGGCTCCTCGACCGCGCCCACGCCATCGAGGACGCGTTCGGGCGCGACCGCAGCTCCGGCGAGCCCAACGCCCCGCGCACCCTCGATGTCGACGTGATCGTGGTGGGTGACCGCCGGCGCGACGACGATGTCATGCAGCTGCCCCACCCGCGGGCCGCCGAGCGTGCCTTCGTGCTCCAGCCCTGGTACGACGTCGAGCCGGACGCCGAGATCCCGGACGCCGGCATGGTGGCCGACCTCTTGGAGAAGAGCGACACCAGCGGGCTGAAGAAGCGCGAAGACCTCGTGCTCCAGGTGCAATGAGTCTCTGTCGATGAGGCTGGGGCGGTGAGCCGGTCGTGAGCCCACGGTGAGCGCCGAGCCCGAGCCACCGGACGACCTGCCCGAGCCGCCCGAGCCGGGGGGACGGCTGCGCCCGATGAGCCCGGCCGGGCTGTGCATCTGGGCAGTGATCGGGCTGATCAGCGGCTGGATGTTCCACGCGATCGCCGACCGGGGCACCGGCCTACCGCCCCAAGTGCCCTGGGCCCAGCCACTGGCCCTGGTCCTGGTGGCGGCGATCCTGGTCGGGACGGCGTGGTCCACGCGTCGTACCATCGCCCAGCACCCCGCCCGGCTCTCCCCGCACCAGGCCGTGAACCGGCTCGTCCTGGCCCGCGCGTGCGCCTACGTCGGCGCCCTCGCGGCCGGCGTCTACATCGGGTACGCCGTCAGCTGGCTCGGCGTCGACAGCAGTGAACTCGCAGGTCAGCGAGCCTTCCGCTCGGCCTGCGCGGGTGTCGCGGGCATCCTGGTCGTGGTCGGAGGGCTGCTCCTCGAACGCGCGTGTCGCGTCCCCGCGGAGGACGACGAGCCCTAGCCTTTCCCCATGTCTTCCCCACAGACTCGTCGTCGCCAGCGCAGCACCCGTTTGGTGCTCGCTGCCGCACTGGTCATCACCGCGGCGGTCGTCGTCATCGGCGCCGTCCTCAGCGCATCCCTCACGTTCGTGTCGGTCGCTGCCGTCCTCGCCGTCGTCCTCGGAGCCACGGCCGTCCGCATCATCCACTCCGAGCTGATCCAGTCGCGCCGCGACGCCGCGGCCGATCGAGCTCAGCAGGCCCAGGCCTACCGTGCGCTCACCGAGACTCGCTCTCATGAGAACCGAGCGTTCGTCGACACGATGACGACCAAGGTGGGCCAGGCCGAGCAGGCGGTCACGCAGCTCGAGTCCGCGGTGGTGTCATCGCAGGGCCGTGCCGCCGAGTCGGCGCGCCGGTTGACGGCCGAGACTCGCCGGGCCGACGAGGCCGAGGCCGAGGGCACTCGTCTCGCAGTCGCGCTCGAGGAGTCCGAGGAGCGAGCCGCCGAGGCGATCGTCCGGGTCGCCGAGCTCGAGGACGAGAACGGCGTGCTCCGTTCCGAGAACGACGTACTCAAGTCCGAGCTCGACATCGCCACCGCCTGGCCCCAAGTCCGCCACGCCTGACGAGCTCCCAACGCCGAGTCGTCATGTGACGACTCGGCGTGTTTGTGCTGCCTGTTTGCGCCGACTCGGCGTCCTTTCAGCTGCCTGTTCGCGCCGACTCGGTGAGGGAGGCGCGGAGGGCGCGGTGGATGCCGGCGGGGGTGAGGACGCCGACGAACCGGGGGCCCTCCTTCACACCCACCATCGGCTTGTCGTCGCGCAGTAGCACCGCGAGCGCCTGCTCGAGCGTCGAGTCGAGGTCGATGGCCGCGCCGAGGTCTCCGGTGGCGATCCCGTCGAGGGGTTCGAGGTGCTCGCGGTCGAGCTTGGTCACGGTGAGGCGGCGGAGGCCGGTCGTGGACCCCACGAAGTCGGCCACGAAGTCGTCGGCGGGATGAGCGAGCAGCTCGGCCGGCGTCCCGAACTGCGCGAGGTGGCCGCCCTGGGCCATCACCGCGACCTTGTCACCCATCTTCACGGCCTCGTCGATGTCGTGGGTGACCAGTACGACCGTCTTGCCGAGTTCGCCCTGCAGGCGGAGGAACTCGTCCTGGAGCCGGGCCCGGACGATCGGGTCGACGGCCGCGAACGGCTCGTCCATGAGCAGCACCGGCGGATCGGCGGCCAGCGCTCGCGCGACACCGACTCGCTGCTGCTGGCCCCCGGAGAGCTGGCGCGGGTACCGGTCGGCGTACGTCGCGGGGTCGAGTCCGACCAGGTCGAGGAGCTCCAAGGCGCGTGCTCGCGCCCGTGCCTTCGGCGTCCCGATCAACGACGGCACCGTGGCGACGTTCGTGGAGATCTTCTGGTGGGGGAACAGCCCGATCTGCTGGATGACGTATCCGATCCGTCGCCGCAGCTGGACCGGGTTCTCCGAGGTCACGTCGCGACCCTCGAGGTAGATCCGGCCGCTGGTCGGCTCGATCAACCGGTTGATCATCTTCACCGTCGTCGACTTCCCGCAGCCCGACGGGCCGACCAGGCAGACCATCTCACCGGTCGCCACCTCGAGGTCGAGCTCGTGAACCGCGACCGTCCCGTCGGCGTACCGCTTCCCGACTCCCTCGAGCCGGATCATCGTTTCGATGGGCGCTGGCTCCCCGGAGGGGGCGGTAGCGTTCATGCCCGTGACCCTACTCGCGGAGGACGGGATCTCGATCGAGCCGAGTTGCTACAGCCGGCTGGTGAACAAGTGGTATTGCACCGACTATCTCAAGGATCGCCACCACGATCTGACGTCGGCGATGTGGCAGCACCTGCAGCTCACTGCATGGGCGCTCCTGCTCGGGATCATCATCGCGTTCCCGCTCGCGCTGCTGGCGAGGCGTCTGCCCCGGCTGCAGGGTTTGATCCTCGGCTCGGCCACGATGATCTACACGATCCCGAGCCTCGCGCTCTTCCCGTTGCTCGTGCCGTTCACCGGCATCAGCGGCAAGGCCGTCATCATCGGCCTCGCCCTGTACGCACTCACGATCCTGGTCCGGAGCATGCTGTCCGGCCTGACCGGCGTACCCGAGGAGGTTCGTGAGTCAGCGCGAGGGCTGGGCTACGGCGGGACGCGGCTGCTGTTCCGAGTCGAGCTGCCCCTGGCGCTCCCGGTGATCATGGCCGGACTGAGGGTGGCGACGGTCTCGACGGTCGCGCTGACCACGGTCGGCGCGCTGGTGTCGTACGGCGGGCTGGGCAACCTGATCCAGGACGGCGTGCAGAACGACTTCAAGGCCGAGATCCTCGCGGCCAGTGTGCTCTGCGTCGTCCTGGCAGTCGCGCTCGACGCGATCATCGTCGGC
The DNA here is from genome assembly GCA_963768045.1 of uncultured Actinomycetota bacterium. Classification (GTDB taxonomy): domain Bacteria; phylum Actinomycetota; class Actinomycetes; order Propionibacteriales; family Nocardioidaceae; genus Nocardioides. Next base: position 1,210,482 of record CAVYGG010000003.1, on the reverse strand, counting down.
GTCCAGTGGGCGGTCACGCCGTGGACCCACCGGAGGCGGTTGGCATGAGGAACCTCGGCGACGCCTGGGACTACCTGACCACCGGCGCCAACTGGGGCGGAAGCGACGGGATGTGGCACCTCATGGTGCAGCAGCTGCTGATCAGCGTGACCGCCCTCCTGGCGGCCATGGTGATCGGGCTGACGCTGGCGCTGTGGCTCGGTCACCTCGGCCGGGCCGGCTTCCTGTCGGTGAACATCACCAACGTCGGTCGGGCCGTCCCGACCTTCGCCCTCCTGGCGATCCTGGTGACCCTCGACCACCCGGGCACCGCGACGTTCGGCCCCTACGGTCGCGCCGGACTGGCGACCCTGATCGCTCTGACCTTGTTCGCGCTGCCACCGCTCTTCACGAACGCGTACGTCGCGGTCCGCGAGGTCCCGGCTCCGGTGAAGGAGTCCGCCAGGGGCATGGGCATGACGGGAACGCAGCTGTTCTGGCGGGTCGAGCTCCCCTTGGCGATGCCGCTGGTGGTCTCGGGCATCCGGCTGGCGCTGGTACAGGTCTGGGCGACCGCGACGATTGCCGCCCTCGTCGCGGGGCCGGGCCTCGGCTCCCTGATCACAGAAGGCTTCTACCGCACCGACTACCCCAAGGGCATCGCCGCGGCGATCGTGGTCGCGGTCGTGGCTCTCGTGCTCGAGGTCGGTGGCGCGCTCGTGGAGCGTGCGGTGGACCCGAATCGTAAGGGAACCGCAACCAGGGCCACCCCTCCAGGGGGTCGCACCGCCACGGTCGTTGGGCCATGATGGGCGGTCCACGCCCTGGCACGAAGGGGGCACCGGACACGCGCGTCGACCGCGACGCGGGACACAGAAGGTGAGAGTAGTTCCCATGCAGACTCGACGTCTCATGGTCGGGGTGGTGGCGGCCAGCGCCGCGCTGCTCACGGCCTGCGGAAGCTCCGACAGCAGCAGCTCAACCGCAACCGACACTCCCTCGTCCGCCTCGACGGACAAGGGCACCGTTCGCATCTCGGGACAGAACTTCACCGAGGCCGAGATCGTGGCGGACATGTACGCCGCGGTGCTTCAGAAGGCCGGTTACACCCCCGACGTCCACCTTGTGGGCACCCGTGACGTGTACATGAAGATCTTCCCCAGCAAGCTGGACGTGGTGCCGGAGTACACCGGGGCGATCGTCGAGTTCCTCAACGGCACCTACAACGGCAGCAACGCCAAGCCGATCACGGTCTCCGATCCGCAGAAGACCATCGACAAGGCCAAGCCCCTGCTGGACAAGGCCGGCATCACCCTGCTCGACCCCTCGGCCGCAACAGACACCAACGCCTTCTTCGTGACCAAGAAGTACTCCGACCAGAACAACGTGAAGACGCTGTCGGACCTCAAGGGCAAGTCCGTCATCCTGGCCGCGCACCCGGACTGCGAGGGCCGGGTCGACTGCGAGGGCGGCCTGTCGTCGGCGTACGGCATCAAGATCACCAAGATCCTGCCGCTCGGCTACGCCAGCCCGCAGACCTACAAGTCGGTGCTGAGCGGCGAGTCGCAGCTCGGTGAGACCAGCACGACCGACGGCACGCTGGAGAGCCAGGGTCTCGTGCTGCTGCCCGACGACAAGCAGATCCAGCCGGCGCAGAACCTCGTGCCCATGGTGTCAACCTCGTTCCTTCAGGCCCACCCGGACGTGGCAGACCCGCTGAACGAGTTGATGTCGAAGCTCACCACGGACGCCCTGACCCAGCTCAACGCACAGGTGTCCGTCGACCGGGCGCAGCCGGAGGACGTCGCCCAGCAGTGGCTGTCGGACAACGGCCTGCTCTGAGCCAGTTGTGCAGGTCGGGGACCCCCCGTCCCCGCGTCGCTAGAGTCGGCCCATGCCGCTCCCGTCGCGCCTGCGCGAGATCGCACGGTCGGCTCTGGGGCGGATTCCGGGACCGGTGCGAGCGCGGCTGCTCGGCGCCGTGGGCAGCCGGATCGGGCTGTCCGGCGCAGACATCGGCCTGGTCTCGGTCGTCGTCGTCCCCGAAGACGGCGACCGCGTCGAGGAGTGCCTGGCCTCGGTGCGCGGCCAGAGCCACGCCCTGCTCGACGTGGTGGTCTGCCCGGTCGGATCGGCGACAGCGGAGCTGCCGGACGATCCGCGGTTCCGCGCCATCGCGCCCGCGGCGACGGCGTACGCCGCGGTGCGCACGGGTGCGGCCGCCGCCACCGGGCGGTACGTCGTCCTGGTGCGCGGCTGTGACCGACTCCTACCTCGCGCCGTCTCCGATCTCACCGGCTCGCTCGTCACGACCGGCGCGGACCTGGCCACCGGCGTCCTCGAGCAGGCCGGGGAACCCGAGCCCTGGCTCGCGCGCGCCCAGGCGGACGCACATGCGCACCCGGTCTCGGCACAGCCTGCCGCTGCGGCACTTGCCGGAGACCTGACCGTGGCGAACAAGGCCTTCACCCGCGACCTGGCCCGCCGTCTCGAGCTGTCCGACGAGGACGACTGGCTCTGCGCCCCCACGCTGGCGGCCGTCCTTCCCGAGCTGGCCGTGGACGTGCTCGACCGCTCGGTCGTCACGTTCGCCCCGGACCGTGGGCACCGTGCCTTCGGGGCACGCCCGAGCCCGCTGCCGGAGCTCGACCGCTGGCTCGACTTAGACAGCCGGGTCGCGGCTGTGGTCACGAGCACGCCATTGGCGGCCGGCTGGCGCCAGCATTGGTACGACGTCATCCTGCCGCGGTTCCTCATCGACGCCGAGCGCGCCGACGACGACACGTGGAGGCGCCTCGTCGAGCTGAGCGAGCCGTCCGAGGACGTCGACCTGCGGGCATCGGCGCGCAGTCTGCTCAGCCTGGCCGCGGCCGGTCGGCGTCACGAGGTGGAGGCGCTGGCCGCCGAGCTCGAGTCACTCGGCGACGACGTACCGACCGAGCTCGTCGACGAGAGACCGGTAGCCGTCTGGCGCTCGGTCGACCTGCCCGCCGCCGACAGAGCGCTGGCCGAGAGCGAGACACGGCTGAGGATCCGGGTCGTGCGGGTGACGGACGGCGTCGAGGGACGCCTCGTCGACATGTGGGCACGGGTCGGTGGAGTCGACCTGGCCGAGCACCCGCTCGAGCTTGCCGCCGAAGCCGACGGCACCCCGGTCGTGGTGGAGCATCGCCCGGACCGGGCTGCCGACCGCTGGGCCGGCACCCGCTTCCAATCTGCCGCGGAGGGCGCCGCGCGGGTGACGGTTCCGGCGGGCACGCGGGAACTGCGCGTCGAGGCACGTGTCGGCGGGCTGGTGCGCTCGGCGCACGCCGCGGTCCCGCCACGCACGGCCGCTCCGGACGGTTCCGGGCCGGTGGTGCACGCGGTGTTCCTCGACTCCGACCGGCTCGTCGTCCAGCTGGACCGGCCGGCGGACGGGCTCCGGCTCCGCGGTCCGGGGACAGACATCCCGGGGGAGCCTGGCCGCGACGGCACCGTCACATTCGACACCCGCCGCGACCTCTACGGGCGGGCGGTCTGGCTCGCGACGGCGGTGTACCACCTGGCTCGTCCGGGTGGGTTGGTCGCCGCGGCGGCCTGGCGCGACTCGCTGCCGGTCGAGGTGGTCGGCGAACGACACCGGCTGCGCGTCCTGCCGGGCCGGGACGGCGTCGGCGAGATACACCTGGGGCCGCCCCGCTGGGACGACGAGCTCGGCGCCTTCGGCCAGCAACGGCTGCGGGCGGCGTACGCCGTCGACGACCGGCCGACGCGACCCGACCTCTGGTACTTCGAGAGCTTTGCCGGCCGGTCCGCCACCGACACCCCTCTGGCAGTGTACGAGGAGCTCCGCCGGCGACGTCCGGACCTCTCTGTGGCCTGGGGGATCCTCGACCACGGCCACTGGTCGCCTCCGGACGCACGGCCGATCGTGATCGGTTCGCGCGAGTGGTACGACGTGCTGGGCACGGCCCGGGTGCTCGTCACCAACACTGAGCTCGAGGAGTGGTACCGCCGCCGGCCCGACCAGCTCGTCGTCCAGTGCTTCCACGGCTACCCAGCCAAGGCGATGGGCGAGTCCCAGTGGCGGGCGCGGGACCTGCCACCGCGCCGGGTCGCGATCATGCGGCGCCGCAGCGTCGAGACGTGGGACCTGATCTCGACCCCGACCCCGGAGATGACGGAGGTCTACCGGCAGCAGTACGGCTACACCGGGCCGGCCGCCGAGCACGGCTATCCACGAGACGACACCCTGCACTCGGCCGACGCGGACACGGTGCGGGACCGCACGCGGCGGCAGCTCGGCGTACGCCCGGACCAGACCGCGGTGCTCTACGCACCCACCTGGCGTGACCACCTGGCCACCCGGCCCCGGGCTGCCGCGATGTCGGAGCACCTCGACGTCCACGCCGCGGCGGCCGCGCTCGGCGACTCGCACGTGATCCTCCTGCGTGGACACCGGTTCCACGAACCAGGTCCGTCGCGACCCGGTGTCGTCGACGTCACCGACCATCCCGAGATCAACGAGCTCGTCCTGGCATCCGACGTCGCCGTGCTCGACTACTCGTCTCTGCGCTTCGACTACGCCCAGACCAGGCGACCGATGGTCTTCCTCGTGCCCGACCTCGAGGACTACACGTCGGGAGTCCGGGGCTTCCTAATCCCGTTCGCCGAGACCGCCCCAGGTCCGCTGGTGCGGACGACCGACGAGGTGGTCGCACACCTGCGCGACGTACCGAGGCTCGCCTCGGCCTGGGCCGGTCGGATCGCCGACTTCGATGCCCGGGTGAACCCCTACCAGGACGGGCAGGCGGCGTCGCGTTTCGTCGACGTGCTGGACGGACCGGGCGCATTCGCCGATGCCGAGACCGATCGCGAGGTCCGGTAACTTCGGCGCCGTGAGTCGACTGGTGGACGAGCTGCGCCGCCGTCCGGCGTTGTACCGGGTGGCGCGTCGCGCCGCCTCCACCAGGCTCGCACGACGCGTCCGGTCGCGGATCCTGCGTCCCGCGGTCAGCGTGATCGTCCCCTTCTACAACGTCGAGGCCTACCTCGCGGACTGTCTCGACTCGATCCTCGGACAGGCCTTCACCGACTTCGAGGTGTTGCTGGTCGACGACGGCAGCCCCGATGGATCGCGCGTGATCGCCCAGCAGTACGCACGCCGCGACCCCCGCGTCCGGCTCCTCACCCGCCCGAACGGCGGGCTCGGCGCCGCCCGCAACACCGGTGTCCGTGCCGCCCGCGGGAAGTTCCTCACGTTCGTCGACTCCGACGACCTGCTCCCCCCGGATGCGCTCGTCCGGCTCGTCGAGACCGCCCGGCGTACCGGCTCCGACATGGTCGTCGGCGCCGTGGAGCGGTTCGACACCGCCCGTACCTGGACGCCGGACTGGGTCGTCGAGATCCAGAGCGAGCCTCGTGACCGCATCGCGATCGAGGACTTCCTCCCGTTGCTGCGCAATCTCTACACGTGGAACAAACTGTTCCGGCGCGACTTCTGGGAGCGCCAGGCGCTGTGGTTCCGCGAGGGGGTGGCCTACGAGGACCAGCCGATCATCACGCAGCTGTTCGCTCGTGCTGGCTCCGTCGATGTGATCCCGGACGTCGTCTACCGCTACCGCATGCGCGATGACCAGAGCTCCATCAGCCAGCAGACCGCCACGCTCAAGGACTTACGACAACGCATCGAAGCCTGGACCGAGACCCGTCGGGTGCTGCGTGCGGAGGGCTCGCCCGCGATCTACGACGGCTGGCTACAGACCCTGTTCGACGCGCACTTCCACTGGTACCTGCGCAGCCCCGGTGTCCTCGACGAGGACTACTGGCGTGAGCTGGTCGCGGCCGTGCGGTCCTTCACCGACGATGCGTCGCCGGAGATCTGGCGCGCCACCGGTCCGGCACGACGGGTGCTGATCACGCTCGCCCTGCAGAATCGCCGCGACGACGCCCGTGAGTTCAGCAGCGGCCACGCGTTCCGGACCGACCAGTGGCCGGCGCGGGTGGAGCCCGAGGGTGTGGTCGTCGAGCTGCCCTTCGTCGACGACCCCCGGATCGACCCTGCCATGTTCCGCTACGACGCCGACCAGCTGCGCCTGTCGCACGCGATCGAGAACTTCCACTGGCAGGTGCGCGAGGACGGCCAGGTCGACTGCGTCCTAGCCGGATGGGCGTTCGTCCGCAAGGTCGACCTGACTCACCACAAGGCGACGACGAGCGTCGTCCTCCGCAACCGCCGGACCGGCGAGGACCGCACGTTCGCCTCTGACGGGCCGGTTCCGACGGCGTTCCCCCCGCCCACCGACGACGCCTGGTGTGACTACCGGCCCGGGACCTTCGGTGCGCGGGTTCCGGTCACCGAGGTTCTGGCAGCGAGCCGGGCCGACGACGAGTGGGGCCTCCTGCTCCGGGTCGAGGTGGCCGGCTTCACGGTCACCCGCGAGGTCTCGCGCCTGATCCGATCGGGCTCCGCCGGTGCCGTACCGGCTGCCGGCCTGCCGGACGGCGGGCGCCTGATCGCCGACTGGCGCTTCGGTCGCCCGGTCGTCCTCCGCGTCGACCATGCGGGCATCCACGTGGGTGACCTCACGGTCGAGGGACGCCGATTGTCGGGTCGGCTGTCGGGTCCGGGAGCCGGCGACATCACGGAGGTGGTTGTCATCGGGCCCGGAGGTACGCCGGGTACCAGGGTCGGTTCGGACCGCCGCTTCGACGTGAGCGTCCCGTCGTCCGGTGGTCTCGGCCCCGGCGAGGTCGCGACGTGGCGCGTCGAGGGACGCGCCCGGGGTGGCGAGCGCCGGACGCTGGTCCCTGCCGGGAGTCTCGCCAAGCAGCCCCACGAGGCGACCTTGGCTCCGGAGCCAGACCGCAACGGGGCCCTCGTCGTCACCGAACGCCGGCTCGGAGCCACGGCCGAGCAGGTGGCCGTTCGTGGTGAGCACGTGGTGGTCAGCGGCCAGGTCACCGGTCCCGGCGCCACCACGGTGCGGGTGCTCACCCGGCACAAGAAGACCCGTTCCTCGTCCGAAACGGTGAAGCTCCTCGACGGCCGGTTCGAGGCGGAGCTGCCACTGCGCCACGAGGTCTATCGGTTCGGTCTACGCCCCCTCCCGGTCGGCGACCATGATCTCTCCGCCCAGGTGACCGTCGAGTCGGGTGGGACGACGAGGGTCCACGAGGTTCCGTTGGCCGTCTCGGCCGACCTCGGTTCGGAGCTCCCCGTCCCCGTCGCCACCGACGTCCACGAGGGCAGAGTCGTGCGCGGCCCGGAGTCGCTCACCCGGATCACCTTGCAGCGGCCGATCGGGCGTGCGCGCGGTCAGTACCCGCAGAACATTTTCCGCCACGCCGCCGCCACGCCGTACGCCGGAAAGCCGCACCGCGGCCTGCTGGTCCGCTCGTACTTCGGTGAGCTGGCGACCGACAGCGGGGTGTCGGTGCAGCAGGAGCTGCGCCGACGGGGCGCGGACCTCCCGGTCTACTGGGCGGTGCAGGACCACTCCGTCGTCGTGCCGGACGGCGGCATCCCGGTCATCGTGAACTCCGAGGAGTGGTACCGCCTTCTTGGATCGGTGTCCTACTACCTCGACAACATGTACCAGCCCGACTTCCACCGCCCGCCCGCCGGTCAGGTCATCATCCAGACCTTCCATGGCTACCCGTTCAAGCAGATGGGCCGGCCCCACTGGGAGCAGCAAGGTTTCTCCCAGGCACAGATGCAGTCCTACGACCGGCGAGCCGCGGAGTGGAGCTACCTCGTCTCCCCGGCGACGTACGCGACACCCCTGCTCCGGCGCGACTTCGGCTACGACGGCGAGGTCCTGGAGATCGGCTACCCGCGCAACGACGTGCTGCTCTCCGACGAAGCCGACCAGGTCCGTGCCGCGGTGCGCGAGTCGCTCGGCGTACGACCCGAGCAGACCGCGGTCCTCTACGCCCCGACGTTCCGGGACTACATGTCGCGCGACGACAACCAGGCCGTGATGCCGTCCTTCTTCGATTTCGCACGTGCCCACAGCCGACTCGGGGACGACACGGTCTTCCTGATCCGCGGCCACGCGTTCAATGCACGCACCAAGCACCGGATCGGCCACCGCCCCGGCACGATTGACGTGACGGACTACCCCGAGGTGTCCGACCTCTATCTGGCTGCGGACGCAGCCGTCGTCGACTACTCCTCCCTGCGGTTCGACTTCGGGGTCACCGGAAAGCCGATGATCTTCCACGTGCCAGATCTGCAGCGCTACCAGGACAGCCGGGGCTGGCTCTTCGACTTCGAACCGACAGCGCCCGGCCCTCTCGTGACGACGACCGACGAGGTCGTGGACGCTCTCAGCGACCTGGCGGCGCTACGCGAACGGTACGCCCCGGCGTACCAGAAGTTCCACGACGACTACCTCGATCTGGACGACGGCCGAGCCGGCGCACGACTGGTGGATGCTGTCTTCGTGCCCCGCGGAGACGCATGACACACTCGGGCGGGCCACGTGCCCGGCCCCGGATGACAGAAGGAGATGGCGAGGTGCCTACTCCCGATCGGCGGATCGTCCTCGTCCTGGGGCCCGGGCGCAGCGGCACCAGCACGATGGCCGGGACGCTGGCGTTGAGCGGGTTCGACGTCCCGGATCCGATCGAGCCCGAGGACTCGAATCCGTCTGGTTTCTACGAGCCGCAATGGGTGGTGGACTTCCACATGGAGCTCCTCCAGTCCGTCCGCGTCCGCAACCTCGACTCCGACCCGGACGCCCCCGACGCCTTGTCGTCTGTGCTGGCGGACGAGATCGTGCGCGGCAGTCTGCGCACCTGGCTCGGCGCATGCCTGGCCGAGCACCAGCAGCTGGTGATCAAGGATCCGCGCCTGATCTGGTTCTGCGACCTCTGGTTGGACGTCGCCACCGAGCTCGGGGAGGCGCCTGGGTTCGTGATGATGTTGCGTCATCCCTCTGAGGTGACCTCGAGCCGGACGGAGTTCTACCACACCCGTGGGGCGAGCGACGTGGCCGGTTGGGTCAACGTCGCGCTGCTGACCGAGCGGCTGACCCGCGGGCGAACGCGGGCGCTCGTCCACTACTCCCACCTGACCACGGACTGGCGGACCGAGGCCGGGCGGGTGCGCGACCAGCTCGGGCTCCGGCTGGATCCGGCCCCGGACGTCACCCCACACCCGGTCGACGACTTCATCGACCCGACCCTGCGGCGGCGGCAGACCGGTTGGGGCGACTCGCTCGTGCCGGGGGTCCTGAGGGAGCTCGGTGAGGCCACGTTCCAGGCCCTCGGGGACGTGGCCGACCATGGCGACTCGCCGGAGCGGGTTGCCAGACTGGACGAGTTGCGCGAGGAGTACGACGCGCTCCACCGCGACGCGCTCGACGTCGCGCGTTCCCACATCATGCGTGACCGGAGGGCAGCCGTGGTCGAGGCCAGGCGCAAGGTCCGGGCCAAAGCCCGACAGCGCGCCGAGGCGCGGGCCGAACGCCGCACCGCGCAGCGCCTGCGACTGGCGGAGCAGGAGCTCGCGAAGCTGCGCGCGAGGACGAGCCAGCTGGAGTCGTCCTGGGTCCCGGGTGCTCTGCGCGGTCGTCTGTCCTCCGCGCGCGGTCGACTGCCTGGCCGGAGCCTCTCGTGACCACCCTGGTCCTGATCACCGGCACGGGGCGCAGCGGCACCAGCACCATGTCAGGGACGTTCCACCACCTCGGGCTGCACGTCCCGGGGCCTTACCTCGGTGCCAACGACTCCAACCCCAAGGGCTTCTTCGAGTCCCGGTGGTCGGTGAAGTTCCACAAGCGCATCACCGCGGCGGCGGGCATCAATGACTTCGATGGTCGGCCGCAGGCATTCGGCGCCGCGCAGACCGCGGTGACCCACCAGATGCGTCGCAAGCTCCGCGGGTTCCTCGAGCGCGAGAGCCGCGATCACGAGCAGGTGGTCGTCAAGGATCCCCGCACCGTCTGGGCCCAGCCGCTGTGGCGCGAGGTCGCGACCGAGATGGGGTTCGACATCAGGTTCGTGTCGATGCTGCGTCACCCTGCCGAGGTCGTGGGCAGCCGAGCGACGTACTACTCGCGGTCCACGGACCGCGATCAACAACGCGCCTACCAGACGTTCAACGTCGCTCGGTGGGTCAACAGCTCACTGGTCAGCGAGCGCGGTACGCGCGGCACGACCCGGGCATTCGTGTCCTACGTCGACCTGCTGACGGACTGGCGTCCCGTACTGGTCAGTCTGGCCGAGGACCTCGGGCTCACCTACGACGTCGACGTCGCAGCCGGTGAGAAGTCGGCGGTCGACGATTTCATCGACCCAGACCTGCGCCGGCATGCGGTCACCTGGGACGACCTCGATGTCCCCGACCGGTTGGTCTCGATCGCCGACGCGATCTGGACCGATCTGCAGGCGCTGCAGGCCGGACACGGCGACGACGCGGCTGCGTCGGCCGACCTCGACGTCCAGGCCGAGCGCTACGCGCGCCTGTACGCCGACTCCACCGACATCGCCCACGACGCACTCGAGACCGAGCGGCGCAAGGTCCAGGCACGAGCGGATGCGTTCGCCGAGAACGAACGCAGCGCCGCAGCAGCGCCGCCAGCGGTCCCGGCTACGGCGCCGCGCAACCTGGACTCGCGTCCCGTCGGCGAGGTCGGCGGGCGTGACCTGCTCCGCGTTGTCGCGACGCGCGCGCGGCGCAAGTTGTCGCGCCGCTGACTCACGATCCCGGGCAACAGCCCAGGCGTCAGTCGTCGTCGACGATCGTTCCGGTGGCCGTGGCCTGGGTGATCGTGGTGTTGAAGGGGTCCACCAGGCTGAGGGTGAAGGACTTGTCGCTGTTGCGCGAGAGGTTGGGCACCGTCTCGACGACCACCCGGTCGTTGCTTGGGTCGTCGTCGTACAGCGAGGTCTCGTCGAGGGTGAAGTCCTTGCCCTCCACAGCGTTCCCGCCGGTGACCGCCACGGTGGCGAATCCGTGGGTCAGGTCGCCGGTGAGCGGGAAGACCATGGGGTTCTGGCGGCTCTGCCAGGGCTTGTTCCACTCGCGCGACGTCACGTGGGTCGTCGCGAAACCGACCGTGCCGGTAGGCGGCACGTACCCCGCCGGCACCGGGATCAGGTACGTCGAGCGGATCGGGTAGTGGTCGGAGTGGACGATCTTTGTGAACACCTTGGCGTAGGTCGACCCGGTCGGGCCCCAGGTCTGGTCGATGTAGGAGCCGCAGTACTTGACGCCCGGCCTGCAGACGGGATCCATGAAGGTGCCCTTGGCCGAGAGCGGCTTGTTCTGCCAGGTGGCGACCTCCCGGAGCCCGGTCAGGTTGCGGTAAGGGTTCTTCTTCAGCTCGACCTTCCGATCCTGGGCATACCCGATGTTGAAGTCGCCGGTGACGTAGACCGGTAGCCCCGATGCCTGCTGGCTCGCGATCTGCGCCCGCAGCGAGGCGACCTGCTTGGTGAAGAGGGCGTAGAGCAGGGGCCGGCTCGGCACCGGCTTGCCGCCCTGGATGGCGCCGTGAATCAGGTGGACGTTGATGAACGTGAACACGTAACCGGTCGAGATCTGGCGCATGCGTGCCACGGCGGCCCACGTCGCCTCCTTGTACACGGTGCGGTTGTCATGAGGGACGTCTTCCACCCGCGCACCGTCGGCGAGCTTGAACTCGCTCGCCGAGATCACCTCGAACGCGCGCGGGTTCCACACGATGGGGACCTGCTTGTTGCCGGGTGGGATGTAAACGCGCCAATCGGGGTTGCTGACGAGGTACTTGTGGCGGGGGTTCCCGGCCGCCTCCTGGAGACCGGTGATGTCGGACTTCCCCATGATGAACTCGACGCCCGCCTGGAAACTCGAGAGAGACTCACCCGCCCGGATGTTGTAGCTGCCGATCTGTAGGGGTGCCGTCACCGGGTCGTCCGCGTGCGCCGCCGTCATGAGCTGCGCCGGAGCCGCCGCGAGCAACGCGCCAGCGACCAGGCTGAGCAGGCCGAGCCCGAGGGTCGCTTGTCGGCGGCGCGCTGGGAACAGCGACATGGGGGGTCCTCCGGGGGGCAGAGGGGCGCGGGCATTTCCCGCGACGCTCTGCACCGTAGAAGCGCGCGCTCAGCGTCACTGAGGATCCAGTTCAGGCTTTGCCAAAGATGGCCCAGGAGGGCCAATCGAACGGCGTCGACCTGGTCCATCGGGACCAGTCGATCTAGTCCATACGGACTATGCGGGAGGCCCGTCAGCCGACCGGCGTCTCCCGGCGTACGTCGATCACGTGGCCGGTCAAGCCGGAGACCAGCACGTCGAGCGATGTCCTGGCCACGACCTCGGACTCGAGCAGCGAGTCAGCCGGCTCCTGGCCGAAGGCCTTCGCCCGCATGGGAGTGGCGGTCCGCTCGGGGTTGATGCAGTTGACCCGCACACCGTCGCCGGCCCACTCGTCGGCCAGCGCTTGGGTCAGGTTGACGGTCGCGGCCTTCGCCGAGGAGTAGAGGCTGTACCCGCTGCGCCCGCGGGTGTAGGAGCTGGAAGTGAACAACAGCAGGGAGCCGCCGGTCGCCGACAGGTGGGGGTGGAAGACCTGCGCGATGAACACCGGGGCGAGGTAGTTGACGTCGGTGGCGGAATAGACCGTCTCCTCGCTGGTCTCGGCCAGCGTGCCGCGGGGCAGCACGCCGGCGGAGTTGACGACGTGGTCGATGCGACCGGTCTCGGCAAGCACCTGCTCGGCCGCGGCGACCAGGTCGGTCCGGCGCTCGACGTGGGTGCCGGTCGACGATCTGCTGAAGGAGAACACCCGGGCGCCGTACCGCTCGGCCAGCCGGCAGATGTCGGCGCCGATGCCGTAGCTGCCCCCGAAGACCACGACCGAGCGGCCGGAGAGGGCAGCGCGGTAGTCGTCCTCGGTGACGCTCTCGGGTGGCTCGGTGTGGGCGAGCTGGAACAGCTTGTCGGCGAGGTAGACGTCGATCGGGTCGGTGACCTTCATGTTCCGCTCGTCTCCCCGGACCACCCAGATCGGCTCGTCGGGCAGGTAGCGCAGCACCACAGTGCAGTCGTCGGTCGCCTCGAACGAGGGGTCCTGGTCGGCCAGCTCGTACGCGCGACGGATGACCGAGGACCGGAACGCCTGCGGCGTCTGACCGCGACGGAGTGCAGCACGCGGGGGGATGTTGCGGATGGTGTTGTCGGGTCCGACCTCGATGATGGTGTCGGCGGAGGGGATCGCGACATCGACCGCGGGATGCTCCTTCAGCGCCTCGAAGCACTCGGTGATGATCCGGGCCGAGAGCAGTGGGCGCACCGCGTCGTGGAAGAGCACGTGGGTCTCGTCGTCACCGATCGCGGCCAGCGCGCGCTGCGTGGTCTCGTTCCGGCTCGGCCCGCCCTCTTCGATCGCCGACACCTTGTCGTAGCTCCCGGCGCGGACGATGGCCCGCACCGCGTCGAGGTGACCTGGTGCCATCATCACGATCACCTCGTCGACCAGGGGGTGCTGGTCCAGGACGGCGAGGGTGTGCTCGAGGAGCGTCTTGCCGGCCACCTTGAGCAGCTGCTTCGGGATGTCCAGCCCGATCCGGACTCCGACCCCGCCGGCGAGGAGCACAGCGATCCGTCGGGGCCGGGTGGGGCTGGCATCCATGGTCGGCATCCTGTCAGAGCGGCAGCGCCAGCTCGACGCGTGGCATGGCCCGGGGAAAGTGACGTCGTGAACGTCACATCACGAGGTCGCCGCTGCGCCTACCGACCGCGAGATGCCGCGGCGTACCGTTGGACGAGCGCCCGGACCGGAACGAAAGGTCGACATGATCTCGAGCTCGTCGCTGCGTGTCGGCGTGATCGGTGCTGGTCGAGTCGGCGCCGTGCTCGCCGCCGCGCTCCGTTCGCGCCGCCATGTCATCGTCTCGGTCGCCGGTGAGTCCGACGCATCGAGACGTCGCGCCGCCGAGCTGCTGCCCGGCGTCCCGATGGCCAAGCCGACAGCCGTCGCCCGAGCCAGCGACGTGCTGCTGCTGACGGTCCCTGACGACATGCTGGAGAACGTCGTCACCCAGCTGGCCGCCAGCGGGGCGATCCGCGAGGGCCAGATCGTCGTCCACACCAGCGGCAGCCATGGACTGCGGGTGCTCGAGCCGGCGACCCGGGTCGGTGCCCGGCCGGTGGCGCTCCACCCGGCGATGACCTTCACCGGCACCGCTCGCGATCTCGACAGGCTCGCGGACTGCGTCTTCGGCGTCACCGCCGGGCCGGACGAACGGGCGTGGGCCGCTGACCTCGTGGCCGAGTTCGGCGCGAACGTGATGTGGGTGCCCGAGGAGCTCCGTGGGCTCTACCACGCCGGCCTCGCCCACGGCGCCAACCACCTGGTCACCCTGGTCAGCCAGGCGATGGAGCTGCTGAGTGCCGCCGGTGCCGACGACCCCGCCGCGATCCTGCGCCCACTCCTCCAGGCCGCGCTCGACAACGCCCTCGCTGACGGCGACAGCGCGCTGACCGGCCCGATCGTGCGCGGCGACGTCAACACCGTGCGCGCCCATCTGGCCGAGCTGGCCCGCACCGCGCCCGACACGTTGCCGTCATACGTCGCCCTCGCCCGCGCCACCCTCGATCGGGTCGTGACCGACGGCCGGGTGCTGCCGATCCGAGCATCGGCCATGCGGCGGGTTCTCGACGACGCGGTCCGCACGGCTGCAGAACCCGCCCGTCGTACGCCGCTGCGATGAGCCCACGCCCCCACCTCGCGTCGACGCGCGAGGAGCTCGCCGACGCCCTGGCGCCTCGTCGACGCGAGGGGGCGACCGTCGGCGTCGTCACCACGATGGGCGCCCTGCACGAAGGGCATGCGAGCCTGTTCCGCACCGCTCGCGAGCGGGTCGGTGCCGGGCCGGTGGTGGCGACCATCTTCGTGAACCCGCTGCAGTTCGGCGCGGGCGAGGACCTCGACCGCTACCCACGTACCTTCGAGGCCGATCTGGCGATCTGCGAGCGCGAGGGGGTCGACCTGGTCTTCGCGCCGGCGCTCGAGGAGGTCTACCCGGGCGGAGATCCGGTGGTGACCGTCGAGCCCGGGCCGCTCGGCACTGCCCTCGAGGGCGCCTCGCGACCGGGCCATTTTCGCGGAGTCCTCACGGTCGTGGCCAAGCTCTTCGGGCTGGTGCGGCCCGACCTGGCTGTGTTCGGCGAGAAGGACTACCAGCAGCTCGTGCTCGTCCGCCGGATGAGCCAGGACCTGTGCCTGGGCGTCGACATCGTCGGTGCCGAGACTGTCCGCGAGCCCGACGGTCTGGCGTTGTCGAGCCGGAACCGCTATCTCAGCCCCGACGACCGGCAACGGGCCACGGTGCTCAGCCGTGCGTTGTACGCCGCGCAGGAGCGCGCCGCGTTCGGGCTGCCGGCCGCGCGGTGGGCCGCGATGCGCGTCCTCGACGAGGTCCCCGAGTCCGAGCTCGACCTGGACTATCTCGTGATCCGTACGCCCGACCTGGACGAGGTCGTCGAGCCGCACCCGGCCGAGTCGGTGGCGGCTCGGATCCTGGTCGCCGCGCGGCTCGGCACCACACGCCTCATCGACAACCTGCCGCTGACCTTGGGTGAGGCAGGCTCTGCGAGTGTCAGCGGCTCGCCCGCTGGTCAGTAGCCTCCTAGCGTGACCGAACGACGAGTGGTCGGCCGCCTCGCGGCTCCGGGGCCGGGCTGGTCGGTGGACGCCGACGTGGTTGTGATCGGTTCCGGGATCGCCGGCCTGACCGCCGCCCTGCGGCTGCGCGGGCGCGTCGACAAGATCCTCGTGGTCACCAAGGACGTGCTCGACGCGGGTTCGACGCAGTGGGCGCAGGGTGGCATCGCGGCCGCCCTGGGTCCTGGAGACACCCCCGAGCAGCATGAGCGCGACACCCTCGTCGCGGGTGCGGGGGCGTGCGATGCCGAGGCAGTCCGGGTCCTGGTGACCGAGGGACCAGAGGCGGTCCGGGAGCTGATCGAGCTCGGCGCGAACTTCGACCTGCACCCCGACGGCGAGCTGAGCCTGACCCGCGAGGGAGGGCACCATCGCGACCGGATCGCGCACGCCGGCGGCGACGCGACCGGTGCCGAGATCCAACGGGCGCTGATTGCGGCCGTCGCCCGGGCGCCGGAGATCGAGGTGGTCGAGCATGCGCTCGCGGTCGACCTGTTGCTCGCGGACGACGGCGGCGTCGCCGGCGTGACCCTCCATGTGATGGGTGAAGGACAGCGCGACGGCATCGGCGCCGTCCGGTGTCGCGCGGTGGTCCTGGCCAGTGGAGGGTTGGGCCAGGTCTTCAGCCAGACCACCAACCCGGCGGTGGCCACCGGTGACGGGATGGCGCTCGCGTACCGGGCGGGCGCCGTCCTGCGCGACCTGGAGTTCGTGCAGTTCCACCCGACCGTGATGTGGCTCGGACCGGACTCGCGAGGTCAGCAGCCACTGATCTCGGAGGCCGTGCGGGGCGAGGGCGCGTTCCTCGTCGACTGGGAGGGACGCCGCTTCATGCGGGGGGTCCACGAGCTGGCCGACCTGGCGCCTCGCGATGTGGTCGCCAAGGCGATCACGCGGCAGATGATCGAGACCGGTCACCCGCACATGTGGCTCGACGCGCGACAACTCGGGACGGCGTTCTGGGAGAAGCGGTTCCCCACCATCCTCGCGACATGCCGGAGGTACGACGTCGACCCGGTGACCGAGCTGATCCCGGTCGCGCCGGCGTGCCACTACGCCTCTGGTGGCGTGGCCACCGACATCTGGGGGCGCAGCTCGCTGCCTGGCCTCTACGCCACCGGCGAGGTCGCCTGCTCGGGCGTCCACGGCGCCAACCGGCTGGCTTCCAACTCCCTGCTCGAGGGCCTGGTCTTCTCGCGGAGGATCGCCCAGGTGCTGCCCGACGAGCTGCGGCCGTGGTCCGACGCGGTCCCCGACACGCGTGAGCCCGGGCTCGTCGACGGTCCCACCCGGCGCGCACTCCAGGAGGAGATGACGTCTCGGGCCGGTGTGCTGCGCTCGGCGGACGGTCTCCGCACGGCGCTCGACTCGCTCGGCGCGCTGGCCCAGGCACCGGTGACCGGGATCGACCAGGACGCCTGGGAGACCACGAACCTGCACACGGTCAGCACGCTCCTGGCGGGAGCCGCTCTGCTTCGCGAGGAGACGCGCGGCTCCCACTGGCGCGAGGACTTCCCCGACCGCGACGACGCGGCCTGGGCCGGTCACCTCGACTGGATGCTGGTCGGCGAGCGTCGCCACAGTGGGTTCCATCCGTCTCCCGCGACCGACTCTCCGGTCGAGGTGCGGTCGTGATCGCCAGGACGGCGTACGCCGGCCTCGCCGCCGGGCTGCTCGAGGAGCTGGCCCAGGCCGGGCTTGACCCGGATGACGTCTATGCCATGGTCGTTCGCGCACTCGACGAGGATCTCCCCGACGGCAGCACCGACGTGACCAGCAGCGCGATGCCGCCGATGGGCGTGGGCACGGGCGACATCGGCGCACGCGAGGCGGGCGTCGTGGCCGGATTGGCCGTGGCCGAGCTCGTCTTCGCGTACGCGATGGGGTCCGAGATCGAGGTCTCGGGGCGGGTCCCCGACGGGACCATGGTGTCTGCGGGCGACGTGGTGATGACGGTCTCGGGGCCGGTGCAGGACCTGCTCACCGCCGAGCGGACCGCGCTGAACTTCGCCTCCCACCTGTCCGGGGTCGCGACGGCGACCAGCCAGTGGGTGGCCGCGGTGGAGGGCACCGGTGCCAGGGTGCTCGACACCCGCAAGACCCTGCCGACCTACCGCGCGCTCCAGAAGTACGCGGTGCGCTGCGGTGGTGGCGCGAACCATCGGTTCAGCCTCTCCGACAGGGCGATGGTCAAGGACAACCACGTGCTCGCCGCCGGCGGAGTGGTGCGGGCGTACGAGCTGGTACGCGCGGCCAACCCCGGGTTGCGAGTCGAGGTCGAGGTGACCGACCTCGACCAGCTCCGCGAGCTCCTCGACGCCGGTTGCATCGAGATCCTGCTCGACAACATGGACGCCGCGACCATGGCCGAGGCGGTGCGCATCACCGCCGGCCGCGCCACGCTCGAGGCGTCCGGAGGTCTCACCCTCGACCGAGCCCGCGAGGTCGCGGCGACCGGCGTCGACTTCATCTCCGTCGGAGCCCTGACCCACTCCGTGAAGGTCTTCGACCTGGGGCTGGATCTGCGATGACCGCGCTCCTGGCCGCAGCCATCACGTTCGACGTGGAATTCGGTGCATCACTTCGTCGGGGAGTCATATCGAGCCGAATTGTGCATGGTCGAATTACGCCGCCCGCCACGTCGATGGAAATGGTCGCCCGGACCCGTGGTTGACCGTAGTTCGGGCGCAAAAAGCCCCGATATCGCCGCCTAACCGAACCCCGAGCGCGTCGGTTTGTCACTTATCGCCTGCTCCGATACGTTTTACGAACGGACGCCGGCACGGCCCGGTTATCGCGGGTCCACCACGCCTCGAAAGGACAGCCTGAACATGGCGCAGAAAGTGCACATCACGCTCGAGGACGACCTCGACGGTGGCGACGCCGCCGAGACCGTTGCTTTCGCCCTCGACGGACGCGGCTACGAGATCGACCTGAACGCCAAGAACGCCAAGGCATTGCGCGACGCCCTGGCCAAGTACGTCGCCGCGGGCCGCCGGGCCGGTGGTCGCAGCGCCGCCGCCAAGCGGCGTACCCAGATGGGCACCAGCGCCCGCGAGATCCGAGACTGGGCCCGCTCCAACGGCCACAAGGTCCCGGACCGGGGTCGCATCCCGTCCGAGATCCGCGAGGCCTTCGAGGCGGCTCACTAGTTCCCGCCGAGTCTGCCCCCGCCTGCGGCGTGGAACGCCTCGCTGTTCGCTGTGGGCGGACGGCGGGTGTGTGGGCCTGGGAACACGTAGGCTGGGAGACCAGTTGGAAGAGGCGACGCCCGCCGAGCCCGAGGGGGCGCCCCTGTTTTCCGCGTTGAGGAGCGATACGCATGTTCGAGCGGTTCACTGACCGAGCCCGGCGGGTGGTCGTGCTGGCCCAGGAAGAGGCCCGCATGCTCTCCCACAACTACATCGGCACCGAGCACATCCTGCTCGGCCTGATCCACGAGGGCGAAGGTGTCGCCGCGAAGGCTCTGGAGAGCCTCGACATCTCCCTGGAGGCGGTGCGCGCCCAGGTCGAGGAGATCATCGGCCAGGGCCAGCAGGCCCCGAGCGGCCACATCCCGTTCACTCCGCGCGCCAAGAAGGTCCTCGAGCTGTCGCTGCGCGAGGCGCTGCAGCTCGGCCACTCCTACATCGGCACCGAGCACATCCTGCTCGGCCTGATCCGCGAGGGTGAAGGTGTCGCCGCCCAGGTGCTGCAGAAGCTCGGGGCCGACCTCAACCGCGTCCGCCAGCAGGTCATCCAGCTGCTCAGTGGCTTCCAGGGCAAGGAGCAGGCCGGCACCCAGGCCGCGACTGCGGGTGCCCCGGCCGACACTCCGTCCTCGTCGCTGGTGCTCGACCAGTTCGGAAGGAACCTCACCCAGGACGCCAGAGAGTCCAAGCTCGACCCGGTGATCGGGCGCGAGCAGGAGATCGAGCGCGTCATGCAGATCCTGAGCCGGCGTACCAAGAACAACCCGGTGCTGATCGGCGAGCCGGGCGTCGGCAAGACCACGATCGTGGCCGGCCTCGCGCAGGACATCGTCCGCGGCAACGTCCCGGAGACGCTCAAGGACAAGCAGATCTACACCCTCGATCTGGGCGCGCTCGTTGCCGGGTCGCGCTACCGCGGTGACTTCGAGGAGCGCTTGAAGAAGGTGCTCAAGGAGATCCGCACCCGCGGCGACATCGTGCTGTTCATCGACGAGATCCACACGCTCGTCGGAGCCGGTGCGGCCGAGGGCGCGATCGACGCCGCGAGCATCCTCAAGCCGATGCTGGCGCGCGGCGAGCTCCAGACGATCGGCGCGACGACACTCGACGAGTACCGCAAGTACCTCGAGAAGGACGCCGCGCTCGAGCGCCGCTTCCAACCGATCCAGGTCGCAGAGCCGTCGATCGCGCACACGATCGAGATGCTGAAGGGACTGCGTGACCGCTACGAGGCCCACCACCGGGTGACGATCACCGATGAGGCGCTGGTCTCTGCTGCGACGCTGGCCGACCGTTACATCTCCGACCGGTTCCTGCCGGACAAGGCGATCGACCTGATCGACGAGGCCGGCTCGAGGCTCCGCATCCGTCGGATGACCGCGCCCGCAGACCTGCGCGAGTACGACGAGAAGATCGCCGACGTGCGGCAGCGCAAAGAGGCCGCGATCGACGGCCAGGACTTCGAGGCCGCAGCCAAGCTCCGCGACGAGGAGAAGCAGCTGACCGCCGCGAAGGTCGAGCGCGAGAAGCAGTGGCGCGCCGGTGACCTCGACGAGGTCGCGGAGGTCGACGAGGAGCTGATCGCCGAGGTGCTCGCCGTGGCGACCGGCATCCCGATCGTCAAGCTGTCCGAGGAGGAGTCCACGAGGCTGCTCAAGATGGAGGACGAGCTGCACCGGCGGGTCATCGGCCAGGAGGAGGCCGTCAAGGCTCTCAGCCGTGCCATCCGGCGTACCCGTGCCGGCCTGAAGGACCCGAAGCGTCCCGGTGGCTCGTTCATCTTCGCCGGCCCGTCCGGTGTCGGGAAGACGTGGCTGTCCAAGACGCTCGCGGAGTTCCTCTTCGGCGACGAGGACGCGCTGATCCAGCTCGACATGAGCGAGTTCAGCGAGAAGCACACCGTCTCACGGCTGTTCGGCTCGCCTCCGGGCTACGTCGGCTACGAGGAGGGCGGCCAGCTCACCGAGAAGGTGCGCCGCAAGCCCTTCAGCGTGGTGCTCTTCGACGAGGTCGAGAAGGCCCACCCAGACATCTTCAACAGCCTGTTGCAGATCCTGGAGGAGGGTCGGCTGACCGACTCCCAGGGTCGGGTCGTGGACTTCAAGAACACCGTCATCATCATGACCACCAACCTCGGCACGAAGGACATCGCCAAGGGCATGAACCTCGGGTTCGCCCAGAGCGGCGACGTCGCGGGCTCCTACGAGCGGATGAAGAACAAGGTGCAGGAGGAGCTGAAGCAGCACTTCCGGCCGGAGTTCCTCAACCGTGTCGACGAGATCATCGTGTTCCCGCCTTTGTCGCAGGAGCAGATCGTCCACATGGTCGACAACATGATCGCGGGAGTCGAGCTCCGGCTGAAGGACCGCGACATGACGCTCGAGCTGACGCAGAACGCCAAGAACCTGCTGGCGACTCGTGGCTTCGATCCCGTGCTCGGTGCCAGGCCGCTGCGCCGCACCATCCAGCGCGAGATCGAGGACACCCTCGCCGAGAAGATGCTCTTCGGTGAGGTCGGTCCCGGACAGATCGTGCTGGTCGACGTCGAGGGCGAAGGCGACACCGCAGTGTTCACCTTCCGCGGCCAGAAGATGGCCGAGCTGCCCGACTTGCCGCCGCTGGAGACCGTGGCTGCCGAGCCGTTGCCCGGTCCCTCCGGCCGAGGCGAGGGTGACGAGGAGACGCCCGGCCCGGCCGACGTGGAGAAGGCCGCCGGCACCGACTGAGTCGCCGCGGGTACGCCGTGCGAACGGCCCGGTCGCCTATCTACACAGGTGCGGCGGCCGGGCCGGTGGCGTCAGTGGGCAGCGTGCAGGTTCAGGACGACGACGCCGACGATGATCAGGCCGAGTGCGGTCAGCTTCACCGCGTCGACCTGCTCCCCGAGAGCCAGGACGCCGACCGCGGCGATGGCGGCGGTCCCGAGTCCGGACCACAGCGCGTACGCCATCGAGACAGACATCTGGCGGACCACGACGGCCAGCAGCCAGATGGACACGGCGTAACCACCCAGCACGAGGGCCGACCAGAACAGGTCGTGGAACCCACGCGTGCGCGGAAGTGCGGTGGTGGCGCCGACCTCGATGCCGATAGCGGCAAGCAGGACGACGAACGGGCTGAGCATGATGATCACTCTTTCGGGCCTATGTAGCAGTCGCTACATCTCTACTGTAGCGAGTGCTACATCGCCGATCAAACGGAGAGGCGTCGATAGGGTGTGTCCGTGGCCACACGCCGTGAGGAGCTCGCCGAGGCGGCCACCGAGTACGCCCTGGAGCACGGCCTGATCGGTCTCAGCCTGCGTCCGCTCGCCGACGCGTTGGGCACCAGCGACCGGATGCTGCTCTACCACTTCGAGGACAAGGACGACCTGGTCGCGACGATCCTGAGGACCACGAGTGCGCGGTCGGCGCAGAGTCTCCGCGAGCTGGCAACGCCGCGCGACCTCAGAGCGGCGGTGCTCGAGCTGTGGCGCGCGGTGACGACGGGACCCCAGGAGCGATGTCAGCGGGTGTACGTCGAGGCAGCCGCACTGGGACTGTTCGGTCGTGAGCCCTACGCGACAGCGGTACGCGAGACCAACGCCGAGTGGGTCTCGGCGGTCTCCGCCCACTTCGAGCGGGCCGGCCTGGGCAGGGCAGCGGCGCGCCAGGCCACGATCCTCGTCGACGCCACGTTCATGGGTCTGCAGCTGGACGAACCTCTGGACTCGCAGGCCCAGCTGAGGCGCACGGTCAACGACCTCGCCGACGCCGTCGTGGCGCGTTGGGGCGATCAGCCGGGCAAGCCGTAGCCGGCACCGGTTCGGACCAGCAACCCGTCGGCGAGCAGCGACCCGAGGCATCGATCCCGCTGGGCTTCGTCGGGCCACGCACGGGTCATGCTGCGCCCGCTGACCGATCCGGCGGCGTCCCGCGCGAGCGCCATCAGGCGACCTCGGCACTGCCGGTCGGTGCCCGACCAGGCCTGACCGCGGCGAGGTGGTCCGTCGTACGCCGGGTGGCCGGCGGTCCGCCAGGCACAGGTGTCGCGCACCGGGCAGCTGCCGCACGCGGGCGCCGACGTAGAGCAGACCAAGGCGCCGAGCTCCATCAGCGCCACCGACCAGGTCGCGGCCGTGGCCTCGTCGGCGGGCAACAGATCCGTGGCGAGTGCCTTCTCGGCGACGGTGAGGGCCGGCGGTGGGAACTCGACGCCGCCGACGAGCCGAGCCAGGACCCGCCGGACATTGGTGTCGAGCACCGGTTGTCGTCGGCCGAACGCGAAGGCGAGCACGGCCGAGGCCGTGTAGTCACCGACGCCGGGGAGGGAGCAGAGTGCCTCGTAGGTGTCCGGCACGTGTCCAGCGTGGCGGTCGCATACGGCAGTGGCCGCCGCGTGCAACCGGATGGCCCGGCGTGGGTAGCCCAGGCGCCCCCACGCGCGGATGGCCTCGCCCGACGGCTCCGCCGCGAGGTCCGCCGGGTGCGGCCAGCGGGCGAGCCACGCGTCGTACACCGGGAGGACCCGCGACACCGGGGTCTGCTGGAGCATGCACTCCGAGACCAGCACACCCCAGGGCGTGGCATCGGGTCGTCGCCAGGGCAGGTCGCGGCAGTGCGCGTCGTACCACCCCAGCAGCGGTGTGTGGAGGTCGGGCACCTCGCGATCGTAAGTCTCGCAATCAAAGCTCGCTGCGCCGCTCGCTGCGGCCGTGTGATGACAAGGCTTGCGAGCAAGCTCGCTGCGCCCTCTCGCTGGGCCGTGTGATGACAAGGCTTGCGAGCAAGGTCGCTGCGCCGCTCGCTGGGGCCGTGTGATGACAAGGCTTGCGAGCAAGCTCGCTGCGCCGCTCGCTGGGGCCGTGTGATGACAAGGCTTGCGAGCAAGGTCGCTGCGCCGCTCGCTGGGGCCGTGTGATGACAAGGCTTGCGAGCAAGGTCGCTGCGCCGCTCGCTGGGGCCGTGTGATGACAAGGCTTGCGAGCAAGCTCGCTGCGCCCGCTCGCTGCGGCCGTGTGATGACAGCTTGCGAGCAAGCTCGCTGCGCCGCTCGCTGCGGCCGTGCCACCCCGGCTTCGCCGGATTGGCACGTCCTCGCTCGGGAGTGGCAACCACGGTGGACGGGCTGCGCTGATTAGCGTGAATCCATGGCAGGAATGACGCGCGGCCCGCTTCCGCCTCGCGTCTACTGGGTACGCCGCCTGATGGCGCTCGGCATTGCCATGCTGCTCGTCATCGGCATCGCCCAGATGCTCGGCGGCTCGAGCGACGGCTCGTCCCCACCGGACACCGCAAGCAAGGCCGCCGACACGACTCCGCTCACGGACGACTCGACCATGAGTGCGCCCGGCACCAACGGGCCGTCCACCGACGCGAGCAAGCACCACCGGAAGAACGCCGACGACCCGGCGACGCGGCTGGCGATGCCGTCGGGTCCGTGCAAGGCCAGCGACGTTGCGATCACCCCGTCGGTGCCGAAGCCGGTCGCCGGAGGTGACATCACGCTGGTGCTGGACGTCTCGAGCGTGGAGACCCCGGCCTGCACATGGAGCCTCTCGGGCAAGACGATGGCCCTGAGGATCACCTCCGGAAACGACCTGATCTGGACGTCGCGCGAGTGCCCGCATGCGATCCCGACCCACGATGTCGTCGTTCGTCAAGCCGAACCGACCCGGGTGAAGCTGATGTGGGACGCGCGCCGGTCCGAGCCCGGCTGCCCCGTGCAGACCGAATGGGCCCTTCCGGGGACCTACCACCTGGATGTGGCCGCCCTGGCCGGGCAGCCGCAGGACATCAGCTTCCTGCTGACCGCACCGACACCGGACCAGGTCACCAAGACCGTGCACCCGCACCCGCACCACGGGCACAAGAAGAAGCGGCACGGCCAGCCCGACTGATCGGCAGCGGCGCTCAGACGTAGCGCTCGAGGATCGACGACTCCGCCAGCCGCGACAGTCCCTCACGCACGCTGCGGGCCCGCAGCTCGCCGACCCCGTCGACGGCCTGGAGGTCCTCGACCCCCGCGGAC
Organism: uncultured Actinomycetota bacterium; assembly: GCA_963768045.1. Lineage (GTDB taxonomy): Bacteria > Actinomycetota > Actinomycetes > Propionibacteriales > Nocardioidaceae > Nocardioides. The sequence continues at coordinate 1,185,668 of CAVYGG010000003.1, read as the reverse complement.
AGCAGCTTCTGCAACGTGTCGAAGTGCTCGACCAGCCGTTCGACCACGGTCGACGGGAGTCGCGGCACCTTGGCCAGCAGCCGGTAACCGCGCGGGGCGACGGCTCCGTCGAGGTGCTCGCCCAGCGACAGGGCACGGGCGGCCGACGCCGGGTCGACCAGGTCGATCGACGACAGGCCCTCCAACCGGGCCAGAGCCGCCTCCGGGCCTTTGGCACGCCGCCCGGATGGCAGGTAGTCGCGGACGACCAGCTCCCGCTCCTGGTCGACGCCGGTGATCAGCTCCTCGAGCTGCAGCGACAGCAGGCGCCCGTCGGTGCCGAGCTCGAGCACGTAGTCCTCGATCTCGCTGGCGATCCGGGTCACCATCTCGAGTCGCTGGGCGACGACGGCGACGTCGCGCACCGTGACCAGGTCCTCGATCTCGAGCGCGGACAGGGTGGCGGAGACCTCGTCGAGGCGGAGCTTGTAGCGCTCCAGGGTCGCCAGCGCCTGGTTCGCGCGGGACAGGATCTGGGCCGAGCCCTCGATCACGTGCCGAATCTCTCCGACGTACGCCGCGATGATCTGCATCGACTGCGACACCGAGATCACCGGGAGGCCCGTCTGTCGCGCGACGCGATCGGCGGTGCGGTGGCGGGTCCCGGTCTCCTCGGAGTGGATCGCCGGGTCGGGCATCAGGTGCACGGCCGCCCTGGTGATCCGGGTCAGGTCGCGGTCGACGATGATCGCGCCATCCATCTTGGCCAGCTCGCGCAGACCGGTCGCGGTGAACGGGACGTCGAGGGTGAAGCCGCCGGTGCAGATCGACTCGACCGTGCGATCGTGGCCGAGCACGATCAGCGCGCCGGTGCGGCCGCGCAGGATCCGCTCCAGCCCGTCGCGCAGAGCGGTGCCGGGAGCGATCTGCGACAGCGTGGCGCGCAGGCGCATGGTGTCGTCGGTCATCGTGGCGCCGGCCACCATGCCTCCCCTCGTCGGCGTGCGGCGTCAGTGTAGGCGGTGACTGCCTACCTGGCGGGCCGGTCCACGTGGCCGCCGTCGGTCTCCTTCGCGATCACGTGGAGGACGGCGTTGATCAGAGCCAGGTGCGTGAACGCCTGCGGGAAGTTGCCGAGTTGCTGGCCGCTGTGCGGGTCGATCTCCTCGCCGTACAGCTCCAACGGTCCGGCGAACGACAGCAGCTTCGCGCAGAGCTGTTGGGCGAGCTCGTGCTCGCCGATCTCGGACAAGGCCGAGACGAGCCAGAAGGAGCAGATCGTGAAGGTGCCCTCCTCCCCGCTGAACCCGTCGTCGGTCTCCTCCACCTTGTAGCGCAGTACCAGGCCGTCGACGGTGAGCTCCTCGCGGATCGCCATCACGGTCGCGCGGATGCGCGGGTCGTCGGGCGGCAGGAAGCGCAGCAGCGGCGCGAGCAGCAATGACGCGTCCAGCGACGTACTGCCGTAGTACTGGGTGAAGACGCCGCGCTCGTCGACGCCGTTGTCCAGAATGTCCTGCTTGATCTCGTCGGCGGCGAGCTCCCACTCGGCGGCCTTGGCGGTTCCGCCACCCATCCGGGCGAGCTTGGCGCCCCGGTCGACCGCGACCCAGCACATGATCTTGGACGAGGTGAAGTGCTTCGGCTCGCCGCGCACTTCCCAGATGCCGGCATCGGGCTCGCGCCAGTTCTTCATCGCCTCCCCGACCTGGCGCTCGAGGATGGGCCAGATCCGGTTGTCGAGGTGGTCGGCCGCCTTCGAGTGCAGGTAGACCGAGTCGAGCAGGGCGCCCCACACATCGTGCTGGCGCTGCGAGTACGCCGCGTTGCCGATGCGTACTGGACGTGAGCCGGCGTAGCCGGGCAGGTGGTCGAGCTCGTACTCCTCGAGCTCCCGCTCGCCGCCGATGCCGTACATGATCTGGAGGTCCTGGTCGCCGGCCGCCATGTCGGCGATGAACGAGAAGAAGTCGACGGCCTCCCAGTCCAGGCCGAGGGAGTACATGGCCCACAGCGCGAACGTGGCGTCGCGGATCCAGGCGTAGCGGTAGTCGTAGTTGCGGTTCCCGCCGATGGTCTCCGGCAGAGATGTGGTGCCGGCGGCGGTCACGGCGCCGGTCGGCGAGTAGGTGAGGCCCTTCAACGTCAGCGCGCTGCGCTGGAGGTAGCTACGCCAGGGGTGGTCGGGGAACCGGCCGCGGGCCAGCCAGTGCTGCCAGTGGTGAGCGGTCCAGACCAGGCGCGCGTAGGCGTCGTCGTACGTCGTGGGCGGCTCGGCCCCGCCCCACGACAGGGCCACGAATCGGACGTCGCCTTCCTTCAGGAGCGTGCGGCACCCCGCGTGACCGCCCTCGAAGCCGAGCAGCATGTCGGTGGTCAGGGTCAGGTTGACCTCGCAGCCCTCGGCGGAGGCCGTCCCCTGGTAGTAGCTGGTGCCGGTGTACTCCCACTTCGCCGGCCGACGGCCGTAGTCGAAGACCGGTTCGCAGTCCATCACCGTCTGCACCTCGCCGGAGACGCACCGGACGGTGCGCAGCAGGATGTGCTCGGCCTCGTAGTCGTTGGGCGTCCGTCGGTAGGTCGCCGAGCGGTCCGTGGCGTGGTGCCAGGGTCCGATCAGCAACACGTCGCGGATGATGATCCATCCGGTCGTGGTGCCCCAACTGGTCTCGACGATCATGGTGCCGGGCAGATAGCGCCGGCTCGCGGGGACGCTGACGTCGAGCGGCCCGATCCGGAACGACCCGGCGAGCCGGCCGAGGATCGACCCGAACACGCTGGCGGAGTCGAAGCGTGGCACGCACATCCACGACACCGAGCCGTCGGGCGCCAGCAGTGCGGAGACCTCGCCGTCGCTGAGGAAGCCGTGGTCGCCGATCGGCACCGCGCGAGCGTGGACGGTGACGTCGTTCAGTGCGTCCCTCTGCTGCGTCATGAGGGCAGGATCCCGGCCCGATCGGGAGGTGCGCAAGGGAAGAGTCAGTCGGCGGCAGTGGGCTTCGTCCGGCCCTGGCCCGCCAGACCGAGAGCGGTCAGGGCGCCGCGCAGGTCGCCGACCTCGAGCACGGACATGCCGTCAACGGTGCGGCGCCCGGGCTGGGCGCTCCGGTCGCCGACCGGCACCACGGCCACGCGGAACCCGAGCCGGGCGGCCTCGGCGATGCGCTGGGGGAGGTCGCGGACCTTGCGCACCTCGCCGGCGAGGCTGATCTCGCCGAGCGCGACCACGCCTCGCGGGGGTGAGGACTCGGTGCCCGCCGAGGCCAGGGCGATCGCGATGGCCAGGTCGCTGGCCGGCTCGGTCAGCCTCGCCCCGCCGACCGTCGACACGAAGACGTCCTGGGAGTGCAGGGCGATGCCGCAGTGCTGTTGGAGGACGGCCAGGATCATCGCGACGCGCGCCGAGTCGAGCCCGGACGTCGTACGCCGTGGTCGCTCGAGTGGACTCTTGGTGACCAGGGCCTGCACCTCGGCCAGCATCGGGCGGCGACCCTCCATCGCCACCGCCACGCAGGTGCCGGGGACGCGGGCCTGGTGGTTTTCCACGAAGAGGCCGGTCGGGTCGGTGACGGCGGTGATGCCGTCGACTCCGAGGTCGAAGCATCCGACCTCGTCCACCGGGCCGAAGCGGTTCTTCATCGCGCGGACCATGCGGAACCGGGAGTTGCGGTCGCCCTCGAAGTGAAGGACGACGTCGACGACATGCTCGAGCACGCGTGGGCCGGCGATCGAGCCGTCCTTGGTGACGTGGCCGACGATGATCGTGGTGATGTTGCGCGTTTTGGCGACGCGGATCAGCGCGGCCGCGACCTCCTTGACCTGGGTGACTCCACCGGGGACGCCGTCGAGGCTGGCGGCGCCGATGGTCTGGATCGAGTCGACGACGAGCACCTCGGGACGCACCTGCTCGACGTGGGTCAGGATCGCGCCGAGGTCGGTCTCGGCCGCGAGGTAGAGCTCGTCGTGCACGCCGCCGGTGCGGTCGGCGCGCAGCCGCACCTGGGAGGCCGACTCCTCGCCGGTGACGTAGAGGGTGCGGCGCTGGTAGCGCGACGTCTGGGCTGCCACCTCGAGCAGCAGCGTGCTCTTGCCGACGCCGGGCTCGCCGGCCAGCAGGATCGCGGCTCCTGGGACCAACCCGCCGCCGAGGACGCGGTCGAGCTCTGGGACGCCGCTGCTGCGGAACGCCGACGCCTCGACCGAGACCTGCCCGATCGGGACCGCCGCGCTCGTCACCGGGCCGGCCTCGGCCCGGACCGCGCGCGGCGCAGTGCGCATCACCGCAGCCTCGGCGACCGACCCCCAGGCCTGGCATTCGCCGCAGCGCCCCGCCCACTTCGGAGAGGTCCACCCGCACTCGGAGCACTGATAGGACGGGCGCGGGGTCTTCGACATGGCGGGAACGCTAGACGGCGACGCCGACAGCCCCCGGCAGCCCGGTCGCGACCCGCCGTACCGGTATCCTCGCCCTTGGATCGATCAAGAGGGAGAGCTCCATGGCGTGGTCCGGGCGGCTGTCGCTCACGCCCCCGACGCTGGCCGACGTGGCGGAGCGTGCCGGTGTGTCGCGCCAGACGGTCTCGAACGCCGTCAACAATCCCGAGCTGCTCCGGCCCGACACGCTCGCCCGCGTGCAGGACGCGATCGCCGAGCTCGGCTACTCGCCGAACCGCGCGGCCCGCAACCTGCGCACCCGTGCGTCGCACCTGATCGGGATGAAGTTCAACCCCGCCCAGGAGGGCACGGCGAACGCCGCGATGGACCGCTTCGTCCACAGCCTCGTCGACACGGCGGGTGACAGCGGGTACCACGTCTTGCTGTTCGCGGGCTCCACCGACGACCCGGTCGGCGGGTACGACGACCTCCTCCGCTCGACAGCCGTCGACGCCTTCATCGTGACCGACACCTACCTCGGCAACCCGCAGGCCGCCTGGCTGACCCAGCGGCGCGCGCCGTTCGTGGCGTTCGGCAGGCCGTGGGACAACCCGGAGGCGACCCATGCCTGGGTCGACGTCGACGGCGCGGCCGGTTCCGAGCTCGCCACCAACCACCTGCTCGACCAAGGCCACACACGAGTGGCATGGATCGGCTGGCGCAAGGACTCCTTCATCGGAGAGGACCGCCGTTCCGGCTGGACCCGCGCCATGCACGCCCGCGGCCTGCCGACGACGGGGTTGGCATCGCGGGTCGAGGACACCGTCTCCTCCGGCCGCGAGGCGGCGTCGGTCCTGCTCGACGAGGCCCAGCCCTCGTCGTTCGTCTGTGCCTCGGACACCCTGGCGATGGGAGTCCTGCACGCGCTCGGCGATCGCGGCATCCACTGGGGCAAGGACGTCGCCGTGGTCGGCTTCGACGACTCCCAGGTCGCCCAGGTCGTGCCGGGTGGGCTCACCTCGGTGCGACAGCCGCTGGAGCAGGTGGCGGTCGAGGTGGTCAAGGCCCTCGAAGGACTTCTCTCCACGCCCCCCGTCACGGGCCCGGGTGTCCTGCTGGGCCCCACGCTCGCCGTCCGCCTCTCTTCCGGCTGACGTCGCGAAAGGTTGACGGATCAGAAACGACGCCACCAGAGGTTGACGGCGTAGTCCACGGTGGTCCCGGAGTGCTCGGCCAGGACTGCCTCGGCGACCTCGGGGCTGAACTCGATGCGTACGACGGCATCCAGGTCGGCGCGGTCGTCGAAGCGCCACTCGATGTCGACGGGCACGCGGGTCCAGCCCTGCCCGGCCCAGAAGCGCTCGACCGCGACCGGGTCGATCCTCGGATGCCCGCGGCGGAACCACCGGCCGAAGGTCGATCGCGTCGCGTCGTTGTCGATGACGAACGCCGTGCCACCGCGGCGTACGACGCGGCTCAGCTCGCGCAGCCCGGGCTCGCAGCCCGGCCCGAAGAAGTACGCCCACCGCGCATGAACGATGTCCACAGACGCGTCGGGCAGCGGCAGGGCCTGGGCACTCCCGTTCAGCAGCGTCACGTTCGCCAGCGAGCGGGTACGCCGGCTCGCGAGCCGCTGGAGGGCCGGGTGCGGCTCGACGCCGTACACCAGGGCCGCCGAGGAGGCGAACCGCGGCAGGTGGAAGCCAGACCCGCAGCCGAGGTCGAGCACCTCCCGAGATGCCCAGTCCGCGATGGAGGACATCGTGCGCTCGAGGACGCCGTCGCGGTCGACCGCACGGTTCTCGAGCTCGTACGTCGTGGGGTGCTCCCAGATGTTCGGGCTGGGGATCGTGCCGCGCGGAAGCTCGCTGTGATTTCGAGACGCGTCGCTCAGTCCCTCTCTTCGTTCGGGACCGTGCCGAGCCCTCCTCAAGCTGCCGCCCTCATCGGCGCCCTCACAGGCTCGGTCGCCAGGGCGTCAGACCCGGACCAGCCCGCTCGGCGTCTGGAACTGCGCGGCGATGATGCCGGGCGTGCCGTGCGGCGCGACCCACTCGACCTTGACGTCCTCCAGGGGCGACTCGACGGTCTCGCCGAGCCACTCGCTGACGCGTTGCGGGTCGCCGGCGATCTCCAGGCATGCCAGCGACCAGTCGTCCACGCCACCCGTCGACGGGTGGAGCCCCTCGGGACTGAGCCACTGGACGAAGAACGGCAGCTGCGGGTCCGCGATCAGACCGTTGACGCCGATCTGCTTCCAGAGCAGCTCGGTGCCGTCGGGGCGATGGCGGTTCCCGGCCACGGACTGACGCCCGAGTCGCTGCTCGACCGATGCGATGTCGTCGACCGCGACGACCCAGCCGAGCCAGCCGCCGCCGAGGACGGAACGGGCGCGCACGGCCTGGCCGAACGGAGCCTTGTCCGAGGCGGGGTGGTCGAGCACCTCGACGACTTCGAGGTACGTGTGGTCGGCCAGCGGCAGGACCATGTTGCGGGTCCCGAAGCGGGGGTGGATGCCACCCTCGGTGAACTCACGGCCGAGCAACCCCCCGATGCGCTGGGCGGTGCCGGCGAGGCCGTCTGGGCCGGCGGCGTAACTGAGATGGTCCAGGCGCATGCGGAGCATTCTGCGCCACCACGTGCGCAGATGCGGACACGGGGTCGGGTTCTCTCGACATCGAGACGGTGGTAGAGGCGACCCGCGGACCTCAGTGCGGGTCGGCCGGATGGATCGCCAGCCGGTCGCGCGCGGCCAGGTGGCGCTCGCAGTGGGTGACCAGCTCGTCGTACGCCGGCCGGCCCATCAGCTCGACCAGCTCGGGCTCGTTGGTGACGTAGAGCGGGTCGGGCGCGACGTGCGCCTCGGTGTTGCCGGAGCAGTACCAGTCGAGGTCGTGGCCGCCGGGTCCCCAGCCGCGTCGGTCGTACTCGCCGATCGTCACCTCGGTGTACGACGTGTCGTCCTGCAGCTTCACGTTGCGGAAGGTCCGGCGGATCGGCAGCTGCCAGCAGACGTCGGGCTTGGTCTCGAGCGGGTTGCGGCCCTGCTGCAGCGCGAGTGAGTGGAGGGCGCAGCCGGCGCCGGTGGGGAAGTCCTGGCGGTTGTGGAAGACGCATGCCGACTGGCCGTCCTGCTCGACGACCTTGGTCTTGCGCTCGCCCTCGTCGTCCTTCTCGATCCAGTCGGACTTCCGGACCTTGCCGCCCGGGTGGAACTGCCAGAGGTCAGGCCCGAGCTGGTCGACGTACGACGCCACCCGCTTCTCGTCCGCCTTGTCGGCGAAGTGTGCGCCGAGGGTGCAGCACCCCACGTCGGGTGCGTCGGCGTAGATGCCGCGACAGCCCTGGCCGAAGATGCAGGTGAACCGCGAGGTCAGCCAGGTCAGGTCGCACCGGAACACCTGGTCGGCGTCGGCCGGGTCGACGAACTCGACGAAGGCACGCGGAAAGACCAGATCGACCTCGGGCACCTCACCAGCCTAGGACTCGCCTCGCGACGGCGGACCGGCCGGTAGATTCGCCCCATGCGCCTCGGCGTCCTCGACATCGGCTCCAACACGGGACACCTCCTCGTCGTCGACGCCCACCGTGGTGCGGCGCCGCTGCCGGCGTACTCCCACAAGGAACCGCTGCGGCTGGCCGAGCACCTCGAGGACGGCCAGATCACCAAGGGCGGGATCAAGGCGCTCACCAAGTTCGTCGCCGACGCGGTCGTGGTCGCTGAGGACAAGGGCGCCCAGGACATGCTCGGCTTCGCGACCTCGGCCGTGCGCGACGCACGCAACTCCGACGCCGTCCTCGAGCACGTCGCCGACGAGACCGGCGTACGCATCCTGGTGCTCCCGGGTGACGAGGAGGCGCGGCTGACCTTTCTCGCCGTACGCCGCTGGTTCGGCTGGTCTGCCGGCCGGCTCGCGGTCTTCGACATCGGCGGCGGGTCGCTGGAGATCGCCGGTGGTGCGGACGAGGAGCCGGACGTCGCCTGGTCGATCCCGCTCGGCGCGGCGCGACTGGCGCGCGACTACTTCCGCGACGGGACGCCGGACGAGGCGGGCATCCGGGCTCTGCGCAAGAAGATCCGGGCCGACATCGCCGCGGACGCCGGTCACCTGCTGCGCGGCGGCCCGCCCGACGTCGCGGCGGCGACGTCCAAGACCTTCCGCTCGCTGGCGCGCATCTGCGGCGCGGCGCCCAGCGTCGACGGTCCGATGGTCGACCGGGTGCTCACGCTCGCCGACCTGCGGGCGTGGATCCCGCGGCTGGTCGCCATGGACCCCGACGACCTCGCCGCGTTGCCCGGCGTCTCGCCGAGCCGTACCCACCAGATCGTGCCCGGAGCTCTCGTGGCGGACGCGGTGATGGACATCTTCGACCTCGCCGACCTCCAGATCTGCCCGTGGGCGCTGCGCGAGGGAGTGATCCTGCAACGCCTGGACCAGCTGTCGGACAAGGGACACCAGTGAGCCGGGTCGCCCTCTCGACGGCGTCGGTCTTCCCCGAGTCCAGCGCCCACGCATTCACCTACGCCAAGTCGCTCGGGTACGACGCCGTCGAGGTGATGGTGGGCATCGACGCGCTCAGCCAGCAGACGACGGCTGTCAAGCAGCTCTCCGACCACCACGACCTGCCGGTCTGCGCCATCCACTCGCCGTGCCTGCTGTTCACCCAGCGCGTCTGGGGCACAGACCCCTGGGGCAAGCTCGAGCGATCGGCCGAGATGGCGCACGCCGTCGGCGCGGACGTGGTCGTCGTACATCCGCCGTTCCGCTGGCAGCGTGAGTACGCTGCCGGCTTCGTCGACGGCATCGCGGCCCTCGAGGAATCCACCGGCCTGGCCTTCGCCGTCGAGAACATGTACCCGTGGCGCGCCTCGGCTCGACGCGGCGTGGAGATGTACCTGCCCGGCTGGGACCCGTCGGAGGAGAACTACGCGAACGCGACCGTGGACCTCTCGCATGCCGCGATCGCGCAGAGCTCTCCGGTCGAGATGGCGGAACGCCTCGGCAAGCGGCTGCGCCATGTGCATCTGACCGACGGCTCCGGTTCTCCGAAGGACGAGCACCTCGTGCCCGGTCGTGGTGCGATGGATGCGCAGGGCTTCCTCGAATATCTGTCGAGTGTCCGCTTCGTCGGCCACATCGTCCTGGAGATCAACACCCGCAAGGCCACCACGCGAGAGGAGCGCGAGGCCGACCTGCGCGAGTCGCTCGACTTCGCCCGCCGGCACTTCCGGTCCTGACGCCAGGGCTCGACGCCAGGGCTCGACGCCAGGGCTCGACGCCAGGGCTCGACGCCAGGGCCCGACGCGGACCCTCGGGCGTAGCCTGCGCGCATGCCGTCGACCGCTGGCGCACCTCGGCGAGGACGCCGTCCGGGGGCGCCCGACACGCGAGCGACGATTCTCGATGCCGCGCGTGCGGCGTTCGCCGAGAAGGGATTCGCGGGGACGACGATCCGCGCCGTCGCGGGCGCTGCCGGCGTGGACGCCGCGCTCGTGCACCACTACTTCGGCAGCAAGGACGACCTGTTCCTGGCGGCGATGGAGCTCCCGATCGACCCCAGGCAGGTGATCGGGCCGGCCCTCGTGGGTGGTGCCGACGGCGCGGGCGAGCGGCTGCTCCGCGCCTTCCTGTCGATGTGGGACGACCCCGAGGTCTCGCCGGCGCTGATCGGGATCGTGAGGTCGGCGCTCGAGCCGGGCGGCGAACGACTGATCACTCATGGCTTCGTGCCGGTCGTCCTGCTGCCCGCCGGAGAGGCGCTGGGCCTCGATCGTCCGGAGGTCCGGATGCCGCTGGTGATCAGCCAGGCCGCGGGCCTCATCCTGACCCGCTATCTCGTGCGGTTGGAGCCGATCGCCTCGATGTCCGCCGATGACGTGGTCGCGACGTACGCACCGGTGATCCAGCACTACCTCACCGGCGACGTCCCGTGAGTTTGACGTTCCCCTCGATCCGATGGCATAATTCATCATATGATGAATAACCTCGTGGAGATACGCGACCTCGTCGTCGACCGCGGCGGTCGCCGCGTGCTGCACGGGCTCGACCTCACCATCGAGCAGGGGAGCGTGACCGGGCTGCTCGGCCCCAGCGGCTGTGGCAAGAGCACGCTCATGCGCTCGCTGGTCGGGGTGCAGGAGCTCACGTCGGGCCGGGTCACGATCGCGGGTTCCGAGGCGGGCAGCGAGGAGCTCCGCAGCAGGATCGGGTACGTCACCCAGGCTGCCAGCGTGTACGACGACCTGACCGTCCGCGAGAACCTGACCTTCTTCGGCCGCGTCCTGGGCGCCGACGCGAGCGCGGTCGACCGGGCGGTCACGACCGTCGACCTCACCACACATGCCGACGCCGTCGTCGGTCGGCTCAGCGGCGGCCAGCGATCTCGTGCCAGCCTCGCGGTGGCGCTGCTCAACACCCCCGACCTGCTGGTGCTCGACGAGCCGACGGTCGGGCTCGACCCCGTGCTGCGACGCGACCTCTGGGCACTGTTCCACCGGCTCGCGGACGACGGCGCGGCGGTCTTCGTGTCGAGCCATGTGATGGACGAGGCCGACCGCTGCGACCGGCTGCTGCTGATGCGCGAGGGCCGGATCATCGCCGACGACACCCCGCAGCACATCCGCGAGAAGACGCAGACCGACGACATCGAGGGCGCCTTCCTGGCGCTGGTCGCCGACGCCGACGTCACCGATCCCACCGACCCCACGGACCACGAAGGGAGCGACCGATGACCCCGCGCATCCTGCTCGCCGTCGCCGGCCGAGTGCTCACCCAGTTGCGCCGCGACCATCGCACCGCCGCCATGCTCCTGGTGCTCCCGTGCGCCCTGATGACCCTGCTCTGGTGGATGTTCCAGGACATCCCCGGCGATCTCTTCAACCGGTTCGGCCCGGCGCTGCTCGCGTTGTTCCCCTTCATCGTGATGTTCCTGGTCACCAGCGTGACGACCCTCCGCGAACGCTCCTCCGGCACCCTCGAGCGGCTTCTGGCCATGCCGATGGGCAAGCTCGACTTCCTCGGCGGGTACGCCGTGGCGTTCGGCGTGGTCGCCGCTCTCCAGGCCGCGCTGGCGGTCACCCTGAGCGTCGGCCCGCTCGGGCTGGACGTCGACGGGCCGGTCGCGCTGCTGGGTGTGGTCGCGATCGCCGATGCCGTGCTCGGGACGGCGCTCGGTCTCTTCGTCAGCGCATTCGCCCAGACGGAGTTCCAGGCCGTGCAGTTCATGCCCCTGTTCGTGATCCCGCAGATCCTGCTGTGCGGGCTGTTCGTGCCGCGCTCGTCCCTCCCCGACGTCCTCCACGCCGTGAGCAACGTGCTCCCTTTGAGCTACGCCACCGACGCGATGCAGACCCTGGTGAGCACCAGCGCGACCGGAGACGTCTGGCAGGATCTCGCGATCGTCACGGCGTTCGCTGTGGCGGCGCTTGGACTGGGTGCGGCGACGCTGCGTCGTCGTACACCCTGACCGGAGTGAGTGGCCCTAGCCTGAGCGCATGACGGCGCACCCGGTCGACGTGGTGGTGGTCGGCGGCCGGATCGGCGGCGTCCTCACCGCCCTCCGACTCGCCGCAGGTGGGGCCTCGGTACGCCTGCTCGAGGCGCGCGACCCACCCGGCGACACCTTGTCCACCCACTTCTTCCGCGGAGACGGTCTCGTCCGCTCGCTCGAGGAGACGGGCACGCTCGACGAAGTGCTGGCCACGGGCGCGCCGCCGCTCGGGTGCGAGTACTTCTCGGTGGACGGTGGACCCCTCGAGCAGGGACCTCCTCAAGATCCGGGCCGGGTCGGCTACTGCCTCTCGGTCCGTCGCGCGACCTTGGACCCCATCCTGTTCCGGCACGCGCTCCGCGCCGGGGTCGACGTCCAGCCGGGGAGCAAGGTCGTGGACCTGCTCCGCGAGGGCGACACGGTGGTCGGCGTTGTCGACGCGACGCGAGCGCGCGGCACCGGGCCAGCGTGGTGGTGGGGGCAGACGGTCGCCGGTCGACGGTGGCCGGCCTGGTCGGCGCCCCCGACGAGGAGCGGCACGAGCCCGCACGGGCGATGTACTACCGCTACGCCACCGACTGGGATCAGCAGGACCAGATCGGTCCCGAGTTCCTCCTGGCCGGCGACTCGTTGTGCTACGCCTTCCCCAGCGACGGTGGGACCACGTGCCTGGCGGTCAGCCTCCGCCTCGATGAGCACCTCCGCGCCGACGGGGATGCCGGAGGTCGTCTCGAGGAGGCACTGCGCGGCAACCTTCGAACGGCCGATCGCATCGACCGGGCGACCTGGGTCAGCGGCGTCTACCAGGGCCTCCCTGCCGACAGCGTCTGGCGTGCTGGGTGCGGTGCCGGTTGGGCCCTGGTCGGCGACGCCGGGACCGCCCAGGACCCCTGGGCCGGCGTGGGCATGGACTCCGCAGCGCGTCAGGCCGAGGCCTTCGCCGAGGCGTTCCTGGAAGACCCACAGGACTGGGCAGAGGCGTACGAACGACGTCGCCGTGAACGCACCTACCAGGACTTCGCGGAGACGACCCTGCTCGCGCCCGACCTCCGCCAGATCCTCGGCTGACGTATCCACGAAGTAGCCTGTCCAGCATGTCGCTGCTCCGACAACCGCTGCTGCTGCTCGCCCGCAGCGGCCGTATCAAGCGCCTGGTCAGCTCCATGCCGGTCTCGGCCGGCATCGTGCGCAGCTACGTGCCGGGCGAGGAGACCCAGGACGCCGTCCACGCGACCGCCGGCCTGGTCGAAGAGCACCTGCGGGTCACCCTCGACTACCTCGGTGAGGACACCCTCGACACCGACCAGGCGGACGCCACGGTGCACGCCTACCTCGACGCGCTCGAGGCGCTGTCAGCGCGCGGCCTCACCCGGCACGCCGAGGTCTCGGTGAAGCTGTCCGCGATCGGCCAGGCCATCGCCCAGCAGGGCGACAAGATCGCGCTGGAGAACGCCCGCACCATCTGCCGTGCCGCCCGCAACGCCGGCACGACGGTCACTTTCGACATGGAGGACCACACCACCACCGACGCGACGCTCGCGACGCTGCGCGAGCTCCGCAAGGATTTCCCCGAGACCGGTGCCGTCCTCCAGGCCTACCTCCACCGCACCGAGGCCGACTGCCGCGCGCTGGCCTACGAGGGCTCGCGGGTCCGCCTCTGCAAGGGGGCGTACGACGAGCCGGCCGAGGTGGCGTTCCAGAGCCGGCTCGAGGTCGACAAGTCCTACGTCCGCTGCCTCAAGGCCCTGCTTGCCGGGCAGGGCTACCCGATGATCGCGACCCACGATCCGCGGATGATCACGATCGCCTCGGCGCTGGCGAGCCGCAACGGCCGCGCGAGCGGCAGCTACGAGTTCCAGATGCTCTACGGCATCCGCCCCGAGGAGCAGCGCCGCCTGGCCGCCGCCGGCGAGACCGTGCGCGTCTATGTGCCGTACGGCATCGAGTGGTACGGCTACCTCATGAGACGTCTCGCCGAGCGACCGCAGAACCTGACATTCTTCGTCCGATCCCTGATCTCCAAGAAGTAAGGCACGCCATGTCCACCACGGCGTCCACCACGGCGATCATCGGTGCCGGGGTCATGGGCGAGACCCTGCTCTCCGGGCTGATCCGCGCCGGACGCCCGGTCTCCGAGCTCCTCGTCGGCGAGAAGCGTCCCGAGCGCGCCCGTGAGCTCGAGGAGAGGTACGCCGTCTCCGTCGTCTCCAACCTCGACGCCACCAAGCGCGCCGACACCATCGCGCTCGTGGTGAAGCCGCAGGACATGGCCGCCCTTCTCGAGGAGATCGGGCCGGCGGTGCGGCCCGGTCAGCTCGTCGTATCGCTCGCCGCGGGCATCACCACGGCGTTCCTCGAGTCGCGGCTGCCCGACGGCGTACCGGTCGTGCGGGTCATGCCGAACACCCCGGCCCTGGTCGACGAGGGCATGGCCGGGATCGCACCCGGCGTCGCACTGCGACGACGACCACCTCGCCATCGCCGAGGAGCTGCTCGGGTCGACCGGTCGCGTGATGCGGGTGCCCGAGAAGCAGATGGACGCCGTCACCGCCATCTCCGGCACCGGTCCGGCGTACGTGTTCTTCGTCGTCGAGTCGATGATCGAGGCCGGTGTGCACCTCGGGCTGCCCCGCGCCACCGCCACGGAGCTGGTCGTCCAGACGCTCGTCGGCTCGGCGAAGATGCTGCGCGAGACCGGCACCCATCCGACCGTGCTGCGCGAGCAGGTCACCTCGCCCGGTGGCACCACCGCTGCCGCCCTTCGCGAGCTCGAGATCCACAAGGTCCGCGCGGCCTTCCTGGCCGCGATGGAGGCGGCTCGGGACAGGTCCGCCGAGCTGGCCGAGGGCTCATAGGAGCACACGCGATGACGGGTCGGACCGCACGGCGAAGGCTGCGCGGCTCGGCCGCGGTCTCGACCGTGCTCGTCAGCGGTCTCGCCGGTGCCGTCCTGCTGTCGGGGAGCGATCAGCCGGTGACCGCCCATCCGTATCCGCACTGGCAGGAGATCGCCGGCCCGCCTCTGTCCCCGCGCACTCATGCACTCGGTGTCCATGTGCGCCATCGGGTCCTCGTGCTCGGCGGTGTCCGGGCCGGCTCGGTCGTGCGCGACGGCGCGGCGTACGACCTGCGCACCGGGATCTGGCGGCACCTGCGGACGCCCCTGGCCGTCACCGATCGTGACAGTGCCGTCGTGGCCGCGGGCGTCGTCGTCCTCCGTCAAGTCCGGCCAGGACGCCCTGCTGCCTGGTGGCGCTATGGCCCGCTGGACAACGCATGGTCGCGCATGAGCGACCTGCCATCACCCCTCGCGGCCCCGTCGGCGTTCGGCTCGGAGGTCTACGCCCTGTCGGGCCGGCATGTCGTCGTCTACAGCATCCAGCTCGGCCGCTGGACCCCGCTCCCGACCGACCCGATCCGGCCGGCCCTCGTGCGCCGGACCGTCACCGCGTCGCGCTCCGGCACTCTCGTGACCGGGTACCCCGCCGCCCACCCGCGCCGCCTCCTCGCCGACCGCTGGGACGGCCTGCGCTGGCGCCGTAGCCGATCGCCGACCGGGCCCCCGGTCACCGCGGCGCCGAACGGCGCAACCCGGGTCCGGGTCGGTGGTCGCACGCTTGTGGTGCGGGGCGACCACGCCTGGATCCGTCTGCCGTGAGCCTGGAACCGAACCGTCCGCCCGCCCGTCGACGTTCAAAGGGCACAGACAACGGGGAGGTGCGGGTGACGGTCCCGGAGTACGACGACGTCTACGCCGCACTGTGGCCTCGCCTGGTGCGCACGGCGTACGCCGTGTCCGGAGACCTGGGTGTCGCCGAGGATGCGGTGCAGACGGCGTTCGCCAAGGCGTACCGCAGCTGGCGGCGCATCTCGCGGTTGGAGGCACCCGAGGCGTACCTGCGCCGGATGGCGCTCAACGAGGTGCTCAATGACCGCCGGCGTGCTCGTCGACGGCACGAGATCACCAGTGCGGAGCCACCCGACTCGCCAGCCAAGGTCGGTCCCGATCCAGTGGCGCACGACGAGATGTGGCGCGCGATCACGACGCTCCCGCCGCGGCAGCGGGCGGTTCTCGTGCTGCGCTACTACGAGGACCTGAGCGAGCAGCAGATCGCCGACGCCCTGGGCTGTCGACCCGGCACCGTGAAGTCGCAGGCGTCGGCCGCGATCGCCGCGTTGCGGGCATGCCTCGACCACCCGACGCGAGCAGGAGAGGGACGCTGATGAACCTCGATGACACGCTCAAGCAGACCTTCGAGTCCCGGCTCGACACCATCGACGTCACGACCGGTGACGTCACGGGAGCACGAAGCACCGGCCGCCGAATGCGCGTACGCCGGAGGGTCGCCGCGGCCGTGGCGGCAGTCGCCGTGGTCGCCACGGGCGTCGCCGGCACCCTCGTCTCCGGGAGCCAACGCGCCGAGGGGCCCTCGGGTCAGGTCGGGCAGTGGCGCGAGCTGCCCACCCCGCCGCTTTCGCCGCGCGCGAACTCGCTCTCGGTCTGGACCGGCCGTGACGTGATCCTGCTGGGGGGCGAGCCCAGTCCATGCCCGCCCAACGCGGATTGCGGCTACCGCGGCCACATCGGCCTGCGGAGCGGGGCGGCGTACAACGCGGCGACGAACAGCTGGCGGCCGATTCCACCGGCACCCGTGCCTGTCGGACCCGGTGACCGGCTGGTCGTGGCGGACGGCGTGGTCGTGCTGCGCCACGTGCGCCCGGACGGGTCGAGCTGGTTCACCTACGAGCCGGACCACAACCGCTGGTCCCGGATCGACGGCGTGCCAGCCGGTGTCGGCGACCTGCCGTCGGCGATCGGACCGCGCGTGTACGTGACGGCCGGACGCAGGGTCGCGGTCTACGACGTCACCAGGTTCCGATGGTCGCTGCTCCCGCCGGACGCGATCCGGCCGGCGCTCGCCCAGCGCACCGTGACCGCGACCGACGTCGGTCCGGTAGTCACCGGCGTCGACTCGACCCAGCCGAACGACGGCCGCACGCCGTCGTTGCTGCTCGCTGACGTGTGGGACGGAACCGGCTGGCGGCGGCTGCCCCCCAGCGAGCAGCTCGCCAACAACGCCTGGACCTGGACCGGCACCCGGATGGTCGACCCGGAGCCCTTCACGCTCGACGGCGGCGAGGTCAACGGGTGGGGCCGCTCGTACCCGATGGGCGGCACCCTCGACCCTGCCTCCGGCACCTGGGGTCCGCTCCCCGACTCCCTGGTGAACCCGCCGTCGGGTGGCCAACGCGGATGGGGCGTCTCGGCGTCGGGTGGCCCGTGGTTCGCCGTGCTCGGGCAGGTCTACGACGACTCCACCGGCCGGGTGTTCCGACTCGACCGTCCCCCGCGCGCGCCGAACTACGGCACGGCCGCGGCGTGGGCTGATGGCCGGCTGCTGGCCTTCGGTGGCGTCGACTCCATCGTGGACGGGTCGCTGGGTGACCCCAGTAACCGCGCCTGGCTCTGGACTCCCTGACGCCCTACGCCACATCGGTCACACGACGGGGGCACTTCCTGCGCTTCTCGGGTGTTGCAACGGCCGAGAAGCGCAGGAATCCCCGGTGAGCCGGGGATTCCCGCACCCCCAGCTACAACCCCATCGCGGCGGTGGCATCGGCGAGGACGGATGCCGTCACCTCGCGGCACCGCGCCGATCCGTCGGCGAAGACCGAGTCGACGTACGACGGGTCGTCGGCCAGCTCGGCGTACGTCTTCTGCAGCGGCTCCAACGTCGCGATCACGGCCTCGGTGACCGCCGACTTGAGTGCGCCGTACGTCGTGATGCCGTCGGCCGAACCACCGCAGGCCTCGAGGATGTCGAGCAGGTTGGTCACGCCCGGCTTGTCCGTCGAGGCCCGGACGGCGTCGGGGCCGGTGTCCGAGTCGGTGACCGCCCGCGCGATCTTCCGGCGGATGACGTCCGGGCTGTCCGTCAGCCGGATCACCCCGGCGTCGTTCGCGATCGACTTCGACATCTTCGTCTCCGGACTCTGCAGATCCATGACACGCGCCCCGACCGCGGGAGTGCGCACCTCGGGCACCACGAAGACCGGTCCGTACATGTGGTTGAAGCGGATCGCGAGGTCGCGGGTGAGCTCGACGTGCTGCCGCTGGTCGTCGCCGACCGGCACCACCGACGGGCGGTACAGCAGGATGTCGGCGGCCATCAACGCGGGATAGGTGTAGAGCGAGACTCGGGTCGACGGCACGCCGCGGCCCTTCTCCTTGAACTGGATCATCCGGTTCAGCTCGCCGGTGTACGCCGTGCACTCCAGCAGGTAGGCGAGCTCACGATGCGCGGGCACCTGGCTCTGCCGGAACATTGTCGCCCGCTCCGGATCGAGCCCGGCGGCGAGGAAGAGCGTCGCGATCTCGGTGATCGTCGCGCGGAGGACGGCCGGTTCCTGTGGCGTGGTCAGGGCGTGCAGGTCGGACAGGCCGAAGAAACAGTCGTCGCGTGATGCTTCGTCCTGCGCCGCGACGAAGCGCCGAAGGGCGCCCAGGTAGTTGCCGAGCGTCAGCCGGCCGGTGGGGGTGATCAGAGAGAGGTTGCGGTCCATGATGGGCTCCTGGTTGTCGATGAGTTGTCGATGCCCACAGGTCGCCCGAGAGATGCAGAACGGCCGCCCGTGGGCGGCCGTTGATTGAGAATGCGTGCTCGATCGGGGTCCGCCGTCAGGCGGGCCACCAGCCGAGGTTCGTGGATCGGAGCACAGGTCGAGAGTACCGGTAGCGTGCACGGCATGCCAGCGTGCGAGGGCCCGGCGACGGTGGTGTTCGACCCGTCGCTGACCGAGTACGACTTCGGCGCCACCCACCCGATGTCCCCGATCCGGGTCGACCTCACGATGCGTCTGGCCCATGACCTCGGCGTGCTCGACCGGCTCCCGTCCGTCGTCGCGCCGATGGCGGACGACGACCTGATCGGCACTGTCCACGAGCGGGGCTTGATCGACGCCGTGAAGCGCGCGAGTGCCGACCCGCTGGCGTTCGAGCCGGCGTACGGGCTGGGGAGCGACGACAACCCGGTCTTCGCCGGCATGCACCACGCCGCTGCCCACGTGGTCGGCGCCACGACGGAGGCGTGCCGCCAGGTGTGGAGCGGCGAAAGCCGCCACAGCGCCAGCATCTGCGGCGGCCTCCATCACGCGATGCCCGACCGCGCCAGCGGGTTCTGCATCTACAACGACGTCGCCATCGGCATCCGCTGGCTGCTCGAGCAAGGGGCCGAGAAGGTCGCGTACGTCGACGTCGACGTCCACCACGGCGACGGGGTCGAGTGCATCTTCTACGACGACCCGCGGGTGCTCACGATCTCGTTGCACGAGACCGGCCAAGCACTGTTCCCCGGCACCGGCTTTCCGCAGGACTGCGGCGGCGGTGATGCCGAGGGCACCGCGGTGAACGTCGCCCTCCCCCCCGGGACGTCGGACGCCGGCTGGCTCCGCGCCTTTCACGCGGTGGTGCCACCGTTGGTCCGCGAGTTCGCCCCCGATGTGTTGGTCACACAGCACGGGTGCGACAGCCATCGCGACGACCCGCTCGCCGACCTGATGCTGAGCGTCGACGGCCAGCGAGCGTCGTACCTGGCGCTCCACGATCTCGCCCACGAGGTCACCGGCGGTCGCTGGGTGGCCACGGGAGGTGGTGGCTATGCGCTGGTGGAGGTCGTGCCACGTGCGTGGACCCACCTGCTCGCGGTGGTCTCCGGAGAGCCGCTCGAGCCCGACACCGCGACGCCCGAGTCGTGGCGTGCCTACGTGCGCGAGACGGTGGCGCGCACCGCCCCGACCCGGATGACCGACGGTCGCGACCCGGCGTACCGTGACTGGGCGGAGGGCTACGATCCCGCGAACTGGCTCGATCGCTCGATCCTGGCCACCCGGGAGGAGATCTTCCCGCGTCACGGCTTGGACCCGCTCCCGTGACTCGTCCGGACGCGCCAGGACAGTAAAATTCGCGTCCGTTTCAACTCGACACGCGCAGGTACCGTGGGTTTCTGTAGCGAATTCCTTCCCCACGAGTCACTTCAGGCCCTATTCTCACCACGAAGCGCGGGACGTCTAGTCACCGGAGGGGAAGCCGGTGCGTGCCTGCCAAGAGAGACGGTGCCCTGCGATGCCTACTCACGAGCCCGGAGACATGTCCGACGTCAGGTTCCTCACCGTGGCGGAGGTCGCGGCGATGATGCGCGTGTCCAAGATGACGGTCTACCGCCTGGTCCACGGCGGCGAGCTGCCCGCGGTGCGGGTCGGCCGCTCGTTCCGGGTCACCGAGGACGATGTCAACGAGTACCTCCGGAAGAGCTTCTACAGCGCCGGCTGACTCTTCGTTTTCTCGCCTCACCCGCGGCCCGTTACGCTGAGTGGGTCGTCCCGGCAGGTCCGGGATCCCGGACGGGTCGGTCGGAAGAGGTATTCGTGGGTTCGGTCATCAAGAAGCGTCGCAAGCGGATGGCGAAGAAGAAGCACCGCAAGCTGCTGAAGAAGACGCGCGTCCAGCGTCGCAAGCTGGGTAAGTAGACCCCCGCCCAAAGTCTGGGAGGAGGGGAGCGCCGTGGACCGCGCCAGCCACAAGGTCGTCCTGGTCACCGGGGTTTCCCGCGACCTCGGCCGTAGGTTCGCGAGCCGTCTCGCCGCCGATCCCGACGTCGCCCGCGTGGTCGGCGTCGACGCCGTCCCTCCGCGTGACGACATCGGCGACGTCACCTTCGTCCGCGCCGACATTCGCAACCCGGTGATCGCCAAGGTGATCGCCAAGGAGGACGTCGACACCGTCGTCCACATGAGCGTCATCGCCACCCCCGGCACCGCCGGCGGCCGCGGCACCATGAAGGAGCTCAACGTCATTGGGACGATGCAGCTGCTCGCCGCCTGCCAGAAGTCCGACAGCATCCGCCACCTGGTCGTGAAGTCCACCTCGACCGTGTACGGCGCGTCCAGCCGCGACCCGGCCATGTTCCGCGAGGACATGGAGCCCCGTCGTGCGCCCAGCTCGGGCTATGCCAAGGACGTCTCCGAGATCGAGGGCTACGTGCGCGGCTTTGCCCGCCGCCGTCCCGACGTCGGTGTCACCACCCTGCGGCTCGCCAACGTTCTCGGGCCCCACGTCACCAGCCCGATCACGTCGTACTTCCGGCTCCCGGTGATCCCGACCGTGCTCGGCTTCGACCCCCGGATGCAGTTCGTCCACGAAACCGACCTGATGCGGGCCCTCACGCACTGCATTCACGCCGAGGTGCCGGGCACGTTCAACGTCGCCGGCGACGGCGTCATGCTGCTCTCCCAGGCCGTACGCCGTCTCCGCAAGCCGTCGGTCCCGCTCGTGGGGCCGGCCGTCGGGGGCGTGGCTGCGGTGCTCAAGTCCGCCCGGATGGCCGACTTCTCACCCGAGCAGCTGGACTTCCTCACCTTCGGTCGCGGCATCGACACCACCCGGATGCGGGCCCAGCTGGGGTTCGAGCCGGCGTACACCACGGAACAGGCCTTCGCCGACTTCGCCGCCGGGGTAGGGAACGCCCAGAGCACCGTCGAGCGCGTGGTCGACGGCCTCGCCTCCTCGCTTCACACGCCCGACCCCGCCACCACCGGAGCCGGCCGTGGGTGACGCCGAGGTCATCCCGATCGGCATCGGCGGTCGCCCAGGCCGCGGCACCGGCAGCGCGCGGCCCTCGGCCGCCTCGCGCACGCTGGCCAGCACCGGGAAGCCCGCACGGCGGCGCCCGCCCGTCACGACCGAGGAGCGCGCGCCCACCGCCGGGATCTCGCCCACCGAGTGGCTGTCGGCTTTCCGGACCGGCGCCGCCGAGGTCTTCGGCGCCGACTGGGAGCCCCAGCTCGCCCGATTCCTCGCCTTCCTCCGTCGCCGGCTGACCGGCGAGTACGCCGTCGACGAGTACGGATTCGACCAGGAGGTCGCCCAGAAGCTCCTGCTGGCCAGCCTGCGTCCGATCGCGGACCGGTGGTTCCGGATTGAGGCCCGTGGCGTCGAGAATCTTCCCCGCGAGGGCGGGGCGCTGGTCGTCTCCAACCACTCGGGCACCTTCCCGGTCGACGGCCTGATGACGATGGTGACGATCCACGAGCACACCGGCCGCTTCCTGCGCCCGCTCGGCGCGGACCTCATGTTCCGGCTCCCACTCGTCAGCAGCCTGGCCCGCAAGGGCGGCGCCACCCTCGCCTGCACCGAGGACGCCGAGCGCATGCTCGCCGGCGGCGAGCTGGTCGGCGTGTGGCCCGAGGGGTTCAAGGGCATCGGCAAGCCGTTCACGGAGCGCTACAAGCTCCAGCGGTTCGGACGCGGCGGCTTTGTCGCGGCTGCCGTCCGCACCGGCGTACCCATCGTGCCGCTGTCGGTGGTCGGTGCCGAGGAGATCTACCCGATGGTCGGCAACGTCCCGGCGCTCGCCCGGCTGCTCGGCATCCCCTACGTCCCGATCACACCGCTGTTCCCATGGCTCGGACCGCTCGGGCTGGTGCCGCTGCCATCGAAGTGGTTGATGGAGTTCGGCGAACCCATCCGCACCGACGAGTACGACGCCGGCGCGGCCGATGACCCGATGCTGGTCTTCAACGTCACCGACCAGGTGCGCGAGACCATCCAGCACTCGCTGTACGCGTTGCTGATGCAGCGCGACTCGGTCTGGCGCTGACCCGGGATCAGGGAAGCGTCGGTAGCAGGCTCCCGATGCCGCCGACCGTGTCGTCGACAGTCCCCGCGACCTGGTTGCCGAGCTGACCGACCGCGTCGAGCAGGTTGTTGGCGGTGTCGGAGACCGTCGAGCCGACGTCGTTCTGCTGCCCGTCCGTGAGCCCGTCGGTGAGGTGCTTGACGGTGTGCTGTACGTCGCCCGCGGTCGGCGCCGGAGGTGGGGAGCTCGAGGAGCCGGGATCGGTCACGCTGGCCGGCGGGAGGTGGTCACCCTCCACGTTCGGCAGCGACGGTCCGCCGTTCGATCCGGAGAGTGAGCCGTGGTGGGCCTTCGGGAGGGAGACCAGCCACGAGTCGGCCGTCGCCTCGGTGGCGCGAGCGAGCACGTCGGGGATCGACCCGATCAGCGGCCCGGCGCACACCGCACAGGTATGGATCGATGTCTGCTGCACCTGGTCGAGCGCCTGTGCCGCCTGGAGCAGCGAGGCGTACGACTGCGGCGGCACCTGCGACTGCAGCAGGTTCAGCCGCTCCATGCTAGCGACGGTGAAGGTCCGCAGCGTGGTCATCGACGAGCGGTCGCCGGTCGCCTGATAGTCGGCGACCAGCAGGTCGGAGCCGTCGATCGCTTGCTGGGTGAACGCGTCCAGAGCTTCGCTGACCCGCGCCGGGTCGGCGTGCTCGCTGCTCAGCTGCTGAGCCTCGTCGAGGCGCGTACCGGCGCTGTCGAGCAGCACCCGTCCGCGCCCGGCGCGGTCGAAGGTGAGCTCCGCGTGGGCATTCTCCAAGCCGCGCTTGATCGAGTAGAGGTGGTCGCCCGGCAACGCGCTCTGGGCTGCCATGGCCACGGTCGTCGAGACGCCGACGAGGGCGACCCCGCTGATCACGGCGGCGAGTTGCCGGCGGCGACGACGAGCCGGCGACGTGGTCGGCCGCAGGCGCAGACGCTCGTCGGTGTGGTCGCGCTCGGCGGCCGCCGCCGCGAGCACCGTCTCTGCCTCGGCGATCAGTCGCTCGCGCAGCGCGGTCACGAAGGTCGGATCCGGGACCGGTGCGGGCATGGTGCGCATGGCGCCCACGACCTCGAGGAGGTCGGCGTACTCCGGCAGGCGAGCGCCACCCGTCGAAGGCTTCTCGACGAGCTCATGGAACTGCTGAGCGCGACGCCCCGTGATCACGATGGTCCTCGTTGGTCGTGGTGAAGGTCGCGGCGAATGCCGGACACCCACATCAACGATCCGTGGGCAGCGTGGGTTACGCCCGTCGGGAGGCGGCGGTCACTCATCGCGCCACCCCGCGGGCATCAGCTTGGCGAGGTTGCGTACGCCGCGGAGCTGGAGCTGTTTGATGGCGCCTTCGCTGCGGCCGAGCACCTCGGCAGTCTCGGCGATGCTGAGGCCCTGGAGGAACCGCATGATCAGGCAGTCACGCTGCTCGTCGGAGAGCTGGCGGAGGCCGTTGAGCAGAACCTCGTTGGTGAGCCCGGCGAGCACGGCGTTCTCCGGGCCCTCGGTCGCGTTGTCGTGGACGCCCATGTCCTCGGTGGCCAGCTCGAGCCGGGTGCGGCCTGCCTTGAAGTGGTCGGTGCAGAGGTTGCGGGCGATGGTCATCAGCCAGGCGCCGAAGTCCTTGCCCTGCCAGCGGAAACCGCTCATGTTGCGCAGGGCTCGGAGGAAGGTCTCGGAGGTGAGGTCCTCGGCCAGTGTCTGGCTCCGAGTGCGGTAGAACACGAACCGGTACACCGACCCCTGGTAGTGGTCGTAGAGCTGTCCGAAGGCCTCGCTGTCGCCGCCCCGCGCGAGCTCGACCAGCGCGATCAGCCGCTCGCGGTCGGCCTCGGACTCCTCCGAGGACGTGGCTCGATCGGAGTCGCCGTACCCACCGCCGGACGACGGCCCTCCGCTGACGGTGGCCTCGCTCAGCAGCATCCAGGACGGAACGCCGGCCGGCTTGGCCACGGCGGGGTCTCGCGGCGCCAGGACGCCGAGCACCGCGGCGCGCAGATCGTCGAACCCGCGTGCCGTGTCGTGGTGTGACCACGTCATGGCGTTTGTACCTCCCGAGCACCACGGGGATGGCGCCCGTTCATGGTAAATGCGTGTCGTCGTAGGTGTAACCCGGTGTGACAAATGGCCGAGCCAGCCTACCGGCGGCGGCGTACGGCGGCACCGGCCGCGACCGCGCCGGTCGCGGCACCGGCGACGGCGGCCGCGAGGAGTCCGGCCCGCGCCGCCTTCCGGCCGGTGCGGTAGTCGCGGATCCGCCATCCCTGCTGCTTGGCGTACGCCCGCAGCCGCCCGTCGGGGTTGACCGCGCACGGGTCGCCGACGAGCGAGAGCATCGTGAGGTCGTTGTAGGAGTCGGAGTACGCCGAACATGCGGCGAGGTCGAGCCCCTCGCGCTCGGCGAGTGCCCGGACCGCCTCGCCCTTCGCCGGGCCGTGCAGCATGTCGCCGACCAGTCGGCCGGTGTAGATGCCGTCGACGTGCTCCGCGACGGTACCGAGTGCGCCGGTGAGTCCGAGGCGGCGCGCGATGATCTGGGCGATCTCGATCGGGGCTGCCGTGACCAGCCAGACCCGCTGTCCCTCATCGAGGTGCATCTGGGCGAGCGCGCGCGTGCCGGGCCAGATCCGGTGCGCCATCGCCTCGTCGAAGATCTCCTCCCCGAGGTCCTCCAGCTCGCGCACGGTGTGGCCGGAGATGAACGAAAGTGCGCTGGTACGGGTCGACGCGACATGGTCGGGGTCCTCGACGCCGACGATGCGGAAGTAAGCCTGTTTCCACGCCGCTGAGGCGATCTCGCGGGTCGTGAAGAACTTGCGACGGTGCATCCCCCGCGCCAGGTGGAAGATGCTCGCGCCCTGCATCAACGTGTTGTCGACGTCGAAGAACGCCGCCGCCGTGGGGTCGGGCGGAGTGGCCAGAGCCGCCTCCACGTCGGCAGCAGCCGCCGCCGCCTCTCCGGCCAGAGTCGAGCGCTGCATGAGGTTCTGCGGCTTGCGGCTCTTCTCGGGAGTCACGTCGTCGACCCTATCGGCGGAACGGGTTGAGGCACCGCACGCTGTGGGATCATCGCCCGCATGCCTACCCACGACGTCTCCTCGCTCGTGGCCGAAGCAGCCCTGGACCGGCCCGACATGTTCGCCGTGGTGGAGCCCGGTGGTCGCAGCGTCACCTGGGCCGAGCTCGAGGACGAGGTCGCTCGCATCGCCACGGGGCTCGGCGCGGCGGGCCTGGTGGCGGGCCAGCGAGCCATGGTCGCGATGGGCAATCGCATCGAGTTCGTCACGGCGTACCTCGGGGTGCTGCGTGCCCAGGTCGTCGCCGTACCGATCAACCCGCGGGCGACGACGGGCGAGCTGGCGCGGATGATCGCCGACTCGGGATCGCGGGTGGTCGTCGCCGATGCCGACACCATCGCGACCGTGCGCGAGGCGGTTGCGCTGGTCCGGGCTGCGCTCGCCGGCGAGACCGACGAGCTGGACGGCGACCTGCTGGAGCGAGCGTTCGAGCCGCGGGTGTACGTCGTCGGCATGGATCCCGGCGAGGGGGAACAGGCGTTCGCCGCGCTGCGGGCCGTTGCGCCACGTCCGGTGCCGCCGCTGCCCGACCCGGAGAAGTTGGCCTGTCTGCTCTACACCAGCGGGACGTCGGGCCGACCACGCGCCGCGATGCTCACCCACCGAGCCCTGATCGCGAACATCGAGCAGGCTGCGCAGGTCGAGCCGCCCATGATCCACGGGGACGACGTCGTGCTCGGGGTCCTGCCGCTGTTCCACGTCTACGGGCTGAACGCCGTGCTGGGCGGCGTCCTGCGTCATCGGGCGAAGCTGGTGCTCGTCGACCACTTCGACCCGCAGTCGACCCTGGACCTCATCGACGACGAGGCCGTGAGCGTCGTACCGGTGGCGCCGCCGGTGTTCGCCTACTGGCTCCCGGAGGACCACCTCCGCGAGCGCCTCGGCCCGGTCCGTCTCATGTTGTCGGGCTCGGCGCCGCTGTCGGCTGACCTCATCGAGAAGTTCGCCGACGCGACGGGCATCGCGGTCCACCAGGGCTACGGGCTCACCGAGGCGTCGCCGATCGTGACCTCCACCCTCTGCAGCCGCGAGCTCCAGAACGGCTCGGTCGGCGCGGCGCTGCCGGGGATCGAGATCAAGCTCCGCGACGAGTTCGGTCATGTGCCCGAAGGCGACGATCCCGGCGAGATCTGGATCCGCGGCGAGAACGTCTTCAGCGGCTACTGGCCCGACGGCAATGGCGGTCCGGATCGCGACGGCTGGTGGGGCACGGGCGACGTCGGCTTCCTTGACGACTCCGGCGACCTGTTCCTGGTCGACCGGCTCAAGGAGCTGGTGATCGTCTCCGGGTTCAACGTCTACCCGGTCGAGGTCGAGGACGTCATCCGCGAGGTCGACGTCGTCAGCGAGGCCGCGGTGATCGGGGTCGAGGATCCCGTCACTGTCGAGGCGGTCGTCGCGTACGTCGTACCCGCTGATGGTGCGGACGCCGGCTCCGTGGCGGACGCCGTACGCGAGCACTGCGCCGTACGACTCGCGCGCTTCAAGCAGCCGTCCCGGATCGAGGTCGTCGACCAGCTGCCCCTCACCGTGACCGGCAAGGTGCAGAAGGGTCGGTTGCGGGGTATGGAGCGCCGGCGCGCGCTCGGCCTGCTGGAATGAGGTCGTGAGCGAGCCCCGCATCACTCTGTACAGCCGCCCCGGTTGCCACCTCTGCGACGACGCGCGCGTGCTGATCGAGCAGGTCTGCGCCGAGCTGGGGGAGTCGTATGCAGAAGTGTCCATCGCCGACGACCCCGACCTCGAGCGCCGTTTCGGGCACGAGGTGCCGGTGACCTTCGTCGACGGGAAGCAGCACGACTACTGGCGCGTCGACCCCGCCCGCCTCCGCGCCGCCCTCCACTGAGGTCCGAGCGCGCTGCCGCGCTGGTCGAGGAGGACGCCCTGTGCTTCCGGTGGTCGGGGAGATCGCTCTGTGCTTCCGGTGGTCGGGGAGGTCGCTCTGTGCTTCCGGTGGTCGGGGAGGTCGCTCTGTGCTTCCGCTGGTCGGGGAGGTCGCTCTGTGCTTCCGCTGGCTGAGGAGGTCGCTCTGCGACCGTCACGAGACCACGGCTCCCGGATCAGCTGGGGCCCGGTCGATCGTTGGAAACGCGCCTTCCGAAAGGCTCGAAAAGTCCTGATTCCCCTTGTGGACAAGGGGATTCTCGGGTCGGGACTGTCGGTGGCCGGTGCTTGAGTAGCTGCCATGACCACGATCCAGCACCACCGCCGGGGCGCCGGATGGCCGGGCGTGAGCGCGGTGCTGGATCGTGCCCTTGTGGCGCTTGGATGGCCGACCTGGTCCGGCTCCGCGACCCGGTCTACGTCTTCCCCGGCTGCCACCGCACCTCCCGGATCTGCGACCTGGACCACATCGAGCCTTGTCTTCCGATCGACGTCGGCGGACCACCCGGCCAGACCCACCCCGACAACTTTGCTAGTCGCTAGTACGTCCTCGGCGATCATCCGCTCATGCCAGCGGGCGTAGGAACCAGGCACCATCCGTTCAGGCGGCGAGGCCGACGGCAAGGGAGTTGGTTGTGCACCGGCACGCTGCGGGCCTACCTCTAGCGGGGTCAGACCGCGTCAGCCTGCGGTTTCCGGTAGCGGGCCAAGGTGATCGCACCGAGCGGAAGGATGAGGACTGAGTAGGTGAAGCGCCACAGCAGCGCAGCGGCGAGCTGTGGGTCGTCTGGGGCGGTGCTCCGCTCGAAAAGCATTGTGACCAGAACGGCGTCAACTACCCCGAGCCCGCTGCCCGTGATCGGGATCACCGCTCCCGCCCAGAAGGCGATCGCAAATGCCGCAAATGCCGCAGCCGTCGAGAGTTCATCGCTATGTACGCCGACGAAACGGAGCGAGGCGAGCAAGATCAGATAGGTGAGGAAGAGGTTGACCGCGACTGCGATAGAGCCCAGCCTCCAGCTCTGCTTCAGGACGGCCCGGGCCCGGATGCGGAGTTCCGCCGCCCTGACTGCACCGTCCGTAATCGGATCACGCTTCATCCGGACCAGGATCCACGAGAGCGGCCTCTGCGCCTTTGCTCCGAGCCAGCGCGCGGAGCTGTCCGCGCGCAGGATGTAGAACGCGACAATTCCGGCCGCGGAAGTGCGGGATGCCCGAACCATCCGCTGGTGGCGCTGTCCGCGTCCTACTCACCTCCGATGTGCGGATGAGAGGTCGAGCCGTCAGAACTCCTTGACTGGGCGGATCTCCACGATGGGGTGAGCTCCGACGAGGACCCGTGCGGCCTCCACGAGCGCGTCGTACTCGTCGCAGCTGACGATGAAGAACCCGGACAGCTGCTCGGCAGACTCCGCGAACGGCCCGTCAGTGACCAGAACGTTCGAGTTCGGTCCGCGCCTGATCGTCCGTGCCTGGCTGCTGTCGGTGAGCCCAGCGCCGCCAGTGACAGCGCCACCACGCGCCGCGAGCAGCTGGCCGAACTCGAAGTCGATGTCGAAGGTGGCCTGACGGTCGGCCTCGGTTCCGGCCTGTCTCTTTGCCTCGTTGTCGGCGGGGAACATGACGACGTACTCGGTCATGACGCTTCCTTTCGGTGATGGTCTGACACCGGGGTGACGAGCACGGCGGTCTCACTTCGACGTTCGGGCGCGGAAACTTTACGACCTCGAAAACAGGGTCGCTCATGAGGCGCTCATCCCGGGATGGGACAACTGAGGAGTACTCATCCAGCTCGCCGGAAGGAGTTCACGGTGAAGCACCGGTCGTCGACCTACATGCTGATCGCGGTCGTGGTGGGGGCGTTGGTCACGCTGGTCCTCCAGACTGTGCTGTCTTCCGGGACGCCAGCGCTCGCCTCGCGGCCGTGTCCGCGTCTGCCGAAGTTCGCCCAACCTGTGAATCTCGATCCGGCCGACTTCAGCGCCAAGATCGACAACCCGCGCTGGCCGATGACCGCTGGCAGTCGCTGGGTCTACCGCGTCACCGACATGGAGACGGGGTCCGTGAACCACGACGTGATCAAGGCGACCCACCGCACGAAGCGGATGGCCGACGGGATCACCGCCCGGGTCGTCAGGGACGTGGTCACCGATCACGGCACACCGGTCGAGGTCACCAGGGACTGGTACGCGCAGGACTTCTGCGGAGACGTCTGGTACTTCGGCGAGCACACGATCGCCTACCGCCACGGCAAGCCGCACGACAATGGCTCCTGGCAGGCCGGCAGACAGGGGAACATGCCGGGCATCGCGCTTCCGGCCGAGCCGAGGGTCGGTCTGAGCTACCGCGAGGAGTACTCCAAGGGTGTGGCCGAGGACCAGTCGCGCGTCCTCGCTCTTGACGAGCAGGTTCAGGTCGGCGCTGGTCACTTCACGCATGTGCTGATGACCGAGGACTTCTCGCCGATCGAGCCCGACGTGTCCGAGCTGAAGTTCTATGCCCACGGCAGCGGCCAAGCGGTTCTCGCCGTCGATGTCTCCGGCGGGTCGGACCGCGAGGAACTGATCGCCTACCACCCCGGACGCTGATCCCTCCGCGGCAGCTGCCGGGCCTCGACTCGTGCGCGCCGGTCAGGAACCGTCGGCGAAGCCCCGTAGGGTCGCACCTGTGACGCGACGATGAGCAAGATGGACGAGCTGCGCGCGATACGCGAGGCACGCTATGAGAATGCCGCGGCCCGCCCCGCCCAGCCGGCCGACCCGGTGGCGGCTCGATGTGGGCACCGCGCCATCAGCGGTCGCACCTGTACCCGCGAGGCGGGGCACGCAGCCAAGAGTCACCGCTACGCCTGAGCCGGCCCGGGCCGTTCTCACCTGACCCGGTCCGGATCGCGAGCCGGCGTTCTCGTCATTTTGTTCTCGCGTTCACAAACTCCTACAGTGAACGAGCCGCTCCGGCCGGGCCTGTCCCACTCAGGGCTCGACCCCGTGTCCGGCGGCTGGAAAGACGAACAGCTGTGACCGCACGGACGTCCCACGACACGGCCCGGGAGATTCCCGAGGCGACCGTGGCGCGACTCCCCGTCTACCTGCGGGCGCTCTCCACCCTCTCCGAGGCCGGCACCGCGGTGTGCTCCAGCGAGGAGCTCGCCGCCGCGGCCGGTGTCAACAGCGCCAAGCTGCGCAAGGACCTGTCGTACCTCGGCAGCTACGGCACCCGCGGCGTGGGGTACGACGTCGACTACCTGCGGTACCAGATCGCCCGCGAGATGGGGGCGACCCGCGACTGGCCGGTCGTCATCGTCGGGATCGGCAACCTCGGCCACGCGCTCGCCAACTACTCCGGCTTCCGCAGCCGCGGCTTCCGCGTCGTTGCCCTGCTCGATGCCGATGGCCAGCGCCACGGCGAGGTCGTGGCCGGCGTCGTCGTCCGGCCGTTCGACGACCTGCGCGGGATCGTGCGTGAGCACGGCGTCGCCATCGGCGTCATCGCCACCCCGGCCGCCTCTGCGCAAGACGTCGCCGACCAGATGGTCGACGCCGGCATCACCAGCATCCTGAACTTCGCCCCGACCGTGCTGAACGTCGGCGTCGAGGTCGCCGTGAGCAAGGTGGACCTCTCCAAGGAGCTCCAGGTCCTCGCCTACCACGAGCAGCGCAAGGCCACCCACGCGACCGCATCGGAGATGGCATGACGGCTCTCGTCGTGGGCATCTCCCACCGTTCCGCACCGATCGCGTTGCTCGAGCAGCTTGCGGTCGACACCGACGGTGCCACCAAGCTGCTCGAGGACGTGCTGGCCAACCCGCACGTCTCCGAGGCGACCGTCGTCGCGACCTGCAACCGCCTGGAGATCTACGCTGCCGTCGACCGATTCCATGGCAGCGTCGAGGACATCTCGGGCCTGGTGCTGGCCCCGGCCGAGGGCAGCGTCGAGGCGCTGATCCCGCACCTGTACGTCCACTACGACGACGGCGCGGTCTCCCACCTCTTCCGCGTGGCCGCCGGCCTCGACTCGATGGCCGTCGGTGAGGCACAGATCCTCGGCCAGACCCGGGACGCCCTCCGCCTCGGCCAGGAGCAGGGCTCGGTCGGACCCGTCCTGAACACTCTCTTCCAGCAGGCCCTGCGGGTCGGCAAGCGTGCCCACGCCGAGACCGGCATCGACCGTGCCGCTCCGACGCTCGTCACGGCTGCGCTGGACCGAGCGGCCGGCGACCTCACCGGCAGTCGGGTCGTCGTCGTCGGCGCGGGAGCCATGGCGTCGCTGAGCGTTGCCACCGTCGTACACCGTGGCGCCGGCGAGATCGTCGTCGTCAACCGCACGCCCGAGCGTGCAGAGGGCCTCGCCCAGGAGTACGCCGCCCGGTGGGCGCCGTTGAGCGCGATCGGCGCTGAGGTGGCTGCTGCCGACGTGGTCGTGGCCTGCGCTGGCGCCGGCGGCGTACTCGTCAGCCGTGAGGCCGTCGCCTCCGCCCCTGGCCCGATCGCGCTCGTCGACCTGGGCCTGCCCCACGACATCGACCCCTCGGTCGTCGATCTGCCCGGCGTCACGCTCGTGACCCTCGCCGACCTCGGCGAGGACCTCCGCGGCTCTGACGTCGGAGCCGAGGTCGAGGCGGTCCGCGCGATCGTCACCGACGAGGTCGAAGCGTTTCTGTCCGCACGTCGTCAGTCGGGTGTGACTCCTGCCGTCGTGGCCCTCCGCTCGATGGCGACCGGGGTCGTGGAGTCCGAGATGGCACGTCTCGAGCGCCGACTGCCCGACCTCGACGAAACCACCCGCGCGGAGCTGGTGCAGACCCTGCGACGGGTCACCGACAAGCTGGTCCACCAGCCGACGATCCGAGCCAAGGAGCTCGGCGACCGCGACGCCGTCTCGTATGCGACCGCACTGGCCGAGCTGTTCGCGCTCGACCCCGAGGCCGTCGACGCCGTCACCCGACCCGTGGAGCCGATGCAGCCGGGGGAGGAGTCATGAGCGCCGATATCCGCCTCGGCACGCGCGCCTCCGTCCTCGCCATCGCCCAGTCCCGCTGGGTGGGCGACCGGTTGACCCGGACCCTAGGCCGCGAGGTCGAGCTCGTCGAGATCACCACCGTCGGAGACCGCGACACCCAGCCCCTGGCCCAGCTCGGCGGCACCGGCGTCTTCGTCAGCGCGCTCCGTGAGGCGCTCCTCGACGGCC
The DNA here is from genome assembly GCA_963768045.1 of uncultured Actinomycetota bacterium. Lineage (GTDB taxonomy): Bacteria > Actinomycetota > Actinomycetes > Propionibacteriales > Nocardioidaceae > Nocardioides. Next base: position 1,153,017 of record CAVYGG010000003.1, on the reverse strand, counting down.
GCATCGATGTCGCCGTCCACTCGCTCAAGGACCTCCCCACGCAGCCGGCGGCGGGCATCGCCATGGCCGCCGTGCCTCTCCGCGAGGATCCGCGGGACGTCGTCGTCGCGCGCGACCGGATGACCCTCGGCGAGCTGCCCGTCGGCAGCAGGGTCGGCACCGGGTCCCCCCGCCGGGCCGCGCAGCTGCACGCCCTCGGCCTCGGTTTGGAGATCCTCGATATCCGGGGCAATGTGGACACCCGGATCCGCAAGGTTCGCGAGGGTGCGTACGACGCCGTCATCCTCGCTCGCGCCGGGCTTGCCCGCATGGGCCGACTGGATGAGGCGACCGAGGTCCTCGACCCGCTCCAGATGCTCCCGGCTCCCGGGCAGGGGGCGCTGGCGGTCGAGACGCGGGAGGTAGACGACCTGACGCGAGAGGTACGCGTGCTCGACGACCGGCACACGCGAGCAGCCGTGACCGCCGAGCGCGCGGTCCTGGCCACGCTCGAAGGCGGGTGCGCGGCCCCGATCGGGGTTCTCGCCGAGGTCGTCGAGGGTGACGACGGGGAAGAGCTTTGGGTGAGAGCGACTGCGCTCTCGCTCGATGGGGCGCTGGCGGTGCGGATGTCCGCTACCGGCGACCCGGCCGACGCCGCCGGCGTCGGCAACCGCCTTGCCGAGCAGATGCTCGATGAGGGGGCAGGACAGCTGACGGAGACACAGCAAGGGACACCGCACCAGCAGCCGGTGACCGACTGCGAAAGGCAAGACGCATGACGCAAGCCCCACGGGCCCAGTCCAAGACCACCCCCAAGCCCGGATCTGTGGCGTTCGTCGGGAGCGGGCCGGGCGACCCCGGTCTGCTGACCGTCCGCGCCGCCGACCTGATCCGCGAGGCGGACATCGTGATCACCGAAGGTCCTGAGCATCCCGCGCTCGTGCGCACCCTGCTCGGTCTGCCCGAAGGTTCCGAGGGCGGCCCGGAACTGGTCGACGGTGGCTTCGGCGAGGACGGCCAGCCGCTCACCCACGCGGCACGAGCCAAGGTCGTCGTCCGGCAGGCCAAGCGAGGTGGGCGCGTGGTTCGCCTGATGACCGGCGACCCGTTCGTCTACGCGTCCGGCCCCGAGGAGGCCGCGGCTTGTGCCAAGGCAGGCCTGGGTTTCGAGATCGTCCCCGGCATCTCCTCCGCGTCCGCCGTCCCGGCGTACGCCGGCATCCCGCTGACCACCAAGGACCACCGTGACGTCACCGTCGTGACCGCTGGCGACAAGGTCGAGTGGAGCCGGTACGCCGACGCCAAGACCCTGGTCATGCTCTCCGCGGTGAATGCCATCGCGGACATCGCCACAGCGCTGATCGCCGCCGGCCGCGACCCGGAGACGCCGGTCGCGATGACCAGCACCGGCACCACGACGGACCAGCACACGGTCATCTCGACCCTCGAGCACATCGCCGCCGACGCCCGTGTCGCCCGGATGGCGCCCCCGGCAGTCACCGTGGTCGGCGAGGTGGTCGCGATGCGCGACGCGCTCTCGTGGTTCGAGACCAAGCCGCTGTTCGGCTGGCGGATCCTGGTGCCTCGCACCAAGGAGCAGGCCGGCTCGCTGTCGACCCGCCTGCGCGGCTTCGGCGGTGTCCCCGAGGAGGTGCCGACCATCTCGGTCGAGCCGCCCCGCAACCCGCTGCAGATGGACAAGGCCGTCCGCGGCTTGGTCGAGGGTCGTTACGAGTGGATCGCCTTCACCAGCGTGAACGCGGTCAAGGCGGTCCGTGAGAAGTTCGAGGAGTACGGCCTCGACGCCCGCGCCTTCTCCGGGCTCAAGATCGCCGCGGTCGGCGACAAGACGGCCGCCGCGATCGCCGACTGGGGCCTGCGTGCCGACCTCGTCCCGAGCGGTGAGCAGTCCGCCGCCGGGCTGCTCGAGGACTGGCCGGAGTACGACGAGCTCCTCGACCCGATCAACCGGGTCTTCTTGCCGCGCGCCGACATCGCCACCGAGAACCTCGTGGCCGGCCTGATCGACCTCGGCTGGGAGTGCGACGACGTCACGGCGTACCGCACCGTCCGGGCGGCGCCGCCGCCGGCCGCGGTCCGAGACGCGATCAAGAGCGGCAAGTTCGACGCGGTCGTGTTCACGTCGTCGTCGACGGTGCGCAACCTGGTCGGCATCGCCGGCAAGCCCCACCCGTCGACGGTGATCGCGGTGATCGGCCCGGCCACGGCCAAGACCGCCGAGGAGCACGGACTGCGCGTCGACGTCCTGGCGCCCACGCCCGATGTGGACGAGCTCGTCGACGCGCTGGCGGACTTCGGAGCCGCGCGTCGTGCCGAGATGGTCGAGGCCGGCCTGCCGGTGACCAAGCCCTCGGAGCGCAAGCCGACCAGCCGCAAGAAGGTCACCTCCTCGCGATGAGCGACGAGGTCGGCGCCCCGGTGCCGCGGCCGGTCACCCGGCCGCGGCGGCTTCGGACGACACAGGGACTCCGGAGTCTGGTCGCCGAGACCCAGCTGGCGCCCGGGCAGCTGGTGCTGCCGATGTTCGTCCGCGAAGGAGCCACCGACCCGCGCCCGATCTCGTCCATGCCAGGGGTGGTCCAGCACACCCGCGACTCCCTGCTCAAGGCAGCCCACGAGGCGGCCGAGCTGGGGTTGGGCGGCGTGATGCTCTTCGGCATCCCCGAGGAGAAGGACGCCCTCGGCTCCGGCGCGACCGACTCGTCGGGGATCCTCAACCTCTCGATCACCGACGTCGTGGCCGAGGTCGGCGACGCGCTCACCGTGATGAGCGACCTGTGCCTCGACGAGTTCACCGACCACGGCCACTGCGGGGTCCTCACCCCCGACGGTCGCGTGGACAACGACCGCACGCTCGAGGTGTACGCCGAGATGGCGCTGGCCCAGGCCGACGCGGGCGTCGACATGGTGGGGCCGAGCGGGATGATGGATGGCCAGGTCGCTGCCATTCGCGATGCCCTCGACGGCGCCGGCCACACGGACGTCGCGATCCTCGCCTACTCCGCCAAGTACGCCTCGGCCTTCTACGGCCCCTTCCGCGAGGCCATCGACTCCTCGCTCCAGGGTGACCGCCGCACCTACCAGCAGGACCCGGCCAACGCCCGTGAGGGAGTCCGCGAGGCGCTTCTCGACGTCGCCGAGGGGGCCGACATCGTGATGGTGAAGCCCGCCCTGGGCTACCTCGACGTCGTACGCCGGGTGCGCGAGTCCGTCGACGTCCCGGTCGCGGCGTACAACGTCTCGGGGGAGTACGCCATGGTCGAGGCGGCCGCCGAGAACGGCTGGATCGACCGCGAGCGCGCGATCCTCGAGGTGCTGACCTCGATCCAGCGAGCGGGCGCCGACGTGGTGCTCACCTACTGGGCCGTGGAGGCCGCGCGCCTGGTCAGTGCGTGAGGCGGTAGACGCACTTGTCGAAGGCGTCGTTCGGGTTCAGCGGGTTGTCGACGAGGCCCTTGGCCAGGCACTGCACGACGGCCTCGGCCGTGGAGAGCAGCGTCGGGACGACCGTCGGGATGATCGACGTGGGCACGCTCGTCGGGAGCTTGGTCGGCAACCCCCCGGTCGGGACCTGCGTCGGGCTCGCGGTCGGCCCGCTGGTCGGTCCGGTCGTCGGGCCGGAGGTCGGGCCGCCGGTCGGCTGATCTGTCGTGGGGGAGTGGTGGCCGTGGTGGTGGCCGCCATGGAGTCGCGCGTGGTGTCCGTGGTGGACCGCGTTGCTGACCCGTGGCAGCGTCCCGAGCGTGAAGCCGGTCGAGGTCGTGCCGTTCGGCACGGCACTGTAGTCGCCGGCCAGATAGGCCCGCTCGATCGCCAGCACGAGGTCGACGTACCGCTGGCTGTGGTTGTAGCGGAACACCGACGATCGCTGACCGGAGGCCGTGGAGAGGTCGTCGGGACCGGAGCAGAGGTAGACCGCCGAGGCGAGCGCGGCGTCGTAGATGTCCTGCGGGTTGCGCTGGCCGTCGTTGTCGGCGTCGACCCCGACGATGGCCCACGTCGACGGGATGAACTGCATGGGGCCGATGGCGCGGTCGTATGTCGCGTCCTTGTCGTACTGCCCGGCGTCGGTGTCGCGGATCATCGTCGTGCCGTGCCGGCCGTCGAGCGCAGGCCCGTAGATGCCGGGCTCGGCCATGCCCTTGTCGGTCAGCACGTTGCCGTTCGCGCGGCCGTGGTCGGACTCGACCCGCCCGATCGCCGCCACCAGCTGCCAGGGCATGTGGCAGCCATGGTCGGCGTCGTCGATCACCGTCGCCGCCCGCTCGTACGCCGCCAGCGCGACGGCCGGGATGCCGCTCGCGGAGGCGGTCGCGACCACCTGCTGGGCATTGCCATGGATGCCCCGGGTCAGGCTGCGCGGCGGGGTGAGGCTTGCAGGAGCCTGGACCGCCTGAGCGGGGACCCGGGTGCCGTCGGGCAGCGTCTGCGAGTCCGCGGAGGCCGAGGCGTCGGAGCCGGCGGTGGTGAGGCCCGCGGTCCACGCCGCCGACAGCATGGCGAGCGGCAGCAGCGCCGACGCCTTCTGTGCGCGTCCGAACCTGGCCATCGGCCTTCTTCCTCGCTAGTCGGAGGCTCCGTGTCGAGGGTTCCCTCCCTGACCATTCTTAAACGAGCGAGACCGTTGGATGTTACGCACGGGTAAGCGTGGCCTGGGCCACTTCCCAGAAGCCTTCACCCGCCGCGATTGCCGCTCGGTTGGCCCACTCGGCCACAATGTCCCGGTGACTCACGACCGGTCGGAGGCGCTGTTCGCTCGCGCGAGCGCAGTCACGCCCGGCGGCGTGAACTCGCCGGTCCGCGCGTTCCGGGCGGTCGGCGGGACGCCGCGCTTCATCCGATCGGCGTCGGGTGCCCGTCTGACCGACGTCGACGGTCGTCAGTACGTCGACCTTGTCGGCTCCTGGGGCCCGATGCTGCTGGGCCACGCCCACCCCGAAGTGATGGCCGCCGTTCGGGACGCGCTCACCCGGGGCACGTCGTACGGCGCCCCGACGGAGGCCGAGGTCGACCTCGCCGAGGAGATCGTCGGGCGTACGCCGGTCGAGCAGGTCCGGCTGGTCTCCTCCGGAACCGAGGCGACCATGTCGGCGATCAGGCTTGCCCGCGGCTTCACCGGCCGCGACGTGGTCGTGAAGTTCGCCGGCTGCTACCACGGCCACGTCGACGCCCTGCTCGCGTCGGCCGGCTCCGGACTGACGACGCTGGCGGTTCCCGGCACCCCCGGCGTACCCGAGACCGCGACCGCGCTGACCCGGGTGCTGCCCTACAACGACCGCGACGCGGTCGCCACTCTTTTCTCCGAGGAGGGTGACCGGATCGCGTGCATCATCACCGAGGCGGCACCCGGCAACATGGGCGTCATCCCGCCCGACCCGGGTTTCAACCAGCTCCTCGCGACGACCTGTGCCGACCACGGCGCACTCTTTGTCAGCGACGAGGTGATGACCGGCTTCCGTGCCTCGCGTCGAGGGCAGTGGGGTCTCGACGGCGCCGTCGAGGGCTGGACACCCGACCTGATGACCTTCGGGAAGGTCATGGGTGGCGGCTTCCCCGCCGCGGCTTTCGGCGGCCGCGCCGATGTGATGGCGATGCTGTCGCCGGTCGGGCCGGTCTACCAGGCCGGCACCCTCTCCGGGAATCCGATCGCCGCGACCGCGGGCCTGGCGACGCTCCGGCTCGCCACCGACGACGTCTACGCCCGCATCACCGCTGCCGGCGACGCGATCAAGGACGCCGCCGACAAAGCCCTGTCCGACGCCGGCGTCCCCCATGCGGTGCAGTCGGCGGGGACGATGTTCTCGGCGTTCTTCACCGACGGACCCGTCCGCGACTACGACGACGCGCAGCGACAGGACACCGCGGCGTACGCCGCCTTCTTCCACGCGATGCTCGACCGCGGGGTCTACCTACCGCCGTCGGCGTACGAGGCTTGGTTCGTCTCCTCGGTGCACGACGACGGGGCCGTCCAGACGGTGCTCGACGCCCTGCCGGCGGCGGCCATCGCGGCCCGGGAGGCGGCCCGTGGCTGACACGACGACCGTCCATCTGGTCCGGCACGGCGAGGTGCACAACCCTGAGGGTGTGCTCTATGGCCGTCGCGACGGCTACCACCTCTCCGACCTCGGTCGCGAGATGGCCGAGCGGGTCGCGAAGACTCTTGGCGACCGCGACATCGTCCACCTCCGCAGCTCACCGCTCGAGCGGGCGCAAGAGACCGCGGCGCCGCTGGCCAAGGCCCTGCGCCTCACGCCGGTGCTCGACCCACGCGTGATCGAGTCCGCGAACGTCTTCGAGGGCAAGCGGTTCGGCCATGGCGACAATGCCCTGCGCAAGCCGGCCACCTGGATCCACCTCTGGAACCCGCTGAAGCCGTCATGGGGTGAGCCGTACAAGGAGGTCGTGGCTCGGATGCTCGCCGCGGTGTACGACGCGGCGGACGCGGCGCTCGGGCACGAGGCCGCGATCGTCTCCCACCAGCTGCCGATCTGGGTGACGCGGCTGTCCCTGGAGAAGCGGTCGTTCCTGCACGACCCACGCAAGCGTCAGTGCACGCTCTGCTCGGTGACGTCCCTGCAGTTCATCGGTGACCGTTTGTCCACGATCACCTACTCCGAGCCGGCCGGCGACCTGATCCCCGTGCGCGACAAGAGGGCGCCGTTCTCGGCGGGCAACGCCCCGGAGGCGAGGAAGCCCTAGTGGGACGTCTGGCGACCCTGGTGTTAGCGGTAGCCCTGGCACTGACCGCCGGGGGTTGCTCGTCCCTCCACGGACTTCAGGGCACCGGCGACACGCAGTACGTGACCGGTGACGGCACGATCCGCCAGGTGGGCGTCGCCGATCGAAGCGATGCGATCGACTTCGACGGCAAGGACCTCGACGGGAAGCCGCTGACGTTGTCGTCGATGCGCGGCAAGCCGACGGTGATCTCGGTCTGGTGGGCCGGGTGCCCACCGTGCCGCAAGGAGGCGCCCATGCTCGTGGGGGCGCAGAAGCAGCTCGGAGCGCAGGCCCACTTCGTCGGCATCGACGTCCGTGACGGCGGCACTGCCGCGCCGAAGACGTTCGAGGACCAGTTCGGGATCTCGTGGCCGTCGTTCTACTCGCCCGGAGGCGAGGCCTTGCTGGCTTTTCCCGGCACTCTGACGCCCAACTCCATTCCGGCCACGGTCGTCCTCGACAATCAGGGCCGCGTGGCGGCCAGCATCATCGGCGCCGTCCCGACGGAGCTCACGCTGGTGGAGATCGTGCGGCAGGTGTCGCGCGGTGGCTGAGTGGTTCCAGCAGCAGGCGTCGTCCGGCTCGCTTGTCCTCGCGATCCCGGTGGCGCTGATCGCCGGGCTCGTCTCGTTCTTCTCGCCCTGCGTGATCCCGCTTCTGCCGGGCTATCTCTCCTACGCCACCGGCCTGTCCGGCGCCGACCTCGAGCACGCGCGTCGGGGCCGGATGCTCGCCGGCGCGGTCCTCTTCGTGCTCGGCTTCTCCGCGGTCTACGTCCTGCTCGGCTGGGTCTCGGGCTCGATCGGCGGGTGGCTGGTGGAGTGGCGCAGCCAGCTTGAGCTCGTCCTCGGCATCATCACGATCCTGCTCGGCCTGGCCTTTGCCGGGCTGGTGCCGTTCATGCAGCGTGACTGGCGCGTCCACCAGGTACCCGCGGTCGGGCTGGCGGCCGCGCCGGCTCTCGGATTCCTGTTCGGGGTCGGCTGGACGCCATGCATCGGGCCGACCCTGGCCGCGATCACGAACCTCTCGCTCAACGAGGCCACCGCCGGCCGGGGAGCCCTCCTGTCCGGTGTCTACTGCATCGGGCTCGGCCTCCCGTTCATCGTCGCGGCGCTGGCCTACCGACGTGCCCTCGGTGCGTTCGGCTTCGTACGCCGTCACCAGCAGTGGGTCACGCGCATCGGCGGCGCCATGTTGGTGCTCGTCGGGCTCGCCCTGGTGACCGGCTGGTGGGATCAGGCCGTGACCTGGCTTCAGATCCATCTCGTGGAGAACTCGACGGTGGCGTTGTGAAGCACCCCACGGCGTTCTTCGCCTCCCCGGCAAACTCCTCCGTCGAACAACGCCGCAGGGACCCCGCATGAGCACGACCGGCACCGAGGGGTCGGAGCAGAGCGGCACCTGGCAGCCGAGCGGCGACCGTGACCACCACCGGCGACCGGGTGAGCTGACCGCGTGGGAGCTCGTGCGGTGGGCCTGGCGCCAGCTCACCTCGATGCGGACCGCGCTGGTCCTGTTGCTGATGCTCGCCCTGGGCGCGATCCCCGGATCGGTCATCCCGCAGAGCGGGGTCGATGCTCTGAAGACCCAGGACTGGCAAGCGGCGCACCCTCACCTCACCCCGATCTACCAGAAGCTCGGGCTGTTCTCGGTCTACCACTCGCCCTGGTTCGCCGCGATCTACCTGCTGCTGATGGTGTCGCTGGTCGGCTGCATCGTGCCGCGGCTGTTCGTGTACTGGCGGAGCTACCGCAAGGAGCCTCCTGCCGCGCCGCGCAACCTGACCCGCCTCCCGGACCACGCGGCGTACACCACCCACGCGACGCCGGACGCCGTACTCGAGCGCGCGGCGCGGCATCTGTCGCGTGGCAACCGGGTCGCGACCGGTGACGGGTGGGTCGCCGCCGAGCGCGGACATCTGCGCGAGGTGGGGAACCTGCTGTTCCACCTCTCCGTGCTGGTCGTGCTGGTCGGGTTCGGCATCGGCAGCCTGTTCGGGTACAAGGGCGGCGTCATCCTGGTCGTCGGGAACGGCTTCTCCAACACCCTGACCCAGTACGACGACTTCGACCCGGGCTCGCTCTTCAACGCCGACAAGATGGAGCCGTTCTGCTTCACCGTCCACGACTTCACGGTGGACTGGATCAACTCCGGCCCGCGAAAGGGCATGGCGCGCGGGTTCAAGGCCCCGTTGACCTACCGCACGTCCTGCCAGGGCAACCGGTCGACGTGGTCGCCGGAGCAGAGCTACGACCTCCGGGTCAACCATCCGCTCACCATCGGCGGCACCCAGATCTTCCTGATCGGGCACGGCTATGCGCCGATCATCACGGTCCGCGACGGGCAGGGCCACAAGCTCTACGACGGTCCGACAGTGTTCCTGCCCGAGAGCTCCGACTTCGAGTCGTTCGGCGTGATCAAGGCGTCGGGCCGCACGCCCGGCCAGGACATCGGTCTCGAGGGGCTTTTCTACCCAACGTTCGCGTCGGTCAACGGCGACCCGATCAACGTGATGGGAGACGACAAGAACCCCGCGATCTCGATGCTCGCGTACGTCGGTGACCTGGGCTTGAGCAGCGGCGTACCGCAGTCGGTCTACTCCATGAACAAGGCGAACATGACCGAGCTGAAGAAGCCCGACGGCAAGATGTTCCGCGTCGACCTCCAGCCCGGTCAGACCATCGCGCTGCCCGACGGCAAGGGCTCGGTGACGTTCCACGGGGTCAAGCACTGGACCCGGCTCCAGATCAGCCGCACGCCCGACATCTGGGTCACGCTGCTCGGCGTCGTCCTCGCCTTGGTCGGGCTGCTGGGGTCGTTGTTCATCCGGCCCCGCCGGGTCTGGGTACGGGCTCGCCGTAGCGACGGGGTCACCCTGGTCGAGGTGGCCGCCCTGGACCGGTCCGGGGGCGGCGACCTGTCCCCCGTACTCTCGTCCGTGGTGGACTCGTTGCAGGGCGCCCCCGCGCCTGCGGAGGAGGTCCGGCGTACCGAGGAAGGAACGCACGCATGAGCAACCTCGCGTGGGAGCACCTCAGCAACCAGGCGATCGGGGCGGCCGGGGTCGTCTACTTCCTGGCGCTGCTGGCGCACCTCGTCGAGTGGAGCGCACTGCGTTCTGTGCCCGTGCAGGCCGCAACCCGAACCAGCGTTCCCGCGGGCGCGGCACCGCTGGTCGAGGAGGGTCGTCAAAGCCCGTCACGTGACCACGGTGCTCCCGACGAGGCGACGCGCTTCCGGGTCGACATGTTCGGTCGGCTGGCCCTGATGCTCACGGTGATCGCCTGCGCGGCGCACTTCGTCGCCTTGCTCGGCCGAGGCATGGCCGCCGATCCGAACCGCGTGCCCTGGGGCAACATGTACGAGTTCACGATCTCGGGCTCGTTCGTCGTGGTGGCCGGCTATCTGCTGCTCCGCAAGCGGTACGGCCTGGCCTGGATGGGTCCCATCGTCACCGCGATGGTGCTCGTGCTGCTGATGGTCGCGGTGCTCTGGCTCTACTCCCCGGTCGAGCCGCTGACCGAAGCCCTGAACTCCCCGTGGCTCGTCATCCACGTCATGTCGGCGATCATCGCGACCGGCGCGTTCACCCTCGGCGGGATCACCTCGGCCCTCTATCTCGTCCGCGCTCGGGCCGAGAACCGCGGCGCCGGCGCAGATCGCGGATACGTCGCACGGCTCCCCTCGCTGCCGACCCTGGACCGGGTCTCGTACCGGATCCACGCGTTCGCGTTCCCGGTGTGGACGTTCGCGGTACTGATCAGCGGGCCGATCTGGGCGCACCAGGCCTGGTCGTCGTACTGGAACTGGGACCCCAAGGAGGTGTGCGCCTTCATCACCTGGGTCGTGTACGCCGCCTACCTGCACGCCCGCGCGACCGCGGGCTGGCGCGGCCGGAACGCCGCGATCCTGGCGCTGGTAGGCGTGGCGTCACTGTGGTTCAACTTCATCGGGATCAACTACTTCTCGACCACGAGTCAGCACTCGTACGCCAGTGGGGCACCTGCGGTCAGTCTCCGCGACCGCTGACCCCGCGCGTCAGGACTGGTCGTCCGGTCCCTGGTCGCGGCGTGAGATCTCCGACAGGAACTCGTCGTCGTCATCGGGCCCGTAGGGGCGCACGTACTCGTCGTCATGGTGCGAGCGCTTGGGGAACCCCTCGAGCAGGAACCGGGCAGCGTAGTAGGAGCCGACGGCGACGATCACCAGCAGCAGCACGAACTTCCACACGCCGCAAGACTAGGCCGCGGCTGGTCGGTGGCGCGGCAGTCTCGGGGATTCTGGTCAACGTCCCGGGCTGATTACCCTGGTGGGGTGAAGGAGTTCTGGAGCTACACCGGCTTGCGGATCGTGCTTTTCGCCGCGTCGGTCGCCATCGTGGGCGGGATCTGGTTGGCCGTCACGGGCTCGGCCAACGTGATGTGGGTCCTGATCATCTCGCTGGTCATCAGCGGGCTGGCGTCGTACTTCCTCCTCGGTCGGCAGCGCGCGGCCCTCGCCCAGCACGTCGACGAGCGCGCCCGGCGCGCCTCGGAGAAGTTCGAGGAGATGAAGGCCAAGGAGGACGTTGACTGAGCAGCCGCGCGTGAGGAACGAACGCGCGGCGTGGGCGAAGGCAGGTTGAGCGAGCCCACGGCTGAGCGCGCGAAGCCGTGTCAGGCGAGTCGAAACCCGGTGACGGTGCCTGGGGCCTCGAGTCGTGGTTTCGACAAGCTCGACCGACGGGGGACTACTTGCGCCGGTTGATCTGACGGTTGATCCGCGACTCGGACTGACCGAGCACCTTGGACAGGATCTGGACGCGCATCTTCCACGCCACGAACCCGACCACCACGATCACCAGCAGGATGAACCAGAACATGGGGCCAGCCTAGACGGGTGGTGTTTGCTCAGCTGCCGATTGCGAGGCCGACGAGCAGGCCGAGGCCGTAGAGCAGTTCCGCGACGCCGGTGAGCTGGAGCACCGGGATCAGGCCGGGGCCCCCGGCGCCGGAGCGGACGACACGGGTCGCCTGCGCTGCGGGGACGGCGTACCCCAAGGCGAGCAGCGCCCACGGGGTCGTGGCGAGAGCGACTCCGACCAGAGCGACGAGAGCGAGCAGCATCAGGAGCACGTAGAGGATGCGCGTGCGCGCGTCGCCGAGGCGGACGGCGAGGGTGATCTTGCCGGCGCCGCGGTCGGTCGGGATGTCCCGGAGGTTGTTGGCGACCAGGATCGCGCAGGCGATCGCGCCGATGCCGATGGCGGCGTACAGAGCTGGGGCCTGCCAGTCCTCGGTCTGGACGTACGCCGTGCCGAGCACCGCGACCAGCCCGAAGAACACGAAGACCATCACCTCGCCGAGGCCGAGGTAGCCGTAGGGCTTCGAGCCGCCGGTGTAGAACCATGCCGCCAGCACCGACACGGCTCCGACCAGCACCAACCACCACGCGGTCGTGGCGGCCAGCACGAGCCCGGCGACACCGGCAACACCGAACGCGAGGAACGCGGCTCGCTTCACGGCCCCCGGCGACGCCGTACCCGAGCCGACGAGCCTCATCGGGCCGACCCGGTCGGCGTCGGTGCCGCGGATGCCGTCGGAGTAGTCGTTGGCGTAGTTCACGCCGACCTGCAGGGCCAGGGCGACCACGAGGGCGAGCAGCGCCTTCCACCAGACCGCCTCGTCGTCGTACGCCGCGACACCAGTGCCGGCCAGCACCGGCGAGATCGCGGCCGGCAGCGTGCGCGGGCGCGCGCCGGCGACCCAGTGAGCGGCAGAGGCCATGGGCGGGATTCAAGCAGCCGTGCCCTAGCGTTCGTCGCATGGGTCTGTGGCTGAGCGGTGTCGTCGAACGCGACATCGACGCCGTCGAGGCGTGGCTCGAGGCCGACGATCCCGGACCGGCGATCGTCGCCACCTCGGGCTCGTCCGGTGCGCCGAAGCAGGTCGTCCTGTCCCGGGACGCGGTGCTCGCGTCGGCGGCCGCCTCCGCGGCGCGACTCGGTGGGGCGGGGGCGTGGCTGCTGGCACTGCCGTCGTCGTACGTCGCGGGGCTGAACGTGGTGGTCCGTTCGCTGGTGGCACGGCACCGACCGGTCGTCCTCGGCGACCGCAGCCCGTGCGACGCCGTGGTCGTCGGCGGGTACCTGTCGCTGGTGCCGACCCAGTTGCACCGCTGGCTCGACTCGCCCGACGACCGCGACGCGATGGCGAGGTTCGCCGCGGTGCTGGTCGGCGGCGGGCCCGTGGACGCGGCGCTCAAGGATCGCGCGAGGAACGCCGGGATCCGGCTGGTGGCGACGTACGGCATGGCCGAGACCTGCGGTGGCTGCGTGTACGACGGCCTGCCGCTCGACGGCGTCGGGCTCGCCCTCGCGACCGACGGGCGCGTGCGGCTCTCCGGGCCGACTCTCTTCGACGGATACCTCGACGACCCGGAGGCAATGGCGGAGGTGCTGGTCGACGGATGGTTCCACACCTCGGATGCCGGCCGCCTCGACCAGGACGGCCGGCTCCAGGTGCTCGGCCGGCTCGACGACGTGGTGGTCAGTGGCGGGGTGAACGTGCCGGCGGGCGCGGTGGCCGCGCGGCTGCGCGAGCATCCGCGGGTGCAGGCTGCCGAGGTATTGGGACTGGCGGACGCCGAGTGGGGCCACCGGGTGGTGGCCGTGGTGGTGGGTGATCTCGCCCTCGACGAGGCACGCGCGTGGGTCGGCGAGCAGCACCCGCGGTCGTGGGCACCGCGCGAGGTGGTCGTCGTACCGGCGCTGCCGATGCTGGCCAACGGCAAGATCGACCGGCTTGCCGTGCGGGAGCTGGCCGGGGAGGCCCGATGAGGGTCTTCTCGATTCCGATGACGACACGCTTCCGCGGGATCACGGTGCGCGAGGGTGCGCTGATCGAGGGCAGGGCCGGCTGGGGCGAGTGGAGCCCGTTCACGGAGTACTCACCGTCTGTGGCCGAACCGTGGCTGCGGTGCGCCGAGGAGGCGGCGTCCGGCGACTGGCCGGAGCCGGTGCGTGACCGGGTGCCGGTGAACGCGACGGTCCCGGTGGTCTCGCCGGAGGCGGCCCACGCGTTGGTGCTCGCGTCCGGATGCACGACCGCCAAGGTCAAGGTGGCCGACCCGGGAACTCTGCGCGCCGACGACCTCGCCCGCGTCGAGGCCGTGCGCGACGCGCTCGGACCATCGGGGCGGGTGCGCGTGGACGCCAACGGTGCGTGGTCGGTCGACGAAGCGGTCGCGGCGATCGTTGCCTTGGACCGGGCGGCCGGGGGACTGGAGTACGTCGAGCAGCCGTGCACCGCGGTCGAGGACCTGGCCGCCGTACGCCGGAAGGTTGACGTGCCGATCGCAGCGGACGAGTCGATCCGACGGGCGTCCGACCCCTACCTCGTGCGCGACCTCGAAGCGGCGGACGTGGCGGTGCTCAAGGTGCAGCCGCTCGGAGGGGTCCGCGCATGTCTGCGGATCGCCGAGGACATCGGGCTGCCGGTCGTCGTCTCGTCGGCGTTGGAGACCTCGTTGGGGCTGGCCGCCGGCGTCGCGCTGGCGGCCGCGCTGCCGACGCTCGACCATGCCTGCGGGCTCGCCACCCGGTCACTCCTGATGGCCGACGTTGCATCGCCCGCGCTGGTGCCGGTGGACGGTGCGCTGACGGTCGGCGTACCGACGGTCGTCCCGTCGTTGCTCGACGCCGTTGCGGCCCCGCCCGGCCGCGAGGCGTGGTGGGGGGAGCGGTTGGCGGCGGTGCTGGCCGTGCGCGAGGCTGGGCGGTCGTGAACGACTCGACCGCGCTCGCGAGGGCCGTGCTCGGCCGGCTGGTCGAGCACGGGATGCGTGAGATCGTGCTGGCCCCGGGCTCGCGCAACGCTCCGCTGGCGTTCGCGGCGTTCGACGCGGCGGAGTCCGGCGTCGTCAGGCTCCACACTTGCATCGACGAGCGCTCGGCCGGCTTCCTCGCCCTCGGGCTGACCAAGGTGGGCTCGCCCGCTGCTGTGATCTGCACGTCGGGGACCGCCGTGGCGAACCTGCACCCGGCGATGCTCGAGGCCGCCCACGCGGGCGTACCGCTCGTGGCCGTCACCGCCGACCGCCCTGCCCGCCTCCGTGGCACCGGCGCCAACCAGACCACCGACCAGGTCGGCATCTTCGGCCCCCTCATCCCGACGTACGACGCGGGCTCCATCGAGGTAGTCGGTGACCTTTCGGCCCTCGGATCCGCTCCGGAGGGGCCGAATCGTCACGGGCTGTCCCTCCACCTCAACGTGCAGCTGGACGAACCGCTGGTGCCGGGCGACCGGTGGACGGAGCTGCCGCAGGCAGCGGAGCGAGCGGTACGACGGGGGTGGCGACCCCAAGAAGGCGAGGGAGAGTCGACCGAGATCCCCCTGGGACCGCGGACGGTCGTCGTCGCCGGAGACGATGCAGGTCCGCCCGCGCGAATGCTGGCCGAACGGGCCAACTGGCCGCTGCTGGCTGAGCCGACCAGCGGCTCGCGCACCGGTACGCACGCGATCCGCACCTACCGGCTGCTCATCGGCACGCCGCTTGCCGACGAGATCGAGAGAGTCGTCGTGCTCGGCCACCCCACGCTCTCGCGTCCCGTGTCTCGCCTCCTTGCCCGTGAAGACGTCGAGGTGTGGAGCGCGCCGTCTCCCGGTGTCTGGGGTGAGCGGCCGTTCCCGGTCGACCACCACATCACCCAGCCGAACGTCGCCGAGAACCCGGACACCGCATGGTTCGATCGCTGGCGCGACGCCGACACTCGGGTGAGCCGCGACCTCGACGCACTGCTTGCCACCGAGCCCGGCCTCACGGCGTACGACGTCGCCGGCGCGGTAGCGCGCATCCTCCCGCGTGAGGGCCTCCTGGTCGTCGGCGCCTCGAACCCGATCCGCGACCTCGACCTGATGGTGCCGCGCTACGAGGTCGGCGGCCGGCGCAAGATCATCGCCAACCGCGGCCTGTCCGGCATCGACGGCGTCGTCTCGACCGCGATCGGCGCCGCCCTCGGCCGCGACTCCGACCGCAGCCTGGCCCTTGTCGGCGACGTCACCTTCCTGCACGACTCCAACGGCCTCGTCCGCGGACCCGACGAGCCCAGTCCCGACCTCACGATCGTCGTCGTCAACGATGACGGTGGCTCGATCTTCGCCACCCTCGAGCAGGGCGCCGAGGAGTACGCCGATCGCTACGACCGCCTTTTCGGTACGCCGCACCACGTCGACCTGGCCAGCCTCTGCGCCGCCACTCGCACGCCCCACCTGCGCGTCGCCAGCCGACCCGAGCTCGAGCAGGCGCTGGCGACCCCGAACGGCGGCATCGAGGTGCTCGAGGCCGTCGTACGCCGCGACGACCGGCGCGCACTCGACGCCCGCATCCGGGCGCTGGCCGCGGACTGAGCCCGCCGATCCTTGCCGGTCGTCGGCGCCGATACGACACTGGTGGCACGCACTCAGCCCCGGATGGTCTCCATGTCTGAGCACCACGACGTCGTCGTCATCGGCGGTGGACAGGCGGGCCTCGTCGCGAGCCGCGAGCTGGGCGCTCGCGGCCTCGACCATGTCGTGCTCGAGCGCGACCAGGTCGGCGAGCGCTGGCGCACCAGCAGGTGGGACTCCCTCATGTTCCAGTTCCCCAACGACGTACTCGCGCTGCCGGGGCTGCCGTACGCCGGTGACGACCGCCACGGCTTCGCCCATCACACCGAGGTCCTGCGTGTCATCGAGTCCTACGCCGACCTGGTTGCCGCCCCGATCCGCGAGCACACGGACGTCACCGCGATCGAGCTCCGTGAGGGGCAGTGGTACGTCGAGACCACAGAAGGCAGCCTGCAGGGGCACGCTGTCGTCGTTGCCACCGGACCGTTCCAGCGGCCGCGGCTCCCGGCGTCGGCAGCGGAGCTCCCGGACGGGCTGACCCAGCTGCACTCCGTCGACTACCGCAACCCCGACCTGCTGCCTCCCGGCGGGGTGCTCGTCGTCGGCAGCGGCGCCTCGGGATCCCAGATCGCGGAGGAACTGGTCGAGGCCGGACGTGCCACCTACCTCTGTGTGAGCCGCCATCGTCGCGTTCCACGTCGGTACGCCGGTCGCGACGTCACCGACTGGCTGGTCGAGATGGGCGTCATGGATCGGTCCCGTGAGACCTGGGTGGACGGACGGATGCCGCCGACGGTCCTGGTCACCGGGGTCGGGGTGGTCACGACCTGGACGTAGGCGCCATCGCCGACCGGGGAGCCGTGCTGCTCGGCTCGTTGCTCGGTGTCGACGGCGACCGGCTCACCCTGGCCGACAACGCCGAGACGATCCTGTCCGCCGCCGACACCCTGTACGACGAGTTCGTCGCGGCCGCCGACGAGCATCTCCGCACCCAGGGGATCGACGTCCCCGAGCCCGGGCCCCGGCCACGTCGGACTCCGGTGTCGGCGAGGACCACGCTGTCTCTGGCGGACGCCGGCATCACCTCCGTGGTGTGGGCCACGGGCTACGACTACGACTACGGCTGGCTCCACGCCCCCTGCCTCGATGTCGCAGGCGCACCGGTGCAGACGCGTGGTGTGACCGACGTACCAGGGCTGTACTTCTTGGGCCTGCACTGGATGCACACGTTCAAGTCCGGGACGTTCATGGGCCTAGGTGACGACGCCGTGCACGTGGTCGACCACCTCGACGAGTACGTACGTTGCTGATGGCCGCAAGTGGGATCAAGACGGCTTCGGCCAACCCGAGGCACCATGTCGGCATGACCGTGGCTGCCGACACCTTCGCCGACTTCGTCGACGGCCTCGCGGCCGCGCTCGACGACCACGAGGCGACCGGCGAGGACTGGGCCGCGCGACACCATTTCTCGCGCTTCCACTTCGACCGGATGATCAAGTCCGTCGGCGGCGAGCCGCCGCAGGCCCTGCGGCGGCGCATCCTGCTGGAGCGCGCGGCGTACCGGATGATCACGACGAAGGTGCCGCTGCTCGACATCGCCGTGGAGGCGGGCTACTCCTCGCACGAGGCGTTCACCCGCGCCTTCACCAAGGCCTATGACATGGCGCCGCGTGAGTGGCGCAAGAAGCCTGGCCACATCCAGATCGGCGAGGGGAACGGTGTGCATTTCGTGCCGCCGGCGAGCATCAGGCTCCCGTCGCGAGACGTGGTCCGCGGCCCGGATCTGCTGGAGAAGATGGTCGACCACCACGTATGGCTGACCGGCGAGCTGGTCCGCGTCGCGAGCAACCTGACCGAGGAGGAGCTCGACACGCGGGTCCTCGTCGAGGACGACGACGACGGCCAGACGATCCGCTCGCTGCTGAGTCGGCTCGTCGGACAGATGGGCATGTGGAACGCCGCGATGGCAACCCGCGACTACGACTGGAGCGTCGAGGACCACGAGTCCCTCAGCTCGATGCGACGCCGCCTCGGCATCGAGGGGCCGCGTTACCTCGCCCACGTGCGCGAGGTCTGCGACCAGGGCCGGATCGACGACACGTTCGTCGACGCGCTGTGCGAACGCGCGGAGGTGTTCACGTACGGCGGGATGATCGCGCACGTGGTGACCTTCGCGGCGTACCGCCGGACGGTTGTCGTGCTTGCCCTCTCGCGGTTCGGCCACGACGAGCTCGGGTGGGGCGACCCGATGAGGTGGGTCGCGGACCGAGCCTGACGCAGGACACCTTCCGGCGGCGGGCAAGATGGCGCCGTGGAGATCGCGTTTCAGCTCGTCGCGCTGGCGATCGTCGTGCTCGCCGGGACGACCCTCGCCGAACGCTTTCGCCTGCCGGCACCACTCGCGCTGATCGTCGTCGGCGTCGTGGCGTCGTACGTGCCCGGCGTGCCGACGGTCCACCTGACCGCTGACGTCGTCCTCTTCGGCCTGCTGCCACCGCTGTTGTACTCCGCCGCCATCCAGACGTCGCTGGTCGACTTCAACGCCAACCGGCGACCGATCCTCCTGCTCAGCGTGGGCCTGGTCCTGTTCACGACCCTCGGTGTAGGCCTGCTCGTCCATGCCCTGCTGCCGGGCATCGACTGGTGGGCGGCGATCGCCATCGGCGCGGTCGTCGCGCCGCCCGACGCCGTCGCCGCGACCGCGATCGGACGCCGGATCGGCCTGCCGCGCCGCATCGTCACGATCCTCGAGGGCGAGTCGCTCTTCAACGACGCGACCGCACTGGTGGCGCTGCGAACCGCCATCGCGGCCGGAGCCGGCGGCGTCGCGATGTGGCACGTCGGCAGGGACTTCCTGGTCGCGTCCATCGGGGGCGCGGCGATCGGGTTCCTGGTGTTCGTCGTGGTCGCCCGATTGCGCCGGCACGTCACCGACCCGATCCTCGACACCGCGATCTCGTTCGTCGTGCCCTTCGCGACGTACGTCGTCTCCGAGAAGGCGCACTCCTCCGGTGTCGTCAGCGTGGTCGTCGCGGGCCTGCTCCTCGGCCACAAGGCACCGATCATCCAGACCGCGCAGTCGCGCATCGCGGAGCGGATGAACTGGCGCACCATCGCGTTCTTCCTGGAGAACACCGTCTTCTTGCTGATCGGCCTCCAGGCCCAGTGGATCCTCCAGGACGTCAAGGACGGCGGGACGTCGACGGGCCGGGTCGTCACGGTCTGCGGGCTGACCCTCCTCGCCTGCATCGTGCTCCGGATCGTCTGGGTGTTCTCCGCCCGATACCTGCTGATCCGCCCCGGCCCCGACCCGACCACCGGACAGGTGCCACCGCCGACGTTCACGTTCCTGCTCGGCTGGGCCGGGATGCGCGGCGTGGTGACGCTGGCCGCCGCATTCGTGATTCCCGTCGATGCGCCGTACCGCGAGGTTCTGCTGCTGATCGCCTTCACCGTCGTGGCCGGCACGCTGTTCATCCAAGGGCTCTCGCTGCCCTGGCTGGCGCGCCGCCTGCGTGTCCCGTCACCGGACCCGCTCGAGGACGCACTCGCCCGGGCGACCGTGCTGCAGCAGGCGTCCAAGGCCGGCTTCAAGAAGCTCAAGGAGCTGGAGTACGAGGACCGACATGGCGTCTTCGCCCTCCTCAAGCAGCGCATCGAGCAGCGCAACTTCGCGGCGTGGGAACGACTCGGGACCGTCGCCGACCAGGAGGCGCCCAGCGAGCTCTACATCCGGGTACGAATCGAGATGATCGCCGCGGAGCGGGCCCGCGTGCTCGACATCCGACGCTCGGGCACCGTCGCCAGCGAGGTGATCAGCGAGGTGCTGGCGCTGCTCGACGTCGAGGAGTCGATGCTGGAGTTCAGCCGGGAGAGCCGCGAGGAGATCCGGTTCACCGTGGCCTACCGGCGTACCGGCGACACGTGTGAGGACCTCGACGCATATCCGGTGATCGAGACTGCCGCGGAACCGGAGTGCGTCGACTGTCTGCGCGAGGGGACCATCTGGGTTGCGCTCCGCCAGTGCCTCGAGTGCGGGAACATCGGCTGCTGCGACTCCTCACCCCGCCGCCACGCGACCGCCCACTTCCACGAGCACCAACACCCGGTGATGGAGTCCGCCGAGCCCGGCGAGGACTGGCGCTGGTGCTACTTCCACCACGCCACGGCATGAGCGAGGACTGTCCGGTCCGGCGGATCCGGAACGGACGTCCGGAGCGAACGGCGCAGCGCGCTTGCGCGCACGCCGACTCCTGGGAGCGCTCCGTTGCCGCGGTTAGGGTGGCTGGGTGCGGATCACCAAGTTCGGTCACTCCTGCGTCCGGCTCGAGCACGACGGGAAGGTGGTAGTCGTCGATCCCGGGATGTTCACCGATCCCGAGGCAGTCGACGGCGCCGACGCAGTCGTCATCACCCACGAGCACCCCGACCACTACCTGCCCGACAACCTCGCCGGCACGGATGCACCGGTGTTCACGATCGCGGCCGTCGCCGCCAAGATCCGCGAGGATGCTCCGGCGGTGGACGAGCGGGTCACCATCGTCGCGCCCGGTGAGTCGTTCGACCCTGGCATCCCGGCGGTGTCGGTGGGCGAGCTCCACGCCGTGATCCACCCGGACCTGCCGCGCTTCTACAACTCCGGCTACGTGTTCGACCTCGGCGGTACGACGGTCTACCACCCCGGCGACGCCCTCACGGTCCCGGAGCAGCGCGTCGACGTGCTCTGCGTGCCGGTCTGCGCGCCCTGGATGCGCGCGGCCGAGGGCGTCGACTTCGCCCGCGCGGTGGGAGCTCCGCGCAACCTGGCGATCCACGACCGGGTCTACTCCGAGGCGGGCCTGAAGATCGTCGACGGCCACTACGCATTGCTGCTCCCCGAGACGTCGGCGTACAGCCGGATCGCGGACGGCGCCGACCTGGTTTGAGCGTGCCTCAGCGCACGAGGATGCAGAACGGGTGGCCCGAGGGGTCGGCCAGCACGTAGAGGAGCTCCTCCTCGTCGGTGCGGTCGAGGCGGACGGTGGCGCCCAGAGCCACCGCCCGGTCGCGGTGACGCTCGAGCTCGTCGGCGCTGGACACCGAGAAGTCGAGGTGCATCTGCATGGGTACGTCGTGCTCCGGCCAGGTGGTCTGCTCGAGACGCTCGACCTCCTGGAACGCCAGCTTCCGGCGGCCCTCGGCGTCCACGAGCACGAGCCAGTCCGCGTCGTCGGGCCCGTCGGCCGGCGGCTCGTCACCCGGGCGGTACTGAAGACCCAGCAGCTCGCGGTAGAACTCGGCCAGCCCGCGGCAGTCGGTGGTGTCGATCGCGGTGTGCATGAGATGCGGGTACTCACTCATGCCGCGACCGTATCGGCTGCTGAAGACCGACTCGGCCGGCGTCAGCTGACGGTGAGGGAGTCGCGCACCGGTACCAGCTTCGCCTGCGACTCGGCCAGCTCCGCCTCCGGATCGGAGTCGGCGACGATCCCGCACCCGGCGAAGAGGCGGACGGTGTTGCCGGCGATCTCGGCGGAGCGCAGCGCGATGCCCCACTCACCGTCGCCGGTGGTGTCCATCCAGCCGACCGGGCCGGCATATCGACCGCGCTTCATACCCTCGATCTCGGAGATCAGGGCCACCGCTTCGGTGGTCGGAGTACCTCCGACCGCGGCCGAGGGGTGCAGCGAGGCGGCGAGCTGCAGCGACGACACGGTGCCGGCGTCGTGGACGACTCCCGCGACGTCCGAGGCCAGGTGCATCACGTTCGGCAGGTGCAGCACGAACGGCGTCTCGGGGACGATCATCGACGAGCAGTGCGGCTCCAGCGCGTCGGCGACGGACCTTACGGCGTACTCGTGCTCCTCGTGGTCCTTGCTCGACCGCGCCAGGGCAGCGGCGAGCGCCAGGTCGTGCTCGTCGTCGCCGGTGCGCTGGATGGTCCCGGCCAGCACACGCGAGGTGACGAGGCCGCGTTCGCGGCGGACCAGCATCTCGGGCGTCGCGCCGAAGAGCCCGTCGACGTGGAATGTCCAGCACATGGGGTAGTTCTCGGCCAGGCGGTGCAGAGGCCAGCGCACGTCGATCTTGCCGGCGGCGGTCGCGACCATGTCGCGCGCGAGAACTACCTTGCCGAGCGCGCCGGCGGAGATCCGGCGTACGGCCTCGGCGACCACGGCCATCCAGTGCTCGCCGTCCATGGCGCCGTCGCTGAAGACGACGTCCTCCGGCGCCTCAGCGGCGTTGCTCCGGCCGGCGTACGCCGCGTTGCCGACGAGGGTGAGCCACGTACGGCCGGCGCGGCGACCGACCACGACCCGCGGGACGGTGAGCACGGAGTCGCCGGGTTCGTCGGCGAAGGCGAAGGAGCCGAAGCAGACCAGTCCGGAGCCGGGCTCGTTGACGCCGTCGCGGATGTCCGCACGGGCGATCGTCTCGGTCCACCACTTGTCGGCGTCGGAGAAGCGGGTGATGCCCTTCGGCCGGATCTCGGCGGCCACACCCCAGCCCACCAGGCCCTCGTCGCGCCTGAGCCAGGTCACGGCGTCGTCCGCCGGCAGCAGGGTGAGAAGCGGGTCGTCGTCGTCGATCTCGGTCGTCCGGACCGACAGGCCGCGTGACGCGGGGCTGGCCGCAGGGCTCGTCACAGTCGGGAAGCGTACCGGTCGATGTCATCCGACCACCCCTCGGCGGCGGTACCTGTCGCCAAGGTCACGAGCGCGTCAGTGACGGGTCACGACCAGTAGACGACGACCTTGTCCCCGACCCGGACCTGGGAGAAGAGCCACTTGACGCCGTCGTAGTCGCGGATGTTCACGCAGCCGTGCGAGGCGCCGTTGTAGCCGACGGCCGCGAAGTCCGACGAGTAGTGCACGGCCTGCCCGCCCGAGAAGAACATCGAGTACGGCATCGACGACCCGTACATCTGAGACACGTGGTCGGCGTCCTTGAGGTAGACGTGGAAGAGACCCTCGCGCGTCGGGGTGTTGCTGACCGTCGAGCCGAAGCGGGCGTCCAGTGTCTGGAGGACGTGGCCGTCGACGACCCACCGCAGCGTGCTCGTGGTCTTGTCGATGCACATCGCCCGGCCGGTCAGGCAACGCGGGTCCAGCTTCCCGGGCGAGGGGAGCTTGTTGTGGAGCTCTGCCTGGGTGGGCGCCGTCGTCATCGCGTCCAGTCGGTCCAGCGTGCGCTGGTCGACGTCGCCGGTGACCGGGATGACGCGCTTGGCCTGGAAGCCCCGGACCGCGGTCACGGTCTGGGAGTCGTAGCTGCCGGTCACGTCGCCGAAGTACCACGCGATCTGCCGGAGCCGCGCCTGTAGTGCGCGGACGCCGTGGCCATGGTCGCCCTCCCCGAACAGCGGAGTGCCGGGGTGCAGCACGTTGAACATCGCATCGTGGCTCGGCTTCGTCGTCATCGCCGTGAGGCGCTGCCAGGTGGAAGCGTCGAGGACTCCCGTGCGGTGGAGCCCATGCTTGCCCTGGAAGCCCTTCACCGCGGTGACCGTGGCCGCGTCGTACACGCCGGTCGTGGTCTCGGGGAGCCACGCGATCTGGGAGAGCCGCTGCTGGAGCTCGCGCACCTTCGGGCCCTTCGCCCCCGGCTTCAGTACGTCGGTCACGACCGGTGTCCGGTGGGTGGGTGAGCTGCTGGGTGAGCTGCTGGGTGAGCTGCGGGACTGCTGGGGGAGGGCGGCGGCGTAGCGGGTGGCGAGGAGCTCGGACCCGCCGGCAGCTGCGTGGACGACGCGACCGCGTGCGAGTCGTGATGCGACATGAGCCGTCCGGCGGCGTACGCCGAACCGCCGAGCACGCCGACGACGAGCACGAGCGTCAGCAGGGTCTTGACGACCTTCATCGTTCTCCTCCGGGGAAGTCCACGTCCCGAGATGGTGCGACCCGGGAGCGGTGAGGCCGTCCCAGTGTCGATCCTGAAGACGCGGAAACTGCGGATTTGGTTGCTGTCCCGCACTCGCGTCGCAGACACCACCTGCACAGCGACCGCACAGCGCCGAGCCCTACCCTCTGGGAGTGGCCCGCGCAGACCTGGACAAGCAGCCGAGCGACGTACGCCGGATGTTCGACGCCGTCGCGAAGCGCTACGACGTCACCAACGACGTGCTCTCGCTCGGTCAGGACCGGCGCTGGCGCAAGGACGTCCTCGACGCGGTCGCTCCGAAATACGGCGAGGTCGTCCTCGACCTGGCCGCCGGCACCGGGACCTCGAGCCAGCCGTTCGCCGACGCCGGGGCGACCGTCGTACCGTGCGACTTCTCCCTGGGCATGCTGCAGGTCGGCAAGCAGCACAAGCCGCAGCTGCCCTTCACGGCCGGCGACGGCACCAGCCTTCCGTTCGCCGACGGTGTGTTCGACGCCGTCACGATCTCGTTCGGGTTGCGCAACATCGTGGACCCGCTGGCCGGCCTGCGCGAGATGCGGCGGGTGACGCGCCCCGGTGGCCGGCTCGTCGTGTGCGAGTTCAGCCACCCGACGTGGAACCCGTTCCGCACGGTGTACGTCGAGTACCTCATGCGTGCCCTGCCGCCCATCGCCCGCACGGTCTCGTCCAGCCCGGACGCGTACGTCTACCTCGCCGAGTCGATCCGCGCCTGGCCGGATCAGCCCGCGCTCGCGGACCTGATCAGCGAGGCCGGCTGGCAACGGCCGGAGTGGCGCAACCTCTCCGGCGGCATCGTGGCCCTGCACCGCGCGACAGCCTGATCCGGCTCGTCGTACGCCCATGGGCGACGTCCAGACGTCCGTCATTTAGGGCACATATCAGTAGGTTAAATGCCCAGGTGAGAGGGCCTTCGCCGGTCGCCCGACCCGGGGGTGCAGTGGCTCCGGGGGAGTCCTAGACTGACCGACGGCCGGTTCGTGAAGGCGTTCACAAAGTCACAATCTCGGGGCGCAGGGCACGGCTAGACCCGGCAGCACGCAGGGGAAGGAAGGCTGGATGGAGCTCTACACGCCCGTCCTGGTACTGGCGGCGATCGCGGCGGCCTTCGCGATCGGCTCGGTGATCATGTCGGCCGGGGTCGGACCCCGGCGCTACAACCGGGCCAAGCTCGACTCCTACGAGTGCGGCATCGAGCCCACCCCGCAGCCCGTGGGCGGTGGCCGCTTCCCGGTGAAGTACTTCATCACCGCGATGATGTTCATCGTCTTCGACATCGAGATCGTGTTCCTCTACCCCTGGGCCGTGCACTTCGACTCGCTGCGGGCCTTCGGGCTCGTCGAGATGGTGCTGTTCATCGCCACCGTGTTCGTCGCCTTTGCGTATGTCTGGCGACGCGGCGGCCTGGACTGGGATTGAGGTCATCGCTCCATGGGTCTCGAAGAGAAGCTTCCCAGCGGCGTCCTGCTGACCACTGTCGAGGGCGTCGCCGGCTACATGCGCAAGGCCAGCTTCTGGCCGGCGACGTTCGGACTCGCCTGCTGTGCCATCGAGATGATGACGACCGGCGGCCCTAAGTACGACCTCGGGCGTTTCGGCATGGAGGTCTTCCGGGCGAGCCCGCGCCAGGCCGACCTGATGATCGTGGCCGGCCGGGTGAGCCAGAAGATGGCACCGGTCCTGCGCCAGATCTATGACCAGATGCCCGACCCGAAGTGGGTGCTCGCGATGGGCGTCTGCGCCAGCAGCGGCGGCATGTTCAACAACTACGCCGTCGTGCAAGGCGTCGACCACGTGGTCCCGGTCGACATGTACCTCCCGGGCTGCCCGCCTCGGCCGGAGATGCTCATCGACGCGATCCTCAAGCTCCACGACCAGGTGAAGCACAAGCCGCTCGGTCCGAACGCACGCAGGGCCGTCGAGGAGCACGAGACCGCAGCCCTGGCCGCCGTACCGACCTCGCAGCTGAAAGGCCTCATGAGGTGAGCTCCGACAACCACTCAGAGCAGAGCAACCTCCCCGCTCAGCCCGGATCGGTGGAGAGCATGGGCACCCGCCAGGGCATGTTCGGCGTCTCCGGCTCGGGCGACACCAGCGGGTACGGCGGGCTGGTCAAGCAGACGATCTTCCCCGGCGCCAATCAGCGCCCCTTCGGCGGCTGGTACGACGAGGTCGCCGACGCGCTCGAGGCCCGGCTGACGTCCACCGGCATCGCGTCCGCCGTCGAGAAGGTGGTCATCGACCGCGGCGAGATCACGTTCCACATCCGCCGCGAGGACCTCCCGTTCATCGCGCAGATGTTCCGCGACGACGAGGCCCTGCGCTTCGAACACTGCTCGGGCGTCAGCGGCGTCCACTACCCCGGCGACACGGGTCGCGAGCTGCACGCCGTCTACCACCTGCTGTCCATGACCCACAACCGACGGGTCCGGCTCGAGGTCAGCGTGCCCGACGCCGACCCCCACGTCCCGAGCATCGTCAGCATCTACCCCACCAACGACTGGCACGAACGCGAGACCTACGACATGTTCGGGATCGTGTTCGACGGCCACCCGGCGCTGACCCGGATCCTGATGCCGGACGACTGGCCCGGTCACCCGCAGCGCAAGGACTACCCCCTGGGGGGCATCCCGGTCGAGTACAAGGGCGGCACCATTCCACCGCCGGACGAGCGGAGGTCCTACTCATGACCCAACAGGACATGTATGCCGGCTCCGCCGACACGGTCGAGGGCCGGGTCTTCACCGTCACGGGGCAGGACTGGGACTCCATCACCCAGGGGCTGGATGACGTCGAAGAACGCATCGTCGTCAATATGGGCCCGCAGCACCCGTCGACCCACGGCGTGCTCCGGCTGATCCTCGAGCTCGAGGGCGAGACGGTGACCGAGGCCCGCTGCGGCATCGGGTATCTCCACACCGGCATCGAGAAGAACATGGAGTACCGCTCCTGGACGCAGGGCGTCACGTTCTGCACGCGGATGGACTATCTCGCCCCGTTCTTCAACGAGATGACCTACACCCTCGGGGTCGAGAAGCTCCTCGGCATCGAGGACGAGGTGCCCGAGAAGGCAGAGGTGATGCGGGTCCTCCTGATGGAGCTCAACCGCATCTCCTCCCACCTGGTCTGCATCGCCACCGGCGGCATGGAGATCGGCGCGCTGACGGTGATGACGATCGGCTTCCGCGAGCGCGAGCTGGTGCTGGACCTCTTCGAGCTGATCACCGGCCTCCGCATGAACCACGCGTTCATCCGCCCCGGCGGTGTCGCCCAGGACCTCCCTCCGGGTGCCTTGGACGAGATCCGCAGCTTCGTCGCACTGATGAAGAAGCGCCTCCCCGAGTACGCCGACCTCTGCAACGCCAACCCGATCTTCAAAGGTCGCCTCGAGGGCGTCGGGCACCTCGACCTGGCCGGCTGTCTCGCGCTCGGCCTGAGCGGCCCGGTCCTGCGGTCGACCGGCTACCCCTGGGACCTCCGCAAGACCCAGCCCTACAGCGGCTACGAGACCTACGACTTCGACGTCCAGACGTGGGACACCTGCGACTCGTACGGCCGCTTCCGGGTCAGGCTCGCCGAGATGTGGGAGTCGCTGCGCATCGTCGAGCAGGCGGCCGACCGGCTGGCCAGGCTCGAGGGCGCCCCGGTCATGATCGCCGACAAGAAGATCGCCTGGCCAAGCCAGCTCGCGATCGGGTCCGATGGCATGGGCAACAGCCTCGACCACATCCGCCACATCATGGGCGAGTCGATGGAGGCGTTGATCCACCACTTCAAGCTGGTCACGGAGGGCTTCCGTGTCCCGCCGGGCCAGGCCTACGTCCCGATCGAGTCGCCGCGCGGTGAGCTCGCGGCGCACGTGGTCTCGGACGGCGGTACGCGCCCGTTCCGTGCCCACTTCCGTGACCCCTCGTTCACCAACCTCCAGGCCACGAGCGTGATGTCCGAGGGCGGCATGGTCGCCGACGTGATCGTCGCGATCGCCAGCATCGACCCGGTGATGGGGGGTGTCGACCGGTGACCCAGGAGGCCACCAGCGGTCTCAGCGACGCGACGTTCGAGGAGCTGCGGCAGATCGCCGCGCGCTACCCGGAGCCGCGCTCGGGCCTGCTGCCGATGCTGCACCTCGTCCAGTCGGTCGAGGGTCGAGTGACGCCTGAGGGCATCGAGGCGTGCGCCGACATCCTGGGCATCACCGCCGCCGAGGTGAGCGGAGTCGCGACCTTCTACACCATGTACAAGCGCCGCCCGGTCGGCGACTACCACGTCGGTGTCTGCACGAACACGCTGTGCGCCGTCATGGGCGGCGACGCCATCTTCGAGCGGCTCATGGAGCACCTCGACGTCAGCAACGACGAGACGACCGCGGACGGCAAGGTCACGCTCGAGCACGTCGAGTGCAACGCTGCGTGCGACTACGCGCCGGTGATGATGGTCAATTGGGAGTTCATGGACAACATGACCCCGCAGTCGGCCATCGAGCTGGTCGACGACCTCCGGGAGGGCAAAGTGGTCCGCTCCACACGCGGGCCTCGCATCGCCACCTGGCGCGAGATCGAGCGGGTACTCGCGGGCTTCCCCGACGATCGTGTCGACGAGGGCCCGGGCGCGGGCCCGGCGTCGCTGGTCGGGCTCGGCATTGCCCGCGACCGCGGCTGGAAGGCGCCCGGGACGGCGACCACGCACGAGGAGGGCCACCAGGATGGCTGACACGCTCACCCCGGTCCTCACCGCCGACTGGGCGGACGAGCGGAGCTGGAAGCTCGCGACGTACGAGCGCAACGGTGGCTATCGCGCCCTCCGGACGGCGCTGTCCATGTCGCCCGACGACATCATCATGGCCGTCAAGGACTCCGGGCTCCGCGGTCGCGGCGGGGCCGGCTTCCCGACCGGCATGAAGTGGGGCTTCATCCCGCAGGACAACCCGAACCCGAAGTACCTCGTGGTGAACGCCGACGAGTCCGAGCCGGGAACCTGCAAGGACATCCCCCTGATGATGGCGGCACCGCACACCCTGCTCGAGGGTGTGATCATCAGCAGCTTCGCGATCCGGGCCAACCATGCATTCATCTACGTCCGCGGCGAGGTCGTGCACGTGATCCGCCGGGTGCAGGCCGCCGTCGCCGAGGCGTACGCCGCCGGTCACCTCGGCCAGAACATCCACGGCTCCGGCTACGACCTCGACGTCGTCGTCCACGCCGGGGCGGGTGCCTACATCTGCGGTGAGGAGACAGCGCTCCTCGAGGGGCTCGAGGGCCGGCGTGGCCAGCCACGCCTCCGGCCACCGTTCCCTGCGGTCGCCGGTCTGTACGCCAGCCCGACCGTGATCAACAACGTCGAGTCGATCGCCTCCGTGCCCAGCATCGTCGCGAACGGCGCCGACTGGTTCGCCTCGATGGGCACCGAGAAGTCCAAGGGGTTCGGGATCTTCAGCCTGTCCGGGCACATCGCCCAGCCGGGCCAGTACGAAGCACCCCTCGGCATCACCCTGCGGACGCTGATCGACTTGGCCGGGGGCGTCCGACACGGGCACGAGCTCAAGTTCTGGACGCCTGGCGGCTCGTCGACGCCGATCCTGACCGCCGAGCACCTCGACGTACCTCTCGACTTCGAGGCCGTCGGCGCGGCCGGCTCGATGCTCGGGACGCGGGCCTTGCAGATCTTCGACGAGACCACGTGCGTGGTCCGGGCGGTGCTGCGGTGGACCGAGTTCTACAAGCATGAGTCCTGCGGGAAGTGCACGCCGTGCCGCGAGGGCACCTGGTGGCTGGTGCAGACCCTGACGAACCTGGAGAACGGCGTCGGCCGCGAGGAAGACCTCGACATCCTCCTCGACCAGTGCGACAACATCCTGGGCCGCTCCTTCTGCGCGCTCGGCGACGGCGCCACCAGCCCGATCACGAGCTCGATCGAGTACTTCCGCGACGAGTACCTGCAGCATCTGTCCGAGGGCGGCTGTCCGTTCGACCCGATCGCCTCCACCGTGTTCGCCGCCGAGGGGGTGAGTTGATGACGACCTCCGAGATCGAGAAGAAGACCGACCTGGTGACGTTGACCATCGACGGCGTCCGGGTGAGCGTGCCCGCCGGCACGCTGATCATCAGGGCCGCGGAGCATGTGGGCGTCCAGATCCCGCGGTTCTGCGACCACCCACTTCTGGATCCCGTCGGGGCCTGCCGTCAGTGCCTGGTCGACGTGCCCGACGCGGGAAACGGCCGGCCGATGCCCAAGCCTCAGGCGTCCTGCACGATCCCGGTCGCCGAGGGCATGGTCGTGAACACCCAGGTCACCAGCGAGGTCGCGGACAAGGCACAGCAGGGGATCATGGAGTTCCTGCTGGTCAACCACCCGCTCGACTGCCCGGTCTGCGACAAGGGCGGCGAGTGCCCCCTGCAGAACCAAGCCATGTCCAACGGCCGCGGCGAGTCGCGGTTCGCGGCCAGCGGCGGTGTGAAGCGCACGTTCCCCAAGCCGATCAACATCTCCGCGCAGGTGCTGCTCGACCGTGAGCGGTGCGTGCTGTGCGCTCGGTGCACCCGGTTCTCCGAGCAGATCGCCGGCGATCCCTTCATCGAGCTGCTCGAGCGCGGTTCCCTTCAGCAGGTCGGCATCTACGAGAAGGAACCCTTCGAGTCCTACTTCTCGGGCAACACGATCCAGATCTGCCCGGTGGGCGCTCTCACCAGCGCGGACTACCGGTTCCGGTCGCGTCCGTTCGACCTGGTCTCCACGCCCTCCGTCGCCGAGCACGACGCATGCGGCGCCGCCATCCGCGTCGACCACCGGCGCGGCCAGGTGGTGCGTCGCCTCGCCGGCAATGACCCCGAGGTCAACGAGGAGTGGATCACCGACAAGGACCGCTTCGCCTTCGGCTACCTCCGCACCGACGACCGCCTCTCGTACCCGCAGATCCGTGAGGACGGCGAGCTGCGGCCGGCGTCGTGGCCCGAGGCGTTCACCGTCGCGGCCCGGGGGCTTGCCGAGGCCGGCCCGACCGGCGTCCTGCCGGGCGGGCGCCTCACCGCCGAGGATGCGTTCGCGTACAGCACCTTCGCCCGCGTGGCGCTCGGCACCAACGACGTCGACTTCCGGGCGCGGCCGCTCTCGGAGGAGGAGGCCGACTTCCTGGCTGCCGAAGTGGTGCTCCGCCAGGGTGCGACGTACGCCGACCTCGACGCCGCGAACTCCGTCCTCCTCATCGGACTCGAGCCCGAGGATGAGGCCGGCACGATCTTCCTGCGGCTGCGCAAGGCGCACCGCGAGCACCGCACGCGCGTCTGGTCGGTCGCGCCGTTCGCCACCAACGGCCTACGCAAGATGGGTGGCTCGCTGATCGCAGCCCGACCCGGCACCGAGGCCGAGGTGGTCCCCGGACTCGCGCACCGCGAGGACGTCGAGCTCGGCAGCACGAGCGTGATCCTGGTCGGCGAGCGGATGGCGACCGTGCCCGGTGCGCTCACCGCCGTGGCCCGGCTCGCCCGCGCCTGCGGCGCGAAGCTGGCCTGGGTGCCCCGTCGTGCCGGTGACCGTGGTGCCCTCGAGACCGGCTGCCTGCCCAACCTGCTGCCGGGCGGCCGTCCGGTGACCGATCCCGCGGCGCGCGTCGACGCGGCCACCGCCTGGGGGGTTGCCGGGCTGCCCGACCAGCCCGGTCGCGACGCGGACGCGATCGTCGCCGCGGTCGCCACCGGCGTCCTGGGCGGCCTGGTGGTCGGTGGCGTCGACCCCGACGACATGGCTGATCCCGCGGAGTTCCGTGCCGCGCTCGATGCTGCTGGCTTCGTCGTGGCGCTCGAGCAGCGCGAGACCGACGTGACCCGCGTAGCCGACGTCGTGTTCCCGGTCGCGCCCGCGAGCGACAAGCCCGGCACGTTCGTCACCTGGGAGGGCCGGCCGCGGCCGTTCGATGCGGTGTTCGTCAACCCGAATGCACTCCCCGACGCCCGTGTCCTCTCCGGGATCGCCGAGGAGCTGGGCAAGCCGCTCGGTTTCCGCACCTCGGCCGAGGCGCACGGCCGGATGGTCGAGATGGGTCCGTGGGACGGCGATCGCGCGACTCTTCCGGAGACCCCGGCGCCGGCTTCGGTGAGCGGCCCGCGCGACGGCCAGGTCGCGCTGGCCACCTGGAAGCTGATGCTCGACAACGGCTCGATGCAGGACGGCGAGAAGTCCCTCCGTGCCACGGCCCGTACTCCGGTGTGCCGGGTCTCGCCCACCGCAGCGTCCGCGCTGGGGGCGATGGTCACCGTCGAGGGCGACCGCGGCTCGATCACCCTCCCCGTCGAGGTCGCGGACGACCTGCCCGACGACGTCGCCTGGGTCCCTGCCAACTCCACGGGCAACGGCCTCCTCGCCGACCTGGCCTCGCCAGGCTCCGGCGTCCACCTGAAGGGAGGCGGCCAGTGACCGTCATGGACCTCTCGCCGAGCGTCGGAGCGAACGGCCTCGACGCGTTCGGCCAGGACCCGTGGTGGCTGGTCCTGATCAAGGCGCTGCTGATCTTCGTGATCCTCGTGCTGCTGACGCTCTTCAACATCTGGTTCGAACGTCGCGTCGTGGCCCGCATGCAGCACCGCATCGGCCCGAACGTCCACGGCCCGTTCGGCCTGCTGCAGAGTCTCGCCGACGGCGTGAAGCTGGCGCTGAAGGAGGACATCATCCCGAAGGCGGCCGACAAGGTGGTCTTCCTCATGGCTCCGGTGATTGCCACGGTCCCGGCGTTCCTGGCCTTCTCGGTCATCCCGTTCGGCCCCGTGGTGCAGGTGCCCTTCAGCGACCGGACAACCCCGCTCCAGCTCACCGACATGCCGGTGGCGGTGCTGTTCGTGCTCGCGGTCGCGTCCGTCGGCATCTACGGCATCGTGCTGGGCGGCTGGTCCAGTGGCTCGACGTACTCCCTGCTCGGCGCCCTGCGCTCGAGCGCCCAGATGATCTCCTACGAGGTCGCGATGGGCCTCGCGCTCGTCGCCGTGTTCCTGTACGCCGGCTCGATGTCCACCAGCCAGATCGTCGAGGCGCAGGACACCTGGTGGTTCGGGGTGATCCTGCTGCCGTCGTTCGTGATCTACACGATCGCGATGGTCGGCGAGACCAACCGCGCACCCTTCGACCTGCCCGAGGCCGAGGGTGAGCTGGTGGGCGGCTTCCACACCGAGTACTCCAGCCTGAAGTTCGCGCTGTTCTTCCTGGCCGAGTACATCAACATGGCGACCGTCGCCGCGCTGGCCACCACCCTGTTCCTCGGCGGCTGGCACGTGCCCTTCTGGATCGACAACGTCTGGGCCGGTGCGAACTCCGGCTACTGGCCGTTCCTGTGGTTCATGGGCAAGGTCATGTTCTTCATCTTCATCTTCATCTGGCTGCGCGGCACGCTGCCCCGGATGCGCTACGACCAGTTCATGGCGTTCGGCTGGAAGCGACTCATCCCCTTCTCGCTGATCTGGATCGTCGCGGTCGCCGCGATCCGCACGGCGTCCCTCGACGGCGGCATCGACCGCCAGTACCTCCTGATCGGCCTGGGTATCGCGGTCGTGCTGTTCCTCGGCGTCTTCTTCTTCGGTGAGCAGCAGCCCGAGGAGGAGCCCGAGCGCGAGGCCGTGCCCGAGGGATACGCCGGCGGGTTCCCCGTCCCGACCATGCCCACGGGCGGTCCCGTGCGCGGCGCCGCTGCCGGTCTGACCTTTGCCGAGGGCCGCACGGTCACGGCCGTGCAGGACGAGGAGGAGAGCCCATGAGCCAGGAGGGCAAGACCCTCAAGGAGCAGCTCTGGGACCCGGTCGCGGGCTTCGGGGTGACGTTCCGGACCATGTTCAAGAAGGTCGTCACCGAGCAGTACCCCTTCGAGAAGCAGCCGACCGCACCGCGCTTCCACGGCCGCCACCAGCTCAACCGCTGGCCCGACGGGCTCGAGAAGTGCATCGGCTGCGAGCTGTGCGCCTGGGCCTGCCCGGCCGATGCGATCTACGTCGAAGGCGCGTCCAACACCGACGACGAACGTTTCAGCCCCGGAGAGCGCTACGGCCGCGTCTACCAGATCAACTACCTGCGCTGCATCCTGTGTGGGTTGTGCATCGAGGCCTGCCCGACCCGCGCGCTCACGATGACCAACGAGTACGAGCTCGCCGACGACAACCGTGCCGACCTGATCTACGAGAAGCAGGACCTGCTCGCGCCGTTGCTGCCCGGCATGGAGCAGCCGCCCCACCCGATGCTCCTCGGCGACGACGAGGGCGACTACTACCGCGGCACGTTCAAGTCCCCCGGCGGAGCGCCCGCCAGCGAAGGGGGGACGTCATGACGACGTTCTGGATCCTCGCCCCGATCATGGTGCTGGCCGCTCTGGGCATCCTGTTCGTCCGCAAGGCGGTCCACGCCGCGCTGCTGCTCGCCGTGGTGATGATCAGCCTGGCCATCCTCTACCTGACGCTCCAGGCGCCCTTCCTGTTCGCGGTGCAGATCATCGTCTACACCGGCGCGATCCTGATGCTGTTCCTGTTCGTGCTGATGCTGGTCGGCGTCGACGCCTCCGACTCGGTGGTCGAGACGATCAAGGGCCAGCGCTTCATGGCGATCCTCGGTGGTCTCCTGCTCGGCGCCGTGCTGGTCACCGGGCTGGCCCAGATGAGCCTCGGCGCGGTCGTCGGGCTCGACACCGCCAACGCCAACGGCAACATCCCCGCGCTGGCGGACATCATGTTCAGTCAGTACGTCTTCGCCTTCGAGGTCACCAGCGCGCTGCTCATCACCGCCGCGGTCGGGGCCATGGTGCTGGCCCACCGCGAGCGGCTCGAGCCCAAGCCCACCCAGGCCAGCCTGGCCGCGCAACGGATGCAGGACTACGCGTCGACGGGCAAGCACCCCGGCAACCTGCCCACACCGGGTGTGTTCGCTCGGCACAACGCCGTCGACACGACGGCGCTGCTGCCCGACGGAACCGCCGCGGAGTCATCGGTCTCGCGCGTGCTGGCCGCCCGCGCCGCGGTCCGCTCCGCGCCGACCATGGCCGAGGACGTTGCCGGCATGGAGAAGCAGCTGGGTCAGGCCCCGCACGCCGGCCGCGACTCCTCGGCCCCCGCGACGACCGAGGAGGAGGCACCCGCGACATGACGCCGTATGTGTTGCTGTCGTCGATCCTGTTCACGATCGGCTGCGTCGGCGTGCTCACGCGCCGCAACGCGATCGTCGTGTTCATGTGTGTCGAACTGATGCTCAACGCCTCCAACCTCGCCCTGGTCGCGTTCGCCAAGCAGGACGGCAACCTCGACGGCCAGGTTGCCGCGTTCTTCGTGATGGTGGTTGCCGCGGCGGAGGTCGTGGTCGGTCTCGCCATCATCATGACGATCTTCCGTACCCGCCGCTCGGCCTCGGTCGACGACGCCAGCCTGCTGAAGTACTGACGCGTGGCCCCCCACAACAAGCCCCACAACAAGCCCCACAACAAGCCCTGCAACAAGCACAGCACAGGAGACTGACCGATGTTCGTTCTCGCCGAGGGTGCCCCGCTGGTGCACCCAGGGTCGGCCGACGGGGTTTTCTCCCTTCTCTGGCTGGTGATCGCCCTCCCGTTGCTGGGCGCGGTGATCCTGCTGGTCGGCGGGCCCCTGGCCAAAGGGCGACTGGACAAGAACGGCCACCTGATCGGGGTCGCGCTGCCGGTGCTGTCGTTCGTGCTGAGCCTGTTCATGTTCGTGGTGCTGCTCGGACGTAGCAGCGACGACCGCCAGGTGGGCCAGCATCTCTATACGTGGTTCGAGGCGGGCGGTCTCAAGGTCGGGGCGGACCTGCTGTACGACCCCCTGTCGGCGCTGTTCCTGTTGTTGATCACCGGGGTCGGCTCTTTGATCCACATCTACTCGATCGGCTATATGGAGCACGACCCGCGGCGAAGGCGATTCTTCGGCTACCTCAACCTGTTCATCGCCGCGATGGTGACGCTGGTCCTCGCGGCCAACTACCTCGGCGTCTTCCTGGGCTGGGAGGGCGTCGGTCTCGCGTCGTACCTGCTGATCGGGTTCTGGCAGTACAAGCACTCGGCGGCGGCGGCGGCCAAGAAGGCGTTCATCCTCAACCGCGTCGGCGACATGGGGCTCTCGCTGGGCGTCGGTCTGTTCTTCGTCACCTTCGGCACCACAGACTTCACCACGATCTCCGAGAACGCCGGCCGGGTGTCCGAGGGCACGATGACCGCGCTCGGGCTCCTCCTTCTGCTGGCGGCCTGCGGGAAGTCGGCCCAGGTGCCGCTCCAGTCCTGGCTGCTCGACGCGATGGAGGGCCCGACCCCGGTCTCGGCACTGATCCACGCGGCGACCATGGTCACCGCCGGCGTCTACCTCATCGTCCGCTCCAACTTCGTCTTCGACTACGCACCTCACGCCCGTACTGCGGTGATGGTGGTCGCCGTCGTGACGCTGCTCTGGGGTGCTGTCATCGGTTGTGCGAAGGACGACATCAAGAAGGTGCTGGCCGGGTCCACGATGAGCCAGATCGGCTACATGATGCTGGCGGCCGGAGTCGGGCCTGCCGGCTACCCCTTTGCGATCTTCCACCTGCTGAACCACGGCTTCTTCAAGGCCGACATGTTCCTCGGCGCCGGCTCGGTGATGCACGGCATGGACGACGACGTCGACATGCGGCACTACGGGATGCTCCGCAAGATCATGCCGGTGACCTTCTTGACGTTCTCGATGGGCTACCTGGCGATCATCGGCTTCCCCGGCTTCTCCGGCTTCTGGTCGAAGGACCGCATCATCGAAGCAGCCCTGACCCAGAACTGGCTGGCCGGTGTGCTGGCCATGGTCGGCGCCGGCATCACCGGCTTCTACATGACCCGGCTGATGCTGATGACCTTCTTCACGGACAAGCGCTGGCCCGAGGGCGTCCATCCCCACGAGTCGCCCAAGGTGATGACCGTGCCGCTGGTCGTGCTCGCCGCTCTGTCGGTGTTCGGTGGGGTGATGCTCATCGGCAACTGGATCGTCGACTTCCTGGAGCCCGTGACCGGCACGGTACCCGACGAGAGTCCACCCATCCCGCCTCTGGCGATCTCGGCGATCGTCGTGGTGATCGTGGCGGTCGGCGTCGCCGTGGCCTGGTACTTCGTCGGGCGGCGCGAGGTGCCCCGAGAGGCGCCGGAGGATGTCTCGTGGCCGGTCCGGGCCGCTCGGGCCGAGCTGTACGGCAACGAGATCAACGACGGCCTGGTCGTCCGCCCCGGTGGCGACCTGGTCACCGGCCTGACCCTCTTCGACCGGTACGTCGTCGACGGGGTCGTCGAGGGGACTGCCCTCGGCGCCGTCGGTACCGGCTTGGTCCTCCGACTCACGCAGACCGGCTTCGTCCGCTCGTACGCGCTGTCCCTGCTTGCCGGCGCGGTCCTCGTCGTCGCGGCCCTCCTGGCGGTGAACCTGGCATGAACGACTTCCCCTGGCTCACGCTCCTGATCCTCGTCCCGCTCGTCGGCGCGGTGGCGACCGCCGCCCTCCCGGCGGGACACAAGGTCGAGCTGCCCAAGCAGGTGGCGCTCGGAACGTCGCTGCTGACGCTGCTGCTCGCCGTCGTGATGTCGTTCGGGTACGACCTGAACGGCGGGTTCCAGTTCACCGAGGACCACATGTGGATCGAGGCGTTCGGCGCTCACTACGCCCTCGGCGTCGACGGGCTCGGGCTGCTCATGGTCCTGCTCACGACGGTGCTGGTCCCGATCGTGATCGGCGCGAGCTGGTACGACGCCGACCCCGGCGTCACGCTGAAGGCCGACGACGAGGCCGCCGCGACCCGCCACACGAAGGCGTTCTTCGCCTGGGCGCTGGCCCTCGAGGCGCTGTCGATTGCGGTGTTCGCCGCCACCGACGTGTTCCTCTTCTACGTCGTCTTCGAGGCGACGCTGATCCCGGCGTACTTCCTGGTCGGTGGGTTCGGTGGCAACCAGCGCCGCAAGGCCGCGGTGAAGTTCCTGGTCTTCCAGCTGGCCGGGGGACTGGTGATGCTCGCCTCGGTGATCGGTCTGTACGTCGTGTCCGCGAGCCGCGGCACACCGTCGTAC
This sequence comes from uncultured Actinomycetota bacterium, assembly GCA_963768045.1. Taxonomy (GTDB): domain Bacteria; phylum Actinomycetota; class Actinomycetes; order Propionibacteriales; family Nocardioidaceae; genus Nocardioides. The sequence goes on along the minus strand of CAVYGG010000003.1, from coordinate 1,115,007 downwards.
CTGTTCGGCGACTTGCAGGGCCTCACCATCGACCCCGAGACCCAGAAGTGGCTGTTCATCGGCTTCTTCGTCGCGTTCGCGGTGAAGGCGCCGCTGTTCCCCGTACACACCTGGCTGCCCGACACCACCGAGCAGGCGACCACCGGCACGAGCGTGCTGCTGGTCTGCATCCTTGACAAGATCGGCGCCTACGGGATGCTCCGGTTCTGCCTCGGGCTGCTGCCGGACGGCTCCCAGTGGGCGACGCCGGTCGTGATCACGCTGGCCCTGATCTCGATCGTGTACGGCGCATTGGTCGCCATTGGCCAGGACGACATGCTGCGGCTGTTCGGCTACATGTCGATCAGCCACTTCGGCTTCATCGTGCTCGGCATCTTCGTGCTGACCAGCCAGGGCGGCTCGGGTGCGGTGCTGTACATGGTCAACCACGGCATCGCGACCGCTGCCCTGTTCCTGGTCGCCGGATTCCTGATCAAGCGTCGCGGCACGGCGTCGATCCGGGCGATGGGTGGCGTCGAGAAGGTCGCGCCGGTGCTGGCCGGGCTGTTCCTGGTCTTCGGCCTCGCGGCGCTCAGCCTGCCCGGCCTGTCGCCGTTCGTCTCGGAGATCCTGGTGCTCATCGCGGCCTTCCAGCACCACTGGTGGACCGGCGCGATCGCCGTCAGCGCGATCGTGCTCACGGCGTTCTACATCCTCTGGATGTACCAGCGCGCGATGACCGGGCCGGACCTCATCGGTGGTCGCGAGGCGGAGACGCGCGATCTCGACCGGCGTGAGGTCGGCACCCTCGCACCGCTGTTCGTGGCGCTGCTCGTGTTCGGCTTCTTCCCGATGCCCCTGCTCAAGGTGATCAACCCGTACGTCGACGACACGCTGCAGCACGTCGGCGTGCACGACCCGACGCCCACGGTGGCCGTCGGGCCTGCCGAGGGAGGACAGCAGTGATCGCGCTCGCCGCGGACGACACGTTCGTCAAGCCCCACATCGAGTACGGCTCTTTGTGGCCGATCCTCGTCGTGTTCGGCGCGGCCTGCATCGGCGTTCTGATCGAGGCCTTCCTGCCGCGGCAGTGGCGTTACGTCGCCCAGTTCGGCACGACTCTGGTCGCGATCGTCGTCGCGCTCGTAGGTGTGGTCTTCGTCGCAAACGGTCTGCCCTCGCTCGGCGACGGCACGGCCCGCGGCCTGTTCGGCTCGCAGGGCACGATCGCGCTCGACGGGCCGACGATGTTCCTCTGGGGCACGGTCCTGGTGTTCAGCCTCGGCGGCGTCCTGCTCTTCGCCGAGCGGCGGGTCGAGGGAGGTGTCTCGGCGTTCGCGGGCCAGGCGGCCGCACTTCCGGGCACCGAGTCCGAACGCCAGGCCGCGGGACTCGACCACACTGAGGTCTACCCGCTGCTGCTGTTCGCGGTCGGCGGGATGATGCTGTTCCCCGCGTCGGGCGACCTGCTCACGATGTTCGTCGCGCTCGAGGTGCTTTCGCTCCCGCTCTACCTGCTGTGCGGCCTGGCGCGCCGGCGGCGGCTGCTGAGCCAGGAAGCCGCGATGAAGTACTTCCTGCTCGGCGCGTTCTCCTCCGGCTTCTTCCTTTACGGCGTCGCGCTCATCTATGGGTACGCCGGCTCGATGGACTTCGGGGCGATCAACGAGGCGGTCGCGAACAACGCCGGCAACCAGACGCTCCTGGTGATCGGCATGGGCATGCTGACCGTCGGCCTGCTGTTCAAGGTCGGCGCGGCGCCGTTCCACGCCTGGGTGCCCGACGTCTACCAGGGCGCACCGACCGCGGTCACGGCGTTCATGGCGGCAGCGACCAAGGCTGCGGCGTTCGGGGCGATCCTGCGGCTGTTCTACGTCGCGTTCGGCAGCGCCCGATGGACCTGGCAGCCGATGCTCTGGGTGATCGCGATCCTGACCATGATCGTCGGCACTGTGCTCGCGCTCGTGCAGACCGACATGAAGCGGATGCTCGCCTACTCGTCGGTCGCGCACACCGGCTTCCTGCTCACCGGGGTCCTCGGTCTGCAGGGCGTGAACGACCTGAATCCGGGCCAGATCACCTCGCTCGAGGCCGTGCTGTTCTACCTGGTGACCTACGGCCTCGCCACGCTCGGCGCCTTCGCCGTTGTCGGCCTGGTCCGCGACTCCGCGGGCGAGCAGTCGATGATCAGCCGCTGGGCCGGCCTCGGCAAGCACTCACCCGTCGTGGCCGGCGTCTTCGCACTGTTTCTGCTGAGCATGGCCGGCATCCCCCTGACCGCCGGGTTCACCGGCAAGTGGGCGGTCTTCGAGGTAGCCCTCGCGGCCGGTGCCTGGCCGGTGGTCATCGTGGCCGTGCTCGCCAGTGCGGCGGCGGCGTTCTTCTATGTGCGGGTGATCGTGGTGATGTACTTCCACGAGCCCGAGTCCGACAGCGCTCACGTCGCGCACCCGTCGATCCTGTCGGCCGCGGCGATCGGGGTCTCGGCTGCGGCGACGGTCGCGCTCGGCATCTTGCCGGGCCCGGTTCTCGATCTGGCGCAGTCTGCAGGACAATTCATCAGGTGAAGCACGCCTCAGCGCGATCCGGCGACGACGGCCTCGCGGTGCCGGTGACCGACGACGCCCTCGCCGGTCGGCTCGCCGAGCGGATGCAGGTGGTCGAGCACGCGCTTGCAAGACACGTCCGCAGTCGGGCGCCGTTCGTGACCAGCGCCGCCAGCCACCTGATGGAGGCTGGTGGCAAACGCTTCCGGCCGCTGCTCGTCCTCCTGGCCGCCGAGGCCGGCTCCCACCCGGACTCCGACGACGTCGTGACCGCGGCGTGCGTCGTCGAGCTCACCCACCTGGCGTCGCTCTACCACGACGACGTGATGGACGAGGCCGCCCTGCGCCGGGGTGCCGAGTCGGCCAACGCCCGCTGGGACAACCACGTCGCGATCCTCACCGGTGACTTCTTGTTCTCGAAGTCGTCGGAGCTGACCGCCGAGCTCGGCGCCGAGGCCGTACGGATCCAGGCCCAAACCTTCACCCGGCTCGTCGAGGGGCAGATCCAGGAGACGGTGAAGCCCGGGGCGGACGACGACCCGCTCGAGCACTACCTCGACGTGGTCGCCGGCAAGACCGGGTCGTTGATCGCGACGTCCGCCCGCTACGGCGCCCGCTTCGGTGGTGCGACGCCGGAGGTCGAGGAGGCGCTCACGGCGTACGGCGACATCGTGGGCACCGCGTTCCAGCTCTCCGACGACATCCTCGACATCGCCTCGGACTCGGTTGAGTCCGGCAAGACGCCCGGCACCGACCTGCGCGAAGGGGTCCCGACGCTGCCGGTGCTGATGGCGCAGGCCTCGACCCGGCCGGAGGATGCGCGGCTGCTCCAGCTGCTGGACTCCGACCTCAGCGACGACGGCCTGCACGCCGAGGCGCTCGCGCTGCTCCGGGCCCACCCGGCGATGGACGAGGCCCGTGCGTACGTCGTCACCCGTGCCGAGGAGGCCAAGGCGCTGCTCGCTGCGCTGCCGCCCGGCCCGGTCCGTGTCGCCCTGGAGGACTTCGCCGACATCGTCGCCACCCGGTCGGCGTAGCCACTGCCAGGCGACTGCTTGTGCTCAGGAACGACGTGAGGCGTTACCGACTCGTCTCGAACTCCTGGTTACCCGCAGGTGGACCGCCGAAGCTGATCTCGTTCCCATCCGGGTCGCAGAAGGTGACATGGCGGACGCCGTTGTCGTAGGTCTCCCGCACCTCCGGCTCGATGCCGCGCGCGACGATCGCGTCGACCCAGTGCTCGAGGTCGTCGACGAACAGCGTGCACTGGGCATGCCCGGCGTGCTCGGGCAGCACCTCGATGAAGACGTACCTGTGCTCGGCGATCTCCCAGACCGCCTCGACCTCGTTGGGCAGGAACGCCGGCTCGGAGCCCCAGAAGCGCTCGTACCAGGAGCGTGCCTGCTCGTAGTCGCTGACCGAGATCCCGGCGAAGAGGTCGACCGTCATCGGCCGAGCCTAACGACGGGTCAGACCGTGGCGACCTCGGCCGTGAGCCGGGGTGTACGCCGGTGGTGGCGCAGCGAGTCGACCGTGAAGACGGCGAGCGCGACCCACACCAGGCCGAAGCCGATCCACCGCCCGGCCGGCATGTCCTCGTGGAAGTACAGGACGCCCAGCGCGAACTGCAGGGTGGGGGTGAGGTACTGGAGCAGCCCCAGGGTCACCATCGGTACCCGGATCGCAGCGCCACCGAAGCAGATCAGCGGGATCGCGGTGACGATGCCCGTGGCCATGAACAGCAGTGCATGTCCGGGGCCGTGGCTCGCCAACGCCGAGTCGCCCTGCGCGCCCAGCCACAAGAGGTACGCGAACGCGATCGGGCCGATCAGCATCGTCTCGAAGGTGATGCTCTCGATCGCCGGCGCACCGGCCTGCTTCTTGCAGAGGCCGTAGCTGCCGAAGGTCAACGCCAGCACCATCGCGACCCAGGGCAGTCGCCCATAGTCGACTGTCAGCACGACGACCGCCAGCCCGGCGACGCCCATCGCCGCCCACTGCCAGGGGCGCAGCCGCTCACCGAGGATGAACACGCCCATCAGGACGGTGACGAGCGGGTTGATGAAGTAGCCCAATGCGGTCTCGACGACGTGGCCGTTGTTGACGCCCCAGATGTAGGTGGCCCAGTTGACGGTGATCAGGCCGGCGGCGAGGGCCAGCAGGAGCGCCACCCTCCGCTCGGCGACCACTCGACGGAACGCAGTCGTACGACCGAGGACCAGCACGAGCACGCCCATCGTGACGACCGACCAGACGATCCGGTGGGCGAGGATCTCGATGGCTCCCGCGGGCTCGAGCAGCGGCCAGTAGAGCGGGAACAGGCCCCAGATCGCGTAGGCCGCGACTCCCAGCAGGAAGCCGCGGCGGGACTCGGTCACGTCGGTCGACCGCGGGTCAGGCCACGGTCCAGGTGTCGCCGCCGCCGATGAGTGCCGCCAGACGCTCGGACGGCGAGCCGTCGACGCCGGCGGCCGCCTGCACGATCTGGTCGCGCGCCTGGTCGTCGTACGTCGGTCGGGCGACCTGGCGGAAGATGCCGATCGGTGCCTGGTGGAGCCGGCCCGCGTCGGTGAGTCGCGAGATCGCGAACGCCGACGTGGCGTCCGGGCTGTGCGAGTCGTGAACCAGGACGTCGTCGGGCGAGACCTGGTCGGGCGCGTCACCGACATCGACGATCTTGACGCCGCCGGTAGCGCTGTCGCGGATCAGTCCGCGAGCCCCGTCGGTGCCGAAGCGGATCGGCTCGCCGTCCACGAGCGGGATGATCGCCTCGTCACGAGTGGTCGGCGACTTGACCGCGTCGAACGCGCCGTCGTTGAAGATCGGGCAGTTCTGGTAGATCTCGACGAACGAAGTGCCGCGGTGCTCGGCCGCCGCGGCGAGCACGGCGGTGAGGTGCTTGCGGTCGGAGTCGATGGTGCGGGCCACGAACGTCGCCTCCGCGCCGAGGGCGAGCGACACCGGGTTGAACGGGTGGTCCAAGGACCCCATCGGCGTCGACTTGGTGACCTTGCCGGTCTCGGACGTGGGGGAGTACTGCCCCTTCGTCAGTCCGTAGATCCGGTTGTTGAACAGCAGGATCGTCATGTTGACGTTGCGCCGGAGCGCGTGGATGAGGTGGTTGCCGCCAATCGACAGCGCGTCGCCGTCGCCGGTGACGACCCAGACCGACAGGTCCTCGCGCGAGGTGGCGATGCCGGTCGCGATCGATGGGGCGCGGCCGTGGATCGAGTGCATCCCGTAGGTCTCGAGGTAGTACGGGAACCGCGACGAGCAGCCGATGCCGGAGACGAAGACGATGTTCTCGCGGCGGAGTCCCAGATCGGGCAGGAAGCCCTGGACGGCCTTGAGGACGGCGTAGTCGCCGCACCCCGGGCACCAGCGGACCTCCTGGTCGCTGGTGAAGTCCTTGCCGGTCTGGGGCGCCGTGCCCTCTGGCAACGACGGCACAGACTCGATGCCGCTGCGCATCAGGGGAAGGGGCAGGTCCGTCGTGCTCATGAGCGGTCCCCTCCCGTCGTCGCGTCGATGGGTCGGGCGGGCTCCGACAGGTGCACCTCGATGCCTTCGGCGTCGGCGACCAGGTTGCCGATCGCCTCGGCGAGCTCGGCCGCCTTCAGCGGCAGCCCGCGGACGTGGTTGTATCCGACGGCGTCGACCAGGTAGCGAGCCCGCACCAGCATCGCGAGCTGACCGAGGTTCATCTCGGGGATCAGGATCTTGTCGTAGCGCTTGAGCACGTCGCCGAGGTCGCGCGGGAACGGGTTGAGGTGGCGCAGGTGTACCTGCGCGACGTGGTAGCCGGCCGCGCGCACACGGCGTACGCCGGCGCCGATCGGGCCGTACGTCGACCCCCAGCCGAGGACCAGGACCTTCGCGCGCCCGTCGGGGTCGTCGACCTCCAGCGGCGGGAGGGACTCCGCGATCCGCTCCACCTTCGCCGCGCGCGTGCGGACCATGAAGTCGTGATTGGCGGGGTCGTAGGAGATGTTCCCGTGGCCGTCGCCCTTCTCGAGCCCGCCGATGCGGTGCTCCAGGCCCGGCGTACCAGGGATCGCCCACGGCCGCGCCAGCGTCTGCTCGTCGCGCAGGTAGGGCCAGAACTCGGCCTTCTCGTCGGCCGAGCCTGACGAGACCACGTGGTTCGTCGACGTCGCGAACGCCGGGTCGATCTCGGGCAGCTCGGCCAGCTCCGGGATGCGCCACGGCTCGGAGCCGTTGGCGAGCATGCCGTCGGAGAGCAGCATCACCGGCGTGCGGTAGGTGACCGCGATCCGGATCGCCTCGAGCACGGCGTCGAAGCAGTCGCCGGGAGAGCGCGGCGCGACGATCGGGACGGGGGACTCGCCGTTGCGCCCGAACATCGCCTGGAGCAGGTCGGCCTGCTCGGTCTTGGTCGGAAGACCCGTGGACGGGCCGCCGCGCTGGACGTCGACGACGAGCAGCGGCAGCTCGGTCATCACCGCGAGCCCGATGGACTCGGACTTCAGCGCGATCCCAGGGCCCGACGTCGTGGTGACCCCGAGGCTTCCGGAGAACGACGCGCCGATGGCGGCGCCGATGCCGGCGATCTCGTCCTCGGCCTGGAACGTCGTGACGCCGAACGCCTTGTGCTTGCTCAGCTCGTGGAGGATGTCGGAGGCCGGCGTGATCGGGTACGACCCGAGGAACAGCTTGAGCCTCGACAGCACGCTGCCGGCGATCAGGCCGTAGGCGAGGGCGAGGTTGCCGGTGATGTTGCGGTAGGTGCCGGTCGGCATCGGCGCCGGCTTGATCTCGTACGAGACCACGAACGTCTCGGTGGTCTCGCCGAAGTTCCAGCCGGCGCGGTACGCCGTGATGTTCGCGTCGCGGATGTCGGGGACCTTCGCGAACCGCTTCTGCAGGAAGGCGATCGTGGACTCGGTCGGCCTGCCGTACAGCCATGAGAGCAGGCCCAGCGCGAACATGTTCTTGGCGCGGGCGGCGTCCTTGCGGGACAGGCCGAACTCCTTGACCGCCTCGACGGTCATCCCGGTCAGGTCGAGCGCGTGCACGGCGTACTCCGCCAGGCTGTCGCCCTCGAGCGGGTTGTCGGCGTACCCGGCCTTGGTCAGGTTGCGCGCGGTGAAGTCGTGGGTGTCGACGACGACCGTCGCGCCCTTGGGCAGGTCGCCGAGGTTCGCCCGTAGTGCCGCGGGGTTCATCGCCACCAGCACGTCGGGGGCGTCGCCGGGCGTGAGGATGTCGTGGTCGGCGAAGTGGACCTGGAACGACGAGACGCCCGGCAGCGTGCCCTGCGGAGCGCGGATCTCGGCGGGGAAGTTGGGCAACGTCGAGAGGTCATTGCCGAAGACCGCCGACTCCTGGGTGAATCGGTCGCCGGTGAGTTGCATGCCGTCGCCGGAGTCGCCTGCGAACCGGATGATCACGCGGTCGAGCCGCTTGACCTGCTTGGACAACTACCTGCACTTCCTTCGGCTGCGAGGGCGTTTCTTGCCCCAAGACTCCGGTGCTCGGCGCAACTCCCCCACGATAGTCCGGCGCTCCGTGCCAACCGAACCGAACCCGTCGATTCGGACAGTGAGTCCGCCCACGGCGGCCCGGGTCGGCTCGGTCGTATCGCGTCGGGTCGAACCCAGGTCACGACACGCATACCCAACCCCGATGAGGTCCATCCTGGATCTACCTGATAATCTCTAGCAAACAACGTGACTTACGTTGCGAACACCCGAGATGAAGAGAGACAACACCATGACTCGGAACAGGCTCATCGCGCTGACCGCCGCGGCTCTCGCCGTGCCGGCCATCCTGTCCGGATGCGCTGCCTCCAGTGGATCCTCCAGCGACGGCAACAAGCTCAGCATCGTGGGTTTCTCGGTGCTGAAGACGGCCAACGAGCCGGTGATCTCCGCCTTCCAGAAGACAGACGCCGGCAAGGACGTCTCCTTCACGACGTCGTACGCCGCCTCCGGTGACCAGTCGCGTGCGGTGGCCGGCGGCCTTCACGCCGACGAGGTCCACCTGTCCCTGACCCCGGACGTGCAGTCCCTGGTGGACGCCGGCCTGGTCGACCAGAGCTGGGACCAGAACGCCACCCACGGCATTCTCACCGACTCGGTGGTGGTGTTCCTCGTGCGCAAGGGCAACCCGCTGAACATCCAGACATGGGACGACCTGGTCAAGCCCGGCGTCAAGGTGATCACGCCCAACCCGGCCTCCTCCGGCTCCGCGAAGTGGAACATCCTCGCCGCGTGGGCACACGCCAAGGAGGCCCCGGGCGGCTCGGACGCCAAGGCCGAGGACTTCGTCACCAACCTGCTGCACAACACCGTGGCCATGCCGGGGAGCGGTAGCGACGCCCTGGCGTCGTTCCTGGCCGGCAACGGCGACGTCCTGCTCGCCTACGAGAACGACTCGATCGAGGCCAAGGCCGCCGGTGACGACGTGGACTACATCGTCCCGGACGACACCCTGCTGATCGAGAACCCCGCTGCGATCACCACCGACGCCGCGCCGGCCGCCCAGGACTTCCTGGACTTCCAGCTCAGCGAGGAGGGGCAGACCCTCTATGCGAAGGCGGGCTTCCGGCCGGTCATCAAGGGCGTCAAGACGGACGTGGCGGGCGCCAACGACCCGAGCAACCCGTTCCCGAAGGTGCCGCAGCTGTACACGATCGACAAGGACTTCGGTGGCTGGGACAAGGCCAACTCAGAGTTCTTCGACGAGAACACCGGGATCATCACCAAGATCATCTCGGGCCTCAACATCGGCAGCTGACACATGTCAACTGCTGTCCTCAGTCAGGACACCCGGGCGGTCGGGCGCGGCCGTTCGGGTGTCCGATCGAACCTCACCGCCGGGTCGAGCCTCGGGCTCGGCATCGCGCTGATGTGGTTCAGCCTGCTTGTCCTGATCCCGTTGGCCGCCATCGTGGCGACGGCCGGTGGCGAGGGGTGGCACGGGTACGTCGACACGCTCACGAACCCGCAGACCTGGGCAGCGATCAAGCTGACCGTCACCCAGTCATTCCTCGTCACCGGAATCAACATCGTGATGGGCACCCTCATCGCCTGGGTGCTGGTCCGTGACCGGTTCTGGGGCAAGCGCCTGCTCGACCTGGTGATCGACATCCCGTTCGCGATGCCGACGATCGTGGCGGGCCTGGTGCTCTTGGGCCTGTACGGGCCCCGGAGCCCGCTCGGCATCAACGTCTCCAACGCCCCGATGTCGGTCACGTTGGCCCTGGCCTTCGTGACCTTGCCGTTCATCGTCCGGACGGTGCAGCCGGTGCTCGCCGAGCTCGACGCCGATGTGGAAGAGGCGGCCGCATCGCTGGGGGCGTCTCAGCTGACGATCCTGCGCCGCATCGTCCTGCCGTCGATCATCCCCGCGGTCGCGGCCGGGGCGGCGCTCTCGTTCGCCCGCGCGATCTCCGAGTACGGCTCGCTCGTCCTGCTCAGCGGCATGCTGCCGTACAAGACCGAGGTCGTCTCGGTCCGCGTGCTGTCCTTCATCGAGGGAGGCGACCGGACCTCCGCCGCCGCGCTCGCGACGATCATGCTCGGCGTGGCCCTCGTCGTCATCGTCGCGCTCGACGTGCTCCAGCGGAGGATGGCCCGCCGTGGTTGACCTTCCCCTCCCCGCGAAGTGGGCCGTGCGCCTGGTCGTGATCGCGTACGTGTTCCTGCTGGTCGGCTGGCCGATGATCACGTTGGTCCAGAACGCGTTCGCCGACGGTCTGGCGAGCTTCCAGGCCGCGTTCTCCGACCCCGACGTGACCCACAGCCTGATCGTCACGATCGAGATCGCCCTCTGGGCGGTCGCGATCAACACCGTCTTCGGGGTCGGGATGGGGCTACTGCTGGTGCGCTACGAGTTCCCCGGCAAGCGTGCCCTCTCGGCCCTGATCGACCTGCCGATGTCCGTTTCGCCGGTGGTGATCGGACTCGCGCTGCTGCTGGTCTACAACGGTCGCGACGGCTGGTTCGGACCCACGCTGGAGGGCCACGGCATCGTGGTGATCTTCAACAGTCCCGGCATGATCATGGCGACCTGCTTCGTAGCGCTGCCTCTCGTCGTCCGCGAGGTCGTGCCGGTGCTCGAGGAGATCGGCGACGACCAGGAGCAGGCCGCCCGGAGCCTGGGCGCCAACGCCGTCCAGGTGCTCCGCCGGATCACCCTGCCCGCCATCAAGTGGGCGGTCGTGTACGGCGTCGTCCTCACGTTGGCTCGCTCCCTCGGCGAGTTCGGCGCTCTCAAGATCGTCTCGGGCAACCTGACCGGACAGACCCAGACCGCACCGCTGGTCGTGGAGCAGAAGTACAACAACTTCGCCCAGGGCGAGGCGTACGCCGTCTCGTTGATCCTCGTCCTGATCAGTGTCCTGTGCATCCTCGTCGTCTCCCTGTTGCGCCCCAAGGAGTCCACCACCTCATGAGTATCGAGATCAGAAACGTCAACAAGCGCTTCGGCGACTTCGTCGCGCTGGAGGACGTCAACGTGTCGCTGCCCACCGGGCAGCTGACCGCACTGCTCGGCCCGTCCGGCGGTGGCAAGTCGACACTGCTGCGGATCGTCGCCGGCCTGGAGAAGGCCGACACCGGCACTGTCACCATCGAAGGCGTCGACGCCACCAGGATGTCGCCGCGGAAGCGCAACGTCGGCTTCGTGTTCCAGCACTATGCGGTGTTCAAGCACATGTCGGTCGCCAAGAACGTCGCGTTCGGCCTCGAGATCCGCGGGAAGTCCAAGGACGAGGTGCGCGCCCGCGTCGATGAGCTGCTGAAGCTAGTCCATCTGTCGCAGTTCGCCGACCGGCTGCCGTCGCAGCTGTCCGGCGGCCAGCGCCAGCGCATGGCCCTGGCGCGCGCGCTCGCCGTCCAGCCGAAGGTGCTGCTCCTGGACGAGCCCTTCGGTGCCTTGGACGCCAAGGTGCGCAAGGAGCTTCGCGAGTGGCTGCGCCGCCTTCACGACGAGGTCCATGTGACCACCGTCTTCGTCACGCATGACCAGGAGGAGGCGATGGAGGTCGCCGACGAGATCGTGGTGATCAACAACGGGCGGATCGAGCAGGTCGGCACGCCCGACTCGCTGTACGACCAGCCGGCCAACGACTTCGTGATGGACTTCCTTGGTGACGTGACCGAGCTCGGCGAGATCCGCCTGCGGCCGCACGACATCGAGATCGCGTTGACTCCCGACCTCGCCGGCAGCACGACCGCCGACATCCTCCGGCTCACTCGTGTCGGCTTCGAGGTCCGGCTTGTCGCCGGCACCGAGGACGGCCAGGAAGTCTCCATCGTGACCACCCGTGCCCATGCGCGCGCGCTCGACCTCGGAGAGGGCCAGCGCGTCTGGCTCACCCCCTCGAACGGCGCGGCCACCGTCCCGGCCATGAAGTCACTGTTGGCCGGGTGAGAGGTCGGCCTCCGCTCCGTCCGGAGGCCGACGCGGGGAACGGCGGTGTCGCGGGCAGGCGCGCCCGCGGCACCGCCATCCCGCTGGACGGCAAGAGCGCGGACCCGTCGTGAAGCCGCGGAGGAAGCCGCCCGCGGCCCAGACGTGCGCCGACTGGTCAGAAACCGCAGGGTTTTGGGTCCGAAGTCCTACGGTTTCTGACCATTCGATGCCCCTGATCGCGGCATGAGCGTGCGCTCGGTTGTCGCCCTCATCCCGACCTAACCGTCCGCACTACGTCTCCGACCCAGCGCGCGGGTAACGTGCGCGGCGATCCGCGCCGGTGCGTCCGGCGGGAAGGGGATCACGCTGCTTGCGTTTACCTCGCACAGCACGAACCGGCCGACGGCTCGGTGCGGCGACCCCGGGGCCGGGTCGGCGAGGAGCAGATCGATGTCCCACAGCGCGGGGACGTCGTCGGGGGCCAGACCAAGGATCGCCCTCATCCCGGGCACCCACTCAGTCTCGAGCCGTTGACGCAGCTCGGCGAAGGCGGGCTCGTCGGGCGAGTACATCGTCTTCGGCGACGGCAACCCCATCACTGCCTCCGGAGAGGGGCCGGAGGCTGGGTCTACGTGAAGCGGTCCAAGCGGCCGAGCGCCCTCGGGGTACTGCCGTGCGAACCCGACTACCGCGGTACCCACGAGGTAGCAGCGGACGATGCCACGGGTGACACCCGCGATGAACTCTTGGTCTATCAGGCGTTCAACACCGCCCCATGCGCCGAACCCGGCTAAGCACTCGTCCATCAGTTCGCTGAGCGGCATCGCGGTGCTCGAGCCGTCTCGGAGCCGTGCGCGCTGCACCACCACCTCCGTGTCTGGTCGCACACCTGGCGCAGGTGAATCCTCGGCGAGACGCACCTTCCAAACCGTGCGGCCCCCGTTGCCCCGGCTCGCCTTCAGCACCCGCACACCATCGGCAGCCAGTCGCTCTGGGAACTGGCGGCGGAACTCCTCCGGATTCTGATACAGGTGGACGTCACAGCCCCACGAAAGGTCCCGCGTGGCGACGAGAACCTCCTTCGTCCCCAGCCGGTCCACCACGTCGGGGTGGGCACTGACCCACACACCAGCTCCCGCCACCTCGCGCAGCACCCTGTCGAGCTCGCGGCGGTCGCCCTCGTCACTGAGCGGGTCGACCCACACCAAGGCTCCGTCGACGACCGATAATCTGGCGGCCGTCTGCTTTGCCCGGCCCTCGACGTAGGACACCGATTGGACGGACAAGCCTTCCTTTGCGAGCGCGGTCAAGACCGCGTCGAGCCTTGGACTCGGCGCCGCCGCCGGGTCGGCATCGCGGTACACCACGGCAACCTGCGCCGCACCCCTCAACGTCATCACCCGACCCGCCGACCGCACCGCAGCACAATCAGAGCCTAGGTCCGCCGCAGCCGCCACCGTCCAACCCCGACGACCACGCGACGGCTCCCGATCTAGGTGCGCCCCCAGATGCTGAAGGCACATCCGCTCATCGGCATGTGAGTCTGCGCGGGCCGCCTCACCTGATGAGACTCGAACCCTGAGGAAGCCGCCTCAGGTCCATAGAGCCACTGAGCCAGGGCATGCCCCGCCAGTACAGGAACAACGCGACCGCGACGTTGCCCGGGTCAGGGGATGTGGGGCAGCGGCCAGGTCCGGCCGGTGGCACTGTCGACGAGCGCGGCCCGGTCGACGCGGACGGTCAGCGGCAGGACGTCGGTGATCGCCTTTGCGACGGTGGCCAGTTGGGCGCCCTGGGCGCGCGTGGCCACCGAGACGTGCGGCACCCACTGGCCCGCCTCGTAGTTGCGGTGCAGCTCCGCGCCGATGGTCTCAACGGCAGTCACGATGCGCCACTGGCGCAATGCCACGTCGGCTGTGATCGACGGCGCGAGCGCGGCCCGTCCGCGCGGGAACGCGAGCGTGCCGTGGAAGGACATCGTGAAGGGCTCTGCGGCCGGAAGCGAGGCGAGCGCCTCCTGCGTCCGCGCCAGGTCCCAGCTACGGAGCACCACGTAGGACAGGTGCGGGTGGTGGCGGCGATGGGTGTGGGTCGCCAGCGTGGAGACTCCCGTTTCCTCCAGTCGCGACCACAGCTCCCGGATCAGGAGGTCCGACCGGGCGTCGAAGAGCAGGCAGACGGCTAGCGCCACTGACCCAGCATGGTCCGTTCGCTTCGTCTGGATCCAGGGTCACGCCGGGCTCGTCACGTACTGGCCGGCCCTGCCGTGCGGCAGCACATAGGTCGCGGGCAGCCACAGTCAGACCGCGGCGTACGGCACCACCCAGGCGGTCTCGATCATCCAGGGCCCACTCATCGGAGAGAGCGCGATCGGACAGCGGCGTGTCCGGACCTTTGGCGGGAGGCTGCCTTACGCATTTTGCGCGCTTCGCGGACGGCTGTGTCGCCCAACGGGGCGGAGCGTCCGCGGCGCCCAGCACACGGCGGAGGGCCCCTCGCATGCGGCCCTACATCGCCGTCGTCGAGAAGATCCAGAAGCACCGGGACCACCTCGGGATGATTCCAATGGCGGCCGAGTGAATCAACGACCATCTGCCGGCTCCACCCTGGCTCGGGGTTGGCCATCTGTGGGCGATGCGTGCGAGGCCCGGTCGCCGGCCTTGCGATCTCGCCGCGGCCGGAGAAGTATCAGGAGAGCCGAACCATCGCTCGACCCGGGAGGTCGACATGCGACGCATATCGCTCGTCGTCACGTTTGGAGCAGCCGCCACGCTCATCCTCGCCACGGCAGCCCAGGCGGTCACGGTGCCCACCGGCGGGACCGACGGCACCGACGACAAGGTCAGCGACCACAGTTATGTGCGCCATGACGGCGGCACCGATGCAGCCATTCAGGAGTGCAGTAGCGACGCGTCCAACCCCGCGCCGGTGCCTGCGACGCCCGGAGACCTCGACCCGAATGACGGCGGCGGCGAGAGGCAGCAGAACGAGCCTGCTGTTGCTGTCGACCCGACGAACCCCACGCACGTGGTCGCGTCGTGGAACGAGTACTGCACCTCCGACATGGTGGGCGGGTTCCTTGGCCTCGGCTTCTCGACCGACTCTGGCGAGACCTGGGTGAACTCACTGACACCGGGCTACCCGGAGGACACCTCCACCGAGGGGCGGCAGTCGCCGATGTTCGGCAAGCAGGCGGTGGGCAGCGATCCGCTGCTCGCGTTCAACTCCGATGGCGATCTTTACACCGCCGGCATCGCATTCAACGAGGCCAAACCGCAAGACAGCGTCGTCTATGTCACGACCTGGGCCGGGCAGCCTGCCGGCGGGCTGCCCTACGACTACCAGCGCACCGCAATCGTTGGAAAGGGCGGCACGCCGTCGACAGCGGCGGGACAGTTCACGGACAAGCCGATGATGGAGGTCGATCGAACGGCGACGCAGTTCAACGGCAATGTCTACGTGTGCTGGTCCCGGTTCGTGGGCGGCGGACGCACGCAGATCTTCTTCAGCCGCTCGACCGACGGAGGCACGACGTTCTCGAATGACATCTCCCTGTCGTCTGGCAAGGACGTCCAGGGGTGCGACATTGCAATCGAGGCCGACGGCGACGTGTACGTCATCTGGGGCACCCGTGACACGCCCAGCGCCACTGACCGCGAAGGGGTGGGTTTCGCGCGGTCCTCGAACGGTGGCCGCACGTTCTCACAGCCGGCCCAGGTCGGTTCTTTCCGCCGCTACTTCCCGTTCGACACGGCAGCTCGCGACTGCGGCGACGGTCCTGACTTGTGCCCGAGCCAATTTGTGTTCGCGCGCATCCCGCTCGAGCCCCGGGTGACATCCGATCAGTCCGGCGGGCTTCCGGGCGTGTACGTGACGTACAACGCGATCGACCCAGCCACGATAACCAACAGCGGCACGTCCTACGACTCAGCTGGTCCGGGTAGCGGTCAGGTCGGCCGCGGAGTCGTCTACGTGACCCGCTCGCTGAACAACGGGCAAAGCTGGGGCGCTCCCGTCAAGGTCGACAACGCTGGCGGCAGCGGGCACCAGTTCTTCCCCGACGTCGACGCCCTCGATGGCATCCTCGTCGCGGTCTGGCAGGACAACCGAGGCTCGGACTACTCGGTCCAGCGTCCGATCGGGAACACCGCCGCGGCCACGTCCAGCGGTGCGACCGTCGGCACGTTCGCCGCGTTCTCCACGAACGGCACCTCGTTCAGTTCGCTCGGGATGGTGTCGTCGGCGCGACAGCCGCTCCAGTACGAGATGTTCGACGCGCGATCCGTCCCGTTCGTCGGCGACTACAACTGGGTCTCGCTGGCGAGCACGCCCCAGGGGCTCGAGGGATACATGGCGTGGACCGACAACCGAGACGTCGTGCCTGGCACCGACCCGCGGGAGACGACCCAGGACGGGTTCGACGTCCACATGTGCGTCACCGTGACCGGCGGTGTCGCCGGGCCGAACACCTGCCCCAACGCGGGCGGCTTCGACCAGAACATCTACGGCACCGGCATAGCCATCCAGTAGCGGTCCACGGCGTTAACTGCGGGAAGCTTGCCGCCGAGCACAACACGCTGACCGGTGCCTCTCTGAGCTCGACCGACCAGATTCGACCGTCGGCATCGCGCTCGCGTGCGTCTCGCTCGCGGTCATGCCGTGCTGTCGTGGGCCCAGCGCCGTACGGGCCAAAGGCTGTCGTCTGTGTCCGTCGTCGCCCACGGCGCTCAGACGCTGCTGCACGTACTTGTCAGCAGTGCTCCTGACCGGACTGGTCCTCAACGCGAGCGTGGCAAGGTGCCAACTGCTGCGCACCGATCGTGGCTGCCGCTTCCTCGTCGGAGGGGTTGCTGAGTCGTGGGCCGCCACACGCACATCGGCACGTGAGTGCGTTGCGCGTCGGCATGACGATGCCCGCCGGAGTCTCGGGTCTCCAGCGGGCGTCGGGTTGAGTAGTTGGCTTAGACGGCTCCAAGGAGTCGACCCGCCGCTGAGGAAGGCCCAAGCATGTGACCGCTCATCGGCATGTGAGTGCGTCGGACAGCGGAATCAGCGGGGCGTTCAGTGGGCCTTGCGTCGAATGAGCAGCCACACGACAAGCGCGACGAGAATCCAAAACGCCAAGATCTCGGGGATACCGACACCAAACATGGTCGCAGCGTACTGGCGAGTGACGGACTCGCCTGAACATCGGCGTAAGCGAGTACCGGACAGCGGCATGAGAGTGTGCGTCGGACATAGGTTGGCTCGGGTGACCCCTGAGACGCGAGCCACAGGCACCGTGGACTGGCTTTGCTATAGCTGCCTTCGCGCCGGGACCAAGGTTCCGGCCGTCACTCTGAGGCAGGGGACGGCCCTTTGCGAGACGTGTGCGCTCGGGGAGGGGCAGTCCCTCACTCTCCCGGCAGAGGACCTCACTCTCGCCCTGATCGATGGCGAGACCGGGAGGGTGGTATATGCACCGACCCCCAGATCGTGGCCTACCTTCTCCCTCACCCCGCCGGACCCCCATGCGTGAGTGCGCACTGGTGAGTACGGTGTCTTGGGCCTCGCGCGCGCGACGGGGCCGCCCCTCCCGGGGTAAGGGACACTCAGCGGGAAGTGTCAGCGGAACCGTGGACGCCGTGGCGGTGACCCCCTACCCCTACCCCGGCGCCTGGACAGCGGCATGTGAATGCGTTTCGCGCGCGATCGGGATGGGGGTCCCGGGGGCTTGGAACCTCACCGGAGAGTGCTCGCGAAGCCAGCCAAGCCGTGGCGTCCACCCGCTACCCCTGCGACCGCGCAGCGGCAGAAGTGTGCTTGAACTCCTGATGAAGCCCCGGCCAGGCTCAATGGCATGTGAAGGAGAAGCGGTCGATGTCTGCGGAGATCTCGCCTGGTTGCGGTACGCCGTCGCTGTTGCGGTCGTGGAAGGTGAAGTGCGCCAACGCGTGGATCCGCACGCTCACGATAGGTGCGCCGTCGGCGGCCTACACGGTCCGGATCTCGATGTCCTGGTCTGTGGAGACGGCCGTCCCGCCCTCGCGCCCCGAGAACAGGAACTTAGTGGTGCCACCGCCGGTCGCGTAATCGTCGTTGGGGAAGTCCACCCGATAGGTCAGCACGATCGTTCCTGACACGGAGACGCCGCCGCTCGGTGTCGCCTCGCTCTTGCCCGACACGGTCTCGGTGTTGACGTTGGTGCCCACCAGCGTCTCGTCGAAGCATTCGGGCAACGCCCCGTCGAACGTCTCTGTCGTGGTGAACGAGAACCGCTCGAGTACGGCGCCTTCGGCTGATGCAGTTGCCACTCCTGGCCCGACCACGGCGAGCGCCGCGAACGCGGCGGCGGCTACAGACCGAAATGAGTGTGCGCAGGACGCCCCGATTCTCGAGGGCCCCCTGATGCTCGGTGAGGCCGAGAACGGTCGCGACTCCGAGCAGAGTGCGTCGGGTGGTGTCCATGGCTGCCTCCAGTGACGGCTCGATCGGCTCCGCGGGAGCCCCTCACCTGGAACACAGACCCCGCGACATAGCGCTCAATTCTTTGTCTTTCAGCCCAGGCTCGGAGACGCGTGGCTTGGCGACGGTGAGTCACATGCGTGGCGGCGAGGTGGTTCACGACGTGCTTATGGTCGAGCTCGAGGTGGTGCTCAAGGGCACGCAAGTGCCGGGCCGGGGGAGCGCGGGCCAGGCTGAGTCGGCCGCGACCAGGCGCGATTCGCTGTACGCGACATAGAAGCCGGCCGCCAGCAGCGCCTCTCGGAGTTCGGGCTGCTGGAACCCACCGGGCCGGGACGGACGCCGCCCAGTTCGCCGGACGCGTCGGTCTCAGTCATTGACGGAGGCGATCTTGGCCGGGTCGAGGACTAGGTCGATCTCGGCGATCCGTTCGCCGATCACGGTGATCCCGACCACGGCGAGCGCGCGGCCGCGGGGGCCGCGGGCCACGATGCCGGCGGCACCGTTGACCAGTGCCGGGCGGCACAGCGAGGCGAAGCGTGGCCCGTGGGTGGCGGCGTGCTCGGCCACGTCGACGGCACCGGTAAGCAGGGCCGGTGCCAGCGAAATGCGTCCGCCGGTGTCGACGCGGAACACGACGTCGGGGTCGAGTACACGGAGGAGCGCCCCGAAGTCGCCGGCGCGGGCCGCGGCCAGGAACGCGTCGACGACCTGACGCTGGGTCGGCAGGTCGGCGTCCGGTGTGGTCGGTGCCCCGCGCACGCGCCGACGGGCCCGGCTCGCAAGCTGTCGGGTGGATTCCGGGCTGCGCTCGACAATCGGCGCGATCTCGGCGAACGGGACCCCGAACATGTCGTGCAGCACGAAGGCCAGCCGCTCCGCGGGGTCCAGGGTCTCCAGGATGACGAGCAAAGCGAGGCCGACGGAGTCGGCGAGCAGACTCTCCTCCTCCGGGTCGGGACGCTCGCCCCGGCTGACCACCGGCTCGGGCAGCCAGGTCCCGGTCAGGTTCTCGCGGCGAGCTTGCCGGGAGCGGAGCAGGTCGATGCAGACCCGCCCGACCACCGTGGTCAGCCAGCCGTCCACGTTGTCGATCGTCGAGCCGTCGGCGCGGGTGCTGCGCAGCCAGGCCTCTTGCAACGCGTCCTCGGCCTCGGTGCGCGAGCCCAGCATCCGGTAGGCGACCGAGAGCAGCCGCGGCCGGTGCTCCTCGAACCGTTCGGCGAACCACTGCATGTCGTCCACGTCGGCCAGCTTTCGTTCGGTGGGCTGTGTGATCCGGCCAGTCGTCGGAGCGGTCATCAGGACAGTCGTCCTGCATTGCGGTACTTGCGCTCCCAGCCGCGGTACAGGAGCCGAGCCGGCGGCGGAAGAAGCTTGAGCACTCGCCTCTTCACGTCGTCTGTGGCGCCGTCGAGCACCCACGGGAGGTACAGCGCACCTCCCTTGATACCCCCGTTCTGATCACGGACCTCCTTGCCGAACGCGTTCCACCCGGCCGCGCCGATGCGCCGCTCCACGAGCGGCAGCGCGGCGTCCTCCTCGTGGCGCATGTGGGCGGCCAACCCGTCCGCCAGGTCCTCGAGCTCGGTCACCAGTCCATCGGTGAACCGAACGGCAAGAGTCGCGTCGATCCGTTCGAGCCGCGGGTCGAGCTCGCCGTGCTCGGCCTCCATCGCGTCGAGCAGCGAACGCTCCTGTTCGTCCTCGACCGCGGCCCGCAGCCGCGGCCACAAGGCGGTGTCCTCGGCGGTGTGATGGGTGTGCAGCTGACGACCGAACAGCTGCCATGTGGCCAATGCGGCCGGCGAGAACCCCTGGCCAGCGCGGGCCGCCACGAGGAGCCGGAACAGGTCACGGTTGAAGGCGTCGTGAGCGATGTACATCATCGTGAAGTCGACCTCGCCTGCGAGTGTGGCGCGTCGGGACCATGCTTGGCCAGGTGTCTCGGTGGGTGGTGTGTACATGGTGTCTCCTTGGTTGGGTCAGGACATCTCGGGTACGCGTTCCGTGGCGGTGAGTGCCTCCTCGGCGTGCTCGCCTCGGGTGTTGCGGGTGCGCAGGGCCACTACGGCGGCCACCAGCAAGAAGAGAGACGCCGCGAGCAGGGCTCGGTGGAACCCCTGGGTCATCGCGTCTGGCAGCGGCCGCCCGGCCGCGAGCAGGTCGTTGGTGCGTGAGGTGGCGATGGCGGTGAAGATGGCCAGCCCCAGTGCGCCGCCGATCTGCTGGGAGGAGTTGACCAGCGCGGCTGCCAGGCCGGCCAGTGTGGGTGGGACTCCGGCGTTGGCGGCGGTCGTGGTACCGACGAAGACTCCGCCGATGCCAAACGCCACCACCAGCAGCCCGGGCAGCAGGTCGCCGAGGTAGCTGCCGTCGACGGGGATTCGGGACAGCATGTAGAGACCGCCAGCAGTGATCAGCGCGCCGGTGAAGATCACGGGTCGGGTGCCAATCCGGCCGATCAGGCCGGTGGCGATGCCGGACGAGATACCCGCGCACAAGGCGAGGGGGAGGTAGGCCGAGCCTGTTTGCAGCGGGGAGAAGCCGAGCACGTTCTGCATGTACAGGGTGAGGAAGAAGAACATCGTCACGAAGCCGCCGACGCCGACCAGCTGGGTGACATCGGCCGCAGCCAACCCGGGCTTCCGGAAGATCGACAGCGGCACCAGCGGCGCACGGCTGCCGAGCTCGACGACGACGAAAGCGGCGAGCAGCACCGCGCTGGCGGCGAGCTCGGTCATCGTCCGCACGTCGCCCCAGCCGTGGTCGGGTGCCTTCACCAACGCATAGACCAGCGTGAGCATGCTGCCGGTGATCAGCACCGCGCCGGCTAGGTCGAACCCCTCGGTCCGGTCAGTGGGAGAGTCGGCCGGGATCAGTGCGACGATGCCGAACAGCAGCAGGACGGCGATTGGCGGGTTGACCTCGAGCACCCAGCGCCAGCCGGGGCCCTCGGTGAGCACACCGCCGAGGAAGACGCCGAGCGCGGACGCCAACCCGGCCATACCGCCCCAGACCCCGAGCGCCTTGGGGCGGTCGCTGCCCGAGCTGAAGGACGTGGTGAGCAGGGACAGGGCTGCGGGCATCATCACCGCGGCGCCGAGCCCCTGGACCAGCCGGGAGCCGACCAGCACGCCGTCGTCCTGGGCGAGGCCGCCGACCAGGGAGGCTGCCGCGAACACGACGGTGCCGCCGACCAGGACGCGTCGGCGTCCGACCATGTCGGCCAGCCGCCCCCCGAGCAGCATGAAGCCTCCGTAGGTGAGCAGGTAGCCGCTGATCACCCACTGCAGACCCTGCACGGAGAAGCCGAGGTCGCTGCGGATGTCCGGGAGGGCGATGTTGACGATCGACGCGTCGATGAAGTCGAGGAAGCCGACGGCCGCCAGCAGTGCGAGGGTCGCCTTACCCCGGCCGGTGGCCAGGAAAGACGGCTGGGCGCTCGAGTCGCTCATGGGGGTCCTTCGATAGGTGATGGGGATGACCGGTCTCGGCCACGCATATATGTCGGTTCGCAGCCGGCGAACGTGACATCACGGGGCGGCCGCGCTCCTCCGCGGCACGACGAGCACAAGTTCCCGCGGCGACTCCCAGCAAGACAGCAGCCGACCGGAAGCCGAGGCACGGAGGGAGTAAGCGACACACGGACTACCCGCCGGCAAGACCTCGCTCGACGCCGAGGCCGTACTGGCTGGGGGCGCCTACGGCGTCGCCCGCGACTCGCTCACGCGATCCTGACTATTGCCGGGATCTTCGTGGCCCAGCCCACGACAGACGGCACGACGCGGGCCGGTGCTCGCGCTCGCTCCTGCCCATCGTCAGTTTGCCCGCCACGTCACCGCGCGAAGTGAGCAGTGTCAGCTCTCGGGTCGTCACGGACACCAGCGAGAACCGGGCCGTTCGCGCGTTCGAGAAGGCCTCGGCCGACGACGCGCGGCTCGTATTGCTCCACGTGGCCCGCGGCAACTTCCCAGGCCTGACTCTCGCGCTCGCCGAGGGACTTAGCTCAGGTCGCCCGAACAGTGGGCCACGCTCAGCGCTCGTAGCGCGCCAAGGCCGTCCGCACCATCAACGGCTCGTGGACGGTACCAATGCAGTGAGAAACTCAGGCGTCTGACCTCCCAGGCACCTACCCCGCGGCCCGTGATCCCATACCCCAGGGTGACCCCTCTTCAGCGACTCAGCAGAAGACCGCGGGAGGGCGCCGAGGGGCGCGGCGGGTTCAAAGGGTTCGGGATGCGAGCGCGGACAGCGGCATGTGCGGGCGTTCCGGCTCGGGTACGAGTGGCGTTCACCAGTCTGGGATGAGCACGCGATGGAGGTTGCCTGCGCCGGTTTGGGCACGTTCGGGCCGACGGGCCGGCGACGGTCGTGTCGGAGTGGATCCGCCGGCAGGCTGGTCCTGGACGAGCGGAGGAAGTGTGATGCGCCGCTACGTGCCGTTATCCGATTGACGGGCGTCGTAGGTTTGCGGGTCATGGAGTTGTCCGTCTGCGTCACCGATGACGATTACGAGGCCTGGCGTCGGGTCCGGATGGACGTCGTCCCGGGGGAGCGGTGCGACACTGTCGCCGAGATGCGGATCCAGGACTCCTCCTCTCGGCTGCTGCTCCTCGCGACCGTCGACGGGACGGTCGTGGGGTCGGGGGTGGCGGATCGCTCCGACACCGGCGGCGGGTTCGTCGCTCCCCGGGTTCGACGCGAGCACCGGCGACAGGGTGTTGGCTCGGTCCTCCTGCGCGCCCTGGCCGACCACGTCGCCGGGCTGGATGTGACCGACCTGCGGGCGATGACCGAGGACGCGGCTTCGCTCGCCTTCGCCGAGCATTTCGGCTTCGTCGAGGTTGACCGCCAGGTCGAGCAGGTGCGCGTGGTCGGCGTTGAGCCGGCGCCGGGCGCGCTGCCCGAGGGCGTCGAGGTGGTGACGCTGGACGAGCACCCAGAGCTCTGGGCCGCCAGCTACCCGCACTTCGGCACCGAGGTGCTCGCCGACTTCGCGGTGTTCCAACCGCTCCAGATCACCGAGCAGCAGTGGAACGACTCGTGGGCCGGCGACCCGATGTTCTTGGCCGTTCACGACGGTGAGGTGATCGGCTGCGCCGGCCTCGACCGCGACACCGACCGGCCCGAGCGCGGGGAGAACGCGCTGACCGCTGTACGGCGTGACTGGCGCGGCCACGGCATCGCCGTCCACCTCAAGCGCCGCACGCTCCGCTGGGCCGCCGACCACGGCCTCACCGAGCTCTACACCTGGACCCAAGCCGGGAACACCCCGATGCTGACCCTCAACGGACGCCTGGGCTACCTGACAGGCCAGACCAGCATCACCCTGTCCCGGCCGCTACCGCTGTGACCCGGCCTCCCGGACCACAGCGCGACCCGTCGGCCGCCTTGCGTGCCTCGCTCCCCACGGGCAGGTACGGCAGCGAGCACTGGCGGAGGTGTTGCGCTGACGGCCTGAGGTCGCAGGCATGAGCGGACCTTTCTTACACCCGATCAATCGGGCAAGTCATGCACGCAGGCGCATGACTGTAGGCCACGTGTCGGAGGCCCGAGCACTCGTGCTCGGCGCGCGCCTACCCCTCGGAGTCAGGTGTGCCGTGAGTGCGTTCGTCTAGCCGCCTCAACGCCCGCGGGGTGAGCTGCAGGGCCGACTCGACCCCCAGGTCTCGTGCGGCGGTGCGAAGCTGGATGCGGCGTCGGTGGGCCATATCGAAGTAGTCGAGCGCGCGACCGGCCCAGACGAGCGTCGCCACGAGGACGCAACGCCACGCGCCGCTGCTCTTGTCCTTCGGCGAGAGCATCAGCCCCGAGAACTGGCCCGAATCGTCTGTAGCCAGGTACTCGTCGACCAGCGCCACGGACGGGTGCGCGTACATCGACATGACACGGTAGCCGAAGTACGCGCTGTCACCGCCCGGGATCAGGTCGCCGCAGAGTTGCCCGAAGTTGCCGGCGGGCCCGGCGGCCGACGTTTCGAGGTCTCGCAGATCGATCCCCGCGATGCTGTACCCACCGCGAACGCTCTCGGCCACGCCTCGTTGCGCCGTCTCCTCGGCCTGTCGACGCTGCCCGAGGTCCTCATTGAAGAACGCGTTCGCAGCGACTTCGGCCTCGGATATCCACTGTGCCGTGAGTGCGCACTGGTACGCCGTGCGGATCAGCGGCAGCGATTCCATAACCCAGCCGTCATCGAGCAGGCGGCTCCCCGGGACGTAGAGCCTGTGCACGTGCGCGGCCAGTGCGTGCACGCCGAGGAACTGGGCCAGCGTCCACGGACGTCCCTTGCGGCCCACGTCCAGCGGGGTGTTGTCGAGCTCGTTCCAGGAGCTCAGCAGCCCGTCACCGATTCGCCGGTAGCGCTCTTCGTCGATCGTCGCTTGTTCGCTCGTCACACGACGCACCGTAACCGCGATCGCCGATTGGCCGCCGCGATCGTGACGCCTCGATAGTCGGGCTGCCCACCACACGGCAACTCTCGATCTGACACCGGTCACACAGTGTCACTTTTCGTCGCCGCACATAGAGGTAGCCCGCCAGGCCCGCGCATCCGCTCATCGGCATGTGAGTAAGCCGGACAGCGGCATGTGCGGACGTTGGCCTTGGGCACAGAAGCTTGGTGCGGCGCCAGCCGCGTGTAAGAGGAGAATGACGCGATGCGGCTCGAGTTCACGCTTGACTGCACCGATCTGGACCGTACGGCGGAGTTCTGGCAGGCCGCGGTCGGATTCGTCGTGGACGGAAGTATCGAGGGCCGGTACATCTCCTTGAGTGGGCATGGCGTCGCTCTGACCTTGCAGCGGGTTGCAGAGCCCAAGACGGGGAAGAACCGGATGCATCTCGACCTGCTAGTGGAGAACCTTGAGCAGGAGGTCCATCGCCTCGAGAGCATCGGTGCGTCGCGCGTCACGCCGACCGCGCGCCAGGAGTTCGGTCAGACGTGGTTCGTGCTCGTGGACCCGGACGGCAACGAGTTCTGCGTTGCCCGAGAGCAGGACTAGCTGGTGCGCGTACATCGGCATGCGAGTACGTCCAGTTCGCGCCGGCTCGCGGCTGTTAGACGATTCCTGTAGGACCGGTGTCCGGCCAGACTCGGTCCAGGCGTTCGGCGGGATGCTCTCCTCGCGGCTGCCCATCCGGACCTGGGTGTGGCTCTCTACCGGTTTGCGTGCCGTCGTTCGCCGTGTCGAGGCGTGGCTCCAGAGGGGACTGCCCAGCTCGTAACAGCAGTGCCCGCCTCGCGATCCCTGCTGGTTCCAACGAGACGGGTGATGGCATGAGGGTGTTCATCGGGGTTGATCCCCACAAGCTGTCGGCGACGATCGAGGTTGTCGACGGTCACGAAACAGTGTTGGCGAGCGGCCGGTTCGGTACCGACAAGGCCGGTTACGCGGCGATGCGGAAGACCGTGTCGCGATGGTCGGACCGGGTCTGGGCGGTCGAGGGCAGCAACGGTGCGGGGCGTCCGTTGGCGCAGCGGCTGCTGGCCGACGGCGAACACGTGGTCGATGTGCCGGCGAAGCTGTCGGCCCGGGCGCGGCTGTTCGACACCGGGCACAACCGCAAGACCGACGCCCACGACGCCCATGCGGTCGCGACGGTCGCGGTCCGCACCGCCGGGTTGCGGGTGCTGTCCTACGACGCCGAGCTCGAGGCGTTGCGGATGCTCGCGGACCGCCGCGAAGAACTCACCCGGGCCCGCGTTCAGACCGTGAACCGGCTACACCGGCTGCTGTCGGAACTGACCCCGGGTCGGGCGAAGAAGAACATCACCACAGGTCAGGCCAAGGAGATCCTCGCCGGCGTCCGGCCGCGGGACCTGGCCGGGAAGACCCGCCGCCGGCTCGCAGCCGAACAGCTCGCCGAGCTGGTCGCGGTCGAGAAGAAGATCAAGGCCACCACCCAAGAGCTGAAAACGATGGTGCTGGCCCGAGGGTCGAGGTTGATGGACCTGCCCGGTGTCGGGCCGGTGGTCGCGGCCCGGGTCCTGGCCGACGTTGGCGACGTCGCCCGGTTCGCCGACCGGAACCGGTTCGCCTCTTGGACCGGGACAGCCCCCATCGAGGCGTCCTCGGGCGAGCAGATCCGACACCGCCTCTCGCGGGCCGGGAACCGGAAGGTCAACCACATGCTCCACATCGCCGCGGCCACCCAGATTCGTCTGGATACGCCCGGCCGGGCCTACTACCGACGCAAGCGAACAGGTGGGAAGACCAAGCTCGAAGCGGTCCGCTGCCTCAAGCGCAGGATCTCCAACGCGGTCTACCGCCAGCTCCTCGCCGATGCACACCGGCTGGCCGGCACGGGCCCGGGAGGGCACTGCGGGGCGTCACTTACATCCAGCGCGGTCGACCTGCCCCCGCACATCGACACTTCGGATCAGCCACTTCCCGGACCCGCGAATCCGACGCTACAGCCGCCCACTCTGACCCGAAAGAGGGCCGCCCTCACGGCTGGTTGACAACAGAGGGGAGCCGGTATGACTCACCTGTCAGCGTGCGAGAGTTTCTCCACTGGTTTACCCGTTCGGGTGAGGATTGGATCCGAGCGCGCCTCGAAGATGTGCGCATGCCCCTGCGAGGATCGGCGTTGCGCAGAGTGACCCGGATCAGACCCGGTTGTCGTTACGGTGTTCATGGTGAGGTTTGCGCCTCGCTGCGGTTCCGCCTCGGCTACCGGGAGCCCCGGGGGGCCGCAAAGCCCAGCACCCCGCGACTCGGCGGTCCCTGTCGACACCGGATCGAGATGTCGCCCCTTGCCCCTGTTCGTTGGCGCGCTCCTGCCGATCACCACGCCCGGGTCCAGCACCTCGCCGAGGAGGTACGATGCATCACTTCCTCGGCCTAGGATCCAACGACAGTGAATAGGAATCTCGGCCTCTCAGGGGCTATCGCGTCGGTTGTCGTTCTTGGTGCGCTGGGCTTCAGCGCGCCTGTCTCTGGCGCCTCTGTCCCGACCTGCGGCGGCCGGACTGCGACCATCGTCGGCACCGCTGGTTCTGACGAGCTCGACGGCACCGCCGGTGCCGACGTCATCGTCGCTCGGGCCGGGGCCGACGACGTTGCGGGTCATGGCGGCAACGACGTCATATGTGGCAATCGCGGCACGGACGACCTTAAGGGCAACCGTGGCAACGATCTGCTCTATGGCGGCCAGGGCTCCGACCGGGCAGAAGGCGGCCGAGGCAGCGACATCTGCCGGGCGGAAGTAACCCACAGCTGCGGGGACGCCGCGGTCTGGCGTATGGACGAGACGTCCGGTTCGACGATGTCGGACAGCTCCGGGAACGGTAACAACGGAACGATCTACAACGTCGCCATGACGGGCGAGACCGGCTACGTGTTTGATCCCGTCGCGCGATCCAAGGTGGTCGTTCCCGACTCGGCCACGCTCAACCCGGGGGACAGCACCTTCTCCTACAGCGTCGATGTGCAGTCAAGTCATGTGCCGGTGCCCGGCACGGACTACGACCTGCTGCGCAAAGGCATCCGCCGCACGGCAGGCGGCGAGTTCAAGCTCGAGATCGTGGAAGTCAACGGGCAGGGTCGGGCTTTCTGCCTCATCGTTGATTCCCTCGGGACCTCGGCCAGTATCAGGGGCACCACGAGCGTCACCGATGGGCAGGTGCACAGGCTCACGTGCACCAAGACGACGTCCGGTCTGACGCTCCGGGTCGATGAGCTCGAGCCTCGCACCAAGACGGTGACATCCGGACTCGGCCCGATCTCCAACACCTCGGCCCTGGTCATGGGAGCCAAGACGCCAAAGGTGAAGGGCACGGCTGGGGATTGGTACGACGGCGCCCTGCTCCAGGCCCGGATCCGGGTCGAAACCACTGCCTCCTAACGCATCGCAGGGCGGCCTGACGGCACCCATCGCGTGCGGCTGACGGCGTCCGATCCGCGGACATGACCGTCACATGACCTGGTCCGGAGACTTGGCGCTGCTGCGCTCGTCAGAGGCTCCCTCTCTTGAGATTGCGATCGTGGGCACGATCGACCGGGGCGCAGCCGGCAGCCGCTGTTGGAACATCATCAGCCTGTCGACGCGGCCCCGGCGGGCCTGGTAGCTGGCCACTGCGGGTACCTGACTGTCGAGAGCCATGGCCATGCCCGACCTCAAGCTCCTCGCGGGGCGCACGCTATGCAGAGCATTCGATGAGCCTGCCTCGCTCCCCTGACGAATCTCGATGCCGAGTTCCCGCGCGCAGGCGATGCCCGGAGGCTCAGCACATCGGTATGGGGGTGCGCATCTCACTGCGCGCCGGGCTCGCGGCGGCATGGGGTGACCGCTTCACGGGGGGTATGACTCACCTCAGGGATCGCACGACTCGCGGCATGAGCGTGCGCTTCCGGGAACCTCAGAAGTCCGTGGTGTTGCCGCTGACAGACTTGCTGCCGTCTGGAACGAACACCACTTCGCGCCCGTAGCCGCCGCCCCCCTCGGGTCCGAAGGAGAACTGGTAAACGTGGTCTGAGAAGACGAGCCAGTAGACCCCGTCCCACGAGGTGCCGTGCAGCCGAACGCGCGAGATGCCCAGAAGCCGAGGTTTGACGCCTTGGTACGCGGGCCGGTCGCGGTAGTACGCCCACAGCCGGTGTGCCTGGCCCTTATAGCCCCCTCCAAGCAGCGTCAGACCGCCCTCCTGGACCCGGTCGGCCTGCCTTAGTTCGCGTGCCGTAACCGGCGGAGCGACCGGGCCGGGATCGTGTGGCCAGGCGCGCCAGGCGACCAACGCGGCGTCGATCAGCATCAGCACCACGACACCCAGCAGCCAGCGCCGACTCATGTCGGAAGTCTGCGCCCCGTGACTGGACGGTGAGGGTAGCCGTGGCCGGATCGTGACGTGGGGCCTGAGATTGTCAGCATCCGCTCATTGGCAGATCCGCGAGCGGACAGCGCATGTGAGTGCGTTGGTTGCTGGCGGTGTGGCGTCAGACTGAAGGCATGACGGAGGTACGGCCCGCTGCAAACCCGGACGCGGCGCAATGGTTGCTCCGGTCCGATGTTGATTGGTGGGATCTTGTTCGCTACGGCCCACCAGGCTTCGACGTGTACGTGCGTATCGCCTTTGCACAGGATCCGGGGGTGTCGCAGGAGAAGATCCTGCCCTTCGCCGAGCCCTCGCGACCCTCGCTACCTACACGGCCACGCCCGCCAGCGGGTACGCGGCGATCTGGGAAGGCTGGGGCGGGGACCCACCTCCTGAAGCGCCACGAGTGCCGATTCCTCATCGAGCGATGCTGCTGTTCACCGGACCTGTCGGAGTGCTCAGAGACGCGCCGTACCTGGCTTGGTACGGCTCTGCGCAGGGCTATCAGGAACCGCACCTCGTGTGGCCCGAGGATCAAGCCTGGTGCCTGGCCTGCGAGGTCGACGAGGAAGTCGAGTTCACCGTGGGCTGTTCCGTCGAGGCTTCCCAAGCTCTGGCTAGGGCCCTGCCCGGTGCTGTCCGACGGGTTCACTACGGGGATCCGGCTCCGCTGTACCGCGACCCGGCCTAGCCCCGGCATCACCCGCACATCGGCGGTGATTTGGGAAGGCGCTATCGGCGCTCGCTACGGCGGAATAACCCCGTTTCGTGATTGGCACTCATCGCGCATTTCCTCAGGGTGCTCGATGACCTTCGATTCACCGTCGGGGTAGGTGACGACGAGGAGGCCAAGCGACATCGGGGTCTTGTGTGGCTCGTCGCAGACCCCGTCCACGCCGAAGACCCGCAGTCTGTGCGATTGGCCGTCGGCCGGCACCTCCATGGGCGACGTCGCCAGCCAGCGCGCACCATCCGGCCCTTGCCACGCCTTGGACATGACGGTGACGGTGCCCGGCCCGGGGTTGGTGAAGTTGTAGCCGAACCACGCCTCCCCCTTTTCCACGTTTCCCGAGACCGGTCCAGTTACGACGCTGACGTCGTGGGAGCAGAACTGTCGCGTCGCATCGTCGATGTAGGCGGCGGTATCGGCGATGGACTTACCGAGGGGCACCGTCGTCGCGCCCTTAGCCGCGATCGCCACCTGTAGGGTCGCCTCTTCACCGTCTGCCGCGCGATAGGGCACGGAGATCAGCGGCGGGTCGTGCGCTTCGCCGTCGCAAGCCGGTATCACGTCTACGCTCACCGCCATAGGGTGCCCCGACCTCAATGATTGTTGAGCGTCCGGTGGCCATTGATCTGTGTCCCAGTTCGGTGGGTACAAGAAGGGGGCGGTGGTGGAGCGACCCGCCATGTCGATGGTGGCGGCACCGGTGGTGGTGCCGTCCCGGTCCGGGGTGAACTTTCCCTCGACGTGGATTCCGATGGAGGGGTCTTCGTCGACGTAGTAGATCAACGCATCCTTCAGTACGACCGGCGCATCGTCGCTCGCGGCCGACCGGCCGTCACCGCCTGCGGTCTGGGTACCGCAACCAGTCACGACGAGAACGACCGCTGCACACTGCGTGCGACGCAACCTGCCTGGCGAGACGATCTTCATGAGGTGCCGCCTTCCGCTGGGGAGTCACGCCGTTCTACTCCGGCTCGAACGGCTCCCCCTCCCCGAAATACGGCAATCCGCACCGAAAGGGCAGCGTTCTTAGCGTTCTCAGCGAAGCCCCTTAGGTTGCTCTCAAGATCAAGCGGAGAGCCGCAGAACGTGGCGATCTAACCTCTTCGATTCGCGGTCAGGCTTGAGGACCTCCTGGCGCCCACTCGACCGCTCATCGGATGTGAGTGCGTTCCGAGAGGGTGTACTCGCGGCTAGTGGGGTTGACGAGGTGGATCACTCCGCTCACGGCGAAGAGTCCGGCGAGGGCAGAGACGTCCTTGGGCAGGCTCACCGCGCCAGCGTAGGCGGGACGTCACCGAGCCGCCCCGGCGGACGGCCGGGGCGGCTCGGCGCTCGCGGTTGAGCGGGTCAGCGACCGCCTGCCGCCACGGCGGAGGACAGGTCGTTCACGTGGGCGTCTCGCGAGGACAGCGGGTCGAGCCCGTAGCTGCGCTCGATGGTCGCCAGGATCGACGTCGTGTCGTACGACGTGTGGTCGACGCCCGAGTGCTTCAGGGACCGGCTGATCACCAGCGCCGGGATGCGGGTGCCCGGACCCCACGCGTCGACGGCTGGCGGCGACACGTGGTCCCACTGGCCGCCGAACTCGTCGTAGGTCACGACCACCAAGGTGTTGCCCGCCTGCGGACCGTTCTCGATGGTCTTCAGCAGGTCGACCAGGTGGTCGGAGCCCTTCGACTCGCTCGCGTAGCCGGGGTGCTCGTTCTCCGCGCCGTACGGCTTGACGAAGGAGACCGTCGGCAGGGTGCCGTCCCGGGCGGCCGAGATGAACCTCGTCTCGTCCTGCAGATGAGCGCGCCCGGGCGTGCCGGGGGCGTAGTCCGCGAAGTAGTTGAACGGCTGGTGGTGGTACTGGAACAGGGCACCGGGGTGGCCCGACTCCGCGTCGTCCCAGCCGCCGGCGTACCAGTTCCAGCTAATGCCCTTGCCGGTGAGCTCGTCCCCGATGTTGGGGTACAGGTTGTCGTCGATCAGCGGCAGGTAGGCGCCACCGGCGTGCGGTGCCGCACCGGGCTGGATGGTGTTCACCGCGTAGTCACCGCAGGCCAGGTCGTAGTTGTTGCCGCCGGCGGTGCACGCCTGGGTCAGCTTGTCGTCCACGACTGCCTTGGTGGGCGTGTAGAGCGGGTACATCGTCGGCATCCCGTTCGCGTCGAGGACCGAGTTCTTGGCGTACGACGCGGGGTCCGGCACTCCGTTCTTCAAGGTGTAGGTCGAGGTCTTGTCGGTGTCCAGCGGTGACCGAGCGGCGATCAGCCACTGGTGGTTGAGGAACGAGCCGCCGAAGGCCGCCTGGAAGAAGTGGTCGGCGAGGACGTACTTCGGTGCGCCGTGGGCGTGCAGGTAGCTGTAGATCGGCAGCTGCGTGGTGTCGTAGTAGCCCTGAGTCAGCCCCACGGCGTCCGAGCCCGTGGTGTAGCGGTCCTGCGCT
The DNA here is from genome assembly GCA_963768045.1 of uncultured Actinomycetota bacterium. Taxonomy (GTDB): domain Bacteria; phylum Actinomycetota; class Actinomycetes; order Propionibacteriales; family Nocardioidaceae; genus Nocardioides. Next base: position 1,082,680 of record CAVYGG010000003.1, on the reverse strand, counting down.
CCGCCGTCGATCTGGTACTGCTCCTGGTAGAAGCGGTGCACGATGTCGCGGGTGCAGCCACCCGGGTCTCCGGTGCCCTTGAGGTAGCCGGTCGCCTTGAACGCGGAGCCCGGCGGCGGGCACGTCGTGTCGGACGGCGCGATGAAGTCGTCGATCGAGAACGGCTCATTGGTGAAGTGGCTCTCGAAGCCGGCCTGGGTGCCGGTCGGGACGTTCACCGGGTGCGTGTCGTGGCAGGTCGTCGGCAAGGGATCCGGGCTGGCCAGGTTGACGTCGTTCTGCAGCAGGCAGGTGTACGGCGTACCGTCCTGGGCGACCTGAGTCGAATGCTCGGAGGTGGCGTCCGAGAGACCGTCGACGTGCTGGCCGTGAACATCGCCCCATGTGCCGTAGAGGTTGTCGAAGGAGTGGTTCTCCTCGTAGATCACGACGAGGTGCTTGTAGCCACCGGGCAGAGTGAGTGGCTTCCCCTTCGCATGCGTCGAGGAGTGGTGTGTCTGGTGGGTCCCGCCGGCCTGCACCGCCGGGGCCGCTACGAGCGCCAACGCGCCGGCCGCCGCAGCGGCCAGGGCGATGCGCGAGATGCGCTTGTGGGTCATATCCCTACCTTCCGCTCGTCAGGTGACGCGGTCAACGTCACGCGTGAACCGAAGATGAATGCCTCCGAGCGTTCAGTACGCGCGGTCGTTCCCGTCGCCCTATAACCTCCACCGGCACTCCACCTCTCAGACCCCAAGCGTCCGGGAATCATCCCTTCCGATTCGGCCCGGTAAGTCGGCACGCTACGACTTCTCACACTGCCGAGGGTCCAATCCGTGTGGATTGACTCATCGCACTCACATCGGCATGTGAGCGCGATCCAGACAGCGGCATGAGCGTGCACTTACCGTCAACGTGCACACGGCAGGGTGGATGTCGTCATTCGCTACGACGACAGCCACGACACTCCTGGCTGGTGGTGTACCCGTCGGGCGAGCCGGTGGCCGGCATGGAGCCGGACGTGGTGCCGGAGAACTCGTCGGCGGTCGTGGCCCCGCCGGGTGAGCCGGACGTCGAGCCGTGCGTCGAGCCGGAGAGCTCGTCGGCGGTGGTGGGCACAAAAGCGTGGAAGTTCCGCGGGTGCGAAGGGCTGTAGGCAGGTGCGTGGGTCGCAGGGGACGTGTTGTCGTGCTGCTGCCATGTGACGCCGATGGCGCCTCCCACGACGAGAGCGGCCCCGGCGGCGAGAGCGGCGATGAGTGGCGTACGTTCGTGGCTGGTGGTGGTGATGGTTGTCATGTCATGGTCCTTGGTGTTCGGTCGGTTCCTCCGGCCTCTTGACCGCGCACGTTCCAACTAAGACATGCCCCGCTACGTCTGGCGAAGTTCCTACTTCGCTTAGATGCCTGGCCGGGCCTTCACCTTCTGCTGGTGAAGCGGTGTGGTCGACTACTCGTCGTCATGGGAGTGCACAGCACGGCGGCCGCACAAGGGCCTGGCCGAGCGTGCCGCCGGTTGGTCGATCGGTTAGTGCCTCCCCACCCTTGCGGAGGGTTTGCAATGGTCCGGGGGACGGGCGCGGACCGAGGCCTGCGTGGTGGCTACAACCGCCGCAGGGCTTGACCGGGGGTTTGGGGCCCTGCGGCGGGCCTATCACGCTATTGAGGATGTGACGCACGCTCATCGGCATGTGAGTGCGATGGATGGGGCCGGCTCGCGGCGGTATGGGACGGCCGCTTCGCGGCGGTGACGCGGCATGCAGGCGGCCTGTCACTCACCGGACGGCGGTCGCCGCGCGGCTGACGGCGTACGTCGGCATCGACACCGACCCGGATCCGTCGACGTGGACCCGACGAGGTTGGCTTCGGGGTGCGTTCAGCGCCGCGCTGGGCGACCAGATCGCCGCCGTTGCGGCGGGAGCCCACCACACGTGGACGACGAGCATGAAAGCGGACACCGTCGTGTACACCAGGTGCAGCAGCCAGATCGGCCCGGCGGGGAGGCTCAGGACGTAGACGGAGTACACCGCGTTGCCGATGTTCGTCATGACGAGGTACCCGCGGCTGTACGACGAGACGTCGCGGCTTCGGATCGCCTGCACCACCATGGGCAGGTTGCTTCCCAGGAACATCAGGGTGGAGACGACCCCGGCCATCGTGACGGCGTTCATCGTTCAGGCCTCCTGCGCCGCCGGCTCCAGGCCGATGGCGTACGCGGCCATCGAGACCGAGCCGCCCTGGTGGCCGTCGACGAGCGGCGACATCGGCTCGTCCCCGGCCATTCCGGCGACGTATAGCAGCGGCAGGTAGTGGTCCGGCGTCGGGACGGCGTTGCCGAAGTCGGGGTGGGAGTCGAGGGCAGCGACCTCGGTGGGTGTCGAACTCATCAGCACCGACCGAGCGGCGTCGTCGAAGCGCGACGCCCACGTGAAGGCGTCGTCGGGGCGGTTGCGGTCGACGGCTTCGAGGTTGTGCACGACGTTGCCACTCCCGAGGACGAGCACGCCGGAGTCGCGGAGCTCGCGGAGGCTGCGGCCGAGCTCGAGGTGGTAGTCGAAGGACTTGAAGGCGTTCAAGGAGAGTTGGACGACGGGGATCGAGGCATCCGGGAAGGCGTACCGCAGCACCATCCAGGTGCCGTGGTCGATGCCCCACTGGTCGATGTCGCAGCCCACCCACGTCGGGTGCGCCACGTCAGCGACCTCCTCGGCGAGCTCGGGGAGGCCCGGCGCCGGATACGTGACGTCGTACAGCTCCTGCGGAAATCCGTAGAAGTCGTGGATCGTGCGTGGGCTGGGCATCGCGGTCACGGCAGTCGCGTTGGTGTACCAGTGCGCGGAGATCACCAGGATCGCCCGCGGGCGCGGGACCGAGCGGCCGAACTCGCGCCAGGCCTCGGTGTACCTGTTCGGCCGCACCGCCTGCATCGGATTGCCGTGCCCGATGAAGGCCGCGGGCATCTGGGTGCTCACGACAGGTCGGCCGTCAGGAGGTGGCGAACGCGACCAGCTGCAGCTGGACGTCGTCGGGGTCGCGGAAGTTCAGGGACCAGCCCCAGTCGTGCTCACTGACGGGGCTGTAGGTGACACCCCTTTCGTCGAACCTGGCGACCCACTCGTCGAGCGTCTCGCGGTCGGACACCGTGAAGCCGACGTGGTCGAGGCCGGTGCGGACGGGGTCGAAGGCCTCGCCGGCGTTCGTCGGGTGTGCGTTCATGACGACGAGCATCGACCAGTCCTCGGGGCCCAGCACGACCGCGTGGCCGCCGTTGCCGCCGTAGTGCTCCTCGCGGGCCAGCTCCTTGAACCCGAACAGGTCGGAGTACCAGGCAGCGCTGGTCTCGATGTCGGTCACGGTCAGTGCCACGTGATGCAGTCCTGCGGTCATGGTGCTCCCCCTCGGAGTTCGGAAGCCCGGTCGGACGAACGGGCTGGCTTGGTGCCCCACATTGCCGTCGGTTGTGTCTGCGCCACATGGGGGAGAACCGACAGGTAGGTCGGCCGTCCCCCCAATCTCGGCATCAGCCGGCCGTCTCCCGTGCGGCCGCTGCGACCAGCTCCGACCGAGTTCGAGTCCCGAGCTTGGCCCCGACGTTGGCCAGGTGCCGCTCGACGGTGCGCGGCGACAGGAACACCCGGTCAGCGATCTCCTGGTTGGTCAGTCCCTCGCCCAGCAGGGCGAGCACCTCAGCCTCGCGGGCGGTCACGCCTGCCGTAACCCAGCGTTCGGGCAGGCCGGGCGTGGCCTTGCCCCGCCGCGGAACCGGGATACCCGCTCCACGCAGCAAGGCCCGCACGGCATCGGCGCCCCTGGTGAGCCCCCGGTCCTCGAAACCGCGCAGTGTCTCGACGAGGAAACGCTCGGGGTCACCCCAGCCGTCGTCGATGGCGGCCGGGCCGGCCAGTCGAAAGCCGTGGTGCAGCCACCCTTCCGCCATCGCGCGCAGTAGCTCCTCACCCTCGGCGAACTCCGCTTCGGCCTCCGTACGACGCCCAGAGCGCCCGAGTGCCACCGCCCGTGCGAACCTGAGGTACCCCCGAGCCAGCTGGGTCATCGCCGCATCGGCGGTGTCAGCAGCCGCGACCAGCGCGGCAGCCTTCTCGGCACTGGTCGAGTCGTGCACCGACAGCAGCACGCTCAGCCCCCTGGTGGGGTCCTGAGGCGTGGTCGGCAGGCGGGCGAACTCCTCGTTCGCGCGGGCGAAGAGGTCACGCGTCGTGTCGAGATCCTCCTCGACGAGTGCCTGCATGCCGAGCCCCGCCAACACCATCACGTTCACGCCGGGCTCGTCGCTGACGGCCGCGCGAGCCGCCCGCGCCGACTTCTCGACGGCGTCGGCACGTCCCATCACGGCGTGCACCAGGAGTTCCGAGGCGTGCGCGATGGCAAGCGGGACGGGCATGCCGAGGCGCCCGGCCTGCTCGACGCAGCGCCGCAGCCGCTCGATGCTCTCGTCCATGCGGAAGCGCAGGAGGTACCACTGGCCGTACGCGAGCTCGAGGTGCGCGGCGATCCCCCACGCCCCGCACGCCAGCGCCTGGTCGTGCGCGCTGCGCAGTCGCTCCTCGCCGCCACCGGTCAGGGTGTCGAGCCATGCGAGCTCGCTCATGGCCCGCGCCCGCCAGAGGGCCAACCCGTGCGTCTCCGCGATCACACGCGCTCGGTCGAACGCCTCCTCGCTTGCCGCAGCGTCGCTGAGTCGCCAGCAGCGGCCAATGACCTCGAGCGCTTCGCAGGCGAGTTCGTGGTCGCCCAGCGATTCGGCCGTCGCGAGGGCTCGTTCGGCCAGCGGCAGAGCCGCCGCGGGCTTGCCCTGGCCGAGGGCAGATTGGGCAGCAACGGTGTCCACGCGGGCGCTCAGACCGTCGTCAGCTGCAGCGGCGGCGGACTCGCGAGCCTTCGCGAGATGCTCTTCGGCGGTGTCCCAGACACAGGCCGTGACTCCCGCGCGGGCGACGCCAAGGTGGGCACTGGCACGTCTTGTGGCGGGGCCGTCGATCACGCGTAGCTGGTGGGCCACGCGCGAGCCGACCACGATCGCTTGGTCGGTCTTCCCGGCCATCGCAAGCACCTCCGCCGCCACCTCGTCGATGTCGGCCCCGAGCGTCGGTTCCGAGGTAGCCGAGCGGGCGCGGTCAAGGATCTGCTCCGCGGAGCCGAGGGCACCGGCCGCGAGCGAACGACGTCCGAGCTCCAGCAACAGCCCGGCGGCACGTTCGTGTTGGCCCGATCTCTCGGCTAGGCCGGCCGCAACCTCGCACCATTGGCCGGGCAGCCCAGGATGGGCGGCCTCGACCGTGTCGAGGACGGCTCGGGAGACGAGAGCCCGCTCGGCCTGCAGCAGGTCGTCGAGCACCGCGTCCCGCGTCAGCGCGTGCCGGAAGCGGAACTGCGCCCCGGGTTCGGCCACGAGCAGCTGCGCGTCCACACCTGCCCGCAGTGCCGACATCACGTCGACGTCGGCGACCTCGGCAGCAGGGGGGAGCAACGTCCAGTCGAAACGCCGGCCAACGACGGCCGCCACCCGCAGCACTCGAGCCGCCTCCGGGCCGAGCCCGCGCAGCCGGCCTCGAACGTTGTCGACGAAGCTCACCGGCAACGAGGGTCCAGCCGCCGTCTCGAAAGACCACCGCTCACCGTCCCACGTCAGGGCACCCGCGCCGACCGCCCCGGCGAGGACCTCCTCCACCATGAACGGCAGCCCGTCGGACCAGGTCCGCACGTACTCCACCACCCCGTCCGGCACGTCGGCCGAGTCCAGGCAGGCGGCCGTCATGAGGCCGAGGTCGTGGGGCTCCAGCGCGTCGAGCTCCAGAACCGTTGCGGTGCGCGCCGCGTTCAGCCCTTGCGCCAGGCGGAGCGCCGGGCTCGCCTCGTCCGACCTGACCGTGGCGACGCACATCACCGGCTGGGTCCGGAGCACGTCAGCGAAGTACTCAAGCACCGCGAGCGTCTCTGGGTCTGTCCAGTGCATGTCCTCGAGCACCAGGAGTGCCCCCGCCTGGCCAGCCACCGCGGTGAGCAGCCGCACCACTCCCTCGGCGAGCACGACCAGCGGCTCGTGGGTGTCCTCAGCAGGATTACGCCACTCGGGCAACAGCCGGCCCAGCGCGGGCCGGTACGGCGCAAGATCTGGCAGGTCGGGGACACCCTGGCTGCGGAAGTGGGAGAGGAACGCCTCCGCGAGCGGCCGGAACGGGATGGGTACGTCGGCCTGCACGGCCCGGCCGAAGAGCACCTGCATGCCTGAGTCGCGGGCCGCGGACACCAGCTCCCTCACCAGCCTGGACTTGCCGACGCCGGCCTCCCCGCTCACGAGGAGCACGCCTCCCGAGCCGCGCCCGGCGTCGGCCAGCGCCGAGCGGGCGGTGTCGAGCGACTGATCGCGTCCGATCAGCTCGCGACACAACAGCCCCCGCATATCGGCAGTATCGCGCCGATCCGGACCCGACTGCCACGGCCGTCGGTCGGCACAGGGTGCGGCACATGGCCGAGGTCGAGCGGGTCTGGTTCCGGACCCGGATCGCCGGCGAGGACATCGGGCCGATCTATTGCTCGGACGCCAGCCCCGACGGCGACTTCGACGACGTCGACGCAGCTGACGCCGAGGCCGACTTCACCACGTACCAGCGGGAGGTCGACGCGGCACGTGCCGTCCTGGCCGCCCGCAGCTTCGATGACACGTTCACGCTGACACGCCCGGAGGCGACCATCGACGTCCGAGCGCTGGTGCTACACATGATCGAGGAGTACGCCAGGCACTGTGGGCATGCCGACCTGATCCGCGAGTGCGTCGACGGTGCCACCGGCGACTGAGCCCGTCGTTCAGGCCACGCAGAACTCGTTGCCTTCAGGGTCCAGCATGACGACGTGTCCGAGAACGTCGCCGTAGTGTTCCTCGCGGACAACGGTGGCGCCGAGCGCAACGAGTTCGGGCACCTTGGCTCGAATCAGTTGCTCCCGGACGGTCATGTCCCAGGGCCCCTCACCGGCTGTGCGGATGTCGATGTGCATGCGGTTCTTCGCCGCCTTGCCTTCCGGCACCTGCAGCCATCCGATGGCAGGGCCCCTGCCCTCAGGATCAACGATGGACGCGCCGTCGGGGTCGTCGTAGCCCGGTTCCGATATGTAACCGAGGGCCTGCGCCCAGAAGCCCGCCAACAAGTGGGGATCATTCGCGTCACATCCAAGGGTCCAGTGAGTAGCCATGACTGGGAGGGTAGGCGGGATTCCGGATGACGCGCTTCCGGACCTGGGGTGCTGTCCGCGACCACGCAGCGTGACGCCCCACCCGAAGCGAACGCCCTCATCTCGGTGCGGGCTCAGGCGGTCAACGCAACACTTCCTGATTCGAGGAGGTTGCGATGGCGCGTGGTTATCGGAGATTGTCGCTTGCGGATGAGGATGAGATCTGGTCGCGGCTGCGAGCCGGGCATGCGGCCAAGCCCACCGCACGTGCCCTGGGGTTACCGACCGGGACGGTGCGTGCCTACCTGGTGCGGTGTGGCGGTATCCGCCCGGAACCGCGGCGGTGGTCATCGGGCCGGTTGAGCTTCGCCGAACGGGAGGAGATCTCCAGGGGTCTGGCAGCCGGCTGGTCGCTGCGTGCGATCGCGGCCGGGCTGGGACGGGCTCCCTCGACGATCACCCGCGAGGTCGCCGCACACGGCGGCCCAAGTCGGTACCGAGCCGCGATCGCGGACCAGACGGCGTGGTCGAGGGCGAGGCGTCCCAAGACCTGCAAGCTGGCGACCAACCCCGCCCTTGCCGGTGTGGTGGCCCAGAAGCTGGCCGACCGGTGGTCGCCGCAGCAGATCGCTGGCTGGCTGAAGACCACCTACCCCGACAATCAACAGATGCAGGTCTCCCACGAGAGCATCTACCGGACCCTGTTCATCCAGTCTCGCGGGGCGTTGCGTAAGGAACTCACCGCGCATCTGCGGACCGGACGCGTCATCCGACGCCCTCAAGGAACCCGGCTGCCCGATGGTCGTGGCGGCCGACCCGGGATCCTCAACATCTCCGAACGCCCAGCCGAAGCAGACGACCGGGCGGTGCCCGGCCATTGGGAGGGCGACCCAATCATTGGCTGGTCTTCGGCAAACGGATGAGCCCGGTGGCGACCCTGGTGGAGCGGTCGACCCGGTTCGTGATGCTGGTGGCCTTGCCGAATGGCCACAAGGCCGATCTGGTTGCCGACGCGCTGGCCGCCAAGATCACCACCCTGCCCGCGGCGCTGACACGGACTCTGACCTGGGACCAGGGCCACGAGATGGCCCAGCACGTCCGGTTCACCGAAGCCACCGGCGTTGAGGTCTACTTCTGTGACCCCAAGAGCCCGTGGCAGCGCGGCAGCAACGAGAACACCAACGGGCTTCTGCGTCAGTACCTGCCCCGAACTCTCGACTTCCGGACGTTGACCCAAGCCGACTTCGACGCCATCGCCGACCAGCTCAACGGCCGCCCTCGACAGACACTCGGGTTCAAGACACCATCACAGGCACTAGCCGAAGTGTTGCGTTGACCGCCTGAGCCCGCACCGCTGTCCGGTTCACGCACATGCCGATGAGCGGATGCATCATTCCGCCGCGACAGCGGCCAGGTCGTTCGACGGGTTGCAGCTGTCGAGCACTTGCTCACCCATCCGCGATGACCCTCTCGGTCCCGCTGGTTGCACCAAGGTCCCAGGGTTAGGGTGACTTCATGGGCAAGGAGTACGCGCTGGGACCGACCAGTGGACTCCCCTCGGGCAAGGTGGTTGGCGCGGGGCCGTATGCCGTCGGCAACAGCGACGGTCAGTACTTCGCGGTCAACCGCAGGTGTCGGCACCTCGGCGCCGACCTGGCGAAAGGCAGCATCGATGCGGAAGGCTGTCTGGTCTGCCCGTGGCACCAGTCCAAGTACGACGTTCACACCGGTCGGATGGTCCGTGGTCCGCAAGGGATTTTCGCCAAGGTGCCGGGGCTTGGTGCGGCATTCAAAGCGCTCACCAGGGTCTTGCCGCTCGGTCGAGGCGAGGTAACCGAGCGCGCTGGCGATCTCTACGTCCGCTGACTGTCGGCGGCTTCACCCGTGAGTGCGCCGACGTAGCGCCCGCGATCCCGTCGTGAAGCAGTTTCGCTACGCCCACGAGGAGATCGTCGGAGATGCGTAGGGGCCCTCGGGGTGGACTGTGAGGGCGCGATCCGCGGCGATGCGGGGTACGTCTTACCATCGCTTCTGACTCGGGCTGAGGCTGAGCACGCGCCGAGCGAAACGCACTCACTGCCGCTGTCCGCTCGCGCATATGCCGACGAGCGGTCTTCCCGCGAGCCGCTTCGCCGACTGCTTCCCCGACGTCAGGTGCGCCCCGCGAATTGGTTGGTCAGGGGGATCAGGTCGTCCTCGATGGTCTTCAGGGCGTCGTCCGGGAGGAGTACGTCGCCGGCAAGGGCGTTCGAGCGGGCTCGTTCGGGATTACTCGAGCCAGCGATGGCGGAGATCACCCCTCGCTGTTGCAGGACCCAGGCAATCGCGGCCTGAGCGACGGTTGCACCAATCCGGTCGGCGATGCGGCGCAGGCCGTCAACGACCTGACGCACCGGCTCAGCGTTCTCCTGGCATAACAGCTCTGGGTAGACCGTGAGGTCCTCCCAGTCGGTGCCGATCCAGTGCTCCCGTATCTGCTCGAACGGCGTATCTGTCAGCAGTCCGCCCGCGAGTGGCTCGTAGATAGTGACTGCGATGCCCTGGCTCCCGCACCATGCGATCATGTCCCGGTCGCCGAGGTAGTCGATCACACTGAGTCCGGTCTGGATGACATCAACGGGCCGTTCGTGATGGCAGAGGATGATGTCGTCCTGGTCGTAGTTCGATATCCCGATGGCGCGGACGTAGCCGTCATCGACCAGCCGGGCCATCGCGCCCCAGGTGTCCGCCAGCGGCACCACGCCGGTCCTGTCAGGAAAGTGCAGCAGGAAGACGTCGAGGTGATCCCTCCCCAGGCGACGCAGGCTGCCCTCGCAGGCGCGGCGTACCTGTTCCGGTCGGAAGCCGCTTCCGCCCCCGCTGTGGGCCGCGCCGGGCGCAACCTTCGAACACACCAGGAAGGAATCGGGCATCCACTGCAACGCGGCGCCGATCACCGCCTCGTTGCCGGCGTTGAAGTAGTTCTCCGAGGTGTCAACCCAGTTGACGCCGGACTCGTCCGCCGCCTGCAGCACCGCGTGAGCCCGCGTCACCTCCGACGAGACGTCGACATGGTGGCCGAGCCAAGCACCGCCGAGACCTACCGCCGACAACTCGATGTCGGTCATCCCCACCCGGTGCCGTTGCATGCCCGACCCTTTCGACTCGACGCATGCTGGCAGCCTCACCGTCTCCCGTCCACCGCGCTGTGCGTCGTGCGGATCCTGAAAATGTTGGCCAACGATCGCTCATGCCGCTGTCCGGGCTCGCTCATGCCGATGTGATTGCGCCACTCGAAGGCAGGCACACGCTGGCTCAAACTGGGGCTGCCGCCCGGCGGGCGCAGTCTGCGACTGGACGCGCATGACCCTGGTTTCCATGGCCGCGGACGCGACCTCAGGGTCAGCCCGGAGGAGAAAGCCCGAGCCTGCCCCGTCGACGCGGCATGCCGACGGCGAAAGGCTTGAGACCGCCGATCACCGACCGGCCGAACTCAAGGAGTCACTCCCGTGTCGATCTCCACACAAGCGCCACCACTGCCCAACGCACAACTGAAAAGTCCGCAAGAGTCGCGTCGATCGCATCCGTTCTCTTCGCTGTCTCCATCCTGCTGTTCTCCGCTGTTTTGAACGTGCCGTGGAAGTCGAGCGACCACACGCTGCTCACGTGGTGGAACAGTGACTCACATCTGATCGAAACCATCGCCTCGTTGTTCTTCGGCATCTGCGCAGGGGTTCTTTTCATGGTGGTGGCCAACTATTTTCGAGCGCTCGCCTGGAGGGCAGAAGGCGGATTGACGCAGTGGACGGCCTTTGCCCATTCCATGGCGGCGGCATTTTGCAGCACCATGCTGGTCTTGGCCGCGATGCGCGGAGTGATCGGCAGGATGGTGAAGGTTGACGGGTCACCCCTTCCGGGACTCGACGTACTGCGCTTCTCCACGGGACTGAACTACGCCCTGTACAACACCGGCGCAATGGCTGCCCTCGCCCTTTCGATCATGGCGATGTCGATCGTCGTGTTGAGGACGCACATCCTCGGTAAGTGGGTGGGTGTTGTGGGAATCATCTGTTCCGCTGTCATCCTCGCGGCCGTCGCCGCCCTCCTAGGATCGTTGACGGTCCCAGTGGCGCTCGTCTGGGCGGTTTCGATGGCCGTGGCGTTGTGGAGAAAACAGTCGAGTGCATAAACGAAACACGAGGAAGCGGGCAGCGGAGACGTCCTCACATGCCGCTGTCCAGATCGCACTCACATGCCGATGTGCCGCCAGGTGATGCCAGCGTAATCGCTCGTCTGTCGATGTGCGATGGGGTCTTGACTGCCTGCGTCCTGCCTGATTTCGCCGCGTGCTAGAGCGCCCATGAAGCACACTCGTCTGCCGATGTCTCCGCGAACCGACGGGCTGGGGGCTCGCACGGCATGACCCAGGAGCACCACCTGCGGCGGCGGTCGAAAGCCCCTAGGCTTTGGACGCGGTCCGGCAGTGGACCGCCGCCGTGACAGAGCGGACGTCGCCATGGACGACACCTCCAAGAGCTCGGACATCACGCTGGCCGACCTGTTGGCGGCCTTCTCCTTGGCGACCGACCTCGGGCTCGGTCAGCCGATGTCGCACCTGCTGAGGGCCTGGCAGATCGCGGTCCGGCTCACCGAGCGTCTGCGTGCGTCCGTCGATCGTCCCGCCCTGTTCTACGTCGCGATGCTGGCGTGGGTTGGCTGCGTGGCCGACGCCCCAGAGGTCGCCGCGAACTTCGGCGACGACATCGCCTTCCGCGCCGACAGCTACGACGTCGACCTCGGCGGGATGGCGGCCCTTGCGTTCTTCCTCAGCCACGCCGGGGCCGGCGGGTCGCTCGGCCAACGGGCGCGGTCGATCACTGCCCTGCTGGCCACCGGCGGGAACCGGGTCGCCCAGGGCATCCAGGGCCATTGCCTGGTCACCTCGGTCCTGGCTGAGGACCTCGGCCTCGGCACCGACGTCGCGACTGCGCTCCGCCAGTTCTTCGCCCGCTGGGACGGTCAAGGGGTGCCTCGTCGCCTCGGCGGCTCAGACATCGCCTTGCCGGTGCGCATCTTCCATCTCGCCGATGTCGTCGAGGTCTACGACCGGCGTGGCGGCGTTCCGGGTGCCGTGCGCGAAGCGCGTCGACGTCGCGGCCGACAATTCGACCCCGGCATGGTCGACGTGTTCTGCGCGTCTGCCGACGAGATCCTCCGCGACGTCCCCGACGTGTACGACGCATCCGGACGCATCGTCGCGGAACCCCAGCTCGTGGTCCCACTGAGCAACGGCGAGCTCGATCACGCCCTGACCGCCTTCGCCGACTTCACAGACCTGCGTTGCCCTACCCGCGCCGGACACTCACGAGGCGTCTCTGAGCTCGCCGTGGGCGCCGCCCGCCACATGCGGCTCACGCCGGATGAGACCACCACGCTCGGCAGGGCCGGCTTGGTCCACGACATCGGCCTACACGGCGTGCCCGCCACCATCTTGATGAAGGAGACTGTGCTCAGCGCGAGTGAGCGGGAGCGGCTCCGGGCTAGCTCCTACTACACCGAGCGGGTGCTCGCCCGTCCACCCGCGCTGGCCCGCATCGGAGCCGTCGCCGCTCTGGCGCATGAACGCGTGGACGGCACCGGCTATCATCGCGGACTCCAAGGCTCCGCGATACCGCTCCCCGGTCGTGTCCTCGCAGCCGCGTGCGCGTTCGCCGAGCTCGTCGCGCCCAGCATGGACGGTCCCGGGCTGAGAGTGAAGGAGGGTGCTGCCCGGCTCCGCGCCGAGGCGATGGCCGGCCGGCTCGACCCCGTCGCCACCGACGCCGTCCTGACCATCGCCGGAGCGGGAACCCGGCGACCGACCCCGGGGGCTGCCGGCCTCACCGCCCGGGAGGTCGAGGTCCTCCTGCTGATAGCCCGGGGTGCGGCCACGCGCGAGGTGGCACGTGAGCTCGGCATCAGCCAGAAGACCGCGGGGACCCACATCGAGCGCATCTACGCCAAGACCGGCTCGCACTCCCGTTCCACGGCCACCATCTTCGCGCTCAAGAACGGGCTGCTCGACGCCCTAGATTTGTAGGGAGTTCACCCGACGACGTCGCCTCTCTTCGTCCCTAGCGTGCGAGCTGCTGGATTCGACCGAGGGAGGAAGCCATGTCTACGAAGGCCGTCGTCAATCTGTCCACCGGGTTGGAAGACCCTGAGAAGGTGATGATCGCGTTCCTGGTTGCCGTCGGCGCCGCCGAGACCGGACGCGAGACTCTGATGTTCCTGACCAAGGAAGCGGTCCGGCTCGCGCTGCCCGGCATCGCCGTAGGCACATCGTGCGCGGGTTGCCCCCCGATTGAGGACCTGGCGAAGCGCTACCAAGCTGCTGGCGGCCGCTACTACGTGTGCCCCATCTGCTTCAACGCCAAGGAGCTCGACAGTGAGCAGATCATCGAGGGAGCCGAGCTCAACGGCACCGTCCCGATGTGGACCTGGATCGGCGACGAGCCCGCCACCACGTTCAGCTACTGATCCGTCGGCCCTTCGAAGCCAGGAGATGCCGTGGGTAACACCGTGACCAGGCGACTTGACACTGCGGAACTGGAAGCCAGGGTCAAGTCGATGTACGAGCTCGTGGCCCTCGAGCCCGACCAGACGTTCCACTTCCATACTGGCCGCGGACTCGCCGAACACCTCGGCTACCCCGCCGCGGACCTCGACACCATCCCGGCCGAGGCCGTCGCCTCGTTCGCCGGGGTCGGGTACTTCCTCGATCTGGCCGCCCTCCGTGCGGGCGAGACGGTGCTCGACCTCGGCAGCGGCAGCGGCACGGACAGCTTTCTGGCCGCCCGAGCCGTCGGACCCTCCGGCCTGGTCACCGGAATCGACATAACGCCCGCCCAGCTGGCGAAGGCGAGCCGGCTGGCCCAGCAGGCAGGTCTCGAGGGTGTCGAGTTCATCGACGGCTACATCGAGCGGCCCCCAGTTCCAGCCCGTTCCGTGGACTGCGTCATCTCCAACGGTGTCATCAACCTCTCGCCCGACAAGCCGGCCGTGTTCCGCGGCACCGCAGCCGCGCTTCGGTCCAGCGGCCGGCTCGCCATCGCCGACATCGTCACCGCCACCCAGCTCCCCGAGGGCGTTACCTGCGACGCGTCGCTGTGGGCGGCCTGCATCGGCGGCGCCGCCCAGCGCGACGACTACGTGGCGATGCTCGAGGACGCCGGGTTCTCCCTGGAGACAATCCGCGAGAACGACTACCGCTTCGTCTCCGACCGCGCCGTCGGCGCCACCACGTCGTACGGCGTGACCAGCGTGAGCATCCTCGCGAGAAGGGCTTAGGCGAGATGGTCGGGACTGTAGGCGAGGTTCTACATTGGGCGAAGCCACTAGGCCGCATCCGGGGCGACCTCAGACACTGCTGGAGGTAGCCGTGGCATCTGTTGACACGCAGAACATCGAAATACCGCACGAGACAAGGCCATTCAAGGCGCATGGACGCATGGATGTCGTCACACTCGGGGACTTCACGCTCGGCAAGGGCACGTTCGAGCCCGGCTGGCGGTGGTCCGAGGACGTCAAGCCGATCGCCGGTACGGAGTCGTGTCAGACCCGACACACGGGCATCTGCGTCTCGGGCCGGATGACCATACGGATGGACGACGGCACAGAGAGCACCATCGGACCAGGCGACGTGGCACTTATCGAACCGGGCCACGACGCCTGGGTCATCGGTGACGAGCCGTGCGTCATGTACGACACCGGCATCGCCGCCTACGCCAAGCCTCAGTAACCGAAGCATCCCGGTTCGGCTCGGCGGACCGAAGACGGTGCCGACTCCTCACTGCCCGCGCGTGACTGCGCCGGTACGGCGGGCACTTAGTTTCCGCAAGCCCGAGTGCTGCCCGTGGCAGGTGCAGACTTGATTACGTGGAGAGGGCCAGGTCTACGGAGGCGTTGCGCCGAGATCACTGGGACGACCGATACAAGGCTTCCGGCTCTAGTGAGGTGAGTTGGTTCCAGTCGCGTCCAGCAGTGTCTCTTGAGTTGATGACTGGCGCGGGTCTTGACCGGGCATCAGCCGTCATCGACGTCGGATGTGGTGCTTCTCGGCTCGTCGACTCCTTGCTTTCAGAGCGCTGGTCGGACCTCACGGTGCTCGACATCTCCGACGTCGCCCTCGATGAGGCCCGTGCGCGAGTGGGCCCTAACGAGCGCGTGCAATGGATTGAACATGACCTCCTTACATGGCAGCCAACCCGTCGGTACGACGTCTGGCACGACAGGGCGGTGTTCCACTTTCTTGTGGGTGAGGAAGACCGGCGGCAGTATCGTGAGGTCCTCGCTCAGGCCCTCGCTCCAAGGGCGACGGTCATCGTGGGTACTTTCGCCGCGGACGGTCCAACGCAATGCTCCGGGTTGTCGGTGGCACGCTACGACGCTGAAGCCTTGACCAGGGCGCTTGGCGCGTCCTTCGACCAGGTGGCAACCAAGCGTGAAGAACACGTCACGCCTCAGGGCTCGACCCAACCATTCACCTGGGTGGTGCTCAGGGGGTGTTCCGCTTAGAGGGACGTGACGCTCATGACGCTGAGAGGCGCGTGTTTCCGCCGCGACAGCGGCAGTGACCTCGCGGAACTCCGCAAGGCCAGTTCCGGTTCGTCACGGTCAGGCGAGCGATCCGGCTCTCCGCGGCAGCAGCAAGGCCGAGTCCCCGAACTCGTGCCACAGGTAGCCCTCCGCGTAGCCAGCGTCGTACGCCGCCCGGGTCAGCGCGCGACCGGCGACCGCTTCCACCAGCATCAGGTGCGACGCCTGCGGGTCGTGCCAGCCGGTGACCAGCCCGCCCACCACGCGCACGGTCCGGTCCGGGCCGAGGACGAGGTCGGTCCAGCCGGCCGCGGGATGCACCACGCCGTCATCGTCGGCCGCCGACTCGAGGGCTCGCGTCGTGGTGGTGCCGACCGCGACGACCCGGCCACCGGACTCGCGCACGTGGTTGACCAGCGCCGCGGTGGCCTCCGACACGACGTACCGCTCCGGCTGCGGCCCCTCGCCGCTCTCCTGCGACGACACCCCGGTGTGCAGTGTTACCGGCGCGATCAGCACGCCGCCAGCGACCAGCGTGGTGACCAGCCGGTGGACGAACGGTCGTGCCGCACTGGGCATCTCTGCACTGCCGGGGACCAGCCCGAAGACCGTCTGGTACGCCGAGAGCGGGAAGCGTCCGCGCAGGTAGCCGTAGGCGATCGGCCTGCCCTGCCTGGCGAGCTGTTCGGCCATAGGGGGGCCGGTGAGCTGCTCCGCGAGCCACAGCCGGTTGCCGGCGCCGGAGGGCGACGACCTGTCGTGCGGGTACCCCTCCAGCAGCCGCAGTCGAGTGCCCCCGACGTCGACGCGGTCGCCCGGCGTGGCATCCAAAATCGGTTCGGCGGCGTTCGGCGCCGTCCTCAGCTCGACGACCCACCGGCCGTCGTCGAGCGGGGTGGCGACGTGCAGCACGACGGGTCCTCGCCCGCGCAGGACCGCGTCGGCCTCGGCCGCGACGGTGGCGGAGTTGTTCACCACGAGCAGGTCGCCCGGCCGTAGGTGGTCGCCGATATCGCGGAAGACTGAATGGGTCAGCCCGTCCGGCGTACCCACCAGCAGGCGGACCTCATCTCGATCCAGCCCGCGGTACTCGGGAGGTGCCGGCGCGAAAGCGCCGCCTTTCATAACGCGGCACCCGTGGGCGCGAGGAGGTCGGCCGCCCGGTAGCGCCCGCTCGCGGGTCGAGCGTCGAGCAGCCGCAGGATGCCGGGGACGGCCACCTCGTCGGGCAGCGGTCGGTCGCCGATGTCCACGCCGGGGAAGGCGTCCTGGTGCATCTGGGTCCGCATGTCGCCGGGGTCCACCGCATAGGCGAGGATGCCGGGCTCCTCGGCAGCGAGCGTCGATGTCAGGTGGTCGAGCGCCGCCTTGGAGGCGGCGTATCCACCCCATGTCTGGTAGTGCTCGACGGCTGCATCGCTCGACACGTTCAGCACGATCCCGGCGGCCTGCCTCAGCTTCGGGAGCACCGCAATGGTGAGCGCGTGCGCGGCGATGACGTTGGTGGTCAGGATGTCGGACAGCTCGTCTGCTCCCAGGGCGGCGAGGGGTCCGAGCCCGCGTGGGCCGAGCGTGCTGGCGCTGTTGACGAGTACGTCGAGGCTGCCGAGGCTCTCGACCGCATCGACCAGCCGGCTCCGGTGCGCCGGATCGGTGATGTCGCCGGTGAGCAAGACCACGTCCGACCCCGCTGCGACCTCATCTGCCACCGCCACCAGGTCGCTCTCGGTGCGGGCGGTGATGACCACGCGCCAACCCCTGTTCGCAAGGGCAGTCGCAAGCCCTCGTCCGAGTCCCTGGCCTGCCCCTGTGACCAGTGCTGTCTGCATTGTTCCCCTCCTTCGTGGTGGTCTCCTCTCCTATGGAACGAGTTCAAGTTCGCTTGAAGTCAAGGAACTCCAGGTGTGTTGCGCCCAGGCCGGGGCCGTGAACGCCGTCTCGCAGGCGCAACAGGCATGCTCGAATAGCCGCGAGGGGACCGCCCGTCGACGATGCGTCACTTCGCCGCGTGAGCGGCCACGTTGCTCCGCCGGTAGGCGGCCTCCACGATTTCCCGCAGCGACGGGTGGTCGCCGACGGCCGCTGCCTCGTCTCTGTGGCGTGATGCGGACTCGCTGCGGACTACGGGCACCGAGAAGCGGGCTGACCTGCATGCTTAGCGGTAGTTGGTGAACTGCACCGCGAAGTCGTAGTCCTGCTGCTTCACGAGCGAGATCACGGCCTGGAGGTCGTCGCGCTTCTTGCTCGACACCCGCAGCTCGTCGCCCTGGATCTGCGACTTCACGCCCTTCGGGCCCTCGTCGCGGATCAGCTTGGAGATTTTCTTGGCATCCTCCGACGAGATGCCCTCCTTGAGGGCGATCGCGATCTTGGAGACCTGGCCGGACTGGCGGGGCTCCGAGGCGTCGAGGATCTTCAGGCTCTGCTTCCGCTTGATGAGCTTGTCCTTGAACACGTCGAGGACGGCGCTGGCCCGGTCGTCGGCCGAGGCGCTGATCTCGATGGCATCGCCGCCCTGCCACGAGATGCTCGCTCCGGTTCCCTTGAAGTCGAACCTGGTGGCCACCTCTCGGGCCGTCTGACCGAGCGCGTTGTCGACCTCCTGCCGGTCGATCTTGCTCACGATGTCGAACGAGCTGTCGGCCATCAGACTGCCCTCCTGGCGGTTTCGGGTCTCTGGTCGTGCCTTGCTATTCTTCCGACCGCCCAGCGCACCGCCAACAGTGGGGCGACAGGCACGGCAGATTGCCCGAGCGGCCAATGGGAGCGGACTGTAAATCCGTCGGCTTATGCCTACCCAGGTTCGAATCCTGGATCTGCCACAGCATCGCGCACGACCCCCTGCCGACCCGGGCCGGGGGTCTTTGCGTCAGCGGGGTGGCAGGTCCTCGTCCGGTGTGCCGAACCCGTGCGCGACGATGTCGTCGAAGCGGCGCTGAGTCTCGGTGCGAGGCGAGACCCATCCCGCGAGCCCCCGGCGGATGCCGACCTGGCTCCAGCCCTGGAGGAGGGGCGAGGTGACCGCGACGACGGCGACGACCAGGAAGGTCCAGCCCCCGATCACGTCGGCCAGGCCGATCACGGCGAGCAGCGCGATCGCAGTCGCCGGCGCCAGGTGGAGGGCGATCCGGCGTACGCCAAAACCCAGCTCCGTGAGCAGGCTCCACGCGACCGGCGCCACGGTCACTTGGAGCACGGCGAGCGCGACCAAGAACATCAGCGGTCCTGTCCACCGGTACGCCGCGACCAGGCCCAGCCCCGTGACCAGGCCGGTCGCGACCGGCCAGGCGACGTCGTACCAGCGATGAGTGTGCGCTCGGCTCACGCGTCGAGAGTGAGTGCACCACCACCGCGGGCGGCAGGGTCACCCGTCCACGACCCTCGGGACGAACGTCCCGTGGATCGGGGCCGATGGCCGGATGCGCCTGCACTCCCCGTGCCGCCACCCTGACCAGGTGGGAGACCAAGGTGGCGCCATCGTGGTCGGCGTGGACGGCAGTTCGGGCGCCGCCGCCGCCTTGGCGTTCGCGCTCGCCGAGGGCTCGGAGCGCGGCTGCACGGTGGAGGTCGTCACCGCTTGGCTGGGCAGCGGTCAGCTCGACGGCTCCACCGAATCCGACGACCTCGCCGAGGGGCGGGCGCGGGTGCACCACATGCAGGGAGATGTCGTGGCCCGTTGTTTGGAGGAGCGGGAGCAGACGCCGGACCTCGTGCGCGTGGTCGTGCACGACTACGCGGGCCGCGTCCTGGTCGCCCGGGCCGGGAAGGCGGTCATGGTCGTCGTCGGCAGCGGGAGCCCGAGCCGTGCCAGCCACCAGGTCCTGGGCTCGGTCGCGGAGTACTGTGTCCGCCACTCGCCGGTGCCGGTCGTGATCGTGCCCGCACCCGCGCATCTCGAACGGCGCGCCGCCGCGAATGCGGCCGTGGCCCGCTGATCGACGCAGGTCCGAGTCGCACCGAGCGTCGCGGGACTATCGTCAGAACCGTGGCGGATCACGGGGACGTCGCCGAAGACCGGTTGCGGGCACTGCTCGTGGCCAACCGCACCATCGTCGCGGACCTCGACCTGGCTCTGGTCCTCCACAGGATCGTGGAGTCCGCCGTACACCTGGTCGGCGCGGACTACGGCGCCGTCGGCGTCGTCCGCGGCGATGGCGCGCTCGAGGAGTTCATCCATGTCGGCATGGCGGAGGAGTCGGTCCGCGCGATCGGGCACCTTCCGGAGGGCCGCGGCCTGCTGGGTCTGGTGATCGAGAAGCAACAGACGATCCGGGTCGACGACGTCACCGATCACGAGGGCTCGGTGGGCTTTCCCGACGGCCACCCCACGATGCACGCCTTCCTCGGCGTCCCGGTGCGCGTGCGTGAGGAGGCCTACGGCAACCTCTACCTCACCCGGACCGACCCCGAACCCTTCACGGCCTCCGACGAGGAGCTCGTGCAGGCCCTCGCCGCCACGGCGGGAGTGGCCATCGAGAACGCCCGGTTGTTCGAGGAGGCCCGCCTGCGACAGCAGTGGCTGACCGCCTCGACGGAGGTCACCCGCCGCGTGCTCGCCGGTGACGAGGGAGCGCTACGGCTGATCGCTCGGTGGGTGCACGGTCTCGCCGGAGCCGACCTCACCACAGTCGTGGTGCCGGTCGACAGCGAGCTGCGCGTGGCCGTGGCCGAGGGCAAGGATGCCGCCGGCATCGAGGACTCGCGGTACGCCGCCTCCGGCACGCTCAGCGAGTACGTGCTGCAGACCGGCAAGCCGGTCCGCCTGGCCGACGCGGAGGACACCGCGAGCGTCGACGGTCGCACGATCTACCTCACCGGCCAGGTGCGCGTCGGACCGGTGATGGTCCTGCCGCTGCTCGGTCGGGAGGAGGTGCGAGGCACGCTGGTCGTGATGCGTGGACGGGGCCGACCTCCGTTCACCCACGTCGACGCCGAGTTGGCGACGACGTTCGCCAACCAAGCCTCCGTGGCGCTGGAGCTGGCGGAGGCACGCCGCGACCAGCAGCGGGTGCTGCTCCTGGAGGACCGCGCGCGCATCGCCCGCGACCTCCATGACCACGTCATCCAGCAGATCTTCGCCGCCGGGCTCGTCATCCAGGCGACCGTTTCCAGCGTCCACGACGCCGCGTCCGTGACGGCGCTCCAGGAGGCCGTCGACCACCTCGACGACGCCATCAAGCAGATCCGGGTTTCGGTCTTCCAGCTCCAGCCGCCGCTGCCGGGTGGCCTGCGAGCCGCGGTGATGGACGTGGTCGCCGACGTACAGCCCGCGCTCGCGATGAGTCCCCGCATCGAGCTGGACGGTCCGCTCGACTCCGTCGCCACCGCCGACCTCGTGCGCGACGTGACCGCGGTGGTCCGGGAGGGCCTGTCCAACGTCGCGCGACACGCGTCCGCGACCGTCGTCCAGCTCGAGCGTGTTCGCCACCACCAACCGGCTCACCGTCACGATCAGCGACGATGGCACCGGGGTCGGCGACGGGACGCGCCGGAGCGGCCTCGACAACATGGTCCAGCGCGCGGAGGACCGCAACGGATCCATGGTCATCGCCGAGGTTCCCGACCTCGGCGGCACCACCCTGGTGTGGACGGTGCCCATCATCTGACGCTCCGATCCCGGGTCCAGCTGCTTCGGTCAGGAAGCGACCGCGTCGGCCTCCATGGCCGCGACGTAGTCGCGCTTGATCTGCCGCCAGGCCTCGTCACTCATCGTGCGCCGCCAGTACGGCGAGCAGGAGAGGTCCTGCCGGGTCAGCCCGCGCTCCTGCAGCAAGTGACGGCGTACGCCGCGGATCTCGTCGGCCTCGCCGTGCACGAAACCGAATGGCTTCCCATCCCCGAAGTCCAGTGCCTCGACGGCAGCGAGCAGCAACGAGTCGTCGCGCTCGTCACCGTGGCGGTGGAGCCACTGCACGTCGACGTCGGCCGGGCTGCCGAGGTCGATCTCGTGGTCGGGTCCATCGCACACGACGCGGACCACCGCACGGGCGCCGGCCGGCAGCGCCTCGAGCGACGTGGCGATCGCGGGGATGGCCGACTCGTCGCCGACCATCAGATGCCAGTCGGCCGCCGGCTCGGGGCGGTAGCCGCCGTTCGGGCCGGTGAAGACCAGGACGTCACCGGGCTGCGCGGCGGTGGCCCAGGGGCCGGCCACGCCGCTCTCACCGTGGACGACGAAGTCGACAGTCAGCCGCCGTGCGTCGGGGTCCCAGGCCCGCACGGTGTAGCGGCGCCGGGCCGGCTGCTCCGCGTCCGGGTGCGAGTCACGCAGGCTCTGGGGGTCGAAGACCTCGCCGTACGGCGCTCCCGCCGGCCGGAAGGCGACGTTGATGTAGGCGTCGGTGGCGTCGGGCATCACCAGCTCGTCGAGGTCGCCGCCCTCGAGCACCACCCGCACCAGGCTCGGGGTGAGGTCCTGAGTCGTGGCCACACGTCCATGCATGGGGTCCTCCCTCGACAGACTTAGGTGAGCCTAACTTGGACACGGGTCAGCCGCCGAATCGCCGTCAGACGACCGGTCCCCGGTTGAAGTCGGAGTCCTTGCGGCTGACCATGTCCAGCCGCTCCTCGGGGCTCATGGCCTCCACGAGCGGTACGACGTCCATCCCGAAGCCGTTGGCCTCCGGGGCCTCGGGTACCGGGACGATCGTGTGCACCACCCGGTCGGCGTACACGTGCACGGCGTTGACCGACGTGTTCCCGTCGACCGCGGAGATGAAGCGGTCCAGGGGCGCGGGGTCGGCGAGGTAGCAGGTCGCCGCCGCGACCGACACGGGGATGCCGGCGAACGTCGAGTGCGAGCTGTAGTGGTA
This sequence comes from uncultured Actinomycetota bacterium, assembly GCA_963768045.1. GTDB lineage: Bacteria > Actinomycetota > Actinomycetes > Propionibacteriales > Nocardioidaceae > Nocardioides. The sequence goes on along the minus strand of CAVYGG010000003.1, from coordinate 1,060,146 downwards.
GTGCCCACCGATGATCGTGCGGACGTCGGTGCCGTGCAGCACGGCGGCCAGTCGGTCCTGGTCGAGCAGCTCGATCGTCTCGGCGACGGGCACCATCGGCGACGGGATCGGCGGGTGGTGCAGCGCCAGGATCGTGCCGTGCTCCGCCGGTGTGGCCAGCACCCCCGCCAGCCAGGTGAGCTGGGCGTCGGTGACGTCGCCGTGGTGCCACCCGGGCACGGACGTGTCGAGGCTGACGACCCGGAGCCCTGCCACGTCGTACACCCGGTCCTGCGGCTCCTCTGACTCCTCGCCGAACAGCGCGCGGGAGTACGCCACGCGCTCGTCGTGGTTACCCATGCACCAGATCACCTGCGCACCGATCCGCTCGGCCAGCGGCTCCACCCGCTGGCGGAGCAGTCGGTACGCCGCGGGGTCACCGACGTCGGCCAGGTCACCGGTGAACACGAGCGCCTGCGGAGGCGGGTCGATACGGGCGACCCGGTCGAGTGCCGTCTCGAACCGGGTGACGGTGTCGATCACGCCGTACTGCCGCGCATCGCCGGCCAGCAGGTGGATGTCGCTGAGGTGAGCCACCACGTGGGTCGGCGGTGGCAGCTGGCCGTACTGGATCACGACGCGAGATTACGTTGCTGCGTGGCCGACCCGGCCGGGCACCTCCGCGGAGACCCGGCCGGGCCGGAATAGGGGGTGGGATCAGCTGATGCGGTTCACGAACCAGCCGCGTCCGTGGGTCGCGGCATAGAGCCGCTTGCCGGAGTCGTCGAGGGTCAGTCCGTAGACGGCCACCTGCGGCATCCCCGGGGTGCTCAGCCAGTGGTTGCTGCCGGCCGGCTGCACGAGGACACCCCAGTCGGTGCCGGCGTAGATCGCCCCGGTCCGCCAGTCGTAGACGACCGCGGTCAGTGGCTGGTCACCGAGGTCGGCGGAGATGTCCGTCGCCGTGATCTTCTGCGTGGCCGGGTCGTAGGTGACGTCGTACAGGTGGCCGCCCGCGGCGTACGCCGAGTAGCCGCTGTACGACACGACCGCGTGGTACGGGTTCGACGGGTCCAGGCTGATGCCCGAGATGAACCGCGCCGGCAGCGCGCCGCCGACGGCCGTCTGGTCGAGTCGGGTGAACGTCACACTCGACGGGTCGGCCGCGTTGGCGTTGGTGGAGATGAACAGCCGGCCACGACGCGTCGCCGCCCACAGGACGTTCGTCTTCCGCTGCGCGTGGGTCAGCGCGACGACGTAGTTGCCGGCGCCCGCGTTGTCCGATCCGTACGTCGTCCCGGACAGGTCGCCGGGACCGTTCAGCGCGCCGCCACCCAACCTCTGCCAGTCACCGCAGGTCACCGAGAAGTCGCCGGTGAACTCGTTGCAGTGCTGGTCGAGGTAGGCCTGGTCTCCGCCGTTGTCCGTCGTCCGCCACACGTGCTGCAGACCGGTGTAGACCGTGCCAGGCGCGGTCTTGTCGCCCTCCATCGGGATGTAGAACGACGACGTCTCACGACTGCCCTGCAGCGGGTCCGCCACCCAGTCCCAGCCGGTCGGGTCGGAGCCCTTGAAGTTCACGTCGACCTGCGGGTTGAAGTAGGTGTGCATCCGGATCTGCGGGTTCGCCGGGTCGATGTAGCTGTTCCCGCCGTCGCCGCCGACCGACTCCGCCGGCCCGTCCGTGATGTCGGACTCCCAGGTGCCGTTGTCCTGGGTGCCACCCTGGACCACCCCGCCCTGGACGGTCACCGACTGGAACTGGAGCGTCTGCAGGCCGGAGTTCACCTCGCGGTTGCTGGTCGGGATCGCCGACAGCCAGCGCTGGCAGTTGGCCAGGTCCTGCGCGCTCAGGCCACGACTCGCGCAGTCCGCGGACTTGTCGACGAACGGGCCCGACTCCACGGCCGCGCCGCCGTCGTCGCCGAGCACCCACTGGTCGGGGTGGCCGGGGATGAACGCCAGCGCGTGCTGGTCCGGGTGCAGACCGTTGTTGTCGACATCGTTGGTCATGTCGGTGAACGACTGTCCGGCGTTCGTCGACCTCACGATCGCCCGGCCGTTGCTCGGCTGGTGGGCGGTGAAGATCTCGTTGTAGTTCATCGACCCGGACAGCAGCACGGTGTCCGGCTGCCCCGGCGGTGTCGTGACGACCATGTCGTAGCTGCACTGGCCCTGGCAGAAGTTGTAGCTGTCGTAGCCCGTCGACGACTTGCTCGGGTTGCTGAGCGTCGTCCAGGAGACCGTCGGGGCCGTCGCGTCGTCGGTACGCAGGAGGCCCGAGACCGAGTTGTTGTAGAACGTCGCGTCGCCGAGGTATATGCGGGTCTTGCCACCGAGGTCGGTCGCGTCGAACTCGACCCGGCTCAGCGACGAAGTCGCAGCGGCACCGGGCGTCTGGATCGTGTAGATGCGCGAGTACGACGACTCACCGGCGAGGCGCCGGTACAGTCCGTAGTCGCTGACCGAGGCGTACGACGTACCGGGATCGTTCGGGTCGAACTCGACCTTGGAGACGCCGCCACGGAAGAAGTCGTTGCCGTTGGCCGAGGAGCCGTCGACCGGGTCCTGCGGCTCGTTGATCACCTGGGTCCAGGTCGCGCCTCCGTCCGTCGTCTCGTAGAGGCCGATGGGCGCCGCGCCCGGTGGCGTCATCCGGCCGCCGTTCACCGACGACGATCCGTGCCGCCCGAGCATCGTGCCGATCAGCAGGTGTTGCGCGTCCGACGGGTCGACCGCGATCGAGGAGATGCTGCGGTCATGGGAGTACTGGTGGAACCCGTCGACCTCGGTGAAGGACTGGCCGCCGTCGTTGGATTTGAACAGCCCCAGCCCGGCTTCCGAGTCCGAGGAGCCGTTGGGCTCGCCGGTCCCGACGTACAACGTGCCGTTGGCGAGGGTCAGCGACCCGATCGCGGAGCTGGGGATGTCGGCACCGATCGGGTGCCAGCTCGGGTGAGCGGCCGTGATGTCGTCGGTCTTCCACACGCCGCCGCCGGCGGTACCGAGGTAGACGGTCTGACCGTTCGCGGCGATGGCGATGGCCGTCGTCCGGCCGGAGACGTGGCTGGGGTTGCCGGTGTAGGTCACCGCTCCGGGCACCGTGCCCTTGTCGTTCGGGATGGCCTGCCAGCTGCCGACGCCGGTTTTGCCGTTCCGGGCGTCGGCGGCGGAGAACGCCGCGAACGAGTGGTTCACCTGGGCGGTGGAGATGGCGCTCCGGGGGAACGCGTTGTCCTCGTAGACCATCTGGTTGGGGCCGAGGGCCTCCTCGGCGCCGCCCTCCAGCTTCTCCATCACCGTCGCGACAGCCTGGGAGTGCAGGTTGATGCCGTGGTGCTCGCGGGCGAACTCCGAGACCGACTCGTGCTCGTCCTCGCCGAAGATCTTCTCGTGCAGTCGCTCCGGCCCGACGGCGGCGATGGCGCCCCCACCGATGACGACGACTGCTGCCACTCCGATCACGAGTGACTTCCCGAACCTGTGTGAAGGCATGGGTGATGACCTCCCGAGATAAGTGCGTCGCCGACGGAGGACGGCGAGCGCGGCCCGGTCAGGGCCTCCGTCGATCCTGTCCCTAGACGCTGCGTTTGTGAACCCCTGTCGGCTGTTCAGTCAGTCCCGGGCGGGTCGACCGCGGATCCAAGGGGGCCTAATCTCCCAGCAGGACCTTCGGCTGCCGCTGGGCCGGGTCCGGAGGAGGGACAGGTGTCGGCGATCATGGCGGCCGCACGGCCTGCCGAGCCGTGAGCCGGCCACCCGCCGAACCTGCACCGGCGCGCTTCGTCTCCTCGGGGCGGCTGCCGGGGCGGGACGCAGTGCAGGCCACCGTGGACGAGGCCCGCGCGCTGTTCATCAGCGAGCGTTCCGGATCGCTGTCCACGGTCTACCCGTCACTCTCGGACGCCGATCGCGACCACTTCGGACTCGCGGTCGCGTCGACACGAGGCGAGGTCGTTACGTCTGGCGACGCGGACGTTGCGTTCCCGCTGATGAGCATCGCGAAGCCGTTCGTCTTCGCGCTCGTCTGCGACACCGTCGGCATCGACGAGGTACGCCGGCGAGTCGGCGTCAACGCAACCGGCCTCGCCTTCAACTCGGCCTCCGCCGTCGAGCGCGACCCTCACGGCCGGACGAACCCGATGGTCAACCCCGGCGCCATCGCCACCACGAGCCTGGTGCCCGGCGTCGATCTGGAGGAGCGCTGGGACCGCGTCCGCGAGACGCTGTCGCAGTGCGCTGGGCGTCCGCTCGCCCTCGACGAGGACACCCTCGCGTCGGCGCGGGCGACCAACCATCGCAACCGCGCGCTGGCCAACCTGCTCACCGGCCTCGGGGCGCTGCAGGGTGACCCTTCGGATGCCGTCGAGATCTACACCCGCCAGAGCTGTCTCGCGGTGACCTCGGTCGACCTGGCGATGATGGGGGCGACCCTGGCAGGCGGCGGCACCAACCCCCTCACGGGCACGCGGGTGTTCGACCCCGAGACGGCCCACGCCACCATGGCGGTGATGACCATCGCCGGGATGTACGAGACGTCCGGCGACTGGCTGCTCGACGTCGGCATGCCCGCTAAGAGCGGCATCGGCGGCGGCATCGTCACCGTCTCGCCCGGCAAGGGTGCGCTGGGCACGTTCTCCCCGCTGCTCGACCCCGCCGGCAACTCCGTCCGCGGCACGCTCGTGGCGCAGCGACTGGCACGCACGCTCGGCCTCGACGTGCTGGCGGCGGCGTCGGTGGCGACCGGGTCCTGAGACCCCGGGAGCCGTCGTACGCCGAGGAGTCACGGCCGGGCGGGCTCGATCCGTCCGGCGACCTCGCCGAGAGTGATCCGGCCGCCGCCGGTGCCCGGCGCAGAGTACCGGAGGGTGACCTCGTCGCCGTCCTCGAGGAACGTGTGCCCGCCGGCGAACTGCTCCTTCCCGCCCCAGCTCAGCTCGAGGAACGAGCCGCGCTGGCCGGGCTCGGGGCCGCTGATCGTGCCGGACGCGAAGAGGTCGCCGGTGCGGGTGCTGGCGCCGTTGACCGTCAGGTGGGCGAGCATCTGGGCGGGCGACCAGTACATCGTCCGGTACGGCGGGCGGCTGACCACCTCGCCGTTGAGCACCACCTCGACCTCGATGTCGAGCGCATGACCGCCGGCCAGGTAGGGGAGTGGTGCAGGGTCCTGGGCGAGCAGGTCGGTCCTGGCGGCGGCCAGCGCGGCCAGGGGTGTGACCCAGGCACTCACCGACGTGGCGAATGACTTGCCGAGGAACGGCCCGAGTGGGACGTACTCCCAGGCCTGGATGTCGCGGGCGCTCCAGTCGTTGAGGCCGACCACGCCGAAGACGTGCTGTTGGAACTCGTCGACGCCGATCCGGCTGCCGAGCTCCGACCCGACGCCGACCACGAAACCGAGCTCGGCCTCGATGTCGAGCCTCCGGCTCGGACCGTACGTCGGCGCGTCCTCCTGGGGCGCCTTCCGCTGCCCGCACGGCCGGACGACCGGCGTACCGCTGACGACGACGGTGCCGCCGCGGCCGTGATAGCCGACCGGTAGGTGCTTCCAGTTCGGCAGCAGCGGCTCCTGGTCGGGCCGGAAGATGCGGCCGACGTTCGAGGCATGGTCGAGCGAGGCGTAGAAGTCGACGTAGTCACCGACTGTGAACGGAAGGTGCAGCGCGACGGCGTCGAGCGCCAGCGTGGGCAGGCCACCGGCCCCGACGAGCCCGGTGACCTCGGCCCGGGTGTCCGCCCATGCGTCCGGCCCGAGGGTCATGAAGTCGTTGATCGTCGGGCGGTCCAGCTCCGGCCGGACGGTGGCGACGTCGACGACCTTGTCGCCATACCTGACGCCGACGCGAGGTGAGGAGCCCTGGGTCGAATACACCCCGTAGGGCAGGTGGTCGAGGCCGAACCCGTCACTCATGTGGTGCCTCGAGCAGGCCGAGGCCGACCAGGTCGTCGAGGGGTTCGGTGACGCTGCACGAGCCGTACGACGTGAACCACCGCCGGGCCCCTGGCAGGTCGCTCTGCCGCGCCAACGCCACCAGGTCGTTGGCGTAGTGGTCGTCGAGCACCTGCGCCACCTCCGGGACCGTGCCACCGTCGAAGGCGACCCGGGTCGCCAACAGCACGTTGAGGAAACCGAGCTGCTCGAACCCCGTCTCGTGCTCGCGATGGCGTACCGCGTGGTGGAGTCCCGCCGTGCATTTGAACGGCGTCTCCCGGTCGAGCGCTGCGTCGATCCAGGAGGCGACCGTAGCGGCGGTCGGGAACAGGTGCGCCTCCATACCGCCGGTGCGGAACTTCAGGCGGTGCTCGGCTTCGGCGACCGCGTCGGCGGCGGCCAGCCAGTCCGGGGTCGGGTCGGTCTGCGGCAGCTCGACGTACACCTGGGTGTCGGCAAGACCTCCTTGGTCGCGTGCCGCGTCGACGGCCGTGATGATCCGGCGCACGTTGCCGGCCGGATCGTCGAGGTCGCGGACAGCGGCCTCGAGTCCCACCAGCCGGTGACCCTTCTTGGCCGCCAGCGCCGCCACGCCGGCGACGGCTCCGGCGCCGCCCGTGAGCACGACGGAGACCGGAACCTCGGTGTCCACGTGGGGAAGATCGGTATCGCGGACGACGAGCGGTCCGACCAGGTCGGCGTACCACGCGTCGCGGCGCTTCTGGTACGCCGCGACGGCGTCGGGCAGGGGTGCGTCACCCGGCGGGAAGATCGCGGCGTCGTCGACGAGGCCGGACCAGGCAGCGGGGATGGCGCTCACCCGCTCAGCCAATCACAGGTCACACGAGCGAGGCCCGCCCCCGCTTCCCCAGCTGGGCGGCGATGATCGACCGCTGGATCTCGCTCGCGCCCTCCCAGATGCGCTCGACCCGCAGCTCACGGAAGAAGCGCTCGGCGACGTTCTCACGCATGTAGCCACGGCCGCCGAAGACCTGCACGGCCCGATCGGCCACGCGGTTGGCCATCTCGCTGACGTAGAGCTTCACCATCGAACACTGGGCGTGGGCGACCTTGAGGTCGGCTCCCCCCGACTGCCGGTCCAGCGACCGCGCCACCTCGTAGACCATCGCCCGGGCCGCGAACAGCTCGGTGAGGCTGTCGGCGAGCATGCCCTGCACGAGCTGCTTGTCGGTGAGGTACTCGTCACCGACCTTGCGCTGCGACGCGAAGGCCTGCATCTCGTCGACCAGGCGCTCGGCCGCGCCGAGGCAGCGGGCGCCGATCATCAGCCGCTCGTAGCGGAACCACTCGTAGACGAACGACATGCCGTCCTCCTCCGACCCGATCAGCTGCGATGACGGGACGCGCACGTCCTCGAACGCCAGGATCGGGTGGTGGTGGGCGAAGGTGTGGGAGTACGCCGGCGTCCGCACGACGCGGATGCCCGGGCTGTCGTTGTCCACCACGAACATCGCCTGCTCGCCGGCATGTTCGCCCGCAGTGAGGACGCCCTGGAAGAACACGTGGTCGGACGTGTTGAACGAGGTCACGTGCCATTTCTCGCCGTTCAGGACGTACTCGGCGCCGTCGCGGGTCGCCGTCGCCGCGAGGTCGGACACGTCGGAGCCGGCGTACTCCTCGGTGATCGCGTAACACCCCTCGCGCCGGCCCTCGACGGTCGGGATCAGGTAGGTCTCGCGCTGGTGGTCGTTGGCCACGGCGGCCCACCATCCGGGAGGCGTGGTCAGGCACCACGCGAGCGCGTTGGTGACCCGGCCGCCCTGCTCCTGCACCAGCACCTGCTGGAGGGTGCTGCACCCGCGCCCGCCCAGCTCGACCGGGATGTTGGTCGCGGTCAGGCCGAGCTCGACTGCCCGGGCCTCGAGCCGGTGCCGGACGTCTTCGGGCAGCTCACCACCGTGTTCCTCGGCGTACTGCTCGTGTGGGATCAGCTCGTCGGCGAATCCGCGGGCGCGGGCCTGGAGCTCGAGGTCCTCCGGCGTGAGTCCGTACACGTGTCATCTCCTTCTCGGGGTCGAGCGACATCGAGCGTTGACTGACCGTTCAGTCTATGCCAGCGTGGCGGTCGTGACCACTGTGCCGAGTACAGCGGACGCCGTCGTCGTCGGCGGGGGCACGATCGGCGCCTGGACGGCGTGGTTCCTCCGGCGCTCGGGCCTCGGCGCGGTCGTCCTCCTCGAACGCGACACCCTGGGCCAGGGCGCCAGCTCGCGCGCGGCGGGGATGGTCCGCGCCCAGGGCGGCACCGAGGCGGCGGTGCGGCTGGGGATGTTCAGCCGGGACTTCTACGCCGGGCAGCAGGACCTCCTCGGCATCGACTCGGGTTTCGTGGCGCATGGCTACTTCATGCCGTGCTTCAGCGACACCGCAGTGGCCCAGGCGCACGAGCGGATCGCGATGCAGCAGTCGCTCGGACTCGACGTCCAGTGGGTCGGTTCCGGCGAGGTGGACGCGATGAACCCGGCGTTGGCTCCGGGGCAGACACTCGGTGCGTCGTACGCCGAAGGGGACGGGTACATCGACCCGCCCCGGAACGTGCTCGCCTACACGGCGGCGGTCTTCGGGGCCGGCGTACGGGTGTGCGAGAGGACGGCGTTCACCGGCCTCATGGTCGAGGGCGGCCGCGTCATCGGCGTCCGCACGTCCGTCGGCGACATCGCGACTCCGCGCGTGGTCCTCACCGGCGGCCCGACGCTGGCCGCCGTGGGGCGCGCCGCGGGGGTGCGGATCCCGTCCGGTGGCTGTCGACACCAGGTGGTGGTGACCGAGCCGCATCCGGACTTCTCCCCGGACCGGTTGCCGATGGTCTTCGACCTCGCGTCGGGGATCTACTGGCGGCCCTGCGAGGGCGGGGTGCTGTGGGGGATGAGCAACCCGCACGAGGAGCCGGGGGAGGCGACGGAGTTCGACACGGCGTACTTCGAGATGATGCGGGCGCGGATGGCGACCCTGGTTCCCACCACGGCCAAGGTCGGTCTCCGCAAGACCTGGGCCGCGACCATCGACTACACCCCCGACCACCTGCCGATCCTGGGACCGGCGATCGGACAGGACGGGGTCATCGCTGGCACGGTCGTCGCGGCGGCCGGGGGTCACGGGATGATGTGGGGGCCCGGCGTGGCGAAGGCGGCCGCCGACCTCACGGTGTCCGGGTCGACCGGCGTCCTCGACGTGACCGAATTCGGCCTGGACCGGTTCGACGAGCACGGCCGCAGCCGCCTCGCCCCCGACCCCATCGCCCTCCCGTTCCCGACCACCCGCTGAGTCGGCGCAAACAGACGTCGAAATCACGCCGAGTCGTCATGTGACGACTGGGCGTTCAGCGGGGGAGGATCAGGGCATCGACGACGAGGGCGGAGTCGGGGCCGACGATCATCGGGTTGAGGTCGACGCCGGCGAGGTGGTCGCCGAGCTCCACGGCGAGCTGGCCGAGTGCGACCACAGCGTCGGCCAGGGCATCGACGTTCGCCGGGGCGGCACCCCGGAAGCCGTCGAGCAAGGTCGACACCTTGAGCCGCCGGATCAGCCCGAGGGCCGTGTCACGGTCCACCGGGGGGAGGGCGACGGCACGGTCGGCCATCAGCTCCACGAGCACACCACCGGCAGCCACCATGACGAGCGGTCCGAGCAACTGGTCGTCGACGACCCCGAGCGCCACCTCGACCCCGGACGCCTGGTGCTGCACCACGACCTGCGGGCCGAGCCGCCCTGCGAGATCGGCGTACGCCGCCGCCACGGCCTCGGCGTCGCCGAGCCGCAGTCGTACGCCGTCCGCCTCGGTCTTGTGGCGAACTTCCGGTGCGTCGCTCTTGAGCACCACCGGGAAGCCCAGCCGTTCCGCCGCCTCGACGACGGCGGCGGACGACGACACGGCCTCGCCGGGCGTGACCCGGATGCCGTAGTCGTCGAACAGCGACGCCCACTCGGTGGTGGCGAAGGCGTCCCCGGTCGAGAGCCGAGCGACCCAACGCGACTGTCGCGCGGTGTCGACGATCACCTCAGGTCGAGGCCGTGGCGGCTCGGCCATCAGATGCCCGAGAGCCCGCAGCCCGGACGCCGTGCCCTCGAGCACCGGGATGCCCTGTGTCCGTAGCCGTGCGGCGGACACCGGGTCGAGCGAGGCCGTGATGTTGGAGATCACGGCGATCGGCTTCTCGGTCCGGCGGTGCAGGGCCTCCATCACGACCGCAAAGCTGTCGTCCCCGTCGTACTCCTCGACCATGTCCACGGCGAGCGCGATCGCACCGGTCTCCGGGTCGTCGGCCAGAGCACTCAGGCACTCGGTGAACAGCTCGGCGGTGTCGCTGCCACGCCCCCAGACGTCGAGCGGGTTCATCGGAACCAGGCCCGGATCGAGCGCGGCCGCGAGCCGGGACAGGGTCGGCTCGGCGAGCGACGCGAACCGGACGCCGAGCCGCTCGGCGATGTCCGCGATCAGGACCCGCTCCGCACCGGAGTCGTGTGCCGTCGCGATCCCACGCCCCGTCCCAGGGACGTGCCGGCGTCCGATCGCGAACGCCTCGAGGCTGTCGGTGAGGTCGTCGAGGTCGCTGCAGCGATGCACGCCGTACGCCGCGAACAGCGCCTCCCAGCCTGCGTCCGACCCGGCGATCGCGCCGGAATGTGCGTCGACCAGCGCCTGCCCGTGGATCGAGGTGCCCACGGTCACTGCGCACACCGGGATGTCGCGCGACGCAGCCTCCGCGAGGCAGGCGGCCAGCCGCGGCGCGTCTCTCATCGTCTCGAGCACCAGCCCGATCACCCCGGTCTGGGGTAAGGACAACGCGTATTCGAGATAGTCCGGCGTCGTGGTCAGCAGCTCCTGACCGGAGGACACCGCCACGGTGTACCCGAGCGGGCGTCGCGTGCGCAGCATCGACGAGAACACCGACCCGGAGTGGGTGATCAGCGCGATCGGCCCGGGCGGCAGCGGGTCGCGCTCGAGGTAGCCGATGGCTCGGACGCCGGTCGCGGTGTTGACGAACCCCATGCACCCTCCGCCGACCATCGCCATGTCGCCGGCGGCCGCGATCACGTCCTCCTTGACACCGTGCACCGGGCCGAACACCACCGCCCCGGAGTCACCGCGTTCGGAGGCGATCCGCAGGGTGGGCGCCAGCGCCTTGTCCGGTACGCCGAGGAGCACGAGGTCGACCGGCTCCGGGACGTCCGCGAGCGAGGGGACGCAGGTCCGGCCGAACACCGACGTACGCGTCGGATGCACCAGGTGCACTCGCTCGACCCCCGGACTCCGCAGGGCCTCGGTTGTCAGTCGTCGGCCGAACGAGTCGACCCGATCGCTGGCACCGACGACCGCCACGGAGCGGGCCGACATCATCGCCCGGACCCGGGCCGCGGAGCTGGTCATCGATCACCGTTCGTCGAGAGTCCTGACTGACTGTTCAGTCTAAGGTCGTGCTAGCCTGCCGCACAAGAATCACGGGACCAGAGTAGGGATTCGGGGAGGTGCGATGGCGGCACGCGAACAGCATGACGCCGTCGCCGACGTACGCCGCGACCAGATGCTCGCCGCCGCGTCGACGCTGATCGCCGAGCGCGGCTTCAGCGACACCCGGATCGCCGACGTGGCCAAGCGCGTCGGCGCCAGCCCGGCCCTGGTCATCTACTACTTCGGGACCAAGGACAGCCTGCTCACCGAGGCCCTCCGCTGGTCCGAGCGGTCGTTCTACGCCGCCACGGAGGAGATGCTCAAGTCCACCGAGAAGCTGCGCGACCGGCTCGAGATCCTCGTCGAGTGGACGCTGGTCGCCGACAAGCAGCAGGACCTCACCGGTGACTGGGGGCTGTGGTTCGACCTCTGGGCCCAGGCGTTCCGTCACCCCGAGGTGAAGAAGGACCGCGCCGAGCTCGACGCCCAGTGGCGCGACCTGATCGCCCGGATCGTCCAGGAGGGCGTCGACAAGGGCGAGGTCGAGAAGGTGGACGTCCAGGATTTCGCGATCATGTGGGGCTCGCTGCTCGACGGCCTCGTCGTGCAGGTCTCCCTCGACGACCCGGTCGTCAACGTCGCGCTGGCGCGGAGGATCGCACTGGAGATGGCCGAGAAGGAGCTGGGGCTCAGCGCCGCGCGTCCTCGGCGTACCAAGAAGTCCTGACCCGTTCGGGCCCCGTGGTCCCCGCAGGTCTGGCCATCCGACGCCGGTGTCTCTAGCGTCGGTAGCAGACCACCTCATCCGGAGATGGCCCGCAGGACAGGAGGCCATGACGTGTTCATCCAAGTGATCCAAGGGAAGTGCTCCCGGCAAGACGAGCTCCGCTCTCTCGCGGAGGCGTGGCGGGACGAGGGCGGTGTCGGGGCTGTGGGCTGGCTCGGCGGCACGTACGGCGTCACCGACGACAACGACTTCTTCGGCGTCATCAGGTTCACGTCGCGCGACGACGCGATGGCGAACTCGGCGCGCCCGGAGACCGGCGCGTTCGCCGAGAAGATGTCCGCTCTCATGGACGGGCCGGTGTCGTTCCACGACTGTGGCGACGTCACTTCGTTCCTCGACGGTGGCTCGGACGAGGCGGGCTTCGTCCAGGTGATCAGTGGTCATCTCGACGACCCCACCGCGGCCAAGGAAATGCTGGCCGACACCGGAGACCTGCGTGAGATGCGCCCCGAGATCATCGGGGGCACCTTCGCGATCGCGGAGGACGGGACCTACTTCCAGACCGTCTACTTCACCGACGAGGAGAGCGCGCGCAAGGGCGAGCAGACACAACCGCCCGAAGATGTCCGGGCCGAGCTGGAGTCGATGATGGCGGGCGCGACGTTCTACGACCTGCACAAGCCCTGGTTCGCCTCGCCCTGACGGGGCCACACTCGGGCCATGAGCTTCAACGTCCCCGCGGACGCCTATCTACGGTTCATGGGTCGCTACTCGCAGCCGCTCGCCGAGCAGTTCGTCGACCTCGTTGACGTACGCCTGGGCGACCGGGTGCTCGACGTGGGGTGCGGTCCCGGGATCCTGACCGCACCCCTGGTCTCCCGCTGCGGAGACGCGGCGGTGGCGGCGGTGGACCCCTCGCCGCCGTTCGTCGCGGCGGCCCGCGACATGTTCCCGGGCATCGACGTCCGCGAGGCGGACGCCGAGCACCTGCCGTACGGCGACGACACCTTCGACGCCGCCTTGGCGCAGCTCGTCGTGCACTTCATGGCCGACCCCGTCGTCGGGCTCAGCGAGATGGGCCGGGTGACGAGGGCGGGCGGCACGGTCTCTGCGAGCGTGTGGGACAACGCCGGCACGACCGGACCGCTCTCGGTGTTCTGGCAGGCCGTGCACGAGGTCGACTCCGCCGCCCCGGGGGAGGCGCAGCTCGCAGGCAGCCGCGAAGGCCACCTGGCCGAGCTGGCGGAGGAGGCCGGGCTGGCGAGCATCCGCTCGACCTCGCTGACCGTCCGCATCCCGTTCGCGTCGTTCGACGACTGGTGGGCGCCGTATCTCCTCGGAGTGGGTCCCTCCGGCGCGTACGTCGTCTCGCTGGACGACGATCGCCGGGACGAGATCGCCGAGCATTGCCGTGCCCTGCTGCCGAAGCCGCCGTTCGAGCACGCGGCCACAGCATGGGTCGTGCTCGCCGCGGCGCCGGCGTAGAACCGGCAGTGGTCCCGCCGCAGCCCGAGGAGCTGTCAGGCGGCTCCGAGCAGGGAATCGGCGAGGTTCGCGAAGTTCGCCACGAACCGGTCGACGTCGTCGTCGGTGTGCTGTACCGACATCAGCCACTGCTCGACCTTGCCCCAGGGCGGAAGGAAGGCTCCTCGGTTGTGCTGGACCAGCCAGTGCGCGTGACCGTAGCGCCCGTCGAGCGACCGGAAGTCACGGAAGTTCCGGATCGGGTCGGGCATGAACGAGACGCAGCCCTTCGCACCCGCCGTTACCACCCGCCACGGCGCCGCGTGCCGGTCGATCACGTCCTGGAGGCCGTCGCGCATCCGGATCCGCAGACGGTCGAGGTGGGCATAGGCCTCGTCGGTCAACACTTCTGTGAGCATGGCGCGAGCCGCCGCCATCGCCAACGGGTTGCCGTTGAAAGTGCCGACCTGCTGGTAGTCGCCACGCGACACCAACTCCATCACCTCGCCACCGCCGATCGCGGAGGTCGACAGGCCGCCACCCATCGCCTTGGCCACGCAGACCAGGTCGGAGGTGACGCCGAGCCTGCCGGAGGCACCGCCAGGGCCGACGGTGAAGCCGGTCTTCACCTCGTCGAAGGTGAGCAGTGCGCCATGGGCGTGGAGGAGGTCCTTGAGGGCCTCCAGGTAGCCCTCCTGGGGATAGATGATGCCGGCATTCATCATGATCGGCTCGAGGATCATGCCCGCGATCTCACCGGGGTAGCGCTCGAGCGCAGCCTCGACGGCTGAGAGGTTGTTGGCCGGGACAATGACGGTGCCCTCCATGGTGGCCTTGAGCAGACCGGTGTTCTCCGGGAAGGGGATCGGGGCATCCGCCGGGCCCAGGTCGCCGACGCTCTCGGGCTGGACCGAGACCATCACGGAGTCGTGGTGGCCGTGATAACCGCCCTCGAACTTGAGGATCCGCTCGCGGCCGGTGAAGGCCCGCATCAAGTGGACCGCGTCCATCGTCGACTCGGTGCCGGAGTTACCGAAGCGCCAGAGGGGTTGGTGGTAACGCTGGGCGAGGTTCTCCGCCACGACGATGGAGTCCTCGGTCGGCTGGGCGAAGTGCGTGCCGAGGCCGACCCGACGACGTACCGCCTCGACGATCGCGGGATGGTTGTGGCCGGCCAGCGAGACGCCGTACCCCCCGTGGAAGTCGGAGTACTCGTTGCCGTCGACGTCGTAGAGCTTGGAGCCGTTGCCGTGGCTCAGCCAGACGGCGTGCGGCTCGGCGACCTGCCAGCTGGAGGTGGCACCGCCCGCCAGCGCGTGGGCCCGCTCGGACATCTCCTGGCTGCGCCGCTGCCGGTCCTGGAAGGTCTGGGTCTCGTCCTCGATGATGGAGTCGAGGCGGGTGGACAGCTCGGGTGCGATCTCGGTCGCGGTCATCAGGGCTCCTGCCCGTGGTTCACGATTGACTGATCGTTCAGTCTATGCGACGGCCTTCGAGGGCGGCAAGACAGAGATCACCGGACGCCGGGTGCAGACAACCGGCCGCAGAGGGAGCGTCGTGTCTCCCGATTGAGACCTCTTCGATACTCGACATTCCCCGCAGCGACGGTGACAATGAGGTTTTGGCTGAACAGTCAGTTAGGGACACGTCCCCAGAGCGGACCAGGTCGGCGGCGCCGTCGACCGTGAAGAGGTTGACATGAGCTTCGACCCGAACGACCCAGCACTGCGCCATCGGCGGCCACGGCCGCAGCTGGGCCGACGAAACGTCCTGCGAGGAGGCTTGTGGCTCACCGTGGGGCTGGGAACTGCGCCGTGGCTTGCGGCGTGTGGCGACGGGTCCTCGGGGCAGGCGGCGGACGGCGCCGCTCCCTACCCCCTGGCTCGACCCGACAAGCCGGTCACCCTGGCGATCAAGGACAGCAACCCACCGATCGAGGACGGGCTCGCGCCGGAGTCCGGAGGTGCCTTCAAGATCCTCAACTACTCGCAGTACATGGCGCCGGCCGTGATGAAGACCTTCGGTGAGGAGCACAACGTCTCCGTCGAGGTCACGCCGTACAACAATTACGACGAGATGCTCGCGAAGATCCGGCAGCCCGGAGTCTCGTTCGACCTCGTGTTCCCGGGCCCGAGCGTGCTCAGCAAGATGGTCTTTACCGACCTCCTGCAGCCGCTGAACCACTCCTATGTCCCGCATCTGAAGAATGTCTGGCCCGAGTACCAGGACCCGTGGTACGACCAAGGCGCTCACTACACGGTGCCCTACACGGTCTACGGGACGGGCGTGCTCTACCGGGCCGACCGCGTCAGCCAGGTGCCCGAGCTCGGGTACGACCTGCTGTGGGACAAGGCGTACGCCGGCAAGATCTACCTGCTCCAGGACCTGTCGGAAGCGATCGGCATGTCGCTGCTGCGCAACAACATCACCGGCGACATCAACACGTCGAACCCGGAGTACGTCAAGGAAGCCACCGACAGCCTGATCGAGCTGACCAGCAGCGTCAACGTGAAGACCGACGTCAACGCGTACTCCGAGGTCCCCGAGGGAACCGCCACTGTCCACCAGTGCTGGTCCGGCGACCCAATCGCGGGTCAGTACTACCTGCCGAAGGGCGAGACCCCGGAGGTCCTCGGCTACTGGCGTCCCCCGGACCCGGCCGACTACGTCATCGGCAGCGACAACATCGCCATCCCCAAGTCGGCGGCGAAACCGGTCCTCGCTCACATGATGATCAACGACCTGCTCGACAACACGATCGCGCTGAAGAACTTCGGCTGGAACGGCTACCAGCCGCCGTTGACGAAGCTCTCGGCGAAGTACCTGATCGCCAACGGCTACATCCCCGAGAACCTGATGAACGCCGTGGTCGTGCCCGCCGACTTCGACAAGGGGCACACGTTCTACGAGGTCAGCCCGAGCACCGAGGCGCTGTGGCGCACCAACTGGGCAAGGTTCAACGCGGGTGCCTGAGGAGACGTCCGGCAGCGACCGGGTCACTCGACGACTGTGGCCCGCACTGGCCCTGCCGGGGACGTTCTGGCTGATCGCCCTCTTCGTCGTGCCGTTCTACGCGGTGATGGCCGTCGCCTTCAGCGGCCACATCAACATCTACGGCGAGCCGATTCCGGAATGGAACCCGCTCAACTGGGAGTTCACGACCTTCAAGAGCGTCGTCACCGACTCCGTGTCCGGCGCCTACCACGAGGTGTGGGTGCGCACGGGCGTCTACTGCTTCTGGGCGCTGTCGATCTGCGTGGTGATCGGGTATCCCGTTGCCTACTACGCGGCGCGCCTGGCGGGCAAACGGCGCGGCCTGATCCTTGCGCTCATTCTCGCGCCGTGGTGGATCAACTACATCACCCGGATGCTCGCGTGGGTCAACCTGCTGCAGGACGACGGCTACGTCAACAAGGTTCTCGGATGGGTCGGCATCCCGCCACACTCCTGGCTCTCGGGCAGCTCGTTCACCGTCATCTGGGCGCTCGCGTACGGGTATCTGCCGTACTTCATCATCCCGTTGTTCGCATCGCTGGACCGCATCGACCAACGGCTGCTCGAGGCATCTCGCGACCTCGGCGTCGGGTCCGTCCGGACCTTCCTGCACGTCACGCTGCCGCTGTCGCGGATGGGCCTGATCACGTCGCTGGTGATCACTGCGCTCCCGATGGCCGGCGACTACTACACCAACACGATCGTGTCGGGCTCGCCCAAGACCAGCATGGTCGGCAACCAGATCGAGCTCTTCCTCCTCGAAGGACCGTCGAAGAACTACGGTGCGGGCTTGGTGCTCCTGCTCTCCTTCGTCCTCATGTTCTTCATGCTCTACTACCTCATCCTGACCCAGCGTGCGAGCAGGGAGGCGACCCGATGACGGTGCTGGAACGCCCGCCGGTTTCCGAGGCGCCGAAGCCGGTTCGCCGGCGGGTACCGCCGTGGCGCAACCCGTGGCGTCGGCCGTACGTCCTCGCCGCGATCACGTGGGTGTACATCGCGTGGTCGCTGTTGCCGGTGTTGATCGCCATCCAGTTCTCGTTCAACGACGGCCGGTCGCGCAGTGTCTGGCAGGGCTTCTCGACCCAGTGGTACTGCTGCAACGAAGGGTCGGTGACTCAGGACCCGAGCATGTTCCTGTCCCTGAAGAACAGCCTCATCCTCGGGGTCGCGACCGTCATCGTCTCAGTGCCGCTGGGCGTCATGCTGGCGATGGGCCTCACTCGGTGGCGCAGCCGCACCAGTACGATCGCGAACGGCATCTCGCTGGTTCCACTCGTGACGCCCGAGATCGTCGTCGGGTCGGCGCTCTACCTCGTGATGGTCAACCTCTACCAGTTCGTCCCGCTCGGGCGACCGGCGATGCTGCTCGGCCATGTCACGTTCACGGTGTCCTATGTCCTGGTCATCGTGCGGTCACGCCTGCTGAGCATCGGCGGCGACTACGAGGAGGCTGCCCGCGATCTGGGAGCCAACTCCTTGCAAGCGATCCGGACGATCTTGATCCCCTTGCTGATGCCCGCGATCTTCGCCTCCGCGATGATCGTGTTCGCAACCTCGCTCGACGACTTCGTCGTCAGCCAGTTCCTGTTCCGCGACGCCTCGAACGTGACCGTGCCGATCCTGCTCTACAACGCCGTGCGCGCCTCGCCGACGCCAGCACTCAACGCGCTCGCGACCATCTTGCTGGTCGGCACGTTCCTGGCATTGATCCTCACAGTGCTCGTGCTTCGTGCCCGGCGACGCGGGGGCGATGAGTCCGCCCTCGAGACATTGGCGGACTGGGGCTGACCCGTCCGATCAGCTGGTTTCGGCGTACGCGATGGCGTGCGGCTCGGACGACGCGGCGAGCACGCGGAGCGACTCGGGTGGGAGGCAGACCGTCACGGGTTGCCCGGCACTGAACGTCTCGGTCGCCTTCGTGTTGGTGATCAGCGACTGTAGGACGGCGCCCTGCGGAAGCCGCACCATCACCTGTGTGGTCGACCCGAGGAACACCGTACGGTCGACCATTCCCGGCAGTCGGTTGGCGCCGGTGAGCCCGGCCTCGGCCACCTCGACGCACTCGGGCCGGATGACGGCGCGGCCGGGGCCCGCATCGTGACCGGCGGGCGCCTGTGCCTTGAGGTCGAACTCGCCGAAGCGCACTGTGCTGACCGCCCCGGTGGTGGACACGCACTCGACGTCGAGCAGGTTGGCGACGCCGAGGAAGTCCGCCACGAACTCCGACCGCGGCTCGCGATAGACCTCCTCCGGCGTACCCAGCTGCATGATGCGGCCGCCGTCCATCACGGCGAGCCGGTTGGACATCTCGAGCGCTTCCTCCTGGTCGTGCGTGACGAACACGAACGTGATGCCGACCTCGCTCTGCAGCGAGGTGAGCTCGGCGCGCAGCGAGTGCCTAAGCTTCGCGTCGAGGGCACCGAGTGGCTCGTCGAGGAGCAGCACGGCCGGCTCGAGGACCAGCGCCCTGGCCAGCGCCACCCGCTGCTGTTGCCCGCCTGACAGCTGGTGCGGACGACGCTTGCCATACCCCGAGAGCTGGACGAGTTCGAGCGCCTTGGCGACCCGGGACGCCCGGACTCGCCTGTCCAGGTCCTTGCGCCACCTCAGTCCGTACGCCACGTTGCGTTCGACGTCCAGGTGTGGGAACAGCGCGTAGCTCTGGAAGACCGTGTTGACAGGCCGTTTGTGCGCAGGCGTCTGCGCCACGTCGACACCGTCGATGAAGATCTGCCCGTCGGTGGGTTGTTCGAAGCCGGCCAGCATGCGCAGCGTGGTGGTCTTGCCGCATCCCGAGGGGCCGAGCAGTGTGAAGAACTCACCCGGCTCGATCTCGATGTCGATCCCGTCGACAGCGGTGACGCCGTCGAATTCCTTACGGAGACCGACGATCGAGATGGACCCGTCGGTGTGATGACTTCCTGGTTCGCCTCGGGCCATGCGCCGAAGCCTAGACGGCCGAGGCGGCGGACGGAACCACATGACTGACTATTCAGTTAGCCGGTTTACGTGCCCCTTGAGCGCCGGCCTGGTGGCCTCATTCCCGGCCGTGGCGCTGGGCTTGCTCGCGTACCGTGTGCTCACGCGGGAGGAGTGAGGCCGCCGGGAGTCTCGACGTGTTCATCGGCCAAGCCTAGACTGATCCTGAATGACCGTTCAGTATCGACCGGGCACACCCGCGCCCGTTACCCACCATCGCCGGAGGAGGCGAAATGACGACGATCCCACCCGCACCCCTCGACCCCGAGCAGGTCGCGCTGGCGCTGGCACCGTTCGGCGAGAGCCGGCTGCTGCCGCGAGATGCGTACGTGTCGGAAGAGGTCCTGGAGTGGGAACGTCGCTATCTGTTCGACGACTGGATGTGCGTTGGACGATCCTCCGACGTTCCGCCCACCGGGCTGCGGGCTGAGTCGATCGGCGGCTACGGCGTACTCCTCGTCCGTGACGAGGACGGCGTGCTCCGCGCGTTCGAGAACGCCTGCCGCCACCGCGGTCACGAGCTGCTGCCGTGCGGTGGGTCGGCGGAGGCTCCGAGGGCGATCGTCTGTCCGTACCACGCGTGGTCCTACCGGCACGACGGGAGCCTGATCGGCGCGCCGAACTTCAAGGACATCGACGCGCACTACGACCGGTCGACGCTCAGCCTCAGGACCGTGCGGGTGCACGAGTGGCACGGCTGGATCTTCATCGACCGGACCGGCACGGCCAAGGAGTTCGCGGAGCACATCGGCGAGTTCGAGACGATCGTCGCGCCGTACGACGCGGAGTCACTGGTGACCGCCGAGTCCCACCAGTACGACGTGGAGGCCAACTGGAAGGTCATCGTCGAGAACTACCAGGAGTGCTACCACTGCTCGATGATCCACCCCGAGCTGTGCCGGGTCTCCGCGCCGAACAGCGGCGACAACGTGGAGATGGAAGGCAACTGGGTCGGTGGCTGGATGGACCTACGCGCCGGCATGGAGACGATGTCGTTCGACGGCCGCAGTGGCGGAGTCGCGAATGCGCGACTCGACGAGCACGAACTCTCCCACGTGATGTACGCCGCCGTCCTGCCCAACCTTCTGATCTCGCTGCACCCCGACTACGTGATGACTCACCTGCTGGTGCCACTCTCGCCCGTGCGCACGCGGATCACCTGTTCGTGGGCGTTCCCGAAGCACGTCGTGGATCGGGAGGGCTTCAGCCCGGCGTACGCCGTGGACTTCTGGGACCTCACCAACCGCCAGGACTGGGCCGCCTGTGAGGGTGTCCAACGCGGCCTGGCGACTCCCCACTACGACGCCGGGCCGCTGGCTCCCGACGAGTCCGGGGTCTACCACTTCACCTCCACCATCGCGAGGGCCTACCAAGGCCGCTGAGCCACCCCGCACGCCGAGTCGGCGCGAAGAGACATCTCGGACGCGTCGAGTCGGCGATTGTTGACATCAAACGAACGCCGAGTCGTCACATGACGACTCGGCGTTCTGACGCTGCCTGTGTGCGGCGACTCGGCGTTGGTCAGCTCGTCCAGGCGCGCCAGAGCTCGGCGTACTCGCCGTCGTGGGCCACCAGCTCTTCATGGGAACCGAGCTCGACGATCTCGCCGTCGATGACGACGGCGATCCGGTCGGCGTCGTGAGCGGTGTGGAGGCGGTGCGCGATCGCGACCACGGTACGGCCGTCGAGCAGCGCGCTC
This sequence comes from uncultured Actinomycetota bacterium, assembly GCA_963768045.1. Classification (GTDB taxonomy): domain Bacteria; phylum Actinomycetota; class Actinomycetes; order Propionibacteriales; family Nocardioidaceae; genus Nocardioides. The sequence continues at coordinate 1,038,959 of CAVYGG010000003.1, read as the reverse complement.
ATCGAGCCCTCGACGGTGCGGGCGGTGCGCGGGTCGATCAGCGAGGTCGCCTCGTCGAGCACCAACGTGTGCGGGTCGGCGATGATCAGCCGCGCCAACGCGATCTGCTGGGCCTGGGCCGGGGTGAGCGACTGGTTGCCCGAGCCGATGATCGTGTCCAGGCCGCGAGGCAGCCGCTCGACCCAGTCGCGCGAGCCGACCGCCGCGAGCGCGGCGAACACCGCCTCGTCGTCGGAGTCCTCGCGGGCGAGCACGATGTTGTCGCGGACGGTTCCGACGAACACGTGGTGCTCCTGGGTCACCAGAGCCACCTCGGTACGCAGCACCTCCAGCGGTAGCGCGACCAGGTCGACGCCGCCCACCGTGACCGAGCCGGTGCGCGGGCCGTTGATGCCGGACAGGAGCCGCCCGAGCGTCGACTTTCCCGAGCCGGAGGGCCCGACGATCGCCAACCGCTCCCCGACCGCGAGATCGAGCGAGACGCCGTGGAGTACGTCGTGCCCCTCGCGGTAGGCGAACCGCAGGTCCTCACCCACCAGGTGCCGCCCCTCCGGACGTTCCGAACCTGCTACCCGGTCCTCGGGCACCTGCGCGATGCCGAGCAGCCGGCTCGTCGAGGCGACCCCGACCTGGAGCCGGTCCATCTCACCAACCAGCCGATCGAGCGGTCCGCTCAGCGACTCGACGTACAGCAGCGCCGCCGTGATCTGGCCCAGCGAGACCCAGCCGCGCGAGTAGCCCCACGCACCTACCAGCAGTGTGACCACACGAGGACTGTTGAAGCAGATGTCGATCACGCAGAACAGGAGGTTCCGCAGGGTCATCGTGTAGCGCTCGGCCTGCGCGGACACCGCGACGTCGTCGTCGCCGGCACCCACCCGCAGGTCGCTGAGCGCCAGCGCCTCGACGGTGCGGGCACCCTCGACGGTCTCGGTCAGCGTCGTGTTGATCCGCGAGTACGTCGCTCCCTCGGTGATGTACCCCTTCGGGGCGCGCTCGAGGTAGCGGCGTACCTGGAATCCAGAGGCGCCGATCAGCAGCAGGCACGGGATTGCGAGCAGGACGCTGTTGAGCAGCATCGCCACGACCGACAGCCCGACGGTCAGCCCGGAGATGATCGCCTGTGGCAGACCGAACTGCACCGATCGGCTCATCGTGCCGACGTCGCGGGTCACCCGGGTGACGAGGTCACCGGTCGAGGCTCCCTCGACGCGTCCGAGGGGCAGCCGGAGCACCGTCGACACGATGGACTCGCGGGCCGACGACAGCAGGTCCTGACCGAAGACCGTCGAGATCCACTGAGCCAGGAACGTCAGCAACGCCTGGGCGCACACGACGGCCACGATCAGCAGCGCCAGCTGGTCGAGCTGGGTGATCTGCTCGGCCTTCGCACCGCCGTCGACGGTGCGGTTGACCAGGACACCCAGCAGCGCCGGCACGACCAGCGCGACGCCGGCCGCCAGCGCGTTGATTGTGACCAGCCAGAAGAACTCGGACTTCCGGTCTCGCAGCAGCCCGCGGAAGAACGCCAGCACTGTCCTGTTGTCCGCCACCGGCCAGCCCCGCTCGGGGCTGCGGGAGGCGGCGTACGTGTCGCGTGCCCGCCGCTCGCGCAGCAGGTGCCGTCGGTGAAGCGCCGAGAGGCGCTCACGGCGACCGACACCCCGGGGCGGCAACAGTTCGACCGGCACGGCCGGCTCGTGGGCGTCGCGGTCGCGCCAGGTCTCGACCGACGTCGCCAGCGGGTCAGACACGAGTGTGCTCATGGTTCGACACCTCCTCCACGGGCGCGTCCATCGACCGTGCGACGACGCGGCGGTAGGCCGGGCGGTCGCGCAGCAGGTCCTCGTGCGCGCCGTCCGCGGTGGCCTTGCCGTCCTCGAACAGCACCACCCGGTCCGCGTGGTGCAGCCACAGCGGCGATACCGTCGAGACCACGGTGGTCCGCCCGCGGCGTACGGCGGCAACACGCTCAGCGATCCTGGCCTCGGTGTGGGCGTCGACGGCCGATGTCGGCTCGACCAGCACCAGGATCGGTGCCTCCACGGCCAGGGCCCGCGCCAACACGACCCGCTGCCGCTGCCCCCCGGACAGGCCGCGACCACGCTCGTCGAGCACACCCTGCCATCCGCCCGGCAGTGCGTCGTAGACGTCCTCGGCGTTGGCCACGCGCAGGGCGTGATCGGCCTGCTCGCGCGTCAGCCGTCCGTGCGGGTCGATCGCCTCCTGGAGGGTCCCCGCGAACAGCTGGCTTCCGGTGTCGCTGACCAGGACGTGTGCGCGTACGTCGTCCAGCGAGGCCGCGCCGAGGTCGACGCCGCCGAGCTGGACGCCCCACTCGCGGGTCGCCAGCTCCTCGTCCATGGCCGCCAGACGCGCGCGCTCCGCGAGCCGCTGTGCGCGGGCACGACGAGCGGCGCGACCCTTCAGGCTCTCATCGAGCTCCTGGCTGACCGGCTCGGTGTCGGCCGGAAGGTAGCGACCCAGACGGTCAGCCAGCGCGGCGGTGTCCTCGGGGACCGCCGAGACGACGATCGTGAGCTCGCCGTCGTGTGCGGTGAAACCACTGAGCTCGTCGTACAGGTCGGCGTGCTCGGGCAACGGGCTGCTCTGGTCCTGGTCGGGCCACGGCGGCTGGTGCTCGAAGATCGCGATCGCCTTCCGCGCGGACACCATCGCCCGGGTCACCTTCTGGGCCAGCTCGAAGAAGGTCTGGATCGGGTAGATCATGAACAGCGCGTAACCGAGGAAGCTGATCAGCTGTCCGATCGTCAGGTCGCCGTTGATGACCTGTCGGGTGCCGAGCCAGACCAGCAACACGATGAACACCCCGGAGAACAGGACGCCGACCGCCTCGATCGTGGCCTGCCAGATGCCGGCCGAGACGCCGGCCTGCCGGGCGAGCTGTGACTGACCGTCGTAGTTGCGGCCGAAGGTGCGCTCGCCGCCGATCCCGCGCAGGATCCGCAGGCCGGCGACGATGTCGGTCGCCATCGACGTGAGGTCGGAGTTCCTGACCCGCTCGAGCTGCTGACGTCGGTGCAACGGCCTGAGCAGCGGCATCGCGGCGCCGACGAGCACCGGTGCGGCCAGCAGGATGAGGATCCCGAGGTCGGGAGAGATGCTGAGCACGATGAACGCGACGACCAGGTAGGCGACCAGCTGGGACGCCGACCGCGAGATGATCTCCGTCAGCGCTCCGAACTCGTCGGAGTCGCTGGACGCGACGGCGAGCACCTCGCCGGTCGGCACACGACGCGGCAGCACGTGACCCATCTGGACGACCTTGCGGGTCACCATCTTCATGGTCCCGTAGAGGGCGACCAGCCAGCTCCGGACGATCAGCGTGTGCATGATGATGCCGAACGTCGCGCCGATGACGGTGACCAGGAGCAGCAACCCGGCCCAGAACAGCGTGCCGCTCGTGGAGTGCGGGACGATGCCGTGGTCGACCGCGTTGCCGAACAGCAGCGGGCCGACGGTCAGGGGCAGCTGCCACAGGACCCCGACCAGGGTCGAAAGGACGATCACCTTCCACTGGAACCTCAGGAACCACCGCAGGAAGGCCGCCGGAGTGCGCGTGTCCGGCGCGGGCCCCGGCTTCCGTCCGGCCGCGCTGTAGAAGGTGGTGATCTCCGGTGGGAAGTCGCGCATGGCCCCCCGAGCGTACGGTCGCGCGGCAGCGCGGAGCGAACCGTTTAGGACGGCGCGGAGGCGGCCGCTCGAGGGTTCTGCACAGCGTCGAGGGACGTCCTAGTCTGGCGCCATGCCCTTCTACCGGAGCGTCGGGTCCGTTCCCCCCAAGCGTCACACCCAGCACCGCGATCCGGAGGGCCGGCTCTACCACGAGGAGCTGATGGGCGAGGAGGGCTTCTCGTCGGACTCCTCCCTGCTGTACCACGTGGGCGTCCCGTCGGGGATCGTCGACGCCCAGGTGTGGGAGCTCTCCGACCAGTCGCGCACTCCGAACCACCCGCTCAAGCCTCGCCATCTGAAGCTGCACGGTCTGTTCCCGCAGCCCGGTGACGGCGCCGGTGCGTGCGCGGTCGAGGGGCGGCGCATGGTGCTGGGCAACAACGACGTGCGCATCAACTACGTGGTCACCGGCACCGACCCGTCGCCGTACTACCGCAACGCGATCGGCGACGAGTGCGTGTACGTCGAGTCGGGGAGCGGCGTGGTCGAGACGGTGTTCGGGGCCGTCTCCTACCGCACCCAGGACTACGTGCTGATCCCGCGGGCCACGACCCACCGCTGGGTGCCGAGCGAGCCGAGCCGTCTGTACGCGATCGAGGCGAACTCCCACATCGCTCCGCCGAAACGCTATCTCTCACGGTTCGGGCAGCTGCTCGAGCACGCGCCGTACTGCGAGCGCGACCTGCACGGCCCGGGCGAGACGTTCCTGGTCGACGGTTCCGACGTCGAGGTGCTGGTCAAGCACCGTGTCCGTGGGCAGGTCGTGGGCACCCGGATGACCTACGACACGCACCCGTTCGACGTGATCGGGTGGGACGGCTGCCTCTACCCGTACACGTTCAACCTCGAGGACTACATGCCGATCACCGGCAAGATCCACCAGCCGCCGCCGGTGCACCAGGTCTTCGAGGGTTGGAACTTCGTGATCTGCAACTTCCTTCCCCGCAAGGTCGACTACCACCCCCTGTCGATCCCGGTGCCCTACTACCACTCGAACGTCGACAGCGACGAGATCATGTTCTACGTCGGCGGCGACTACGAGGCGCGCAAGGGCTCCGGGATCGGCCTCGGCTCGATCTCGGTGCACCCCGGCGGCTTCGCCCACGGACCGCAGCCGAGCGCGATCGAGGCGTCGCTCGGCGCCGAGAAGTTCGAGGAGACCGCGGTCATGATCGACACCTTCCAGCCGCTCGACCTCGGTGAGGCGGGCGTGGCGGCCGAGGACCCGGCGTACGCCTGGAGCTGGGCCGGCCGACACAGCGGTGAGGGCGGAACTGGCCAGGACGGCGGTCCCGCGGTCTACTCGAACTCCTGATTCACTTGACGAAACCCCCCGACCCCTAAGACGTACCCCATGACCGAGATCCTCGACCACCGCGAGGTGCCGCTCGGCGGCCTGCGAGCGATGAACGTCCGCCGGACGCTGCCGCAGCGACAGCGCTCGCTGATCGGGGCGTGGTGCTTCCTCGACCACTACGGACCCGATCGCGTGGACGAGACCGGCGGGATGATGGTCGCGCCGCATCCACACATCGGGCTGCAGACCGTGAGCTGGCTGTTCGGCGGCACCATCGAGCACCGCGACAGCGCCGGCACCCATGCGCTGGTCAAGCCCGGCGAGCTGAACCTGATGACGGCCGGGCGCGGGATCTCGCACTCCGAGGTGTCGACCGACGACGTGACTGTGCTGCACGGGGTGCAGCTCTGGGTAGCCCTTCCGGCGGCTGTCCGCGACGCCGAGCCGGGATTCGCCCACTACGCCCCGCCGGTGGTGCACGGCGAGGGCTGGGACGCCCAGGTCTTCCTCGGCTCGATGTTCGGCAGCGAGTCGCCGGTCGAGACCTTCACCCCCCTGGTCGGCGCCGAGGTGATTCTCGACGGCGGCACCCGGATCGCTCCCGACACCCAGAGCCACTTCGAGTACGGCGTCCTTGTCGACTTCGGGTTGGCACGGGTCAACGGGGAGGAGGTCAAGCAGAACCAGCTGGCCTACGTCGCCCCGGGTGAGCCGCTCGAGATCGAGGCCGCCGACCTGTCGCACCTACTGCTCATCGGTGGACGGCCGCTCGGCGAGGAGATCGTGATGTGGTGGAACTTCGTCGGCCGCGACCACGGCGAGGTCGTCCAGGCGCGCGAGGACTGGATGGCGCAGATCACCGACAACAACGGCGCGCTCCAGGACAGCTCGGAGATCTACGATGGCCGCTTCGGCATCGTCGTGGGCGACCACCTGCCCCCGATCCCCGCGCCGGCGCTGCCGAACGCCAAGCTCAAGGCCCGAGCTTGAGGACGTTCCGGGCCGGCGGAGCCGGAGCGGAATGTCCCGAGCGAGCGCCTCAGCGAGCTTGCTCGCGAGGCGTCCCCCTGCTCTCGGACAAAGTCGTCGGTGGCCTCTGTCAGGATCCTCCGCATGGGACCGGTCGTCGGCGAGGACGGGCTCGCGCGCTGCCCATGGGGAGAGGGCGACGCCGTGATGCGGGCGTACCACGACGACGAGTGGGGGCGCCCGGTCTCGGGGGAGTCGGCGTACCTCGAGCGGCTGACCCTGGAGGCGTTCCAGTCCGGGCTCTCGTGGCGGACGATCCTGCTCAAGCGTCCGGCCTTCCGGGCGGCGTTCCACGACTTCGACCCCGACCGGATCGCGGCGTACGACGAGCGCGATGTCGACCGGTTGATGGACGACGTCGGGATCGTCCGCAACCGGATGAAGGTGAACGCCGCGATCACCAATGCCCGCGCGACCGTGGCCCTGCGCGACGACGGCGGACTGGTGAGGCTGGTCGAGTCACACCGCCCCGAGTCGTGGACACCCCCGACGACGACCGACGACCTGGTCGCCAGGACGCCCGAGTCGCTTGCTCTGTCGAAGGCGCTGAAGAAGGCAGGCTTCGCGTTCGTCGGACCGACGACGATGCATGCGCTGATGGAGGCCATCGGGCTCGTCGACGACCACCTCGTGGGCTGCTACGTGAACGACGCGCCCTGAGCGACCGTCGGCGGATTCACGTGATGTATCAGCGGCCGAGGCCCCGCCTCCTCAAGTAGGAGTGCGCCGGGTCGACGGGGGCTCGGCGTTCCACCCTGTGGGGCGCTCTCGCGCACCACGCGACGGCCGCCGGCCCACACCGGCGGCCGTCGCTCGTGTCTCCGGTCGGTGTGACTCGGGTTAGGGTCGCGCATGACCACCCGCCGGCAGCCCTCGGATGGCACGAGTGCGGACACCGTGACGGAGTGGTGGCGCAATGACAGCTTCATTCTGAACGTCGTGATCCTGGCCTGCGTCGGAGCGCTGTTCGTGCTCCTCGCCGTCTACTTCGGCGTCACGGGCCGGTCCGAGCGCGTGCCTGCGCTTGTCTCGGCCGGGGTCGCCGCGTGGTTCAGGCGCTTTCGTGTGGTCCTGACACCGGACGAGGTCGTGAGCGTCGTGGGTCGCACCAGCACCCGGGTGCCGTTGGCCGACATCCGCGGCGTGGTCGTCGGCGGTCGTTACCGACGGCGGTGGAGCACCTGGCTGCTGCTCGACGGCGGGCAATCCATGCGGTTGGTCGCGCCGGCGTTCGTCTTCCTCAACGCCACGAAGACGTACGGCGCGGCCGGGACGACGTACTGGCGCGAGGTGGCGGAGTCACCGAGCGGACGCCAGGCGGTACTGATCCACGCCGCGGCCGGTCTCGACGGCCCGGTCACACCGCTGGTGCGCGACCATCCTGTGAGGTCTCTTCTGGTCCGTTGGTGGTCGCCTACAGGTGAGAGCTCGAGCGCTCGCGTGCTCTCGTGAGCAGAGCTCACGAGACGGACGGATAGCCTCCACCCATGGCTCGCGTGCACGCGTACGCAGACGACGTGCTCGGGGACCACGATGCCGTCGGACTGGCGGAGGCGATCCGGCCCGTCGGGTCTCGATCCCGGAGGTCCTCGAGGCTGCCATCGCGCGGACCGAGCGGGTTGCCGAGGACCTGAACGCCCTCGCCGCCGACTGCTTCGAGCGCGCACGGGCAGAGGCGGTCGCGCCGCGCGGCGGGTACTTCGCCGGGATCCCGACGTTCGTCAAGGACAACTCCGACCTCGCCGGCCTGCCGACGATGCAGGGCACCGATGCGTTCGCTCCGACCCCGGCACAGCACGACGGCGACTTCGCTCGGATGTTCCTGGCCACCGGAGTGGTCCCGCTGGGCAAGACCCGGCTCTCCGAGTACGGCTTCAGCGCCTCGGCCGAGCACCCGCGGCTCGGCCCCGTCCGGTCCCCGTGGTCGACCGAGCACACGGCGGGCGCCTCCTCGGCCGGGTCCGCGGCACTCGTGGCGGCCGGTGCCGTCCCGCTCGCCCATGCCAATGACGGCGGCGGCTCGATCCGCATCCCGGCAGCGGTCAACGGGCTGGTCGGGCTCAAGCCGACCCGCGGCCGGCTGTCCCAGGACCGCACCCTGCGCCAAATGCCGGTCCGGGTCGTGGCCGATGGTGTCGTGACCCGGTCGGTCCGCGACACCGCCGCATTCCTCCGCGAGGCGGAGAAGGTGTATCGCGACCTGAGGCTGGCGCCGGTCGGCGACGTCACCCACGGATCGCGGGCGCGACGGACGATCGCGGTCCTGACGGACAGCATCGACACTCAGGCGACCCCCGAGGTGGAGTCGCTGACCCGGGCGACGGCCGAGCTGCTGGAGTCGCTCGACCACCACGTCGAGTGGATCGACCAGCCGGTCCCCACCTCCTTCAAGGACGACTTCCTTCTGTACTGGGGAGTGCTCGCGTCGGCCGTCATCGCGTCCGGCCGCCTCGAGCACGGTCGCTCGTGGGACGCGTCCCGGCTGGACGAGCTGACCCACGGCCTGGACCGGCACTGTCGCCGGAACCTGCGCCGGGTGCCGGGCGCGATCACCAGGCTGCGTCGCACCGGCCGCCTCGCGCACCAGCTCCACGCGTCGTACGACGTCGTCCTCACACCGACGCTCGCCCGCGAGACGCCGCGGATCGGCTGGCTCGACCCGATGCAGGACTACGAGACGGTGCTGGATCGGCTGCTTCAGTGGGTCGTCTACACACCGTGGCAGAACGCCAGCGGGGCGCCGGCGATCTCCCTGCCCCTGGCGACGACCGCCGCCGGGCTGCCGCACGGGATGATGCTCGCCGCCGACCGGGGCCAAGAGACGATGCTGCTCGAGCTGGCCTACGAGCTCGAGGAGGCACACCCTTGGCTGCTGCTGAGGGACGCGTGAGCGCGACGCTCCAACCCGGCCCGCCACACGTCCCACGACCGCAGGTAGCGTCGATCCCATGCGCGCTGTCGTCTACGAAAAGCTCGGTGACTCGTCGGTGCTCGAGGTGGTCGAGCGCGAGCTCCCGAGCCCGCACTGGGGCGAGGTCCGGGTCAGGCTCGCCGTCGCCGGGGTGAATCCCACCGACTGGAAGTTCCGGGCGGGCACGACTGCATCGTCCCTCCCTTTCGACGAGATCGTGCCCGGACAGGACGGCGCCGGGATCGTCGACGATGTCGGCAACGGGGTCTACGACGTCAAGGTCGGCGACCGGGTCTGGATCTACCTGGCCCAGCACGACCGGCCGGGGGGCACCGCCCAGGAGTATGTCGTGATCCCGGCGGAGCGAGTCGTCCGGCTCGGTGACGCGTCGTACGACGTGGGCGCGAGCCTCGGCGTCCCCGCGATGACCGCCCACCGCGCGCTCACCGTCCACGAGGACGGGCCGGCGCACCTCTCACCCGGAGCGCTCGAGGGACACGTCGTTCTGGTCACCGGCGGCGCAGGCGCCGTGGGACACGCGGCGATCCAGCTCGCCGTCTGGGCCGGAGCGACCGTGATCACCACCGTGAGCAGCGACGAGAAGGCGCGCCTGGCGGAGGCGGCCGGCGCGCATCACGTCGTCAACTACCGCACCGGTGACCCGGCGGCCGAGATCATCAGGCTCGCACCCAACGGCGTCGACATGGTCGTCGAGGTCGCGATCATCCAGAACGTCGACCTCCTCGGCCGGGTTCTCAAGCCCCGCGGCACGGTCTCGGTGTACGCCAACACCGGCGGCACCGAGGTCACCCTGCCGGTACGACCGTTCATGAAGATGAACGCCCGGATCCAGTTCGTCCTGCTCTACACGGTCGGCGAGGAAGCGTTGCGTGCTGCGGCGCAGGACATCGCCTCGGCGGTCGCCGAGGGGGTCCTGGAGGTCGGCGAGGAGCACGGTCTGCCGCTGGTCCGCTACCCCCTCGAGGAGACCTCGGCGGCCCACGACGCGGTCGAGGACGGGGCCGTCGGGAAGGTGCTGATCGACGTCGCGGACCTGGCGTGACGGACCGTCGGATTCCCCCGTCCGACGCTGCTCAGACGATTTCGGGATCGCCTCAGCCGCTGTGTATCCTTCTCGACCGTCGCCCCTTTAGCTCAGACGGCAGAGCGACTCCATGGTAAGGAGTAGGTCTACGGTTCGATTCCGTAAAGGGGCTCTGAGGTGGGGCTCCCTGCCCCTCCTGGTGGGGTAGCTCAGTCGGTTAGAGCACACGGCTCATAATCGTGGTGTCGCGGGTTCGAGTCCCGCCCCCACTACAGAGGCGGCGGGATCCGAGGCCGGACCCCGACCAGCACGACAAGAAGGCCCGACAACCAGAGGACAGCCCGTGGCCAGCAAGACCAGCGACGTTCGCCCGAAGATCACGCTCGCGTGCACGGTGTGCAAGGAGCGCAACTACATCACCAAGAAGAACCGGCGGAACGACCCCGACCGCATGGAGCTGTCGAAGTTCTGCCCGCGCTGCCGCAAGCACACGCCGCACCGCGAGACCCGCTGACTCTTCGTTCCAGCACAGCACGCCCGCCCGGCCTGACCCGGCGGGCGTCGTTGCGTTCCAGATAGGTTCGGACGTATGCCGATCGACCAGTCGCTCGCCGGCCGCACATTTCCCCCGACCGAGTCGTTCGACGTCACCGAGCAGGCCGTCGGCGACTTCGCCGCCGCCACCGGTACGCCGTACGTCGGCGGCGACCCGGCGCCGGCCACCTTCGCGATCGTGGTTGCCTTCGGCGCGATGCAGGGGCTGATGGTCGACCCCGAGGTCGGCATCGAACTCCACCACGTCGTCCACGGCCAGCAGAAGTTCGTGCACGAGCGCCCGATCGTCGTCGGCGATCGGCTGACCGCAACCCTCACGGTGAGCGGACTCCGCCAGATCGCCGGCACCGACATCATCTCCACCTCCAGCGCGATCACCGACGACGCGGGCGCGCTGGTCTGCACCGCCGAGGCGACCCTCGTGCACAAGGCGGGTGCGTGATGACCGAGCTCACGACCGCGACGTACCCGGTCACCCGCGAAGCGCTGGTCGCCTACGCCGCGGCCAGCGGTGACCCCAACCCGATCCACCAGGACCCCGAGGTCGCCCGCAGGGTCGGCCTCCCAGACGTGATCGCGCACGGCATGTTCACCCTCGCCCTGGCCGCCAGGTACGTCGACGAGCAGCTCGGCGAGCCGGGCCGAATCGCCGAGCTCGGCGCCAAGTTCACCAAGCCGGTCGTGGTCCCGGAGGACGGGACCGAGGTCGAGATCGAGGGCACATGGCGCGACGAGCGCACCATCGCGCTGCGGGTCACCTGCGCCGGTGAGACCGTGCTCGGCAACCCGGTGGCGGTTCTGCGTGGTTGAGCGCCTCGCCGACCACACCACGTTGCGGTTGGGCGGTCCGGCGAAGCACTGGGTCCGCGCCACGACCGAGGACGCGCTCGTCGACGCCGTACGCCGGTGTGACGAGGCCGGCGAGCCCGTTCTCGTCCTCGCCGGCGGCAGCAACGTCGTGGTGGCCGACGAGGGGTTCGCCGGCACGGTCGTCGAGGTCGCGACCACCGGCGTCGCAGCCGACCAGGAGGGCGACGACCCGACCTGCGGCGGCGTGGTGGTCACCGTCGCCGCGGGCGAGTCCTGGGAACCCTTCGTGGGGCACGCGGTCGAGCGCGGGTGGGTCGGCATCGAGGCGTTGTCGGGCATCCCCGGCTCGGTGGGCGCGACCCCGATCCAGAACGTCGGCGCCTATGGCCAGGAGATCTCGCAGACCCTGGCCTCGGTCCGCGTCTGGGACCGCAAGCTCCGCGGCATCCGCACGTTCGCGGCCGCCGACTGCGGCTTCGGGTACCGCACCAGCAGGTTCAAGGCCGACCGCGGCCGGCACGTCGTCCTCGAGGTGACCTTCCAGTTCCGTCAGGGCGAGCTCGGCGCCCCGGCCACCTACGCCGAGCTGGCCGGCGCCCTCGGCGTCGAGCCGGGCACCCGGGCACCGATGGCCGACGTACGCCGGGCCGTACTGGAGCTGCGCAGAAGCAAGGGCATGGTGCTCGAGGCCGCCGACCACGACACCTGGAGCGCCGGCTCGTTCTTCACGAACCCGGTGGTCCCGGTCGAGTCGCTGCCCGAGGGCGCGCCGTCGTGGCCGCAGCCCGACGGTCGGACCAAGACCAGCGCGGCGTGGCTGATCGAGCGCGCCGGCTTCGGCAAGGGCTACGGCGAGGGCGCCGCGCAGCTGTCCACCAAGCACACCCTGGCCCTGACCAACCGCGGCGGTGCGACCACCGCCGACCTGCTGGCCTTGGCCCGCGAGATCCGCGACGGGGTCGAGCAGCGGTTCGGCATCCGGCTCGTCAACGAGCCGGTCCTCGTCGGCTGCGCGCTCTAGCCCATCAGCCGTTCTGGAAGCTCGGGTAGGCCGGGTTGGGGTCGGTGCCGCTGCTGGAGCCGACCGCGATCGCCAGCACGACGAAGCTGATGATCGCGACGACGCCGAGGATCAGCAGCACCGTGCCGATGATGCCCATGATCTTGCCGCCCTGGGCCCGATCGCGGCCGCCGTACCTGCCCGGCTGGGAGTCGATCTCGCGCACCGCCTTGGCCCCGATCACCCACGCGAACGGTGCCAGGACAAGCGTGATCCCGCCGCAGAGCGCTACGCCGACCAGCCCGACGATGCCAAGGACCATCGACGTCGTCGCCGACGGGTGGTCGGGCAGCATCCCACCGGCGTACGCCGGTTGGTAGGGGACGCCGTACGGGTTCTGCGGGGCGCCGTACTCGTTCGGAGCCGGGTATGGGTTGGGCGGGGGCGTGTACGGCTGCCCGCCGTACTGGTTCTGTGGTTGGCCATAAGGCTGGCTGTAGGGCTGGCCGTACGGGTTCTGCGGCGGCGGCACCGCGCCGGGACCGCTCGGTGGGGCGTACGACGTGCTCGGCGGCGAGGGCGACGGGGAGGGGGGCGGCGGAGCCGACGGGGCACCGGTGATCGGCTGCGTCTCGTCGGTGACGTCCGGCGACGGCCCCTCGGCGGGCTCTGGTTGCTCGGCGTCCTCGCCCGAGCCGTTGGCGGGGTCCGTCGGGCGCCACAGGTCGTCGTCGCTCATGGCGTCATCGTCGCAGAAACCGACGCTGCGGTGAGCCAGCCAGCCACGTCGGCCAGCACCGTTGCCTTGACCCCGTCGGGCGCGCAGGAGGCGCGCACGGACATCGCCGCCAGGTCGGCGAGCGTCTCGTCGGTGAGCTCGTGCGCGGCGCGCATGGTGGCGTACTGCGCAGCCAACCGCGACCCGAACAGCAGGGGATCGTCGGCGCCGAGCGCCACCGTCGCGCCGGCGGCGAGAAGATCGGGCAGCGGGACGGAGGTGAGGTCGGAGTAGACGCCCAGAGCGACGTTGGAGACGGGACAGATCTCGAGGGCAATGCCACGGTCGACGATCTCCGCGAGCAGCGGAGGCTCCTCGACCGAGCGGATGCCGTGTCCCAGGCGTTGCGCATGCAGCGACTCGACGCAGGCGCGGACCGATGGCGCTCCGAGCAGCTCGCCACCATGGGGCGCGAGGCGCAGCCCGGCGCGCTCGGCGATCGCGAACGCCGGCGCGAAGTCCGTCGTGACGCCGCGGCGCTCGTCGTTCGACAGACCGAAGCCGACCACGCCGCGGCCGGCGTACTGGGACGCGAGGCGGGCAAGCGTCCGGGCGTCGAGGGGGTGGCGCGTCCGGTTGGCGGCGATCACGACGGCCATCCCGAGGCCGGTGGCGGCGGAGGTCTCACGGACGGCGTCCAGCACCAGCTCGGTGAACGCCGTGATGCCCCCGAAGCGGGCGCCGTAACCGGAGGGGTCGACCTGGAGCTCCAGCCACCGACCCCCGTCGCGAAGGTCGTCCTCGGCGGCTTCGCGGACCAGCCGGCGTACGTCGTCCTCGGTGCGCAGCACCGACCGTGCCACGTCGTAGAGTCGCTGGAACCGGAACCAGCCCTTCTCGTCGGCCGCCGACAGCTGCGGCGGCCACTCGCTCACCAGCGACTCGGGCAGCTGGATCCCGTCGCGTTCGGCGAGCTCGAGCAGCGTCGCGTGCCGCATCGAGCCGGTGAAGTGGAGGTGAAGATGCGCCTTCGGGAGCGTCCGGAGGTCGCGAGGCGCTTGGACCGCTGGTTGAGGAGGTCGCGCAGCGACCGTCTCGAAACCAGGTCCCACGTCAGGCGAACAGCTTCTGCAGCCGAGTGATCCCCTCGACCAGGTCGTCGTCCCCCAACGCATAGGAGAGGCGGAGATATCCCGGCGTGCCGAACGCCTCGCCCGGCACGACCGCCACCTCGGCCTGCTCGAGGATGTACTCGGCGAGGTCGGCCGAGCTGTCGATCGGGCGGCCGTCGTACGCGCGGCCGAGCAGTCCCTTCACCGACGGGTAGGCGTAGAACGCTCCCAGCGGCAGGGGGCAGAAGACGCCCGCGATCTCGTTCAGCATGGACACGATCGTCTGGCGGCGCCGATCGAAGGCCGCCTTCATCTCCGCCACGGCCGAGAGGTCGCCGGTCACCGCTGCCAGGGCGGCGCGCTGGGAGACGTTGGAGACGTTGGAGGTCGCGTGCGACTGCAGGTTGGCCGCGGCGGCAGCGAGGTCGGTCGGAGCGATCAGCCAGCCGACCCGCCAGCCGGTCATCGCGTAGGTCTTGGCGACGCCGTTGACGACGACGGTGTGGTCGGCGAGGTAGGGGCAGAGCACCGGGAGCGAGCCGGTGTCGACGTCGTCGTACACCAGGTGCTCGTAGATCTCATCGGTGAGCACCCAGAGGCCGTGATCCTCCACCCACTGGCCGATGGCCCGGATCTCGTCCGAGGTGTAGACCGCGCCCGTCGGGTTGGACGGTGAGACGAACAGCAGCATCTTCGTCCGCTCGGTGCGGGCGGCATCGAGCTGCTCGACGGTGACCTTGTACTCCTGGGTCTCGTCCGCCAGCACCGGGACCGCCACGCCTCCGGCGAGCGCGATCGCCTCGGGGTAGGTCGTCCAGTACGGCGCCGGCACGATCACCTCGTCGCGCGGGTCGAGCATCGTCGCGAACGCCTCGTAGATCGCCTGCTTGCCGCCGTTGGTGACCACGACCTGGTTCGCCCCGACCTCGAGTCCGCTGTCGCGACGGGTCTTGTCCGCGATCGCCTGCTTGAGCTCGGGCAGACCCCCGGCCGGGGTGTAGCGGTGGTTCTTCGGATCGCGGCACGCCTCGACGGCCGCGTCGACGATGTACGCCGGCGTCGGGAAGTCGGGCTCGCCCGCGCCGAAGCCGATGACCGGCCGACCCTCCCCCTTCAGCGCCTTGGCCTTCGCATCCACCTTGAGCGTTGCCGACTCGGCGATGGCACCGATGCGCCTGGAGACGCGCCGATCACGGGGGCGCTCGCGAGGGGTCGTGGTAGCAGAGGCCTCGGTCATGAGCCCATCGTAGGGGCGCCGGACCTGGCCGTCAGATTGGCGACCGGGCCCCGGTCGGGCACTGCGCCGGAGCGCGTTTGGACTCACCCTCGGTGCTCCCCGTAGACTCGGCGAAGGAAGGTTCTTCCCCATGCTTTGGCATGCCCGCGCACGGGTCGTCGCAAGGTCGACACAGGCGCGGGGAAGCGCCGAAGGGCACTAGCTCAACTGGCAGAGCATCGGTCTCCAAAACCGAAGGTTGGGGGTTCAAGTCCCTCGTGCCCTGCGAGAAGAACGAAGTGCATGCATGACCAGAGTGGTCGGCCAACCGGGTCGGCCGTGTGAGTCCAGGAAGAGGTGGTCCACGTGTCGGGAGGCAACGCCGTCCGGTCGCGTGACCGGCGTACCGAGCGCACCGGACCGGTCCTGTTCTATCGACAGGTGGTCGCCGAGCTGCGCAAGGTCGTCTGGCCGACCCAGCAGCAGCTGGTGACGTACTTCTTCGTGGTCATGGTGTTCGTCGTGTTCATGATGGCGCTCGTGTCCGGCCTCGACCTGGTGATCGGCAAGGCAGTCTTCAAGCTGTTCTCCGGCGGGTCCACGAGCTGAAGTTGGGAGCAGGAAACGTGACGCAGCATGACATCGAGCACGTCAACGCCGTGGAGGAGGTCTCTGCGCCGGCAGACGAAGAGACCCCCGAGGTGCTGGCCGACCCGACTCCGGACCACGTGACCGAGGTGGGTGACGAGGCGGAGGCGCCGGTGGTCGAGGAACCTGTCGCTGAGTCGGCGTCGGAGTCCGAGACGGAGTCTGAGACGGAGTCTGAGACGGAATCTGAGACGGAGTCTGAGACGGAGGAAGCGGCCCCGACCGACCCGGTCGCCGAGACCGAGGTGGTCGACGAGCCGGTGGACGAGCCGCTCGCCGACGAGGCTGTCGACGAGGCGCTCGCCGACGACGCTTCCGAGACCGTGCCGGAAGAGGACCCGCTGGAGGAGTTCCGCCGCGAGCTGTGGGCCAAGCCCGGAGAGTGGTACGTCGTCCACACCTACTACGGCATGGAGAACCGCGTCCGGCAGAACCTCGAGAACCGCATCGTCTCCCTCAACATGGAGGACTACATCCACGAGATCGTGGTCCCCACCGAGGAGGTCGCGGAGATCAAGAACGGTCAGCGCAAGATGGTCAAGCGCACCGTTCTTCCCGGATACGTGCTCGTCCGGATGGATCTCACCGACGAGTCCTGGGCCGCTGTCCGACACACGCCGTCGGTGACCGGCTTCGTCGGCCAGGCCCATCAGCCGGTGCCGCTGAGCATGACCGAGGTCGAGAACATGCTTGCCCCGGCCGTCATCGCGCAGACCGAGGCGCCCGCCGGCGGCGGTGCGGCCGGCGGTGGCACCGCGACCACGACGAAGAAGCAGGTCGAGGTGGCCGACTTCGGCGAAGGCGACTCCGTGATGGTGGTCGACGGTCCGTTCGCCACGCTCCACGCGACGATCACCGAGATCAACGCCGAGGCCCAGCGGGTCAAGGCGCTGGTCGAGATCTTCGGCCGGGAGACCCCGGTCGAGCTGAGCTTCAGCCAGATCCAGAAGGTCTGAGGCCCACCGCGGTACCCGCAAAACCCAGCAACAACCCAGCAACAACCCAGCAACAACCCAGCAACAACCCAGCAACAACAAGGTGGCAGGGCCGGTCCGGCTCGCGATGACCACGACGTACGACACGAAGGACACACAGCAATGCCTCCCAAGAAGAAGATCGCCGCGCTGGTCAAGGTCCAGCTGCAGGCCGGCGCCGCGACGCCGGCACCGCCGGTCGGAACCGCGCTCGGTCCGCACGGCGTGAACATCATGGACTTCTGCAAGGCCTACAACGCCCAGACCGAGTCCATGCGCGGCAACGTGATCCCGGTCGAGATCACCATCTACGAGGACCGTTCGTTCACGTTCATCACCAAGACGCCGCCCGCGGCCGAGCTGATCAAGAAGGCCGCCGGCCTGCAGAAGGGTTCCGGCGTGCCGCACAAGGAGAAGGTCGGTCGGCTGACCAAGGACCAGGTCCGCGAGATCGCGCAGACCAAGATGCCCGACCTCAACGCCAACGACGTCGAGGCCGCGATGAAGATCGTCGAAGGCACCGCCCGCTCGATGGGCGTCACCACCGACTGATCACCACCACGTCCGCTGGTTGAGGAGGTCGCTCCGCGACCGTCTCGAAACCATGGCGGCAGGCACCCCGCTACCCGTGGCAGGGCCGCGCTGGCCCGACGACCACATCTTCCGAAAGTAGGAACACCATGCAGCGCAGCAAGACGTACCGCGCGGCGACAGAGTCGTTCGACGTGGACGAGCTCTACTCGCCGTACGCCGCGATCAAGATCGCCAAGGACACCAGCAAGAAGAAGTTCGACGAGACCGTCGATGTCGTCATGCGCCTCGGCGTCGACCCCCGTAAGGCCGACCAGATGGTGCGCGGCACCGTGAACCTGCCGCACGGCACAGGCAAGACGGCCCGCGTGCTGGTGTTCGCCAACGCCGAGAAGGCCGATGCCGCCCGTGAGGCCGGTGCCGACGTCGTGGGCGGAGACGAGCTGATCGACAAGGTCAACGGCGGATGGCTCGACTTCGACGCCGTCGTCGCGACCCCCGACATGATGGGCAAGGTCGGACGGCTCGGTCGCGTTCTCGGGCCTCGCGGCCTGATGCCGAACCCCAAGACCGGCACCGTGACCGCCGACGTTGGGAAGGCCGTCTCCGACATCAAGGGCGGCAAGATCGAGTTCCGCGTCGACCGTCACGCGAACCTGCACTTCATCATCGGCAAGGCATCGTTCTCCGAGACGCAGCTGGCCGAGAACTACGCCGCCGCGCTCGAGGAGGTGCTGCGGCTCAAGCCGAGCAGCTCGAAGGGCCGGTACCTCAGGAAGGTCACCGTCTCCACGACGATGGGCCCCGGCGTCCAGGTGGACCCCAACCGCACCCGCAACGTCGCGGTCGACGAGAACTGAGCGCTGCGGCGTCAGCTCGAGGAGAGTGATGCGGAAGATCCGGGTGACCTGTCCGACCTGATGACACAGCGTCGCCAAATGTCAGAAGGCCCGGTCGCACCCCTCTGGGTGACCGGGCCTTCTGCATGTCGGGCGGTACTTGGGTCAGAACTACCAGGTCAAGGAGACCTTCTGCGTTTCTCTCCTCGGCCTCGCGCCCTGCCCGCCGAGCTCGCTCGGCGCGCAGTGCGCCTGGCCCCGTCGGGCCAGGGGCGAGTCACTCGACGTAGACGCGCTCGTCGACGAGCTTCTCGGTGACGACGTTGCCGTTGGCGTCGAAGCGACCCTGGTCGAAGCGCTTCTTGAACTCGATCTCGGCGCCGCCGCTTCCGGAGCGGTTCTTCTCGACCGTGACGACCGACCAGTCCTTGAAGTGCTCGGCGTTCGCGCCGCCGTACATCAGGTGGTGGCGGGCGACGATGTCGGACTTGGTGCCGAGGATCAGTACGACGTCGGGTTCGTAGGACAGGGCGGTCGAGCCGCGCATGTGACGCGTGCGCATCCGGGCGCCTGGCTCGAGCCCGTCGTGGTCCATCGCAGCGACCGCGAAGACCGGAGCGTCGAACTCGATGGCGACGTCCTTGAGCTGCTCGGTGACGCGGGTGATCCGCTCCTCTTCGCCGAGCTCGGAGAGCGGCATGGCCACCTTCTGGAGGTAGTCCACGACGATCAGCGGGGACTCGCCCGTGCTGCCCATCACCTTCTTGATCGTGTCGTTGATCTCGGTGATATCGGTGTGGGTCGCAGTGGAGCGGTGCACGACCAGGCGATCGGCGTACTCGCTGACGTTGACGAGGGCTTGAGTGCCGATGCCGTTGGTGGTCGCCGCCATCCGCTCGAGGAGGCCGCCGGCGCCGCCGGACGTGCCCTCGAAGATGGCGCGAACCTCACTCAGGCTGGGCGCCTCGTAGGCGTCGATCTCGCCGCCCTCCATGGCCACGAGGCGCTGGGTCAGCGCGTCGGCCTCGAGCTCGTAGGAGAAGAACACCGCCGAACGTCCGGTCTTCACCGCCGCCCGGGCCGCCTGGAGGGCGAACATCGTCTTGCCCTGGCCCTGCGGACCCGCAATCAGGTTGAGGGTCCCGGAGCGGAAGCCGCCGCCGATCGCGTCGTCAAGGAGGGGGAAACCCGTCGGCCAGAGGCGTACGCCGCCGTCGGGGCTGCGCAACCGGCTGTCGGCGCGCTCGAGCACGGCCGACAGCGAGGTCAACTTGTAGTCCAT
The DNA here is from genome assembly GCA_963768045.1 of uncultured Actinomycetota bacterium. Taxonomy (GTDB): domain Bacteria; phylum Actinomycetota; class Actinomycetes; order Propionibacteriales; family Nocardioidaceae; genus Nocardioides. Next base: position 1,019,296 of record CAVYGG010000003.1, on the reverse strand, counting down.
GGGGAAGATTGGAGCATGGATCGTCCTGGTCCCGGTAAAGATCCGCGAAAAGTGAACGACCCGGACCAGACCACGTGGCCCGATCACATCATTCGGCGTCGTTCGGCGTCATAGGTGACGGGCAGGCCCGTCTCGATGTGAAGGACCGTAGCAGCCGGGCCGTCGCGCCTACGGCAGTGTGCGGTCAAAATTTACCGATTTCGGCGCGATCACATCGGGTGTCTGTTGACGTTCGCCCCCCGCTCGGTCGAGATCCTCGATCGCAGCCGATTTGGCCGGCGACTGGCCTACGCCGTACTCTCGTCCTTCGTAACCAGAGACCGCTGGTCGTCGTACCTGCACCGTAGGTACGACCGAAGGCTCCGCGAAGCGGACGACCCGCGCAGGTGACAGAGCGGCACCACCGCCACCACCGCCATCACGGCCGGAGGTGCGGACCACGCCCTGGGCCTGCGCCCGGGGCGTTCGTGTTTTTCGGCGCCGTCGGCCGAGGTCTCGCCCATCGGAAGGAGACCCATGGCGCGGGCAGAGAAGCAGGCCGCCGTCGCGGAGATCGTCGACTCGTTCAACGATGCCGCCGGCGCTGTGCTGACCGATTACCGCGGTCTCACCGTGAAGCAGCTGCAGGAACTGCGGCGCTCCCTCGGTGAGAACGCCAACTACGCCGTGGTCAAGAACACGCTGGCCAAGCTCGCCGCGAAGGACGCGGGCATCGACGGCTTCGACGACCTGTTGACCGGTCCGACCGCGATTGCCTTCATCAAGGGCGACGTCGTCGAGGCGGCCAAGGGTCTGCGTGACTTTGCCAAGGCGAACCCCACCCTGGTGATCAAGGGTGGCGTCCTGGACGGCAAGCCCCTCGGCGCTGCGGAGGTCGCCAAGTTGGCCGACCTCGAGTCGCGCGAGGTGCTCCTGGGCAAGCTGGCCGGCGCGATGCTCGCGTCGCTCAGCCAGGCCGTCTACCTGCTCAACGCCCCCATCGCCCAGGCCGCCCGGCTCGCCGGTGCGCTCCAGGCGAAACGGGAAGAAGAGGAGCAGGTCCTCGCAGGTGGGGCCGCCCAGGAATCAAACGCTGGGCCGGACACCCCCTCTGACGAGGTGACCGAGGCCCCCGCCGACGAGACCACCGACGCCGCGGCTGACGCCGAGGCCGAGGAGGCCCCGGCCGCGGAGGCCACTGCCGCCTCTGACGAGAGCGACACAACGGAGGCCTGACGGCCGACGTACCCACCCGAAACCCCGGTCCGCCGCAACCCGGCCGGACCACAGATTGGAAGGAAACGCCACCATGGCGAAGCTCAGCACCGACGATCTGCTCGACGCGTTCAAGGAAATGACGCTCATCGAGCTCAGCGAGTTCGTCAAGCAGTTCGAGGACACCTTCGGCGTCACCGCGGCCGCTCCGGTCGCCGTGGCCGCTGCTGCCCCGGCGGGCGGCGCTGCCGGCGGCGAGGCCGCGGAGACCGCCGAGCAGGACGAGTTCGACGTGATCCTGGAGTCGGCAGGCGAGAAGAAGATCAACGTGATCAAGGAGGTGCGCGCCCTGACCTCCCTCGGCCTGAAGGAGGCCAAGGACCTGGTCGAGGCCGCCCCGAAGCCTGTTCTCGAGCACGTCGCGAAGGACGCTGCCGAGAAGGCCAAGGAGGCCCTGGAGAGCGCCGGCGCTACCGTCACGCTCACGTGACGCCACGGTCCGGATCGGCGCCACGCCGGTTCGGACCGCACGACTTCTGAACGACCGCTTGGGCGGGTGTTCCCCACACGGGGAGCACCCGCCCTTCGTCGTCCCGCAGCCTCGCGCGTGTCGAGCGAAGGCAGGAGAGGCACGGGTCACCCGAACAGGTGTGTAGGCGTCGTAGGTGAACCGTCCGTAACTTCTCGGCGTCCGGGACGTTGACACCTCTGGCAAGGCAACGGGCCCCGCGTTGGCCGGCTGATACTGGGAGGACGCACACACCCATGGGCGTGGAGATCCAGATCGAGGGTCTGACCAAGTCCTTCGGCAAGCAGCTCATCTGGGGGGACGTCTCCCTGAGGGTCCCCGCCGGAGAGATCTGCGTAATGCTCGGACCCTCGGGCACCGGCAAGTCGGTCCTCCTGAAGACCCTGATCGGCCTCCTCAAGCCCGACCGCGGCAGCGTCGAGATCGAGGGCGTGGACATCACCTCCTGCCCCGAGAAGCAGCTCTACGAGGTCCGCAAGCTGTTCGGCGTGCTGTTCCAGGACGGCGCGATGTTCGGCTCGATGAACCTCTACGACAACGTCGCATTCCCGTTGCGTGAGCACACTCGCAAGTCCGAGTCGGAGATCCGCTCCATCGTGATGGAGAAGATGGACCTGGTCGGCCTGCTCGGGGCCGAGGACAAGCTCCCCGGCGAGATCTCCGGAGGCATGCGCAAGCGCGCGGGCCTGGCTCGCGCCCTCGTGCTCGAGCCGGAGATCGTGCTGTTCGACGAGCCGGACTCCGGTCTCGACCCGGTGCGTACGTCGTTCCTGAACCAGCTGATCGTCGACCTGAACGCCCAGATCGACGCGACGTTCCTGATCGTCACCCACGACATCAACACCGCACGCACGGTGCCCGACAACATCGGGCTGCTCTACCACCGCCACCTCGCGATGTTCGGCCCCCGCGAGATGCTGCTGTCCTCCGAGGAGCCGGTGGTCCGCCAGTTCCTCAACGCCCAGACCATCGGCCCGATCGGCATGTCCGAGGAGAAGGACGCCGACGAACTCGAGGCCGAGCGTGAGCGCGGCGTCGAGCTGCCTCCCCTCCCGCCGATCCCGCTCCAGCTCGAGCCCTCGAACGGCATCCCTCGCCGCAGCCAGCGGACCCGCGGGCGACTGGTGCCGGGAGAACGGCGTGACACCCCCGCCAGGCTCCTTCGAGGAGACCACGACGATGAGCACGGGTGGGTGACTCGTGGCCGACCTGACTGCCTCACGCCTGCTCGCGCCTGTCGGCACCGCGGGCAAGCTCTTCGCCTTCGGCCTCGACGTCGGCCGCGGGCTGTTCCGGCGCCCCTTCCAGTTCCGCGAGTTCGTCCAGCAGGCGTGGTTCATCGCGTCGGTCACGATCATCCCGACCGCGCTCGTGGCGATCCCGTTCGGCGCCGTGATCGCGCTCCAGGTCGGGGGGCTCATCAAGCAGTTCGGTGCGCAGTCGTTCACCGGCTCGGCATCCGTCCTGGCCGTCGTCCGCGAAGCCGGCCCGATCGCGACGTCACTCCTCATCGCCGGCGCCGGCGGCTCCGCGATCGCCGCCGACCTCGGCGCGCGGAAGATCCGCGAAGAGCTCGACGCGATGATGGTGCTGGGCATCGACCCGATCCAGCGGCTGGTCGTCCCGCGAGTGCTCGCCTGCATGCTGGTCGCGGTCTTCCTCAACGGACTCGTCAGTGTCGTGGGCGTCGCCGGAGGCTATGTCTTCAACGTCGTCCTGCAAGGAGGTACGCCGGGCGCCTACATCGCCAGCTTCACAGCCTTGGCACAGCTGCCCGACCTCTACCAAGGCATGGCCAAGGCCCTGGTGTTCGGCCTCATCGCCGCGATCGTCGCGTCGTACAAGGGCATGAACGCCGGCGGTGGCCCCAAGGGGGTCGGCGACGCCGTGAACGAGGCGGTCGTCGTGAGCTTCATGCTCCTGTTCGTCGTCAACTTCGTGATGAGCGCGATCTATTTCCAGCTCGTCCCCCCGAAGACGGGTTAGCGCCATGGCGAACATGAAGGCGGTCTACGAGAAGCCCCTCCGCACCCTGGACGACCTGGGCGGCGAGCTGGCGTTCTACCTACGCGCCCTGGCCTGGACCCCGAAGACGGTGGTCCGCTACAAGAAGGAGATCCTGCGCATCCTGGCCGAGGTGACCCTCGGCTCCGGCGCCCTGGCCGTGATCGGCGGCACGGTCGGCGTCATCACCGCCATGTGCTTCTTCACCGGCACCGAGGTCGGCCTGCAGGGGTACGCCGCGCTCAACCAGATCGGCACCGCGGCGTTCTCCGGGTTCGTGTCGGCGTACTTCAACACCCGCGAGATCGCGCCGCTCGTCGCCGGCATCGCCCTGGCCGCGACGGTCGGCTGCGGCTTCACCGCTCAGCTCGGCGCCATGCGCATCTCCGAGGAGGTCGACGCGCTCGAGGTCATGGCCGTGCCCTCGTTGCCGTTCCTGGTCAGCACGCGCGTCGTCGGCGGTCTGATCGCGATCATCCCGTTGTACGTCGTGGGGTTGCTCTCGTCGTACTTCGCGACGCGGCTGACGGTCACCCAGTTCTTCGGGCAGTCCACGGGCACCTACGACTACTACTTCAGGACGTTCCTGCCACCCGAGGACGTGCTCTGGTCCTTCGGCAAGGTGCTGGTCTTCGCGGTCACGGTGATCCTGATCCACTGCTACCACGGATACAACGCGTCCGGCGGGCCGGCGGGTGTGGGTATCGCGGTCGGTAAGGCCGTCCGCACGAGCATCGTCGCGATCAACGTCATCGACCTGTTCCTCTCGATGGCGATCTGGGGCGCGACCACCACCGTGAGGCTGGCGGGCTGATGGGCGCCGCGCTGAAGCTCAAGGCCTTGGGCATCCTGTTCCTCGCGCTCCTGCTGGCGGGGGCCTGGCTCACGTACGGCGTCTTCACCCAGAAATTCACCCATTTCGACGAGGTCACCCTCGACGCGTCGAGCATCGGACTCCAGATGCCCGACCGGGCCGACGTGAAGATCCGGGGCGTCATCGTCGGCGAGGTTCTCGGTTTCAGCGCCACCGACCAGGGTGCGCAGGTCAAGCTCGGCATCTACCCGAGCCAGATGTACACCATCCCGAGCAACGTCACGGGTGCGATCGTGCCGAAGACGCTGTTCGGTGAGAAGTACGTGTCGCTGGTCATCCCCCAGGGCGACGCCGCCTCCACGTCGCTGAAGCCCGGGGCCACGATCCCGCACACGGAGGTGCCGGTCGAGGTCCAGAAGGTGCTCGCGGACCTGTACCCGCTGCTACGCACCGTCCAGCCGGCCGACATCAACCTCACCCTCAACGCCATCTCGACCGCACTTGAAGGACGTGGCGAGGCGCTGGGCCGCGACCTGGTGACCGTCGACCGCTATCTGAAGCGGATCAACCCCCAGATCCCGCAGATCGTCCAGGACCTCAGGCTGTCCACGCAGGTGTCCAACACCTACGCCGACGTGTTGCCCTCGATCGCGCAGATCCTCGACAACACGATCACGACCACGGGGACCCTCGAGGACCGGCACCAGCAGCTGCGGGCACTGTTCACCAACGTGTCGTCGTTCTCCGACACCGCGCACGACTTCCTCAGGCAGAACGGCGACAACATCGTCCGGCTCGGGCAGGTGAGCCGCCCGCAGGCCCAGATGCTCGCCCGCTACGCACCGGAGTACCCCTGTCTGCTCGGCGGGCTGGTCAGCGTGGGGAAGCGCGAGGCCCAGGCGTTCCGCGGGTTCACTCTCCACATCGTCCTCGAGACGCTGCAGAACCAGCCGCGCGGCTACACGGCCGCCGACCGGCCGGTGTACGCCGACAACCGCGGACCCCACTGTCTCCACCTGCCCCACCCGCCCTGGAGCCAGAGCAATCCGGTGCGACACCAGCCGAACTTCAAGGACGGCATCGACAGTCCGACCGGCAAGGGCACCGACCGGGTGGCCCCGCCGTACGCGAGCGGAGCGTTCACCCGCGGCACCGGGTACGCCGGTGGGTCGGCCGAGGCGGGCCTGCTCAGGGGCCTGCTCGGCCCTTCCCTCGGGCTGTCCCCCGAAGACGTGCCCGATCTCGGACTGCTGCTGGTCGGCCCCATGGCACGCGGGGCGGAGGTATCACTGCGATGAGCATTCCTCTTCTCCGCTCAGCCGCGCGTTCCGCGACGGTTGGTTCGCGCGCGGCGCCGACGTCCCGTCGCCTCGACACCGAAACCCTCTCGGCGTTGGTCAAGCTGCTGATCTTCATGGTGGTGACCGCGATGGCCACCAGCGTGCTGGCGATCATCATCGGCAACCTCAGCTTCGGCTCGACCCACACCTACCAAGCCGAGTTCGTCGACGCGACGGGGCTGATCAAGGGCGACGACGTCCGGATCGCCGGCGTCAAGGTCGGCTCCGTGAAGAGCATCTCGATCGTCGACCGGACCCGGGCGATGGTGACCTTCGACGTCCAGAGCAGCACCGCCCTCACCCAGTCGACCCACGCCGACATCCGGTACCGCAACCTCGTCGGCCAGCGCTACGTCGCCCTCACCAACGAGATCGGCAGCACCGGCGTGCTCGCGCCCGGCTCGACGATCCCCGTCTCACGGACGTCGCCGGCCCTCGACCTCACGGTGCTCTTCAACGGGTTCAAGCCGCTGTTCCAGGCACTGTCGCCGTCCGACGTCAACGAGCTCTCGTACGAGATCATCCAGGTCTTCCAGGGCCAGGGCGGGACGCTCAACGGGATGCTCGCGCACACGGCGTCCATCACCCAGACGCTGGCGAACCGTGACCAGGTGATCGGACAGCTGATCACCAACCTGAACTCCGTCCTGGACCACGTCGGCAACCGCAACCGCCAGCTCAACCAGCTGATCACGACGTTCCGGCACTTCGTCGGCGGTCTGAAGAAGGACCGCGGCGCGATCCTCGGCTCGCTGAACCAGATCTCTGACCTGTCGGTGCAGACCGCGGATCTCGTCTCCGGCATCCGGGCGCCCTTCGTCTCCGACATCCACCACCTACGCGGCTTCGCGGCGAACCTCGACCGCGGCCGGCCCGAGATCGACCGCGCGCTCCAGGTGCTACCGATCAAGCTGACCAAGGTGGGCCGAACGGCGATCTACGGCTCGTGGTTCAACTTCTACCTCTGCAACTTCACCGGCCAGATCCGGATCGACAAGACCGCGATCCCCGTCAGCTACAACACCGGCTCGAGCAGGTGCAATCTCGGATGAACCACCCCACGACGTTCTTCGTCTCCCCCGCAACGCTTCGCCCAGCGAAGCCGTTGCCTCCCCCGCTTCGCTCCTCCAGCGCACGTCTCCGCCGGGGCCCGAAGCCGCTCCTCCGCCGAACAACGCCGCGGGGACCCCGATGAGCGTCCCCTTCCGTGAGCGCAACCCGGTCGTGGTCGGGGCGATCAGCCTCGCCGTCGTGCTCGGCCTGATCCTGCTCGCCTTCAACGCCGACAAGCTCCCGATCATCGGTGGTGGCGACACCTACTACGCCGACTTCAGCGAGGCTGGCGGCCTCAAGGCGAACGACGAGGTCCGCATTGCCGGTGTCCGCGTCGGCAAGGTCGACTCGGTGTCCTTGGACGGCGACCACGTCAAGGTCGCGTTTCGCATCGACAGCGGTGCGGACTTCGGCCCGGACACCAGGGCCGCGATCAAGGTCAAGACCTTGCTTGGTGCGATGTACCTCGCGCTCGAACCCGCCGGCTCCGGTCAGCTGCCTGACGGCAGCGAGATTCCGGTCGACCGCACCACCTCGCCGTACGACGTCGTGCAGGCCTTCTCGGGCCTGGCCCGCAACTCGGAGCAGATCGACACCCACCAGCTCGCGCGCAGCCTGACCACCCTGGCCGATCTGACGCGCAACACACCCACGAACTTCCGGAAGGCACTCTCGGGCGTCTCCGCCCTGTCCAGCAACCTCGCCGCCCGCAACGAGCAGATCGGCACACTGCTGCAGAACCTGCACAGCGTCACCACGACCCTGAACGCGCGCGACCAGGACATCGTCGGGCTGATGCGCGACTCGGCGGTGCTGTTCAAGGCGCTGGTCAAGCGTCGGGAGGCCGTGCACAACCTGCTCCGCTCCACGTCGCAGCTGTCGGTCGAGCTGACCAGGCTCGTCCAGCAGAGCCGGGGCGACCTCAAGCCTGCGCTGACGCACCTGAGCGCCGTCGTCGACGTCCTGAACAAGAACGCCGACAACATCGACCAGAGCATCCGGCTGATGGGGCCGTTCTACCGAGTCTTCGCCAACACCCTCGGCGGAGGACCGTGGTTCGACACCTACATCCAGAACATCCCGCCGGTTCCCCAGGTAGGTGGCTGAGATGAACCTGATGGCCAAGCTCTTGGTCCCGGTCGTCGTTCTCGCACTTGCGGTCACGGCGCTGGTCGCGTTCGTGTTCGGCGGCAGCGACCAGAAGACGCTGACGGCCGACTTCCCGCGCACCGTGTCGCTGTACGAGGGCAGCGACGTCCGGGTGCTCGGCGTACCGATCGGCAAGGTCGACTCGGTGACGCCGTCCGGCACCCAGGTCGTCGTGACGATGCACTACGACTCGGACGTCCCGATCCCGTCCGGTGCGAAGGCCGTGATCATCTCGCCGTCGATCGTGGGCGACCGGTTCGTCCAGCTCACGCCGGCGTACTCCGGCGGCCAGGTCCTCGCCGACGGCGCGACCCTCGACCAGAACCGCACGGCTGTGCCCCTGGAGCTCGACCAGATCTACTCCAGCCTCGACGACCTGACCGTGGCTCTCGGCCCCAGCGGAGCGAACCAGAAGGGCGCTCTGACCGACCTGCTCGACACCACCGCTCGCAACTTCGGCGGGCAGGGCAAGAAGTTCCACCAGACCATCGAGGACTTCGGGAAGCTCAGCGGGACCCTCGCCGACAACAAGGACCAGCTGTTCGGGTCGGTGCGTGAGCTCGAGGGCTTCGTCCGGACCCTCGCCCGCAACGACCACACCGTGCGGTCCTTCAACCAGACGCTGGCGCAGGTCTCCGGCATGCTCAAGGGCGAGCGCGGTGACCTCGCGTCGTCGCTGCACAACCTCGGCATCGCCATGCGCCAGGTGTCGGGCTTCGTGCGCGACAACCGCGAGATCCTGGGCAAGAACATCGCCGGTCTCGACGACGTCACGCAGATCCTGGTCAAGCAGCGGGCGGCTCTCGCGAAGACCTTGCGGGACGCGCCACTCGCGCTGAACAACCTGGCACTGGCGTACAACCCGCAGGCGGGCACCCTCGACACCCGCGCCAACATGGGCGACATCGGCCACCAGATCACGTCCGACCCGGGCACATTCCTGTGCGGCATTCTCGACCAGGCCAACCAGGGCGGCCAGGCCTGCAGCGTGGTCCAGCAGATTCTCGGAAAGAACCGTGCCGGCGCGCTCGGCGGCGGCGCCGCCCGGCGTACGACGATCGATCGCACGGACCCGACCCTCGGGGGACTCGTGGAGGCCGGCCGATGACCCGTCTCCGTCCCTTCCTCAAGGCTGTGGTCGCCCTGGTGGCGGCGGCACTGGCGCTGACCGGCTGCTCGTTCGACCCCTACAAGCTGCCGCTACCTGGGGGCACCGACGTCGGGAGCGACCCGATCACGGTGACCGCGCAGTTCCGTGACGTGCTCGACCTGGTGCCCGACTCGACGGTCAAGGTCAGCGACGTGACCGTCGGCAAGATCACCGACATCCAGCTCCAGGGCTACCACGCCCTGGTCACCATGCAGCTGCGCAACGACACCGAGCTGCCAGACAACGCGGTGGCGTCGATCCAGCAGACGAGCCTGCTCGGTGAGAAGTTCGTCGCGCTCTCCGCTCCCGCCGACCCGAGCCCCGACCGGCTCAAGACCGGCGACGTGATCACGATGGACCACACCGGGCAGAACCCGGAGGTCGAGCAGGTCCTCGGCGCCCTCAGCCTGCTGCTGAACGGCGGCGGCGTGGGGCAGCTGCAGACCATCACCCGCGAGTTGAACAAGACGCTCCACGGCCGCGAGGGCGACGCCCGGTCGGTCCTCCACCAGATCCGCACCTTCAGCGGTCAGCTCGACCGCCACAAGCAGGACATCGTCACCGCCCTCGACGCCCTGAACCGGCTGTCCGGCCAGCTGAACCGGCAGCGCGACACCATCGACGCGACCCTCGGCGAGCTCCCGAGCGCGCTGCATTCGATCAACACACAGCGCGCCGACCTGGTGCGGATGCTCAAGGCGCTGGCTCACCTCAGCGGTGTCGGCACGCGGGTGATCAGGCTGTCGAAGGACTCGACCATCGCCACCTTGCGTCAGCTCAGCCCGGTGCTGAGCCAGCTCCAGGCCTCCGGGAAGAACTTCGTCGACGCGTTCCAGGTCGCCCTGACGTACCCGTTCGTCGACGCGGTGGTCGGCCGCGACCCGCAGGTCGCGCGCAACCTGCAGATGGGTGACTACACGAACCTGTCGGTCAAGCTCGACATCTCGCTCGACCAGAACGGCAGCCTGCCGATCCCCACCGGGCTCCCGACGCAGCTGCCGACCAACCTGCCCACGGGGCTGCCGACCGACCTGCCGACCTCGGAGATCACCGAGATCCTCGGCGACGTGGCGAAGTGCCTGCAGAGCGGCGACATCACCAGCAAGGCCTGCAAGAAGGTGCTCGGCGATCCGCAGGAGCTGCTCCGGCTGATCGCGAAGTGCAAGAAGAAGAAGCACGACGACAACCCCGTGTGCCAGGTGCTCAACGCGCTGCCGAGCATCCCCACGAAGGGCCCGATTCCGTCGCTGAGCGTCCCGACCAGCCTGCTGCCATCGATCCTGGGCGGTGGCGGGGTCCTGGGGCTCAACCGTACGGCGTTCGGACCCCGCGGGCCGACGATGCGGCAGCTGTCACGCATGTACGACCCGGCTCTGGTCGACCTGCTCGTGCCCGGGATGGTGATGGGCCGATGACCACGCGTCGTACCAAGGTCCAGCTGGCGATCTTCGCCCTGATCACGATGCTCGGCGTCAGCTTCGTGGGCGCGAAGTACGCCCAGCTGAACCGCCTCTTCTACAGCACGTCGTACACCGTGGTCGCGCACTTCCAGGACTCCGGCGGGATGTACGCCGGAGGGCTGGTGTCCTACCGCGGAGTCCGGGTGGGCGAAGTCCAGAAGCTGGTGCTGACCCACGACGGAGTCGACGCCTACCTGGACATCGACAACGGCTGGGACGACAAGATCCCCGCAGACGCCCTGGCGGTCGTCGGCAACCGCTCGGCCGTCGGGGAGCAGTACGTCGACCTCCAGCCTCAGACCGACGACGGTCCCTACCTCCACGACGGGTCGCAGATCGCGATGGCCGACACCCGCACGCCACTCCCGACCCAGAAGCTGCTCGGAGACATCTCCACGACCGTCGAGTCGGTGAACCGGAAGTCGCTGCGGACCACGGTCCACTCGCTCGGCACCGCCTTCGGCGGGACCGGCCAGGACCTTCAGCGGATCATCGACACCGGCACGGCCTTCATCCATGAAGCCAACCGGAGCTTCGACGTCACCACTGCGCTGATCCGCGACAGCAACACCGTGCTCCGCGGTCAGATCGCCTCGAGTGACGCCATCCGTTCGTTCGCCCGGGACCTGCGCCTTTTCTCCGGAACGCTGGCCGGCCATGACCGCGACCTGCGTCGCGTCATCGACAACGGGTCGGTGACAGCGACCGAGCTGCGAGGGTTCCTCGACGACAACAAGGTCCACCTGGCCAGCCTGATCAACAACCTCGTCACCACCGGCGACATCGTGGTCAAGCACCTCCCCGGCCTGCGCCAGGTGCTCGTCCTCTACCCGTACGTCGTCGAGGGCGGGTTCACCGTGGTCTCGAAGTCGCCGGAGACCGGCCTGTACGACGCCCACTTCGGCATGGTGCTCACCAACGACCCACCGGTCTGCCACAACGGCTACCAGAGCACCGACACCCGCGTGCCGCAGGACGGCTCGAACCGGCCGATGAACATGAACGCACACTGCACCGAACCGGCCACCCAGTCCGACCCGCGCGGTGCCCAGCACGCACCGTCCAACCGACCCGGGGCCGCGTACCGCAGCCCGGTCGCGTGGTACGACCCGACGACCAAGCACCTGTCCTGGGGCTCGCACGTCCCATCCCCACTGGACGACCCGGGGAGCCCCGCCCCGGCCACCCTCGGAGAGGAGTCGTGGAAATGGCTGTTCCTACAGCCCTTGACGAGCGCCCGGAGGTGACGACCGACACCGAGGTGCCGGCGACCGCCCCACGAGCGCCCCTGTTCCGGCTGGTCCTGCTGGGCCTGCTCGTGGCGGCTCTGATCGCCTCGATCGTCTGGATCCCCCTCCTGCTCGCCCATCGCCAGATCACGGTGTTCGGCCGCGAGGTCGGGACCGATGACGCGGCCGGTGTCCAGGCAGATCGCGAGGCCGCGATGGCGACGACCCAGCAGTTCGTCCTCCGCGTCAACACCTACGGCCCGAAGCTGCTCGACGCGCACGGACAGATGCCGGAGTACCGGACGCTGGTCAAGGAGGTCATCACGCCGAAGTTCGCGGCATCCTTCGACAAGAGCGTCTCGGTCGCCGAGCAGAGCGTGAAGACCTACGGCCTCGACCGCACCTGCGCGGTGTTCGCGAGCGGGGTCGAGGTGATCGACAGCGACTCCGCCCAGGTGCTGGTCGCCGGGTCGATCAGCCAGACCGCGCTCAACCGCACGGGGAAGCGGGTCTCCACCGACGAGCCCTCGCCGTTCCGGCTCCGGGTCACCCTCGACAAGATCGACGGCACGTGGCTCGTCGACGACTACCAGCCGGTGACGACCTCATGACCACCGCCAGCTGGTACGACATCCTCGACGTCGACCCGTCCGCCTCCGGCGACGAGATCCGGGCCGCGTGGCGTTCCGCCGTGGCGGACCTCGACCCGACGGACCGGCGGTTCCGCGTCTACAACCAGGCCGCCGAGGTCCTGCTCGACCCGGCTGGGAGATCGGCGTACGACGGGGAGCTGGCCGCCGAGCTCGCTGCCGACCAGGAGGATGACACGGACCTCGTGACCTCCTCCGCGGAGTGGGTGCCGGAGCGCCGCGACCGAGAGCCCGATCCAACGCGCGTGACCACGGTCCTGCCGAGCCCGGTGCGACGGCTCGGGGGTCACGGGTTGCCGGTCGTCCCGGGGTGGGTGCTGATCGTGATGGCGGCACTGCTCGCCGGGACCTTGGTCATGGCCGGCGTCCTGCTGGCGCAGCCGTCGGACACGGCCGTGGAGAACGACACCGAGGCGGCGCAGGCGGCCGCGGAGCGGGCTATCGTGCCCCTGCTCTCCTACGACGCGCACCACCTCGATGAGAGCGCGGCGGCGGCCCGGCCCTTCCTGACGTCGAGCGAGAAGGCGGAGTACGACAAGCTCTTCGCCGTCATCCGGCAGAACGCCCCGCAGACCGGGACCGTCGTGAACGCCAAGTACCTCGCCTCGGGCATCGTCCGGTCCGGGACCGGCAATGTCGACGTGTTCGTCCTGGTCAACCAGGTCACCCGCAACAAGCAGCACCCCAGAGTGCCTGTGGTCTACAAGAATCAGGTGACGGTCACGATGGCCAAGGTGGGCGGCGAGTGGCTGGTCGACGGCCTGACCACCAACGGCGACCGGTCCTGAGTGAGGACGTTGCGAGCGGGCGCAGCCGGCACGGAACGACCGGAACGAGCGCGGACGCGAGCTTGCTCGCGAGTGGCCTGACGCCGACTCAGCGTCGGGTGGCTGACCTGCACCTTTACCGTCGGACGGCACACCACCTGTGCAGAAGTGCTTGACCTGAGGGCCTCCCGGGTTCACACTCGGGGGGACGTTCGACCAGCAGGTCGGATGCCATTTGTGGTGCGCGCCCGTCTGCGGTACGATCTTTCTTTGCGCCCTGCCCTCAAATGCTGATCGCCTGCCCGGTGGCTGATTGAAGTGGTTGGCAGGTGCCCTCTCCGCCTCGTCAGTCGAAGGACAGATCTTGGCCGCGCGTACGACCGCCGACACCTCCACCAACACGCCGCAGCGCATCTCGTTCGCAAAGATCAGCGAACCTCTCGAAGTTCCCAAGCTCCTCTCCCTCCAGACCGACAGCTTCAACTGGCTGATCGGCAACGACGCCTGGCAGGCGGACATCGCCGCCCGCGAGGCTGCCGGAGAAGACGTCTCCCACAAGTCCGGTCTTCAGGAGATCTTCGAGGAGATCTCCCCGATCGAGGACTTCTCGGAGACGATGAGCCTGTCCTTCGAGAACCCGGTGTTCTACGACCCGAAGTACACCGTCGAGGAGTGCAAGGAGAAGGACTTCACCTACTCCGCGCCGCTCTACGTCTCGGCCGAGTTCACCAACAACGAGACCGGCGAGATCAAGGGCCAGACCGTCTTCATGGGCGACTTCCCGCTGATGTCGCCCCGCGGCACGTTCATCATCAACGGCACCGAGCGAGTCGTGGTCAGCCAGCTGGTCCGCTCGCCCGGCGTCTACTTCGAGAAGACCGCCGACAAGACCTCGGACAAGGACATCTTCACCGCCAAGGTGATCCCGAGCCGCGGCGCGTGGCTCGAGTTCGAGATCGACAAGCGCGACATGGTCGGCGTCCGCCTCGACCGCAAGCGCAAGCAGAACGTCACCGTGCTGCTCAAGGCCCTCGGCTGGACCAACGAGCAGATCCTCGAGGAGTTCGGCGACTACGAGTCGATCCGCCTCACCCTGGAGAAGGACCACACCGAGACCCAGGACGACGCGCTCCTCGACATCTACCGCAAGCTGCGCCCGGGCGAGCCGCCGACGCGTGAGGCCGCGCAGACGCTGCTGAACAACTACTACTTCAACCCCAAGCGCTACGACCTCGCCAAGGTCGGCCGCTACAAGATCAACAAGAAGCTCGGCACACACGAGGCCTTCGACCAGCAGACGCTGACCATCGACGACATCGCGGCCGTGATCCGCTACATCGTCCGTCTGCACAACGGCGACATCGACCTGGTCGACGCCGCCGGCACGACGTACATGGACGCGGACGGCAAGCCGATCGAGGTCCAGCCCGACGACATCGACCACTTCGGCAACCGCCGGATGCGGACCGTCGGCGAGCTGATCCAGAACCAGCTCCGCACCGGTCTGGCGCGCATGGAGCGCGTCGTCCGCGAGCGGATGACGACGCAGGACGTCGAGGCGATCACGCCGCAGTCCCTGATCAACATCCGCCCCGTGGTCGCGGCGCTGAAGGAGTTCTTCGGCACCTCGCAGCTGAGCCAGTTCATGGACCAGACCAACCCGATCTCGGGCCTGACCCACAAGCGCCGTCTCTCGGCGCTGGGCCCCGGCGGTCTGTCCCGTGACCGCGCCGGCATGGAGGTCCGCGACGTCCACCACAGCCACTACGGCCGGATGTGCCCGATCGAGACTCCTGAGGGTCCCAACATCGGTCTGATCGGGTCGCTGGCCACGTTCGGCCGGATCAACCCGTTCGGGTTCGTGGAGACGCCGTACCGGAAGGTCACCAAGGGCAAGGTCACCGACCAGATCGACTACCTCACCGCCGACGACGAGGACAAGTACGTCATCGCCCAGGCGAACGCGCCGCTGGACGACAAGAGCCGTTTCGTGGAGGAGCGGGTCCTGGTCCGGCAGCGGCACGGCGAGGTCAGCGAGATCCTGCGTGACGAGGTCGACTACATGGACGTCTCTCCGCGCCAGATGGTGTCGGTGGCGACGGCCTTGATCCCGTTCCTCGAGCACGACGACGCCAACCGCGCGCTGATGGGCGCCAACATGCAGCGCCAGGCCGTGCCGCTGATCCGCAGCGACGCGCCCCTGGTCGGCACCGGCATGGAGTACCGCGCCGCGGTCGACGCCGGTGACGTGCTGGTCGCCGAGAAGGCCGGCGTGGTCAAGGACGTGTCCGCCGACGCCATCGAGGTGATGAACGACGACGGCACTTACACGACGTACAAGCTGGCGAAGTTCCGTCGCTCCAACCAGGGCACCTGCATCAACCAGCGGCCGCTGGTCGCCGAGGGCGCCAAGCTGGCCGAGGGATCCCCGATCGCGGATGGCCCCTGCACCGACGAGGCCGAGATGGCGCTGGGCACCAACCTGCTCGTCGCCTTCATGCCGTGGCAGGGCAACAACTACGAGGACGCGATCATCCTCAGCCAGCGCCTGGTGCAGGAGGACTACCTCACCTCGATCCACATCGAGGAGCACGAGGTCGACGCCCGCGACACCAAGCTGGGTCCGGAGGAGATCACCCGCGACATCCCCAACGTCTCCGACGAGATGCTGGCGGACCTCGACGAGCGCGGCATCATCCGCATCGGCGCCGAGGTGACCAACGGCGACATCCTGGTCGGCAAGGTCACGCCCAAGGGCGAGACCGAGCTCACCCCGGAGGAGCGGCTGCTCCGCGCGATCTTCGGCGAGAAGGCGCGCGAGGTCCGCGACACGTCCATGAAGGTGCCGCACGGCGAGTCCGGCACCGTCATCGAGGTCCGGGTCTTCGACCGCGAGGAGGGCGACGAGCTCCCGCCGGGCGTCAACCAGCTGGTGCGTGTGTACGTCGCGCAGAAGCGGAAGATCTCGGTGGGCGACAAGCTCGCCGGACGCCACGGCAACAAGGGCGTCATCGCCAAGATCCTGCCGATCGAGGACATGCCGTTCATGGAGGACGGCACGCCGGTCGACGTCGTGCTCAACCCGCTGGGTGTGCCGCGTCGTATGAACATCGGCCAGGTCCTCGAGCTGCACCTCGGCTGGCTGGCCAAGCAGGGCTGGGACCTCAACCTGTCGGACGACCCGAAGGATGCCGACTGGAAGAAGCGGCTGATCAAGATCCACGCCGACAAGGCCGACCCCGACACCAACCTCGCGACGCCGGTCTTCGACGGCGCCAAGGAGGACGAGATCACCGGCCTGCTCGGCGCGACGTTGCCCAACCGCGACGGTGAGCGCGTGGTCGGCAAGAACGGCAAGGCGCGACTGTTCGACGGTCGCTCCGGTGAGCCGTTCCCCGACCCGGTCTCGGTCGGCTACATGTACATCCTCAAGCTCCACCACCTGGTCGACGACAAGATCCACGCACGGTCGACCGGCCCCTACTCGATGATCACGCAGCAGCCTCTGGGCGGTAAGGCCCAGTTCGGCGGCCAGCGGTTCGGCGAGATGGAGGTGTGGGCGATGGAGGCCTACGGAGCGGCGTACGCCCTCCAGGAGCTCCTGACCATCAAGTCCGACGACGTGCCGGGCCGGGTCAAGGTGTACGAGGCCATCGTCAAGGGCGAGAACATCCCCGACTCCGGCATCCCGGAGTCGTTCAAGGTGCTCGTCAAGGAGATGCAGTCGCTCTGCCTCAACGTCGAGGTGCTGTCGCAGGACGGCACGGCGATCGAGATGAAGGACGCCGAGGAAGACGTCTTCCGGGCGGCTGAAGAGCTCGGCATCGACCTGTCCCGCCGCGAGCCCAGCTCCGTCGAAGAAGTCTGAGTGGTCCCCGCCCGCTGGTCTCACGGTCGCAGCCCGACCACCTCGACCGGCGCCGCGGGGCACCTCAGTCCACAGCCTCTAAGAGATTTCGAAACGACCGAAGGATTGCAGCCACCGTGCTCGACGTGAACTTCTTCGACCAGCTTCAGATCGGCCTGGCCACCGCGGACGACATCCGTACGTGGAGCCACGGTGAGGTCAAGAAGCCGGAGACCATCAACTACCGCACGCTCAAGCCCGAGCGTGACGGCCTCTTCTGCGAGAAGATCTTCGGTCCCACCCGGGACTGGGAGTGCTACTGCGGCAAGTACAAGCGCGTGCGCTTCAAGGGCATCATCTGCGAGCGCTGCGGCGTCGAGGTGACCCGCAGCAAGGTCCGCCGCGAGCGGATGGGCCACATCGAGCTCGCTGCGCCGGTGACCCACATCTGGTACTTCAAGGGCGTGCCGAGCCGGCTCGGCTACCTGCTCGACCTCGCCCCGAAGGACCTCGAGAAGGTCATCTACTTCGCGGCGTACATGATCACCTACGTCGACGAGGACGCCCGTCACCGCGACCTCTCCTCCCTGGAGAACAAGGTCAGCCTGGAGCGGGAGCGCCTCGAGAAGCGCCGCGACGGTGCGATCGACGACCGCTCGAAGAAGCTCGAGGAGGACCTCGCGGCTCTCGAGGCCGACGGCGCGAAGGCCGACGCCCGGCGCAAGGTCCGCGACGGCGCGGAGCGTGAGATGAAGCAGATCCGCGACAGAGCCCAGCGGGAGCTGGACCGGCTCGAGGAGGTCTGGAGCACCTTCAAGTCGCTGCAGGTCCAGGACCTCATGGGCGACGAGATGCTCTACCGCGAGATGAAGAACTGGTTCGGCAAGTACTTCGAGGGCCACATGGGGGCCACCGCGATCCAGAAGCGTCTCGAGAGCTTCGACATCGAGGCCGAGGTCGGCAACCTGCGCGACACCATCGCCAACGGCAAGGGCCAGCGCAAGATCCGGGCGCTGAAGCGGCTCAAGGTCGTCGACGCGTTCCGCAAGACCGACAACAAGCCGCAGGGCATGGTGCTCGACGCCGTCCCCGTCATCCCGCCCGACCTGCGCCCGATGGTGCAGCTCGACGGTGGCCGGTTCGCGACGTCCGACCTGAACGACCTGTACCGCAGGGTCATCAACCGGAACAACCGCCTCAAGCGGCTGCTCGACCTCGGCGCGCCGGAGATCATCGTCAACAACGAGAAGCGGATGCTCCAGGAGGCCGTCGACTCGCTGTTCGACAACGGCCGTCGCGGTCGTCCTGTCACCGGCCCGGGCAACCGCCCGCTGAAGTCGCTGTCCGACATGCTCAAGGGCAAGCAGGGCCGCTTCCGGCAGAACCTTCTCGGCAAGCGCGTCGACTACTCCGGCCGCTCGGTCATCGTGTCCGGCCCGCAGCTGAAGCTGCACCAGTGCGGTCTGCCCAAGCAGATGGCGCTGGAGCTGTTCAAGCCGTTCGTGATGAAGAGGCTGGTCGACCTGTCGCACAGCCAGAACATCAAGTCCGCTAAGCGGATGGTGGAGCGCGCGACGTCCGGCCTGTCCCGGTACGCCGTGGTGTGGGACGTGCTCGAAGAGGTCATCACCGAGCACCCCGTCCTGCTGAACCGGGCGCCCACGCTGCACCGTCTCGGCATCCAGGCGTTCGAGCCCCAGCTGATCGAGGGCAAGGCGATCCAGATCCACCCGCTGGTGTGCTCGGCGTTCAACGCCGACTTCGACGGTGACCAGATGGCGGTGCACCTGCCGCTGTCCGCCGAGGCGCAGGCCGAGGCGCGGATCCTGATGCTGTCGACGAACAACATCCTCAAGCCGTCGGACGGCCGTCCGGTGACCATGCCGACCCTGGACATGATCATCGGCCTGTTCTTCCTGACCACCGACCGTGACGGGGAGCCGGGCGAGGGACGCGCCTTCTCCTCGCAGGCCGAGGCGATCATGGCCTTGGATCGTGCCGAGATCTCGCTGCAGAGCAAGGTCAAGATCCGGTTCACCGACATCGTGCCGCCGCTCGAGCTCGATCTGGGCGCGGACTGGGAGGAGGGCCAGTCGATCACGCTGGACACCACCCTGGGTCGGTCGATCTTCAACGACACCCTGCCGGCCGACTATCCCTACGTGAACTACGAAGTGGGCAAGAAGGCCATGGGCGCGATCGTCAACGACCTCGCCGAGCGCTACACCAAGGTCGAGGTCGCCGCGTCGCTCGACGCTCTGAAGGACACCGGCTTCCACTGGGCCACGCGCTCGGGTGTGACCGTCTCGATCGACGACGTCACCACGCCCGCGAAGAAGGCCGAGATCTTGGCCGACTACGACGCGCAGGCCAACAAGGTCCAGAAGCAGTTCGAGCGCGGCCTCGTCACCGACGAGGAGCGCCGCCAGGAGCTGGTGGAGATCTGGACCCAGGCCTCCAACGACGTAGCCAAGGAGATGGAGCGGTCCTTCGCCCGGACCAACCCGATCTTCATGATGGTCGACTCCGGTGCCTCCGGAAACATGATGCAGATCCGCCAGGTGGCGGCGATGCGTGGTCTCGTGGCCAACCCGCGAGGCGACATCATCCCGCGCCCGATCAAGGCGAACTTCCGCGAAGGTCTGTCGGTGCTGGAGTACTTCATCTCCACGCACGGTGCCCGCAAGGGTCTGGCCGACACCGCGCTGCGGACCGCCGACTCCGGCTACCTGACCCGTCGTCTCGTCGACGTGTCGCAGGACGTCATCATCCGTGAGGACGACTGCGGCACCGAACGAGGCATGGAGAAGCGGATCGGTGTCCGGGGCGAGGACGGCGTCGTACGCAAGGACGACAACGTCGAGACCTCGGCGTACGCCCGCACGACGGCGGTCAACATCACGCACCCGGAGAGCGGCGACGTGCTGGTGGGAGCCGGCGACGACCTCGGCGACATCAAGATCGGCGAGCTGGTCGCGGCCGGCATCGAGACCGTGCGGGTGCGCTCCGTGCTCACCTGCGAGGCCCGCACCGGCACCTGTGCCAAGTGCTACGGCCGGTCGCTGGCCACCGGCAAGCTGGTCGACATCGGCGAGGCCGTCGGCATCATCGCGGCCCAGTCGATCGGTGAGCCCGGCACCCAGCTGACGATGCGGACGTTCCACACCGGTGGTGTGGCCTCGGCCGACGACATCACGCAGGGTCTGCCGCGTGTCCAGGAGATCTTCGAGGCGCGCATCCCGAAGGGGCGCTCGCCGATCTCCGAGGCAGCCGGTCGGGTCGAGATCGAGGAGACCGACAAGGCCCGCAAGGTCATCGTCACTCCCGACGACGGCTCGGAGGTGCTGGAGTACCCCGTCTCCAAGCGCTCGCGCCTGCTGGTCGCCGACGGCGACCACATCGAGGTCGGCGACATGCTCACCGTCGGTACGCCGGAGCCGCACGAGGTGCTGCGCATCCTCGGCGTCCGCAAGGCGCAGGAGCACCTGGTGGATGAGGTCCAGGCGGTGTACCGCAGCCAGGGTGTGTCGATCCACGACAAGCACATCGAGATCATCGTGCGGCAGATGTTGCGCCGGATCACCGTGATCGAGTCCGGGGACACCAACCTGCTGCCCTCCGACCTGGTCGACCGGACGCGCTTCGAGGAGGAGAACCGTCGGGTCGTCTCCGAGGGCGGCAAGCCGGCCTCGGGCCGCCCGGTGTTGATGGGTATCACCAAGGCATCGCTGGCCACCGAGTCGTGGCTCTCGGCCGCCTCCTTCCAGGAGACGACCCGGGTGCTGACCGACGCGGCGATCCACGCCCGCTCCGACAGCCTGCGCGGCCTGAAGGAGAACGTGATCATCGGCAAGCTGATCCCGGCCGGTACCGGTCTGGAGCGTTACCGCAACATCCGGGTGGAGCCCACCGAGGAGGCGCGCGCCGCGGCGTACGCCGTCACGGGCTACGACTCGTACGACTACGAGTTCGGCAACACCGGCGCCACCCAGGCAGTCGCGCTCGACGACTTCGACTTCGGTTCGTACCAGAACTGATCGAGTCTGAGAGGGCCGGGTCCGCGACAGCGGGCCCGGCCCTTCTGCTTCCCGCCGAGTCGGCGCAAAAGGACACTGACACGTCCCCGAGTCGGCGCAAAGGGGCAGCGAATTCCCGCCGAGTCGTCATATGACGACTCGGCGTCTGAGCGCTTCTAGGGTGGGGGCGTGCCGTTCCCCGATGAGCAGTTCGCCCATCGGGTGGAGATCTCGCTGTATCGGGACGAGTGGGCGGCCGAGGCGAGGGCGTACGTCGACCTCGTGCGCGAGACAGTTCCGGCGGCGGTCGCTGTCGACCACATCGGCTCGACCAGCGTCCCGGGTCTCCCGGCCAAGGACTGCCTCGACCTGATGGTCCAGGTGACGGCGCTGAACGAGGAAGCGATCGCCTCGGCGCTCGGCGCGCGCGGGTACCGGCTCCGCCCCGAGCCCTGGAACCGCGAGGAGGCGACCGACGGGGTCACGGTCCCCAAGCTGGTGTTCGCCGGCCCGGTCGGCGGTCGGGCGGTCAACATCCACGTCCGGGTGGCCGGCGGCCGGAACGTGCGATACGCCCTCCTGTTCCGAGACTTCCTGCGTGCGGACGCCGACGCCCGCGACTCGTGGGGTGCCTTCAAGACCAGACTCGCCGAGACGGTCACCGACCTCTACGACTATGGGCAGATCAAGGCGTCGATCCAGCCGCTTCTCATGCAGCGCGCCGAGCGCTGGGCGTCGGAGACCGGCTGGCGCCTCGCGGAGTCCGTGGCGTCACCGGCGTACGACGGCCCGCCCGTACTCGGCGTCGACGGGTGCCGGGCCGGCTGGGTCGGGGTCCTGCTGGCCGGTACGACGCTCGAGGTGCTGGTCGCGCCGACCATCAGGGGCCTCGTCGACGCAGCGCGCGGCGCTGCACCGGCCCTCCACGTGGTCGCGATCGACATGCCGATCGGATTGCCCGACCACGGTCGTCGGCAGACCGACCTGCTCGCGCGGGCGCGGCTCCCCGTTGGCCGCAAGTCGTCGGTGTTCCCCACGCCGACCCGCGCGACAACCGCGGAGACGACGTTCGTCGAGGCGAGCGCGACCAGCCGGACCACGACCGACGGCAAGGGGATCAGTCAGCAGACTTTCCGGCTCGTCCCGAAGATCCTCGACGTCGATCGATACGTCAGAACCGACCCGCCGGTGACGGTCCTCGAGGCCCACCCCGAGGTCTCCTTCGCGCAGATGGACCCGGCGTGCGTGGTGCCCTCCAAGGCGACGGCCGACGGCGCGACCGCCCGACGCCGAGCGCTGGTGAGCGTGGGCCTCGAGCCACCGGCGTACGCCCGCGGCCAGGGCTACGCCGCGGACGACCTTCTCGACGCGTGCGCGGTTGCCTGGACGGCCGCGCGGTACGCCGCCGGCGCGGCGTACTCCCTCCCCGACCCGCCCGAGGTCTTCTCCGACGGCATTCCCGCGGCGATCTGGGTGTGAGGGGATAGTCCCTGATTCGGGTGGGCGCGGGACAGCCTGAGAGAATCGGGCGCATGACCGCGCGGGAGGAGACCGACGTTCTCGTCGTCGGTGCCGGGCCCGCGGGGTCGGCGACGGCGGCGTGGCTGGCGAGGCTCGGCGTCGACGTCCTCCTCACCGACGCGGCGGTCTTTCCCCGCGACAAGACCTGCGGCGACGGCCTGACTCCGCGCGCCATAGGCGAGCTCGAACGGCTCGGTCTCGGCGACTGGCTGCGCGCACACACCGTCAACCACGGCCTACGCGCGCACGGTTTCGGTCAGACCCTGTTGCTCCCGTGGCCGGGCGGCACGTTGCCCGACTGGGGTTCCGCGGTCGCCCGTACCGAGCTCGACGACCACCTCCGCACCACGGCGATCAAGGCCGGCGCCCG
Organism: uncultured Actinomycetota bacterium; assembly: GCA_963768045.1. Taxonomy (GTDB): domain Bacteria; phylum Actinomycetota; class Actinomycetes; order Propionibacteriales; family Nocardioidaceae; genus Nocardioides. The sequence goes on along the minus strand of CAVYGG010000003.1, from coordinate 996,203 downwards.
GGCTGTCGACGGCGTGCGCGCTGTCGACGTACGACACGACGGCGAACGGGTCAGCAGCGTGGTGTTCCGTCGCGGTGACGAGACCCTCGAGGTCGACTGCCGGCGGCTGATCGTCGCCGACGGCGTCCGTTCTCCACTGGGCAAGGCGCTCGGCCGCGAGTGGCACCGCGACACGGTGTACGGCGTGGCCGGCCGCTCCTACGTCACCTCGACGAAGGCGGACGACCCGTGGATCAGTTCCCACCTCGAGCTCCGCGGCGAGCGGGGCGAGGTGCTGTCCGGCTACGGCTGGATCTTCCCGCTCGGCTCGTCGACCGGCATAAGCGAAGTGAACCTCGGCGTCGGCACCCTCGCCACCGCCAAGCGCCCGGCCGAGCTCCAGGTCCGCCGGCTGATGGCGTCGTACGCCGACACCGTGCGCGGAGCGTTCGGGCTCGGCGAGGAGCTCCGGGCACCGACCAGCGCTCTGCTGCCGATGGGTGGGGCCATCAGCGGTGTCGCCGGCGCCAACTGGGCCCTGGTCGGCGATGCGGCCGCCTGCGTCAACCCGCTGAACGGCGAGGGCATCGACTACGGGCTCGAGGGCGGCCGCCTGGTCGCCGAGCTGATCGCCGAGGACGCCGACCTGGCCGCGGCATGGCCCGCGACCCTGACCGACCACTACGGCGAGGCGTTCTCGATCGCCCGTCGTCTCGCCGGACTGGTGACCGTGCCGCGGGTGCTGGCCGCGATCGGGCCGGCCGGGATGCGCTCCGACTGGCTGATGACGCTCGCCCTCCGCTGGATGGGCAACTTGGTCACCGACGAGGACCGCGACCGCGCCGCACGGGTGTGGCGGTGGGCCGGACGCCGCTCGCATGCCCGTGACGCGAGGCCACCCTTCTCCTGACAGGATGGTCGGTGGCCCCGACCCAGGAGAATCGATGCCCAAACCCCTGCCGAAGCTGCAGCGGGTCGCGGCGTACGCCTTGATCCTGCGCGACGACCGGATCCTGCTGACCCGCCTCGCCAGCCGCATCTCCGCAGACGAGAAGTGGCACCTCCCCGGCGGCGGCGTCGACCATGGGGAGAATCCCCGCGACGCCCTGGTCCGCGAGATCCGCGAGGAGGCCGGCCTCGACGCCGAGGTCGGTGACACCGCGCGCGTCTACTCCGCACACTTGCCCTCGCTGTGGCGACAGGGCCGCCGGTGGGATTACCAGGCGCTGCGGATCGTGTACGACGCATGGGTGCCGACCGACGCCCCCGAGCCTCGGGTGGTCGAGGTGGACGGCTCCACCGTCGACGTCGACTGGCACCTCGTGACGGACGTGCTGTCCGGCGCGCTCCCGGTGACCGAGATCGTCACCGAGTCGTTGTCCGACCACCGGCCCTACCAGCTCCAGCGGATGGCGGTTTACGCGCTGGTCCGCCGCGACGACGACGTCCTGCTCACCCGGCTCTCGCCGCGCGGCGCCCACCCGGGCGCCTGGACGCTCCCGGGTGGAGGCCTCGACCACGGGGAGACGCCACGCGACGCTCTCGCACGAGAGGTGCGAGAGGAGTGTGGCGTCGACTGCGAGGTGGGAGATCTGCTCGACGTCCACGACACCCATTTTCAGGGGACCGCACCCTCCGGCCGCTTCGAGGACTTCCACGGCGTGCACCTGGTCTTCCGGGGCGCCGTCCCCCACGATGCCGAACCGCGCGTGGTCGAGACCGACGGGACGACGGACGACGTCGCCTGGGTTCCCCTCGCCGATGTCGCGTCGGGCGCGGTGCGCACCCTCGACGTCGTCCGGGCCGCGTTGGACGCCGACTCCTAGACTGACCCGGTGAATCCCCGACACCGGCGACTCGTCATCCCCGTCGCCCTGGCGGGACTGCTCCTGATCGTCGTCATCGCGTCGGTGGTGCGGCGGTGATCGGAGCATGAGCGAGCCTCTCCTCCGCGCCCTCACCCGGCTACGCGGCGTGATCCTGGACGACGAGTCCCTGGTCCGTGCCGTGGCTTCCGGCCGGCAGCGCGGCACCCAACACCCCTGGCGACGCGTCGAACTCCGGTACGTCGACCTCAAGGCCGGGCGCCACCTCCAGGTGACGGCGTACGACGATGTCCAGGCACATACGAGCAACCACGTCGTCGGTGACCCCGCCCGCGCCGCCCTCGACGACCTGCTCGACCAGCCGTTCGCGAACTGGCACGTGGAAACGACCTCCGAGACGCACCAGCTGCGAGTCACCAAGAAGGGCGAAGCCGTGGTGCACACCCGGCCACGCGCCGAGGGGGCCGAGGTCGACCGCGACCACGACCGGGACAAGGGTCGGCTCCTTCCCGAGGACGACCCGGTGTTCCGGGCGCTCGGGCTCAGCGACCACGAGGGCCGGATGAAGCCGAGTCGGCAGGGCAAGTACCGGCAGGTCGAGGAGTTCCTCCGGATCCTCGACGCCTCGGTCGGCGAGGCCTTGGAGAAGGGGCACCTGCGTCGTCCGACCCCTGAGGAGCCCCTGCAGATCGTGGACCTCGGCTGCGGCAACGCCTACCTCACCTTCGTCACCGAGCGGTTCCTCACCCAGGTCCGCGGCCTGGCCGTCCATCTGACCGGGATCGACCGGCGCGACCAGTCGCGCACCCACAACGAGAAGATCGCGAGCGACCTCGGTGTCGACGCGACGTTCCTGGCCTCCTCGATCGGCGACGCGACGCTCGACGTACCGCCCGACGTCGTCCTCGCCCTGCACGCGTGCGACACCGCCACGGACGACGCTCTCGCTCGCGCCATCGCGTGGGAGGCACCCCTCGTCCTCGCTGCACCCTGCTGCCACCACGACATCGCCGCCCAGCTCCGCCGGCAGCCCACGCCCGCGCCGTACGCCATGCTGACCCGCCACGGCATCCTCCGGGAGCGATTCGCGGACACCCTCACCGACGGGTTGCGAGCGTCGCTGCTGCGCCTCGAGGGTTACCGCGTCGACGTCATGCAGTTCGTCGGGAGTCAGCACACGCCACGCAACACCCTGCTGCGTGGGGTCCGCACGGGCCGTCCGGTGAGCGGCGGCTCCGCGCGACGGGAGTACGACGAGCTGGTCGCGGCCTGGGGCGTGCGACCACGTCTCGGCGAGCTCCTCGAGCGAGCATGACGGCGGCCTGATGCAGCAACTCCTGGCCGGGTTGGCGATCGCCGCCCCTTTCGCCTTCGGTGCGCTCGCCGCAACGTCCGAGCCGCACGGCCACGAGGTGTTCGCGTTCGACGACCCCGCGATCGTCGAGGCGAGTGCCCTGGTGCTCGACCACGGTCTGTTCCTCACGACCAACGACTCCGGGCACGCCGGCCAGGTCTTCGCCGTCGACGGGTCTGGCCACACGGTCGGGGTCACCCACTGGTCGGACCACCCGATCGACACCGAGGCGCTCGCCGCGGGCGGGAACGGTGAAGTCTGGGTGGGCGACATCGGGGACAACACCGGCAGCCGCTCGTGGATCGACATCGCGCGGGTCCCCGTCGGGCGCGGAAACCGCGCCGTGCAGCCCACGACGTACCGGCTCACCTACCCCGACGGCGCCACCGACGCCGAGACGCTCCTGCGTGACCCGACGTCGGGACGGCTCTACATCGCGTCCAAGAACGTCTTCGGCGGTGTGCTGTACGCCGTCCCCGAGCACCTCGACCCGTCCGGGCCGAACGTGCTGAAGTCGGTCGGCCGGGTGCTGCCGATCGCCACCGACGGGTCTTTCTTCCCCGACGGCAAGCACCTGATCGTGCGCAACTACACCTCGGCCGTGATCTACGCATGGCCGTCGCTGCAGCCCCTCGGAAGCTTCCGGCTGCCGAGCCAGCGCCTGGGCGAGGGGATCGCGGTCGCCGACGACGGACGTGTCTATCTCTCCTCGGAGGGCCCGCACGCCCCGGTGCTGGAGGTCACGCTGCCGCCCAAGATCCGAGCCGCCGTGACGGGCCAGGTCTCGATCGGGCCGGCGTCGCCGCCGACCAGCGGTCCCGCGGACTCCGCGCCCTCCGGCCAGACCGACCCCGCGTCGCACGACGCGTGGCCCTGGGTCGCCGGCGGACTGTTGGGCGTGGTCGCACTGGTGGTCCTGCTCCGCGCCCTGCGCCCGCGCTGAGACCGGTCAGCCCTCGGCGACTCGCCAGACCCAGTTCGGACGGGTGTGGACCTCGCTCAGGCCGGCACGGCGCATGTTGTGCTGCGACGGGTTGAGGTTCTCCCCGTTCTCCAGCCAGGTCTCGGCGGAGGCGTAGCGGAGTCCGCGGTCGCGAGCCTCGCGGATCCTGGCGTCGAGGAGGGCGCCCTGCGCACCGCGGTTGCGTCCCTCGGGAACGGTCGCCGCTCCGAACAGGGCCACCGCGTCCGTCTCGGGCACGGCCAGCATGCGGGCCACTCCCACCAGGGTGTCGCCGTCGAACGCGCCGTACGACGCCCAGTCGCCGTCGAAGTAGTGCCCACTGTCGAAGAACGCATGTGCGTCGGACGTCGGCTCGAAGCCGAAGCCCACGCCCATCACATCGGTGAACTCCGCGGCGTACTCCAGGCCGAGCCGCGCGATGCGGAGGTCGGTCTCGACCGTGCGTGGCTCGGCCGGCCCGAAGAGCTTGACGAACATCGTGCCTTCGGTCAGCCCGTATCGCTCGGCGATCCCGGCCCAGTCGTCCGGAACCGCCCGCGGCTGCACCTGGAAGGCGAACGCCGGGACCTCCCGATCGCGCGCCCGCGAGACGGCCTTGCCGATCGTGGCGTCGTCGACGGTTTCGCAGAACCCGAGGGCCTTGTTCCAGTAACCCCACATGGGGTCGCGGACCACGATGGTGTGAACGCCGTCGGCCAGCGTCGCCGCGCTGATGTCGAGCAGCTCGACGACCTCGGGAGGCTGGTCGTTCATCAGCCGCTTCATCGCCAGCGCTTCGGTGCGCTCGGCGAGATCGGACCACTCGGCATTCGGCTGAGGATTCGTCATGGCGGAACTGTGCCCGATCGGCCGCGTGGCCGTCGTCGTTCTGGGGAACGATGGGGCCATGGAGCTGACCGTGGTGCAGGGTGACATCACCGAGCAGGACGTCGATGCCGTCGTGAACGCCGCGAACTCTTTCATGCGCGGTGGTGGCGGCGTCGACGGCGCGATCCACCGCGCCGGCGGACCGGCCGTACTCGAGGACTGCATCTCGCGCTTCCCGCACGGGCTCGCGACCGGGGACGCCGGGTGGACGACGGCGGGGGAGATGCCGGCGAGGTGGGTGATCCACGTCGTCGGGCCGAACTACCGGGCCGGTCAGACGGACCGATCGCTTCTGACGTCCTGCTACTCGCGCGCTCTCGCGGTGGCCGACGAGCTGGGCGCCCGAACGATGGCGTTTCCGCTGGTCAGCGCCGGTATCTACGGCTGGCCGAAACATGACGCCATCGCTGCGGCTGTCGAGACCCTGAGATCGGCCTCCACCCAGGTCCGGCTCGCGCGGATGGTCGCGTTCGACGCCGACACGTACGCCGCGCTGGAGACGGCGGTCGATGGCTGAGTCGGCCCGGCCGGTGTTCGTGCTCCACGAGCATCGCAAGCCCCAACCGCACTACGACCTCCGGCTGGAGGAGGGCGGCGTGCTGCGGTCGTGGGCGGTGCCGAAGGGGATGCCGCCCGACACCCGGACCGACCGGCTCGCGGTGGCCGTCGGCGATCACGACCTGGACCACGCGACGTACACCGACGAGCACAAGGACATCGCCGACACCGGCTGGTGGGAGCTCGAGGACCGCACCGAGAGGCGCTTCGTGTTCGTGCTCCACGGCCGCACCGGCGCCCGGCGTTACGCGCTGATCAACACCGGCACGGACTGGCTGCTCCACCTCACCAAGTCGCAACCCCGCGGCCATTGACACGGCGGTCACACGGTCGGAGTCTGTGCGCAGTCGATGCCTTCCTCAGGATCGTGGGCGATCCCCGGACGGTCCGGGGCGTCGGCGGAATCGAGCACATTCACCGTGACGACATCTCCACTCGGACGTCGCGGGGCGGGCGCAGGCCTCCTCGCGACGGGTTGTCTCCTCGTGGGCGCAGCCCTCACTGCGGCCGGCGCTTCGGCGTCCGCCTCGACCGGTAGCACCTCCGAACTCGGCTGTACCGCTTCCGGACATGCGGCCTCACGCGTCGGTCACATCGGCGGCATCGTGCACGCCGTGCGGCCGCACTGCCAGGCGCACAACACCAGCGACGCGGCCATCGGCACGCCTCCGCTTCTGTTCCACGGCGGTCCGATGATGGGAACGCCGAAGACCGGACCGGTCGTGGTCACCCCGATCTACTGGAACCCCGCGGGCCACCCGATGTCCGCGACCTACCAGAGCATCATCAACGGCTACCTGCGCGGCGTGGCCGCTGACAGCGGCAAGCACACCAACGTGTTCTCGACCCTGCCGGGGTACTTCGGGAGCAACGGCACGATCCGCTACCGCGTCTCGTTCGGGACGCCTGTCAACGACACGGGTCCGCTGCCCATGAACGGCTGCACGGTGGCGTCCAACGACACCAGCAAGATCTACGCCGACGGTTCCGGTTACGACGCCTGCATCGACGACGACCAGGTGATCGCCGAGACCGATCGCGTGGTCACCGCGAGGGGGCTGCCGCGCGACCTCGGCCACATCTACGTGCTGTTCCTGCCCAAGCATGTCGAGTCGTGCTTCTTCGCCGGCAGCACGGTGAGCGGTGGGAACTTCTGCACGATCAACCACCACAAGAGCGCGGCCTACTGCGCGTACCACAGCCAGGCTCCGAGTAGCGCGGTGTACGCCAACATGCCGTTCCCGATCTACCAGTCCAACGCCGGGTTCACCTGCAGCAGCGACGCGAGGTTCCCGACGGTGCAGACGCCCAACGGCGACGCAGACGCCGACACCGAGGTCAGTCCAACCAGTCACGAAATCATGGAGGCGATCACCGACCCGGACACCGCGACCGGCTGGTTCGACTCCAGCGGCTTCGAGAACGGTGACGAGTGCGCGTACGTGTTCGGCCAGACGCAAGGGGCGACCGGCGCGGCGTACAACCAGGTGATCAGCGGTGGTCACTACCTGACCCAGGAGGAGTTCAGCAACCGCGACTTCGCTGCCACCGGACTCGGGTGTCTGCCCTTCGAGTGATCCGGCTCTCCTCATCAGAAACGCCGGTGGCCCGGACGACGGTCCGGGCCACCGGTCAGAGGCGCTCGACCACGTAGTCGATGCAGGCGGTGAGGGCCTCGACGTCGCTCGGGTCCACGGCGGGGTACATCGCGATCCGCAGTTGGTTGCGGCCGAGCTTGCGGTAGGGCTCGGTGTCGACGATGCCATTGGCACGCAGGGTGGCAGCGACCGCAGACGCATCGATCGCGTCGTCGAAGTCGATGGTGCCGATCACCAGTGAGCGGTGGTCGGGGTCCACGACGTACGGTGTGGTGTACGCCGTCTTCTCGGCCCATCCGTAGAGCGCGTCGGACGACGCGGTGGTGCGCTCGACCATGCCGTTCAGGGAACCGTTGGCGTTCATCCAGTCGAGCTGCTCGGCCATCAGAATGAAGGTCGCGATCGACGGCGTGTTGTAGGTCTGGTGGAGCCGCGAGTTGTCGATCGCGGTCACCAGGTCGAGGAACGCCGGGATGTGGCGGCCGCTCTCCTTGAGCTGCGACGCCCGGGAGAGCGCCGGCGGCGAGAGCAGTGCGACGTAGAGGCCACCGTCGGAGGCGAAGCCCTTCTGCGGGGCGAAGTAGTAGGCGTCGACCTGGGTCAGGTCGACCGGCAGCCCGCCGGCACCTGATGTCGCGTCGATCAGGACCAGGGTGTCGTCGTCCGCGCCCGGCACCCGGCGTACCGGCGCCATCACAGCTGTCGAGGTCTCGTTGTGCGGCCACGCGTAGACGTCCACACCCGCCTCGGCGACCGGCTCGGGTCGAGAACCCGGCGCACTGGACACCACCGAAGGGGCTTCGAGCCAGGGCGCGGCCGTCACCGCGGCGGCGAACTTGGCGGAGAACTCGCCGAACGACAGGTGCTGGCTCTTCCGCCGGATCAGGCCGTACGTCGCGACGTCCCAGAACGCCGTCGTCCCGCCGTTGCCGAGCACCACCTCGTAGCCGTCGGGCAGGTCGAAGAACGTCGCCAGACCCTCCTGGACCCGACGGACCAGCCCGCGTACCGGTGCCTGGCGGTGCGACGTACCCATCAGCGTCGACCCGGTGTCGGCGAGCGCGTCGAGGTGGCTGGTCTGGATCTTGGAGGGCCCCGCTCCGAAGCGGCCGTCGGCCGGCTTGAGGTCGTCGGGGATCGAGATCGCGTCGGTCATGGGCAACCTTCTGTGGGACTTCGTGGTCTGCCGGACGACGCTGTCGGCGCTGACTATTGTGTCAGGGCCGTTGATCCGGGCACACGGGAGGCACCAGATGAGCACCGGCGACGAGTCTCTCGCTGACCTGCGGATCGAGCGCGTCCCGGTCACGCACCCGGATGCCCAGCTCCTCGTCGAGGCCGTCCAGCAGGAGTACGTCGCGCGGTACGGCGGGCGCGACCGGACCTCGATGCACCCTGGGGAGCTCGAGCCCCCGACCGGCGCGTTCTTCGTCGGCTATCGCGACGACCGTCCGGTGATGACGGGTGCCTGGCGCTTCCGCAACGACGTGCGCCGCCTCGGCTCGGCGCATCCCGCCGAGGTGAAGCGCATGTACGTCGACGGCTCCGCACGTCGGCAGGGCCTCGCCCGGCTGATGCTCGCCCACCTCGAGGCCACCGCTCGGGCGGCCGGCGCCGAGGTGATGATCATGGAGACGGGCACCGCGCAGCCCGAGGCGATGGAGCTGTATCAGGCCGCGGGCTACCAGTTGATCGAGCCGTTCGGCCACTACCAGGACTCGCCGCGGAACCGCTGCTACGGCCGCCGGCTGGCTGCGGACGACGTCGTCGGCGAGGTCTGATGGCGTCGCTCCGGCTCAGCGGAGTATGAAGGGACCATGATCACTGCCGTCCACGCCATGATCATGGCCGAGGACCCCGAAGCCGCCCGAGCGTTCTTCCGCGACGTGGTCCAGCTGCCATGCGTGGACACCGGCGGGGGGTGGCTGATCTTCAAGTCCGGGCCGAGCGAGATCGGGGTCCATCCCACGACGGGAGCAGAGCAGTTCGACGTCTCCCTCGTCTGCGACGACCTCGATGCCACCATGTCCGACCTGGTCACGCGCGGCGCCGAGTTCGGACCCGTCGAGGAGCAGGGCTGGGGTCGATCGACCACCATCGCTGTCCCCGGCAGTAGCCCCATCATGCTCTACCAGCCCACTTACGATCCTCCGGCGACCTCACTCTGATCACCGGGCGGATCGCGGCCACTACGCTCCACGCATGGGACTGTTCGGCGGATCGAGCGACCGCGGCGAGCTGCTGGAGCTACAGGCGCGGGTCGGGAACCTCGAGGAGCAGGTGGCCCGCCTTTCCGCGGCCCTCGCCTCCGTGCAGACCGGTGGGCCGCTGCCGCCCGAGACCGTGCCGGTCCTCGACCAGTACGCCGAGGCACGGGCGCTGGCCGCCTCGGGCAACAAGATCCATGCGATCAAGGTGGTCCGTGAGCAGAGCGGGCTGAGCCTCAAGGCGGCGAAGGACCTCGTCGAGAGCTGGTGAGCTCGTAGACGACCTCGCCCTGCTCCCACCCGGGGATCGGGTCGTCCCAGTGCCCGACGTGTGACCGGGCCTGGGTCATGCCCAGACGTTCCATCACTCGTCGTGACCGCGCGTTGACCGCCATCGTCTCTGCCCAGAGGCGCTCCAGGCCGAGGGTGTCGAAGGCGTACGCGACGAGCGCGCGGGCACCTTCGACGGCGCACCCCTGCCCCCAGGCATGGCGTGGAAGCCGCCACCCGATCTCGCCCGCCGCCGGGTCGTCGGGGTCGCGGGAGAGGAACCAGACGCCGGCGAATTCGTCGCGGACCAGCCCGGCCCAGAGCCCGAAGTCGCCATCGCCGCGCACCAGGCCCGGCAGCTCGGTCGCCACCTCGGCGGGGCTCATCGGTGGCCCGATGTAGGCCATCACCTCCGGATCGCCGTTCATCGCGACCAGGTCGTCGAGGTCCGGGGTCGCCAGCGGGCGAAGCGCCAGCCGGGCGGTGTGAAGGGTCGGTCTCATCGTGAAGCTGCGACGGGAGGGGTCACCTCATCCAGCCCACGCGGCGTTCCAGCCGTCGACCGAGGCGGCGGGTCGCGAGGGTGGCCCGGTGTAGATCGCGGAGGGACGGATCAGCCGCCCGGTCCGCTTCTGCTCGAGTATGTGCGCCGACCAGCCCCCGGTGCGGGCGCAGGTGAACATGGCGGTGAACATGTTCGCCGGCACCTCGGCGAAGTCGAGCACGATCGCGGCCCAGAACTCGACGTTGGTCTCCAGAACGCGGTCGGGACGCCGGACACGCAGCTCGGCGAGGGCGGCCTTCTCCAGTGCCTCGGCGACGTCGTAGCGCGGGGCGCCGAGCTCGCGCGCGGTACGCCGGAGCACCCGGGCGCGCGGGTCCTCGGCGCGGTACACCCGGTGGCCGAAGCCCATCAGCCGCTCGCCCTTGTCGAGCAGCGACTTCACGTATCCCTCGGCGTCGCCAGACTGCTCGACCTGCTCGATCATCCCGAGCACGCGCGACGGCGCACCGCCGTGGAGGGGGCCGCTCATGGCGCCGATCGCGCCGGAGAACGCCGCGGCCACGTCGGCGCCGGTCGAGGTGATGACGCGCGCGGTGAACGTCGAGGCGTTCATGCCGTGCTCGGCCGCGGAGCTCCAGTACGCGTCGATCGCCTTGGTGTGCTGGGGATCCGCCTCACCGCGCCAGCGGATCAGGAACTTCTCGGCGAGGGTCGACCCCCGGTCCACCTCGCGCTGGGGGATGACCGGCCTGCCCAACCCGCGGGCGGACTGAGCGGCGTACGACAGGACCATCACGGCGACCCGGGAGAGGTCGAGCCGAGCCTGTTCGTCGGAGATGTCATAGGTCTGGCCCATGCCCAGCATCGGGGCGAGCATGGCGACCGAGGCCTGGACGTCGGCACGGACGTCGCCGGTGTGGATCGCGATGTTGTACGGCTCGGCCGGGGGGAGGCCCGGCTCGAAAGCGCCGTCGACCAGCAGTCCCCAGACCTTCTCGAACGGCACCCGGCCGACGATCTCCTCGATGTCGACGCCGCGGTAGCGGAGCGCTGAGCCCTCTCTGTCAGGCTCGGCGATCTCGGTCGCGAACGCCACGACGCCCTCGAGGCCTTCGTGTACCTCCGGACCCGTGACAGCCGGGTCGCTGCTCTGCTCAGACATGCGACTCCTTCGTCGTCGGGCTGCCTCCTGTCGATTCTGCCTCCCGGTCGTGACGGGCGCACGGCTGGGGTCGCGTGCTCCGGCGCGGTGGTTGGATTGACGGCGTGACCGACCGGTACGCCGATCTCCGCCGCGAGTACGCCCTCAGCGGGCTGAGCGAGAGCGACCTGGCGCCCGACCCGTTTGCAATGTTCCAGCGGTGGTACCACGACGCGGTGGCCGCCCTGGTCTACGAGCCGAACGCGATGGTCGTCGCGTCCGTGTCGGCCGACGGGCAGCCGTCCGCGCGGCTGGTGCTGCTCAAGGGGTTCGCGTCGGACGGCTGGGTGTTCTTCACCAACCTCGGCTCCCGCAAGGGCACCGACCTGCTCGCCAACCCGCGGTGCTCGCTGCTGTTCCCCTGGCACCCCCTCGAGCGCCAGGTGCGGGTCGACGGCACCGCGACCGTGCTCGGACGCGACGAGGTGGCGACGTACTTCGAGACCCGGCCGCGCGGGGCCCAGCTGGGCGCCCACGCCTCCCACCAGTCGAGCGAGGTCGCCTCGCGGCACGAACTGGACGACGCATGGACGGCCGCCGACGCGGCGTACCCCGGTGAGGTGCCGGTGCCGGACGAGTGGGGTGGCTTCCGCGTGCAGCCTGATGAGGTGGAGTTCTGGCAGGGGAGACCGGGCCGCATGCACGATCGCCTCGTCTACCGACGCGACGGCGACGGCTGGTCGGTCCACCGACTCGCCCCGTGAGGAGCCCTATCGTGGGCGGATGCGTCGCCTGCTGCTGACCATGCTCGTCGTGCCGACGGTCCTGACTCTTCCGTCGTACGCCGGCTCGGCGTCCGCCACTGCGGCCTCAGGCGTCACCGAACGCGGAGTCGAGCGGGGAGTCGAGCGGGGCGTCAAGCACGTGCCGGTGCCGAAGGCTGGGCGGGCCGCCGACGCCAGCCATCCCGACCACGTGATCGGGAAGGGCACGGCGGCGAGCTGTACGTCGCGCAAGGTGGTCCGAGCCGTCGCCAAGGGCGGGGTGATCACGTTCAACTGCGGGTCCGATCCCGTCGTCATCCCGATGAGGCGCACGGCAAAGGTCGTGAACGGACACAACACCACGGCCGGCCTCAGAGCCACGCGCAGGGTGGTGATCGACGGCGGGGGGCTGGTCACGCTCAGCGGGATGGGCAAGCGCCGGATCCTGTACCAGGACACGTGCGACAAGCGGCAGGTCTGGACCACCAGCCACTGCGACGACCAGGCACACCCGAAGCTCGTCGTCCAGCACCTCACCCTCGCCGGCGGCAACTCGACGGGGAACCACTTCGACGGTGGAGGCGGAGGTGCGATCTTCGCCCGAGGCGGCCAGCTCAAGATCGTGGACACCCGGTTCGTCGGCAACCGGTGCGACCGCTCGGGACCCGACCTGGGCGGGGCGGCCGTCCGCGCGCTGTCCCAGTTCCGCGGCCGCCCTGTGTACGTCGTACACAGCACGTTCCGCGGCGGTCGCTGCAGCAACGGCTCGGGGCTGAGCAGCATCGGCGTCTCGTGGACGGTGCTGAACAGCGTCTTCCGCGGCAATCGAGCCGTCGGACACGGCGCGAACCCGCAGCGCCCGGGCACCAAAGGGGGCGGCTCGGGCGGCGCCATCTACACCGACGGCAACACGTACACGCTGCGGATCGGCGGAACGCTGATGCGGCACAACCACGCCAACGAGGGTGGCGGCGCGGTCTTCTACGTGAGCAACGACCTCAGCGGACGACTCCACATCCACTGGGCGACGTTGAAGGACAACGTCAGCGAGCGGTTCGAGACCCGACCCGGCATCTTCTACCTCGGTCGCGGGCCCATCGAGGTCCGCCACTCGATCATCCGCTGAGCGCTGTCTGAGCCGACAAAAGACGCTTGTGAGTGAGCGCTCACTCAGTTACCGTGGGGGCGATGTCTCCTCGTGCCAGTGCCATGTCACCCGACGACCGTCGCCAGGCGATCGTGCGGGCGCTGGTGCCGTTGTTGGTCGAGCGCGGGGGAGACGTCAGCACGCGCGAGATCGCCCAGGCGGCGCAGATCGCGGAGGGGACGATCTTCCGGGTCTTCCCGGACAAGCGGAGCCTGATGCTCGCCGCCGCGGAGGAGGCGATCAACCCGGCCGACGGCCAGGCCGCATTCGATGACGCGATGGCCGGGCTGTCCGGGCTCCGGGACAAGGTCGTGGTCGCGGCCCAGCGGGTGCTGGACCGGATGCGGATGACGATGTCGGTGATGATCGCCGTCCGCGCGCACCTGATGTGGGACGAGGAGTCCCAGAAGGCCGACCCGGTCAAGAAGCACTTCGGGCCACCCCAGTTCGTGCTCGACGCCCAGGCCGAGCTGCACGGCCGACTGACGTCGATCTTCGAGGAGCACCGCGGCGAGCTCGCGGTCGAGCCCGAGGTCGCGGCGATCGCGCTTCGCAGCCTGATCTTCGGCGCCAGCCGTCCGGAGCTCGGCCTGAATCCCGCGCTCACAGCGGACCAGATCGCAGACCTCCTCCTCTCGGGGGTCGCCACACGGGGAGAGAAGTAACCAGATGTTGATCACGCTCGTCCGGAGGTTCCTCGCGGCGTACCGCGGTCCGTTGACCGCGGTCGTCGCCCTGCAGTTCGTCGGCACGGTGATGGCGCTCTACCTGCCCAGCCTGAACGCCGACATCATCGACAAGGGGGTCGTCACCGGCGACACCGGCTTCATCGTCCGCACCGGCGCGATCATGCTCGTCGTCGCGCTCGTCCAGATCTGCTGCTCGATCAGCGCGGTCTGGTTCGGCTCACGTACGGCGATGGGTCTCGGCCGCGACGTGCGGGCCGCGATCTTCCACCGGGTCGGCTCGTTCAGCCAGCGCGAGGTGCAGCACTTCGGGGCGCCGAGCCTGATCACCCGCCAGACCAACGACGTGCAGCAGGTGCAGATGCTCGTGCTGCTGTCGTGCACGCTGATGGTGATGGCGCCGATCATGATGGTCGGTGGCATCGTGATGGCGATCCGCGAGGACGTGGGGTTGTCCTGGCTGATCGCGGTCACCGTGCCCGTGCTCGCGGTGTTGCTCGGGATCATCATCTCGCGGATGGTGCCCAGCTTCCGGCTGATGCAGAGTCGGATCGACGAGGTCAACCGGCTGCTCCGCGAGCAGATCACCGGTGTCCGCGTGGTCCGCGCCTTCGTGCGCGAGCCGCGCGAGACCGAGCGCTTCGACACCGCCAACCGCGACCTGACCGCGGTGGCCATCCGGGCCGGGCGCTGGCAGGCGCTGATGTTCCCCACCGTGATGCTGGTCGCGAACGTCGCGTCGGTCGCGGTCCTGTGGTTCGGCGGTCACCGGGTGGAGTCCGGACAGATGCAGGTGGGCGCCCTGACGGCCTATCTCTCCTACCTCCTGCAGATCGTGATGGCGGTGATGATGGGCACCTTCATGATGATGATGATCCCGAGGTCGGCGGTCTGTGCCGACCGGGTCATGGAGGTGCTGCACACCTCGACGTCGGTGCCCGCTCCCGACGACCCCGTGACGGACCTGACCCAGCGCGGCTCCCTCCGCCTGAGCGGAGTGGAGTTCAGCTACCCCGGTGCCGACGTGCCGGTGCTGCGGGACCTGTCGTTCGAAGCCGCGCCCGGGCAGACGGTCGCGGTGATCGGGTCGACCGGCGCCGGCAAGAGCACCCTGGTCAACCTCGTGCCCCGCCTTTTCGACGTCACCGCCGGCTCGGTCTCGGTAGGTGGCGTGGATGTGCGCAGTCTGGCGCCCGACCGGCTCTGGTCGGTGATCGGGTTGGTCCCCCAGAAGGCCTATCTGTTCAGTGGCACTGTGCGGTCCAACCTGCTGCACGGCAAGCCGGAGGCGACGGACGAAGAGCTCTGGGAGGCGCTCGAGATCGCGCAGGCCGACGACTTCGTGCGCGCCATGCCCGAGGGGCTCGACGCTCCGATCGTGCAGGGGGGTACCAATGTCAGCGGTGGCCAGCGGCAACGGCTCGCGATTGCCCGCGCCGTCGTACGACGCCCCGAGATCTACCTGTTCGACGACTCGTTCTCGGCCCTTGACCTCGCCACGGATGCCCGGCTGCGAGCCGCGCTCCGCCCGGTGACTCGCGACGCCACCGTCGTGCTCGTCGCCCAGCGCGTCTCAACCATCCGCGACGCCGACTTGATCCTCGTGCTCGAGGACGGCGTGGTCGTCGGGCGTGGCACCCACCTCGAGCTGCTCGCCGACTGCCCGACGTACCAGGAGATCGTCGCCTCCCAGCTGAGCGCGGAGGAGGCGGCATGACCACCGACACGCAGAAGCCCGTCGGTCAACTGAAGGAGACCGAGCGCGTCCAGGCCGGCCCCGGCCCCGGGCGCGGCCCCTTCGGCGGTGGCATGGTCGGCCAGAAAGCCAACGACTTCAAGCCCAACGCCCAGCGGCTGGTCCGACGGATGGCGCCCGAGAAGAACAAGGCGATCGGCGTGATCGTGCTCGCGGTGGCGAGCGTGGGCCTGATGTCCCTCGGCCCCCGGATCCTCGGCCGGGCGACCGACCTGATCTTCGCCGGCGTCCTCTCCAACCAGCTCTCCGACAACGTCCCCGCCGGCACCAGCAAGCAGCAGGTCGTCGAGGGCCTGCAGGCGCAGGGCGACGACAAGCAGGCGTCGATGATCGCCTCGATGAAGGACTTCGTCGTCGGTCAGGGCGTCGACTTCACGGCAGTCAGCCACGTGCTGCTGCTGGTGCTGGGCGTGTACGTCGCGGCGTCCGCGCTCAGCTGGCTCCAGGGCTACCTGCTCAACGACGTCGTCCAGGGAACGATCAAGCGGATGCGTTCGGACGTCGAGGACAAGGTGAACGCGCTGCCCCTGAGCTACTTCGACCAGCAGCCGCGTGGCGAGCTGCTCAGCCGCGTCACCAACGACATCGACAACATCAGCCAGACCCTGCAGCAGACCATGAGCCAGCTGCTCACCTCGCTGCTGACCGTCGTCTTCGTGGTGGTCCTGATGTTCTCGATCTCGTGGCAGCTGGCGCTGGTCGCACTGGTCACGGTGCCGATCACCATGGTGGTCGCCGGTCAGGTGATGAAGCGCAGCCAGGGCATGTTCATCGACCAGTGGCGGCGTACCGGCCGGCTCAACGCGCACGTCGAGGAGACGTTCTCCGGTCACGCGCTGGTCAAGGTGTTCGGTCGCCAGGAGGAGGTCGAGACGACCTTCGCCGTGGAGAACGAGAAGCTCTACGAGGCGTCGTTCGGGGCGCAGTTCGTGAGCGGGCTGATCATGCCGACGATGATGTTCATCGGGAACCTCAACTACGTGGTGATCGCCGTCCTGGGTGGGCTCAAGGTGGCCAACGGCTCGATCTCGCTGGGAGACGTCCAGGCCTTCATCCAGTACTCGCGCCAGTTCACCCAGCCCCTCACCCAGGTCGCGTCGATGACGAACCTGCTGCAGTCGGGCGTGGCCAGCGCGGAGCGCGTCTTCGAGCTGCTCGACGCGCCGGAGCAGGACGCTGACGCTACGGGTACCCCGGCGCCCGAGGGCGAGCGGCACGGCGAGGTGCGCTTCGAGCGCGTGTCGTTCTCCTACAGCCCCGACACCCCGCTGATCGAGGACCTCTCCCTCGTTGCCCAGCCCGGTCAGACCGTCGCGATCGTCGGCCCGACCGGCGCAGGCAAGACGACGCTGGTCAACCTCGTGATGCGCTTCTACGACGTCGACCGCGGCCGGATCACGCTGGACGGCGTCGACATCGCCGCGATGCCACGCGCCGACCTGCGACGGCAGATCGGGATGGTGCTGCAGGACACCTGGCTGTTCGAGGGCACGATCCGCGACAACATCGCCTACGGCCGGCCTGGCGCCTCGGATGACGAGATCCTCGAGGCGGCACGCGCGACGTATGTCGACCGTTTCGTGCACTCGCTGCCCGACGGCTACGACACCGTCCTCGAGGAGGACGGCACCAACCTGTCGGCCGGCGAGCGGCAGCTCATCACCATCGCCCGTGCGTTCCTGTCGGACCCCGAGCTACTGATCCTCGACGAGGCCACGTCGTCGGTCGACACCCGGACCGAGGTGCTGCTGCAGCACGCGATGGCTGCCCTGCGGAGCGACCGTACGTCGTTCGTGATCGCCCACCGGCTCTCGACCATCCGCGACGCCGACCTGATCCTGGTGATGGAGGACGGCGCGATCGTCGAGCAGGGCACCCACGACTCCCTGCTCGACGACGACGGTGCCTACGCGCGGCTGTACAACGCGCAGTTCGTGGCCCCCGCGGAGAGCGCGGTCGCCTAGGCGCCGACGGCCTGCATCGCGGGGCGTGTGTCGAAGGTCGACTCGACGCCTGCCCACGGCTGCACCAGGCCCGAGGCGTGGGCCAGGGCGGCGGCCTCGGTGCGGGTTGTGGCGTCGAGCTTGGTCAGGATGCGCGACACGTGGACGCTGGCCGTCTTGGGCGAGATGAACAGCCGGGTGCCGATCGAGCGGTTGGTGGCGCCGGCGGCGACCAGGCACAGCACCTCGCGCTCGCGCTCGGTCAGGGCGGTGTGGACGCGGCGGACGCGAGCGCCGAAGTCGGGTCGCTCCGGCATCGGGCGAGCCTCCGCTGCGGGCACCTCGACGACCGGTGTGGGGTCGGAGTCTGCGGCGGATTGGGCGTTGGGAGCGAACTGCAGCAGCATCCAACCCTGGCCGTCGTCCTTGACCGCCATCCAGCCGCCAGCGAGCTGACCGAGTACGGCGGACAGGTCCGGCGTCTGGGTAGGCGTCGCGGTCGGACCGGTCGGCGTACCGATGCCCATCGGCTCGAGCGCGCCCGCGACCAGTGACAACAGGCCGGAGATCGGGGCTGACTGGGTGGCGATCGTGTTCATACTTCGAGAGTCGGGGCTGAGCGCTTTCCAGTCGTCAGGGTCGCCACCCTGAGGTTTGCGGAGTACGGGTGCCCGTCCACCCTGAGAAAACTCGCGCCTCCTCCGGGGCTCAGTCGTGCCACCATCTTCGACAAGGCTCATCGAGGTGGTGGGGGAGATGCCGAGCCGGCTGTACGAGCGCACTGGGGAGACCGCGTCCATCGACGTCGCCCTTGCGCGCCTTGGCGATGGCCGGGGAAGCTCGATCCTGCTGGAGGGACGAGCGGGTCGCGGCAAGAGCGCGTTGGTGGAGTACGCCGCCGCGCGTGGACGCGAACGCGGGGTTCGGACCCTGGTGGCTCGGGCTCGACACCTCGCCTCGGCCGCGCCGTTCGAGGTGCTACGGCGACTGCTGGGGCCGGCCGTCGAGGAAGCGGGCGGTGTCGACGCCCTGCAGGGTGCGGCCAGATTCGCCATCCCGCTGTTCACTCCGGGAGCCGACCTGTCCCAGGGCGTCGACTACGGCTGCCAGTGGCTGATCGCCTGGCTGGCCGAGCGCAATCCCTTGCTGCTCGCGATCGACGACGCGCACTGGGCCGACGGAGCGTCGCTGCGCGTCCTGCTCGACGTCCAGGCCGAGATCTCGGTCCAGCGCGTGGCGATGCTCATCGCGAGCCGGCCGGTCGAGAACCCCGAGGTGCAGCGGCTCCTCGCGGGGATGGCTGCTCATCCCGACTGCGAGATGCTGGTCCCCGGCGCGCTCTCGCGCGAAGCGGTCGCGGAGGTGGTGGCCGAGCTACTCGGACGACCCGCACCGGACAATTTCGTCGATGCATGCCTCAAGGTGTCGCGGGGCAACGCGTTCTACCTCAGGGAGCTGCTCCGCGCCTTCGAGGCCGACGTCCAGCCGGACCAGGGGGCCTTCGTGCGCAACGGCACGCTCTCCTTGCGCCGGACGGTCTCGTGGCGCCTGGGGGAGCTGGGGCCCGATGCCTCGGCACTGGCGCAGGCCGCTGCCGTGCTCGGTGACGGATGCTCGCTCCACCATGCGGCTGAGCTGGCCCGGCTCGAGGAGGCCGTCGCCGTGCACGAGGCGGCCCGCCTGGAGGTCGCCAGCGTCTTCGCGCACGGAGACCCCGTCGAGTTCTTGCACCCTCTGTTGCGGGCCGCGGTGGAGGCGGTCCTGCCCGACGTGGTGTCCGGCGAGCTGCACGCCCGGGCGGCACGCATCCTCTGGTACACCGGCGAGGATCCCGGAGCGGTCGCCCAGCACCTCGTCGCCTCACCCGGATCCGGCGACGCCGCGGTGTCGGCGTACCTCTGCGAACAGGGGCAGGCCGCGCTCGAGGCCGGCTCGGTCGCGGTGGCGACGCGCTTGCTGCGACGCGCGCTCGACGAACCTGCCCCAGCGGAACAACGCGACCGCATCTTGTTCCACCTCGGGCAGGCGGAGCACGTGGCCCTGGACCTCGGCCCCGCTCGGGAGCATCTCGAGACAGCCCTGGACTCCGAAGATCGGGGGGTCGCGCTGCAGGCCGCCTGTGAGCTGTTCGACGTGCTCACGGACACCAGCCGGTTCGCCGACAAGGCCCAGCTGCACGACCGTGCGCTGGCGCTGCGCCCCTACGGCACCACCGAGGCCGAGGTGATCCTGCGCGCGGCGCTGCTGGTCAATGTCGCGATGAGCGTCGACGCCGGACTGAAGGAGCTGCCGCCGGAGCTGTCGGAGATCGACTCGGCCTCGCTCTCGACGGACCGCGACGTGGACCGCTTCCTGCTGGTCAGTGCCAGCGTGTACGAGCGCACGATGCAACGCGGCACCACCGGGCGCCTGATGGCCAACCTGCGTCGGGCGATCGCGAGTCTTCCTGAGTCTCCGGACGACTTCACGGACTGGGACGTCAGGGCAGGTATCGAGGCTGCGACCTACCTGGCCGACGACGACCTCGACGAGGCCGACGCGGCGCTGCATCGCGTGGCACCAGCTGTCGCGCGGCTGGCGGGTGTGCGCCCCGACCTCCAGGCCGAGCTCACCCATCGCCGGATGGTTCATGGCCTGGTCCGAGGGATGTTCGAGGACGTACTGGCGACCATGGAGCGGGCCGAGGAGTACACGACCCGACACCGACTCATCGGATACGAGGGTACGAACCGGTTCATCCGCGGGCGGCTGGCGCTCGACCAGGGCGACTATGCCCTGGCAGCGACATTGCTCAGCGATCGCTTCGGGAACGAACTGGTCTACCCGGCGCTCGGCGCGCTTCTCGCGGGTGACGCCGACCGGGCGGCGGTGATGCTCGACGAGCTCGGACTCTCCGTCGAGCCCGGCTCATCCGTTCGTCCGATCGAGGCCGAGCTCCAGCCCCACCTGTTGGCCAGCCACGTTCACGGCATCCTCGGTGACCGCGACCGGGCCGCGGCCGAGGCGCGCCGCGAGCTCGAGATACGCCGTCGCTACGGGTCTGCCACCAGGCTCGCGGAAGCCTTGCGTCGCTGCGCGTCGTTCGTCCCAGCGCGGGAGGGGGTCGGTCTCCTGGAGGAGGCTGCCACCCTGGCCGAGACAACGCCGGCCCGTCCTGTGCTGGCCCGGGTGCTCGCGTCGTACGGCGCCGCGCTGGAGCGGGCGGGCAACGCGCCCGCGGCTCGCGACGTCCTCTACCGGGCGGCGGACCTGGCCACGGAGATGGGAATGGAGCGGGTGCTCCGCCGTGCCCAGCAGGAGCTGCTCCTCGCCGGCGGCCGGCCGCGCCGGGCGCGGCGAACGGGGCCGACGTCGCTCACGGAGTCGCAGGGGCAGGTGGCCGTGCTTGCTGGCGAAGGGCTGACCAACCGTGAGATCGCCGAGCGTCTCTTCGTGACCATCAAGACCGTCGAGACCCATCTGATGGCCGTCTATCGCAAGCTGGGGATCAGGACCCGCGACGAGCTCGCGGGCGCGCTTCAGCCGCACGTCGCTGACCTCACGGCTCGTTCCGCCCCGGCCGCATCTTGACGTCCTGCCCGACCCAGGCGGAACCTGGTGACCCACGGAAGCTCGGGAGCGGCTACGTGACAGTAATGATCGCGGTCGTGACGGGGGGAGATTGAAATGGCTGATTCCGACGAGAGCGACGTGGTGGGTCCACCACCGGAGAACTACGACTTCCGCGTCGAGGTGCCCGAGGACGTGGGCACGGAGCCCGACGCCGTGCGCGCCTGGCTGAGGAACCTCGCCGAGAACCTGAACGAAGCTGACCGGATCGTGGTGAAGGAAGATCACCATGCTGTGCCGGGCGACGGCAGCGGAGAATGGGTCAACGTCACGCTGACGCTCTACGGCGGTGGTTCCTGCCCTTCGAAGATGCCCGGGGACGACTACGCGCAGGCCTGATGGTGATGCGCCAGTCGCGCTACAACGTCGTCGTCGAGCGCGGCGACCGGACGTGGATCCACAACGGTCTCTCCGGTCGGGTGCTTGCGGTGGACGCTGCCCTCTGGCAGGACGTGCTGGCGTTCCTCGAGGGGGATGACACTCGGATGCCTCCAGTCGAGGTGCTGCGTGACCTCACGCTGGCGCGCATGCTGGTCAGCGACGACATCGACGAGCTGGCGGTCCTCGAGCGGCGCTATCGCGACGGCACCGCGGACCAGACCACGTTCGGGCTGACGATCGTGACCAGTCTGGGGTGCAACTTCGACTGCCCGTACTGCTTCGAGAACAAGCCGACGGCGATGCTCGACGCGGAGACGGAGCGTCTGCTGCTGGAGGTGCTCGACGCCCAGGTGCCCACGATCCGGCGATTCCACGTCACGTGGTACGGCGGTGAGCCGCTGCTCGCGCAGGACCGGATCGACCGACTGTCGGAGGCGTTCCTCGCCCGCACGGCTGAGCACGACGTGTCGTACGCCGCGATGATCGTCACCAACGGCTACCTGCTGACGCCCGACGTCGCGCGCCGGCTGCGAGCTCTCGAGGTCGGTCAGGCTCAGATCACCGTGGACGGCCCTCCGGAGACGCACAACCTGATGCGACCGCTGCGCAATGGTCGTGGCACCTTCGATGTCATCCTGGACAACGTCGTCGCGTGCGCCGATCTGCTTCCGATCTCGATCCGGGTCAACCTGGACGCCTCCAACGCGAGTGAGTACCTCCGGCTGCTCGACCTGCTCGTGGAACACGGCCTGGCCGGCCGAGTGACGGTCTACCCGGGCAGGATCGTGGCCTACCCCGACCAGGCCGGAGCTCCGAGTGAGAGCTACCGGGCCCACTGCTTCACGATGCCCGAGTTCGCCGAGGTCGAGCGTGAGTTCCTCGCCGCCGCCTACGAACGTGATCTGGCCAAGCCCGCTCTGCCAGGGCCCACCTCGACGCCGTGCACCGCGGTGCGGACCAACGAGCTCGTGGTGGGTGCACGCGGCGAGCTCTACAAGTGCGTCGACTCGGTCGGCAACTCGCACGAGGTGATCGGTCACCTCCGGTCCTGGCAGGACCCGAACGACCGGGTCCTGAAGTGGCTCCGCTACGACCCGTTCGCCGACGAGGGGTGTCGTGCCTGCATCGCGCTCCCGACGTGCATGGGCGGTTGTGCGCACAACCAGATGACCGATCCGGGCGACTCCAAGTGCTCGACGTTCCGCCGCACCCATCGCCGTCAGGTCGAGGAGTACGCCGCCGCAGAGATGGCCGGCGCCTCTGGCTCGAGAACGTCGCTCCCGATTCTCGCCGTCACCTGATCGAGCTTGGGGACCCGGCGGAAACTCGCGGGTCGTTTGCCCCCCTTTCTGTCACCATCGTGGGAAGGCTCAACTCAGGGGGAGGACATGTCGAGCCGGCTGTACGAGCGCACCGAAGAGATCTCGGCCATCGACGCAGCCCTCGACCGTCTCGGGGCAGGTCGCGGGAGCTGCCTCGTGCTCGAAGGAAGAGCCGGTCGCGGCAAGAGCACACTGATGGACTACGCCGTGGAGTGCGGCCGCGAGAGCGGCGCCCGCACCTGGGTGGTCCGGGCGAGGCACTTGGCGTCGGCGGCGCCGTTCGAGGTGCTCCGGCGCCTGCTGGGACCCGCTGTCGAGGAGGCGGGTGGCGTCGATGCCCTCGATGGTGCGGCCAGGTTCGCGATCCCGTTGTTCACGCCGGGCGCCGACCTCTCGCAGGGGGTCGACTACGGGTGCCAATGGCTCGTTGCCTGGCTGGCGGAGCGCTCGCCCGTGGTGCTCGCGATCGACGACGCGCACTGGGCCGACGGAGCGTCTCTGCGCGTGCTGCTCGACGTCCAGGCGGACATCTCCGCACAGTCGGTGACGATGCTGGTCGCCAGCCGACCTGTGGAGAATCCGGAGGTCCAGGGGCTCCTGGCCGCGATGGCGGCCCAGCCCGACTGCCACGTGCTCTCGCCAGCGACGCTCTCGCGAGAGGCTGTGGCCGACGTCGTGACCGACAAGCTCGGTCAACCACCCAACAGCGCGTTCGTCGACGAGTGCCTGAAGGTCTCACGCGGCAACGCCTTCTACCTGCACGAGCTGTTGCGGCCCTACCAGACCGACTCCCAGCTCAACCGGCAGTCGTTCGTCCGCAACGGCACCCTGTCCCTACGGCGGACCGTCGCCTGGAGGCTGGGCGAGCTCGGCTCCGAGGCCACTGCGCTGGCGCAGGCTGCGGCGGTCATGGGAGACGGGTGCTCGCTGCACCTCGCGGCGGAGCTGGCGCGGCTGGAGGAGGCGACCGCGGTCTTTCAAGCCTCCCGGCTCGAGGTGGCCAGCATCCTGCAGCACGGCGACCCCGTGGAGTTCCTCCACCCCCTGCTGCGAGCGGCAGTGGAGGCCGAGCTGCCCGACGTGGTGAAGGGCGAGCTTCACTCCCGGGCGGCCCGGCTGCTCTGGTTGAGTGGCGAACCGCCCGAGTCTGTCGCGCTGCACCTCGTCAACTCGCCCGGCTCGGGCGATGTAGAGGTGGCGGCGTTCTTGACGGAGGAAGGAGAGGCTGCCCTCGAGGCCGGCTCCATCGCCCTCGCGACCCAGCTGCTTCGTCGGGCGCTGGAAGAACCGGCTCCGGCCGACGAGCAGCCGCGGATCTCGGTGAACCTCGCCCGCGCCGAGCACGCGCTGGGTCAGCTCGACGCCGCCCGCCAGCACCTCGAGGCGGTGATGGAGACGCACGACCGACCGATGATGCTGACCGCCGCAGCCGAGCTGTTCGACGTCCTCCTCGACGCGGGCCTGTTCGCCGACCTCGGTCGTCTCCACGAGCGGGTGGTCGAGCTGGAACCCACGGGTCAGTCAGTGGCCGAGGTGCGATTGCAGGCCCAGCTGCTCGGGAACGTCTTCATGGCCGTGGAGCCCGGACTCACTCTGCCTCCCGGCCTGGCGGAGATCCACGCCCCGGACCTCCCCGTGGAGCGCGACATCGAGCGGTACCTGCTGGTCACCGTCGCGATCTTCGAGCGCACCATGCAGCACGGCACGACGCGGGGCCTGGTCGACAACCTGCGTCGAGCCGTTGCGGCTCTGGACGGATTCGACGACGGGACGCTCTCGGTGTGGGATGCCCGAGCCGCGCTCGAGGCGGCGACGTTCCTCGCGGACGACGAGGTGGCGGAGGCGGACGCGATCTTCGAGCGCCTGGGCCCGTCGGTCTCCCGGCTGCGTACGTCCGCGCCGTCCCTGCAGTCGGAGCTCGAGCATCGCCGACTCCTCAGCGCGTTGGGCAAGGGCGACTACGAGGACGTGCTCGCGGCCATCGCTCTCGCCGAGCAGCGCACGGCGCACCTCGAGAGGTCCCGGTTCACCGCGGGCTACCAGTTCATCCGCGGGTGGATCGCTCTCGAGCGGGGGGACTATGCGGCGGCGGGCGAGCTCTTGGCGGCGAGGACAGGTGAGGCCACGCTTTATCCCGCGCTCGGTGCGTTGCTCACGGGAGAGCCGGAGCGTGTCCTCGAGATGCTGACCGCGCAGAACTTCTCCGCCGAAGTCGACGGCCCCGTCACGGCGGTCGAGGTGGAGCTGGACCCGCACCTGGTCGCAAGCCACGCCTACGCGCTACTCGGCGACCGGGAGAGCGCCGTGCGCGAGGCCGACCGTGAGGTCGCGATCCGGAGGACCTATGGTCCGCGATTCCGGTTGGCGCAGGCCCTGCGGCGGCGCGCCTCCTTCGAATCGTCTCGGCCGGCGGTCGACCTGCTCGCTGAGGCCGTCGACCTGGCAGAGTCGACGCCGCGCCGGCCGGTGATCGCCCGGGTGCTCGCGTCGTACGGCGCCGCGCTGCGACGGGTCGAGCGGATCCCGGAAGCCCGCGAGGCCCTGTACCGAGCCGTCGACATGGCCGGGGAGATGGGGATGGAACGCCTCCAGGAGCGCGCGCGCCGCGAGCTGGTGCTTGCGGGTGGGCGCCCCCGCCGGGTCCGCGCGACCGGGCCCAGGTCGCTGACCGCCGCCCAGAAGCAGGTCGCGCGACGTGCCGCAGCCGGTCGCACCAACCGGCAGATCGCCGAGGACCTCTACGTCACGATCAAGACGGTCGAGACCCACCTCGCAGCGGTCTACCGCAAGCTCGGCATCGCCACGCGCGACGAGCTCGCGGATGTGCTCGGTGCAACGGAAGATGAGCCGCTGGCAGCCGCGTCCGCCACGGTGAGCTCTTGACGGGGTCCGGAGGGAGGAAGACTCTGGACTGGCCGCATGTGTGTGTGGCAGGCATGACTGTTTCGTGGTCATGAAGGGGGGAACGATCATGGCAGGGCCTCGCGAGGAGTATCTGCTCTACGTACGCGTCCCGGATCCTGAGGACGAGTCGCTGGAGGCGACCGCTGAGTTCCTGAAGAGGATCGCTCAGCTGCTCACCGATGATGACGCGGACATCTACGTCGAGCCGTACCTGACGTACGACGACACGAAGAAGACGGAGGGCACGCACGGGAGCGAGTCGGGCATCAAGTTCGAAGGCGTGGAACACTTCCGGGACTCGCCCGACAGCACGAAGAAGAACTCGCTGCAGCCGATGTACTTCTGCCACAACAAGTTCTAGCGACTCGGACTCCAGAGGCTCCGACGCCGTCGCGACGCCGGGCCGTCACGCGGGCGCGTGACCCGGTCGCGACACATGTTGAAACCTGTTGAGCGGGTTTGACTCGGCGCGATAGCGTCGTCGTACACGGGAAAGGAGGTGGTCCAGAGTTGAGTACTTATAGGACGCGTGAGGTGGCTGCGGTCTAGCAGCAACCGGCCAGCCCGAAGTACTGCTGGCAACCCAACGCAGACACCCGACCCGTAGGTGATCCGGCCCACGTCCGGCCGGAGGGACCCGGATTCTTCCGTGGTCACACCTGCGGGTCGTCTGTGTTTCGAGACACCACGCGAGGGTCGGGCCGCTCACTCGCTCAGGTTGCCCGTGGCAACCTTGTGTCGTGATCACCGCCTGGCGTAGGTTGCGGCGCCATGTCGCGCGCTGACGAGCTGGGCCGTCTCGAGCAGGAGCTGGGTGTCCTGATCCGGCGGGTCAAGCGGGTCATCGGCGAGCGGGCACGGGCGGTCCATCCCGACCTGCAACCCGCGTCCTACCTGATGCTCACGTTCCTAGCAGCCGACGGGCCGCAGCGGTCTTCCGTGGTCTCGGAGCGCTTCAACGTCGACAAGGGCGCCATCAGCCGGCAGGTCCAGCACCTGTGCGATCTCGGTCTGCTCGAGCGCGAGCCCGACCCGGTCGACGGCCGGGCGACCCTGATCTCCGCGAGCGCTGACGCCGTGCGCCGGATGTCCGCGGTCGACCGCGACCGCCGGCGCTGGCTGGACGAACAGCTCAAGGGATGGTCCGAGGACGACCTTCGCGAGTTCGTCACCGGTCTCGCTCGCTACAACGGCGCGCTCGACAAGAACGCCTGACGCACCCTTTCGATCACCGGAGCCAGACCGCCGTGTCCGGCGGCAACCGGTCACCGAGCAGCGGACCGCTCGCGACCACGACCTGACCGGCCG
The DNA here is from genome assembly GCA_963768045.1 of uncultured Actinomycetota bacterium. Lineage (GTDB taxonomy): Bacteria > Actinomycetota > Actinomycetes > Propionibacteriales > Nocardioidaceae > Nocardioides. The sequence goes on along the minus strand of CAVYGG010000003.1, from coordinate 969,114 downwards.
GCATCCGCACGGGCCGCGACCCGCAGTTGCAGAGGACCTTCAGGTCGCCTCGCCGCAGGTCGAGCACCGTCGAGCGGCCTTCGACGATCTCGACCGTCGGGTCGCTGTGGGCGATGCGGTGACGCGCCGTCAGCGCGTGCCGGTAGAACGACCACGTCGAGGCCGGATCTTGGCGTTGGGCGGCCACCGTGAGTCGACTCCAGTCGTCGGGCATCGGCAGCCAGGGCGTCGTCCGGCCGGTTCCGAACCCGTACGGCGGTCGCGTCCCGCTCCACGGGATCGGCACCCGCGCGCCGTCGCGGCCTGGCAGGCCGGTGCGGAGCCACGCGGGGTCCTGCCGGAGCTGTGGAGGTACGTCGACCTCCTCGAGCCCGAGCTCCTCACCCTGATAGAGGTACGCCGACCCCGGGAGTGCCAGCATCGTCAACGTGGCGGCCCGCGCCCGAGCGAGTCCGCGCGCACCCCCGCCGTACCGGGTCGGGTGGCGGATCACGTCGTGGTTGGACAGCACCCAGGTGGGCGCGGCGCCGACCAGGTCCACCGCGTCGAACGTGCCGCGGACCACGTCGGCGAACGCCGCCGCCGACCATGGTGCGAGCAGCCACGCGAAGTTGAACGTCTGGTGGAGCTCGTCGGCCCGCACGTAGCGGGCCATCGACTCCGGTGTCTGGGTCCAGGCCTCGGCGACGGCCATCCGGTCGCCGTCGTACTCCTCGAGAATCCGGCGCCACGACCGGTAGACGTCGTGCACCTCGGGCTGGTCCCACATCGGCTCGTCGCGCACCGTGCGCTCGACCATCGCGCGCTCCTCGCGGTCGCCGGGGAGATCGCGCCGGCCTGGGACGACGCCGCGCTGGTCGCGCAGGCTCTTCACCTTGAGCAGGCCGTGAGCAACGTCGACCCGAAAGCCGTCGACACCGCGGTCCAGCCAGAACCGGAGCACGTCCTCGAACATCGCCGGCACCTCAGGGTTGCGCCAGTCGAGGTCGGGCTGCGAGGTGTCGAACAGGTGCAGGTACCACTCACCGTCCGGGACACGCGTCCACGCAGGGCCTCCGAAGACCGACTCCCAGTTGTTGGGCGGCCGGTCACCACCGCGGCCGCGACCCTTCCGAAACAGGTAGCGCGCCCGCTCGGGGCTCCCGGGCCCGGAGGCCAGTGCCGCCCGGAACCACGCGTGGTCGGACGAGGTGTGGTTCGGGACGAGGTCGACGGCGACCTTCAGGCCCAGGTCGTGCGCGCGGGCCAGCAGGGCGTCGAAGTCGCGGAGCCGACCGAAGCGCGTGTCGATGTCGGTGTAGTCGGCGACGTCGTAGCCCGCGTCGTGCTGGGGTGACGGGTAGAACGGCGTGATCCAGACGGCGTCGACGCCGAGGTCGCGCAGGTATTTCAGGCGCGAGGTGATGCCCGGGATGTCGCCCAGCCCGTCGCCGTCGGAGTCGGCGAAGCTGCGCACGAAGACCTGGTAGAAGACGGCGTCGCGCCACCAGGGCGCCGAGGTCGGGGCCATGTCAGTCGAACGTCGAGGGGTCGACGGCGATCCAGAGGTGCTCGGCGCTGGCAACCACACGCCCGTCGGCGTCGTACATCGTCGAGGACGTCCAGGTCTTGCGTCCCTCGTGACCTCGGCCCATGCCGACCAGCACGTGCTCCTCGCCGATCACCGGGAGGGAGTCGAGCCGCGCGGTCATCCGGGCCAGCACCATGAGCCGCTCCGCGAGATCGCCGGCCCAACCGCCGACGCAGTCCAGGGCGGCCCAGGTGACCGGCAGGCTCGCGCGCGGATGCTCGTCGACGTACGCGTGGTAGTCCTCGGCCACGGTCGGATCGGGGGTCCACGTCGCGGCGACGCGGGTAAGCGGCTCCGCACCGTCCTCGGCCGACGCGTCGCTGACCCGGCCCGGGAAGATCCGCAGGCCGTCGCCCGGCTCGCGGCCCGTGCCGCACGAGAAGCAGGTCGGGAAGGGGTGGCTGGCCAGTCCGGCGTACGACGCCATCGCCGCGCGCGCCTCATCGGGTGCGACCGGCTCGACGTCGGTGACCTCGTCGTGGGCGCAGCGCGCGGCGAGGACGGGCTTCCCGGCGTACGTCGCCACGACGCCGCCGTCGTCCCCCGTGTCACCGCCTGGCGCGAGGCTCATCGGTACCTCGAGCGGAGGCGGTGCCAGGAGCGACACGGTGACGGTCGGCCACGGCCGCGCGTGGTCATCCGGGCACTCGTCGCCGGCGTACGCCGAGATCGCGCCGGCGCTGTAGCCGCCGTTCCCGGACGACGGCGGCCCGCAGAAACGGGAGGGGATGATCAGGTCGGTCATCGGGCTCCTCGGCAGGGGTGGTTCCCTCACTCTGCCAGGCCCTCCGGCCATGGGTCACAATGAGTAAGTGAGCGACCTGATCGACACCACGGAGATGTACCTCCGGACCATCTACGAGCTGGTCGAAGAGGGCATAGTGCCGCTGCGTGCCCGGATCGCCGAGCGACTCCACCAGTCGGGGCCGACGGTGTCGCAGACGGTCGCCCGGATGGAGCGCGACGGGCTCGTCACGGTCGAGGGCGATCGCCACCTCGAGCTGACCCCCGAGGGGCTCCGGCTGGCCACGCGCGTGATGCGCAAGCACCGCCTGGCGGAGCGGCTCCTCACCGACGTGATCGGTCTGGACTGGGAGCTTGTCCACGCCGAGGCCTGTCGGTGGGAGCACGTGATGTCCGAGACGGTGGAGCGCCGCCTCGTCGAGCTGCTCGGCCACCCGACTGAATCGCCGTACGGCAACCCGATCCCGGGACTCGGCGAGCTCGGGGAGTCCGGCTCCGACACCGTGTTCCTCGACGGCACCGAGCTGCTGGCCGAGATGGCCGGGGTCCAGCTCGCGAGCGCGCGGGTTCGACGGATATCCGAGGAGCTGCAGAAGGACGAGGCGCTGATGGGCACGCTCCGCCGGATCGGCGCCCTGCCCGACAAGGTCGTCGGTGTCACCGCCACCGACGCTGGGGTTCTGGTGGGATCCGGAGGCGAGACGGCCGAGCTCGACCTCGAGGCCGCGGGCCACATCTTCGTCACGCGGGTGTGAGGTTGGCTGAAACCCCGGGGATCCGGCTCAGCACGCCCCAGCGAGCGTCGTCAGGAACTCCGAGCATCCGGCGTCCACCTTCACGGTGGCCAGCTCGTCGCCGCGGGTGGTGCCGCGGTTGACGATGACGACGGGTACGTCGGCCTTGGCGGCGCGCCGGACGAACCGGAAGCCACTCATCACTGTCAGCGACGACCCGACAACCAGCAGTGCGTCGTCGGGCGTCAGCGCGTCGACGGCGTCGTAGCAGCGTTGCACCCGCGCGGGCGGGACGTTCTCGCCGAAGAACACGACGTCCGGCTTCAGCACACCACCGCACGAGGAACAGTCGGGCACGACGAAGTCGGCGGTGTCGTCGAGCTCGACATCGCCGTCCGGTCGGACCTGGGCGCCGGCGTGGCGCGCGGCGTACCCCGGGTTGGCCGAGACCATGCGTTCCTCGAGCCGGGCCCGGCTCGTCGCACTCCTGCAGGAGAGACAAGTGACGTCGGCGATCCGGCCGTGGAGGGCCACGACCCGTCGCGATCCGGCGTTCTCGTGGAGGCCGTCGACGTTCTGCGTGATCAGCAGCTCGGGGTCGAGTGCGGCGACAGCGCGGTGTCCGTCGTTCGGCGAAGCCCGGCGCATCCGGCTCCAACCCAGATGGCTGCGCGCCCAGTACCGCTGTCGCGCGGCCGGGCCACTGACGAACTCCTGATAGGTCATCGGCTGCCGCGCCCGTGAGTCCGGCCCGCGGTAGTCCGGGATGCCCGAGTCGGTGGAGAGCCCGGCACCGGTGAGCACGACGAGTCGTCCGTGCCGGAGGACTTCCGGTACGACGACACTCTGCAGATCGCCGGTGGCCTCGACCGTCACCGGCTCAGCTCGCGTAGCGGGACTGCGCCCGGGCGCGGCGCTTCTCGGCCTCGACCTCGCGGTCCTTCGGTGGCGCGGTGGTCACCAGGTCCTCCAGGAGGTGCTGCGTGGCGTGCGCGATCTCATGCACGGCGCGGTCGAAGACCTCCTGGTTGGCCGCCGACGGGCGCGTGGTTCCGCTGACCTTGCGCACGAACTGGAGCGCGGCGTCCTGCACCTCCTGCGAGGTCGCGGGCGGCTCGAAGTTGTTCAACGGGCGGATGTTGCGACACATGGCTCGAGCCTACGCGGCAACGTCACGCCGTCACACCGTCAGGAAAAGCACCGAGTCGCCGGCCACCAGCACCACGCGGCCGTCCGCCAGCGGGACCGTGCGCACGTCCTCCACCCGAGAGCCGGGGGGTACCGGCAGCAGCCGGCTGTCCAGGCTCCCCGCATGGACGGTCAGCACGGACACCCACGCCCGGTCGCCGCCCTGCGTCGCGCCGGTGTACCCCGAGCCGATCACCGTCAGGAGTACGCCGCGGTCGGGCAGCCAGGTGACCTGGTGCGGCTCCATGCCCGCCATCGCCACGCTGCCGTCCGGGTAGGACACGGTGTCGACGTCGCGCGGGTGTGCTAGGTCGGAGATGTCGAACAGGGTGGCCTTGGCGCGCTGCATCGGCACGATCGGCTGCGGCGGGTCGACCGGCACCGGACCGGGGGTCGCGACCACGGGTCCACCCCGGCCGGACGAGCCCGACTGCGGGGCGGGCTTCGACGGGACCGGCACCGGCGGCATCGTGGGCATCGCTTCCGGTGCCTCGATCATCATCTCCGGCGGCGACGTCTGGCCCAGCCCGAGCACCAGGTGGGGTCCGACCGGGTGGAGGTACGACGACCAGCCGGGCAGGTGCAGCGAGCCCGCCACTCGGGGGTCCGTCGCGTCGGCGACGTCGACGACGTAGAACGGGTCGACCTGCCGGAACGTCACCAGCACGGCGAGGTCGTCGAACCAGCGCACCGACTTCAGCTGTTGACCGACAGCGAGACCGTCGAGATGACCGACATCGAGGAGGCGTCCGGAGGCCGGCCGGAACGTCACGACCGAGGTCCCACCACCCGACGAGGCTGCGACTCGCAGGACTCCGTCGTGCTCGTCCATCGACCAGCTGCCGGCCACGGTTCCGCCGAGCGAGCCCATCCCGACGTACCGGGCCGAGGTCCCCGACAGGTCGAAGCCGTAGATCCGGGTCGACTGGGCCCCGTCCGTCGGCATGATCGCCGGGCCGAACCCCTGCCACATGCGCAGCCATGGCGACATGGCGACGTACAGGTGTGTCGGAGACATGTACGCCGTGTCCGAGCCGGTCGCCACCGCCGACGTGTCCACGGCAGCAGGGTCGGCCGGGTCGAAGCCCACGACCGCCAACGTGCCGAGACCGTTGAACGTCTCGGGCACGGCGACCCCGCTGCAGTCGACGACCGAAGCCGAGCTCTCCTGCCCGCCGTTGTACGTCGCCACCTGCGGCAGCCAGTCCGAGACGGTCGAGTCGCGCACGACCTGGCGGTTGTGCTCGAGGGACTGCTTCTCGGTGATCGTCGAGGACGGCTGGGTGAAGTGGAGGGACGGGAGCCCGCCGTCGAGCACGAGCCGGACCACGGAACCGACCTGGCGCGCCGTGACCAGCGACCCGTCGTACACCCGAGAGTCGACCAGGGTGGGATCGCTCGGGTCGGCGAGGTCGTAGGTGAGCACCCGGGTCCGGGCCGCCACCGGGAACAGCGTGGCCCCGGCCGCGGGGTCCTCGACCTCGGAACCGATCACAACAGCCCGGTCACCCGACAGGAGCAGCTGCGGGTTGCCGATCCGCTCCAGTGGGACGACGCCCAGCCGCCGCGGCACCGCGCCGCTGACATCGTCGGTCTTGAGGCTGCCGTCGCTGATCCGCACCAGCAGCCCGCCGGTCGTCTTCACCAGGTCCGGCTCGTCCACACCGGCCTCCTGCACGTTCGTCCCGGTGCTGCTGCCGGTCTGCGTGTCCAGCGATGCGTTCGGCGCGGAGCCGGTCGCGTCCTCGGGGATCCCACCCGCCATCGGGGTCACCATTCGGTACATCGGCGCCTGCCAGCCCCATGCCGTGACCTGGTCGAGCCCGTGGTCGACGTACCACTGCCTCAGGCGGTCGCACGAGAGCCCGTTGTAGAGCCCCGCGGCGGTGAGGCGGTACGCCGGCTCGCTGACGCGGCTGCGGGCGTCCGAGACCAGGAAGCCGGCGACGAAGGCGGTGGTGATGGCGAGCAGGGCCGTGAAAGCGGCGACGATCCTGCGCGGTGTGGTCGCTACGGTCATGGTCATCAGACGGCGGGTCTGGCCCCAGGGTTCCCGATGCTGGGACGATGGAGTGCATGACCGACGTGTCACCCCCCGCCTCCTCGTCCGATCGCGAGCTCGACCTCGTCCTCTTCGGCGCCACCGGGTTCACCGGTCGCCTCACCGCGGAGTACCTCGCCCGCCATGCACCGAACGGGCTCCGCTGGGCCCTCGCCGGCCGCAACCCGGCGAAGCTCGAGGGCGTGCGCGACCACATTGCGACCATCGACGCCGCTCTCGGCGACCTTCCGCTGCTCACCGCGGACGTGACCGACGACGTGTCCCTCAAGGACATCGCCAACCAGGCCCGCGTCGTGATCACCACCGTCGGGCCGTACCTCCACTTCGGCGAGCCGCTCGTCGCGGCGTGTGCGGAGGCTGGCACGGACTACGTCGACCTCTCCGGCGAGAGGGAGTTCGTCGACCGTGCCTACGTCGCGCACCATGCGACGGCCCAGCAGACCGGCGCCCGGCTCGTGCACGCGTGCGGGTTCGACTCGATCCCGCACGACCTCGGTGCCTACTTCACCGTGCAGCGGCTGCCCGACGACGTCCCGATCACCCTGCGCGGGGTCGTCCGCGCGGGCGCGATGGTGTCGGGCGGCACGTTCCACTCGGCGATGAACGGGTTCTCCCGGGTTCGACAGAGCCGCACGGCGTACGCCGCCCGCCGCCACATCGAGCCGCGCCCGGACGGTCGCAGCTCGCGCGCGGTCGCGGGCAAACCGCACCGCGACCCGGTGCTCGGCCGGTGGCTGCTCCCGCTGCTCACGATCGACCCGATGATCGTGGCCCGCAGCGGCGCTGCGCTGCCGGCGTACGGTCCGGAGTTCCGCTACTCCCACTACGCCGGCACCAAGACGCTGCGGTACGCCGTCGGCGGCGCCACGACCGTGGCGGTCCTCGGTCTGGCCGCGCAGGTGCCCCCACTGCGGCGGGCGCTCCTCGGTCGGATCCCGCAGGGTGAAGGTCCCGATGCCGGGCGCCGAGCCAAGTCCTGGTTCACCGTCGACTTCGTCGGTGAGGGCGGCGGACAGACGGTCCGCACGCGCGTCTCCGGCGGTGACCCTGGCTACGACGAGACGGCGAAGATGCTGGCGGAGTCCGCCCTCTGCCTGGCCTTCGACGACAACCCGCCAACCGCGGGCCAGGTCACCACGGCCCAGGCGATGGGCGACGCGCTGACCGCTCGGCTGGTGGCCGCGGGCCTGAAGTTCGAGGTGTTGTGACCCCGGTCAGGGGATGGTGACGGACACCGTCGTCCGGCCGACCGTCTCCTGCGGACCCCCGTGATAGACGACCGTGAGCTTGTGCGTGCCGTGCCGCATCCGAGCGAGCAGGCGGCTGCCGTGCCCGTCGACGACAGAGAAACGGCCGACGACGGTGTCCCCGTGCCATACCCGGACGAACCCGCTCGGCGCGGACAGGCCGGGTGAGCTCACGGTCAGCCGCAGCAGGACGCGGCCGGACTTCATCGACGTCCGCACGTGCAGACGCGGGATGGTCTTGATGTCGGTGACGGACTCGGAATGCCTGATGCGGGGGACCCAGTTCTCGGCGCGCATCGTTACGACCACGTGCACCCGGTGGCCGAGATCGGCCTCCTGGACGACGTACGTCGCCGATCGGGCGCCGCGGATCGGCTCGCGGTCGCGGTACCAGCGGAAGTGCGGCGTCGCCGTCGTCGGGTCCACCGCGTCGAGATGGGCCGTCAGCGTGCGTCCCACGACCGCGTGACCACGGATGGTCGGCTTGTCGAACGCGATCCGGCCGAAGACGATGCGGTCGGTGACGTCCGAAGTCGCGGAGAGTGAGGTGTAGCCGGCGTGCTTGGCGGTCACCACGACGTGGAGGTGGTGCCCGGCCTCGGCCGGCGAGACCACGTATGTCGAGCCGGTGGCGCCCGCAATCGGGTGATGACCGACGTACCACTGGAAGTCGAACTCGTTCGGCCTGATCGACCACTTGCCGTGAGTGGTGCTCAGGGTGTGCCCGACGACCGCGCGGCCGCTGACGACCGGCACGTGGTGGTTGCGGATGACTCCCGGGAGCGTCGCTGCGGTCTGCTCGGAGGGCACGGAGGCACTGAGGTAGGCGAGTCGCGTGGCGGTCACCACGACGGTCACGTGCTTCCCGACGTCCTGGGGACGCGGTGTGAAGGTGTGCTCGGTCGCGCCCGGCACCAGCTCGCCGTCGACGGCCCACTGGTAGGAGAGGGTGGCCCTCGGCGACCACGCGCCCTTCGTGGCGGTCAGCGGGACGCCGACTTGGGCGATGCCCTCGATCGACGGCGCCTCGGTGTTGAGGAACGTGCCCGGTGCCACCCCCAGGGTGGCGACTGACGTTGCGACGGCGTCGTCGTACCCACGCTGCTTGACGGTGACCTGGATGGCGATGTTCTTGCGCAGGTCCTCCGGCTTCGGGGTGTACGCCGCGCCGGTGGCGCCCTCGATCGGCGTACCGTCGGCCAGCCACTGATAGCTGATGGAGCCGGTCGGCGACCAGGTGCCTGGGTCGGCGGTGAGCGGCTGGTCCACCTGCGCGACTCCGGAGACTGTCGGCCCTGAGCTCGCTCGGAACCGACCGGGGACGACGTCTCCCGTCGGGTCGGACTTCACTCGCAGGGTCTTGTAGCCGGGGGCCTTGAGGGCGACCTTCAGCTTCAGGCCCTGGCCGAGCTGGTCGGCGGTGGGCGTGAAGGTGAGCGAGGTCGCGCCGTCGATCCGCTTGCCGCCGGCCAGCCACTGGTAGCTGAACGTGCCGGCCGGGGTGTACGAACCGCGATCTGCGGCCAGCGGCACGCCGACCTGGGCCTTGCCGTCGACCGTCGGCTCGTCCGTGCTCACGAAGACGCCCTTGGCGACTCCGTCGGTCGCGGAGGACCGGGCCGAGCCGGAGTGGGCGCCGGACTTGGTCGCGGTGACCTTGGCCCGGATGTGCTTGCCGACCTGCGCGGCACCAGGCTTGAACCACCGGGTCGTCGCCCCGGCGATCGGCTTGCCGTTGGCCAGCCACTGGTAGCTGAACGTGAGGTTCTTGGCGTTCCACGAGCCGTGGGTGGTGGTCAGCTTCTTGCCGACCTGCGGCGTCCCGGACAACGACGGCGCCGCCGTGTTGCGCACCTGGGTGTCCTTGATGTGGATGAACCCGCTCGGCCACAGGGAGCTGGAGCTCGAGATCGTGCGGGTGTCGTACCTGCCGGCGTGGAGGTAGTTGTACTCCTCGATGGTGATCGCGCCGTCGCCGACGGTCTGCACCCACGCGACGTGGCCGCGCGACGAACCTGCCGAGCCGGCCGCCCACCAGGCGACGGCTCCGCGGGACGGGTTGTTGTCGACCGGGATCTTCAGGGCGACGGCGGCGTGCTTCCAGTTCGACGCGTTGCCCCAGTGCTGGCCCTGCCAGTAGTCGTTGAAGGCGACCTGGTTCTCGGAGTTGAGGCGCCACGCGACGAACGACGTGCACTCGCGGTTGTAGAACTGCCACGGGTCGACCAGCGAGTCCTGCGGAGCGTTGCGCAGCCGGTCGGGGTAGTCGTCGACTCCGGAGGCCGCACTGACCGGCTCCGGGTGGAGCACGGGCGCCATCGCCGTGAGCATTCCCAAGAGCAGGACGGCGCCCACGCGACGTGCCAAGGAGGCACGCCGATTCGAGCGTCGTCCGATACGCATGTGGCAGACGTTAACTGTGGGAAAGACGTGACGGCAGAGGGTTGAAGTAACTACAACGGCGTAGTTCTTCAGACGGTCGGAGCGCCCGGTAGGGGCTCGATTCTCGTCGTTCGGCGGCCGGTTGTCCGGCGATTCACCAGGGTGCTCGATCCGAAAACTTCGGTGTGGTGCCCCAGGCCAGAGTCGAACTGGCGGGCCTTTCGCCATCGGTGGAGTGGGCTGCTCTCGTCAACCTGTGGTGCCCCAGGCCAGAGTCGAACTGGCGGGCCTTTCGCCATCGGTGGAGTGGGCTGCTCTCGTCAACCTGTGGTGCCCCAGGCCAGAGTCGAACTGGCGGGCCTTTCGCCATCGGTGGAGTCGGCTGCTCTCGTCAACCTGTGGTGCCCCAGGCCAGAGTCGAACTGGCGGGCCTTTCGCCATCGGTGGAGTCGGCTGCTCTCGTCAACCTGTGGTGCCCCAGGCCAGAGTCGAACTGGCGGGCCTTTCGCCATCGGTGGAGTCGGCTGCTCTCGTCAACCTGTGGTGCCCCAGGCCAGAGTCGAACTGGCGACCTTTCGCTTAGGAGGCGGCTGCTCTATCCACTGAGCTACTGGGGCGTTGGCGACCCATCTTGTCAGGGGTCCGGCCGCGGGCCCGAGTCAGCGGGGTCAGCCGTGGAACGCCGTGATCCCGCTCAGGGTCGGGACGAACACGTACCCACCGTCGACGACCTCCGACGGGAAATGAGGGTGGGACCCGGCGGCGATCCGTTGCACCACTGATCCGTTCGAGAGCCGGAGGACCACCAGGTCCCCGGAGTCGCGGTCGGAGACGTAAACCCGTGAGCCGGCGATCACCGGAGCGCCGAACACGTTCGCCGACCACGTCCAGTGCAGTCCCGACTTCCCGACCCGGAGGGCCCGCACCTGACCCTCACCGAGGCACGGCATCAGGATCGTGCGACCAACCCGTGCCGCCCCGCTGAACGCCTGGCAGCCGGACAGGTTCCTGATCGCCGAGCCGACGCCGTTGAAGTGCTCGTGCAGGAGATAGACGACTCCGCGTTTGCCCGCAATGACGACCCGGTGGATGGACGGGACGGACATCGGCGACATCGAGCCGAGGTCGAGGTCGCGGGCGTTGTCGTTCCGCCAGGTCGCCGGGGCGAACACGGAGACTCGGTGCAGCCGCTTCGGGGTCAGCTCGGTGATCGAGTCGCTCTTGTCCCACCGTCCGTGGAGCTCGGCACCGTTCCCGCTGGCGACGTACACGTTCCCGTTACGGCCGAGCACCGGCCCGGGCGGCGCCCACATGCCCGCCTCGCGTGCGGTCGGTACGGCGTAGTGGAACGTGCGCCCAGTGCCGGTGACCGAGGTCGACGTCACGTAGCCGACGTAGTTGTCGCAGTCGCCGTCGAGGCCGCCGAAGGACACGACCACGCGTCCGTGCTCGACCAGCACGGCCGCACGCTCCTGCTCGGCACGACGGTTGCGTTGAGGCAGTACGTCGAGGGTGTGGTGCCAGCGCTTGTGGCCGGTCCGGGCGTTCAACGCCCACAGCGTGTGGTGCCCGCCGACGGTCTCGGCGACGGCGAACACGGAGCCGGTCGACGGGTCGTACGCCGGGGTGCCGGTGATCCCGAGCGGGTCGATGTTGCCGCACGGGAGGCCGCTCATGGGCTGGGGCGTGCCGAGTGACTTCTGCCAGCGGACGTGACCGGTGCGGGCGTTGAGTCCGAACACGCGGTTGCCCTCCGTGGCCACGATCAGGGTGCTGCCCACGACGAGAGGCTCGCCGTACACCGCGTCGCCGAGGTTCTTGGCCCAGGCGGGCTTCAGAGGTGTGCCTACCCCCTGCGTGACGTGACCCGACCGGGACTTCGTGCGGTGGTAGGTCCACCACGGCGTGAACGAGCCGGCCCCACGGGTGCCGTCGGGCGACGTTGTCGCTGTCGCCTCTGTCGCCTCTGTCGCCTCACTGGCCCGACTGGCGTGACTGGTCGCCGCCCGGGCGTCCGATGAGGGAGTCGACGCAGGCGCCGCCGACGTACAGGCCGCGACGAGCAGCGACGAGACGGAAATCACGACCGAGAACAGACGACGCATGGGGCTCAGTCTGTCTCCCAGGGCATCTTCCGTCACGCCTGCTACGCACCGGTACGCCGTCGAGTTGTGATCGCTCCACCTGCTGGTCACACTTTGGTCACACCCCGTATGTTCGGGGTGCCCGCCCGTGCCCGAGGTCGGGCCCTTGATCGTTACCCGAGGTTCGTCGCTGATGTCTGCCCTTCCCCCCGATGCCGGCGACGCCGGTCTCACCGAAGGCGGCAAGCGCAAGGGCAGCACGAAGACGCACCACACGGTCGCGAAGGCCGTCGGCGCGACCATGGTCGTGATCGCGCTGGTGACGGGCCTGACCGTGGTGTTCCTCTATCGGCACTACAACGCGAACCTCAACGTCAAGGACATCACCAACGAGCTCGGCGTCCGGCCCTCGGCAGAGGTCCCCAAGGGTCCGCACGGCCCGATCAACATCATGATCATGGGCTCGGACAACCGCGACGCCCCGGGCGACCACATCGACAACCTGACCGGCATCGGCAAGCGGTCCGACACCACCATCCTGTTGCACCTGTCGGGCGACCGCGAGCACGCGTATGGGATCAGCATCCCGCGCGACTCGATCGTCGACCGCGCCTCGTGTCTCGATGACGCCGGCAAGGAGATCTCGCCACCGGCCACTGGCGTGATGTGGAACGAGGCGTTCAACATCGGCGGCCCGGGCTGCACGGTCCGGCAGTTCGAGCAGCTCACCGGGATCCGGGTCGACCACTACGTCGTCGTCGACTTCAACGGCTTCAAGTCGATGGTCGACGCGATCGGCGGGGTCGAGGTCTGCATCCCGCACGCGGTGAACGACCCGATCGGCCACATCACGCTGCCCGCCGGCACGCACAAGTTCAGCGGCGACCAGGCGTTGAACTACGTACGCGAGCGTCACTCGCTCGGCAACGGCTCCGACATCGGCCGGATGAAGCGGCAGCAGGCGTTCATCGCCTCGATGGCCCACCAGGCCATCAGCGCCAACACCCTGGCCAACCCGATCCACCTGGCGAAGTTCATCGACGCAGCGACGAAGTCGCTCACCCTCGATCCCGGCATCGGCAGCATCTCCAAGCTGGTGGGCCTCGCCTACCAGTTCCGCCACATCGGGCTGGACAAGATCCAGTTCGTGACGACGCCGTGGATGCCCGACCCGAGCGACCCGAACCGCGTCGTCTGGGCGCCTTCGGCACAGGCACTCTGGAAGGCCGTCGACAAGGACGAGGTGCTCAGCAAGGCGATGCTGAACGGCTCACTGAACGCCAAGCACATCCCCGGCGTGACCAAGCACCCGAAGAACGGTCAGCAGGAGCAGGCCCAGGCGGCGGACAACCTCGCCAACGGGCTCTGCGCCTGACGCTCACCCGATGAACGACGACGTCACACCGTCTGAGCCGGAGGCTCCGGCTACCGACGAGACCGAGTGGGAGCGGCGCCGCCGCCTGGCTGCCGTCTTCGGCGACGTGCTGCCGGACACGACGTCCGACGAGAAGGACACCGAGACAGCGCCGGACTCGGACGACGACCAGGATCGGTGGCTGCGCAGCCAGGTGCCGCCCCACCACGGCTAGCACATGGAAGACCCGGCCGGCCGAAGCCGACCGGGTTCTTCGCACGTGGACGTCAGACGGTTGAGGAGCCAGATCCGGCCGCGCCGTTCTGACGCAGGAGGTCACGGATCTCCTCGAGGAGGGCGACGTCGGCCGGCACCCCGTCGGCCTCCGAGGGGAAGTAGCGCTCCTTGGCGGCCGTGTAGGGCTTGACGATCAGGAAATACACGACCGCCGCCAGGATCACGAACGAGATCAGGGCCGTGAGCCAGGCGCCGATGAGGAGGCCGCCCGGCTTGTAGGAGTTGAAGTCCGCATGTCCACCGGCCTTGCCGATCAGGCCCATGATCACGGCGACGGTCGCGGTCACGACCGCTGCGAAGGCGGTCGCCATGATGAACGCGACGGCGAGCTCGACGAGGTTGCCGCGGAGGATGAAGTTCTTGAACCCGGTCATGCCTGTCTCCTCTCGGCCGCCCCGGACGGTCGGCCTCTCGGACCCGCGTCACGCTAGCGGGAAATCACCACGCTGAGGAGTTCGGTCGCCGCGGCACCCGCGATGCGGTCGACCTCGGAGGGAGCCGCGGCCACGACGACCAGTCGCCCGGTCAGCCCCGCGGAAACCGTGCCCTGTTCCACCGGCGCGGGCAGCGCGAGCACGGGCACATCCACAGCGAGGTACGACGCGGTGCCGGCCCGCGGGTCAGCCGCCACGAGGTCGACGTGATCGCCGACATGCAGCAGCCCGACCACGTCTGCGTCGGCGATCCGCACCGGCAGCGCGACGCGTCCGGGGTAACCCGAGACCAGCGCAGGCCCGACGAGCCGGACGTCGGTGACCGGCTCTCCCCTGCGTACGGGTGCCGCCAGGGTCCGCCCGACGGTCCCGGTCGCGGCGCCGTGGGGTGCAGAGCCGGCCGGGAAGCGGCGCACGACCACGTCGTCCGGCCTGAGAACGGTGCCGGAGTCGAGGTCGCGGGCCGCCACCGTCACGGCGACGGTCGGGCTCGGCGCGGGTCGGGCGGCGTGCACACCGGCCAGGACCGCGACGGCCGCGCACCCTGCCGCCAGCGGTCGGCGGCGGGCCAGCACGGTCCGGCGTACGACGCGGCGCAGGCGCGTGCGGCGGTCGGCCAGGGGCGACGGATCGCTGGTGTGATGCATCCTCCGACCGTAGGCGCCTCGAGGACGGACCGGTCGACTCTCTCCACAGGCCCCCGGTGGGTCGGCTACGTGGTGGCCGGCGCCGCCGTGCCCGACGGCGATGACGACGTAGAGGACGACGTAGAGGACGACGTAGAGGACGACGTAGAGGACGACGTAGAGGACGAGGAAGACGACTCCGACGAGGACCCGGAGTCAGAGCCACCGGCCGACTTCGTGGCCGACTTCGTGGCCGGCTCCTTCGAGGAGGGGTCCGTGGATCCCGACGACTCGCCACCTGAGGAGTCAGCGGAGGAGTCCTTGCCACGACTGTCGTTGCGGTAGAAACCGGAGCCCTTGAACACGACGCCGACGGCGTTGAACACCTTGCGGAGTCGGCCGCTGCACACGGGACAGACGGTCAGCGCGTCGTCGGTGAAGCTCTGGAACTGCTCGAAGGCGTGGTCGCACTCGGTGCAGCGGTACTGGTAGGTGGGCAACGCAGGTTCCTCGGTGGTCCGGACGCTCGAGCCGCTGGCACTCGCCACCGGCGACTGCCAATCCTACAGGGACCTTGCCCGCCGGCCGGGTCGTGTCGGGTCAGCGGAGACGGACCCACCGCGTAGGCGTGGCGGCGGCGGTGACCGGCCGGTCGTGGTTGTCCACCGGTACGTCGCGGCCGACCTCGTCGTCGTACAACAGGCACACGACCGGCGTGCCGACCGGGACTCGGGCGAGCGCGCGGTCGTAGCAGCCACCGCCCTGTCCGAGCCGTGCCCCGGTCGATGAGACAGCCTGGCCGGGCACCAGCACGACGTCCGCCGTGGCGATCGCGTCGAGCCCCAGCCGATCCATCGGCTCGAGCAACCCGTAGCGGGCCGGCGCGAGCGAAGTGGATCCTCGCCAGGTCCCCCAGTCGAGGTCCATGCCGGGGAGCACGACCGGCAGGATGACGCGTTTCCCCAATGCAGTAAGGGATTCCAGCAACACACCGGTTCCCGGCTCCGTGCCGACCGAGACGTACGCCGTGACGGTCGCGGCGCGACGTATGTCGGGATGAGAGGTCACCACGTCGGCGAGGCCACGAGCGAACGACCCCAGCTCCGCAACGGTCAGCCGGTTGCGGGCGGTGCGGATCTGGTCCCGGAGAGCGATCTTCGCCCCAGCGGCCTCAGAGGTCGGCAGATCGCCCGGTCGGGATTGCGGCGGTGGCACCCCGCAAGCCTACGATCGCGGCATGAGCAGTGCCGGCCTCGAGCGTGCCCGGGCCAAGATGAACGACGCCGGGATCGACCCCGTCGCCATCGAGACCTTCGCTCACTACTTCCGGCTGCTGGAGCACGGCGAGACCGGGATGATCCCCGAATCGTCGATCGATCCGATCGACAGCGAGAGCCTCGACGACGTCGAGATCGACGAGGAGACGGCCTCCGCCGCGCTGCGAGCGACGGCTGTGATCAAGCTCAACGGCGGGCTCGGCACGTCGATGGGCATGGAACGGGCCAAGAGCCTGCTCTGCGTACGCAAGGGCATGTCGTTCCTCGACGTGATCGCCCGGCAGGTCCTGCACCTTCGGCGCGAGCACGACGCCCCCATCCCGCTGATGTTCATGAACAGCTTCCGCACCTCCACTGACACCATGGATGCGCTGGCGCGCTACGCCGACCTCCCGATCGACGGGTTGCCGCTGGAGTTCTTGCAGAACCGCGAGCCCAAGCTGCGCTCTCAGGACCTGACGCCGGTCAGCTGGGCGCGCGACCCGGACCTCGAGTGGTGCCCGCCCGGACACGGCGACCTGTACACCGCGCTCCGCGGCACCGGTCTTCTCCAGCGGCTGATCGACCTGGGTTACCAACGGGTGTTCGTCTCGAACAGCGACAACCTGGGCGCGGTACCCGACGCCCGGATCGCCGGCTGGTTCGCCGAGTCCGGGGCCCCGTTCGCGATCGAGGCCGTCCGCCGTACGTCGTCGGACCGCAAGGGCGGGCACTTCGCGCGTCGCAAGTCCGACGGTCGGATCGTGCTCCGCGAGACCGCCCAGACCTCGAAGAAGGACCGGGCCGCGCTGGCCGACCTGGACCGGCACCGGTTCTGCTCGACGAACAGCCTCTGGTTCGACCTACGGGCGATGTCCGAGGCGCTCGACGCCCGGCACGGCATCCTCGGTCTGCCCCTGATCCGCAACGTCAAGACCGTAGACCCGGCCGACCTCTCGACGCCCGAGGTGATCCAGATCGAGACCGCGATGGGCGCCGCGATCGAGGTCTTCGAGGGGGCCCGCACGATCGAGGTCGGCCGCGATCGTTTCGTGCCAGTGAAGACCACCAACGACCTGCTCGTCCTCCGCTCGGATGTGTACGACGTCGGCGGGGACTTCGTGCTCAATCCCGCAGGCGACGTTCCGTTCGTCGACCTCGACGCGTCGTACTACAAGCTGGTGCCCGAGTTCGAGCGTCGCTTCCCCGACGGCGCCCCGAGCCTGCGGGAGGCCTCGTCACTGACGGTCAACGGGGACTGGACCTTCGGCGCGAAGGTGAAGGTCGTCGGCGACGTTACCCTGCAGACGGCAGCGGCCGAGCGAGTCCCGGCGGGTAGCGTCTTGGAGCATGACTGACGAGCTCGTCTCCGTCGAGGACCACCGCGACCGGATCCTCGCCACGATCGACCCGCTCCCTGCCTTCGACCAGCCCCTGATGGAGGCCTTCGGCCTCTCCGCTGCCGAGGACGTGCACGCCTCCGTCGCCCTACCGGGCTTCGACAACTCCGCCATGGACGGGTACGCCGTGGCGCATGCCGACGTCGCTTCGGCGACCCAGGAGTCGCCGGTGCACCTCCCCGTCGTCGGCGAGATCGGGGCCGGCCAGGCCACGTTGCTGGCGGTCTCGCCCGGCACCACCGTCAAGATCATGACCGGGGCACCGGTCCCCGCTGGCGCGGACTCGGTGGTCCCCTACGAGTGGACCGACCGCGGGGTCGCCAACGTCGTGATCTCCCGGGCGCCCGTCAAGGGTCAGCACGTCCGCCCGAAGGGGCAGGACGTGAGCCAGGGCGACCTGCTGGTCCAGGCCGGCACGGTGCTCGGAGCCCGGCAGATCGGACTGCTCGCCGCAGTTGGCCGGCCGTCGGTGCGCTCGCGTCCACGACCCCGCGTCGTCGTGCTCTCGACCGGGTCGGAGCTCCGGGAGCCGGGGTCGTCCCTCGCGCACGACTCGGTCTACGACGGCAACTCGTTTCTGCTCGCGGCCGCTGCCCGGCAGGCAGGGGCGATCGCCTACCGGGTCGGGATCGTGCCGGACGAGCCCCGCGCGTTCCTGAACGCACTCAACGACCAGCTGGTCCGAGCCGACCTGGTGGTCACCAGTGGCGGGGTCTCGATGGGCGACTACGACGTCGTGAAGGAAGCGCTCGCTCCGCTGGGCACCGTCTGGTTCGGCGGCGTCGCGATGCAGCCCGGCAAGCCGCAGGGCTCCGGCACGGTTGGCGAGGACGCGACGCCGATCATCACGTTGCCGGGCAACCCGGTGTCGTCGTACATCTCCTTCGAGCAGTTCGTGCTGCCGGCGATCCGTCGGCTGATGGGGCGGACGCCGTACATCCGGCCTTCGGCTGATGCGATGATCACCCGCGAATTGCCCTCACCGGCAGGGCGGCGCCAGTTCGCGCGCGGGGTGCTCTCGTTGGTGGACGGCCGACTCGCGGTCACCCCCGTCGGCCCGCAGGGTTCGCACATGATCGGCGACTTGGCCGAGTCCGACGCGCTGATCGTCGTGCCGGAGTCCGTGACCTCGGTCGCCGCCGGTGAGACAGTGACCGTGTTGCCGCTCGACGAGGAGTTCTAGGGGTGTCTGATGAACCTCGGCCGTCGCGAGCGGCGTCCAGCGCGTGCGATGGCAAGGCGGAGGAGCGAGGCGATGCAGGCATCGTCGAGTCGACGACAACGAAGCCAGGGCGCGTGATGGGCGACGCGCAGCAGGCCATGGGTTCGTCAGCCACCCCTACGGAGGACCGCCTCACGCACGTCGACGAGTCCGGCGCGGCCCGGATGGTGGACGTGTCCGGCAAGGACGTCACGGCCCGCGAGGCCGTCGCGGCCGGCCGGGTGGTGGTCTCCTCCGAGGTGGTCGACCTGCTCCGCGGCGCGGGTGTGCCGAAGGGCGACACCCTTGCCGTCGCGCGGCTCGCCGGCATCATGGGCGCCAAGCAGACGCCGGCACTGATTCCGCTGTGTCACCCACTGGCGCTGTCGTCGGTGACCGTCGACCTCGAGGTCGGTGACGACGCCGTCGAGATCACCGCCACCGTCCGTACGACGGACCGAACCGGTGTCGAGATGGAGGCCCTCACGGCGGTGGCGGTTGCCGGCCTGACGGTGGTGGACATGGTGAAGGCCGTGGACAAGCGAGCGGTCATCACCGACGTCCGGATCCTCTCCAAGTCGGGCGGCAAGTCCGGCGACTTCGTGAGGTGACCCGATGGCCATGAGGGGCGCTGTGGTCGTCGCGTCCAACCGAGCCGCGGCCGGCGTGTACCAGGACACCACTGGCCCGATGCTCGTGGATCTCCTTATTTCATTGGGGTTTGCGTGCGAACGACCCATCGTCGTCCCCGACGGTGAGGCCGTCGGAGCCGCCATCTCGACGGAGGTCGACGGTGGCGCGCGCGTGGTCCTCACGACCGGTGGCACTGGCCTCACACCGACCGACCTCACGCCGGACGTCACCCGCCCACTGCTCGAGCGTGAGGTGCCCGGCATCGCCGAGGCGATCCGCGCGTACGGCGTGCGCAACGGGGTGCCGACAGCGGCCCTCTCCCGTGGCCTGGCCGGGGTCGCGGGTGACTGCCTCGTGGTCAACCTCCCCGGATCACGCGGTGGTGTGAAGGACGCCATCGCGGTCCTCGAGCCGCTGCTCCTGCACGCGGTCGAACAGATCGTGGGGAGTGACCATTGAGCATCACCCCACGACGTTGCATCCCACGCATACGCGCTTCGCTTGCCTGTGCGCGGGGACAGCGAGAGTCTTCGCCTCTCCCCCTCCGCTCCTCCGCCGTACAACGCCGCGGGGACCCCGCATGAGCGCAGGATGGCCGGTGACGCTGCAGTACGGCGACGTCACGCTCCGCCCGCTCCGGTACCGGGACGCCCGAGCCTGGCGCGCCGTACGCCGGCGCAACGCGGCGTGGCTGCAGCCCTGGGAGGCGACCGTCCCTCCCGGAGGTGGCGAGCGCGCGGCGACGTTCCGGTCGTTGGTCGCCCGGATGCACCGGCACGCGCGACAAGGGCTCGGGATGCCGTTCGCGATCGAGGTCGACGGCCGCTTCGCCGGCCAGATCACGGTCAACAACATCGTGCGCGGCTCCGCGCAGTTCGCGTCGGTCGGCTACTGGCTCGACCGCGACGTCGCGGGTCGCGGCGTGATGCCGACGGCGGTCGCGCTGGTGATCGACCACTGCTTCCGCTCCGCCGGGCTGCACCGGATCGAGGTGGCGATCCGCCCGGAGAACTCCAACTCATTGCGGGTGGTGGAGAAGCTCGGCATGCGCGAGGTCGGCCACGCCCCGAGATTCCTACACATCGACGGCGCCTGGCGCGACCACCGCATCTACGCCATCACCGTCGAGGAGTGCCCCGACGGCATGCTGGCCCGCCTCGCTCCGTCACACCAGTCACACGAGTGAATTCGCGACACACCAGTTGACATCCGCAGGCCCTCGTGCGAGCGAACTTAGGGTCGGGTCGTGGACCTGAGCGGACTCATCTTCGTGGCCCTGGCCGTGGCCTGGGCCGCCTACCTGATCCCCAAGGCGCTCCGCCACCACGACGACGTCGTGCGAGGCCGATCCGTCGACCGGTTCTCCCAGAGCATGCGCGTCCTGGCCCGACGCGAGCCGGTCAGCGCGCGAATGGCCCGACTGGTCGTCACTCCGCCCCGCGACGCCGAGCGGTCCGTCCCTCTGCCCTCGACCGACGAGCAGTACGCCGCGCGTCGCGCCGCCACCCGCAAGGCCACGCAGCGCCGCCGCCGGGTGCTCGCCCTGCTCCTCCTCGCGACCGCGGGCACGGTCGCCGCGTGCGCCGACCAGCGACTCGCCTGGCCGTACGCCGCGATCCCCGTCGGGCTGCTGCTGGCCTGGCTGATTGCCTGCCGCCTGATGGTCAGGAAGGAGCGAGCCTGGCGCCCGGCCACCTTCGTGGAGGCCGACGCGCCGGACGAGGTCGCGCCGATGCGGTCAGCACCTGCAGACGACGCCGAGTCGCCGAAGGAGACCCGAGACCCGGAGCTGTGGGACCCCGTGCCGGTGACCCTTCCGACGTACGTGTCGAAGCCGCCGGCCCGGCGCTCGGTCCGCACCATCGACCTCGACGCGACGGGCGTCTGGACCTCCGGCCGCACCGAGGCCGACTCGGCTCTCGCGCGCGAAGCCGAGGCCGCCGAGCGCGTTCAGCGTCGGGTGTCGCGCAAGGACGAAGCGGGCGGCGAGGCCGTCGGGTCCTGACCCTCGACAGGGTCTGGGCCGATTCGGGCCCGCCCGATCTGCGGTGCTAGCCTTTCGCTTCGCGTCGTACGGGCTCTCCACCAGGGCTCCACGACGTCGTCTGGGGCTGTGGCGCAGCT
The DNA here is from genome assembly GCA_963768045.1 of uncultured Actinomycetota bacterium. Taxonomy (GTDB): domain Bacteria; phylum Actinomycetota; class Actinomycetes; order Propionibacteriales; family Nocardioidaceae; genus Nocardioides. The sequence continues at coordinate 947,778 of CAVYGG010000003.1, read as the reverse complement.
GGTAGCGCATCTCGTTCGCAATGAGAGGGTCAGGGGTTCGAGTCCCCTCAGCTCCACGTCAGAACTGGCGTTGTCCGTCGAGAATCCCGCTCAACACAAGGGATTTCCCGGATGAGACGTTCCCCGGCGTCCGGGCGTCGTGGCAGCTCGAGGATCGATCCCGATCCGCTTCACCGACCACGCGGGCTCTGGCACCCCTGGTCGGTTCACCTCAGAAGAATTCACCTACATGGGTGCCGACAACCGGCGCTTGAGCGCGCACGATGATCGGGTGCTAGGGGGGTGGCGCCTCGGCCGTCGGCCGGGGCTTGACGGCTTGCGCGCCGTAGCGGTGCTGCTCGTCGTCGGATCCCATGTCGTGCACACGCTGTCCGGGCACGCTGCGCTGTCGGGGAGCGCCGGGGTGATGGTCTTCTTCGCGCTGTCCGGCTTCCTGATCACCGCGATCCTGATGGAGGGGCAGGTGTTCGCCACGTTCTATCGGAACCGGCTGCTTCGCCTCGCTCCTGCGCTCGTGGTGTTCGTGGTCGTGGCAGGCGTGATCCAGCAGGGAGTGACCGGGATACCCGCCGTACGGAACTGGCCGGCGCTGCTGTACCTCGCCAACTGGATGTCGCTTCCCGGACCGTGGTTCGGGCACATCTGGACGCTGGCCGTGGAGGAGCAGTTCTACATGGTCTGGCCAGTGGCCCTGGTGCTCTCGCGTCGTTGGCGGTACGGACCCCTGGCATTGTGCCTCGGTGGGATGGCGGCGTCGCTCGCGTGCAAGCTCGTCCTGTTCGACGGCGGCGCCGGGTCCTCCCGGATCTACGTGGGCAGCGACACCGAGGCTTGGGCACTGCTGTCGGGATGCCTGGTGGCCGTGCTCGCGCATCACGGTCTTTCTCCCGTGCGAGTGCGGGGGCTCGCCCCGGTCACAGCTGTCGGCCTGTTCGGCCTCTGTCTGGTCCCCGCGACGCCGACGGCGGCCGGGCTGGTCGTCCCGCTCGTCGTGCCGGTACTCGCGGCCCTGCTGATCTGGGTCGTCTGCTCGACCCCGAGCCGACTGCTGGAGGTACCGGCCCTGCGCTACGTCGGTCGCCGGTCCTATGCCCTGTACCTCTGGCACCCGGCCTGCCTCGCGATCGCCGTGCTCGCGCTCGGGCCTTCGGTCGCGGCGGTCGCCCTGGGCCTGAGCCTCGCCGTGATGGCTGCCGAGGCTTCGTGGCGGTGCGTGGAGAGTCCGTTCCTCCGACGGAAAGCGCGGGCGACAGAACCGTCCGTCGCGGTCGACGAGGACGTCGTCATCGTCGAGGGACGTCGGCGGCTGGCGTGGACCGCAGGGTTGGCGCGTGCGCCGAGCGGTGCCGCGGTCACCTGACTGGTGCCGTCGGCTCAGCCGGCGAGTCAGCCGGCGAGTCGCCGGTCGGACCTCGAGTCGAGGCGCCGGGCGCGCTGGCGCCGGAGCCGGCGTACCAGCACCGGGGCGTGCTTCAGGGCCGAGGGGTCGTCGAGCAGGCGGCCGAGTCGTCGGTAGTACGTCGCCGGCTCCTCGGCGAACCGGACGCGGATCGCGGCGTCCTTGGTGTCGGCGTACCGCCACCAGCTCGCCTCGAGGTCGAGGGTCTGCCGAGCCGTGTCGTCGAGCTCCTCGGGCATGGCCGCGAGCCTGCCACACGGTGTCCGGGACCCCTGTCGCGGGGCACATGGACGCCGAGTCGGCGGTCGAACGCCCGGATCTAGTCCAACTGGTCTAGTCCAGCTCCCAGCCTGGTAAAGAAGGTAAATAGCCGACTTTATGGTCAGGGTCTTGTCAAAAGGTAAAAACGCCCGTAAATGTAAGGACCCCCCGCACGAATGCGGGGGGCCTGTTCGCGATTGGAAGAGATCCAAGTCGCGGTCTCGCATTTGGCCTGGGGGGCTGGCGCCTGCGAGCTCTCCACCTGATGGCTGGGGGGTTGCCATCCGGTGATGTGGCATCCGATGGCGGGGGGGTTGCCACCTGATGTTGACTCAATGTTACACGTCGCGCGTGCGCGCGATGGAGATTCCTGAAATTGTCTGGGTTTTTACCAAGCGGGCCTGAATAGACGTTCAGATCGCGCTCAGAGGGGCATTAGGCGCGTTCCGGCAGGAAGTCACAGCGGCCACACACGACACGTGGGTGCTTGTCAAGACTTCCAAATTTGCCTGGACGGCTCCATGCTTCTCTCGGAGCTCGGGACCACGCACCACACAGGGAGAACACTCACATGGCACGTCACACCCGGATCAAGCTCGCTGCGCTGGCGACCACGTTCGTCGCCGCGCTGGGCATCGTCGCCGTCTCGCCGGCCACCGCGTCAGACGCGGGTGGCGCACGGAACCTCGTGGGCAGCGGCGGTCGCGCCTTCTGCTGCTGATCCCTACACGCTGACGGCGGCCCTCGTACGGGACCGCAGTCCAGTACTGGCTGCCGCGCTGCGGTACGCCTGCCGGGCTGCGTCGAGATCGCCGACGTCTTCAAGCAAGTCCGCCAGTTCGAACCAGAGCTGCGCCGCGTCGTTGTCCGCCCCTGCGCTGGTCAAGAAGAACACCGCCTGCCGGTACGCCGCATTCGCACCCTCGATGTCACCGCGCTCGGCCAGGATCTGACCGAGGAGCGCCCGCGCGTGCGCTGCCGTGCTCGGCGCATCCGACGTCGCCACGTCGAACGTCTGCCGGCACATCTCTTCCGCGCGATCGAGGTCGCCGTCGAGCATGAAGGCGCGGGCGCGGGCGAGGTCGTTCGTGGTGATCTCCACCGGGCTGGCGCTGCACCACGGCAGTTCCTCGGCGGCCTTCTCCAGGTGCTGGTGGGCCTCCGCCGTGTCAGGCGGGTCGAGCTCGAGCTGCATGATGCCGAGCTGTGTGCGCAGCCGCGCCAGGTTGCGCGAGTCCTGACCCTCGGACATCAGGGCCAGTGCGCGCTCGGCCATGGCGACGGCGTTCGACACCGACCCGCGCTCGGCCTCGAAGATGCTCGCGTTCCAGTACGCCGCAGCACGCGCGCCGGCAGAGGCGATGCCCTCGGCCTTGGAGATCGACTTGCGGCAGATGCGCACGGCCTGGCCGACATCGCCGCGGAGGAAGTACGCCGCAGCGAGCGTGACGGCCATCTGCACGCTCTCGTCGCTGGCGTCCAGGGGGGAGCTGGCGAGCTGGGTGAGCACCCGCTCGCCGACCTCGATGGCCTGCCCGAAGTCACCGGACTCGCGGTAGCAGCGGCACAGCGCGATCGCGGCCTTGATCCGGAGCACGCCGCCTTGGCGGGAGGAGACCAGGGGCTCGAGCTCCAGGATCGCGTCGTCGATGTTGCCCTGGCCCTCGAGTGCCCGGGCGATGATGAAACGCCCACGGAAGACCAGCTCGTCTTGCGACGCGACGGACGCTCGGTCCACCGCCTCGCGCGCCTGGGTCTCCGCCTCGAGGTGCTGGCCGGTCTCGAGGGAGAGCTCGGCGAAGTCCAGGGTCAGCTTGATCTCGTCGTACTCACGCGCGGTGACGCCGCGGAGCAGGTGCTCGGTGGGTACGCCGAGTCGAGTCGCGAGGTCGTCGAGGGTCTGGCTGTTCGGTCGGCGCTGGCCGGACTCGATGCGCGAGACGTAGCCGACGGAGATGTCGGTGCCGGCGAGTTGGGTCTGTGTCCACCCCTTCGCCACGCGGGCAGCACGGATGCGCTGCCCGAGCTCGGCGGGGTCGAGCTCCTTGAGCAGGTCTGCATCCCGGACGTCCATGGGGGGATTGTGACCGAGAGAAGAGCGCTCTGGGCAAGAAATCTGACAACTCGGTGATCTTTGGAGGCAAATTTGGCCGAACTGACCCGAAAGGACTACTCGACACCATCCGAAAGACTAGATTCTCCTCCGTCGGCAACCGAGCCCATCGCGGCTAGGATGCCGATGTTTGGCCGGGGGGCTAGGCGTCACGCGTGCGTCGTTTCCGACGCACGCGTGACGTGTCTCCGGCCCCGGTCTCCCTCTCTGTCAGACAGACAGACAGGCAGGCAGGGTCTGACCTGTGCCAGCGTGGCGTCGAGGATTGCCCTCGCCGTCTGCAGCGTCACGCTCCGTGCCCTCCGTGCCCTCCGTGGCGACAGGCCGCAGACGTCGAGCAGCACGATGAACGCCTCCCAACCGATGACCATGGCCAGCGATGAGACGAGGTCGTCGTGGCCCGAGCGGGCGATGCGGCGTACCGCTGGGTGAACGTCGCCCCGTGGGCTGAGCGGCTCACCGCGGGCGTGACAGGGTGGAGAGACAGCCACGTCCGAGGAGGAGCGCATGGAGTACACACGGCTGGGCGACAGCGGACTGCAGGTCTCGAGGATCACCATCGGCTGCATGAGCTGGGGCGACGGCGGCCAGGATCGACCGTGGATGAGGGACGAGGCGTTCGCGGAGCAGACGATCAAGGCCGCCCTCGACGCCGGCATCAACTTCTTCGACACCGCCAACGTGTACGCCGCCGGCAGCAGCGAGGAGTACACCGGCCGATCGCTGTGGAAGCACGCTGACCGGCAGGATGTCGTCCTCGCCACCAAGGTGCACGGCCGGATGCGGCCGGGTCCCAACGGCGCCGGCCTGTCCCGCAAGGCGATCCTCCAGGAGATCGACGCCAGCCTCGCCAGGCTCGGCAGTGACTACGTCGACCTCTACCAGATCCATCGCTTCGATCCCGAGACGCCGATCGAGGAGACGATGGAGGCGCTGCACGAGGTCGTGAAGGCGGGCAAGGCGCGCTACCTGGGTGCCTCGTCGATGTACGCCTGGCAGTTCGCGAAGATGCAGCAGGCCGCCGAGCGGAACGGCTGGACCCGGTTCGTCTCCATGCAGAACCACTACAACCTCATCTACCGCGAGGAGGAGCGGGAGATGCTCCCGCTCTGCCAGGACCAGGGGGTGGGCGTCATCCCGTGGAGCCCCCTCGCGCGCGGCCGGCTGACCCGGCCGTGGGACACCGAGACGGCACGGTCCGAGACCGACGAGTTCGGCAGGTCCCTTTACCGCGACGAGGACCGGACCGTGGTCGAGAAGGTGCTCGCCGTCGCAGAACGCCGCGGTGTCGCCGCCGCCCAGGTCGGGCTCGCGTGGCTGCTCGCGCAGCCAGCGGTGACCTCACCGATCGTGGGCGTCACGCGGCCCGAGCACCTCACTGACGCGATTGCCGCGGTCGACGTCGAGCTGACCGACGACGAGGTCGCCGAACTTGGGGCGGACTACGTGCCCCATGCGATCGCGGGTCATCGCTAGACGCATGCGACGTCCGGGGGTCATGGGACCGCCCTGCCCGAAATTTCGCCTCTTGCCCGAACGGACCCGGTGGGATCCCCAATGTTGACTATTTCATAACGTCGCGCTTGAGCCGAGGCTGGGATCTCGCCATGGGCTCAGGTTCGTGATCGTTGCGGAGCAAGCGGCCCACGAAGCTCTGAGGGGACTCCACGATGATGCAGACCAGGCGTTTCCTGGGGGTGGCCGCGGCCGCCACGATTGTGACCGGGTTGTTGCTTCCGATGGAGGCGGCTTTCGGTGCGACGTGCGTGGTCACCGAAGACGCGACGACCAACACCAGCAGTATCGCGGGTGACTGCACCCTTGACTCGACGTACCAAGTCCCCAACGGATGGACGTTCGACGGCAACGGCCACACGATCACCGCCGCCGGCACAGTCAGCGGCGCCGTCATCGAGTCGGAGCACGGCACGGCGGGCAACCCGCCGAAGTCCATGACCGTCGGGCACGTGACCATCGACGCCACCGGCGCCGGGGCCGGGGCCGACGGGATCCTCTTCTACGGCGCGGAGGGCAGCGTCAAAGACTCGACCATCCAGGGCGGTCAGAACGGGGTGGAGGCCGACAATTCGGTCGGAGCGATGTTCGGGACGATCACGGACCAGGTGAAGGTCGGCGGGACGACGATCACCGGCTACCAGCACGCCGGCGTCTACGCCCACGGTGACCTGAAGCTGAACGTCCTGCTGGCGGTGATCGGGAGCCCTGAGCCCGCCAGCGGGTCCGTCGCCGGGGTGTGGATGGAGCAGGGTGCTCACGGCTCCATCAAGGAGAACCACATCAGGCTCAGCGATGCCGAGCCTGCGCCTGCGTCGTTCGGCGCCGGTGTCCGCATCGAGAAGGACGCCTCGGCTTTGCCCCGCCGCGTGGAAGTGAAGCGCAACGTGTTCACCGGCGGCGACGCCGACTTCGGGATCAGCGTCAGCAACGTGGGCCAGCTCGCGAAGATGACGGCGGACATCAACTGCAACCTGATCCGTCGCCACGACACCTCGACGGACGACCCGTTCGGGGTGGGAGTCGCCCAATGGCAGGACTCGTCGAAGACCAACGTCCTGGTGAGCAACTCCACCTTCAAGGGCTGGAACCACGCGACGGGGACCGTCTCCGGCACCAACGTGACGGCGGGGCCCGACAACACTCTGGGCCGCAGCACCAGCACGTGCCCGCCGGGGCCGCCGACCCACGTCCACGCCGCCCGCGGTGACCACCGCATCAAGGTGACCTGGCACGCCGCGGTAGCGCCGGACTACGCCCCGCTGACGGGCTACAGGGTGAAGGCCAAGGCGGCCGGGCATCGTGCCATCACCAAGAAGGTCGGTCCGAAGGCCACCTCGGCCGTGCTGAAAGGACTGAAGAACAACCGCACCTACGTCGTCACCGTGACGGCTCGGAGCAACGGCGGGCACGCGAGCGGCACCGATCGGGTTCAGCTACGAAGTTCACGCTGACGGCCGACCCCGAACCGTCCTCCGCGAGAGAGGTCGACACACCAAGGCAAGCTCCCGATCCAGCCGCGCTCAGTCTGCGGGGGACACGTCCTCGTCGGTCATGATCACGACCTGGTCGATCAGACCGTCGCGGACCCGGTAGGCGACCAGCGCGCGCACGTCGAGGTCGGTGGCGGTCACGTGCTCCTCGTCAACGACCCAGCTGCCCCGCTCGAGACGCCTGACGATCTCGGCATGCAGCCCGGGCAGCGAGCCGAACCACCCGGCGTACGTCGCCCGCATGGCGTCGAGGCCCTCGTTCAGGACGGTCCCGTCGCCCGCGCGGATCACCACCGATGGCGCGTAACAGGCCAGGAACGCCCCGAGGTCGGCGGCGTTGTAGGCCTCGACCTGGCGGGTGACGACTTCGCCGGCGGACATGGTCAGGACCGTACCCCGGCGGTCCGGGATGACCATGCGGCTTCTCACCAGTCACATCAGTCCCGTCGTCGACGTACTTCCGTCGCTTCTCGGGTGTTGCAACGGCCGGGAAGCGACGGGATCCCCGGCTCACCGGGGATCCCTACAGCCTCATATCCACCGACTGAACCAGATGCGTTGGAGCCACTCGGCGTGGGTGAGCAGGACGTCGGTGTAGATCGGCCAGAACCACGCGAAGTTCAAGATCACCAGCACGACGTAGGAGCCGCCGACGACGACGCCGACCGTACGCCGCGGGGTCGGTGCGGTGGACGGGCCGAGGAGCTTGCCGATGGCGAGCGTGATGGCGAGGACGAGGAAGGGCAGCGTGATGATCGCGTAGAAGCTGAAGATCGGTCTGCCGTCGTAGAGGAACCACGGCAACCACGTGGAGGCAGCACCGACCACCGCGATCCCGAACCGCCAGTCGCGGGCGCCGACCCACCAGAAGAGCGCCGCGATCAGAGCGAGCACCCCGGCCCACCACACCGCGGGTGATCCGAGCAGGAGAACTTGACGCAGGCAGTCGCTGTTCTTCGGTGCGTCGCAGCCGTCGGTGCCGGGCTTGATGCCCGTCTGGGCGTCGACGCCGACCGGTCGGTTGAGCAGCAACCAGCCTCGCGGCATCGAGGCATAGGTGTGGGTGCACCCGTTGAGGAAGTGGGTGTGGAAGACGTAGACGTCGTGGTGGTAGTACCACAGCGACTCCAGCCCCTGGACGAGCCCGGGGAGGCCGTGCTTGACCGGCTGGTGGGCCGTGGGCCACTGCTTGTCGTTGTCGTAGGTGATGTTCTTGCCGCAGTCCGTGCCACCCGAGACGTAGTGGGTGTACTGCGTGTCCGAGAGGTACTCGACGTACTGCGAGGAGTGCATGAGCCAGCCGGTCCAGGTCGCGATGTAGACGACGAGACCGACCAGGACGAGATGGACGAACGCCGGGAGGCCGTCGGCCAGCAGCGACTTCAGCCAGGCGAAGCTGACACCGAACGAGCGGCGGGCGCCGGCACACCAGGCCACGACGAGGATCCCGAACGCCGCGAGCGGGTAGATCGCCTCCCACTTGCTGCCACAGGCGAGTCCCCAGCAGATCCCCGAGACCAGCAGCCACGGCCGGAACAGCAGCGCCCGCACCGGACCCCAGCCGGGGCCGTGGATCTGCTCCGGGACGAGCCCGGCGAGGCGGGCGCGGTACCACTCGCGGTCGAGCACCAGGCTGTGCACGGCGCAGAGGAGGAAGAACGCGACGAAGATGTCGAGAAGGGCCAGCCGTGAGAGCACGAACTCGAGCCCGTCGAAGCTCAGGATCAGCCCGGCGACGCAGCCGAGCAGGGTCGAGCCGGTGAGGCGGCGTACGAACCGGATCATCACCAGGATCAACAAGGTGCCGACCACCGCCGGCACCACGCGCCACCCCAGCGGCGTGAAGCCGAACAGCTTCTCGCCGAGCCCGATCAGCCACTTCCCGACCTCGGGGTGGACGGTCATCGAGGCGTCCGGCTTCCAGAGTCCGGTGGTCTGTCCGTTCAGGATGTGCTTGTTGGCGACGCCGCCGTCGTTGTCGATGTAGTCGCGGGCGTATCCGAAGTGCCACAGCGACCATGCGTCCTTCGCGTAGTAGGTCTCGTCGAACTCGAAGGCGTGCGGGGTGCCGAGCTTCCACAGCCGCAGGAAGAGCGCCAGCAGGGTGATCGAGAGCGTCGCGGTCCAGCCGACGAACGGGTCCTCGAAACGGCTGCGGGGGCGTGCGCGTTCGGCAGCGAGCGGTACCGGGTCGCCGTCGGAGTCGTGCGACAGACCGGTCATCGGCCGGCGCTCGAGGGGCGCGGCTGCTCCGGTCGTCACGGTCAGGAACTGTAGTTGGACTGACATGATCGGCGATGTGGCCTCTCCGTCCGACCCGACCGGTGTCCTCGTGCTCGCGGCGACGCCGATCGGGCAGGTGGCGGACGCGTCGCCGCGCCTCGTCACCGAGCTGGCCGAGGCTGACGTGATCGCGGCCGAGGACACCCGCCGGCTCGCCCGCCTGGCCCGCGAGCTGGGCGTCGACGTCAAGGGCAGGGTCACGTCGTACTTCGAGGGCAACGAGGCGGCGCGGACTCCGGGCCTCGTCGAGCGGCTGGTTGCCGGCGACCGCGTCGTCCTGGTGAGCGATGCGGGGATGCCCAGCGTGTCCGACCCCGGCTACCGGCTCGTCACGGCGGCGGTCGCGGCCGGCATTCGCGTGACCGCTGTCCCCGGTCCTTCATCGGTGCTGACCGCCCTGGCGGTCAGCGGCCTTCCGGTCGACCGGTTCTGCTTCGAGGGGTTCCTTCCGCGCAAGCCCGGCGAGCGCGGACGGCGCCTGGCGACTCTGGCCGGCGAGGAGCGCACGCTGGTGTTCTTCGAAGCGCCGCACCGGACGTCCACAGCACTGGCCGCCATGGCCGAGGTCTTCGGAGGTGATCGGCCGGCGGCCGTGTGCCGCGAGCTGACGAAGACCCACGAGGAGGTACGACGAGGCGGGCTCGCGGAGCTCGCCTCGTGGGCTGCGGAGGGCGTGCGCGGTGAGGTGACGATCGTGGTCTCTGGGGCCGTGTCATCGACGACGCTGGCCTCCGACCGGGACTCGCTCCGGGCGGCCGTCGCGTCGGCCGAGGACGGTGGCGTGAGCCGGAAGGACGCGATCCGCGCCGCGGCCACGCAGGCCGGCGTACCGAAGCGGACGGTGTACGACGCCGTCCACGGCGTGGGGGAGGACGCATGACCACGTCGCCGGACGGCCCGATGCGGAGCCGTTCCGCCGACACCGAGCACGGGCAGCGCCGCGAGCGCGAGCGACCGCCGTTGCCCGAGCCGTTGCCCCACCCGGTGGTCGACAACCACTGCCACCTCGACATCTCCGACGGCGACTGGCTGGAGACCGAGGACGCGATCGCCCGCGCGGCGGAGGTCGGCGTACGCCGGATCGTGCAGATCGGCTGCGACCTCCCCGGAGCCGCCTGGGCGGTCCGCGTCGCGGAGGAGCATGCAGCGCTCGTGGCCGGCGTCGCGCTGCACCCGAACGAGGCACCGCGCCTGGCGGCCGAGGGCCGGCTCGCTGAGGCCCTGGCGGAGATCGAACGCCTCGCCCAGGCGCACGACAAGGTGCGTGCCGTCGGCGAGACCGGGCTCGACTTCTTCAGAACCGGCCCGGACGGCCGCGACGCCCAGGTCCAGTCGTTCATCGGTCACATCGACCTCGCCAAACGGCTGGGCAAGGCCTTGGTCATCCACGACCGCGACGCGCACGACGCCGTGCTCGACGTGATCGACGCGGAGGGCGCCCCGGAGCGGTGGGTGATGCACTGCTTCTCCGGCAACCCGCGGTTCGCCCGGGCGTGCCTCGACCGCGGCGCCTACTTGAGCTTCGCTGGGACCGTCACGTTCAAGAACGCTCAGCCGCTGCGCGACGCACTCGCGGTGACGCCCCGGGACCGGGTGCTGGTCGAGACGGACGCGCCGTTCCTGACGCCGATGCCCTACCGCGGCCGCCCCAACGCGTCGTACCTCGTGCCGCTGACCGTGCGGACGATGGCGGAGGTGCGCGGCGAGGACCTGACCACCCTCTGTGAGGCCATCGACGCGAATACCGAGACGGCGTTCGGCGGCGCCTGGTGACTCCCGTCTCCACACGGTAACTGGCGGTTTTCGGACAGCGAGAGCCTCGTCACAACCGGGTGCGACGAGTTGGAGGGCGTCCAGGACCCCCGTAACGTCTCGTTGCTGTTGGCCGGGATCGGGTGCTCCATGCGAAACCGGCGCCGGGGCTGCGTACCAGTGACGCAGCCTTTGTCATGACGGCGGTACGCCGGCCATGAGCCGCTCGCGAGCGGGGCGTCGACCCGAGGCCCGGGGAGTACGACGTCTGGAGAGCTGTGCGCCAGAAGTTCGCACGAATCAGCACGAGCAAGGCCGCCCTGGTGGGCGCCGCAGCGGTCGCCATGGCCGCGATCATCGGCACCACCGTCGGGTACGCCTCGATGGGCAAGGACGTGACCCTCAACGTCGACGGAAAGATCGAGCACGTGACCGCCACCGGTGACACGGTGGGTGACGTGCTGCAGGACCAGGGGATCTCCCTGCGATCGCACGACGAGGTCGCCCCCGCGGTCGACCAACCGGTCAACGACGGCACCTCCATCGCGGTCCGCTACGGCAAGCCGCTGGAGCTGGTCGTCGACGGTGACACGACGACGTACTGGGTCACCGCGACGGATGTCCGCGGCGCGCTCCAGCAGATCGACCGCAGCTTCGACCGCGCCCACCTGTCGGTGAGCCGGGGCGCGGGCATCACCCGCGGCGGTCTGCGGATCTCGGTCGCGACGCCGAAGCGGCTGACGTTCGTGATCGGCGGCAAGAAGGCGGTACACCACACGGTGCCGGCGTACACCGTCGCCCAGGCGCTGAAGGCACTGCACGTCAAGGTCGGCAAGCACGACGTCGTGCGCCCGGGACTTCACCACCAGGTGACACCGGGTGACAAGGTCGTCCTCGACCGCATCCGGATCGTCCGCAGGCACGTCGACGGCGAGACCGTGCCGTTCGCGACCGTCACCCATGACGACTCGTCGATGGCCCGAGGCTCGAGCACCGTGCTGCGCCGCGGCCACGACGGCGTGCGCAACGTGACCTACCGGATCACGTTCCGCAACGGCCACCTGGTCGCCCGCAGGGTCCTGTCACAGGACATGCTCCGCAACCCGGTCGCCGAGATCGAGCGCGTCGGCACCAAGACCCTGGCCACCACGAACTACACCGGCGGGAGCACCGTCTGGGACCAGCTCGCACAGTGCGAGGCCGGTGGCAACTGGGCCACCAACACCGGCAACGGCTACTACGGCGGCCTGCAGTTCTCGCTCGGCACCTGGCAGGCGTACGGCGGCAGCGGTCTGCCCAGCAACGCCTCGCGGGGGACCCAGATCGCCATCGCCACCAAGATCCGCGACGCCAGCGGCGGGTACGGCGCGTGGCCGGCATGCGCCGCGTCGCTCGGCCTTCCACGCTGACGGCCCGCGCACCAGCTCGGCGGCCGGAGCACCGGGTCCGATCCCCCCATGGACCCGGTGCCGGTCGTCGCCCAGGTCAGCCAGATCCCCCCGAAGGTGTGCCTCCCTCTCCCATGGCCTGCTGCGCGACGGCCGAAGAGAGGGAGCCACACCTAGGCTGACCGGCATGACGTCCGCCGGCCCGACACTTCTCGGGCCGGCGGACGTTCGTGTGCTCGCGTCCCGGCTCGGAATCCACCCCACCAAGCACCGCGGGCAGAACTTCGTCATCGACGCCAACACGGTGCGCCGGATCGTGCGCGCCGCGGACCTCAGACCCGACGACACGGTCGTCGAGGTGGGTCCCGGGCTCGGGTCGCTGACACTCGGTCTGCTCGGGGAGGTACGCCGTGTGGTGGCGATCGAGGTCGACCCCGTGCTCGCCGCCGCACTGCCGGAGACGCTCGCGGCGTACGCACCCGAGCTGGCCGGCCGCTGCGAGGTGGTGGCCGCCGACGCGATGCGCGTCGACAGCGTCCCGGGGCCGCCCCCCACCGCCCTGGTGGCCAACCTGCCCTACAACGTGTCGGTGCCGGTGCTCCTCCATCTCTTCGCGCTCCTGCCGAGTCTCGAGCGGGGGCTGGTGATGGTGCAGTCCGAGGTCGCCGACCGGCTGGCCGCGCCGCCGGGGTCGAAGGTGTACGGCGTGCCCAGCGTCAAGGCCGCGTGGTACGCCGAGCTCCGCCGAGCGGGGGCGATCGGCCGTACGGTCTTCTGGCCGGCGCCCAACGTCGACTCCGGCCTCGTCGCCTGGACCCGGCGCGATCCACCCACCACGTCGGCAAGCCGCGAGCAGGTCTTCGCCGTCGTCGACGCCGCGTTCGGCCAGCGCCGCAAGGCCCTGCGTGGCGCGCTGCGCGGCCTGGCCGGGTCGAGCGAGGCGTCCACAGCAGCGCTCACCAAGGCCGGGATCGACCCGCTGACGCGCGGCGAGTCGCTGACCGTCGAGGAGTTCGCCCGGATCGCGGAGACCCTGTCATGGCCGGAGTGAGCGACTCGAGCCTGACCGTCCGCTCTGCGGCGAAGATCAACCTCCTGCTCGGGGTCGGCGCACCACGTCCCGACGGCTTCCACACGTTGGTGACCGTCTACCAGGCCGTCAGCCTGTACGACGACCTCACCGTCACCCTGGCTGCTGACGGGGCGGACCAGCTGACCGTGTCGACCGACGTCGCGGCGTACATCGACGCGAGCCACCTGCCCCGTCCCGGCCACAACATCGTCGACCGTGCCGCCACGGCCCTCGCGGAGCACCACGGCCGGCCGGTCACCGCCGACGTCCGCATCGAGAAGACGATCCCCATCGCCGGCGGGCTCGCCGGCGGGTCCGCCGACGGGGCCGCCGCGCTGCTCGCGCTGGATCGGCTGCACGGCCTCGGCACCACCGACGACGACCTCCTGACCCTGGCCGCCGGGCTGGGCAGCGATGTCCCGTTCGCCCTCGTCGGCGGCTCGGCGCTGGGGGAGGGGCATGGTGAGGTCGTCACGCCGGTCGAGGACCGCGGGTCCTGGTGGTGGGTGGTCGTGCCGTCCGAGGACGGGATGTCGACGCCGGCCGTCTACCGCCACTACGACGAGCTGAGGCCCGACGCACCGCTCGTGCCCGACCCCCCGGACGAGATCGTCGGGGCGCTGGCGAGTGGCGACGTACGCCGCCTGGCCGCGGCCCTGCACAACGACCTCGAGCAGGCCGCCTGCGACCTGCGGCCCGATCTCGCCCAGCTGATCGTCGAGGGTGTCGACGCCGGGGCCTTGCGCGGACTCGTGTCCGGCTCGGGCCCGACCTGCGTGTTCCTCTGCGAGTCCGCCGAGCACGCCCGGGCGGTCGCCGGTTCGCTCACCGCCTCGGACGAGCAGCGGGTCGTCCTGGTCGCCCACGGGCCGGTCGCGGGCGCGCACGTGGTGGCCAGTGAATAACCCTCGGTTTGAGGAGGGCGCGAAGCGCCCGTCTCGAAATCTCGTCAACCTCGAGCGTGTCTCGAAGGCCTACGGCGTACGCCCGCTTCTCGTCGACGTCTCGCTCGGGGTGGGTGGCGGCGAGCGGATCGGGATCGTCGGCCGCAACGGCGACGGCAAGACCACCCTCCTCCAGGTGATGACCGGCCAGGAACCGCCCGACGACGGCCGCGTCTCGATGACGCGCGGCATCGCCATCGGCTACCTCCACCAGGGCGACACCCTCGACGACACCCACTCGGTCCGCGACGCCGTCCTCGGCGGCCGCCCCGACCACGTCTGGGCCGCCGAGCCGCACACGCGCGAGGTCGTCGTCGAGCTCCTGGCGGGCGTCGAGCTCGACCGGGCGGTGATCGGGCTGTCGGGCGGCGAGCGCCGTCGCTGCGCCCTGGCGGAGCTGCTGCTGCGCGAGCACGACCTGCTGGTCCTCGACGAGCCGACCAACCACCTCGACGTCGAGGCGGTTGCCTGGCTGGCCGGGCACCTCGCGTCCCTGCCGTCGGCGCTGGTCGTGGTGACGCACGACCGGTGGTTCCTCGACGCCGTCTGCGAGCGCACCTGGGAGGTGCACGACGGGGTCGTCGACACCTACGACGGCGGCTATGCGGCGTACGTGCTGGCCAGGGCGGAGCGCGAGCGCCAGGCCGTGGCCACGGAGGTACGCCGCCGCAACCTCGCCCGCAAGGAGCTCGCCTGGCTGAGGCGGGGCCCGCCGGCCCGCACTGCGAAGCCGAAGTTCCGCATCGAGGCGGCCGAGGCTCTGATCGCGGACGAGCCGCCGCCGCGGGACCGGCTCGGCCTCGAGCGCTTCGCCGCGCAACGGCTCGGCAAGGACGTGGTCGACGTCGAGGACGTCGACCTGGTCCGGGGTGACCGGACCCTGCTGTCCCATGCCACCTGGCGACTGGGCCCGGGGGACCGGGTGGGCATCGTCGGCGTGAACGGTGCCGGGAAGTCGTCGGTGCTGGCGTTGCTGGACGGCACCGTGGCGCCGGCTGCCGGGCGGGTGAAGCTCGGTCGCACGGTACGGATGGAGCACCTCACGCAGGCCCTGGACGACCTGGATCCGGAGGCACGCGTACTGCCGATGATCGAGTCGATCCGCCGGGTGACCCGGACCGCGACCGGCGACGTCACCGCGACCGCGATGCTGGAGCGCTTCGGGTTCACCGGCGACAAGCTGACGGCTCGGATCGGCGACCTGTCGGGTGGCGAGCGGCGGCGCTTCCAGCTGCTCCGGCTGCTGCTAGCCGAGCCCAACGTGCTGCTCCTCGACGAGCCCACCAACGACCTCGACATCGAGACCCTCACCGTCGTCGAGGACTTCCTCGACGACTGGCCGGGCACCCTCGTCGTGGTCTCCCACGACCGCTACTTCCTCGAGCGCGTCACCGACGTGGTCTACGGCCTTCTGGACGACGGCCGGCTCTCCCTCCTCCCCGGCGGTGTCGACGACTACCTGGCCCGCCGAGTCGGCGCAAAGAGGCAGTCAGACGACGCCGAGTCGGCGCAAACGGACACCGAAATCACGCTGAGTCGTCACCTGCCGACTCGGCGTACGGCGCGAGCGGGCAGCGCGGAGGAGCGGGCGGCACGGAAGACACTGGCCCGGGTGGAGAAGCGCCTCGAGCAGGTGGCGGCACGCGAGGCGGAGCTGAACGACGAGGCGCTGGAGCACGCGTCCGACCACGAGCGGCTCAGCGACCTGGGCGCGCAGCTGACCGAGCTCGCGGAGGAGCGTGAAGGGCTCGAGGTGGAGTGGCTCGAGGCGGCCGAGGTGCTGGAGTAGCCCGCCTAAGTGGTTGTCGGGGGCTTCTCGCCGATGACCTGGACGATGCGGGGGTTGCCGACGAAGGTCCCCGGGTCGCGGGCGACGGCGTACAGCTCGTCGACGAGGCGGTCGACCTCCTCGCCGGTCGCGACCTCGTGCCGGACCGCCATCGCCTTGACGTTCTCGAGCGTGAGCGCCGGCAGGAGCTTGACCTCGCGCTCCAGCCCCGCCGGCTGCACGATGGTCGGCTGCACACGGTCGAAGCCGGCCGCGACCAGCATCGACGGGATGCGTACGCCGATGTGCGGATCGCCGCCGTTGCGCTGAGCGGTGACCACGTAGATCTCCTCGTAGCGCCGGAACAGCTCGGTCTCCGGTTCGCAGAACGACCCGCGGTAGTCGATGTCCTCCACGATCAGCCGTCCGCCCGGCCGTAAGGCCGTGCGCATCGACTCGATGCCCGCGACGGGGTCGCGGAGGTGGGTGAGCACGAAGCGGACGTAGACCACGTCGTACTCCGCCTCGCCCAGACCTTCGGTCACATCGCCCACGGAGAACTCGACGTTCCCGATCTCCTCCCGCTCGGCCCCGCCGCGCGCGAGCTCGATCTTGGTCGCGTCCAGTCGACGCCCACCACCGAGCCGGTGATCCCGACCAGCGAGGCGAGGTCGAAGGTCACGTCGCCGCCACCGCAGCCGACGTCGAGGCAGCGCATCCCGGCGGTCACCCCTGCCCGCTCGAGGAGCGGCATCGTGGTCGGCCGCATCACCCGCCCGAGCACGCGCAACCGCTCGCGCCCTCGAGACCGCCGCGGATCAGGTAGTGGTGCTCGTCCATGCTTCTTCCTCATGCCTCCCCGAACGGCGCGAGCAGGCTGCGGAGCAGGGACGCGAGCCGGGTGCGGTCCCGCTCGGGCAGATCCTCCAGCAGCGCGCGCTCGGCGTCGAGGAGGGCGGTGAACGCCGCGTCCACCGCCGAGCGTCCGTCGGTGGTCAGCCGCACGATGACGCCCCGGCGGTCGTCGGGGTCCGGATACCGCTCGACGTACCCGCGCGCGCTGAGGCGGTCGATCCGGTTGGTCATGGTCCCGCTCGTCACCAGCGTTTCACGGAGCAGGCGGCCGGGAGACAGCTCGTACGGCGTACCCGCACGGCGCAGCGCCGCCAGCACGTCGAACTCCCACTGCTCGATGGCGTGCTCGGCGAACGCCTCGCGACGGGCGAGCTCCAGCCGGCGCGCCAGGCGACTCACCCGGCTGAAGACCGCGACCGGGGCGAGGTCGAGGTCCCCGCGCTCGCGGCCCCAGGCCTCGAGCAGCTCGTCCACCTCGTCACGCACGGCCGCAGTCTAGAGCCTGTCGAGAATCTTGACATCAAGATGAAACAACGGCGACACTGGATGTCTTGATGTCAAGAGATCGGAGATGTCGTGCCGCACACCTGGGACCCCGAGCGCTATCTGACCTACGCCGACGAGCGCGGCCGCCCCTTCGTGGAACTGGTCGCCCGGGTCGGTGCCACTTCGCCGGCGTCCGTCGTCGACCTCGGCTGCGGCCCCGGCAACCTCACCACGCTGCTGCGCGACCGCTGGCCGAACGCCGACATCCGCGGCCTCGACTCCAGCCCGGAGATGATCGAGAAGGCACGAGTAGCCGACCCGTCGATCTCCTTCGAAGTCGCCGACCTGCTCGCGTGGGCCCGCGAGTCCGACGCCGTCGACGTGCTCATCTCCAACGCCACCCTGCAGTGGGTCCCGGGCCATCTGGACCTTCTCCCGACCCTGGTGAGCCGGGTGCGCCCGGGCGGATGGCTGGCGTTCCAGGTGCCGGGCAACTTCGACGAGCCCAGCCACTCCATCCGTCGCGACCTCGCCGCCGAGGAGCCGTACGCCGCCCACACCCTCGGCGTCGCGATTCCGAGCAGCCACGACCCCGCCGTCTACCTCGACCGGTTGACCGCCCTCGGCTGCACCGTCGACGCCTGGGAGACCACGTACCTCCACGTCCTCACCGGTCGGGACCCGGTCTTCACCTGGGTCTCCGGCACCGGGGCGCGGCCGACCCTGCAGGCACTCCCCGACGACCTACGGACCTCGTTCGAGGAGAGGTTCCGGCGACGGCTCCGCGCGGCGTACCGGGAGCGCGACGGTCGCGTCGTGCTGCCCTTCCGCCGCGTCTTCGTCGCCGCACAGGTCGCCGCATGATCGGTCTGCACCACGTGCAGGTCGCCTGTCCGCCCGGTGGCGAGGAGGACGCACGGCGTTTCTACGCCGACGGGCTGGGGCTGACCGAGGTCGAGAAGCCTGCCGCGCTGAAGGGGCGCGGTGGCGCCTGGTTCCGGGCGTACGACGCCCGGGGCACGGTGGCCGCGGAGGTCCATGTCGGTGTCGAGGAGCCGTTCGCTCCGGCCCACAAGGCTCACCCGGCCTTCGTGGTCGACGACCTCGACGCGGTAGCGACCGCGGTGACCGCGGCCGGCTTCGAGGTTGATCACCGCGAGCGCGATTCGTTCGCGGGATACCTCCGCTTCCACACCCACGACGGCGCCGGAAACCGGGTCGAGGTCCTCGAGCGACGCGCCTGAGCCCGGCACACGACCCGACGTACGGCGTCAGCGGCCGAAGAGCCGGCTGAAGAGCCCGGTGCCCATGCCCGCCGCGCTCCGCTCCTCGGCGGTGTGCTGGTTGTCGCACCAGATCTCGCGCGGCACCGCGGCCTTGACCTGCGCGACGTGCTGGCCGCAGCCTGCCCAGGTGGTGCCGCCGCAGACGCGGCAGCGGGTCGGGTGACACATGTGCACTCCTCGGAATACGGGGCCGGGGTATCTGTGGTTCTGACTCTAACACCCCCGGGTATGATCCACCGTCGACAGAGAGGTTCCCATGGCCACCCTTCCCCTCACCGAAGAGGCGTTCGAGCAGACCGTCACCGCCGACGGCATCGTGCTCGTCGACTTCTGGGCGTCCTGGTGCGGCCCGTGCCGGATGTTCGCACCGATCTACGAGCAGGCGTCCGAGACCCATGACGACCTCACCTTCGCCAGCGTCGACACCGAGGCCGAGCGCGGCATCGCCGGCGCCCTCCAGATCACCTCCATCCCCACGCTGATGGCCTTCCGCGACGGCATCCTGGTCTTCCGCCAGGCCGGCGCACTCCCGGCCCCGGCTCTCGAGCAGCTGATCGAGGCCGTCCGCGGCCTCGACATGGATCCCGCACCACCTGCTCGACCTCCTCGACGTGACCGAGCCGCTCACGGTCGCGGAGTTCCAGGGCTGGGCCCGTACGGCGGTGGCGGACATTCGCGCTCGCGGTCGTACGCCGGTCCTGGTCGGCGGCTCGGCGCTGCTACACGCGGGCGGTCCTCGACCGGTTCGAGTTCCCCGGCACGGAACCCGACGTACGCCGGCAGCTCGAGGCCGAGCTGGCACAGCTCGGCGCCCCGGAGCTCCACCGCCGCCTCGCCGAGGTAGACCCGGCCGCGGCGGCCCAGATCCTGCCCGACAACGGGCGCCGGATCGTCCGGGCGCTCGAGGTGGTCGCCATCACCGGCCGACCGTTCAGCGCGACGCTCCCCGAGCAGGTGTACGCCGACCCGCGCAGCATCCAGATCGGCGTGGACATCGACCGGCCCGCCGCTGGACCCACGGATCGAGCAGCGCGTGCGTGAGATGTTCGACGCCGGACTCGTCGACGAGGTACGCCGCCTGCTCGCGGCCGGTCTCGCCCACGGCCGCACCGCGCGGACCGCGATCGGCTACCGCGAGGTGACGGCGTACCTCGGCGGCGAGACGACGCTCGACGAGGCGATCGAGTCGACCACCGCCGCGACGCGGCGCTTCTCGCGGCGGCAGGACAGCTGGTTCCGCAAGGACACCCGCGTGGTCTGGATCCCCTGGCGACGCCTCCGGACCGTGTCGAGAAGGCGGGAGCCGCCGTCGAGGCTGCCACACTGGAGGGGTGAGCTACCCGTTCCTCAAAGGGCACGGCACGGAGAACGACTTCGTGCTGCTGCCCGACCACGACGGATCGCTCCACGGCGACCTCTCCGGCCGAACGGGTCCGTGCCCTGTGCGACCGGCGCGCGGGGCTCGGCGCCGACGGCGTCCTCCGGTCATCCGGACGACGGCGCCCAGCGGCCGACGTTCCTCGGCGACCCACCTCCCCGCTGGTCGAGGAGGGCGTTCTACGCCCGCTCCACGAGCCCGCCGCGGCAGACCGTGCCCCCGAGTGGTTCATGGACTACCGCAATGCCGACGGCTCGATCGCGGAGATGTGCGGCAACGGCATCCGGCTCTTCGTGTTGCATCTGTACGACGGGGGGCTGGTGCCCGCCGACGAGCCCGTGCGCATCACCACCCGCGCCGGCGTGAAGTCCGTGACCCGACGAGGTGACCTCTTCAGCGCCGACCTGGGAGAGGCGTTGATCCTCGGCGAGACCAAGGTGTCGGTGGGCGACCGTTCGTGGCCGGCGACCCACGTCACGATCGGCAACCCGCACGCCGTCGTGTTCGTCGACGACCTCGCCGAGGCGGGTGCGCTGCTCGAGGAGCCGGCATACGACGAGAGCCTGTACCCGGACGGCGTCAACGTGGAGTTCGTCGTACGCCGCGGGCCC
The DNA here is from genome assembly GCA_963768045.1 of uncultured Actinomycetota bacterium. Classification (GTDB taxonomy): domain Bacteria; phylum Actinomycetota; class Actinomycetes; order Propionibacteriales; family Nocardioidaceae; genus Nocardioides. The sequence goes on along the minus strand of CAVYGG010000003.1, from coordinate 927,174 downwards.
GACCACGTGGCGATGCGCGTGTTCGAGCGCGGGTCCGGCGAGACCCGCTCGTGCGGCACCGGCGCGTGTGCGGCGGCGATCGCAGCCGCCCCGGAGGTCCGGGCCGCTGGCGTGTCGACGTACCCGGCGGAACCCTCCAGGTCTCACGCGACGAAGCGGGCCACGTCTACCTGACGGGACCAGCGGTCATCGTGGCCCGCGGCCAGACCGACCTCTGAGGTCGTCTAGGCTCCGCGACATGGAGATCGCAGGTTCCGCCGCGCTCGTCACCGGGGCCGCGTCCGGCATCGGCGCGGCCGTCGCCCGCCGGCTGGCCGCGGCCGGGGCGACCGTCGTGGTCGCCGACGTGCAGGACGACAAGGGCAAGGCGCTGGCCGCGGAGATCGGCGGCGCGTTCGCCCACGTCGACGTCACCGACACCGGACAGATCACGTCCGCCGTCGACCAGGCCGGCGAGCTGGGCGAGCTGCGGATCGTGGTCAACTCCGCCGGCATCGGCCCGGCGGCGCGCACCGTCGGCCGCGACGGCACGTATGACTCGGCGCACGACCTCGACCTCTACAAGAAGGTCATCGCGATCAACCTGATCGGCACGTTCGACATGATCCGGATCGCCGGTACAGCGATGTCGCGCCTCGACCCGCTCGAGACCGGCGAGCGCGGCGTGATCGTGAACATGGCGAGCGTTGCGGCGTTCGACGGCCAGATCGGGCAGGCGGCGTACTCCTCCTCCAAGGGCGGCATCGTCGGCCTGACCCTCCCGGTCGCCCGCGACCTGGCCGCGATCGCCGTCCGCATCAACACGGTGGCGCCGGGCCTCGTGGACACCCCGATCTACGGCGAAGGCGAGCAGGCCGAGGAGTTCAAGGCCCGGCTGGGGGAGTCGGTGCTGTTCCCCAAGCGCCTGGGTGTGCCCGACGAGATCGCCTCGACGGTGCTCGAGTGCGTGCGCAACTCGTACATGAACGCCGCTGTCATCCGGGTCGACGGCGGCATCCGGATGCCTCCGAAATGACGGCCTAGCGTGCGTGCCGTTGTCGTCGAGCAGCCGGGCGGTCCCGAGGCGCTCACCCTCGTCGACCTCCCAGAGCCGGTTCCCGGCCCGGACGAGGTGCTGGTGGAGATCGAGGCCGTCGGGGTGAACCCGGTCGACCTCGGCAACCGGGCGGACCCGTCGTGGGCAGCGATCACCCCGCCGTACGTCGTGGGCTACGACCTAGCCGGCCTCGTCGTCGACACCGGCGAACCGGTGTGGGCGCTGCTCCCCGTGCAGGGTACGACGCACGGCGCGCTGGCCGAGCGGATCGCCGTACCCCGCGATCTCGTCGCGCCCCGCCCGCCGGAGCTGGACCCGATCGTCGCGGCCGCCCTGCCGATGGCGGGGTGTACGGCGCTCCAGGTGCTGCAGCGGATGCCGCTCGAGGCCGGCTCCTGGGTGCTCGTACACGGTGCCGCGGGTGGAGTCGGGCATCTCCTCGTGCAGATGGCGCGCGGCCTCGGGCTGCGGGTCGCGGCGGCAGCACGCCACGAGGATCGCCACCGGCTCGAGGATCTCGGCCTCGACTTCTGGCTGAACCGCTCCGAACCGGAACCGGCGGCCGCGGCCGTGGCTGCTCTGGGCCACGAGCTGGATGCCGTCGTCGATCTCGTCGGTGAGCTGCTCGCGCCATCGCTACCGTATGTGCGGGTCGGCGGTCACGCCGCCACGATCGTGGACCTCACGGGCGATCTCGACCTCGCCATCGACCGCAACATCGACCTCCACGGCGTCCTGATGCGTCCCGGACGCGACCGCCTCTACGAGCTCGCCGCCGAGGTCGCCGCCGGCGTACGCCCCACCGTCACCGACACCTACCCCCTCGAACGTGCCGCCGACGCCCACCGCCGCCTCGAGGCCGGCCGCGTCGGCGGCAAGCTGGTCATCACGCTCTGACGCGTGCGGAGGTCGGGTCGTACATCGGCCGCAGCGAGACCTCCGCGGCGTACCGCTCGCCGGCGATGTCGACCTCCCACGCACCGGCGTCGAGCCAGTCCTTGGTCACCTTCTCGTGGGCGGTGACGAACGCCAGCCCGACCGAGGCGCCGAGGGTCCAGCCGTACGACGCGGCGCGCACGTAGCCCACGACCTCGCCGTCCCGAAGCACCGGCTCGGCGTGGTACAGCAGCGGTTCGGGATCGCTCAGCCTGAGCTGCACCAGGCGCTGCGTCGATGGGAACGCCTCCTTACGCGCGAGCAGCGCCTGCTTGCCGCGGAAGTCGGTGTCCCACGCGACCGCGAATCCGAGTCCGACGTCCAATGGACAATCTGTGTTGTCTATGTCGTGGCCGTAGTCGCGGTACGCCTTCTCCATCCGCAGGCTTGCGAGTGCCTTGAGACCCACGGGTTGTACGCCCTCGCCGTCGGCCAGTGCGTCGTAGAGCTCGAGGGCGCGGTCAGCAGCGACGTACAGCTCGTAGCCGAGCTCTCCGAGGTAGGTGATCCGCGCACAGGTCACGGGAACGCCGGCGACGTCGATCTCGCGCACACCGCGGAACGGCCAGACCTCGGTCGACAGGTCGGCATCGGTGAGCTTGCCGAGCACGTCGCGCGACAGCGGACCCTGCAGGTTGAGCTGGGCGTACGCCGTGGTCACGTCCTCGACGATGACCTCGCGCCCGCGTGCCGAGCGCTCGAGGGCCCCGCGCACGTGGCCGTGTGCCGTGTCGGAGGCGACCACCCAGAGGCTGTCGTCGGCCAGCTTCGAGACGGTCAGGTCGGCCTCGATCCGCCCATCGACGTTGAGCCACTGGGTGTAGGTGATCCAGCCAGGTTCGCCGTTGACGTCGCCGACCGACAGGTAGTCGAGCATCGCGCCGGCCTCGGGCCCGGTGACCGAGAACTTCGCCATGAAGGACATGTCCATGAGCCCGACGCCCTCGCGGACGCTCCGGTGCTCGGCCTCCCACTGCTCGAACCACGGTGCCCGACCCCAGGTCGGCTCGGCCTCCGGGGTCTTCCCCGGCCCGGCGAACCAGTCGGCGCCCTCCCAGCCGGAGACCTCGCGCAGGTAGCCGCCGTTGCTCACCAGCCGGTCATGCACCGGAGAGAGCCGTCGGTCGCGCATGGTGTGCAGCTGCTTGCCGGGCGTATGGGCGGCGTACACGGTGCCGAGGATCTCCGTGGTCCGCTCGCGTCGGTACGCCGGCTCGAGCTGGTCCTTCCGGAACCGGGCGACGTCCCACGCCGTGACGTCGACGTCCGGAAGTCCGGCGATGATCCAGTGCGCCAGCACCCGGCCGAGGCCGCCGGCCGAGAGCACGCCGACGGAGTTCATGCCGGCCGCGACGAAGTAGTTCCGGATGTCCGGCGCCTCGCCGACGGCGGGCATGAGGTCGGGCGTGAACGACTCGGGGCCGCAGAAGAACGTGCGCACCCCAACTTCCAGTGTGACCGGCACGCGGGCCATCGCGGTCTCCAGGAACGGGCTCATCCGGTCCCAGTCGGGCTTGAGAGTGGTGAAGGACGCCGAGCGCGGGATGCCGTCGACGGACCACGCTGCGGCGTGCGGCTCGAAGAGGCCGACCATCATGCCGCCGCCCTCTTCGCGGTAGTAGCCGTACGACGCCGGGTCCTCGAAGATCGGCGCGTTCGGGTCGATCCCCTCGATGGTGTCGGTGATCAGGTAGTAGTGCTCGGCGGCCTGGTTGGGGATCACCACACCGGTCTTCTCGCCGAGCTCGCGGGCCCACATGCCGGTGCAGTTCACGACGTACTCGCACTCGATCACGCCGTCATCGTCGGTCGAGCTTGTCGAGACCCGTACGCCGCGCACCTCGCCGTCCTCGACGATCACGTCGTCCACGCGCACACCCTCGATGATCCGTACGCCGAGGTTCTTCGCGCCCCGGGCGAGCGACTGGGTGAGGTCGACCGGGTTGACGCGTCCGTCCCCGGGCACGTGGAAGCCGGCCAGCAGGTCGTCGGTCTTCGCCCAGGGAAAGAGGTCGGACATCTCCTTCGGTCCGATCTCCTCGACCTCGAGCCCCAGGTGGCGCTGGAACGCCGCTACCCGTCGGTACTCGTGCAGCCGGTCGGCGTCCGCCGCAGCCTCGATCAGCCCCACCGGCTTGAACCCCGTCGACACCCCCGTCTCTGCCTCTAGCCGCGCGTACAGGTCGCGACTGTAGAGCCGGATGCCGGTCGAGGTCTCGGACGTCGACCCGAAGCACGTCATCAGCCCGGCCGCGTGCCACGTCGTACCGCTGGTCAGCCGATCTCGCTCCAGCACCACGACGTCGGTCCATCCCTCGTGGGCGAGGTGGTAGGCGACCGAACACCCGATCACGCCGCCCCCGATGACGACGACCCGGGCGCGGTCAGGCAGTGCAGCAGTCGGGCTCACCGGCACAACCTAGCGGGGCGCGTGGTGTCCGGCGCGGGGCCACAAGAGCGGTTCTCGTGCCCCCGAATCTGGCCCCCGACCCGATGCCGGTTGAGGCGCCACTGGTGAGGAACGGTGCACAGGCGCGGTTCGTGGCCCTACGCGGCCAGATCGGCGCCCCGCGGCGAAGTGTGGGCGCCACGCGTCGGAGGCGCCGCGACCGGTCGAAGAGTGCTCCGGGAGCCGACCGCGCCCGCAGCACGTCAACCACGCGTGATAGACCGTGCGCTCCAAGGCTCGGACGTCCAGATGCCGCGAGACGTGACCACGAGCAGCCGCCACCCGTCCGCGTCCATCGACTCCCGACGATCCAGGTCGCGCTCCCACGCGTCCTCGCGTACGACGTGGTGCCGACCGTCGTACTCCACGACGACCTTCACGCCCGGCCAGCTCAGGTCGAAACGTCGGACCGGTTCACCGTCGACGTCGCGCAGCGTCAGGTTGACCTCGGGTTCGGGGATCCCGGCAGCAGCGCCAGCAGCATCCGCAGCCGGGTCTCCATGGGTGAGTCGACGCCTGGACGGACGTACGCCGCTGCCTCCCGAGCGCGCCGGCCGGCCGCGCCCGGCAGAGTCGCCGCGGCGGCCGCCAGCGACTCGGGCATGGCGAGACTCCCGTCGTACGAGGTGGTCACCGACCACGACCAGGTCGACGAGGGCCAACCTCGACGCGAGCCCGGAGAAGAGCTGCCGGGCGCTCACCATGTCGTCCCGCGCGAGGCCTTTGGCGACGAAGGAAATCCCCTCGAGCGCTAAGCGAGATCCCGTCGACCACGACATGGAGCCGTCGTCGTGCGCCGAAGCTACGCCCGGCTGCTGGATGCAGGTGACGTGAGTCAGACGTTCCAGGGCAGGCCGGCGAGCTGGCCGCCCGGACCTATCAGCCCAGCATCCGTGACCGATGCCGCCTCACGCGTGCAGGCCGTCGATCCGAGCGACGCCGAGCAGCTTCGGGCCGCCGAGGCCATGGCTGGCGACAGCTGAGTCGTCGTAAGCAGCGGCCGGGACGTCGATGCGCCCTCGTCCCGCAGCGCGGCACCGGCGCGTCCACGAACAGCCGCGCAGCAGCCGACGGAACCCTGGACCGCGCAGAGTCTTGCGGTGATACCGCCGTCAGGGCCTGCCGACGGTGAATGGGCGTCGTCGTCGAGGGGCTGATCACTCACTCGATCAGCGTGCCCCGACCGCTCACACTGCCGCAGAAGTCCTCCACAGGGGGTCCCTCATGAGCTAACCGGTTCGCACGGGGGAGCGGGTCGACCTACCCTGGGAGTCGGATGACGAACGCACGCGAAGACTTCTCCCTCGACACCGAGCTGGGCCAGACCACCGGTTGGGACGAGGACGACCTCCAGGACCCGGCCGACGACAGCGACGGCTGGGAGTCCGGCTACGTCGACGACGACCCCGAGCTGACCACCGGCGAGCAGGACCTCGCCGAGCGGTACGCGCTTCGCCGCGTCGCGGGACTCAACACCGAGCTCGAGGACATCAGCGAGGTCGAGTACCGCCAGCTCCGGCTGGAGCGGGTCGTGCTGGTCGGGGTCTGGACCGTCACGCGCACTCGAGGACGTCGAGAACGCCATGGCCGAGCTGGCCGCGCTGGCCGAGACGGCCGGCTCGGAGGTGCTCGACGCGATCTACCAGCGCCGCGACAAGCCCGACCCCGCGACGTACATCGGCCGCGGCAAGGTCGAGGGCATCGGCGAGATCGTGCGCGCCACCGGCGCCGACACCGTGATCTGCGACGGTGAGCTCGCGCCCAGCCAGCTGCGCAACCTGGAGGACCGGCTCAAGGTCAAGGTCGTCGACCGTACCGCCCTGATCCTCGACATCTTCGCCCAGCATGCGAAGAGCAAGGAGGGCCAGGCGCAGGTCGAGCTCGCCCAGCTGACCTACATGAAGCAGCGCCTCCGCGGCTGGGGCGGCAACCTCTCCCGTCAGGCGGGCGGCCGGGCGGCCGGCGGTGAGGGCATCGGCGGGCGCGGCCCGGGTGAGACCAAGATCGAGACCGACCGCCGGCGCATCAACACCAAGATCGCCAAGCTTCGGCGCGAGCTGACCCACATGAAGGGCACCCGCGACACCAAGCGCCAGGAGCGGCGCCGCCGCCACATCCCCAGCGTCGCGATCGCGGGCTACACGAACGCCGGCAAGTCCAGCCTGCTCAACCGCCTCACGGGTGCGGGCGTGCTCGTCGAGGACGCGTTGTTCGCCACCCTCGACCCGACCACCCGGCGTACGACGACCGGGGACGGCCGCGTGTACACCATGAGCGACACCGTCGGCTTCGTCCGCCACCTGCCCCACCAGCTGGTGGAGGCGTTCCGGTCCACGCTCGAGGAGGTCGCCGACTCCGACCTCGTGCTCCACGTCGTCGACGGGTCGCACGCCGACCCCGAGGGCCAGATCGCAGCGGTGCGCGAGGTGTTCGCCGAGATCGGCGCCGACAAGGTTCCGGAGATCATCGTGATCAACAAGGCCGATGCCGCCGACCCGCTCGTCCTGGCACGGATCAAGCAGCGCGAGCCCCACTCCGTCGTCGTCAGCGCGATGACCGGCGAGGGCGTCGACGACGTGCTGGCCATGATCGAGGACGACCTGCCCCGGCCCGGCGTCGAGTTCGAGGCGCTGGTGCCCTACGCGCGGGGCGACCTGCTCGACCGGCTGCACCAGCATGGCGAGATCGAGTCGCTGGAGCACACCGGCGACGGAACGGTCGTCCGCGGCCGCGCCCACGCCGACCTCGCCGGCGAGCTCGCGGCGTACCCCGTCTGACCGTTCCGTCGGCCACCTCGCGGCCGTACCCTCGGTCCGTGTTCACCACCGTGTCACTGCGCGACGGACGGACCCTGGAGTACGTCGACCTCGGCGACCCGACCGGCACTCCAGTCCTCTTCTTCCCCGGCACGCCCGCGACCGCCGGCCAGGCAAGCGTGGTGGTCGACGCCGCACGCAGCAACGGCGTACGACTCATCGGGGTGAGCCGCCCGGGGTACGCCGCCTCCACGCTCAGCCCTCCCAGCCTGCGCGCCACCGCGACCGATGCCCTCGAGCTCGCCGACCACCTGGAACTCGATCGGTTCGCGGTCCTGGGCGCTTCAGGTGGCGGCCCGTTCGCCCTCGCCGTAGCCGCGGTGGCGCCCCACCGGGTCGCGCACGTCGCGGTCCACGGAGGGCCCGGGTCGTTCGCGGAGGTGATGCCCGAGATCCTCGGCGAGGACGATCACCGGGCGCTCGCCCTCGTCGCGGACGGTGACGTCGACGGCGCAATGCGCGTGGAGGGGGCGCTGGCAGAGGCTGACTTCGGAAAGCTGCGTGACCTGTCGGATGCCGACTTCTCCGCCGCGTTGGCCGGCATGGCGCCACCGGGCGAGAGCTGGCTGGACAGGCATCCGGCGTCGAAGGTGGCCTTCGAGGCGGACTTCCGTCGCGCCATCACACCCATCGACGGTTTCGTTCGCGACAACCTCTGCTGGCTGGGGACGTGGGACATCGACTTACGAGCGGTCGCCCTGCAGGTGCGGCTGGTGTACGGCGAGTCCGACGGGATGAGCCCCGTGGCCCACGCCGAGTGGCTCCAGGATCGGCTCCCCCACAGCGAGCTGCATGTCGTCCCCGGCGGGCACGGCGACGTCACCTTCGGTGCGGCCGACGACTTCTTCCGGACGATCGGCGGCGCCGGAGGGTCACCCGGCTGAGACGCACCACCGCCCGGCCATCGGAGAGCTGGTGACCGGGCGGTGTGGTGAGAGGTATCCGGGGGTCAGCGCACGACGTACATGACCAGAGCCCGGTCGTCGCCGCCCTCGTCGTCGCCGGAGTCGTCGTCGCCCTGGCAGTTGTCCGTCGCTGGTCGTCGTCGGCGTTGTCGATGCCGTCGCCGTCCGAGTCCTCGTGCGCCGTCCTCGACGCCGTCGCCGTCGGTGTCGGAGTCGGTCGGGTCGGTCGAGGCGCAGCCGTCGTGAACCTCGTCGCCGTCGTCGTCGCCGTCGTCGTCGGTGTCGGCGCTGTGAGGCCGGGTGTCGTGACGGAACTCGCCGAGGTTGTTCAGCCCGTCGTGGTCGGGGTCGCCCTTCGCGTTGGCGTGGTGCGCGTTCAGGTGGTGGCGCGACCTCCCAGCGGTTGGGCATGCCGTCGTGGTCGGAGTCACGGGTTCCGGACGCGTGCGTCGCCGACTGTGAGCTCGAGCGTGAGCAGGCCGTCGCGCCGAGCGAGGCGACGATCGCGGTGCCGCGCCGGGCGGTGGTGGTGAGGGGCATGGGTTTCTCCCAGGGGATGGGATGCCGCGCGGGGGCTACGCAGCGCCCGAAGCGTAGGAACCGTGCCGACCGCCTCCGCAGCGAATCGACGACGACCTTGACCCTGCCCGATGGTCGTAGTATCCGTGCGCTACGAGGTCAGACCAGGCGCAGCGCGAGACGCGGGCACATGCGCACCGCCTCGCGCGCGAGCCCGACCAGCTCCTCGGTCACCTGCGCCCTCCACGATCGGGTAGCCCCACTCGTCGAGGGTCGACCACCTCGGGCAGCAGCTCGCCGCACAGCCCGCGGGCCTTGCAGGCGGGCCAGTCGACTCGCAGCGCCCGGGTCACGACGCCACGCTCCGCAGCCGACGGACGGCCGTGCAGGCCGGGTCCACGTGCAGTGGCCGGCGCCGTGCCGGTCGACCTCGTCCGGGGTACGCCGCCAGCAGCGACCGCACCAGCCGCACGGTCCCGTCCGGGTGCGCGCAGGCGCCGCGGCGCTCGACCAGCGCCGGCGAGCTCGGTCGACCCGGCCGGTGCCGCGCGCCGTCGTCGAGAGCGCCCAGCGCCGTGGCCAGCGCCGGCAGCCCGTTGCGGCAGGGGCCGCACCGGCCGGCGCTCTGGCCGGCGAGGTAGGCGACGAGCCGCTGGGTCCAGGTGACCGGGCAGTCGTCGACGGCCAGCACCAGGCCGGCGCCGAGCGCGCACCCGGCCTCGCGCATGCCCGGGCACCGACACGCCGCAGCCTCCGCGCGGTCTCGCGGCCGTCGCCCAGGTGCCGTGGAAGCCGCCGAGCAGCACGGCCGTGTCGCCGTCCGCGGGGAGCACGTCGGCGCAGCGGCGCGCCGTACTCCACCTCGCGCACCGTCACCGGCCCCCGGCAGCCGCAGCGGTGAGCAGCGTCGTCCCCGGCTCGTCGTCGGTGCCGAGCCCGGGCGGCGGACCGGTGTGCAGCAGCCGGCCCGACGTGCGCCCAGGTCTCGGCGTTCGACAGCAGGGTGGGCCGGGAGCGGTGCCCCGACGACCGCCTCGGGCGTCCAGGCGGTCACCGGGCAGGTTGGGCCGCCCGGCCATCAGCTCGAGCACGGCCCGCGCCTGCCCGGCGACGAACCGCGGCGACGGCGACGTGCCGCACCAGGCGGACCCGCCGGTCGCGGCGCTCGTCCATCGCGTCTCCATCGGCCGCCACGGTGAGCGGCCGGTCGCCGGGCAGGACGACGTGGACCTGGCGCGCGCCGAGCGCGCGCGCCGTGGCGACCGCGCCGTCGAGCACGAGGTGCGGACGCGTGCGTGCCAGCGCGCTGTCCTTGCTGCTGGCCGGCTCGCCCTCGCTGAGGTTGACCACGACGACCGGCCGGCCGCGGCCGCGTCGGCCGCCGCGCGCAGCTTGGTCGCGAACGGGAACGCCGCCCCGCCGCGGCCGCGCAGCCCGACGTCGTCGACGGCGTGCGAGCGAGGTCGTCGAGGTCGCGGACGCGGCGAGCTCGCCGTACCGCGCGCGGTGGGCGGCGAGGCGACGGCCCGTCGGCCGACGCCCGCCAGCAGCGCCGGGCCCGTCGTGGACCTCGGGGTCCTCGCAGACCGCGACCGGCGAGGCGCTCATCGACGCCTCTCCCGAGTGCGCGAGCGGGCGGTGACCCGGACCAGCCGGACCACGGCGATGCCCGGCCACCAGCGCGACGCGACGCCAGACCGCGCGTGCGCTCCCAGCCGGGCTGTGCGGAGGTCGGTGCCGATCCCGAGGCCGTGCCCGACCGCGACGCCCCAGGCGGCGTAGGACAGCAGGTGCACCAGCCGCCAGCGTCCGGTGCCGCATCCGCGCCCGGAGCAGCGAGGTCACGACCACCAGCACGAGCAGGTCGAAGCGCGACGCGTGCCGAGCCCGAGCCAGAGCGGCAGGTACGTCGCGCCGACCCAGGCACGACCGCCTGCCACCAGCGGATGTCGACGTAGGTGTCGACGACCGCGGTGGCCACGTGCAGCACGAGCAGCACGACCGACCACAGCGCGAGGTTGCGGTGCAGCGACCTGGCCCGACGAACCGCGGGAGCAGCCGTCCCCCGCGCGCCGGTCGCCAGCACGCCGAGCACCGCGGTGAGCGGTGAGCAGGGCGAGGACGACGAGGCCGGTGCTGCGGTTGAGGTACCAGAGCAGTGGGCCGTGCAGCGAGCGTCGCTCATGCGGCCTGCCTCCGCGTCCGGCCGGCCAGCCGCCGGTGCGGACGCACGCGAGCCGTCGGCGGCGACGAGCCGGGCGGTGACGGCGTGGCCTCGACAGCCACGCGGGGGCGTCGTCGCCGAGCACGATCGCCGCCGTGCTGGCCGTGTTGGCCGCGACCGCGGTGGCGCCGGCGCAGGTCGCCGTGCGTCCAGACGCTCGCGCCGGGCGCGCCGGTGCGCGGGTCGAGCAGGTGGTGGTACGACGTGCCGGCGCGGCGCCAGCGGCGTACCCGGGTGCTCGAGGTGGCCAGGCCGCCCTGCTCGAGCCAGCACCGGTCTCGCCGGGCTCGCCCGGACGCTCGGAGACCGCGACCGGCCACGGCGTCGCCGTCGGGCCGCGAGACCGCGAGGTCGCCGCCGACGCTGACCAGGGCGCTGGCCGCGCAGCTCGCCGGCCAGGGTCGCCGCGACCAGGTCGGCGGCGAAGGCCTTGCCGGTGGCGCCGAGGTCGAGCGCCGTGCCGCGCGGGCACGCGGACGGCGTCGTCGGCGAGCCCGATCACGCCGCCAGGAGCGAGGTCGGGGGCGGGCGCCGGGACGACGCGGTCGCCGGTGTCGACCAGGCCGCCGAAGTCGCGGTCGTAGCCCGCAGGACACGAGGTGGCGGCCGAGCAGCGGGTGGACCAGCCCGTCGCGTGACGCCGGGCCGCGTCGACGGCGACGCCGACGGCCGCGACCAGCAGCGGGTCGACCTCGGTCCAGTGCCCGGCCGCCGCGTTGGCGCGCGACAGGTCGGAGTCGTCGCGGAACCGGCTGCAGGTGCGGTCGACCTCGGCGAGCACGTCCTCGGTCAGCCGGCGCGCCGCGGCGAGCTCTGCCGGCGTCGCGGGTCGCGACGTAGACGTAGGTGCCGAGCGCGTCGAAGGTCTCCGCCGGCATGTCAGGACCCGCTCGAGGCGCGGGCGGCGGCGGCGGCGGGAGGCGGCGGCGGCGGTGGCGCGCGGTGCGCGACCGGGCGGGAGGTGCGCCGGCGCGGGCGGCGGCCGAGCCCGGCTGGGACGACGGTCGCCGCCGCCGACGGTGACCGGCGCCGTCGCCGCGTGCACGTACCGGGTGTGGACGACGGTCCGGGTCGGCCGCGGGCGGAGGACCACCCGGCGGGGGAACGACGCGGACTTGCGCCGCGGCGACGGCCGCGTCGTACCTCGCCTTGGCGCGCGCCGCCTTGGCGTCGGCCGGCGGCGCGCGCGGCGTCGTCGTGGGCCTGCTCGGCGCTGCTGCTGCGCGGGCGGCCGCGCCGGCGAACCAGCCGACGGCGGTCAGGCTGCCCGCGGCGACCAGGGCGGTGACGGTGGAGACGCCGAGACGGAACGCGGTCCCGGCGACGGGGGGTAGGGAGTCATGGCGACCAGGGTCCGGGAGCCGGCGCCAAGGGCGTCGTCATCCGTCCTTCAAGTTCACGTCATGGAGCCGGCGACGTCCTTGACGAGGACTTGACGTCGGCGCGAGGCGCGGTATAGGCCGGCCGGCGCCACGGTGGGTGCCATGAAGCTCTTCGCCGTCCTCCTGGGCGCGCTCGCCCTCCTCGCCGGCGTTCGCCGGCGGCGTGCGCGCCTACTCCGCCTCCGCCACAGGCCGGCGCCCGCCGCGTCCCGCCGGTCGCAGTCGCGTCCACCACTACCCGCCGGCCGCAGGTGGTGCGGCCCGGGCGTCGGTCGTGCGGTGGGCGCCCTGCCGGCCGCCGGCCGTCCGGCGTCGGCACGCGCCTGCGTCACCCACGTGACCCGCACCGTCACGGTCGCCCGCGCCCCGGTGACGGCGCCCGCGCCCGCGCCCCGGCGCGCAGCCGCGTCGACCGCGCCGCCGACCCGCGGCCGCGCACGCCGACCGCCACCCGACCGCACGACGGCGGCGAGCGACGACGGACGGCACGACGACGGCGGCGAGCACGAGGCGGTGACGACGACGGCGGTGGCACGACGACTGAGCCGCCGCCGCTCGACCCGGCGTCAGGTCGACCAGCGGCAGCGCGACCTCGACCCGCGCGCCGCCCGAGTGGCGTGGTGCCGGTGACCAGGTGCCCGCCGCAGTCCTGAGCCGTACGTCGCGCGATGTCGAGGCCGAGCCCGGTGTGCCCGGGCCCGGGCCGGGGCTCCGCCGACCAGCCGCGCTCCGTCGTCCGCGACCGCCGAGCACGCAGGTGCCCTCGCCGGCGCGCAGGCGTGACCGCGAAGCCGGTGCCGTCCGGGGTGTGGGCGAAGACGTTGTCGATGAGCACGTCGAGCAGGTCGGCCAGGTCGCTCGCGGACACCGGGACGACCAGGGGGCCCGTGGCGACGTCGACGCTCGAGCGCACGCCCGTCGTCCTCGGCGAGCGCCGCCCAGAAGGCGACCCGGCCGGCGATCGTGGCCGCCGCGTCGCAGCGGGCGGCGAGGGTGCTCTGCACCGGGCGCCGGGCCTCCTTGACGATCTGGTCGACGGTCAGCTGGAGCACGGTGATGTGGTCCTGCAGCCGCTGCGCCACCGCGGGGTCGTCGACCGCCTCGGCGTCCAGGCGCAGCGCCGTCACCGGCGTACGCAGCCGGTGCGAGAGGTCGCCGACGGCGGCGCGCTCGGCGGCGAGGAGCTCGCCGGTGCGCTCGGCGAGACCGTTCAGCGCCCGGGCGAGCTCCTCGGTCTCCGGGGTGCCGCCGACCTCGGCGCGGGCGGAGAGGTCGCCCTCGCGGAGCTGGTGCGCGGTCTGCGCCACCTCGCGCAGCGGCTCGCTGATCCGGCGCCCGAGCTGGCGGGCGATCACCCAGCCGAGCGACGAGCAGCACGAGGCCGAGGCCGATGATCCCGGCCCAGGCCGCGCGTCACCCCGCGCTGCAGGTCGGTCGTCGGTGACGCTCGCGCGGACCACGGCGGTGCCGCTGCTCGCCGGCCACCGGCAGCAGGACCGCACCGCCGTCCTCCCGGGTGCACCCGCAGCGCCCTCGCCGGTCAGCGCCCGGCGTACGTCGGGGTCCTGGCGCAGGTCGTCGGTGGTGCCGAGGCTCCGGCCGCGCCGGCGTGAGCACCGAGACCTGCGGGACGATGCTGCGGTTGAGGTCGGCGAGGTAGCCGTCGAGCTGGGCGCTGTCGGGCACGCTGGTCACCACCAGGGCGACGTTGCGGGCGGCCTGGTCGGCGGCGCTCATCGCGCGGTCGGCGGCCAGGGTGCGCACCAGCAGGCACAGCGGGATCACGAAGGCCATCACGACCGCCGACGTGGTCGCGAGGACCAGCCATGAGATCCGGCTCCGCATCAGCCGGCGTCCGGGTCCACCAGCCGCACCCCGACACCGCGGACGCTGAGCAGGTAGCGCGGCTCGGCCGCCGTCTCGCCGAGCTTGCGCCGCAGCCACGACAGGTGGACGTCGACGGTCCGGTCGGAGCCGCCGTACGCCTGGCGCCACACCTCGGCGAGCAGCTCGCGCTTGGTGACGACCTCGCCCGGCCGCTGGGCGAGGGCGAGCGAGCAGGTCGAACTCCTTGCGGGCCAGCTCGAGCGGGCTGCCGGCCAGGGTCGACGGTGCGGGCGCGCTCGTCGATGACGAGGTCGCCGACCCGGATCGGCTCGGTCGACGCCTGGGCGCCGCCGCGGCGGAGCACCGCCCGGATCCGGGCCGCGACCTGGTCGGCGCCGAACGGCTTCACGACGTAGTCGTCGGCGCCGGCGTCGAGCGCCTGGACGATGGTCGCGTCGTCGTCGCGCGCGGTGATCACGATGATCGGCACCGGCGCTGGCGGCCCGGATCATCGAGATCACGGTCAGGCCCGTCCACGTCGGGGAGCCCGAGGTCGAGCAGCACGACGTCGGGCCGCTCGTGGAGCACGAGCTCGAGCCCGGCCATGCCGCTCGCGGCGACCGCGACCGCGTGGCCGCGCTCGGTCATCGCCGCGCTGCACGGCGGAGCGGATCGCCGGGTCGTCCTCGACCACCAGCGATGGTGCTCATGAGCGAGACGGTAGTCGGCAGGCACCTGAAGGCCCGACCGTGGTCTGCTGGGGGGCGAGCTCGCGATGATGCGGCACATGAGTCGGCCGCGGACCGTGGCCGTCGGTCTTGCGGCTGTGGTGCGCCGTCGTCGCCCTGGTGGCGCTCGCTGGTGTGGGTGGTCGTCGGCCGGGCGGGAGCCGGGGTGGTGCCCGAGGCGGAGCCGCAGGCCGACGTGACCGGCTCGCTGCCGGTGCCCGCGATCACCGCTCTTCCGGGGCACGTCAAGCCCGGGGCCGTGCTCTCGGCCCGTGCGTCCTCGTCCGCGCCCGCCGCGTCGCAACCACGCCGACCACCGCGCCACCGGTGTCGTCGAGCCCGCCGTCGACCCTGGCTGTCACCGCCCGAGTCCGAGGCGCAGCGACGGTCGTGGAGCGGGACGGCCGGGCACGTCGTCGCGGAGTGCCGCGGACCGGCGTCGCGGCTCGTGTCGGCGTTCCCGAACACCGGGTGGCGCTACGCGATCCTGGCGCGGGGCCCGGGCGTGGTCCGCGTGCGGTTCCTGCGGCTCGGCGAGGACCACGGCCTCGCCGTCACCGCGCGGTGCGCCGCCGGCGTCCCGCACTTCTTGGTGTCCGGTCACGAGCCCGGCGACGACTGAATCTCCGCTCGGCGGCTCGACCGGCTCAAGCGCCCTCGTCGCGCGCGTCGTCCCGGCCCGGGTCGAGCAGACGTACGCCCACGCCGCGCACGCTGTCCAGGTAGCGCGGCTTCGCTGCCGTCTCGCCGAGCTTGCGACGCAGCCACGACAGGTGGACGTCGATCGGTCCGGTCGGAGCCTCGTCGGGCTGCTGCCATACCTCGGCGAGCAGCGTCGCGCTTGCTGACCACCTCGCCGGCCCGTTCGGCGAGTGCGAGGAGCAGATCGAACTCCCGTCGCGCCAGCTCGAGCGGCTCGCCGGCCAAGGTCGCCGTACGTGAAGGCTCGTGCATGATCAGCTCGCCCACGCGGATCGGTTCGGTGGAGGCCCCGCGCTGGGTACGCCGCATCACCGCCCGGATGCGAGCGGTGACCTGGTCCAGCCGGAACGGCTTCACGACGTAGTCGTCGGCGCCCGCGTCGAGGGCGCGAACCATCGTGGGGTCGTCGTCGACGGCGGTGAGCACGATGATCGGCACCGCGCTCGCCGCCCGGATCATCCCGATGACGGTCAGCCCGTCGACGTCCGGAAGACCCAGGTCGAGCAGGACGAGGTCGGGGCGGTCGCCCAGGACGGCCTCGAGGCCGGCGATGCCCGTCGGCACGGTCTGGACGCTGTGGCCCCGCTCGGCCAGCCCGCGCTCGAGCGCGCCACGGATCGAGGCGTCGTCCTCGATCGCGAGAATGCTGGTCATCGGTGAAACCCCTCTTCCGGGGTCGTTCGGCTGGTCCGGGCAACCCCGAGTCCCCGACGGGTTTCGTCCCAACCCGCGCGACCGTGGGCTCTCCCCCAGCGTGGTTTCCGACGGAAACCGTTGTCCCCCCTCGCGGATAGGGTGCACCAGTGCCCGACGCCCGTCCACCCGTCACCGGCGTGTTGGCGACGGCCGTGGCGGCGCTCGGGGGCGAGGAGCGGTCCGGACAGGTGGCCATGGCCGAGGCCGTCAGCGACGCCTTCGCCCGCCGCCGTCACCTCGTCGTGCAGGCCGGCACGGGCACCGGCAAGTCCCTCGCCTACCTCGTCCCGGCGCTCCTCCACGACCAGCGCGTGGTCGTCGCGACCGCCACCCTGGCGCTCCAGCACCAGCTCGTCGAGCGTGACATCCCGCGGCTGGTCGAGGCCGTGGCCGAGGCACACCCCGAGATCGACACGTCGTACGCCGTGCTGAAGGGCCGCTCCAACTACGCCTGCCTGCACCGCGTCCGTGAGGGCACACCGGACGACGAGCAGGGCGCGCTCGTCGACGTCCCCCAGAGCGCCCTCGGCAAGAAGGTCCTCGAGCTCCGGGCGTGGGCCGAGCAGGAGGCCGAGAGCGGTGGCAGCGGCGAGCGCGACCGTGCCCCGCGGCACACCGACCGCGAGTGGCGCCAGGTCAGCGTCAGCCATCGCGACTGCCTCGGCGCGGCGCGGTGCCCCTTCGGCGAGGAGTGCTTCGTCGAGCTCGCCCGCGAGGAGGCGCATCGCTCCCACCTCATCGTCACCAACCACTCGCTGCTGGCGATCGACGCGATCGAGGGCGTCCCGATGATCCCCGACTACGACGTCGTGGTGGTCGACGAGGCCCACGAGGTCGTCAGCCGGGTCACCCAGGCCGCCACCGACGAGCTCCTCGCCTCCGACGTCGACCGCGCCGCACGCCGCTCCCGCCGGTACGTCGACTCCGACGCGTCACGGGGAGCGACTCCTCCCCGGCCGACGACCTGGCCGACGCCGGTGACGCCCTCGGCGCCGCCATCGCGGAGTGCCGGCCGGGCCGCTTCGACGAGGTGCCGGAGATGCTCGCGGACGCACTGGTGCTGGTCCGCGACGCCGCCCGCGCCTGCCTGTCGGCGTACCCCAAGGAGGCCGATACGTCCGAGCCCGACGCCGGCCGCACCCAGGCGCGCGGCTCGGTGCAGGAGGTGTTCGTCACCGCGGAGCGGATGGCGGCTCGGGCGGAGACCGACGTGCTGTGGCTGAGCGAGGGGGGTGACCGGATCCCACCGCGGCTGTGTGTCGCGCCGCTGGAGGTCTGGGGCCCGATGCGCGACAAGCTCCTCAGCGACGCGACCGTGGTGATGACCTCGGCGACCCTGATGCTGGGCGGCGACTTCAACGCGATCGCGACCTCGGTCGGGCTGAGGCCCACCGAGCGCATCGACACGACGACCGGCGACCCTGCC
Organism: uncultured Actinomycetota bacterium; assembly: GCA_963768045.1. Classification (GTDB taxonomy): domain Bacteria; phylum Actinomycetota; class Actinomycetes; order Propionibacteriales; family Nocardioidaceae; genus Nocardioides. Next base: position 909,528 of record CAVYGG010000003.1, on the reverse strand, counting down.
GCCCCCGGCGGCGACGAGCGAGACGCTCTCCCGTGGGTCGGTCTCGACGTCGGCTCGCCGTTCGACTACGCCCAGCAGGCGATCCTCTACGTCGCCCGCCACCTCCCACCACCCGGCCGCGACGGGCTCGGCGAGCCCCAGCTGGACGAGATCGCCTCGCTGGTCGACGCCGCCGAGGGACGCACCCTCGGGCTCTTCAGCTCACGCCGCGCGGCCGAGACGGCGGCCGAGGCCATCCGCGAACGCCTGCCCCACCTGACCACGCTCGCCCAGGGCGACGCGCAGCTGCCCGAGCTGGCGCGGCAGTTCGTCGGCGACCCGCATACCTGCCTGTTCGGCACCCTCAGCCTGTGGCAGGGCCTCGACGTCCCGGGCGAGACCTGCCAGCTGGTCCTCATCGACCGCATCCCGTTCCCGCGGCCCGACGACCCGCTGATGAGCGCCCGCCAGCGCGCGGCCGACCGCGAGGGCCACAACGGCTTCATGCAGGTCGCCGCGACTCACGCCGCCCTGCTGCTCGCCCAGGGCACCGGACGGCTGATCCGTACCACCACCGACCGCGGCGTCGTCGCCGTCCTCGACTCGAGGCTGGCGACGGCGAGCTACGGCGCGTTCCTCCGGGCGAGCCTGCCGCCGATGTGGACGACGTACGACGGCGACCTGGTGCGGCAGGCGCTGACGCGGCTGGCCAAGACCGAGCTGCCCGCGAGCTGACGGGCCGCGGCCCACTCCGGGACGTCATACGATCCGGGCGCGATAGCCCCCAATCCGTATGACGTCCGCTAGCAGTCGAAACGACGCAGCGGAGGGTTGCACGGCACGGGTCCGGCGACGTCGCCGGTGATCTGCTCGGTGTCGACCTGCTCGCGGACGATCGGGTCGGCGGGCACAGCCGTCGACGTGCCGGCGATCCGCTTGTGGAACTCGAGCCGGCGCGCCTTGACCTGCTGGCGCGAGTCTTCGAACCACGGGTCGACCAGCCACATCGCCACTATCACCAGCGCCCACCCGACGGCCACGTCGAGGATCCAGTGGTTGCCGGTGCCGATCACGACGACGGCGGTGATCAGGGCGTGCATCCAGGCCAGCCCGCGAGCCCAGTAGTTGCGGGTGGAGCGGCGCACCACCAGGGCGACCCAGAGCGCCCAGCCGGCGTGCAGGCTCGGGAAGGCGGCAAGCTCGTTGGTCAGCTGGCCCATGCCCTTCGGGGCGGAGGCGTCGGTGCCCCACCAGCCGTCGCTCGCGTGCAGGCTGAGGACGTCGGAGTAGCCGCTGAGCATCCGCGGCGGCGCAGTCGGCAGCAGGAGGTAGCAGGCGAGCGCGATCACGCATGACACCACCAGCGCCCAGCGCGCCGGCGTGTAGTGGGCAGGACCCTTGCGGTAGAGCCAGACCAGCACGAACAACGTCACGACGTAGTGGGCCGCGGCGTACCAGTAGCTCGCCGGGACCGCCGCCCAAGCGTGGGCGACGAACCAGTTGTTGATGGAGTGCTCCCAGTCGAGGTGGAGCACTCGCTCGAGGTGGAGAAGGTCGCCGGCGCGGTCCTGGGCGGGGCCGAGGTCACCGTCGGCGAAGGTGCGGGTGATGCAGTAGAAGACGTACAGAGTGCCGATCAGCAGGATCTCGCGCACGCCACGACGCCCGAGGAAGCTCCCCCGGGCGATCGTCGTCTGGACGCTCGATCGAACACTCACCGGCACATCCTCTCAGTACAGGTAAAGGAATTGCATCATCCTTATGACGCACGAGGCGCCGTCAACGTGACACCCATGTGTGTACAAGAGAGCACCGACAGTCGCCAGATACTTCCCGGTCCGGCGTGTGACTTTCGATCAAATGCGACGCAGGACCGCGGTGACCTTGCCGAGGATGGTGGCGTGGGTGCCGTCGATCGGCTCGTACGCCGGGTTGTGCGGCATCAGCCAGACGTGGCCGTCTTTGCGCTGGAACGTCTTGACCGTCGCCTCGCCGTCGATCAGCGCGGCCACGATCTCGCCGTTCTCGGCGGTCTGCTCCTGACGCACCACGACGTAGTCGCCGCTACAGATGGCGGCCTCGATCATCGAGTCGCCGCGCACCTCCAGCAGGAACAGCGTGCCCTCGCCGACCAGCTGCTTGGGCAGCGGGAAGACGTCCTCGAGCGTCTCCTCGGCCAGGATCGGGCCGCCGGCGGCGATCCGACCGACCATCGGGACGTACGTCGCCTCCGGGCGCGCGTCGCCGACGTCGGTCTCGTCGTACGACGTGTCCTCGGCGCCCCCGCTGACGGTGCCGAGCGAGCGGCGGGCCGCCATCACCTCGGGCAGGAACACCTCGAGCGCCCGCGGCCGGTTGGGGTCGCGCTTGAGGAAGCCCTTCTCCTCCAGCACCCGGAGCTGGTGGGCGACGCTGGAGCTGCTGGTCAGGCCGACCGCCTGGCCGATCTCGCGCATGCTCGGCGGGTAGCCCCGCTTCTCGATCGCGTCCTTGATCGAGAGGAGCACCTTGGTCTGGCGCGGGGTGAGCCCGGTGGCGTCGGGCGGCCCGTCCGGCAGCTCGCTGACCTTGCGCGTGCTCTTCGTCATAGCGCGAACGGTACGGCCCCGACCGCCTGGGAATCAAACACCTGTTCGAAGGGCGTGTCGCGCGGTCAGCGACGTTTGGCGGGGACGGTGACTCATCGACCTGGCTTCGCCTACGGGAACTTGGCGACCTTGCCCTGGGTGACCGTGCCCATCGGAGACACCGACACGGTGTTGTGGAAGAACGACACGTCGGTGATGTCGTTGTTGCAGCTCAGCAGCAGCGAGCTGCCCGGGGGAAGGGTGATGACGGCTGCTGCGCTGGCTCCGGCGTAGAGGCTGTCGGAGGCACCGCTCGCGAAGGCGAGGTATTCGCCGGTCTGGGAGTCCTCGAGCGCGCACCCAGCCGTGCCCGAGCTCGCCAGAGTGACGTCCAGAGTGGCCAGGTAGCGCCCAGGCCTCACCCCCTTGAGCAGGTACTGGTGGCTCTTCATACCGGGGATCGAGAAGACCCGGGCATTGGTGCGGAGGGACTTGCCGTTCAGGCCGTCGACGGTGTCCGCATCGAGGTTCTTGACCCGCGCACGGCTGTTGACGGCCATCGGTGGTTGGCCCTTGCCCGTCTTCAGGTTCAGGGCGGGTCCCTGCCCGTCGTTGACCACGGTCGTCGCCCCGACTGAGTGGTTCACGCGGCCGAGCAGCAGCGGGTGCCCGTTCGCGGCGTAGGCCCCGATATTGGCGGCGCCGACGACGACGGCCGCGCCCATCACGACGGTCAGGACTCGGTTCTTGAGCATGGACATGTGATCCCCCTCGGTGCGGCGCCTCGTGCGGTGCCGGTCAGGGTCAGGAGTCAACGGCCCGGGCCTGCCCGGCACAAGGTCCGATCGGGCCGCGGGTTCGGGCGACTGCTCTGGTTGACTCGCGAGGCATGGACAGCTGTGTCGTGACGGGTGCCGCGCGGGGGATCGGGCGGGGGATCGCCGAACGGATGGTGGCGCGTGGGTACGCCGTGGTCGTCACCGACGTGGACGGTGAGGGCGCGCGCCGTACGGCGTCCGAGATCGGGGCTGCGGTCGGGCTCGAGCAGGACGTCCGGGATGCTGCGGGTCACCGGTTCGTGGCGACGACGGCGAGTGACCTCGGCCGGCTGACGGCCTGGTTCAACAACGCCGGCGTCGGCGACGACGGGAGGCTCGCCGACCTGACCGACGAGCAGGTACGCCGGCTGGTCGAGGTGAACCTCCTCGGCTGTCTGTGGGGGATGCGGGCGGCCCTGGCGTCGTTCTCCGACCACGGCAAGCGCGGCGACATCGTGAACACCGCCTCGCTGTCAGGGCTCGGACCCGTGCCCGGCTACTCGGCGTACGCCGCCACCAAGGCCGCGATCGTCTCGGTGACGATGTCGGTCTCGGCCGAGGTGCCGCGCGGCGTGCGCGTCCACGCGCTGTGTCCCGACGGCGTGCAGACGGCGCTCCTCGAAGCGCAGGACAAACAGGGGCTGGGCTCGCAGCTGGTCCACTCCGGCTCGCGCATCCTCTCCGTCGGCGAGACCGCGGATGCCGCCGTGGCGCTGCTCGGCACGCGCCGGGTGGTCCGCAGCCTGCCGGGCTGGCGCGGCGGGCTCGTGCGGACCTCCACGCTCGCGCCGTCGATCGCGCAGCACGGCACGAGGTTGTTCGCCGCCCGCGGTCGCCGGGCGATCGCGCGGCGCGCCGAGGAGCGGTGAGCCGGGACCGATTTCCAGCCCTCCGACCGGTCCTCGCCCACCGCCACTGACTGTTCGAAACATTCGAACATTTGTTCGTGTCGCTGCTTGAAAACGTTCGAACACCTGCTCTAACGTCGTACACATGTTCGATCGAACGTCTGCTCGGGTGCCAACCGAATGAACAGCCAGCCGCTCTCGGGAGCGACTGTCGGTGGCCGCCGGTAGACATCAGGTCAGACGCACTTCCCCAGGAGGATCCGATGAGCAGCATCACCGCCACCCGTACACCGCGGCTGACTCCGCCGGCCGCGCCGACTCGGAAGGCGACGCCCCGGCGACGCACGCTGGGTCAGGGTGCGTCCGTGGTCGGCCTCGCCGACCGGCCGATGCTGCGCATCGTGGCCGACGAGCAGACGCCGGTCGTCACCCGCGTGCTGCCGTCGGTCGAGCTTGTCGAGACCACGGCTCGGCGGATCGATCTGGACGAGTTCTTCGCGGCGGAGTACGACGGCGACGACGTCTCGGTCGAGGTCGTGCAGCCGCGGCCCAGCTCGCTCCGGCTGACCCGCCGCGGACGCCTGGTCGTCTTCGGCGCCGGCCTGGCCGTCACCCTCGGCCTCGGGTTCGTGGCCGCGACCGGCTCGCTGGCGAACGACAAGCCGGAGCCCACCCGCGTCGTCACCGTCCAGCCCGGCCAGACCCTGTGGGACATCGCCGCAGGCATCTCCGACGGCGGGGATGTGCGCACGACGATGGCCCACCTCGAGGCCATCAACCACCTCGACACCGCCAGCCTCCAGGTCGGCCAGCACCTCCGCGTGCCGAAATAGTCGTCGGTCGAGCTTGTCGAGACCACGACTCAGCAACCACAGACTTCCGCCCGGCCGCTTCGACCCCGGCCGGCGCGGAGAGCCGGGGAAGACGGGAGGCAGCGCGACCCCATGCGCGCTGCCTCTCGCGGCCGAGCGCGGGGACCGAGCCTGCGAGGTCACCGGGCGAGAGAAACGTTGACGAGCGTCAGTCCGAGGACGAGTACCCGCGTCCCGGCCCGCAGGTTGAGTAGGCGCCCCGGCCCGTTGGTTGAGGAGGCGCGCCAGCGCCGTCTCGAAACCAAGGGCCATATCGGAGCGTCAGCGATCCTTCAACCGCCGCACGAACTTCATCCCCGACCACGTCTCGTCGATCGCGGCGATCTTCACGTCCACCCACCCGATCTCGAGCCCGACGCCACGCACGACGTTGTCGTTGAGGTCGGTGGCGAGCCCGAGCTTCTTGGCGGCAGCCTGCTTGGTCCATGACACCCACACCATTCCGGCGGTCACGGTGTGCTCGAACAGCACCGGCAGGCGCTCCTCCAGCGTCGCCAGCTGCGTGTGGAACGTGACGGTGAGGTCGAGCCCCGCGCGCACCCGACGTACGACGGTCACCGTCGGCGGCAGGCCCAGGTCGAGCCCCTTCGGCAGCCGGTCGAGCAGGACGACCTGGCCGTCCTTGACCCCGAGCTTCTTCGGCAGCGGCGTACCGGAGTAGCCGGCAGTGGTGGACACGCGACTACCTCGCGATCCGGCGACCGCCCGGCGGCCGAGGAGTCGGCGGGGGAGGCGTGTTGGCCCGCAGGCGGGAGACCAGGCGCGTGCCCAGCATCATCGCGACGAACAGGCAGGCGATGGCTCCGATCGTCGCGAGCCCCAGGAACCACCAGCTCCGTGAGTCGCCGTCGCGGGCCGCGGTGCCGAAGTCGATCGCGAGGTAGACCAGATAGCCCCAGGCGACCACGGATGCGGTGATCCCGAGCGCGAGGAGCAGCAGCGGGCCCTTGGAGGGGCCTTTCGAGGAGCCCTTCGAGGAGCCCCGTCGAGGAGCGTGTTCCTCGAGGCGAGCGGGCCCGGCGTGCCTCCCTTGCGCGGTCCGCTTGCCCGATGTCACGTGGCCCATTGTGGCGGAGCGACCCGAGGCCCGCGACACGCCGGTGCTCGGGCCTGATCCAGACCGCTCTTGTGCCTCTGACCTGTGCATTTGGCGACGGAGCGGGCCCGCGGAGATTTCTCTTCCAGAACCGCTTGCCAAGCCCCGACGCCCGACGTACGGTTACCACTACATCTAGTACTTACACCGTTGTGGTTTTCCACATGTAGTTCACATCTACAGGGTGCTGGACCCACAGAAGATCGCCGGTTCTCCACAGCCGAAGGGGTGCCGGTCCACAGGAAGACACCCCCGTCACGGGGGACTTTGGCGCGCCCGCAGGGCGTTGTACCAGAGGAGAGGAAGGAGGACCAAGATGCACTGCCCCTACTGCCGGAACAGCGACACCAAGGTCCTCGACTCGCGTGTCTCCGAGGACGGCACCGCGATCCGCCGTCGCCGGCGCTGCGAAAGTTGCCAGAAACGGTTCACGACCGTCGAGCTCATGCAGCTGACCGTGCTCAAGCGGTCGGGGGCGACCGAGCCGTTCAACCGCGACAAGGCGATTGCCGGCGTCCGGAAGGCCAGCAAGGGGCGCCCGGTCTCCGAGGACGACCTGGCCTGCCTGGGCCAGACCGTCGAGGACGCGCTGCGCAACGGGGGCGTCGCCGAGATCCCGGCCCACGAGGTCGGAATGGCGATCCTCGGGCCGCTCCGCGCGCTCGACCCGGTCGCCTACCTCCGGTTCGCCAGCGTCTACAAGGCGTTCAGCTCGCCCGACGACTTCGAGGACGAGATCGCACTGCTCCGCATGGAGCAAGCGGCCGAGGAGTCGGACGCGAGTACGCCGCTGGTCGAAGAGGGCGCTCGGACCCGGACGCCGCTGGTCGAGGAGGGTGCTCGGACCCGTACTCCGCTGGTCGAGGAGGGCGCTCTGCGCCCGTCACGAGACCAAGCCGCACCACACGTCGTACGAACTGGATGACCCACAGACCACCCGGCCGGCGTGGGGAAGCGCCGGCCGGGTGCACCACCTACTTCCCCAGACCGAAATGTCGGTGGTCCGAGAGATCATGGACAGGTGGTCGAGCAGGACACCTCCGGTGATTCAGGAGGGGCCTCCTGGAGGCCCGTCTCGAAACCACCGAGGCGAGATCACAGCACCACCTAACGGGACCGAGGAGCACAGATGACCGAGACGGCGCAGCCGGCGAAGACCGGAGCGAAGGGGTCGAAGACAGCAGGCCATGACAAGACTGGCCTGACGATCGAGCGTGTCTTCAGCACGCCCGGCACCCACCCCTACGACGAGGTCACCTGGGAGCGTCGCGACGTCGTCCAGCAGAACTGGAAGACCGGCGAGACCGTCTTCGAGCAGCGCGGGGTGGAGTTCCCCGACTTCTGGAGCGTCAACGCCTCGACGATCGTCACCACGAAGTACTTCCGCGGCGCCGTCGGCACCGAGGTCCGTGAGTGGAGCCTCAAGCAGCTCGTCGACCGCGTGGTGTCGACGTACACCAAGGCCGGCGTCGACCACGGGTACTTCGCCACGCCCGAGGACGCCGAGACCTTCGACCACGAGCTCACCTGGTTGCTGATCCACCAGTACTTCTCGTTCAACTCCCCGGTCTGGTTCAACGTCGGTACGGCGAGCCCCCAGCAGGTGAGCGCCTGCTTCATCCTGTCGGTCGACGACTCGATGGACTCGATCCTGAACTGGTACAAGGAGGAAGGCTTCATCTTCAAGGGCGGCTCCGGCGCCGGCCTCAACCTCTCCCGCATCCGGTCGTCGAAGGAGCTGCTCTCCAGCGGCGGCACGGCCTCCGGCCCGGTCTCCTTCATGCGCGGCGCCGACGCGAGCGCCGGCACCATCAAGTCCGGCGGCGCGACGCGTCGCGCAGCGAAGATGGTCGTGCTCGACGTCGACCACCCCGACATCGAGGAGTTCGTCCAGACCAAGGCGCGCGAGGAGGACAAGATCCGCGCACTGCGTGACGCCGGATTCGACATGGACCTCGGCGGCCACGACATCACCTCCGTCCAATACCAGAACGCCAACAACTCCGTCCGCGTCAGCGACGAGTTCATGCGCGCGGTCGAGGACGGCACGTCGTTCGGGCTGAAGGGGCGCAAGACCGGCGAGGTCATCGAGACCGTCGACGCCCGCGAGCTGTTCCACAAGATCAGCCAGGCGGCGTGGGAGTGCGCCGACCCCGGTCTGCAGTACGACGACACCATCAACGACTGGCACACCAACCCCGAGACCGGCCGGATCACGGCGTCCAACCCGTGCTCGGAATACATGTCGCTCGACAACTCCTCGTGCAACCTCGCCAGCCTCAACCTGCTGAAGTTCCTCAAGGACGACGACACCTTCGACGCCGCTCTCTTCGAGAAGGCCGTCGAGCTGATCATCACCGCGATGGACATCTCGATCTGCTTCGCCGACTTCCCGACCGAGTCGATCGGCACGACCACCCGCGACTACCGCCAGCTCGGCATCGGCTACGCCAACCTCGGCGCGCTGCTGATGGCGATGGGTCTCGGTTACGACTCCGATGGCGGCCGCTCGATGGCCGCGGCACTCACGTCGCTGATGACGGGCGCGTCGTACAAGCGGAGTGCGGAGCTGGCCGCGATCGTCGGCCCGTACGCCGGCTACGCCCGCAACGCCGAAGCCCACAACCGCGTGATGCGCAAGCACCAGGCGGCCAACGACGCCGTGCGCTCGCTGTCCATCGAGGACGCCCGCGTGCACAAGCTGGCCACGAAGGCGTGGGCCGATGTCGTCGAGCTCGGCAAGGCCAACGGCTTCCGCAACGCGCAGGCCTCGGTGCTCGCCCCGACCGGGACCATCGGCTTCATGATGGACTGCGACACCACCGGCATCGAGCCCGACTTCTCGCTGGTGAAGTTCAAGAAGCTGGTCGGTGGCGGCTCGATGCAGATCGTCAACCAGACGATCCCGCGGGCCCTGAAGAAGCTCGGGTACGACGAGGAGAAGATCGAGGCGATCGTCGCCTTCATCGCCGAGCACGGCCACGTGATCGACGCGCCCGGGCTGAAGACCGAGCACTACGAGATCTTCGACACCGCGATGGGCGCCCGTGCGCTGGCCCCGATGGGCCACGTCCGGATGATGGCGGCCGCCCAGCCGTTCCTGTCCGGTGCGATCAGCAAGACGGTGAACCTGCCCGAGACCGCCACGGTCGAGGAGATCGAGGACATCTACCTCCAGTCGTGGAAGCTCGGCCTCAAGGCCACCGCGGTCTACCGAGACAACTGCAAGGTCGGCCAGCCCCTGGCCGACGGCAAGTCCGAGGCCTCCAAGAGGGACCAAGCGCGTTCATCGTCATCGTCGGTCGCCCCCGTCGGTCGAGCCTGTCGAGACCACCAAGGAAGTGATCGTCTACAAGCCCGCCCGCAAGCGCCTGCCGAAGTCGCGTACCTCCCTGACCACGTCGTTCACCGTCGGCGGCGCCGAGGGGTACCTCACCTCGGGCGCCCACGACGACGGCGAGCTCGGCGAGATCTTCCTCAAGCTCGGCAAGCAGGGCTCCACCCTGGCCGGCGTGATGGACGCCTTCTCGATCGCGGTGTCCATCGGCCTGCAGTACGGCGTCCCGCTGGAGACCTACGTCTCGAAGTTCACCAACCTGTCCTTCGAGCCCAACGGCCTCACCGACGACGCGGACGTCCGGATGGCGAAGTCCCTCATGGACTACGTCTTCCGCCGCCTCGCCCTGGACTACCTCACCTTCGAGGACCGCCAGATGCTCGGCATCTACTCCGCCGAGGAGCGCCAGCGCTACCTCGAGACGGGCTCCTACGAGCCCGCCGAGGACGAGGTCGGGAACGCCTCTGAGGTCATCGGGGACCTCAGCGCCCCCGACACTCCTCCGTCGGCCGAGCTGGATCCGTCGGTCGAGTCGGATCCGTCGGTCGAGCTTGTCGAGACCACGGACCCCTCGTCGGTCGACGCTCGTCGAGCGACGGACCCCTCGTCGGTCGAGCTTGTCGAGACCACGGACCCCTCGTCGGTCGAGCTATGTCGAGACCACGGCCGAGCACGAGGCCATCGACGACCTGGCCCCCAAGCCCGCCCCAGAGGAAGCCCACACCTCCGCCGAGCTCATGGAAAAGCTCACCGGCACCGCCGTCGACTCCCCCCTCTGCATGACCTGCGGCACCAAGATGCGCCCCGCCGGCTCCTGCTACGTCTGCGAAGGCTGCGGCTGCACCAGCGGCTGCAGCTGACCGAACTCGGAGAGGACGCCTGCGGAGGTCGTCTCGCTCCCTCTGACGCGCTTGACCCAGCCGATCAGGGTCACACGGTGTGTAAGCCCTTGGTCGCACACATGGAGGTACGTGCCTACTGGCCGGCCAGGGTGGCGCTCGCGAAGAAGGTCGACGGCATGGCGTGCTGCAGTTCCCAGGTGATGGCGATGGGGCGCTCGCCCACGTGACTGACGTAGGAGGCGGGCCCTAGCAAGAGGTATGGCGCAGTGTCGTACTCGCCCTTGTGCTCGATCCGGCAGAAGAGCAGCACCGTGCTCGAGCCGTTGAGGTAGCGCTGACCGGTGGGTGAGGCGACCGAGGTGGCGTTCTGCGATTCCCAGTGGAACAGCGTTGGGCTGATCGGGTAGTCGCGGTACATGGTGGTGGGGGAGTAGTCGGCCTCGGACTTCTTCAGGGTGACGAAGAAGGCGTCGACGTTGAGCTGCTCGGAGTAGGCGACGCCTTGCATCATGCTGGTCGGTTTGCGCTGGAGGTTGGCGTAGTCGAGGGCCGCGAGGATCTCTTCGCGCTGATACGAGGCGTGGACGCGGAGCGGCACATCGGCAAGGGATTCGGTCAGCGGGAGCGCGCCATGGCGGGTTTCGTCGAACACCAGGTCGATGACTGCGTCGAGCTCGGCGGCGGCAGCGGTCTCGTTGCGGATGGCGGCGAGGCCGTCGTCGTACGTCGAGAAGCCGTTGGCGCTGGGAAACGCTGAGAAGAAGAGCATCCGCGCCAGCCGCTGTTCGACCTGGCTGAGTTCGGCGTACGAGGTGTCCGAGGTCAGCAGCTGGCGGTACCCGGCCGCCCGGAGTCCGTCGTCGACGTGGGCGAAAGCGCGGATCCGCTTGAGCAGCTCATCCTCGCGAGGCGTGCCCACGGGCGTCGGAAGGCCGGCGTCTCGGCGGAGCTGGGTCCAGGACCGTTGGCCGCGGCGCAGGATGTCGGGCAGCTCGATGCCGGACTCATGCACGAAGGTCGGGAGATCGAGGTCGCCGTAGGAGCGGAGCTCCGCGGTCATCGACTTCCAGCTGTTGGCGACCTGCGTGCGCAGGTTCTCGAGGATCAACGTCTGGGCTTGTCGATCCATGACGATCTGGCAGCCGGACGGCAGGAACGGGAACCCTCGTTCGATCTCGCGCTCGAGGCCCCGACGAGTCTCGCCGGTCAGCGCGCGCAGCTTCTTGTCGAAGCGAAACTCCTGGCGCTGGTGTCCGACGAAGTCGAGGACGGTCAGCACGGCCTTGTCGGGCGTGCGACGAAGTCCGCGACCGAGCTGCTGCAGGAAGATCGTGGCGCTCTCGGTGGGGCGGAGGAACAGCACCGTGTCGACGTCGGGCAGGTCGAGGCCCTCGTTGAACAGGTCGGCGGCGAAGAGGACGTTGACTCGTCGCGACTTGAGGTCCTCAAGTGCGCGCTGGCGGTCTGACCGCGGGTGTGTCGCCACTGACCGCGAGTGCGGGGATGCCGGCGGCAGTGAACGTCTGGGCCATGAAGCGTGCGTGGGCGACGCTGACGCAGAAGCCGAGCGCGCGCATCGACCCAGGGTCGATGACCTTCTCGTGCAGTTGCTGGAGGACGATCGCGGCCCGCGCCTGGTTGCCGGTGTACACGCGACGACAGCTCGCCTTCGTCGTACCGGCCACGGCTCCAGCTGATGCGCCGTAGGTCGGTGCCGTCCGCGACGGCGAAGTAGTGGAACGGGCAGAGCAGGTCCTTGCCCAGGGCGTCCCACAACCGCAGCTCGGTGGCGGTGCGCCCGTCGAAGAACTCGGCGCGGACGTCGATGCCGTCGGCGCGCTCGGGAGTCGCGGTGAGGCCGAGCAGCTCGCGCGGGGTCAGGTGGTCGAGCAGCCGTCGGTACGTCGGCGCCTGGGCGTGGTGGAACTCGTCGATGACCACGATGTCGTAGGTGTCGGCAGGAATGTTCGTGACGCCGTACGACTGCAGGGACTGCACGCTGGCGAAGACATGGTCCCAACGCTCCGGGCGCGCGCCGGCGACGTACAGCTCGCCGAACGTGTGGTCGGCGAGGACTTCTTGGTAGGTCCGCAGCGACTGCTCGAGAATCTCTTTGCGGTGCGCGACGAAGAGAAGTCGTGGCCGGTCGGTTGGCGTGGGCCCGCACAATCGGCGGTAGTCGAGTGCGGCGACCACTGTCTTGCCGGTCCCGGTGGCGGCGACGACCAGATTGCGATGACGACCGTGCACGTCGCGCTCGACGGCCAGCTCGTCGAGCATGTGCTGCTGGTAGTTGAACGGTCGGACCTCGAGTCCGGACAGGCTGATGGTCACCCGGTCGTGCTGCCGGCGTCCCGAGGCTTCGGCGAGTGCATCGTCCAAGCGGTCCCGGTCAACGTCCGGGTCGTACAGCTCGAAGCTCGTGTCGTTCCAGTAGGTGTCGAAGGTGCCGTGGAACTTGTCCAGCAGCGACGGAGTTGCGACCCGGGACAACCGGACGTTCCATTCCACCCCGTCGAGAAGGGCGGCGCGGGAGAGGTTGGAGGAGCCGACGTACGCCGTGTCGTATCGGGTCTGGCGGCGGAACATCCAGGCCTTGGCGTGCAGGCGGGTGCGGGCGGCGTCGTACTGGATCCGCACCTCTGCGCCCAGCTCCCGCACGAGCCGGTCGAGCGCAGCCCGCTCAGTCGCGCCCATGTAGGTCGTCGTGATCACGCGCAGCGGAGCCCGGCGACGGCGCAGTCGTCCGAGCTCGTCCTCCAGAAGGCGGAGACCATGCCACTTCACGAAGGCGCACAGCAGATCAACCTCGTCCGAGGTGTCGATCTCGGCGCGCAGCTCGGCCGCGAGGTTCGGCTCGCCAACGCTGTTCGTCAGCAGCGCAGCGTCGGACAGTGGCGTCTTGGGCCGAACCGATTCGATATCGATCACACCGGGACCAGGCTGCACTGCAAGGCGACGCAACTGTCGCGCGGGGGCGTCGACTCTCGCAGCGGGGACCTCGAGCAAGACGACGAGGTCGTTGAGGAGCTGAAGCCGACCATCCGGATCGGTTCGGCCTTCCAGCGCACGGCGAGTGAGCTCGTAGATGTGCCGAGCCAGCACGTGTGGTTGGTCAGCCGGGTCGACCTTGGCGATCTCGACCCGGAGCTGCGCCTCAGCATCGAGTGTGGCCTGCATCCCTGTGGTCACGAGACGCTCGTGGAGCCCGGGAACAAGCGGCTGTTCCATCACTGGCCAAAGCTCTCACGCTTGCACCGACGGTGCGCGCAGCAACCCGCCTATGCGGGTGATGACGCCGACTCTGGCCTGCCGCTCGGGATCGTCTCGTCCAGAGGAGCGCTGGTCATCCGGACGCGGGTGTGGACTCGCTCCTGAGCCGCTGCTTGGATCGGTGGTCGCTTCGCGAAGACAGGCGCACCCCATGACGGACTCACCGCCCGACGGACACGGCAACCGAGGCCCGGCACGTCCGCCGAGTCGACGCCGTCTGACCCTCGGCCTCGACCCCATCGGCGATCCTCCGCTCCAAGCGTACCTCTCGGCGCTGGTGCTGGCCGCCCTGCTCGGCATCCCGATCTCCGCCGCCTCGTACGGTTTCCTGGCGCTGGTCCAGAAGCTCCAGACGGCCATCTTCGAGGATCTCCCCGGCGACCTCTTCACGGGTACGACGCCGGCCTGGTGGCCCGTGCCCTGGTTGGTGCTGTGTGGTGTGCTGACCGCCTCGGTGATCCGCTACCTGCCAGGGAACGCCGGCCATTCACCGGCACTGGGTTTCCATGTCGGGGGAGGTCCACCGGTCGACCGTGACCTCCCCGGGGTCGTTCTGGCGGCGCTTGCCACGCTGAGCCTCGGCGCGGTGCTCGGACCGGAGGCGCCGCTCATCGCCATCGGCGGCGGCCTCGCCGCCCTGACGGTGCACCTGGTCAACAAGGAAGCACCGCCGATGGCGCTGACCATCATGGCCTCGGCCGGCAGCTTCGCCGCGATCAGCACCCTGCTCGGTTCGCCGCTGCTCGGCGCCTTCCTGATCATGGAGGCGGCAGGCATCGGCGGGGCCACCCTCAGCCTGGTGGCGCTGCCGGGGCTGCTGTCCTCCGGCATCGGGGCGCTGGTCTTCATCGGCCTCGACAACTGGACCGGCCTCGGCACCTTCTCCCTGGCGCTCACGTCGGTGCCGCCCGCCGTCACCCCGACCATCGCCACGATGGGCTGGGCACTCGCGATGGGCGCCGTTGCCGCGCCGATCGGATGGGCGATCCGCTCGGGTGCCCTGTCGCTGCGCCCGATCGTCCATCGGAGCAGGGTGCCGGTGACCGCCGCTGCTCGGACTGCTCGTCGGCCTGATCGCGATGGCCTACCAGCTGATCTCCGGACACAGCTTCACCCAGGTGCTCTTCTCCGGGCAAAGTGCCCTTCCCGACCTGGTGGCGAACTCCGCCGACTACTCCGTCGCCACGCTGGTCCTGCTCGCAGTGTGCAAGACGGCGGCGTACTCGCTCTCGCTGAGCGCGTTTCGCGGAGGCCCGGTCTTTCCGGCCCTCCTGATCGGCGGCGCTCTGGGCATGGCCGCTGCGGGCCTGCCCGGCATGGACCTCGCCTCGTCCATCGCGATGGGGATCGGCGCCATGTGCACCACCATGCTGCGGCTGCCGCTGACGGCGACTCTCCTGGCCGTGGTGCTGCTCGGGGCCGATGGTGTCGTGGTCACCCCGCCAGTCATCGTCGCTGTGGTCGTCGCCTTCGTCGTGACCGGCGTACTGCCCGAACCCAGGGGCGCTCAGCCGGCCACTGCGCACTGAACGTGGCGGCCGACCGGGTGGCGGCCGATCCGTCGTAGACAATGACGCTCGTCGTCGCACATCCGCGTCCTACTTTCGTAGGACGCGGACGGCGAGCGGCTGCCGTACCTTGAGCCGATGGGTCGGGTCTGGCGGTTCTTCGCGGCCTGGGGCCTCGACGTCCTGGTCGTCGCCGCCGCCGCGGCGAGCGCGATCGGCACGGTGCTGCGCGACGACTGCGGACCGGCCGGACGGTCTGCAGCTGTGGTTCGAGGTCGTCGCGGTCAGCGTCGTGCTCCTGGCCCTGTGTGCCCGCAGGCGGTTCCCGTTCCTCGCTCCGGCGTTCGTCTGGGTCGGCGGCGCGGCGCTGAGCTTCCTCGACGGCCAGCTGATCACGACCCAGGCCGGGGTCTTCCTCTGCGGGATGGGGGCGGCGGTGCTGCTGGGCAGCCTGCGGCAGCGGGCTCCAGTCGCGGGTCGGGCTGGTGATCGTGCTCGTCGGCTCGGCGCGTCGTGGTCTACAACGACCCGACCCACGGTCCGGCAGACCTCCTCTTCACCCCGGTCCTGTTCGCCGTCGCCTGGCTCGTGGGCTTCGCGCTGCGCGACCGGGTCGGACGGAGCGAGGCCGCGGAGGAGCGGGCGCTGCGGGCCGAGCGGGAGCGGGAGTCGGCGGCGCGGGTGGCGGTGGCCGAGGAGCGCGCCCGGATGGCGCGCGAGCTCCACGACGTGGTCGCCCACGCGGTGAGCGTGATGGTCCTCCAGGTCGGGGCGGTCCGGCACCGGATGCCGGCGACCTCCGAGGAGGGCGAGGCGCTGAGGAACGTCGAGCAGGCGGGCCGCACGGCGCTCGCCGAGATGCGCCGGCTGCTGGGTGCGCTGCGGGAGGGCGACGACCTGCTCGAGCTCACGCCCAGGTCCCGGGCTGGACGACCTGCGACCCTGGCGGGGGACGTGCGCGCCGCCGGGCTCGACGTACGACTCCACCGTGGAGGGCGAGCCGGTCGCCCTGCCGCGCTCGCTCGACCTCTCGGCGTACCGCATCGTGCAGGAGGGGCTCACCAACGCCCTCAAGCACTCCGGCGGACGCCGGGCCGACGTGACCGTCGACTACGCGTCCGGCCAGCTGCGGCTCGAGGTGCGCGACGACGGGCCGGGCGGCTTCGCGCAGACCGACGGGTTCGGGCACGGGCTGATCGGCATCGGCGAGCGGGTGAAGGCGTACGGCGGGGACATGTCGGCGTTCGTCGCCACCTCGGGCGGCTTCGTGCTCCGCGCCTCCCTGCCGCTCGAGAGCCGTCGAGAGCGCAGACGCATGACGATCCGGGTGCTGGTGGTGGACGACCAGGCGATGGTGCGGGCGGGCTTCCGCCTGCTGCTCGCCGACGAGCCCGACATCGAGGTCGTGGCCGAGGCCGGCAACGGTCTCGAGGCCGTCGCCGAGGCCGCTCGCGTCAGCCCCCACGTCGTCCTGATGGACATCCGGATGCCCGAGCTGGACGGGCTCGAGGCGACCCGGCGGATCCTGGCGGCCGACCCGGCCAGCCGGATCCTGATCCTGACGACCTTCGACCTCGACGAGTACGTCTACCGCGCGCTGCAGGCCGGGGCCAGCGGCTTCGTCCTCAAGGACGACCCGCCCGAGCAGCTGATCGCCGCCGTACGCACGGTCGCCGGCGGCGACGCCCTCCTCTCACCCTCGGTCACCCGTCGGGTGATCGCGCAGTTCACCCGCGTCCACCAGCAGGCGCCGCCGAAGGCGGTGGAGACGCTGACCGCGCGCGAGATGGACGTGTTCCGCCTGATCACGCGCGGGCTGTCGAACGCCGAGATCGGCCGCGAGCTGTTCATCAGCGACACCACGGTCAAGACCCACGTGACGCGGCTGCTGCAGAAGCTCGACCTGCGCGACCGGGCGCAGGCGATCGTGCTGGCCTACCAGACCGGTCTGTTCGACGACTGACGCGGGCCGCGCATCCTCCTTTGTGAGGACCCGCCGTGCGGCCTTGGTGCCCCCGCGAACGCGACCTCGCGACGACGCGGCCGACCCCTCGGCGTACCTAGCGTCCAGCCATGATCACCATCGACTCACTGACCAAGAAGTACGGCGGCCACACCGTCGTCCACGACATCAGCTTCACCGCCCGCAACGGCCGGGTCACCGGCTTCCTGGGCCCCAACGGCGCCGGCAAGTCCACGTCCATGCGGATGATGGTCGGCCTCACGACGCCCACCGAGGGCACGGCGACCATCTCCGGTCGTCGGTTCGCCGACCTGCCCAACCCCGGGCGCGAGGTCGGCGTGATGCTCGACGCCTCCGCCCAGCACGCCGGCCGCACCGGCCGCGAGATCCTGACCATCGCGCAGCAGATCATGGACGTCCCGGCCTCCCGGGTCGCCGAGATGCTCGACCTGGTCAGCCTCACCGCGGCACCGAGGCCGACCGGCGGGTGGGCAACTACTCGCTCGGGATGCGCCAGCGCCTCGGCATCGCCGCCGCCCTGATCGGCGACCCGTCGGTGCTGATCCTGGACGAGCCGGCCAACGGCCTCGACCCGGCCGGCATCCGCTGGATGCGCGACCTGCTCCGCGACTACGCCGACCACGGGGGGACCGTCCTGCTGTCCTCCCACCTGCTGACCGAGATCGAGATCATCGCCGACGACATCGTGATGATCGGGCAGGGCCGGATCGTCTGCCAGGGCTCCAAGGCCGAGCTCCTCGAGGCCGCCGGGACCGTCGTCCGCGCCGCGGACGTCGTCGCCCTCCAGCGTGCGCTGGCCGCGGCCGGCGCTCGCCTCGACCGTCTCCGAGGACGGATCGCTCCGCACCGACGCGGACACCGCGCTGGTCGGGCGAGCGGCGTACGACGGCGGCGTGGTGCTCACCGAGCTCCGCAACGCCGACAGTGGCGGACTCGAGGAGATGTTCCTCGAGCTGACCGCCGACACCCAACGAGAGAGGACAGCGGCATGACCGCCACCGCCATCGACCAGGTCCGCACCGGTCGACGTACCGAGTTCGCGCAGATCCCGCTCAGCCGGGTCGTCCGCGTCGAGCTCCGCAAGATGTTCGACACCCGGTCGGGATTCTGGCTGATCGCGAGCATCGCGATCACCGGCCTCATCGCCACGATCGCGACCATCGCCTTCGCGCCGGACGCAGGACCTGACCTACTACAACTTCGCCAAG
Organism: uncultured Actinomycetota bacterium; assembly: GCA_963768045.1. GTDB lineage: Bacteria > Actinomycetota > Actinomycetes > Propionibacteriales > Nocardioidaceae > Nocardioides. The sequence goes on along the minus strand of CAVYGG010000003.1, from coordinate 891,196 downwards.
GCGGTCGGCTTCCCGATCACGGTGATCCTGCCGATGGTCGCCCTGCTGTCCATCACCAGCGAGTGGAGCCAGCGCAGCGGCCTGACGACGTTCACCTACGTCCCCAGCCGGCGGCGGGTGATCTGGGCCAAGACGCTGTCGTCGGTCACCGTGGCCATCGCCTCCATGCTGTTCGCCTTCGCGGTCGGCGCGGTCGGGAACGTCGTCGGCAGCACCATCGCCGGTACGCCGACGGTCTGGGACCTCTCGGTCGGGCACGCCCTGACGATCGTGCTGGGCAACCTGATCTGCCTGCTGATCGGCACCATGCTCGGCATGCTGCTGCGCAGCTCGGCCGGCGGGCTGGTGACGTACTTCGTGATCGTCCTGCTCGTGCCCAACCTGTCCAGCCTGCTGGCCGCCAGCCAGGCCTGGTTCAAGGACCTGCAGCCGTGGGTGGACCTCAACTTCGCGCAGACCTTCCTGTTCGAGGGGATGCACACCGGCGCCCAGTGGGCGCACATCACCACCGCGGTCGACGCTGTGGATCGTCCTGCCCGGGATCTTCGGGCTCCGCCGGGTGATGCGGTCCGAGGTGAAGTAGCACCGTCCGCACACGCCCGAGGCCCCGTCACTCACCCGAGTGGCGGGGCCTCGCCCTTAGGGTGTGCCAGTCGCTCGCCGTTCGGCGAGGGCGACAGACGCGTCTTCGGGGAGGAACCCCATGTCCGAATCCAGTACGCCGCCGCAGGAACCGACCGCCGAGCCCACGTCCGTGCCGGGTGCGCCGTACGCCGGTCCGGGAGTTCCGGCCGTCGCCCCTGGCGGCGCCCTGGAGCATGCCCCGATCGGCAAGATCCGCAGCACCGGCACTTGCTTCCTTCTGATGATCGTGACGCTCGGGATCTATTGGTTGGTCTGGTACTTCAAGACCCACGACGAGATGAAGCGGCACACGGGCAACGGAATCGGTGGCGGCATCGCGGTGCTGCTCGCGATCTTCGTCGGCATCGTGATGCCCTTCCTGAACTCCAACGAGGTCGGCCACCTGTATGAACGCCGCGGTGAGAAGCCTCCCGTGTCTGCGTTGACCGGACTCTGGGCTCTCCTGCTCGGCTGGTTCTTCCTCGTCGGGATCATCGTCTGGTTCGTCAAGACCAACGGCGCCCTGAACGCGTACTGGCGGTCTCTCGGCGCGCGCTGAGAAGCGCTCAGCACCCGCGAGGCGGCGTCAAGGCTGTCTGGGCAGGAGGACGCTCGTCCCGCGCGGGTGATGCACGAACGTCGGCGAGGCGGGTTGAGTGGAGTCAGGGCTCGGACGAGCGAGGGAGATGCCATGGGACTCGGAGACCGGCGGCGGGAGCGCCGAGAGGACAGACGCGGCGGAGGTCTGAGGACCTTCCGGATGCGGCAGAAGCTGGTGTCGATCGGGGACGACTACTGGATCGAGGACGACCAGGGCCAGCGGGTCTACAAGATCAACGGCAAGGCGATGCGCATCCGGGACACGTTGATCCTCGAGGACCCCGACGGTCACGAGCTCTTCAAGATCCAGGAGAAGAAGCTCCATATCCGCGACACCATGGAGATCGAGGACGGCGACGGCCACACCGTGGCAAAGGTGAAGAAGGCACTGATCACGCCGTTGCGGGAGCGGTTCGACGTCAAGGTCGAGAACGGCGAGGACCTCGAGGTCAAGGGCAACATCGTCGACCACGAGTACAAGATCGAGCGCGGGGGCGACAAGGTCGCCGAGGTCTCGAAGAAGTGGTTCCGGATCGCCGACACGTACGGCGTCGAGGTGGCGCAGGACCAGGACCCGGCGCTGATCCTCGCGGTGGCCGCGGTCGTCGACAACATGACGCACGAGGCCCGCTGAGCTCGGACCGGAATCACCCAGCGTGGGCGATTCGCTGGCGCGCGACTCTCGGCATCGTGGCGGGTGAGCGAAGGAGAGGCTGGCATGCCCACAACCGCCGAGAACACCCAATCGCGCCCGGGGGACGTCTTCGTGGTCTTCGGGATCACCGGTGACCTGGCCAAGGTGATGACGTTCCGATCGTTGTACCGGCTGGAGGCCCGCGGTCTCCTCGACTGCCCGATCGTCGGCGTCGCCGTCGACGACTGGACGATCGACCAGCTCGAGGAGCGGGCGCGCGCCTCCATCGAGGGGGCGGGGGAGACGATCGACGAGGACGTCTTCAAGCGGTTCGCCCACAGGCTGTCCTACGTCGGCGGCGACTTCACCGACCCGGCGACGTACGGGCGCGTCGGTGACGCGATCAAGGGCGCCGAGACCCCGGTCTTCTACCTCGAGATCCCGCCGTTCCTGTTCGGGAAGGTCGTCAAAGGCATCGCCGACGCCGGCCTGAGCGACGGAGCCCGCTTCGTCATCGAGAAGCCGTTCGGCCACGACCAGGAGTCGGCGCATGCGTTGGCTGAGGAGCTGCACGAGTACGTCGACGAGGCGCAGCTGTACCGGATCGACCACTACCTGGGGAAGATGGGCCTCGAGGAGATCCTGCACCTGCGCTTCGCGAACGCGATCCTCGAGCCCATCTGGAGCCGCAACTACCTCGACTGCGTCCAGATCACCATGGCGGAGGACTTCGGGGTCGACGACCGCGGCAGCTTCTACGACCCGGTCGGTGCGCTGCGCGACGTGGTGGTCAACCACCTGATGCAGCTCGTCGCCGCGGCGGCGATGGAGCCACCGTCACGCGGTGACCTGCAGACGGTCAAGGAGTCGCAGGTGGCGTTGTTCCGCGCCGTCGTGGAGGCCGACCCGGCTCACTACGTCCGCGGCCAGTACGACGGCTATCAGGACATCAAGGGTGTAGCACCCGGCTCGACCACCGAGACGTACGCCGCGTTGCGGCTCGACATCGAGAACTGGCGCTGGGCCGGTGTGCCGTTCTTCATCCGAACCGGCAAACGGCTGCCGGTGACCCAGACCGAGCTGCGACTCGTCTTCAAACGCCCGCCACGTCTGGGTTTCTGGCCGAAGAACCACGACCCCGAGCCCAATCAGCTCGTCATCAAGCTCGACCCGTCCACGGGCATCCGCTTCCAGGTCGACGCGCGCCGTACCGACCTCGGGCGGATCGGCCCGATCGAGCTCGACATGGAGTTCGCCGCCGAGGGCGGCGAGGGCGCGACGCCGTACGAGGTGCTGCTCCACGCCGCCATGAGGGGCGACAGCACCCGGTTCAGCCGTCAGGACGGGATCGAGGAGACCTGGCGCGTCATGCAGCCCCTGCTCGACGCGCCGCCGCCGGTGCACGCCTACGCCCCAGGCACCTGGGGGCCTGCGGCCGGGGACGACGTCACCGCCGGGCTGGGCGGCTGGCGCACGCCCTGGCTGCCCGGCTGAGCAGCCCGTCTGTAGCAAGTACCGAGAGATGAACAACTGGTGCGCGGGTGGTCGCCTGCCTCGATTCGGCGGTAGCGTCGAGACGTGGGGAGGAACGGGGACACCCCGTCGAGCGTGTCGTCTCTCCAGCATCGCTCGACACCAAGCAACCACGGACAGCGATCGGAGGGCATCGCTGACCGGCTGACGCCTGCCCAGGTGGAGCGCTCCGCACTCGTCGACCGGCTGCTCGGTGCAGACGAGCCGGTGGTCTCCGTTGTCGCCCCACCGGGCTTCGGGAAGTCGACACTCCTGGCCCAATGGGCCGCGCGACGCGGACCGCGCGTTGCGTGGGTCGGGTGTGACCTCATCCACGACGACTCCGCGTCCCTGGGCACTGCGGTCGTCGAGGCGCTGAGCCGGATCGAGCCGGCGAGTGAGGCGCCGCAACTCGTCGGCGACTTTGCCGGTCGCCCCGTCGAGCATGCTCGCGAGCTGCTCGGCACGCTCACCGAGCCGACGGCGATTGTCCTCGACCAGCTGGAGGCCCTGTCGAGCCGTGAGTGTCGGAAGAACATCGCGACGTTCGCCACGGCTGTGCAGGCCGGGTCGCAGCTGATCCTCGCGTCACGAGACCAGATGCCCTTCCCGACGGCGCGGATGCGGGTCCTTCGCCGTCTGCTCGAGATCGGCACCGAGGATCTCAGCATGTCGCGGGACGAAGCCTCCATCCTCCTGGCCGCCGAAGGCGTCCAGCTCTCGGACGCGACGACGGACATGCTGGTGGATCAGACCGAGGGTTGGCCTGCGGGCCTCTACCTGGCCGCCTTGGCGATCCGGGCGGACGACGCGTCGGCGGATCGGGGGATCACCGGCGACGACCGACTGATCGGCGACTACCTCCAGTCCGAGGTGCTGGACCGCATCCCGCGGAGGGAGGCGAGGTTCCTCGTTCGTACGTCGATCCTGGAACAGGTGAACGGTGACCTCGGCAATGCCGTTGCGGGTGGAGGTAACGCCACGCGGTTGCTCGGGCGGCTGCACCGGCGGAACCTCCTGGTGGAGCCCCTCGACATCGAAGGCGAGTGGTATCGCTACCACCCGCTCCTCCGCCAGATGCTGCAAGGTCAGCTGCGCATGGAGAGCCCCGATCTGGTCCTGGAGCTGCACCAACGCGCCGCTGAGTGGCTCGAAGCGCACGGCGATCTGGAAGAAGCGATCGACCACGCCTACCTGGCCGGCGACGCCCAGCGCTTCGGGCGGCTGGTGCTCGAGGCGATGCAACCCGTCTGGGCCAGCGGACACATCGACACGGTGGAGCGCTGGATGGAGCGGCTCGGAAGTCGATCCCCGGAGCCTCACACGCCTGCGATGATCGCGCACGGCGCGCTGATCTTCGCCCTGCTCGGCCGCCCGGGCGACACCGAGCGCTGGGCCGCGGTCGCCGAGGGGCTCCCGGCCACCGGCACCGTGCCCGATGGCAGCACCGTCGAGGGAACGCTGGCCTACATGCGCGCGAACCTCTGCCGCAACGGCCCGGTGACGATGCGCGAGGACGCGGTCAGTGCACTGGCGGGGCTCGGTCCTACCAGTCTGTATCGGGCCACGATGGTCTGCACGCAAGGGCTCTCGTATCTGCTCGAGGGCGATCTCGAACGGGCCGACGCGTCGTTCGCCCATGCCTACGACCTGGCCACGAGCATCGAGGCGTCGCCGGTGGCGGCGCTCGTCCTCGCCGAGCAGGTCCAGATCGCCATCGCGCATGACGAATGGGCCGCCGCCGAGTCGCTGATCAAGCGGGCGCTCGAGATCGTGTCCCGTGGGCCGTTCGACGACTACTGGACCAGCGCGCTGGTGTTCGCCTCGGCCGCCCGCGCGGCTGCCCATCGGGGAGACATGTCCGCGGCACGTGAGCACGCCCGGCGCGTCGCCCGCTTGCGTCCTCTGCTCACCTACGCGCTGCCCGTCGTCTCAGTTCAGGCGTTGCTCGAGCTCGCGCGTACGTATCTGGCCCTGATCGATCCGGCCGGGGTCCGGGCAGTGCTGGAACAGATCCGCGGCATTCTGCGGCAGCGCCCCGACCTCGGAACGCTCGTGGTGGAGACCCGCGTTCTGGACGAGCGGGTCAGCCAGATCATCGCCGCCACCCCCGTCGGCGCTTCCTCCTTGACCACGGCCGAGCTCCGCGTGGTCCCGCTCCTGCCCACGCGCATGACCTTCGCCGAGATCGGGGAACGGCTCTTCATCTCCCGACACACCGTCAAGACCCAGGCCATCTCGGTGTACCGCAAGCTCGGCGTGTCGTCCCGCAAGGAGGCCGTCGACCGGATGGTCGAGCTCGGTCTCGTCTAGCGGCGCTCAGCCAAGCCTGGCCAGCAGGTGGTCGCCCACGCGTAGGGCGTTCGCCATCGCGGTCAGGGCCGGGTTCACCGCCCCGATGCTCGGGAAGAAGCTCGTGTCCACGACGTACAGGTTGTCGACCTCGTGCGCCTTGCAGTCGGTGTCCAGCACCGACGTCTCGGGATCGGTCCCGAAGCGCACGGTGCCGGCCTGGTGGGCGCACCCGGCCACGGGGATGTCGTTCTTCATGTACACGTCGCGCGGGATCAGGTGGTGAGGGTTCATGCCGAGGTGGCTCAGGTGCTTCTTCACCCGGTGGTAGAGCTGCTCCATGGGTTCCTGGTTGTTCGGCGTGTAGCTGAGAACGATGTTGCCGTCGCGGTCGAGGGTGACGCGGTTGTCGGGGTCGGGCAGGTCCTCGACCGAGAGCCAGAAGTCGATGGCGTGCGTGGCGACGTCCCGGAGGGCGATGGTCGGTGCGAGCTTCGTCTGGATCGGCTTCTCCCCCCGGTACATGGGAGCGGACGACTTGCCGACCATCTGCAGGTTGCCCATCGGGTAGTCGAAGTCCGCGTCCCCGAAGTAGTAGTCGTTGAGCCCCAGGGTCTTCTGAAACCTGGTGTCGTTGGGTTCGGTCGACACGGCCAGGAAGGCCCGGCTGTTGTGGAAGACATAGTTGCGCCCGACCTGGTCCGAGCCGTTGGCGAGGCCGTTCGGGTGTCGGTCGTTGGCGCTGGCGAGCAACAGCTTGGCGGAGTTGGCCGCGCCGGCGGAGATGACGACGACGTCGCCGGTGAAGCGCTGCTCGGCGCCGTCGACGTCGGCGACGACCGAGGTCACCGAGTGACCCGACGCATCGGTCTCGAGGCGTCGTACGACGGCGTTGAGGACGAGGTCCACGTTGTCGTGCTGCAACGCCGGCCGAACGGCGATCACCTCCGCGTCCGACTTGGCGTGCACCAGACACGGGAAGCCGTCGCACGTGGCGCAGCGGATGCACTGGCTGAACGCGGGCTCGGACTCGTCGAGCATGATGCCGGACGGCGCGTGGAACGGGTGGAGCCCGGCCCGGCCCAGGTCGTCGAAGAGCCGCTGGATGCGCGGCTCATGCGAAACCGGGGGATAGGGGTACGGCGCCGAGGCCGCCGGCTCTGTCGGGTCCTCGCCGCGGACGCCGTGCACCTGGTAGAGCTCCTCGGCCTCGGTGTAGTACGGCTCGAGCACGCCGTAGTCGATGGGCCAGGCCGGTGAGATCCCGTCGTGGTGCTTGAGCTCGCCGAAGTCGCGCTCCCGGAGCCGGTACAACGCCGCACCGTAGAACTTCGTCGCACCACCGACGTAGTAGTGGATCTGGGGCTGGAAGGGCTGGCCCTTCGCATCGAACCAGCGATCGGTCGACACATACCGGTTGTCGACGAAGACGGCCGCCGCGTCCCAGTTCTCGATCTCACGAGGAAGCCAGTCACCGCGTTCCAGGATCAGAACCCGCTTGCCGGACGGTGCCAACCGGTGGGCCAGGGTGCCGCCGCCAGCCCCGGAGCCGACGATGATCACGTCGTAGTGGTCGTTCATGGTGTCCCTCTCCGACCTCAGGTGTGCTGGGTCGTGGTGATCGGTGCGGATTCGTCGACGGCGATGTGCGGGATGTCGGCCTCGCGGTCGCCCCACGCGATGCGCTTCGGGTCCGTGTGCGCCTCGATCGTGGCGGCGTGGTCGCGGTCGAAGTAGTCCCACGCCCAGGTGAGGAAGGCGTCGGTCCTGCTGTGCGCGCCGCTGAGCAGCGTCGCGTGAACGCCGAGCCACGCCGCGAACGCAAGCGGACCCTCGACCAGGTGATGCCGCTTGCCGACCTCGGCGACCGCGGCGTTCCGGCCGATCATCGCCATGATGCCCTTGTCCTTGTAGTGGAAGGGCTCCGTCTTGCTGCCGCCTCGGTCCCGCAGGATGTTCTGGGCGGCCCACGCACCAGACTGCTGGGCGACCGAGCCGAGCTGGGGAAGCGGACCGTCGTCGGAGGGGATGTTGGCGACGTCGCCGACGGCGTACACACCCGGGTAGCCGTCGACGGACAGATCGGGCAGCACGTCAATGCGTCCACCGCGGCCAGGGGATGAACCCGTACGTTCGGCGATCAGCGCTGCGGACTCGCCGCCTCCCCACACCACCGTCCTGGCCGGGAGCGTCTGCCCGTCGGTGAGCTCCACGCGGTCGGCGTGCACGGCTGCCACGCCGACCCCGAGGCGGATGTCAGCCCCGCCGGCCGTGAGCTTGCCGTGAGCGTACAAGTGAGCCTTGTCGGCGAATGCGCCCAGGAGTGCGTCTCCGCGGTCGACGAGCGTGATCCGACCCACGTACGGCGTCTGCGCCGTCGCCTCCAAGGATGACATCAGCTCGACGAGTGCTCCGGTCGTCTCGACCCCGGTCGGCCCGCCTCCCACGACGACCACGTCGAGTGTGCCGTCGCTCTCCGGGGCACCCGATGAGGCTGCGCCTATCTGGTCCTGCAGGTGGCGTCGGAGGCGTTCGGCGTCCGCCACGGAGTAGAGCGGGAAGGCATGCCGGTCCGCTCCGGGTACGCCGAAGAAGTTGGGTCGCGCGCCCGCCGCCATCACCAGGTGGGATCCGGTGATGGTCCGACCGTCGGAGAGTCGCAGCGACCGGTCGGCGAAGGAGACTTCGTCCACGTGGCCCGTCACGACCTCCACGGTGGGATGGGACTGGAAGATCGTCCGGTGCGGCCGAGCGATGTCCAACGCAGGCAACTGTGAGGTCGCCACCTGGTAGAGCAGGGGTTGGAACTGCTGATAGTCGTTGCGATCGACCAGCGTCACCGGGACGCCCTCGTCGCCGAGCTTGTGGGCAACGGCCACCCCGGCCAGTCCGCCGCCCAGCACCACGACCCGGTCAGCCACCGTCACAGCGACAGCTCCTCCCGGAACTCGGTCAGGACGATGCGCCCCGCGGCCTGGATCAGGGCCAGGTGGGAGAACGCCTGGGGGAAGTTCCCGAGGTGTCGCGAACGCTCGACCTCGAACTCCTCGGCGTACAGGCCCAGGGGCGACGAGATCCGGAGCAGGCGCTCCATCAGGGCGGTCGCCTGATCCATCTCGCCGATCGCCGCGAGCGCCGAGACCAGCCAGAACGAGCAGATCAGGAAGGTTCCTTCCTTGCCCGCCAGTCCGTCGTCGGTCTCGTCGGTGCGGTAGCGCATGACGAACCCGTTCTCCGTCAGCTCCTCCGAGATCGCCGTGACGGTGTTGCGGATCCGCTCGTCGGTGCCCGGCAGGAATCCGAAGAGGGGGGCGAGCAACAACGACGCGTCGAGCGCGTCGGTGTCGTAGTGCTGGCGCAGGACTCCTCGGTCGCTCACGCCGTTCGCGAGGATGTCTGCCTTGATGTCCTCCGCGGTCGCGCTCCACTCCTTCTCGAGCCCTACCTCGTCCCGGATCCCCGCCAGCTTCGCGGCACGGTCCAGCGCCACCCACCCCATCAGCTTGGACGACACGTAGTGCTGCGGCTTCCCGCGCGCCTCCCAGATGCCCTGGTCGGGTTCGCGCCAGGCGGCGGTCGCCCCTGCCGCCTGCGACTGCACGAGCGGCCACAACCGCCGTGGCAGGTGTTGGCTACGCCGGGTGTGCAGGAGCAGTGAGTCGAGCACCGCGCCGAACACGTCGTTCTGACGCTGGTCGAAGGCCCCGTTCCCGAGCCGCACGGGTCGCGCGCCCTCGTAGCCCGACAGCTCGTCACGCGTCGACTCGGTGAGGTCGCGGCGGCCGTCGATGCCGTACATGATCTGGAGGGCGCCGTCCGGGTTCGGCTCGAGGTCGGCGACGAACTGCATGAACTCGTCGGCCTCCCAGTCGAGGTTCAGGTAGTGCAGCGCCTGGAGCGTGAACGTCGTGTCGCGCATCCACGTGTAGCGGTAGTCCCAGTTGCGCTCGCCCCCCGGCGTCTCCGGCAGCGACGTCGTCAGCGCGGCCACGGTCGCGCCGGTCGGCATGTAGGTGAGCCCCTTGATCGTGAGCGCCGAGCGCTCGATCGGGTGCCGCAGGCCGTGGTCGGGGATCCGGGCACGCGCCAGCCAGTTGCGCCAGAAGAGGACGGTGGCGTCGATGTGCGCGGTGGCCTCCGCGACGTCGGCGGGCGAAGCCAGGCCCTCAGCCCACGACAGCGCGCAGAAGGCCTTGTCGCCCTTGGACAGCACGTGGCGGGCACGGGCTGCGCCACCCTCGATCCCGATCGGCATGTCGGAGCTGAGGCGGAAGACCGGGTCGGCGGCAGCGGCCGCGTCGGCTCGGTGGCCCTCGGCGTCGGCCAGCGTCCACGTGGCCTCGTCCCGTCCGTAGTCGAACGCCGGCTCGCAGACGAGCTCGACCTCGACCGTCCCCTCGAGGCACTCGACGGTCCGCACCAGCAGATGGCAGGCGTCGTCGTCGGCCGGCGGTCGCGTGTGCGGCGTCACGGTGTCAGGACCTTGCCGGGGCCCCATCACCAGCGCGTCGTGCACCACGATCCATCCGCCCGGTGTGTGCCACGTGGTCATCAGGACGTTCGTGCCCGGCACGTAGGTGCGCGCGGTCGGCACGTTGATCCCGTATGGACCGAACCGGAAGGACCCGGCTCCCCGGTCCAGGAGGCTCCCGAAGACGCTGGCCGAGTCGAACGCGGGAAGACACAGCCAGTCGACCGACCCGTCGGGGGCGACCAGTGCGCCGGTATGGCAGTCGGACAGGAACCCGTAGTCCGCGATCGGTGGAAATGGGGACGTCCTGGCGCTCACGTAGCCGCTCCTTCACAGTCCTTGGCGAGCCAGCGCATCGCCGTGGCTCCACCTTCGACCTGCCTGCCCCGCGGTCGCATCACCCCGATCGCATGAAGCAGCCCGGCGATCCGCCGCCGGTCCGAGGACTCCTCCTGAGGAGGTCCCAGACCCGGCCGTGTCCTGCGCTGGAGGAGGCCCGTCCTCAGTACCCGTGGCCCGTCTTGATCTTGGCGCGCTCCGCGGGGTGTGCCCCGCCCTTGAGGTCCAGCGTGGCGCAGGCGTCGATGATGTCCTGGGTCAGCCGGTCCACCTGACCGCGACTCATCGTCTCCTTGACCAGGGCGCGCAGGATCTTCACATCCTGCGCGTTCGGCGGCAGCGTGTACGCCGGCACCATCCACCCGCGCTCGGCCGAGAGCTGCCAGGCGACGTCTGACTCGTCGTACGTCGTATGGTCGCCCGACAGCCGGAAGGCGACGAGGGGCAGCTGCTCGAGGTCGTCACCGATCACCTCGAAACGGCCGGTGTCGCGCAGGTTCTTCGCGAGCGTGCGCGCGTTCTCCTGCATCTGCTGCATGACGTAGCTGTAGCCCTCGCGGCCGAGCCGGACGAAGTTGTAGTACTGCGCGAGCACCATCGAGGCGCCGGTGGAGAAGTTGAGGGTGAAGGTCGCATCGGTCTTGCCGAGGTAGTTCTCGTAGAAGACGAGGTCCTTGGCGAGGTCGGACGTCTCGCGGAACACCAGCCAGCCGATGCCGGGATAGACCAGACCGTACTTGTGGCCCGACACGTTGATCGACCGCACCTGCTCGAGCCGGAAGTCCCATGCCGAGTCTGGGTAGAGGAACGGCCACACGAACGCGCCGCTGGCGCCGTCCACGTGCAGCGGGATGTCGAGCCCCTTCTCGGACTTCACCTCGAGCAGCAGCCGGTTGATCCCGACGATGTCGTCCATGTGACCGGTGAACGTCGTACCGAGGACCGCGGCCACGCCGATGGTGTTCTCGTCGAGGTGCGGCGCGACGTCGTCCGGTCCGATCGTGTACTTGCCCTCGGCGAGCGGGATGATCCGCGGCTCGACGTCGAAGTACCGGCAGAACTTCTCCCACACGACGTGGACGTCGCCACCGAACACCAGGTTCGGCCGGTCGACGGCGAGGTTGGCCGCCTCGCGGCGCTCCTTCCACTTCCACTTCAAGGAGAGCGCGCCGAGCATGATCGCTTCGGACGAACCCTGCGTACGGCACCCGGTCGTCTCACCCGGCGCATGGAAGAGGTCGGCCAGCATCCGGATGCAGCGCTGCTCGATCTCGGCGGAGACGGGGTACTCGGCGTGGTCGATGAAGTTGCGATGCAGGTTCTCGCCGATGATCCGCTGGGCCTCCGGCTCCATCCAGGTCGTCACGAACGTCGCGAGGTTGCGCATCGGGTCGCCCTCGAGGGCAAGGTCCTCTCCCACCAAGCGCATCGCATCGGTCGGGCTCATCCCCGAAACGGGGAAGGAGATCGACGGCACCTCCTCGGTGAGGAAGCGGTTACCGAAGAGGTTCGTCGTCCGTTGATCCTGTTGCGCTGTCGTGGCCATGGCTGCGAGTCAATCACCGTCGCCGCTCGTGCTGATCCCACGCGGCGGATGATCTCGACTGACTAGGGCAGGTCGGGCTGGACCGGGGCGGCCGGGCGCTCGAAGAGCTGCATGACCCCGCCGACGACGAAGCACACCGCGCCGCCGAAGGTGCCCCAGTTGACCAGGCCTACGTTCACCGCACTGGACGTCGCCGGTCGCGTGAACGCCGCGAGGCCGGCCAGGAAGAACAGCACCGACCCGATCTGGTTCACCGCCACGATCCACCAGCCCATGTCGTCGGTGCGCACGCCGATCCTGCCGTGGCACACCTCCAGCAGAGCCAGATGGCCGGACACCAAGAAGCAGACGCACCCGAGCATGTCCGGAAACCAGATCCAGCTGTTGGACTGTCGAGCCGTCAGGTTCTCGGCGAACGCGGCCACGAGGCTGACGCCGAAGAGCAGAGTCCCCGCGAACAGCACCATCACGCTGAGCCAGCCGATCTGGTGGGGCCGCCACTTCCACCAGCTCCAGGATGCGGAGCTGAGCGACCCGCTCTCATCGATGTCCGTGGGCGTGTTCGACGCCTGCAGCACGGAGGCGTAACCCCCGAGACTGAAGAAGAGGCCACCGATGAGATAGACGATGTCGGCGGTTCGGATGCTGCCCACCTCGAACTCCGCGAGCAGAGGTCCGAGCGCGAAGAGCGAGCCACCGACCACGAAGGCCACGGCGGCCACCTCGTTGACCCGTGCCATGCGCCGCGCGGTAGCGGGTTGTGCCTCGACGACGCCCGCCACCCGTCCCTCCGAGTCGCGCAGCTCCAACCGCCCGCGTCGGCGGGCCGCCCGCGACGCCCACCGCACCGAGGTCCCGTCATCCCGATGCCAGGTGACCGCGGTGGTGAACCAGCCCGACCGCTCGACGCGGCCCAGGGCCCAGCGAGCCGGATGCTCCAAGCCGTGGCCCGGTCGCTCGTCGTCAGGCACGTCAGTGAACCTAACCGACGCGCGATCAGTCGGCGATGGGTTCCCAGACCAGCTCGGCGACGTCGAGCACGAGGTGGGGCACTCCGTCGCCTTCGGCAGGCGCACGCACCTCGCCCACGCACACGCACATCGCGTCGTTGAGACTGCGATAGCGGTCGTCGTCGCTGAGGTGCAGCACGGACCCGACGATCTGACGACGCGCTGCCGGGTAGGCGCGACCGTACCCATGGCTCTCGACCAGGATCGTCGCGCCGTCGTCGGTCTCGATCGCTGCCCGGAAGTCCGGGCAGAACGGCCCGGACTCGGTACGGCGTTGCGGGAAGTTCGCACCGCGGAACCGACCGCTGATCGACCCCTCGCAGCGACCCTCGGCCAGGTACAGATGCTGCTCCCAGCCACCCTCGAGCTCCACCGACCAGCTTTCCGGGTAGGTGAAGCGAATGCGGTACAACGGCTCGAGTCTCAACGCGATCTCCCGACAGCGGACAACCCGGCGAGCATGTCATCCCGGAGCCCGACCCCGCCATCGGGCCTGCGCCGCGCTTGTCAGACCTGGTTGTTGCCGAGCAGATCCTCGAACGGAGTGGGGTTCTCGAACGGGTCATCCGGGAGGGTGGTGCCGCGGCGGAGGACCTTGTCGGCCAGCTCGCCGGCGGCGCGGTCGATGCGCCGCGACAGCGGCCCGGCCGTGTCCGTGGAGCCGAAGTCGGAGCTGGCGGCGAAGACGGCGGTGGGTACGACGTCGGCCCTCAGGTAGGCGAAGAGCGGGCGCACGGCAAACTCGAGCACGAGCGAGTGCCGCTTCGTGCCGGCGGTGGCTGCGATGAGCACCGGCTTTCCCTCGAGGGTGCCGTCCTCGAGGACGTCGAAGAACATCTTGAAGAGGCCCGAGTAGGAGCCGGTGTAGACCGGGCTGACGGCGATGACCGCGTCGGCCTCGGCCACCCGGCGTACGGCATCGGCGAGGGCGCCGGTGGGGAAGCCGGTGAGGACGTTGTCGGTCAGGAGGTGTGCGAGCTCGCGGAGCTCGATGACATGGACCTGGGAGTCCTGGCCGAGGTCGGTCAGGCGGCGCTGGGTCCCCGTACCGAGGGAGTCGGCCAGGATGCGGGTCGACGAGGGGACCGAGTTGCCGGCGGAGATGACGACGATGCTGGTCATGTTCGGGTGCCCTTGGTTTCGAGACGGGCCTCCAGGAGGCCCTCCTCAACCAGCGGGGGCTGCGGGCCCTCCTCAACCAGCGGGGGCTCCGGGCCCTCATCAACCAGCGGATCGTTCTTTGCGGCCAGAAGGGATGCGTGGGTGGGGGCGTCGGGGACGTGGGCGGGCTTCAACGCCGCGAACTCCCGCCGTAGCACCGGGACGACCTCCTCGCCGAGGATGTCCAGCTGCTCGAGGACCATCTTCAGCGGCAGGCCGGCGTGGTCCATCAGGAACAGCTGGCGCTGATAGTCGCCGACGTAGTCACGGAAGCCGAGGGTGCGCTCGATGACCTGCTGCGGCGAGCCGACGGTGAGCGGCGTCTCGCGCATGAAGTCCTCCAGCGACGGGCCGTGGCCGTAGACCGGGGCATTGTCGAAGTACGGGCGGAACTCTCGCACGGCGTCCTGGCTGTTGGGTCGCATGAACACCTGGCCGCCGAGGCCGACGATCGCCTGGTCGGCGGTGCCGTGGCCGTAGTGCTCGAAGCGGCGGCGATACAACGAGACCATCCGCTCGGTGTGCGAGGCCGGCCAGAAGATGTGGTTGGCGAAGAACCCGTCGCCGTAGTACGCCGCCTGCTCGGCGATCTCGGGGGAGCGGATCGAGCCATGCCAGACGAACGGCGGTACGTCGTCCATGGGTCGCGGTGTGGACGTGAAGCCTTGGAGCGGCGTACGGAACTTGCCCTCCCAGTCGACGACGTCCTCGCGCCAGAGGCGGTGGAGGAGGGCGTAGTTCTCGATCGCGAGGTTGATGCCCTCGCGGATGTCCTTGCCGAACCACGGGTACACCGGGCCGGTGTTGCCGCGGCCCATCATCAGGTCGACGCGGCCGTCGGTGAGGTGCTGGAGCTTGGCGTAGTTCTCCGCGATCAGCACCGGGTCGGTGGTCGTGATCAGCGTCGTCGCCGTCGACAGGATCACGCGCGAGGTCTGCGCCCCGATGTAGGCGAGCGTGGTGGTGGGCGCCGAGGCGATGAACGGCGGGTTGTGGTGCTCGCCCACGGCCACGACATCGAGCCCGACCTCCTCGGCCTTCTTGGCGATCTCGATCGTCGCCTTGATCCGCTCGTGCTCGGTCGGCGTGCGGCCCGTCGTCGGGTCGGGCGTCACGTCGCCCACGGTGAAGATGCCGAACTGCATGTGTCTCGCCTCTGATCGTTGCGGATTCAACTACACCGCACAACGCACGACAGGGTGTCATGATTCCCGGAGCATGGACCTGGGCGCACACCTGCCTCTGGCGGACTTCGGCGACGGCACGCCCTCGGTCGACGGGCTGCGCGACTACGCGCGCACGGCGCGCGACCTCGGGTACGCCGCCGTCTCAGCCAACGACCACCTCGTCTGGAAGCGTCCGTGGCTCGACGGCCCGACCGCTCTTGCCGCGGTGGCCGGCGAGACAGGGTCCATGGCCCTGGCAACGAGCATCACCCTTCCGGTCGTGCGCCACCCCGTCGTCGTCGCGAAGACCCTGAGCACGCTGGCGTCGCTGACCGACAGCCGCGTGATCGGCGGTCTCGGCCCCGGGTCGACCCAGGCGGACTACGACGCGGTCGGCGTCCCCTTCGCGGACCGGTGGGCCCGCTTCGACGAGTCGATGTCGGTGGTGCGCACGCTGGTCCGTGGTGAGGCCACGACCGGGGGCACGTTCTACGGACCCGCGGGCCCGCTTGCGCCCGTGCGCGATCCTGCGCCCGAGGTCTGGTTCGGCAGCTGGGGCTCCGACCGCCGCCTCGCGTCCATGGCCGCGGTGGCCGACGGCTGGTTCGCGTCGGCGTACAACGCGACGCCGTCGGAGTACGCCGCCGCCCGCGTGCGGCTCGACGGCCACCTCACGGCCGCAGGACGAGACCCTGGGACGTTCCCGGACGCGATCGCCACCGCCTGGGCGATGGTCACGACCAGCGCGGGCGAGCGCGAGCGGGTCCTGGACGACTTGCTCGGTCCGCTCCTGGGTCGAGATCCGGAGACCTTGGGCAACCTGCCGATCGGCTCCGCGGCGCAGTGTGGCGAGGCATTGGCGGCGTACGCCGGGGCGGGGGCGAAGTTGTTGTTCGTCTGGCCGCTGCGCGATGCCCGCGCGCAGCTCGAGCTGCTTGCAGCTTCAGTGCAGTCCTAGGCCGCAGCCACCCTTGCCCCGCGACCCGGCAGGGGCCATCGTGGGGAGATCACCGGACCAGGAACGGAAGGGGTGTCGCGATGCAGGCCAAGGTCGGCGATCACCTGGTGGTGGACAGCAACAAGGTCGGCTCGCCCCAACGGGAGGGCGAGATCGTCGAGGTGCGCGGCGCTGACGGAGCCCCGCCGTACGTCGTCCGCTGGGACGACGGGCACGAGGGGATGGCCTTCCCGGGGCCCGACGCGCACGTCACCCACTCCGGCTGAGGGACGGGTCGGGGCCGCCGGTCACGCGTGATCGGCCGGCTTGGAGCCGCCCACCACGAGCATCTCGCAGGGCCCGACGAAGCCGTCGGGTCCCTCGAACTCGCGTAGCCGTACGTCGATCTCGGCCCAGGCCGCCGCGCGGCCCTCGTCGTCCAGTCCCGCGAGCATCTGGTGCAGCGCGCCGAAGGAGTCCTGCTCGAAGAGGAGGCATTCGGACGCCGACCGCAGTCGCAGCGGCGACGGCAGCAGCACGGACTCGACGTCGACGAAACCGGCGTCGCGCAGCGCCTGCTCGGCGACCTCCTGCGTGCCGAGGCTGAAGGGACCGGGCTGGCCGGGCAACGGCGGCGGCAGCTGGGCGTGCGCGCGGATCACCGAGATCGGCACCGAGAAGAACCCGTTCCGGTCGGGCGTTGAGTACGTGACCGCCGCGATCCGGCCCCCGGGGGCGAGTGCGCGCAGCATCGACGTCAGCGCGCCTTGGCGGTCGGGGAAGTAGATCAGCCCGACCCGCGAGATCACCGCGTCGAACGAGCCCGGAGGTACGTCGAGCTGCTCGCCGTCCATCTCGACGGTCTCGACGTTGGTGTAGCCCGCGGTCCGGGCACGGGCCTCGGCGTACTCGAGGATCGCGGGGGCGATATCGGTCGCGAGCACGTGCCCGGTCGGCCCGACCCGTCGTGCGGCCGTCAGGGTCTGCCCGCCCGCGCCGGCGGCGACATCGAGCACGCGGCTACCGGTGCTGATCCGGGCGTAGTCGAGCATGGTCTCGGTGGCCGCGCCGAGCCAGTCCTCGATCGTCGGCTCCCAGCGGTCCCAGGCTTCGGCGGCGGCCTGCCACTGGGCGCGGGTCGTCGTCTTGTACTTCGCAGCGTCGAAGGCGCCAGCGTCAGATGGCCCAGCGTCAGACGGCTTGTCGGTCACGGTGGTCTCCCTCAGGTCTGCTCGACCCAGTTGTAGCACCGCGCGAGCTGGTCCGGATTGCGCCGAGCTGAGTCCCACGCTGGCTCAGGCGAGCGCCCACCACGTGTCCATGCGGGTGACGGCCTCCGCGTCCCGGCCCTGCTCGAGGACGCGGGCGAGGCGGAAGAGGTACGCCGCGATGCCGGCCGCGCCCTGCATCCAGCCGGGGTTGGGCGGGAGGAGCGGGTCGTCGTTGCGGTGCTCGACGAAGCGCCAGTAGACGTGGTCGCCGTCGGTGATGGAGCGGTCGACGATCGCGTCGGCGAGGGTGGTCGCGAAGGCGAGGTCGTCGTCCTCGCCCTGCCGCTGCCAGACGTTGAGCACGACGTCGCCGACGCCCGCCGTACCGCAGCATCGGCCGTCGTTGTCCCAGAACCCGGGGTGGAGGCGCTCGGGGATGCCGGAGACCTTGAGCGAGTGCATGCAGGCGCGCTCCCAGTCGTACGGCGTGCGGTCGCCCACCGCCGTTACGCCGGCGCGGTCGAGGGCCGCGAAAAGCAGGGACGTGCCGGCGGGGCCGTGGCACCAGGTGTAGGTGTAGGTGTCGAGGTCTTCCTGGTCGGGGATGACGTGCGCCAGTCGCAAGCCGCCGTCAGAGATGTCGCCGAGGGTGACGAGGTGCTCGGCGCCCAACCGTGCCGCGCCGACGAGATCCGGGCGGTCGAGCACCCGCCCGGCGACCGCGAGCGCCGCGGCGATCCCCGCGAGGCCGTGTGACCAGTTGGGCATCTGGTAGCGACCGCCCTCGATCAGGTACCGCTTCGGCACGAACCGCCAGTCGAGGCCCGTCGGCACCTCCTCCTTCTCCGCCAACAGCACGTCGGCGGCCCGGACGGCGAGGTCGGCCGAGCCCGGCACGTCGTACCGCATCGCCCAGAGGGCCCCGAGCAGCACGCTGGCGGTGCCCAGGGTCACGTCGTTGCACCGCGCCTCGGGGACAGCCTGTGGCGGTCCGAGGAACGACGGCTGCCACCCGTCGGGTGTCGCCAGGTCGCGAAGCCGCGCGACGGCGAGGTCCGCGCCGGGGGCGTCCAGCGCGGTGAGGATGCCGAGGGTGCTGGTGAGTCCGTCGAAGTAGTCGTACTCGGTCGCGTCGGCGATCCGGCGTACCAGTGTCTCGGCGATGCCGTCGCCGAGGCGCTGCTCCTCCGCGGTGAGATCCCGGGTCAGCCGGATCTCGGCGAGCAGGTGGGCCAATCCGCCGATGCCGGAGTGCATGCCGTGCGGGTAGTCCCCGGGCTCGGTCTGGTCGGGTTTCTCCGGGAGCCACAGGCCGTCGTCGCTCTCTCGCACCTGGGTCTGCACCCACGCCCACGAGCGCTCGGCGAGGTCGCGATACAGGGATGGTTCGTGGGGCACCCGAAGATCGTGCCACGCGAGGACGGGCGGGGGTCGTCAGTCGCGGGACGGAGGCGGCCAGGCCTGGGCGCCCAGCTCGCGTGACAGCGCCCGGGCAGTCTCGCGCACCTGGTCGCCGGGGTCGGGCTCGGTCGAGCCCCGAGACGACGACCCCGATCGCCCCGACGACGTCACCCCACGAGTCGAAGACGGGCGAGGCGACAGCGCCCTCGCCGAGAACGGCCTCGTCCTGTTCGCGAGCGATACCCGTGGTGCGAACCTCCGCCAGCTGACGGCGCACATCGTCGGGCGCGGTCAGAGTTTCGCCCGTCATGCTGCGCAGCTCGCCGTCGGACAGCATCCGCTCGGCCTCGTCGGGCTGGAAGGCGAGCATCGCCTTGCCCAAAGCGCTGGCATGGGCGGGGATGACGATTCCGACCTCAGGCATCTGCCGGCTCCCGTCGGGGCGCGGCTCGTGGTGGATGATCACCACGTCATCTATCAGCAACACGCCGGTGCGGACCGCAAGTCCGGTCCGGCGGGCGAGGTCCTCGGCCCACGGGATCGCCTTGGACCTCAACTCGAGGGTGTCGAGGTAGACGTTGCCGAGTCGCAGCACCGCCGGCCCGAGCTGGTAGCGGCTCGAACCACGCTCCTGTACGACCATCCCGTGCTCGACCAGGGTGCGCACGATCCCGTGCGTCGTCGACGGCGCCAGGTCCAGCCGCGCGGAGAGCTCGGAGAGGCTCATCCGGCGAGCGCCCTGGAGCGCTGTCAGCGCGCGAATGGCGCGGTCGACGGACTGGATCACGGGTCACGGCCTCCTGGGTGGAGATGCGGGCGCTGACAAAGTATGCCGAAAGGTCTTGTGGTGATGCGAATCACAGGGGTAATGTCCGGGCATCATTCGACTATACCGAACGGCGTTCGAAAGAACTTCGAGCACGATAGGAGTGACCATGCTCGACGAGACCACCACAGTCCAGAAGCTCGCCGCTGAAGCGCTCGGCACCGCCTTCCTGGTGTTTGTCGGGGTCGGATCCGTCCCCGCCACCTTGATCGTGAACGGCGACGCCCCGTTCACCATGGCCGACCTCGGCATGATCTCCCTGGCCTTCGGCACCATCGTGATCGCCACCGTCTACGCCCTCGGGCACGTCGGCGGCAACCACATCAACCCCGCCGTCACGGTGGGGCTGGCCGTCTCGGGCAAGTTCCCTTGGTCGCAGGTGCCGGCGTACATCGCCGCCCAGGTCGTCGGCGCGATCGTCGGCGCCACGGCGATCATCGGCGTGCTCGGCCACAAGGCCAGCGACGTCGGGCTCGGGGTCGCGTCGTACAACGGGATCAGCTGGGGCCAGGCCTTCACCGCGGAGTTCGTGGGGACGTTCATCTTGGTCTTCACGATCTTCGGCGTCATCTATCGCAAGGCCGCAGCCGGCTTCGCCGGTGTGGCGATCGGCCTGGTGGTGTTCGCCGCGATCATCCCGGTCGCTCCGGCCACCGGTGCCTCGATCAACCCGGCCCGCACGTTGGGCCCGATGCTGGTCCAGCAGATCGCCGGCGGTGACGTGAAGTGGGAGCAGCTGCCCGTCTACCTGGCCGCCGAGCTCCTCGCCGGCGCGCTGGCCGCGCTCTGCTACGCCTTCATCGCCCATACGCCCGCCGACAAAGCGGCCGTTGCCCCTGGGATCGACCTCGCGGATCCTGAGGACGCACCTCTCACCCAGGCCTCGGCCTGACCATCGCAGAAGAGCCCGAGAAGAGGGAGTCATGAAGAAGCTCATCAACGACCCGAACGACGTCGTGGTCGAGGCCCTGCTCGGTGTCGAGGCCGCCCATCCGGACATCCAGGTCGACCACGCCAACAAGATCATCTACCGCGGTGACGCGCCGAAGACCGGCAAGGTCGGGATCATCTCGGGCGGGGGCTCGGGCCACGAGCCGCTGCACGGCGGGTTCGTGGGGCTCGGCATGCTCGACGCTGCCTGCGCCGGCGAGGTGTTCACCTCACCCGTGCCGGACCAGATGCTCGCCGCCACCAAGCTGGTCGACGGTGGCGCCGGCGTCCTGCACGTGGTGAAGAACTACACCGGCGACGTCATGAACTTCGAGATGGCCGCCGAGATGGCCGCCGCCGAGACCGGCGCGAACGTCGTCTCCGTGGTCACCGACGACGACGTCGCCGTGCAGGACAGCACCTGGACCGCCGGTCGTCGGGGCGTCGGCGTCACGGTCTTGCTGGAGAAGATCGCGGGCGCGGCGGCCGAAGAGGGCCGCGACCTCGACGCGGTCGCCGACATCGCCCGCAAGGTCAACGCGCAGGGCCGCAGCATGGGCGTCGCCCTGACGTCGTGCACCGTCCCGGCCGCCGGCAGCCCGACGTTCGAGCTCGGTGAGGACGAGATGGAGCTCGGCGTGGGCATCCACGGCGAGCCTGGCCGGCAGCGTGTCCCGCTGGCTTCGGCCAAAGACGTCGCAGAGATGTTGGTCGAGCCGATCCTGTCCGACTTGCCCTTCAGGTCCGGCGACGCGGTGATCGCGTTCGTCAACGGCCTGGGTGGCACACCGTTGATCGAGCTCTACCTGATGTACAACGAGGTCAACAAGATCCTGTCGAAGCACGGCGTGAACGTGGCCCGGTCACTGGTCGGCCCGTACATCACGTCGCTGGAGATGGCCGGCTCGTCGGTCACATTGCTGAAGGTCGACGACGAGCTGCTGTCGCTCTGGGACGCTCCGGTCAGGACTCCGGCACTGCGGTGGGGGATCTGAGGGCGATGACCGACGGCGTGACCACGGCGGCCCTCGACGCATGGGTCCGGCGCTTCGCCGACCTCGTCGCCGAGGAGCGGGATCACCTGACCGAGCTGGACTCCGCGATCGGTGACGCCGACCACGGGACCAACCTCGACCGGGGGATGAAGGCCGCCGTGGTCGCGTTGGACGAAATCGTTCCGGCCGGCGCCGGACCTCTGTTCACGAAGGTCGGGATGACTCTCGTGTCCACGGTCGGCGGCGCGAGCGGGCCGTTGTACGGCACGCTCTTCCTGCGGATGGGCAGCACGCTCGGCGACGTACCGACGGTCACGCCCGAGCAGGTCGGCGCAGCGCTGCGGGCTGGGCTCGACGGCGTCGTCGCTCGCGGCAAGGCGCAGGCCGAGGACAAGACGATGTACGACGCGCTGGCTCCGGCCGTGGACGCGCTCGAGGCCGGTCTCGGCGACGGCCTTGACCTGACCGACGCGCTGGACCGAGCCCGTGCGGCAGCAGACGCCGGGCGCGACGCCACCATCCCGATGCTGGCCCGCAAGGGCCGCGCCAGCTACCTCGGCGAGCGCAGCGTCGGCCACCAGGACCCGGGCGCGACCAGCGTGGCGCTCCTGGTGGCGGCCGCAGCGGACGCCCTCGTCTGAGCGAGAGGACACCACCATGAGTTCCGGCCAGGGCGTCGGCATCGTCGTCGTCTCCCACAGTCGTGCGCTGGCGAGGGCCGCACTGGCCCTGGCGAGCGAGATGCTCCACGGACGACCCGTCCGGATCGAGATCGCGGCCGGGCTCGACGAGACGACGTTCGGGACCGACGCCGTGCAGGTCAAGCAGGCCATCGAGAAGGTCGACGGTCCGGACGGCGTCGTCGTCCTGATGGACCTCGGCAGCGCGGTCCTCAGTGCCGAGCTCGCCCTCGACCTGCTCGACGACCCCGCCACGCGCGACCGCGTGACGTTGTCCTCGGCGCCGATCGTCGAGGGCCTGGTCGTCGCAGCCGTCGCCGCGTCTGGTGGCGCCAGCCGGAGCGAGGTCGCCACGGAGGCGCGCAACGCCCTGCTCGGCAAGGCAGCCCACCTGTCGGTCCCCGACGAGGCGGCGTCCGAGGAGCCTGCGGTCGCGGCGACCGAGGAGGTCGTCGGCGTCTTCACCGTGGGCAACCGGCACGGCCTGCACGCCCGTCCGGCGGCGCGACTCGTCGGCGAGGTCGGCGGGCTCGACGCGACCGTGACCTTGACGAACACCACGACCGGCGCCGGACCCGTGCCGGCCGGGAGCCTCAGCCGGGTCGCCACCCTCGGCGCACAGCAGGGTCATCAAGTGGAGATACGTGCCTCCGGGCCGCAAGCCCAGGAAGCCGTCGAGCACGTCCTCGCGCTTGCAGCACGTCACTTCGACGAGACCGAAGCAGTCGTTCCGGCGGAGGCGGTGCCTTCGCACGGTCCGGTCGCCGCGTCGCCGGGTATCGCCATCGGGCCCGTCCGTCGGCTCACCGTCGCGACAGTCCAGGTCGACGAGACCGAGATCGGCGACCCAGCGGCCGAATGGCGACGTGTGGTGGAGGCCGTCGCTGAGGTACGCCGAGACACCGAGCACCTGCGGGCGCTCACCGTTCGCGAGGTCGGGGAGGCCGAGGCTGGCATCTTCGACGCACACCTGAGCCTCCTCGCGGATTCCGAGATGCTGGCCGACGTCAAGCACCGGATCGGCACCGGCCTCGGTGCCTTCACTGCCTGGTCCGCATGCCTGACCGAGATCGAGCAGGAGTGGTCTCGGCTCCCCGACCGCTACCTCCGCGAGCGCGCGGCCGACGTCCGCGCCGTCGGCGACCAGGTACGCCGCGTGCTGGCGGGCGCCACTGTCGAGCAGGCCGTGGGCGAGGGAGTGCTGGTCGCCCGCGACCTCACCCCGGCGCAGGCGGCGAGGCTGGACACCTCGTCGGTCCGGGGCATCCTGCTGGCGGCGGGAAGCGCGAGCTCACACGCCGCGATCCTCGCCCGCTCGCGCGACATCCCCTTGGTGGTCTCCGCCGGGCGCGAGGTGCTGTCGGTCCGGGAGGGCACCCCGATCGTCATCGACGGGTCCACGGGCGAGATCCACGTCGACCCGGACCCAGCGGTGGTGGCGGACTACCGGCGCCGGGCCACCGACCTCGCCGAACGGCGTACCCGCGACCTCGCGCGGGCCAGCGAACCGGCGACCTCGCTCGACGGCACGCGCGTCCTGGTCGCGGCCAACCTGGGTTCGCTGGCGGACGCCCGTGCCGCGTTCGCGGCCGGCGCAGACGAAGCAGGCCTTGTGCGCACCGAGTTCCTGTTCCTCGGACGCGGGGAGGCTCCGGGGATCGAGGAGCAGGAGGACGAGTACGTCGCGATCGGTGAGGCGCTGGGTGGTCGGCGGGCCACCCTGCGCACCCTCGACGTCGGCGGCGACAAGCCGCTGCCGTACCTGCCGGTGCCCCCGGAGGACAACCCGTTCCTCGGGCTGCGTGGCCTGCGGCTGGCGCTCGAGCGACCGGCGCTTCTGGCCGACCAGCTGGTAGCGATCTGCCGGGCAGCTCGTCGCGCGCCGACCAGCGTGATGTTCCCGATGGTGTCGACGACGTCGGAGCTGCGGGCTGCCCGGGAAGCTCTCGATCAGGCGGCCGGTTCGCACGGGCTGCCGGAGGATCTCCGCGTCGGGATGATGGTCGAGGTGCCTGCCGCCGCGCTGAAGATCGAGTCCTTCCTGCCGCTGCTCGACTTCGTGAGTATCGGCACCAACGACCTCACCCAATACACCCTGGCCGCCGAACGCGGAAACCCGGCGGTCGCCGGGCTCGCAGACGCCCTCGATCCCAGTGTGCTCCAGCTGATCGACCGGGTTTGCCAGGCCGCGCGGGGTCGGGTCGACGTTGCCTTGTGTGGGGAGATCGCCGCGGACTCGGCTGCTGTGCCACTGCTGGTCGGTCTCGGGGTGCGCGAGCTGAGCGTCGGGCCGCACGCCGTACCTCGGGTGAAGGCGCGGGTCAGGGAGCTCGACCTCGAGCAGTGCGCGGTCGTCGCCAAGCAGGCGCTTGCTCTCGAGAGCGCGGCCGAGGTGCGCGACTTCGTGACTGCGGCGTTCGGTCCCGGCTAGCCACTCGTCTTCGTCATCCTGGTGCTGGCAGGAGCGTGGGGCGGGCGAGCGCCGGATATTGGCCGTCGTTGCCAGTCCTAGGTCAAGCCGCTGACGTCGGGCGGTACGTCGACGGCGTGCTCCTTCAAGACCGACAGCGGGATGACCTCGAGGGCGCGCTCGTTCGTCGACGCCAGCACGACCGGCGCGGCGACGCCGTCGTGGTAGGCCTGCAGCCACCGGGCGGCGACCACGCACCAGCGATCGCCCGGCTTCAGGCCAGGGAAGCCGTACAGCGGCATCGGGGTCGTCAGGTCGTTCCCCACGGCGCGTTGATGCAGGAGGAACTCCTCGGTGACGACGGCGCACACGGCGTGCAGACCGAGGTCCTCGTCGCCGCACGAGCACGAGCCGTCGCGGTAGAAGCCGGTCATCGGCTCGGTGCCGCAGGGCTCCAGCGGCTCGTCGAGGACGTTGCGCTCCGTGGTCATGCGTTCGTGGCTCCTCCCGGCAGAGTCCTTCGTACGCCCGACACCAGGATTATCACCGGGCCCGCCCGGACAGTCTCGCGACCCGATCGGTCGGATCTTGGCGGAATCCGATGACAGACCCGCTCCGAACGGCATAGAAAGGCGTCCACGGAACGGGGGTTCCCATGTCGCAGGCGTCACCGGACGTGACGATCGCTCGCTGGCGGAAGTACGGGCGAGACCGCCTGTACGTCGCCTGCGCCGACGGCAGCCGGGTCGGGTACTGGGACCTGGTCACCGACGAGCCGCACCCCGAGAAGCCCGAGCTGGCCGGGATCCTGGAGCGGGCCTACGTCCGCTGGGGCTCCGAGCGTTTTGCTCGGACGTCCGAGGAAATCGCCTGACCGTCGCGTGACCAGCGTGGTCGGGTGCAGCTGAGCCGCTAGCTCGCCCTCAGCACCGAGGCGAGCTGGCGACTTCGTTACTCTCGTCGCGCGACGAGCCTGGGAGATCGCCATGGGCACATCGGACGAGCGAGACGACCGGGTCCTCGCCTATACCCGCGGGCTCTCGCTGTTCATCACGCCGTTCCTGCTGGTCGCGTTCGTGATCCTGTACCTCTTCCCCGGCCACACCGCGCGGCTGTGGGCCTGGACGATCCCGGTCACGATGACGTCGATGATGCTGGCGTCGGCGTACCTCGGCGGTGCGTACTTCTTCCTCCACGTCGCGCGGTCACGCCACTGGCACGAGGTCGGCACCGGCTTTCTTGCGGTCACGACGTTCGCGAGCCTGCTCGGCGTGGCGACGATCCTGCATTGGGACGCCTTCACCCACGACCACGTGTCCTTCTGGCTATGGGCGGGGCTCTACTTCACCGCGCCGTTCCTGGTGATCGGCGCGTGGCTCGCCAACCGGCGGTACGCCGCACCGGTGGCGCCCGGCGACGTGCTGCTCCGACCGCTCGAGCGGGCGGGCCTCGGGGCGATCGGGATCCTGGCGCTCGGCACCGGGATCGCGATGTTCGTGGCGCCGGAGTCGATGATCGATGTGTGGCCGTGGCCGCTGACCACGCTCAGCTGTCGGGTCGTCGGCGCGACGTTCTGTCTGGGTGGTGCGTTGACGGGTGTCTGGTTCGACCCGCGGTGGAGCTCGGCACGGGTCATGCTCCGGGTCGAGGCGGTGATGCTCGTGCTGATGCTGGTCGCCGCGGCGCGTGCCCACGACGAGCTCCTCGGACATCGCCCGCTGGCGTGGCCGCTGCTGCTGGGAACCCTGGCCATGCTCGCCGGATCGGCGTACCTCTGGGTGATGTACGACCACCACCCGCGTGTTGGATCGGTGCTGTCGCGCTAGCCGGCGGGTGGGAGTGTCACGCCGAACCCCGCGACCGCCAGCCGGAGCAGCACCTGTCCCGGGGCGAGCAGGTCGGCAATGCGGGCGGCGCTCAGGACCTCGAGCTCGCCCAGCCGTACGTCGTACGCCTCGGGGCCGGCGACGCGAGCAACCTGGAGCTCGGTGGTGTTGTGCCAGACCTTCGTCCGCGACTCTTTCAGGAACCGCTTGGACGAGAGCCGGTTCAGGGGCTGGAGCACGCGGTCGGTGAGCGATCGGCCGTGCACCGCGAGCTCGGCGTCCTCAGCAGCAACGCGGTGGGCGAGCACGCCGTCGATGCGCTCGTGGTCGCGACGTCGCGACGCGATCAACGCGTTGTCGGCGAAGTCGTCATCCGAGATCACCGCGAGGAGCGCCTGAGGCAGGTCGTAGTTCACGTGGGCGTTGATGCCGAGGAGCACGTGACGCAGCGCCGGCAGGTCGGGTGGCGCGTCGAAGGCGAGCCGCCACGGGCGCGACGGCGTACCGCCGCCGAGATGGGCGTCGAGCGCGTCGACGTAGAGCTCGGCGAAGACGACGTCCCACCGCTCGACCCACTCCGGGTCCTCGAACTCGCCCCCGTCGACCGCCTTCCCGACGGCCAGCGTCGTTCGCCGGTAGGTGCCGAGGAACTCGCGGAGATAGGCCTGCGCAGGCGTGAGCGCGTCGAGCCGGTCCTGCATGGTGCGGACGACGGCGTCGACGCCTCCCGGCATGGCGCGCCTACCGCTCCGAGCCGCTCGGCTCGAGGTCGTCGTGCACGTGATGGCGTACGCCGCGGTCGGGACGCGCGATGAAGAAGTACAACGCGCCCAGCACCGCGATGACGAACATCACCACCAGCGTGATCCAGTCCAGGTTGAAAGCGGCCCGAGGTGACGTCAGTCCGGTGGGCGCGACGACGTTGAGCAGCATCAGCCCGAGGTAGAGCGTCGCGATCACGGTCACCGTCATGCCCCAGCTGCCGAGCGTGAACCGTCCCTCCGGCACCCACCCGCGCGCGCGAGCCACCCAGGCGGCTATCACCGTCAACAGGAACGACAGGTAGATGCCGCTGACACCGAAGGACACCAGCGCTACCAGGCCGTTCACGCCGCCCGGGTACGTGATGAACAGGAAGTGCTTGTCCTGAGCGGGTGACGCGAAGACCAGCAGCATGAAGAGGATCGTGACCGCCGCACCGCCGATCAGGGCGTTCACCGGTGTGCCGAAGCGTGGGTGCACGCGGGAGATCCACGACGACGCGGGAAGCGCTTCGTCGCGGGCATAGGAGAACGCCAGCCGGCTACCCGCGCCCTGGATCGACGTACCGCAGGAGAAGAAGGCGAAGATGATCATCAGGAGCAGGAAGTCCTGCACGCCGGACGGCAGCTGCCCGAGGATGAACGGGACGCCCCCGTTGAACGCGTCAGTGACTCCCTTGGAACCGTCGCCCGGGATCGCGAGCAGTAGCGCGGCGGTCAGCACGAACGACGCGATGCCGCCCCACACCAGGGCCAGCCGCATCGCCCGCGGCACCTGCCGGCCGGCGTCCTTGGTCTCCTCGGAGATGTCGCCGGCCGACTCGAAGCCGTAGTAGATGTAGACCGGCGCCAGCACCGCGATCAGGGCCGCGGCAAGGAAACTGCCATGGAAGTCGAGACCGAGCGCGTTGGTCGACGCGTGCGTCTGGCCTTGGGTCGTGAACAGGTACCCGAGCCCGTGGTGGAAGCCGTGGATGGCCAGGATCACCGCGATGCCGAGGGTCCCCACGATCTCCACGAGTACACCGAACCGCGCGACGGCGCCCATCACCTGCGCGCCGGTGATGTTGAGGACGGTCTGGATCAGCAGCAGCACGAGCGTGACCAGCAGGATCGTCTTGTGGTCGGTCGCGTCGAGGTTCCAGCCGAACCAGTTGTGGGTCAGCGACGCGACGTAGCCGACGACGCCGGTGTCGACGGCGGCCACCGTGATCAGCAGCGCGAAGCCGTAGAACCAGCCGACGAACCAGCCGTAGCCGGCGCCGACGGAGAACTTCGAGTACTGGTAGAGCGCGCCCGCGACCGGGTAGTGGCTCGCCAGCTCGCCGAAGACCAGCGCGACGAAGAACATCCCGATGACCGGGATCCAGTTCAGCCAGACGTACGCCGGCCCGGCGGTGCCGAGGCCCAGCACGAACAGCGAGTAGATGCCCACCATCGGCGAGAGATAGGTGAACGCGACAGCGAAGTTGGAGAACAGTCCGAGGACCCGATGCAGCTGCGGTTGGTAGCCCAGGCTGGCGAGCCGGGCGTCGTCGTCGGTCCGGGCAGGGGATCCGGCAGGGTTGGATGCGGCAGGGTCGGCTGCGTGAGTCAAGGGACGCTCCGGAGCGCTCGGGCCGCGACCACCGGGGCCGCAGCACACCAGTCCTGGCCCAGCCCCGACTGAGCCCCGCCCACCTCGGCCGAGAAGGCGCGCGGCGAACAGAACATAGACCCGCAGGTCGGCACCGGGGAAGGGGTGAAAATTCGCTGCCAGTGTGCGCCGACTCGGCGTGATTTCGCTGCCCGTTCGCGCCGACTCGGCGTTAGGCGGTGATCTCGACCTGGTTGGGGTAGAACGCGACCCGGCCGGCGATCTCGGAGACAGCGTCGTACGGCGCGACGTAGCACCACACGGCGTTCTCGGAGGCCTCGTCGCCGTCGGTGAGCGAGTAGTACGACGCGTCGCCCTTGTAGGGGCAGTAGGTCTGGTGTGTCGACGCCTCGAGCACCTCGGCGTCGACGGCGTCGAGGGGGAGGTAGTAGACGGGTCGGTACGTCGACTCCCGCAGCACGAGCGCGTCGTCGGTCTTCGCGATCACGCGGTCCGCCCACGTCACTGTGACCGTGGTGCCGGCGGGGGTGATGGTGATCGGGTGGCCCGGGCCCGGGACGAGGACCAGCTTCTCGGTCATGTCGGGTCAACCGGCCCACCGGGCGCGCCATTCCCGTCAACCGACCGCTGCGGGTGTCGCCTCCCCGTGGCACGATCCGGGCATGCCCCCTCGGACACTACTGCGCGCTCTCCTGGCTGTTCTCGTGGCCCTGTGCCTGGCGCTGACTGCGCAGTCCGTCACCGGCTCGGCGTCCGCGACACCACCGCCGCCGCCGCTGACTCTGCGTCCCGGCACCCACCAGCTCGAGGTTCTCCAGTCGATCCCCGGTCTGGAGCTGCGCCTGATCCATGCCGGCGACATCGTTGACACCGGCACCGTCGACAGCCAAGGCAGCCTGGTCTGGCGGCAGCTGCCGGCTGGCCAGTACGCCGTACAGACGAGCGACGAGTCGTTCACCAGTGCCGACGTTCACGTCTCGGGGATGCACGCCGCGCCACCCCCGCAGTCGTTCTACGACGGGCAGACCCTGCACGAGGGCTTCAACTTCATCCAGACCCGCGACGGCACGACACTCTCGGCCAACGTGGTCTTCCCCAAGCCACCGTTCCACTCCGGCGGCGCGCCGTACCCCACCGTCGTGGAGTACAGCGGCTACGACCCCAGCAACCCGGCGGACACGACGATGGCGACGCTCTTCACGTCGCTCGGGTACGCCTACGTCGGTGTGAACATCCGCGGCACCGGTTGCTCGGGCGGATCCTTCCTGCCGTTCGAGCCTGTGCAGAGCCTGGACGGGTACGACGCGATCGAGACCATCGCCGCTCAGTCGTGGGCGCAGTTCCACAAGGTCGGCATGGTCGGCATCTCCTACCCCGGCATCGAGCAGCTGTACGTCGCCCGCACTCAGCCGCCGCACCTGTCGGCCATCACGCCGCTCTCGGTCATCGACGACAGCTACCGCGGCACTCTCTGGCCGGGCGGCATCCTCAACACCGGCTTCGCCACGCCCTGGGCGTCTCATCGGGCGGCCGACGCCCAGCCGTTCGGCGAGCACTGGGAGCACGGGATGAACAGCCCGGAGTGCGACGACAACCAGCTGGTCCGGCTGCAGAACCCTGACCCCGTCGCCCTCATCGAGGACCACCCGTTCTACAACAAGACCTACTACCGGCGGATCGACCCGAGCCGCTTCGTCCACCGGATCAAGGTGCCGGTGTACCTCGCCGGCGCGTGGCAGGACGAGCAGACCGGCGGCCACTTCCCGGCGTTCCTGCACAAGTTCACGAGCTCGCCACAGTTCTTCGCGACGATGGCCAACGGATCTCATACCGAGGCGCTGAGCCTCGGCGAGTTCGGGCGGTACTCCGACTTCCTCGACCTGTACGTCGGACGTCGGGTGCCCTCGGGTCTGAAGAGCCTCGTGGGGCCGCAGGTGGCCCAAGCCCTGACCGGGGTCTCCGGCCTGACGTTGCCGCCCGGTAACAACTACACGGGGATGACCTACCGCCAGGCCAGGAAGCTGTACCAGTCGGCGCCGCACATCCGAGTGCTGTTCGAGGAGGGGGCGGCCAAGGGAGCGCCGTCGGGTGCACCGCTGCCGCGCTTCGAGCACTCCTTCCGGGCGTGGCCGGTCCCGTCGCGCCACCGCGTGCGCTACTTCCTGACCCCGCACGGGCGGCTGGCCGCCCATCGGGTCAGGCACGGTCCGGTCAGGCACGAACGGGCGCGGTCCTTCGACGCCGACCCGTCGGCGCTGCCCACCACCGACTACTCCGGCGCGACCCGCGCCATCTGGAAGCCGCACCCGACGTACCACTGGAGACAGATCCCGAAGGGCACCGGCCTCGGTTGGATCACCGCACCGATGAAGGAGACCGCAGTCGTCGTCGGCGGCGGCTCCCTCGACGTCTGGGTGAAGACCCGGGCGAAGGACGTCGACCTCGAGGCCACCGTCAGCGACGTACGGCCGAACGGCACGGAGGTCTACGTGCAGAGCGGCTGGCTGAGAGCCAGTCATCGCAAGCTCGCGAAGAGCTCGACCGCGCTGCGGCCCGTGCACACCGACCTGCGACGAGACGCCCGGCCGATGCCGAAGGGCAAGTATCGGCTGCTGCGCATCGAGATCCCGGCGTTCGGCCAACCGTTCCGCACGGGCGAGAGGCTGCGGATCACGTTGGACGCGCCGGGTGGCGCCAAGCCGCTCTGGGCGTTCCGGACCCTCGACCACGGCCAGCGGGTGACGGTCGGGGCCGACCGGCGCCACCCGTCGTCATTCGTGCTGACCACGGTGCCGGGCGTCCACGTGCCGCGTAAGGCGCCGCCGTGCCGCTCGTTGCGGTCGCAGCCGTGCCGCACCTACCGGGGCTGAAAGGCAAAGAAAGTCCCTTGGCCCGTGTGGGTCAGGTGTTTTCCTGCGCGCGTTCACTACGCTTTTCCTGACATCTGGGGGGGTGTGATGCATGGCTGAGTCCGACAAGGTCATCAACGCCGTCATGGAAGTGACGGGCGAGTCCTACGAGAAGGTCTCCACGTTCACTTCTGTTGCGCATGAAACAGTCGACGAGTGCCTGACCGACGACATCTCGGTGGTAGCACCACCGCTGGTGATCGGGCGGCTCGGGTGCCCTGTCCTCGACCGGCTGCTGCTGCGGCTCGGTGACGGTCAGTGGCAGCTGCCCGAGAGCGTCGACGTCACGGAGCCGGAGCTCGCGGACACGCTGATGCTGCCGACCGAGACGGTCGCGCGCTATCCGCTGATCGGGCGCTTCGGTCTGCTGGCCCGCTGCATGGACCGGCTCATGATCGAGGACGCCGACGCCGAGCGGTTCCTGAAGATCCTGGACGCGTGGCTCGCGACGTTCGGCGCCGACGCCGAAGGTCGACCGAGCCCGTACGCCGTCTGGGCGCTGCCCAACCGCGACGCGTTCGAGGGTTGGCTGTTGGCTAGGCTCGACGTCCTGCACAAGCTCGGTTTCGCGGTCCGACTCGCGAACGAGGAGATGGACGGCGTACGCGGGCAGCAGCACATGTTCGTCGACGGCCGCCGGGCAGATCTGCTGCTGCGCTTCACCCACGACTGCGAGAAGGGTGCCGCCGAGGACTGGCTGGTCGTCGAGAACAAGACGACCGCGGTCGGGATCGGTGCCCTCGACCAGCTCGCCCTGTCCGTGGATTGGCTTCGCGCCGAGGAGCGCCAGGGCATCGTGCACGGGATGCTCATCGCCGACGGGCTCAGCCTCGAGGTCGAGCGTGGCCTCCGCGAGCGCAACTTCCACTACCAGTCGATGACCGCGATCGGGTACCGCCGCTGGGTGCGGCTCCACTCGCCGCTCAAGCCGGAGATCTCGCGCGACGCGACCACGATCAACTACCCGCAGAACCTGTCGATCCGCACGCTGGCGGCCGCCCTCCGATGACCGAGCGGTCTGCGCTGTCAAAGGGGTCTGGGCTTCTCCTACAACCTCCCCCGGTCGTCGGACGGCCGGGGGAGGCTCCACTCTGACGAGGACGCTGCCCGGCGCGCCTCGGTTCGCCGCTCGGCGAACTCGGCGCGTCCTGAGCGACGTCGAGGGCCCGGTCACCCCCGTGGTGGCCGGGCCCTCGTGCATCTCACCGCCGAGATCCGGTACCTCCCCTCGCTCCCGAGCGTGTCGGTCGAGGAAGGACTTGGCGGTCGATGTGTTCACCGTAGGCCGCGAGTGAGGTGGCCCGGTCCATCCTGGAGGGTGGGTTGTGGCGGCTGTCTCAGCGGCTGATGCGGGGCCAGCGGGGCCGCCAGGTGCGCCAGGTGAGGGCCGCGCGCCAGCCGACGAGGAGGGCGGCGAGCACGATCGCGGCCACGATCACGAAGGCGATCGCCGTGCCGGCGCCGGTCGCCGCGCGCACCACCATCCCGATCACCAGGGTCCATACCCAGACACGCACGCCGGCGCGGACCGCGGTCGGGGAGACCCGCGCGTACGCCGTCGCCGCGAGGCCGAGCGCGGCGCCGAGCAGGAACGGCCAGGCCGTATGCCAGATGCCGTGCGCGCCGGTCGACTCGTGGTGGTTGGCGCGCCCGATGGCCGCGAACAGCAAGATCGCCACGGCGTCCGCCCCGATGGCGATCGGCCAGGCGTGGCGGCGCGTGCGTAGCATGCCGCGAGTCTTGCATCGGGCGACTGCGGACCAGAGGGGGACAGTGGTGATGGACTCGGTGGGATTCACTCCCGTCACCGATCCGGACGAGGTCGACTGGCTAGACATTCGTCGGGTCACGGTCGTGTGCCTGGTCGAGGACCCGTCCGTCGCCGACGGCGTACTCGTCGTGCTGTACCAACGCGACGGGGGGTGGGCCGTGCCCAGCGGCGCTCGTGCCGGGGACGAGGACGTCTGGGACAGCTCGGTGCTGCGCATCCCGCTGGAGACGATGGGGTTCCGGCGCCAGGAGACGCATCCGCTAGCGCTCGACCACGACCGTCGTCATGTCGTGTTCTGGGTGACCGGCGGGAGGTACGCCGGCACGCGGATGCCATCCGCCGACGTGGAGTGGTGGACGGGGTCGGTGGCGGCGGCTGCCTCCCTGCTCAGCGAGCAGGGGGACGGTGCACTGGCGTCGCTGGTCGCGGCCGCCGGGGAGTCGCGCCGCACCATGTCCTACGAGCGCCGCACGGCCGACGTACACCGGACGCTGGTCGGGGCGTACCTGTCCGCACCGACCCCTCAAGGTGCCTCCGGCTTCGGCGGCACGGACGAGGAGTGGAGCGAGGCTCGGGGCACGTTGGCCGACGCGCTCGACCCGGCTCGTCCTGCGATCCGGTTCCTCGACCACGCCTGCGCCAACGGGCATCTCGCCGTCTCGATGGTGGGCTGGGCAGCGGAGCGCGGCGTGATGGTCGATCCGTACGGCGTCGACATCGCACCCGAGCTCATCTCGCGAGCTCGCGACGATCATCCGGCCCTGGCGGCGCACTTCTGGGTCGGTGACGCGCTCACCTGGGTGCATCCTGAGGGCGAGCGCTTCGACCTCGTGCACGTCCTGCTCGACGTCGTCCCCGCCGAGCGTCACCATGACCTGATCCAGCACCAGCTCGACCGTGTCGTCGCACCCGGCGGGCGGCTGCTCCTGAGCGAGTACGGCGACCCGCCCAGCGCTCGCTCCGCCGAAGCCCAGGTCACCCACGCCGGTTTCACCGTCGCCGGCCGCACGCGGCAGCCCACGCGCGGTGGACGCGCGCGTGGCTTCCCGAGCGTCTGGATCAACGCGGCAGGGCCACAACCCTGAGCCGTGCATCGTTGTGGCCCCTCGCCGCACCATCTGCGGGGCCACAACCGTGCACGATGCCTGGTGGTGACCCTCCTCAGTAGCCGACGAGGTGCGGCGTTGCGCTGACCACCTGGAGATCGACGGGGGCGCCCGGGACCGTGAGCGTGTCCGGGATGGTCCGCCAGGCCCCGTTGCCGACCCGGAAGCGACCGGAGTACGTCGTGTCCACGCTGGGCTGGACGGTGCCGACGCGCGTGTAGCGGTGGGTGACCCGAAGATCTGGGTACGGCGCCCCGGCGTCGGTCGTGGTGAGGTCACCGTCGTCGCCACCGAAGTGCCAGGCGTACTGCGTCGGCGTCGCCTCGATCGTCACCGGCTGCCCGATGAGCGTCACCGTCTGGGTCGTGGGATGGGTGTTGGTCGTGTAGAAGTTCGTGTCGAAGTTGACCAGGGTCTTCCCCTTGGGCGGCTGGACCACCAGCTCGGAGGCGGGCCACGAGAGGCGCCGAAACTCTCGTCGCACCATCCCGGGTGTGAGCCCGCCGAGGCGTCGGGCCTCCTGCTTGGTCAGGCAGGCCTGCCAGTCGAGAGGATCGGGCTTGTTGTCCTCGTACACGTTGTAGAGGAACCCGGCGTGTCCCTCGATGTTGCAGGTCGCCGGTTCGGCGCACAGGGCGAGGCCACCGAGGTCGCAGGCCGGGCGGATCGAGTACGTGTGGTCGGAGTGCCCGGCGAGGTACGCGCTGGTCTCGGAACCGGACTTCACGCATGTCACCGACTCGCTACCGAGGTCGCCAGATGCGTTGCAGCCCATCGTCGTGCCGCGGCCGCACTAGGGGCCATCCACATCAGAAGACGAAGACGAAGGCGAGCGCTACGCGGTGCACTTAGATCGATCACCTCGGCCGAGCTGGCCGACGGTCCACGAACCGTTCGCTGGCATGACCTGAATCTGGACAGTGTTCCCACCCCCGGCGAGGTGCTTTGGCGTCGCTCCCTTTGCCGGCTTCATAGGTGGTTGGGGCCGAGTTGACGATTAATCCGAACCGCGTGCGGGTCCCCCCGCTCCTTGTGCTCTCGTGGACGCGGAGGAGCGACCAGCCTTCTTGATGGAGCTTCCGCCGGCGTCGTATATGGAACTCCACCCGGTCAGCCACAGCGTCGCACCCGCGGCACCCCATCGACTGGCGCTAATACGTCGGTGGTGTCGCCAGAGTTTTCCATCCGAGTGCTCTTCTTCTACCCACTGTCGGACGAAGTCCCGCGCGCTCTCGCGCTGCGGCGTAGCGGTCGACGACGACGTCGAACTCGGCGAGACCGGAGGGTCGGCGACGGGGTCGTCGCCACCACCGCATGCGGACAGCAGCAACGGCGCGGCGAGGATGCCGGTCAAGAAACGCGGTATGCCCATCGAAGCGGTGCCTCCCGAGACGGCTGTCGATGCGGTGTTCACCGTACTCACTTCCGGCGGCCGACGGCACCCGCGAACAACAGGCCCGTGGATCACGCGGGCTCGGCGAGGAGATCGTCCATCGGGAGCGGCATGAGGGTCTGGTCGTGCGCGAGGTGGACGATGTCCAGCTGGGCACCCGACCGACGACCCGCGTCGTAGAGCGCGAGTGCCCAGGCGCGGTCGCCGGAGGTGGGCCGGCCGGCGCCGGGTCGGGAGCGCAGGAACGCGAACCGCGTACCCGGAGCCGCGAGGTGCGCGAGGAACGCGGCCAGCGCCTCGGCGTCGTCGTCCTCCGGCGACTCGGCCATCTCGGCGAACTCCATCACCTGCGGGACGGGTCGGTCGTCCTCGATCACCACCATCCACAGCGAGCAGCCGGAGAACCCGAGCGGCCTCATCAGTCGTCTCCACATCTGCTCGAGGTCGGCCTGGGTCGAGACGACGGGGCGGAAGAGTTCCGAGCTCATGCGCACGACCCTGCCCCGATCCCGAGCCCTGCGCGAACGCTCATCCACAGGTCCGCCCGCACGCCAGTGGCTCGGACATTTGTCACCGCCGATCGTCCACTTCGCCCCCTGCTCCGCGAGTCCGGCCGTTCCTAGCGTGAAGGTGTCGCCCGGGACCGGGCGAGACAAGGAGACATGGACATGGAGAACATGACGCACGCACAGCCGGAGATCCCGGTGGCTCCGGCGTCAATCACCCGCAGCGACGCGGCCGTCGCCGGCATCGCCGGCACGATGGCCGCCCTCATCTGGCTCGGGGCGAGCGCGGTGGGCGTCGACCTGGCCGTGCACTCGGGGTCGGGGTCCCGCGAGATCGGCGTGGTGTCGGTGATCGTGACTGCCGTCGTCGTCGCAGCCGCCGGTGCCAGCCTGCTGCGCCTGCTCGAGCGTCGTACGCCGAGAGGGCTGCGGGTGTGGACGATCGTGGCGACGACGATCTGGGTCGTGTCGTTCCTCGGCCCGCTCTCGGCAACGGCACTCTCGGCCGGCGTCGTCCTGGCGACCATGCACCTCGTGGTCGGTGCCGTCGTCGTGGGTGGGCTCCGCGTCACCCGCGTAGCGTGAGCGCCGTGTGGGACGGGCTCAGGTGCGCATGGCACCGGAACGCCGCCGTCCTCGTCTGGACGCCGGTTCTCCTGCTCGGGCCGATCCTCGACCTGCACGGGAGCGCCGGTGCGCAGGTGTTCCAGCTGACCCTGATCGTGGTGATCGCGGCGTCTGCCCTGGTGGCGGCCGTCGCGGGCGCGCGCTCCGAGCACGACCCCTGGGGCTACGTCGCGCTGTCCACCATGGCGGCCGCGACGTTCGCCGGCGCGACCCACCACAGCAACCAGTGGCTGCCGACCTGGATCCTGCTCGCCAACGCGGTCCCAGCCGTGGTCCGCGGCCGCCGTCTCCTGGTCGCCGTCCCGCTCGTGGCGGCGGCCTCGATGTGGGCGGCCTGGGTGGTCGAGCCGCACGAGGCGACCCGGATGTGGTCGGAGGGCTTCGTCGTCCTGCTCGCCGGCGCCGCGAGCTCGGCGTTCGCGGCGCTGCTCGACACCGTCGCCGAGCTCCACCGCACCCGACAGGAGCTGGCCCGGGTCGCGGTCGCGGAGGAACGCGAGCGCTTCGCTCGCGACCTACACGACCTCCTGGGCCACACCCTGTCGGTGATGGTGGTCAAGGCCCAGGCCGTACGCCGGCTCGCCGCCACCGACCCGGACGCCGTCGTCGGCCACGCGGCCGACATCGAGCAGATCGGCCGCCGCGCCCTCGGCGACGTACGCCAGGCCGTGGACGCGATGCGCGCACCCTCCCTGGCCGACGAGCTCGACGAGGTACGCCGCGCGCTCGACGCCGCGGGCATCGCGACGACCGTCGACTGGTCCGCGACCGAGCCGTCCGGGAAGGCGGACGAGGTGCTGGCCTGGGTGCTCCGCGAGGGTGCGACCAACGTGATGCGGCACTCCGGAGCCACGGCCTGCCGGATCGAGCTCGTCGAGAGCGACGGCCGGCTGGCGCTCTCCATCGCCGACGACGGCGTAGGGACGCCCATGACGCCGACGGTCCGCCTCGGTGGCTTGGCCGGACTCCGCGACCGCCTGGCCGCGGCCGGTGGCGAGCTGGTCGTCGACCGCCCCCACGAAGGGTTCCGACTGGTGGCCACCGTGCCGGGAGCCGCCCGGTGATCCGCGTCCTGCTGGCCGAGGACCAGGCGATGATGCGCGGTGCGCTCGCGGTGCTCCTCGACCTGGAGGACGACATCGAGGTCGTCGCTCAGGTCGCGAACGGGTCCGAGATCGTGCACACGGCGCTCGACGTGGGGCCCGACGTCGCGCTGCTCGACATCGAGCTACCGGGCCGGTCGGGTCTCGACGCGGCCGCGGAACTCGCGGAGGCGTTGCCGGCATGTCGCGTGGTCATGGTGACGACGTTCGGCCGCCCGGGATACCTCCAGCGCGCGATGGCGGCCGGCGCGGTCGGCTTCCTGGTCAAGGACGGTCCGGTCGAGGGCCTCGCAGAAGCGATCCGCAAGGTCGCGGCCGGCGCCACCGTGATCGACCCCGAGCTGGCCGGCCTCGCCCTGCGCGCGGTCGCCAACCCGCTCACCGGCCGCGAGCGTGACGTGCTCGCCGCCGCGGAGGACGGAGCGACCATCGCCGACATCGCGGCTCGGCTGCACCTGTCGACCAGCACGGTGCGCAACTACCTCAGCGACGCGATCGGCAAGACCGGCACCCGCAACAAGACCGAGGCGGCCCTGCTTGCCCGGCGCAACGGCTGGCTCTGAGCGGGCGTTCCTCCACAGGGGCCGGACATCGGGTGCGAACGTACCTGGATCGGGGGAAGAAGACTGCCCTACGAAAGGGGCAGGATATGACCATGGAGTACGCCGGAGCGGTCGAGGTCGCGCCGCCGTTCCGGGCCGGAGCCCAGGACTGGGTGCGTAGCTCGGGCTGGACGCCGTCGCGCGACGGGCAGACGATCAGGCCGCGCGCCGAGATCAGTCTCGACGACTGCGTCGGTTCGCTGCGTGACCTGGTGGCCATGGACCTGGGGGAACGGTCGTACGCCGGCGTGGTCGCGGCGTACGACACCGACTCCCGCGAGCTGGTCATGGTCTCGGTGCGGGAGGGCCGGGTGACCCGAAGGGCGCTCAGCCGGCCGCAGATGCCGACTCGGTCGAACGTGATCGACCTGGATGCGCGCAGGCGGTCGGTCTCCTGACGAATCAGCTGGGCCGCCACCGGCGGTGCGAGGTCACCTTCGCCCCGGACCGGATCAGCTCGAGCCGCGGCTTCGGGCCGTCGGAGCGACCGGTCTGCGGCTTGCGGCGACCGGCTCGCCACGGGTCCGGCCAGACCGCTCCGGGGCCGTCGTAGTCCTGCTCGACGGCCGCGTGCAGGGTCCAGTTCGGGTCGTAGAGGTGGACGCGTCCGAGCGCGCAGAGGTCGGCCCGGCCGGCCATCACGATCGAGTTGACGTCGTCGTACGACGAGATCACGCCGACGGCGATCGTCGGGATGCCGAGCCGGTTGCGGATGGCGTCGGCGTACGGCGTCTGGTAGCTGCGCCCGAACGCCGGCCGCTCGCGCTTGGTGACCTGCCCGGTCGACACGTCGATCGCGGCGGCACCGGCCTCGGCGAACGCCGCCGCCACAGCCAGCGCGTCCTCGAGCGTCTGGCCGTCCTCGACCCAGTCGGTGGCGGAGATGCGCACCGTCATCGGCTTGTCCGCGGGCCAGACCGACCGCATCGCGTGCCACACCTCGAGCGGGAAGCGCAGCCGGCCGGCGACGTCGCCGCCGTACTCGTCGGTGCGCTGGTTGGTCACCGGCGAGAGGAAGCCGGACAGCAGGTAGCCGTGCGCGCAATGCAGCTCGAGCAGGTCGAAGCCGGCTTCGGCTGCGCGCCGGGCCGACGCGACGAACTCGTCGCGGATCACCTGGAGCCCCGCGCGATCGAGCTCGAGCGGCGTCTGGTTGTCGGGGGAGTAGGCGACGGGCGACGCGGCGACGACCTCCCAGTTGCCCGCGGAAAGCGGCTCGTCGATGCCCTCCCACATCAGCTTCGTCGAGCCCTTCGCGCCGGAGTGACCCAGCTGGCAGCCGATCGCCGCCGACGTGTTCGCGTGCACGAAGTCGACCGCGCGCTTCCAGCCGTCGCGCTGCTCGTCGGTCCACAGACCGCCGCAGCCGGGGCTGATCCGGCCGATCGCCGACGGGCAGATCATCTCGGTCATCACCAGGCTCGCGCCGCCGAGCGCCTTGCCGCCGAGGTGCACGAGGTGGAACTCGGTGGGTACGCCGTCCTCCGCGACGTACATGTCCATCGGCGAGACGATCACGCGGTTGTTCAAGGTCAGTCCCGGTCCCTCGCTCGCGCGGAGCGTGACCGGCTGGAACATCGGGGGGGTCCTGTGTCGATCCACCGTGGTCTCGACAGGCTCGACCGACGGCGTCTCGTGGTCGGCGTACCAGGCCTCGCAGCGCGCGACGAATTCCGGGTCGCGCACGCGCAGGTTGTCGTAGGTGACCCGGCGCGAGCGGGTCATGATGTTGAAGGCGAACTGCATCGGCTCCTGGTGGACGTACTGCGCGAGGTTCTCGAACCACTCCAGGCTCGCCTGCGCAGCGCGTTGAGTGGAGAGCACGACGGCCTTGCGCTCCTCCTCGTACGTCGCCAGCGCCTCTGCTGTGGTCGGCTCCTCGTGCAGGCACGCCGCGAGCGCGAGCGCGTCCTCCATCGCCAGCTTGGTGCCGGACCCGATCGAGAAGTGGGCGGTGTGCGCAGCGTCGCCGAGGATCACGACGCCCCCTCTGTCGGGCTCTGTGTGCACCCAGTGCTCGTTGCGCACGGTGGTGAACGAGATCCAGCGCGAGTTGTTCGCCATCACCTCGTGACCGCCGAGGATGTCCGCGAACAGCTCGCGGATCAGCGCGATCGACTTCTCGTCGGACTCGCCCGGCGACCAGTCCCGGTCGGCGAAGTCGGCGAAGCCCGCGCGACGCCAGACCTCGCTGGTCATCTCCACGATGAAGGTCGAGCCGGTGGCGTCGAACGGATAGCCGTGTATCTGCATCACGCCGTGGGGAGTGTCGCGGACGTAGAACTTGAACGCGTCGAAGACCAAGTCGGTGCCGAGCCAGATGTAGCGGCAGTCGCGCACATCCAGGATCGGCCGGAAGGTGTCGGCGTACCGGCTGCGGACGGGTGAGTTCAGGCCGTCGGCGGCCACGACGAGGTCGTACGACGCGGCGAGCTCGGCGACGTCCGGTGCCTCGGTGCGGAAGTTCAGGGTGACCCCGAGCTCGCGGCAGCGCTCCTGGAGGATCTCCAGCAGCCGGCGCCGGCTCATCGCGGCGAAGGCGTGCCCGCCGCTGGTGATCACCTCGCCCTTGAAGTGGACGTCGATGTCGTCCCAGATGGCGAACTCGCGCTGCATCTGGGCGAACACGGCGGGGTCCGCGTGCTCGATGCCGCCCAGGGTCTCGTCGCTGAAGACGACGCCGAAGCCGAACGTGTCATCGGCGGCGTTCCGCTCCCACACGGTGATGTCGTGCTGCTGCCCGCCATGGTGACCACTGGTGGCTGCCAGTTGCTGTGCGAGGGCCGAGAAGTAGAGGCCGCCGGGGCCCCCACCGATCACCGCGATCCGCACGCTGCCTCCGCCCTTGCTGGGCCTTTGCTGGGCGCCTTCGTTGGATAGTCCCCGGCGTTCGGGTTGTGTTCGGGGGGCGAATTCCAACTCAAACGTCGGGGAGTACCCACGAACATAGCGTGTTCTTGACGGGCGTTGTCAAGGCGCAATAGCGTCGTGAGTATGGTCGGCGACGTGGGTGACGCGACGTCGTACGGGCTGACGGCCGAGCAGCAGGAGTACGCCGGGTGGGTGCGGTCCGTGGCCGGCTCGCTGGGCGGCATCGCACCCGTCCACGGGGCAGTCAACCGGCCCTTGATCAAGGCGCTGGGTGACGCCGGCCTGCTGCGCGGGCTCTTCGGAGGGACTAACGACGAGTCCCCCCGCGATGCGGCGGCGATGCAGCTCTGCCTGCTCCGCGAGATGCTCGCGACCGTCAACACCGAGGCCGAGACCGCGCTCGCCCTCCAGGGGCTCGGCTCCTACCCGATCCTCCAGTCCGGCAACGACACCACGCGTGAGCGCTGGGTCCCGGGGGTCGCAACCGGCGACGTCGTTCCGGCGTTCGCCCTGTCCGAGCCCGATGCCGGGTCCGACGCCGGCGCGCTCGCCCTCGAGGCCCGACCAGACGGCGATGCCTGGACTCTGCACGGCACCAAGACCTGGATCTCCAACGCTCCCGACGCCGACGTGTACTCCGTGTTCGCCCGCACCACACCCGGCGCCCAGGCCCGCGGCGTCACCGCCTTCGCCGTCGCCGGCGACGCCCCCGGGCTCACCGGCGAGCGGCTCGACATGGTCGCCCCGCACGCCCTCGGCACCCTCCACTTCGAGGGCGTCCGAGTCACCCGCGACGACCTGCTCGGCGAGGTCGACCAGGGCTTCGGCGTCGCGATGCGGACGCTCGACCTGTTCCGGCCCAGCGTCGGCGCGTTCGCCGTGGGCATGGGCCAGGCGGCACTCGACGCCAGCCTCGCCTGGTCGCGCGAACGCGAGCTCTTCGGCGGGAAGCTGATCGACCAGCAGGCCACCCAGCACACGCTGGCGGAGATGGCCACGCGGATCGAGGCCGGTCGTCTTCTGGTACGCCGCGCGGCCGCGGCGTACGACGCCGGCGCGCCGGCGCACGTGATCACCACCACCGCGGCCCAGGCGAAGCTGTTCGCCACCGAGACCGCGCAGTGGGTAGTCGACCAGGCGGTCCAGCTGCACGGTGCGCGCGGGCTGCAGCGCGGTCACCTGCTCGAGCGGCTCTATCGTGAGGTGCGGGCACCCCGCATCTACGAGGGCGCCTCCGAGGTGCAGCGGACGATCATCGCCCGCGGACTCATGAAAGGCAGTCAGTGAGCCGATACCGGGCCAGCGCGGCGATCACCGACGACTGGCAGCACTTCGACTTCTCGGTCTCGGACGGCGTCGCCACGGTGACCCTGAACCGTCCCGAGAAGATGAACCCGCTGACCTTCGAGTCGTACGCCGACCTCCGCGACCTCCTCGCCGAGCTGCCGCACCGAGGCGACACGAAGGTGCTGGTGATCCGCGGCGAGGGCAAGGGCTTCTGCGGCGGCGGTGACGTCAACGAGATCATCGGCGAGCTGATCCAGATGGACGCCGACGGGCTGATGGGCTTCACCAGGATGACCGGCGACGTCATCCGCGCGATGCGCGAGTGCCCGATCCCGATCATCGCGGGCATCCAGGGGATCGCTGCCGGTGCCGGCAGCGTGGTCGCGATCGCGGCCGACTTCCGCATCTGCACGCCGCAGGCGAGGTTCGCGTTCCTGTTCACCAAGGTCGGGCTGTCCGGCGGCGACATGGGGGCGGCGTACCTCCTCCCGCGGCTCGTCGGCTACGGCCGCGCGACCGAGCTGCTCATGCTCGGCGACACCATCGACGCCGAGACCGCCGACCGGTACGGCCTGGTCACCCAGCTCACCAACGACCTCGACGGCGCCTGCGCCGCCCTGGCCCGGCGCCTCGCCAACGGCCCCACGCTCGGGCTTCAGCAGACGAAATCCCTGATCACCCGCGAGCTCGACATGCCGATCGGGCCGGCCATGGAGCTCGACGCGATGACCCAGGCGCTACTGATGACCACGTACGACCACGCGGAGTTCCACGCCGCGTTCAACGACAAACGACCTCCCGAATGGACCGGCCGATGAGCCACGACCTCGCAGCGCACGACTTCCTGAAGATCGACGACCTGCTCTCCGACGAGGACCGCGCGATCCGCGACACCGTCCGCGACTTCGCCCGGAGCGAGCTCGCTCCGCACATCTCCGAGTGGTACGACGAGGGCACGCTGCCCGACGACCTCGGTCCCCGGCTCGGCAAGCTCGGCCTGCTCGGGATGCACCTCGAGGGGTACGGCTGCGCCGGCACCAGCGCGACGGCGTACGGCGTGGCCTGCCGCGAGCTCGAGGCGATCGACTCAGGGCTGCGCAGCTTCGTCAGTGTGCAGGGGTCGCTGGCGATGTTCGCACTCCACCGCTGGGGCACCGAGGAGCAGAAGAACGAGTGGCTGCCCCGAATGGCCACAGGCGAGAAGATCGGCTGCTTCGGCCTGACCGAGCCCGACGCGGGCAGCGACCCCGCCTCGATGAAGACCCGGGCCCGCCGCGACACCCCAGGCAACGACCAGAGCGACTGGGTGCTCAACGGCTCGAAGATGTGGATCACCAACGGCACCTTCGCCGATGTCGCGATCGTCTGGGCGCAGACCGACGACGGCATCCGCGGCTTCGTCGTCCCGACCGACACCCCAGGCTTCAG
This sequence comes from uncultured Actinomycetota bacterium, assembly GCA_963768045.1. Classification (GTDB taxonomy): domain Bacteria; phylum Actinomycetota; class Actinomycetes; order Propionibacteriales; family Nocardioidaceae; genus Nocardioides. The sequence goes on along the minus strand of CAVYGG010000003.1, from coordinate 846,664 downwards.
CGCCCACAAGATCCAGCGCAAGCTGTCGCTGCGCGCCTCGGTGACGGCCGAGCTCGCGTTCGACGACATGCGGCTGCCGGCCGACGCCGTCTTCCCCGAGGTGCGCGGCCTCAAGGGACCGCTCTCGTGCCTCAACGAGGCGCGCTACGGCATCATCTGGGGCGTCGTCGGCGCCGCTCGCGCCTGTCTCGAGGAGTCGCTGGCCTATACCCAGGAGCGAGAGCAGTTCGGCAAGCCGCTGGCGTCGTTCCAGCTCACCCAGCGCAAGCTCGCGCTGATGACGGTGGAGGTCAACAACGCCGCGCTCGTCGCGTGGCGGCTCGGCAAGCTGAAGGACGCCGGTGCGCTGACACCGATCCAGGTGTCCTACGGCAAGTACGCCAACGTCCGCGCCGCTCTCGACGTTGCACGCGAGGCGCGAACGACGCTCGGCGGCGCCGGGATCACGCTCGACCACACCGTGATGCGCCACATGAACAACCTCGAGACCGTGATGACCTACGAGGGAACCGAGGAGATGCACCTGCTCTCGATCGGTGGCCAGCTGACCGGGATCCCGGCGTTCCGTTGAGCCTGAACGTGCCAACGTTGGCTGCATGTTGCGCGTGTAACCACCCCAAATTGCTCGCGGGAGGTGCCTGGGCGGGCCGATCGGAGCAATCTGAGGTGGTTACTCGGGCCGGAACGCGGGAACCGCGATGAGCGACGACGGAAGGATCGCCCTGGTCACCGGCGCGTCGAAGGGGATCGGTGCTGCCTGCGCGTTCGCGCTGTCGAACGCCGGGCACCGGGTCGCTCTGGTCTCGCGCGACGAGAGCGCGCTGCGCTCGGTGGCGGAGACACTGCCCGGCGAGTCGCTCGTCGTACCGGCCGACATGCTCGACCCCAACGCCATCGACGCGGCGTTCGCTCGGGTCGAGCAGGAGTGGGGGCCGGTCGAGATCCTGGTGGTGAACGCCGGGGCCTCGATGTCGGCGCCGCTGGTCCGGACCACCGACGAGGACTGGCAGCGGATGCTCGACCTGAACCTGACAGCGCCGTTCCGCTGTCTGCGTCGAGCACTCCCGTCGATGACCGAAGCCGGCTTCGGGCGGGTCGTCGTGATCGCCTCGGTCGCGGGTAAGATCGGCTCGGCGCGGATCGCGGCGTACACCGCCAGCAAGCATGGCGTGCTCGGGCTCGTCCGCACAGCCGCCGCGGAGGTCGCGAGGACCGGCGTCACCGTGAACGCCGTCTGCCCCGGGTACGTCGACACCCCGATGACCGACGAGTCCGTGGCCACCATCGCGACCGGGACCGGTCGCTCGGCCGAGGAAGCGCGGGCGATCCTGGAGAACATGCAACCCATCGGCCGCCTGGTCACGGTCGAGGAAGTCGCGTCGGCAATGCTCCTGTGCGTCGACAACGCGGCGATCAACGGGCAAGGTCTCAACATCGACGGAGGGTCGGTTCAGTCCTGATGGCAAACCTGCAGCGGATCAACCCACCGTCGTTGGCCAAGCCGTCCGGCTTCTCCCACGCCGTGATCGCCCGCGGAACGACGATCCACCTGGCCGGGCAGACCGGCATGGACTCCTCCGGCGCGATCGTCCCCGGTGGCCTGGTGCCGCAGTTCGAGCAGGCGCTGGCCAACCTGATCACGGCGCTGAACGAGGCCGGTGGGTACGCCGACGGCTTGGCGTCGCTGACGATCTACATCGTCGACATGGACGACTACCGCGCCCACGCCCGGGAGATCGGTGAGGTCTGGAAGCGGCTCGCCGGCACCGACTACCCCGCTATCGCCGGCATCGGCGTCACCCGGCTCTGGGACGACGAGGCCGTGGTCGAGATCCAGGGGTACGCGGTTCTGTAGGCGCACCTGTCACAACCGGGACGATTACGGCGCCACGATCAGCGCGTGTGCGTGCTTCGCCGCGGGCTCATGCAACCGGCCGTCGAGCTCGGCGAAGAGTCCGCCCGCGCGCACGCCCGGCCAGTCGTCCGGGAGCAGGTCGAGCGGGATGCCGGGGTCGAGGTAGGGGAGGCGTCGCCAGGCAGTCAGCATCGGGACGTACGCCATGAACGCCCGGGCCGGCTCGGGGGAGCGGAGCCGCGTGAGCGCGCGGTGGTCGACGACGAACGCGTCGTACAACGCGGCGATCGCCGGCAGGTCCCACCACTCGGCGACCCGTATGTCGGCCGGTCCGGAGCCGAGGTAGGCACCGCGGAACAGCTCGGTGTACGACGTCAGACCGGCGCGGTCGAGCGCCGCCAGCGTCTCGTCGTACGCCGTGCCGGGCGCGATCCACACCCCGGGGGCGGCCGCGCCGAAGCCCAGCCGGGTGAGCAGCGACCGCAGCTCGTGCCGCTTGCCGCGCTCCGCCTCGGGGACGGAGAAGACCACCATCAGCCACCCGTCGCCGACCGACGCCCGCGGCCGCGACCAGATGCGCGCATCGCCCTCGCGGAGCACCGCGAGCGCGGACGCCGACAGCCGGTATCCCGCCTGGCCGTCGGCCTTGGCCGGCTCGAGGACCCCCCGCTTCTTCAGCCGCGACACCGACGACCGGGTAGCGGAGGCGTCGACGTCGAGGTCCTCCATCAGTGCGATCAGGGAGCGGACCGACAGCCAGTTCGCCTCCTCGCGTGCGTACAGGCCGAACAGCGACAGGATCAGATGGCGCGGGGAGTGGTCAGCCATGCTGCGTGGTCTCGACCGACGCGGCGACTCGCAGCCGGAAGCGCTGCAGCTTGCCGGTCGCGGTCTTCGGCAGCTCGGCGACGAACTCGATCTCCCGCGGGTACTTGTACGGCGCGATCTCGGCCTTCACGAAGTCCTGCAGCTCCCCCGCTGTCACCGACCCCGCACTGACGACGTACGCCTTGACGAGATGGCCACGCGCTTCGTCCGGGACGCCGACGACGGCGCACTCGGCGACCCGCGGATGCTTGAGCAGCGCCTCCTCGACCTCCGGTGCCGCGATGTTGTAGCCCGAGCTGATGATCATGTCGTCGCTGCGCGCCCGGTACCAGAAGTAGCCCTCGTCGTCGCGGGTGAACGTGTCGCCGGTGATGTTCCAGCCGTGTTGCACGTACGCCGCCTGTCGCGGGTCGTCGAGGTAGCGGCAGCCGGTCGGTCCCTTGACCGCCAGTCGCCCGGGCTGACCGGCAGGCAGCTCGGCGCCGTCGGGGCCGACGATCGTGGCGGCGTACCCCGGGACCGCCCGCCCGGTCGACCCGGGCCGGATGTCGTCACCCGCCGCAGAGATGAAGATGTGCAGCATCTCGGTGGCGCCGATGCCATCGATGATCTCGACGCCCGTCGCCTCCCGGAAGGCCTCCCAGGTCGCCTTCGGCAGGTGCTCGCCGGCCGACACCGCCGTGCGCAGGGACGGCACCCTCTTCCCCGCCGCGAGCATCGCCTTGTACGCCGTGGGTGCGGTGAAGCAGACCGTGACTCCGTGCTCGTCGATCAGGTCGGCGAGCTCGACCGGCGTCGCCTTCTCGACCAGCAACGTCGAGGCACCGGCGTGCAGCGGGAAGAGCAGGACGCCGCCGAGGCCGAACGTGAAGGCGTACGGCGGGGTCCCGGTGAAGACGTCGTCGGCCGAGGGCTGGAGCACATGCCGGGAGAACGTCTCGCAGATCGACATCACGTCGCGGTGGAAGTGCATCGTCGCCTTCGGGCGCCCGGTGGTGCCGGAGGTGAAGGCGAGCATGCACACGTCGTCGCTCGACGTCGGCACGTCGGCGAAGGTCGGGTCCGTGCCCGCGAGGCGCTCGGCCCAGGCGTCGTCCCCGAAGGCGATCGTCGGGACGCCCAGCGGCTCGACGGCCTCGAGGAACCGGTGGTCGACCAGCGCTGCGTCGAGGCGGGCGATCTCGTGGATCGTCTGCAGTTCTCCGGTGCGCAGCAGGGGCATCGTCGTGACCAGCACCGCCCCGGCCTTGAGCGCGCCGAACCAGGCCGCGGACAGCCATTGGTTGTTGGGTCCCCGGAGGAGCACGCGGTTGCCAGGCACGATCCCGAGGTCCTCGACGAGCACGCGGGCGACCCGGTTCGCGGCGGCCATCAGCTCGGCGTACGACCAGGTCGGCAGGCCTGGCTGGTGCAGGCACGGCCGGTCGGCGCCGTGCCGTGCGGCGACGTCGTCGAGGAGCGCGGTGCGCGCAGTTGAGGCGGGCGGGGTACTGGAGCTCGGGCAGGTCGAAGGTCAGCTCGGGCCACTGCTCGGCCGGCGGGAGATGGTCACGGCAGAACGTGTCGACGTGGGCCGACGGGAGCAGCTCCATGGCCGACAACGTATGCCCCGTTCGTGACGACGGGCAAGAGGACGCGATATGCGCGGCGGCAGACGGTGCGGCGTACGCTGGCGCCACCTCTGGCAGGAGCGGGGCATGGTCTGGTACATCATCGTGATCGTGGCGTTCATCGCCTTCGTCGTCTGGCTCGTGCGGACGCCGTTGTTCCGGGCACACCTCAACGGGCGCAGCAAGGACCCGGGGGAGCAGGGCACGCGGATGGAAGGTAAGTACGGAGGCCTCGGCGGCACGTACAACCGACCCGAGAAGCGGCCCTGAGGTCCTTCAGACCAGCGCGTCGTAGATCTGCCGGGTGCGCTCGGCGATCGTCTGCCAGGCGAAGGCCGCGATCGCTCGCTCGCGCCCGGCTCGGCCCATCCGTGCGGCGCGTTCGGCATCTGTCACCACGGAGATGAGGGCCGCGGCGAAGTCGGCGACGTACTGGTCCGGGTCGAGCGGTGTGCCGGTGCCGTCGGTCGCCTGCTCGATCGGGACCAGCACCCCGGTCTCGCCGTCGACGACGACTTCCGGAATGCCCCCGGTCGCGGTGGCGACCACCGCCGTCTCGCACGCCATCGCCTCGAGGTTGACGATGCCGAGCGGCTCGTAGATCGACGGGCAGACGAACGCCGTCGCCGCGGAGAGCAGGGCCACGACGTCGGCACGCGGGAGCATCTCGCGGATCCAGACCACGCCCGCACGGGTCTGCGCCAGCTCGCCCACCAGCGCCTCCACCTCGGCCAGGATCTCCTTCGTGTCGGGAGCGCCGGCGCAGAGCACGAGCTGGACGTCGGGAGGCAGCTCGCGGCAGGCCCGGAGGAACAGCGGCAGGCCCTTCTGCCGGGTGATCCGCCCGACGAACACCGCCGACGGTTGGTCGGGGTCGACGCCGTGTGAGCGCACGCGGTCCGGGTCGTCGACGCGGGACCAGGTCTCGGTGTCGATGCCGTTGTGCACCACCTGCACCCGGGCGGGGTCGACGTCGGGATAGGCGTGAAGCACGTCGTCCCGCATCGCGGCGGAAACCGCGATCACCGCGGCCGCGCCGAGGTACGCCGTGCGCTCGGCGAAGGACGACACGGCGTACCCACCGCCGAGCTGCTCGGCCTTCCACGGGCGCAACGGCTCCAGCGAGTGCGCGGTGACGACGTGGGGCACGTCGTACAACAGGCCCGCGAGGTGTCCACCGAGGTTGGCGTACCAGGTATGTGAGTGCACCAGGTCGGTGCCGTTGCTCCCCGCCGCGATGGCGAGGTCGACGCCCAGCGTCTGCAGCGCCGCGTTGGCGTCGGCGAGCTCGGGCAGGTCGGCGTACGCCGACACCCCGGCCTCGTCGCGCGGCTCCCCGAAGGCCTGCACCCGGACGTCGAGATCGGGCAGCTCGCGCAGTGCCCGGACCAGCTCGGCGACGTGCACCCCCGCCCCGCCGTAGATCGCGGGCGGGTACTCCTTGGTCAGGATGTCGACGCGCACGCCTGGGACGCTACCGCGACCTCCGGCCTTGGTTTCGAGACGGGCGTAGAACGCCCTCCTCAACCAGCGGCCGGCCGTCGGGCCACGGGTCGGACGGTCCCCTCAAGGGACCTCCTTGACTCGGTCTCGTCGGGTTCCGGAGCGGAGGCCGTGGGAGCGTGCGCAGGCGCGGCGGCCGCGTGCCCGCGCAACCGACACCTCCGCCGTGCGGTCGACGCGCGGCCGCCAGCGACGTAGGACTCCGATCCGGGGCCCGGCGACCCCCGCCTGGTTTCGAGACGGTCGCAGAGCGACCTCCTCAACCACCAGCGGATGGGCGAGGCCTCCTCAACCGGCGGATACATGACTACGGTGCGAACATGAGCGCCACCGGTCGCAAGCGGGTCCTGGCCATCGTCCTGGCGGGTGGCGAAGGGAAGCGGCTGATGCCGCTGACCGCCGACCGGGCGAAGCCGGCGGTGCCGTTCGCGGGGATCTACCGGCTGATCGACTTCGCGCTGTCCAACGTCGTGAACAGCGGCTACCTACGGGTGGTCGTGCTGACGCAGTACAAGTCCCACTCCCTCGACCGCCACGTCACCACCACCTGGCGGATGTCGACGCTGCTCGGCAACTACGTCGCGCCGGTGCCGGCGCAACAGCGGGTCGGCAAGCATTGGTACCTCGGCAGCGGCGACGCGATCTACCAGAGTCTGAACCTGATCCACGACGACCAGCCCGACATCGTCGTCGTCGTCGGTGCCGACCACGTGTACCGGATGGACTTCGCGCAGATGGTCGACCAGCACGTCGAGAGCGGCGCCCCGTGCACGGTTGCGGCGATCCGGCAGCCCATCTCGCTCGCCGACCAGTTCGGCGTCATCGACGTGAACCCGGACAACCCGCGCGCCATCCGTGAGTTCCTGGAGAAGCCCAAGGACCCGGAGGGTCTGCCGGACAATCCCGACGAGGTGCTGGCGAGCATGGGCAACTACGTCTTCGACGCCCAGGCGCTGGCCGAGGCGGTCACCCGCGACTCGGACATGCAGGGCTCCAAGCACGACATGGGCGGCGACATCGTGCCGGCGTTCGTACGCCGCAACGAGGCCGGCGCATACGACTTCAAGGACAACCAGGTGCCCGGCGCGACCGACCGCGACCGTGGCTACTGGCGCGACGTCGGCACGATGCGCTCGTTCTACGACGCGCACATGGACGTCGTGTCGCCGCTGCCGGTCTTCAACCTCTACAACGCCCAGTGGCCGATCTACACCGACTACGGTCCTCAGCCGCCGGTCAAGCTGGCCAAGGGTGCCGACGGCACGGTACCCGTCGCGGAAGAGGCGTTGCTGTCGCCCGGAGTCGTGGTGTCGGGCGGACAGGTACGTCGTTCGGTGCTCTCCCCGGCGGTCAGGGTCGAGCAGGGAGCCGTGGTCGAGGACTCCGTCGTCATGGACCACGTGCTGGTCGGCGAGGGCGCGGTCGTCCGGAACGCGATCCTCGACAAAGCGATCCGCGTGCCGCCGGGCGCCGAGCTCGGCGTCGACCAGGAGCTCGACGCGAAGCGGGGGTTCATGATCGAGGACGGGCTCACCGTCCTCGGCAAGGGACAGTCGTTCCCCGACGGCTGAGCGGGTGAGCGAGCTGGCCGTTGGTGACGCGACCGCGATAGCGGCGGCGGTTCGTGGTCGGACCGCGAGCGCCGAAGAGCTGGTGGCGGCCGCGTTCGCGCGGATCGACACCTGGGACGGCGAGGTCAACGCGTTCACCGTCGTCCTGCGCGAGGAGGCACTCGCCCTGGCGCGGGAGATCGACCGCGACCCCCCGGCATACGGACCACTCGCGGGCGTCCCGGTCTCGGTGAAGGACCACATCTGGATTGCCGGGCAGCCGGCCACGAACGGCTCGCTGGCGCTGCGCGACTTCGTTCCGGACGTCGACGCCGTACCAGTCGCGCGGCTGCGGGCTGCCGGCGCAGTGATCGTCGGGAAGACCAACAACCCGGAGTTCTGCTACCGCGGCTTCACCGACAACCGGGTCTTCGGCCTCACCCGCAACCCGTGGTCGCTCGACCGGACGCCCGGCGGGTCGAGCGGAGGGGCAGGAGCCTCCGTGGCGTACGGCGCGGCGCCGCTCGCCCTCGGAACCGATGGCGGCGGCTCGATCCGGATCCCGTCGGCGTTCTGTGGCGTGGTCGGGCACAAGCCGTCGTTCGGCCTGATCCCCAAGCTCCCGGGCTTCCGGGGCTGGCCAACGCTGTCGGTCGACGGTCCGCTGGCGGCGTCGGTCCGCGATCTCGTGCTCGCGCTGCGGGTGATGGCAGGAGCTCACGCCGCCGACCCGCTGACCTGGCCGGTTCCACTGCCGGACGCCGACCTCGATTGGTCGCGGCTGCGGGTCGCGGTGTCGGACGACCTCGGCTGGGCGCCGGTCGAGCCGGAAGTGCGCACCGCGTTCCGAGCCGCGGTCGACCGGCTCGCCGACGACGGGGCTCGGGTGTTCGAGGCCCATCCGGATGCAGGCCCGCCGACCGAGCTGTGGAACGACATCGCCCTGCCCGAGGGCTTCGCCTCGGAGGGGAAGCTCCTCGACCACGAGGGCATCGACCCGGCCACGCGCGAGATCACGGAGTCCGGCCGCGCGGTCACGGCCGCGGACTACCTCGATGCGCAGGAGCGTCGGGTCGCGTTCACGGCGCGCTGGGAGTCCTTCTTCCGCGATGACGACGATGACGGCGATGACGGCGATGACGGCGATGACGAGGGGTACGACGTACTGCTGACGCCGTGCATGCCGGTGCCGGCGTTCGGCGTGGACGTGACGGGTCCGGCCGAGATCGACGGGCACCCGGTCGACCCGTTCTTCGACGACTGGTGCGTCCTGGCCCTCCCGGCCAACCTCACCGGCCAGCCCGCAACGGCGGTGCCCACCGGCTTGTCCTCCGACGGCCTGCCGCTCGGGCTCCAGGTGATGGGGCCACGCTGGGCGGATCTCCGAACCCTGGCAGTGGCCGCCCGCCTCGAGAGCCTGACCGGCTTCGAGCTGAGTCCCGCCCTGGCGGACGGGCCACCGCGGTGAGCCGGGAACCGGCCGTGTCTTCACGTCGTCTCATCCCCATGCGACGCACCCTCGGGAACCTGACCGCCGCCGCCGCGACCTGCCTCGCGTTGGGCGTGACTGCCGGCTGCGGCTCGTCCTCCTCCGCCACGGCCGCCGATCCCGGACGCGACCCGGCGTCAGACCGGGCGGGACTCCCGTCGCGGACACCGGGCCTGATCGAGGGCGCGAAGGTGCTCCCTCTGATCTCGATGACCGCGGCCGGAGGACGGCCGCAGCCGACCGCCACGGTGCTGAACACTCGCGCCGACATCCAAGCCTTCGCCCGGCAGTTCCGGGCGCCCGCGATCTGGCGACGGATCCAGAGTGAGATCGCCGGCCCGCTCGCCGTCCCGGGCCACCAGATCGTGGGTCAGGTCATCGCCGTCGGCTGTGACGTGCCACCGGGTGCGGACGTGATGGCGAACCAGGACGGCGACGTACAGCTCGTTGCACACGAGGTGGCGAGCCCGCTCCAGGAGTGTCTGGCGCCGGTGACGACCGTGGCGGTCGCGGTCCTGCCCACCACGTGACCGGCCGACCGATCCCGGGCTGATCTGCGGGCCTGCCTCACCCGTGCCGTGAGCCGGGCCGGTTAGCGTGAGTCGGGTGGAGCCGTGGAACACCTTCGTCGAGGGCGACAACCTCGAAGTGGTGCCGCGGCTGACACCGGCGTACGGGCCGTTCGACGTGGTCTACCTCGACCCGCCGTACAACACCGGCAACCCGTTCGTGTACGGCGACAAGGTCAGCGGCCGCAGGGCGGACCGGCACGGCACCTGGGCGACCATGATGCGGCCGCGGCTCGAGGCCATGCGCGACGTGATGACCGAGCGGGGCGCGGTCTTCGTCAGCATCGACGACAACGAGGTGGCGCGTCTCCGCCTGCTGTTGGACGACGTGTTCGGCGAGGACTCCTTCGTCGCGCAGATCGTGGTGAACCTCAACCCCAAGGGCCGCCAGCTCGGGTGGGGTTTCGCGACCTCGCATGAGTACCTGCTGGTGTACGCGCGGTCCCTGCCCGACTGCGCCCTCGATGCGTCGAGCACGTCCATGGTCGACCCGCGGGACTTCCCGCTGACGGCCGACGACGGCCGCCGCTTCCGGCGACTGCCGCTGCGCAACACCAACAAGAAGTTCAACCCGGTGACCGCGCCGACCATGCACTTCGCGATCTTCGGCTCGCCCGAGACGGGGCGCGTGTCCACCGAGCCGTTCCCCGACGCGCTGGAGATCAAGCCGGTCTTCGGCGACGGCGCTCCCGCGGTGTGGCGCTGGTCGGCCGCCAAGATCGAGGCCCAGCCCGACGACCTGGTCTGCCGCTGGGTCGGCACCGGCGAGCGACGCCGAGCCGACGTCTTCCAGCGCGACTGGCTCCACGAGGGGCGCCGCAAGAAGCTGCGCACGATCTGGCTGGCCCAGGAGATCGGCTCGACCGACACCGCCGTGGCCGAGCTCAAGGGACTGGTCGGCCACCTCTTCGAGTCGCCCAAGCCGACCGGGCTGATCCGCCGGATCCTCGAGACCATGCCCGACGACGCGCGCGTGCTGGATCCCTTCGCCGGCAGCGGTACGACGGGCCATGCGGTGGCGCTTCAGAACGCGGTCGACGGCGGACGACGTACCTGCGTCTCGGTGAACTCCGCCGAGCCCGTTCGGCCCGGGTCGAACGCCGATATCGCGGGCTACGTCCGCGTCTCGGACGTCACCCGGGCTCGGCTCCGCGCCGTCGCCGATGTCGTGGGCGGAGGCTTCGCGGAGGTCACCGGGAGTTCCTGAGACGTTTCTTGACTCGTTCAAGAAACCGGGCCAGGATCGAAGACGTGCCGGCCCCCGACTTCCAGCAGCTGCTGCGGGGCGCGGGGCTGCGGGTGACCCGGCCCCGGCTTGCGGTGCTCGACGCGCTCGTGGAGCTGGCCCACGCCGACACGGACTCGGTGATCCATGCCGTACGCCGCGACCTGCCCGAGGTCTCCCACCAGGCGGTCTACGACTCGCTGCGCGTCCTCACCGACCACGGCCTCGCCCGGCGCGTCCAGCCGACCGGCTCGGTCGCGCGCTACGAGGTCCGGGTCGGCGACAACCACCACCACCTCGTGTGCCGCTCCTGCGGCGCGATCACCGATGTCGACTGCGCGGTCGGCCAGGTCCCCTGCCTCATGGCCGCCGACGACCACGGCTACGTCGTCGACGAGGCCGAGGTCATCTACTGGGGCGTCTGCCCCTCCTGCTCCGCTCTCTGTGACAGCACCAGCCCCGAACCCGTCTGACCACGATCGGAAGGAAGCCATGACCCAGAACCACGACGCCAAGGTCGGCGACATGAACGTCGAGTCCGCCGACGGACCCGTCAGCGCCCAAGACGGTCCGACAGCAGATGGCTGCCCGGTCGCGCACGCGACGTACCCGACCGAGGGCGGCAACAGCAACCAGGGCTGGTGGCCCACCCGGCTCAACCTCAAGATCCTGGCCAAGCACACCTCCGTGTCCAACCCCATGGACGGCGACTTCGACTACGTGGCGGAGTTCACCAGCCTCGATCTGCCCGCGGTGAAGCGGGACATCGAGGAGGTGCTGACCACCTCGCAGGACTGGTGGCCGGCGGACTTCGGCCACTACGGCCCGTTCATGATCCGGATGGCCTGGCACAGCGCCGGTACCTACCGGATCAGCGACGGTCGCGGCGGTGCCGGTGGAGGCCAGCAGCGCTTCGCGCCGATCAACTCCTGGCCGGACAACGGCAACCTCGACAAGGCCCGCCGGCTGCTCTGGCCGGTCAAGAAGAAGTACGGCAACAAGCTCTCCTGGGCAGACCTGATGGTGTTGACCGGCAACGTCGCGCTGGAGTCCATGGGGTTCCAGACCTTCGGCTTCGGCGGCGGCCGTGAGGACGTCTGGGAGCCCGACGAGGACGTCTACTGGGGCCCGGAGCAGACCTGGCTCGGCGACGAGCGCTACACCGGAGACCGCGAGCTCGAGACGCCGCTGGCCGCGGTGCAGATGGGTCTGATCTACGTCAACCCCGAGGGGCCGAACGGGACGCCCGACCCGCTCGCCGCCGCCCGCGACATCCGCGAGACGTTCCGCCGGATGGCGATGAACGACGAGGAGACCGTTGCCCTCATCGCCGGCGGCCATACGTTCGGCAAGACCCACGGTGCGGCCAACCCCGACGACCACGTCGGTCCGGAGCCCGAGGGCGCGCCCCTCGAGCTGCAGGGGCTGGGTTGGCGCAACACCTTCGGCACGGGCAGGGGCAAGGACGCCATCACCAGCGGTCTCGAGGTGACCTGGACGTCGACCCCGACCCAGTGGAGCAACGACTTCTTCGACCACCTCTTCGGCTACGAGTGGGAGCTGTCCTCGAGCCCGGCGGGCGCCCACCAGTGGGTGGCGAAGGACGACGCCGGTGCGGGCACGATCCCGGCGCCGGACGAGGGTGGCGCGAAGCGTCCGCCGACGATGCTGACCACCGACCTCTCGCTGCGGATGGACCCGGTGTACGGCGAGATCTCGCAGCGCTTCCACGAGAACCCCGACGAGTTCGCGGACGCGTTCGCCCGCGCCTGGTTCAAGCTGACCCACCGCGACATGGGCCCGATCCAGCGCTACCTCGGCCCGGAGGTGCCCTCGGAGGTGCTGGTCTGGCAGGACCCGGTGCCCGAGGCGACGTACGCCACGATCGACGACAGCGACATCGCCGCGCTCAAGCAGGAGTTGCTCGACTCGGGCCTCACGATCGGCCAGCTGGTGGCCACCGCATGGGCGTCGGCGTCGACGTTCCGCGGCAGCGACAAGCGCGGTGGCGCGAACGGCGGGCGGATCCGGCTCGAGCCACAGAGCGGATGGGAGGCCAACGACCCCGATCAGCTCGCCACTGTCGTTCGCACGCTCGAGGGCATCGTCGAGGCGTTCAACGACCGCGACGACGACAAGCGTGTCTCCTTTGCGGACGTGGTCGTGCTGGCCGGCTCCGCGGCGGTCGAGAAGGCCGCCCGAGAGGCGGGTCACGAGGTCACCGTGCCGTTCACGCCGGGACGCACCGACGCGACGCAGGAGCAGACCGACGTCGAGTCGTTCGCCGCGCTCGAGCCGTCGGCGGACGGGTTCCGCAACTATCTGGGCAAGGGCCACCGGCTCCCCGGGGAGTATCTGCTGATCGACCGGTCCAACCTGCTCACCCTGAGTGCGCCGGAGATGACCGCGCTCGTCGGCGGCCTGCGGGTGCTCGGCGCCAACCAGGGCGGGTCGTCGCTCGGGGTGTTCACCGACCGGCCGGGCGTCCTCACGAACGACTTCTTCGTGAACCTGCTCGAGCTCGGCACCACGTGGACTCCCACTTCCGACGACGCGGAGACCTTCGAGGGGCGCGACGCCTCGGGCTCGGTGCGCTGGACCGGGAGCCGCGTCGACCTGGTGTTCGGGTCCAACTCCGAGCTCCGGGCGCTCGCCGAGGTCTACGCCTCGGACGACGCCGGCGAGAAGTTCGTGCGTGACTTCGTCGCCGCCTGGGCGAAGGTGATGGACCTGGACCGCTACGACGTGCGCTGACCTGGCCTTCGCGTCTGCTCACCCGGCATCGACCCGGCCTTCACGTCGTGCGCGAAGGCCGGGTCGATGCGATTTCGACGGACGCAATCGCCAGGTCAGCATTCCTGGGCATGACGCGATCGCCAGGTCAGTGGCGGCGGGTGTGCTTGGACTGCACGCGAGACTCGCGGACGCCTCCCGAGCCGTCACTGCGCCACGACGGGCCGAGGCCGATGTCGTCGAGGTGGTCCTGCCACGAGCCGAACTGGGCGGGGTCGGTCGCGTGGCCGCGCAGCAGCGCCCGCAGCACCGGCGAGCGGACCAGCCACCACGCCAGAGCCACGGCGGCGAGCCCGAGAAGCACGTAGAAGACCACAGCGACCCCCGACTGACGAGAACGTGTGCTCACGGTAGTCGCGTCCGCGCCGGCCCGACCACGATCGGCGCATTCCGATCCGGTCACGACCGGTCCGCACGCGGGGGTCAGTCCGTTCGACGTCGTCATGGCGCATGGTCCCGGAGCCGGGCCCCTCGCACGTGACCGACCCGCGATGATGGCTCCATGACGGATCGCGTGGCGCTGGTGACCGGGGGCTCGAGCGGGATCGGGGAGCGGACCGCGATCAGTCTGACGGGAGGCCGGGTTCACGACGTACGCCGTGGCCCGCCGGGTCGGACCGGATGAAGGGCCTCGCGCAGGCGGGTGTCACCACCTTCGACATGGACGTCACCGACGACGTCTCGATGACCGCCGGCATCGAGCGGATCCTCGGTGAGCACGGGCGCGTCGACGTGCTGGTCAACAACGCCGGGTACGGCTCGTACGGCGCGGTCGAGAACGTGCCGATCGACGAGGCGCGACGACAGTTCGAGGTCAACGTGTTCGGCCTGGCGCGGCTGACCCAGCTGGTGACGCCCGGCATGCGTGAGCGGCGGCGATGGCCGGATCATCAACGTCAGCAGCGTCGGCGGGAAGTTCTACGAGCCGCTGGGCGCGTGGTACCACGCGACGAAGTTCGCGGTGGAGGGCTTCAGCGACAGCCTGCGGCTCGAGCTCGCGCCGTACGGCATCCGGGTCGTGATCGTCGAGCCCGGACCGATTCGCACCGAGTGGAACACCATCGCCCGCGACAACCTCGTCGAGAGCAGCGCCGGGACGGCGTACGAGGCCCAGGCCGAGGCCGTGCGCGGCCCGGATGGAGTCGGGCGACGACCCGATGGCTCTCCAGCGGCCCCGACGTGGTCGCGAAGAAGATCGCGAAGGCGGCGACGGCGCGTCGTCCGAGGACGCGCTACCCGGTCGGGCGCGGCGCCCGGCTCGATCGTGACCGCGCGACGATCTCCTGCCCGACCGAGCGATCGACGCCGTCATCGCCGTCTCTACTCCTGAGCGTGTCGACCGAACGTCCCCTCTCGCGCGATGACAGAGAAGACCGGCCGTGACGGGGGTGCGGCCGGCTCCACGCAACGCGGTGGGGGGGTCCACCAGGACCCGCCCCACCGCTCGTTCGCAGCATGCCTCAGGCGGCGTCGAGCGCCGGCTCCGCCAGCGCTCGGGCACGACCTCCGACCTCCAGCTCGTCACGACGGATCAGGGTCAGGGCCGCGACGAGCCGACGGCGGCGACGATCGCGCCGACCAGGAACGCCGACTGGAACCCGTCGACCAGGGCCACCGGCAGCGCCGACCCGCTGCCGAGGGAGTCCTCGGTGCGCGACGTGGCGATCGGTGGACAGTGCGGCGATGCCGAGTGCGCCACCGATCTGCTGTGAGGTGTTGATCAGGCCCGATGCCAGCCCGGCCTCGGACGGCCGTCACTCCCGCCAGCGCCGCGATCGAGATCGGCACGAAGGAGAACCCGATCCCGACGCCGATGATCAGGAAGCCGGGCATCAGGTCGCTGACGTAGCTGCCTCCGACCGACACCTGGGTGAAGAAGAGCAGGCCCGCCGTGAGCATCGCCATCCCGATCACCAGCACCGGCTTCACTCCGACCCGGGTCACCAGCTGGCCGGCGACGCCCGACCACACGATCGCCGTACCGGCGACCGCGAGGTAGGCAAGGCCGGTCTTCATCGCGGAGTAGCCCAGGACCTGCTGCATGTAGAGCGTCAGCATCAGGAACATCGAGAACAGCGCGGTTCCCAGGATGAACCCGGCGACGTTCGCCCCGCTCACGGTGCGGGTCTGGAGGATCCCGAAGCGCATCAGCGGCTCCGGGTGGCGAAGCTCCCAGGCGACGAAGGCGCCGAGCAGCACCAGAGAAGCCCCGAACACGCCGATCGTCTCTCGCCGCGAGCCAGCCCTTCTGGCCGGCCTGCGTGATCGCGTAGACCAGGGACGAGAGCCCGCTCGTCACCAGGACGGCACCGGGCAGGTCGAACCTTGTTGACGTGAGCGTCACGGCTCTCCCGCAGCAGCAGCGGCGCCAGCGCGAACCCGACGACACCGACCGGGACGTTGACGAAGAAGATCCACTCCCAGCTGAGGGCGTCGGTGAGGACTCCGCCGAGGAGCACGCCCGCCACGGCACCGAAGCCTCCGACCGCGCCCCAGGCACCCAGTGCGATGTTGCGTTCGCGACCTTCGGCGAACGTCGTCGACAGGATCGACAGGGCGGCCGGCGTGATGATCGCGGCCCCGAGCCCCTGGAAGGCCCGGGCGCCGATCAGGGACGCCTCTGACCAGGCGAGGCCCGCCAACAGCGAGGCGACGGTGAAGACGACGATGCCGCCCAGGAAGATGCGGCGGCGCCCCAGCATGTCAGCGGCGCGCCCACCCAGCAGGAGGAACCCGCCGAACACCAGTGCGTAGGCGCTGATCACCCACTGGAGGTCACCCTGGGAGAACCCGAGGTCGGCTTGATGGAGGGAAGCGCGACGTTCACGATCGCGATGTCGAGGACCACCATGAACTGCACCACGCACAGGAGCGCGAGAGCCAGCCACCTGCGGCGGTCGGTGGAGACGGTCCTCCGCGCGTTACTTGCGTTTCTGAAGTCATGGCAGCGACCGTAGCGACATCTACTTCACTTTCGCAAGTAGATTCTTCCGAATCGTTATCGAGTGGTATGCTTTCGGCATGGCGAAGCGCTACGAGCAGTACTGTCCGATGGCACATGCCCTCGATCTCGTGGGAGACCGCTGGGCGCTGCTCGTGGTCCGCGAGCTGATGCACGGGCCGAAGCGCTACACCGACCTGGTCGAGCACCTGCCCGGTATCGGGACCAACATCCTCGCCGCGCGGCTTCGTGACCTCGAGGGCAACGGCGTCGTCACCCGGCGTACCCTTCCGCCGCCTGCGGCGTCGAAGGTGTACGAGCTGACCGACTACGGCCGCGAGCTGCGGCCGGCCATGCGCGAGCTCGCGCTGTGGGGTGCCCGCTCCCTGGGGCCGCCCACGGATCGCGACGAGCTGTTCGAGGGCTGGTTGGCGAACGCCATGGACATCGTGATGGCATCCCGTCGCGCCGGCCGGCCGCTTCGAGTTCCGGGCCGGCCCCGAGATCGCCTCCCTCGTCGACGGAGAGGTCGTGGACGGTCCGATCGACGACGCGGACGTCGTGGTGGAAGGCGATCCGGAGGGCATCTACTCGCTGTTCGTGGACCGGTGCCTCGACCGGCGTCACGATCGAGGGCGACCAGGCTCTTCTGGACGCGCTCCTCGACGCCGCTCCGCCGCGTGTCGAGGCGCCGGCGTGGCGTACGTAGCCGCACGACCGCATCTGACGTGGCCGCGGTCGACGGTTCAGATGCCGGCAGCCTTCTCGAGAGCGGTGAGCTCGCTGTCGAGGTGGACCGAGCAACCGCTGGAGATGAGGGACGGTACGCCGGCAGCCGGTCAGCCCGAACGCCATGTCGTCGGCGTAGCTGTTGCAGGTGATGTTCAGGGCCATCCCGTCGATCGGGATCGACAGCGGGTAGGTGCCCACCAGCCGCATCCCGTTGAAGTACTGCGTGGTGCGCGGTCCGGGCACGTTGCTGATGATCAGGTTGTACGGCGGCTTCACCACGCCACCCATGCGCAGCATCGGCGCGAGGATGGCCGGCGCCTGACCCAGGGCGCTCATCGCCAGCACCTGCACCGGCGTCATCGAGGCCAGGCCTCGCTTGCCCTCGACCATCGACTCGTGCACCGCCGCGAGCCGATCGGCCGGGTCGGCGAGGTCGGTGCCCAGCTTCACCATGACCGACCCGAGCGCATTGCCGCCATGAGCCGAGGGCAGGTGCGACTCCTTTGCCCTGAGCCCGACCGGCACCATCGAGACCAACGTCGTGTCCGGCAGGGCGTCGAGCTCGAGCAGGTAGCTGACGCATCGCGCCGCTGCACATCGCGAGCACGACGTCGTTCACGGTCGTACTCGCTGGCCCTGCCGATGTTGCGCAGCCGTTCCAGCGGCCAGTCCTGGGCGGCGAACCTGCGCGCCGCGGTGATCGGCTGGTTGAGGATCGTGCGTGGGGCGTACAGCGCCAGGGTCGAGGTCTCGTTGCGGATCGACTTGCGCAGGGTCTTGACGAGCGCGCCGGGCATGCCGGCGGCCTCGGCGCTGATGCCGAGCGCCGTCCGCCACGCCTGCAGGCGTATGTCGGACAGCGACAGCTCGGCCTGCTCCCGCGCCTCGTGCACCTTCGCCGTCGACGGCCTGTTCTCCCAGGGCGCCGGCATGTCCGTCCGGTGCGGGGTCGGTGGTGAGGATGCTCTGCAGGAGCCGCATCGCCGAGATGCCGTCGACCAGCGCGTGGTGGAGCTTGGCGTACATCGCGACCCGCCCGTCGCGCAGCCCTTCGATCAGGTGCCACTCCCACAGCGGCCGCTCGGTGGCCAGGCGGGTGGAGTGGAGGCGCGAGCACAGCTCGAGCAGCTCGCGAACCCGGCCCGGCTTCGGCAGCGCGCTGTGCCGCACGTGGTACTCGATGTCGAACTCGTCGTCCTCGCGCCAGACATACTGGCCGCCGGTGCGCACCGAGCGCACCGGGTGCTTGAGGAACAGCGGCGCGATGTCGTCGGACTCGCGCCACTGCCCGTAGAGGTCGTGAACGAAGTTCGCGCCCGCCCCCTCGGGCTTGGCGAACAGCTGCAGTCCCCCGACATGCATGGGCATCCGGCGGTTCTCCGCCAGCAGGAAGGCGGCGGCCGTCGGGTCGAGGGGTTGCACCATGCGGTCGATCCTTGTCGGTGCGTCGGAGGCCGACAAGTCACGCCAGCGCGGCGGAGCGATGTCTCGAAATCCACGCCCCCTGGGCGGCGTCGGCAGGTCTGACAAGATCGGCCGCATGCAGGCCCACCCGTTCGACGGCGCGCTGGTGCGGGGCCGGACGTCGCTGGCGACCCGGTTCGAGCGGTGGCGCGCGAAGCGGTGGGCCATCGCTCAGTGTGCCGTGGCGGCCGGCGTCGCCTGGTGGCTCGCCTCCAGCGTCTTCGGCCACCCCACCCCCTTCTTCGCCCCGGTGGCGGCCGTCGTGTCCCTGGGTACGTCGTACGGTCAGCGCCTGCGTCGCGTGGCTGAGGTGACCATCGGTGTCGCGCTCGGCGTCTTCGGTGCCGACCTCCTCGTGCAGCTGCTGGGCAGCGACGGCTTGGTGATCGCCCTGGTCGTGGGGCTGGCGATGAGTGCGGCGCTGCTCCTCGACAACGGTCAGGTCTTCCTGATCCAGGCAGCGGTGCAGTCGATCGTGATCACGGCGTTGACGCCGGCCCCCGGTCAGGCCTTCACCCGCTGGACCGACGCGCTGATCGGTGGCGCCGTGGCGCTGGTGGCGGCCACGGTCGTCCCGGCGGCTCCGCTGCGCAGACCGCGCGAGCAGGCGGCGAAGGTCGTGCGGAAGATCCGTGACCTGCTCCAGGCCGCGAGCGACGTGATGGTCGACCGCGACGTCGACCGGGCGCTCGAGCTCCTGGCCGAGGCGCGCGCCACGGACCCACTGATCCGGGAGCTCCAGGATGCCGCCGACGAGGGCCTCGACGTGGTGGCCTCGTCGCCGTTCCGGATCCGGCACGCCCCCGGGCTGCGCAAGATGGCCGAGCTGGTCGAGCCGCTCGACCGGGCGCTGGGCAGCACCCGCGTGCTCGTGCGTCCGTGCGCGGTCGCGGCGTACCGGCAGCAGCCGATCCCTCACGAGTACGCCGTGATCGTCGCAGAGCTGGCAGCGGCCGTCGAGGTGGTGGCCGTCGAGCTGGACGCCGACCGGATGGCCACCGCGGCACAGCCCGCGCTGGTCTCGATCGGCGTTGCGACCAGTGAGGTCGAGCGCAGCCGGGACCTCTCGGGGGAGGTGGTGCTCGCGCAGCTCCGGTCCGTCGTCGCCGACCTGCTGCTGCTCACCGGGATGACGAGCTTCGAGGCCACGGACGCGATCCCGCCGGTGCGACGCTGATGGACACCAACGGGGTCTCGGAGTGGGTACTGCACGTCGACCTCGACCAGTTCATCGCGGCGGTCGAGATGCTGCGTCGTCCCGAGCTCGTCGACAAGCCGGTGGTGGTCGGCGGGCGTGGCGACCCGACCGAGCGCGGCGTCGTCGCCACCGCGTCGTACGCAGCCCGCGAGCACGGCGTGGGCTCCGGGATGCCGCTGCGCATCGCTGCGCGGAAGATCCCCGACGCGATCTTCCTGCCGGTCGACAAGCCGGCGTACGACGAGGCCTCGGCGCGGGTGATGGACACCTTGCGCTCGCTCGAGTGGGGTGGAGTCCCCGTCGTGGTCGAGGTGCTGGGCTGGGACGAGGCGTTCCTCGGCCCCGGCCCCGGGCACGGCGACCTCGGCGACCCGCGGGGCTTCGCGCAGCACATCCGCGAGAGCGTGCACGGGGCCACCGACCTGACGTGCGGCGTCGGGATCGGTGACAACAAGCTGCGCGCGAAGATCGCCACGGCGTTCGGCAAGAAGGGCGAGGGCGACGGGTCGGGGATCGGGTACCTGACCGCGGTGGAGTGGTACGACGTGATGGGCGACCGGCCGACCACCGCGCTCTGGGGCATCGGCTCGAAGATCGGGAAGCGGCTGGCGGCGCTGGGCATCCACACCGTGCGCGAGCTCGCCGAGAGCGACGCTCAGATGCTGGCCGACGCGATCGGCCCGACGATGGGGCCGTGGTACCACCGGCTCGGCCGCGGCGCCGACACCAGCCCGGTCGACGCGACGCCCTGGACGCCACGGGCGCACGGACGCGAGGAGACGTACCAGTCCGACCTCGACTGGGACGTCGTCGCGGGGGAGCTGAGGGCGCTGACCGCGCGGGTCGTCGAGGACATCGACCGCGAAGGACGGCCGGCCGCGCGGGTCGGGATCAAGGTGCGGTACCGGCCGTTCATCACCGTCAGCCGGTCTCTGACCCTGCCCGGGCCGACCAACGACGTCGCCACGCTGGCGGATGCGGCGGTGTCGCTGCTCGACCGGGTGGAGCACGACCGACCGGTGCGGCTGCTCGGCGTACGGCTGGAGATGGTGGAGCCGGAGGGAGGTTCACGAGGCGGTGAGCGGCGGTCGCGACTGGCACACCTGGCACGAGGAGTACGACGACCCGACGTCGTCGCTCTCTCGACGGTTGGCCGAGGTGAGGTCTCAGCTGGCCGGCCTGCTGGCCGACGCGAGGGGCCGGTGCGGCTGCTGAGCCTCTGCTCCGGCGACGGGCGCGACACGGTCCCCGTCCTCGCGGCATCCGGTCGAGAGGTCGACGCCGTGTCTCGTCGAGCTGGACCCCGAGCTTGCAGAGGCTGCTCGCCGCGCGGCGGGGGAGGCCGGGCTGGACGTGGAGGTGCGCACGGCTGACGCCGGTGCCGTGGCCACGTTCGAGGACCGGTTGCCGGTCGACGTGCTGATGCTCTGCGGCGTCTTCGGCAATGTCGCCGACGTCGACGTGGTGCGGACCGTCGCAGCCGCCCGAGTGATGGTCGCGACCGGTGGGGCTGTGATCTGGACCCGCGGCCACTGCGTGCCCGGCGACCCGACCGCGCATACCGACGACCCCGCGGAGTGGGTCCGCGGACGGTTCGAGGCGGTGGGCTTCGACGAGGTCGCGTTCGTGAAGCCGGACGACGCGTCGTACCGCGTCGGGGTCGAGCGTCAGCGCAAGGTCGTCGACCAGGAGTTGCCGGAGCGGCTGTTCAGCTTCGTGCAGTGAGCCGGTCCAGGACCGCCTGCCAGCGCTCGTGGCTGCCGTCGAACGGCGGGTCCTCGTCGAGGATCGCTGCATGCACGAGGTCGCGGCTGGCCTCGGCCAGGGCGACGATCTCGTCCGGGTATCCGAGCTCGACGCGGTGCTGCTGCGAACTCGTCCTCGTCATCGACGACGACGCATCCGTTGCGCATGCGGATCACGTCGAGGTCGAGGTCGACAGCGCGGACGATCGAGCCGTCCCAGACCGGGGGCGTGGTCATGTCCACGTAGACCCAGGTCTCCGAGCCAGGTGCGTGGAACGTCGCCAGGAAGGCGCGCTCGAGGTGACGCCCGGGCGCGGGCACGAAGCCGACCTGGTCGTTCTGGAGGGCCAGGTCCAGGCCGGGTCGGCTCATCGGCGTACCGGCGGGGATCCCGATCCACTCGCCGTGCTCGTCGGTGCCCAACCAGCGGGCGGGAACGTGCCAGTGGGGTCGGCCGCCCCACTTCTCCATCTCGATGCGGACCGGATCTCCGAGCGCGAACCCCACCCGGCGACCCTACCGATCACCGCCGGCGGGGCTTGGTGCGCTTCGCGACGGCGGCGACGAGGTCCTGGTAACGGGAGCCGGTGAGCCGGGCGACGTGATGGAGGACGTGGGCGTCGAGGCCGACCAGCAGCCGGGGCTTGCCGCCGAGGATGCCCTTCTCGACGATGATCCGCGCTGCCGCCTCGGGCGGCATCTTGGCCAGCTTCTCGTCGAAGTAGCGTGCGGTCTCGTCGTGGTCCTCCCGCGACGACGAGCGGGCGCTGCGGGCGATCGCGGTCTTGATGCCGCCCGGGTGGACCACGGTGACACCGACCGGGTGGCCGGCCATCAGGATCTCCTCGCGGAGCGCCTCGCTGAAGCCGCGCACGGCGTACTTCGCGGCGTTGTACATCGACTGGCCGGGCATCGAGACGAGCCCGAACAGCGACGACATGTTCACCAAGTGGCCGTCGCCGGAAGAGATCAGGTGGGGCAGGAACTCCTTGGTGCCGTGGACGACGCCCCAGAAGTCGATGCCGATGATCCAGTCCATGTCGGCGTACTCGAGATCCTCGACGTCGCCGGCCAATGCGACGCCGGCATTGTTGACGACGACGTCGACGCGCCCGAAGTGCTCAGCGACCGCGTCGGCGTACGCCGCGAACGCGGGGCGGTCGGCGACATCGAGCCGGTCACTGCGCACCTCGAGCGCTCCAACAGCCTTGACCAGGTCCACCGTCCCCGCCAGTCCGGGCTCGTCGATGTCGGAGATCGCGACCCGCGCTCGGCGCCGGGCGACCTCGACGGCGAGCGCGCGACCGATGCCGGACGCCGCCCCCGTGATGACGACGACCTTGTCCTCGAGGGTCTTCATGGCTCAGACGACCGCTTCGCGGTCGGGAGTCGGGTGCGTAGCCAGCACCTCGTAGGCCTCTGCGTCGAAGCGGGCGAGCTTGCGTCGCAGGGTGAACGTCGCCTTCGGCCAGAGGACGGTGTTGCGGCCGTGGGTGTCGAGGTACCACGACGAGCAGCCGCCGGTGTTCCACACCGTCCGCTTCATCCGCCGCTGGACGTTCGCGTTCCACCGCCGCTGCGCGGTCGCGCGCGGCTCGACCGCGGCGTATCCCTGATCGCGCATGGTGCGGAGGGCGTCGCGGAGGTAGGCGACCTGCGACTCGATCACGAACACCACGCTGGTGTGGCCCTGGCCGGTGTTCGGACCGGTGAGCATGAAGAGGTTGGGGAATCCGTGCACGGTCGTGCCCTTGTACGCCGCCATCCCGCCGGAGGACCACTCATCGGCCAGGGTCCGCCCGTCGCGGCCGACGATGCGCTCGGCGATGGGCTGCTCGGTGGTCCAGAAGCCGGTGGCGACGACGATGACGTCCACGGGGTGCTCGATCCCGTCACCGGTGACGATCCCGGTCGGCGCGACCCGGACGATCGGGTCGGTGACGAGGTCGACGTTGTCGGCGGCGAGGGCGGGGTAGTAGGTGTTCGAGCGGAGTACGCGCTTGCAGCCGAGCTGGAACGTCGGCATGACCTTGGCGCGGAGCTCCGCGTCCTTGATCGCCTTCCGGATGTTCACGGTCGCAGCCTTCTCGGCGGGCGCGCCGAGCTTGGGCTGCCAGGTGAAGGCGGGCACGTAGCCCTCGTGCGCCCAGTAGATGCCGGTGCGGTAGAGCGTGGCCAGGGCGGGCACATGGCGCAAGGCGAGGCGCTCGAGCTTCGGGTAGCGGCGGTCGTTGCGCGGGATCACCCAGGGCGCCGTGCGCTGGTAGACGTCGAGATGAGAAGCGACCTGCTGCACCTCGGGGACGATCTGGATCGCCGACGCGCCGGTCCCGATGACCGCGACACGCTTGGCGCCGAGATCGACCGAGTGGTCCCAGCGGGCGGAGTGGAACAGGGCACCGCCGAACGTCTCGATGCCCTCGATGTCGGGGAGCCGCGGCTCGGACAGACCGCCGGTGCCGGTGATCAGGGTGCGCGCGACGACCTCGCCCGACGTCGTACGGCAGCGCCAGACCTGACCTTCGTCGTCCCAGGCCGCCCGCTCGAGCTCGGTGCCGAAGACGATCTTGTCGATCACGGCGTACTCACGAGCGATGCGGCCGAGGTAGTCCTGGATCTCGGGCTGCGGGGAGTACGACGAGCTCCACTCGGGGTTGCGTGCGAAGGAGAACGAGTAGAGCTGGCTGGGGATGTCGCAGCAGGCGCCGGGGTAGGTGTTGTCGCGCCAGGTGCCCCCGACGTCCTCGGCCCTCTCGATGACGACGTAGTCGCTCTCGCCGTCCTCGCCGAGCTTGATCGCGGCACACAGTCCGGCGAAGCCGGAGCCGACGATGAGGTGGTCGACGTGCCCGGGAAGCGTCATGGCGGCGACGCTACTACCGGACCTGTGCTGAGGATCTCGTCAGTCGCCGGTCGTCAGGTCGTAGACGATGACGCCGTCGACGGTCTTCGCGGTGAAGGTGGACTCGACCCACCTGGTGATCTGCGTGGACGTCCCGCCGTTGATGCCGGCGCCCGGGCCGGTACTGCCGCTGATTTCGCTGCCGGCGATGAAGTAGTGGATCTTGCCGGCGGCGACCCAGGCCCGGAACCGGGCCAGAGTCGGGCTCGGGTCGCTGCCGTTGAACCCGCCGATCGCCATCACCGGCTGCTGGGTCGCCAGCTGGTAGCCCGCGGCGCTGTTGGAGCCGACGGCGGCTGCCACCCAGGCGTACGACAACGCGTCGGCCTCGAGGAGCTCTGTGAGCGCGCTGCTCGGCGTACTGCTGTCGAGGAGTCCGCCTGGGCTAGCCCCAGTGCCGGGGTTGTTGCCGGTCCCGCTGCCATTCCTCGTTGCTTCTCCCGCCGTACCGCCGCCGGGCGGTTGGCCGGTGCCGCCGGCCAACCCGCCCGCCGACGGGCCGGCGCTCGGGATCGAGCCGGTGTGCGGAGTGGCTGCGGTGACGAGGGAGTACGCCGCCGGCGCAGTGAGCCCGGACAGCAGGGCCGCCACGGCGACCGCCGTCGCAACGCGGCGCGGCAGATGCCGCACACCGACGATCATCAATCCGGCCCCGAAGCCGACCGTGGCGACGACGTACTTCAGCCAGGGGTGCCACGTCGAGTCGCGCGCCAGCAACTCGAAGGCAAGGCTGGTGGTGAGCGCGGTCGTCAGGCCCAGGACCCCGGACGCGGTCAGCGACGTGCGGTGCTGCCACAGCACCCACGCGCCGATCCCGACGAGCGCGCCGATCGCGGGGGCGAGGGCGACTGTGTAGTACGGGTGAAAGATCCCGGCCATCAGGCTGAACGTGAGAGCGATGACGACCAGCCAGCTCAGCCAGAGACTCAGCCCGGCCCGTATCTGGCGACGGCCGCGCGAGAACCACAGGCCGGTTCCGCCGAAGATCAGTGCGGCCGGCAGCAGCCACGCGACCTGGCCCCCGACCTCAGTGTTGAGCATCCGCAGCAATCCGGTCGCGCCCCATGAGCTTCCCCGGTCGAACGCGCCGCCGACGGACCCGGTCTCCGAGCCGTCGATCCGGCCCAGGCCGTTGTAGCCGAGAGTCAGCTCGAGGATCGAGTTGTGCTGGGAGCCGCCGACGTACGGTCGCGACGCGGCGGGCCACAGCATCACGATCGCCAGCCACCAGCCGGCAGCGAGGACCACGCCGCCGGCAGCGGCGAGGAGGTGCAGGAGCTTGCGGCGCCAGGTCACGCCGGCGAACACGGCGTACACCAGGACGAGTGGCGGGATCACGAGGAACGCCTGCAGCATCTTGGCCAGAAACGCCAGCCCGACCAGTGCACCGGCGAGCGCCAGCCAACGGGCGGCTCGCTGGCTCTCCAGTGCCCGCAGGGTGGCGTACGCCGCACCCACGATGAGGAGGCAGAGCATCGCGTCGGGGTTGTTGAAGCGGAACATCAGCACCGCGACCGGCGTCAGCGCCATCACGGCACCGGCGATCAGGGCGGCGACCGCGGATCCCGTCGTACGCCGAACCGTCGCGTGGAGCAGTCACACGGCGCCGACGCCCTCGAGTGCCTGCGGGACGAGGATGCTCCACGACGACAGTCCGAAGATCCGCACCGACAGCGCCATCGGCCAGATC
Source organism: uncultured Actinomycetota bacterium (assembly GCA_963768045.1). Lineage (GTDB taxonomy): Bacteria > Actinomycetota > Actinomycetes > Propionibacteriales > Nocardioidaceae > Nocardioides. The sequence continues at coordinate 820,570 of CAVYGG010000003.1, read as the reverse complement.
GCCAGCGGCGCCTTGTCGACCGTGATGCTGTTCGCGGCGTCCGAGGAGCCGAACAGGAAGGCCTTCCACGACTCCGAGCCGGCCTGGGCCGCGGCCGAGTAGAAGGAGTTCGCCCAGCCCGACGCCCCGAGCCCCCATAGGTACAGGAGCCCGGTGGCAACGAGCAGACCGGCGAGGGTCGCCCGGTCCGCCGGTACGGGGAACCGGCTGGTCCGGGCCTCCGGCGCTTGGTGTCCCCGGCGCGTGAACGGCCGTGTCGGCCGGGGACGGTCCTTGGGGTACGCCGCGGGGTGGGCGTCGCGGGCGTACGAGTGGCTGGCGGGAGCGGTCTCCGAGGTCATGTCCCCACCGTGGCGACCCCCGCTGGCAGATCCTCCTCGCCCGACTGTGTGACCCCTATGGACTACGGCGGCAATGCGACCGTCACGGTGGTGGAGCCGGGGCGAGAGCGAAGGCTGACGGAGCCGCCGTGGGCGGTCACGATGGCCTGGACGAGCGCGAGGCCGAGGCCGGCGCTGCCCTTGTCGACACGGGTCCGTGCGAGGTCGCCGCGGGCGAACCGCTCGAAGGCGTGCTCGGCCAGATCTGGTGGGAAGCCCGGGCCGTCGTCGTGGACCGTGAAGCCGTCCGGTGTCGCCGAGACGGTGATCGTGGTCCCGGCGGGGGTGTACTTGCGCGCGTTCGTGAGCAGGTTGGTGACGACTTGGTGCAGTCGCTGGACGTCGCCGATGACCTCGATCGACTCCTCGGGCAGGTCCAGCTGCCAGCGATGCGTGGGATCGACCACGCGGGCGTCGGAGACCGTCTCGACGAGCAGACGGGAGAGGTCCACTGGATGTCGGTCGAGTGGGCGCCCCGAGTCGAGGCGGGCGAGCAGTAGCAGGTCCTCGACCATCGAGGTCATCCGGGCCGACTCCTCCTCGACCTTCCCGAGTGCGGTGTGCATCGTGGCGGGGTCGTCGGGTCGGCGCCGCGCGAGCTCTGTGTAACCGGCGATGGTGGTCAACGGCGTCCGCAGCTCGTGGGAGGCGTCCGCCACGAACTGCCGCACCTGCTGCTCGCTCTCGTGCCGCGCGGTCAGTGACGACTCGACGTGGGCGAGCAGCGTGTTGAGCGCGGCGCCGACCTGGCCGACCTCGGTGCGCTCGTCGGTGAGCCGGTCGGGCACCCGCTCGGCCAGCTCGATGTCGCCGGTCGCCAACGGCAGCTCGGCGACGTTGTGGGCCGTGGCGGCCACCTCGCGCAGTGGTCGCAGCTGGCGCCGTACGACCACGAAGCCGGCGACCGCCGCCGCCGCGATTCCCAACGCGCCGACGAGTGCCTCCCAGAGGATCAGCTGGGACGTGGGTCCGTCGACACTCGAGGTCGGCAGCCCGGCCACCGTCGTACCGAAAGGCGTCGGGGCGAGGGCGACGCGGTACTCGCCGTATCCCGGGAGCGTGACGTCGTGCGGCTGCCCGTCGGCCGGCAGTGCAGCAACGGCGGTCAGCGTGGCCCGGGAGACCAGCTGGTCGGTCCCGTCGTCGTCCGGGACCTGTGCCCAGCTCCCGCTCGGGCCGTGCAGCACCCCGGAGAGCAGGCCGATCCTCGGCTGGTCGAAGGGGTGGTTGTCGCGGTCGTGGTCGTTGGGCGGCGTGTACGGACCTTGGTTGTCCTGCGGCAGTCGGCCCAGGGAGGCGACCACGTCGCGGTCGAGCCGGGAGCTGAGGTAGGAGTGCAGGGCCAGTGTTGCGGCTGCGGCGATGAGCACGGAGACCACGGCCACCAGCAGGACCGCGGTGACGACCAGGCGCGACGTCAGGGACGCGAATCGGTTCACGAGGCCGGCTTGAGGACGTATCCCGCGCCGCGCATCGTGTGGATCATCGGCTCACGGCCGGCGTCGATCTTCTTGCGCAGGTAGGAGATGTAGAGCTCGACGACATTCGCCTGGCCACCGAAGTCGTAGTTCCACACGCGATCGAGGATCTGCGCCTTCGACAGCACCCTCTTGGGGTTGCGCATCAGGAAGCGCAGCAGCTCGAACTCGGTCGCCGTCAGCGCGATCTCGTCATCGCCGCGGCGTACCTCGTGGCTGTCCTCGTCGAGCTCGAGGTCGCCGACGGTCAGCAGAGCGGACGACTGAGCGCGACGCGCGCCGGCGCGGCGCATCAGACCGCGTAGGCGCGCGACGAGCTCCTCGAGCGAGAACGGCTTGGTCACGTAGTCGTCGCCGCCGGCTGTCAGGCCCGCGATGCGGTCCTCCACGGCGTCGCGGGCGGTCAGGAAGAGGACGGGGACGTCGGGGTCGGCGGCGCGCATGCGACGGAGCACCTCGAGCCCGCCGAAGTCGGGCAGCATCATGTCGAGCACTACGGCATCGGGGTCGAACGTCTTCGCGGTAGCCACGGCCCTGGCGCCGGTGTGGGTGGCGGTGACCTCGAAACCTTCGTAACGCAGCGCCATGCTGATCAGCTCGGCGATGTTCGGCTCGTCGTCCACCACCAAGACGCGGAGGGGCGATCCGTCGAGTCGGGTGAGCTCCATGCCAGCCAGTGTGGTGAGCGAGTCTGTGGGTTTCCTGTGAGCGCCCTGTCCGCGAGACACGACCTCCTCTGATCTCGTGCACAGGTCCGCCACAGGCGGACGCCGGACACTTCGGCCATGAGCGACGACCAGACCGACCCGATCGAGCCCGATGCCCCGACCCCGCCTCGCTCGGCGCCGGCGTACGGCGGCACCCTGACGTACGACGAGCCCGCGCCCGTGCCCTCGCCGGTATCCGCGGCCGTGCCGTGGCAGGAGCAGCGACCCCGGTTCGTCGACCAGGTGCTCGGTATGCGCGCGGTCATCGCGGTCGCTCTCGCGTGCCTCATCATCGGCGGCCTGAGTGGCTTCGTCCTGGGCCGCGCCTCGGCGGGCGGGGGCGACAGCTTAGGCCACGGCGGGCCTCCCGGCTTCCAGCAGCAGGGCGTGCTCCCGAACGGCCAGAACGGTATTCCCAACAGCCCGATCGGACCCGACCAGCCGTTCGGTCAAGGAGAGAACCGGGGCTGACCGGGCCGTGACCGGCTCAGCTCTCCGCGTCGTACAGCTGCAGCGCCATCAGCGGACAGTTCCGTACGGCGTGGCGCGCGGCCTCCTCGTCGCGTCGGAGGACGACGGGGTCACGTTCCCCGGAGCGCGACATCGGGAACCCGAAGTCGTCCACGTCCAGCAGACCCGGCAGGAGCTCGGCGCAGCTGCCGTGGCCGTCGCACCGGGTCCAGTCGATGTGCAGCCGGGTCTTCGTCGTGGTCCTCATGTCACCCTCGGCAGCCGACTGGGGCACCAGCCCTCGAGGTGAGCCGCGACGTGGTTGCGGAAGATGTCGAGCGTCGACGCCACGAATCGTGCGCTGCCATCCGGATGCGCGCAGGCGCCACGGCCGGTGACCTGGGCGCTCATCCGCGCGATCTCGCCGGGCAGGCGCGAGTCGCGGACACCGGAGGCGAGGCGGTGCAGGTTCCTGGCCACGTGCGGTAGGCCGTTCAGGCACGGGCCGCACTGCCGAGCCGATGCCTCCGCCAGATAGTCGACGACCTCGACCGCGAAGGCGAGCGGGCAGGTGCCGTCGGCGAGGACGTGCAGTACGCCGGCGCCGACTGCCGCATGCCAGGGCGCGAGCTCGGACTTCGTGAGGCGTACGTCGAGCTGTGAGGCGGGGATCCAAGCGCCGTGGTAGCCGCCCACCAGGACAGCGGCCGAACCGAGTGGCTGAGCGGCCGCGAGCACGTCCCGCAGGCTCGTTCCTCGTGGGGCCTCGACCACACCCGGGCGCGAGACGGATCCGGTGATCGTGAAGAGCGACGTACCGGGGTCCTCCGAGGTTCCGGCCGAGCGGTACCACGCGGCGCCGCGGTGTGCGACAAGGGCGACGTGGGCGAGCGTCTCGGCGTTGAGGACCAACGTAGGTCGCCCGTCGACGCCGGACTCGGTCACCCGGGTGAAGGGGTCACGCGGCAGAGCCGGCCGGCCGTCCAGCTGGTTGACGAGTGCGGTCTCCTGGCCGGCGATGAAGCCGCCCTCGAGGTGCCGCACCTCGATCCGACGCTTCTGTGCCGCAGACCTCGCGGGAGCCGGATCGAGCTCGGAACCGACCGCGAGGATCGCGCGCTTGGAGTTCATCGCGCGGGCGAGGATCTCGAGCCCGTCGAGCACCAGGTGCGGGCTGCGGGTCAGCAGCACAGCGTCCTTGTGGCTGAGCGGCTCGCCCTCCATGGCGTTGCCGACCACGACGGGCCTGCGGCCGGCCGTGGCGACGGCGCGCACCTTGACCGCCGTGGGAAAGCCCGCGCCACCGCGTCCGGTCAGGCCGCTGTCCGCCACCGCTTGGAGGAGCTCGTCGAGGCTGGGATGTGGCAGGACGCCGTACAGCTCGGCGTGGCGAACGGCGTCGGTGCCCGCGGCGTCAAGAAGACGGCGGGTCGGGGTGGCGGTCATGGTCGTGGTCATGCGCCCGTCCTCCGGGGGTGACGTATCCAGCCCCGGCCCTCGAAGGACGGGGCGAGACGCCAGCCGACGGCCGTGACGACCGCGCTGATGCAGACCACGGCGAGGATGCGGAACCAGGCTGCGCCGGCGTTCGTGCCGTTGCCCAGCGCGTGGAGGAGGGCCACCGGCCACAGGGCGTACGTCGCCCAGTGGACGCTCTTGAACACGCGCGGCCCGACCCGGTGCCGCAGCAGTGAGACCACGGTGATCACGCCGAGCAGGTCGAGCGCAAGCGTGCCCAAGCCCAGCCAGAGCGGCTTGTATGCACCGAGGAACGGAAACACGAAGTCGACCAGCTTCAGCTGTGCGAAGGGATCGAAGTAGAGGGAGCCGACGTGGGCGACGACCAGGCCGGTGCCGGTCAGGGCGGCCGTGCGGTGCAGGTCGCTCGTGCCGAAGCGGCCGAGCCACGGCACCCTACGACCTGAGCGCGTGACGATGCCCAGCACGATCGAGACGGTGAAGAGCACGAGGGCGACGACGCCGGTGCCGCGACCTAGCGCCCACAGGGCGGCGCTCATGCGGCCACCTCCTGAGGCCAGCCGCCGACGCGGCACACGCGGTGCTGCTGGTCCACGAGACGCGCGGGGTATCCGCGCTCGGAGAGCCACCGCGTGGCCTGGTGGGCGAGGATCACCGCAGCGGTCGAGGCGGTGTTGGCCTCGACGCACGTCGACGCGGCCACGGTGACGCTGCGCCACACGGGCGTCGCCGGGGCCGCGGTCCGGGGGTCGACGATGTGGTGGAGACGTACGCCGCCACGGCGCCACCCCCGCCGTACTGTCGACGACGTGGCGATCGCCCAGTCCGGCTGGAGGGTGACCCGGCAATCGGGGTCTAGGTCCGAGTCGCGGACCAGCACCTGCCAGCCATCCGCGGGACCGGGGCCCGCGGTCGCGATGTCGCCGCCGAGCTCCACGAGCACGCCCACTCCGACCGTGTCGGCCGCGCGGCGGGCAGTGATGTCGGCGGCGCGCGCCTTGGCGGTGGCGCCGAGGTCGAGCTCGATGCCCGAGGGCAGCTCGAGCTTCTGGCCGTGCAGCTGGACCTGGCGGAAGCCGGGTACCTCGCGCATCAGCCTCACGGGGGCGCCGTCCCGGGGTAACAGCTCGATGCTGCGGTCGTAGCCGAGCTCGCGGACCACCCGTCCGACCGTCGGGTCGACGAGCCCTCCGCTTGCCTCGGCCGCGTCCAGGGCGGTGGCCACCAGGTCGGCGAGCATCGGTGACAAGGTCGTCGTGCCGGGCCGAAGTCGCTGGATCTCGGAGTCGGGACCGAAGCGCGAGCAGGCGAGCTCGACGTCGTCGAGCCCGGCGCGCACCACCTCGACGACCGACGCGAGCGCCGCTGGGTCGGTCACCACGACCGAGGCCGTCGTGCTCCAGAGCTCGAAACGGTACGTGTTGTCCGTATTCCCGGTGATCATGGTCAAGAGCCGCTCGTGGTCGCCTGCGGGGCAGTGGGAGCGGGCTGGGTGACGGGGCTGCGCTGTTGCTTGTTCGAGGTGGTCGTGCCCGAGCGGGTGCCGTCATCGTTCCCCTCGCCACCCTCGTGCGAGCCGGAGCCCGTCGAGCTGGCACCGTTGCCGTTGCCGCCCTGGCTCGCCTGGGCGGTGGTCCCGGTGTGGGTCGTCAGGCCGAGGCCCACGGCGGCGGCGAGAGCGCTGAGGATGCTCAGTCCGGCCAGGCCGGCCTGCAGGCGCCGGCTGCGCTTCACGTGTGTCATGTCTTCACTGTGGGTCGGCCGCCTGTGCGGTTCCTGTGAAGGCACTGGCATCGCGGTGTCGATTACCTGAACGGAATCTGATTGCGGAGCGCCGACCCACCTGAGGAAGAATCACCGGCGTTGTGGACATCTCCTTCCCGGCCGAGCTGCCGATCAGTGGGCGGCGCGACGACATCGCGGCAGCGATCCGGGATCACCAGGTGGTGGTCGTGGCCGGGGAGACCGGGTCGGGGAAGACCACCCAGCTGCCGAAGATCTGCCTCGAGCTCGGCCGCGGCCAAGGACGGGCGCACGGGCGGTCGTGGAGGACTGATCGGGCACACCCAACCACGCCGGATCGCGGCCCGGTCGGTCGCCGAGCGGCTCGCGTCCGAGCTCAAGACCGACCTCGGCAGCGCGGTCGGCTACCAGGTGCGCTTCACCGACCGCACCTCGCGGGACACGCGGATCAAGGTGATGACCGACGGCATCCTGCTCGCCGAGCTCCAGCGTGACCGGCAACTGCGCCGCTACGACACGATCATCCTCGACGAAGCGCACGAGCGGAGCCTCAACATCGACTTCCTGCTCGGCTACCTCAAGCAGCTCTTGCCACGCCGTCCGGACCTCAAGCTTGTCATCACGTCCGCGACCATCGACCCGGATCGCTTCGCCGCCCACTTCGCGGACCGGCAGGGTCGTCCGGCGCCGATCATCGAGGTCTCTGGACGGACGTATCCGGTCGAGATCCGGTACCGGCCGTTGATCGACCTGCCCGACGAGGAGGACGAGGAGGGGGAGGCCGTCGTCCGCGACCAGACCGAGGCGATCGTGGACGCCGTCCGTGAGCTGTCGCGCGAGGGCCCGGGCGACGTCCTGGTCTTCCTGCCCGGCGAGCGCGAGATCCGCGACACCGCCGACGCACTGGGTGACGTGAAGCCCGATCCCGGACGCCGCCTCGAGGTCGTGCCCCTGTTCTCGCGGCTGTCTGCCGCCGAGCAGCACCGCGTCTTCTCGTCCCACCCGCAGACGACGCGCCGTATCGTCCTGGCGACGAACGTCGCGGAGACCTCCCTGACGGTCCCCGGCATCCGGTACGTCGTCGACTCCGGCGTCGCACGCATCTCGCGATACTCCATGAAGACCAAGGTGCAGCGCCTCCCCATCGAGGCGATCAGCCAGGCCTCGGCCCACCAGCGCTCAGGTCGGTGTGGCCGGGTCGAGGCGGGCATCGCGGTCCGGCTCTACTCCGAGGAGGACTTCGAGAGCCGTCCCGAGTTCACCGACCCCGAGATCCTGCGGACCAACCTCGCCTCGGTCATCCTCCAGATGTCGTCGCTGGGGCTGGGTGACATCGCACGCTTCCCGTTCGTCGAGCCGCCCGACCGGCGCCAGGTGGCCTCCGGCGTCCAGCTGCTCGAGGAGCTGGGAGCCCTGGCCGCCGACGGGCGGCTCACTCGGGTCGGCCGGCGGCTGGCCCGGCTCCCGATCGACCCGCGCCTGGGCCGGATGATCCTGGAGGCCGAACGACTGAGCTGCGTGCGCGAGATCCTCGTGATCGCCGCCGCGCTCTCGCTCCAGGATCCGCGCGAGCGACCGCTGGAGACCCAGGCGCAGGCCGACCAGCTCCATGCCCGCTTCAAAGACCCGACGTCGGACTTCCTCACCTGGCTCAACCTCTGGCGTCACCTACGCACGCAGCAGCGCGAGCTGTCGAGCAGCGCGTTCCGGCGCATGTGCAAGCGCGAGTACCTCAACTACCTGCGCGTGCGCGAGTGGCAGGACTTCGAGTCCCAGCTCCGGCAGGTCTGCAAGGAGCTGAAGGTCGACCTGGGGAAGGGCGGCGTGGCGAACGAGCCCGACGCCGACGGCATCCACCAGGCGCTCCTGTCCGGACTGCTCTCGCACGTCGGCGTCCTCGAGGAGCGTGACCGGGTCTCGAGCGGCTCGGCCGCCGGTCGCCCGCGTAGCCCCCGCGAGTATCTCGGCGCGCGCGGCACGCGGTTCGCGATCTTCCCCGGAAGCGGACTACGCGGGAAGAACCCGGCGTACCTGATGGCTGGCGAGCTCGTCGAGACCAGCCGGCTGTGGGCCCGGCAGAACGCCGCCATCCGGCCGGAGTGGGCCGAGCGCATCGGCGACCACCTCGTGAAGCGCACCTACAGCGAGCCGCACTGGTCGAAGAAGCGCGCCGCCGTGATGGCCTACGAGCGCGTGATGTTGTACGGCGTCCCGCTCGTCACCGACCGCCTCGTCCAGTTCGGCAAGGTCGATCGCGAGCTGAGCCGCGAGCTGTTCATCAGGCACGCCCTGGTGTACGGCGAGTGGTCCAGCCGGCATCGCTTCCTCGCCGAGAACCAACGGCTGCTCGAGGAAGCCGAGGAGCTCGAGCACCGCGCCCGCCGCCGCGACATCGTCGTCGACGAGCTCACGCTCTTCGACTTCTACGACGCCCGCGTGGGCGCCGAGGTCGTCAGCGGTGCCCACTTCGACACGTGGTGGAAGAAGGAGCGGCACGACCATCCCGACCTGCTCACCTTCGACCCGGAGATGCTGACCCACGACACCGCCGATCAGGTGAGCGAGGACGACTTCCCCGAGCACTGGCAGCAGGGGCAGGGCCTGACCTTCCCGATCAGCTACCACTTCGAGCCCGGGGCCGCCGACGACGGACTCACCATCGACGTCCCGGTGGCGACGCTCAACCGGGTTGCCGCCGACGACTTCTCCTGGAACGTCCCCGGGGTGCGGCACGAGCTCGTGACCAGCCTGATCCGGAGTCTGCCCAAGAACCTCCGCGTCAGCTTCGTACCGGCACCCGACAAGGCCCGCGAGTTCCTGGCCGCGACACCGCCCGGCGAGGAGCCGCTGCTCGATGCGCTCGAGCGCTGGGCGCGCTCGACGACCGGCGTGGTGATCCCGCGCGACGCGTGGGACTGGAGCAAGGTGCCGCCCCACCTGCAGCCGACCTACCGCGTCCTGGACGAGGAGGGTGACGAGCACGCCCGCGGCAAGGACCTCGACGCGCTCAAGGCGCCGCTCGAGGCGCAGTTCGACGCGGCGCTGGCCGCCGTCGCGGACGACAGCGGGTACGGCGCGACCGGGCAGGTCGACTGGACCTTCGGCGAGCTGCCCACGGAGATCCTCCAGCGCCGGGCCGGTCACGAGGTGCTCGCCTACCCGGCAGTCCTCGACGAGGGCGAGACAGTGGGGCTCGGGGTGTTCGGCTCGGCCGAGGAGGCCGCGTCGCGTCACCGGCACGGCGTACGCCGGCTGCTGCTGCTCGCGCTCCCGTTCACCGCCGACCCCACGGACGGGCTCGACACCACCCAGCGTCTCGGCCTCGCGGGCTCGCCGTACCCCTCGGTCACGGACCTGCTCGACGACGTGCGCGCCGCGATCCTCACCGACGTCGTCGACGTACATCCCCCGGTCCGCACCCCCGAGACGTACGCCGCGCTGGTGACGGCCGGGCGGGGAGCCCTCGACGCCCGCACCGGCGCCGTCGTGCTCGACGTGCTGCGCGTGCTGGCCGACTGGCGCGAGACGGACCGCCTCCTGAGCGGACGCGCCGAGCTGGCCACGCTCTCGGCCATGCAAGACATGCGCGAACAGCTGGCCCGGCTGGTCGGGCGAGGCTTCCTCGGCGAGGCCGGGGCCGACCGGCTGCGCCGCTTCCCGACGTACCTGCTCGCGATCCGGCGCCGCCGCGAGCGGCTGGACGACCAGGTGGGCCGCGACCGTCAGCTGATGGACCAGGTACGTCCGCTGGACGAGGCCTACCTCCACCAGGTCGCCGCCCTCCAGGCGGGCCGGCCGCCGGGCGACACCCTGCGGAGGGCGCGCTGGATGCTCGAGGAGTACCGCGTGTCCCTGTTCGCCCAGCAGCTCGGCACCGACGGGCCGGTCAGCGACCAGCGCATCCGTAAGGTGCTCGCGACATGACTCCGATCGCTACCGTGGAGCCGTGACCGACCGCCCCCACCACCGCCCGCTCACACCGGGCGACCGCTTCTTCGAGGGGATCGAGTCCGAGCACGCCGACCCGCTCCGCGTCGCGGAGGCGGCCGACCGTGCGGCGTACCTGCTGGTCCGACGTGCCCACGACTCCGCGGACAGCGAGGTCGCCGACCGGGTGCTCCACCTCGCCGACACGGAGGGGATCGAGGCGATCGCCGAGGCCTGGGCCGACCGTCCGGCCGACACGATCGCCGGCTGCCTGTGGCGGCTGTACCTGCTCCGGTCCTGGGTGTACGCCGACCCGGTCGGGGTCGCGCGCGAGTTCGAGGCCGGCCGTGCCCGAGCGGCGGTCGACGGTGTCGTCGCCGGTGTCGCCGACCCACCCGGGCCCGACGAGCTGCGTGACATGGTCGACCAGGTGCTCCGCGGCATCGCCGCCAGCGACTTCGCCGACGTACTGCTGCGGGCTGCCGCCTTTGCCCGCGTTGTCGCCACCGGGCGGGTCGAGCTCCCGGACGGCGACACCGTGGCCGCCGCCCGGATCCAGTCGGTCGCCGACCAGCTGGACCGCGCAGCACGGCTCGAGCTCGCCGGCAACCTGGCGTGAGCGAGGACCGTCCGATCCGGGCGGAGCCGGACGGACGGCCGGTAGCGAACGGCGCAGCGCGCTTGCGCGCAAGCCGACACGCCCCGAGCCGGCGAAAGCGCAACCTGGTCTGGACCGGACATCGCCGATCGGGGTTGCTGGGGGCAACGGGAACACCGCGAGGGGGTGTCTCGTTACAATGCTCCGTGTGTGCCGGGCCGCGGCAGCCCCGGGTCCCAACATCAGCCGCTGCGAGCGGCCACGCGCCGTGAGGCGCTCCCGGTCCGGCGCACTTAGTCTTTCTGGCAGCGGTTAGGGTTTCCGCCGTGCGAGCGGCGAGGCGGACTCGAGCCACCGCCCTCGCTACTGCCGCTCTGCTCGCCATCGGCGTGCTCGCGGCCTGCGACTCATCGATGTCGTCCGCGGACTCGGGCTCGGGCTCGACCAGCGCCCCCACGACCACGGCGCCGTCGTCACCGTCCTCGTCGCCGGCCCAGCTGCCTCCGCGGACCCTGACCTTCGGGGTGATCGGCTCCGCCGACGAGATCGAGCAGTACCGGACGATGGCCGAGACGTATGCCCCGGTCTCGCGCCACGTCACGGTGAGGGTGGAGGCGTGGCCGAATGACGCCGCCATGCTCGCGTCGTTCAGCGAAGGAGAGCATGTCCCCGACGTCTTCCTGGCCTCGCGCCGGCACCTCGCCTACCTGGTGCAGCATCAGCTCATCCAGCCGGTCGACCAGCTGCTCGACGACCGGGGCTTCGACTTCGGCGACGAGTACCCCCGCAGCAGCCTGACGGCGTTCGCCAACGACAACCGGTTGCAGTGCCTCCCGTACGGCGTGCAGCCGTCGGTGATGTTCTACAACCCGCGGCTGGTCAAGCTCGGCCAGATCAACAACGACCCGCCGACCCCGGGAGAGGGCTGGACCATCGACCAGTTCGCCGCGGCCGGCCGGTGGGCGGCGAACCACCACCCTGGCGTGGCCGGGATCCACCTCGACCCGACCCTGTCGGGCCTCGCGCCGTTCGTGTACTCCGGAGGCGGTGAGCTGTTCGACGACAGCAGCGATCCGACCAGCCTGGCGTTCTCCGAGGACACCAACGAGCAATCCCTGGTCAAGACGGTCCGAGCACTTCACGCGCCGGGCGCAACGCTGTCGGAGCAGCAGCTCGAGAAGCGCACCCCGCTGGAGTGGTTCGCCCGCGGCAAGCTCGCGCTGCTCGAAGGCTCCCGCAGGATGGTCCCGGACCTCCGCGCGTCGGGTGTGAGGTTCGACGTGATGCCGATGCCCAGCCTCGGGACGTCGGCGACGGTGGGCCCGCTCAACGGCCTGTGCCTGTCCAGCCATGCCGGCGACGTCGCCACGGCCGCCGACTTCCTGGTCTACGCCAGCTCTCCTGGCGCGCTCGCGCTGGTGTCCTTCGCGGGGTACCTCCAGCCCGCCAACCAGACGGTGGCGCTGTCGGACGCCTTCCAGCAGCCCGGCCAGCTGCCCCACCACGCGTCGGTGTTCACCTTCAGCGTGAAGAGCATGGTGTACCCGCCGGTCGTGGCGGAGTCGGACGAGCTCGACCTGGCGGTCGAGCCGCTGCTCGACGAGATGTTGAGCGGCACCCCGGCCGAGGTCCCGCGGATGGCGCGGATGATCGACCGCGCGTCGTACCGGGTCATCGGCCCGAAGTTCGGCCCGAGCCCGAGTCCGAGTCAGACAGCCGGCTGAGCCGAGACGACCGCGTCGAGCAACATCGGCGCCGTGAGCTCGATCTGCCACTCGCGTGCGCCGAGCTCTCGCAGCTGGTCGCCGAGCGCGGACAGGTCGGCACCGGCGGGTTCCCACATCACGCGTCGCACCGTGTCGGGGGTGAGCAGGTTCTCAGCCGGTACCTGGTGCTCCTCCGACAGCGCGTTGATCCCTTCGCGGGCGAGGGTCAGGCGCTCGGCGGCCACCGGGTCACGCTCGGCCCAGGCGCGGGGCGTGGGCGGACCGTCGGTCCGGGGAGCCCGCACGGGTAGCTCGTCCTCGGACAGGGCTCGCGCCCGGGCGAGTGCCGCGACCCAGCGCTCGGAGTACCGCTGCGCACCCCGGCCGTGGAATCCCTTGGTGGCCAGCAGGTCGTCCCGCGTGACGGGGTCGGCCAGCGCGGCCGCGACGATGGCGTTGTCGCCGATGATCCGGCCCGGCGAGATGTCGCGCGTGCGAGCGAGGTCGTCGCGGGCCTCCCAGAGCTCGCGCACGGCTCCGAGCAGCCGCCGCCCGCGCACCCGGTGGAGTCCCGACGTACGCCGCCACGGCTCGCTGCGGACGAACGGGGTGAAGCCGCGCAGCCAGTCGAACTCCTGGCGCGCCCACTCGTCCTTGCCCGCCTCGTGCAGCTCGCGGGCCAGGACCTCGCGCAGCTCGATCAGCACCTCCACGTCCAGGGCGGCGTACTCGAGCCAGGGTCCCGGCAGCGGCCGGGTCGACCAGTCCGCCGCCGAGTGCTCCTTCTTCATCCGCCAGCCCAGCAGCGTCTCGACCAGTGTCGCCAGCCCGACACGTGGGTAGCCGAGCAGCCGGCCCGCCAGCTCGGTGTCGAACAACGAGGCCGGTATGAGACCGAGCTCGGTCAGACACGGAAGGTCCTGGGTGGCGGCGTGCAGGATCCACTCGGTTCCGGCCAGCGCCTCCTGCAGCGGCTGCAGCGTGTCGAAGCCGAGGGGGTCGATCAGGATGGTGCCCGCCCCGTCACGGCGGAGCTGGATCAGGTACGCGCGGGAGGTGTAGCGGTAGCCCGACGCGCGCTCGGCGTCGATGGCGACCGGGCCGCCGGCGGCCGCCAGGGCACGGCAGGCGTCGGCGAGGGCCGGGGGAGTCTCCGTGAGCGGCGGCAGGCCGTCGCGCAGGTCCAGCAGCGGGGGCAGGGGCGATGGCGTCTCCCCCTCGGTGTCAGGGGGTACCGGTGCCGATTCCTCGCGTAGGGCGTCGTCCGAGTCAGGTGTCATGGGTCGTCAGTGACCGGCCCCGCGCCGGCCACGACGGCTGGGCATGGCGGTCACGCCCTCGGGGACCGGCGGCAGGCCCGCCGCCGTACACAGTAGTTCTCCCCATGCCTCGACGTGTCCGGTGATCTCCAGCCGCTCGTCGACCAGCTGCGGCGTCCACGAGGCGCGGATCTCGATCTGGGCGCTGCCGGAGTCCTCCGCCATCGCGCCGAAGCTGTCGGTCGCGACCCGGGTCACCGTCCCCGAGGCGGCGGCATACGCCGCGCCGTGCGCGGCGAGCGCCTCGGTGAGCCACGACCAGCCGACGTCGGCGAGGGCCGGGTCGGTGATCATCTCGAGGTCGATCTCCGCGCGGACGTAGGCGACGCAGCGGAAGGTGCCGTCCCACGAGTCGTTCCCGGCCGGGTCGTGGAGCAGGATGATCCGGCCGGTGCTGAGGTCGTTCCCGTCCACGGTGACGTCGGCGCTGAGCGCCGCGGCGTACGGCGCGATGCGCTGCGGCGCGGGCATCGGCTCGACCAGCACCTCGGGCCGCAGCCGCGCCTCGTTCATGGCACGCACGGCGTCGGTGAACTCCGGAGGCTCCGGCGGGGCTCCTGAGCCCGGGCGTGCCTCACTCCCGACGACCATGCAGCCACAGTAAAACCGGGCCAGGTGGTCGATGTGCGAACACGCCGGGCAGTAGGGGAGCATTCACCCCGTGAGCACCCCCCACGACAGCGCCTTCCTGCGGGCCACGCGCGGGGAGCCGGTCGACCACACGCCCGTCTGGTACATGCGGCAGGCCGGGCGCTCGCTGCCGGAGTACCTGAAGGTGCGCGAGGGCATCGGGATGCTCGAGTCGTGCATGAACGCCGACCTGGTCACCGAGATCACGCTGCAGCCCGTGCGCCGGTACGGCGTGGACGCGGCGATCCTCTTCTCCGACATCGTGCTGCCGCTGAAGGCGGTGGGGTTCGACCTCGACATCACACCGGGTGTGGGGCCGGTGGTGGCCAACCCGGTGCGGACGCTCGACGATGTCGCGGCGATCCCGGACCTGACGCCCGAGCACGTCCCGTTCACGACCGCCGCCATCCGGTCGCTGGTGGCCGAGCTGGGAGCCACACCGCTGATCGGGTTCGCTGGCGCGCCGTTCACGGTGGCGTCGTACCTCGTCGAGGGCGGCCCGTCGAAGGACCACGCGACGACCAAGGCGATGATGTTCGGCGCACCTGAGGTCTGGGACGCGCTGATGCGCAAGATCGCCGGCATCTCGGCGGCGTACCTCCGGGTGCAGATCGAAGCCGGCGCCTCCGCGGTCCAGCTCTTCGACTCGTGGGCCGGCGCCCTCACGCCGGGCGACTACCGGCGCTCGGTGATGCCCCACTCCGCGGCCGTGCTCGCGGCGGTGGCCGACCTCGGCGTCCCACGCATCCATTTCGGCGTCGGCACCGGCAGCCTGCTGCCGCTCATGGCCGAGGCGGGAGCGGACGTCGTCGGCGTCGACTGGCGTACGCCGCTCGCCGAGGCGATCCCCCGCGTGGGCCACCGCGCCGTCCAGGGCAACCTGGACCCGACCCTGCTCCTCGCGCCGACCGAGGTGATGACTGCCAGGGCGGCCGAGATCATCGACGCCGGTCGGGCCGCGCGGGGCCACGTGTTCAACCTCGGGCACGGCGTGCTGCCGTCGACCGACCCCGACCAGCTCTCACGGCTGACGGAGTTCGTCCAGAGCTACTGAGCCGGCGCCCCGTCGGACGGCACCGAAGCCGCCGCCTGGATCTCTTCGGCCGCGGCCGCGACGAGCTCCTCGATGTCGGCCAGGCCGACCGCCGGGCCGCCGGCGAGGAGACGGTCGGTGCCGATCAGCACCGCTCCCGGCGTGTCCAGCACTCCGAGGCGAGCGACGGTCTCGCCCTCGGGGTCTCCCAGGAGGTGCTCGGCGAGGTCGGGCCGGGCGGTCGCCGCCTCCTGCCACTCGGACTGCGACACGAGATGGACGAGCACCGGAGCCAGCTGCCGCTGCCAGACCGGGAGACGCTCGGCGAGGTGGCCGCTCTCGTCGGCGGACAGGTCCCAGAACACCAGGAGCCGGGCAGCCGCATCGCCGAGCTGCCAGACGGAGGTCGGGCCGTCAGGTCCGTCCAGGACGCTGTAGTGGACCGGCGTCGGGACGTAGTCCTCGTCGTCCACGTCCGGGGGAACGAACGGCGGCAGCTTGCTCTCGCGCACGACGAAGGCGGTCGTGACCATCGCCAACGCCACGCCCGCCAGCCACCACCAGTCGTCGCCGAGGTCGCGGAGCCGCTCCAGGACGCCGTCGCCGCGCCAGGAGTCGACCCAGGCGATCGCGGCCACGGCCAGCAGCACGCTGTTGCGTGCCACGGTCTGCCGGGTGATCCAGCCGAGGCCGAGCTTGCCGAAGCAGCCGCACAGGAGCGGGTAGCCGAAGCCGAGAGCGCGGACGACGACCACGAGGTAGATCGCGAAGAGAACCAGTGTCAACGTCGTGGCGACGACGTACCACGGGCCTGGGAGGAGGAAGAGCATCGCGGCAAGGACCAGCTCGCCGTACGGCAGGAGTCGGGGCGCGTGCAACCTGTTGAGGAACGCCGGCATCTCGAGCTTGGCGAAGACCGACGCCGTGTCCGCCGGTACGCGGATCTTGGCCACGCCGCTGACCAGGAGCACGGCGATCAGGAGCAGCGGTGGGACGACGAAGGGCGCGCTGGGCACCGGGTCAGCATAGGTGTGGCGAACGCGCGTCGAGGGGCGTTCTGGTGGGTGGGCCGCCGGGTGGGAGAGTGGCGGCGTGCCCGAGGTCCGACCCGATGCCCGACCGGATGCAGTGGTGGTCGGCGGCGGTGTCGCCGGGCTGACCGCGGCCCGCGACCTGGCCGCGGCCGGCCTGTCGGTGCGGGTGCTCGAGGGATCGCCTGCCGTCGGCGGCAAGCTCCGGCTCGCTCGTATCGCGGGCGTCGAGGTCGACGTCGGCGCGGAGTCGATGCTGGCCCGACGAACTGAGGCGGTCGCCCTCGCGGCCGAGCTCGGGGTCGACCTCGTGCATCCGGTCTCGGGCTCCTCGCAGCTGTGGACCCGAGGCGCTGTGCGCCCGCTCCCGCGCACCCTGCTCGGCGTACCACTCGACCTGGCGGGCCTGGCCGCGTCCGGGGTGCTCTCCGACGACGGCATGGAGCGGGCCCGCCACGAGACGGTGCTCCCGCTGGGCGAGGCTGACGTCTCGGTCGCGGAGCTGCTCGGGTCGCGGCTCGGACCCGAGGTGGTCGACCGGCTGGCGGAGCCCCTGCTCGGCGGGGTGTACGCCGGTCACGCGAGCAACCTGTCTTCCCAGGCGGCGATCCCTCAGGTCGTGGCCCTGCTGCGCGAGCACGGCTCGCTGCTCGTGGCCGCGGCGGCCGTGCCCCCGGCGTCCGAGGAGCCGGTCTTCGCCGGGATCGAAGGCGGGCTCGGGCGCCTTCCGCAGCTGCTGGTCGAAGGCGGGAGGGTGGAGATCCGCACGTCTGCGCCGGCCCGGGAGCTGAGCCGTAGCGGGTCGGGTTTCCGGCTCACGGTCGGTTCGACGCGCGCTCCGGAGACCGTCGAGACGGACCGGGTCGTGCTCGCGACACCGGCGGCGCCCACCGCGCGGCTGCTGGGCGAGATCGCGCCCGCTGCCGCAGCGGAGCTGGCGTCGGTGGAGTACGCCTCGATGGCGATCGTCACGCTCGCCGTCCCCGCGCTGGACGTCGGAGACTCGTCGGGCTTCCTGGTCCCCGCGGTGGACGGCCGGCGGATCAAGGCGGCGACGTACTCGTTCTCCAAGTGGGCGTGGGTCGGCGCGGCGTCCGACCTACGCATCCTGCGTGCCTCGATCGGGCGGCACCGTGAAGAGGCGTCACTGCAGGCGACGGATGACGAGCTGTTGGCCCGGGTCGTGGGAGATCTGACCCTGGCGACGGGACAGCCGATCGAACCGCTGGACGCACACGTGCAGCGCTGGGGCGGAGCGCTGCCTCAGTACGCCGTCGGGCACCTCGACCGGGTGGTCCGGATCCAGCGCGCGGTCGCCGACGTGCCCGGCCTCGCCCTCTGCGGGGCGGCGTACGACGGCGTCGGGATCCCCGCGGTGATCGGCTCGGCCCGGCGGGCCACCGCGTCGCTGCTCGCGGCAGAATGAGGGCATGGCCGAGCCGACGCAGGAGCAGACGAACGCCGCGCGGACGCGCGCGCTCAATGACACCGTCCGCTACACGATGTGGTCGGTGTTCCGGCTCGACCGGCCGCTCGGGCCCGATGTCGACCGTGCGGCTGAGGCGGCCGAGGTGGACGAGCTGCTCGAGAAGCTTCGCTCCGACGACGTGGTCGTGCGCGGGACGTACGACCTGTCAGGGATCCGCGCGGACGCCGACGTGATGGTCTGGTGGCATGCACCGGCCAGCGAGCCGCTGCAGTCGGCGTACAACCGGCTGCGGAGCACGGTGTTCGGCGGGCGACTGGCGCCGGTGTGGTCGCAGATGGCGTTGCACCGTCCGGCGGAGTTCAACAAGAGCCACATCCCGGCGTTCCTGGCCGAGGAGGAGGCGCGGGCGCACGTGTGCGTCTACCCGTTCGTGCGTTCCTACGAGTGGTACCTGCTCGACGAGGCCGAGCGCCGACGCCTGCTCGCCGAGCACGGGCAGATGGCGCGGGAGTACCCCGACGTCCGCGCCAACACGGTCTCCAGCTTCGCGCTCGGCGACTACGAGTGGATCCTCGCCTTCGAGGCCGATGACCTCTCGCGCATCGTCGACCTGATGCGTCACCTGCGCGGCTCCGAGACGCGCCGCCACGTGCGCGAGGAGGTGCCGTTCTACACCGGCGCCCGAACGTCGGTCGCGGACCTCCTGGCCCGCCTCCCCTGAGTCGTCAGGACGTCTCGGCCGGCTGGTCAGCGGGCTCCAACGTCAGCGCGATCGAGTTGATGCAGTAGCGGTCACCGGTCGGGGTGCCGTAGCCGTCCGGGAAGACGTGTCCGAGGTGGGAGCCGCAGTTGGCGCAGCGCACCTCGACCCGCTTCATCCCGTGGGAGACGTCCTCGATGTACTCCACGGTGTCGGTCATCGGCTGGTAGAAGCTCGGCCAGCCGCAGCCCGAGTGGAACTTGGCGTCCGACTCGAACAGCTTGGCGTGACAGGCCTTGCAGGAGTACACACCCTTGGTCTCGGTGTCGGTGTACTCACCGACGAACGCCCGCTCCGTGCCGGCCTTGCGGAGTACGGCGTACTCCTCCGGCGAGAGCTCCTCTCGCCACTGCTCGTCGCTCTTCTTCACCTCGTAGCCCATGCCTCCACGGTAGTCGGCCACACCAGGGCGGGGGAGTCCCGTGGGTGACGAAACGGTGACGCGCGGGCCGTCGCGTACGACTGTCAGCGGATCCAGACCAGCTGCGGGCCGAGCGGCGTGAACCCGGACGCCACCATCGCGTCTCGCTCCGCACCCTGCGCGAAGTCCGTCACGGCTCGGCCCGGGTGTAGCGCCGACACCGCCCTCAGCACATCGTCGAACTCGGTCACCCCACCAGCACCCCAGGCGTTCGACAGGCCCACCGTGCCGACACCGTCGTGGGTGACAGCGCCGCCGACGAGCCGGCCGTCCCGACGGCACTCCAGGATCCGGAACCGGGCGTCGTCGAGCACTGTCGGCGGCAGCACCCCGGCGTAGTCGTGCGCCGTGGCCCATTCCGCGAGCGCCTCTACGCTGCTGACGACCGACCAACCGTCCGGAAGCGTGCCTGCCGCCGAGTCGTCCGGGCCGCGATGAAGCCAGGTGGCCTCGATCAGGACCTCGAAGCCGTACGGCGCCAGGTCGAGGTCCCCGAACGAGTCCGCGACCGTGCACTGCGCGAAGCCATCGGTCGCGCGCACAGCCCGCTCGGCCTCGACCCCCGGCTCAAACGTCTTCACCGCGGAGTGCCACGGCGGCGGCGAGCCGAGTGCGGACCACAGGCCGCCCTCGCGCCGCACCGGGATGCGGTGCAGGGCGAACACGTCGTCGTACCAGCGCACACTCGCGTCGACCGCAGCCCGGAGTCGTGGATCCATGCGGCCAGTGTGGCGGCCATTGGCTGGCGGACCGTCTGCCCCGTCAGCGTGCGGCTAGCCTGGCCGCATGCCGAAGACGCCCGCAGCGGAGGTACAGGCAGGGGAGCGGTCGGTGCGGGTGAGCAGTCCGGACCGGGTCATCTACGAGAAGACCGACACCACGCCCGAGGTCACCAAGCTGATGGTCGCGGAGTACTTCGCGAGTGTCGAAGACGGGCTGATGCGAGCGCTGCGCCACCGCCCGACGGCGTTGGAGCGCTGGACGTCCGGCGTCCGCCCCGGCATGAAGCTCGCGACCGGACCGATGGACAAGGACGCCGACGCGTTCTACCAGAAGCGCGTGCCCAAGGGAGCGCCCGACTACCTGGAGTCGGTCCAGATCACCTTCCCCTCGGGCCGCATCGCCGACGAGATCTGCCCGACCGAGATCGCGGTTCCTGTCTGGTGCGCCCACATGGGGGCGCTGACCTTCCACCCGTGGCCGGTACGCCGCGACGACGTCGACCGCCCGGACGAGCTCCGCATCGACCTCGACCCGCAGCCAGGTACGACGTTCGCGGACGCAGTGCGCGTCGCCCTCGTGGCCGCGGAGCTGCTCGAGGAGCTCGGTCTGAAGGGCTACCCCAAGACCAGTGGCAACCGCGGCGTCCACGTCTACGTACGGATCGAGCCGCGCTGGGAGTTCGTCGACGTCCGGCACGCCGCCATCGGATTCGGCCGCGAGCTCGAGAAGCGCGACGACGGCGTCACGACCGCGTGGTGGAAGGAGGAGCGCGGCGAGCGGATCTTCGTGGACTTCAACCAGAACAACCGCGACCGCACCATCGCCTCGGCGTACTCCCTGCGACCGATCCCGGGTGCGCCCGTCTCGACCCCGATGACCTGGGACGAGCTGAAGGACGTCACCGACCCGGCGCCGTACAACCTGTTCACCGTCCCGGAGCGCGTCGCCGACGGTGACCCGTGGGCGACGATCGACGACGAGCACTACTCGCTGGAGCCGCTCCTGCGACTCTTCCAGGAGCAGGGGTCGGTCGAGCTGAACTACCCGCCCGACTACCCGAAGATGCCCGGCGAGCCACCTCGCGTGCAGCCGAGCAAGAAGGTGGCCGCGCACTGGGACGAGCTCGGCAACCGCATTCCCGACTGAGCCCGCCGTCGTCACGCCGCCTCGACACTCGGGATCCCCCGCATGCGGAGAAGGCGTGGTTCCCGTCCCGAGTCGTTCTGTCAACCCTGGTCGCCGTGATGGTCGCGCTGATGGTGTGAATCCCCCAACCAAGGGCGAGGCGATCGGGTTCACGCGCGGGACGCCCTGAAGGTCGCCAGCGAGGGTGTCAGTCAACCGATCTGGCGGGTCGCACGCTAGCCCCCGTCGCCGGCCTTTCCTGACCAATTAGGGTCGGGGCATGGCGTCGCTGCGGTCCGTGGTCACCGGCCGGCCGGTGGTGTCGGTGGCGATGGCGACGTACAACGGCGAGCGCTTTCTGCCGGAGATGCTCGAGAGTCTGGCGGCGCAGACTCGCCCGCCCGACGAGCTCGTCGTCCGTGACGACGCCTCACAGGACGACACCGTCGCGATCCTCCACGCCTTCGCCCGGCGAGTCCCCTTCCGTGTCGAGGTGATGGCCGACGGACCGCGTCTCGGCTACGCCCAGAACTTCATCGCGGCCAGCCGGGCGTGCAAGGGCAACGTCATCTTCTTCGCCGACCAGGACGACTCCTGGCGACCGCCGAAGGTGGCCACGGTGACCCAGGTCGTACGCAGACGTCGACCGATGGCCGTCTTCCACGACTTCGCCCTGATCGATGACCAGGGGGCGGGAATCGCCGACTCGTTCTACGACCTCATCGCCCAGCGGGGCGTCCCTCCGGTCGCGGCCCTGAAGGGCTGCAGCATGGCGGTCACCCGCGCGTTCGTGGACACGTGGGGATGGCCTCCGGCAGAGTCGCCGGTCTCCCACGACTTCTGGGTGGCGCTGCTGGCGACGGCATTCGGTCAGCGTCTCAACCTCCCCGAGTCCCTGATCGACTACCGGCTCCATTCCGGGAACGCCTCGGGCTGGATCCCTGAGGCGTCATCCCGGGAGTTCACCGAGTCGGGCGACGGTGCCGGTCCGGTCCGGCTGCTGATCGACCTGGTGCTGAAGCCGCCGCGGCTCAAGGCGCGCACCCGCACCTTCCTCGACGTGCTCGACGAACGAGGGGACGCCGTCGACACCGCGGTCGCCCAGCGGCTCAAGCGGATGCTGCGGGCCAACCTGCGACGACATCGCGCGGCCACCGATGCACAGGGCGCGTCGACCTAGCCACTCTCCGGCAGCACGTTCCTCGTCTCGCGGGTCCAGGCGGGAACGCCGGGCTTGACCGGGTGGTAGAGCAACCCCGCCCGGGAGAACGCGTCGGGCTTCTCGTGGAAGTAGTCGTGGCGGACCGGCCGAAACCCGAAGGTCAGGTCCGGCGGACGCCCTTGGGCCGACTTCCCGACGTACACCGATTGTTCGCGGCCGGGCGGGACGAACGAGCCCACGCCGCCGAGGTCCTCGAGCCGCAGACCCGCTTCCCGTGCGACCGTGGGCAGGATGAACTCGTAGTGACCCTGCCAGCGCGGGTCGGCCACCGCGGCGGCATAGGCGTCGAGGACAGGGCGGGTCAGACGCAGCAACGGGTTGAGGGAACGCACCCAGCGATCCGGGGGTACGTCGGGCGGCGCGGCGGCGTTCCGCCACCACCGCCATTTCGGCTGCTCGTGGCGGTACATCAGGGTCGTGGTGAGCACATCTGCGCCACTGTCTGTGACCCTCGCGAACAGCTCGTCCCACCGCCCGGCGTAGTCCACGTCGTACTCGCACACCCAGAGCTGGTCCGCCTCGAGGCCGCTGAGCACCGGGATCAGCAGGGTGTCGAGGTAGCCGCCCTGGACGCCGCCGTGCTCGGCCATGGCGGCGTAGCGGGCGGGCAGCACCTCGGCCGGGTCCGGGTAGGAGAAGGGGGCGTTTGGACGCGGGAACGGGTCCCGGCTCAGCACGAAGTGCCAGGTGATCAGCGGTCCGGTCTCTTCGACGAGCCGCTCGAAGTGCCGCCGGATCCGCGGCGACTCCTGGTGGGTCAGGAAGATGCCGGCTGCGGTCACAGGCCGGTGACGCCCTCGCCGGAGCCGGCCTGCTCGTCGAAGTTCTCGTGCTCGAGAAGGTGGAGCACCGGGACGCCGATCTTGCGGCGAGCGCGCGACGACCAGTCGAGGTGGAAGAACTCCGCGACCACGTGCGAGCGGGTCAGGATGATCGCCTCACGACCGTCGACCTCGGTCACGGTCCTCGAAAGGGCGTCGATCGGGTCGTCGTAGACGACGTTGCCGTCGGCGGTCGCGCCGGCAGCACGGAGGGCAGCGAGCGTCGCCGCCAGGGCCCGGGACGACTCGCGCTCGGTCTCCTCGCGGACCGCCTCGACGGCGTCGGGGTCCATCGGCATCGGGGGCGCAGTCATCGTGTCGCCGCCGACGGCTCCCATCGCCGCCTCGACGCGAGCGGCGGCATCCTCCACGGGGAGCAGCACGCGGTAGCGCACGTCCGTGTCCAGACCCTCGTGCAGCGACCGGACCTGGACGGCGTCCGCGTCGGTGAGGGCCTGCTCGATCAGGAGGACGACGTTGTAGGTCTCGCTCATCTCGGCTCTCCCGCGCTCGGTCCCGCTCGCAATCCAGGTGCCGGAAGCCTAGGACACCGGGCGAGCGCCGAGCACGTCGGTGAGGTCGTAGGAGACCGGCTCGTCCAGCTGGTCGTAGCCGCAGCTCTCGGGGTCACGGTCGGTTCGCCAACGACGGAACTGGGCGGTGTGGCGGAACCGCCGGCCCTCCATGTGGTCGTAGGCGACCTCGATCACGAGGTCGGGCCGCAGCGGCGTGAAGCTGAGGTCCTTCCCCTGGCTCCAGCGGCTCTGGGTGCCGGGAACGCGGTCCGGGTTGGCGGTCAGGAATTCCGCCCAGTGGCCCCACGGGTGCTCCTCGATCGGGACGACGAGCGGCTGGAGCTGCTCGATCAGCTCGGCCCGACGGGTCTCGGTGAAGCTGGCACTCACGCCGACGTGCTGGAGCTGACCTCCTGGTCCGGCGGGGTCGTACAGGCCCAGCAGCAGGCTGCCGAGCAGCGGGCGCTCGGAGGTGCTGGTCTTGTGCTCGCGGTAGCCCGCGACGACGACGTCGGCCGTGCGCTCATGCTTGATCTTGAGCATCGTGCGGGCGTTCTCGACGTACGGCGCGTCCAGCGGCTTGGCGACCACACCGTCGAGACCGGCACCCTCGAACTGGTGGAACCACTCCTCCGCCCGGGCCGGGTCGGTGGTCGTCGCGGTCAGGAAGCATGGGCCGTCGAGCCCGCCGAGCGCCTCCTCCAGGGCGGCCCGGCGCTCGGCGAACGGCCGGTCGACGTATGACGTGTCGCCCAGCGCGAGCAGGTCGAACGCCACGAACCCCGCCGGGGTCTTCTCGGCGAGCATGTCGATGCGGCTCTGAGCGGGGTGGATGCGCTCCTGCAGCGTCTCGAACTCCAGCCGGTCGACGCCGTCCTCGCCGCGCAGCGCCACGAAGATCTCACCGTCCAGCACGCACTTCGCAGGCAGCTGCTCGCGCATCGCCTCGACGACCTCGGGGAAGTAGCGGCTCAGTGGCTTGGTGTTGCGGCTCGCCAGCTCGACCTCGTCGCCGTCTTTGAACACCAGGCAGCGGAAACCGTCCCACTTCGGCTCGAAGCTCAAGCCCTCGTACTTCGCCGGGTCCGGGATCCCTTTCACCGACTTCGCCAGCATCGGCCGCACCGGGGGCATCACGGGGAGGTCCATGCCGCGACCCTAGCCCGAGCGAGGACCGGTCGCTCCGGCGAACCCGGGGCGACCGACCGCAGCGAGCGGCGTGCGTGCTTGCGCGCACGCCGAACCCGAAGCAGGACCGACCGCAGCGAGCGGCGTGCGTGCTTGCGCGCACGCCGAACCCCAAACGGAAGCGCTCCCCGGGTAGGAGTCGAACCTACGTCGCTAGTCCTGATTCAAAGTCAGGCGGGCCCTGCCGGCAGACCAACCGGGGAATGCGTAGAAGGTTAGGGCCCGCCTGGCGGGGCAGCACCTTGGCCCGGCAGACCAACCGGGGAATGCGTAGAAGGTTAGGGCCCGCCTGGCGGGGCAGCACCTTGGCCCGGCAGACCAACCGGGGAATGCGTAGAAGGTTAGGGCCCGCCTGGCGGGGCAGCACCTTGGCCCGGCAGACCAACCGGGGAATGCGTAGAAGGTTAGGGCCCGCCTGGCGGGGCAGCACCTTGGCCCGGCAGACCAACCGGGGAATGCGTAGAAGGTTGAGGCCCCACATGGCGGGGAGCACATCTGGAGCCAGCGCCTCAGCGCGGACCCGAGCCCGGATCGACCACCAGGATCAGCCGCACGGACGATGGCCGGGACGCCTATACCGGGGGCTACGTTGGACCCATGGCGAGCGACCTCACCGTGATCGTGCTGGCGGCGGGCGGGGGTACCCGGATGAGGTCGAAGACGGCCAAGGTGCTCCACGAGATCGGCGGGCGCACGATGGTCGGCCACGTGCTCTTCGCGGTCGGCGCGCTCGAGCCCATCCGAGTCGTCGCGGTCGTCGGGCACCAGCGCGAGCAGGTTGGTCCGCACATCCAG
The DNA here is from genome assembly GCA_963768045.1 of uncultured Actinomycetota bacterium. Taxonomy (GTDB): domain Bacteria; phylum Actinomycetota; class Actinomycetes; order Propionibacteriales; family Nocardioidaceae; genus Nocardioides. The sequence goes on along the minus strand of CAVYGG010000003.1, from coordinate 795,090 downwards.
TCGTTGATGCCCGACGTGGTGCTCGCGGTGCAGGACGACCAGCAGGGCACCGGTGACGCGGTCCGGATCGCCGTCGAGGCCGCCGGTACGACGAGCGGCACGGTGCTGGTCGCCAACGGCGACACCCCGTTGCTGCGCGGCGAGAGCCTGCGCGGCTTCGCCGCGGAGCATGAGGCGGCGCAGTGCGCGGTCAGCGTCCTCAGTGGCATCGTCGACGAGCCCTTCGGCTACGGGCGGATCGTCCGCAACGACGAGGGCGACGTCGAGGCGATCGTCGAGGAGAAGGACGCCACGGCTGACCAGCGCGACATCCACGAGATCAGCTCCGGGATCCTCGCCTTCGACGCCGAGTTCCTGGTCGAGGCGTTGCCCCGGATCGGCAACGACAACGCCAAGGGCGAGTACTACCTCACCGACACCGTTGGTCTCGCTCGCGACGGCGGCCTGACCGTCGGCGCGTTCCCGATCGACGACTGGGTCCAGACGCAAGGAGCGAACGACCGCGTACAGCTGGCGGACCTCGGGCGGGAGCTCAACCGGCGGATCGTCGAGGACTGGATGCGCGAGGGCGTCACGGTGATGGACCCGGAGTCGACCTGGATCGAGTCGGACGTGAAGCTCGCGCCCGACGTGATCCTGCTTCCCGGCACGCACCTGCTCGGCGCGACCATCGTCGGCGAGGACGCCGTGATCGGGCCCGACACCTCCCTCAAGGACTGCGAGATCGGAGTCGGCGCTCGGGTCGTCCGCGCCCACGGCGAGCTGGCAGTGGTCGGCGACGGCGCGAACGTCGGTCCCTACGCCTACCTCCGCCCCGGCACCGAGCTCGGCATGGGCGGCAAGATCGGCGCGTTCGTCGAGACCAAGAACGCCCACATCGGCGACGGCGCCAAGGTGCCGCACCTCTCGTACGTCGGGGACGCCGACATCGGCCCGGGCTCGAACATCGGAGCGGGCACGATCTTCGCCAACTACGACGGCACCCACAAGCACCACACGACCGTCGGCAAGGGCGCCAAGACCGGCGCCAACAACACGTTCGTCGCCCCAGTGACGATCGGCGACGGGGCGATGACCGGCGGCGGGACTGTCGTACGCCGTGATGTGCCGCCGGGCAACCTGGCCGTGTCGGGTGGTCCGCAGCGCAACCTCGACCGTCGCGCACCGCGCGAGAGCGAGCCGACCTCGATGGGGGATTCGGCTGAGGATGAGGGAGAATCCTGAGCTGTGAGCTCCAAGTCGAAGAGGACCACCAAGAAGCACCTGATGGTCTTCTCCGGGCGGGCTCATCCGGCCCTGGCGGAGGAGGTCGCGGCGTACCTGGACATCGAGCTGGTGCCCACCCAGGCCTACGAGTTCGCCAACTCCGAGACCTACGTCCGCTATGAGGAATCCGTCCGCGGCTGCGACGCGTTCGTGATCCAGAGCCATACGGCGCCCATCAACGAGTGGCTGATGGAGCACCTGATCATGGTGGACGCGCTCAAGCGCGCCAGCGCGAAGCGGATCACCGTGGTGATGCCGTTCTACGGCTACGCCCGCCAGGACAAGAAGCACCGCGGCCGCGAGCCGATCTCGGCCCGTCTCGTCGCCGACATGTTCAAGACGGCCGGCGCCGACCGGCTGATCACGGTCGATCTCCATGCCGACCAGATCCAGGGCTTCTTCGACGGGCCCGTCGACCACCTGTTCGCGCTGCCGATCCTCGCGACGTACGTCCGCGAGAAGTACGGCGACCAGGACCTCTCCGTGGTCAGCCCCGACGCCGGCCGGATCAAGGTCGCCGAGCGCTGGTCCTCACGGCTGAACGGCGCCCCGCTGGCATTCATCCACAAGTCCCGCCGCATCGACCGCCCCAACGAGACGGTCGCCAACCGCGTCGTGGGTGACGTCCGGGGACGCATCTGCGTCTTGGTCGACGACATGATCGACACCGGCGGCACGATCGTGCACGCCGCCGAGGCGCTCGCCCGCGACGGCGCCGCCGGGGTGGTGATCGCGGCGACCCATCCGATCCTGTCCGGACCGGCCGTCGACCGGCTGAAGAACAGTGCGGTGACCGAGATCGTGGTCACCAACACGCTCCCGATCTCGGACGACAAGCGGTTCGACAAACTCACCTGTCTGTCGATCGGCCCCCTGCTGTCTCAGGCCATCAAGGAGGTCTTCGAGGACGGCTCGGTCACCAAGATGTTCGATGGGGAGGCGTGAGGACCGTGTGACCCCGGCGGAGCCGGGACACACGACCGCAGCGCCCGGCGACGCAGCTTGCTGCGAGCCGCTACCCGGCTCGTCTCGCCCGGAGTGCCACGTCGTAGTCGTCGACGGTGTCGTGCCAGCCGCGCTGGAGCACCAGGTTGTCGGTGCGCCCGGCGGCCTCCTCCAGCTCGTCGCGAAAGCGCTTGAAGCGCGAGAGCGCCATCGGGATGTGGGGCGCGGCGTCCGCGACTTCGGCGGCGAAGGCCTGGCCGCGCGCGGCGATGCGAGGTGCGTCCTCGAGGTAGCGGTCGAGGTACGGCTCGACCAGCTCCTCCTGGCCGGTCGACCACAGTCCGGCCACGATCGCGCCGAAGTCGCGGTTGGACACCTGAGGGTCGAGGATCTTCTGCCACGCCTCGTCCTTGGCCTGCGCGAGCGGGCGACTCGCGCGGGCGGCCAGCGCTGACTGGTGGCCGCTCGACGAGCGGTCCGCTGCAGCCTCCCGGTCGACCAGCTCGTCACCCTCCGCGCCGAGCTTGACCAGACGGCGTACGACGATCCAGCGGGTGTCGCGGTCGACCTGCAGCCCGGGCCGGGCCTCGCCGGAGTCGAGCCAGCGACGCAGCAGGGACACATCGTCGGAGGTCATCGCCACTCGCCGCATGGCGGCCAGGCCGCGATCCCCGTCTCCGGCTTCGAGCGCCTCGCTGCAGACCGCGGCGATCGACCGCTCGGCCGTGCCGAGGTCCTCGGGCGCCGTCCACAGCGGGAGCACCACCCGGGTGAGCCGGCGCAGCACCCCGTCGAACACCACCGGGTCGGTCTCGCCCGCGAGGTGCCGCCGCACCAGCGACATCAGCTCCGGCGCGGGCATCGCGCCACGGCGTACCCGGGTGACCGCGTTGGTCCACGCCACGGCACGTAGCAGGGGATCGGAGAGCGACGACAGGTCGTCGACGACTCGCTGCCACGAGAAGTCGTCGAGGAGCACCGCGGCGTACGCCTCGTCCCGCGCGTTCGGCAGCACGGCCGCGCCGGCCAGGTCGCCGAGGGCCAACGGCTCCGCTCCCAGATCGATGACGCGGCTCTCGAGCCGACTGTCGCCGTTGAGCGCCGCGAGGGTGAACCGGTGTGGCCGCGAGCCCTCGCGCGCGAGTACGGGTACGTCGCCCTCGCGGGTGACCCGGATGGTGTCGAATCCGGTGGTCCGTAGATACGCCTCCGCCCAGGCGCGGACGTCTCGGTCGGTCACGGAGTCGAGCGCCTCGAGGTAGTCCGCGAGCTCGGCGTTCTCGAAGCGGTGCCGCGTCAGGTAGCGGTTGGTGCCCGCGAGGAATGTGTCCCAACCCAGCCAGGTCACCAGCTGGCGCAGCACGGAGGCGCCCTTGGCGTAGGTGATCATGTCGAAGTTGTTGAACGCCGTGTCGACGTCGACAAGGTGCTCGGCGTCCTCGGCGATCGGGTGTGTGGAACGGCGGCTGTCGGCGGCGTACCCAGTGGGCTTGCGGTTCAGCGAGAAGTCGGGCCACGACCCGAGCACGCCCACCTCGTGCGCCACGTGGTAGCCCATGAAGTCGGCGAACGACTCGTTGAGCCAGGTGTCCTGCCACCACTTCATCGTCACGAGGTCGCCGAACCACATGTGCGCCATCTCGTGCGCGATCACCGTCGCACGGTCGACCAGCGCTCCCGCGTCGGGCTCACTGCGGGGCACGTACTCGTCGCGGAACGTCACGCACCCGGCCGTCTCCAGCGCTCCCCAGTTGTGGCCTGGCTGCATCACCTGGTCGTACGAGTCGAACGGGTACGGCTCGTCGAAGGCCCCGGTGTAGAAGTCGAAGCAAGCCTCGGTGACCCGCTGCATGTCCTCGAAGTCGCGGTCCAGCTCGCCGCTCAGGGACCGGCGGATGTGCCAGCCGAACGGAAGGCCGGCGTGCTCCCAGGTGCGGGAGTGCCACGGCCCCGCGCACACCACGAACAGGTACGTCGAGATCGGCGGTGTCGTGGAGAACGTTCGGACGTCTCCGTCGCGCCCGGTCTCCCGGCCGTTGGCGACCACCGTCCACGGCGCCGGAGCCGTGACCGTGAGCGACATCGGCGCCTTGAGGTCGGGCTGGTCGAAGCAGGCGAAAACCTTCTGGGCGATGTCCATGCCCAGCAGAGCCGACACGTACGTCTCGTCGTCAGCCGGGTCGGTGAACGTGTGCATCCCGTCGCCGTCGTTGACGTAGGGGATGCGTGCCTCGACCACGACCTCGTTGCGCGGCTCGAGGTCGTGCAGTGTGATCCGGTGGCCGTCGTACGCCGGAGACGTGACGGGTTTGTCGTTGACGGTGAGCCGGAGCTCGGCGGCGTCCGCCAGCTCCAGGAACGTCGTCGCCCGCGGGTCGGCGAGCGCGAAGGTGACGGTCGTGCGGCACCCGAACGTCTCGCGGGAGGTCAGGTCGAGGTCGATGCGATAGCCGACGTCCGAGACCTGGGCGGCCCGGGCGACGGCTTCGGCGTACGTGAGGGACACGTCTCGACCCTAGGGGAGTCCGCCGGGAGGCGAGCCACTGGATTTCGAGACAGGTCACTCGTCCCCTCTCTTCGTTCGGGTTCGAGCCGAGCCTTCCTCAATCCCTCGCTCTCTCGCTGACCTCGCGAGCTCGGTCAGCGCGCTCGGGATTGGTCGACTACGCGCCCCACTGTCTAGACTCGTAGGGCTGCCTCGGCGAGGGAACCTTGCAGGTGTCCGTGATCGACTGGGCCCGGCACTCCACGCCGCGCTGACCCGGTCGCGCGGCGTTCGTCGTCGGGGCCGCCCACAGAGACCACAGCAGGCCACATCCCGGCCACATCAGGCAGAGCACGACGTACGAGGAGACCACACGATGCCCGAGAAGATCACCGCGGAGAAGCGCACCGAGTTCGGCAAGGGTGCCGCCCGCCGGATCCGCCGCGACGACAAGATCCCGGCCGTGGTCTACGGACACGGCAACGACCCGGTCCACGTGACCCTCCCCGGGCACGACACGATGATGGCCCTCAAGCACGGCGGCGCGAACGCGCTGCTCGAGCTGGACATCGACGGTCAGAGCCAGCTCGCCCTGACCAAGCAGGTGCAGGTCGACCCGATCCGCCGGGTGCTCGAGCACATCGACTTCGTCGCCGTCCGCCACGGTGAGAAGGTCACCGTCGACGTCCCCATCCACGTCTCGGGCGACGCCGCCTCGGAGACGCTGGTGGTCACCGAGAACTCCACGGTCCAGGTCGAGGCCGAGGCCACCAACATCCCCGAGCGCATCGAGGTCTCCGTCGAGGGCGCCGCGATCGGCACCCAGATCCACGCCTCCGACCTCGTGCTGCCCGAGGGCACCACGCTGCTGACTGACCCCACGGCCCTGATCGTCAACGTGACCCAGCAGCAGACTGCTGAGCAGCTCGAGGCCGAGCTGTCCGAGGCCGAGGCCGAGGCCGGCATCGTGCACGAGGAGAGCGACGAGGCCGTCGAAGCCGCAGCCGCAGCCGCAGGGGCCGAGGCCGAGGGCGAGGCCGCCACCGAGGGCGAGGGCGGCGAGGCTCCGACCGAGGGCGACTCCGCGGAGTGAGGCTGCTGCACCGCCCGGGCTGGCTGCGTCGTTCTCCGGCCCGAGCGCGTGCGTCCTCCGATTCCGACGAGGTGGGCGAGATGACGAACGAGTCGACCGAGGTCTGGCTCGTCGTCGGGCTGGGCAACCCCGGGCCGTCGTACGCCGGCCATCGGCACAGCGTGGGGTACCTCGTGGCCGCCGAGCTGGCCGACCGGATGGAGGCACCGTTCCGCGCTCACAAGTCCGGCCGGGCGGAAGTCGTCGAGGGACGGCTGACGCCCGCGGGCACTCCCGGGCCCCGGGTCGTCCTGGTTCGCACCCGCACCTACATGAACGAGTCCGGAGGGCCGGTCAAGCAGCTGGCCGACTTCTACAAGGTGCCGCCCGAGCGGATCGTTGCGGTCCACGACGAGCTGGACCTCCCCTTCGACACGATGCGGATCAAGCTCGGCGGCGGGGACAACGGTCACAACGGCGTCCGGTCGCTGCGTGGCGCGTTGGGCACCGGTGACTTCCACCGCGTCCGGATCGGCATCGGCCGGCCGCCCGGGCGCCAGGACGTCGCCGACTTCGTGCTCTCCGACTACTCCCCGAGCGAGCGGAAGGCCGTGCCGATGCAGGTGATCAGTGCCGCGGACGCGGTCGAGTCCCTGGTCACCGAGGGCCTGGAGCGCACCCAGGCGCGCTTCAACTCCTGACCGACATCGCACCCGACGAGGACGTCTGCTGCGGGATCCGAAGGCGCAGACCTCCTGGCCCTTCGGAACCACGAGGAATTTACGCAAATAGGACCCTCCGGGACTGGCGCTCGGAGGGGTCCATTGCGGAGAATGTGTCCCGGTCGGGGTGTCGACTCGGGGGAGTCGAAGCAGCGCCTGGCCACGGGACGGGGTCCGAAGGGGTCCCGATGGGGGAAGATCGTGATGCTCGAATCCTCGCGCATGTCGAGGACTCATCCAGCGACGGCCGCACCACACTGGTGCGACCGCGCGATCGTCGTACGGCCGACTGCCGTTCCTAGCGTCCAGCGCCCTGACCGGTCCGTGTTCCGGTCACAGGACGTGCGACGTCACTCCCGCCCATACATGCCGCTGACCGATCGGTTCGGGGCACACAGGGAACAGGAGACACACAGATGAACAAGCCCAGCAGACGCGCAGTCGTCCGCACAGGCGTTTGGGCGGTGCCGGTCGTTGCGACCGCCGCCGCAGCTCCGGCGTTCGCCGGCACCGGCGAGCCGCCGCCGGTCACCATCGACGGTATCGGCGTGGGGTGCAAGTTCCCGGGCCACAGCACCGACATCGCGTTCGGCTACCGGATGATCCTCACCTTCCACAACACCAGCGGGATTCCGCAGCCGATCGTCGTTCAGAGCTTCACGATCAGCGGCAAGGCGACGACCGACTTCATCCCGAAGGCGTTCACCGTGCCCGTCGGAGACTCGCCGAAGCTCTTCATCGTGCAGAGCTCCACGAGCTCGCAGCGGTTCGCAACGGTCACCTACCTGGTCGACGGCCAGGTCGTGACGACCGTGGTCGACTTCACGAAGTTCGACCCGTGCAAGTGCAAGCAGAACGACGAGGACCCGTCGGACCCGAACGCCGACTGCGCGTAGGGCCTGCTCGTCAGGTGTGTGGGTCCAGGGGACGTTAGTGTCGGCGGGTGACCGGCACTGAGCGTTCCCTGGACACTGACGACCACGCCCTGGCTGCCTGGTTGGCCACGACCGCGGGCGAGCGACTGCTCGAGGTCCGCGAGTCCGGGTTGACCGGCCGCGAGCTCAAGGACGCCGGTGACCAGGCCGCCCACAACCTGTTGGTGGATCTGCTGGCTCAACACCGGCCCGACGACTCCGTGCTGTCCGAAGAGGGCAAGGACGACAAGCGTCGGTTGGACGCGGCGAGGGTCTGGATCGTGGACCCGCTCGACGGCACCCGGGAGTTCTCCGAACCTCCGCGTGACGACTGGGCGGTCCATGTCGCCCTGTGGGAGGACGGCGAGCTGACGGCCGGAGCCGTCGCTCAGCCCGCCCTGCGCGAGACCTTCCACACCGGGCGACCGCCGGTCGTGCCTCCGCGGACGGCTGGCCGTCCGCGGATCGCGGTGTCACGCACCCGACCACCGGCCTTCGTCGAGGCCATGGCCGAGGAGATGGACGCCGAGCTGGTCCCGATGGGATCGGCCGGGGTCAAGGTGATCTCCGTGGTGCGGAACGTCACGGACGCGTACGTGCACGCCGGCGGGCAGTACGAGTGGGACAACGCGGCACCTGTCGCGGTGGCTCGGGCGGCGGGGTTGTTCTGCTCGCGAGTGGATGGCTCGGAGCTGCGGTACAACCAGGACGACGTCTCCCTTCCCGACCTGGTCGTCTGCCGCCCCGAGCTGTCCACCCAGATCCTGGAGTTCGTCGCGAGCCACGGCACCGGCTGAGCCGACACCACCGCAACACCGGCACAGATCCGCTCTCCTCCTTGTGACGCAGGGCCGTCCCGTTCAGGGACGGCCCTGCGTTGTGCTCGGGCGATGTTCAGCCACCCGCAGGACTAGCGCACCCGCGACTACGTCCAGGGCCGCTTAGGCTGACCTGCGTGCGTCGCCGGTCGAGGAGGTCGCGCCGCCCGCTGGTCGTGGTTTCCGCTGGTCGAGGAGGTCGCTCTGCGACCGTCACGAGACCCGCGGTGCCGGAGAGGCGCGGGTCGCCGCACGTAGGCGTCGGTCGAGCTTGTCGAGACCACGCGCAAGAAGATGGGATTTCCCTTGTGGACAAGGGGATTCTGCGCCTCTGACTGTCGGTGGTCGGTGCTTGAGTGGGTGTCATGACCAGCAACGCACCCGAGACCCAGACAGCGGCCCGCGCCCCGCTGCTGCGTCTGGTTCCACCCCCTCGGCGCGTATCAGGCGTCTGATCCGCGCCTCCTCAAGCCAACGCATCGGAAGGGAAGGAGGCAGTCATGTGGGACACCGTCGTCGAGACCTCGACGCACCTCTCGCACGACCTGCCGTGCCCCCGCTGCGGGCACGGTGGTCACCACTACCTGCCCTGCGACCACTGCGCCTGCGAGGGTGCCGTCGCGACGTCGTACGACGGAATAAGGGAACCGGCCATCGCCCGCTAGCGTCTGACCGTCATGTTGACGCGTCGCCAGACCTTGCGAGCCCTCGGTGCGGCCGGTGTGGCTGCGCCTCTCGTCAGCGCCTGCGGAGATGAGCGATCCACCCACGGCCTGACCGGCGGGAGCGACCTGCGGCTCGTGAAGGCCGATGTGGCCAGGAGTGCGGGCGACCCGGCGGCGATCGACGACGTCGTGGCCGCGGCAGGATCCTTGGCCCTCGACCTGTGGGGTCAGGTAGGGACGACGGACGACAACCTGGCGTTGTCGCCCTTCTCGATCGCGGTCGCCCTCGCGATGACCGCCAACGGCGCGGCCGGCAAGACAGTCCGGCAGATGCTCCAGGTGCTGCACGTCGACTCGCTGGCGACGTACAACGCGGGGATGGCGGCGCTCACCCAGAAGCTCGAGTCCCTGGCGGGTCCGGTCACGCTCCGGGACCAGAGCACTGCGGAGATCGCACTGGCCTCGGCCGACCAGCTGTTCGGCGACCGGGCCACGACGTGGCAACAGGCGTTCCTCACCGTCCTGGCCAAGCAGTACGGCGCGGGCATGCGCGACGTCGACTTCCGGGGTGATCCGGAGCGAGCGCGGGTTCTGATCAACGGCTGGACGAGCGACCAGACGAACGGCCGCATCCCCGAGATCCTGCCGCGGGGCATCGTCGACCAGATGACGCGGCTGGTGCTGGTCAACGCCCTGTACTTCAAGGCGCCCTGGGACACGCCCTTCGAGAAGTCGGCGACCAGCTCGGCGGCGTTCCACCGGGCCGACGGCAGCAAGGTCACGGTCCCGATGATGCGCGGCGACGCGGAGGGGTCAGCGGTCTACCTCGGAGGGCAGCACTTCACGGGCGCCCGACTGCCCTACCGCGATGGCACGCTCGCCATGACGCTCGCCCTGCCGACCGGTCGCGAGGACGCCGCCCTGGCCGAGCTTCTGGGCCCGCACGGACTCACCGCGGACGGGGAGCCGGCGGTCGCGGTCAGCATGCCGCGCTGGACCTATCGAGTGCCGACCGACCTCAAGGACGCTCTGGTCGCGCTCGGGATGAACGACGCCTTCGACGCCCGGTCGGCGGATTTCTCCCGGATGACCGCCGAGGAGCGCCTCTTCATCTCCTTCGTCGTGCACCAGACCTTCGTCGCCGTCGACGAGGACGGCACGGAGGCGGCCGCCGCGACTGCCGTCGGTATGGCTGACAGTGCTGCGATCCAGAGCCACACCCTGGTCCTCGACCGACCGTTCCTCTTCGTCATCCACGACACCGCGCACGGCACGCCGCTGTTCGTCGGTCGCGTCGCCGATCCGTCGCGAGGATGACGAGAGACCCTAGGTCGACTAGTCCTCTCGGGTGATTTCCTATGGTTGCCTCCAAGGGGTGTGTCGATCTTCGGTGCCATCCAGGACTATGGTGTAAGAGCCGGGGTCGCGAGATTGGGGAGTCTCGCGAGGTGTGTCCATCAGGGGGGTGGCGCATTCGGGTCCTTTGAGGCCGCCGGCTGGGGGGAATGTCGGTGTTGACATGAGTGTGCTTGACACACGCACGGGCGGACGTACGGAGGACGAGCTGCCGGGTGAGAGCCCGGGGGTGATGCGCCCTCTCTCGGCAATCGGCAGGTCCGTGCCGGATCACGAGATAGCGAAATACGAGGACAAGCTCCACGAGCTGCGCGCGAGTCTGGCCGCGGTCGCCGGCGCAGTCCACGCGCTCGAGGGTGATGCGTTGCCCTCCGGGAGCGAGCAGCGTCGGCGCATCGAGCGCATGCTCAGCGAGGAGCTCGCCCGTTTGCAGCGGCTGACGGCACCGGCCCGTAGCGAGGCGGCGCTACCGCCTGAGCAGCTCGACCTCGATGAGATCGTGGAGTCGGTGGCCATCGCTCGAGGCTTGGCCGGACATGAGGTCTCGTGGAAGCGGACGGGCCTCCGCGTGCAGGCGCGTCGGGACGAGGTCGTGGAGATCCTCAACATCCTGCTGACGAACGCCGCCCGCCACGCCTCCGGGTCACCGGCGTACATCGATGTGCGCCAGAAGCGTGACCAGGTGCGCATCATCGTCAGTGACGAGGGGCCGGGAGTCCCCGACGACCTTCGTCCCGCGATCTTCGAGCGCGGCATCAAGGGACCCACCGGTGGCGACGGCATCGGGCTCTCGGTGGCGAAGGTGTTGGCCGGCCAGCTCGGAGGGAGTCTCGATCTGAAGGACGCAGAGCCGGAACGCGGCGCTGTGTTCGAGATGAAGCTCCCGTGGGGATTGGCAGGGGGGCTCGTATGAACGCCACACGCGTCTCGGTCGTCGACGACCACGCACTGTTCGCGGAGGCAATGGTCGTCGCTCTCGGTTACCGGGGTTACGACGCCCGGTGTGTGGTTCCTACGGGCGAGACTGCGACCGGTGCGTCGCTCGCGGCACAGGTCCTGGCGGGAAGACCGGACGTCGTCCTCTTGGACCTCGACCTAGGCATCGCCGGGGATAGTTTGGACCTGATTGACCGCCTGTCGTCGCGCTTCCTTGTTGTCGTCGTGAGCGGGGTGTCCGATCCGGCACGCATCGGGGCCGCCCTCGCCGCGGGCGCCACGACCGTGATCTCGAAGTCCTTGGAGTTCGAGAAGATCCTCGACACGCTGGTCCGGCTCCGCGACGGGCTCCCGGCCATGTCGAGGCAGGAGCGCGAACGCCTGCTCGCCCTGTGGCGCGAAGAGCGGGACTTCGATCGAGAGGTCAAGGCGCGGTTCGACCTGTTGACGACCAGAGAGGCAGAGGTGCTCGGGCAGCTGATGGCCGGGAGGCAGGTCAGTGCGATCGCCCGGCGCAGCTTTGTCTCGGAGTCGACCGTGCGGACCCAGGTGAAGTCGGTGCTCAGCAAGCTGCAGGTCAACTCGCAGCTCACGGCCGTCGGTTTGGCGTACCGAGCGCATTGGTGCCCGCCGGGCAGAGGTGCGTCCGAGACTTGGGTGCACCCCGCCTCCGACCTGGCTGCGCCGCGCGCGACCGCGTAGCGGGCGCCCCAGTCTCCCGAGGGAGAAGTAGTTCGCCGCCCGTTTCCTCCCCCAGGGCGGGCGGCGAACCTCGGCCGCTTCCCACACCGCCGACAAGGCCCCGGGGATTTCCCGGGAATTGGGTAAGCCGATCCGCCGTCGCTTGTTAAAGGATGCCGAGTGGGGGCGACACCGCGGATTGCGCGGTGTGACGGACCCCGGCGTAGGCACCAACGCGACGTCGGAAACGTTCCGGGGGGGACGTGCTCATGAGCACACATGTAGAACTGCGTCTACCGATGGCGGAGATCTCGGATCTCGCCGTCGAAGGTGCGGCGCTCGACATCGGCACCAGCCACGCGGTAGCGGAGCTGGGCGGCCACGGACGGAGGCCGTCGCTGCTCGGCCTCCGGTCGTGGTCCGTGGAGGTCGGTGTCCGGCTATGCGCCGACGTGCTCGCGCTCGCGCTGATCTACGCCGGCGCCAACCCGGCCGGGACGCCCGCGGCACTCTGGGCCGCGGTCGTCCTGGTCAGCTTCGCCGCCCTCGGTCTCTACGAGCATCGACTTCGCCTGTCGGCGCTGGACGACGTTCCGTCGATCGTCGTTGCCTCGGCCGTCGGCCTGATGGCGACGTATCTGGTCCTGGGTCACCTCCGGCACGGATTGCTGCCGGCCCTGCTCGGAGGTTCGGTCCTCATCCTCGTCCTGGGCCGCGTCGTCAGCTACAGCGTCCTGCGCGCCGCGCGGTCCCAAGGGCTCCTCCGCCAAGAAGCAGTCCTCGTGGGCGGTGGACCGGGAGCGGCCGACCTCATGTCGAGGATCGCCCAACACCCTGAGAGTGGTCTGCATGTGCGCGGCGTCCTCGGCGCGGACGGGGCCTGGGTGCCCGGTGCATCGATCTATGGCGATGTCGCCGCCCTTCCCGAGCTCGTCGCTTCCGGCGCCATCGACACCGTCATCGTGGGGGATGCGTCCTGCGAGCAAGAGCGCAGAGTCATCGAAGCGCTCCGCAACTGTGCCGGCGGCAGGACGGAGATCTACGTACTGCCACGGCTGCCAGAGCTCTCGACACTTTCCCACGACGAAGTCGGGGGAGTCCCGCTTCACAAGCTCAAGCAACGTCGGTCGCGACTGCGGATGGCGTTCAAGCGCGGCGCGGATGTCACCATCGCGAGTGCGGCCCTGCTCCTCGTCAGCCCGCTGATCGGACTCGCGGCCTTGGCCGTCCGCCTGGAGCTCGGCCCCGGAGTGATCTACCGCCAGGAACGAGTCGGTCTCAACGGCAAGCGGTTCCAGCTCCTCAAGCTGCGGTCGATGCGACCGCTGCCCCCGGGCAACTCGTCCGAATGGGCGCCCAGCGCCGAGAGGACCGGGCGTACGGGCACCTTCATCCGCCGCTACTCCATCGACGAACTGCCCCAGCTGGTGAATGTGATCCGAGGCGACATGAGCCTGGTCGGCCCGCGGCCGGAGCGCCCCGAGTACGTCGACAAGTTCGGGGACGAGTTCCCGTCATACTGTCACCGCCACCGGGCCATGGTCGGCTTGACCGGTCTGGCTGCCGTCGAGGGGCTCCGGGGTGACACGTCGATCGCCGACCGGGCCTACTTCGACAACTGGTACATCGAACACTGGTCCTTGTGGCTCGACGTCAAGATCATGGTCCGCACGGCGAGTGCCCTGCTGAAGGGCACCGGAGGCTGAGCCGGTCCACGCCGGTGTAGGACGCCGCGAAGGCCTACGCCGATCGGACTTCCTAGCGCACATCCGTCCGCGCACACTGGAGCCGTGGACCCCGAGGCCGAGCTCCTCGGCGACGAGCCGGTGCGGCTGCGCGAGCGCGATGACGCCGAGCCCGAGGTCCTCGATGCCGTCCCACGGGAGCTCTGGCGACCACCATGGTGGGTGGTCGCGCTGGTCGTCGTCGGCGTCCTGGTGGGTGGCGGCGCGTGGAACGCCGACCGCCAGGCCCGTGCGCACGAGTCCGTGGCCCTCGCACGGTGCCAGCAGGAGCTCCACGATGCGGTGATCTCGTCCGATCTGCAGCTGGTGTCCGCGGCCGCCAACATCCGGCCGACCCTGGCAGCCATCACCGGCCGGGAACGCGCAAGGGTGCTCGGCCAGATGTCGACCCCGGCGCGCCGGGTGATGCCCGACGTCGTCAGCGCCGACCAGCTCTGCCGAGCGGTGTCGGTCCGCTTCTGGCACCTGTCGCTCACGGCGCGACACGACGCGGTGACCGCCTACTCGTCGGCACTGGCTGCGAAGCTCCAGGAGATCGCCGCCGACGGCACCGCGTACTACGACGACGACAGCTCCTTGCGGCGGTTGCGGCGGGCCGCCGACATCGGGGTGGTCGGCGGACGCTACTGACCTCCGCTGAGCCCGCGTCGCTCGCGCTCTCGCCCTTCCTCGCGCGCACGCACGCGCGCACACTGAGGCCGTGGATCCACAAGAGGTTCTCGATGTCGACCCGGGCGGGATCTGGCGCCCATCGGCGCGCGTGCTGATGGTGGTCGTGATCGTGATCGTGGTCAGCGGGCTTGCGCTCTTTGCCGACCAGCGCAGCCGTGCGGACGAGACACGTGCCCTCGACGCATGTCGACGGGAGCTCCACGACACGGCGGTCTCGTCCGACCTGCAGATGATGGCGGTGGCGACCACCATCCATCCGCCCCCGGCCCGGACGACGGGAGCGGACGCACGCGGGCGTGGCCGGCATCATGTCGAGGTCCGCGCGTCAGTTGCTGCCCGAGGTGGTCGACGCCGACGAGGTGTGCCGGGGGGTCTCGGTCCGCCCGTGGCATTTCTCGCTGAGAGCGCGGCGCGACGCGGCGACGGCGTACGCCCGTGGGCTGACCGCGAAGCTTCGCGAGGTCGCGACCGACGGCCGCACCTCCTACATCGACGACGGGACGCTGCGCAGCCTGCGCCAGGCTGCCGATCTGGAGGAGTTCGGCGGGCACTAGCGACCCTGCCGCGCCGCATGGTTCGCACCTCCTAGCACTACCTCGCGGACACGGACGCGCGCACACTGGTGTCGTGGACCCCGAGTCCGAGCTGCTCGTCGACGAGCCCGCGCGACTACCTCGCCTGCGGGAGGTGGCCGAAGACTTCCGGCGAGGCACTCCGTCAGTGCGGCACCGCGGGTGGTGGGCGGTGTTTGCGGTCGTGCTCGCGGTCGGTGTCGTCGGAGTCGTGGTGGACGGCAACGCCCGCTCACGAGAAGGGGTCCAGGTCGCCGGGTGCGAGAACGACCTCCGCGTCGCGACCGGGTACGCCGAGCAGCAGCTCGGCCTGGTCTCGAAGTACCTCGAACCCACGCTGACTCCGAGCGGCCGCGTCCAACAGCTCCACCTTGCCGACCTCATGTCCGCGCGTGCCGGCCGGGTGCTGCCGCGCGTGCAGCACGCAGACCGTGTCTGTCGGGACGTCAGGGTGCGGCCTTGGCACTTCTCGTTGGTCGACCGGCAGAGCGCGGCGTCGGCGTACTCCGCGGCGCTGGTGACCCTGGTGCAGACCATGGCCGCCCAGGGACGCCTTCCGTTCCGCGACGACGCGACCCTCCAACGGCTGCGAGACGAAGTGGGGATCGGCGGCGGGTGACCGGCCGGCCCTGGCTGTCGGCGGAGCAGTCGGCGGGGCAGTCGGCGGGGCTGTCGGCAGTCCCGACTATCCTCGACCCGTCACCCCCACCGCTCGCCGGGATGGGGGCTCTCGTGCTGTCCGGCGACGACTCTCGAAAGGCTCTCCGTGCTCCTCTCCGCCCTCTCCGACGCCGTGCTGGCCGAGCGCGCCCTGGCCGAGACGCTCTCGGACGCTCCGCGACTGGGTCGGCTCGACCTGACCGCGCCGGCGGGGGTGCGACCGTTTCTGGTCGACGGCCTCGTGCGGGGCGGGCGGACCGTCCTTCTGGTGACCGCCACCGGGCGCGAGGCCGAGGAGCTGACCGAGGAGCTCGGCACCCTCGTCGACCCCGACTCACTCGCGCACTACCCGAGCTGGGAGACGCTGCCGCACGAGCGCCTCAGCCCGCGCAGCGACACCGTGGGTCGCCGGCTGGCCGTCCTGCGGCGACTGCGACACCCCGGCGTCGACGGGGCGACGGGCAGGCTGCGCGTCGTCGTGGCGCCGGTTCGGTCGATCCTGCAGCCCCAGGTGCGCGGGCTCGGCGACCTCGAGCCGGTCGAGCTCGAGCCGGGTGATTCCGCCGAGCTGGACGACGTCACTCGGCGGCTCGCGGACGCGGCGTACACCAGGGTCGACCTGGTGGAGAAGCGCGGCGAGTTCGCGGTCCGCGGAGGTCTGGTCGACGTCTTCCCGCCGACCGAGCAGCACCCGATCCGCGTGGAGTTCTGGGGCGACGAGGTCGACGAGATCCGCTCCTTCGCCGTTGCCGACCAGCGGACGATCGAGAACGTCGAGCGGCTCTGGGCACCACCTTGCCGGGAGCTGCTCCTCACCGACGAAGTACGCCGACGCGCCGCCGCGCTGGGTGAGGCCCACCCACAGCTCGCCGAGATGACCACCAAGCTGGCGGCCGGCATCGCGGTGGAGGGGATGGAGTCGTTGGCGCCCGTGCTCGTCGACGAGATGGAGCTGCTCGTCGACGTGATACCCGACGACACCCAGGTGGTGGTGGTCGACCCCGAGCGCGTGCGCAGCCGGGCACACGACCTGGTCGCGACCAGCGCGGAGTTCCTCGGTGCCTCCTGGGCCGCGGCCGCTGGTGGCGGCACCGCGCCGATCGACCTGGGCGCCGCGTCGTACCGCGACCTCGACGACGTGCTGGCCCACGCCCGCGAGCGCGGCCTGTCGTGGTGGACGGTCAGCCCGTTCGGTCTCGACGAGGAGCTGGTGGGCGAGGGTGGACGCACCGTCGCCGCGACGCCGGTCGACGGCTACCGCGGCGACATCGAGCGCGCGGTCGCCGACCTACGAGGCTGGCTCTCCGACGGCGCTCGCGTCGTCGTCACCCACCCCGGGCACGGCCCTGCGGAGCGCATGGTCGAGGTGCTCGCCGAGCACGACGTCCCGGCCCGGCTGGTCGAGCCGGGCTCCGACGTCGAGCCGGAGCCCCACGTCGTCACGGTCACCTGCGCGACGCTCCGCCATGGCTTCGTCGCCGACGGGCTCGGGCTCGTGCTGCTCACCGGCGACGACCTCTCCGGCCAGCGCGGCGCCACGCGCGACCAGAGCCGGATGCCGACCCGTCGCAAGCGGCAGATCGATCCCCTCGAGCTGAAGAAGGGCGACTACGTCGTCCACGAGCAGCACGGCGTGGGGCGGTTCGTCGAGATGCGCCAGCGGGAGTCGCAGGGCGCCACCCGCGAGTACCTCGTCCTGGAGTACGGCGCCTCCAAGCGAGGTGGTCCGCCCGACATGCTCTTCGTCCCGGCCGACTCGCTCGACCAGGTGACCCGCTACGTCGGCGGAGAGCAACCCCATCTCGACCGGCTCGGCGGCTCCGACTGGGGCAAGCGGAAGAACCGTGCCCGCCGCGCCGTTCGCGAGATCGCGGCCGAGCTGATCAAGCTGTACGCCGCCCGCCAGGCCACGCAGGGCTTCGCCTTCGGGCCTGACACTCCCTGGCAACGCGAGCTGGAGGACGCCTTCCCCTTCCACGAGACGCCCGACCAGCTGACCACGGTCGACGAGGTCAAGGCCGACATGCGCCGCACGGTGCCGATGGACCGGCTGGTCTGCGGAGACGTCGGATACGGCAAGACCGAGATCGCGGTGCGGGCGGCGTTCAAGGCGGTCCAGGACGGCAAGCAGGTGGCCGTGCTGGTTCCCACGACGCTCCTCGTGCAGCAGCACTACACGACGTTCGCCGAGCGGATGGGCGCGTTCCCGGTCACCATCCGGGCGCTGAGCCGCTTCCAGACCGACAAGGAGGCGCGCGAGGTCGCCGAGGGGCTGCGCGAAGGCTCGGTGGACGTCGTGATCGGCACCCACCGGCTGCTCAACCCCGACATCAAGCTCAAGGACCTCGGCCTGATCGTCGTCGACGAGGAGCAGCGCTTCGGCGTCGAGCACAAGGAGCAGATGAAGCGGCTGCGCACGAGCGTCGACGTGCTGTCGATGAGCGCGACCCCGATCCCGCGCACGCTGGAGATGGCGATCACCGGCATTCGCGAGATGTCCACGATCACCACGCCGCCGGAGGAGCGGCATCCGGTGCTGACCTACGTCGGCGCCTACGAGGACCGCACCGTCACCGCGGCCATCAGACGCGAGCTGCTGCGCGAAGGCCAGGTCTTCTTCATCCACAACCGCGTGCAGTCGATCGAGAAGGCCGCCGCCCGCATCCGCGAGCTCGTGCCAGAGGCACGGGTCGCCACCGCCCACGGGCAGATGGGTGAGCACCAGCTGGAGCAGGTGATGCTCGACTTCTGGGAGAAGCGCTTCGACGTATTGGTCTGTACGACGATCGTCGAGTCCGGGCTCGACGTGTCCAACGCCAACACGATGATCATCGAGCGCTCCGACGCCCTCGGCCTCTCCCAGCTCCACCAGCTCCGCGGCCGCGTCGGCCGGTCGAGCGAGCGCGCGTACGGCTACTTCCTCTACCCGCCGGAGAAGCCACTCACGGAGACCGCCCACGAGCGACTCGCCACGCTGGCCCAGCACTCCGACCTCGGTGGCGGCATGGCCATCGCGATGAAGGACCTCGAGATCCGCGGCGCCGGCAACCTGCTCGGCGGCGAGCAGTCCGGACACATCGCCGACGTCGGCTTCGACCTCTACGTCCGGCTCGTGGGCGAGGCCGTCCAGGAGTTCCGGTCCGACGGTGCACAGGCCGACGACCTCGGCGAGGTGCGCATCGAGCTGCCCGTCAACGCCCACCTGCCCCACACCTATATCCCGAGCGAGCGGCTGCGGCTCGAGATGTACCGCCGCCTCGCCGAGGTCCGCACCGACGACGACGTCGACCAGATCCGCGACGAGATGGACGACCGGTACGGCGAGCCGCCGACCGAGGTCGCCTCCCTGCTCCTGGTCGCCCGGTTCCGTGCCCGGGCGCGCCAGGCGGGCATCTCCGAGGTGACGATCGCCGGCCGGAACGTCCGGTTCGCGCCGGTCGACCTGCCCGAGTCGCGGGTCGTCCGACTCCACCGGCTCTACCCCCGCAGCATCGTCAAGACCCAGGTCGGAACCCTGCTCGTGCCCCGTCCGCAGACCCCGTCGACTGCACAGGTGATCGGGGGCCGTCCGATCGACGGCGTGGCCCTGCTTGAATGGGCCCGCACGGTCCTCGACTCAGTGATCGATCCCGACCGCGCCCCGAACAGCCAGCCCAGCAGCGCGAACAGCACCACCAGCAGGGAGTCATCGTGATCCACACCCGACAGAGCCGGGTCCGAGGGCGTGTCTCCCCACTCCATGGCCTGCTGCGCGACGGCCATGACGCACGCTGGCTTCGTTGTCGTCTACTCGACGATGCCCGCATCGCCTCGCTCCTCCGCCTTGCCATCGCACGCCCTGGCCGCCGCTCGCGACGGCCGAGAGTGAGGAGACACGCCCTCGTCGCCCTCGCGGGGCTGCTGCTGACCGGCTGCGGGAGCTCGCTGGGCATCCACCCCGGCGCGGCCGCCGGCGTCGGCAGCGAGACGCTGTCCATGGGCGAGATCGACGACACGACCACGCTGTACTGCCGGGCGTACGTCACCCAGTCGCAGCAGTCACAGCAGGGCCCGTCCGGCCCCATCCCGATGGGAACGTTCCGCAGCTACGTCGCATCCAGCCTGTCCAAGCGGCTGCTCGGCCAGGAGCTCGCGGACCAGTACGCCGTGGAGCCCGCGTCGGGCTACCAGACCGCGGTGAGCCAGTACGAGCAGGCGCTCGCCTCGGCACCGGCCGACCAGCGCAACGCGGTGATCCAGGTCGCCGGCGCCGACCCCTACCTGCAGAACGTCCAGGTCGCGATCGGCCAGCAGCTCACCGGGAACGAGGGCCAGTCCAACGCGGACCTCAAGGCCGCGCTCCAGCGCGGCGAGGTCGCGACGCAGGAGTGGCTGAACGACCACGACGCCTTCATCGACCCGGTGTTCGGCCTCGCAGTCGACGGTGGCAAGTTCTCGCCCGCCCGCGACCAGACGTCGTACCCCCTGAGCGCACTGGCCTCCGCCGGCGCCCAGCCCGCCGGACAGCAAGGCCCGCCCGACTCCTACACCTCGGCCCTGCCGCCGTCGCAGCTCTGCCAGTGACGTCTGCTGCTGACCGGGCCGAGCCGGCGGGGGAGCCGCTCCTGGACTTCCTCGAGGACATGCGCCGGCTGCGTCGCGAATGCCCCTGGAAGCGGGAGCAGACCCACCGGTCGCTCGCGCGCTACCTCCAGGAGGAGACCGCGGAGACTCTCGAGGCGATCGACTCCGGAGACGACGCCCACCTGCGCGAGGAGCTCGGCGACCTCCTGCTCCAGGTGTACTTCCACGCGGTGATCGCGGAGGAGACCGACACCTTCACGCCGGATGACGTGGCGCGCGGCATCAGCGAGAAGATGCGCCGGCGCAATCCACACGTCTTCGGCCCAGACGGCGGGCCGACCGAGATGTCGGCCGCCGAGGTCGACGCCCAGTGGCAGCGGATCAAAGCGGCCGAGAAGCCGCGCCGCACGCCGTACGACGGCATCGCCGCGACCCTGCCGGCACTCCTGCTGGCGACCAAGATCCTGGAACGCGAGCCGCGAGCCGTCTCCGGTCTTCCCGACGCCGGCGACTCCACCGCCGACGTCGGTGACCGGCTGTTCGCGCTGGTCGCCGACGCCATGGCGCGCGGGGTCGACCCGGAGCAGGCGTTGCGCGACGCCGTGGGCCGCGCGGTCCCTCGCTGACCCCAGTCGGAACAGCGAGCCGTGGCGCTGCAGGTGGAGATTCCAACGTGACCTCGTTCTTCTCGATCGCCGCCGGAGCTCCGCTCCGTCAGCGCTCTCGCCCGCGGGTGCTGCGCGGGGACGACGACCTCCGCGGTTAGTCTGGCCGGCATGGCGATCATCGACGCGGTGGCCGGCCGCGAGATCCTCGACTCCCGGGGCAACCCCACGGTCGAGGTCGAGGTGCTCCTCGACGACGGCACCTATGCGCGGGCTGCGGTGCCCAGTGGCGCCTCGACGGGCGCGTTCGAGGCGGTCGAGCTCCGCGACGGTGCCATGGCCTATGGCGGCAAGGGCGTGCAGAACGCCGTCTCCGCAGTGGTCCGGCAGATCGGCCCGGCCCTCGAGGGCCTGGACGCCGACGACCAGCGCCTCGTCGACCAGACGATGATCGACCTCGATGGCACCCCCAACAAGGCCGCTCTCGGCGCGAACGCGATCCTCGGCGCCTCGCTGGCGGTCGCGAAGGCCGCCGCGGACTCCGCCGGACTTCCCCTCTACCGCTACGTCGGCGGACCCAACGCCCACCTCCTGCCGGTCCCGATGCTGAACATCCTCAACGGGGGGGCCCACGCCGACACCAACGTCGACATCCAGGAGTTCATGATCGCGCCGATCGGCGCGGCCACCTTCCGCGAGGCGCTCCAGCATGGCGCCGAGGTCTACCACGCGCTCAAGGCCGTGCTGAAGCAGCGTGGCCTCGCGACCGGAGTCGGTGACGAGGGTGGCTTCGCCCCCGACCTGCCGTCGAACCGCGACGCACTCGACCTCATCGTCGAGGCCATCGGCTCGGCGGGGTTCACCGCCGGGTCGGACATCGCGCTCGCGCTCGATGTGGCGGCGTCGGAGTTCTTCGACAGCGGCACGTACCAGTTCGAGGGCACCAAGAAGTCGTCCGCGGAGATGTCGGCCTACTACGGCGAGCTGGCGTCGGCGTACCCGATCGTGTCGATCGAGGACCCGCTGAACGAGGACGACTGGGACGGCTGGCGGACCATCACCGAGGAGCTCGGGGAGCGGACGCAGCTGGTCGGGCGACGACCTGTTCGTCACCAACGTCGAGCGGCTGCAGCGTGGCATCGACGGCGGCCAGGCCAACGCCCTCCTGGTGAAGGTCAACCAGATCGGGACCCTCACCGAGACGCTCGACTCGGTGGACCTGGCTCACCGCAACCGCTACCGCTGCATGATGAGCCACCGCTCCGGCGAGACCGAGGACACCACGATCGCCGACCTGGCGGTCGCCACGAACTGCGGCCAGATCAAGACCGGCGCGCCGGCCAGGTCCGAGCGGGTGGCGAAGTACAACCAGCTGCTTCGCATCGAGGAGGAGCTGGGCGACGCTGCCCGGTACGCCGGAGCCGGCGCCTTCCCGCGGTTCGAGGCCTGAGGCCGAGCGGATGGTCCAGCCGCGTCGCGCCCCCAGCGGGCGGCCGGGAGCCCGTCCCGGCGGTCCGCGGCAGAGCAGTCAGCAGGGCCGACAGCAGGGCACGCGTGGACGCGCGGTGCAGCCTCCGGCCGCTCCCATGCCGGAGCCGCGCGAGTCGCGGTTCACCGGGCGGGCGATGGTGCTCCTACTCGTCCTGTCGGTGCTGACGATCTCCTACGCGTCGTCGCTCAAGGCCTACTTCCAGCAGCACAGCCAGATCCAGCAGCTGCGCAGCCAGATCGCCTCCAGCGAGAGCGACATCCACCGGTTGGAGTCCGAGAAGACCCGCTGGAACGACCCGGCCTATGTCCGCGAGCAGGCCCGCGCACGATTCGGCTATCTGATGCCCGGCCAGACGTCGTACGTCGTGATCGGCGCGGACGGCAAACCGTTGGCCGCCCAGTCGACGTTGAGCGACCCGCGCACGAACACTTCGTCCACGCCGACGGCGTGGTGGACCACCGAATGGCGGTCGGTCGAGCTGGCCGGCAACCCGCCGGTGGCGACGTCGAAGGACAAGCCGCTGAAGTATCTCGGCGGCCGGCAGCGGTGACCGAGCCGGTCGCCGCGAGCGACCTGGCGGCCGTCGAGACGCAGCTGGGTCGGCCCCCGCGTGGGACGCGCGCCGTCGGTCATCGCTGCCCCTGCGGGCTGCCCGACGTCGTCGTCACCGAGCCTCGGCTGCCCGATGGCACGCCGTTCCCGACGACGTACTACCTGACCTGCCCCAGAGCGACCTCGCAGATCGGGACGCTCGAGGGCTCCGGCCTGATGAAGGAGATGGAGGAGCGGCTGAGCGAGGACGACGAGCTGGCATCGGCGTACCGCGCAGCCCACCAGGCTTATCTCGCCGACCGCGTCGCCCTCGGTGAGGTGCCGGAGATCGCACGCGTGTCCGCGGGCGGGATGCCCGACCGGGTCAAGTGCCTCCACGTCCTGGCCGCACACGCGCTCGCCGCCGGCCCGCGGGTGAACCCCCTGGGTGACGAGGTCTTGGAGCGACTGGGGGAGTGGTGGGCCGAGGGTCCGTGTGTGGAGCTGAGCGCCGATGGCTGAGCGCATCGCCGCGATCGACTGCGGCACGAACTCCATCAAGCTGCTGATCGGCGAGCTGCCGCGCGTGTTGGTCCGGGAGTCCCGGATGGTCCGGCTCGGTCAGGGCGTGGACACCACCGGGCTGCTCCGCGACGACGCGCTGGCGCGCACCTTCGCCGCCATCGACGAGTACGCGGCTCTGGTGCGCGCGCACGACGTGACGCGCCTGCGCTTCTGTGCGACCTCGGCGACACGTGACGCCCGTAACGCGCATGTCTTCACCGACGGTGTCCGAGAGCGGCTCGGTGTCGCTCCGGATGTGCTGTCCGGTGACGAGGAGGCCGCGCTGGTCTTCGACGGGGCGGTGTCGCACCTGCGCGAGCCGGTCGCGCAGCCGGTCCTCGTCGTCGACATCGGTGGCGGCTCCACGGAGCTCGTGCTCGGTGGCGACCAGCCCGACACGGCGGTGTCGATGGACATCGGCTCGGTGCGCCTCCATGAACGCCACCTCTACGACGACCCGCCGACCGTCGAGCAGATCGCCGCCTGTATCGCCGACGTCGACCGGCACCTCGACGAAAGCCCGGTCCCGGTGGGGGACGCACGGTCGGTGATCGGTTCCTCGGGGACGATCAAGACCCTGGCCGCCGGGATGCTCGACCTGCCGGTCTACGACCGGGATGCGATCGACGGGGCGGAGCTGGGGTCGGCCGAGACCGCGGCGTACGTCGACCGGCTGGTGGCGATGACCGTCGCCGAGCGCCGGGCGATCCCCTCGATGCACCCCGGCCGTGCCGATGTGATCGGCGCCGGTGCGCTGATCTGGTCGCGGGTACTGGCGCGGTCTGGTGTCGAGCGCTACCGGGTCTCCGAGGCGGACATCCTGTACGGCATCGCGTCGTCGCTGGTCGAGCCGTGATCGAGCCCATGCTTCTCCCGCACCCGCTGACCGGCACGCCGTACCCGAGCCCGGTGCCGCCGGGCACCGGCTGGCCCGATGATCCCGCGACGCCGAAGACCCCGGTGGCCAGGTCCGCGGCCGCCGTACGCAGGCTTGCCGCCACCGACGATCTCGCCGAGCTCGACGCCCGCGTCAGCGTGTGCTCGGCCTGCCCGCGGCTGCTGCGGTGGCGCGAGGACGTCGCGCGCGAGAAGCGGGCGTCGTTCGCGGACCAGCCCTACTGGGGGCGTCCGATCGCCGGCTGGGGTGCCCCGACCACGGGGATCGGCGAGGAGGCGCGGCTCGTCATCGTCGGCCTCGCCCCCGCGGCCAACGGCGGCAACCGCACCGGACGCGTCTTCACCGGGGACTCGTCGGGGGACTGGTTGTTCGCGAGCCTGCACCGGGTCGGACTCGCCACTCAGACGCGCAGCGAGCACGCGGGCGACGGCCAGCGGCTGGTGAACGCGCGAATGGTGGCGACGGTCCGCTGCGCGCCGCCCGCCAACAAGCCGACGGTCACCGAGCGCGACACCTGCATGCCGTGGATCAACCGCGAGCTGGCGCTGCTCGCGCCGACCCTTCGGGTCGCCGTCGCCTTGGGCTCCTTCGGCTGGGACGGCGCCCTGCGCGCCCTGGCCGGCGCGGGCTACGACGTACCCAGACCGCGGCCTCGGTTCGGCCACGGCGCGTCGGTCAGCATGCTGCGCGAGGGCCACGAGGTGCGACTGCTCGGCTGCTACCACCCCTCGCAGCACAACACCTTCACCGGCCGCCTCACCCCCGCGATGCTGGACGAGGTCTTCGCCACCGCTCGCGACCTGGCCGGCATTCCCGGCGCCTGACCCCTGCGAGAATCGGGGAGGCCCCTGTATCCCAACCGGTAGAGGAAGCCGCCTTAAAAGCGGTTCAGTCTGGGTTCGAACCCCAGCGGGGGCACGCACAACTACCTGCGGAAGCGCGTGTACACGTGCTCAGTTCCCCACTTGTTGCAGGGGATCTGCGCTACTCGGGCGCTACGGCAGGGCGGTCGCGCTACGCCGGTTCACGTCGGTCCCACGGCGCGCGGAAAGCGGCTGCCAAGAAGAGGACGGCCCCGACTGGAGCAAAAACCAACGCTCGCGAGGCCAGCGCGGGATGATCGGCATCGTGGGGATGGGGGATGTGAATCGTAGGCCGCGTCGTTGGACGGATCGGTCGGCCCGTGTGCGCGTGGTCGAGGGTTGGCACCCGTCCCAGCCCGAACGGCTCGGCTACAACCTCGTTGTCGACGGCGACTGGATCGGCACGTTCGAGACCATCGACGGCGCGGCCGACGCGGCCGGGAAGCATGTCCAGTCGCGGGGGGTGCACGTGAAGGGTCACAAGGTCGTGCTCCTGCCGTACCTCCATCCCTGAGGGGCCAAACCTCAACCGACCGACTCCTGCCCTGTGGGCGGGGTCTGGTCGCAGAAACGCACTCACATGTCGATGAGCGGGCTCCCCGTACGCTGACAACCTTTGTGCTGGAGGGCGACGTACTTGCTGCGTTCGAGACTGTCGGTCATGAACGCCGACCCTTAGCATCCGGTTCATCGGGTACCAAATCGGTCCCGGGAACTGGACGAAGGACGGTCGGCATGCGCAAATCCATCGTGGTCGGTCTCGGAGCGGTCGTGATCGCCACCTCGGCAATCACCGGGAGGGCCCTCGCCTCGTCGGCCGGGCATCAGCATGGTGGCGCGTTCACCGTCGTCGAGCACGCCGTCACAGACACGACTGCCGACACTGGGCCGGCCGGGGACAGCCCGGGCGATGTGCTCGCCTTCGCCAACCCTGTCTTCGACGCGACGAACACGCGCCAGGTAGGCACGGACAACGGTTCATGCATCCGTACGGCCGTCGGCATGAGTTACGAGTGCTCGTGGACAACGTCGCTGCCCGGCGGTTCGATCGTGGTCTCCGGTCCGTTCTTGGACGCCGGCGACTCGACCCTTGCGGTCACTGGAGGCACCGGCAAGTACCGCGGAGCGTCCGGAGAGATGCGCCTTCACGCCCGCGACGCAACGGGCAGTTCCTACGACTTCACGTTCTCGCTGGGGCGTTCGCACTGAATATGAAGGACACCATCTGCTTCTTTTCAACTACATGATCCGGACGCTCGGTAGCCCACCGGCTCCGGCCTCCGCAGCCGGGCCCGCCGTGCTGACGAAGAGTCCGGGGAAGTGGTGCGCCCGTGGGGTTCTGCACGGATGACTAGCGGAAACGCTGCAACCGCTCGTCGTCCGACGTCGTACCGACGTAGACCCCCGAACCTCTAGTTGCCCGCTTAAACCAATTCAGTCTGGGTTCGAACCCCAGCGGGGGCACGGTTTCGGCTCGGCTCAGGCCGGCGGCGACGCGGTCAGCGACTCCAGCTCGTCGCGCCAGCCCTCGTCACGTGGCCACGTCGACCGGACCAGCCACGTGGCCCCCGCGCCGGCGTAGTCGTCGGGCGAGGTGTCGTCCGGCCACTGGGCGACGAGGTCCCATTCGTCGCGCGGATGATCTCCGACGTACGCCGCCAGGGCATCAGGGGTGAGGAACTCGTCGGCGATCGGCACGTAGCCGCCCCAACGTCTCGCCCGCTCCAGCGGCTTCATGTGGGGCACGCGGCCGGCGATCCAGATCGGGATGCGGGGTTGCACCGGCAGCGGTCGCATCGTCGCCTCGGCCGTCAGGTGCTCGCCCCGGTGTGACACCGAGCCGCCCAGCAGCCCGGCCAGCACCTCGAGCGCCTCGTCGGTCATCGCGGCGCGCACCCGGTACGACGGCTCGTCACCGAAGTCGGAGAAGTCGTAGTTCGGCGGGTCGCCGAGCCCGACCCCGAGAGTGACGCGGCCGCCACTCAGGTGGTCGAGGGTGACCAGATGCTTGGCGACGACCGCCGGCCGCCGCCGCGACAGCGGCGTCACCAGGGTGCCGATCCGCAGCCGCGAGGTCGCGGTGGCGATCGCGCCGAGCAGCGTCCACGGATCGTGCACCTCGGCCTTGTCATCCCAGCGCAGGTGGTCCCAGAGGAAGAACCCGTCCCACCCGTTCGCCTCCGCCGCGCGGGCCCAGCGGACGACGACGGCGGGATCGGTGAACGGCGGCACGCTGAGGGCGAAGCGCATCCGGCGACGCTAACAGCGCCGACCCCCGACCAACACCGGGGCCGGACCTGAAGGGAGGCTGTGCTTCCGCGCTTACTCTCGGGTACGCCGCGATCCACTGGCTAACATCGTCTCGAGCGGACCGTCAGAGCGACGGACGCCGTCGGCCTCCAAGGAGGAGACCATGCAGAGCAACAACCCGGTGTTCCGGAACTCCAACGAGTTCAACGGCCGGACGTCCAACGCCTACGGCAACCAGGTCTACGGAGGCAGCGGCGCCACGCACCAGGGCTACGGCACGGACCCCTCGACCTGGAGCGTCGGCACCCCGGGCACGCAGGCACCTCCTGCTCGGATGACGATCGACAGCGTCGTGCAGAAGACCGGCCTGGCGCTGCTCGTGGTGGTCGTGACCGCGTTCGCGACGTGGATCCTCACACCGGCACTCGGCGACCGTACCGAGGTCCTCTCGCAGACCGCCATGTCGCAGTTGTACGCCGCGATGACGATCGGCGGCCTCACTGCGTTCGGGCTCTCGATGGCCAACTCCTTCAAGCGGGTGATCAGCCCGGCGCTCGTGCTCCTCTTCTGCGCCGCGGAGGGCGTCGCGCTCGGCGCGTTCAGCAAGTTCTTCGACTACACCTACGGCGACGGCATCGTCATCCAGGCGGTGATCGGCACGTTCGCGGCCTTCGCGGGCACGCTCGCGGCGTATCGGTTCTTCGACATCCAGGTCAGCAACAAGTTCCGGATGGGCGTCATCGCTGCCATGTTCGGGATGGTCGGCCTCGGCATCCTCGAAATCGTCCTGGGCCTGTTCGGCGCCGGCCTCGGCGTCTACGGCTTCGGGTTCACCGGGCTCCTGTTCTCGCTCGCCGGCCTCGTCCTCGGCATCTTCATGCTGATCCTCGACTTCGACTTCGTCGAGAACGGGATCCGCGCCGGCCTCCCGGAGCGCGAGTCGTGGCGCGCGGCGTTCGCCCTGACCGTCAGCCTGGTCTGGATCTACACCAACCTGCTGCGGATCCTGGCGATCATGCGTCGCTGACGACGTCCTCTTCTTCGGCGTCCTGAGGGGCCTCGGGGTCGGAGCGCAGCCGGGCACGCCGGCGCAGCTCGACCCAGAGGCCTTTCTTGTCTCCCAGCTCGGTTCCGGGCGTGCGCGCAGCACGGACGGCGGCCTTGGCGACCGGCATCGTTCCCTCACCGCGGGTACGCCGCCGGGCCTCGTCATCGCCGAAGCCCAGCGCGTTGAGGGCGGACGGCACGAGCACCTCGGCGAGCGCCCGGTATCCCTCGGCGGACGGATGGAACTGGTCGGGGCCGAACAGCACCGCCGGGGCGGCGGCGAAGTCCGGCCCGAGGATCGAGCCCAGCGAGACCGCCACGCCGCCCTGCTCGACCGCCACGATCGCCTGGGCGGCGGCGAGCCGGCGCGACATCGACCGGGCGACCTGCTTGAGCGGAGGAGGGATCGGCTTGACCGTGCCCAGGTCGGGGCAGGTGCCGACCAGCACCTTCACCCCGGCGTCGGTGAGCCGGCTGACCGCCTCGGAGAGATAGCGCACCGACTGGGACGGGCGTACCCGGTGGGTGACGTCGTTGGTGCCGATCAGGATCACCGCGAGGTCCGGGTCGTTCCGCAATGCGCGGTCGATCTGGCCGTCGAGGTCGGACGACTGCGCGCCGACCTTCGCGTACGTGCGCAGATGGACCCGGCGGTCGGCCTCCTTGGCCAGCCCGCTGGCCAGGAACGCGCCCGGCGTCTCCACGAGGCGCTCGACGCCGTAGCCGGCCGCGCTGGAGTCGCCCAGAAGGGCGACCTTGATCGCCGGGCCGGGACGTCCACGGCCGTACCAGCCGGTCGAGTCGGGCGGCGGCTCATCGCCGGCGTTGCCGATCACCCGACGCGCGAGGGCCGCCTCACCGCGCAGCACGCCGTACAGGCCCGCGCCCAACACGGAGAGGCCCCCGCCCCCGAACGCGGCGGCGGAGGCCAGCCTGCGTGCCGCCGCGGCCTTCCCCATGCTGCAAACCTAGAAGGTCGCCCGAGCCGACGCCCGGCCGGGTCAGAGGGCCCGGAGGAAGCACCCTCCGGGCCCGTCGTCGTCGATGCGCACCGGCTGTCGAGGCGCGGCTATGTTGACCCGCATGGAGTACGCCGAGTCGCTGCTTGACCTCGTCGGCAACACACCGCTGGTCCGGCTGTCGAGGACCCTCGACCTGCCCACAGACGCCGCCTCCTCGCCGCTGGTGCTTGCGAAGGTCGAGTACCTCAACCCTGGCGGCTCGGTGAAGGACCGCATCGCGGCACGCATGATCGAAGCCGCCGAGGCCTCCGGCGAGCTCCAGCCGGGCGGCACGATCGTCGAGCCGACCTCCGGCAACACCGGCGTTGGCCTGGCGATGGTGGCGCAGGCGAAGGGCTACCGGTGCGTCTTCGTCTGCCCGGACAAGGTCAGCGAGGACAAGCGCAACGTGCTCAAGGCGTACGGCGCCGAGGTCGTGGTCTGTCCGACGGCCGTCGCCCCCGAGCACCCGGACTCCTACTACAACGTCAGCGACCGGCTCTCGAAGGAGCCCGGCGCCTGGAAGCCCGACCAGTACTCCAACCCGAACAACCCGTTGTCGCACTACGAGACGACCGGCCCCGAGATCTGGCAGCAGACCGACGGGCGCATCACCCACTTCGTGTGCGGCATGGGCACCGGCGGCACGATCACTGGTGTCGGGCGCTACCTCAAGGAGCGCAGTGCCGAACGAGGAGGACCCGATCTCCAGGTCATCGGCGCCGATCCGTCCGGCTCGGTGTACTCCGGCGGGAGCGGCCGCCCGTACCTCGTCGAGGGCGTTGGCGAGGACTTCTGGCCCGAGACCTACGACCGCGACGTCGCTGACCGCGTCATCGAGGTCTCGGACGCGGACTCGTTCGCGTTCACCCGCAGGCTCGCCCGCGAGGAGGCGATGCTGGTCGGCGGGTCGTCCGGGATGGCGGCGTACGCCGCCCGTCAGGTCGCTCAGGAGCTGGCCGGCACGCCCGAGGGTGAGGACGCCGTGATCGTCGTCCTGCTGCCCGACTCCGGACGCGGCTACCTGACCAAGGTCTTCAACGACGAGTGGCTCGCGCAGTACGGCTTCGCCACCGGCTCCGACGCGACCGAGCAGACCGTCGGCGAGGTGCTGCGCGGCAAGGACGGCCGACTGCCCGATCTCGTCCACACGCACCCCAACGAGACCATCGCCGAGGCCGTCGCGATCCTCCAGGAGTACGGCGTCTCCCAGATGCCGGTCGTCCGCGCCGAGCCGCCGATCGTCGCGGCCGAGGTCGCGGGGTCCGTCTCCGAGCGCACCCTGCTCGATGCGCTGTTCACCGGCGCCGCCCACCTCACCGACCGGGTCGAGGACCACATGTCCCCGCCCCTCCCCACGATCGGCTCCGCGGAGTCGGCCCGGGCCGCCGTGGCGATGCTCGAGGACGCCGATGCGGTGCTCGTCCACGAGGACGGCAAGCCGGTCGGAGTCCTCACCCGCCAGGACCTGCTGGCCTTCCTCGCCGGCTCGTAGCCCACGGCGGGCGCACGGACACACGTTGGTCCCGCCGCACCCCTCCCAGACCGCCGCGCACCCACCAACGTGTGTTCGAGGGTCGCGGCCGGCAGCGCGACGGCACGATGCGGATCGTGATCGGCAACGCGAGCCCCGGATGGACAGCGCCGATGCGCGCTCGACTCGCGCGTCCTAGTAGATGTGCAGTTGCGACAGCAGCTGGTCGGTGTCGTCGACGGACTCGAGGACGTCCTTGTTGTGCTTGATCATCTGCGTGCGCATGTAGACGCGCAGCCACTGTTGGTACATGAACCGCTCGTACCGGTCGAAGATCTCCGCCATCGGCAGGGCGCGGTTCGCCAGGTGCCCGGCTACGAAGAAGGCGCACTCGAGCCCGAGCGAGACGGACTGGAAGTACGGCGAGCCGATCGCTGAGTCACCGAGCAGGAACACCGGCGTCCTTGCCAGGGGGTGGTCGCGACCCGAGGCGTGCCAGCTCCTGGTGGTGAAGTTCCAGGCGCGGTAGACGTCGAGGGGGATCCTGGTGATCTCGAGATCGCCGAGGAGCTCGCCGTGGGTCTCCTCCTTCACCCGGTGGATGAAGCCGTCCATCGACGTCGAGATGTTCGGGAAATGTTCGCGGAGCCAGGCGCCGTCGAACCGCGGCGGCATCGCGTCGAACTCCGCCTGACTGATGGTCACGATGCCGGTGACGTGGCTGACCGCACCGTCGTAGTGGGTCCGGTGCACCGCCGGGATGAACTTGTATCCCTTGTTGTCGACGTTCTTGTAGTACTTGCAGTACTCGTTGCACTCGTAGTGCTGCCCGTAGAGGAACGTGATCACGAGCGCGTTCTCGAGGTGGAACGTCCTGGTGTTCCGGTCGCGCACATCGAGGTCGTCGCCCGGGACCAGGAGATCGCGCATCAGGGCCCGCGAGCCCGTGCAGTCCACCACGATGTCGTCCGGCCCCAGCATGTCGAGCACCTCGTCCACGGTGAGACGGGCCGTGACCCGCTCCACGTTCGCGGAGGCACGGGACTCGATCAGGTCGCTCAGGGCGTTCTCGATCGTGTTGAGAGGGACGAAGCCGCGCGTCCACTCCTCCAGTAGCGCTCGGAGGTCCGGGGCGACCTTCCGCCGGTAGGCCAGTCGGAACTCGAGCTCGGTGGGGTCGAAGATCGCCTGCACGTCCTGACCATCGATCTCGTCGGCCCCGTAGCTCTCGATCGAGTCGGCGACGAGGTACTCCGAGAGCGACACCATCCGCGTCCGGGTGTAGGTAGGGCGGTGCTCGTACAGGCGGATCTGCTCACCCTCGACCGACTGGAGGAGCGCGGCCAGGAAGAGACCGACCGGCCCGGCCCCGATCACATGGATCTGCCCCTGGGGGCGTCTGGCATCGGTCACGGCGCCTCCCGGCGACTGTCGGCATTCGGCCGCGTTCCCGGGAGCGGCTCTTGCTGGATCGTAACCCCGCTGCCGGACCTCGGCTTCGGCGTGACGCTTGCCCAATACTTTAGTGACGGCTAACGTATTCCCGCGTGACCGACCCGCTTGCAGCCGCCGCGGAGCCGACCCGGCGCCGCATCCTGCAGCTGCTGGCGAGCGGTCCGATGTACGCCGGCGACGTCGCGGAACGCTTCGACGTCACCCGATCGGCGATCAGCCAGCACCTCGGAGTCCTGACCGAGGTGGGGCTGGTGAGCGCCGAGCAGCAAGGACGCCAACGGCTCTACCGCGTCGAGCCCTCGGGGATCGCGCGGCTCCAGGCCGAG
This sequence comes from uncultured Actinomycetota bacterium, assembly GCA_963768045.1. Classification (GTDB taxonomy): domain Bacteria; phylum Actinomycetota; class Actinomycetes; order Propionibacteriales; family Nocardioidaceae; genus Nocardioides. The sequence goes on along the minus strand of CAVYGG010000003.1, from coordinate 762,512 downwards.
ATCGCCTCCTTCTGGACCCATGAGTTCGACGAGCTCGTCCGAGACGCCGACCGCTTGGCCGACGCCCGTCGTACCGCACCCACACCCGAGGAGAAGCCATGAGCACCGACATGAACCCCGACCAAGGCCCGGCCTACAGCTCGACCGTCGACCTGCCGATCAGCGCGGACGAGGCCTTCGCGCTGGTCACCGAACCCGAGCGGCTCCGCCGCTGGACCTCCGTCTGCGCCACCGTCGACCTCCGAGCCGGCGGGTCGTGGCACTGGCAGGTCACCCCCAGCCACACGGCGGGCGGCACGATCCGCGAGGTCGACCCCGGCCGTCGCGTCGTCTACGGCTGGGGGTGGCTGGGGGACGACGTCCTCCCACCGGATGCGTCGACCGTCACCGTGACCGTCGAGCCGACCGGGGCGGGGAGCCGGGTCACACTCACCCATGAAGGACTTCCGACCCAGCAGCAGGTGGATGGTCATGCGGAGGGCTGGAACCACTACCTCGAGCGGCTCGAGCTGCTCGCCGTCAAGGGCGACGCCGGTCGGGACGACTGGGCCTGGGCGCCCGAGAACCTCGACCCGATCGTGGCCGGGTACGCCGCCCTGGCCGCGATCCAGCCGATGCTCCGTGGGCTGACCGCCGACGACAGGCCGAAGCCGACGCCCTGCCCGGACATGAGCTGCCATCAGATGGCGGTCCACCTGATGGAGTCGATGATCGGGCTCGGTGGCATGGCCGGAGTCGCGCTGTCGATCCCCGAGGAGGGATCGCTCGAGACCAAGGTGTCGTGGCTCGCCGATGCCGCGCTGAGTGCGTGGCGCGAGCGCGGACTGGACGGCACGGTCACCGACCCGGCCGGGCACGAGCTGCCCGCCGCCTTCGGCCCCACCGTGATCGACGTCGAGCTCCTGCTGCACGGCTGGGACCTGGCACAGGGCAGTGGGCAGACGATCGAGGTCTCCGACGAGGTCGTCGCCTACCTCGCCGAGCTCGCCGGGCAGGTGATCGAGGGCGGTCGCGGCTCGGCCTTCGCCGACGCAGTCGCGCCCGCGGACGACCTGTCGGCACTCGACCGGTTCGCGGCGTACTCCGGCCGGCGTACCCTCACCACCGCCTGACCTGGAGCCCTGCCACTGCGAGTTCTGCCACGGTGGATGGCGGACCTTGCTAGAACTACTCCATGGGTGACACCTCCTCGGGGATACGGGTCTTCCTGCTCGACGACCACGAGGTCGTCCGGCACGGGCTGCGTGCGTTGCTCGAGTCGGCCGGTGACATCGTCGTGGTCGGCGAGTCCGGGCTGGCCGCGGAGGCGACCGCGCGCATCCCGGCGCTGCGGGCGGATGTGGCCGTGCTCGACGCGCGACTGCCAGACGGATCCGGCATCGAGGTGTGCCGGGCCGTGCGTGCGGTCGACCCCGACGTCCGCGCGCTGATCCTCACGTCGTACGACGACGACGAGGCGCTCTTCGCCGCAATCATGGCCGGCGCCTCGGGCTACGTGCTCAAGGAGATCGCGGGCCACGACCTGGTCGGGGCGGTCCGTCAGGTGGCGGCCGGCAACTCCCTGATCGACCCGGCCCTGACCGCACGCGTCCTCGATCGCGTGCGCAACGGCCCGGCGACGGTGCCCGAGCTGAGTGAGCTCACCGAGCAGGAGCTCAAGCTGCTCGGCCTGATCGCCGAGGGCCTGACCAACCGGCAGATCGGCGAGCGGATGTTCCTGGCCGAGAAGACGGTCAAGAACTACGTCTCGAGCATCCTGTCCAAGCTCGGTCTCGAGCGGCGTACGCAGGCCGCCGTCCTGGCGTCCAGGCTGCTGGGTGGCGACGCGGCGCACTGAGGGCCTGCTGAACGTCCCGGAGTTTCGGGACCATCGTCCCGGGTGCGGATGACGATGCACCCTGGTGTATGAAACTCGGATCGAGGCAGCCTTGGGATGAGGACGGCTCACCCCCCACGTCCGTCCCCCCCGGGAGACCCGGGTCCCGGCCACACGGAGGAGGTCGGGGCCAGGGTCTCGTCCTATCCGTCCTCGCGCTGAGCGTCGATCACGCGGTCCGCACGGTTCCGGCTCGCCGCCACCAGCACGGCGTTCGCGTCGTCGACCCGCGCCACCCAGGCTTCGGCGTCCGCGCGTGACTTGCCGAACTCGACGTGTCGCGTGACCAGCCGCGGGCGACGCACGTCGTCGGGGCAGTCCAGGAACCACACCTCGTCGAGCGCGGCGCGCACCGCCCGCCACTCCGGACGGTCGAGGAGGAGATAGTTCCCCTCCGTCACCACCAGCTCCGCCTCGGGACCGATCCCGATCGCGGCAGCCAGTGGCTGCTCCAGGTCACGCTCGAAGCCGGGCGCCCAGACGACGTGGTCGGCCCGCCGGCGCAGCCGGGCCAGCAATGCGGCGTACCCCCACGCGTCGAAGGTCTCGGGCGCGCCCTTGCGGTCGAGGGTGCCAAGCGCGGAGAGCGCTGCGTCGGCGAGGTGGAAGCCGTCCATCGGCACGTACGCCGCGCGCACGTCGGTCCGCTCGGACTCGGCCACCAGCCGCTCGGCGTACGTCGTCTTGCCGGCGCCGGGCGGGCCCGCGATGCCGATGATCCGCCGGGTCATGGACCCAGTCTGGCGGCACCCTAGGGTGAGGCCATGACTCAGGCCTCGGCGGACGACCAGGACCAGCTGCGCGAGATCGTGGAAGCACAGCAGGCGTGCGAGGCGGCGTTGACCAGCCTGGGCGAGGCGCAGCGGAAGGTCGACAGCGCGCGGGCGTGGGGAACCTATGACACGTGGCTCGGGGGCGGGCTGTTCTCGAGCCTGGTCAAGCACGACCGGATCGACGATGCCGAGGGCTACATGCACGCCGTCGACGATGCCCTGACGCGACTGCGACGTGAGCTCGCCGACGTGCACATGGACGGGGCGGTGATCGGCGGCGTCGGCGTCACCGAGCTCACCCGCACCCTCGACGTGTGGTTCGACAACTTCTTCTCCGACCTCGCCGTGCAGTCGCGGCTGAACGACGCGGACCACCGCCTCAATGCCATCGGCCAGGCGCTGGTCGCCGTACGCGGCGCCCTGCACGAGCGCTCCATGGAGGTCTCCGCCCGTCGGGAGGATTCCTGATCGCGGCTCCCTCCAGCGCCCGTTGCGTGCGGGACTAGCGTGGAAGTCGTGACCGACGCTCCTACTCCTCGCACCCTCGGACAGCTCCGCGAGTCCGGGCACGTCCAGAAGCCCGTGCGTACCGAGCTCCGCGACAACCTGCTGGCCAAGCTCGCCGCCGGCGACGACCCCTGGCCCGGGATGCACGGCTTCGACGACACGGTGATCCCGCAGCTCGAGCGGGCGATGCTCGCCGGCCACGACGTCGTGCTGCTCGGTGAGCGCGGGCAGGGCAAGACCCGGCTGCTGCGCTCGCTGGTCGGCCTGCTCGACGAGTGGACGCCGGTGATCGCCGGCGCCGAGATCGGTGAGCACCCCTACGAACCGATCACGCACGAGTCCCGGCGCCGCGCGGACGAGCTCGGTGACGAGCTGCCGATCGAGTGGCGCCACCGTGACGAGCGGTACGCCGAGAAGCTCGCGACGCCAGACACCTCGGTCGCCGACCTGATCGGCGACGTCGACCCGATGAAGGTGGCTGAGGGCCGTCACCTCGGCGACCCGGAGACCATCCACTTCGGGCTCATCCCGCGCAGCCATCGCGGCATCGTCGCGATCAACGAGCTCCCCGACCTCGCCGAGCGGATCCAGGTCGCGATGCTGAACGTGATGGAGGAGCGCGACATCCAGATCCGCGGCTACGTACTGCGTCTCCCGCTGGACACCCTGGTCGTGGCCAGCGCCAACCCCGAGGACTACACCAACCGTGGCCGCATCATCACCCCGCTCAAGGACCGGTTCGGGGCGGAGATCCGCACCCACTACCCGACGGAGCTCGACGACGAGATCGCGGTGGTCCGGCAGGAGGCGCACCTCGTCGCGGAGGTGCCTGACCACCTGGTCGAGATCCTCGCCCGCTTCACCCGCAACCTGCGCGAGTCCAACTCCGTCGACCAGCGGTCCGGGGTGAGCGCCCGGTTCGCGATCTCCGGGGCGGAGACCGTCGCCGCCTCCGCCCTGCACCGCGCGACACGGCAGGGCGAGGAGGAGCCGGTCGCCCGCGTGGTCGATCTCGAGACCGCCGTCGACGTGCTCGGCGGCAAGATCGAGTTCGAGACGGGGGAGGAGGGTCGCGAGATCGAGATCCTGACCCACCTGCTCCGGACGGCGACCGCCGAGGCAGTCCGGAGCCACTTCCGTGGCATCGACTTCGCGCTGCTGGTCGACCGGATCGAGGCCGGCCAGATGGTCACTACCGGTGAGCAGGTCACGGCTCGCGACTTCCTGATGGGTCTGCCCGTGCTCGGCGAGTCCGACCTCTATGACCAGGTCTGCGACCGGCTCGACGCCCGCAACGACGGCGAGCGGGCCGGTGCCATCGAGCTCGCCCTCGAGGGGCTCTACCTGGCCCGGAAGATCAGCAAGGAGTCCGGCGGCGGGGAGACGGTCTATGGGTAACACCCCACGACGTTCTTCGTCTCCTCCGCTTCGCTCCCTCGACGAACAACGCCGCGGGGACCCCGAAAAGACTGACGACTTCCCGGTGATGCTCACGTCCGGGTCGTTGATGGTCGACGAGGCCGACGGCTGGGTCGTCCCGCACGTCTGGACCGAGGACGGGGTGCGCGTCCAGGCAGCGCCGAACGGAGCCGGAGTCCTGCACGTGGCGGTCGCTCTCTGCGTCCTCAACGACGCGTTCCGCGAGGGCGAGGCGATGGGCATCCCGGTGCGAGGTGTGCGCGTCGCGGCGCGGGGCGAGTTCGACATGGAGAGCTGGGTGTCGACGGGCATCACGTACGTCGTCGAGGTGGACTCCACCTCGCCGGGCGACGAGGTGGCGAGGCTGGTCGCCCGGGTGGACGAGGTCGCCGAGATCCCGCGCGTGCTCCGGGCCGGCATGCTCGTGGAGCGCGCTGATGGCTAGGCACCACCAGCCGCGCTCGCACTACACGGCGTACGACGGCGGTCCCGACCCGCTGGCCCCGCCGGTCGACATCGCCGAGGCGCTCGACTCCATCGGCGAGGACGTGATGGCTGGCTACTCGCCCGAGCGGGCGATGCGGGAGTTCCTCCGCCGCGGCGGCCAGAGCCAACGCGGCCTGGACGACCTGGCTCGGCGGATCGCCGACAAGCGGCGCGAGCTCACGCAGCGGCACAACCTCGACGGCACCCTGCAGGAGGTCCGCGAGCTGCTCGACCACGCGATCCTCAGCGAGCGCGGGCAGCTCGCCCGTGACATCGGCCTCGACGAGGGCGACCGTGCTCTGCGCGAGCTCACGCTGGACAATCTCCCGCCGTCGACCGCGGCTGCGGTCAGCGAGCTCACCTCGTACGACTGGCAGAGCCGCGAAGCACGCGAGGACTACGAGCGGATCAAGGATCTGCTGGGCCGGGAGATGCTCGACCAGCGGTTCGCCGGCATGAAGGAAGCACTCGAGAGCGCCACGGACGAGGACCGGGCGGCGATCAACGAGATGCTCACCGACCTCAACGACCTGCTCTCGAAGCACCAGCGGGGCGAGGACACCGAGCGTGACTTCGCCGACTTCATGGACAAGCACGGCGACTTCTTCCCGGAGAACCCGCGCAGCGTCGACGAGCTGATCGACGCGCTGGCCGCCCGGGCCGCCGCCGCCCAGCGGATGATGAACTCGATGACGGCCGAGCAGCGAGCCGAGCTGATGGCCCTCGCGGGGCAGGCGTTCGGCTCCCCCGCCCTGATGCAGCAGCTCGCCCAGCTCGACGCGAACCTCCAGGCCCTTCGGCCGGGGGAGGACTGGCGGGGCGCCGAACGCTTCGAGGGCGAGCAGGGGCTCGGCCTCGGCGACGGAACCGGGGTCCTGCAGGACCTCGCCGACCTCGACGACCTCGCCGAGCAGCTGGCCCAGTCGTACGACGGTGCCCGGCTCGACGACATCGACCTCGACCGGCTCGCCCAGCAGCTGGGCAACGACGCCGCCGTCGACGCACGGACGCTCCAGCGGCTCGAGCAGGCCCTGCGCGACTCCGGCTACCTCAAACGGAGCAGCGACGGCCAGCTCAAGCTCAGCCCGAAGGCGATGCGTCAGCTCGGCAAGGCGCTGCTCAAGGACGTCGCCACCCGGATGAGCGGCCGGCAGGGTCAGCGCGAGCTGCGTCAGGCCGGTGCCGCCGGCGAGCTCTCCGGGGCCACGCGGGAGTGGGAGTTCGGCGACACCGAGCCGTGGGACGTCACGCGCACGATCACCAACGCCGTACGACGGACGGTGGGCGAAGCGGGGCCGATGGTCTCGACAGGCTCGAACAACGGACCTCGCGTCCGTCTCCAGGTCGGCGACGTCGAGGTGTCCGAGACCGAGGCCCGCACGCAGGCGGCAGTGGCGCTGCTCGTCGACACGTCGTTCTCGATGGCGATGGACGGCCGCTGGGTGCCGATGAAACGCACGGCCCTCGCCCTGCACACGCTGATCCGCTCGCGATTCCGCGGCGACGCCCTGCAGCTGATCGGTTTCGGCCGCCACGCTCAGGTGATGGACATCGAGGAGCTCACGGGCCTCGACGCGATGTGGGACAAGGGCACCAACCTGCACCACGCATTGCTGCTGGCCAACCGGTTCTTCCGCAAGCACCCGAGCGCCCAGCCGGTGCTACTGATCGTCACCGACGGCGAGCCGACGTCGCACCTCGAGCCGAACGGTGAGGTCTACTTCGAGTACCCGCCACACCCGCTGACCGTCGCCTACTCGGTCCGTGAGCTCGACAACTCGGGCCGACTCGGCGCCCAGGCGACGTTCTTCCGGCTCGGTTCGGATCCGGGGCTCGCCCGGTTCGTCGACTCCATGGCACGGCGGGTCGGCGGCCGGGTGGTCGCGCCCGAGCTCGACGACCTCGGCGCCGCGGTGGTCGGCTCGTACCTCGGCTCACGCGGGCCGGCCGGGTTCGGCGACCACTACGGCGACTGGTTCGGTGGCCGAGGGGACTGGGTTGAGTGAGGACGTTCAGGCGCGGCGAAGCCGCGACTGAACGTCCGGAGCGAACGCCGAAGCGAGCTTGCTCGCAAGGCGGCCTGACACCAGCCCGCTTGCGGGCAAGGCGGCCTGACATCGACCCGTCACGCAGGCGAGCGAGCGGTGAGCGTCCGCAGGATCGCTCCGAGCTCCTCGACACCCTCCGGGAGCCGCGTGCCGGGGCGGGCCCAGGAGGCGTTGGCGTCGACCGCGTGGACGGGTACGCCGGTCGGCAGGACGCCGCTCGCGACCAGGTCGTCGGCCAGCCGCTGGGAGCCGTCGCGGTCGAAGCCGCAGGGCGCCACGATCACGATCTCGGGATCGGCGGCGTGGACCTGCTCCCACGTCACCCGCCGCGACTTCTCCGCCGGGGGTCGCGAGCAGCGGCTCGCCGCCGGCGATCTCGATCATCTCCGGGATCCAGTGGCCCGGTGCGAACGGCGGGTCGGTCCACTCCAGGAACATCACCCGGGGCCCTCGCGTGATTCGGCCGCTCCGGCCGTCTCACGGCGTACGACATCGAGCCGGCGCCGCTGCTCGGCCACCAGTGAGTCCGCGGACGCCAGGCGGCCAGTCGCCCGGCCCAGTGTCACGATCGACTCCAGCACCTCGTCGAGCGTGTGGGGATCGATGGTGAGCACCTCCGCGGTGCAGCCCAGGTGGGCCAGCGCGTCGTCCACGACCGAGACGTCGACCGCGCAGACCGCGCACAGGTCCTGGGTGACGACGAGATCGGCATCAAGCCCGGACAACGCGCCCTCGTCCAGGTGGTAGAGGTCGTCACCTGCGGGTCATGGCCTCGACCACGAACGCGTCGATCTCGGCCGGCGTCATCCCCTCGGGCATCGCGGACGTCGAGACGATCCGGCGAGAGCGCGCCTCGGCCGGATAGTCACACTCGAAGGTCACCCCCACCACGTCGTCGCCGGCGCCGATCGCGAAGAGGATCTCCGTCGTCGACGGCAGCAGCGAGACGATGCGCACCCGCTCAGCCTAGGTCGTTAGGTTGGGCTCGCGATGATCGATGACACGACCTGGGACGAGTCGACCCGGCCCACGCTGGCCGAGCCCTCGACGCGTCGTACGACGCGGTGGAGCTGACCACCGTCGAGCACCTCGTCGCCATCCACGACCACCTGCGCGGCGAGCTCGACCGGCTCCGCGACCTCATCGCCGAGGTACGCCGCGGGGTGCTGACCGTGGGCGAGGCACGGGCCGGCGTGAACGAGATGACGCTACGCCAGAACAACTGGACGCTGGGCGCCTACTGCCAGTCCTACTGCGGCTTCGTCAACGGTCACCACGGCCTCGAGGACGCCAGCGTCTTCCCGCATCTTCGTCGCGCAGAGCCCGCTGCCGCGCCGGTGCTTGGACCGGCTCCACGCCGAGCACGAGGTCATCCACGGCCTGCTCGACCGAGGTCGACCGCTCCCTCGTCGGCTTGGTCCGTGACGGCGACGGGTCCTCGCTCGACGCCGTCGAGCGGGCCATCGACGCCCTCGCCGACCGGCTGCTCAGCCACCTGGCGTACGAGGAACGCGAGCTCCGCGGACCGCTCGCCCGGCACGGCTTCTACTAGTCGGTGACCGACCCCTCCACGACGACCCTGGTGCTGCTCGGGCTGGCCGGGTTGGCGGCGGGATTCGTGGACGCCGTGGTCGGCGGGGGTGGGCTGATCCAGCTGCCGGCGCTCCTGATCGGCCTTCCGGGTGCTTCGCCGGTGCAGGTCCTCGCGACCAACAAGCTGAGCTCGATCTGTGGCACGACGGTGAGCAGCGCGACGTACTACCGCCGGATCAAGCCCGACCCGCACACCTTCGGGCCGCTGATGGCCTGCGCGTTCGTCGGCTCGGTCTGCGGTGCGTTCGTCGGGTCTCACATCTCCTCGGCAGCGTTCGAGCCGATCGTGCTCGTGGTGCTGATCGTGGTCGGCGGCTACGTGCTCTTCCGGCCCGCCCTCGGGGAGACCACCGAGCTGCGGTATGCCGGTCGGCGTCACGTCGGGGCCGCCATGGCCGTCGGAGCGGTCATCGGCTTCTACGACGGAGCGCTCGGGCCTGGTACCGGCACCTTCTTCGTGATCACCCTGGTCGGCCTGCTCGGCTACAGCTTCCTCGAGGCGTCGGCCAAGGCGCGGCTTGCCAACTGGGCCACCAACCTGGCCGCCCTCTGCGTCTTCGTGCCGCAGGGCGCCGTGCTGTGGCACGTCGGCTTCGCGATGGGGATCGCCAACCTGCTCGGTGGCTACCTCGGTGCCCGCACCGCGGTGGCGCGAGGCGCGCGTTTCGTCCGGATCTTCTTCATCGTCGTGGTCTCCGCGTTCATCGTCCGGATCGCCGGTGACATCCTCGGCGTGTGGTGAGCCGAAACCACAGTGCGATCAGCGACCACCAGGACTAGCGTCCAAGATCATGGAACGCACCGAGCGCCCCCTACGCGCGGACGAGGTCACGACCCTCCGGGGCTTCCTCGACTACCACCGCGACACCTTCCGGATGAAGTGTTCGGGGTTGAGCCAGGCGCAGCTCGCGCAGCCACTTCCGCCCTCTGACATGACCCTCGGCGGCATGATGAAGCACCTCGCCATCGTCGACCAGAGCTGGTTCGAGGACGACTTCATGGGCGGTGGCCTGATGCCTCCCTTCGACACCGTCGACTGGGACGCTGACCGTGACTGGGAGTGGCACACCGCCCAGCACGACACCCCCGAGCAGCTCCTCGCGCTGTTCGACGAGGCCGTACGCCGCTCGGACGCCGTGCTCGACGAGGCCTTGTCGACCGACGGCGTGGGCCTCGACGGGCTCTCCGTCGCGGACGCCCCCGACGGGCGCGGCCGCTTCAGCCTGCGCTGGATCCTCCTGCACATGATCGAGGAGTACGCCCGGCACAACGGCCACGCCGACCTGATCCGCGAGTCGATCGACGGTCAGACGGGTCAGTGACGGGCCCGTCGTACGCCGAGGAGAAACGTGGTGCGACACGTCGGTGACCGTGGATAGCGTCGAGGCCATGACGCAGACGTTCGACAAGACCACGCGGACCGAGGCACCGATCCGGGCCGACGAGGTAACCGGCCTTCGTGGCCTCCTCGACTACCACCGCGACACCCTCCGCTGGAAGTGCGCGGGTCTCACCCAGCAGCAGCTCGCGCAGCCGCACGCTCCCTCGACGATGTCCCTCGGCGGGATGATGAAACACCTCGCGCTCAACGAGGTCGGCTGGTTCGGGAACACCCTCGTCGGCGAGCCCTACCCACCGCCGTTCACCGACATCGACTGGGATGCCGATCCCGACTGGGAGTGGCGCACGGCCGCCGACGACAGCCCCGACGAGCTGCGCACGCTCTACGACGACTGCGTACGCCGCGCCGATGCCGCCATCGACCATGCCCTCGCGGCTGGCGGCCTGGAGGCCGAGTCCGTGGAGTCGAGCTCGCAGGACGGCGCGTTCAGCCTGCGCTGGATCCTGCTCCACATGATCGAGGAGTACGCCCGGCACAACGGGCACGCCGACCTGATCCGCGAGTCGATCGACGGGGCCACCGGTGAGTGACCAGGGTGTCGGCGACCAGGGCGACCCGCGCGTCGACCCGCCGCTCCTCGGCGACGAAGCGGCGACGCTGCGCGGCTTCCTCACCTATCAGCGCGACACGCTCCGCTGGAAGTGCTCGGGCCTCACTCAGGAGCAGTTGGCGCAGCCGCTTGCGCCGTCCGACATGACCCTCGGCGGGATGATGAAACACCTCGCCCTGGTCGAGTCGAACTGGTTCGAGGTCTACTTCCTCGGCCGCGACTACATGCCGCCGTTCGACACCGCCGACTTCGAGACCGACTACGACTGGGAGTGGCGCACCGCCGCCAGCGACAGTTTCGAGGAGCTGCACGCGCTCCTCGACGAAGCCGTCCGGCGTGCCGACTCCATCACCGACGAGGCGCTGGCATCCGGCGGGCTCGAGACCCGGTCCGTCCGCACGAGCAAGGTCACCGGCACGCCGTTCAGCCTGCGCTGGATCCTGGTCCACATGATCGAGGAGTACGCCCGGCACAACGGCCACGCCGACCTGATCCGGGAGTCGATCGACGGCCAGACCGGTGAGTGACCAGTCCGTCGACCCCAGGATCCGCGTTGCCACCGACGACGACTGGCCGCGGATCTGGCCGTTCTTCGCCGCGATCGTGGCCGAGGGTGAGACCTATGCCTACCCCGACGACCTGACCTCCGAGGCGGCCCGCGAACTCTGGATGGAGCATCCGCCCGGGTTGACTGTCGTCCTCGAGGAGGACGCCCGGGTGCTCGGCAGCGCGAAGATGGGACCCAACCGCCCCTCCCGCGGCGACCACGTCGGCACCGCATCGTTCATGGTCGACCCCGCGGCCAGCGGGCGGGGTGTCGGCCGCGCGCTGGCGACGTACGCCGTCGACTGGCACCGCCGGCACGGCTACGCCGGCATCCAGTTCAACGCCGTGGTCGAGACCAACGCCGCGGCGGTCCACCTCTGGCAGGCGCTCGGGTTCGAGATCGTCGGCACCGTGCCCGGCGCCTTCCGCTCCGCCCGGCACGGCCGGGTCGGGCTGCACGTGATGTACCTCGGGTTGGACTAGCTCCTTGTGGCGTCCGCAGGTCAGCTGATGCTGGCTTCCAGGAGCACTCCGTTGGTCCAGTCGCCCTCCGGGCCGCCCTCGAACTTGGCCCCGATCGCGAGAGGAGCGGTGTTGGCGATCGACCCGGTCGACCCGGACTTGGTCTTGGGTGCCAGGTTGTCGACGACGACCGTGAGGCCGCTGCTGGTGCGGCTGCAGGTGATCGTGTGCACCTGGCCGTCGGTCAGGTTGGTGCTTCCGCGGATCTGCAGCGCCTTCTTCGCCGAGTCCTTGATCACGCACAGAGCACGCGCCTTGCCGTTGGCGTTGAGGATCTCGACCTTGTACTCACCGCCGGACGTCGTGGTGAGACCCTTGCGCATCAGGTCGTAGTCGAGCCCAGGCCCGGGCGACACGCTGGACTGGAACGTCACGGAGAAGGAGAACGGCGCGGTTCCCGGGTTGAGCGAAGGTGACGAGGGCACGACGACCCTGGAGTTGTTGCCGTTGAACCCGTACCCGCTGCCGGTCATCACGACGTTCTCCGTCGTGCCGTTGTTGCCGTTGCCGGACGAGTCGAACGCGGTGGTGCCCGACGTCTCGTCGAAGTGCCAGACGGCGCGTTCCCCGGCCGCGAGGGCCGGTGCCCCGAACGCGACGACCCCGACTGCTGCGGTGATCCCCGAGGCGGCCACGCCCGTGAGACCCGGGCCTCGGCGACGTCGTCGGTGCTTCGGCGCGTAGCGCAGCACTGACTGAACGGTCATGGTTCCCCCTTGAGCGGGTACGTCGAAGGCCGCGTCATCCCCGGGACCACGACCGCTGGGAGCGAATCTACGGACCGGGCGCGGAGGGCTCATCCCCTGAATTGGGAATGCACCGGCGCGACAGGCCGCGGGTCAGACCGGCCCAGAAGCCGTAGCCCCACCCCACGTGCATCGCGGTGAACGCACCCGGCAGGTGCACCCAGTCGGCGTCGTTCTCCAAGATGGCGCGTGTCTGTCGCGTCGCGACCGCGACGCCCGCGACGTACGGCGAGACCATGAGCGCAGCCTGCCCCGGGTGTCGCGGGGCACGGACCGCGGCCAGCGCGAGCCAGGCGACCAGCGCGGGCGCGACAACGTGCCTGGGCGACAGGGACGTGGGGTGGCGCAGCACCACGTCGGCCTTCCCCTTCCCATAGCGGACGTACTGCCGATAGAGCTCGGGCACGGACTGTCGGCACTGCCATTCGATGACCACGCTCGGATCGAGCAGCAGTCGGCCACCACGCTGACGCAGGCGGTAGTCGAGCTCGTAGTCCTCGTTGGCGACCAGAGTCTCGTCCCATCCGCCGACCTCCCTCAGGAGATCGACCGGGTAGGCGCCGAACGGCAGGTGGTCGACCTCGAGCTCGGTGGTCGCGTAGTGGTACTTGCTGTTGCCCACACCGAAGCGGCTGCTCATCGCGGCCGCGATGGCCCGCCCGGCCGGCGTGATCCCCACACCGGGCTTGACCCCGCCGACCCCGGCCCATGTGCCCTCGCGCAGGCGCCCCACCAGGTCCGCGACGTACGTCGGTGGCACCGTGCTGTGTGCGTCCACCCGGACCAGCCACCGGCCGCGGGCCGCGGCCAGGCCGAGGTTGAGCGAGACGGGGATGCTCGGCAACGGGTTGGTGACGATCTCGAGACGGGCGTCCTGCGCCTGCCGCTCCTCGATGATCGAGCGGGTGCGGTCGGTGGAGCCGCCGTCGATGACCACGAACTGGAGGTGGTGGTAGGTCTGGGCCAGGACCGAGTCGAGGGCAGCGCGGATCGCCTGCTCCTCGTTGCGGGCAGGCATGATCACGGTGACGAGCTCGTCAGCTTGCTTGCCACCAGTCGGTGTCACACCGGCACCCTAGGACACGTGTCTTGGGCTGGGAGCCGTGGTGCATACCCCTTCTTGGTGGTCTTCACCGTTCTCGGGGTGCCCTGCCTGCCGCGGCCGGTACGGTGACGCCGTGTCCGTCGGCCAGGACCTCATGAGGATCCGTCTCCACGTGCGGCGCCCGGTATCGAGGCTGCCCTACGCCTGGGACGCGACCATGCACATGCGCGCCGACAAGCGCTCCACTCTGGCCAGGCCGGGCACTGCGCTGGTGATCGAGGGCTTTCCGCGTTCGGGCAACACCTTCAGCGTCGCCGCCTTCCAGATCGCAAACGGGCAGCAGCCACACCTCGGGAGGCACCTGCACGGCGGGCCCCACCTGCTGCGCGCGAAACGACTGGGGATCCCCGCGATCGCCCTGGTACGGGCGCCGGAGGACGCCGTTCCGTCGTACCTCATTCGTCGTGGGGGGCTGCACGCCGAGGACGCCCTGGTGGAGTACCTGGACTTCTATCGGACCGCCTGGAGGGCCCGGGACTCCTTCGTGGTCGGTCTCTTCGACGACGTCACCAGCGACTTCGGGGCCGTGATCGACCGGCTCAACGAGCGCTTCGGGACCTCGTTCGCGCGCTATCAGGCCACCCCGGACAACGAGGCCGCGGCCTTCGAGCTGGTCGAGGAGATGAATCGGCAGGAGAGCCGTGGCGAGGTGGACGAGACCAAGGTCGGTCGGCCCTCGCCCGAGCGGTCGGCCCGGAAGGCCGAGATCGCCGGGTCGCTGGAACGGCCGCGGGCAGCCAGGCTGCTCGCGCAGGCGCAGGAGCTCTTCCAGCGGTACGTCGCGCTGAGCAAGGCCGCGGGGGCCTCGTCATGAGCAAGGTGCTGCTCGTCGGCAAGGGGTATCCCGACCGGGGTGGGATCCCGACGTTCCTCCACACGCTCCGGGAGGGCGAGCTCGGCGACCTCCACGAGATCACCTTCCTCAACGTCGCGCACTTCGGTACCCCTGAGGGCGGCGAGGTGACCGCGGGCAACATCGGTCGCACCCTCCGAGACGCGCGGAGCATCTTCCAGATGGCCAAAGGCCAGGACATCGTCCACATCCACTCCGCGCTTGCGCCCGCCGTCACCGTCGGCCGGGCCGGGCTGCTGGCCCTGGCCGGCCGGCTGCGCGGGGCCAGGGTGGTCATGCACGCGCATGGCGGCAACATCGAGACCTGGCTGACCACGTGGCGGACGAGAACGCTGATGCGTGTGGCCATGCTGCCCGTCAGCCATGTCGTCGCGGTCTGGTCCGCTGGCGAGCGCACGCTGGCCCGGGCGCTGGGAGCCGATCGGGTGAGCCTGATCGACAACGGGGTGGACACCGAACGTTTCGTCCCGGGCGACGGAGACCACCACCCGCCGCGGATCCTCTACGTCGGTCTGCTCACGCCTCGCAAGGGCGTGCTCGACCTGATCGAGGCGTCCCGCCTGCTCCGCGACGAGGGGGTTCAGCACGAGCTCCTCCTCGTCGGCGGCATGCCGGACGAGGGCCCCGAGGCCGCGGAGCCGGTGCTGGACGCGGCCGAGGGCGTCGCCCAGCTGCTGGGCACCCGGCCGCCCGAGGAGATGCCCGCGGCGTACGCCGAGGCTGAGGTGTTCTGCCTGCCGTCCTGGTGGGAGGCGATGCCCTTGTCGGTCCTCGAGGCGATGTCCGCCGGCCTGCCGGTGGTCGCCAGCGACGTCGGGGACGTGGCGCGGCTGGTCACGCACGAGTGCGGGACGGTCGTCCCGACCAAGGACCCGCACCGGCTGGCGGACGCACTTCGAGGGCTGCTGGTCGATCCGGAGCTGCGACGGGAGCAGGGCGCCGCGAGCCGGAAGCGCGCCGTCGACGCCTTTTCGAGCTCCGCGACGGCGCTGGCGATCGACCGCATGTTCCACGATGTGAGACGCGGAGGTCCCGCCTGAGCGCGGCGCCACTGGCGTCCGCCGACTTGCAATCCCCCCATGACCTTTGCCTTACTCCTCGGGAAGGATGCCCCCAACACCCCAAGGTAAATCCCCCCATGACCTTGTCTCTCGGGCGCCTGCGCCCGTTCTTGCTTTCTGTCACTCTCGCCGCCCTCGTCGCCGGTGCGGCCACCGTCCCCTCGGCCCTCGGTCAGGCCGCGCGCGGCGCGACCCAACCTTCCGCAGGCGCCGCCAGGGCCTTCACCGGCGCCCGACCGTTCAAGCCCACGAGCTACTGGAACACCAAGCTCGGCAACGCGCCGCGTAGCCCCCACAGTGCTGCGTGGATCAGGGATTCGCAGAAGGCGTCCCACACCCAGAACTACCTGAAGCTCGTGCTGGGCGCCTGGGGCATGCCGGTCTACACCTCGGGCGCGTCCGACCCGGTGTACCGGATCAGGTCGAGCGGCCAAACCGTCAGGGTGCACATCCCTGCCAAGGCCCGACCGATGGGCACCGACGACGCCGCGATGGTCGTCATCGATCGCGCCACGGACAAGGTCGTGAGCCTCCAGGGCGCCAAGTTCGCCAACGGCCATTGGACGGTGGCCGGCCTGTCACGCTACGGCTCCCAGTCGAACGGCATCGCCCGCGGACTTCCGGGCGGGAGCAGGGCCAACTTCGGCCACCGTGGCATCCCCGGCTCGGTCAGGGCCGTGACCAAGGCCGAGATCCAGCGCGGCAAGATCCGCCACCGTCTCGAGGTGTACTGGTGGGAGACCGCTTCCAGGACGCCCAACGGCAAGAGCGCGTACTTCCCGATGACCGGGGCCGAGTCCGGCAAGACCGGAGTCGTGCCCGAGGGGGCCGTCGTCCGGCTCAAGCGAAGCGTCAACCTCGACGCCCTCCACCTGTCACCCGCGGCCCGCGTGATCGCCCGCGCCCTGCAGAAGTACGGCGCCGTGGTCGGCGACAACTCGGGTACCGGAAACAGCCTGAAGCTCCAGGCCCACGTCAACTGGAGGGGAATCCTGAACAAGGACTCGCTCAGGAAGCTCCATTGGGGCGACTTCGTGTTCGTCAAGGGCGGCTACCGCCCCTGACAGACCGTCCCCGGGAACCTGGCCCGGGGATCTCCGCCGGCGGCCATAATGGCGCGCATGGATGGGGGACCGATCTTCATCGTCGGCTCGATGCGCTCGGGCTCGACCATGCTGCGCCTCATCCTGGACAGCCATCCACGGATCGCGATCGGTGCCGAGACGGGCTTCATGGGAGCCCTGCTCGCCAACCGTCGCATCCCCGGCTGGAAGCACGGGGCTGAGTGGTACGGAAGGCTCGGGTGGTCGGGGCAGGAGCTCGACGGCCGCCTTCGCGAGTTCTACACCGGCATGTTCGAGCGCCATGCGCGGTCGCAGGGAAAGGACCGCTGGGGTGACAAGACCCCCTTCCACACCGCCCACATGGCGGAGATGGGCCAGGTCTTTCCCGATGCCGTCTTCGTGGGCATCGTCCGCCACGGGGGGGCCGTTTCGGCATCGCTGCACCGCAGCTTCCACTACGCCTTCGACGAGGCGGTCGGCTACTGGTCCGACGTGAACCGCCAGATGCTCGCCGCCGCAGGTGACCTCGGTGACCGGTTCACGCTCTGCCGCTACGAGGACCTGGTCGGCGACACCGAGGGCGTGTTGCGCGAGCTGATGCCCGCGATCGGCGAGGAGTTCGACGATGCGCTGCTCCGCCACCACGAGGTCCAGAGGGCACAGGGTGCACCCAAGCTCACCGACGGCAGCACCAGCTCGCGGGACCCGATCGATGCCCGTCGCGCCGAGAGGTGGGCCGAGGAGGTCACCGACGCCCAGCGCGAGGCACTGGCGGCCGCAATCACGCTGAGTTCGATCTTCGGGTACACCGCGACCGGCGCCGGGCCGTTCCCCGCGGGTACCCACCAGTGGACGGCCTCCGGCAAGGAGATCGCGGAGCGTTGCGCCGAGTACCCAGGCGTCCTCGAGCAGACGGGGCAGGGCCCGCAGCTGGCGCTCGACGCCGACCCCGAGGAGCTGGCCCGCCGCCTGGCCCAGGTGGAGGGCGCGCTGGCCCGGACCAGGGCCCGGCGCGCGGTGCGGCTCGCAGACGCCGTACGGCGAGTGCAGCGAGGCCGCACGTGGGCCGACGTGAAGGCCGCCACGGCGATGCTCCGACACGACGGCCGCTCCTGATGGGTTCTCTGGCCGAGCACACGGAGTTCGACCTGCATGGCCTGGTCGGGGTACGAGTGGTGGACGGCACGCCGGCGGACGTCGCCGTGGTTGGCCGCCAGCTCGGCCACCCCGAGACCACGCTCGACCGTGAGCCGGACCTGACCGTCCGCTTCGTCGACCGCCTCGCCCCTGCGTCACTGACCCTGGTCGGCGTGGGGGAGAGCGGGTACGACGACGACTCCTTCTACCTGCTGACGGCCAAGGGCGGCAGCACCCGACGGACCAAGATCCCGTTCGACCGGCTCGGGCCCGGTGCCGAGATCGTCTGCGAGCGCGGCATCCCCGCCGTGCCCCATCTCTTGGCCACGGTCAACCTCGTGCTGCTGACCCGGGACGTACTGCCGCTGCACGCGACCGGGCTCGAGGTGGACGGCGAGGGGATCCTGGTCACCGGCTGGTCCAAGGGCGGCAAGACCGAGACCCTGCTGGCGGCGACCAGCCACGGCGCCCGCTACGTCGGTGACGAGTGGGTCCATCTGCCGCCCGACGGCCGGATGCTCGGGCTGCCCGAGCCGATCCGGCTGTGGGCCTGGCAGCTCGCCCAGCGGCCCGACCTGCTCGCCTCCCGTACGGCGGCCGAGCGCCGCCGGCTGCGTACCTGGGCGACCGTCTCCCGGGTGGCCGACGGAGTGGCCGGCCGGTCGTGGAAGGGATCAGGGCTGGTGCGGCGGATCGCCCCGGCACTGGGTCGCCAGGCATACCTCCAGGTGCCTCCGGCCGACCTCTTCGGCGCGGACGGCATGGTGCCGAGCGCCCGGCTCGATGCGGTCGTGCTCGTGCTGAGCCACGAGGCGGAGCAGACCGTCGTCCACGCCGCGGAGCGGGGCGAGATCGCCCGCCGGATGGCCGCCTCGCTGGCCGAGGAGCGCGCGCCCCTGATGGGGCACTACCGGCAGTTCCGGTACGCGTTCCCCGACCGGCCTTCGCCGCTACTGGAGTCGGCCGGCGACCTCGAGGCCCGCCTCCTCGCCGAGCGTCTCGACCACGTGCCCTCGGCCAAGGTCACCCACCCGCACCCGTGCGACGTCCACGAGCTGGGACGGGCGGTCCTGGAGGCGGCACGCGAGGCACGTACCCCGAATTGGTGAACTCCCCGCCTCAATACCCCGAGCCCGACCGGATCCGGGTAAAGGCGCACTACGCTGGCCCTCGCACATGGCAAAGGGGGAAGCCATTGGCTCGGCCGCGTCTCACCGTTGCCCTCGTCGGACCCGACGGGGCCGGCAAGAGCACCATCAGTGCGCGTCTTCGGCAGGCTGCCCTTCCGGCACCCGTGACGACGATCTACATGGGAGTCAACCTGGAGGCCAGCACGCTGATGCTCCCGACCACCCGCCTGCTGCTCGCAGCGAAGCGCGCGCGCGGAGGGCGCCCCGACCTGGTGGCCAGCAGCCTGCGTGACGTGAACGACGAGCCGACCATGCCCTCTGGTCGCGGCACCGCCGTCAAGAGCACCGCCCGCATAGCTGTGTGGATGACCGAGGAGTGGCTCCGCCAGCTCGTGGCCCTGGGCCACACGCTGCGCGGACGGATCGTGGTCTTCGACCGCCACTTCCTCCTCGACTACTACCACGCCGACGTCGAGGGCGAACGCCGTCGCGGGCGGGCCCAGCGGCTGCACGGATGGATGCTCGAGCGGCTCTACCCGAAGCCGGATCTCGTGATCCTGCTCGACGCGCCGGCCGAGGTACTCCACGCACGCAAGCCCGAGGCCACGGTGGCGTGGCTCGAGCGGCGTCGGCAGCAGTATCTGGAGCTGGCGCCGCTGGTTCCTGAGTTCGTGGTCGTCGACGTCGACCGTCCGCTCGATGCGGCCGTGTCCGAGGTCGTGGCGGCCATCGAGTCCACCTGGAAGGCGAAGAGCGCGTGAAGATCCTGCTGGCGAGCCCGATCGACCCCGGCACGGTCGAGGTCCTCTCCGGGTCGTACGACGTGGTGACGCCCACCGCATCCACGCCCGATGCGCTGAAGGAGGCGATCGCCGACCGCGACGCCGTCGTCGTGCGCAGCGGCGTGATCCTCTCCGCGGACGTGCTGGCTGCTGCTCCCGGACTCAGGCTGTTGGTGCGCGCCGGCGCCGGCCTCGACAACATCGACCTCGACCAGGCCCGCGCCCAGGGGCTGCGGGTGGTCAGGATCCCGGGCATGTCGGCGCCGCCGGTCGCGGAGTTCACGTTCGCGCTGCTGCTCTCCCTGGCCCGGAAGGTGACCGTGGCCGACCGCCTGCTTCGTGAGGGACGTTGGCCCAAGCCGACGCTCGGCGGCCCCTTGTTGCATGGCAAGACCCTCGGCATCGTCGGCGCCGGCAACATCGGCGGCCTGGTCGGCCAGATGGGTGCCTCGTGGGGCATGCGCGCGATCGGCTGCGTGGCCAACCCCAACGACACGGTCGCCCAGCAGCTTCTCGGCCGCGGTGTCCGCCTGACCGACTTCGACGAGGTGCTCACCACTTCCGACTTCCTGTGCCTGCACACGCCGCTCGATGAGTCCACCCGGCACCTGTTCGGGCCCGAGGCGCTGTCCCGGATGAAGCCGGGCTCGCTGCTGGTCAACGTCGCGCGCGGCGGGGTGGTGGACGAGGCGGCCCTGCTCGAGGCGCTGACGCGGGGCGACACCGTCGCCGGCGCGGCGCTCGACGTGCACGAGATCGAGGGGGAGGGGACCCGGTCCCGCTTCGCCGAGATGGACAACGTCGTCCTGACGCCGCACATCGGGGCCATGGCGGTGGACTCCCAGCACCTGATCGGCGAACGCATCGTCGAACTGGTGCAGGCCTATGACAACGGAAAGCTCGACGAGGAGATTCGTGATGGAGAACATGTCCTTTGACCACCCGCGCCTGAGTCGCGCCGACGCGAAGCGGATGCGGCTGCGGTCCGGACTGGCCGGTGACACCCCCGTCGTGGCGGTCGGGGCGCACGACGCGATGAGCGCTCGCCTGATCGGGCATTACGACTTCGATGCCGTGTGGGTGAGCGGGTTCGGGGTCTCGGCGATGGCCTACGGCCTGCCCGACCTCAACCTGGTGACGATGAGTGAGACGCTCGCCGTCACGCGGGCGATCGAGGGAGTCACCGAGCTGCCGGTGGTCGTCGACTGCGACAACGGCTTCGGGGGCTTCAGCAACGTGGTGCGCACGGCCGTCGACTTCGATCGGGCCGGCGTGGCCGCGGTGTGTATCGAGGACAACCTGTTCCCCAAGCGGAACAGCCTCTACCAGGGCCAGTCCAAGCGCGAGCTCATCCCCACCCGCGAGCAGGCACGTCGGCTCAAGGCCGCGGTGGAGGGCAAGGACTCCGAGGCGTTCGTGGTGATCGCGCGGGTCGAGGCCCTCATCGCCGGTCACGGCGTGGAGGCCGCCATGGAGCGGGCCACGGCGTACGCCGACGCGGGTGCGGACGCGATCCTGATCCACAGCAAGGACAAGACGCTCACCGAGATCACCGCCTTCCTCGACGCGTGGCACGCGGCCGGCATGACCAAGCCGCTCGTCGCTGTGCCGACGCTGTTCCCGGACTACACGGCCGACGAGCTGCATGAGAAGGGCTTCTCGATGGTGATCCTCGCCAACCAGCCCATGCGCGCCGCCGTGAAGGCGATGGAGGAGACCTTGGAGATCCTCGACAAGGAGCGCAAGCCGGCGGCGGCCGACCCGACGATCGCTTCGGTGAACCACATCTTCGATCTCGTCCAAACCACTGAGACGATCCAGGCGGAGGAGGCGGATGAGGAGGGCTGACCCTCGGCGCAGGTCGATGGGCCGAACGATGGGCCGAACGATGGGCCGAACGAAGGGGCAGGGCCCGGCCGCCGTCGTGGTCGGGATCGACAACATCACCGGCCTGCAGACGGCACGGATCCTCGCCGCCCGGGGGGTGAGTGTGTACGGCGTGGCCGCGAACCGGCGGCACTTCGGTGCGCGGACCAACGCCTGCGTCCACGTCGTTGAGTCGCGCCTGTCCGGACAGGAGCTGGTCGACACCCTGCGCCACCTGGCGCTGCGCCTCGGCCCCGACCCTGCTGTGCTCGTGCCCTGCACCGACGGTGCCGTCTGGTCGCTCTCGCTGCACCGCGACCAGCTGCTGGACCGCTTCCGGCTGCCGCTCAGCGACCACGACGGCGTCGACCTGCTCATGGACAAGGTGCGCTTCGCCGACCACGCGAGAATGCAGGGGCTCGCGGCCCCCCGCACCGAGGTGCTGCGCAGCCGCGCGGATGCCGAGAAGGCCGCGGAGGTGCTCTCGTGGCCGAGCGTCGTGAAGCCGCCGGTCAAGGCCGAGGCCTGGCTGGCGCAGACCAGCGCCAAAGGGATCCCGGTCGACGGACCGGATGAGCTGCTCGAGGTGTATGACCGGGTCGACACCTGGGCACCGGTGCTGCTCGCGCAGGAGTGGGTGGCGGGGCCCGAGGGCGGGCTCTTCTCGTGCAACGCCTACTTCGACGCCTCTGGCACGCCGCTGGTCACCTTCGTCGCGCGCAAGCTGCGTCAGTGGCCACCGCACGTCGGCACCAGCGCCTCCGGAGAGGAGTGCCGCAACGACGAGGTGCTGAAGGAGACGCTGCGGGTCTTCGGGTCCGTGGGGTTCCACGGCCTGGCCTACCTCGAGATGAAACGCGACGCCCGGACCGGCGCGATGTCCATCATCGAGCCCAACGTCGGTCGCCCGACCGGCCGGTCCGCGATCGCCGAGGGTGGCGGTGTCGAGCTCGTCTACACGGCGTACTGCGACGCGGCGGGGCTTCCGCTCCCGGAGAATCGCACCCAGCAGTACGTCGGCACGACCTGGCTGGACCTGCGACGTGACGTGCAGGCCGCGGTTGTCGGCATCCGGCAGGGAGAGCTCACTCCGCGGGGGTGGCTGTCCTCACTGCGGGGTCCGCGCACCCACGCGATCTGGTCGGCCCGCGACCCGCGCCCCTTCGCCACGGACCTGGCCCACGTCCTCGGCACCGGGATCCGGAGGGGGCGATGAGGCACCGGGTCGCGCGCACGGCCATGGGCCTGGTCTTCCTGCTGACGACGCTGTTGGGGTGCTCCGACGGCGAGCAGATGGTTCAGAGCAGCTCGCCGCCGTCGCCCAGCCCGACCCCGTCACCGTCCGTGCCGACCCAGGCATCGCTGGTGCGCTACGTCAGCCCGGCAGGCGACGACGACAATCCCGGCACCCTCGACCGACCCTGGCGCACGCTGACCCACGCGCTCAGGCGGATCTACCTCGGTCAGGTGCTCTTCGTGCGCGGCGGCACGTACCGCGAGCACATCGACCACATCCGGCTCCACCCCGGCACGGCGGAGAAACCGATCACCGTGCTCGCCTACCCGGGTGAGAACCCGGTTCTGGTCGGGACCCTGTCACTGCGCCGGCCCGCATACTGGCTGATCGACAACCTCGATGTCAGCGGGGACCCGACAGCCGGCCAGCAGCAGTCGTTCATGGTGAAGGTGATCGGCGGTACCTCGTGGACCTGGGAGAACAGCGAGTTCACCGACACCGTCACCGGGGCCAATGTGATGATCACCGGCTGGGGGATCGGCGAGCCGTCAGGTTTCACGTTCAGGGGCAACTGCCTGCACGGCCTGCCCACACCGCCGATGGGCTCGACCAACCTGTTCCTCGGCGCGATGGGATCGGGAGCGCACGGGACCGTGTCCCGCAACGTCGTCTTCAACGACGAGAGGCAACCCAACGTCCGGATCGGCTCCGGCGCCGGCGCCCCCACCCGCGTGAAGGTCCTCCGGAACACCATCTACGGCGGCAGCCTCGGCATCGACGTCCGCGGCCGTCCCCACATGATCAAGATCGCCCGGAACCTCCTGGGTGGGAGTCCCGCGCCGGCCATGATCCGGTTCCCTGCCGGGGACTCCCATGGCACCACCGTGAACAACAACGTCGTTGTCCAGGCAAAGCAGCTCCTCCGTACATATGTGAACGAGAGTGTCCACGGAGCCGGAAACATCGTGCTGCCGGATGATCCGCAGTTCGTCGACACTGCCCGATGTGACGGGTTCCGGTCCGGCCTCGACGCGCTGATCCCCTACGGAGCAGACGCACTATGAACACCAGGCACAGCCCCGTCCGTCCGCGTCGTGACCGGAGGCCCTCTACTGTTGGTGCGGTGAGCGGGGAGCGGGTCGAGAGCGGGACCGACGTATTCGCAACGTTGATGTGGGGGCTCCGCCGCTACGCAGTGGTGGTGCTCGCCACCGTGGTCGCCCTCGGCGTGCTGGTGCCGTTGATGCTCTCGCGCCGCGCTGAGGTGTACCAGGCGACGGCGCAGGTGGGCCCGAGCTCGAAGCTCCTGCTTCCGAACACGAACCCCCTGCCCCGGGTCGCGGAGTCGGTCTTCAACAACGGCGCCGTCGAAGTAGCCGTCCGGACGCTGCTCAAGCAGCCCAGCGGCAACATCATCCCGTCGAAGGTGCAGCTGATCGCCGCGCAGGACAACCTGGTGCTGGAGGTCGTGGCCCACGCTCGGACGCCCGAGCAGGCGATGGCGATCGCGAACGCGGCGGCCGCGACCTTCTTGACCGAGCTCAACGACTACTCGAAGTCGGTCGCGCCCTTCGTGATCACGCACCAGGCCAACCTCGCCAAGAAGGTCCCCAAGGTCGCCGGAGGCTACGCCTCGGTGGCTCTCGGACTCATCGCCGGCCTGCTCGCCGGCATCGCCCTGGTCGGGCTGATCCTGGTGATCCGTCGTCCTGTCGTCGAGCCCTCCAGCGCGCAGGACGTCACCGGCTCGCCTGTGATCGGCCACGTAGGACTGGCGCGCCACGGACCCCAGAGCCCAGCGGACAGCCGTGCCACGGGCCTGCTCTGCCGCCGCCTTCTCGCCACGTCCCCGTCGACCATCCAGGTCGCCGCACCGAGCCATCCCCAGGCCGAGAAGCTCGCCGACCTGATGAAGAACGTGTTCGGGCAGATACGCGAGACGCGCAAGCCGCAGCCGAAACGGCCCGGAGGGCAGGGCGGTTCGCCGGCCGTGCCCCGGGTGTCGGCTCCCCAGGACGCCGAGGCGTGGATCTGCGCCCCGGACCACGGGTCGTACACGCTGCTGCTGGCCCCCGTGGGGATCAGTGCGCGCAAGCTGAGGCGCTTCGCCGAGGGGCACAACACCGGCGCTCCGACGGGCGTCGTCCTGGTCACCACGCGTCGCGGCAGCCTGAAACTTCCCCTCCCCGCCAAGGGTTGAGATGTCAGCGTGTCGCCCCGGCGAGGTCGAGCAGGCGTTCGGCCTCCGCGCGGACTCGATGGTCGGCCAGCGAGGCCGACCGCCGGGCCAGCCTTCCCCGCACGTCGCGGCGAGGGTTGTCGAGCATCGCGGTCCACTTGTCCATCAGGATCATCAGCTGGTAGGCGTGCAACGGCGCGCGGTCGGCGGTCGGTCCGACGTACGCCGTGACGGCGGCGTCCTCGAGCGCGTCGAGCGTGCCGGACGCCGAAGGCCAGCCCGTGGGTGTGGACCTGCTCGCCGATCAGGCGGATGCCCACCAGGAACCGGCACAGGTCGTCGTACACCGGCACCTGCCAGCGCGGCAACGGGTCGATGACGGTGAGCAGGCCGTCTCGGAGCAACATGTTCCGGGGTGCGAAGTCTCCGTGGCCGACGGTCACCGGGAGCGCGTGGGGCAGCAGCTGTGTCACGCGCGCAGCCCCGGCCGTCGCCACGCGTCGCCACGGGCGCGAGTCGAGGAACTCACCGTAGGCGCGCAGCTGGTGGATGACCTCCTCGCGGGATCCCTGGCGCACTGGACGGTCGGACTCTCCGGAGCGCCCCTGGAAGGTGCGGAGCCAGCTTCCGGCGAGCGCGCAGCCGGCGACGGCGTCGTCGAGGCGGCCGCGGCTGCGGCGCAGCCTGCTCAGGTCGAGCAGGACGCTGCGCAGCGTCGGCGCGTCGACGAAGGACATCACGAGCCCCGCCTCGTCTGGGATCAGGAGCAGGGGACGGACGACGCCGAGGCCGGCCGTGTCACCACAGGTGCGCTCGATCGTCTCCAACCCCGACCACTCGAGAAGGGTCAGTTCCTCGGCGGTGGCAGCCTCGCTCCGCAGCCGCGGACGGGTGCCGCCGCCGGTCCCGCCGCTGGAGTCGCGGCGGAGCTTGGCGAGCGCCGCCGGTACGTCGACTCCGTCCAGGTGGACGGTGAGGAGCACACACTTCGGCCGGTCGGCCAGGACTCGCACCTCGAGGCCGGTGTGTGGTCGGTCGGGGAACCACTCGTGGGTGTGCGGGGCGATGCGCTGCGTGAGCGCCTCGACGAGTCGCCCGACCGCCAACCGTGCCTCCACCGCCTGCTCGGTCCGGGAGACACAGCCACCCGGAGAAGGAGCGTCAGGCTAACACTCGGGAACCGTGGGGAGGTGGCACCGTGTCCGTCCTGACGCTCGTGGTGCTGGCCCCGATCGGGCTTCTCGTCGCTCTGGTGTGTGTGCAGAAGCCGATGTCCGTCGCACTTCCGGCCTTCGCGGCCTCGATCCCCTTCGGGGGACTGCTCGCCGTCGGCCACTCGCGCTTTGGCTCCCTCTCCTCGATCCTCGGCCTGCTCTTGCTGAT
The DNA here is from genome assembly GCA_963768045.1 of uncultured Actinomycetota bacterium. Taxonomy (GTDB): domain Bacteria; phylum Actinomycetota; class Actinomycetes; order Propionibacteriales; family Nocardioidaceae; genus Nocardioides. The sequence goes on along the minus strand of CAVYGG010000003.1, from coordinate 736,247 downwards.
CGGGCTCCTGCTGCGGCTGATGGTCAGCCGTCGACAGTGGGCCCCGCTGTCCGCCACGGTGTTCCTCTGGTTGGGCTTCCTCGCCGTCGCTGCGACCACGATGTTGTGGAGCCTCAGCCCGAGCCTGACGGCCAACGGCGTCCTCGAGATCGGAAGCCTGATCGGGATCTACGTCCTGATCTCGATGAGCCAGGCCGACCGCGAGATCGTCCGCCGGGTCGAGCAGGGGCTGATCGTGGGCGGTCTGGCCGCGGTCGGGTACGGCGTAGTACAGCTGACGCTCCTCGGCGGCTTCCCGAACGACGTACCAGGGCTTCCGCCGGGACCCGGCGGTCGGTTCGGCAACGACATGCTCGGGCCTAACAACAATGCGGTCGCCTTCCTGCTCCCGCTGTGCATCTGTCTCCAGCGGTCGGCCACTGCGCCGCGAGCCAGCACCCGTCGGGTGCATGCGCTCCTCGCCTTCCTGATGTTCCTCGGCATCGTGATGACGGGGTCACGTGGCGGCATGCTCGCCGCAGTCCTGTGCACGCTGGTGCTGCTGGCCGTCGCGCCACGCGGGAGGCGGATCCTGGGCGCTTACCTGATCGCCGGAGTCACCGCGGGGCTGGTGGCCTTCTTCGTGCATCCGTTCGGTCTCGCCGAGCGCGAGGTGACGACTACATCGTCGTCGGGCCGCACCAGCATCTGGAAAGTGGGCCTCGCGGCCTGTCCGCAGTACTGCCAGTTGGGCTCCGGATGGGAGACCTTCCCCATCGTCTACGCCCGCACTCAGCCGACCGTGCCCGGGGCCGACGTCCTGGCCGGCAAGGGCGGGTCGTACCAGCCGCACAATGTGATCCTTCTGGTGGCGATCGAGCTGGGCATCCCCGGCCTGCTGCTGTTCTTCGCCACTCTCGGCCTCACTCTGGTCGAGGCGTGGCGACTGCCCCGGGACGTGCGTGGCCCGCCACTCGCGGCGCTGGTCGGCACCTATCAGGCCTCACTGTTCCTGTCGAACCTCGGGTACAAGTTCTTCTGGATGGCGTTCATCATGGTCGCCCTCTACCGGAGCGCGAGCTACCTCGAGCGTGCGCGCGAGCGCTCGGCGATCGAGCTCGACGCCGTCAGCTGACTTGCTCGGAGGAGTAGCCCCACAGCTCGGACACCGGGCGGTGGAGCAGCTCGTCGAGCCGTGCCACCTCCTCGGCGAAGTCGCGGCGAAGGTCGGCGGCGATCGCCGGGTCGAGGCGAGGCTTGTCGTCGCGGTACTGCTTGTACAGCGCCGACCGCACCACCGTGGAGCGCTTGATCTTCGAGCGCCAACGCCGTAGCCCGACCGAGGCGGCCATTTTCGAGGCTCGCTTGGCCATGCCGACCGCGACCGCGTTCCTCGGCCGGCCGGCCGGCATGCGCTCACGCAGGTCGCCTGCCGTCAGCATGATCCGGTCGACGCCGAGGAAGTCGTAGACACCGTCGGCGTACGCCTGAGCGCCGGTCTTGAGGTCGTCGAAGAGGCCGACGTGGACCTGGCTCGCCGGGAAGTGCTCGAGGTAGCGAGACAGGTGGGTTGCGTAACGACCGCGATCGAGAAGTCGCGGATACTGCTCGACGGCCTCGGTGAACGATCCTGTGAACCCGTTGTTCTTCGCCAGGTCTAGGTAGTCGGAAAATGCACGATCGACCGGCTCGCGCAGACACACCAGCAGCCGCATCGTCGAGGAGTACGCCGCGATCCGTTCCGGTGCCTCCGGAGACGACAGGTACGAGTGCGAGAACTCCCCGACCGTGCGACCTTCCGCGCCCTCGAACTGCCCGCGGTACCAGTCCACGCCGCTGTCGTAGTGAGCGTCGAAGAAGTAGAGCCCCTTGTTGGACGCCAGCCACACATCGGGGTGTACCGACAGCGCATTGAACAGCCAGGTCGACCCGGCCTTGCTGGTGCCGATGTAGAGGAAGTCGGGAACGTTGTCAGTGCGCACTCGGGTCGTACCCTCCCGGGAGGACGTCCCAGAACTCCGCCGTGAACGGGAGCATGCAGAGATCGTCGGCGGTCACGGTCCACTGCTGGCCGCGGCCCTCGGTCTTCGTGTCCTCGAGCTTGAGAGCGGTCGTGCCACCGGAGTCGCCGATGTACACGCCGTACGTCTGCAGCGCCCGCGCGATCACGAGGGCCTGCGGGTGCAGGCCGAGCTGGCTGAGGTCGATGGAAGGCTTGAGCCGCAGCCGGAGTCCCTCCGGCGGGGCACCGACGGCTGGGTCCGTGACGTCGCCGTCTGAGCCGGTCATCGGGAACACCCAGCGGTTCGACAGTTCGGGACCGGCGGCGATCTTGAGGACATTGCGCACGGCGCCCGCCTTGACCATGTCGTAGCGGACGTACGACGTGGCGCCGTTGTTACCACGGTGGGTTCCGATGTTGCGAGGGTCGTTCGACTTGCCGGTGGCGTCGAGCAAGCCGTTGGAGTCCAGGTAGGTGACCGTGGCGCCCGATGCGGACCACGTGTCGGTCGCCGCGTCGTAGTGGGCATCGGTCATCAGCGCCACATAGCCACGGGCGACGTCGTAGACCGTCATCGTCCCGTCGGAGTTGTTGGCACCCCCGGCTCCGACCGGGATCCGCAGGTGCTGCATCTCGGGCGGGGCGCCGGCCGGCAGTCCGTGAACGGCGTACTCGGGGTCACTGGGCTGCGCCCAGTACGCCGGCTGACCCCACTTGTTGTTCTCGGCACCCGCAAGCCGCAGGCAGCCGTGCCCGCTCTCCGGCGCTGTGCTCAGGTAGTCCAGGATCTGGGTGGCGTGCGGGTTCTGGGGTGCACTCACCGGAACGGGCGTGTTCCACCAGGACCGGTCGCCGAAGGCCCGATAGGGCCGACCATGCGCGTCGAGAGGCGCGTCGTGAACTACCTGGTGCGGCTGGCTGGGCGGCGTCGGTGACGGCTTGCGGCCTCCGTCCCAGGGGCGCACTACCACGAGGAAGATCGCGATCAGCAGAACCACCAGGAGGATCAGCGCCAGAGGCCACCGGCTGCGGCGCGGTGCCGCGTGCAGACCACCCGCCTCGACGGAGGCAGGTGGCTCGATCGTCCCCCGGCGGTCAGCCACTCGGTCATGATAGGGGTCAGCAGGCGACCGCGGGAGCAGACGAGACAGCCGGACGGTCGGTCGGGGAATTCGAGGGGGCGGTGTGGCAACAGCAGCCGACCGGGTCACGGTCCTGTCCGTGGTAGGGGCAGGACGCAGTGGCACCACGGTGCTTGCGAGCATCCTGGGTGAGGTGCCCGGGTGCGCGGGCGCCGGAGAGATCCGCTGGCTGTGGCAGCGCGGCGTGCTCGATGGGCGGCCGTGCGGCTGCGGGAAGAAGCCGTCGGACTGCCCGGTGTGGTCCCAGGTGATCGAGCGCTGCCTCTCGACGCCCGGCCCGGACGGCCTACCGCCGACCGTGGAGGCCGTGGTGGCCGCCCAGCAGGAGCTCGGCGAGACCCGGCATCGCCTGCGGGTGCTGCGCAGTGCTGCCGGAGGCTGAGGAAGACTGGGCTGCACTGCGGCTGGTCCGCCACGTCACCGGTGTGGCGGTCCACGCCTTCGCGGAGGCGGCCGACGCCAGCGTCGTCATCGACACCTCCAAGCGGCCCCTCGACGCGGCCGTCATGGCACAGGTGCCGGGCGTCGACCACTACGTGCTCCACGTGTTGCGGGACCCGCGGGCCGTCGCCCACTCGTGGCGCCGGGCCAAGTCCTTCGCGGTCGGCGAGGAAACCCGCACCATGGGTACGCGCCGGCTGCCGGCGACCGTGCGGCGCTGGCTCGCCAGTGCTCTCGGCACCGAGGCCTTGCGCCGCCACCTGCCACCCCAGCACTGGCTGCGGTTGCGCTACGAGGACTTCTGCGCTCAGCCCGTCGAGTCGATGGATCGGTTGCTGGCGATGATGGGTGTGGCCGGACGGCCGCCGTTCGAGGACGCCAGCACCGTGCAGCTGCGGCCCAACCACATCGTCGCCGGCAATCCGAGCCGGTTCACCGTCGGCTCGGTGCGGATCCGTGTCGACGAGGAGTGGAAGACTGCGATGAGTCGGCGCGACCAGCTGCTCGTCGCCACGAGTACGTGGCCGCTCCTGCGCCGCTACGGCTACCCCTGGCGTGCCTGAGACCGTTGCTCCGTTTCGCCGCCTGACGCCCACGTCGTCCCTATCCTGAACGACGGCACTGGTGACGGGGGCAGGATGACGGAGCAGGTGGAGGACCCGAGCGACGGGGCGGATGCCGCCCGGCTCAACAAGCGGAACGTCCGTGGCTCGACGCTGCTCCTCGTGGGGCGCCTCGTCTCGCTGCTCTTCACGGTCCTCACCCAGATCGTGATCGTCCGGGCGTTGAGCAAGAGCGACTACGGCGTCTTCGCCTATGCCTTCACTCTCACCGCTGCCTTTCGGATCCTGCTGAGCCTCGGCCAGGGCCGGCTGCTCAGCCGCTTCATGGCCAAGTACGAGGAGGAGCGGGACTACGCCCGCATGTACGGGGCGATCCTGATGGCCGTCGGCGCGATCATGGTCACGGCCACCCTCCTCCTCGCTGCGATGGCGCTTCGGCCTGGCGCCGCTGATCGGGGGGTCGTTCGACAACCCCAGCATGCACGCAGTGTCCTGCTGATTCTGATGTTCCTGGCCCCCCTCAACGCGCTCGACCAGGTCTTCGTGTCGATTTTCGCGGTCTTCTCCAAGCCGACCGCGATCTTCTTCCGCAAGTACCTGCTGACCCCCGCGCTGCAGCTCGGTGTCGTGGTCTTCATCTCGTCCACCGACGGCTCGGTCGAGGAGCTCGCGCTCGGCTACGTGCTCAGCAGCGCGGTCGGCATCGGGCTCTACTTCTGGATGTTCTTCGGTGTCATGCGCGACCGGGGCATCGCGTTCCGGTGGGGGAAGGACCGAGTCATCTTCCCGTTCCGAGAGGTCACCTCGTTCTCGGTGCCCACGCTGACCACGGAGCTGGTCTACCTGGTCACCAACACCGGGAGCGTGATCATCCTCGGCCACTACCACGGCAGCAAGGCAGTGGCCGACTTCCGCGCGGTGCTGCCCGCGGCCCGGCTCAACCAGGTCGTCTACCAGACGTTCGTGACCATGTTCCTGCCGATGACCACACGGCTGCACAGCCCGTGGCGACCACAAAGGCGTCCGCGAGACCTACTGGCACAGCTCGCACTTCCTGGCCGTGTCGACGTTCCCGGTCATGGTGATGACCACGGTGTTCGCCCGCGTCACGACCGTGACGCTGTTCGGCCAGCGCTACGCGAGCGCCTCGGTCGTGCTGCTCGCGCTGTCGATCGGGTACTACGTCAGCATCGCCCTGGGCTTCAACGTCTACGTCCTGCAGGTCTACGGCAGGCTCAAGTACCTCGTCTACTCCAACATCGGCGTCTGCATCGTCAGCCTCGGCCTGGCCTTCGCGCTCAGCCCGAAGTACGGCGCGAGCGGTGCCGCCATCGCCAGCGGCGCCACGATGGCGGCCCAGAACATCGTCAACCAGATCGCGCTGCGTCCGGGTAATCGGCTGGGGCCCGGACCCGATGCGATGGATCCGGCCGTACCTCGCCGTGGCGGCCGGCCTGCTCTTGCTCGTAGTAGTCCGGCTGGTCTTCGACCCCGGCTTCATCGTCGCCGTGCTCGTCTCGGCAGTGGTGTCGCTCGGTGTGCTGCGGCTGACCCGACGCCCGCTCGAACTGCTCACGATGTTTCCCGAGCTGCGCCGGGTCAGGCTGCTTCGCCCGTTCCTGGCCTGAACCTCCCCTCAAATGCCCGGATACGCCGCGAGGTACGGCTTGTGGTTGTTGCGTCCGTTCACCTGCTCACCCGAGAAGTTGCCAACCGCCCACAGCTTGCCCGGAGTCGAGGTGATGGTCCAGCAGCCGGGATAGGTCTCGTAGATCCTCGGCGTCCAGGAGGTGTCGATCTGGCCGTTGGAGATGAACACCGCGGCCACCACACTGGCGTTCACCACGTTCTGCCGTCGCGCACCACTCCAAATGCTCTGGCCGAAGTGTCCGCCGCAGTAGACCCTCTCCGTCGGAGCTTGCCGCCCAGGTACACGACACCGTTGCGGCTGACGCTGCTGTGCACCGCCCCGGCCGGGTTCCAGGGCAGGGAGACCGGCGCCTCGGTGTACGCCGCATTCGCCGGCGCGGCGAAGCCGAACACGGCCGCGACCGTCGACGCGGCCACGAGCGTGAGCCTGCGAGTCCAGCGCCTCCTCAGCCCCCGGATACCCGGCTGGATAAGCCGCGGCTCAGATGCCGGGGTAGGCGGCGAGGTACGGCTTGTGGTTGTTCCTGCCGTTCGCCTGCTCACCCGTGAAGTCGCCACCGACCCACAGCTTCCCGGGAGTGGAGGTGATCACCCAGCAGCCGGGGTAGCTCTTGTAGATCTTCGGCGTGAACGCCGTGTCGATCTGGCCGTTCGACGTGAACACCGCCGCCACGACGCCTGCGTCGACCGGGTTCTGCGGGAAGAAGCCCCTCCAGATCGAGCTCCCGAAGTGACCGCCGATGTAGACCCTCCCGTCGCCGGGCAGCGAGAGAACCTGGATGTCGCCGTCGCCCCGGATCAGCTGCCACGGTTGCTGGCCGGTGGTCAGGTTGTAGGCGCCCATCGACCCGCCGTTCCCGGAGACTCCGACGTAGGCGTTGGTGCCGTCGGTCTGGACGTCCCAGTACTGGTCGCAGCCCGAGCACAACCGTTGCGGGGCCCAGCTGGTCAGGGTGTTGGTGGTCAGGTCGATGGCGGCCAGTGAGGAGCGCGACGAACCGTTGACGTGGGTGAACGAGCCGGCGATCAGCAGCCGGTCGCCGGTCAGGGCCAGGCCGAACACATCGTTGTCGGCCGAGAAGCCGAAGGTCGCGTCGCGGTCACCCGTGGTTGCGTCGACCGCTCCCAGCCCTCGCTGTGCGACGCCGTCGATGGTCGTGATCTTGCCGGCGACGTAGACGGTGTTGCCACGGACGAGCAGGTCGCGGACCGCACCCCCGGCCCGAGCCTTCCACGACGCGATCAGGCTCTGGTCGGCGACGTTGATCGCGACCAGGTGCCGGTGGGTCACGCCGTTGACCGCGTTGAAGTTCCCGCCCGCGTAGAGCACGCTGCCGTCCGCGGACAGGGCGAGCGCGCGGACGTCGTTGTTGGTGGGGACCATCCACAGGAGGTTGCCCGTGGCCGCGTCGATCGCGGCGATCCCGCCGGTGCCGTCGAGCTTGCCGCCGAGGTACACCACACCGTTGCCGACGGCGCCGCTGTGCACCGCCCCGGCCGGGCTCCAGGGCAGGCCGATCGGCTCCTCGGTGTACGCCGCATGCGCGGGCGCGGCGAAGCCGAGCACGGCCCCGACCGTCGCCGCGGCCGTGGCCAGGAACGTGAACTTGCGACTCCAACGCATGGTGAGGCCCCCCAAGGATCTACCGGTACCCCCGGAGCATAGAGAGACGACGCACCCGATGGGTGCGGAGAAGACGCGATTACCCAATTGTGAGTAGCCGCTCCCGATGACGGAAGGTTAAGGGACGCAGGGCTCTGGCGGGGCCGCTCGCGGCCCGATTACCCAAAGTTGCGTACGAGACGGGAGTGACGGACGTCGAGGTACCGCCGCTGGGACTTGACGGCCAACGTCCGGGTGCCGTTGCCCCGATGGATCCCCACCCGCGGCACGGCGTACTCGTCGACCCGCTCGGGGCCTTCGGGGAGCGCGAAGCCATGGCTGTAGCCGGCGCGGCGGGCCGCGCGGCGCACGCCCTCGTCATGCAGGCCGCGCGGGTAGGCGAGGAACGGCACGGGGCCATTCAGCAGGTCCTCGAGGAACTCACGGCTTCGGCGCAGGTCACGCTCACAGGCGTCCTCGTCGAGCTCGGGCAGATCCTGGTGGGCCCAGCTGTGCGACTGGAGGTCCACGCCGAGGTCGTGCAGGTGCAGGACCTCGTCGACGGTGAGGGTGGTGAGGGGCCACGGGGGCGGGGTACGCACCCACCACGCATCGAGGCTCTCGTCGGTGAGGGTCTGCGCCACGAGGAACACCGTCATCGGCAACTCGTGGCGTTGCACCACGGGCAGCGCGTGCTCGAGCACACCGGAGAAGCCGTCGTCGAAGGTCAGGGCCGCCATCCGGCGTGGCAGCCGGCCCTTGCGGTCCAGGCGCGCCACCGCCTCGGTGAGCGGGACGACGGTGCGTCGCCGCGCCAACCACGCTGCGTGATCGGCGAACTCGAGGGGCCGCATCGCGAGCGGCGACTCCCACGCGGGATCGACGGAGTGGTAGCAGAGGATGGTCACGCGGTCTCCGGCGGTCGTGGACTCGGTGTGGCCGCCACCGTAGCGTCAGTGCCATGACCCACGCGGCAGACCTACCCCGCCGCTGGACTAGTCGGCGAAGCCGGGCAGGTGCTCCTCGAGGATCGCGCGGAACGGCGCCTCGGCGCCGAGCTGGCTGAGGACGCCGACGCCACCGAGCCAGGTGCGGTGGATCAGGAGGTACGCCGGGGGCAGGTTCAGCTTCATGGCGACGGCGTACGTCGGCTCCTTCGGGTTGTTGATCCGCTGGAACTGGCCCTGCATCCACTCCCGCGAGAACCGGAACCGTTCGACCAGCGTGGGCTCGACGAAGGGTGAGAGGTAGTCGAGGACCAGCGCGGGGTCGGGGTCCAGGCCGGGCTTGATGAATCCCTCCTGGCGCAGTCCGGCGACCAGCTCGTCTGGCTCGCGGTCACCGGCGATCCGGATCAGACGTCCCATCGCCGCGGGTAGGCCAGCGTCCGGAAGACGCGCGACGGCTCCGAAGTCGAGCACGCCGAGACGCCCCGGGCTTCCGTCGTCGTTCGGGAGGATCCGGAAGTTCCCGGGATGCGGGTCGGCGTGCAGCATGCCCGTGCGCGATGGTCCGGCGAAGATGAACCGCACGAACAGCTCGCCGTAGTGGTCGCGCTCCTCCTGCGTCCCGTCGCGGATGATCGAGGCCAGCGATGCGGGACTCTCCAGCCACTCGGTGACCAGCACCTGGTGCCCGACCGCGACGACGTCGGGCACCACGATGTCGGGGTCGTCGCGGAACGCGTCGGCGAACGCGCGCTGCGCCTCGGCCTCGAGGGTGTAGTCGAGCTCATCCTTTGCGCGGGCCTGCAGCTCCTCGATCAGAGGCTTGACCTCGATGCCCGGCACGAGCGGGCCGATCGTGCGAGCCAGCCGCGCGAGCTGGCGGAGGTCGGACTGGAGCGCCTCGCCCGCGCCCGGGTACTGCACCTTCACAGCAACCTCGCGATCGTCACGCCAGCGCCCCTGGTGCACCTGTCCGATACTGGCCGCGGCGGTCGGGCCGCCGTCCAGCCAGACCAGGTCGTCCTTCCAGTCGGCGCCGAGGTCCTGCTCGATCTGGTCACGCACGGTCTGGGTCGGCATCGGGGGAGCGGAGTCCTGGAGCCGGGTCAGCTCGGTGCGGTACGGCGCCACCATCTCGTCCGGCAGCGCGGCCTCGAGCACCGACATGGCCTGGCCGAACTTCATCGCCCCACCCTTGAGTTCTCCCAGTGTCCGGAACAGCTGTTCGGCAGTCCGCTGGTGGATCTCGCTCATCACCGCCTCGGCCGAGCGACCGCCCAGCCGCTTGCCCAGCCCGAGCGCGTTGCGGCCGGCGTACCCCAATGGCAATGCCGCGAGCCGAGCAGTGCGCGCGACGGCCTTGCGGGGCAGTTCGGTCATGGGCTCATTCTCCCTGACCCGTGGGAGCGACGAACGGGCCGCCGCCGACGAACCGGGCAAGCAGGGTCACACCCACCAGGCTGCATTGAGACGGGCGACGATTCCGTGGAGGATCACAAGCATCAGGTGTCCAAATTCCTCCACAGTCGAGGCTCGACGCGCCGGTTGCTGGCTGTGCCGGTAGGCCTCAGAAGATGGCGAAGCGGGCAAACCCCTGCTGGTCAACGCTGCTGATCTGGGTGAAGACGCCGCCGGCGAAGAAGGCGTCGTTGGCCGCGGCCAACGCGAGGACCCCCAGTCCGCCGTTCGTGCCCGGGTTCCACTTCTTGAGTGCTCCCGTACCATGCCCCACGGCCAGGAGGTGGGAACGACTGGCCAGGATCTGCGGACACTGGAAGCCACTGGGTGGTCCGGGGCTGTTCCCTACGCACACGTTTCTGAAGTGACCGCCCGCGAGGATCTTCCCGTCCACGTACGCCACGGCTTGCACGCCGCCGTCGGTCTGGACGGACCAGACGCGTTTGCCGCGGGTCGTGAACGCGGCGACGCGGCCGCCGATGCCGTTGCCCCCCACGTACAAACGATCCGGCCGCACGATGATGCCCCACACCCCGTAGCCAGGGTGGTGCTTCCACTTCCTGATCTTTCCGGACGCGGCCGAGATCGCGGACAGGTGCTGGTTGGGGCGACCGTTGATCCTGGTGAAGTCTCCTCCGACGTAGATCCTGCGCCGGTCGACGGACATCGCGAGGCTTCGAACGGTGTCGCTGGCGCTGGGCTTCCAGCGGTGGATGAGTCGTCCCCCACGGTGGGTGGCGGCCAAGCGCACTCGGCTCTTGTGCCTGACCGTGACGAAGGAGCCACCGACGTACACGGTGGACGCGGTCACAGCAATGGCGAGCACGGGCCCGTCCGTGTTCGCATGGAAGTGTCTGATGACGCCGGTGCGAGCGGATACGGCGCCGAGATTGTGGCGAGTGCTCCCGCTCAACTGCGTGAAGTCGCCACCGACGAAGATCGTGTGCCCGTTCGGTGAGCGGGCCAGTGTCGTGACGGCTCCGTTCGTCCCCGGATTCCACGGGCGCAGCGCCCCCGTGCCGACGCGGAACGCGGCGAGGTGCGACCGGGCGACTTCCCCCGTGCCCTCGTCGGCTCCGGGCGGGCGCACGGACGTGAAGTCGCCTCCGATGTAGACCGTGTTCCCCACCGTGATGATGCTGGTGACGCGGCCGTTGGTCTGGTAACTGGGATCAGCATCCTGCCCGAGCGACGCGCCAGTCGCTTGCGCCGGCGCTGCCAGGGACAGGCTGGCGCAAGACGACAGCAGCACGAGCGCCGCTGCGCAGGCGCGCCGACCCGAACGACGAACCCACATGATTTCCCCCGCTGAACTAGCTTTCTCGCATCGTGTCACGGACCCCGCGCGTGTGCCATACGTGCCCACCACGCCGGGCGAATTTTTACTCGCCTCGCCTCGCCTCGCCTCGCCTCGCGCCTCGCGTCGCGTCGCCCCTGCCCGGCAGGCACGCCGATCAGGGGCGGTCGTCGAACCAACGCAGCCCGAGGCGAACGCCGGCCGCGACCGTGCCGACGCCGACGAACACCCCGCCGAGTGCCATCCCCGCCCAGGCCAAGGACTGGGCAACGGGATTGCCGATCAAAGAGGGCCATCCGAGCAGGAGCGCGATCGCGAAGCCGAGGACGATGAGGCGGGAGGCCGACGCACGCGTCGGCCTCCCCGATGTGTGGCCGTCTGTGCCTGCTCGACCGTCCGACCGATGTCTCCCGGCGCGGACGCCGTCGGATATCGGGCTCTCTTCCCGACCGGTCTTTTGACGACCGGTGGCGCGAATCGTAGGTCCGCGGTGCGTTGTCGTTGCCTGGCTCATGATTCCCCCCGGATCGACCACCATTATCCGGGGTGCGGACGGGAATCCGGTCAGTGGAATGCGTAAAATTGTGCGCATGTCCTGACCTGGCGCGACGTGGGCCGGAGACGGTTATCGCACCCCGCCGGCCCTCGGGGGGCGGGCAGGCGGGGCGCGATGTGTCGGCCGGGGAATCCAAAGGCTAGAAGCCTTCCGGAACGGGCGTACCGGCTATTCGGCAAGAAGCCGCGGATCATGAACGACGGGGTACGCCGCCTGCCATATCGGACCAAGAATTCCTCGCCTTGTTGGTGCGGAACGGCCAGGGGTGCTGGGCAGCCGATACCCGAAGGCCCAGCTCTTGCCGCGTCACGAACGTGGCACTGTCGGGACCACATGGTCCCGACAGTGCAGCGGTGTGCGTCCATCCGTGGGATGTCCTCGGACCGCCCCGGGGCCACCTCGGCGGAGTGGATTCGGCAAGCGTCAACATTTCCGTGGCAACGCAGTCGGACAAGGTCCGAGCGTGACTCACCGAGCGGCTAGGTGCGTGGCGGCTCGCCTGGCTCAGCTCCCGGTTGACGATCACGACCTCATCACTGGGTCTTGGGCTGCGGCTTGAATCGGCGTACCTCCTGGGGCCAGCCGCATGCTTCCGCGATCTTGCCGGCCCACACCTTGGCGGCCTCTGCGTCGGCCACGTCCACCACGGTGAGCCCGCCCAGGAACTCCTTGGTCTCGACGAAGGGCCCGTCGGTGAACGTCAACGTGCCGCTGGTCGCGTCGGCGCTGTAGACCGGGCCGTCCTCCTCCTCCAGTCCCCCGGCGAACACGTACTCGCCAGCAGCCTTGATCTCGTTCACGACCGCCATGGCGAGCGGCCCGCGTCCGCGAAACCACTCCTCGCTGTGGTCGCCCACCCACTGCTGGTTGAAGTAGATGAGGTACTCGGTCATGTCTGCTCCTCGCTTCAGTCGCGGACCCGATGTCCGCCTCTACTTCTACTCCACGAACGGCGGCAGCCGGATCCGACAGCGGGCAGCAGATTTCTCCGACCCGGCGGTCAGACCCCGACCGCTGACCCGCCATCCGGTCACAACATGCGCGGCACTTCCGCAACACCCGGATCCAAAGTCGGGGGGCCCGACACACGAGATCTCCGCCCGAACTTGGCCCGCAGTGGGCGCTCGACCAACCGGAAGCTCAACTCAGCCAGCACGACGAACATGGCAGTCCACGCGATATCACCGACGACCGTGTGCCCGAGCGCATGAAGTATCGCGACTCGGGCCAGCACATTCCAGAGATAGATCGAGTACGACCGCTCGCCGAGCCACCCCATCGGGCCGGTTGCCAGCAGCGTTCCAGCTGCCGATCGCGGCCGTGTCACCACACCGATCAATATCACGAGCGTCAGCGCTGTCCCCGCGACCCTCACCAGGGAGGTGCGATAGGTGTCGTTCCGATATGCCAGGACGGGCAGGAGGGCGAGCGCTAGCAGGGCACAGGGCGCAAGGGATCGAAGCGTCCGTGCCAACCAACCGTTGTGGACAACCATCGCAAGCCAGCAGCCGACCAGGATGGGCAGCGCATTGGCGTCGCTCCCGAAATACTCGTGCGGATCGAACCGCACGGCTTGACTCAGGCCGAGGTAGAGGTTGAGCGCCAGGGTGATCCCGATGAGCGACACGGTGAGCGCCGTGAACAGGCGAGGGTTGCGGCGATAGCCCCAGAGCAGCGCGAACGGCCAGAGCAGGTAGAACTGCTCTTCGACTGAGAGCGACCATGTGTAGTTGAAGTAGTCGTAGGTAGCGAAGACGTGGCCCGTCCAGTCATAGAGGCTGGTTGCATACGCAAGAGCCGTGCCGGCGGGTGCCAGAACCTGCCCGACACCGAGGTCTCGTCGGTAGATGAGCAGCACGACGGTCGTCACCGCTACAACCGTCAACAACCCTGGGCCGAGGCGCGCCGCACGTCGGCGATAGAACGTGCGCAGATCGATGGCGCCGGTTTCGGCTTGGAGCTCGCGGACCAAGAGGGTGGTGATGAGATACCCCGACAGGCAGAAGAACACGGTCACTCCGACGTAGCCGTTGATGAACGGCTTGGTCGGGGCGTGCTGGCCGAGGACTAGCAGGATTGCCACGCCGCGGACGCCATCCAACCCAGGCTGGTGACCACGGTCGCTCACGACCGGATTTACGCGGCAGCGTCACTCGCGGTTCGAACACATGCGTCCCGACGTGGGTCGAGACCCGCGCCGTCCTGAGCCCTGCGGTCTGTCAGGCGTCCTTCGGGAACGGCACCCCGGTGTTCGCGTGGCAGCGGTACCCGAACGGGTTCTTCGCGAGATACTGCTGGTGGTGGTCCTCTGCGTAGTAGTAGGTGACGTCCGCAGCGGGGCGGATCTCGGTGGTGATGTCGCCGATCCGCTGCCGGTGGAGCTCGTCGCCGTAGATCTTCGTCAGCTCGCGGGCCGTCTGCTCCTGCTCGGGCGTGGTCCAGTAGATTGCGGACCGGTATTGCGTGCCCACGTCGTTGCCCTGGCGCATCCCCTGCGTCGGGTCATGCACAACGAAGAAGGTCTTCACCAGGTCGGCGTACGCCACCCGCGCCGGGTCGTACACGACCCGGACCGCCTCGGTGTGGCCCGTGCGGCCGGAGCAGACCTCCTCGTACGTCGGGTTCGGTGTCATGCCGCCGGCGTACCCGACGGAGGTCGACCAGACACCCGAGACCTGCCAGTAGATCTCCTCGGCGCCCCAGAAGCAGCCGAGGCCGAACAGGGCCACCTCGTATCCCTCGGGCACCTCGTCGGTCACGACCGGAGCGTCGAGCACGAGGTGCTTGTCGGCGATCGGGAACGTACGGGTGTCCCGGCCCGGCAGCGCCTCGTCGGCCCCTGGCAGCGTGGTCTTGTGACGGGAGAAGATCGACACGGTCACTCCTTCGCAGAGTCCTGGATGGTGCTCTCACAGTGTTCAACACCGCAGCGGCCTACCGCGTTCCCGTCTGCGATGACGAAACCCTTACGCTCGCTCCGTGACCGAGGAGCACCGCAACAAGTCCGGCTTCGACACCCGGGCGATCCACGCCGGCTACGAGCCCGACCCGACCACCGGAGCGGTGATTCCGCCGATCTACGCCACCAGCACCTACAAGCAGGACGGCGTCGGGGGTCTGCGCGGCGGCTACGAGTACAGCCGGAGCGCCAACCCCACACGCACGGCCCTGGAGGGAGCGCTCGCGGCGCTGGAGGAGGGCGAGCGCGGCTTTGCGTTCGCCAGCGGTCTCGCGGCAGAGGACACGATCCTGCGTGCGCTGACGAGCCCCGGCGACCACGTGGTCGTGCCGGACGACGCCTACGGCGGGACGTTCCGGTTGTTCGAGAAGGTGGAGAAACCTTGGGGTCTCGAGAACACCCCGATCGCCATCTCGGACCTCGACGCGGTCCGGGCGGCGATCCGTCTCGGAGCCACCCGGATGATCTGGGTGGAGACCCCGACGAACCCGCTGCTCAACATCGCCGACATCCAGGCCCTCGCCTCGATCGCCCACCAGGCCGGCGCCCTGCTGGTGGTGGACAACACCTTCGCCTCGCCGTACCTCCAGCAGCCGCTCAGCCTCGGCGCCGACATCGTCGTGCACTCCACGACGAAGTACGTCGGCGGGCACAGCGACGTGGTCGGCGGTGCCGTGGTCGTCCGCGACCTCGACCTGGCGGAGGCGATTGCCTTCCACCAGAACGCCATGGGGGCGGTGCCCGGGCCGTTCGACTGCTTCCTCACCCATCGGGGCATCAAGACTCTCGGGGTCCGCATGGACCGGCACTGCGACAACGCCGAGCGTGTGGTCGAGTTCCTGACCGCGCACCCGAAAGTTCTCCACGTCTACTACCCGGGGCTCCCGGAGCACCCGGGTCACGAGGTGGCGGCCCGGCAGATGAAGCGGTTCGGGGGCATGGTCGCCTTCCGGCACACCGACGGGGAGCAGGCCGCCGTCGACGCGTGTGCGCGGGCCGAGGTGTTCACCCTCGGGGAGTCCCTGGGCGGGGTCGAGAGCCTGATCGAGCACCCGGGTCGGATGACCCACATGAGCGTGACCGGCACCGAGCTCGAGGTCCCGGCCGACCTGATCCGGCTCAGCGTCGGCATCGAGACGGCCGACGACCTGCTCGCGGACCTCGACCGCGCTCTGTCCGGTGGTTGAGGTCGAGCACGGCCCCGTCATCTGCGTCGACTTCGGCTCGACGTTCACCAAGGCCCTGCTCGTAGACCTCGCCGGAGGCCGCATCGCCGCGGCGGCGGAGCACCGTACGACCATCGACACCGACGTCCTCGACGGGTACGACGACTGCCTCGCAGCGCTGGTCGCGCAGGACCCCCGGGCAGCCGACGCGCAGACCCTGGCCTGTTCGAGCGCAGGTGGGGGGCTGCGGATCGCGGTCGTCGGCAACGAGGAGCTGGTCACCGCCGAGGCCGGCCGCCGGGTCGCGCTCTCGAGCGGCGGCAAGGTCGTGGCGGTGTTCGCCGCGAGTCGTGGCGACGACTTGACCCGGATCCCCGCCAGCGAGCCCGACGTCGTGCTGCTGACCGGGGGCACCGACGGCGGCAACCTCGAGCCGATCCTCGCCTGCGCCCGCCAGCTCGCCGACATCTGGCAGGGCCCGGTCGTGGTCGCGGGCAACGTCGACGCCCAGGTGGACGTCGCCGAGATCCTCGCCCACCACCCGCTGGTCGTGGCGCCCAACATCGTGCCCCGGATCGGCGTCCTCGCTCCCGAGGGTGCCCGCACCGCCATCCGCGAGCTCTTCCTCTCCCACGTCATCGGGGGCAAGCACCTCAGCGGCCGGGCCGACTTCGTGGGCATGGTCCAGGGAGCGACCCCGGACGTGGTCCTGACCGGCGTGGAGCTCCTTGCGGAGATCGCCGGCGACACCGTGGTCGTCGACGTCGGCGGCGCGACCACCGACGTGCACAGCGTCGTCGAGCTCGACCCGGAGGACGCCGGCCTGAGCCGCGAGGTCGTGGCGACCACCCGGATCACCCGCACCGTCGAGGGCGACCTCGGAATGCGATGGTCGGCGGTGACCACCGCCGAGGCCGCGGGTCGCGACGACCTGGTGGAGGCCGCCGTACGCCGTCGCGAGGACGTCGGGTTCGTCCCGGCCGACGATGGCGAGCACGACCTCGACGAGGAGCTTGCGCACGAGGCCGTCGGCCTCGCTCTCCGCCGTCACGCGGGGCGCAGCAAGGTCGTGGTCAGCCCCGAGGGGCGCGTCATCGAGCGCAGCGGGAAGGACCTCCGCGAGGTCGGTCTGCTCGTCGGCTCGGGCGGTGTGCTGCGGCACGGCCGACCGGGTGTCGCCGAGCGGGTCTTCGCGGGCAGCGTGGGTGAGGTCGACGGCGGATGGCAGCTCCCGGAGCGTGCGCAGGTGACTGTCGACCAGCAGTACGTCCTCGCAGCCGCCGGGTTGCTCGCCACCGAGCATGGCGACGCGGCCCGGCGACTGGTCGGTCACCTGGCCCGCGCCACGTCCTAGGGTGACGTCGTGAGCAACGACGCCGACGACGATCCGCACGGATCGGCGGAGAAGTCCGGGGAGCGGTTGACCGATCGCCTCGCTCACCAGCTGGCCCATCTGCGGATGGAGCAGCGGCGGGACGAGCCGGCCGCGATCGCCGCCGGTCAGTCGAACTTCTCCCGCGCCCAGGTGCCCTGGGGGCTCGACCTCGCGGCGGCGTGGTCGTGGCGGTTGATCGTGATCGCGATCGCGACGTACGGACTGTTCCGCGGCATGGTCTTCTTTGCCGAGCTCACGATTCCGCTGGTGGTCGCCATCATGATCACCGCCCTCGGGGCGCCGCTGGTCGAGGTGCTCGAGCGGGTGGGCATCCGACGCCGGGCGGGGGCCGGTCTGTTCGTGATCAGCCTGCTCGCGCTCGTGGTCGGCATGCTGGTGCTGGCCGGGCAACAGGTCGCCAGTGGCGCCAACGACCTGGCGACTCAGGTCTCCGACGGTCTCGGCGAGATCAAGGACTGGCTCAAGACGGGGCCCCTCCATGCCACTGACTCGCAGATCAACGACTACATCCAGAAGGCACAGGACGCCCTGACGGAGCGTGCGAAGAACGGCGAGGTGCTCAGTCAGGCCACGCATCTGGGCACGGCGCTCGGGCATGTCCTCGCCGGGCTCTTCATCGTGCTGTTCGCGACGTACTTCTTCCTCGCCGACGGCGAGCGCATCTGGGCCTGGGCGGTGCGGATCGCGCCGCGCGCCGCCCGCCCGCGTGTCGACAGCTCCGGCCGGGTCGCCTGGATCTCGCTGACCCAGTTCGTCCGGGCCACGGTGATCGTGGCGTTCACCGACGCAGTAGGCGTGATGATCGCGGCCTCGATCTTGCAGGTGCAGTTCGTCTTCGCGATCGGCGTCCTGGTGTTCATCGGCGCCTTCATCCCGATCGTCGGCGCGTTCGTGGCCGGGACCGTGGCTGTGCTGGTTGCGTTCGTCGACCACGGCATCGTCGTGGCGCTGCTCATGCTCGGAGCGGTCGTGCTCGTGCAGCAGATCGAGAGCCACGTGTTGCAGCCGTTCCTGATGGGGCGGTTCGTGGCCATCCATCCGCTGGGCATCATCATCGCGATCGCCGCGGGCATCCTGGTCGCGGGAATCGCCGGCGCCCTCGTCGCCGTACCGTTCGCCGCCGCAGCCAACGCCGTCGTCCAGCACCTCGCCGAGGACACCCGCGTCGGGGAGGATCCGGAGGAGGCGTTGGAGCACGACTACGGCGGCGTCGATGCCCCGACCGACGTGGGCGACGAGGACGACGGTCGCGTGGGTGACACCGGCGACGCTGATCTCGCCGACGAGCTCGACCGTCCCCGCCCCGGAGACCCCGACGGTGATGAGAAGGGGCACGATGAGTGACGTGGTGCAGGTCTCGGTCGAGGACATCGAGCGGGCCGCAGAGACGGTCCATCACCTCGCGCTGCGGACGCCCATGGAGGGGTCGCGCTGGCTGTCGGCCCTGACCGGCAGTCCGGTGTACCTCAAGTGCGAGAACCTGCAGCGCACCGGCTCGTTCAAGCTCCGCGGCGCCTACATCCGGATGTCGCGCCTCTCCGACGAGGAGAAGTCCCGCGGCGTCGTGGCCGCCTCCGCCGGCAACCATGCCCAGGGCGTGGCCCTCGCCGCGCAGGCGCTCGGCATCAAGGCCACGGTCTTCATGCCCGAGGGCGCTCCGATCCCCAAGGAGAAGGCGACACGGGCGTACGGCGCGGACGTGGTCTTCCACGGTCGCTACCTCGAGGACTCCCTGGCCGAGGCCCGCGAGTTCCAGGAACGCACCGGCGCCATCTTGATCCACCCCTTCGACAACGCCGACATCGTGGCCGGTCAGGGAACCTGCGGGCTGGAGATCCTCGAGCAGGCGCCCGATGTCGAGACCGTCGTCGTTCCATGCGGCGGGGGTGGGCTGCTCAGCGGCATCGCGATCGCGGTGAAGGCCAAGCGCCCGGAGGTGCGGGTCATCGGGGTACAGGCGGAGGGTGCGGCGGCGTACCCCGCGTCGTTGAAGGCAGGACGCCCGATCAAGCTCGCCTCCATGTCGACGATGGCCGACGGCATCGCCGTGGGGCTCCCGGGCGAGGTGACGTTCGCCGCCGTGCGCGACCTCGTCGACGCGGTCGTCACCGTGTCGGAGGCCTCGCTGTCACGCGCCGTGCTGGCGATCCTGGAGCGCGCGAAGATGGTGGTCGAGCCGGCAGGTGCCGCGGCCGTCGCGGCGATCCTCGACGACCCGTCCCGCTTCGGTTCGCCGACCGTGGGCGTGCTTTCGGGCGGAAACATCGACCCCTTGCTCCTCGGCAAGGTGATCCAGCACGGTATGGCCGCGGCGGGGCGCTACTTGAACCTGCGTCTGCGCATCCCCGACCGGCCCGGTGGTCTCTCCCATCTCCTGGCGGACATCAGCGAGGCCGGAGCCAACGTCATCGAGATCTCACACGCCCGGATCGACGCGGACCTCTCGCTGGACGAGGTCGAGGTGCACCTGCAGCTCGAGACGCGTGGCGAGAGCCACACGGAGGTGCTGCTGGCGCGACTCCGCGAGCGGGGTTACCGGGTCTTCGAATAGCGGGTGGCTGTCAGGCCACCTCGCGAGCAAGCTCGCTGCGGCGTTGCCTGCGGTCGTTCCGCCCCGGCTTCGCCGGGTCGGAATGTCCTCAGAAAGGAACCGCGCTGACGATCGAGATCTTCGCGGTACGCCCGTTGGGCTGCTCGAAGTCGACCGTCTCGCCGGCCTTGTGGCCGAGCAGGGCACGACCCAGCGGGGACTCCGGCGAGTAGACCTCGATCTCGGTGTGGTCCTCCGCGATCTCGCGGGCGCCGAGCAGGAACGACTCCTCGTCGTCCTCGCCCTCGAAACGGTAGGTGACCACCTTGCCCGCTGAGACCGTCTGGTCGTCGTCGGCTGGCTTGGTCGTCGCGCTGCTGAGCATCTCCTCGAGCTGACGGATGTTGGCCTCGTTGGTGCCCTGCTCGTCCTTGGCCGCGTGGTAGCCGCCGTTCTCCTTCAGGTCGCCCTCGTCACGCGCGGAGCTGATCCGTTCGACGATCTCGGCGCGGAGACGACCACGCCGGTCCTCGAGCTCGGCGGTGAGCCGGTCGAAGGTCTGCTGGGTCAGCCAGGTCATGCGGAACTCCTCGAGAGACGCGTGGATACGCGGCTACGTCGTGTGTCGGTGTGTGGGTGCGCCACCGGTGGGGACTGCGTCGTGCTGGTTGCGTCGTCGTGGCGCGGCCAGAAGGGGCGAGTCTACCAAGAGACCTGCTGCAAACCCACAAAGGAGCAGGTCAGAGGAGATGTCAGGCCACCTCGCGAGCAAGCTCGCTTCGGTCTCCCTTCGGTCGTTGCGTTCCGGCTCCGCCGGATCGCAACGTCCTCGCTCGTCAGCGCGGCCCGTCCTGACCGTCGGCGATGCAGCCGGGAACCTCGACCGCCGTGGCTCGTCGCTCGGTGCGTACGGTCACCTGGTTGCTGCCCGACGAGGGGCGGAAGTGGAGCTCGCCCACGATCGTGTGGTCGCTGGCGATGGCGTCGACCGTGCAGCTGGCACCGGTCACCCCGGACGACAGCCGTACCTCGACGCGCGCGGTCACGGCGTGGTCGTCGACGACCGAGAAGCCGACCAGCTGCGACTCGACCTTCGGGGTGGATTCCTCGAACGCCGCCCAGGCCATCCAGGCGAGTGCCACCACCGCCACCACGACGACCGACGCGATGGTGGCCGGCCGTCGCCACGCCGGCGGTGCGGCGTACCGATCGGCCAGGGTGTGGTCCACGCCGTCGATGCTCCCACCTAGGGTTAACGCCATGTCTCAGGAGCCTGCTGGGAGCACGCGCCCGGGAGCCGGTCTCCGGCTGATGCACGTCCACGCGCACCCCGACGACGAGTCGAGCAAGGGGGCGGCGTCTTCCGCGAAGTATGTCGCGGAGGGGGTCGACGTCCACGTCGCCACGTGCACCGGCGGCGAGCGCGGCTCGATCCTCAACCCGAAGATGGACCGCCCGGAGATCGCGGCGAACATCACCGAGGTCCGTCGGCAGGAGATGGAGCGAGCGCGCGACATCCTCGGCGTCCGACAGGACTGGCTGGGCTTCGTCGACTCCGGCTGGCCCGAGGGTGACCCGCCGCCGCCGCTGCCCGAGGGGTGCTTCGCGCTGGTCCCCCTCGAGGAGGCCACCGAGCGGTTGGTGCGGCTGATGCGCGACTTCAAGCCGCACGTCGTCACGACGTACGACGAGAAGGGCGGCTACCCGCACCCGGACCACATCCGCTGCCACGAGGTGAGCGTCGCGGCGTTCGACGCTGCCGGCGCCCCGGACCGGTTCCCCGAGTCCGGCGAACCGTGGCAGCCGCTGAAGCTCTACTACCACCACGGCTGGAGCTACGCGAAGATCAAGGCGATCCACGACCTGATGGTCGAGCACGACCTCGAGTCGCCGTACGGCGAGCGGCTCGAGAAGTGGGACCGCGACGAGGCCTGGGAGAAGCGGCTCACCACCAGCGTGCCCTGCGGCGAGTACTTCGGTGTCCGCGACCAGGCGCTGCTGGCGCATGCCACCCAGATCGACCCCGACGGCCAGTGGTTCTCCATTCCGCGCGAGCTCCAGGTGCAGGCGTGGCCGACCGAGGACTTCGAGCTGGTCACCAGCCACGTCGAGACCGCCATCCCGGAGGACGACCTGTTCGCGGGGATCCGCGGTCGCTGACCCGGTCTGCACCTGAGACACTGGGGCCATGACCGGCTTCGTCGTGCTCGCGGCGGCGGCCTCCGACCCGAGGCCCGACGACAACAACGTGGTGGCCGGATGGGTCGGCTTCGCGGTCCTGATGGGCCTGATCATCGCCGTGGTGTTCATCCTGCGCAGCTTCACCAAGCAGCTGAAGAAGGTCGATGCCGCGAACGAGGCAGGCGTCTACGACGACCCCGACGCGTCGTCCGAGAGCACCAGCGACCAACCGCCTACCCACCACCAGCCCTGAGCGACCTCGGTAGCGACCCCAGTAGCGACCTCAGCATCCGCTGAACCATCCGTTGACCGACCCGGGCCTACGGTCGATGCTCGCGACGTGTCCCAGGTCCTCGTGGCCGCGCTGCTGCCGGTCGTGCTCTACTGCGCCGCCCGGGCGCTGAGGCTGCGCCACGGTGACGGCCTGACGGACGGTCATCACCGGGACCTCGACGTCTGGCACGTGCTCATGGGCGTGGTCATGCTCGCCATGCTGTGGGACCGGTTGCCGGTCGGCGCGATCGTTCCGGTTCTGGCGCTGTCCGCGCTTGCGGTGGGGTGGGGTGTCCTCTCGATCGAACGCACTGCGTCGGCAGCGGCGTACGCCCGGCTGGCCGTCGGCGGCATCGCGATGGCCGTGATGGTGCCACTGGCCCCGGCACAGGCTGCGACTGGCAACCCGGGAGCCCACGACGGGATGGCCGCCACGGGCCACAGCATCTGGGTACCGCTCGGGATGGCCCTGCTCGTCGTCCTGGCCGCCGCGATGTCGACCGCCGGGCCGGCGATGATCCGGCCCGGTGGCGTGGTACGCCGCCTCGACGCGTGCTGCGACGTCATCATGGCGGCGGCGATGGCCGTGATGCTGATCCAGATGCTCTGACTCGCTCAGCGGCCTCCGGGGGGCCGATCAACAATTCGCTGAAGTAGCCGTTGACGGTCCGGTACCTACGGGCGAGGCTCCGCATGAGCACGCTCACCTGAGTACTTCCGCCGAGTGTGCCCTCGAGTTCGCCCTCGAGCTCCATGAGGAGGTCGCACATGCAGGTCCCGGCCCCGTTCGAGTACGAACGCGCCACGAGCGTCGACAACGCCATTGCTCTGCTGGAACGACTGGGGTCGGAGGCCCGCCTCATCGCGGGTGGCCACAGCCTGCTGCCGATGATGAAGCTCCGGTTGACCGATCTCGAGTACGTCGTCGACATCAACGACCTCCATGACGAGCTCGGCTACGTGCGCGTCGGCACTGACGAGGTGCGGATCGGCGCCATGACCCGGCACCGGGAGCTGCTGGAGTCACCGGAGCTGGCCGCGCTGTTCCCGATCTTCGCCGACGCAGAGCACGTGATCGCCGACCCCGTGGTGCGTAACCGCGGGACCATCGGCGGCTCGCTGTGCCAGGCGGACCCGTCGGAGGATCTCACGGCAGTGTGCACCGCGCTGGACGCCCACTGTGTGATCAGAGGTTCCGACGGTGAGCGGGTGGTCGGCATGGAGGACTTCCACCGCGGCCCCTACGAGACCGCCGTGGGTCCCGCCGAGATCCTCACCGAGATACGCATCCCGGTACGGCCGCACGGCTCCAGTGCTTACGCCAAGGTCGAACGACGTGCCGGCGACTGGGCAGTGACGTCGGCTGGGGCGGCGGTGTGGATGGATGGCGGCGTCATCGCAGATGCACGCGTCGGGCTGGCCGCGGTCGGACCGAACACGGCCGGCATCCCGGCCATCTCCGAGGCGTTGCGGGGACAGCAGCCCTCCGAGGAGCTGTACGCACAGGCCGGTGGGATCGCAGCCCAGAGCTGCTCACCGGTGACCGACAACCGCGGGTCGGTCGATTACAAGCGGCACCTCGCCGACGAGCTCACCCGACGCACTCTGCGGACGGCTGTGCAGCGCATCCAGGCTGGGGATGCCGGCGACCGTGCCGGCGTGCAGGAGGACGACTGACATGCAGGTGACCATGACCGTCAACGGCGAGACGGTGACGCGTGAGATCGAGGGGCGGATGCTCCTGGTGCACTTCCTGCGTGACGAGCTCGGGCTCACCGGGACGCACTGGGGCTGCGACACCAGCAACTGCGGCACCTGCGTCACGTGGCTCGACGGCGAGCCTGTGAAGAGCTGCACGGTGCTGGCTGCGATGGCGGGTGGACGCGAGGTCCGCACGGTCGAGGGCCTGGAGCAGGACGGCGTGCTCGACCCCGTACAGGAGGGCTTCATGCGCTGTCACGGGCTCCAGTGCGGCTTCTGCACACCGGGCATGCTGATGACCGCGCGGGCGCTGCTCGACCGCGACCCCGACCCGTCGGAGGACACGATCCGCGAGGCCATATCGGGCCAGATCTGCCGGTGCACCGGCTACACGACGATCGTTCGGTCCGTGCAGTGGGCCGCAGCGCACGACAAGCAGGCCGAGAGCCAGCCCGTCGGGAGCGAGTCATGACCACAACCGAGCAGACCGTCACCCAGCACGAGGACCTCGAGCGCGCCGACAACGACCAGCACCCCGTCGGGCATGGTCGGATGTTGCGCAAGGAGGACCCGCGCTTCATCCGCGGCATGGGCAGGTATGTCGACGACATCCAGCTGCCGGGCATGCTCCACCTCGCGATCCTCCGGTCGCCGGTGGCGCACGCGAACATCGTCAGCGTCGACGTCAGCGCGGCCCAGGCCCATCCCAAGGTCAAGGCCGTCATCACCGGCGCTGACCTGGCCGAGAAGGGCCTGGCCTGGATGCCGACTCTGTCGAACGACGTCCAGGCGGTCCTGGCCACCGACCGAGTCCGCTTCCAGGGCCAGGAGGTGGCGTTCGTCGTCGCCGAGGACCGCTACTCCGCCCGGGACGCGCTCGAGCTGATCGATGTCGAGTACGACGTGCTCAAGCCGGTCATCGACGTCCGCACGGCCCTCGCCCCGGACGCTCCCGTGATCCGCACCGACCTCGAGGGCAAGACCGACAACCACTGCTTCGACTGGGAGACCGGCGACAAGGACGCCACCGAGGCGGTCTTCGCCAAGGCCGACGTCGTCGTCCAGCAGGACATCGTCTATCCCCGCGTCCACCCGGCGCCGATGGAGACCTGCGGCTGCGTGGCCGACTACGAGAGGGTCGGCGGCCAGCTCACACTCTGGACGACCAGCCAGGCGCCGCACGCCCATCGCACGGTCTACGCACTCGTGTCGGGCCTGCCCGAGCACAAGATCCGGGTGATCGCGCCCGACATCGGCGGTGGCTTCGGCAACAAGGTGCCGATCTACCCCGGTTACGTCTGCGCGATTGTCGCCTCCCTGGTGATCGGCAAGCCGGTCAAGTGGATGGAGGACCGCTCGGAGAACCTCGTCAGCACGGGCTTCGCCCGCGACTACGTGATGCGTGGCGAGATCGCGGCGACGAAGGAGGGGAAGATCCTCGCGATCCGCACGCACGTGATCGCCGACCATGGCGCCTTCAACGGCACCGCTGCCCCGATCAAGTACCCCGCCGGATTCTTCGGCGTCTTCACCGGCAGCTACGACCTGGAGGCGGCGTACTGCTCGATGACTGCGGTCTATACGAACAAGGCTCCGGGCGGCGTCGCCTACGCGTGCTCGTTCCGGATCACCGAGGCGGTGTACCTCGTCGAGCGGATCGTGGACTGTCTGGCCTACGACCTGAAGATGGACCCCGTCGAGCTGCGGCGGAAGAACTTGATCCAGCCCGACCAGTTCCCCTACACGTCCAAGACCGGCTGGGTCTACGACTCCGGTGAGTACGAGCGGGCGCTCGACCTCGCGCTCGAGATGGCCGGGTACGACGACCTGCGTCGTGAGCAGGAGGAGAAGCGCGCCCGGGGCGAGCTGATGGGCATCGGGGTCGCCTTCTTCACCGAAGCCGTCGGAGCCGGTCCTCGTAAGGACATGGACATCCTGGGGCTGGGCATGAACGACGGTGCCGAACTCCGGGTCCACCCGACCGGCAAGGCCGTCGTACGCCTGTCCTGCATGAGCCAGGGCCAGGGGCATGAGACCACCTTCGCCCAGATCGTCGCCGAGGAGATCGGGATCCCGCCGGCGGACATCCAGGTGGTCAACGGTGACACCGACCAGACGCCGTTCGGCCTCGGCACCTACGGCAGCCGGTCGACCCCCGTGTCGGGTGCGGCGGCTGCCCTGGTGGCACGCAAGGTGCGCGACAAGGCGCAGATCATCGCCTCCGGGATGCTCGAGGTGTCCGTGGCCGACCTCGAGTGGCAGAAGGGGTCCTTCCACGTCAAGGGCGACCCCGGTCGCTCCGTGACGATCCAGGACATCGCGATGCGGGCCCACGGGGCCGGAGACCTGCCGGAGGGCATCGAAGGCGCTCTCGAGGCGCAGATCTGCTACAACCCCGAGAACCTCACCTACCCGTTCGGCGCCTACATCTGCGTGGTCGACGTCGACCCCGGGACGGCGGCGGTGAAGGTCCGCCGGTTCGTCGCGGTGGACGACTGTGGCACCCGGATCAACCCGATGATCATCGAGGGGCAGGTGCACGGCGGCCTGACCGACGGCGTCGGAATGGCGCTGATGGAGATGATCTCGTTCGACGAGGACGGCAACTGCGTCGCCGGGTCGCTGATGGACTACCTGATACCGACCGCGCTCGAGGTGCCGCACTGGGAGACCGGGCACACGGTCACCCCGTCGCCGCACCACCCGATCGGCGCGAAGGGCGTCGGGGAATCCGCCACCGTCGGGTCGCCACCGGCCGTCGTGAACGCGGTCGTCGACGCACTGAAACCGTTCGGGATCCGGCACGCCGACATGCCGCTCACTCCGTCGCGCGTGTGGGACGCCATGCAGGGCCGGCCGACGCCGCCGATCTGAGCCGAGGAACTCGATGTCCACCACGATGGCTGAGCGGGCCGACGCCCTGGCCCGCCTGGGGGTGCCGTTCGTGCAAGCCACGGTCGTCCGTGCCCAGGAGCCGACGTCCTCTCGGTCCGGCGACCGCGCGATCATCCTGGCCGACGGCTCGATCGAAGGGTTCGTCGGCGGGCAGTGTGCGGCCGGCTCGGTCAGGACAGCGGCCCTCGGCACGCTCGTCAGCGGCGAGAGCCTGCTGCTGCGCGTGCTGCCCGACGGCGTGGAGGGCTTTCCCGACTCGCCAGGCGCCGAGGTCGTCGTCAACCCGTGCCTGTCGGGCGGCGCGATCGAGGTGTACCTCGAGCCGTTGCTGCCCTGCCCGCTGGTCCACCTGACCGGCACGTCGCCGATCGCCGACGCGATGGCCGACCTCGCGCCATCCCTTGGTTTCCGGGTGGCGAGGGGCGACCCGGGGACGGACTTCGGTCCCGCAACGGTGGCGATCATCTCGACCCACGGTGGCGACGAGGTCGGCGCCGTCCGCGCGGCTCTTGACGCGGGAGTCGAGTTCGTGGGGGTCGTCTGCAGCCGCACACGAGGGGCAGTGCTGCTGGATGAGCTCGTCCTCGACGCCGAGGACGCGGCGCGTGTCCACACCCACGTCGGGCTCGACATCGGAGCGCGGACCGCGCCCGAGGTAGCGCTCTCGATCCTGGCCTCGGTCGTCCGGGCGATCCGCGTCGACGGGCTCGCCGTCCGGGTCGGCAGCAGCCCCGAGGCCGGGCCCCGCACCGCGATCGATCCGCAGTGCGGGATGACGGTCACCATCGGCCCCGACACCCCTCACGCCATCGTCGACGGGGTCGACCACTGGTTCTGCATGCCGGGCTGCCGCGACCGTTTCCTCGCCGACCACACGTCGTGAGCGACGGGCTGCACAACGGAGTCGCCGCCCTGGTGCTGGCCGCTGGTGGCTCACGGCGGCTCGGGGAACCAAAGCAGCTTCTCGCCTACCGTGGCGCGACCTTGCTAGATGCGACACTCACCGCGGCGCGTGGGGCCGGCTTCGAGCAGGTGGTGGTCGCCCTCGGTGGTGCGGCCGACGAGGTCCAGGCGCGGGTGGACCTGAGCGACTTGGACGTGGTGGTCAACCCCGACTTCGGCGACGGCTGCGCCACGTCGATCCGCTCCGGCCTCGACCACGTGCACCCGGCGATGCACGGGCTCGTGCTGCTGCTCGGTGACCAGCCCGGCGTGAGCGTCGACGCGATCCGCGCTCTGGCCGACGCTGCTCGCGGCCACGCTGTCGGTGTCTGCTCCTACGACGACGCGCTGGGACACCCGCTGTGGTTCGATCGGAGCATGTTCGACACCCTCCGTGGGCTGCACGGCGACAAGGCCGTGTGGAAGCTGGTCGACGGGGGCGATGACGTCGTGCGCGTAGCGGTGCCCGGCGGCGTACCCCTCGACGTGGACACCTGGGACGACTACCACGCGCTGCTCGCGGCGGGGGAGTGAGCGAGATGGAGGGCATCGCGTCCGCGGCGGAGATCCGTCGTCGGTTCGACACCCAGGGCTACCTCGCGGACGAGGGAATGGCGACCGCGATCTTCCTCACCCTCGAGCTCGGTCTGCCGCTGCTGCTCGAGGGCGAGCCCGGCGTCGGCAAGACCTCCGCCGCGCAGGTGCTGGCCCGGGTACTCGACGCGCCGTTGGTGCGGTTGCAGTGCTACGAAGGCCTCACCGCGAGCGAGGCACTCTACGACTGGAACCACCAGCGTCAGCTCCTCGCGATCCGGCTGGCCGAGGCGCAGCACGAGCGCCTCACCGAAGCCGATCTGTTCAGCGAGGAGTTCCTCGTCGAGCGGCCGATCCTGCGCTGCGTCCGCCACACCGGCCCGCAGGCTCCGGTGCTGCTGATCGACGAGGTTGACCGTGCCGACGACGAGTTCGAGGCGCTCCTGCTCGAGGCCCTCGGCGAGGGCTCGGTCACCGTGCCCGAGATCGGCACCTTCACCGCGCAACGTCCGCCGATCGTCGTGCTCACCTCCAACCGCAGCCGCGAGCTGCACGACGCGCTCCGCCGGCGCTGCCTCTACCACTGGCTGGAGTTCCCGGAGCCCGCTCGCGTCGTGGCCATCCTCCGGCGTACGGCGCCCTCCGCGTCGGCCCCGCTGATCGCGTCGGCCGCGCAGTTCGTCGGGCACGTCCGCACCCTCGAGCTCGACAAACCGCCGGGCGTGGCCGAGGCGATCAACTGGGTGGCGGCGTTGTCCGCACTCGGTGCCACCGAGCTGGTCCGCGAGGTGGTCGTCCCGACCCTGGGTGCGCTGGTCAAGACCCCCGACGACCGCGACCTCGTCGTCGGGTCGCTCGAGACCTACGCGTTCGGCTGAGTCGTGGCGGGCGAGGTGTCGGTGCTCGGCGGTGTCGACCGGGCCACGCTTGTCGCGGCGTTCGGCGACCGCCTCCGGCGCGCCGGCGTGCCGGTCACGCTGACCTCGATGACCACTTTCGCCGATGCGCTGTCGGTCGCCTCGCCCTCGACCGTGCCGGAGCTCTACTGGCTCGGTCGCCTCAGCCTGGTGGCGCGCAAAGAGGAGATCGAGCCCTTCGAGCGTGTCTTCGACGCGGCCTTCCGCGACGCGATCCTGCCGGTCGATCCGCACGCCCGCCGGTCACCTGACGAGCCGCCTGGCGACCCGGAGGACTCCCTCACCGCGGTCGGCGGTGACCCGTCTGGCGGTGACGTGACCGCCAGCCTCCCGTGGCACACGCTGCCGCCGCGCTCGTCGGCGGATGACGAGGACGACGGCGAGGTGCGACGTCTCCCCGACCCCCTGCCGAGTGCCGTGGAGCGGCTCGCCGACACGCCGCTCGACGAGCTCGACCCGGACGAGCTGGCGCTGCTCGCACGCTGGTTGGAGGAGTCGGCGTACCGCTGGCCTACGAGGCGGAGCCGGCGTACGGCGGTGCGTACCGGCGGCCGACGCGTCGCCCTGCGCGAGACGCTCGCCGCGTCGCGGCACACCGGCTGGGAGCCGTTCGAGCTCAAGCACCACCACCCCGTGCGCCGCCCCCTCACCGTGACGCTGCTGGTCGACATCAGTCAGTCGATGCAGAGCTGGTCGAGCGCCTACCTCCACCTGATGCGTGCGTTCGCACGCACGCGTCGTGCGGAGACGTTCGCCTTCTCCACGTCGCTGACGCGGCTCACGCCGGCGCTCTCGCACCACTCCGCCTCGGTCGCTGTGGCGCGTGCGAGCGCCGAGGTCGCGGACCGGTACGGCGGCACGCACCTCGCCTCGTGCCTGGCCGAGCTGCTGGCCTCACGGCACGGGAACGCCGTCCGTGGAGGGGTGCTCGTGATCGCCTCCGACGGATGGGACGCCGACCCGCCGGACCTGATGGCCGCCACGATGGCGAAGGCCGCGCGCCGGGCCCGGCGAGTCGTGTGGCTGAACCCGCGGGCGTCCGCCGAAGGGTTCGAACCGTTGGTGGGTTCGATGGCGGCGGCGCTGCCCTACTGCGACGCCTTCCTCCCGGCCGACAGCCTGCGGGCTCTGCCGGCGGTCCTCGACGCGATCGCCGGCGCCGCGGCGTAGTGCCGCCAGCCATCAGCTCCAGAGCGTCACGTGCACAGCGGGGCGGAATCGTCCGACGTGGACACCGGCGCCGCGGACCATCGCGTGGGTCGCGCGCGGCGTCGTGATGAAGCGGAGCAGCTCGGCGGCGGCCGGGGTCTGCGTGTGGGCTGGCAGCGACATGGCGGCCCACTCTCCCTGGGCGCGCAGGCCCGCCCCGTTCAGCACGACGAGCCGTTGCGACGAGAGATCACCGGACACCGCGAATCGCACCGCGGGTGTGACGCCGTCCCCGCGTTTGGTCTCCTCGAGCGCGGCCGCGTCGCTCTGGAAGATCTGTTGCCAACGCTCGGGGATGCCGAGACGGCGGATCATCGCCGGGACGACCCCGTCGGGCTCGGCCGCCGACGGTCCCAGGCACCAGGTCAGCCGCCGGGCCGCGGCAGTGGTGACGGGAGTCCGCACCGCCGGGTGGTCGGGCCGGGCGACCACGACCACCTCGTACTTGAGGAACGGCACGTGGTGGAACGCCGGGGTCGGGTGGCTCGCAGTCGGCCCGATCGCGACGTCGACCGCTCGTGCCGCGAGCAGCGCCGGCAACTTGGCCGCCTGCCGCACGCTGAGCTCGACCTGGAGGTCGTCGGCACGCGACGCGAACAGGTCGATCAGGCCGGGCGCGGCATGCTCCGCGAACATGCTCGTCGCCCCGACCCTCAGCACCCGCTTGCCGGTGCCGGCCTGGCTGACCTCGAGCAGGGTGCGGTCCTGGAGTCCGAGGATCTCCACTGCCCGGCTCGCGAGCCGAAGGCCGCCCGGCGTGAACGCCAGGCCCGAGGACGTACGCCGGAACAGGTCGTCGTCGAACTCCTTGCGTAACTGTGCGACGTGCATCGACACGGCAGCCTCGCTCACCTGGAGCTCGCCGGCGGCGGCCTTCACCGACCCGAGTCGGACCACGCTCGCGTAGGCCCGGAGCTGGGTGGGTGTCACGTCCTGGACTCTACTTTCGGCGTACCAACCGGACGAGCGCGTCGTACGCCGTGGCGGTGGACCCGTCGGGTTGTCGCACCGGCCGTTCCATACGACCCGCTCGCTCGACCTCGAAGGTCTCGTCGCCGAGGTCGGTGAGGACGTCCTCTGCGGTCATCAAGACGGATGCGTCCTGGGGTCCGCCGGTGCCCTCCGTGAGGTTGCTGAGGTCGTGGGAGACCCAGAGGAACGTGCCACCGCTCCGGAGCGAGGCATAGGCGTTGCGGACGGCCGCGCGGCGTTCCGCGGCAGTGACCTGGAGGTAGGCGATCAGGGCCACGTCGTACGCCGGATCGCCCGCTCCGCGCTGCCACTCGGTCGCGTCCGCGCAGACCCAGGCGATGTCGAGCCCCACACCCAGCGTCCGGCCCTTGTCCAGGCCGGCCTGGGCGAAGTCGACGGCGGTGACCTGCCACCCCTGACGCGCCAGCCAGATCGCGTTGCGCCCCTCGCCGGCGGCCAGGTCGAGGGCCCGGCCGGGCGGCAGGTCCGCCAGCTCGGCCTCGACGAACTGGTTGGGCCCAGCGGACCAGACGAGCTCGCTCGCGCCGTACCGCTCGTTCCAGGCCTCGGCGTCCATGCGCACCATTGTGGCCTCTACCGGACCGCGCGCTCCGGCCGCGTTCGCCGGGAAGTGACATTCGGCCCTACCTCGACCTGCGGCTCGCTCCTAGCGTCGCGGATAGAACCTTGGCCTCCCCGTGCCCTGACCTCGCCCGCTGTGGTCCACCGTTCCACGTCGCGAGCTCGGCGTCGCGGCGTGGCGGTCCGCGAACCCGTGGCGCCGCCCTCACTCTCGAAGAGATAAGGGCACCACGATGCCAAGGATGTTGCGCCGCGCAGCGGTGTTGGGAACGACAGCGCACGTCGCGCGGAACCGCGGACAGGCCAAAGCTGAGGCAGCAGCGCAACAGCAGGCGCCTCCGCCTCAGACGGCTGCTCCCGAGGCACCCGCCGCCACCTCCGAGGATTCCTACGCGGACCTGATGAGGCTCAAGGAGCTCCTCGATGCGGGGGTCCTCACGCAGGCGGAGTTCGACGACCAGAAGCAAAAATCCTCAGCGCCTGACTTGTCACATCTCTTGTCCGGGCGACCGCCCATTCATCCAAGGAGTCACACATGCCCATCGGACCCGTACAGCTGCTGGTGGTGAGCTTCGCCGAGCCGGAGTTCCGCGGGGAGATCATCGAAGAGCTGAGGCGTCTGCGCGACAGCGACGTCATCCGTCTCATCGACGCCCTGGTCGTCCAGAAGGACCTGGACGGCAACCTCCGCGCCATGCAGTGGAGCGACCTGGCCGTCGAGGAGTCCGAGGAGTTCGGCGCCATGGTCGGTGCACTACTCGGACTAGGCATGGCGGGCGACGCCGGGATGGAGGCCGGAGCCATCGCGGGGGCGGAGGCCGGTGCCGACGGTCATGTCATCGACGAGGCTCAGATGTGGGACATCGGCGACACGATCGAGCCCGGGAGTGCCGCCGCCATAGCGCTGATCGAGCATCTGTGGGCGACACCGCTCCGTGACGCGATCGCGCGCGCCGGCGGCGTTCCCGTCAGCGACGCCTGGGTCCATCCTCTCGACCTGGTCGAGATCGGTCTGCTCACGTCTGACGAGCTCGAGCCCGCCTGAGCCAGATGCGCTCGGAAGGCGCCTGTTCGACTCTTGTTGGGTGATGAACGACCGGTCCACACCCATCCCGCCACCTACCAGCAACGACCAGAAGGAAGCAGATCATGGCCGGACAGTTCAAGGGCACCGTCAACGTCGACATCAGGGACTCGGTCCCGGACTGGGAGCCGTTCGAAGCTCCCAAGGCGCCCGCGAGTGCACCCAACGTCGTCTACGTGGTGCTCGACGACGTGGGTTACTCGGCGATGTCGTGTTACGGCGGGCCGATCCAGACCCCGAACATCGACCGCGTCGCAGCCGATGGCGTCCGTTACACGCAGTGGCATACCACCGCGCTCTGCTCCCCGACCAGGTCCTGCCTCCTGACCGGGCGCAACCACACCCGCAACTCGATGGCGTGCATCACCGAGGCCGCTGTCGGGTTCCCGAACGCGAGCGGCACGATCCCGCCCGAGAACGGGATGCTGTCCGAGATTCTGTCCGAGCGCGGGTGGAACACCTACATGGTGGGCAAATGGCACCTGTGTCCCGATGACGAGATGAACGTCGCCTCGACTCGCCGCAACTGGCCGAGTGGGCGCGGTTTCGAGCGCTGGTACGGCTTCCTGGGCGCTGAGACCAACCAGTGGTACCCCGACCTGGTCCATGACAACCACCCCGTCGATCAGCCGGCCTCGCCCGAGGACGGCTACCACTTCTCCGTCGACATCACCGACAAGGCGATCGAGTTCATCAAGGACTCGAAGGTGATCGCTCCGGAGAAGCCGTTCTTCCTCTACTACGCGCCCGGGGCGGCTCACGCACCCCACCATGCGCCGAAGGAGTGGGCGGACCGGTACGCCGGCCAGTTCGACATGGGTTACGAAGCCATGCGCGAGGAGACTCTGGCACGCCAGAAGGAGCTCGGCATCGTGCCGGCGGACACCGAGCTGCCGCCCATCAACCCGATCGGGACTACGGAGACCCGCACCGGCCCGGATGGGATTCCGTTCCCGGCGATGGACGTGACGAAGCCGTGGGACTCCTTGTCCGCAGAGGAGCAGCGACTGTTCAGCCGCATGGCCGAGGTCTACGCCGGGTTCCTGTCCCACGCCGACGACCAGATCGGTCGGTTGCTGGACTACCTGGAGGAGATCGGCGAGCGTGAGAACACGCTGGTCTTCGTCGTCTCCGACAACGGCGCGAGCGGCGAGGGTGGGCCCAACGGGTCGGTCAACGAGATGAAGTTCGTCAACGGCCTCCCGGACAACATCGAGGACAACCTGCGGATGCTCGACGACCTCGGTGGGCCCAAGACGTACAACCACTACCCCAACGGCTGGGCGATGGCGTTCAACACCCCGTTCAAGATGTGGAAGCGCTACGAGTTCAACGGTGGAACAGCCGACCCCTGCATCGTGTCGTGGCCCGCTGGCCTGCCGGCCAGGGGCGAGCTGCGCGATCAGTACCACCACGCCGTCGACCTCGTCCCGACCGTCCTCGACGTCCTGGAGCTGAAGCCACCTGAGCGGATCAAGGGCCACGTCCAGGTGCCGTTCGACGGCGTCAGCATGCGGGCCAGCTTCGACGACGCGGAGGCCCCGACGAACCGACGTACCCAGTTCTACTCGATGCTCGGGTCGCGCGGGATCTGGCACGACGGGTGGAAGGCCATCACCACCCATCCCACCCTCAGCGGGTGGAGCCACTTCAACGACGACGAGTGGGAGCTCTACCACACCGACGTGGACCGGGGAGAGCTCCACAACCTGGCCGCGGAGCACCCGGAGAAGGTACGCGAGCTCGTCAACCTTTGGTTCGCCGAGGCCGGCGCCAACGGGGCCTTCCCCCTCGATGACCGCTCCGCGCTCGAGATCGTCCTGACGCCGCGCCCCCTGCTCTCGCCACCCCGCGACCGCTACGTCTACTACCCGGACACCGCGGAGGTCCCCGAGTCGCAGTCGGTCAACATCCGAAGCCGCTCGTTCGTGATCGGCGCGTTGGTCGACATTCCACATGGGAAGGCCGAGGGCGTCCTGTTCGCTCAGGGCTCGAGGTTCGGCGGGCATGCGCTGTACGTCAAGGACAACCGGCTGCACTACGTCAACAACTTCGTCGGCCTCACCGAGCAGAAGGTGGAGGCGACGAAGGATCTGCCGACCGGCGACAGCCAGATCCTCTCCGCGTCCTTCGAGAAGGACGGTGAGGACCCGCCGCACGTCGCGACCGGGATCCTCTCGCTGTACTACGGGGACACCAAGGTGGGCGAGGGACGGATCAACACCCAGCCCGGCAAGTTCTCGCTCGCCGGTGAGGGGCTCACCGTCGGCCGCGACGGTGGTGAAGCGGTCTCGCCCGACTACCCGGGAGCCAGGCCGTGGGCCTTCACCGGCGGCACCATCCATCGCGTGGCGGTCGACGTCAGTGGCGAGCCGTACCTGAACCTCGAGCGCGAGGCGCAGGCCATGATGATGCGCGAGTAGTCCGTGGCAACGGCACGGGTCGCGCGTCCTGGCGTCGAGGAACGTCGGGCCCAGGGGGAGCAGGCGCGCACCGACACGCCGCCGGCGGCTCACCGAGGATGGACGCCCCGCACCGACCGAGCAGACCCGGTCGTGCTGCTGGAGGAGCAGAACCGCTCACGCGACGCGGACCTCGTCCCGGTCCGGCACGGTCGGATGCTGGTCTCCCCGTTCACCTTCTACCGCGGTGCAGCCAAGATCATGGCTGAGGACCTCTGGCGCACCCCGACGGCCGGGTTCACCGTGCAGCTGTGCGGTGACGCGCACCTGTCCAACTTCGGCCTCTTCGCCTCACCGGAACGCGCGTTGATCTTCGACATCAACGACTTCGACGAGACCCTGCCCGGGCCGTTCGAGTACGACGTGAAGCGACTGGCGGCGAGCTTCACGGTCGCAGCTCGACACAACGGCTTCTCCAAGGCCGACACTCGCGACGTGACGTCTGCGTCCGTCACGGCCTACCGGGAGGCAATGGCTGGGTTCGCGGAGATGGGCACGCTCGACCTCTGGTACGCCCATCTCTCCGCAAAGACCGCTTTGAAAGCGATGCGCGCCAAGGCGGCCCCAGGCACTTCAGCGAAAGACCTCAAGGCGCTGAAGAAGCGGGAGAAGGTCGCCAAGGCCCTGACCAAGAAGGCCCGAGAGCGTGACAGCGCTCAAGCGTTGGCCAAGCTGGGTGAGCTGGTCGAGGGTCGGTACCGGATCGTGAGCCAACCGCCCTTCATCGTCCCGTTGCGCGACTGGGAGACGATCTACCCGTCCTTTCCCAGGGACATCGAGGAGATTGTCGGCAAACAGCTCGCGTCGTACGGCCGGACTCTTCAACCCGACCGCCGCCAGCTGCTCGAGCGCTTCGAGCTCGTGGACGCGGCCCGCAAGGTCGTGGGCGTCGGGAGCGTCGGGACGCGCGCGTTCATCGCGCTGCTCCAAGGCAGGGACGCCCAGGATCCTCTGTTCCTCCAGCTCAAGGAGGCGACCACCTCGGTCCTCGAGAGCCACCTGCCCAGGAGTCGCTACCGACAACCCGGCCAGCGGGTCGTGCACGGCCAGCGCCTGATGCAGGCGGCCAGTGACATCTTTCTGGGCTGGACGACCGGCGCGGATGTCACCCGGAGCTACTACTGGCGACAGCTACGTGACATGAAGGGGTCAGCCGACGTCGAGGCGATGACCCCCGAAGGCATGAGCTCCTACGCCGGCGTGTGCGGATGGACCCTGGCCCGCGCACACGCCCGTTCGGGAAACCCGGTCGCGATCGCGGAGTACCTCGCCGATGATGACGAGTTCGACCGGGCGATCACCGACTTCGCCAAGCGCTACGCCCTCCAGAACGAACAGGACTACCAGGCCTTCTCCGACGCCGTGCGTACGGGCCGGATCGAGGCAGCCCCTGGGGAGTGAGACTGCCCCGCGGGAGGTGACACTGAGTCCGCACGGGGTTATCCGTGGCCGCCATGGTTTGGTTGGT
Source organism: uncultured Actinomycetota bacterium (assembly GCA_963768045.1). Taxonomy (GTDB): domain Bacteria; phylum Actinomycetota; class Actinomycetes; order Propionibacteriales; family Nocardioidaceae; genus Nocardioides. The sequence goes on along the minus strand of CAVYGG010000003.1, from coordinate 699,338 downwards.
CATGTCGGGGCACCGCGCGGAGAGGTGACAGGAGTGGCCAACCGGTTGGCAGGCGCGACCAGCCCGTACCTCCTCCAGCACGCCGACAACCCGGTCGACTGGTGGGAGTGGGGCGAGGACGCGTTCGCCGAGGCGCGGCGTCGCGGAGTGCCGATCTTCCTGTCGGTCGGGTACGCCGCGTGCCACTGGTGCCACGTGATGGCGCACGAGTCGTTCGAGGACGACACGACCGCCACCCAGCTCAACGCCGACTTCGTCTGCGTCAAGGTCGACCGTGAGGAGCGGCCCGACGTCGACGCGGTCTACATGGAGGCGACGACGGCGATGACCGGCCACGGCGGCTGGCCGATGACCGTCGTGCTCGACCACGAGGGCAGCCCGTTCTTCACCGGGACCTACTTCCCCGACCGGCCGCGCGGCGGTCAGCCTGCCCTCCGCCAGGTGCTGACCGCGCTGACGGAGGCCTGGCGCGACCGGCCCGACGACGTACGCCGGGCGGCCGCGACGGTGCGTGACCATCTGGCCCGCGAGGTGTCGCTCACCGGCACCGCTCTGACGGCCGACGACCTCGACGCCGCCGTCGCCACCCTGACCGCCGACTTCGACGAGGCGCACGGCGGCTTCGGCCGCGCCCCCAAGTTCCCGCCGAGCATGGTGCTCGAGTGGCTCCGTCGCCGACCGGGTGACGAGAGCGCCACTCGGATGCTCGACCGCACTCTGGACGCGATGGCCCGGGGCGGCATCCACGATCAGCTGGCGGGCGGCTTCGCGCGCTACAGCGTCGATGCCGGGTGGGTCGTGCCGCACTTCGAGAAGATGCTCTACGACAACGCCCAGCTCGTCGGCCTCTACGCGCGCTGGGGCACGTCGCTGGGGGACCGCGTCGCCGCCGGTACGGCCGACTGGATGCTCCACGAGCTCCGGACGTCCGAGGGCGGCCTCGCGTCGGCGCTCGACGCCGACAGCGAGGGCGAGGAGGGCCGCTTCTACGTCTGGACGCCGAAGGAGCTGGCCGACGTCCTCGGCGATGAGGACGGCCGATGGGCGACCGAGCTCTTGGAGGTGACTGGCACGTTCGAGCACGGCACCTCGACGCTGCAGCTTCTCCACGACCCGGACGACCCTGTCCGCTTCGACCACGTACGCCGCCGGCTTCTGGCCGCACGCGAGCTGCGGGTGCGGCCCGCGCGTGACGACAAGGTGGTCGCGGCGTGGAACGGCCTCGCGATCTCCGGCCTGGTCGACGCCGGTCGCCTGCTCGGCCGAGAGGAGTACGTCGACGCCGCGCTCGCCGCCGGCCGCCTGCTGGCCGACGTACACGTCGTCGACGGGCGCCTCCGGCGGGTGTCCCGTGACGGCCGGGTCGGGACGCCGGCCGGCGCGCTGGAGGACCACGGCGCGGTTGCGGGCGGCTTCCTCGCCTTGTGCGGTGCCACCGGTGACGAGCGCTGGCTCACTCGCGGGCTCGACCTGCTCGACGTCGCGCTGACCCACTTCCGCGCCGAGGACGGCGGCTTCTTCGACACCCCGAGTGACGGGGAGCGCCTGGTCGCCCGGCCGCGCGACCCGGGCGACAACGCGAGCCCGTCGGGCACCTCGGCCACGATCCACGCACTGCTCGCCGCCCACGCGCTGACCGGCGGCGGACGATGGCGTGACGCCGCCGACGAGGCGCTCGCTGGACTTGCAGAGCTGGCCCGTCGGGCACCGCGGTTCGCCGGCTGGTCGCTGGCCGCCGCACAGTCCGTGGTGGACGGCACTCCGGAGATCGCGGTCGTCGGCCCGAGCGGCCCGGCGCGCGACGACCTCGAGCGTCAGGCACGCCGGTGGCCGGGTGCCGTCGTGGCCGTGTCCGAAGGCCCGAACGACGGCGTTCCCCTGCTCACAGGACGGGCGGCAGTGGCGCGAAATCCGTCGGCGTACGTCTGTCGTGGCAACGTTTGTGACCGTCCGGTGGTTTCGCCAGGCAAAATCTCGCTCCCCGGTTGACCCTCACCTAGTCTGCTCACGACCGCGACCGGGGGGAAGCGGCGAACCAGACGAGGACCGGCGTGGGGGACACAGCCGCGGGCGAAGCGCGCCCACCTGACGGTGGCGCGGCCCGGCCCGCAGACCAAGAGCTCGAGGGCGACGTAGCACGGATCGCCGACTCCGTGCGCGACGTCGTAGGCTCGCGTGCCGCACTGATCAGTCGCGTTGTGGACGACGAGTGGCTCGAGGTCATGGCCGTCAGCGGCGAGCCGTCGTTCGGTGCCGTGGCAGGCGCCCGCTGGCGGCGTTCGGACCTCGACAGCCTGCTCGCCAGCGCCGAGCAGCTCGGTCGGCTGCATGTCACGAAGCGGCGCGCCGTCTCGTACGCCGAGGTGCCGGACAACGTGCCGGAGACCGAGCGCTACTTCACCAGCCACCTCGGCCTGCTCATCGCGCCACTGCACGGGTCCGGACACGATCTCGTCGGGGTCCTCACCACCGAGGGCCCGGTGGACTTCGCCCATCCGGCACCGGGCACGTGCGACCTCGTCGAGCTGTACGCCGAGCAGGCACGGCTGGCGCTCAGCGCACTCCATGACCAGGGCGTGCTCACCGAACGACTGCGGATGTCCGACGCGGCCCAAGGTGTGCTGCAGGCCGCGGCCGCGGCCGAGGACGTGCCGACGCTGCTGGACGCGGTGGCCGCCGGGCTCCGCGACATGATGCGGGCGCGCGCGGTGTGGGCGTGCAGCGAGCTGGGTCCTGGCGTGTCCGCGGATGCTGTGTCGTACCCCGCCGAGGTCGCGGAGCACCTCGGCCCCGACGTCTGCACGCTCCTCGAGCCGGTGCTGGAGGCGTGCCTGAGTGAGGGGACCACGCTCAGCGAGGCGACCGCTCCGCTGCTCGGCCGGCTGGCAGCCGTCACGGGGCATGAGCAGGCCTTGTTGACGCCCATCGGCGACGGTACGGGTCGCCGAGGCGCCCTGCTCATGCTGCGTCGTGCCGACGACAGCCGGTGGAGCGCGGACGACCGCGACGCGCTCTTCGGGCTCGGCCGACGCCTCGGCACCATGGCCGACCAGGTACAGGGCCGACAGCGGGACCACGAGACCGTCGAGCAGCTGCTCAAGCTCGACGAGTACCGACGCGACCTCGTCGCCTCCATCACCCACGACCTGAAGACACCGCTGACGGCGATCGCGCTCAACACCGAGCTGCTGGAGTCCGACAAGCGGCTGGCGGAGGCGGGCTCACATCCGGTGGCGGCGATCCGCCGGAGCGCCGACCGACTGGCCAACCTCGTCGACGACCTGCTCGCGATGGCCCGGTCGGAGGAGGGGGCAGACGGTCTGATCGAGGTCGACCTGGTGCAGATGGTGCGCGACGCGTGCGGCCAAGCCGAGACCGAGGCGACGCTGCGGGCGGTCACCTTTGCCGTCGACTCGCCGGAGGTGCTGTGGGTCCTCGTCGACCCCCACGCGCTCGCGCGGGTGTTCGCCAACATCATCGCGAACGCCGTGAAGTTCAGCCTGCCGCGTGGTCGCGTGACGCTGCGGCTCGCCCGCGTGGGCGATGTCGTCGAGTTCGGCTGCACGGATGAGGGGATCGGCATCCCCGAGGACCGGTTGGCCACCCTGTTCGACCTCGGCCATCGGTCCCCCGACTCACGCACAGAAGACATGCCCGGGTCAGGCATCGGGCTCGCGATCTGCCAACGCATCGTCGCCCGGCTGGGCGGGGAGATCTCCGTGGAGTCCACGCTGGCCGAAGGCTCGACGTTCACCGTGCGCATCCCCTGCTGAGCCGTCGTACGGCGCGACCTGGGGTCAGCGGAGGCCGGTCTGGGCCACGAGTCGTCCGGCGAAGCTGTCGCCAGGGATCCCGCGGGTCACCAGGTCGAGCCCGGTGTGGAAGGCGAGCACGACCAGCGTGATCGCGAGCGCACCGACGAGTAGACGCTGGAACGGCAGCGGGTCGCGGTCGCGGGTTGCGCCGTGCAGGTGGGCGATCCAGCCGCCCAGCGCGTTGGTCACGATCGCGCTCACGACGCTGGCCACCGCCGCGCCGAGGATCGTGCCGAGCAGGCCGAGCTGGCCGGAGAGCGCCGTCGCAGTCGCGGCTGCCACCCCACCGGCGATCACGGTCGGGTAGTTCAGGGAGTGGGAGGTCTGGTGAGGCATCGCATGGTGTGACGAGGAAGAGCGCGCCGATGTTCCGCGATCACGCCCGAAGTGAGCGGACTCACCCTCAGCGCAGGGAGTACGTCGCGAGCGAGAGCCCGACGTAGTGGGCGACGAACGCCAGGACCGTGAACGAGTGGAACACCTCGTGGAAGCCGAAGTAGTGCGGCCACGGGTCGGGGCGGCGGAACCCGTAGACGGCCCCGCCGAGGACGTACAGCAGCCCGCCGGCGGCGATCAGGATCAGCACGGCGGTGCCGATCCCGACCCCGAGGCGCTCGGACCCGGCGGCGAACTGGGGCAGGACGAGGACGGCAGCACACCCGAACGCGCTGTAGATCGGCACGCACAGCCAGCGGGGCGCGTCGATCCACAGCACCCGGAAGGCGATGCCCAGTACGGCCCCGGCCCAGATCACGCTGAGCAGGACGATCCGGTCGGTGCCCCGCAGCAGCAGCAGGGAGTACGGCGTGTAGGTGCCGGCGATGAGCAAGAAGATGTTGGCGTGGTCGAGGCGCCGGAGCACCCCGGTCACGCGCGCCGACCAGCGGCCGCGGTGGTACACCGCGGACACCGTGAACAGCATCACCGAGCACGCGACGTACACGGCCGAGCCCAGGCGGGTCGTCGCGGTCGGGGACAGCGCGATGAGCACGACCCCGGCGGCCAGCGTCACCGGGGCGGAGGCCAGGTGCAGCCAGCCGCGCAGCCGCGGCTTGAACTCGGCGACGCCCTCGGCGACCTGGGTCGCCAAGGAGTCGAGACCGGCTCGGATCGAGTCGTTCATGCTGCGACGGTACCGGTGTGGCGGTCAGGCGGTCCTGGCTTCGCAGGCGGCAGTCCGCAGTTACCATCGTGGAATGGCGGTGGTCCCGGAGCTCAAGGAACGGGTACGCCGTCTCTTCTACCCGGCCTACGAGGCGCGCATGGTCAAGGCGCTGCCGAAAGACCGCATCCCGCAGCACATCGGCGTCATGCTCGACGGCAACCGCCGCTGGGCCAAGGGCGTGGGCGGCGACAGCACGCAGGGTTACCGCGCCGGGGCCGCGAACATCGAGCCGCTGCTCGAGTGGAGCGAAGAGGTCGGGGTCGAGGTCGTCACTCTGTGGCTGCTCTCGACCGACAACCTCCTCCGTCCTCCCGAGCAGCTCGAGGGTTTGCTGACCGTGATCGGCGACGCCGTCGAGCAGCTGGCGGAGCAGCGTCGCTGGCGGATCCACCCCGTGGGTGCCCTCGACCTGCTCCCCGCGGTTCTGATGAACCGGCTCAAGGAGGCCGAGGAGTCGACGCGTGACGTCGAGGGGATCCTGGTCAACGTCGCCGTTCCGTACGGCGGCCGGCGCGAGATCGCGGACGCCGTGCGGTCTCTGCTGCAGGAGCACGCCGAGCGCGGCACCAGCCTGGAGGAGCTCGCCGAGGTGATCGACGTCGACCACATCGCCGAGCACCTCTACACCAAGGGGCAGCCCGACCCCGACCTGGTGATCCGTACCTCGGGCGAGCAACGGCTCGGAGGCTTCCTGCTGTGGCAGAGCGCGCAGAGCGAGTTCTACTTCTGCGAGGCCTACTGGCCCGACTTCCGCAAGGTCGACTTCCTGCGGGCCATCCGGGCGTACGCCCAGCGGGAGCGCCGCTTCGGGAACTGAGCGGACCCGGTGTTTGCGGAACGGCCACCACCGTCATGGCGGCCGTTCACGGTTTCTTCTTGTCCGGAGTTTGTTGTCGGCACGCCCGAGGGCGTGTCGACAACAAACTCCGGACTGCGGAGCGTACGTTCGCGGCGTCGGTGGGTTCGGGAAGCCCATCGAATCGGGAGGCCCGTTCGTGAGACTTCACGACCAGACAGCGCGGTGGATTCCACCGCGCGGCTCGGCCGCCAGGCCGTGCCCAAGGGGGCCGGCACTCCGGACCTCGGGCGACATCCCGGTCCGCCACGGAGAGGGAGAACAGGACCGGGCGAGGAGTGCCCGCGCGGTCTGGTGAGGGGTGTCTGGTGCCGCAGGCCAAGCAGGGGACCCGCAGGACTGCCCGCGTGACGTCAGCGAGGCGCTCGGTCCGCACGTTCGTCGTCGACACCAGCGTGCTGCTGGCCGACCCGGGTGCGATGCGCCGGTTCGCCGAGCACGAGGTGGTCCTGCCTGTCGTCGTCATCACCGAGCTGGAAGGCAAGCGCCACCATCCCGAGCTCGGGTTCTTCGCGCGGACGGCGCTACGTGCGCTCGACGAGCTCCGGGTGACACACGGCCGTCTCGACGAGGCCGTTCCAGTGGGCGACGACGGCGGCACGATCCGCGTCGAGCTCAACCACACCGACCCCGACTCCCTGCCGTCCGGCTTCCGGCTGGGCGACAACGACACCCGGATCCTGGCGGTCGCGCGCAACCTCGCCAACGAGCACCACGACGTCACGCTGGTCTCCAAGGACCTGCCGATGCGGATCAAGGCATCCGCCGTCGGCCTGCGCGCCGAGGAGTACCACGGGGAGCACAGCAGCGACTCCGATCCCAGCTACAGCGGGATGGCGGAGCTCGAGGTCCCGGCCTCTGTCCTGGACGAGCTGTACGACGGCGGGTGGACGGACGTGGACGCCGCTCGCGACCTGCCCTGCCACACCGGCCTGGTCCTGCTCTCCGAGCGCGGCACGGCGCTGGGCCGGGTCGGTCCCGACAAACGCGTGCACCTGGTCCGCGGCGACCGCGAGGCGTTCGGGATCCACGGTCGTTCCGCCGAGCAGCGGATCGCGCTCGAGATGCTGCTCGACCCCGAGGTCGGCATCGTCTCGCTCGGTGGTCGTGCCGGCACCGGCAAGTCCGCGATGGCCCTGTGCGCGGGCCTGGAGGCCGTCCTCGAGCGCCGTCAGCATCAGAAGGTCGTGGTGTTCCGCCCGCTGTTCGCCGTGGGCGGTCAGGAGCTCGGGTACCTCCCCGGGTCGGAGTCGGAGAAGATGTCGCCCTGGGCGCAGGCCGTGTTCGACACCCTCGGCGCGATGACGTCCCGTGAGGTGATCGAGGAGATCCTCGACCGGGGGATGCTCGAGGTGCTCCCGCTGACCCACATCCGCGGCCGCTCCCTGCACGACGCCTTCGTGATCGTCGACGAGGCCCAGTCGCTCGAGCGCAACGTCCTGCTGACCGTGCTCTCGCGGATCGGAGCCGGCTCCAAGGTCGTGCTGACCCACGACGTCGCCCAGCGCGACAACCTCCGGGTCGGGCGACACGACGGCGTCGTCGCGGTGGTCGAGAAGCTGAAGGGTCACCCGCTCTTCGCCCACGTCACCCTGACCCGCTCCGAGCGCTCCCCGATCGCCGCGCTCGTCACCGAGATGCTGGAGGACGTCACCCTCTGACAGGGTCCGAGTGGGCCACGGGAACCGGCGTACGCCGTGACCTTTCCGTGATCAACGGCACCTCATGGATGTGTCGCCAGTGACTCATGTGATCTGCGTGTCACATGAGTCGACATCTGATCCATTTTTCCACCACTTTCTGGGCCGTTCGGTTTGCACGCCCTCCGGAACTCATGCAAGGTGGCAAGCAGTCCTCCGCCGCGCCGAGTGGGTCTCGGAACCTTGGGTCGGTGGCGGGCACACCCGAGTCGTCTACCCCCGAATGCTCCTGTGCCACCACATCAGCAGTACGTACCCACGCATCGGGCTGCCCCCGTGCCTACGCAGCCTGCCGGCCTGTCCGGACCTCGCCATCTCGGCGAGAAGCGCCGTCCGGCGCGGGCTGCGCTGCGCACCACCGTCACCCTGAGCGGGCTAGCCGCGGCCGCCACCGGTGTCGCCGTCGCGACCGGCGTGGTCCAGTCGCCCGGCACCGCCGTCAACCTCGCCGACTCGCTGTCTCCGGTGTCCTCGACGGATTCCACGGACACCCCCACGGCCGACGTCCAGCACCGCGACGCGGTCGTGTCCCGCTCCGCCGACCGGACGCAGGCGACCACCGACCGACGCGACAGCCGCGATCCCGCCAAGGCCGCCGCGCTCGGGCTCGCCGCCGGCCCCGCTGTCGGCGGCCAGGAGTCGCTCTCGCAAGGTGACCCGCAGGCGATCGCGGCCGCGCTGCTGCCGTCCTTCGGTTTCTCCAGCTCCGAGATGTCCTGCCTCGACCCGCTGTGGAGTGGCGAGAGCGGCTGGCGCGTGAATGCGCAGAACACGTCGTCGGGTGCGTACGGCATCCCGCAGGCGCTGCCCGGCTCGAAGATGGCCTCGGCCGGCGCCGACTGGGCGACGAATCCGGCGACCCAGATCGAGTGGGGGCTGGGTTACATCCGCGACCGCTACGGCTCGCCGTGCGGTGCCTGGGGCTTCAAGCAGAGCCACGGCTGGTACTGACGCCGCCGACCGATCTCCTCAGGCTCGGCCGGAAGTGACTCATGGCGAGGTGAAACTGCGCGGCTCCTGACGGATGCGGTGCCGGTGTTCCTCGCCCGGTGATCGAAGAACATCGCGAGGTCCGTGCCTGGCCGCGTTGGCGGGCATCTCATCGCCGCGTACACCAGATTGGGCAAACTCGGCCGCACCCCTGTATCGACGCGCGTATTACTCCTACTCTCCGGGGAGGACCGGGCAACGCGAGGGGGAAGCATGCATGGGACTCGCAGGCTCGCGTCGATCCTCACGGTGGCCGCGACGGTCGCGGCCGTGCTCGGTCTCGCCGGACCCGCGCGCGCGGTCTACGAGCCGGAGCCGATCTCTCTGGCGTGGAACCCGGCCGGTCCGGTGCACGCCACACTGGCGGGCAACGGTGTGGTCTATCTGGGCGGCAAGCTGGACGGCACGGGTGGCATCGCCGCGGTCAACGCGTCCACGGGCGGCCTGCTGTGGATGGTCCCGGCCAACGGCGACGTGCGTGCGTTGGCACTGTCTCCCGACGACAGCACGCTGTACGCCGGAGGGCCCTTCACCACGGTCGACGGAGCCACCCACCGGCAAGTCGTGGCCATCAGCGTCGCCGACCACAGCGTCATCTCGACGTGGAAGGGTGCTGCGGCGGGCGCGGTCCGCGACCTGGTGACCCACGGCAGCGACGTCTACGTCGCCGGGAAGATCACGACCGTCGGTGGTGTCGCCCAACGTGGGATCGGGGCGCTCGACGCCGACACCGGGAAGCGCGATGCGGCGTTCGATTTCTCGGCCGACGGCGACGTGCTCGGCCTGGCCTTGACCGGGAGCCGCTTGATCCTCAGCGGCTCGTTCACACACATCAACGGGGTCTCGCGCTCCGAGCTGGCGTCGATCGACCTGTCGACCACCACGCTCACCGACTGGAACCCGGCCAAGCTCTGCTCGAACTGTGACCAGTACTGGGACGTGCAGACCGACGGCACCAACGCGTACGTCGCGACCTCCGGCAACGCCGGCGGCGCCTTCAGCCTGAGCTCCGATGGTCAGGCGTGGCCGATCATCCGGGGCACCGGCGACTTCCAGGCCGTTTGGCTACCCGGCGACGGGAGGGTCTATTACGGCGGCCACTTCGGCCTCGGTGTCTGGAGCGGCCCCAAGAGGCAGAACGAGGTCGACGCCAAGATGCTGGTCGCCGTGTTCACGGCGAACGGACAGATCGACAGTGCCTGGACCCCGCGGCTCGTCACGTCATACCCGGGCGTCTGGACCTTCACCTCGGCGAACGGGAGGTTGTGGGTCGGTGGTGACTTCACCGGCGAGCAGGTGAACGGCGCGAACAACCACAAGCCGTACCTCGCCGCGTATCCCGACCCGAACGTCGTCACCGACCACCAGGCGCCGACCGGCACGTTCACCACGGACACCACGAGCGCGTGGGCCAAGCTCACCGAGGTGCGCGTCGTCCAGTCGGACATCCACGACAACGTGACCCCCGACAGCAACATCGACCGAAGCGTGGATTGGCGAGACGGCACGACGACCCACTGGACCACCGGCACCACGCTTTCGCACGTCTACAAGACCGGCGGCACGTTCACGCCCCGGGTCACGCTGACCGACGAGGCGGGCAACAGCTCCGCGAGCGCGTCCTCGACCGTCACGGTGAAGGTCGACTCGAACGCCCCCGTCGTTGCGCTGCGGCTGCCGCGGCACAGGCACTCCGTGTCGGCGTGGGGCACCTTGCGTGGCAAGGTCTCCGATGCGGGCACCGGCGTCAAGACGGTCTCGGTGAAGGCCGTCGAGAAACGCGGCAAGACGTGGTACGGCTACCACGCCGACATCCACCGTTGGCTCAAGGCTGCGACCAAGGCGAAGGCGTTCGCGAGCAGCAAGACGCTCACCGCGAGCATCAACGCCAAGCACCGCTGGGCTGCCACGCTGGCCAGCCTCCGGAAGGGCACCCTGGTGTACAAGGTGTGGGCGACCGACCAGGTCACGAACCGGTCGGTGACGCTGGCACATCGAGCGAGCCTGACCCGCCGCTGACTGGCAGACGAACCCGGCTGCAGATCGAGTGGGGCCGGGCTACGTCGGGCGACAGCCACGGGCACCGTGCGGTGCGTGGGCTTCAAGCAGAGCCGCGGCTGGTACTGACCGGCTGGTACTGACCGGCCGGCGCTGAGCGGGTGGTGTCGGACGACTAGTCAGGCAACGGGTTCGACTAGTCCTCGCCGTCCGATCGGACGGAAAACCGCCACAAGACTCCGCATTTAGGTAAAGAACCGGCGGTTCTCCCGGGGTCGCGCGTGGGACTCCTGTTCAATCTGTGGCGTCCGGCTCGGGGGAGCCGGGACCGCTCCCGCCGGTTTCGCCGGGGCTCCCCTCGGGGGAGCGATACTCACTTTCGATCCAGGGGGATCACGCATGTTCGCCGTTCGCACGTTCCGCATGGCCGCGGCCACTCTCGCCGCAGCCGTCGCAGTCGGCACCGTCGGTTCCATGCCCGCGTGGGCCGGCAAGCCAGCCCCGGCGCCCACCGGCCTCGCGGCTACCGTCACCGCTCACCCGGACGGCACCTACGACGTCGCCGCGACGTGGAACGCCGTGACCAGCGCCACCTCGTACCGCGTGTCCCTCACCAAGGGCGGTGCGACTCTCTCTTCGGGCACCGTGACAACGACCTCCTGGTCGCCGACCGTCACGTCCACGCCCGGGAACGCCTCGCTCAGCGTGCGCGCCGTGGTCGGCCGCAGGCAAGGCAAGATTGCCACCCTCTCGGTGCCGCTGCCCGATGTCACGGCGCCCCAGGGGGCCTACTCCTCAGCGTGGAACAACAACAGCGGGGACGCGACGATCACCGAGGACTCGCTGACCGACAACTCGCCGGTCTCTGGCGTCACCCGCACCGTGGACTGGGGCGACGGGCCTCCCGTCGCATGGCCCACCGGCACGACGATCAACCACACCTACTCGCTCACCGAGCAGCGGTACGTCCCGACGGTCACGCTCGAGGATGCCGCCCACAACGTGGCCGTGGTCGACGTACCGGCGATCGTCATCAAGGACCTCGATGCGCCCACCGGCTCCTTCACTGTCGCGCCCGCGACAGGCTGGGCCGCCTTCACCTCGGTGACCGTCACCCAGCAGGGCGACCTTGCCGACAACTGGTCGCCCGCCGACCACATCACCCGGTCGGTCGACTGGGGCGACGGGCCGCCCGAGGACTGGACGACCGGTGCCACGCTGTCGCACCTCTATGCCACGGCAGGCAACTACACCCCGGTCGTCACCATCACCGACGAGGCGCACAACTCGGCCCCCGTGTCGACCACCGGGGTCGTGGTGACCGCGGACACGAACGCCCCGAAGGTGAAGCTGACGCTGCCGAAGGCGAAGCACTCGGTGAAGGCCTGGAGGACCCTGCGCGGCAAGGCGACCGACGCCGGGACCGGTGTCAAGAGCGTCTGGCTGAAGGCCGTGGAGAAGCGCGGCGCCGCCTGGTTCGGCTACAACGCCGCGACACACGCCTGGGTCAAGACAAAGACGAAGGCGAAGGCTTTCTCCCGCGCCAAGGCGTTCGCCCTGACGACCAACGCCCAGCACCAGTGGGCCGCCAAGCTGGCCAAGCTCCGCAAGGGCACGCTGGTCTACAAGGTGCGGGCCACCGACCAGGTGAACAACGTGTCGGCCACCGTGATCCACAAGGCGAGCCTGACCAAGCGCTGAGCTACTGCTGACGCCCCAGCCAGCCCCCGCTCGGCCCCCCGGCCATGGGCCGCCTGGCCGGTACTGCGTGCCCTACGTCGCGGTGCCGGCCAGGCCGACCAGTCGGGCGCTCACGTCGTACAGCCGCTCGCCGAGCGTGTCGTCCTGAGCGAGTGAGGACGGGTCGCGAAGACGGTTGCGGTCGTAGTACCCGCCGGTCCGCCCCTCGACCTCCTGGCTGATCGCGAGGTACGCCAGCCGCGAGCCGCCGACCTCAGGGCTCTCCATCCGTCGCTTCATCAGAGCCAGCACCGGGCGGGCGAACCACGGGGCGCGGCTCCAGATGTTCGTCGCGATGGCGCCGGGGTGTAGCGACGTGACGGTCACGCCCGTGCCCTCGAGACGACGCGCGAGATGCCGTGCGGTGAGCACATTGGCGAGCTTGGACCGGCTGTAGGCGCGCATGACCGAGTAGCCGTGCTCGAACCCGACGTCGTCGAGGTCGAGGGTGCCGGAGTAGTGCCCCTCCGAGGAGGTGAACACGATCCGGGCCGGTGCGCTCTCGCGGATGCGCTCGAGCAGCAGCTCGGTGAGCAGGAAGCCGGCAAGGTGGTTGACGGCGAACGTCGCCTCGACGCCGTCGGCAGTCACCCGGCGACGGGAGAACACCGTGCCGGCGTTGTTGACCAGCACGTCGATGCGCGGGCAGGTCTGGAGCAGGTCCTCGGCCAGCCGGCGTACCGCTGCCTGGTCGGCGAAGTCGCACAGCAGCGAGTCGGTGCGGCATTGCGGTGACTCGGCCCGGAGGCGACCAATGGCGGCAGCAGTACGACGTGGGTCGCGGCCGATCACGACGATCCGGCAGCCCGGCTCGGCCTTCGCGACCTGGCTCGCGCACTCCAGCCCGATGCCGTCGGAGCCGCCGGTGATGACGAACGTCCTCGACGCGTCGGTCACGGGCGGGTCATCCGCTCCACGTCGAGCGCCGCGTCCAGCTGCTCCTCGGTGATCTCACCGCGCTCGACGTAGCCGAGATCGATCACCGTCTGCCGGATGGTCGCGCCGCCGGCCAGCGCCTGCTTGGCGATCTTCGCGGCGGCCTCGTAGCCGACGTACGTGTTCAGTGGCGTGACGATGCTCGGCGAGGACTCGGCGTACGCACGCAGGCGGTTGCGATCGGCCGTGATGCCGCGCACGCAGTCGGCGAGGAGCCGTGAGGCGTTGGTGAGCAAGTCGATCGACTCCAACAGGTTGCGCGCGATCACGGGCAGCATCACGTTGAGCTCGAAGCTCCCCGAGGCGCCGGCGAAGGTGATGGCGGCGTCGTTGCCGATCACCTGGGCGCAGACCTGGAGCGTCGCCTCGGGGATCACCGGGTTGACCTTGCCGGGCATGATGCTCGACCCGGGCTGTAGATCCTGGAGGTGGATCTCGGCGAGGCCGGCCGTCGGGCCGCTGCCCATCCAGCGCAGGTCGTTGCAGATCTTCACCAGGCCGACGGCGTAGGTCTTGAGAACGCCGCTGAGCTCGACCAGGGAGTCCTGGGTGCCCTGGGCCTCGAAGTGGTTGCGAGCCTCGGTGAAGCTTCTCGCGCGTGTCTTCGTCGAGGTAGCGGATGACCTTCTCGGCGAACGACGGCGGGGTGTTGATGCCGGTGCCCACGGCTGTCCCACCGAGCGGCAGCTCGCGGGCGCGAGGGAGCACGCTCGCCAGCCGCTCCCGGGCGTACGCCGCCGTCGCAGCGTACCCGCCGAGCTCCTGGCCGAGTGTGACCGGAGTGGCGTCCATCAGGTGCGTGCGGCCCGACTTCACAGCATCGGCATACTCCTCGGCCTTGCTCGTGAGCGCGTCGGCGAGCGCTTTGATCGCCTCGTCGAGCGGCCGGGTCGCCAGCACCGCTGCGACGTGGATCGCACTGGGGAACGTGTCGTTGGAGGACTGGCTGGCGTTGACGACGTCGTTCGGGTGGCACTCCTCGCCGGACCTCACGGTGAGCGACGAGATCACCTCGTTGACGTTCATGTTGGTGCTGGTCCCCGAGCCGGTCTGGAACACGTCGATCGGGAACTGGCCGTCGTGCTGTCCGTCGACGATCTCGGCGGCTGCTGCCACGATCGCGTCCCGCTGCGCGACGGTGATCACGTCGAGGTCGGCGTTGGCGCGTGCGGCGGCGGCCTTGATCCTCGCGAGCGCGTTGATGAGCGTCTGCGGAAGGGCCCGCCCGCTGATCGGGAAGTTGTGTATCGCACGTTGGGTCTGGGCGCGCCAGAGGGCGTCGGCAGGCACCTCGAGCTCACCCATGGAGTCGCGTTCGATGCGGAAATCGGCGCTCATGCTGCCGAGGCTACGCGGACGACTGGTCTTCCCGTCTGCGGGCGGCGTAGAGCCAGTAGTGCTCGTCGCGGTCCTGCAGGCGGACGGGATGGACGCGCTCCTCCACGTCACCGAAGACCGAGCTCAGGGCGTCGGCGAGGGCCGGCGAGCGCTCGGCGGACCAGACCACCAGCGCCCCTCCGACGTTGAGCCGGTCGAGGGCGGCGCGCAGGAACGGCTCGTCGTACAGGGCCGCGTTCGCCTGGTGCACGAGCTGGCCGGGGCCGTTGTCGACGTCGAGCAGCATCACGTCGTACGTCGTCGGGCCGGCCTCGGTGACGGCGCGGGCGATGTCGGCGACGACGACGCGAGCACGGCTGTCCGCCAGGAGCCGGGGCCCGTGGGTGATCGTTCCGTCGCGCATCCACTCGACCAGGGCCGCCTCGATCTCGACCACGTCGACGTGCTCGACGCGGCGGTCGCCGAGGACCCGGTCGAGAGTGAAGCCGAGCCCCAATCCGGCCACCAGTACCCGCTTCGGTTCGTCGACCACGGCGAGGGCGGCGTCCGCAAGTGCCTGCTCGGAGGCGTGCTCGGAGGTGTCCATGACGAAGACGCCGTTCGCGCGGAGTTCCAGTACGGTCGGACCGCCACTCGTGTCTTCCGGGCCGGTGCGGCGCTCGCGTAGCACGAGCTCGCCGCGATCGGAGTCACAGCGTGCTACCTCGAGGTACTCCACGGATCTACCGTAGGCGACCTGCCCGGCGTGGGACTTGGTGTGGTGACGTAAAGTGGAGTAAAACGGTAGACAATGGCAGCTGGGGAGCGGCGCCGAAGCGAGGAGGGGACCCATGCAGGACGAGCGACCGACGCCCCGCGTGGTCGTGATCGGAGCCGGTGCCTCGGGCAGCCTGACCGCGCTGCACCTCGCTCGCGCCGCCCGACGCCGCGGCGCGGCCCTCGACGTCGTCCTGGTCGACCCGGTCCTGCATCGTGCTCGGGGCACGGCATTCGGGACGACTGACCCGCAGCACCTTCTCAACGTCGCCGCCGGTGGCATGAGCGCCCTCCCGGAGGACCCCGGACATTTCGTCGCCTGGCGGGCCCGCCAGCACCCCGAGCTGATGACCGAGCCCGGCGTCTTCGCGCCGCGGATCGAGTGGGGGCGCTATCTCGACGAGACGATCACCCACGCGTACGCCGGCCACGACCCGATCGGGTTGCGGCACCTGCGAGCGCGCGCGACCGGGATCCGGCGCGACGACTCCGGAGTGGTCGTGACCACCGACGACGGGCAGGTCGTGGCCGGTGACGCCGCGGTCCTGGCCACGGGCGAGCGAGCACCCAGCGTCGCGTGGGCCCCGGACGCTGTCGCGCGTTCCGCCTTCTTCGTGCCCGACCCGTGGGCGCCGGGCGCCCTCGACGTCGTACGCCGCGACCTGGCCGGTCCCGCGGACGTTCTGCTGGTCGGGACCGGCCTCACCATGGTCGACGCCGTGCTCACGCTCACGGGACCCTCGCAGCGGCCCGACCGCCGCGTGCATGCGGTCTCGCGGCACGGTGAGCTTCCGAAGCGGCACGCCGACGAGCTTCAGCTGGCGGCGATCCCCGAGGTCGACGACTGGGGTGCGAGCCTCGCGGACTACCGGAGGCGTGCGGCCGAGCACATCGCTCGGGTCCAGCGCGCGACCGGCGACTGGCGACCCGCGGTCGACGGCCTCCGTACCGTCGTCCAGGCTCTCTGGCAGCGCCTGGGCGAGGACGACCGCACCGAGTTCCTCCGCACCGACGCGAGCGCATGGGGCCGGGCGCGTCACCGGATGCCTCCGGGGTCCGCCGACGTGATCGCCGCACTCCGGGCCTCCGGAACCCTGACGCTCGGCAACGGCGAGGTCGCCGACGCCGAGCCTCTCACCGGCGGCGGGCTGCGCGTGACGCTCACCGATGGCAGCGTCCGCGACGTCGGCTGGGTCGTGAACTGCACCGGCACGAGCACCGTCGTGCAGCCGGACACCGACCCGCTGGTCAACGACCTGCTGACCCCGCGTGCCGGGGTCTCGCTCGCTCGGGTGAGCACGGCGAGCCTCGGTTACCAGACGCAGGTGGGCCGGCTCGTCGACTCGGTGGGCTCCACAGACGCGCCGATCTGGACGCTGGGCTCGGCCCGTCGCGGCGAGCTGTACGAGTCCACCGCGGTCCCTGAGATCCGCACCCAGGCGGCCCAGGTCGCGGCCGCCGTCCTGGAGGAGATCGCCCCCGAGCCCCGGCGGCTCGCTGACGGGCGGGTCGTCGGCGGTCACCACCCGGTCGCCCGCCCACGCGACCCGCTCGGTCTGCCGCTGTCGACCACCGCGGAGGCGGCCGCGGCGTACAACGCCGGGCTCGAGCGCCTGATGCGGCTGCAGTCCGGCGCCGACGAGAAGCTCCTCGAGGCCGTGGCCCTCGACCCGGGGTTCGCGGTGGCGCACGCCGCGCTGGCGATGCTCGGCCACGAGGCCGGGGCGACGGTCGACGTGGCGGCGTCGCTGGACACAGCCCAGCGGACTGCGCGTCAACGGGCCGACGACCGCGAGCGCAGCCTGGTCGACGTCGTGAGCCGGCGGGTCCGCGACGTCCGGAACTCCGGGGCCACTGCCCTGATGAACCACATCGCCCAGCACCCGCGCGACGTCCTGGCGGTGTCGGCCGCCGTGCCGACGATCGCGTTCTCGGGTGTGACCGACATCCAGCAGGAGGCGTGGGAGCTCGTCGAGGGCCTGGCGCCGGCGTACGGCGACCACTGGTGGTACATCTCCCTGCTGGCGTTCACCCGGCAGGACCAGTTCCGCTTCGACGACGCCGGCCTTCTTGCCGAGTCCGCGCTCGAGTGTGAGCCGACGTCGGGACATGCCGTCCATGCGCAGACGCACGTGATGTACGAGACCGGGCGCCACGAGGCCGGACGCGCCTGGCTGGACCACTGGGTCGCGGAGAGCGGTCGCGCGGCGAGTCACCGCGCCCACTTCTCGTGGCACGCCGCCCTGCACGAGCTGGCGATGGGCGACACGGAGGCCGTGCGGCAGCGCTACTACACCCAACTTGCGCCGCCCACCGTCACCGGCGTACGCGCGCTCATCGACTCCGCTTCCCTGCTCTGGCGCTGGGTCGTGACCACCTCGAGCTGGGACGCCGCCGCCGGCACCTCGGCGTTCACAGGGGAAGCCGCACCGCCGCCCATCGACTGCGTGCTCGATGCGGTCGGGCCCGACCTGCTGGACCATCCGGAGACACCCTTCGTCGCCCTGCACTCGGCGCTGGCGATCGCCGCCGCCGGTGACCTGCCCCGACTCGCCCAGCTACGCACGCACTGCCAGGAATCTCCGGAGCTGGCCGTCCGGACGACCGTCGCCTCGGTGAGTGAGGCGCTACTGGCCGCCGGCGAACAGCGTTGGGGCGAGGCGGCCCGGGTGCTCGCGGACGTGCTCCCCGGGCTCCCCAGGGTCGGCGGATCGTCGGCGCAGCGAGAGATCGTCGAGGAGACCCTGCTCTACTGCCTGGTCAGCGATGGCCAGGCCGAGCGCGCGCTCGCCCTTCTCGACGGCCGGCTCGACCGGCGTACGTCGCCCCTCGATCGACGCCGCCGCGACTCGCTGGTCCCCGCCGGGGACCACGCACCGCCCACCGGCGTCCACGCCTGACCACCGTCGAGGGGTTTCCCGGACATCGCCAGGGCGCGGTGGGCGTGACAGCGCGTCTGTCGAGTACCGCCACCAACGCTCCGATCGTGTTCACCCCGACCTCGCTCACCGCGCGACCCGTCGGCGCGGGAGGCTGAAACCGCTGTCAGGGTTACTCCGCCGAGCGGACCCGGATCCCCGACAGCGGCACGGTCACCGCGCCGGAGGGGTCGGTGAAGAAGTCGTTGCCCTTGTCGTCGATGACGATGAAGGCTGGGAAGTCCTCGACCTGGATCAGCCAGACCGCCTCCATGCCGAGCTCGGGGTACTCCAGCACCTCGACCGACTTGATGCAGTCCTGCGCGAGCCGGGCACCCGGGCCACCGATCGAGCCGAGGTAGAAGCCGCCGTGCGTGGCGCAGGACTCGGTCACGACCTTCGACCGGTTGCCCTTCGCCAGCATCACCAGTGACCCGCCCGCGGCCTGGAACTGCTCGACGTACGAGTCCATCCGGCCGGCCGTGGTCGGCCCGAACGAGCCGGAGGCGTAACCCTCGGGCGTCTTCGCCGGGCCGGCGTAGTAGACCGCGTGGTCACGGAGGTACGCCGGCATCTCCTCGCCGGCATCGAGCCGCTCCTGGATCTTCGCGTGAGCGATGTCGCGGGCGACGACGAGCGGCCCCGTCAAGGACAGCCGCGTCTTCACCGAGTGCTGACTCAGCTCCGCCAGGATCTCCGGCATCGGTCGGTTCAGGTCGATCCGCACCACGTCGGCGTCCTCAGAGGGCTCGGTCGCCGACGACGCCGGCAGGTACTTCGCGGGGTCGGTCTCGAGCTGCTCGAGGAACACGCCCTCGGGCGTGATCTTGCCCAGGGCCTGCCGGTCGGCCGAGCACGAGACCGCGATCGCCACCGGGCACGACGCGCCGTGGCGGGGGAGTCGTACGACCCGGACGTCGTGGCAGAAGTACTTGCCGCCGAACTGCGCGCCGATACCGAAACCTTGAGTGAGCTTGAAGACTTCCTCCTCGAGCTCCAGGTCCCGGAACCCGTGCGCCGACAGGGATCCCGACGTCGGCAGGTGGTCGAGATAGTGCGCCGACGCGTACTTCGCGGTCTTCAGTGCGAACTCCGCCGACGTCCCGCCGATCACGACGGCGAGGTGGTACGGCGGGCACGCGGCCGTGCCGAGCGAGCGGATCTTCTCGTCCAGGAACGCGAGCATCCGCTTCGGGTTCAACACGGCCTTGCTCTCCTGGTACAGGAACGACTTGTTCGCCGAGCCGCCACCCTTGGCCATGAACAGGAACTTGTACTCGGGCTTGTCACCGGCCACCGAGTAGATCTCGATCTGCGCGGGGAGGTTGGTGCCGGTGTTCTTCTCCTCGTAGGTCGTCAACGGCGCGAGCTGCGAGTAGCGCAGGTTGAGCTTCGTGTACGCGTCGTACACGCCCTGGCTGATCGCCTCGCCGTCGTCGGTGCCGGTCAGCACGCCCTCGCTCTTCTTGCCCATCACGATCGCGGTGCCGGTGTCCTGGCACATCGGGAGCACCCCGCCGGCGGAGATGTTGACGTTCTTGAGCAGGTCGAGCGCGACGAAGCGGTCGTTCCCGCTGGACTCCGGGTCGTCGATGATCCACCGCAGCTGCGCGAGGTGGGCGGGCCGCAGGTAGTGCGCGATGTCGCCCATCGCCTCGGCGGTCAGCCGCCGGATCGCTTCGGGCGAGACCTGGAGGAAGGTCCGACCACCCGCCTCGAACGTCGCCACTCCCTCTGTCGACACGAGCCGGTACGGCGTCTCGTCGGGGCCGATCGGAAGCAGGTCGGAGTAGCGGAACTGAGGTCTGTCGACGTCACTCACGAAGCAGCAGGCTAGTCCGGCCCCGTCCTCCGTCCGTCATCGCCGAGCTGTCGGTCGTGCCACACTGCAGCCGTGACGACGGCTCCACGCAAGGGGAACCGGGCGCGTCCGGCCCCGACCCTGGAGGAGGTGGCGGCGCGTGCCGGTGTCTCGCGGGCGACCGCGAGCCGCGTGCTCCGAGGCGACGCGAAGGTGAGCGAGCACGCTCGCGAGGTCGTGCTCGCGGCGGCTCAGGAGATCTCCTACGTCCCCAACCTGGCGGCCCGGACCCTCGTCACCGGCCGCAGCGAGTCCGTGGCCTTCCTCGTCGAGGAGTCCGGAGAGCGGATGTTCGCCGACCCGTTCTTCCTCGGCATGCTGCGCAGCGCACAGGAGGCCGTGGCGGTGGCCGGCCTCCAGCTGGTCTTCACCGTCATGACGCAATCCGAGGACCAGGACCGGTTCCTGGCGTACGCCGCGGGCGGCCACGTGGACGGGGTCCTGCTGCTCTCGCTGCACGGTCGCGCCCAGCTCCCGCAACGGCTCGAGTCGCTCGGGGTGCCGACGGTCCTGAGCGGTCGGCCGTTGAGCGGTGGTCGGCGGCTCTGGTACGTCGACTCCGACAATGTGGGCGGAGGCGAGCTGGCGACCAACCACCTGCTCGACTCGGGCCGCGCACATGTGGCCACGGTGGCCGGCCCACTCGACATGTGCGCGGGTCAGGACCGCCTGGCCGGATACCGGGCGGCCGTCGAGGCGTCCGGTCGTCAGTACGACGACAGCCTGGTGTCTGTCGGTGACTTCACCGTGGCGGGCGGGCATGCCGCCACGCTGCGACTGCTCGAACGGCGGCCCGACGTGGACGCGATCTTCGCGGCCTCCGACCTCGCGGCGTTCGGCGTCGTCCGGGCGCTTCTTGAGCGCGGACGACGAGTGGGTGATGACGTCGCGGTGATCGGGTTCGACGACATCCCGGCTGCCGCCGAACAACAGCCCCCGCTGACGACGGTCAAGCAGCCGATCGCCGCACTCGGGACCGTGATGACCCGCCTCCTTCTGGACCGGATCGAGGGCCGGACCGGCCTGCACCGTCGCACCGTCCTGCCGGTGGAGCTCGTGCTGCGCGAGACGGCGTGATCCCGGCCATCCGCCGGCCGACGCGCCGAAACTGGCTCTTGACACGGTGACCACCGTCACTCATGCTGAGCGACGAGCGCTTGTGAGAGCGCTCTCACAGCCGGAACCGGAACCGAGTCCGGACCGTCCTCAGGAGGACCACATGCCCCGAAGCTCCCCGCGTCGCCACGGTGCGGCCCTGCTGGCAGTCGTCGCGATCGGCGCGTTCGCGCTGGCCGGCTGCGGCGACAGCAGCAGCTCGTCGGACGCCGCCGCCCCGGCGGACGCCGGTCCGTGCGGCACGACGGACGACACCACGCTGACCGTCGGCC
The DNA here is from genome assembly GCA_963768045.1 of uncultured Actinomycetota bacterium. Taxonomy (GTDB): domain Bacteria; phylum Actinomycetota; class Actinomycetes; order Propionibacteriales; family Nocardioidaceae; genus Nocardioides. The sequence continues at coordinate 677,877 of CAVYGG010000003.1, read as the reverse complement.
TGTTCGGCACCTTCGGCTTCAAGGAGGCGGGTCTCTGGGACGCCTACCACAAGGTCTGCCCGAACATCACGATCAAGGAGGACGTCGTCGAGCAGTCCGCTGACTACTGGACGCGGCTCAAGACCCGGCTGGCGTCTGGCAGCGGGCTCGACGATGTACAGGCCATCGAGATCGGGTTCGTGGCCGACGTCGTGCAGAACCACGCCGACCAGTTCGTGAACTGGAACGACGTACCCAACGCGGCCGCCGACAAGGCCCAGTTCTACGACTGGAAGTGGCAGCTGGCCTCGTCCAGCGACGGAGCCACGACCGTCGGGCTCGGAACCGACATCGGGCCGGAGGCGATCTGCTACCGCAGCGACCTGCTCAAGCAGGCGGGTCTCCCGTCCGACCCCGCGACGCTGGCGAAGAAGTGGGGCACCTGGGACGACTTCATCAACTTCGGCAAGCAGTACGAGGCGTCGTCGAGCAAGCCGTCCGGGTCGCACTTCGTGGACAGTGCCGCCAGCGTGTTCTCCACCGCGGTCTACCAGGGTGACGAGGCCTACGCCAACGCCGACGGCACGACCGATGTGGAGAACAGCGACGGCGTGAAGAACGCCTGGAGTTACGCGACCCAGGCCGCGCAGGACGGCATCACCGCTGGTCTGGAGCAGTTCAGCCCGGAGTGGAACAAGGCATTCTCGAGCGGCGCCTTCGCGGCGCTGGCCTGCCCCACGTGGATGATGGGCTACATCCAGAGCCAGGCCGGTGACTCGTACGCCGGCAAGTGGAACATCGCTCCGGTGCTGCCAGGTGGCGCCACCAACTGGGGTGGCTCGTGGCTCGGTGTGCCCGACAAGGCGGCGCACAAGGCCGCGGCGATCGCGCTGGTCGAGTGGCTGTCCGCGAAGGACCAGCAGGTGACGATGTGGAAGGACGGCGGTCACTTCCCGTCGAACTCCGACTCGGCGGCGGAGCCGGCCGTCAGCGGCGCCAAGAGCGAGTACTTCAGCAACGCACCGGTCGGTCAGATCTTCGGTGACATCTCCGCGAAGATGCAGATCCCCCCGATCGGCCTCTACGACACGCAGATCCAGCATGAGTTCACCACGCAGCTGACCAACGTCGAGACCCAAGGCACGTCGCCGGACGACGCCTACCAAGCGGCGCTCGACGCCATCGAGCAGGTCACCGGCTGACCGCGAGCCGGGCCGCCGATACCCCCCTGGAGTCGGCGGCCCGGTTTCACACCGGACGCGCGACGACGGCCGGAGACACGACCGCCTGTGATGGCCTAGGAAAGGTGCCATGACCGTCCTGTCGCATTCCAAGGTGCAGTCCGGTGAGGAAACGCTCCGGCTGCGCACCCCGCGCCGCACGCGGAACCTACTGCCTGGGAGCCGAATCGGCTATGTCTACGTCCTGCCGTTCTTCCTGGTCTTCGCCGCCTTCAGCGTCTACCCCTGGGTCGCCACGGCCTGGGTGTCGCTGCACGACACCAGGCTCTCGACGTACGACCAGTCGACCTGGGTCGGCCTGGAGAACTACCGCAACCTCTTCACCAACCACTTCTTCTGGAACGCGTTCCGCAACACGATCACGATCGGCATCATCTCGACGGTCCCGCAGCTGTGCATGGCGCTCGGCATCGCACACCTGCTCAACTACCACCTGCGCGGCCGGACGTTCTTCCGGGTGGCGATCCTGATGCCCTACGCGACCAGCCTCGCCGCCGCGACCGTGATCTTCGCCGAGCTCTTCGACCCACACCTCGGCCTCATCAACTGGGCGCTGACGTCCGTGCACCTGCCGGCCGTTGACTGGCAGGGCTCGAAGTGGCCGTCGCAGATCGCGGTGTCAACGATCGTCACCTGGCGGTGGACCGGCTACAACGCGCTGATCTACCTGGCCGGCATGCAGGCGATCAGTACCGATCTCTACGAGGCGGCCTCGATGGACGGCGCGAGTCGGTGGGCCCAGTTCCGGCACGTCACGCTCCCCGGCCTTCGGCCGACGATCCTGTTCACGATCGTGGTCTCCACCATCGGCGCGGCCCAGCTCTTCGGTGAACCGTTGCTGTATCACAACGGGCTGCCCGACGGAGGCACACAGAACCAGTACCAGACGCTCGGACTCCTCATGTACCAGCAGGGCTGGACCAACGACCGGCTCGGTCTCGCCTCCGCCACGGCATGGACGATGTTCCTGATCATCGTCGTCGCGGTCTGCACCAACCTGCTGCTCGCGCGCCGGCGAGTGAGCCGCGAGGGGCGGCGGGCTTCGCTCGTGACCGCCGTCTCGGGGGTGAGCGCCCGATGAACGGCACCGCGCACGGCCCGTCCCGCGGCGGCGTCCTCAGGGCCGGCTGGGTGACCTACACCCTGGTCGGGCTGGTGACGGTCGTCTCGGTCTTGCCGCTGTACTACACGATCGTCATGGCGTCGCACACAAACGCGGAGATGGCGGCCAGCACTCCGCCGATGCTCCCGAACCCGTCGGTCTTCGACAACGTCAAGAAGGCGCTGGAGCTCGCGCCGCTGAACCAGGGCCTGATCAACTCGCTGATCGTGGCCGGGTTGCTCACCCTCGGCACGGTGGCCCTGAGCACGTTGGCTGGGTTCGCTTTCGCGAAGCTACGTTTCCGCGGCGCCAGCATCCTCCTGGCGGTCTGTATCGCGACCATGATGGTCCCGCTGCAGATGGGGGTCATCCCGCTCTACATGATGATGGCGCGGCTCGGCCTGGCCGGGCACCTCAGCGCCGTGATCCTGCCGGGCCTGTGCACGGCGTTCGGGGTCTTCTTCATGCGGCAGTACATCGTGAGCGCCGTGCCCGACGAGCTGATCGAGGCGGCGTACATGGACGGTGCCGGTCCGTTCCGGGTGTTCTGGTCGGTAGTCGTGCCCGCAGTGCGACCCGCCATGGCGGTGCTCGGGATGCTCACGTTCCTGATGGCCTGGAACGACTTCTTCTGGCCGATCATCGTGCTGAGCTCGCAGAACCCCACCGTGCAGGTGTCGTTCCAGAGCCTCGCCACCGGCTACGCGCCGCAACAGTCCATCGTCATGGCGGGCACCTTGTACGGCACGGTGCCGGTGCTCATCGTGTTCGCCCTCCTGGGCAGGCAGATCGTCGGCGGCATCATGCAAGGGGCCGTGAAGGGATGACGCGAGACAGCTTTCCCACCGACTTCGTCTGGGGCGTGGCGACGTCGGCGTACCAGATCGAAGGGGCGGTCGCCGAGGGCGGGCGGGCACCCAGCATCTGGGACACGTTCAGCCACACGCCGGGCGCCGTCGACAACGACGAGACCGGAGACGACGCATGCGACCACTACCACCGGTGGCGTGAGGATCTCGACCTCATGGTCGAGCTCGGGATCGCGTCGTACCGATTCTCGGTGGCGTGGCCACGGGTGATGCCCGACGGGCGCACGGTGAACCAGGAGGGCCTGGACTTCTACCGGCGGCTCGTGGACGGCCTGGCCGAGCGGGGCATCCGGCCACTGATGACGCTCTACCACTGGGACCTGCCGCAGAGCCTCGACGTCGGCGATGCCGGCGGGTGGCTCTCGCGCGATCTCCCGGACCGCTTCGTGGACTACGCCCTGGTTCTCGGCAAGGAGCTCGGCGACGGGGTCCGCGCGATCACCACGCTGAACGAGCCCTGGTGCTCGGCGTACCTGGGCTATGCGAGCGGCGAGCACGCACCGGGCCGCACCGACGACGCCCTCGCCTATCGCGCGGCGCACCACCTCAACCTCGCGCACGGGCGTGCGGTCACCGCCCTGCGTGACGTGCTCCCGGCGGGGGCGGACGTATCCGTGGCACTGAACCTGCACCAGGTGGAGCCGGCGTCGGACAGTGCCGAAGACGTCGCGGCCGCGCAGCACGCGGACCTGATCGCCAACCGGATGTTCCTGGACCCGATGTTCGCCGGGGGGTACTCCGACGACCTGCGAGCGACGACAGCCGGCCTCACCGACTGGTCGTTCGTGCGCCCCGGTGACGAGGCCGAGATCGGGGTCGCGCTGGACTCGGTCGGTCTGAACTTCTACAACCCGAGCCGGGTCAGTGCGCACCCCGGTCCCTCTGGCGGCGTACCGTTCCCCGGCACCCACCGCGCGTTCTACGCCGACATTCCCGGTCCGCGGACGGTGATGGGGTGGCCGATCGTGCCCTCAGGTCTGACCGACCTGCTGCTCCGGGTGCAGCGCGACGTGGGGCTGCCCATCCATGTGACCGAGAACGGTCTCGGTGCCCACGACCTCGTCGAGGGTGGCAGGGTCCACGACCGGGACCGGATCGAGTACCTGCGCGACCACCTGGGCGCGATCCTGGCCGCGCTGCGGCAGGGGGTCGACGTCCGCGGGTACTACGTATGGACGCTGCTGGACAACTTCGAGTGGGCATGGGGCTACGAGAAGCGGTTCGGCCTGGTCCACGTCGACTTCGCCGACCAGAGCCGGACCCTCAAGGACTCGGCGCGTTGGTACGCCGAGGTGATCGCCAAGCACGGGTTGTGAGTGGGATCGTGGGGCCTGACGAGAGGGGTGATCCGTGGCGACGGTGACGTTCAAGGGAGCCCAGCGGTGGTACCCGGGCTCGGCTGCGCCTGCAGTCCCGGGCCTGCACCTGGAGATCGGGGACGGCGAGTTCATGGTGCTCGTAGGCCCGTCCGGCTGTGGCAAGTCCACGACCCTGCGGATGCTGGCCGGGCTCGAGCCGGTGGACGAGGGGGCCGTCTTCATCGACGACCGCGACGTGACCGGCGTACCTCCCAAGAGCCGCGACATCGCGATGGTGTTCCAGAACTACGCGCTCTACCCCCACATGACGGTCGCGGAGAACATGGGCTTCGCGCTCAAGATGGCGAAGATGAAGTCGGCCGAACGCCGGGAGCGGGTGCTGTCGGCGGCCCAGATGCTCGGACTGACCGACTACCTCGAACGCCGACCCCGGGCCCTGTCGGGTGGCCAGCGCCAGCGGGTCGCCATGGGCCGCGCCATCGTCCGCAATCCGGCGGTCTTCTGCATGGACGAGCCGCTGTCCAATCTCGACGCGAAGATGCGCGTCCAGACGCGGGCCGACATCGCCCGACTCCAGGCGGAGCTGGGGACGACGACCGTGTACGTCACCCACGACCAGGTCGAGGCGATGACGATGGGTCACCGTGTGGCGGTGATGAATGACGGTGAGCTGCAGCAGGTCGATGCGCCGTTGACGCTCTACGACAAGCCCGCCAACCTCTTCGTCGCGGGCTTCATCGGGTCGCCTCGTATGAATCTCGTCGAGGCGAAGGTGGTCGACGGACATGCGCTGGTCGGCGACGTGCGGATCGAGGTCCCACTCGGCCCGGACGGCGTGCCCGAGACCGTGACGATCGGCGTACGTCCCGAGGTGTTCCGGCTGGTGCCGGCGGACCGCGGCGGCCTCCCGATGGAGGTGCTGCTGGTCGAGGAGCTCGGTGCTGACAGCTACGTGCACGGGTTCGCGGAGATCGCGGGCGAGCGCCACCTGCTGATCGTCCGCGCCGAGGAGCGTGGCAGTGTCCGGAAGGGCGACGTGGTCCATGCCCTCCCGGAGCCGGCGCGGGTCCACGTCTTCGACTCCGAGACGGGGGTTCGGTTGGGGGCATGAGCCGCTATGCGCTGCTCGTCTCACCCTCGGCCAACCGGGTCTATGCGCGTGCTGCGGCGACCTTGACCGTCGCCGAGCTCGGCGTCCTCGAGAAGACGGTGCTGGCCGGTCGCCTCGGTGAGGCTCGCCCGGAGGAGGTCGCTGGCGTCGACTACGTGATGTTCGACGGCGACCTCGACGCTGCGTCGCTCGGCTACGTCGCCAACGTCTCGACCGCCTTCGCGTTGTTCGAGTGCACAGCCGACGGCGCGTTCTCGCCGGTACGTCTCGATCGCCTGGACTGCCTTGACGACGACCTGCTGACGATCCTGAAGTACCAGGGGAAGACCAACGAGCTGTTCACCAAGCTCCTGCTCAACGTGACGGTGCTGGCGTCCGACAGCGGCGGGCGGATGCTCACCGACCGGCTACGGGTGCTCGACCCGCTGTGCGGTCGCGGCACGACCCTGAACCAGGTGCTGATGTACGGCTGGCATGCATCCGGGGTCGACCGCGACGTGAAGGACTTCGACACCTACGCCGCGTTTCTGCCGCGCTGGCTGAAGGACAAGCGCCTCAAGCACACCGCGACCACCGCGAAGCTGCGCCGCGAAGGCCAGTCACTGGGCCGGCGCCTCGACGTGGAGCTGGCCACCAGCAAGGAGGCGTGGGCGTCGGGCGACACGATCACCCTGTCCGCGGCGCTGGCCGACACCCGGGTCACCGCCGAGGTCTTCGGGGCGGGCAGCGTCGACGCGGTGGTCACCGATGCGCCGTACGGCGTGCAGCACGGCAGCCATGGCGGAGCCGGCAGCCTGCACCGCCGTCCGATGGAGCTGCTGGCCGAGGCTCTCCCGGGCTGGGTGCGGGTCCTGCGTCTGGGGGGAGCAGTCGGCATCGCGGTCAACACCCACACCTGCCCCCGCGACGACGCGCTCGCGTTGCTGGCCGACACCGGTCTGGAGCCACGCGACGATGCGGCGTACCGCGGGTTCGAGCACCGGGTCGACCAGGCGATCATGCGCGACGTCGTGGTCGGCGTGAAGCCTGAGTGAGGACCGTCCGATCCGTCGGAGCCGGAGCGGACGGCCGCAGCGAACGGCGTAGCGCGCTCGCGCGCAAGCCCCACGGCCGCAGCGAACAGCGTGGCGCGCTTGCGCGCAAGCCCCACGGCCGCGGCGAACGGCGTGGCGCGCTTGCGCGCGAGCCCCACGGCCGCAGCCAACAGCGCAGCGCGCTTGCGCAGGTTGCCGACTAGATTGTGGCCATGGACGCGCAGGACCCCTCGCAGCTGCGGATCTCCGACGACGACCGGCACAAGGTGGCCGAAGTGCTCCGCGAGGCCGCTGGCGAGGGCCGGATCGACTTCGAGGAGCTCGACCAACGCCTCGACGCGACGTACGCCGCTCGGACCTACGCCGACCTGGTGCCGATCACGCTCGACCTCCCGATCCAGACCGCGGCGAAGCTGCCGGCGCAGCCGGCGGCGGCCTCGTCCCCGTCACCCGTCGTTCCGGGCGCCGCCGAGGAGAAGCACGTGGTGATCCTGAGCGGCCTGGAGCGCAAGGGCGTGTGGGTCGTGCCGCAGCGCATGATCGTGAACTGCTTCATGGGCGGCGTCGACCTCGACCTGCGGCGGGCCCAGTTCGCGGCCCGCGAGGTCGTGATCACCGTCAACGCCGTCATGGGAGGCGCGGACATCAAGGTCAACCCGCACACCCACGTGATCATGGAGGGCACCGGGATCATGGGTGCCTACAGCGGCCCGTCCGACAAGACTCCGCCGGAGCTGGATCAGAACAGCCCCGTCGTCCGTATCCGCGGCTTCGCTCTGATGGGCGGCGTGGATGTGTCACGCCGCCCCGTCCCCGGCTCTGCATCCGGACCGGGTCGCCAGCTCAGGTCTCGGTAGCCGCCTCCTGCTCGCCCGGCGTGGCGATCGCGTCCTGCTTCTCGGCGACTTTCTCGGTCGAGGTGTCGGACGGGATGGTGCCGGCCGCCGAGCTGTCGAGGGTGAGGTTCTCGCCGGTGCCCGGGTCGAAAAGATGCATCCTCGAGCTGTCGACCCAGATCTCGGCCTCCTCGCCCTCCTTGACCCGGCTCGAGCTGTCCAAGGAGATCACCAGCTGGGTGTGCAGGGCCTCACCGTCGAGGTCGCGCTCGAGCTGGAGCAGCTGCTCCTGCACTTCGGGCGGCGCCTCGAACGGGCTGTAGGCGTAGGCCTGGTTGCCGAGCCACTCGACCACGTCGACCGTGGTCCTGAACGTCGAGCCCCCTGTCTTGCCGGAGTCCATCACCGCGGCGTCCTCGAAGTGCTCGGGACGGATGCCGGCGATCAGCAGGCCCTTGCCCTGTGCGTTCCGGGCCTTGTCCTCGGGGATCGTGAGCGTGCCGAACGGCAGCTTCACCGAGGTGCCCTCTACCGTCGCCGGCAAGAAGTTCATCGGAGGGCTGCCGATGAAGCCGGCCACGAAAATGTTGACCGGATTGGTGTAGAGCTCCCGCGGGGTCGCGAGCTGCTGCAGGATGCCCCGCTTGAGCACGGCCACCCGGTCGCCCAGGGTCATCGCCTCCGTCTGGTCGTGGGTGACGTAGACCGTGGTGATGCCGAGCCGGCGCTGCATCCGCGCGATCTCGGTACGCATCTGGCCGCGGAGCTTGGCGTCGAGGTTGGACAGGGGCTCGTCGAACAGGAACGCCTCGGCGTCCCGGACGATCGCACGGCCCATCGCGACGCGCTGCCGCTGGCCACCGGACAGATTGCCCGGCTTGCGCTCGAGGTGCTCGTCGAGCTCGAGGGTCTTCGAGGCGTCGCGGACCTTCCTGTCGACCTCCTCGTTGGACGCGCCGGCCAGCCGCAACGGGAACGCGATGTTCTCGTAGACGGTCAGGTGCGGGTACAGCGCGTAGTTCTGGAACACCATCGCCAGGTTGCGGTCGCGCGGTGCCAGGTCGTTGACCCGCTTCCCGCCGATCACCATGTCCCCGGAGGTGATGTCCTCCAGTCCGACGATCATCCGCAGGAGGGTCGACTTCCCGCAGCCGGAGGGTCCGACAAGGATCATGAACTCCCCGTCCGCGACGTCGATGGAGATGTCGTTCACGGCCGGGAAGCCGTCGCCGTACTGCTTGATGATGTTCTTCATCTCGATGGCAGCCATTGGATCAACCCTTCACTGCGCCGGAGGTGAGGCCGGCGACGATCTTGCGCTGGAACAACAGGACGATGACGATCACGGGCACGGTGACGATCACCGAGGCCGCGGCGAGCTGGGCGTATGGCGGGTTGAACGGGTCGGGACCCACGAAGAACGACATCTGTGCGGGCACCGTGCGGGACGCCGTCGTCGATGTCAGCGAGATCGCGAGCACGAACTCGTTCCACGCGAAGAAGAACGTGAGGATCGCCGCCGTGAACACCCCCGGCGCCGCCAGGGGGACGATCACCTTCCGGAAGGCCTGCCACGAGGTGGCACCGTCCACCTGAGCCGCCTGCTCCATCTCCCACGGGATCTCGCGGAAGAACGCGGACAGGGTCCAGATCGCCAGCGGGAGGGTGAACGACATGTAGGGGATGATCAGTCCCGGCCAGGTGTTGAACAGCCCGATCGAGCGCCACAGGTCGAACAGGGGCCCGACCAGGGCGACCACCGGGAACATGGCGATGGCCAGCGCGATCGACAGGACGAGTCGCTTTCCGCGGAACTCGAGCCGGGCGATCGCGTACGCCGCGAAGGTCGCCAAGATGACCGCCAGTAGGGTGGAGATCAGCGAGATGCCGAACGAGTTGCGGAGTGCCAGCAGGAAGTCGTGACCTGCCGGGTCGTCGTAGTTCAGCAGCGTCTGGTAGTTGTCCCAGGTAGCGTTCTTCGGCAGGAACTGCGGACTACCGACCGTGGTCTCCGCGATCGACTTGAACGACAGCGAGATGATCCACGCGACCGGGAGCAGGCACCAAATCAGGATGACCACGAAACCGACCCAGTGCAGGGGTCCCATTTTCTGACGCATCAGGCTTCACCCCTTGCCGAGCCCAGGTCGACTCGGAACAGTTTGACGATGAGGAACGCCAGCACCAGCACGGCCAGGAAGAGCAGCACCGACAGTGCCGACCCCAGGCCGAGCTGCATCTGCTCGATGACCTGCCGGTAGGTGAGGAATGACGAGGACTCGGTGTCCTGCGCCCCCTTGGTCATGATGTAGATGTTGTCGAAGATCCGGAATGCGTCGAGGGCCCGGAACAGCACCGCGACCATGATCGCGGCCCGCATGTTCGGCAGGATCACCTTGTACAGACGTTGCCACCAGGTGGCCCCGTCAACCTGAGCCGCCTCGAGCATGTCGTCGGAGATCTGCGAAAGGCCGGCCAGCAGCAGCAGCGCCATGAACGGCGTGGTCTTCCAGATCTCTGAGACCATGATCGCGAACATCGCGGGCCAGTGCGAGCCGAACCAGTTGGTGTCGGGGCTGATCCACGGCAGCCACTGGAACCAGGCGTTCACGAAGCCGTTGTTGATGCTGAAGGCGAACTGCCAGGCGAAGGCGGAGACCACGGTGACGATGCCGTAGGGGATCAGGATCGCGGTCCGCATGATGCCTCGCCCGATGATGATGCGGTGCATCACCATCGCGAACGCGAAGCCGATCACCAGCTCGACCGCCACGGTGAGGACCATGATGACGACTGTGTTCCAGGTGTCCTTCCAGAACAGCGAGTCGGTCAGCACCGTGCCGTAGTTGCTGAGACCGATGAAGTCTTTCGCGCCAGGGTCGGTCAGCCGGTACCGGAACAACGACAGGTACAGCGCCTGGAACATGGGGTACGCCGTGACGACCAGCATGACGACGACGGCCGGGGCCACCAGCTTGATGCCAAGCCTGTTCTCGGCTGCGGAGCGGTCGCTGGCGTGTGGACGACCCGCGACCTGCTTGGCGGCCGGAGCTTCGGTGACGGTGGTCATAGCAATGCCTTCCCCTCAAGGACCTGCTGCATGAAGTCGGCGGACTTCTGCGGGGTGCCCTGGTTGACGGAGGCCGGTGGGTGCCAGGTAGCCAGCAACGAACTGGAGATGTCACTCCAGTACGGCGTGACCGAACGCGGCGCAGCCGCGTTGACGCTCTCCTGGAAGAGGGCCAGGAGTTCCGGCGGGTACAGCTTCTGGAGTGGCGGGTACTGGTATCCGGCTGGGCTCGACGGCATGTTGCCGGTGAGCTGGGCGTTAACTCCCTGGTTGTCCGGGCTCACCAGGCACTGGGCGGCCTTGAGCGCGTCGTCCACATGGCTCGAGTACTTGCTGACCCCGATGCCGATGCCGCCATACGGAGGCCGGGACGGATCGCCGGCGACAGTCTCCGGGTACCGGGTGTAGCCGATGTCCTTGGCGACGTCCGGCTGGGTGGTGTCGTAGTTGTGGAAGATGTAGGTCCAGTTCACCATGAACGCTCCCTCGGGCGAGCCGAACGTCGACCCGGCGGTGCCCTCGTTGGACACCGAGAGGTCCGGCGGCGCGGCGCTGGAGTGCGACAGTTTCTCGATGACCGCGGCCGCGTCATCGCCCGCCTTCGAGTTCACGTCGATCGTGGCGTCGACCCCCTGGTCGGCGTTGGAGATGATCTGCCCGCCGGCGCCGGAGATGAGCGCGTTGATCCAGACCGAGTAACCCTCGTACTTGTTGGCCTGCACAGCGACCGTGCCGCCGTTGTCGGCCGCGTCCTGGATGATCTGGTCCCAGGTGACCGGCTTGTTCATGTCGATGCCGGACTTGTCCACGAAGGACTTGCGATACCACAGCACCTGGGTGTTGGACCAGAACGGGAACACCACGAGCTGGTTGTTCCACGTGGCGGCCGCGTCGGCGCCCTTGAACGACTGCTGCTCGAGCTGGCTCTGCATGTCCTGCGGGATTTGTGCCAGGAAGCCGGCGTTCGCGAACTCGGCCGTGAACGGCGGGTCCAGGCTCATCAGGTCGATGCCCGAGTCGTGGGCGGCCAGTCGACGAGCGAGCTGGACGCGCTGCTGGCTCGCATCCTGTGGCAGTACCTGGGTAGAGATCGTGTAGTCGCCCGTGCTGCAGTTCTTGGCGACGGCGTCCTGGCCACCGTTGTCGGGGTTGATGTACCAGATCAGGTTGGGCGTGCCGCTGCTCCCGCCGCACGCGGTGAGGAGTCCGGCGGCAGTGGCGAGTGCGGCCAAGGACCCGGCTGATCGCCGGAATGCGCGCGACCGCTCCGAGGGGGAAGTACCCCCCCGAGATCGCCTGGGGATGTGCATGATGCGCTCCCTCCACGAAAGGTGAACTAGGTCACGTCTAGTCCCATTCACAGGTCATCGCAAGTCTTGACGGATTCCGTTGCGTGTGAGTGCCGGTTCCGTTGGGGCGCGCCCAGCGTGGTTCGTCTCACTTTCTGGATCGTGTGGCCGAGTGGCGGACGATCCGGCGCTGCTCAGGCCCGCGAGGCGGTGCGGTGGATCGCGTCGGCGAACGTCCGGAACAGCTCGGGCGGGAGGTCGTGGCCCATGCCGTCGACCAGCAGCAGCTCGGCTCCCGGGATCGCGGCTGCCGTGGCCCGGCCGCCGGAGACGTGGACCATCTTGTCGGCGAGGCCGTGGATCACCAGGGTGGGGATCCGCACGTCGTGCAGCCGTTCGGAGCGGTTGGGCTGGCTGAGCACGGCCAGCATCTGCCGCATCGTGCCGCTCGGGCAGATGCCGCGGTCGTAGGTCTCGTAGGCGACCGCGCGGGCGTCCTCGTCGGGGCGTGGGTATCCGGGCGAACCGATCAGGCGCCACATGGCGACGCCGCTGTCGGCGTACGCCTCGCGGCCGGGGCGGAGCGGCCGCAGGAGCGCCGGGAACAGCCGCGGGTGCTGCCAGCCGACGGTGCGCCGTCCGGTGGTCGACATCATGCTGGTCAGCGACCGCACGCGGGCAGGCTCGTCGATCGCCATGGTCTGGGCGATCATCCCGCCCATCGACACGCCGACAACGTGGGTCCGGTCGATGCCGAGGTGGTCGAGGAGCCCGATGGCGTCTCGGCTCAGGTCGGCCATGGAGTACGGCGCCCGCACGTGCACCCCGCCGGCGGCTCGAAGCAGCATGCCGCGGGTCACCCGCTGCGGCATCTTGGTCGAGCGCCCGACGTCGCGGTTGTCGGGCGTGACCACGAAGTAGCCGTCGCGGGCGAGCATCGAGCAGAAAGCCGGGTCCCACCAGGTCAGCGGGCTGGCCAGGCCCATCAGCAGCAGCATCGGCTCACCCGTGGGGTCGCCGTACGTGCGGTAGCACAGCTCGACGCCCGCTGAGACCGGTGCGAACAGCTCGGGCGAGGAGGCGACCGAGGCGGGCTCGTCGCGTGGCGGCGGAGGAGTTTCCGGGATGATGGACGCGGGACCGGCCATGGCCCAAGTCAACCTCATGGTTGCGACACGGACACGGACGGGTGATGTCCCGGACAGCGCGATCGCGACGACGTACCGTCGATTTCGTGGCCACGTTCGCCGTCGCCGACTTCCTGCTCCCCGAGGGCTTCGTCGCCCCGGGTCGGAGAGCGGTGCTGCGTGAGGCCAGCGTCGTCACCGAGGTCGGCCGGCTCGCCTGGTCGCGCCTCGGCGAGCGGGTGAGCGGGCGGCACCCGTCGTACGCCGGGCACGCGGCGCTGCGCGACGTCGGCCCGGTCGTGCTGGTGCCGGGGTTCATGGCCGGCGATGCGAGCCTCTCCGCACTTGCCCGGGCGCTGCGCGTGCAGGGTCACCGCACCTACCGCTCCGGCATCCACGCGAACGTCGCCTGCACGTCCCGCGCCGTCGTCCAGCTCGAGACCCGCCTGGAGTCGGTCGTCGCGCGCCGCGGTGGACGGGTCACCGTGGTCGGCCACAGCCTGGGCGGTCTCTTGGCGCGTGGGCTCGCCGTACGCCGGCCCGACCTGGTCGCGGGCATCGTCACCCTGGGCAGCCCCATGCTCGCGCCGGGTGCCCACCACGCCGCGTTGACGCGAAGCCTGGACGCGCTGGTGCGACTGAGCCGGGCCGGCGTGCCCGGCTTGATGGCGCTGGAGTGCGTCGCGGGGGACTGTGCCCGCACCCGCTTCGACGAGAGCCGGCTGCCGGTGCCGCCCGAGCTCTCGTTCACGTCGGTCTACTCGCGCCGCGACGGCATCGTCGACTGGCGGGCCTGCATCGATCCGCTCGCCACCGCGGTCGAGGTGCGGTCGTCGCACCTCGGCATGGTGGTCGATCCGGATGCGATCCGCGCGGTCTGCGGGGCCGTCGCCGCCGGCCCGTCACTCCGCCGGCGGACTTAGAGGCGGTGCAGCTTCTCGAACCGGTGCTCGCTGGAGATCAGCCGCACCGTGCCGCTGCGCGAGCGCATGACCAGCGACTGTGACGTCGCTCCGTGGGCGCGGAAGTGAATGCCCTGCATCAGCTCGCCGTCGGTGATGCCGCTGGCGACGAAGAAGCAGTCGTCGGCGGTGACCAGGTCGTCGGTGGAGAGGATGTGGTCGGGATCGAGGTCGTGGCCGGCGTCGATGGCCCGCTGCCGCTCCTCGTCGTCCTTGGGCCAGAGCCGGCCCTGGATCACACCGCCCACGCACTTCATGGCACAGGCGGTGATGATGCCCTCCGGCGTGCCGCCGATGCCGAGCAGCATGTCGATTCCGGTGTTGGGGCGCGCCGCCATGATCGCACCGGCCACGTCGCCGTCGACGATGAACTTGATCCGCGCGCCGGTCGCGCGGACCTCGTCGGCAAGCTTCTCGTGGCGGACTCGGTCGAGCATCACGACGGTGACGTCCTCGGGGCGGGAGCCCTTGGCCTTGGCGACGGCGTGGACGTTCTCCGCGACCGAAGCCCGGATGTCGACCACGGCCGCGGCTTCGGGACCCGTGACGAGCTTCTCCATGTAGAACACCGCGGACGGGTCGTACATCGACCCGCGGGGCGCGACCGCCAGCACGGAGACGGCGTTGTTCATGCCCTTGGCAGTCAGGGTGGTGCCGTCGATGGGGTCGACCGCGACGTCGCACTCGGGGCCGGTGCCGTCGCCGACCTCCTCGCCGTTGAAGAGCATCGGGGCGTTGTCCTTCTCGCCCTCGCCGATCACGACCACGCCGCGCATCTGGACGGTCGCGATCATCTGCCGCATCGCGTCGACGGCGACGCCGTCGGCGCCGTCCTTGTCGCCGCGGCCGACCCAGCGGGCGGCGGCGAGCGCCGCGGCCTCGGTCACCCGGACGAGCTCGAGCGCGAGGTTGCGGTCCGGTGAGTCGGGGGCGGCTTCCAGGCTCTCCGTCATGGCGGGAGCCTATCGGTCAGGAGCCGTCCGGCTCGGCGTCGTACGCCTCGACGGCCGTCTCCTTGACCGAGAGCCACACGTCCCGTCCGGGCGCGAGCTCGAGCTCGGCGACCGCCGCCGGCGTGACATCCGCCAGCAGCTCGTGCTTCCCCGAGACCAGGAGACGTACGGCGTCGCCGTGCGGCACCAGGCTCGTCACCGTCCCCGGCCAGCGGTGCCGAGCCGAGCCGGCCGGCTCCTCGGGCGAGACCGTGACGGCGCTCGGGCTGAACGACCAGAACCGGCCACCCTCCGTGAGCACGTTCAGCCCGACCAGCCGGGCCACATGGGCGGTCAGCGGACGCGCGGCGACCTCGCGCGGGGGGCCGACCTGTACGAGCTCTCCGCCCTCGAGCACCCACACGACGTCGGCGAGGGTGAGCGCGTCGATGGCGTGGTGGGTGACCAGCAGGGTGACTCCGTCGTACGACGCGAGGTGTCGGGCGAGCTCGACCCGCAGTCCCGCGGCGACCCCGACGTCGAGGCCCGAGAACGGTTCGTCCAGCAGCAGGACCCGCGGGTCGTTCGCGAGAGCTCGGGCGATGGCGACGCGTTGGGCCTGCCCGCCGGACAGATGACGCGGCTTGCGACGCGCGAGATCGCCAATGCCGAACCGGTCGAGCCATGCCTGAGCGGTCTGATGCGCCGCGGAGCGTGAGGCGCCCGCGCTGCGAGGGCCGAAGGCGACGTTCTCGAGAGCAGTCAGGTGCGGGAACAGCAGCTGGTCCTGGAACGCCATCCCGACGGCCCGCTCGCGGACCGCGAGCCCTGACCAGGACCGATCGTCCACACGGATCTCGCCCCGGGCCGGGACGAGTCCGGCGACGGCTCGCAAGAGGGACGTCTTGCCGGCGCCGTTCGGCCCGATCACCCCGACGACCTGGCCGGGCTGGGCGACCGCGGTGACGCGCACCCGGCCGGGGACGGTGACACCGAGCTCGAGGCCGCTCATGGGCGCGTCAGCCATCGGTTGCGGAGCAGGGCCAGCACGCCGATCGACACGACGAGCAGCACCATGCTCACCGTGCGCGCGACCAGGGGGTCGCTCTGCAGCTCGGTGTAGATCAGCGACGGCATGGTCTGGGTCGTGCCTGGGTAGTTGCCCGCGAACGTGATCGTCGCGCCGAACTCGCCGAGCGAGCGTGCCCAGGCGAGGGCAGACCCAGCCAGGACGCCGGGCAGGGCAAGCGGCAGCGTGACCCGGCGGAACGTCGTCCAGCGGTCGGCGCCGAGGGTCGCGGCGACGGCGTCGTACTCCTCACCGGCCGAGCGGAGTGCCCCTTCCACGCTCAGCACGTAGAACGGGATCGAGACGAACGTGTGCGCGATGATCACGGCCGTCGTCGTGTAGGGGATGGTGATCCCGAACCAGTCGTCGAGTGGCTGGCCGATCGCGCCGTTCCGGCCGAGCGCGGTCACCAGCGCGACCCCGGCGACGACGGGTGGCAGCACGAGCGGCACCAGCACCGTGGCCCGGACGATCGACCGACCCGGGAACGCCACCCGGGCGAGCACCCAGGCCAGCGGGGTGCCGAAGAGCAGACACAGGACGACTGTCGCCGACGACGCGAGCACGGTGAGACGCAGGGCGTCCTGCACGGCCGTGGACGAGAGCTGCTCCCTCACGCCGTCCCACGGGGTGTCCGCGATCAGGGTCACCAGCGGGACGACGAGGAACAGCGCTCCGATCGCGGCGGGGATGACGAGCAGCAGCGGCGGACGGCCGAGCCGGGCACCGGACTGGCTCACGGGGTCATTGTGGGCCATCCCCCGTGTGAGGATGGGACCGATGCGTTCTGGTGGGAAGTGGTGAGCGAGCAGCCGGGCCGCTACCAGCGGTCGCCCACGGGCATGGTGGGCGCCCTCATCGTCACGGTGTTGGTGATCGCGGCCTTCGTCGCGTTCCGCGCGTTCAACCGCTCGGGCCTGGACGTGAGACCGGAGCGGGTCGACTACCTGGCTCAGGTGCGGTTCGCCCAGCAGGATGCGCATCAGGGTGGGGCGGACCTGGTCTATCCCGCCCGGCTGCCGTCGGGCTGGTACGCGACGCAGGTGACGTTCTCACCCGACGGCGAGGCCCGACCCGGGCTCGAGCTGTCGATGCTCACCGCCGACGACGAGTACGTCGGCTTCGTCCAGTCGCCGGCCGCGATTCCCGAACTGCTGACGACGTACGTCGATGCCAAGCCGCAGGCTGGCCCACCGGTGACGGTTGACAGCTCGGTTGCCACGCGCTGGAACACCTGGACCGACTCGGGCGGCGACACGGCCCTCGTCGCCGAGCACGGTCACGAGTCGCTGATCGTCTTCGGCACTGCGTCGCAGAGCCAGCTCGAGCAGCTGGCGGCGTCGCTGACAACCGCGCCGGTCCCCGGCTGAGTCATCGGACACTCCGAGCCGTCGCTCAGTCCTGGTCGGCGTCGATCGCGGCGTCGAGCCGACGCCTGGCGCCGTCTAGCCACTCCTGGCAGACCGTGGCGAGCTTCTCACCACGCTCCCAGAGGACGAGGCTCTCCTCGAGCGTGGTGCCACCCGCCTCGAGGGCTCGGACGACCTCGATCAGCTCGGACCGGGCCTCCTCATACCCCGGACGGTCCTCGCCGGTCTGGCCCGACTCGTCAGCGGACTTCTCAGCCATAGCTCTCCTCGATCGACTCGGCCTTCGCGTCCGTCGTGGTCGCGGCGATCCTGCCGTCGGCGACCCGGATGCTCAACGCCGCCCCGGTGTTGACGTCACCGACCGACGTGACGACCGACATGTCACCGTCGCCGGCGTGCTGCACGACGGCGTACCCGCGCTCGAGGGTCGCCAGCGGCGAGAGCGCACGAGCGCGGGCTCGCTGATGGGTGACGTCGTCATGGGCTCGGCTCAGGACGTGGTCGAAAACGCGTCGTCCGCGGTCGCGTAGGTCGTCGACCTCGACGGACCGCGCCTCGAGCAGGCTGCGTGGGTCGGCGAGTGCCGGTCGTGCCCGGAGCTCGGCCAGGGCCCTCGTCTCGCGCTCGACGAGCTGGCGGATCAGCGAACGCACCCGGTCGCGCGCCCAGGTCACGCCCTTCATCTCCTCGGCCATGTCGGGCACGAGGTGCTTGGCGGCGTCGGTCGGCGTCGAGGCCCGGACGTCGGCGACGAGATCGAGGAGCGGGGTGTCCGGCTCGTGCCCGATCGCCGAGACCACGGGGGTGCGGGTGCCCGCCACCGCCCGGATCAGCGCTTCGTCGCTGAAGGGCAGCAGGTCCTCCACCGAGCCGCCGCCGCGGGCGACCACGATCACGTCGACGCGTGGGTCACGGTCGAGCCGGGCCAGAGCGTCGATCACCTCGGTGGCGGCCCGCGTGCCCTGCATCGCGGCGTACGCCGTCTCGAAGGCGACGCCGGGCCAGCGGCGGCGGGCGGTCTCGACCACGTCGCGCTCGGCTGCGGACTGCGGAGCGGTGATCAGCCCGACGCAGCGCGGCAGGAACGGCAGCGACCTCTTCAGCTCGGCGGCGAAGAGACCCTCGGCGGCGAGCAGCTGCCGACGTCGCTCGAGCCGGGCGAGCAGCTCCCCGAGCCCCACCATCCGAATCTCGCGAGCGACGAGGGAGAGCGAGCCACGGTTGGCGTAATAGTCGGGCTTGGCGTGGATCACCACACTGGCGCCCTCGACCAGCGGCGGATTGAGGCTGTCGAAGAGGGTGCGGGCACAGGTGACCGGAACCGAGATGTCGGCCGCGGAGTCGCGCATGGTCATGAAGACCGTGCCGACCCCCGGCCGCCGGCTGACCTGGGTCATCTGGCCCTCGACCCAGACCGCGCCCAGCCGGCCGACCCACTGGGAGATGGCCAGGGCGATCTGTCGCACCGGCGCGGGCGCCGACGGCGAGGTCTCCAGGGCCATGCCGAGACCCTAGAGGAGCACACCCCCGGCCCCTCGTCGCCGACTCGGGAGTTCGAGGCCGCCCCCGGTAGCCTCGACAGCATGAGTGTCGACCTGGGTATGCCTGTGTCGTCGGAGAAAGGCGTCCGCCTGGCCGCCCCGCGTGGATACTGCGCGGGCGTCGACCGCGCGGTGATCACCGTCGAGAAGGCACTGGGCCTGTACGGCGCACCGGTGTACGTGCGCAAGCAGATCGTGCACAACAAGCATGTCGTCTCGGACCTGGAGTCGCGGGGTGCGGTGTTCGTCGAGGAGCTCGACGAGGTTCCTGAGGGGGCAACCGTGGTGTTCTCGGCGCACGGCGTCTCCCCGACCGTCCACGACGAGGCCAAGGCCCGCGGGCTCAAGACCATCGATGCCACCTGCCCGCTGGTGACGAAGGTCCACCACGAGGCCAAGCGGTTCGCGAGCGACGACTACGACATCCTCCTGATCGGGCACGCCGGCCACGAGGAGGTCGAGGGCACCTCCGGCGAGGCGCCCGAGCACATCCAGCTCGTGCAGGGACCGGGCGACGTGGCGGACATCGTCGTCCGCGACCCGTCCAAGGTCGCCTGGCTCTCGCAGACGACCCTGTCCGTCGACGAGACGCTCGAGACGGTCGACGCCATCCGGAAGCGCTTCCCCGAGCTGCTCGACCCGCCCAGCGACGACATCTGCTACGCCACGCAGAACCGCCAGCTCGCGGTCAAGGAGATCGCGCACGACGCCGACCTGGTGATCGTGGTCGGGTCGGCAAACTCGTCGAACTCCGTACGGCTGGCGGAGGTGGCGCTCGAGGCCGGCGCCAGAGCCGCCCACCGGGTCGACGATGCAAGCGAGATCGACGACGCGTGGCTCGAAGGCGCATCGAAGGTCAGCGTGACGTCCGGGGCGAGCGTCCCGGAGGCCCTGGTCGAGGGGGTTCTCAGCTTCCTCGGCGACCGGGGCTTCCCGGACGCGGAAGCTGTGCACAGCGCCGAGGAGTCGCTCATCTTCGCGTTGCCCCCGGAGCTGCGGCGAGACCTGCGGGCGCAGTCGAAGAGCTGACGTCCTCGTCGGCCTGCGCCTCGTGCGGCCACACGACGTACCGGTAGAGCAGGAAGTTCACGACCACGCTGCCCGCGAGCGCGACGACCTTCGCGCCCATCAGTGGGATCGATGCTGCGTCGTACGCCGCGTGGATCAGGAGGGGCTGCAGTAGCCACATCGTGAAGCCGTTCGTCCCCAGGAACAGCACCGCCTGGCGCAGGGTGATCCGGGAGGCTCCGAAGGTGTGGCGGCCGTTGGCCAAGAAGCTGAACGTCATGCCGGCCGAGGTCGACACGAAGTTCGCGGCCAGGATGCCCAGCGGGGCGTGCAGCAGCCAGAAGAGCGCGATGTCGATCGCGGTGTTGACCAGGCCCACGGTCGCGAAGCGGACCATGGTCGGCGTCAGGCCGCGCTTCATCGGCGCTCCGCGGGGGTCACGTGATCGAGGATGCCAGGCCTGCCGCCCGGGCGTCGGCGGAATCGCGAAGAGGGTGATCGCCTCACGTCCCCCAAGGAGTACGCCGAGCGGCTGGGTGCTGCCTGCACACGGGCTACGAGGAGCCTGTGGCTCTAGGCTGCCTACGTGGCGAAGTACGTCGACGTCCATCCCGAGAATCCCCAGCCCCGGCTGATCGAACAGGTCGCCGACGCGGTGCGCGAGGACGCGCTGATCGCCTACCCGACCGACTCGGGCTATGCGCTCGGCACCCGCCTCGGCAACCGGGACGGACGCGACCGGATCCTGGCGATCCGCGAGCTCGACGACAAGCATCACTTCACGCTGATGTGCTCGGACTTCGCCCAGCTCGGGCAGTTCGTGCAGATCTCCAACAGCGCGTTCCGTGCCATCCGCTCGGCGACACCCGGCCCCTACACGTTCGTCCTGCCGGCGACCGCCGAGGTGCCGCGTCGGCTGCTGCACCCGAAGAAGCGCACCGTCGGCGTCCGGATCCCCGACCACACCGTGTGCCAGGCGCTGCTGTCGGAGCTCGGTGAGCCGATGCTCACCAGCACCCTGATCCTGCCCGGCGAGACCGAACCGCGAGCGATGGGCTGGGAGATCAAGGAGGAGCTCGACCCCGTTGTCGACCTCGTGGTCGAGGCGGGCGAGACGTTGGCCCAGCCGACCACCGTCGTGGACTGGTCGGAGGGCTATCCCGAGGTCGTACGCCGCGGTGCGGGCGACCCGTCGAGGTTCGAGGAGTAGCTCGACCTGGCTCGATGGAGCGCGGTCAGCGAGTCGCACGCTGGCGGAGCACCAGCGTTGCCAGACACCCGGCGTACCCCACGAAGAGGGCGACGCTGTGGTGGGCCAGACCGGTGACCACGGCCTGCAGGACGCTGTCGTGCCGCGCTGCGATCACCTCAACGCCGTTCAGGGCGACGAGGAGCATCGTCCCGAGCATCAGCAGCGGCGGCAGCACACCGACGGTGAAGAAGTCGCGTGGCCGGACCATCAGCGCCGCGAGCAGGCAGATCGTCACGAAACACACGTCGAAGAACAGCCCGAGTCGGCTGGTGAGGGTGATCTCGGCCGCGGCGGAGGTGAGGGTCAGGGCGGTCGTGAGGGCCACGACCTCACTGCCGCGTTTGTCGCCGTCCCACAGCGGCCTCGGCTCGCGGTGGTGCGAGATGCGCGGGGGGCCGATGCGCGCTCTCACGTCGCTCACCGTGCCTCCCGGTGAGCTCGCGTCGGACGCGTGGTCACGGCAACACCGTATGCTCGCGCGCCTCGTCGTCGCCTGCGGCGCGCCGAGGCAGCGGATGGACCGAGCCCACCGGCCGAACGGCCGTTTGCACGACTCGCGTCTCCTCCAGCCGGTCGTCGGTGACGTCGAGCTCCTCGAAGCGGCGCGCAGCGACGAGCACCCGGGACTCCCACGACCCGACGGCCTGGTTGTACGACGCGACCGCGGTGTCGAGCGAGCGCCCGAGCTTGCCGAGGTGGCCGCTCATCGTGCCGAGCCGCTCGTGCAGGTCGCGGCCGACGCGGTGGATCTCGCGCGCCTGGTCGGCGAGGGACTCATGCCGCCAGCCGTGGGCCACCGTGCGCAGGAGTGCGATCAGCGTGGTCGGGCTGGCGAGCACGACGCCACGGTCGGCGGCGTACTCGAGGAGCAATCCGTCGGCCTCGAGCGCCGCGGACAGGAACGACTCCGCCGGCAGGAAGAGCACGACGAACTCGGGCGTCTCGGGCAGGGACCGCCAGTAGCGCTTCGAGCCGAGCAGCTCGACGTGACCGCGGAGCTGGCGCGCGTGACGGGCCAGGTGGGCATCACGCTCGTCGGGATCGTCGACCGACGTGGCGTCGAGGAAGGCGTCGAGCGGCACCTTCGCGTCGACCACGACCGACCGCCCGCCCGCGAGTCGGACCACGAGGTCGGGCCGCAGCGTCGCGTCGTCGCTGTCGCGAAGGTGGACCTGCTCGTCGAAGTCACAGCGGTCGACCAGGCCGGCCAGCTCGACCGCGCGCTTGAGGTGGAGCTCGCCCCAGCGGCCACGCACCTGAGGACGACGCAAGGCCGTGGCGAGCGACTGCGTCTCTCGGCGCAGCCCGTCGGCGGTCAGCCTCATGTCGAGGACCTGCTGGTGCAGCTGGCCCTGCCAGGTCGCCCGGGCGTGCTCGAGGTCGTGGAGCTGGTCGCCGAGCCGGTCGAGACCCTCCATCACCTCGGCCTGGTCGACCATCGCCTGCCCCTGCCCGACGACGTACGCCGGCCGGGAGCGCGCCCAGAGCACGCCCACGGCGCACCCGAGCAGCAGGCCGACCGCCAGAACCAGAAGAAGCGACATCACGTTCATGACCGCGAGGGTGCCAGGGACCACCGACAACTCTGGATACCGTGAACCCCATGAGTCCCATGAGGCACAGATGGCCGGCCCTCGTCGGGTCACTGGCGCTGGCGGCATCGTTGTCCGGATGCTTCGGCTCCGACTCGTCGGAGCCGACCTCCGCACACCGGACCGACCACCGACAGGACTCCAGCGCGCCGACGGACTCACCGTCGACGTCGAGCCCGACCGAGTCCTCGAGCCCACCTTTGCCCGCGTCCCTCCTGACGTTCAGCCCGAAGTCGGGCGGGAAGCACTTGGATGACTGCCAGCGCCTGCAGCCCGGTGACGACCCGGCCGAGTTCGTCTACTACCCGGTCCTGCTGAAGGCGACCACCGCGGTCACGCTCGACTCCGTGATGACGGACCACACCCAGGGTGTGGTGGACGCCGGCTCGTGGGTCGCTCCGGCGGCGGCGACACCTGAGACGGGAACGTTCAAGGGGTGGCCACCGAAGTACGTGGCCCAGGACAGCAACCTGCAGTGGGGCAAGAGGGTGCCGGCCCAGGGCGCGACGCTGGAGCCGAGCACGTCGTACAACGTGTTCCTCCGCCTCCAGGTCGACCCGACACCCGGTGACTCGTCGGTGAACGGCCTGGTGTTCAGCTACCACGACCCGAGCGACTCCCACACGGACACCTGGGTCGCACACACGACGTTCTCGATGGAGTGCTGACGCGCGGTCCGCTCAGTCGAGGTCCACGACCACCGGCGCGTGGTCGGATGCGCCCTGCCCGGCGCGCTCCTCGCGGTCGATGAACGCCCCCGTGACCCGCTCGGCGAGCGGAGAGGTCGCGAGTACGAAGTCGATCTTGAGGCCGCGGTCGCGCTCGAAGCGCTGCCGGTAGTAGTCCCAGTAGGTGTAGCCGGGGGCGTACCGGCGGGTCACCTCGTCGTACCCGTCGTCGAGGAACGCCTGGAACGCCGCGCGCTCGGCTGGCGTGACGTGCGTGCTGTTCTTGAACTGCTCCGGGTCGAAGACGTCGGCGTCGGTCGGGCAGATGTTCCAGTCGCCGACGAGCGCCGTCTGAGTGCCATCGAGCCAGGGCTGGGCGGCGTCCCGGAGCCGGGCCAGCCAGTCGAGCTTGTAGACGTAGTGCGGGTCGTCGGGCTTGCGGCCGTTGGGGACGTACAGCGACCAGATCCGTACGGCCCCGCAGGTTGCGCCGATGGCCCGCGACTCGGCCGCCAGCGGCTCGCCCCAGCCCGGCATGCCGTCGAAGCCGATCGCCACGTCGTCGAGCCCGACCCTGCTGATGATCGCGACACCGTTCCACTGGTTGGTCCCCGCGGCGGCGATCTCATAGCCCGCAGCGTTCAGGCCCATGAGGGGAAGCTGGTCTTCGCGCGCCTTGGTCTCCTGCACGGCGAGGACGTCGATGTCGTGCCGTTGGAGGAAGGCCTCGACCCGGTCGATGCGTGAGCGAAGGGAGTTGACGTTCCAGGTGGCGATCCGCACCGGGTCAGCCTAGGGGTGCCTGGACACGCGGCCACCAGGGCGGACCGATGGTCGTAGGACCACCGTCCGATGGCGACTCCGACCGGGCTTCGGTGACGGTGAACGCACACGAACCTCTAGGAGCGAACCATGAAGCGCATCACCATCCTTGCCGCCGCCGGCGTCCTGGTCGCCACCCCGGCGATCGGAGCCTGGGCGGCGTTCGGAGCGACCGATGACAACCCCTCCCATGCGTCGAACGTCCGCGTCGACGACCGAGGACGACACGGTGAGGCCGAGCCCGGCGACGACCACGGTCGGCACCACCGCCATCACGGCGCCGACGATGCGGTCGGCCACCCACGGCACGGAGCGGACGACCCGGCCGGCCACGTGCGGCACAGCGGCGAGCCGGAGCCCGGTGACGACCATGGTCGCCACGGACACGGGGCGGATGACCCCGCCGGCCACGTGCGCCACACCGGCGAGCCGGAGCCCGGCGACGACCACGGCGGCCAGGGTGAGCCCGAGCCGGGTGACGACCAGGGCGGCCAGGGTGAGCCCGAGCCGGGTGACGACCACGGCGGCTCCGGCCGCCACTGACCCATCCCCACGGCGACGCCGGTCCCTCCTCCCGAGGGCCGGGCGTCGTGTCGTTCTCGTGTAACCACCCAAATTGCCCGACGCACCGGCATCCGAACGGCGTGTCGCGACCATCAGGGGTGGTTACTCGTCATCCACCACCCGCCGAGAGGGACGAGAGTCGGGTCAGCCCGCCAGCGCCGCCGGATCGACGGTCTCGTTGAGCTGCAGCGTCCCGCCGCGGGTCACGAACGGGTGGGTCGCGAGGGCCGACCGCACCTCGTCCAGGGAGCCCTGGAGGATGCTGTAGCCACCGAGGGCGGCCGTCGGCTCCGGATCACCTGAAGACACTCGATCGACCGGGCGGCAAGGGGCTCCCGGGTCGGTCACCACGCTGCTGTTCGCATCGAGCCAGGCGGCGAACGCCGCCACCGCTTCTTGCATCTCGCTGGGGTCCGGAGACCCGGCTCCGTGGTAGGTCACGAGGTACGTGGACATGGGGATCTCCTCGCTGTCGGGGCGTTGTCTGGCACGGTACGTAGACCCACCGACAGCGCCGCCCGGGCAGTCCGCAGCGATTGAGCTCGTCGGGCCGCCCGCCCGTAGACTCGCGGCCCGTGGCTCTCACCATCGGCATCGTCGGACTCCCCAATGCCGGCAAGTCCACGCTCTTCAACGCGCTGACCAAGAACGACGTCCTCGCGGCCAACTATCCGTTTGCCACGATCGAACCGAACGTCGGTGTCGTCGGCGTGCCCGACGCGCGCCTCAAGCCGTTGGGGGAGCTGATGGAGTCGGCCCGGCTGATGCCCGCCACCGTCGAGTTCGTCGACATCGCGGGCATCGTGCGCGGCGCCTCCGAGGGCGAGGGTCTGGGGAACAAGTTCCTCTCCCACATCCGTGAGTCCGCGGCGATCTGCCAGGTGACCCGGGTGTTCCGCGACGACGACGTCACGCACGTCGACGGCGAGGTGAACCCCGAGTCCGACCTCACCACCATCCAGACCGAGCTGATCCTGGCCGACCTGCAGACCCTCGAGAAGGCGATCCCGCGGCTGGAGAAGGAGGCCCGGGGCAACAAGTCGCTCATCGCGAACCTCGACGCCGCGCGCGAGGCCGTGTCCTCACTTGAGGGTGGGACGCCCATGATCGCGACGTCCGTCGACGCCTCCCTACTACGTGAGCTCTCGCTGCTGACAGCCAAGCCGTTCATCTACGTCTTCAACTGCGACGCCGACGAGCTCACCGACGACGACCTCAAGAAGCGGATGCAGGACCTGGTCTCGCCGTCCGAGGCGATCTTCCTGGACGCCAAGTTCGAGGCCGAGCTCGTCGAGCTCGACTCGGACGAGGAGGCACACGAGATGCTCGCCGAGCTGGGCATCGACGAGTCCGGCCTGGACCAGCTCGCCCGCGTCGGCTTCGACACCCTCGGCCTGCAGACCTACCTCACCGCCGGCCCCAAGGAGACCCGCGCCTGGACCATCCGCCAGGGCGCCACCGCTCCCGAGGCCGCCGGCGTGATCCACACCGACTTCCAGCGCGGCTTCATCAAGGCCGAGATCGTCTCGTACGACGACCTCATGTCCGCCGGCTCCCTGTTGAAGGCCCGCGAGGCCGGCCGGGTCCGGATGGAGGGCAAGGACTACGTCATGCAGGACGGCGACGTCGTGGAGTTCAGGTTCAACGTCTGACCGGGCCAGGGCCGAAGACGGGTGAGGGCCAGAACCCGTGGTCATGCACCGAAGTGGCCCCGTCGATGCGAGATCCGAGGGCCACAAGACGCGCCGATGCACCCTTGTGGCCCCGAAGACCGATCAGTTCAGGAAGAGCTCCCATTGGATCCCATCCGGATCGCGGAAAGTGAGCATCGGAGAGCCGGATCGGTCGGTGTGCAGGTCTGCGGGGAGCCCGGCCTCGGTAAGGCGAGCATCGAGATCGGTGAGGTCAAAGGCCGAGTCGACGCCGACGGCAATGTGGTCGAGTCCGATCCGGTGCTCGTCGAAGCGATCGTCGGGATCGGTGCCGGGCAGCGGCGGGAGGAGCACGAGCCGGCACGTCGTTCCCGGGATGCGGAATCGGACCTTCTCGCCGGCGAAGTCCTGATCGACCTCCAGTCCAAGGACCTCGCCATAGAACGCGCGTGATCGCCCGAGGTCGCGCACGCGCAACGTGAGGTGGTGGACGCCGTCGATCACGGCGGTGGGCCCTACGCCGGGTGGGGGATCGGGCGCTCGCTGACCGGCGTGATGCTGGCGGTGCAGGTCTTCATCCCCGGCAGCAGGAAGCGGTGGATCGCCTCGAGGTCCTCGGCCTCGGCCAGGATGAACACGACGTGCTCACTGAAGGCGCCGTACACCCCCAGGACGTTCACACCTTCGACGGACGCGTCGTGCAAGGACCGGGAACCGCCCTTGCCGTAGGGGCAGTCGGAGGGCGCATGGGATTGCTCGATGTGGAACAGCATGCGCTCAGCATCGACACCCGGCGCCCCTCTGGCAAGCACGCTCAGAGCCGCGACGCGCGCCGCCTCTGCCACACGAGGACCAGGCCCGCCGTCAGGGAGCCGAGAGTTCCCAGGGTGAGGTCGCCGAGGGTGTCCTCGTATGCCGTGTCCAGCTCGGTGCCGTGCCGGATGAACGTGAACCACTCACCCAGCTCCCACCCGATCGCCAGGATGGCCCCGAGACCGGTCACCAACAGGGCCAGCACCCAGTCGGGCCGTACGTCGCGCGCCACCAGGAGTCCGAGGCCCGACAGGAGCAACAGCCAGTTGACGTAGTGGTTGGCGTCGTCCCACCAGTCCAGGGAGTCGTACAGGTCGAGGCTGTTGCCGGTCACGTCCACGAGGAACGGCAGCATGATCAAGGTGAACGCCGCGTACGGCGGCCGCGCCGTGCGATCGCGCCGGCCCACCACCAGCCACCACGCCGCGGGTGCCAGCAGCATCAGGACGGGATAGGCGAGCAGCCGTGCCCCGAACGCCTTGTCGGCGAACCGTTCGATGCCGGGCCACCACTCCGCGACGGCGAGCTGGACGACGGTGGCGACCAGCACCAGGGCGGGCACCCACGGCCTGGTCGACACCCGGTGATCGTGGTGCACGCCACCGCTCCCGGCAAGAGTGAAGCCGTGCCAGCATGGCCACATGAGGGAGTCGGTGTACGACGCGATGGGCGGCGAGGGCGCAGTGCTGCGGCTGGCACACGCCTGGCATGAACGGGTGCTCGCGGACGAGGTGGTGAGCCACGCGTTCAGCCACGGCTACCGAGACGACCACACGGAGCGGCTCGCGGCGTACTGGGGCGAGCAGCTGGGCGGGCCGCCGGCGTTCACCGAGAGCATGGGCGACCACAGCACCGTGCTGCGGATGCACTCCGGCAACGGTGAGCACCACGAGATGGATCGCCGTGCCGAGGCGTGCTTCGCCCAGGCCCTGGACGACGCGGACATCCCGGACGCGCCCGAGCTGCGGCGGACCCTCGTCTACTGGTTCCACTGGGGCGTCGAGCTGATGGACTCCCATCCCGACACTCCGGACGACGTTCCGGACGACCTGGCGTTGCCGAGATGGTCCTGGGACGGCCTCGTCATCTGACTTGGCAGGCAGCCAGAAAAGTGCTATCAATATGATATCACTTTTCTCACGCCAGGAGGACACCATGTCCGACACCCAGCCGGCCACCCCGACCCCCGTCCCCGCCTCCACCCCGGTCGGTCACCAGGGCGCGCGCGTCGAGATCACCCAGCGACCCGCACTCGCCCTCAATGGCTGGTTCGGCGTGGTCGTGCTCGCCCTCTGCGCCGGAGGCTTCGTCCTTCTCACGAACGCCGGATCCGCGTGGATCTGGCTCCCGATCCTGGTCTTCGTGATCGTCGTCGCGTCCTTGGTGGTCGTGCCGCCGGGTCAGACCTCGGTCATCCAGTTCTTCGGCACGTACGTCGGCACCGTAGGCAGCCCGGGCTTCTGGTGGGTCCTCCCGTTGACGGTCCGCCGCCGGGTCAGCGTCCGGGTCCGCAACTTCGAGACCAACCGGCTCAAGGTCAACGACAGTGACGGCAACCCGGTCGAGATCGCGGCCATCGTCGTCTGGCAGGTCGTCGACACCGCGCGCTCGACGTACGCCGTGGACAACTACGAGGGCTTCATCTCCGTCCAGGCCGAGGCCGCGCTGCGCCACGTCGCGAACACCCACCCGTACGACGACGCCGAGAGCAACGAGACGTCGCTACGCGGAGCGACCGACGTCGTGGCCGGTGAGCTCGCGGCCGAGGTGGCCGAGCGGGTGTCGATCACGGGTGTCGAGATCGTCGAGGTACGGATCTCCCACCTCGCCTACGCCCAGGAGATCGCCCAGGCGATGCTCCGTCGTCAGCAGGCGAACGCCGTGGTCGCCGCGCGCAGCCGGATCGTCGAAGGCGCGGTCGGCATGGTCGAGCTCGCCCTGGCCCGGCTCGCCGAGCACGAGGTCGTGGAACTGGACGAGGAGCGGAAGGCGAGCATGGTCAGCAACCTGATGGTCGTCCTGTGCGGTGACCAGCCGGCCCAGCCCGTCGTGAACGCCGGCTCACTGTACTAGGACGCGAGCGACCGGTGAGCTCACGACGTCAAGTCCTGTTGCGCGTCGACCCGGCCGTCCACGACGCGATGATGCGCTGGGCCGACGACGAGTACCGCAGCCTCAACGCCCACGTCGAGATGCTGCTGCGGCACGCCCTCACCGAGGCGGGCCGGATGCCCAAGAAGGCCGGCCCGCTGCCGCGTCGCGGGCGGCCTCCAGCCGCCGCCGACTGATTGTCCAGCGGCACGGCCCCGCTGAGAGGCACCGAGAGCGACGTCACATCACGGCGATTGGAACGATCCAAGAAAACCCTGGAGACTGGTGTCGTCAAGGAAGCACCAGCGAAGGGGAACCATCATGGGCCGCCTGATCGACGACCTGAACGTCCTGCACGACGGCTACGTCGAGGCCATCAACCTCGCCGTCGCCGACGACGACCTCGACCGCGCCTACCGGCTCGCGGAGGAGTACGACGAGGAGGCGATCTCGATGATCGCCGTCCACGAAGGGAAGACTCACCTCCTGCCGATCCGTCGTCCGGAGCCGGCCGACTCGGGCCTGCGGGCGATGGTCCGCCGGCTCACCGCCCGCCGGGCGGCCTGAGCGACTAGATCAGCACGATCACCAGGAGCAGGGCGACCAGCGCGAGGGCCACCGT
The DNA here is from genome assembly GCA_963768045.1 of uncultured Actinomycetota bacterium. GTDB lineage: Bacteria > Actinomycetota > Actinomycetes > Propionibacteriales > Nocardioidaceae > Nocardioides. The sequence goes on along the minus strand of CAVYGG010000003.1, from coordinate 647,942 downwards.
CATCACCACGCCCAGCCCGAACGCCGGGAGCGGCTGACGCAGCCGCATCGCTCGTTCGACCCGTGCCCACCGCACCAGGGCGAAGACGCAGATCAGTCCACCGAGGCCGATCAGCGACACCACGAGCATCACGCGGACCCAGTGGATGCTCGGTACCTTGAGCGCGTGGAGGGCGATGCCGCCCGCGAACATCGCCAGCGCCGTGCGCACCCAGGCCAGGAAGGTCCGCTCGTTGGCCAGCGAGAAGCGCGGGTCGGGATCCTCGCCCTCGTCGTACACCCAGCGGGGCTGCCGCGTCGTCACAGCCTCATCGTGCCGCATCGACGGCGCGCCCGGCCGGGTCGGCCGACGTCCCGCAGCCGCGAACGGTAAATTCCTGACTCGGCCCGGTCGTCGGGTCCAGGAGCCAGGGGGCACGGTGTCTCGACGAGGGCAGTGGCACGTCACGTGTGCGGTGGCGTGCGGCCTCGTCGGCGCCCTCCTTCCCGTCGTCACCGGGAACGCCGTCGCGAACTCCCTCTCGGCACGAGCGCCGGCCAGTGTGAGCGTCGACGTCCCGGCGCTGCTGTCGGCCGACGGCCTGCGGGCCGTGCTCCCGGCCGGGGGCTCAGTCGCCTACCGGCTGCCGACGCTGCCCGACGGGGGTGTGCGCGTCCTGGGCGACTGGAACCACGACGGCGTGGAGACACCGGGCATCTTCGACGACGGCCATTGGCAGCTGTGGAACCAGGTGCAGCGCGCCAACGACCCGGCCGTCACCACGACGTTCGGGCAGCCGGGCGACGTTCCTGTCACCGGGGACTGGAACGGCGACGGCACCACCGACCTCGGCGTCGTCCGCGGATCGGAGTGGATCCTCGCGGTCGGTCCCGTGACGAGCGACGAGACCCCGCCGGTGTGGCGTGACCTGACGTTCGGCGACGGCACCGGCGTCCCTGTCGCGGGCGACTGGAACGGCGACGGCACCGACGGCATCGGGACCTTCCGCGATGGCAACTGGGTGCTGGCGGAGTCCCTCGACGACCTGACGGCGACCACGACCGCGGCGTACGGCGCGCCCGGCGACATCCCCGTCGTCGGCGACTGGGACGGCGACGGCAGCGACGGCATCGGGACCGTGCGCGGCAGCACGTGGTACCTCAGTAATCAGGTCACCGCGCCCAGAACGGCCCTGCGTCCGACGTTCGCACCGACCGCAGGCGAGTTGCCGGCGGCCTGGCAGGTGCGCTCCACGCCGGGCGCCGTCTCGTGCCCGACAGCGCGGAAACGCCGCACCGGCCGGGCCTCGTGGGTGGTGCCGAGCACCGCGCTCGGTTCCGACGTCACGAAGAGCGTGGGACGCGCTGGCCGCCGCGTCCGCGGCTCGCTCGAGGACGCCGAGCGCTACCTGCTGGGGGCGCAGTACCACGCGCAGTGGCGGGCGACGAGGACGCGCGCGTACCTCGACCTGCTCGCCGGGTCTCACGATGACGAGCTCGCCATCCGGCTCCCCGCGATGTCCGCACTGACCGTTGCCGTCGGGCTCAGCACCGGCGCGTACGACGCCAAGACCATCGGCAGGCGCCGAGCCGGGGCACTCCGATACGTCGACCAGCTCGTCCGGTCGATCGCCTGCGCCCACACGTCGGTGAGCCCGGGCGGCTGGGGGCGCGGCTGGCAGACGGCGCACTGGGCCATGCTCACCGGTGCCGCAGCCTGGCTGGTGTGGGACGACCTGACGCCCCAGACCCAGGCAGACGTCACCTCGATGGTCGTCGACGAGGCCGACCGGCTGACCACCCAGGCAGTGCCCTACTGGGGTCTCCCCGACGGCACCATCGTGACGCCGGGCGACACCAAGGCCGAGGAGAACGCCTGGAACTCCTCGCTCCTGGCGTTTGCCGCCGCGATGATGCCCGGCTCGCCGCGGACGTCTGCCTGGCGGGCCAAGTCGGCCGAGCTGGCCGTGGCGGCGTTCGCCACCGAGTCCGACGACACCTCGGCCACGCCCGTCAACGGGGTGCCGCTCGCCACCCGACTGCAGGGTTTCAACGCCTACGCCGACGGCACGGTCGAGAACCACCAGCGCATCCACCCCGACTACGCCAGCAACGTCCAGCTGCTCTGGACCGCAGCCGACTTCGACCGGCTGGCTCGACAGCGGGTGCCGGAGGCGATGTTCCACAACGCAGGTCTCGTCTACTCCGCCTTCAGCACGGTCTCGTACCAGGAGGGCGCCACCAGTCCGGCCGGCGGGACCTTCGCGGCCCCCGGCGGCACCGTCTACATCCCGGGTCACAGCTGGATCTACTACCCCCAGGGCGACGACTGGGGCACCGCCCGGCGGGCCCACTTCGTGAGCATGGACGCGCACGCGACGGTGTACGCCGACTACCTGGGCGCCACCGGCTGGCCCGCCGACCGGGCCCTGGCCTGGCACGAGAGAGCTCAGCTGGCGTTGGAGCAGAGCAGCGGTGCCGCCGACGGCCGCACCTACTCGGCCGACCCGGTCCTCGCCGCCCAGCAGGACACCTACCCGGGTCGCGAGGAGTACGCCGCGCAGAACCTCGCAACCGCCTGGCTCGCCCTCTACATCGGCCAGATCGGCATCCCCCGGCTGGGCCGTGGCACGCTGCAGGTGCCGGTCGCGACCACGAAAGCACCCCAGGCGCCCATGGCAGCACGGCTCACGCCCTGACCAGGCCGGCGTGGTGAACGTCGAGGGAGGCTCTTCGATGACCCTGGTGGTCGGGGCCGCCATCGTCCGTGACGGCAAGCTTCTGGCCGCACGACGTACCCGGCCGCCCGAGACCGCCGGGCGCTGGGAGCTGCCGGGCGGCAAGGTCCACCCCGGCGAGTCCCCCGACTCGGCCCTGGTGCGCGAGATCGCCGAAGAGATCGGCTGCCAGGTGGACGTCGAGCACTGGCTCGACGGTGAGCAGGCCATCGGTGAAACCCACGTCCTCCGGGCCGCGGTCTGCGGCCTTGGTGCCGGCGAACCGCAAGCCGGAGTCGACCACGACGAGCTGCGTTGGCTCGGGCCCGAGCAGCTCGGCGAGGTCGACTGGCTCGAACCAGACCGACCCTTCCTGCCGGCGCTTCGAGCACTGCTCCTAGGGTCGGAGCCATGACCGATCTCCCCGCTCGGCGGTTGCTGCTGGTCCACGCCCATCCCGACGACGAGTCGATCGCGACCGGGGCCACGATGGCGAAGTACGCCGCGGAGGGTGCCGGCGTCACGCTGATCACCTGCACAGGAGGGGAGCGCGGCGAGATCCTGGTGTCCGAGCTGTCGCACCTGGCGGCGGACCAGGACGACAAGCTCGCCGAGCACCGTCGCGGCGAGCTGGCCGAGGCGATGCGCGCGCTCGGAGTGACCGACCACCGGTTCCTCGGCGGCTTCGGCCGCTACCGCGACTCGGGCATGGTCTGGCACGAGGACGGCCACGCGGTGATCGGGGACGACGTACCGGACAACGCCTTCTGGAACGCCGACCTCACCGAGGCAGCGACCCTGCTGGTCGAGGTGATCCGCGAGGTGCGACCGCAGGTGATGGTCACCTACGACCAGTTCGGCCACTACGGTCATCCCGACCACATCCAGGCGCACCGGGTCGCGACGTACGCCGCGCACCTGGCCGACGTGCCGACGTACCGGACCGACCTCGGCGAGCCGTGGGAGATCGCCGAAGATCTACTGGACCTCGATGTCCGAGAGCCGGCTGCGACGCAGCCTCCGGGCGATCCGTGATGCCGGCGACACCACGTCCTTCGAGGGCATGGACCCGGACGGGCCGCTGCCGATGGCGACCCCCGACGCGGACCTGGCCGCCGAGATCGACGCCTCGCAGTACGCCGACCAGAAGGTCGCCGCGCTGCGCGCCCACCGCACGCAGATCGAGGTGGACGGTCCGTTCTTCGCGCTGTCCAACCACGTCGGCAACGAGGTGCTGGGCATCGAGTCGTACCGGATCGCCAAGGGTCAGCGCGGTGACCTCGGCCCGAACGGACTCGAGACAGACCTGTTCGCCGGTCTTTGATCGCGGGCTCCGATCGGCGCGTTCGCCCACACAACAGGCCTTCGGACTCCTAGCATTTTCACGTGGTGCGCTCGACCCGGCGAGACGACAGACCCGGCCCCGAGGACGCGGGCGGCCGGGTCGTCCTCGCGCTCATCCTCGGGCTGGCGCTTCTGGCCGGCGGCGCGTACACCGCGGCGTACGCCACCGCGAGCGACAAGGTCCCCGTCGGCACGACCGTGGCCGGGGTCGACATCGGCGGGAAGGATCCGTCATCCGCGATCGACGTGCTCCGCGACGGCTTGGCCGACCGCGCAGGCAAGCCGTTCACGGTGACCGTCAACGGCCACACCCAGCAGGTGGCACCTGCCGACGCCGGGCTCGCCGTCGACTACTCCGCGTCGGTCCGCAAGGCAGGCGCCGCGCGCAGCTGGCGTCCCTCGCGGGTGTGGGCCTACTACACGTCCGGCACGTCCTTCGAGCCGGTGGTGACGCTGGACCAGGACCGGCTCGCCGCGCTCCTGAAACGTCTGGACCTCAGCGCGGGCCGCAGCCCCCGCAACGGGTCGGTGGTGTTCCGGCACCAGACGTTCACGGTGCGTCAGCCCCGGCCGGGGCTGGTGCTCGACCCGCGGTCGGCAGGCATGGCCTTCTGGAACGCCTACCTCACCGACGACCCGACGGTGCAGCTACGGATGACCGCGGTCGCTCCCACCATCGACACGGACGCGATCCAGAAGTTCGTGCGGCGCTTCGCCAACCCGGCCATGGCCTCGGCGGTCGAGCTGCACTTCGGGCACGCCACGCTCCACCTCTCGCCCGCGGCGTACGGCGACCTCCTCGGCGCACGACGCGTCGGCCACCACCTGCAGCCGACGGTGCAGGCACGCGCTCTCGCCAGGCTCACCGCGCAGCAACTCGTCGGCGCGGCGATCGACCGGCCCGAGCCCGCCACCGTGGCCCTCGTCGACGGTCGCCCGCAGGTGGTGAGTGCCCAGCCCGGCGTGAGGTACGCCCCGCGTGACGTCGGCCTCGCCCTGCTGCGTGCGATCACGTCGCGCGAGCGCAGTTCGGTGGTGCGCCCGACCCCGGCCAAGGCCTCGTTCACCGACGCCGACGCAGGTCGGCTCGGCATCGAGCGCCAGCTGGCGTGGTTCACGGTCAGCGTGCCCCGAGGCCCACACGGCGACGTGCTCGCCACCGCCGCTCACCGACTCGACGGAACCGTGCTGAAGCCGCGCGACGCACTGTCGCTGCGGGGGTTGCTGGGCGCCGGCACCCCGGAGGGTGCCGGCGGCGACGCGCTGGCGACCGCGCTGTTCAACGCCGCCTGGCTCGGTGGGCTGCAGGTGACGGCTCATGCCACGTCCAGGTCGTACGCCGGCACGGCTCCGGTCGGGCGCGACGCTTCCCTGCGGGACGGGCAGGACGTCGCGTTCACCGACAACACCCCGTACGGCGTACTCGTCTCGGTCGTGGCCGGCCGGGCAACCGCGTCTCACCACGGGTCGCTGACCATCACGCTCTGGTCGACGCCGCAGTGGACCATCAGGTCGACGCACGGCGAACGCGCGAACGTCGTGGCTGCCGGCCGCGAGGTGCGCATCGGGAAGCCCTGCTCGCCGCGGGACGGGCGCGACGGCTTCCAGGTCACGGTCACCCGCAGCTTCGCCCGTGGTGGCGCCGTGGATCACACGTCGTCGTACACGGTGCGCTATGCACCGGTGGACGCGGTGGTCTGCAAGGAGCACCACCACGCACGACTGATCGGGCTCAGCCGATGCCGGCCTTCTTGTCCAGCACCTGGAGCAGCTCGTGTGCGGCGAGCTCGACCTTCTTGTGCCGCCACTCCGAGGCGCGGTAGACCGAGGCGATCAGCGCGGTCCGGTGCACCCGCCGGAAGTCGCCGTACACGAAGGCGTGCCGCGCCTTGGTCTCGTCGTTCGCGCCATTGGTCAGGCCGAGGTGCCAGGCGCCGTACTCCTCCCAGGTGTGGTTCGCCAGGAAGGCGTTCTGCGCATCTGCGCTGGGCTGCACCTCGCCCCAGTCGCTGTCGAGCACGTACTGCTTGGCCTCGATCAGCTCGCGGCATCGGGCGACGGCGTCCGGGTTCACGTCGTAGCTGGCCATGGGGTCACGTTACGGCGCGAGGCGGTGGAGGTCGCGCGGGAAGAGCGTCACCTCGCGGATGTTCGGCGCGTCGACGAGCCGGCTGACCCAGCGCTCCAGGCCGATCGCGAAGCCGCCGTGCGGCGGGATCCCGCGCCGGAAGGCCTCGACGTACGACGCGTACGGCGCGTAGGGGTATCCCCGCTCTTCGAGCGCGCGCACGTAGTCGTCGTACCGGTGGAGCCGCTGCGCGCCACTGACCATCTCGGTGCCTCGGAAGATCAGGTCGAACGACCTGCTCCACTGCGGTTCCTCCGGGTCGGGGTGGCTGTAGAACGCGCGGTGCGCCGTCGGATAGCCGTCGACGAGCAGGAAGTCGGACCCGTGCTCGCACTTCGTCCACTCGCCCAGAGCTCGCTCGTGGGCCGGGCTCAGGTCGGGCTCGTCGGCGGGTGCGCCTGCGATCTCGACCGCCTCGCGGAAGTGGAGCGTCGGGATCTTCTCCGGGACGTCCGGCAGCTCGATGCCGAGCCGTTCGACCGCGGACCCGGCGTATGCGCGAACGCCCGCGACCATGCCGGCGACCACGTCGCGGAGGCAGTCCATCACCTCGTGGTGGTCCTCGACGAAGCCGAGCTCGACGTCGAGCGAGACGTACTCAGCGAGGTGGCGCACGGTGTCGTGTGGCTCGGCCCGGAACACCGGCCCGACTTCGTAGACGCGCTCGAACACCCCGACCAGCTGCTGCTTGAAGAACTGCGGGCTCTGCGCCAGGTACGCGGGCCGGCCGAAGTAGTCGACCGTGAAGACGTTGGCGCCGCTCTCGGTCGCCTGCTCGACGAGCTTGGGGGAGTGGATCTCGGTGAAGTCCTGCGCGTCGAGGGTCTCGCGGAAGCCGCGCAGGCTCGCGGCGGCGAGCTCCCACTTGGCGCGCTGGACGGGGTGACGCCAGGTGGTGGCCGCGTGGTCGAGCAGCGTGGGCAGGCTGGTGTCGAGAGTGGGGCGCCAGAGCTCGACGGCCGGGGTGTCGGCCGGCTCGCTCAGCGCGGTCACGGTCGCGTCGGTGACCTCGACGCCTTGCGGTGCCTGTGCGCTGGCAGTGACCGTGCCGACCACGTCGACGGGCGTCTCCTCCGGGGGCAGGACGGTGCCGGCCGGGAGCACGACCTGGGCCAGGCCGGTGCGGTCACGGACGACCAGGAAGGTGACCTTCGCCAGCTCCCGCCGGCGATGCACCCAGCCCTGCAGCCGGACCTGTGCGCCGGGGGTGGACTGTGGCAGTGCGGATGTGAGTGTGCGTCTCATCGTTCCTCCAGTAGCGGACAGCCCTGGAGGTGTGGGCGGGGGCAAAGTCGCGGTGCCACCACACCTTCGCCGGCATGACCGCCGGCCTCTCGTCGGTACGTCGTACGCACGGACCGCCGTCTGTCTCCCGGCTCGGAGGGGGTTTGTCACGCCCCACGGTGGTCGGGAGAAATCGTACGGCGCGCGGTACGCAACCCGCCAATCGGATTCCGATCCCTCCGCTGGTCGAAGAGGCGCCACCCCCGCTGGTCGAGGAGGTCGCTCTGCGACCGTCACGAGACCACTGGGCACATGCCGATGTGAGGGCGGCGCAAAGTTCCAGAAGGTCAGGAGCCCTGGTCGCGATCCCGTTTCCACTCGGCGGTAACTGCGCTCTTGTGGAGAATGCCGACGAACCGGGCGGGGAACCACCACTTGACGGCGCGTCCCACGGCGGTACGACGACACCAGCAATCCGGGTCACAGAAGCACTCGCGGTTGCGCGGGTTGTGGAGGCGCTGAATAACCCTCGCGGTCACGCCAACGAGCGTACTGCCGCGCGATCAAGCTTTCTCCGAGGAGGGCCAGGAATCCGCTCGTGCCGCTGTCCAGGCGCACGCACTTGCCGTTGAGCGAGCAAGACTTCTCTGAGTCGGGGGTAGATCTATAGTCGGGCGAGTGGCTCCCCCGGACCTCTGGCGCGGACTTCGTCGGGAAGTGGGGCCTGCTGGGGGTCTTGTTCCCGAATCGATCGCCAAGCGGGCGATCGCAGACGCCTTTGCGCCGATCATCCGCGACATGGAGCTGGTCAAGCCATGGCAGTGGGCTCGATCGCTGAGCGAGGAGCACGTGGCGCTGCTCTGGATACAGGCTTACAAGGGTGGCGTCTTCGAGGTCGAGTACGGCGTCTCGTGCAGCTGGGTTCCCCATCGCGAAGGAAAGACGTGGCGGTGGCACCGGACGCTCAAACAGGCTCGGCGAGACCTCTGGGTCGATCACTTCACTGTCGACGCCCCTGCAACTCCGCGCATCAGCCAACTGGACGGCCTCGACCGCCTCCGACGCTCGGCCGAGGTTGCCCGGAAAGCCGTGAGTCGCGAAGCAAGAAGGTGGTGGGAGTCTGTCGACTCCGCAGCTGGGGTCCTGACCGAATCGCGCAGACAAGAAGGCCAAGGAGGGGTGACACACTGGCCCCCTCCGGAACTGGTCACGGTCTTCACCGTGGCGAAATTCGGTGACGTTGATCAGGCGCGGCAGCGGTTGAACGGACTGACCGTCGTGGGCGCCGACGACCGGGTCAGTCTGGCGCAGATGCTGGGCAAGGTTCGGTAGAAGACCGCTCGCACGCACACGCCGCTGTCCGGCGAGCTCCGGTCCGACTTCGAAGGGGTCATCACCGAGGAACCGATGCCTGCGTGATGGCGTCGCATGAGCGTGCGACTCCCACGGCGGACCGCCCTTGCGTTGCGTCCTCAAGGGAGGAACGGATGGTGATGACCAGACGACTAGCGGTGGCCGTGGGCGCGATGCTCGCTGTGAGCACGTCGTGTGGGTCCGGAGACACCAGTGCCGGACATCCGACTGAACGTCTCGTCGTAGCTCTCGCGTCGCCCGTAAGGATCAAGCGCACATGCCGCTCTCCGCGCGCTCGCGCACAAGCGGCTGAATCACTCCGCTTCGCGACGACGCCGCAAGACTGGAAGGGGCAAGGTCGCGATGAGCAGGCCGAGCACGACCCCGCCGACGACGTCGCTGACGTGGTGGTAGCTGAGATAGATCACGGACCCACCCACGATGGTGACCGCGACTGCGATGACGGCGATCCGGCCGGTCACCCACCGCGGCCAGCCGACCCAGGCGAGGAGCAGCGCCACGCAGACCACAGTGGACGTCGTGTGGCCGGACGGAAACGCTCCGCCGTGGTCGCCGAGGGCGTTCCGCGTAGGGCCGGGTACCGCCAGCAACGGCTTGAGAAGCAGCACCGACGCCACGACCAGACCAACCCGGATCGCCGCCTCGCGGGCGATCCCCCACCGGTGCCGCCGCCACGCCACCAGCAGGCCGAGCGCCAGTGTGATCGGCAGCGCGATCACCGGGTCCGCGACGTCGAACACGACCTTGGCCGCGTTCCACGGCGGCGTCCCCCGCTGCGAGACTGCCCAGTCGCTGAGGGAGTGGTCCAGCCGGTTCCACCATGCGAGCTCGACCGACACGGCGACCAGCGCGAACAATCCGAGCAAGGCCAGCCACCTGCCCCCAGGCCGCCGCAGCGACAGCGCGGCGAGACGGTGGCCGTTGTCGCCGACGCCGGCTCGGCTGCCGACTGCGTGAGACTCCACGGGTGCGACCGTAACTGTCCTGGGGCTCGTCATACCTCGGCCCTCAGGACCTTCACAGCAAACTCATCGGGTCCACATGTGACTCGGTCGCCCGCGGTCCTGCTCGCCGATCCGCGTGTCGTACGCCGCAGTGCCTGACAGGGCGGCCGACCGCCCAGGGTCCAGGTTCGGCGTCGTGAAACCCACGCTCGGCACCGTCGCGCGAAGCGTCCCGGTGCAGTCGATCCGCCTGGGGGTCTCGCTCACGCGCGCAGATCCGCGTACGTTGCTACTCGCGTGAGGATTGAACCGCGAGAGAACTGGGTAGGCGTCCTGGAGGGCAGGGAGGGTGGAATGACCAGGCATCAGGCGTTGGAGCTCCTGCTCACGCGCCGCATCCCGGAGGACGTCGCGTCGATCGAGGCCACGCTCCGGGCGATCGCCTCACGCTTGGACGCCGTGGGCGACACAGCCGAGTACGACCAGGTCCACCAGCGCATCGACGAACTCCTCAGCGCTCGCGACCGCGCCGCGGCTCAGACCGGGGTGCTCGTCTGAGGGACTTCCGCCAAGCGATCTCCGAAGACGTCGTCGTCCTCGACGGTGGCCTGGCCACGCTTCTCGAGGCCCGCGGCCACGACCTCTCCTCCGACCTCTGGTCGGCTCGGCTCCTCACCGACGACCCGGACGCGATCGCCGGCGCGCACGGCGAGTTCTTCGACGCCGGGGCGCAGGTCGCGACCAGCGCGTCGTACCAGGCCTCCTTCGACGGCTTTGCCACGCTCGGCCTGGACGAGACCGATGCGGCCGACCTGATGCACCTCAGCGTCACCCTCGCCCGCCGCGCCCGCGACGAGCATCGGCCGGACGGCTGGGTCGCGGCCTCCGTGGGCCCGTACGGCGCCTACCTCGCCGATGGCTCCGAGTACCGCGGCGACTACGACCTCGATGTGGCCGGCCTGCGGGCATTCCACCACCGGCGGCTCGAGGTGCTGGGCTCCGCCGGTGCCGACGTGCTCGCCGTCGAGACCATGCCGTGCCTGGCGGAGGTCGAGGCGATCTGCACGGAGCTGGACGGCACCGGCCTCACCGCCTGGCTCAGCCTCAGCGCAGACGGCGACCGAACCCGCGCCGGAGAGCCGCTGAAAGAGGCATGGGCGATGGCCGCCGACGTCGATGAGATCGTGGCGACCGGGGTCAACTGCTGTATCCCGGACGACGTGACCACCGCGCTCGTCGGTGCCACCGGTCCGCTCGTCGCCTATCCCAACTCCGGTCAGGGATGGGACGCCGTACGCCGCACCTGGACGGGCGAGTCGGCGTTCGACGCCGGTGCGGTCACGGGCTGGCTGGCGGCCGGCGCGCGTCTGGTCGGCGGCTGCTGCCGCGTCGGTCCGGCCGACATCGCCGACGTCTCGGCGGCCGTGCGTTGATGAGGTCGACGCGGTCCCCCCCGAACCACGCCGACCCCCCACACGACGTGCCGACGACATCCATGCGATCGCGGTGGAGGTCGACCCCCCGTTCCGCCGTGCATGAGGTCAGACGCACACCCACGTGGATCGGTTCGGTGCCTCGACGAATCAGTCGTCGGGAGCCTGCAGGTAACGGCAGGAATGGTGCTCCCGCAGACCCAGCCCGGCGTACAGCATCCAGGCAGCTGTGTTCACTCGGTCGACCTCGAGCCACACCGTCGCCGCGCCCAGCTCCGCGCCGGCTTCGAGCAGACCTGCCATCAGCCGGCGCCCCAGTCCCTGTCGGCGCTGCGACTCGTCGACCCGCAGGCCGTGTACGCCGAGCCAGTCGCCGTTGAGCTCGGCTCGCACGCGTCCGACCTCAGCCCCGTCGACGGCCAGGGTCGCGAGCAGGCGGGTGTCCTCGACGGTCACCTCGACTCCTTCGGACGACCCGGCGACCCGCAGCGCCATCGCCACCGACCCGACGAGGTACGGCGCGTCCTCCGGCTCCGACTCGGACCAGCCGACGGCGACAAGTGCTGCCTCCACCTCGGAGCCGACCTCCACCTGCACCGTCGCGACTCGCTCGTGGCGTGCGTAGAAGGCCCGGACCCGCGCTGCCGCCTCGAGGACCGGGACCCCCGGGTCGCCGACCGCGAGGCCGGAGTTGGCCCGTCGTGATCCGCGGCCGCGCTCGCCAATGACCAGGCGCAGGACCCACTCACCGAGGGGCTCGGTCTCCGGTGAGATCCACAGCGGCAGCGCCCGGATCTCCGCCTCGCGCACCGACACCCGCTGGCGCACCGACCCACGAGGCGGAACCGGTTTCCCGGTCACGATCTGGTCGAGCCGGATCGTGACGGCGGGACCCGTCTCAGGAACCACGGTGCACGTCGCGCTGTCCCAGGAGACCAGCGTCCCGAGTACGTCGGTCATCGCAGGACCACCCGAGGGACCGGTCTCGCCCGGCACCAGCCGGCGTACGACGACGCGCTGTCCCACGACATGAGGGCCCAGGCCGTGGGCGGTTCCGGGAGCGGGCACCCCGGGATACTAGGCTGAGGATCGAAGAGTTTCGCTTGCCGATCAGGAGGACCAGGTGACCTACGTCATCGCCCAGCCGTGTGTCGACCTCAAGGACCGGGCCTGCGTCGACGAGTGTCCGGTCGACTGCATCTACGAGGGCAAGCGCATGCTCTACATCCATCCTGACGAGTGCGTCGACTGCGGCGCCTGCGAGCCGGTCTGCCCGGTCGAGGCGATCTTCTACGAGGACGACACCCCCGAGGAATGGAAGGCCTACTACGACGCCAACGTCCACTTCTTCGACGACCTCGGCTCACCCGGCGGCGCGGCCAAGCTCGGAGAGATCGACCACGACCACGCGTTGATCGCGGAGCTGCCGCCGCAAGAGCACGACGAGTGACAGACGAGTGATCAGGGGCGCCGTCTCACAGCGGCTGCCCGACTTTCCCTGGGACCAGCTGACGGAGTACGCCGCCCGGGCACGCGCCCACCCCGACGGCATCGTCGACCTTTCCATCGGCACGCCCGTCGACCCCACGCCTGACGTCGTACGCCGCGCCCTCGAGGCCGGGTCGGACTCGCCCGGCTACCCGCAGACCGTCGGCCTGCCCGCGACCCGCCAGGCTGCGGTCGACTGGCTCGCCCGCCGCCACGGGGTCACCGGGCTCGGCATCGACGCCGTGCTGCCGGTGATCGGCACCAAGGAGCTGGTCTGCTCGTTGCCGAGCCAGCTCGGGTTCGGGACCGGTGACACGGTCGTGTATCCCGAGCTCGCCTACCCGTCGTACGCCGTGGGCGCGGCGCTGGCCGGCGCGCGAGCCGTCGCCACCGACTCCCTGACCAGCCTCGGCCCGGAGCGCCCGGCTCTGCTGTGGCTCAACTCGCCGGCCAACCCGACAGGTCGCGTGCTTCCGGTCGCGCACCTCCGCAAGGTGGTGGACTGGTGCCGCGAGCGCGGCACGCTGCTGGTCAGCGACGAGTGCTACCTCGAGTGCGCCTGGGACGGGGAGCCGGTGTCGGTCCTCCATCCGGACGTCTGCGGTGCCGGCCATCACGGCCTCTTGGCGCTGCACTCGCTCTCCAAGCGGTCCAACCTGGCGGGCTACCGCTGCGGCTTCGCCGCCGGAGACAGGGCGGTCGTGGCCGAACTGCTCGCCGTCCGGAAGAACCTCGGGCTGATCCTGCCCGGACCGCAGCAGCTGGCCATGGCCGCGGCGCTCGACGACGACACCCATGCGGACGAGCAGCACGCGCGGTACGCGACCCGGCGGGGCGTGCTCCGGACGGCGTTGGAGGGGGCGGGGTTCCGCATCGATCACTCGGAGGCGTCGCTCTACCTGTGGGCGACGCGCGATGAGGACTGCTGGCAGACCGTGTCCGCGCTCGCCGACGTGGGCATCCTGGTCGCGCCGGGCACGTTCTACGGGACGACGGGCAGCCGCCACGTGCGCGTGGCTCTCACCGCGACCGACGAACGTGTCGCCGCCGCCGCCGCTCGACTCTGAGCCGGTCGAGCGACCTCGCGGTCGGTATCAGGCTGTCGAGGCTCCCGGCATCGCGAAGGCGCCGTCATCCTGGATCTCGGAGACCGCGAGCTCGTGGTGCTGGTCGAAGGTCTCGGCGACCGGCGCATCGGCCATGGTCTCGGGCACGCGCACCGCGGAGACCGACTCGAGCCGCACAACGGCGTGCTCGGAGTGCGTGCTCAGGATGACGCCCTGACCGTCTATGCCGGCGACGGTGCCCCGGAGCCAATGCCCCTGCACCAGCACCTCGACCGGCAGGTGGTTGTTCTCGGCACGACGAAGCGCCGTACCCACCGTGAAAATCGTCGTCGGACTGTGCATCAGTAACCCCCACGCCCCCCCGGGCTGATCGGCCCAAAGCCCCCCCGGGCTCTGCACGGAACACCAGAGTAGGGGTTCGAGCCTGTCGCGTGACCGATTCCGCCCCTAAACGCCCGAACCTTTACCGATCCGGTCGCGCTGGCGCCGCTGCTCAGTCGATCCGAACCGCCGCGTTGACCGCGCCGTCGTCGCGATGCCACCCCGAGTTGTCGCCGGCGCTCCAGGCGCGGTCCTGGTAGGTGACCCTCGAGACCCCGAGCTGATGAGCATGCGACACGACGTACGCCGCGACCGCCCAGCCTCGTTCCGGCGACGGCACCGACACCTCCAGGCCCGAGCCCGACGAGACGCGCACCGCGGTCGAGCCGAACGCGGGGAGCAGGGCGCGACGCATCGCCAGGGCACGCTGCGCCGCTGGAGCGGGCGAGCCATCGGGAGTGGCCATGTGGCACCAGAAGGCTGCAGGGGAGTAGCCGGTCATGGCGGAGGCGAGCGCGCGTGCGTCGTCCTCGTACACCGCATACGCCGACGGGTAGCCGGAGCGCTGCACCCGCTGCGCGGCGACGGTGACCGGCAGGTCGACGTATCCGGGCACGCGCTCGAGGGCGTCGTAGAAGGCGTTCGTCGCGTGCACCGGGTCGAGGATCTGCTGGGGCGTGCCCCACCCCTGGGAAGGGCGCTGCTGGAACAGCCCGAGCGAGTCCCGGTCGCCGCCGCGGACGTTGTAGAGCTTCGACTCCTGGAGGGCCGCGGCGAGCCCGATCGTGGCCGCGTGCGCCGGCATCCCGCGCTGGAGAGCGATCGCCGAGATCAGGCTCGCGTTCTTCGCCTGCGCGTCGGTGAGGATCACCGTGAGCTGCCCGACCTTGGTCGTGCACTCGCCGAGAGTCTTGTCCTTCGCGGCCTGGTGCCGGGACACGCCGTACGCCACACCCACGACCACGAGGGCGAGGGGGACGGCGACAGCGGCCACCCGCTTGGCCTTGCCCGTCTTGTGCATCGTTCAGTTCTGGTGAAGGGCGTCGTTGAGGGCCACGCCACCGTCGCGCCACGGCACGACCTCGATGGTTCCGGTCACCGAGTTGCGGCGAAAGAGCAGGTTGTCGCCACCGGACAGGTCGAGCGCTTTCACGACTCGGCCGTCGGGCATGGTGACCTTGGTCCCCGCTGTGACGTAGCAGCCTGCCTCGACGACGCAGTCGTCGCCGAGTGCGATGCCGATACCGGCGTTCGCCCCGATCAGGCAGCGCTCGCCGATGGAGACGACCTGCTGGCCGCCGCCGGAGAGCGTGCCCATGATCGACGCGCCGCCACCGACGTCGGAGCCGTCGCCGACGACGACCCCGGCGCTGATCCGGCCCTCGACCATCGAGGCACCGAGCGTGCCGGCGTTGTAGTTCACGAAGCCCTCGTGCATCACGGTGGTGCCCTCGGCGAGGTGGGCCCCGAGACGCACCCGGTCGGCATCGGCGATGCGTACGCCGGTGGGGACGACGTAGTCGGTCATCCGCGGGAACTTGTCGACGCCGAACACCTGCACCGGGCCCTGGGCGCGCAGCCGCATCCGCGTCGCCTCGAAGTCGTCGACCGGGCAGGGCCCGGCACTGGTCCAGACGACATTGTCCAGGACCCCGAAGATCCCGTCCATGTTGAGTGCCCGCGGGCGGACGTGTCGATGCGAGAGGAGGTGGAGGCGCAGGTACGCGTCCGGAGCATCACGCGGCGGCTCGGCCAGGTCGATCTCCGTCGAGACCGGCTCGGTGCGCACGCGTCGGTCCGGGTACTCCCCGATGAGGTCGCCCCACTCCTGGCCGAGAGCCCCGTGACCGGGCGGCGTACTGCCGAGAGCGAGCCGGGGGAACCAGGTGTCCAACACCGTGCCGGCTTCGGGGCCGTCGGTCACGACGGTCGCCAAGCCCCAGCCGTGCGCCTGTTGTTCGGTCACCCGGACAACCTACTGACCGGTGCGGCCGTCGATGCGCTCGCGCAGGAGGTCCGCGTGACCGCAGTGCCGGGCGTACTCCTCGATCATGTGGACGACGATCTCGCGGAGCTCGGACTCGTCACCGGCGGGGCCGACGACGACGCCGAGGTCGTCGTACCGGTCGTACACCTCGCGGGCGTGTGCGACCTCGGCGCGCCAGGCACCCCATGCCTCGGCGACCACGGCGTCGTCGGCGACGGCACCGTTGAAGTCGAGGTCGCGGTCCTCCGGTGACTTGAACGGCCGGACGAGATCCATCTGGCCTTCGATGAACCGGCGGAACCAGTGAAACTCGACCGAGGCCAGGTGGCGCACCAGACCGAGCAGCGACATGGAGGACGGCGGCACGCTGCGCTGCGCGAGCTGCTCGGCGTCGAGACCCTCGCACTTCATCTCGAAGGTCGTCCGGAAGTGATCGAGGTACTCGGCGAGCACGGCCTTCTCACCGCGTGGTGCGGTGTCGGTCTCGCGGGGGTCGTCCTCGGGGTCGACCCACATGTCGGGGAACTTGCGCTGCGGCTGCTCGGTCACGGAGAGGCACTCTGCCGGGTGTCGCACCGGGTCTCAAATCGATCCGCTCAGCCGTCCGCGGTGGCGCTGTTGATCTCCCGGAGGTGGTGGAGGTTGGCGCTGCCGAGAGTCCGGCTGGCGTACCAGGTCCAGTGCTGACCGCGGCCGACGCGAACGTACTCCCGGTCGAGGACGGGCTGGAGCCAGTCGATCGTCGCCTTGCGGCCGACGGCGATCAGGGCCGGTTGCCGCCGCGAGATGTCGTCGGCGTACCCGGAGAGGCCACCTTCGAGATGATCGTCGAGGAACCTCGAGATCGTGAAGCTGGACAGCTGCCAGGGGTCCGGGTTCGGCCGGTGCAGCAGCACCAGGACCTCCGGCGCGTAGATCGAGATCACGGTCGAGCCAGGCGGGACGGCATCGGCCATCCGGGTCACGTTCCGCCGTTCCTGGGGCAGCAGCGCGTCACGCGACGCGACCGCTTCGACGCCCGCCGCCGCAACGGCCACGGCGACACCGGCGACACAGAGACGGCGTGCCGTGACCGGGCGGACATGCCACGCGAGCGCCAGCAGGGAAGCGGCCACCCCAAGCGCGGCGAACGGCAGCACCACGAAGAGGTCCGCCGCACCGTTGATGGCGTAGCAGGTCCACAGCACGGCGACGAGCGCGCCGCTGCCGAGGACCAGGAGACTGCGGTCCACGTCTCCCAGTACGCCGTCCTTCCGCGAGCGCACGATGGCGACCGCACCGAGCGTGAGGGAGCCGGCCAACCCGAGCACGACGAGGACCAGTGACCACCCGTAGTCGCCGGTGAGCAGCCGCCAGCTGTCGAGGATCGACGGCTGCGTGGTGCCGAGGTTCACCGACACGAAGCCCCACCACGCCACCTTCAGGGCGTCCTCGGCCGCGAAGTAGACCACCAGGAGAGCGGTCGGCAGCACGCCTCCGAGGACGTACGCCGCGCCGGCCCGGAGCCGGGGTGTGCGCGAGGTGAGGATCGCCACCGCGGCGGCCACCAGGGCCGGCACGATCACCGGCTGCCAGGTCAACGTCGCCAGGGCGGTCAGCACGCCGGCCCCGAACCATCGCCGCCGAAGCAGGAGCAGCAGCGCGAGCTCGAGGCAGAGCACCATGACCGTCTTCTCGCGCGGCCCGTCGGTCGCGAGCTTGAGGAAGCTGGCGAAGGTCAGGAACGCCGCCGGAGCGAGCAGGCCGGCCGCCCGGGAGCGGAGCGCCTCGCGTGCCAGCACGCTGAGGGCCGCCACGCAGGCAGCCGACAGCACGAGGTAGATCAGCCGGGCGCCCGTCAGGTCGTCGAGCCCGATCAGCCGGCCCAGCCCGGTCCCGACCCCGGCGACCATGTCGCCGAGCGGGCCCACCGAGTTGAAGATCCCTTCGTACGGCGGAGTTCCGTGGACGAACTGCTGACCGCCGTAGACGAACGTGCCCGGGTCGCGTTCCAGCGAGTTCTGGAACCCGTGCAGGGCGTAGACGACAAAGGCGACGAGTCCGGCGACCGCGGGGTCGAGTGCTGGTGAGAGACGGCGACCCGAGGGCGGCATGCGCGTGAACCTACCTGCCGTGCGCCGCCATCACCTCGGCGTGGGCGATCCGGGCACGGAGCAGGGCGTGCTGGCCTGCGGACCGGCTCAGGTACCAGGTCCAGCCAGCACCGCCACCGACCCGCTGGTAGTCGGTCTCGAGCCACTGAGCAGGCCAATCCTCGGCGAACGACCTGCCGAGCACGACGAACGTCGGTCGGAGCTCCTCCAGGGACGCCAGGAAGCCCCGTATGCCACCCGGGTACGTGGCCTCGAGGTAGCGCTGCTGGCTCGTGGTCATGATCTGGTAGGGGACTGGGCTGTCGCGTCCGGCCAGAGCCAGCACCTCGGGTGCGCTCAGGCTGACGATCGTGGCGTCGCGGGGCTGGGTGCCGAGGACGGCGCTCACGTCCGCGCGTTGGAGGAGGAGGCCGTCGTCGCGCGTCGAGACGGACTGCAGCCCGGCAGCGAAGACGCCGAGCCCCACGACTGCCGCAGCCGCCGCCAGCGAGACCCGGTGAGGCAGGCGCCCGAGCAGCATGGTCGCCGTCCCGGCCAGCCCGAGGGCGGCGAACGGAAGCAGGACGAACAGGTCCGGCCCACCGTTGATGACCGTCACGGTCCACGCGGTGCCGGCGGCCGCGCCGGTTGCACAGATCACCAGTCGCCGCGCGACCGGTGAGACTGTGGGACGTCGTGCGAGCCGGAGCGCTTGCGCGCCGATCACGAGCACGGCGACCAGGCCGCCGATGATCAGCACGAGGGTCCAGTGGTACGCCGACCACAACATCGTCCAGGTCTCGTGCGGGTGGGTCCACGCGGACGGCTGCTCGGTGTACTCGACGTTGACAAGGATGAAACCGTCGATCGCGCGGGACAGCGCGCCGGCGCCGAGGAAGTAGCAGACAGTGGCCACGCTCGGGACGAAGCCGCCCAACGTGAACCGGAGCAGGATCCTGCGCCTCGTGTCCTGCTGGTCCAGGAGGGCCGCGGCCGCGAGCGCCCCGAGCGTGACGGTCAGGACGGGCTGCCAGGTCAGCGTCGCGAGCGCAGCACACGCACCCGCGAGTGCCCAGCGGCGCCGCCCGAGCAGGATGAGGCAGCCGAGCATGAACAGGACCATCGTGGTCTTCTCGCGTGGGCCGTCGGAGGCGAGGCGCAGAAAGTCCTCGAAGGTGAGGAACAGGGCGGGCGCGATGAGGCCTGCGGTGCGCGACTGGAGGGTGTCGCGCGCCAGGACGCACAACAGCGAGCAGCACAGGGCAGAGAGCACCGTGAAGAACAACCGCGCGGACAGGATCGGGTCGGCGCCGACGAAGTCTCCCAGCCACATCGCGAACCCCGGGACGGCATCGGCGAGGGGACCGACTGAGTTGAAGATGCCGACGTACGGCGGCGTGCCGTGCGCGACGTGCATCCCGCCGTAGGTGAACACGCCCAGGTCTCGGGTGAGCTCGCCGTCGTACCCGTGCAGGGCGTAGACGACCAGCGCGGCGAGCCCGGTCAGGACGGGGTCGCCCCACCGGTGCGGACGTGTCCTCGGACGGCGGCGCAGCGTCGACGTCAGTCGGGGCGCGAGCAGTGTCATCGTCCGTCCGTTCGCCGGGCTCCGGCGGTCGATGACCGAGGTCACAGGCCGAGAGTCCCGCGGTTGCCTGAGTGATGAGTGAGGAACGTGTGAACAGACGCCGTGGAGTGACCCTTTGTTCGCTCACGACACGAACGCGTGGAACCCGGTGGTTGCCGACCGGGCCTGCGCCGTACCCTGGAGCCACAGGCGTTCGAGCCGTCATCAGCGGCGAGCCTCCGGAAGAACGGCGGCCGGTCACCAGTCGGGCCGCTCAGTAGAACCGGACGGGTGGGCCCGTCACAGCCGTCGAACGAGCGGTCCGCCCGAGCAGTTCAGGTGGCGGGCAAGCGAGGTGGTACCGCGGTCCCGCGAGGGGTCGTCCTCGATGGTTTCGACCGGACAACCAGCGAGGACACCGATGACGTACCCCCAGGTCACCACCGACCCGAACGCCGACCCGGCCGCCAGGGCAGGCGTCCCGTCGACCCCGCGCTTCCCGCAGATCGAGGAAGGCGTCCTCGCCTACTGGGAGTCCGACGACACCTTCCGGGCCAGCGTCGAGAACCGGGACGCCGGTGAGAACGGCGACAACGAGTTCGTGTTCTACGACGGCCCGCCCTTCGCCAACGGGCTGCCGCACTACGGCCACCTGCTGACCGGCTACGTCAAGGACCTCATCCCGCGCTACCAGACGATGCGGGGCCGTCGGGTCGAGCGGCGCTTCGGCTGGGACACCCACGGCCTGCCCGCCGAGCTCGAGGCGATGCGCCAGCTCGGCATCAAGACCACCGACGAGATCCTCGACATGGGCATCGAGGAGTTCAACGCCGAGTGCCGCAAGTCCGTCTTCGAGTACACCGGCGAGTGGCGCGACTACGTCACCCGGCAGGCACGCTGGGTCGACTTCGACCACGACTACAAGACGCTCGACCCCGACTACATGGAGTCGGTGATGTGGGCCTTGAAGCAGCTGTGGGAGAAGGACCTGCTCTACGAGGGCTTCCGGGTCCTGCCCTACTGCTGGAACGACGAGACGCCGCTGTCCAACCACGAGCTGCGGATGGACGAGGACGTCTACCAGATGCGGCAGGACCCAGCCGTCACGGTCGGCATGCGCCTGGAGACCGGGGAGATCGCCCTGGTCTGGACGACCACGCCCTGGACCCTCCCGTCCAACCTGCTGATCATGGTCGGCCCCGACATCGAGTACGTCGTGGTCGAGTCCGACGTTACCGGCACCACGGAGAGGTACGTCGTCGGGGCGGCCCGGCTGTCGGCGTACGCCCGCGAGCTCAAGAACGAGGCGAGCGAGTCGGTCGAGGACCAGGTGGTCGAGCGGTTGACGGGCCGCGACCTGCTCGGGCGCAGCTACACGGCGCCGTTCACCTACTTCCTAGGCCATCCGCACAGCCACCGGGTGGTCGAGGCGGACTTCGTCACCACCGAGGACGGCACCGGGCTGGTGCACAGCGCTGGCGCCTACGGTGAGGAGGACAAGGTCATCACCGACCGCGAGGGGATCGAGCTCATCGTCGCGGTCGCCAAGAACGGCACCTTCACCTACCCGATCGTCGACTACGAGGGCATGCACGTCTTCGACGCCAACATCGCGATCATCGAGCACCTGAAGAACATGACCCGCGGCGAGGGCGACACCGGCGGCGTCACCGAGGGGACCGTCCTGCTCCGGCGCGAGTCCTGGGAGCACTCGTACCCGCACTGCTGGCGCTGCCGCGAGCCCCTGATCTACATGGCCGTCTCGTCGTGGTTCGTCTCGACGACGAAGATCCGCGATCGGATGCTCGACCTCAACCAGCAGATCCGGTGGGTGCCTGCCCACGTCAAGGACGGGCAGTTCGGTCGGTGGTTGGAGAACACCCGCGACTGGTCGATCTCACGCAACCGCTTCTGGGGCAGTCCGATCCCGGTCTGGCGCAGCGACGACCCGGCGTACCCGCGGACCGATGTGTACGGCTCGCTCGACGAGCTGGAGCGCGACTTCGGCGTACGCCCGGAGGACCTGCACCGACCCTTCATCGACCGGCTCACCCGGCCCAACCCCGACGACCCGCGTCCCATCGGCGCAGGTAGGTCGACGATGCGCCGGGTCACCGACGTGCTCGACTGCTGGTTCGAGTCGGGCTCGATGAGCTTCGCCCAGGTGCACTACCCGTACGAGAACGCCGACTGGTTCGAGCACCACTTCCCCGGCGACTTCATCGTCGAGTACATCGGCCAGACCCGCGGCTGGTTCTACACGATGCACGTGCTCGCGTCGGCGCTCTTCGAGCGGCCGGCGTTCGAGACTTGCCTTTCGCACGGCATCGTGCTCGGCAGCGACGGTCAGAAGATGAGCAAGTCACTGCGCAACTACCCCGACGTACGCGAGGTCTTCGACCGCGACGGCGCCGATGCGATGCGGTGGTTCCTGATGCAGTCGCCGATCCTGCGAGGCGGCAACCTGATCGTCACCGAGCAGGCGATCCGGGAGGGCGTCCGGCAGGTACTGATCCCGCTCTGGAACTGCTGGTACTTCTTCGCGCTCTACGCCAATGCGGCGTCGTACGACGCGAAGCGGACGACCCAGTCCGAACACCCGATGGACCGCTACCTGCTGGCCAAGACCCGGCAGTACGTCGCAGACTCGACGCGGCAGCTGGACGACTACGAGGTCGCCAACGCCTGCGACACGACTCAGCGGTTCCTCGACGTGCTCTCGAACTGGTACATCCGGCGTTCGCGCGAGCGCTTCTGGGCTGCCGACGGCGAGGTCGACGAAGCGGCGTTCGACATCCTCTTCACCGTGCTCGAGACGGTGTGCCGCGTGGTCGCCCCGCTGCTGCCGCTGACGGCCGAGGAGGTATGGCGTGGCCTGACCGGCGAGCGGTCGGTGCACCTGACCGACTGGCCGGTTGCCGACGAGCTCCCCGAGGACGCCGAGCTCGTCGCGGCGATGGACCAGGTGCGCGACGTGTGCTCGGCCGGGTCGGCGTTGCGCAAGGGCGCCGCGCTGCGCAACCGGCTGCCCCTCTCGTCGCTCACCGTCGTGGTGGCGGGCGCGGAGCGGCTCAAGGGCTTCGAGGAGATCGTCGCCGACGAGCTCAACGTCAAGTCCGTGCGGCTGCTCGACGCCGAGCACCCCGATGCCGCGTCGTACGGCGTCTCACAGCGGCTCACCGTCAACGCGCGTGCCGCCGGTCCGCGGCTCGGCAAGGACGTCCAGACCGCGATCCGCGCCGCCAAGGAGGGGGACTGGACGGTGACTGAGTCGGGTGTCGTCACTGCGGGCGGGCTCGTCCTCGACGACGGTGAGTACGCACTCGAGACAGTCGCGTCCGGTGGCGAGGACTCCGCGACCGGGCTGCTCCCCAGCGGTGGCTTCGTGGTGCTCGACACCGCGCTCACGCCGGAGCTCGAGGTCGAGGGGATCGCCCGCGACCTCGTCCGCGCGGTCCAGGAGGCCAGGCGTGACGCCGGCCTCGAGGTCTCCGACCGGATCTCGCTGACGATCACTGCGGACGCCGCGTCTGGCGCCGCAGCCCGCACGCACGCCGGCCTGATCCAGCGCGAGACGCTGGCGACGTCGTTCGAGGTCCGGGAGGCCGACGTGGCCCAGCCCGTGATCGAGCTCAGCCGGGCCTGACGGCTGGTTTGATGGACGCCGTGGACCTCGACCTGACCTCCGACGTGGTGACGCTGTGCGCGCAGCTGGTCGACCTCGAGTCGGTCAGCCGCAACGAGCAGGCCATCGCCGACGCGGTCGAGGTCGCCTTGACGCCACTGCCGCACCTCGATGTCGTACGCCGGGGCCACACTCTGGTCGCGCGGACCGACCTCGACCGCGGCGAGCGTGTCGTGATCGCCGGCCATCTCGACACCGTGCCGCTCAACGACAACCTGCCGAGCCGCAACGACGGCACGAACCTGCACGGTCTCGGCGCCTGCGACATGAAGGGTGGTGACGCGGTGATCTTGAGGCTCGCCGCGACCGTCGCGGAGCCGGTCCGCGACGTCACCTACGTGCTCTACGAGGGTGAGGAGATCGAGAGCGAGTTCAACGGCCTGGGCCACCTCGCGGTCGACGAGCCCGACCTGTTGCGGGCCGACTTCGCGATCCTGATGGAGCCGTCCGATGGCGTGGTCGAGGCCGGCTGCCAGGGCACGATCCGCGTCGACGTCACGACATACGGCGAGCGCGCGCACTCCGCGCGGGCCTGGAAGGGCGTGAACGCGATCCATCGGGCTGCGGCGGTGCTCGACCGCCTCACGGCGTACGAGCCTCGGATGCCGGTGATCGACGGCCTGACCTATCACGAAGGCCTCAACGCCGTCGGCATCAGCGGCGGGGTCGCCGGCAACGTGCTGCCCGACCGGTGCACCGTGAGCGTCAACTACCGGTTCGCCCCCGACCGCACCGAGGCAGAGGCCGAGGCGTTCCTCCGCGACTTCTTCGACGGGTACGACGTCTCGGTCACCGACTGCGCGCCCGGAGCCCTGCCCGGCCTCGACCGTCCGGCCGCGAAGGAGTTCGTCGAGGCGGTCGGCGGCACGGTGAACCCGAAGTTCGGCTGGACGGACGTGTCGAGGTTCAGCGCGCTCGGCGTGCCTGCCGTGAACTTCGGGCCTGGCGACCCGATGCTGGCGCACAAGCAGGAGGAGTACGTGCCCCTCGAGCAGCTCCGTCACTGTGAGCGGGTGCTCTTGTCGTGGCTGGGAGGCGAGCGATGACCGAGAAGTACAAGGGCCCCGTGGTGATGCGTCGCAGCCAGGTCGACGGCACGACCACCGACCAGCGGCTGCTTGACTCGCGCGGCCCGACCGACTGGGTGCACACCGACCCGTGGCGGGTGATGCGGATCCAGGCCGAGTTCGTCGAGGGCTTCGGCGCCCTGGCCGAGCTCGGGCCGGCCATCTCCTGCTTCGGCTCCGCTCGCACCAGGCCCGACGACCCCGTCTACGCCATGGGCGAGGAGGTTGGCCGCAAGCTGTCCGACGCCGGGTTCGCGGTGATCACCGGCGGCGGACCGGGCACGATGGAGGCGGTGAACAAGGGCGCCAGCGAGGCGGGCGGCACCAGCGTCGGGCTCGGTATCGAGCTGCCCTTCGAGAGCGGCCTCAACTCCTGGGTCGACGTCGGCATCAACTTCCGGTACTTCTTCGCGCGCAAGACGATGTTCGTCAAGTACTCCCAGGGCTTCGTCGTGCTGCCCGGCGGCCTCGGCACGCTCGACGAGCTGTTCGAGGCGCTGACCCTCGTGCAGACCCAGAAGGTCACCAGCTTCCCGCTGGTGCTCCTCGGCATCGACTACTGGCAGGGCATGATCGACTGGCTCCGCGACCGGGCGCTCGTGCACGGCACGATCAACCAGTCCGACATCGACATGCTCAACCTCACCGACGACGTCGACCGCGCCATCGAGCTGATGGTGGAGGCACGGGAGAGGAGCGGAGAACCCGGATGATGTGGCTGTTCGCGATCCTGATCGTGCTCGCGCTGGGCGCGGTCGCGGTCGTCGCCGCCGGTCGCGGGACGCCGATGTCGCCGGCGTACGACGACGCACCGGACTCCCTCGTCCCACGTGAGGGCCCGATCACGGCCGAGGACCTGCGGCGGATCCGTTTCCCGCTCGCCTTCCGCGGCTACCGGATGGCGGAGGTGGACGCCCTGCTCGACCGGCTCGCGGAAGAGCGAGAGCATGCCGAGGCCGAACGCGCCCGGCCGGCGACCGAAGGTGACGCGGCGGGAGCCGACTAGGGCACACTGTGGGGCCGTGAAGCCCGAGTACATCGTCTACGTCCTCACCTTCCTGTCCGCGGTCGTCGTCGTCCTGACCCGCATCCGGCTCTCCCAGCAGCGGGCGGCGGGGCAGCACCAGGTGGGCATGGGGACGGTGAACATGCACACCGGTTTCGGCGTCGTGGCGGTGCTGCTGTGGGTGTTCTTCCTGGTCACCGGCCACGACATGGCGCTGGTCGGCGTGGTCGCACTGTTCTTCTACTGGCTGACCGCGCTCATCGGTCTGATGATCCTGCTTCGCTGGATGCCGAGTCGTGGGAAGCATGCGTCGGGGAGCGCCGATGACAGCTGGTCGGAGGGGCCGGGGTTGTCGATCCTGGCCCACGTCGGGATGCTGGTCGGCGTGGTCGTGTTCACTTGGTTCTACGCCACCCAGAGTTGAGGCCTAGATGACTCGGGTCGCCCGCTCACGTCGTACGCCGCTGCTGGGGGCGCTGCTCGCACTGGCCCTGGTGCCGGGACTCCTGCTGCTTCCGTGGGAGCCGACGGCGGCCGCCGACGGTCACCCGACGGTGATCGGGAAGCGCGTCCTCGGCAAGTCGGTACAGGGACGCAAGATCGTCGCCTACCACCTCGGCGAGCCGGGCAAGAAGAAGGTCGTGCTGATCTCGCTCATGCACGGCAACGAGCCCGCTCCGCGTCGGATCCTGACCAACCTGATCAGCGGCGCACCGGTCCACGACATCAACCTGTGGGTGGTGCCGGTGTACAACCCGGACGGGTTCGCCCACCACACGCGGAAGAACGCCGACGGCGTCGACCCCAACCGCAACTATCCGTACAAGTGGGCACCGCTGAACGGGAACTACGAGTCCGGCCCCAAGCCGGCCAGCGAACCGGAGACGCGGGCGATGATGCGGTTCTTGTCGCGGTTCAAGCCGGCCTACGTGCTGTCCTTCCACCAGCCGTTGCACGCGGTCGACGTCACCGAGCGGCCGAAGTTCTCCAAGCGCGTCGCCCGGGCCCTCGGCCTGCCGATGTCGCGGCTGAACTGCGGGAGCACGTGCCACGGCACGATGACGATGTGGTTCAACCACAAGTTCTCGGGCTTCGCGCTGACCGTCGAGTACGCCGCGAACCCGCCGAAGGCGAAGCTCCGGGCAGCTCCGGCCAACATCCTCGAGCTGTTCGGCGCCTGGCGCGGCGGCGTGAACGGCGTACCCCGAAGCTGACGGGTCACATCGATCCCACCAGCCCCATCGCCGACGCGTTTTTTGCGCTTCTCGGGTGTTGCAACGGCCGAGAAGCGACGGGATCCCCGGTGAACCGGGGATTCCGACAACCCCTATCGCCCCTCGAAGACCGGCGTCTCCTTCGCCAGGAACGCGTTGACGGCGGCGGCGTGGTCGGCCGTCTGTCCCGTCCTCGTCATCTGCGCCGACTCGAACTCCACCGCCTCCGTGAAGGTGTGGTCCGCGGCAAACGTCAGTGACTGTCGCATCGCTCCCAGGGCGACGGTCGGCCCCGCCGCCAGGCGCGTCGCGAGCTCGGTGACCACCTCGGTGAGCTCACCGGCCGGGACGACCTGGGTGGCGAGCCCGAGCTCGACCGCCTCGTCGGCCGCGACGGTCCGCGGGAAGTAGAGCAGCTCGATGGCCTTGGCCCGGCCGACCAACCTCTGCAGCGTGAAGCTCGAGCCGGTGTCGCACGACAGCGCGATGTTGGCGAAGGCGAGGTTGAAGCCGGCGGTGTCCGCGACGATGCGCAGGTCACAGGCGAAGGCCAGGCTTGCGCCGGCACCCGCGGCGACGCCGTTGACCGCTGCGATCACCGGCTTCTGCATTCCCACGAGCGTGGTCACGATCGGGTTGTAGTGCTCGTCGACGGTGCGGAACAGCGAGTCCGTCGCTCCGCTCTGCAGGATCTCGACGTGCTCCTTGAGGTCCTGCCCGACGCAGAACGCCCGGCCCGTGCCCGTGAGCACGACGCAGCGCACGGAGGTATCGTCCGCGACCTGCCGCAGCGCCGCGAGCAGAGCCACCTTGGTGGCGACGTCGAGGCTGTTCATCGCCTCGGGCCGGTTGAAGGTCACGGTCGCGACGCCGTCGGCGACCTCGAGCAGCACGGGGGAGACGTCGGCCATGAGCAGAGGTTGCCACACCGCCCTCAGGCGGTGCCGAGGCACCGACTGACGAACCGGTCGGCCGCCGGTTTGAGCCGCGCAGCCTCGCTCGTGAACAGCTGCGCGGCCGGTACGCCGGGCCAGTCCGCGGGGAGCAGCTGGGACGGCAGCCCGGGGTCGTCGAAGAGGAACTTGCGCCACTCGTGGACCAGTCGGAACCGGGCAGCGAACGCCTTCTCGTCCTCGTCCGCATGTGGTGGCTCGTCGTCCAGGAGGCGTTCGGCGACCCTCGGCCAGGCCGCGTACGACGCGGCGAGCGCCCGGAGGTCCCAGGCTCCGACTGGGTCGGGGCGCAGGTCGACGGCCAGTGCATGCCGGACCGAACCGCCGGCGCGCGTCACGACCTCGTCGATCTCGGGGCGGTCGAACGGGCACAGCCACACGCCCGGTGCGTGTTCGGCGTATCCCAGGTAGGTGAGCTCCTGGCGCAGCCGCTCCCGGTCGCCGCGGGGGCGGGGCGCCTCCAGAAAGACCAGGCGCCATCGTCCGTCCCAGGGCGCGGGGTCGCGGCGATAGATCCGAGCGGCCGCTTCGGACAGCCGCTCGATCGCCCGGTTCGAGGCCCGGTAGCCCGGCGCGGCGGCGACACGCGTGGGCTCCAACCATCCCTGCGCCGCCATCCGGGAGATCGCCGTCCGCACCGCCGGCTCCGCGATCCCAACCGGTTCGAGCAGCCGGATCAACGCCGACACCGGTGCCTGGTCGCCCCGCGAACGCAGATGGTCGCCGTACACGTCGAACAGGGCCGAGCGTGCGCGCATGCGGTCACTGTGCCAGTTCCCTCGAGGCGCCCGGGGCAGGGTTCGCGGACAGCGTCGACCGCGATGGGGAATAATGGACACGCATCAGGCGTGTGGGGGTCTGTCGTCCCGTGCGTCCAGGGTCACGAACGAGAAGAAGAGGTGCGCGGATGGCGGCAATGAAGCCGCGGACAGGTGACGGTCCGCTGGAGGTCACCAAGGAAGGCCGTGGCATCGTGATGCGCGTGCCGCTCGAGGGCGGTGGGCGTCTCGTCGTGGAGCTCAACGCCGAGGAGGCCGGCGCCCTGGGAGAGGCGCTCAAGGAGGTCGTGGGCTGACGTGCCCACGCAGACTGCCGTCCTGCCATCTCAGGTCTCACCGCCTGCCTTCGCGCTGAGCGCCCGTGCCCCACACGAGCTGTCGGGGGTCGAGGCGCTGGCGCTGCCCTTCACGGTCGCCGACGACACCCCTGTGCTCGGTGTCGGCGCGGCGGAGGCGGGGGAGGCGCTCGGCCTCGACCTCATCGGCCTGCTCACCTCACGTCGGGCGAAGGGGACCGGTGGCGAGATCATCTCTGTCCCGGTGGCCGGCGCCGGAGACGGCGACCTCCGGCTCGTGCTCCTGGTCGGGCTGGGCGCGGAGAGTACGACCGACTACCGGCGGGCCGGAGCGGCCGTTGCTCGGGCGGCGTGCGACCACGAGGCAGTTGCGTCCGCAGTGCCGGCCGGGGGCGGCGCCGACGCGCTCACGGCGTACGTCGTGGGGACCATGCTCGGCTCGTTCGTCTTCCACTGGCGGTCGCAGGGCCCCGAGCACCTGCCGGTACGCCGGGTGGTCCTGGCCGGGCTCTCGGGCAACGACCATGCCTCCGCCCTGGAGCGTGGCCTCGCCCTCGGTGGCGCCGGGTGGCGCTCCCGGATGCTGGCGACCGTGCCGTCCAACCTGAAGTCGCCGCAGTGGCTGGCCGAGCAGGCCGAGCGCCTCGCGGACGAGGCTGGTCTCGCCTGTGAGGTGTGGGACGAGACCAGGCTCGCCAAGGAGGGGTTCGGGGGCATCGTCGGAGTCGGCCAGGGATCGGCGACCCCGCCTCGGCTCATCCGGCTCGACTACACGCCGGCTCGGGGCCGCAAGGCGCCGCGCGTGGTCCTCGTCGGGAAGGGCATCACCTTCGACTCTGGTGGATTGTCGATCAAGCCGGCCGAGGGCATGTCCACGATGAAGCGCGACATGACCGGTGGCGCCGTCGTGATGGCGGTGATGAGCGCGCTCGGCTCCCTGGGCTGCCCTCTCCGCGTGACCGGACTCGTCCCCGCCGCGGAGAACGCCGTCGGTGGTTCGTCCCTGCGGCCCGGCGACGTGGTGACCCACTACGGAGGCCGCACGAGCGAGGTCATGAACACCGACGCCGAAGGGCGGCTGGTGCTCGCCGACGCCATGGCCTACGCGCTCGACAAGCTCGACCCGGCGGTGCTGATCGACGTCGCCACCCTGACCGGCGCCGTCAAGGTCGCCCTCGGGCAGTGGACCGGCGGCTACTTCGCAAACCACGATGCGCTCGCAGAGGCGCTGGCAGCCGCGGGCTCGGCTGCCGGAGAGCCCCTGTGGCGGATGCCGCTCGAGCCGGACTACGAAGACCTGCTCACCTCGAACATCGCCGACGCCACCAACGCTCCGGGTGGGCCCGGCGCGATCACCGCCGCCTTGTTCCTCCAGCACTTCGCCGGCGACGTGCCGTGGGCCCATCTCGACATCGCCTCGACCGGGGATGCCCCGTCCGACTCCTTCGAGTGGACCAAGGGTCCGTCGGGCTTCGGTCCGCGTGCCCTGCTCACCTGGCTGACCGGTCCCGACCCGCTGGGCGGGATCGCCTGACCGACGAGGTGCGCCTTGCGAGCAAGCTCGCTGCGGCGTTCGCTGCGGTGGGCCGCTCGGACGATGTCCGATCGGCGGGATCGGCTGACCGACGAGGTGCGCCTTGCGAGCAAGCTCGCTGCGGCGTTCGCTGCGGTGGGCCGCTCGGACGGTGTCCGATCGGCGGGATCGGCTGACCGACGAGGTGCGCCTTGCGAGCAAGCTCGCTGCGGCGTTCGCTGCGGTGGGCCGCTCGGACGGTGTCCGATCGGCGGGATCGGCTGACCGATGAGGTGCGCCTTGCGAGCAAGCTCGCTGCGGCGTTCGCTGCGGTGGGCCGCTCGGACGGTGTCCGATCGGCCCGACCTCGCTCAGGCCTCGGGGGCCCACTCCTTCTTGGCGACCAGCAGGCCGTCACCCATGGGGACCAGCAGCGGCACCAGCGAGTCGTTCCCGGCGATCTCCTTGCCGAGCTCGCGGATCACCGTCGTGTCCTCGTCGCGCTGGGAAGGGTCGGCGACGCGGTCGTGCCACAGCGCGTTGTCGAAGGCCACGATCCCGCCCGGTCGGAGCAGCCGCAGCGCCTCCTTGAGGTACGCGGCGTACTCGGCCTTGTCGCCGTCGCAGAACACCAGGTCGTAGTGCCCGTCGGTGAGTCGTGGCAGCACGTCGAGCGCCGCGCCGGCGATGGTCCGCGCACGCTGTGGTGGGAAGCCGGCGTCGTTGAAGGACTCACGGGCCAGTCGCTGGTGCTCGGCCTCGATGTCGATGGTGGTGAGGATGCCGTCGGACCGCATGCCGCGCAGGAGCCAGAGGCCGGACACCCCCGCTCCCGTCCCGACCTCGACCACGGCTCGCGCCTCGATCACCGAGGCGAGGAAGCGCAGCGCGGCCCCGCCCCCCGAGCCGATCGCGACCGCCCCGACCTCCTCGGCTCGCGCCCGGGCGGCCGCGAGCACGTCGTCCTCCTCCACGAAGCCCTCCGCATAGGACCAGCTGGCGGGCTTGGGCGGGGAGACGGACATCGTGCGGCCTTCCGGTCGGGATCGACGGTCAGCGTGACCTTATCGCGCAGATGCTGCCGCCCACCGGGAACACCAGGCACCTCTTCGCTCGTTGGAGACACTGACATGGCTGGGGGCATTCACACAGTGAGCGCTGCTCTTCTCACAGGTTCCTCTCAGCCGTGACGACGAGAGTTCCAGGACGGAGGCAGGGCGCTGTTCGGGTCATCACAGGCGCGTAGGCGTCGGCAGGAGGATCTCGTGAGTACGGACGGGTCGTACGACGAGGGCGTCGGCATGCCCGCAGGCACGGACGCCGTGCCGACCTGGGAGGAGATCGTCGACCGGCACTCCGACCGCGTCTACCGCCTCGCCTTCCGGTTGACGGGCAACCGCCACGACGCGGAGGACCTCACGCAGGAAGTCTTCGTCCGCGTCTTCCGGAGCCTGGACACCTACACGCCTGGCACCTTCGAGGGCTGGATCCACCGGATCACCACGAACCTCTTCCTCGACCACGCCCGCCGCAAGCAGCGCATCCGCTTCGACGCCCTCTCCGACGACCGTGCCGAGCGGCTCCACAGCGCGCTGCCTGCGCCCGAGACGGCGTACGCCGACCAGACCTTCGACGACGACATCGAGCGGGCGCTGGCCACGCTCCCGCCGGAGTTCCGCGCCGCCGTCGTGCTGTGCGACGTCGAGGGCCTCTCCTACGACGAGATCGCGCAGATCCTCGACGCCAAGCTCGGCACCGTCCGGTCCCGCATCCACCGCGGCCGCGCCATGCTCCGCGCAGCCCTGGCACATCGCGCTCCGGCCGAGGGACGCACTCGGTACCAAGGCCCGGCCACCGCTACGCCCGGCCTCACCTCGGGGAGCGCCTCGTGATCGGTCATCTGGGCGCCCGGGTCAGCGCGCTCCTCGACGGTCAGATGTCCCCCGCTGACGAGGAGCGCGCGTGGGAGCACGTCCACTCCTGTCACCAGTGCCGCGACGCTGTCGAGCGCGAGGGATGGGTGAAGACCCGCCTGGCCACCATGCAGTTCGCGCGTGCCGCGGTTCCCTCGCATCTCAAGGGCACACTGCTGGTGCGCGGCATCGTCGACTGGCCCGACCTGCCCGACCATCCGGCGCTCGCTGGGGCGGGGGCTCGGCGCCGCCATCTCGGCATGAGCGGCATCGGCGGTGGCGCGGTCGGCGCCGCCGTGATGGGGGTGCTCGCCCTGGGCGCCTCGCCCGCCAACGCACCCGGAGCCGTCGTACGCCCGGGGAGCGAGTCGTTCGGGTCCACTCTCACCCACGCGATCACCACGGTGATCGACCACGAGCGACCCACCACGAACGCGCGTCGGAGCGGGCAGGACGCCACAGCGGCGGCTCACGGGGCGCGTCGTACACTCGCGCCGTAGGGCCTGCTCGGGTTCTCCGCGCCGTCCCGAGCACGGCCGGCACCCCGTGGAGAGTCAGGACCCGTGACCGACGAGCAAGCCAGCGAGAGTCCCGGCAACCCCGAGGACACCGCTCCCCACCACTGGATGCCGCCCGGCCCGCCGCCCGCATCGAGCTCGTACGACCCGCCCCCGGGACCGGCCCCGGCGCCGCTGATGCCGTCGTACGCCGCCGCGGAGCAGAACCGCTTCACGTACCCGCCGCCCGGCACGCGGCCTTATCCCGTCCAGCACCGGCCTCCCGCGCCTCGCGAGCGCGTTCCGGGATGGGTGTGGCCGGTCGTCTCGGTGCTGGCTCTGGTCATCGGCGTGATCGGGGGCGTGTTCGGCGGAATGGCGTACGAGAACTGGCACACGAGCTCCACGGAGGGCCAGGTCAGCGGCGGGCTGGCGGACGCCGGGACCGAGTCCAGAGCGCCCCTTCGCGCCGGCAATCACTCGGTCGCGTCGGTCGCCCAACGACTCCTGCCCAGCACTGTCCAGGTCCTGGCCGAGTACCAGGGCAGGAAGGACGGCGCCACCGGATCCGGCTTCGTGCTGGACCGGTCGGGGCACTACATCACCAACAACCATGTGGTCGCCGACGCCGTCGAGCACGACGGCCCGATCGAGGTCGTCGACCAGAACGGCGACAAGTACGACGCGAAGGTGGTGGGCCGCAGCCCGACGTACGACCTCGCGGTGCTCTACGTGAAGGGCGGCCCCTCGCTGCGGCCCGCGAGCCTCGGCTCCGCCAGGGTGCTGCACGTCGGCGACCAGGTGGTCGCGTTCGGCTCCCCACTCGGTCTCAGCTCGACGGTGACGGCCGGCATCGTCAGCGCCCTGAATCGGCCGGTGACGACCAGCGACACCGGCCCCGACTCGTCGTACATCAACGCCGTGCAGACCGACGCCGCGATCAACCCAGGCAACTCCGGTGGCCCGCTGGTCGACCTGACCGGTCGCGTGGTCGGGGTGAACTCCGCGATCGCGACCACCGGTGGCTCCACGGGCGAGGCGGGCAACATCGGCGTCGGGTTCGCGATCCCGATCGACCAGGTCAAGATCACCGCCGACCAGATCCTGCGGACCGGTGAGGCGCGCTACCCGGTGATCGGTGCGACCGTCGACACCAGTGACACGACCGACACCGGCGCGAAGATCCTCAAGGTCAGCTCCGACAGCCCCGCCTCGAAGGCCGGCCTGCGGAAGGGCGACATCGTCACAGACGTCGCAGGCGAGAAGGTGTTCGACGGCATCGGCCTGATCGTGGCCATCCGGGCGCACCAGCCGGGCGACACGATCCCGTTCACCCTCCGGCGCGGCGTGTCGGAGATGCGGCTACGGATCACCCTGGGGTCTCAGGTCGGCTAGGCGACGCGGCCCGCAGATCACGCCTCGGGCTGATCGCCCTTCCCGTCGCCCTCGGTGAACGGGTGGGCGTCGACGAACGCCCGCGCCTCGTCGTACATCCGCTCGATGTACGCCTCGAGCTGCGAGGCCTCGACGCGCCACTGCCCCCGGCCGCCGATCTTGATCGCCGGCAGCTCGCCCCGGCGGACCAGCGCGTAGACCTGAGCACTCGACGTGCTGAGGACCTCGGCGACGTCCGCGAGCGTGAGGAACCGAGGATTGGGGGGCATGGGGCCATCGTTGCACGAGTGATCATCGCGGAGTCGCGGCCCCGGGCCCGCTGTGGACGAGGGTCTGCCCCTCGGCGGCGATCCGGGCCATGATTGAGCCCGTGAATCTCGGGATCACAGATGTCCCTGCTGCGCGCCGGACGTCGCCGCCAGGTTGGCGCGACCCGCGGTTGTGGATAGGACTCGCGATCGTCTCCGCCTCGATCGTCGCCGGAGCGTTCGTGCTCGGCACCTCCGACGAGACGGTCCCGATGTGGGCCGCGGCCGACACGCTCGGCGCCGGACACGTGGTGAGTGCCGACGACCTCGTCGTACGCCGGGTGCGGTTCGACGACGAGGAGGCGATGTCGCCGTACTTCCGTGCCGATCATCAGCTGCCGGCCGACCTGCGACTCAGCCACGACGTGGCCGCCGGTGAGCTGCTCCCGCGGGCGGCCGTCAGCGCGGGCGGCGGCCCTGAGCTGCGTCAGGTCCCGGTGTCTGTCGCGCCCGACCAGGTGCCCGGAGCGGTCGGGGTCGGCGACGTCGTCGACGTCTATCTCCGGCCCGCTTCGCGTACCGGGTGCCGGGGCACCACCGTGTGCGACGGGCTACCGGTGCTCGACGGGGTGGCCGTCGTCGACGCGCCTCCGACGGACCAGGCATTCGGCTCGGACGGCAGTCGGATGCTCGTGCTCGCGATGTCAGCCGACCAGGCCGCACACTTCTTCCGGCTGCTGGCAACGACCGACGACGCCGCGCTCACCGTGGTCGGCAGGGGCTGACGTGCTCGTCGTCGTGGTGGTCGCGGCAGGTGCCGCGTGGGAGTCTCCGGTACTGGAGCTCATCGGCGCTCGCGTCGGGATGGTCGTCCTCAGGCGTTGCGTCGACGTCGACGAGGCGCTCGCGACCAGCTCATCGGGCCAGGCCGATGCCGCGGTGATCGCGCTCGACGCGCCCGGCCTCGACCCGACAGCGGTCGACGTGCTGCACCGCCACGAGGTGCGCGTGGTCGCGGTCGGGCCCGACGACGAGGCCGGGCGCACCCGCGCGGCACGGATCGGAGTCGACACGCTCGTGGGTCATGACGACCTGGAGCTGCTGCCCGACGCGCTCGAGGCCGAGGGAGACGACCCGGTGTTCGGAGACCTCTCTGTCGACGACCCAGCGCTCGTGCTCGACCGCGGCGACGCGGATCCTCCGGGCCGGACCGTCGTGGTCTGGGGTCCGGCAGGGGCACCCGGTCGGACGACCGTCGCGGTGTCGCTCGCGTCTGCGCTCGCCCGGCGTGGCCTGCGGACGACGTTGGTGGACGCCGATCCGTACGGCGGGTGCGTCGCCCAGCATCTCGGCGTCCTGGACGAGGTGTCCGGACTGCTCAGCGCCGCCCGGTTGACCGCCGACGGCGCGTTGGAGACCCGGCTCGGGTCCGTGCAGCGAGCGCTGGGCGACCGGTTGACGGTGGTGACCGGCCTGCCGCGCGCCGATCGCTGGATCGAGGTGCGGGCGGGCGTGGTGGAGCACCTGCTCGAGGTCGCGCGCTCTCACGGTCACGTCGTCGTCGACACCGGCTTCGCCCTCGAGGACGACCCGTCCGGAGACATGGTCGCCCGCCCGGGCCGCAACCAGCTGACGTTGGGGTCGATCGAGGTCGCCGACGAGGTGCTGGTGGTCGGCACCGCTGATCCCGTTGGCCTCTCGCGCCTCGCGCGCGGACTGGTGGATCTGCGCGAGCGGCGGCCCGGTGCGCCGGTGCGGGTGGTGGTGAACCGGATGCGGTCGACCCTCGGGTGGTCCGAGCACGACATCGTGGGCATGGTCGAGGGCTTCGCGCGGCTGGCCAGCGTCCACTTCCTCCCCGACGACAGAGACGCGGCCGACCGGGCGCTGACCACCGGCACGAGCGTTCCGGAGGTGGGTGACTCCGAGCTGGCCCGGGAGCTGGCAGCCCTCACCGACGCGGTGGTGCCGCCTCCCGCAGCCCACCGTCGCGGCGAGCGCCGCCGCATCTTCGCCCGGCGGCGCTGAGCGGACGTCCGCTCAGCTCGAGAACAGCAGGTACAGGCCGCCGACGGTGAAGGCGATCATCGCCGCCAGCAGGGGCAGCTGGCCGGTGACCTGGTGCTTCTTCGGGAGCAGCTTGATGGCCCGCTCGTGGGCGGCGATCACGCCGACGACGTGGCCGGCGACCACGGCGAGCACCCTGACGTCGGCGAGGAAGGTCGGGTGGTACGACAGCCAGTAGGGGACGGTCAGGGCGCCGGTGCCGAACACGTTGCTGCCGTTGCTGAGCGGGTCACTGGCCAGGATCAGGGTCTGCGTGCCGATCTCGACCAGGTAGCTGAGGTAGTGGGCGATGATGTAGCCGACGATGATCGGGATGACGGAGAACGCCAGCTGGTTCGGGCAGCTCGCGGCGAGATTGCCCGGGGCCGACCCCGGTACAGATGCAGGCGAACCAGAAGATCAGGCCGAC
This sequence comes from uncultured Actinomycetota bacterium, assembly GCA_963768045.1. Classification (GTDB taxonomy): domain Bacteria; phylum Actinomycetota; class Actinomycetes; order Propionibacteriales; family Nocardioidaceae; genus Nocardioides. The sequence goes on along the minus strand of CAVYGG010000003.1, from coordinate 611,256 downwards.
CGCGAGGCAGAAGCCGAGCAGGCCGAGGTTGTTCTGCTGGTACGTCGACCAGCCGGTGCCCTGGATGAACGTCAGCCATCGCGAGGACTCGCGGAACGCGTCGAACGCCGTGCTGCCGAACAGCACCGCGATCACCCCGATCAGACCCGGCGTGGCCGGCGTCGTCTCCAGGTTCGCCAGAGGGCTGCGGATGACCAGCTGACCGGCGCGGCGTCCCCAGATCGAGAGCTGGGCGACGAGTGACGAGTAGACCTCGAAGGGGTCGGCCCGGGCGTAGAACGTGTTTCCGAAGAGCGCGCCGCCGATGATCATCAGCCCCAGGTAGAGCCCGCACCACAGCCGCACCGGAGACAGGTCGACGTTGTGGGGGTAGACCAGCTCCATCCAGACGAACGCGAACAGTCCGACCGCGGCCGGCCACATCCCGAGCCGCGCCGGATAGCGGAACACTCCGACGTCGGGATCGCCGCCGGAGACGCGGGCGATGCCGGTGCTGATCAGCCGGAACGGACTGAGCGCCCGCCAGACCCGGCCGAAGAGCAGCGAGGCCGGGACCATCCCGACCCAGATCCAGACATAGACGATCCCGAAGATCGGGTTGATCAGCAGGTCCTTGCCGAGCGACGCGACTACGACCAGGTAGATCAGCGCGAGCAGGCCGACCAGGTGCAGGAAACCGCGCCACCACACCGAGTCGACGAACGCCGCGAGCCGCGCCGGAGCCGGCCGGCCGCTCGTGGCGTTGTCGTACCGCGGGGTGCGCCAGGCAAGGACCAGGACGACGAACGAGACCGCCACCGCGGCCGCGGCACCCAGGATCGCGAGCTCGCGCGAGATCGGCAGGTCCTGCGCCCCGCCCAGCCCGTGCCGGGGGAGCAGAGCGGGGACGACGAGCGCGTTCACCGGGCCACGAGGGTGAACAGGACCTTGTCGAGGGTGTGCGACTCGACCGTGACCTGCCCCGGCGCCTGGATCGGCTTGACCTCGATCGTGCTGGAACCCGTCTGGTACTCGAACTCCTGCTCCTCCGGGGAGGAGTGCACGTGGATCTCGCCCGGCTTGTCCGCGGTGACGTCGAACTCGATCCGCTGCCCGACGGCGACGTCGATCTTCTGGCCGCTCGGGTCCGTGTCGTCGCCGTTGAAGGTGATGTCGATGACCTTCGTCGGCATGCTGCCGTCCGCGGCCGGACCCGAGCTGCCGCCGCCGCATGCGGTGAGACTCACCGCACTGAGCACGACGACGGCGACGACGGCGACCAGACGGCGCATCGGGTGTGGCCTTTCTCGCAACGGACTGAGCCGGCCCGCTGGAGGGCCTCTGTCAGAATCCCATGCGGGACAAGTCGGGCACGGACAGGGGTGAGCATGGGCGAACGGCTCCGGTCGCGCGACCTCGCCTTCCTCACCGCCGAGACCCCGACCGCCCCGCGCCACAACGCGACGGTCGAGATCTTCGACCCTGGGTCCTCGGGGTTCGACCACGAGACGCTCGTCCGCCTGATCGGCGACCGGATCGCGTTCGTCCCCCGCTACCGCCAGCGGGTACGCCGCGTGCCCGGGCACGTCGCGAACCCGGTCTGGGACGACGACCCGCACTTCGACCTCGCCTACCACGTCCGCCGATCCGCCCTGCCGCGGCCCGGGAGCATGCAGCAGCTGCGCGAGCTCGTCGCCCGCATCGCGTCCCGGCCGCTCGACCGCCACCGCCCGCTGTGGGAGGTGTACTTCGTCGAGGGTCTCGAGGACGGCCGCGTCGCGGTGCTCACCAAGGCCCACCAGGCTCTGGTCGACGGAGCGCAGGTCGTCGACCTCGCGCAGGTGCTGCTCGACCGGAGTCCCGACCAGCGAGTGCTGGGCGCGGACGAGTGGCGTCCCGACCCCGCGGTCAGCTCCTCCTGGCTGTTCCTCGACGCCGTGCGCGACTCGCTGGTCGCGCCGTTGACCGTCCTCGACACGGCCCGCGGCGCGGCGGAGTCGTGGTGGCGGGGCGCGGACGCGGCCACCCGGCGCGTCGTGACGGTCGCCAACGCCCTGACCGGCCGGCGTACCGACCACGACTCACCGATCGGCGGCACGCTGTCGCAGCAGCGCAGGTTCGAGACCGTCCGACGGAGCCTCGCCGAGCACCGTGCGGTCCGCGACGCGCACGGCGGTACGGTCAACGACGTCGTGCTCGCGACGGTCACCGGCGGCCTGCGCAGCTGGCTGATGACACGCGCCGAGTCGCTCGGCGGACTGCGGCAGGTGCGCGCGGTGGTCCCCGTCTCCGTCCATGACCACGAGCTGGAGGCGACGTCCGTCGGCTCACAGATCGCCCCACACTTCGTCGAGCTCCCCGTGGGCGAGCCGAGCCCCGTCGTGCGGCTCCACCAGGTCTCGTACTCCTTCAAGGCGCACCGCGAGACCGGGCGGGCCGTCGCGGCCAACCGGATCGCCGGCATCGCCGGCTTCGCGCCGTCGACCTTCCACGCGATCGGGTCCCGGGTCGCGGCCGAGCAGCTGCGCCGCGGGATCCAGCTGTCGGTCACCAACGTGCCCGGACCGCAGTCGCCCCTCTACGCCGCCGGCGCGGTGATGGAGCAGACCTACCCCGTGCCGCCTCTCCTGCCCGGGCACGCGCTCGCGGTCGGGGTCACGTCGTACGACGGACACGTGTTCTACGGCGTCACCGCCGACCGCGACCTGGTGCCGGACGCCGACACCTTCGCCTCGTGCCTGTCCGAGGCCCTCGACGAGCTGCTCGACACCGTCGGCGACGGGCGACCGCAAGTGCCGCGGGGCCGCAAACGGCGTACCGGGAGGAAGCCGTGACGCGTCTCTACCTGCCCGCCACGCTGCACCTGCTCGCCAAGCTCGACCAGGTCGGGAGCCTGCATGTCGACGACGATGTGGTCATCGCCCAGGACGAATCCGAAGAGGCCGAGTACGACGCACTGATGACGGCCGCGGCAACCTCGGCCGTCCTGGCTGCCGAGCTCGATCCCGGCGAACGGCGTCGCGTGGTCGTCGTCGCCGAGGTATCTGCCGTCGACGACGTGGTGCAGCTGGCGGACGTCGTCGCCGTCCACGCCGATGTCGACGACGTCCGGGCCGACTCCGATCCGGACGACCTCGAGGACCTCGGCTGGTACGCCACCCAGGAGATCCCGGACCTGCTCGGCTGAATTGAGCGGCGGGTTCCCGTCTGACAACATCGCCAGCATGGACTCTGTCACCCACCCGCCGCACCCGGCCAATGAGGCGAACCTCACCTACGCGCCCGGGAGTCCCGAGCGCAAGGAGCTCGAGCAGGAGCTGCAGCGGCAGCAGCGGCGCCAGGTGAGCCTGCGTGCGCACATCGGTGGCCGGCGGCGTACCGGCGGCGGTGCGGAGATCAAGGTCGTCCAGCCGCACCAGCACCAGCACGTGCTCGGCACCCTGAAGGCGGCCACGCAGCGAGACACCGAGGCTGCGATCAAGGCGGCTGGTGACGCCGCGCCCGGATGGCGGGCGATGTCGTTCGACGATCGCGCCGCGATCATCCTCAAAGCCGCCGACCTGCTGGCCGGTCCCTGGCGCCAGCGCCTGAACGCCGCCACCATGCTCGGCCAGTCGAAGACGGCGGTCCAGGCCGAGATCGACGCGGCCTGCGAGCTGATCGACTTCTGGCGGTTCAACGTCCACTTCGGTCGGCAGATCCTCGCCGAGCAGCCGATCGCCAACAGCCCCGGGATCTGGAACCGCACCGACTACCGCCCGCTCGAGGGGTTCGTCTACGCGATCACGCCGTTCAACTTCTCCGCGATCGCCGGCAACCTGCCGACCGCGCCGGCTCTGATGGGCAACACCGTGATCTGGAAGCCCGCGGTCACCCAGCAGCTCGCGGCCAACCTCACCATGGAGCTGCTCGAGGAGGCCGGGCTCCCGCCGGGCGTCGTCAACATGCTTCCCGGGCACGGTCACGACGTGTCCCAGGTGGCCCTGGCGCACCCCGATCTGGCCGGCATCCACTTCACCGGCTCGACCGGGGTCTTCCACCACCTGTGGCAGACCGTCGGCGCCAACATCTCGTCGTACCGCTCCTACCCGCGCATCGTCGGCGAGACCGGTGGCAAGGACTTCGTGGTCGCCCACCCGAGCGCCGACCCCGACGTGCTGCGGACCGCGCTGATCCGCGGCGCGTTCGAGTACCAAGGCCAGAAGTGCAGCGCCGCGTCCCGTGCGTACGTCGCGAAGTCGGTCTGGGTGAAGATGCGCGACCAGTTCGTCGCCGAGGTCGAGGGCCTGACGATGGGCGACGTCACCGACCTGTCCAACTTCATGGGTGCGGTGATCGACGACCGCGCGTTCGCCAAGCACAAGAGCGCCATCGCGCGCGCCAAGCGCAACAGCCACCTCTCGATCCTGGCCGGCGGACAGACCGACGACTCGGTCGGCTGGTTCGTGCGGCCTACGGTCGTGCAGTCGACGGACCCCAAGGACCAGATGTTCTCCACGGAGTACTTCGGCCCGATCCTCGCCGTCCACGTGTACGACGACAGCCGCTACGACCGGGTGCTCCAGCAGATGGAGTCGTTCGCGCCGTACGCGCTGACCGGCTCGATCATCGCCCAGGATCGCCGCGCGATCGCCGAGGCCCAGGACACCCTCCGGTTCGCGGCCGGCAACTTCTACGTGAACGACAAGCCGACCGGTGCCGTCGTCGGACAGCAGCCCTTCGGCGGTGCCCGGGCCTCCGGCACCAACGACAAGGCCGGGTCCGCGCAGAACCTCCTGCGCTGGACGAGCCCCCGGTCGATCAAGGAGACGTTCGTCCCGCCGACGGACTACCGCTACCCGCACATGGACTGAGCTCGGGCGTCTGTCGGGATACCCGGTTCACCGGGGATCCCGTCGCTTCTCGGCTGTTGCAAACCCCGAGAACCGACAAGAACCCGTCGACGATGTGACGGATGTGGTGAGTGGTACGTCGGCCGGAGGGCGACTCCTCAGGTGCGCCACTCGCCGTTGAGCCACTTCACGCCGACCTTGTTCTCGGCGTCGAAGGCCTTGGTGACGAAACCGGCAATGAGGTCCTCGACCTTGCCCCCGACGAGCGGGATCGAGACTTTCACGTCCAGGTCGATCCGCTGTACGACGTCATCACCCGAGCGGGTCAGCGACGTCGAGCCGGTCATATCGCCGGGCTTGCCCGGGATGGTCACGTGGATGTCGGCGCCCGACCGCGACGACCACGACTCCTCCTGCACGAACCTGATCTCGCTGCCGACGAGCCTCTGGGCGAACGACGGGATGCGGTCGGCGCTGTGCGCCTGCTCGAGCCGGACCTGCATCCCGCTCCCCGACGGCGTGATGTCGCAGGAGAAGTAGGTCACCCGCTGGTAGTCCCCGACCGCCTTCCGGTACGCCGGGTCGGCGACCATCGCGTAGACGTCGTCGACGGTCGTCCCGGGGTAGGTGAGGGTGTGGCTCACGCGCTTCATGCCGCACATCATGCCGTCTCGACCGCGCTCGTCAGGGTCATGTTGGTGCGCGCTTGATGGGAGTCCTAACCTCGGGTTGTGTCAATGACGACCGACCTGTCCGTCGACCCCGAGAAGTCCCACCTGCTGAACCAGGCGATTGCCCTCGCCGAGCGCAGTCACGGGACCGGCGGACCCCCCAAGGACGAGGTCGGTTCCCTGCTTCGTGCGTACTACCGCCACGTCGCGACAGACGACCTTGTGGACCGCTCCGCGGAGGAGCTCTACGGCGCGCTGGTCTCGCACTACCGCAGCGCGGAGATCCGGCCCCAGGGGACGGCGAGCGTCCACGTCTTCACCCCGACCCTGGCCGAGCACGGCTGGTCGGCCGGCGGCCACTCGGTCGTCGAGGTGGTCACCGACGACATGCCGTTCCTCGTCGACTCGGTCGTCATGGAGCTGACCCGCGAGCAGCGCGACGTGCACCTTGTCGTGCACCCGCAGTTCGACGTCACCCGCGACCTGACCGGTCGGCTCGAGTCGATCGCCTGCCCGGACAACGAGTCGGCCGCTCCGCCCCAGGGCGCCGAGCGTGAGTCGTGGATGCACGTCGAGATCAGCCGCATCGGTCACGACGAGGACGTCGACGCGATCGTCTCGGACGTCCAGCGGGTGCTGCGCGACGTCCGCGAGTCCGTCGAGGACTGGGGCCGGATGCGGCAGACCGTCGACGAGGTCGTGGCCGAGCTGCGGGCCACGCCGCCGAGCACGCTGTCGCGCGAGGAGGTCGACCGCGGCGTCGACTTCCTCGAGTGGCTGGCCGACGACCACTTCACGTTCCTCGGCTACCGGGAGTACCACCTCGAGCGCGACGGCGAGGACGAGTACCTCCGCGGCGCACCCGGCACGGGCCTCGGCATCCTGCGTGACGACCCCGACCTGAACGCGCCGGCGAAGCTGCCGAAGCGGGTCGCCGAGCTCGCCCGCGAGCACACCCTGCTGGTGCTGGCCAAGGCCAACTCCCGCGCCACCGTGCACCGCCCGGCGTACCTCGACTACGTCGGGGTGAAGACCTTCGACGAGAACGGCGAGGTCACCGGCGAACGCCGCTTCCTCGGCCTGTTCTCGAGTGCGGCGTACACCGAGTCGGTCTGGCACGTGCCGCTGCTGCGTGAGAAGGCCACCGACGCCCTGAAGCTGGTGGGTCTCGACCCGCGTAGCCATGCGGGCAAGGCCCTGATCGACACGTTGGAGACCTATCCGCGCGACGAGCTCTTCCACACGCCCGTCGACGAGCTCGCGTCGATGGCGAGCCGGGTGATGGAGACCCGGGGCCGACGTCAGCTGCGGATCTTCGTACGCCGCGACACCTACGGCCGCTACGTCAGCGTCCTGGTGTTCCTGCCGCGAGACCGCTACAACACCAACGTCCGCGAGCGGTTCTCCGACATCCTCAAGGAGAGCTTCGCCGGCGAGTCGATCGAGTTCACCGTCCGGATGAGCGAGTCGACGACGGCCCGCGTCCACTTCGTGCTCCACCCGGCCCGGGGCGAGAAGATCCCGGACGTCGACATCTCGGACCTCGAGCGACGCCTGACGGAGGCCTCGCGCTCATGGCGCGACGACTTCACGGCCGCGACGGTCGCAGAGTTCGGTGAGGACGTGGGGTCACGACTGGCCCGTAGCTTCGAGTCGTCGTTCCCCGAGGCGTACAAGGAGGACTTCTCCGCGGCGACCGGTGCCCTCGACCTCGGTCGGCTCGAGGCGCTGGGCGACTCGGGCACCGACCTGTCGCTGTTCTCCCCCCTGGACGCCGCTCGGGGCGAGGCGCGGCTGAAGGTGTTCCGGCGGGGCGCTTCGATCTCGCTGTCGGAGGTACTGCCCGCCCTCTCGTCGATGGGCGTCGAGGTGATCGACGAGCGGCCGTACGAGCTCGACCACACCGACCACCCGTCGTACATCTACGAGTTCGGGTTGCGCTACGCACCCGGGATGCCGGACAAGGTCCGTGAGCCGTTCCAGGACACGATCCGGGCGGTCTGGGGCGGCTTCAACGAGATCGACGGCTTCAACGCACTCGTGCTCGCGGCCGGACTCACCTGGCGCCAAGCGACGGTGCTCCGTGCGTACGCCAAGTACATGAAGCAGGGCAACAGCCCGTTCGCCGTCGACTACATCGAGGAGGCGCTGCGCGGGAACACCGACATCACCCGGCTCCTCGTCCAGCTCTTCGAGGCGCGCTTCGACCCGGGGCGGAACGGCCTGGCCGCCGACGCCGAGGCGCGGGAGGTGCGGGTCGGCGAGATCAGCACCCGCATCGAGCGCGCCCTCGACGACGTCGCCAGCCTCGACCACGACCGCATCCTGCGTTCCTACCTGACGCACATCAACGCGACCCAGCGCACGAACTACTTCCAGCCCGGCAGCCAGGGGCCGCACCACACCTACATGTCGTTCAAGCTGGAGCCGTCGGCGATCCCGGACCTGCCCGAACCGCGCCCGAAGTACGAGATCTTCGTGTACTCCCCACGGGTCGAGGGCGTGCATCTGCGGTTCGGTGCCGTCGCACGCGGTGGCCTGCGCTGGTCTGACCGCCGCGACGACTTCCGTACCGAGGTGCTGGGCCTGGTCAAGGCCCAGATGGTGAAGAACACGGTGATCGTGCCGGTCGGCGCGAAGGGCGGGTTCTTCTGCAAGCAGCTGCCCGACCCCGCCGACCGCGACGCATGGCTGGCCGAAGGCGTGGACTGCTACAAGACCTTCATCTGCGGACTGCTCGACATCACCGACAACCTCGTGGACGCCGCGAGCGTGCCGCCACCACACGTCGTACGCCACGACGGTGACGACTCCTACCTCGTGGTCGCCGCCGACAAGGGAACGGCGACGTTCTCCGACATCGCCAACGGCGTGGCGAAGGACTACGGCTTCTGGCTCGGTGACGCGTTCGCCTCGGGTGGCTCGGTCGGCTACGACCACAAGGCGATGGGGATCACCGCCCGCGGCGCATGGGTATCGGTGCAGCGTCACTTCCGGGAGCGCGGCATCGACTGCCAGGCCGAGAACTTCACCTGCGTCGGAATCGGCGACATGTCCGGCGACGTGTTCGGCAACGGCATGCTGTGCTCGGAGCACATCAGGCTGGTGGCGGCGTTCGACCACCGCCACGTGTTCCTCGACCCGACGCCGGACGCCGCGAAGTCGTTCGCCGAGCGGAAGCGGATGTTCGACCTCCCGCGGTCGAGCTGGCAGGACTACGACGCCTCGCTTATCTCCGAAGGCGGTGGTGTCTACTCGCGGACCCTGAAGTCGATCCCGATCAGCCCTCAGGTGCGCGAGGCTCTCGGCCTCGACCAGTCGGTGGCCAAGATGACGCCGGCGGAGCTGATGAAGGCGATCCTCCAGGCGCCCGTCGACCTGCTCTGGAACGGCGGGATCGGCACCTACGTCAAGTCCTCCGACGAGACCCACTCCGACGCGGGCGACAAGGCCAACGACGCGATCCGCGTCGACGGTCGCGAGCTCCGCGCCCGGTGCGTCGGCGAGGGAGGCAACCTCGGACTCACCCAGCTCGGGCGCATCGAGTACGCCGAGCTGGGTGCGGGCCGGCAGGGCGGCGCCATCAACACCGACTTCATCGACAACTCCGCCGGTGTCGACACCTCCGACCACGAGGTGAACATCAAGATCCTGCTCGACCGGGTCGTTGCCGACGGTGATCTCACCGAGAAGCAGCGCAACCACCTGCTGGCCGAGATGACCGACGAAGTGGCGTCGCTGGTGCTGCGCGACAACTACGAGCAGAACCTCGCGCTCGCCAACGCCGCCGCGCACGCGCCGTCCCTCCTCCACGTCCACGAGGACTGGATCCGGACGCTGGAGAAGCGCGGACTGCTCAACCGCGAGCTGGAGGGCCTGCCCACCTCGCGCGAGGTCCGGCGACGGATCGACCGGGGCGAGGGCCTGACCGTGCCCGAGCTGTCTGTGCTGCTCGCCTGGACCAAGATCGTGCTGGCCGACGAGCTGATCGGCTCCGACCTGCCGGACGACCCGTATTGCCACGTCGACCTGGTCGGCTACTTCCCGACGCAGCTCAAGGAGGGCTTCGAGTCCTCCATCGCCAACCACCCGCTGCGGCGGGAGATCATCGTCACGCAGGTGGTCAACGACCTCGTCAACGGTGCCGGGATGACGTTCTGGCCCCGGCTCACCGGCGAGACCGGGGCGACCCCGGAGGAGCTGACCAGGGCGAACTTCGTGGCGCGCGAGGTCTTCGGATCGCTCCCGCTGCGCGAGGAGCTCCAGACCTACGACAACAAGCTGGACGCCGCGTGCCAGACCAGGATGCGGGTGGAGATGCGCACCTTGGTCGAGCGCGCCTCCCGCTGGTTGGTCAACAACCGGCGGCCTCCGCTCGACAGCCAGGGCACGGTCGACTACTTCCGCGGGCCGGTGCAGCAGCTGATGGCCGAGCTGCCGTCGCTGCTGACGGGCCGTGAGCTGCGCGCCTACGAGCGGCGGATGTCGCGGCTGGTCGACGAGGGAGTCCCGGAGGACCTCGCCTCGCGCGTGGCGGTGCTCCACCCGGCGTACCAGCTGCTCGGCGTCCGCGAGATCGCTGACCGCCTGGAGCTCGACCCGGTCGAGGTCACCCGGCTGCACTTCGCGCTCGGCGAGCGGCTCGGCCTGCCTGACCTGGTGACGCGGATCCTGGCGCTGCCGCGCGACGACCGGTGGCAGACGATGGCGCGGGCCGCGCTGCGCGACGACGTGTACGCCGTGCACGCGCAGCTCACCGCTCAGGTGCTCCGCGACACCGATGACACTCTGCCCGGTCTGGCGCGGATCCAGGAGTGGGAGGACGGCGACGCGGTCGTGGTCGCGCGTGCCGCGGCGACCCTGCAGGAGATCTGCGCCGACGACAACGCCGAGCTGGCGCGGATGTCGGTCGGGCTCCGCGTCGTTCGCGGTCTCCTTGCCAACTGACGCATCCGGGAGTCAGCGGGCGGGCACGCGTACGTCGAACCGGCCACCCGGCCCGGGCTGCGCGACCACGTCGCCACCGATCGCCCGCATCATCCGGCGTGCCAGCGACAGGCCGAGCCCGGAACCTTCGCCATGGGTGGTGTGGCCAGGCTCGAAGACTCGATCGACGTCCTCGACAGCCACGCCCGGCCCGTCGTCCAGGACCGAGATCACGACTGTCCGCCCGTCGCGGGCCACGTCGACGTGAGGTCCGCCGGTGCCGTGACGCTCGGCGTTCTCCAGGAGCGGACGGACGGCGGCGACCAGGGGCGGGGCAGGCGCGGCCAGCGCCACACCGTCGTACGCCGTCGCCGGCAGGCCGAGCGCGCGCATCACCTCGCCGACCGTCGTCCGCTCCACCCCCGAGGAGTGGCTGCGAGCCACGGACAGCATGGTGTCGATGGAGTCGCGCATCCGGACGGCCGCCCCGTGGATGTTGTCGAGGCCTTCCCGCTGAGCACCTGTGGCGTCCTGCCGGGCCAGGTCGGCCTCGGCGAGCACGACAGCCAGCGGCGTCCGCAGCTCGTGGGCGATCTCGTCGGTGAGCCGCCTCTCGGCCGAGAGCGAGTCGACGATGCGGTCGAGCATCTGGTCGAGCGTGCGTCCCAAGTGGGCGATCTCGTCGCCGCCCTCGCCCGGGTCGAAGCGGCGTTCGATGTCGTGCTCGCGCCAGTCGTCGGCCAGGTCGGCCATCGCCTGCACCTGCCGCAGGGAGCGGGTGGCGGCCACCCAGGCGGCGGCGGTAGCGATGCCGACCGTGGCCAGGCCGAGCAGGATCGAGAGCCAGACCGAGTTGCGCTCGGCGCGCTCGTATGGGTCGTGGTCCTCGGCGGCCACGACGGTCGCGACCTGGCTGCCACTGCGCCGCACCGGCAGGGCGAGGTAGGTGACGCCCGCGACCGTCTTCTCGCGATGGTCGGTCGCGCCCGCCAGGCTCTCGACGATACGTTCCAGCTGCGGCTGGGGGAGGCGGCCGTCCACGAGGTGGCCGTGTGTGTCGAAGATCCAGACGTTCTGGTCGAGCAGCGGGGACTTCTGCTCGAGGATCCGGATGCCGCGCGGGCCGGCCACCACGGTCGCGGCCGCCGCGGAGACCTTGGCATCGAGCCGGGACTGGACCGCCGCGTCGTTGCTGCGCGCCAGCACGACCTGGACGCCGACCACGAGGAGCGCCGCGGTGAGGGTCGAGACGAGCAGCGCCGTCGCGGCCATGCGTGCACGCAGCGAGGTCGGCCTCACCGCCATCGGTAGCCGACCCCGCGCACGGTGCTGATCGCTGCCAGATCCAACGGCTCGAGCTTCTTGCGGATCCGGCGGACGTACGAGTCGAGGGTGTTGTCGCTGACGATCGCGCCGTGCGGCCACGCGGCGGCCACCAGCGCGTGCCGGCGTACGACGGTGGCCGGCTCGGCCATCAGCCGGCCGAGCAGCCTGAACTCCGTCGGGGTCAGCCCCACCTCCGTGTCACCCGCCACCAACGCGTGCCGGGCTGGATCGAGCATCGGGCCTCCGTCCGCCGCGAGGACCGGCCCCGGCGTACGCCGGAGCAGCGCGTCCAGGCGGACGCGCAGCTCGTCGAGGTCGAACGGCTTGGTCAGGTAGTCGTCGCCGCCCGCCTCGAAGCCGGCGATCTTGTCGTGGAGTCCGTCGCGTGCGGTCAGGAAGAGGACGGGTGCGTCGATCCCGGCGGCCCGCAGGGCCAGGCACAGGTCGCGCCCGTCGGCGTCGGGCAGCCCGATGTCGAGGATCAGCACGTCGGGCCGCTGCTTCGCGAACGCCCGGAGCGCCTCGGCCGCGGTTGCGACGACCACGGGGTCATGGCCCATCGCCCGCAACGCGCGCGCGAGCACCGAGCGCAGGGCGGGCTCGTCCTCGCACACTCCGACCACGGGCACATGCGGAGCCTAGGAGGCGCCGCCTGGTGCGAACCTGACTGTAAGGACCACTTCCGGCTGCCGCGTCGTACCGAATTGATTCGTCCCAGTCGTCGCCGCGGGTTAGAGTCGAGCAACGATGCTTGCCGATCCGCCTGATGCGACCCCCGGTCCGACCGCCCATCCGCCCGCCAGTGTGAAGTCGCTCTGGCGCCTTCGCTCCTACCTTCGGCCGCACATTCCCACGCTGGTCATCATGCTCGTGACCTCGATGACGGGCGTCGGCGTGGCGATCGCAATCCCTCTCGTGATCAAGGCCCTCATCGACGGCCCGATCGAGAACCACGAAGCCAGCGGAGTTCTGCCGTTGGGCCTGCTGGTGCTCGGTCTCGGCGTGCTCGAGGCGTTCTTGATCTGGTGGCGCCGCTGGGTCCAGAACAAGGCGGTCCTCGCGGTCGAGACCGCGATGCGCCGCGACCTCTACCACCGGCTGCAGGAGCTCCCGATGAGCTTCCACAGCCAGTGGCAGTCCGGCCAGCTGCTCTCGCGGGCCACCACGGATCTCTCGGCGATCCGTCGGTTCTTCGGCTTCGGCATGCTGTTCCTGCTGGTCAACATCACCCAGGTCGTCGTGACGACGCTGGTGCTGCTCCACATGTACTGGCCGCTCGGCCTCGTGGTCGCCGCGGCGTCCGCCCCGATCGTTTTGCTGTCGATGCGGTTCGAGAAGCGCTACGTCGTGGTCTCCCGCGACGTCCAGGACCAGCAGGGCGACCTCGCCACGCTGGCCGAGGAGGGCGCGGTCGGCATCCGCGTGATCAAGTCGTTCGGCCGTTCCGGTCACGTCGGCCAGCAGTACGACGACGCCGCGCGGCGGCTACTCGCCACGAGCATCGACAAGGTCCGCCTGTCGGCGAGGTTCTGGACCTTCCTCGAGATGATCCCCAACCTCGCCGTCGTCGTGGTCCTGCTGCTCGGCGCGATCGGCGTGGGCCGCGGCGTGCTGACGCCCGGTGAGCTCGTCGCCTTCATCACCCTGATGCTGTCCCTGGTCTGGCCGGTCGCCTCCCTCGGCGTGATCCTGGCCATGGCCCAAGAGGCGATGACGGCCGCCGCCCGGGTGCTGGAGATCTACGACACCATGCCTGACATCGTTTCCGGCACGGCGACGGCACCCCACGCGCGGGGCCACCTGCGGTTCGAGCACGTCGACTTCACGTTCCCCAGCTCCGACACCCCTGTTCTGCGCGACGTCAACCTGGACCTCAAGCCCGGCGAGACGCTGGCGCTGGTCGGCGCCACCGGCTCCGGCAAAACCGCGCTCACCGCCCTGGTCCCGCGGCTGTACGACGTGACCGGTGGCCGGGTGACGATCGACGGTGTCGATGTCCGCGACTACTCCCTGATCGAGCTGCGCTCCCTGGTGGCGACGGCGTTCGAGGAGCCGACCCTGTTCTCGATGAGCGCCCGGGAGAACCTCACCCTGGGCCGCTCCGACGCGAGCGAGGAGGACATCGCCGAAGCTCTCGAGATCGCCCAGGCCGGCTTCGTTCACGACCTCCCGTGGGGGCTCGAGACCCGCATCGGTGAGCAGGGCATGTCGCTCTCCGGTGGGCAGCGGCAGCGGCTCGCGCTGGCCCGCGCCGTCCTCGCCCGGCCCAAGGTGCTGGTCCTCGACGACACCCTGTCGGCGCTCGACATCCACACCGAGAAGCTGGTCGAGGAAGCCCTACGACGCGTCCTCGCCGCCACCACCGGCCTCGTGGTCGCCCATCGCGCGTCGACGGTGCTCCTGGCGGACCGCGTCGCCTTGCTCCAAGACGGCACGATCACCCACGTCGGCGACCACCGGCATCTGCTCGCCACCGTGCCGGCCTACCGCGAGCTGCTCGCCGCCGACTCCGACGAGCTCGAGGACGTCTCAGCATGACCACCACGAACACGCCTCCTGTCGAGGAAGGCCAGAAGTGGCGGGGCGTCGCCGCTGATGGTCGCGACGACCTCACCGCCGAGACCACGGCGCGACTCGCCGACCGGTCCCGTCGACTGCTGAAGAACCTGTTGACCCCCTACCGCAGCGAGGTCAAGCTGCTGACCGTCGCGGTGGTGATCGAGAACGCCGCGCGCCTCTCCATCCCGCTGCTCGTGGCCCTGGGCATCGACAAAGGCATCCCGCCGATCCAGCAGGACAACAACCTCCAGCCGCTGTTCGTGATCGTGGGGTGCGTGCTGGCCGCGACGCTGATCCAGGCCGTGGCACGCAACGTATTCCTGGTGCGCTCGGGGCAGATCGGGCAGGACATCCTCTTCGAGATCCGGCAACGGATCTTCCGGCAGTTCCAGCGCCTCAGCCCGGCGTTCCACGACTCGTACACGTCCGGGCGGGTGATCTCGCGGCAGACCTCCGACGTCGACGCCATCTACGAGATGCTCGAGACCGGGTTCGACGGGCTGATCACCGCGGCCCTGACCCTGGTCGGCACCGCGGTCCTGCTGCTCTACCTCGACGTCAAGCTGGGCCTGGTCGCCCTGCTGTGCGGGCCGTTCCTCGCTTGGGTCACCAACTGGTTCCGCAAGGAGTCCGCGAAGAGCTACCGCGTGACGCGCGAGAAGGTCGCGCTCGTCATCGTCCACTTCGTCGAGTCGATGAACGGCATCCGCGCCGTCCAGGCGTTCCGCCGCGAGCCGCGCAACCAGGAGATCTTCGACGACGTCAACGACCAGTACCGCGCGGCCAACCTGGTGGCGTTCCGGCTGGTGGCGTGGTTCATGCCGGAGATCCGGCTGATCGGCAACGTCACCATCGCCGTCGTCCTGATCTATGGGAGCTATCTCGCCTTCGACGGCCAGGTGACCGTGGGTGTGCTGGCCGCCTTCCTGCTCTACCTGCGCCAGTTCTTCGAGCCGATGATGGACATCTCTCAGTTCTACAACACCTTCCAGTCCGCGAACGCGGCGCTGGAGAAGATCTCCGGCGTTCTCGAGGAGGAGCCCGGCGTTCCCGAGCCGACCGACCCGGTCGCGCTGCCCGATGCTCGCGGCGACCTCCGGTTCGTCCACCTCCGGTTCGAGTACGTCGAGGGCGTGCCGGTGCTGCCCGATCTCGACCTCACCGTGCCCTCCGGCCAGACGATGGCGCTCGTGGGCACGACCGGTGCCGGCAAGACCACGATCGCCAAGCTCGCTACCCGCTTCTACGACCCCGTCGGCGGGAGGATCACCCTGGACGGCGTCGACCTGCGCTCACTGACCTCGGAGGACCTGCACCGGTCCGTGGTGATGGTGACCCAGGAGAACTACCTCTTCTCCGGCTCGATCTCCGACAACATCCGCTTCGGCCGCCCCGACGCGACCCAGGACGACGTGGAGGCGGCGACCCGCGCCCTGGGCGCCCACGGGTTCATCGCGACGCTGCCCCAGGGCTACGACACCCCGGTCTCCAACCGCGGCGGTCTGCTGAGCGCCGGTCAACGGCAGCTGGTCGCCTTCTCCCGCGCCTTCCTGGCCGATCCCGCGGTGCTGATCCTCGACGAGGCGACGTCCTCCCTCGACGTCCCCTCGGAGCGGCTGGTGCAGCGAGCGCTGCGCACGATCCTCAAGGGCCGCACCTCCGTGATCATCGCCCACCGGCTCTCCACCGTGGAGATCGCCGATCGCGTGCTCGTCCTCGAGCACGGCCGGATCGTCGAGGACGGAACACCGGCCGAGCTGATCGAGGGCGGCGACGGGCGGTTCTCCGACCTGCACCAGGCCTGGCTGGCGTCGCTTGCTTGACCGCCCGGTCAGATCGGCGCGCCCGGAACCGGCGGGTGGTTCCGTTGCACCTCGCGTCGGAGCGTCAGAGCGTCAGCTCGGCGATCGGCGTGCCGTCCAGGTTGGTCACCACGACGGAGGTGATGTCTTTCCGCCACGTCGCGGTCGCGCCGCTCACGTGCATGGACTTCCCGGGCAGACCGTTCCAGGTGGCCACCCGCTCGGACTGGCCGTCCTTGGTGTGCAGCACCATCGCGTAGGCGCCGCCCCCGTAGGTTGCCGCGTTGGGCGGGTAGCTGCAGGTGAGGTCGAGCTTCGTCCCCCACGCGACCGGAGTCAGCGCGACGCTCGCGATCATCGGGTCTCGCGAGACCCGATGCAGCGGCTGGCCAAGGGGCGGTGGCGCCACCGAGGTCGTCGGCGGCGAAGCCACATTCGAAGACCCGGGATGGTCGAGCACGAGCACACCCCCGGTAGTGACGGCCACGGCGGCGGCCGCCGCGATTCCGGCGGTCAGCCAGGTGCGGCGCTGCTGACCCCGGCGTACGGCGCGCGACAGGCGCGGCATCAGGGTCTCGGGAACCGGCTCGGGCTCGGACTCCTCGAACACCTCGGGACCGATCCGACCCAGCAGCCCGGGCAGGCCGGCGAGGTCGCGCACGGCTCGCGAGCACTGCTCGCAGCCGTCGAGGTGCGCCTCGAACTCCCGGCGCTCGGCCGGCGACAGCGAGCCGAGGACGTAGGAGCCGTCCCACATCTCGTACGGACAGTCGGTCGAGGCGCCGTTCTGTGACGTCGTCATGCGACCACCCCCATTTCTTCCAATGCGAGCCGGAGGGCGTGGAGGGCATAGTGCGTGCGGGACTTCACGGTGCCTTCGGGGATGCCGAGGCGACGGGCGGCCTCGGCGACCGGGCGACCCTTGAAGTAGGTCTCCTGGAGTACGGCACGATGCTCGGGTGACAAGCGGGTCACGGCGTCGGCCACGACCCAGGTCATCAGCAGCTCGTCGCTGGCGTCGCCCTGCGACGCCGGCTCTGGCAGCTCCCCCATGGGGATCTCGGAGCGCGAGCGCCGGGTGCGCGACTCGTCGATGACGATGTTGCGGGCCACGGTGAACAACCAGGCGCGGACCGAACCTTGGGACTCGTCGAGGAGCGATGCGTTCTTCCAGGCCCGCAGGAGCGTCTCCTGGCACACGTCCTCGGCGCGGGCGCGGTCATGATTGGTGAGGCGCAGGCAGTGACCCCACAGCGCGCCAGCATGGTCGTCGTGCAGGCGCTGCATCACGACGTCAGGGCTGGTGGCCATCACACCTCCTCGACCTGTATACGGAGCCGTCGTCCGTTCGGTTCAATCATGGCGCGCAGGGTGAAGTCCGCGCCGTTTCCGGTCGACTCGCTCAGCCCGCGACGGTGGTGTGCTGGCGGGCGGGCTCCGCGCGGTACTCGCGTGACAGCGCGATGAGCCCGGCAACGATGGCCACCGCCTCGGACACAGCGGCGATCCAGACGTAGCTCCCCTGCCACCTCTCGTGGTCGCCGAACAGTCCGGAGCTGGTGGTCGCGATGGCGAAGCCACCGAGCGTCGACGCCCCGAAGCCGAACGCGAGGAACGGGGCGAACCAGTGCTTCCAGGTGACCAGCAGCACCGCGATCACGATGCCCGCCACGACGTTGACGACGAACAGCGGGCCGATCACGTGGACGTGGCGGAACCCGTTGAGCCACTCATACAGGTGCACGTAGGCCGACACGAGTACGGCGATCGCGGCGACGATTCGAACGGTCATGGCAGTTCTCTCCGATCCTGGGGCCCGGACGGCCCTCATCCGAAAGACACGAAACAGAACCTGCCACGGTTCGATCGGGCCGCGATTCCAGGCGCGATCGTGGCCGGGATCACTCGCCTACGGGGTGCGATCCGAACGCCGAGAGGAAGCGGTCGCGAAAGCGGTCCATCGGCTGCACGGGGGCGTCGGGGTGCGGCTGCAGGCCGGGTGTCCAGTTCCAGCCGGAGATGTGCCGGAGCACTGCGGGGTCGTGGGCGATCAGCGAGATCGGTACATCGTGCGAGACGCCGCTGCCACTGACGTTGGTGTTGGGCTGGTGGTCGCCGAGCACGATCATCACCAGCTTCTTGTCGTGCGCGTGCCTAACGAAAGACACCAACGAACGCAGCGAGTAGCGGATCGACTTGGCGTAGTTGCGCTGCTGGTCCGGTCCGCCCAGCAGATCGAGGAACGACGAGTGGGCGGGGCGCATCCCGTCGTACACCGAGCCGTCGGCGATCTGGTTCCAGGGCACCATGCGGGGCAGCGGCGTCCACGGGGTGTGGCTCGAGACCAGGTCGATCTCGGCCATCACGGGGCGGCGGTCGGTGCGCTGGAGCTCGCGCTCGGCGAACTCCTTGAACGTGTACTGGTCGGGGATCCGGGCATAGCTGAACCGCGGACCGGCGTAGCCGACGTTGCGGGCGTCGTACATCTTCTGGAAGCCGTAGAACTGCCGGCCGTCCGCCCACTCGCCCTCGTCCGACGGGACGTCGCTGACGGTGCGCCAGCCGGCGCGGCCGAAGGCCTGGGAGAGGTTGAACCGGTCGCCGGGGATCACGCTGTCGTAGCGCTGCTGGGAGTCGATCCAGAGGCCGGTCTGCAACGTCGAGTGCGCCAGCCAGCTGATCCCGCCGAAGGTCGGCGACCGTAGCCAGCCGCTCCGGGCCGAGTACCCCATCGAGGACAGCTGGGCGGTGGACGTCGTGAGCGTCTGGTCGACCATGGGCGCGAACCAGGACCCCTCCACGGCGACACGTCCGTAGCTCTCGACGAACACCAGCACCACGTCCTTGCCCCGCAGGTGACGCAGCAGGTCGCGGCCGGGAGTGTCGGCGTACGGGTCATGGGCGAGGGTGAGCTGGAACACCTCGCGGTCGTGCAGCTCGGAGCGCACCTCGTCGACCTGGGAGCGCACCAGAGACGCGGCCGGAGCGGCGGCGACCGGAACGCCGGACACGTGCGCACCGCCGATCCCCGCCACGACCCAGACCAGGGTGAGGGCCACGACGACGCGTGCCCAGACTCGCGGTTCGGCGTGCGCGGCGCGTCTCAATCGGAGCGACGCCCAAACGCAGAGAGCCAGCCCGCCTCCGACCAGGAGCAGCAACCCGGCGACGGCCAGGACCTGACCGGTGCGTCCGGCAGAGCGCTGGACGAAGTCCCAGCCGGAGCCGACGTACCCGGGGTCCGTGAGTGGGTTGAAGGGCCTGTCGAACGCCTCGTAGAAGCCGAGGTCGAGCCCGTTGAGCACCACCGTCGCGGTCAGCGCCACGCCCCCGAGGACTCCCAGCAGACGGCCCCAGACCGGTGGTAGCACGACCGCGAGCGCGACGAAGAGCAGCAGCTCGAGCGGGATGCCGAGCAGCGTCCGGACCGTGACCTCGTCTGGGCGGCGGGGGGCCATCAGGGCGGCCCACACCAGCGCGATCGCCAGCGCGTCGACGACGGGCCGAACCAGGGGCGAGCGCGGCACCCGGTGCTCCCGACGCAGCCGCCACAGCACGACGACCTGGTGCCCGAAGGACTGCACGAGCAGGGCCAGCGCTAGGAGGGTGACGGCGCGCGCGACGCCCCTCGGCAGGAGGTCGGCCGCGACCACGGTCAGCACGATGCCCTGGACCGCGGCGACGACCTTGGCCCACGTGCGGGGCGGGGTCGGTGCGGTCAGCCATGGCCAGATCGCGCCTGCCACGACGAGCAGATACCGGGCGAGGCCGATCAGCAGCGCCGCCGGTCCGACCAGCGGCACGACGTACACGCTGAGCACGAGGATCAGGAACGCGTCGGTCTCCATGTCGAACGCGGCGCCGAACGGGGTGGCGTGGCCACGGACGCGAGCCAGCCGTCCGTCCACCAGGTCGGTGGCCAGCGCGACCGAGGCCATCACCACGACTAGGGAGCGCGGAACAAGGCCGGTCCAGGACTGCACGACGAGGGCGGCGAGCCCCGCCGTCAGGGCGGCGCGCCCGAGCGTGACGGCGTTCGCGGCGCCGAGCCGGGTGAGACCCTCGCGCCTCAGCCCGCGCTCCACGAGCAGCCACGTGACGACGCCGACGACCGCCCCGGTGAGGACGGCCGCGACTCCGAGACCCGGGTCCACCGCGAGCACGCCGAGCAGGATCGCGACCGTCGGCAGTACGGTCAGTGGACCGACATGAACCACGCGCACCCTGCCTCCGTATCTCCGGTTACCAGTCATACGAGGGCGGGTCGGCGTCGGTTCAGAAACCAACGCCGGACGTGGAGGGAGCCGACGTGTCACGAACGGCTCGCGCTTTCTGGCTGGCAGAGCCCGGGTCCGGCGAGATCCACTCTGTGATCCTGCCGGACCCGGGTGTCGGGCAGGTGCTGATCCGGACGCTCGTGTCCGGGGTCAGCCGCGGTACGGAGGCGCTCGTCTTCCGCGGCGGAGTGCCGGAGAGCCAGTACGCCGCGATGCGAGCGCCGTTCCAGGAGGGTGACTTCCCTGCGCCGGTGAAGTACGGCTACCTCAACGTCGGCGTGGTCGAGTCCGGGCCCGACGACCTGCTCGGCCGCACCGTGTTCTGCCTCCACCCGCACCAGACGGCCTACGTCGTGCCGGCCGAGGCGGTCTCGATCGTGCCAGGCGACGTCCCTCCGCGTCGGGCCGTCCTCGCGGGGACGCTGGAGACGGCGGTGAACGCGCTCTGGGACGCCCGACCGCTGGTCGGCGACCGGGTCGCCGTCGTCGGTGCCGGCATGGTCGGGCTCTGCGTGGCTCGCCTGCTGACGGCGATTCCCGGTGTCACGGTCGCCGTCGTCGACACCGATGCCTCGCGCGCAGAGGTCGCCGAGTCGCTGGGCGCAGACTTCGCTCGTCCGTCGGATGCACCCACCGATCTCGACCTCGTCGTGCACGCGAGCGGGACGTCGGCCGGGCTGCAGCTGTCCCTGGACCTGCTCGGAGCCGACGGAATCGTCACGGACCTGAGCTGGTACGGCGACACGCCGGTGGAGCTCACGCTGGGTGGCCGGTTCCACTCGGCGCGGCTCGGCATCCGGGCCAGCCAGGTCGGTGAGATCGCCCAGGCGCGTCGAGGCCGGCGTACCCACGCGGACCGGATGGCGCTGGCACTGAGGCTGCTGGCCGATCCGGCCTTCGACGCCCTGCTCACCGGCGAGTCGGCGTTCGAGGAGCTGCCCGAGGTGATGGGCAAGCTCGCCTCAGGATCACTTCCCGCGCTGTGCCACACGATCACCTACGACACCGGTGACTCCCACCCCGACCGGGTACGGGAGCATTGAGATGTTCGAGGTCACCGTCAGCGACCACATGATGATCGCCCACAGCCTGCCGGGTGAGGTGTTCGGACCCGCGCAGGCGCTGCACGGCGCGACGTACGTCGTGGAGGCAGCGTTCGCGCGACCCGACCTCGACGCGGATGGCATCGTGCTCGACATCGGCGGAGCCCTCGAGGCACTGAAGGACGTGCTCTCCGCGCTGACGTACCGGAACCTCGACGAGGTCGAGTCCCTCGCCGGACTCACGACGACCACCGAGGTGCTCTGCCGCGAGATCGCCGACCGGCTCGCTGCCCGCGTGCACGACGGCAGCCTCGGTGTGTCCGTCGGCGACCTGGCCCGCATCCGGGTGACGCTGCGCGAGTCGCCCGTCGCCTGGGCAAGCTACGAGCGCGCACCATGACCACCCTCACCCACACTGTCTACGCCGTACTGCCGGACGGGTTCGACGACCTCACCCGGCCGACTGGCGGCAACGTCTACGACCGCCACGTGCTCCGTGGCCAGGAGGCGCTGGGCCACCGCGTCATCGAGCTCCCCGTCACCGGCGCCTGGCCGACGCCCGAGGCCGGCGATCTCGAGCGGTTGGACGCGTCCCTGGCCACGGTCCCCGACGGCGGCGTCGTCGTCATCGACGGCCTGGTCGCCTCCGGCGCATCGGCGGTTGTCCCACGTCATGCGGCGCGCCTCCGGGTGGTCGTGCTGCTCCACATGCCCATCGGCCCCGACCGCGGCGAGGAACAGGTGCTCGGGTCGGCCGCCGCGGTGGTCACGACGAGCGCGTGGACGCGCGAGCGGATGCGCGGCTGGTACGGCCTCTCCCGCGTGGACGTCGCGCTGCCGGGGGTGGACCCGGTGGACGCCGCACGGCCGCACCGCAGCGCCGCCGGCGGCACCTCCTTCCTCTGCGTCGCCGCCGTCCACCCCGGCAAGGGCCACGACCTGTTGTTCGACGCACTCTCGGCACTCGGTGACCGTGCCTGGACGCTGACCTGCGTCGGATCCCTCGACGTCGACCCGGACCACGTGAGCGCGCTCCAGACGCAGGTGTACGCCCGGTCCTGGGAACGTCGGGTGATCTTCACCGGGCCGTTGACCGGTCGCGCCCTGGGGGCGGCGTACGGCGTGGCCGACCTGCTGGTCCTGCCGTCACGGTCGGAGTCCTACGGGATGGTCGTGGTCGAGGCGTTGGCCCACGGGCTACCGGTGGTGGCGACGGCGGTGGGCGGCGTGCCCGAGGCACTCGGCCGAGCCCCGATCGGTGCCCTGCCCGGCATGCTGGTGCCGCCCGACGACCCGGACGCGCTGTCCGGCGCGCTGCAGGCCTGGCTGGATGACCCGGGGCTGCGTGAACGGCTCGGTCGCGCGGCGGCGGGCCGTCGACCGACCCTGCGGCGCTGGGCCCAGACCGTCGACGACGTCGGCGCCGTGCTCGACCGGGTCGCCTCCCGGCCACTGCGCCGGTCGGGGGTGCCCCGATGACAGCGCTCGTGACCAGGGCCTGGCCGCGGCTCCGCCTGGTGGGCGGCCTCCTCGTGCTGGGCCTGCTGGTCTGGCGGTTCGGCACCGGCCCGTTCGCCCACGCCTGGCAGGTGACGACCTGGGGGTCGGTGGCGCTGGCCGTCGTGCTCACCACATTGGCGACGCTGGCGAACGCCTGGCGCTGGCGCGTCGTGTCGCGAAGCCTCGGGGTCCCGCTCACGACGCTCGGCTCGGTGGTGGCGTATTACCGGTCCCAGTTCCTCAACGCGGTGCTCCCCGGCGGCGTGCTCGGTGACGCTCATCGCGGTGCCCGGCACGGACGTGACGCCGGGGACCTGGGCGTCGGTCTGCGCGCAACGGGGTGGGACCGCGTGACCGGGCAGTTGGTCCAGGCGGCGCTGGCGGTGCTCGCCCTGTGTCTGCTCCCGGCCCCGCTGCGCGCCTTCACGCCGGTCGCCCTGGCTGGCCTCGCCCTCGTCGGACTGGCCGTGTGGTGGCTCGCACGACGCCGGGGCGCATGGTCGTTCGTCGGCCGCGACCTGCGCCTGGTGCTCCGCCCGGGCGTCGCCTGGCGCGTCGCCGTCGCGTCGTGCGCCTCCACGGCTGCCCACGTCGCCGTGTTCGCGGTCGCCGTCCACACCGTCGGCCTCGCGGTTCGGCCCGCCACGCTGATCCCGGTCGCCCTGCTCGTGCTGGTCGGCTCGGCGATCCCACTCAACGTCGCCGGCTGGGGTCCACGCGAGGGCGTGACCGCCGCCGTCTTCGGTCTCGCGGGGCTCGGGTCAGCAGACGGGCTCACCGTCAGCATCGTGGTCGGGGTGCTGGCCGGTGTGGCCACGCTCCCGGGGTTGCTGGTCCTGCTCGCCGACGTCGTCGTACGCCGTCGCCGTGTCGCCACGCCGACCGGCACGCGCACGCTGGAGGAGGCGCGTCGTGGCTGACCGGCCGTACACCCTCCTCAGCTGCAGCATGTCGATCGACGGTTACATCGACGGGGCCACCGAGAGCCGCCTGCTGCTCTCCAACGACCTCGACTTCGACCGGGTCGACCAGGTCCGAGCCGGCGTCGACGCGATCCTCGTGGGGGCGACCACGGTCCGTAACGACAACCCACGGCTGCTGGTGCGTGATCCCGACCGCCGGCGCGCGCGGCTCGCCCGCGGCCTCCCGGAGCACCCGGTCAAGGTCACGGTCACCCAGCGCGGCCGGCTGGACACGTCCCATCGGTTCTTCGCCGACGACGGCAGCGACAAGCTGGTCTACGCCTGTAGCCGCGTCGTCGATGACGTCTCGCAACGGCTCGGTCGGGTGAGCGGCATCGTGGACGCGGGAGACCCGGTTCGGATGGGTGAGCTGACCAGCGACCTGCACGCGCGCGGCGTACGCCGGCTCATGGTCGAGGGTGGCGGAGCGGTCCACACCCAGTTCCTCGCGGACGACCTGGTCGACGAGCTCCAGCTGGTCGTCGCGCCGTTCTTCGTCGGCGAACCCGGTGCGCGGCGCTTCGTCGGGGAGGGCCGTTTCCCGTGGAATCCCGGTCGGCGGGCGCGACTGGCCGAGACTCAGCAGCTCGGCGACGTCGTTCTGCTGCGCTACGCCTTGTCCGAGCGGTTCACGGACTAGCCCAGCTTCACGTGCGCGCCGGGCCTGCGCACGACCACGGGCGTCGGGTCGGGGTCCTCCAGCACGAGTGCCAGGCCGCAGATGATCGCGACGAACTCCGCGATCGCCGCGCCGAAGACGTAGAAGCCCGCCCAGCTCTCGTGAGTGCCGAACAGACCGATCGTGCTGGCGAGGGTGAAGGCACCGAGTGTGGCCAGGCCGAAGCAGGCCGTCAGGGCTCCGGGCAGCCAGTGCCGCCAGCGGACCAGGAGAACCGCGATCACCACACCGGCGACGACGTTCACCAGGAACGCCGGTCCGATCACGTGGACCTCCCGCATCCCGTCGAGCCAGAGCCAGCCGTGGATCGCCACGGACGCCAGGACGGCAGCAGCCGCCACGTATCGCAGGATCATCTCTCCCCCTTCGCCGCCGACCGACGGCCTGCGGGTGAACACGGACCCAGCCCCGTGCCGGTTCGGTCACCGCACGCAAAATCTTGACCCATGCGAGCACCCCATGCACGGCGAACGGGCATTTCTTAGGCGAGGTTCGGACCCAACACGCAGAACTGCACGCCGGCGGGGTCGATCAGCGTCGCGATCCGGCCGTACGGCGTGCCCGCCGCGGCGGCGACCACCTCGGCGCCGATCGACACCGCCGTCCCCACCGACTCGTCGGTGTCGGCGACCTGGAGGTAGAACTGCCAACGCGCTGGCTCGTCGCCGAGGAAGCCGCTGGCGTCCATGATGCCGGCGCGCGCGTTCTCGTTGAGTCCGAGCGTCGTGTAACGGAACTCCGCGGTGTCGCCGATGACGTGGGTCTCCCAGCCGAACGCTTCGCGGTAGAACGCCACCGCGTCGTCGTACCGGGTGGTCAGCGTCTCGAACCACGCGGGCGCGTTCTCCTCGGCGCGGGTGAGGAAGCCCGGGAAGGTGTCCGTCTGCCAGGCGCCGACAGCAGCACCGGCAGGGTCGGCCAGCTCGGCGAACGACCCCAGGTCGGCGACCGGCATCGGCTCGACGAGGACCCGCCCCCCGGCCGCGGTGGCCCGCTCGACCGTCCCGGCCAGGTCGGGCGTGGCGAGGAAGACGCTCCAGGTGGGGTGGGAGCCGTCAGGCGTCGGCACCAGCCCGGCGATCGGCTGGTCGCCCCGGAAGAACATCCGGTAGCCGTGGTACTCCTCGCTCGGCTCGCCGGCCGACCAGCCGAACAGGTCGCCGTAGAACGAGATCGCGGTGTCGACATCATCGGTGGACAGCTGGATCCAGCAGGGTTCTCCTGTGGTGCTCATGGTTGCTCCTCGTGGGTGGTCGTGTTGTCGGGCCTTGCGAGCGAGCTCGCGTCGGCGATCTCTGCGGCTCTTCCGCCGCGCCTTCGCCGCGTCGAAACGTCCTCGAGATGCGCGGCGACGACCGGAGCGGTCACCTTGGCCTTGGTCATCTGAGTCTGCCCCGGCAGCGTCTCGAGCCGACCTGCGGCAAGCGCGTCGACGATCGCGGCCTGGCTGTTCTTCATGTACGTCGGGCTCTTCCCGCCGGCGATCACCAGCACGGACTGGGTCACGGCGTCGTAGGCGCCGTCGGGCAGTGGCTCCCCCTGCTGCCGGTCGAGCACGATCGCGTAGTCGTGGGGGAGGGTGGGCGCGACACAGGTCAGCTTCTTCCAGACCGGGAACACCCGCATCACCGCGACCATGACACCGGGCGCGCCCACGGTCTTCATGAACAGCTTCACGGCATCGCCGTTGCGGCCGTCCTCGATCAGCGCCCGGGTGCGCTCACCGAGCTCGGGGTCGTGGGGGGAATGGGTGTCGTCGACGATGAACGGCGCCTCGTACACCGCGATCCGGGTGGTACGCCGCGCGGCCGGGCTCGCTCTCGCCGCGACCGCGGCGGTCGTACACGTGGACGGTGAACCGGGACGCGAGCTGCTCGGCCAGCGGGCGGGACGGGCCCATGCTGCGCTGGCAGAGCGCGCCGTCGACGATCACGAGGCCGGGTCCGGAGCCGCGGACCTCATAGGCGATCCGGGTGCCGTCGGCGGAGACGGCGTACTGGGTGCTCGATGGGGTGCTCACGGTTCCTCGCTCGTGCTGGTGACGGTGGACATGGTGTCCCCTCGGTGAGTGGTGGGTCACCCCTGCGTCGCGCGTGAGTGGCTGATTTCGACACGCAACAGGCGTTTCCTCCGTTACCGGTCGGGCGCCGACGTCAACCGTGGGACCGAGCCTCGGCTGCCCGGGCGGTCAGGACGGCGCGCTCGGCTTCGTTCGCGGTGAGCGACGCGGCCCGGTCGAACGCCTCGGCCGCCTCGGTGTGCCGTCCGGCCCGGGAGAGCAGGTCGCCGCGGACCGCGTCGACCAGGTGTGAGCCCGCCAGGGAGCGGTGGTCGGCGACGTCGTCGAGCACCGCCAGGCCCTCTTCCGGGCTGTAGGCCCGCCCGTGGGCCACGGCCCGGTTGACCTGCACCACGGGGTTGTCGCCGAGGTGGGCCAGCAGGTCGTACCAGTCCGCGATGGCGCCCCAGGCGGTTTCTGCGGCAGTCTTCGCGCGGGCATGGCAGGCGGCGATCTGGGCCTGGACGACGTAGGGGCCGATCGGTCGTCCCGTTGCGCTCAGCGTCATCGCCCGGTCGAGGGCGGCGAGCCCGCGGCGGATCATCAGCTCGTCCCAGCGCGAGCGGTCCTGGTCCTCGAGCAGGACCGGGCTCCCGTCCGCATCGGTGCGGGCGTGCAGCCGCGACGCCTGGAGCTCCATCAGCGCGAGCAGGCCGTACACGTCGGGCTCCTGCGGCGCGACCTCGGCGAGCATCCGGGTGACCCGGATCGCCTCGGCACAAAGGTCGGGTCGCGCCCAGTCGTCGCCGGCGGTGGCCGTGTAGCCCTCGTTGAAGATCAGGTAGAGCACGCCCATCACGTCGTCGAGCCGCTGCTCGCGCTCCTGCCCGACCGGGAGCTCGATCGACTCGCCCTCGAGGGTCTTCTTGGCGCGCGAGATGCGCTGCCCGACGGTCGTGTCCTTGGTGAAGAACGCGCGGGCGATCTCAGGCACGGTCAGGCCGCCCACCAGTCGGAGCGTGAGCGCCGCGCGGCTCTCGGGCGACAGTGCCGGGTGGCAGGTGAGGAAGATCAGCCGCAGCACGTCGTCGTCGATGTGGTCGACGAAAGCGTCGAGGTCGGGCATCTCCACCTCCTCCCGTTCCAGGGCGTGGCCGAGCTCCGTCGTACGACGGCGCAGGGTGTCGGCGCGCCGGAACGAGTCGACGCCGCGTCGCTTGGCGGTCTGCATCAGCCAGGCCGCCGGGTTGTCGGGGACGCCGTCGCGCGGCCACTGCTGCAGCGCGGCGACGAGCGCGTCCTGGGCGAGGTCCTCGGCGAGGGCGAGGTCGCGGGTCATTCGGGTGAGCGCGCCGACCAGCCGCGCCGACTCCGCACGCCACACCCGTTGGACGGCGTCATGGGGGTCCTGGGCGGTCCCGGTCTCGCTCACACGAGGAGACTAGGACCAGCCCACGACATCTCGGTCGGCCGGCGTCAGACGCCCTCAGGCGCCTCGTCGGGCTCGGCGATCCGCCGCATCTCGACCGCGCCCTCCCAGCCTGGCCAGTGCTGCAGGTGCAGGTCGGCCATCGCCTGGCCCTCGGCACGCGCCTCCTCCTCGCTGTCGAACTTGACGATCGCCCAGCCGCCGATGACCTCCTTGGCCTCGGCGTAGGGGCCGTCAGTGATGGTCAGGTTGCCGCCGCGTACGCGGAACTCGACGGCGTCGGCGGCGCCGTACAGACCGCCGCCGTCGACGAAGGAGCCGTCTGCGATAGCGGCCCCGACGTGCTCTCCCATCGCGTCCATCAGCGCCTTGGGCGGGTCGGCCTTGGACTCGTCCATCTTCACGAAGCACAGGTAACGCATCGGTGTGTCCTCTCGGTGAGTGATCGTTCGCCCGTACGTCGCACGACCGATCCGGGTTTCGACATCGACCTGGATCTTTTCTACACGCCCTCCAGCGCCGTCAGCAGAGCGGCGTACGAAGCGTCCGGGTCGGTCGAGGTCACCAGCACGTCCGAGAGCTGCTCGATCCGCGCCTGCCACTCGCGGACCGCGTCGTCGCCCCCGAGCGCGTCCCAGTGCGCGGTCGCGTACGCCGTCCAGGCATCGTCCGCGCCGGCGGCTCGCCCGCGGAACCGGCGGACGACCTCCTCGGCAGGAGCGGTCAGGACGAGGTGGACGAATGCGGCACCGGCATCGTCGGCGGCTCCGGCGAACCGGGACACCTGGTCGCTTCGTCCCACCA
This sequence comes from uncultured Actinomycetota bacterium, assembly GCA_963768045.1. Taxonomy (GTDB): domain Bacteria; phylum Actinomycetota; class Actinomycetes; order Propionibacteriales; family Nocardioidaceae; genus Nocardioides. Next base: position 582,468 of record CAVYGG010000003.1, on the reverse strand, counting down.
CCTGGGGAACCACCACATCGGCCCCGGTTTCGAGGTAGGCGGTGGACATGGCGAGCGCCACCGTGCGGGCGCGCTCCGCGGCGCTGTCGTCGTCCGGCCAGCCCGAGATCATCGTGCGAAGGACGTCCGGGTCGCACACCAGCGTGCCCGGGTGCTCGTCGGCGTACCGGCGGGCGAGGGTCGACTTCCCGATGCCGGGCGGTCCGTTCAGCAGGATCAGCCGCGGCGAGGTCATTCTGGCTCCGGGCCCGAACCGGGGGAGAAGCGGTCGAGGAGCTCGTCGACGTGCCCGCTGGTGACCTCACGGCTGGTCTCCCAGCCGGTGACGACGCACACGAACCGATCGGCGTCGAGCAGGCGGAGGTCCATCTCGGTGACCGCCCGGACGGTCGCGGTCCGGGGAACCCGGCGCAGCAGGGCGATCTCGCCGACTAGATCGCCGGGGCCGACGGTCGCGATCTGACGTCCGTCGCCGATGACATCCGCGCTGCCCAGCTCGATCACGAAGCAGCCGTCGGCGGCGTCGCCCTGCTGGTACACGACCTCGCCCGCCGGAACGTGCTGCGGGCGGAGCCCGGCAGCCAACTGCTCGAGTGCCGGGAGGGGCAGGGGGTCGAAGACCGTCACCGTGCGCAGCAGGTCGATGTCCTCGTCGCGGGCGAGCATCGTGTCGTCGAGCCGCCGGAGGGGCAACCAGCAGATCAGCACCAGGGCCGGGCCGATCGCACCGACGAGGGCGATCGCCTCGCGGAGGTTGGTCGCGGACGCGAGTCCGGCCGCGAGGACGGACCCGGCGCCGACGCACAGCGCACCGACGCTCTCGAGAAGCCCGTAGACGCGGGCCAGCACGCGCTCGGGGGCGAGCCGGGCCACGAGCGTGAAAACACCGACGTCCACGAGCGCGTTGCCGACACCGATCACCGCGAAGAGCAGGAGCGCCGCCGGCTCACTCGGCGCCAGGGCCAGCAGGATGAGCGGCGCACCCCACGTGGCCACACCCGCGCCGAACCAGGTGGCGAGCCGATGGTTCCCGACGTACATCAGCGCGAAGAGTGAGCCGAGCACGGCGCCGGCCCCCACCGCCGCGGTCAGGGTTCCGACCCCGGGTTCTCCCATGTCGAGCAGGTCCACGGCCACCAGCACGCTGAACACCGAGAGCGCGCCTCGAGTGAGCGTCTGGGCCGCCAGGAGGAGGAAGATCAGGCGAAGCTGTGGGCTTCGGATCGTCACCTCTGCGCCCCGCAGAAGACCGCGTGCGACCGAGCTCCTGCTGACGTGGCCCGCCGGTTCCTCGACGGTGAGCCCGAACGTGACGGCCGCGGAGAGGCCGGACAGGACCGCCACAGCCGCGAAGCCGGACGAGATGCTGGCGGCCGCGAGCAGCGCTGCGGCGATGGCCGGGCCGACCAGCGTGGAGATGGAGTCGAGCAGGCCGCGCACGACGTTCGCGGAGGCCAGCTCCGACGGTGTGTGGCACAGGAGCGGCAGCAACGCTGAGTTGACGGGCCGGTAGAGGATCGCAGCGGCGGTGGAGGCGATCGCGAGGGCGTACACCGCGACCGCCGGCCCGTCACCGGCGGCGAGCAGTCCCATACCGGCCGCGGTCACGCATCGTGTGACGGCGACGAGGGGGAGCACCAGGTCCCGACGCCAACGGTCCGCCAGCGCGGATGCGAACGGCGCCAGCACGGCGGAGGGAAGCATCCGCAGCAGCGAGACCAGCCCGACCGCGGCCGCCCCGCCCTGTTGGAAGGCGTAGACGGACAGCACCACGGTGAACGTCCACTCGGCCGTGCAGGCGCCGGCGAACCCGAGCTGAATGCGGCGTACGGCGGGGTTCTTCGCGCTGGCGGCGAACGATTGCGTGGCGGCGTGGAGGCGTCGCCGTGAGCCCTCCCCCGTCACCCCCGCACCGTAGCCCGGCCAACGGCACCGGCGGAACATCTGGTCGAACCGCCGCGCCGGACGCGCGATCCCGCCGATACTGGGCGACATGTGGGTCTACGTCGCCGTCTGGGAGGTGCAGACGGGTGAGGTCCGGCAGCTCGGCGTGGGAGACACGCTCGAGCACCTCGGCGTGCGCGCGACGTTCTGGACGCTCGAGCCGAGCGACGAGGCGGAAGGCGTCACTCAGCTGCCCTTCCCGAACCCGTCCGGGGACCCGTCGCCGCACCACCGGGTGGTCGGTACGGTCGCGTGGGTGCGCGAGCCGCACAGCGTGGTGGTGACGGTCGGCTCCTACCAGCTGTTGGCCGAGCCCCAGGCGGTCGGAGTCAGCGACTCACTCGGGCAGGACGGAGCTCCGTTGGAGCCGGTCTTCCCCGAGGTGGGGCTTCCGGAGGTCGGTGACCGCATCGCGCTGGTCGCGACGCTCTCGTCGATGCTCGACTACGAGTTCGACGCGTTCGGCTACCCGGACGTGACCCACGACTGGTCCGTGCTCGGCCTGCGAGTGGAGCACCGTGAGCTCGTGCCGTCCCCGGCATACCCCGGCGGTACGGAACCCGGCCAGATCGTGCACGTGGTCGACATTCCCCGGATGCTGCGCTGGGCGGATGCACCACGGGACCGCCACGCCAGCTACCTGCTGGACCTGGCCGCGACCTCCTGACGTCGAGACGGGCGGCGGTCTACAGTTCCGCCATGCGGGAGCGCCCCGCGCTGTTTCTCGGGCTGCTCGCGGATCAACCAGAACTCATCGCCGAGGTCGGCGTGCTGCGTTGGCGCGCCGCCGGATCGGTGGGGACGCCGGGGCCGTGGATCGAGTCGACCGCCCACGACGCTGGCAGCGACGGCCTACCCCTCACGTTGGTGGCGATGGACCTCGACGGACACGCGATCGGAGCGGTCACGCTCGGTCCCGAGGACGACTCGCTCGGCGCCTCGTGCGATGAGCGGGCCCCATGGGTGGTGCGGATGGTCGTGCGTCCCGGTGACCGGTTGTGCGGGGTCGGCCGGCTGATGGTGGGCGCTGTCGAGGACCTTGCGCGCGAGCACGGTCATGGCCGGTTGTGGGTCGCCGCTGGTGACGAGTGGGCGGACTTCTACCGGCAGTGCGGTTGGGTGGACGCTTCGGACCCGGAGGACACATCCGGTGACGGGTCTCGCGTCCTCTCCAAGGAGGTCACGGTCGTCGCCTGAGAGCGGGTGTCCGATCGTGCGGAGCCGAGGCTCAGCTGGCCTTCTTCTTCGCGGCCTTCTTCGCCGGGGCTTTCTTGGCGGTCGCCTTCTTAGCGGCCTTCTTGGCCGGCTTCTTCTCATCGGTCGACTCGCCGCGTGTGCTCTTGGCCGCGTCCACCGAGCGCTGGAGTGCCGCGAGGAGGTCGACGACCTCGCCGGAGGACTTGGTGGAGGTCGGGGTCTTCTTGACCTCGCCGCCCTCGATCTTGTTCTTCACCAGCTCCTCGACCGCGCCCGCGTAGTCGTCCTCGAACTCGCTCGGCTCGAAGTCGCCGGCCAGGGTCTCGACCAGCATGTTCGCCATCTTGACCTCGGCGTCCTTCACCTCGCCGGTCTCGACGGAGAAGTCCGGGGTGCGCACCTCGTCGGGCCACATCATCGTCTGCATCACGATCACGTCGTCCTTCACCCGCAACACACCCACCGTGGTGCGCTGTCGCAGCGCAACAGTCACCACTGCCATCCGGTCGGCGTCCAGCAGCGCCTGGCGGAGCAGGGCGTACGGCTTGGCGCCGGTCTTCTCCGGCTCGAGGTAGTAGCTCTTCTCGAAGAGCATCGGGTCGATCTGGTCGCTCGGCACGAACTTCTCGACCGCGATCTCCCGCGACGACGCGCTCGGCAGGGCCGCCATGTCGTCGTCGGTGAGGATGACCATCTCGCCGTCCTCGGTCTCGTAGCCCTTGGCGATGTCGGCGTACTCGACCTCTTCGCCGTCGATGGAGCAGACCCGCTGGTACTTGATCCGGCCGCCGTCCTTGCTGTGCACCTGCCGGAACGACACGTCGTGGGACTCCGTGGCGGCGTACAGCTTCACCGGCACGCTGACGAGCCCGAACGACACCGCGCCTTTCCAGATCGCACGCATCTCATACCTCCGTGAGCTCGTCCTTTGCTCCAGTATCGGGGAGGGTAGCCCCGAACGCACGCACAAGTTGCCCTGCCAGGATGGCTCCCATGCGTCCCATGCTCGCCACCCGCGGCACGCACGTGCCGGACGGCGACGAGTGGCAGCACGAGGTGAAGTGGGACGGCATGCGGGTTCTCGTCGACGCCCGAGCCGGCAACACCCGCCTGTTCAGCCGCAACGAGAACGACGCCACGGTCTCCTTCCCGGAGCTGGCCGGGCTCCCGGTCGGCGACCTGCTGTTGGACGGCGAGGTGGTCGCCTTCGCCGACGGTGTACCGAGCTTCGGGGCGCTGGCCGAGCGGATGCACGTCTCGCGAGCCGACCGCGCGAAGCGTCTGGCCGAGCGGCTTCCGGTCACCCTCCTCGTCTTCGACGTCCTCCGTCTGGGTGACCGTGACCTCCTCGACGAGCCCCTCGCCGTACGTCGCGAGCGGCTCGCCGAGCTCGACCTCCAGGACGACCGCTGGCAGACGCCGCCGGTGTACGCCGACGGCCGGATGCTGTTCGACGCGACCTACCAGCAGGGGCTGGAAGGGATCGTCAGCAAGCGCCTCACCAGCCGCTACCGGCCGGGGCTGCGCAGCAAGGACTGGCTGAAGTTCGCCCACCGACGGCGGGAGTCGTACGTCGTCGGTGGCTGGCGCCGCGAGACCGACTCGCAGGACCGTCTGGGCGCGGTGCTCGTAGGCCAGCCGACCAACGGCGGTCTGCTCTATCGGGGGCGGGTCGGGAGCGGGATCGCCGGCCGGAAGGCGGCCGTGCTCCGCGAGGTGCTGGCCGAGCTGACCCGCGACACGACGCCGTTCACCGACGAGGTGCCGAAGATCGACGCACTGGGTACGACGTGGGTCGAGCCGGTGCTGGTCGTCGACGTCGAGTCCCTCGGGCCGTCCGCACAGGGCCGCATCCGACAGCCGTCGTACGTCGGCACCCGTGCCGACCTGACCCCGGAGGATCTGACATGAGCAAGCTCGGGTTGCTGTCCATCGCCCTCGTCGCGTCGGCTCTCGCCGCGCCTGCACCGGCACATGCCGACATCACGCACGTGACCCTCGGCGGCGTGCGGGTCGCGCTCCGCGAGCACACCCGGCAGGTGGTCACCGTGAACCACACCCACGCCTACCACGCCCGCGTCGGATTCTGGGCACTCCAGCAGGGGCACTGGATCCGTCGGTACGACGTCCGCGACGGCCGCATCGGGTATGGCGGCCTGGTCGCGCCGAAGCACCGTCATCAGGGAAGCGGCACCACGCCGTCGGGGACGGTGCGGCTGATCTCGTCGTTCGGCTCCCACTCCCGCGGTGGGTCGTGGGACCTGCCCTACCGCCGCATCCGCAAGGGCGACTACTGGGTCGAGGACAACCAGTCGCGGTACTACAACCGCTACCGCAACAAGGCCCAGGGCGGGTTCCGCTGGTGGCTCCGGTCGAACGAGGTGGACAGCTCCGAGCGCCTCCGAGACTTCCCGGTCCAGTACGAGTTCTCCGTCGTCACGTCGTACAACTACGACGCCCAGGTGCGGCACCGCGGCGCTGGCATCTTCCTGCACGTCAACGGCAGCGGAGCCACAGCCGGCTGCGTCAGTGCCCCGCGGACGTTCCTGAAGCGGATGATGTGGCGGCTCGACCCCGCCGGGGTCCCGGTCATGGCGGTCGGCCGATGAGCCCGAAGGGCGGTGAGGAGGTCCGGGTCGAGGTCGGGGGCCGCACCCTCAAGCTCTCCAACCTGGACAAGGTCCTCTACCCACGCACCGGCACCACGAAGGGGGAGGTGCTCAACTACTACGCCCAGGTCGCGCCCGTCCTGCTGCCCCTGCTTCACGACCGCCCGGTCACCCGGGTCCGCTGGCCGAACGGCGTAGAGCGGGACCGCTTCTTCGAGAAGAACGCCCCGGCCGGTACGCCGCGCTGGGTGCGCACCGCCGACGTGCCGACCACCGGCTCGCGCGGCGAGAGCCGGCACGGCGACCGGCTCGTGTTCCCGATCATCGACGACCTCGCCACGCTCACCTGGGCGGCCAACCTGGCCGCGCTGGAGCTCCACGTCCACCAGTGGACGGTGAGCAAGCAGGGCAAGCCGCGTGGCGCGGACCGGCTCGTGATCGACCTCGATCCCGGCGAGGGTGCGGGGCTGCACGAGTGCTGCCGCGTGGCCCTGCTCGTGAGGGACAAGCTGACCGAGCGCAAGCTCGACGCCCGCCCGGTCACCAGCGGCAGCAAGGGCCTCCACCTGTATGCCCATCTCCCGCGCCGGCAGGACTCCGACAAGACCTCCGAGACGGCGAAGACCATCGCCGAGGAGCTCCAGGCCGAGCACCCGAAGCTGGTCACGGCGACGATGACCAAGGCCAAGCGCTCGGGCAAGGTTTTCCTCGACTGGTCGCAGAACGCCGGTTCGAAGACCACGGTGTCGCCGTACTCGATGCGCGGTGTCGAGCGGCCGCTCGTCGCCACCCCGGTCACCTGGGACGAGGTCGGGGAGGGGGCCGAGGATCCCGTCGGCCTCGACCAGTTCCGTTACGACGAGGTGCTCGAACGGGTGGCGGATCACGGTGACCTGTTCACGGACTGACACGGGTCGATGCTGCCGTCACACCGCTTGTGACGCGGGTTGGAGCCGCCACCGGCTCGTTACCATCCCGTGCACGAGTTGTGTGTCAATCGTTGCCTTGACTTACGTACCGTGGCCGTGCCCGGTCACCAGCGATCTCCATTCCGCGTGGTACCGGAGGCCGCCGACTGCCGGGGGGTGGGGTCGGTTGTGCCCGTGGATCCGCCCGTAGTCCCCGCTGCGGGCGGAACCACGCCCCGCCTCTCGCCCCACCCGAACGGCCCAGTCCTGTGCCCCGTCCTGGCCATCGGACACTGGCCGAACGCCCATCGGGAAGGTTGACGAGGTCGACCTATGCTCCGGGCATGCCTCAGCGCGTGCTCATCGTGGAGGACGAGACGGACATCGTCTCGCCCCTCGTGAAGGCGCTTGAGCGCGAGGGCTACGCCGTCGACCAGGCCACCACCGGCAAGGACGCGATCACCGCGGCCACCAAACACCAGCACGACATCGTGATCCTGGACCTCGGCTTGCCTGACATGGACGGCCTCGACGTGTGCCGCAAGCTGCGCGAGGCAGGCTACGACGGCGCGATCCTGATGCTCACCGCCCGTACCCGTGAGCTCGACCGGGTGGTCGGGCTCGACGCCGGCGCGGACGACTACCTCGCCAAGCCGTTCGGTCTTGCCGAGCTCCTCGCGCGCCTGCGCGCCCTGCTCCGGCGTACGACGGTCCGCGCGGCCGCCGCGCCCAGCGACCGCCGGCTGCACATCGAGGTCGACGCCCACCGGGTGCGCGTCGGCGACCAGGAGGTGGCGCTGACGGGGAAGGAGTTCGACGTACTGGCCGTGCTCGTCGCCAACCGCGACAAGGTCGTGTCGCGCTCGCAGCTGATGGCGGAGGTCTGGAGCGAGGGCTGGTACGGCTCGACGAAGACCCTCGACGTCACCATCGGCCGGCTCCGGCAGAAGCTCGATCGAGCGAGTACCGCTGAGCGGGTCGTCAACGTCCGGGGTGTCGGCTTCCGCCTCGAGAGCTGACACCCCTACTCGAGCATCCGCCCGACGGTCGCGCGCGAGTAGCGGAGCATGGCCGCGTCGACCCGTTTCCGGTCGCCGGTGAGCAGGAGGTCGTGCAGCAGCCCGCGCGCCATCGCCAGGTCGAGGCTCGCCTGGGCTCGCCCCTCGCGGGTCGGTACCCCGCGCGCCGTCCACATCGAGGTCAGTGCGTCCAGCCAGGTGGTGACCAGCCGCTCGCGGACGTCGACGGCGTACGGAAGCCCGAGCATCGCGTGGCTGGTCAGCTCGAAGAAGAGCGGGCCGTAGACCAGCGCCTCCTCGGTGACCAGCCGCCAGTAGCGCATACCGGCGTCGAGCGGGTCGGGATCGGCCTTGGCCTCCTCGACCATCCGGGCGAGCGTGTCGCGCGCGCCCTGCTCAACGGTGTCGACGACGGCTGCGAGCAGACCGTCGCGGGAGCCGAAGTGGTAGATCAGCATCCGGTGGCTGGTGCCGATCGCCTCGGCGAGGGCGCGCAGGCTGGTGTCGCCGACCCCGTGCTCGGCGAAGTGCCCGATCGCCCCCGCCAGCAACGCCTGGCGCCCGGTGGCGGGCGGCTCCGTCACGCCGCGTGCTGCTCCTCGGCGACCGCCGTGAGGCGGGCGCACTCGAGGTCGACGTACTGCCGCGACTTCTTGCCCAGCAAGGCGCCCATGACGCCGGACATCCAGCCGGTCATCTCGAGCTGGAGTGTCAGCCGGCTGCCGCCCGCCGGCTCGGCGCTGACCACGTGGCGCCCGACGATCCGTACGCCGGGCTGCCGGGACTCCCAGGCGAACGCCCGGCCCTCCTCGAGCTCGGTCACCGTCCAGTCGCCCGCGGCCAGACCCCTCTGTTTGACGTGCGCCGTGCTGCCCAGCGCCATCGGGCCGGGGGAGGTACGGCGTACCTCCTCGTAGACCTCGATCCACTCCGGCCACCGCTCCACGTCGGCCACGACCGCCCACAACTGCGACGGCTGCGCGGCCGTCGTCGTGCTTGTCTCGTATTTCATGTACCAGATGGTACATCACGATTGGTTCCAGCGGACGATTGCCGCAGGGCCCGATCATGAGGACACTCGAAAGGACGTCGTCACGGGGACCTGGTACTGCCGGGCGGCCAAGGGGAGGCGGGCGATGGAGGATCGCCGGGCGGGAGAAACGGTCAGCGTCGAGGAGCATGACCGGCTTCGACGAGACTTCGCGGCTCTCCAGGAGCAGTTCGAGGCAGCGGACGGCGTGCTCTCGGCCATGGGCCGATCGGCCGGTGATCCCGAGGCAGTCCTCACGACCATCGTGGAAAGCGCTCGCCGGCTCTGCCGGTCGCAGGCCGCCTACCTCTGCCTCCTCGAGGACGGCTTCTACCGGCTGATCACGTCTACGGGTCTGTCCGAGGAGTCGATCAGGTTCATCGCCGAGCACCCGATGCCGCTCGAGCGCGACACGCTGATGGGCCGAGTGGGACTCGATCGACGGACTCAGCAGATCCCGGACGTCCTGGCCGACCCGGACTACGGCGCACACGACCTCCAGCGGATCGCCGGATATCGGACCACGATGGGCGCGCCGATGCTCCTCGACGAGGATGTCGTCGGCGCCCTCGTCGTCTGGCGCAGCGAGGTCAGCCCGTTCGACGACCGTGAGATGGCGATCGTCACGGCGTTCGCGGGTCAGGCAGCGATGGCGGTCAACAGCGTGAAGCTGGTGCAGCAGCTGGAGTCGCGTGGTGCCGAGCTCGCGAAGAAGGTCGAGGAGCTGGAGGCGCTGAGCAACGTGGGCGAGGCGGTCAGCTCGAGCCTCGACGTCGATCACGTGCTGGCGACCATCGCCATGCACGCGGTCGAGCTCTCCGGGACCGACGGCGGCTCGATCATGGAGTACTCCGAGCGGGAGCGCTGCTTCAGGGTCCGGAGCGTGTACCGCACCGATCCCGGCGTCGTGGAACGCCTGCGCGCCATCCGCATCGACCTGGACGAGACGCTCGTCGGGCGGGCGGCGCGTGAGCGACGCCCCATCGCGGTCCGCGATCTGAGCGCCGTGGACCTCGACCCCCACCTGAAGATCCTCCACGACGCCGGGTGGCGCTCGCTGGTCGCCGTACCGATGCTGCGCGAGGACCAGATCGTCGGTTCGCTGATCGTCCGCCGCAAGCGGACGGGGGACTTCACGGAGGAGACCGTCGACCTGCTGGAGACCTTCGCGAGCCAGTCGGCGCTGGCCCTGCTGAACGCACAGCTCTTCCGGGAGCTCAAGGAGCAGAGCGTCGAGCTGGAGCTGGCCAGCAGGCACAAGTCGGAGTTCCTGGCGAGCATGTCCCACGAGCTGCGGACTCCGCTCAACGCCGTGCTCGGGTTCTCCGAGGTCCTGCTCGAGGGGATGTTCGGCGAGATCAACGAGCGCCAGGAGGAGTATCTCCGCGACATCCACGGATCCGGCAAACACCTGCTCGAGCTGCTCAACGAGGTCCTCGACCTGTCCAAGGTCGAGGCCGGCCGCATGGAGCTGGAGTACGCCTCGTTCGACCTGCGCGCGCTGCTCGAGGGCGCCGCGTCCATGCTCCGCGAGCGGGCCGCCCTCCACGGCATCGAGGTCGGCATCGAGGTCGGCGACGGCGTGGGTGAGGTGTACGCCGACGAGCTGCGGCTCAAGCAGGTGCTGCTCAACCTGCTCACCAATGCCGTCAAGTTCACCGGCGACGGCGGAACGGTGGTGGTCCGGGCTGTCCGTGACGGGGCCGAGATCCGCATCACGGTGACCGACACCGGCATCGGCGTGCCCGAGGCCGACCGGGAGCGGATCTTCGAGTCCTTCCAGCAAGGGGGACGGGGTAGCTCGCGTGAGGAAGGCACCGGACTCGGGCTCACCCTGTCCCGGCGCATCGTGGAGCTTCTGGGCGGCCGCATGTGGCTGGAGACCGAGGTAGGAGTGGGCAGCACGTTCGGCTTCTCGATCCCGGCTCGCGAGCGCGAGCTCGCCGCGACATCGCACGACGGCGAGTCGCCCCCGGCGGGCGGAGAGGTCGTCGTCATCGAGGACGACAGACCGTCACTGGACCTGTTCAGCGCCTACTTGTCCGGGGCGGCGTTGACGGTCACGACCGCGCGTGACGGTCAGTCCGGTCTCGCTGCGGTCAGGCGGACGCGGCCCGACGCCGTCCTGCTGGACATCCGCCTGCCCGGCATCGACGGGTGGTCGGTGTTGAAGGCGCTGAAGGCTGAGCCGGAGACACGTGACATCCCGGTGATCGTCGTGTCGATCGTGGACGAGCGGGCGCGCGGTGTCGCCTTGGGCGCGGCGGCATACCTCGTCAAGCCGGTCCGTCGTGAGGAGCTGCTGACGGCGCTGGCGACGGTCGGCGCCCCGGTGCGCATGCACGCGCCCGGGCAGGAGGCGGGGTGAGCAGATGAGCCAGAGCCGCATCCTCGTGGTCGAGGACAACCCGAAGAACCTGAAGCTGGTCCGGGACGTGCTGACCTATTCCGGCTACGAGGTGATCGAGGCGACCACCGGCGAGGACGGCGTCCGGCTGGCGCACGAGAGATCGCCGGACCTGATCCTGATGGATCTGCAGCTCCCGGGGATCGACGGCGCCGAGGCGCTCCGGCAGATCCGAGAGGCCGAGGACCACCAGGTCCCGGTGGTCGCGGTGACGGCGTTCGCCATGAACGACGACCGGGAGCGGGCCTTCGAGTCGGGCTTCGACGGGTACGTGGAGAAACCGATCAGTGTGCGCGCGCTTCCCCAGCAGGTGCGCGACTTCCTCCAGCTGGGAGGCAGCTCATGAACGACTCAGCTCCCCCGAACCCGCGCGTTCTCGTCGTCGACGACCAGCCCCCGAACATCCGGTTGCTCGAGGCGATCCTGACACCGCGCGGGTACGACGTCCGCGCCGCATCGTCGGGCGAAGAAGCCCTGGCCGCGATCGACGAGGGCGACGTCGACCTGGTGCTGCTCGACATCGTGATGCCGGGCATGGACGGCTATCAGGTGTGTCGGGCGATCCGGGAGCGGCCCGCTACGGCGTACCTGCCGGTCGTGATGGTCACGGCGAGCGGCGACGAGCAGAAGATCAAGGCTCTCGAAGCCGGTGCCGACGACTTCCTGACCAAGCCGGTCAACCAGAGCGAGCTGCTCGCACGGGTGGCCTCGCTGGCACGGATCAAGCGCTACCAGGACACCATCAAGCGCCAGTCCGATGAGCTCTCCTCGTGGAACCACGAGCTGGAGGGGCGGGTGGCGGAGCAGGTGTCCCAGATAGAGCGGATGGGTCGGCTGCGGCGCTTCCTCTCGCCCCAGCTCGCCGAGCTCATCGTCGACACGGGTGACGAGTCGTTCCTCGAGAGCCACCGACGCGAGATCGTCGTCGTGTTCTGCGACCTGCGGGGTTTCACGCCGTTCGCCGAGGCGAGCGAGCCCGAAGAGGTGATGGGAGTCCTCGACGAGTACTTCGCGGCGCTCGGTGACCTGATCTTCCGGTTCGAGGGCACCCTGGAGCGGTTCGCCGGCGACGGCCTGATGGTCTTCTTCAACGACCCCGTGCGCTGCGACGACGGACCGGCACGTGCCATCCGCATGAGCGTCGCGATGCGCACACGGGTCCGCGGGCTTGCGGAGTCCTGGGCGCGGGAGGGGCACGACCTCTCGCTCGGCATCGGGATCGCCCAGGGCTACGCCACCTTGGGCAGGATCGGCTTCGACGGTCGGCACGACTATGCGGCGATCGGGAGCGTGACGAACCTGGCCTCCCGGCTGTGCGCCGACGCCGAGCCGTGGCAGATCCTGGTCACCGAGCGGGTCTACTCCGCGGCCGGGGCGATCGTCGTCGGTGCGGACGCAGGCGTCCGGGAGCTGCGTGGCTTCAGCCGGAGCGTCCACGCGTTCGACGTCAAGGGCATCGACAACGCGCGGATCACGTCATGAGCGGCGACCTCTGGACGCCGCAGGCCCCGTCGGCCGACGTGCTGTCGAAGCTGGACGAGGACGAGCGGTACCGCCGCTTCGACGAGCTCCAGGCCCGGATGGGTGGGGTCTGGGAGGCGATGCGCCTCAACCACGACGACGAGTCGGTGGTCGTCGTACCGTCGATCACCCTCGACCGTGCCACGGCGTCGAGCGGGACCATCACCCAGTCGATGGAGGAGCGCTTCCTGTTCCTGCTCATGCTGCTGCGCCAGCCGAGGCTTCGGATGGTCTACGTGACCTCGCTGCCGATCGCCCCGGAAATCATCGAGTACTACCTCGCTCTGCTCCCCGGAGTGATCCCCAGCCATGCCCGCTCCCGACTGTCCCTCGTCCATGTCGACGACGCGTCCCCGCGTTCGCTGAGCGAGAAGCTCCTGGAGCGGCCGCACCTCCTGGCGCGGATCGCGGCCCTGATCCCGAACCGGGAACGTTCGCATCTCATCCCCTACAACACGACCGAGCTCGAGCGTGACGTCGCACTGAGCCTCGGGATCCCGATGTACGGCGCCGACCCGCGGCTCGCCCCGATCGGCTCCAAGTCCGGCTGCCGCAGGATGTTCGCCGAGGTCGGCGTCCCCTATCCGCTGGGCGTGGAGAACCTGCGCACCCTCGACGACATGGCAGATGCGGTGGTCGGGATGCGGGCCGAACGGCCATCGATGGACAGCGTCATCATCAAGCTCAACGAAGGTGTCTCCGGGTCGGGCAACGCGCTCGTGCGACTGTCAGGGCTGCCGGCACCCGGGTCCTCGGACGAGCGCGCTGCGGTTCTGGACCGTCTGCGGAGCATGGAGCTGGAGTCGGAGACCACGCCGCTCGACGTCTACCTGGCCAAGTTCGAGCAGGGTGCGGGGATCGTCGAGGAGCGGATCGTCGGCGAGGAGATCGAGAGCCCCAGCGTCCAGCTCCGGGTGCTGCCCGGTGGCGCGGTCGAGCTGTTGTCGACCCACGACCAGCTGCTCGGGGGCGCCAGCGGGCAGAAATACCTCGGCTGCAAGTTCCCCGCGGCTCCCGGCTACGCGAAGGCCATCACCCAGCCAGCGGAGTCCATCGGTCGATGGCTGGCGGGGAAGGGCGCACTGGGCCGCTTCGCGGTCGACTTCGTGGTGGTGCGCGGGACGAACGGCGAGTGGACGCCGTACGCGATCGAGCTCAACCTGCGCAGGGGCGGGACGACCCACCCCTTCCTCACGCTGCAGTTCCTCACCGACGGCCGCTACGACCCGACGACCGCACTCTTCATGACACCGCGCGGCCACGAAAAGCACCTGGTGGCTACGGACCATCTGGAGTCCGAAATGCTGCGCGGGCTGACGGCGTCCGACCTGTTCGACATCGTGGCCCGCCACGGGTTGCACTTCGACCAGTCGCGGCAGGTCGGGATCGTGTTCCACATGATCAGCTGCATCACCGAGCACGGCCGGATCGGCCTGACCGCCGTCGGCGACACCCCGACCGAGGCGGACAGACGTTACCGGGAGGCCGAGCGCGTCCTGCTCGAGGAGGCCCGGCTCGCCCTCGAGGAAACGCCGTTGCCGGTCTGAGATGGGCCTGCCTCAGATCTGGTACGTCGCGTACGCTTCGAACCTTGCCATGGCCCGGTTCCGTTGCTACTTGTCCGGAGGACGTCCGCTCGGCGGCTCTCGCGACTACACGGGTTGCCGGGACCCGAGCGACCCCTCGCGCACCCTGGGCGTCGAGGTGCCGGGCGGCCTGGTGTTCGCCGAGGAGTCTCGCGTGTGGGGTGGTGGGATGGCGTTCTACGATCGCGCGGCGCCGGGAATCGTGGCCTGCCGCGCCTACTTGGTCACCACCGAGCAGTTCGGCGACATCGCAGCCCAGGAGCGTCGACTTCCTCCCGGCGGTGAGTTCGCCGAGGACCTGGCGGGCCTCCTGCCGGACGTGGAGTCGCTGGTCACCATCGGACCCGGTCGCTACGAGACGGTGGTGCGCCTCGGCGAGCTCGAAGGCGCGCCGATGTTCACGATCACCCACCACGACGTCGGGAGTCTGCGGCTGGCGGCGCCGACCGCGGCGTACCTGCACTGGATCACCACCGGCCTGGCCGAGGCACACGGCTACGACGGCGCCCGGACCGCCCGCTACCTGGCGGCCGCCCCCGGCATCCATGGCGCCTGGAGCGAGCCGGAGATCGAGGCGCTCACCCGGACCTGACCACCCGTGGACCGGTCGTCGGTCGCGTGCTTGGGTGTGACCCGTGGCGCGCACCATCGAAGCGGACTATCTCGTGGTGGGCGCCGGCGCCATGGGCATGGCCTTCACCGATGCCCTGATCGACCACGCCGACGTACGCGTGGCGATCGTCGACCGCCGCCACAGTGTCGGTGGGCACTGGCTTGAGGCCTATCCGTTCGTCCGCCTCCATCAGGCTTCGGCGTTCTACGGTGTCCCGTCGACGTTGCTCGGGGCTGGCCGTCTGCAGCAGCACGGGCCTGAGAAGGGCCTTCAAGAGCGGGCCACGGTCTCCGAGATCTGCGCCTACTACGGAAACGTGCTTGCCGAGCGGATGCTGGAGTCGGGCAAGGTCGAGTTCTTCGCCAACTGCGAGTACCTCGGCGATCGCACGTTCGTCTCGCGCGTCTCGGGTCAGCGGTACGACGCACCCCAGGGGTGTCGGATCGTCGACGCCCGGTATCTCGCCCCGGACATTCCCGCGGAGACGCCGCCGCCGTTCGACGTCTCCGACGGCGTGGCGGTGATCCCGGTCAACCAGCTCGCGCGGCTGACCGAGGCGCCGAGCCAGTACGTGATCGTGGGGTCGGGCAAGACCGCGACCGACGCCTGCATCTGGCTGCTCGCCCGAGGCGTGGAACCGGATGCGATCTGCTGGGTGAGGCCGCGCGATCCGTGGATGATGAACCGGGCGGTGGTGCAGCCGGACCCCGCGGTGTACCTGGGCATGGTCGCCGACACGATGGCGGCTGGGGAGGCTGCGGCGTCGTTGGACGACCTGTTCCTCCGCCTGGAGGACGCCGGCATCATGCTGCGCATAGACCGCTCGGTCACGCCCACGATGGCGAAGACCCCGACCCTGGCCACGTGGGAGCTGAAGCAGCTCCGCAGCATCGAGCACGTCGTACGACTCGGGCATATCCGGTCGGTGCGGCCGGCCCGGATCTCCCTCGAGGAGGGGCCGGTGGACATCGCGCGCGACGCACTTGTCGTGCACTGTGCGGCGTCCGGGTTGAAGTACCCACCGAGAGTGCCCATCTGGGGACCCTCGATCACCCTGCAACCGGTCCGGGCCGGTTTCCCGTGCTTCGGCGCGGCCATCGCCGGCTACGTGGAGGCCACGCGGGAGGACGACGCGGAGAAGAACCGGCTGTGCCCGTCGACGCCGTTCCCGAACAGCTTGGCCGAGTGGGCGACCATGAACGTCCTGGGCACACGGGCGGCGACGTCGTTCGGGGCGGAGCCCGACATCAAGGCCTGGGCCGACACCGTCGCGATCAACCCCGCGCGCATCCCGCCGGAGCACGGCGGATCACCGGCCCTGGACGACGCCCTTGATCGTCTGCAGGTGCACATGGGTCCCGGGCTGGCGAGGCTCGCCGAGCTCAGTGGCGAGGGGCGCTGACGTCGTCCGCGGTGCCGGCGGCTTCGACGAGTGCCGACACCAGCGCGGTCGTCGCAGGCGGGTCGGGTGGTTCGCCGTACGTCGCGGCGTAGACGTGTCGCCGAGATCCGAGCAGCTCGTGGGCGACGATGCCCGTGGCTCTGTGGGCGCGGAGTGCCAGTCCGGGGATCGTCGTCACGCCGAGTCCGGCTGCCACCAGCGCCTGCATCACCACCATGTCGTCGGAGATGTAGCCGATGCGTGGCTCGAACCCCTCCTCGGCGCAGAGTGAGAGCAGATGGAGGCGGCACCGGTCGCAGCCGGCGATCCAGGTCGCGTCACGGAGCGCGGCGATCCCGCTCCGTCGGCGGGTCGACAGCAGGTACACCGGATCGTCGAGCAGGTGATGCAGTCGCACTCCCTCCGGCTCGGGCTCTGTCTCGTCGTACCGGAAGATGACCGCGACCTCGACCTGGCCGGTGCGGAGCAGCTCCAGGGCCTCGGGTGGATGGGTGTCGGTCAGCGTGACCTGCAGGTCGGGATGCTTCTGTGCGAGCGTGGCCAGGGCGCCGGGCACCAGCGACCCGATCGCCGAGGAGAAGCCGGCCAGCCGTACCCGACCGGCGTTCAGCCCGACGTGCGCGGACAGCTCCGCGTCGGCCGCATCCAGCCGACCGAGGATCTCGGCAGCCCGGGCGGCCAGGAGATTCCCGGCGGGGGTGAGCCGGATACCGCGTCCGACTCGCTGGAGGAGCTGCGCGCCCGTTTCGGCCTCGAGCCGCGCGAGGTGGTGGCTGACAGACGGTTGTGAGTAGTGCAGCTCCTTCGCGGCGGCCGTGACGGACCCGCGGCGGGCGACGGCGTCGATGATGCGCAGCCGGGTGAGATCCAACATTCATCAAGTCTATCTATGAGTCGACGCGCGAATTGACATTGGACGCATGAGCCGAGCTGGGGCACGCTCGGAGCATGACCACGACTCCGACTCGCACCGTCACCGGCCTGACCGAGCTCGTCGCGGGTGTCCGCTCCGCCGTGGGCGAGCACCTCAGCTGGTCAGACACCGCCCAGCTCGTCGCCGAACAGCTGCGCCAGCACCTACCCACGCCCGACGTACTGACCGCCGAGCAACGGCTCGGCTCGTCGGACAACTACCGCGGCCACACCCTCCACGTGGAGCCGGACGGGGCCTTCTCTATCATCGGGCTCGTCTGGCGTCCCGGCCAGGCGACCCGCATCCACGACCACGTGACCTGGTGTGCCTTCGGCGTGATCCAGGGCGTCGAGCACGAGGACCTGTACGACGCCGACCTCCAGCTGGTCGGCCAGAGCGACAACCACGTCGGCGACGTCAGCGGCTTCGCTCCGCCGGGCGACATCCACCGCGTCCACAACATCGGGGACACCACCGCGATCTCCATCCACGTCTACGGCACCGACGTCACCCGCATCGGCTCCAGCGTCCGCCGCTACTACGACTGAGTGGACGTACGGCGGGGAGGGCCACAACGCCCCTCCGTGCACGATTGTGGCCCCGATGGGCCCCGGATCCGGGGCCACAAGCGCACACGATGCGCGGTTGTGGCCGACCGGCCGCTTGAGCCCTGGCGGTACCGGACCTACGAACACACGTTGTTCCGCGTAATGCCGCGGTTCCGCCTCGCTCTGGCTGCCGACGTGTGTTCGCCGGTCGCAACCGGCGAGTCGTCCACAGAATTGCTGCTTCCCCTTCCCCAACAGGCGGTGCCGGTCGTACGTTGCCTCAACGGATCTCTTACTCGGGAGAGGGATCGATGTCTGTCATCGCCGCGGACGCGCACGCCGACCTGGTCGAGTCGCTCGACCAGCGGGTGCGCGAGGCCGTGCGCCGCGAGGGAGTCGACCCGCAGCGCGACGCGATCGTCGTACGCCGTCTGGCCGAGGGAGTCGTCCGGGCTCACGACGAGCGCAGCCTGACGGGCGTCGTCGCGCCGGTCAGCGACGTCGAGTCGATGGTCGGCGAGCTGGTCGCCCGGGTGTCAGGCTTCGGGCCGCTCCAGCCGTTCCTCGATGACCCGTCCGTCGAAGAGGTCTGGATCAACGACCCCTCGCGGGTGTTCATCGCCCGCCGCGGCCGCCACGAGCTGACCAACCTGATGCTCACCGGCGCCCAGGTGCAGGAGCTGGTCGAGCGGATGCTGAAGAGCTCCGGCCGGCGCATCGACATCTCGAGGCCTTTCGTCGACGCCGTCCTGCCCGAGGGCCACCGGCTCCACGTCGTCCTCGAGGGCATCAGTCGCGGCTGGACGGCGGTGAACGTCCGGAAGTTCGTCCTCACCGCGGCCCGGCTCGGCGAGCTGGTCGAGCTCGGCACCCTGACGCCACAGGCTGCGGCGTTCCTCGAGGCGTCCGTCCGCGCCGGCCTGAACATCCTGGTCGCCGGCGCCACCCAGGCCGGCAAGACCACCCTGCTCAATTGCCTCGCCGCGGCGATCCCCGGCGGAGACCGCGTGATCAGCGCTGAGGAAGTCTTCGAGCTGCGGTTCCCGCATCCGGACTGGGTCGCGATGCAGACTCGCCAGAGCGGCCTGGAGGGCACCGGCGAGATCAAGCTGCGCGATCTGGTCAAGGAGAGCCTGCGCATGCGGCCGAGCCGGATCCTGGTCGGTGAGGTGCGGGCCGAGGAGTGCCTCGACCTGCTGCTGGCGCTCAACGCCGGCGTGCCCGGGATGTGCACCCTCCACGCCAACTCCGCGCGCGAGGCGCTGGTCAAGATGTGCACCCTGCCGCTGCTCGCCGGCGAGAACGTCTCGGCCCGCTTCGTCGTCCCGACGGTCGCGGCGAGCGTCGACCTGGTGGTGCACCTCGGCATCGACCAGCACGGCGTACGCCGGGTGAACGAGATCGTCGGCGTGCCCGGCCGCGTCGAGCACGACGTGATCGAGATCGAGCCGATCTTCGAACGCCGGTCCGGTGACTTGCGTCGCGCGGGCGGGATGCCACCGCACCCCGAGCGGTACGAACGCATCGGCGTCGACGTCCATTCACTGCTCGCTGGAGGCGGTTGATGGGTGTCCTGGTCGGACTCGGGGTCGGTGTCGGACTGCTGCTGGTCTGGTCGGCATTCGCCGTGCCGCGGCGCCGACCTCGGGTACGCCGTGGGCACTCCCGCGTCCGCGAGCTGCTCGCGCGGGCTGGGCTGGGGCACGTGTCCGTCTCCGCCTTCTTGGTGCTGTGCAGCGTCCTGGGCTGCGCGTCCGCGCTGCTGATGCAGATCGTCACCCGCACGCCGCCGGTCGCACTGGTGTTCGGCGCGATGGGCTTCTATCTCCCCGTCGTCGTGGTGTCCGCTCGCGCACGGCGGCGGCAGCGTGACTTCGCGGAGGTCTGGCCCGAGGCGGTCGACAACCTCGCCAGCGCCGTCCGGGCCGGGCTGTCGCTGCCCGAGGCGCTCGCGCAGCTGTCCGTCCGCGGCCCAGAGCCGTTGCGGCCGTCGTTCGAGGCATTCGCCTTGGACTACCAGGTGACCGGCCGCTTCGGTGAGAGCCTCGACCGGCTGAAGGCCCGTCTCGCGGACCCGGTCGGCGACCGTGTCGTCGAAGGGCTCCGGGTGGCTCGCGAGGTCGGTGGCGGCGAGCTGGGACGGTTGCTGCGCAACCTGTCGGGCTACCTCCGCGACGAGTCACGGACCCGGTCCGAGCTCGAGGCGCGCCAGGCCTGGACGGTGAACGGCGCCCGCCTCGCCGTCGCCGCACCCTGGCTCGTCCTGCTGATGATGAGCTTCCAGCCGACGGTGATCCGTCGCTACGCGTCACCGGCCGGCACGCTCGTCCTGATCTTCACGGCCGGCACGTGCCTGGTCGCATACCGCCTGATGATGCGCATCGGTCGCCTCCCACGCGAACGCCGGATCCTGTCATGAGCCCGCAGCTGGCCGGGTCACTCCTGGGCGCCACCGCGGGTCTCGGGCTGATCCTCGTCGTCACCCGATTGCGAGCCATCCATCGGCCGACCCTTGCCCTGCGGGTCCTGCCGTACGTCCGCGATGTGCCACGGCTGGGTCGTCCGGCCGCGATGGACGAGCCGACGTCCTCACCGATGTCCGCAGCGGCCGGGGTCTTCGGCCCGGCGCTGCGAGCCGCGGCCAACGGGGTCGAGCGCGTGCTCGGTGGTGCCGCGTCGGTACGACGCCGCCTTGCGCGGGCGACACTCGACAAGACTGTCCACGACTTCCGGATCGAGCAGGTGCTGTGGGGCCTGGCCGGGTTCGCCGTGGTCGCGGCGTACTGCCTGCTCACCACCCTCGGTGGCGGCGGCGACACCGTGTCGTCACTGCTGCTGTGCGCCGTCGGGTTCGCGACCGGTGTACTCGCCAGGGACACATACCTGACATCCCAGGTGACCGCCCGCGAGCGCAAGGTGACCGCTGAGTTCCCGGTACTGGCCGAGCTCCTGGCACTCGCCGTCGCCGCCGGCGAGGGCCCGGTCGCCGCCCTGGACCGCGTCGTACGGCGTAGTGGTGGCGAGCTCTCGCGCGACCTCGCCGCCGTGCTCGCTTCGGTGCGCACCGGTGAGCCGGTCGCCCAGGCCTTCGACCGGATGGCCGCCACAACCGGGGTCTCTTCAGTCGCGCGGTTCGCCCAGGGCGTCGCCGTCGCGGTCGAGCGTGGCACCCCGCTCGCCGACGTCCTGCACGCTCAGGCCGCCGATGTCCGCGAGGCGAGCAAGCGGGAGCTGATCGAGGTCGCCGCGCGCAAGGAGATCTTCATGATGGTGCCGGTCGTGTTCCTCATCCTCCCCGTCACCGTCCTGATCGCCTTCTGGCCCGGCGTCATCGGGCTGCACCTGACGACTCCCTGACCGGCCCGACAGAGAAGAGGAACCGATGAACCCACTCATCCGCCTGCTGACCCGACGGCTCCTGCTCCTGTCGCGCCCGCACGACGAGCGAGGCGACGTGCCCGGATGGGTTCTGGTCACCGTGATGACGGCCGGGCTGGTCGGAGCGCTGTACTCGCTGGCCAAGCCCCAGCTCGGCCAGATGCTGACCACGGCGCTGAACAGCGTCCACTGACTGATGCACCGCCAGCCGCAGCGCGGTGCGGCCGTCGTCGACTTCGTCCTGGTGCTCGTCCTGCTCGTCCCACTCTTCCTGGGGGTGCTGCAGGTCGCGCTGGTGCTCTTCGTGCGCAACACCGTGACCGCAGCGGCGTCCGAGGGAGCGCGGTACGCCGCCACCCTCGACCGCGAACCTGACGACGGAGCCGCGCGAACCCGGAGCCAGATCAGCGAGGTTCTCGCCGGTCGCTATGCGCAGGGCGTCTCGGCGCGTGAGGTCACCGTCGACGGTGCGCCGGCAGTCGAGGTGACGGTGCACGTCGTCGTGCCGGCGCTCGGGCTGGGTGGCCCAGCGGTCGCGTTCGAGGTCTCGGGCCACGCGGTGGAGGAGCAACCCGATGCCGGGCCATGAGCAGCGGGGGAGTGCCCTGGTCGAGCTGTCCTGGCTCGGGATCCTGCTGTTGCTGCCTGTTCTGTGGATCGTGATGTCGGTGTTCCAGGTGCAGCGCGGTGCCTTCGGTGTCTCGGCCGCCGCGCGTGCCGCCGCCCGTGCGTACGTGCTCGCCCCCGACGACGCCTCCGGCCTGGTCCGCGCCCGGACCGCGGCCCGGGTCGCCCTGGACGATCAGGGCGTGCACGGCGTGACGCCCGAGGTGCGGGTGACCTGTACGCCGTACCCGAGCGACTGCCACCAGGGCACCTCGGTGATCACGGTCTCGGTGTACTCCCGGGTCGTGCTGCCGATGATGCCGAGCGCGCTCGGGAGCAACCGGCCGAGCTTCGCCCTCGACGCGACCCAGACAGTGCCGATCGGGCAGTTCCAGGAGGTCGGCGGTGGCTGAGCGTCGACGTGACCAGTACGGCACCGTGGCCCTGCTGATCATCGGCCTCGCCGTCGTGCTCCTGATGATGACCGCGGTGGTCACCGACGCGTCCGCGGCGTACCTCCAGCGCCAGGGGCTCGACACCCTGGCCGATGGTGCCGCTCTCACCGCGGCCGACGCCGGCGCGTCCGGTGACGAGGCATACGGCAACGGCCTGGACGCCGACCTCCATCTCGACGCAGATGTGGCCCGGGCCGCGGTGTTCAGCTATCTGCACCGCATCGGCGCGTACACCCGATACCCCGGCCTCACCGCGCAGGTCTCGGTGGACTCATCCAGACAGCGCGTGGTCGTCGAGGTCCATGCCCCCCTCCACCTGCCGCTCCACGTCCCGGGCTCACCAGAACAGGCGAGTGTCGGAGCGGCCAGCGCGGCGACGGTCGGGGTCGATCAGTAGCGCCCTGGCACGGGCGGCGAGGTCTGGCGGTGATCTGAACCTGGGAGCACACTGGTGTCCGGTCTCGGACCCGAGGAGGCGATCTCATGCGGAATCTGCGTTGTCTCGTGCGAGGACATCAATGGGGCCCCGTCGAGGGTGACAACTACGGCGCCTTCCACACCTGTAGCTACTGCGGCAGCGTCAAGCGGATCGGGCCGAAGCCGCCGCCGGCCGCTCACGACAAGTCCGACGTACACATCTGAGGGCCGGTCAACTCGGACGGCCATTGAGGACTGAGGAGCCGTCAGACCTCGACGACTGTCTGGTCCACGGTGACGCCGTGGTCGTCGACGATGGTCGTGGTGGCGAGCATCTGGCGGTCATCGGCCAGCACGAACTCGACGCTCACGACAGCCCCGAGACGGACCAACTCCCAGATGCGTTCATAGGTGTCATCACCATGCACCTGGACGACCCTGCGGTGCTTGCCCGCCATTGACGCCCCTCCTTGGATGGATCTGCCCAACTCCAACTCAACAGGGGGAAGGAGTACAGGTTACGACGACGGAGGCCGTGTCGAAGGTAAAGAATTGCGAATCCCCAGGAATGAGGAGAAGCAATGAGCGCAGGAGCGGGTCGGCTCGTCGGCAAAGTGGCCGTCGTCACGGGCGCGGCGGCCGGCATCGGGCGGGCTACGGCGGTCCGGTTCGCTGCCGAGGGCGCACGGCTGGTGCTGAACGACGTCGACGCCGAGGGCCTGAAGCGGCTCGCCGGCCAGGTGAACGGTGAGTTCGGCGCCGAGGTCACCACGGTGCTCGCCGACGTGTCGCACGACGCCGACGCGCGGCGGATCGTCGACGCTGCGGTCACGGTGTACGCCGGCCTCGACGTGCTGGTGGCCAACGCCGGCATCATCCCGCTCGGCTCCCTCGCCGACTCCACCACCGAGGACTGGGACCACGTCATGGCCGTCGACGGTCGCGGCATGTTCCTGACCTGCAAGTACGCCGTCGCCGCCATGCGTGAGACCGGCCGCGGCGGCTCGGTGATCTGCCTCAGCTCGATCTCCGGGATGGCCGGCCAGAAGGGACAGGCCACCTACGGCCCGGCCAAGTTCGTCGCCACCGGCCTCACCAAGCACCTCGCCGTCGAGCTCGCCGAGCACGGCATCCGGGTGAACGCCGTCGCGCCCGGCACCATCAACACCGAGCGCGTGCAGCGGCTGCCCGACGAGCCCGGCGGTCCGGAATACCTCGAGGCGATCCTCGCCCAGCACCCCATGGGCCGCCTCGGCCGGCCCGACGAGGTCGCCTCCGCGATCCTCTTCCTCGCCAGCGACGACGCGTCTTTCGTCACCGGCGCAGTGCTGCCGGTCGACGGCGGGTTCCTCGCCCAGTAGGCGAGGAGGCGGTCAGGAGATCGGGCGTCCCAACGAGTCGCAGGCCTGCTGGGGGTGACCCCACAGCAGCTGGAAGTCGCGGCTGCTCGCGGCGGCGACCTGGCGCATGAAGCCGGGTCCCACCTGGTTCACGCCGTTGTAGGGATGCGAGAGGTCGACGATCACCGCGAGCGTCGCGACCAGAAGGAACGTGACGACGGCGATCACAGGGATCCTCACGCGTGCCGGGATGCCGTGGACTGTGAACGCGGTGATGAGGAAGATCGCCGACGTGCAGACCAGGATCAGCAGGACGAAGAGGTATGGCGGAGGCTGCCGTGTGGAGCCGACCAGCCTCATGTAGTGGGTCTGGCTGCGTTGCGCGTCGGCGATCGGGACCGAGGAGATGAACGGCACGCTGTGGGTCTGCGCCAGGCGGATGTCCTTCTCCAGCTGCACACGCCAGTGGTCGGCCTCGGGGGAAGCGGGCTCCGCGCCGGCTCCCAGCAGTGGCCACTCGTTCTCCGCGATGGCGCGGGCGTAGCAGATCGTGTCCTGGCCGATCCGCTGGGCATCGCCTTGGTTCGGCAGGTCGCTGCCGGACTGGAAGAGGCCCGACACAGCGCCCGCCTCACTGCCGGAGTCTCGCGCGGCGCTGTCCCAGGTGCCCCAGCTCGAGGCGAGCATGAACGAGCACATCACGACGGCCAGGGTGAGCGTGGCGCCGGCGAGCAGGTCGAGCCTGAAGCCGCCATGGTGTGCGTCCGCGCGGGGGCCTCGGTGACGGTGGACGACCTCGCCGAGCACGAGAGCGATAGCCAGGGCCACGACGAGAACGACCACGAGCGCGACCACCACGCGCTCATCGTTGGTGGTCCGCGCGGTCAGCGTCAACCAGGTGCAGATCGAGGCTGGGTCACGGGCCGTTCACCCGGGTCCTGAAAGTCACACCGAACCGATCGACGTGGCGGTGCATCGGACCAGCGACGGACCCCACGGGAAGGGGTCCCCTGAGCAGAGATGAGTTCGAATGCGCAAGTTCGTCGCCATCAGCGCGATCGCCCTGGGGCTCGCGACGCTGCCTGTCACGGCGGCACACGCGGGCAGCACCTGGGTCGTCAGCGTCAAGGCCAGTGCCACCGCCCTCAACGTGGGCCAGAAGGTCACCTTCACCGGGACCGTCCGACCGAGCGCCGCCGCTGCGGGTGAGAAGGTCCAGTTGCAGGAGAAGTTCAAGCACGGAAAGCCCTGGGTGACCCAGCGCAAGGCCACGATCAACGGTCACGGCAAGTACTCGGTGTCCGACAAGCCGAGCGTGAACACCACGCATTCGTACCGCTTGGTGATGCCGGCCACCGGCAAGCACAGCAAGGGCGTCAGCAAGACCGTGAAGGTCACGGTCTACGACTGGGTCAACCTCACCGGCCTCTCCGCCGTCAACTCCCACAGCATGTTCTTCCACGACGTCGACATCAACGGCACCACCTACAAGCACTCGGTGAGCACGAACGCCACTCGCCAGACGGCGTCCATCGAGTTCAACCTCGACCACCTGTGCGACAAGATGCGAAGCACTTTCGGCATCAACGACAACTCGTCGACCGGGGGGCAGGCAGAGGTCGGCGTTCTCTCCGACGGCACCTCGGTCTACGACAAGACCTTCGACCTCGGCCAGTCGGAGACAAAGACAGTCGCCCTGGACAAGCCTCTGAAGATCAAGCTGCTGGCGACCGACATGAACACCACCGGCGGCACCTTCGGCTTGGGCGCCTTCGGTACGCCGCAGGTCCACTGCACCCAATGACGTCATCTCGCGAGGAGGTGCAGCCATGCGCAACATGATCCGCACGGTCGCTGCGGCGGTCGCTCTGGCCGGGGCCGCGGTCGCGGTCCCGGGCCCAGCCCAGGCGGCCCACCGCCCGGCCTGGCACGTGACGATCAGGGCCAGCACCACCGAGGTGACTCTCGGCAAGAAGGTCGTGTTCACCGGCAAGGTGAACAGGTCCGGGGCCGGCAAGCTCGTGGTCCTGCAGGAGCGCGCGAACGCCGACACGACGTGGAAGAACCAGCACAACGCCCTCGTCCACCGCGACGGCCACTACCAGACGTTCGACAAGCCGACGGTGAACAAACGGCGGCAGTACCGCGTCGTCATGCCGGCCACGAGGCACCACAAGCGCGGCGTGAGTCAAACCGTGATCGTGGACGTGTTCAAGTGGACCTCGCTGACCACGCTGCCCGCGGTGAACCAGGTCGACTTCGACCCCGAGACGTCGGTGTCGATGAACGGCGTGACCTACCCCTCGTCGCTGGAGGCGGAGATCTATCACTACCCGGGCGCGCCCACGACCCAGGTCGTCGAGTTCAACCTCGGTCACAAGTGCATCCGGTTCCGCGGCACGTTCGGCCTCTCCGACGACTCGGTGACCGGGAGCCAGGCAACGGTCACCGCGACGGCCGACGGAACGCCGTGGTTCAGCCACACCTACGGGCTGGGTGAGTCTGACCCGAACGACTTCACGTTCGGGACGGCACCCCTGAAGATCCGCTTCGACAGCGCCAGCGTCGTCGACGGCCTCGACGGGCTTGGGGCCGTCGGGTCCCCGGCGGTGCTCTGCACCCAGTGACCGGAAGGTTCGGCGAATGCCGGTCACGAGGACTCCTGCCGTAATCTTGCTCCTCGTGGCCGCTACCGATTTCGACGTCGAGATCAAGCAGCTTCGGGCGACGATGAAGACCATCGGCCAGGTGCTCGATCTCGACCGCATGCGTCGCGACATCGCCGACCTCGGCGAGCAGGTCGCCGCGCCCGATCTCTGGGACGACCAGGCGAACGCCACCCGGGTCACCGGCCGCCTCTCCGGGCTGCAGGGTCAGCTGGACCGGTTCACCGAGCTCCAGCAGCGTCTCGACGATGTCGAGATCATGGTCCAGCTGTCGCAGGAGGAGAACGACTCCTCGTCACTCGCCGACGCCGAGGTCGAGCTTCGCCGGATCCATCAGGCCGTCGAGAACCTGGAGGTCCGCACCCTCCTGTCCGGTGAGTACGACGAGCGCGAGGCGCTGCTCACGATCCGGTCCGGCGCCGGCGGTGTCGACGCCGCGGACTTCGCCGAGATGCTGATGCGGATGTACACGCGCTGGGCCGAGCGGAACAAGTACAACGTCGAGGTCTTCGACACCTCCTACGCCGAGGAAGCCGGCATCAAGTCGGCCACGTTCGCCATCCACGCGCCATACGCGTACGGGACGCTCAGTGTCGAGGGCGGCACTCACCGCCTGGTGCGGATCAGCCCGTTCGACAACCAGGGCCGACGCCAGACGTCGTTCGCCGCCGTCGAGGTCGTGCCGGTGCTCGAGCAGACCGACGAGATCGAGATCCCCGAGGAGGAGATCCGGGTCGACGTCTACCGCTCATCCGGCCCGGGCGGGCAGAGCGTCAACACCACCGACTCAGCGGTGCGGCTCACCCACATCCCCACCGGCATCGTCGTCTCCTGCCAGAACGAGAAGTCGCAGCTGCAGAACAAGGCGTCGGCCATGGTGATCCTCAAGGCCAAGCTGCTCGCACTCAAGAAGGCCGAGGAGCGCGCCGAGCTCGACGCCCTGCGCGGAGACGCGAACGCCAGCTGGGGCGACCAGATGCGCAGCTACGTGCTGAACCCGTACCAGATGGTCAAGGACCTGCGTACCGAGTACGAGGTCGGCAACCCGCAGGCCGTCTTCGACGGTGACATCGACGGCTTCCTCGAAGCCGGCATCCGCTGGCGGCGTTCGGCCGAGGTCGCAGCCGGCTGACCCCGGCTCAGGCCCGCAACACCCACCGAGCCGTCTCGGCGACCTCCGGCAGGGGGTCGTCGAGGAAGGGCCGGGCCAGCTCGGCCGCGCGCTCTCCCAGGACTCTCGGGGCGGCGTACAGCGCACAGACGCGCAGCCAGGGCTCCTGCCAGACCCCGTCCGGGTCGTCAATCAGGTCGGCGAGCCACTCCGAGACCTGGTCCTTCGCGTCGATCTCGGGCGTGCGCGTCCGAACGCACGAGCGCCAGGACCCACGACGCCTGGGTGTGCCCCGCTGTCACCTCGAGGGCCTCGTGTGCGAGCGCCCGCTCGCCGGCATCGGCCGAGTCGAGGGCGTGTACGGCGCGGGCCAGTCCGCGCTGCCCGGTCGCCAGCTCGAGGAGCGTCGTCGTCTCGGTGGCCAGGCCGTCGAGCTCGTCGAGAATGGCGCGCCGGAGCGGGTCAAGGGAGGGTGACTCATCCAGATGGGCCAGAGCCCCGCGAGCCCGAGACGCCCGGATGCGCTGATCCTGAAGGGCGGCATCGACGTCGAACCTGACGGGGGCGACGCGACCGCCGGCGGCGGTGACCGCACGTACGAGACGTTCGCGTACCCGTCGGCTCCCGTGCCGATCGACCAGCATCTCGCCGAGCGCGGGGCCGAGGTGCTCGGCGTGCGCCGCCAGGGCTTGGGCCAGGGGACCCTCGTGGACCCGGCTCCCCGCGACCTCGACCAGGTGTGGGACGAAGAACGGGCTCGGAGACGACGCTGCCGCACGGAGCGCATGACCGACGACGTCCGGGGCATCGTCAGCGACCAGGGAAGACCACTCCACGCGCGCCCTCTCGCCCACCTGACCCGGCGCGTCGACCAGGGCGGCCGCCGACGCCGCCCGCACGGCAGGGTCTGGGTCGTCGAGCAGGCGACTCACTTCAGCGCGCGCCGTGACATCGCCGCTCACCAGCGACGCCCGTGCCGCCGTGGCGCGTACGCCGGCTGGGGTGTCCGCCGAGAGCAGGGCACCGACCTGCGCCGCGAACGCCGGACTCTGCGAGTCCGCGAGCGCGTCGAGACCGACCTCGACGTCGCGGGGGTCGGCGCTGGAGAGCAAACGCTGGACCGCGTTCAGGCCGGCGTCCCCACGGACCTGCAGGGCCGCCGGCTCCCAGGCCCGACGCGTGACAAGTCCACGGAGCCCGACGCCGTACTGCCGGTAGGCGACGAGCGCCAGCACCAGCCACACGACGGACATCAGCAGGCCCGCCAGCTCCACCGTCCGCACCTCGAGTCCCAGGACCCGGAACAGGAGCAGCAGGGCACCGACCAGACCCAGGGCCAGCGGAACCCCCGCTCCCTCGACGACCGTCTGGGTACGGAGCCGTTGGTCCGCCGGGAGGGCCTGGTAGGTCGCGTTGATCGCCGTCCGGGTCATCCCGTCGGTCAACGAGATGTCGCCGATCTGCTGAGAGCACACCACCAGCAGGAAGACGAGACCGGCCACGCCGGCGGACCACCCGATCAGGTTCCCCGCCACCAGCAGCACCACCACGACGCCCGGGTTGGCGGCCAGCCCCAGACCGACCCCGAACCTGCTCAGCAGCCGGCCGGCGAGCAGCACCACGAATGCGATGGCCACGATGTTGATGGCTGCGCCGTACAGGCCCTGGAAGTGCGCCAGGTCGCCGGCGTCCCCGTAGCGAGCCGCGGCGCGCTCCCAGACGATGTAGTCCAGGAGCTGCGTGACCGCCGCGGAGAGCACCTGGTACCCGAAGATCGCCAGCACCAGCCCACTCAGCGGCACTCGGCGCAGGGGAGCACCATCTGCGGGCGCAGGTGGTGCGGCCGGAGGCCTGGCCCGCATCTGGTCGGGGTACCGGCGCGCGGTCTCGGCGACGAGGGCGAGCATCGCCGCTCCGGCGACCAGGTCGATCAGGAACAGTCGGTCCGGCCCGGCCAGCACCTGGACCAGCCAGGCCGCGAGCAGGCCGCCGACGGCGAAGCCGACCGAGAAACCACCGACGACCCGGGGGAAGTATTCCTTCATCTGGCGTACGTCGAGCAGCCGGCCCGCCTGCGCCCCGACCAGGACGAAGCCGACCGGGATCGCCAGCGGGAACAGCACCACCAACGGGAAGGTGACCCAGTCGACATCTGCCGTGGTCAGGACCGCGTAGCCGGCCGCGACGAGCACGAGGTAGGCGGCCAGCACCGTGATCGCAAGCGCAGCCAGACTCAGCCTGGCCTGCGCCCGGCGCATGGCCCACGAGACCACCACCCCCGAGACCGCGACGGCGAGATAGACGTAGGGCAGGCTCCGGGCGCCGTACGCATGGAGCAGGAGGGCGCTGGCCGGCACCACGAGGAACGCGACTGTGAGCCCGAGAGCCAGGGTCTGGCCACCCAGCAGGAACAGCCGCGCTCGCATCAGGTGGGTGGTTTCTCGTGCGACTCGCGGAGCCGTCGTACCAGCTCGGTGATGACACCCATGGCGATCTCGGGTTGGCTCTCGACCGCCTCCTGGAACGCCTCACGCCGCAGCCGGAAGGCCAGCACCGGGCTCAGAGCCGCCACCGTCGCGGACCGCGGCTGCGGGTCGAGAACCGCGAGCTCACCGACGACAGAGCCGGCTCCGAGAGTGACTCGTCGATCGCTCCTCGTCACCTCGACCTCACCCTCGACGATCACGAACAGCCAGTCCTCGACGCCACCTTCACGCATCAAGACGTCGCCGGGAGTGAAGTTGATCTCGTCGAGTACGGACGCCACTCCGGCCAGGACCCGGTCGGGTGTTCCGGAGAACAGCTCTACGCGGCGGAGCAGTGCGACTCGCTCCACGGTGAGGAGCACCGCCCGAGCATAGGGGAGTCGCGATGGCCCCGGCCAGGACCGCCCGTTGGCAGCGCGTTGCCACACGCCCGACGCGCGGATGCCCGGACCGTTGCCGGACTCGGCTACCGTCCCTGGGGTGATCCGATTCGAAAAGGTCACCAAGACCTACCCCGGTGGCACCCACTCCGCGCTCGACAATGTCTCGATCGACATCGAGAAGGGCGAGTTCGTCTTCCTCGTCGGCACCTCCGGCTCCGGGAAGTCGACCGCGCTGCGCCTCGTGCTGCGCGAGACGCGCTGCACCAAGGGTCGTGTCTACGTCGCGGGCAAGGAGATCAACCGGCTGGCCGGGTGGAAGGTGCCGCGGTTGCGTCGCCAGATCGGCACCGTATTCCAAGACTTCCGGCTGCTCCCCAACAAGACCGTGTCCGAGAACGTCGCCTTCGCGCTTCAGGTGATCGGCAAGTCGCGTGGCGACATCAGGCGCACGGTGCCAGAGACCTTGGACCTGGTCGGCCTCGACGGCAAAGGCGACCGGATGCCCGACGAGCTGTCAGGCGGCGAGCAGCAGCGGGTGGCCATCGCTCGCGCGTTCGTCAACCGGCCGATGATCCTGATCGCCGACGAGCCGACCGGAAACCTCGACCCGACCACCTCGGTCGGGATCATGAAGCTGCTCGACCGGATCAACCGGACGGGCACCACGGTCGTGATGGCCACCCACGACGCGGGCGTGGTCGACCAGATGCGCAAGCGCGTCATCGAGCTGTCCGAAGGAATCGTCGTCCGCGACCACGCACAAGGCGTGTACGGCTACCAGCACTGACCGCCGGCCGGACGACGCGGCCAGCACGACACGACAAGCAACCGACCGGAGAAATCCTTCCCATGCAGCTGCGTTACGTCTTCACCGAGCTCGGCAACGGCCTGCGCCGAAACCTCTCGATGCACATCGCGGTGGTCCTCACCCTCTTCGTCTCGCTGACCCTCGTCGGCCTCGGCGTCCTGCTCAACCAGGAGGCCAAGCGGGTGTCCGCCCAGTGGGGCAACCAGCTGACGGTCACGGTCTACATGTGCAGCCGCCACGACGGCAATCCGGCGTGCACCAGCGAGGTCACCGATGCGCAGAAGTCCGCCGTCCAGAAGGTGATCGACACCAACTCGCAGGTCGCCAGCACGGAGTCCATCTCGCAGAAGATGGCCTTCGAGAAGCTCCAGGAGCAGTTCCCGGGCAAGTACGACGGCCCGAACTCGCCGATCACGGCCGCCGACATGCCGCAGTCGATCCGCATCACGCTCAAGGATCCGAACCAGTTCCGCGACGTCGAGAGCGCGGTCGTCGGCCTCGACGGCGTCTCGCATGTGCAGGACGTGCACAAGCTCTTGGCGCCGATCTACAACACCATCGCCAAGCTCAAATGGGGCGGCTGGGGCACCGCGATCGTCCTCGTCGTGGCGGCGCTCCTGCTGGTCGCGAACACCATTCGACTGGCAGCGTTCGCCCGGCGCCGTGAGATCGGGATCATGCGCCTGGTCGGAGCCTCGACGCTCTACATCGCCCTGCCGTTCCTGATGGAGGCACTGGTCACCGCGGTCATCGGTGTGGCGCTGGCCGCGGGCGCGTTGTGGGGGTTCATGGAGTTCGTGGTCAAGAAGCAGCTGACCAGGGATCTGAGCTTCATCACGTGGGTCGGCAACAACGACTACTACTGGGCTCTGGTCTGGATCGCGATCCTCGGCCCGGCGCTCACCGTGATTCCGACACTCGTGCTGACCCGCAAATACCTCAAAGTGTGAGTCCGGTCGGTTAGCGTCCTGGTGGCCGCTTCCCCGACCGCGAAGGCTTATCGGTGCGACTCTTCCCCGCCACCGCACGCCAGCGCCTGGTCGTCGCCATCACGGTGACCGCCTTGGGCGTCGGCGGTGCAACGACTTCACTCGCACACGCAGACATCAAGCATCTTCGCGACCAGCAGGCGCAGGCCCAGCACTCCGTGAAGCACGCCCAGGCCGACCTGGACGAGTCGAGCAAGCAGACCCGGCGTGCCTACGAGGCGCTGTCGCGTTCCCGGTCCGAGCTGCGCGCCGCGCGCCACGACCTCCAGGTCGCGCGCGCCCACGTGCAGGCGGCCCGCCACCGGCTCCACCAGATCCGTCGCCAGCTGGAGCGCGCCAAGGCTCGCCTCGAGCGGGCGAAGGCCAACCTGGAGCGCGAGCGGCGGGCAGTCGACAGCCAGCGCGAGCAACTCGTGAACACCGTCACCGGTTTCTATGAGGAGGGCGACCCGCAGCTCATGGGCTTCCTGTCGCTGCTGAACGCTCAGACCCCGGCCGACCTCAGCACGAAGCAGGACAACAACAGTCTCGTCCTCGACTCCCAGGACCAGATCCTCGACAGCCTCAAGGCCTCGCAGGTCCTGCTCCAGGTACAGACCGACGAGCGGGCGAAGGCCCGCGACCAGGTCGCGCGGAAGAAGGAGCAGGCGCGGGCCAACCTCGAGCTGAAGCGGCGATACCAGGAGCAGGCGCTCCACGCCAAGAAGCGCGTCATCAAGACCGTGAAGGCCAAGAAGCACGCCTGGGCGCTGGCCATGAAGGCGAAGGCCCATGACCGGGCGCTCCTGGCCCGGTCCAAGGCTCGTGCGGCCCGGGTGCACCGCCAGCTGATGGCGGAGATCGCCCGTGAGCGTCGCCGCGGTGGCGGCTACAGAGGGCCGACCGGTGGACTGCTGATGCGGCCGGTGAACGGTCCGATCACCTCGCCGTACGGCTACCGCCTCAACCCGATCGGTCACTACTGGGGCCTGCACGACGGCGACGACTTCGGCGCCGCCTGCGGCACCCCGATCTGGGCGGCCGGCAACGGCACCGTGCTCTCTGAGTACTACTCCTCGGTCTGGGGCAACCGGCTGTTCCTCAACCTCGGCCTCATCAACGGCAAGAACGTCACCGTGATCTACAACCACCTCTCGGCGTACCGCAGCCACGTCGGCCAGCGCGTCTCGCGCGGCCAGGTCGTCGGGCTGATCGGGACGACGGGCTGGTCGACGGGCTGCCATACCCACTTCACGGTGATGGTCAACGGGACCGCAGTGAACCCCACCCCCTGGCTGAGCTGACACCGACGCCCAATCCGGTTGACCCCTCCTGGGACAATGGCCGGATGCCGAAGGAGCAGGGGCGCAAGCTGATCGCGCAGAACCGCAAGGCGCGACACGACTATCACGTGGAGGACACGTGGGAGGCCGGGCTCGTGCTGATGGGCACCGAGGTGAAGTCGCTGCGGCAGGGCCGGGCCACCCTGGTGGACGGGTTCGCCGAGGTCGACGGCCATGAGGTGTGGCTGCATGGCGTCCACATCCCGGAGTACACCCAGGGCACCTGGACCAACCACGCCGCCCGCCGCCGCCGCAAACTGCTGCTCAACCGCTCCGAGATCGACAAGATCGAGCGCAAGATCAACGACAAGGGCTACACGCTCGTGCCGCTCGCCCTCTACTTCAAGGACGGGCGGGCCAAGGTCGAGATCGCGCTCGCCCGTGGCAAGAAGACCTACGACAAAAGGCATGCGCTCGCCGAGCGGCAGGCGAACCGCGAGAAGGAGCAAGCGGTCGGACGCCGGCTCAAGGGCCACCAGGACTGATGCCGATCGAGGTGGTGCGCCGCCACGACCCCGACGCGGCGCGGGAGATCCTGGCGTCCCTTCCCGAGTGGTTCGGGATCCCCGAGGCCACTACGTCGTACGTCGAGGACGCCGGCCGGGTGCCGTCGTACCTCGCGGTCGACGGGGACGAGGTCGTCGGGCTCGCGCTCCTCAACGAGCACTTCCCGCAGTCGCGCGAGCTGCACCTGATCGCCGTACGCCGCGACCGGCATCGCGAAGGCATCGGTCGGCTGCTGCTCGACGCGATCGAGTCCGACCTGCGTGAAAGCGGCGTGCGGATCCTCGAGGTCCACACCGTCGGCCCGTCGAGCGAGAGCGCCGGAGTACGCGCGGACGCGGGAGTTCTACCTGGCCACGGGCTTCGTGGCGATGAACGAGCTCCGGCGGATCGACTGGAATGGCCCGACCCTGATCCTGGTCAAACCCTTGTGACCCTCGATCCGGTGCTCGATGCGCGAGGGTTCGCGCGCGACCTCGGCCTGCCGGGGCTGTTCGACACGCACACGCACTTCCTGCCACCGCGGGTCATGGCCAAGGTCCGGCACCAGTTCGACAACGCCGGTCCGCTGATCGGGAGCATCTGGCCGTTGGAGTACCGCGGGCCGGACGAGAAGCTGGTGGCCGCGCTGCGCGGCTTCGGTGTACGCCGGTTCTCGGCGTTGCCCTACGCGCACAAGCCGGAGATGGCGGAGTTCCTCAACGACTGGTCGTTCAGGTTCGCCGAGCGGACGCCCGGGTGTCTGCGCTCGGCCACCTTCTACCCGGAGCCCGGCGCCGCGGCGTACGTCGCGATGCGGATCGGGTCGGGCGCCGAGATCTTCAAGGTGCACGTGCAGGTCGGCGGGTTCGACGTACGCGACCCGCTGCTCGACGACGTATGGGGGGTGCTCGAGGACGCCCGTGTCCCGGTGGTTGTCCACGCCGGCTCCGGGCCGGTCGCCACGGCGTACACCGGGCCGAGACCGGTGGCCGATCTGCTGCGCTCCTACCCGGGACTCGCGCTGGTGATCGCCCACCTCGGCGCGCCAGAGTACGCCGAGTTCCTCGACCTGGCCGCGGCGCACGAGCACGTGCGGGTCGACACCACGATGGTCTTCACGCCGTTCTTCGACCAGCTCGGCGCGGCGTTCCCGGCCGACCTGGTGCCGCGGCTTCGCGACCTGCAGCCGAAGGTCCTGCTGGGTTCGGATTTCCCGAACATCCCCTATCAGTACGCCGAGCAGCTCGCCGGTCTGGCCCGCCTCGCCCTGGGCGACGACTGGCTCCGTGATGTCTGCTGGGGCAACGGCGTACGCCTGTTCGGGGAATCGGAATCGTCGTCCGCGGGTTGAACCCTTACGATGGACACACAACTCAACAGGGGGCTGATCGGTTTCGACTTGGGACGTTGGTTCCAGGGGAAGCGGGTCGAGAAGCCGGCGTCACCTCGTAAACGTTCGCCGGAAAACCATAAGTGCCAACGCTAAGCGCACTGACTTCGCTCTCGCCGCCTGAGCGGTGACCGAAGGGTCTGACCGGGTGATTGCCTTCGACCCGGACCCAGGCCTCATCTAGAAGGCTCGCTGGCCGCTCTCTGTCAGGAGGGGCGGCCGGGACTTCATCCTGACTGAGTCCGTCGGTGACGCGCCAGCGCGAGCACCGGGACTGAGAAAACGACATCGCTGACTGCACCCGGAGAAGACCTGGTACGACGCTCGAGGACGCGGGTTCGATTCCCGCCAGCTCCACTGACTGCCTATTGACCACGCACGAGATCCCGGTGTCACCGACACCGGGAACTCGCATATTTGGTCAGGCTCTGTATCGCGGCCGCGGCAGGGAGCCCGACCAGGAGACCGGTCCGGCCGGCCGGTTGTCTCCCCCTGCGGTGACCCGGATCCTCGTGCTGCCCCTGGTCCGGTACCTAGTGACCTGTGACGCGCGCGTGTGCCGCCATCGTTCCGGTGCCCAGCTTCGCGTTGACGAGCAGCGCGAGCTGCCTGAGGGCCAGCTTCTGCTGGAGCTGCGAGAGAACGTGCACGGATGGCTCGCTCAGCAACCGCGCCTGCCAGGTCGCCCATGCCTCGAGCGAGCGAAGGGTCGGGGCAGTGAAGCGGCTCTGGGCGTTCCCGGACACGACCAGTTGATAGGCACCAGACGTTGCGTTGCAGGTGTCGCATGCCGCGTTGAGAGCGAGGGCGCGATTCGCGGTGATGAGGGCCCCGGGCCCGCTCACGACCACCACCTGCAGGGACACCGCGGTCGCGTCGCACGCCGAGCAGTCCTGGGTCCAGGCGACCGCGACGTTGTCCAGCTTCATGACTGGGGAGTGATCGACGTACATCACCTGCACGCTCACCGCCTCCCCGGAGCACCCGTCACAGACCGAGGAAGTCGTCGCTGTCGTCGCCGCGTGGGTGCTGGCTTCCTGCACGCTGTCGACGTGGAACGCGAGGTCGGTGTCGTGAGCACCCGCGGCGTGGGGCTGTGCCGAGGCGGTCAGGTCGACCGTGACGGGCCCGGTCATGCCGCGAGCCGGCGCTCCGGAAGCCGACAGGACCAGCAGACCTGCCATCGTCGCAATGATCGTCTTGGAGCGTGTCGACGTCATGACCATCGCCCTTCCCGGAAGTTGTCGGCGACGGCCGCCGCCACCGCGACGAGAGAGTCGCGCGTGGCGCGTTGCAGCCCGTCGATCTCGGTCTGTGCCCCTGTCTCCAGAGCCCGGTCCCACGGTACGCACATGACGTCGCGACAGCGGCGCTCGAAGTGCTGCTGCATCGGTTCGATCGGCGCGCCCGTTCCGGGGCGGACCCCGTTGATCACGACCACTGCGTGACTCACCAGGTCTTGATGATCGTGCTGGTCGAGCCAGTCCAGGGTGAGTGCCGCTGCACGCCCGCCGTCGAGACCGGCACGAAGCACAAGCACCAGCTGGTCGGCTTCCGAGATGAGACCTTGGTTGGCGCTGTCGAGGATTCCGGTACCCGTGTCCAGGAGGAGCAGGTTGTAGAACCGGTCCAACAGCTCGATGAGCCGATGGTAGTCCTCGCGATGAAGGGCCATCCCGATCGAGGGGTCGTCATCAGAGGCGAGTACCTCCAGCCGTGAGCGTGGCGCCTGGATCGAGTACTGACGCAGCTGTGCGTAGCTGGTGATGGTGTCCAGATCCGTCAGCACGTCGGTGATCGTGCGTCCGTTGGTCGGGGCCACTCGATGGGCGAGGTTGCCGGCGTCGGGATTGGCGTCCACGGCCATCACCCGGTCTCCTCGTAACGACGCGAAGGTGCTCCCCAGAGCCAGGGTCATCGTCGTCTTGCCGACCCCGCCCTTGCGACTCATGACCACCACGTGCCGAGATCCGTCGAACGGCGCCCGAAGCCTCTGCTCCGTCTCCTCTCGGCGGAGCTGTGCGGGCCCGGGCCCGAGATTGACCTTGCCTCGGGTGCTGGTGTGGATCGCCCGTCGCCAGCCTGAGTCGGGGGCCACTCTCTGCGTAGGCAACATGATTGCGTCGGTGAACTCGCCGGCGGTCAACCGTGGCTCAACCGGGTCCCACGTGATGTGTGGGCGGGTGTACTCCGGTGTCGTGTCGGCGGTCGAGGTGGGATGGATGGCCATGGGGGCCTCCTGTTCAGTGGAAAGACGCCTGGCAAACCGCACCAGCAGGGGTTGCGACAGCGCGGTCAGTCGCCAGAGCAGAACGATGAGCCCGATGGCCGGCAGCGCGAGCAGGATCATGGAGATCACGGCGACCGCGACCAAGGCGAGGTCCCCGGCGGGCCAGGCATGCGTCGCGAGATTCCACTGCTGTTGCGTGCCTCCGACGAGCTGGTCGACGAAGAACGGCAAGGTCCACAACAGCCATCCGAAGCAGAACGTCAGGAGTGGGACGACAAGCAGGACCCACGCAACCACAGTTCGCCGGGCGTAGGTCCGTAGCTCGAGCACCCGAGGGTCCGCAGGACGTCCCGGTAGCAGACTCCGCAGCACCGGACCCACGCGGTTGAAGAGGTCGGGTACGCCGGCCAGGTCTGCCAGCACGTAGTAGCCGTCGAAGCGGACCGCCGGGATCAGCTGTTGAACCATCTGTACCTGCAACATGACCGTCGTCAGCAGGAGCAGTGGGCTGCCACTCGCCAGGTAGCCGGCCCCGAGCACGAGCACGGTCCACGCGTTGAAATAGAGCCCACCCAGGTCCGTCCTCACCCTGCCCATGCGACCGAGTCGGTACGAATCGGTGACCTCGGTGAAGTACGCCGGGTACACGATGTATACGCCGACGCCGATCCGCCCGGGTACCGCTCCACCGTACCGACAGGCTGTCGCGTGACCCAGCTCGTGCACCACGGCCGCGCCATTGAGCAGCAGGAGGATGGCGAGGAACATCACGGGTGTTGCCACGAGCTGCTCGAAGGCACCCAGGAGGTCGCCCCGGCGCACCAGGGTGACGTCCAACGCTACGAATCCGGCCGACACCGCGACGACCACTGGTGGCCGGTAGCTCCATGCCAGGCCCCGGGCCAGAGTGCCGACGACGCCGGTTGGGATCAAGGTGCCTCTGAAGCCCAGGGACAACAGTGGCTTCGCGCGAGGTGGCGGCGGTGGGTCGACGCCGGCTTGGGTGACGAGTCCGAGCGCGATCAGCCGCGTCTGCACGAGGTGCCGCAGTCCGTCGGTGGAAAGTCGCCGACCGAAGTCGAGGCTGACGTCGTCGGCGACGTGGTCTGCCGGTATGTCCGGATCCAGATGACGGAGTACGAGATGCAACAGCTCGGAGAGCTGGATGACCTGCCCGTCGCCGCGGCGTACCAGGTAGCTCCGCTCCTGGAGGCCGGAACCGTGGGCCTGCCCCAGCTCCGTGACGCCGGTCGCGACCTGCCAACCGCAGACTACGTCGCTCTCGTCTGGCGACGAGGCTGTCAGCGGAGCGCCGCCCGTGGGCGACTGTGCAGGATGCATCGCTGTCGTGTCCATTGCTCTGGTGGGTGCTCTGGTGGGTGCTCTGGTGGGTGCTCTGGTGGGTGCTCTGGTTGTGGCTTTGGTTGTGGCTCTGGCGTGATGACGGCGGGCGCGCCAGAGCGTGCACACCCGCCGCCATGTCAGGTTGCGGACTACGAGACGCCGGCGCTCGTGAGGTACTGGGCCGCGATGGCGTTGGCGTTGGCGTTGATGCTGGCCGCGTTGATGGCGACGGCCACGTTGACCCCTACGACGTTCGTGACGTTGACGCAGCCCACAGAGCAGCTGAGCGTCTCGCGGTCCGGCAGCAATTGGGCAGTTGCGGCGTCGAGATCCGCACAACGCACTTCGGGAAGTGTGCGCATACGTGTTCACCTCCTTCCCAGCTCGTGACGTGACGCTCGAGCGGGGGTGAGCCCTCAGCACACCCCGTGGCTGTCAGCCTTGGGTGATGGAGATGTTCTGGACCGCCGTGCTGCTGGCGTTCGAGTACACGCTTGCGGCGTTCAGGGCCAGCGACGAGTTGGACGCGTAGACAGCAGCCCAGTTCGTGTTGCCGACGCTCAGCGTCTCCCGTGCCGGGACGAGCTCGATGAACTCGGCGTCGAGCTCGCTGATGGTCAGTTCCTTTCGCATGTGGTTCACCCCCTTCCTGCGCACTGATGAGCGGATGCTCTTTTCAGTGGAAGGCCTGCGGCGTGACTCGACCGTGATCGCGGCGTTACTCGAGCGTGATCGGGGCGTGACAGGTCAAGCTGGCAGCCCCTTTCTTGGCTCGAGATGAGTGGATTCCGGCTCCATCCGTCCGTGTGCGTGCTACAACTCGGGGAGAGTGAGAGAACCTTGTTGGGTCGAGCAACCCACGCCCATAGATGGGGTCGCCATGAGTGATGCACCAACGTCGTCGGATGCCGACGGCGTGCTCGTGGCGAGTTTGTGGCGAACGGCTAACGGCGGCGTGTCCCTCGTGCGTCTCACCATGACACAGCCCGGTGGCGAGGGAGACACCGTCTATACCGTGGCGACAGCTGCCGAAGCCCTCGATCGATTCGAGGAGTGGCTGACGGCGCTGGGCTCCTGACCGCTCGTTCCGGAGCTGCCTGCGCGAGCGCGCCGGTGCCGATCGGCGCGACGGACGTACTGGTCACCCTTGACATCTCAGGTCACAGTGGTGACCGTGGGTCACACGAGTAGTTGACGGGGACCTCTCCTCCCGGCACGCCGAGTCCCCGTCGGAGCGGGGGTGGGGGACATGCGGGGCACTGCGATCGGGCGCGCCCAGCCCGTAGACCTCCACCTGATTGGCGCCTTCTCCTTGCGGGTCGATGGAGCGGGTGTTCACCTCGGTCGACGCGAGGAGCGGTTGCTCGCCTTGCTTGCGATACGCGGCGCCTGTCATCGTCCGTACATTGCCGGAACCCTGTGGCCGAACAGTCATGAGTCCCGCGCCATGAACAGTGTGCGCGCTGCCGTGCTCAAGGTGCGTCGTGCAGCACCGAACGTGCTCGCCGTCGACAGGTCCACGGTGAACTTGCGGCCGTCGGTCTTGGTCGACCTGGCCGATCTCATCAACTGCGCGGAGCAGGTCGTGCGCGACAACAGCTGCGACGCAGAACGCGCTGAGTCCCTCCTCGGGACCGGTGAGCTGTTGCCCGGCTGGTACGACGACTGGGTGATTTTCGAGCGTGAGCGTCTGCACCATCGACGCATCCGTGCGTTGGAGGTCCTTGCGCTGCACGAGCTCGACCAAGGGCACGCCGATCTCGCCCTCGCGGCTGCGCACGACGCCGTCTCGCTCGAGCCGTTGCGCGAGAGCTCGCGTCGGCTGCTGATCCGCGCACACATGGCCCTGGGCAACCGCGCTCTGGCCGCGAGCGTCCTGGCGGAGTACCGCCATGACCTCTCGCGAGACCTGGGCATCGAGCCGTCCCCAGAGATGGTCCAGGAGGTGCGGGACGGACTGGCCATCCAGAAGCCGGGAGAGAGCCGCGAACGCATCCACCGGCGCGCGTGAGCACCGACAGGCGAGGCGAGTCGAGCGTGGGAGGGTGTCGGCCCCTACCGTTGGGCCATGGCGGCCGGCTGCGCTTTCTGCTCGATCATCGCGGGGGAGACCCGGGCCGAGGTGGTGCTCGACCAGCCGGACTTCCTGGCGTTCCTCGACGCGCGGCCGGTGTTCAAAGGGCACGCCCTCCTGGTGCCGCGCAAGCACGTCGTCACGCTGCTAGACCTACCGGCCGGCCTGCGCGACGGGTTCCTCGCGGCGGCTCAGGTCCTGGCGGGTGCCGTGGTCGAGGGGCTCGGCGCCCAGGGCAGCTTCGTGGCGATGAACAACGTCGTCAGCCAGTCGGTCGCCCACCTGCACCTGCATGTCGTCCCGCGTACCAAGGGTGACGGCCTGCGCGGCTTCTTCTGGCCGCGCACCAAGTACGCCGACGGCGAGGCGGAGGAGTACGCCGCACGGTTGCGGGCCGCGATCGGCTGACGGTCTCACCTGCCGGTCACACCGACCGCTCGGCCGCGCTGTGCGAGCGCCACCAGTGCCCGATCAGGCCGAAGGTCGCAGTGACCAGGGCCAGGCCCTCGGCGACGCCGGCGATCGCCTTCTCGCGGAACCAGACTGGTTCGTACATGTCAGGCAGCGGCCCCAGCCGGCCGGGGTCGTGGTAGCGCAAGAGGAGGATCGCTCCGACCGCTGAGGCCGCCACCAGCCAGGCGGCGATCCACACGACACGGCGACCGGAGACAAGTAGCGCGAGCGCGACCAGTCCCGAGACGACGGCCTCGATCCGGAACAGGTCGCCCTGGCTGAGCGGACCGGTCCCGCGGTTGGGGTCGTACCGAGTGGCCAGATCCAGGTGGACCCACGCGTCGACCGCGAGCGCGCCGGCGGTGATGATGCGCAGCGTCCAGGACGCGAAACGCGGCCCTCTCCTGGCAGTGGCCCGAGGAGTCTGCTCGATGACGTCGGACATGACGACCTAGTAGTTGTAGCCGCCGTTGCCGTACGGCGAGGACGGCCCAGTCGACGGCGCCGTGGAGGGCATGGAGTGCACGGCTGCCGCGCTCCCACTCGGCGTGGCCGTATGCCAGGTGAAGTCGGTGCCGTCGAAGCTGTCCTGCTGGCCGTCGCCGTTGACCTCGCCGGCGGAGTGGTCGAACGAGAACGTGTAGAGGGGGCGGCCCTCGAACGTGACCTGGGTGCTGCCGTCGGGGCGTGCAGTCGTGCCGAGATTGCGGGCCAGGCGTCCCGGCGCGGTGATGTCGCTCTTGTCCGTCACCGTCAACGGCGTCCAGATCGCGCCGCAGGCGCCGCTGGTGCACAGCACTTTGTTCTTCTCCTGGTCGCTGACGTAGAGAGCTCGTCCGGACGCGTCGACGAGCACGTTGTCTCCGCTCGCGTCGCTCACTGTGACGACGGCGCCGGAGCCCTGCCCGCTGTCGCTCGCTGATGACGACCGGGAGCCGCTGTTCGAGCCGCACCCGGCGAGGGCGAGTACGCCGATGGCGAGCGCGGGCAGGGCAGCGCGCTTCAGGTGGAGGGAATAGCTGGTCATTGTTCCTCTTCTCGGTCGGCCCGTGCCATCAGGTGGCCTGGTGCACGGGGATATGGACGAGCACGCGTCCGGTGTCGGTCACGACGTCGAGCTCGCTGAGTCGGTTGGTGGGGATCGCCGTCATCCCCGCCACGTGGGCGGCACCGTCCGAGTCGGCGCGCCAGGTGGCGGCCGTGTCGGTCCGCCCGTCGCGGGAGTGGGCCACGAGCGAGCACCAGCCCTTGGGGTAGGCGCCGGAGAGGCTGAGCTGAACCCGGGTCCCGCTGTCCTGTCGGGCCAGGGTCACCGCGGCCCTGACGTTCGTGGCCGGGTCGCTCGCCTGGATCACCGTGGCCGACGGCGCGGAGGCGGGGTGCTCCATCACGCGGACTGCCGGGACGCCGAGGGTCGCGACCAGCGCCGCGGCCACCACGAGGACGACCCGACGGCTCGGGCGGTGCCCCGGCCGAGCCTCCGGCGTGGGTGTCGCGGCAGTCCCGGCTGGGCTGACCGTGAGTGCCACGTTGTCGACGTCAAGTTGGTCGAGATCATCGGGGGTCAGCAGCGCAAGGAGGGACACCGTGAACGAGAGGTCGCGCACCTCTTCCCGGCACAGATCGCAGTCCGCCACATGGCGGCGTACCTGCTCGTCGTCGTCGTCCTCCAACGCGTGGAGCACGTAGGCCCCGAGCTCGACACCCATCTGGCATGTCGTCATCGGCTCATCCCCCTCTCGTGCAGGGCCAGCCGCATGGCCCGCAGCGCGTAGTGCATCCGGGACCGGACCGTGCCGGGCGGGATGCCCCGCGCCTCGGCGATCTGGTTGGCGGTCTGGCCGCGGTAGTAGCTGTCGAAGAGGACTGCTCGGTGCTCGGAGCTGAGCGTCCGCAAGGCGTCGGCCACGACGATGGCGTCGAGCGCGGCGTCCAGGTCATCCTCCGTGGCGGTCAGGTCCATCAGCTCCGCGGTCACCTCGGTGGGCCGGGACTGGCGGGCGCGGTACGCGTCGATGACGAGATGCCGTGCCGTGACGAACATCCACGGCCGTCGTGACTGTGCCGGCACCCGGTCCGCGGTCTTCCACGCCCTCAGCAGCGTCTCCTGAACGATGTCTTCGGCCAGCTGCCGATCGCCCCGCACCAGCCGCTGGACATACGCCAGCAGTGCCTCGGCATGATCGGCGAAAAGCGCCCTCGAGAGGCCCTCGCCGTTGCTGAGCTGCGATCCGCTCATACCTAGGACGACGTACGGGAGCCCGGAATTGCTCAACGACGGCGTCCTGACGACGAACTGGGTTGTCAGGAAAAGTTGACATACAGGCATCTGTCAGGTTAACTTGACGTGGTGAACAACGCTGCCGAACTCTCCGAGAGTGCGGCGAGCAACGATCCCGAGCAGGGACTCGCCGCCGTCCGGGCCCTCCGTGCGCTGGCCGACCGCCTCGAGGCGGTGCAGGTCCGCAGTGCGCGCGACCAGGGCTGGAGCTGGCAGGCGATCGCCGACGTGCTG
This sequence comes from uncultured Actinomycetota bacterium, assembly GCA_963768045.1. Classification (GTDB taxonomy): domain Bacteria; phylum Actinomycetota; class Actinomycetes; order Propionibacteriales; family Nocardioidaceae; genus Nocardioides. Next base: position 538,318 of record CAVYGG010000003.1, on the reverse strand, counting down.
CAGGTCAGCCGGCAGGCGGTTCACCAGAAGCACTCCCGCGACTCCTTCAGCTGAGCCGCGGGACGCAAGAAACCTCAGACAGGAGCACCACCATGAACAGCCGATTCGACACCGAATCCCGGATCGCCGTCGCTCAGGCGACGGACATCGCCCGCGAGCTCGGCCACCGGGAGGTCGGCCCCGGCCACCTCCTCCTCGGCCTGCTCGCCAACCCGCGCGGTACGGCATACGCCGCCCTGTGGGACCACGGCATCAACCTCGACGGCGCCCGCGACCTGGTCGCACAGCACCACGTCGACCCCGAGCCGGACGACCGACGAGACATCCGAGCCAGCCGAGGCACCCGACTATGCCGAGGACCGTGAGGCGCTCAAGGCCATCGGCATCGACCTCGACCGGGTCCGCGAGGCCGTCCGCGCCAACCTCGGTGCCGACGTCGCCGACGGCTGGGCCACGCGGTCTGAGCGCAGGCGCTCCCGCAGCGGGCGGCGCGGTCGCCGACACCACCACCGACACCACGGTCACGAGGACCACGAGCACCACGAGGGTCGCGGTCGCCGCGGTCCTCGTAGTCGCCGCGACGACGGTCCGCGCTTCTCGCGCGAGCTCCGCGCGTTGCTGCGCGACGTACGCCGCGCGACGCTGCGCGACCGCCTCGAGACCGACGATCGTGACGAGGCGCGACGGGTCCCCGGCATGACCGGTGCCCGCCTGCTCGTGGCGCTGACCCGGTCCGACGACCCGGCCGTCCAGGCCGTGCTCGCCACCTCGACCGGCATCGAGGGCCTGCGAGCCCAGGCCGAGGCAGCGACGAGGCCCTCCCCAACCGCCTGACCGTGCCCGCGCCCGACTCTTTCCGGCCGGCCTCTACAGTGGCCGGTGGTCCGAGTCGAGGGCTCGGACCACCCGCCACGCCGAGCCGCGAGGAGTCAGGACATGGGTCGCTTCGACGGGCGCATCGCCGTCGTCACGGGAGCCGCGCGGGGGATCGGGCTCGGCATCGCCACCCGCTTCGCCGACGAAGGCGCATCGGTTGCGGTCCTCGACCTCGACGAGAGCCAGGCAGCCAAGGCGGCCGGTCGGGCTCGCGACGGGCGAGGGACAGCGCCACCTCGGGGTCGGGTGCGACGTCAGTGACGGCGACTCGGTGAAGGCCGCGGTCGACCGGGTGGTGGTGGAGCTCGGGGCGCTGCACATCCTGGTCAACAACGCCGGCGTCACCCGCGACAACCTGCTGTTCAAGATGAGCGACGACGACTGGGACACCGTGATCGCCGTCCACCTCCGCGGCGCCTTCCTGATGACGCGCGCGGCGCAGCGGCACTTCGTCGAGCAGAAGTACGGCAAGGTCGTCTGCCTCTCCAGCGTCTCGGCGCTGGGCAACCGCGGCCAGGCCAACTACGCCGCTGCGAAGATGGGGCTGCAGGGCTTCGTCCGCACGCTCGGCATCGAGCTCGGGCCTTTCGGCGTCAACGCCAACGCCATCGCGCCCGGCTTCATCGCCAGCGACATGACCGACGCGACCGCGACCCGGGTGGGCATGGCCGTCGAGGACTTCCGCCAGGCCGCCGCCGACCGCAACCCGGTACGCCGGGTCGGCTTCCCCGAGGACATCGCGGCAGCGGCCGCGTTCCTGTGCAGCGACGAGGCGTCGTACATCACCGGCCAGACGCTGTACGTCGACGGGGGCGCCAAGCTTGTCTCCTGACTACGTCCGACGCACGGGGGCCCCGCCGGGCTTCAGGCCGGTGCACCTCGTCATCGGTGCCGTGGTGTTCGTCGTCTGGTTCGGCGTCCTCGGCTTCGTGCTCACGCACGGCCGCAACGAGGCGTCGTCGGTCGACGTCTACTCCGAGCTGCCGCCGGGCTTCAACGACGCGCTCGCAGCGAAGGGCGTGACGTACCAGGGGCTCTCACCGGTCGACGCGAACACCGAGAGCCAGGTGCTCGCGCACCTGCCGGCGACGTCGAGCGACAACGGCGGGAAGCCCCTGGTCTTCCGCACCTCGTTCGCCGCGACGTCGGGCGGGAAGGCAGCCACGACGACGCCGGCCGTGATGGTCGTCATCCCGGACCCGACGGATGCCGGCGTCCACGTCGACTTCGTCGACCCCACGACGTACCGCGAGCTCGACTCGGTCGACTACGGCGGGCCCGGCGACAGCGGCGGCTCCGCCACCCCCTGACCACACCGGCCGGGTGACCCGGGTCACAGCCACGGCGTGCCCTTCACGATCCCCTCAGGCGGATCGTCCACACTGGACCGGATCGTAAAGTCAACACCCCCGATGGAGATTCACGTGCGACGCGTTGCCCTGTCCCTGTCCGCCCTCACCGCGACCGGTCTTCTCTTGACCGCCTGCGGCGGGTCGTCCAGCTCGAGCCCGCAATCCGAGACTCCCCAGTCGGTCCAGAGTGGACAGTCGATCCCGCAGTTCTGGCCGCTGACCGGCCTCAAGGTCCCGGCGAACAAGACCTCGGCGCTGGACCACCCGGTCCTGGTCGCGAAGATGGACAACACGTTCTCCAGCCAGCCGCAGGTCGGGCCTCTCCCATGCCGACATGGTCGTCGAGGAGCTGGTCGAGGGTGGCCTGACCCGGCTGGCGGCCTTCTACTACTCCGACATCCCCACCAACGTCGGCCCGATCCGCTCGATGCGAGCCAGCGACATCGACGTCGTCTCGCCGGTGCACGCCTCGATGGTGACCAGCGGCGCCGCCGCCAAGACCATCGCGCGGATCAACGGCGCCCACATCCCGTTCTACGGCGAGGGTGCCAAGGGGATGTACCGCTCGACCGAGCGCACGGCGCCGTACAACCTGTTCGTGCACCTGAACGAGGTTGCTACGACGGCCAAGACCAAGCCGAAGACCCCGCCGGACTACCTCCAGTGGGGCGCCGAGAGCGACATGCCCAAGGGCATCAAGGCGACCACGATCAACGCCCAGTTCTCGGGTGGCCGCACCACGGAGTGGAAGTTCACCAACGGCAGCTACCACAACCTCAACAGCAACGCGCCGGCCGGCGACCAGTTCCCGGCCAGCAACGTGCTGGTGCTGCGGGTGCGTGAGGGTGACGCGGGCTACCTCGACCCGGCTGGCAACCACGTGCCCGAGACGCTGCTGACCGGCAAGGGGAACGCGCTGCTGTTCCACAACGGCCGGATGGTCGCCGGCTTCTGGCACAAGGGGAAGATGGCCAAGTCGCCGATCACGCTGACCACGAAGAAGGGTCAGAAGCTCACGGTGCCCGCAGGGCACACCTGGATCGAGCTGGTGCCGGTCGACGGCGGCAACGTCATCTTCCAGAAGTAGGCGCGTCGCTCAGCTGGACGCCCTGGTCGGACAGCGCGCGGAGGCCCGACAGGATGAACCCGATCGCCAGCTCCACCCGCTCCGCCTCGGTGTCGGCGTCCTCGGCCGTCGACACCGACGCCCCGGCCGACGACATCGCACCGAAGAAGATGCGTGCGAACGTGTGCTCCATCTCGTCGTCGACGTGCCACTCGCCGGCGGTGAGCACCGCGCGCACGATGTCGAGGACGTAGTCGAACGTCGACCGCTCCTCCTGCTCGCGGAACCGCTCGTGGCCCAGCACCGACGGCCCGTCCTGCACGACGATCCGGCTGTACGTCGGCTGCCGCACCGCGTCGAGGAACGCCCGCAGCCCGGCGATCGCCTTCTCCCAGGGGTCTTCGTGCCCGGTCAGTGCGGCTTGGATCTGCTGCGCACCGGCCGACTCGACCTTCTCGAAGACGGCTTCGAACAGCGCCTGCTTGCCCGAGTAGTGGTGATAGAGCGCGCCCTTGGTGACGTCGGCCCCGGCGACGATCGCGTCCAGCGAGGTGCCGGCGTACCCGTGCTCGGTGAAGAGCTGCTCGGCGACGTCGACCAACGCGCGGCGGGTGGTGGCGGAGTACTGCGCTCGTCGGCTCGTGCCGGGCACGCGCGGCACCGTGGCCGCCAGCCTGGCTCGGGCGCTCCTGGTCATCGGCGCAGTCTAGGGGCGGCGATCGTCCAGGAATATGTGCCTAGGTAATACCTAGAGGCGAGTGTGCTAGAAACGTCCCGTGCTGCGACTGACGACGCGCCGCGTGCTCGCGGGCGCTGCCCTTTTCTCCCTCCTTCCGCTGACCGCGTGCGGCGGGGGAGACGACAACAAGACGCTCACCGTGCTCGCGGCGTCGTCGCTGACCGGGACGTTCACCGAGCTCGGCCAGCAGTTCGAGGACGATCACCCCGGCGTGACGGTGAAGTTCGCGTTCGACTCCTCGGCGACGCTGGCCCAGCAGGCAACGGACGGCGCGCCCGCGGACGTGCTCGCCACGGCCGACACCACGACCATGGACAGCGCCAAGGCGGCGCAGGCCTCGACCCCGAAGGTGTTCGCGACCAACGTCATGGTGCTGGCGACGCCGGCGTCGAACCCGGCCAACATCCAGTCCTTCTCCGATCTCGACAAGTCGTCGGTGAAGTTCGTGATGTGTGTCCCGACCGCGCCCTGCGGGAAGATCGGCCAGGCGCTGCTCGACCAGGACCACATCACGGGGAAGCCGGTCAGCCAGGAGGTCGACGTGAAGTCGGTGCTCGCCAAGGTGACCGAGGGTGAGGCAGACGCCGGGATCGTCTACACCACGGACGCCGTCGCGGCCGGGAACCAGGTGACCGCGTTGCCCATCCCGGGCTCGGCGAAGCAGATCACGACGTACCCCATCGTGACGCTCGACCAGTCGAAGGACGCCGACCTCGCCCAGGAGTTCGTCGACCTCGTCACCGGCTCCGCCGGACAGCAGCTTCTCCAGAAGGCTGGGTTCGGCAAGCCATGACCACCCGGCGGTACTCCTCGGGACACGATCGGGGGAGCCGGCGCAAGTGACGTGCCCGCGCCGGCTCTCCTCTCACCCCTAGTCACCCCGAGTCACCCCGAGTCACCCCTAGGCTGGTCCCGTGGTCGACTACCTGCGCATCGGTGAGGTGGCCCAGCGCGTGGGCGTGAGCGTCGACACGTTGCGACGCTGGGAGGCAGAGGGTCGCATCACCTTCGAACGCCGGGGCAACCAGCGGGTGCTGCCCGCCGGTGAGCTGGCCGGCTTCCTCAACTCGCTGGCCGGGAGCGACCGTAGGTCAAGTGCCCGCAACCGGCTGACCGGTGTCGTGGTCGCCGTCGAGCGGGACGGCGTGATGGCCAAGGTCGAGCTCGCCTGCGGCGACTACCGCGTCGTCTCCCTGATGAGCCGCGAAGCCGCCGACGAGATGGAGCTGGCTCCCGGCGTTGCCGCCACTGCGGTCGTGAAGTCGACCAGCGTGATGGTCGAGCGAGGACGTTAGCGAGCGAGGACGTGAGATCACCGACGAAGTCGGGACCTCACGACCGCAGTGAGCTCCGCCGCGAGCTTGCTCGCAAGGCGGCTTGTGCCTGGGCCCGAGATTCACATACTCTGAGTACGTACCAACGGTATGTGAACCGGAGGCACACCGCCTCTGCTGACTCAGAGAGGAGATGGCCATGACCTGGACCACCTTCCACCGCCGGGGTGAGGTCCTCCGCATGGTGACCGCCACCGCCGACGCCCGCCGCGACGGCCTTCTGCCGATGGACGTCGAAGGCGTCCCCGAGACGTTCGGCAACGAGCTCGGCCTGCTCGCCGCGCTGCAGCTGCGCTGGCACACTCGCCTGTCGGGGCACCTCGAGCACGCGCTGATGCACCAGCCTCTGGACAGCGACGACGCCGTCGCCGGCGCCTGGCACGCCACAGCCGACGAGCTCCCCGGCACCCGGCTCGTCCTCGACCACCACTGTGCCGATCCGCTCGACGACGCCATGGCCGATGCTGTGCGGACGTCGGCCACCAAGGAGCAGGTCCTGCTGGCCGCCATGGCCGGGCGCAGCAGCGGGGACGTCGCCGCCACCGCCGCCGCCGGACGCGCGCTCGAGGCACGGGCGCGGGCGACGTACCGCCCGGTGACGGCTCCGTGTGACGTCCTGGGCCGGCATCGTGGCCAGGGGATGCTCAGCCGGCTCCGCGGCCGACTTGCTGCCTGAACGCACCACCGATGGCGGGGTCGTTCGCCTTTCTGGCGGACGGCCCCGCCGTGCATGATGGAGCCATGGTCGAGATCCGCGCAGGGATGCTCCTGGTGGCCTCGCCCGAGTTGCTCGACCCGAACTTCGTCGACACCGTGGTCCTGCTCCTCGATGCCGACGAGGACGGCGCGATGGGCGTGGTGATCAACCGCCCGTCACCGGTCCCGGTGATCTCGGTCCTGGCCGGGTGGGGCGACATCGTCGCCGAGCCCGAGGTCCTGTTCCGGGGTGGACCCGTCTCGCCCGAGGGAGCGCTCGCGGTTGCCCTGCTGCGCGACAACGGCGCCGTGCCGCCGGGCCTGCGGCCGGTGAGCGACCGTCTCGCGATCGTCGACCTGGAGGGCGAAGCCGACGACATCGACTCGGCCGTGGACGGGGTCCGGATATTCGCCGGGTACGCCGGCTGGGGCGCCGGGCAGCTCGAGGGCGAGATCGACGGTGGCGACTGGTACGTCGTGCCGTCGCAGCCCCCCGACGCGTTCCAGGCCGACCCGACCGACCTGTGGCGCGAGGTGATGCGGCGTCAGCCCGGCGAGCTCGCCTGGCACATGAACCGACCGGTCGACCCGGAGCTCAACTGACCTGCACGAGATGCTCGCGGGTCAGGAACGGCGGCGCAGACCGGTGGGCAACCCCTCGTACGGCGACGTCTGCGAGGCGTGGACGGCCATGGCCCGCTCGCGCGCCTCGTGGTGCTGCTCGGTGTCTATCGTGAGCGTGACCTCGTTGTCAGGGGTGCCGAGGTCGGCGCCCCGCAAGTGCGCCAGATCGGGCCTCACCTCGGCCATGTGAGCCACCCATCGGTCCATCAGGCTCCGAGGGAGGCAGTGGAGGAACACCGGTACTCCGAGCCCCCTGGCCACCTGGATGGTCACGTCGCGGATCGCGATGTGGTCGCGGTGACCGTCGCTGCCGTCGAGGGTGACGATGGCGTCCGGCCCGAGGTCCTCGACGACCGTGCGCACGGCCTGCTGTACGTCGCCCACGTCGGCTCGCACCAAGGATCCGCCGAGGGGCTCCGCCTCCATCCCGGAGTCGACGAAGCCGAGCAGGCGCACGTCGCTGACGCCCATCAGCCGCGCGGCCGCGCGCAGCTCGTCCTCCCGGACCTCGCCGAGCGGGCGAGTGCGGTCGGTGCCGTCCGTCGCCTCGCCCGCCTCGCCGCGCGTGGCGCACGCGACCGATGTCCGCCAGCCGGCGGCGTGGGCCGCCAGCAGGAGTGAGCCGCAGCCGAACGTCTCGTCGTCCGGGTGGGCGACGACGACGAGCAACCGAAGCGGCTCCTGCCGCGGTGTCACCCCAACGAACATGCGAACTCCTCGATCTCGCGAGCCATCGTGCCGGGGACCTCAAGCGGCGGGAAGTGGCTGACCGCGTCCATCCGCCGGACCCGGAACCACGGGTGGAGGCCGGCGAACTCCTGGTGGAGCGCGAGGTACGCCGGATCCGCCGGCTGGGCGTAGAGGTGCAACGTCGGGCTTCCGCCGAGAGCGGCGATCACGGCCAGCGGCGACCCCTGGGCGAACCCGGCCGCGATCTCGCGACCCGCGCGGCTCCAGTGGGCGAAGCCGTACTCGCACATGGCTGCGACGTACTCGTGGATCGACTGATCGTCGACGCCCGTGGTCCACAGGTTCGTCAGGCCTGCTCGCACGTCCTGCCACTGGCCGGGGTCCTGGAGCGCGCTGAGAGCCTCGGCGAACCCGGGAGGCGTCCCGAGCGGCATCCAGTCCACGAGCACCAGGCCGGGAACTCGGTCGGCGCCCAGTCGGCGCCGGAGCTCGACCGCGAACCAACCGGCGTGGGCGAGAGTCACCGGGACGACCCGGTCGATACCGCGGGCCTCGAGGGTGGCGACGAGGTCGTCGACCACCGTCGCCGAGTCGAAGTCCGCCCTGTCGGCGGCGTCGTCGCGAAGGTCGCCGTGGCCGCGGACGTCGGTGACAACGGTCCGCCGCTGCTCGCCGAGCAGGCCCGCGAGTCCGCCGAAGACGGCGCGGTCGCCGCACCAGCCGGGCACGAGCAGGAGCACTGGCTCGCCGGTGCCGAGGTCGTCGATTCCGGCCGGGATGAGGTTCGTCGTGGTGGTCATGTCTTCTCCTCGAACATACTGTCGGATGCAGTAAATACGAAGGAGTAGATACTGCACACCGCAGTATGTCAAGATGCGTCATGCCCACGACTCGCAAGACGGCGCAGCTGGACGCGACGCCGTACGCCCTCCTGGGGTTGCTCTCGGTGCGCCCCTGGACGACGTACGAGCTCGCACAGCAGGTACGCCGGAGCCTGCACTGGTTCTGGCCCCGCGCCGAGCGCAAGTTGTACGACGACCCGAAGCGACTCGCGGCCGACGGCCTGGTGAGCGCGACCGAGGAGTACACCGGCAAGCGCAAGCGGACGGTCTACGCGATCACCGCGAAGGGGCGGCGGGAGCTGAAGGCGTGGCTGGGCACGCCGTCGGCCGAGCCGTCTTGGGAGAGCGAGGCGCTCGTCAAGGTCTTCTTCGCCGACGGCGGTGACCTGGACACGCTGCGGAACACGCTGACCGAGATGGGTGAGGCGGCCCGGCGGCGGCTGGCCGACCTGGGAGACCTGGCGAGCGAGGAGCCGCTGTTCCCGAGGCGTCGACACCTCAATGCCGTCAGCATCCGGCTCCAGCAGGAGCTCGAGGAGACGACGGTGCGCTGGTCGGAGTGGGCGCTGGAGCAGACCGCGTCCTGGAAGGCCAGCGACGACCCCGGGGGATGGGACCCGGAATCGGTCTACTCGCGGCTCGCCGAGACCTGGAGCAGGGGTCCACTGACGTAAGGTGGTGCAGTGGTTCCCACCGGTTTCTCCCCGTTGACCGACACGGCCGTCGACGAGCGTGCCGAGGAACGCCAGGTCCCCACCGACGAGGGTGACCACGAGCGCCTGAGCCACTACGTCGACAAGCACAAGCTCACCGAGGCGATGGTGATGGGTACGCCGGTCGTGGCCCTGTGCGGCAAGGTCTGGGTGCCGAGCCGTGCCCCGGAGAAGTTCCCGGTCTGTCCGGAGTGCAAGGAGCTCTGGGAGTCGTTCAAGCCCGGTGGCGGTGACGACGACGAGTGACCTCACGGCCCTCCGCTGACCAGGAGGCCGTCCCACCATCGTCCGCTCTCACTCCGGCCTGGCCGGAGCGTGCGGCGTGGGGCACGGCCTCGTCGCTACGTGCCTGGCAGACCGCCGCGCTGACCGACTACTTCGCACGGCTACCGCGTGACTTCCTGGCGGTAGCGACGCCGGGCGCGGGGAAGACGACGTTCGCGCTGTCGGCCGCCGCCGAGCTGCTCGGACGCCGGATCGTCGACCGCATCATCGTCGTCGCCCCGACGGAGCACCTCAAGCTGCAGTGGGCCGAGGCCGCCGCACGCGCCGGCATCCCGATCGACCCGGCGTACTCGGCGGGATCGGGCAAGACAGCGGCGGACTTCGTCGGCGTCGCGGTCACGTACGCCGGCGTGGCGGTCAATCCGCTCGCGATACGCATCCGGACCGAGCGCTTCAAGACCCTGGTGATCCTCGACGAGATCCACCATGCCGGCGACGCGCTCTCCTGGGGCGAGGGCGTGCGCGAGGCCTTCGAGCCGGCGACCCGGCGGCTGGCACTGACCGGTACGCCGTTCCGCTCGGACGTGAACCCGATCCCGTTCGTGACCTACGCGCCCGGCGCCGACGGCGTCCCGCGCTCGGTGGCCGACTTCAGCTACGGATACGGCCACGCTCTGGCCGACCACGTCGTCCGGCCCGTGCTGTTCCTCGCCTACTCCGGCGACCTCGCGTGGCGGACACGAGCCGGCGACGAGATCGCTGCTCGCCTCGGCGAACCGCTGACCAAGGACCTGGCCGCGCAGGCGCTGCGCACGGCGCTCGACCCGTCGGGCGAGTGGATCCCGTCGGTGCTGGCTGCCGCCGACCGACGGCTCACCGAGGTACGCAGACACATGCCCGACGCGGGCGGGCTGGTCATCGCCACCGACCAGGAGGCGGCCCGCGCCTACGCCGCGGTGCTGAAGAAGATCAGCGGCGAGCCGCCGACGGTGGTGCTCTCGGACGAGAAGACGGCCTCGAAGCGGATCGCTGCGTTCACCGAGTCGGACCGGCGCTGGATGGTCGCGGTACGGATGGTGTCGGAAGGGGTCGACATACCTCGGCTGGCTGTGGGCGTCTATGCAACGAGCACGTCGACGCCCCTGTTCTTCGCGCAGGCCGTCGGGCGGGTCGTCCGGGCGCGGGCCCGTGGCGAGACGGCGTCCGTGTTCGTGCCGTCGGTGCCGACGCTGCTCGGGTACGCCGCCGAGATGGAGGTCGAGCGCGACCACGTCCTGGGGCGAGCGATCACCGACGAGGACGACATCTTCGCCGCCGAGCAGGACCTGTTGGCGCAGGCGAACGCGGACGTCGGCGCCTCCGACGAGCTGGTGGGGTCCTACCTGGCGCTCGGCTCGCAGGCGCGCTTCGACCAGGTCGTGTACGACGGGGCGGCGTTCGGCCATGCCGGTGAGGTACACGTCGGCTCTGACGAGGAGATGGACTTCTTGGGCATCCCGGGGCTGCTCGAGCCAGATCAGGTGCGCGAGCTCCTCCACCACCGGCAGCGCTCACGGCGTACCACTGCGGCCACTCATGACGACGAGGCGCCGCGCGAGGTGTCGACCCACGAGCAGCTGGCGATCCTGCGGCGCGAGCTGAACGGCCTTGTCGCCGCCTGGCACCACCGCACCGGCCAGGCGCATGGCCTCACGCACGCGGCCCTGCGCAAGGAGCTGGGCGGACCGGCCGCCGCCATCGCGAACGCCGCCCAGCTCCATGCCCGGATCAATCGGCTGCGCGAGTGGGCAGCGAAGCCTTCGCGCTAGCCGTCGAACGGCCGCGCGCCGGGGCCGACCTGGGTCACGACGTCGCGGGGCTTCTCCACCGGGTGGCGTCTTCCGCACTCGAGGCGCGCGTGAACGGGCGAGCCGCAGTCGCGATGCGTGAACTGGACCGGTGGGCCCTCGGGGTCGGCGAGGTAGCGGTCGCCCCAGGCGGCGATCGCGACGAGCACGGGGTAGAGGTCGAACCCTTTCTCGGTGAGCCGGTACTCGTGCCTGACCCGCTCACCGGGGTCCTGGTAGGGCTCGCGGCGCAGGATGTCCTGCTCGACGAGCAGGGCGAGCCGGTTGCTGAGCACCTGGCGTGGGATGCCGCTGTGGCGGCGGATGTCGTCGAACCGGCGTACGCCGTTGAAGACCTCGCGGAGCACCACGAACGTCCACCGCTCGCCGAGGATCGCCATCGTCCGGCCGACTGTGCAGTTCTCGGCGGACCAGGCCAGGGCCGGGGGAGCGGTGCTCATGCGACGAAGCCTAAGTCTCGTTGACAGACCCAGCAAGGATCGGCGAGGCTGGGTCCGTGACCGAGACCCAGACCGACATCTCCCCGTGGGACGGCTTCGAGCAGCTGCAGGCGATCTTCGACGGGCGGCTGCCCGGCGCTCCGATCGCGGACCTGATCGGCCTGGACGGGTTCGGCGGTGAGCGTGGGGCGATCCACGTCGAGCTGGTGCCGCGACACCAGCACTACAACCCGATCGGCTCCGTCCACGGCGGCGTCATCTCCGCGCTGCTCGACACCGCGTGCGGCTGCTCTGTCCACTCGACCCTGGCACCGGGGGAGTTGTACACCTCGCTCGACCTGAACGTGAAGTTCCTCCGCCCGGTCACCGTCGAATCGGGGCGGCTGCACTGCGCCGGCTCGGTCCTCCAACGGGGACGTCGTACGGCGCTCGCCCAGGCCCAGCTGTACGACGCCCAGCGCCGCCTGGTCGCCCACGCCACCTCCACCTGCATGATCTTCCCGGCCGATCGGCACGTGAAGGCATAGTCACGGACTATCCGGAGTGGGCCAGGGGAAGGACCCGGTAGGGGATCTGGGTGGCGAGCGCGATGACGGTCGAGGAGCGGACGATCGCCGGGTCCTGGAGGACTCGGTCGATGACCCGCTGGAGGTCGGAGTTGGAGCGGGCGACGACCCGCGCGAAGAGGTCGCCGGCGCCGGTGATGGTGTGCGCCTCGAGCACTTCGGGGATCGTCGCCAGGTGCTGGGCGACGGCGTCGTGGCCGCCGTGCTCGGCCGTTTCCTGCCGGATCTCCAGGGTCAGGAAGGCCATCACCGGGAAGCCGAGAGCCTCCGGCGACAGGTCCGGCCCCCAGCCTGTCACCACGCCCGACGACAGGAGCTTGTCGAGCCGGGCCTGCACAGTGCCGCGAGCCACCCCGAGCTCGCGGGAGGCCTGGAGTACGCCGATCCGCGGATCGTCGGCGAACAGGGCGAGCAATCTGCGGTCGAGATCGTCCATGACGGCTCCTCGGGTGAACACATTGCGCAGCGATTCGCCGTACTGTTGCGCAGGTTGTCGTCGCCCGGCAAGGTGAGCGCCATGACGACGACGCACGAGACCCCGTCCACCGGCGGCGCGCTCACCGCCGACGAGCTCAAGGCCGACCTCACCCTCGACCAGCTCAAGCAGCTGGTCGGCCTGGTCGAGTACGACGCGAGCAGCGACCCGTTCCCGGTCACGGCGCAGGACTACGTCGGCTTCGTGGTCGGCAACGCGACCCAGACCGCGCAGTTCTACCAGCTCGCCTTCGGCATGGATCTCGAGGCGTATGCCGGCCCCGAGACCGGCAGCCGCGACTCCAAGTCGTACGTGCTCCGCTCCGGGAGCGCCCGCTTCGTCTTCACCGGCGGCGTCGCTCCCGACAGCCCGCTCCTCGACCACCACCGCAAGCACGGCGACGGCGTCGTCGACCTCGCCATCGAGGTCCCCGACGTGGACAAGTGCATCGAGCACGCGCGCTCCGAGGGTGCGACCGTCCTCGCCGAGCCGCACGACGTGAGCGACCAGCACGGCACGGTCCGCATCGCCGCGATCGCGACGTACGGCGAGACGCGGCACACGCTCGTCGACCGCTCGAACTACAGCGGCCCGTTCCTCCCCGGGTACGTCGCCGCCACGACCAAGGTCACCCGCCGAGAGGGTCACCCGAAGCGGCTGTTCCAGGCCATCGACCACTGCGTCGGCAACGTCGAGCTCGGCCGGATGGACGAGTGGGTCGAGTTCTACAACCGCGTCCTCGGCTTCACCAACATGGCCGAGTTCATCGGCGACGACATCGCCACCGACTACTCCGCGCTGATGTCGAAGGTCGTCGCAAGCGGCAACCACCGCGTGAAGTTCCCGCTCAACGAGCCGGCGATCGCCAAGAAGAAGTCGCAGATCGACGAGTACCTCGAGTTCTACGGCAGCGCCGGCTGTCAGCACATCGCGCTCGCGACCGGCGACATCCTGCGCACCGTCGACCTCCTGCGCGACAACGGCGTGGACTTCCTCGACACCCCCGACACCTACTACGACGACCCCGAGCTCCGCGCCCGGATCGGTGAGGTCCGGGTACCGATCGAGGAGTTGAAGCGGCGCAAGATCCTGGTCGACCGCGACGAGGACGGTTATCTGCTCCAGATCTTCACCAAGCCCATCGGCGACAGGCCGACCGTGTTCTACGAGTTCATCGAGCGGCACGGCTCCCTGGGCTTCGGCAAGGGCAACTTCAAGGCCCTCTTCGAGTCCATCGAGCGCGAGCAAGAGCTCCGCGGCAACCTCTGAGCGAAGAACGCCGAGTCGTCATATGACGACTCGGCGTTCTCTTGCTGCCTCTTTGCGCCGACTCGGCGTTGGTTGTCAGTCGTGGCCGGGCAGGGTCAGCTCGATGGTCGAGCCGATCGGCAGCGACTGGATCATTCGCAGCTGCGCGAGCGCCGGGTGGTCGTCGAGCAGCTTGGCGCCGTTAGCCAGCGACCGGAGTGCGGCAGTCTCGGCACGCGCGGACTCGAGCTGGGCCTGGGCCCGTTGGCGCCCGGTGACCACGGCGCCGTACGCCGCTCGCAGCTCCGCGGGCAGGATCACGTCCTTGACCACGACCTCGAGCACGTCGATGCCGACGGCCCGACCCGCCTCGAGCGCGGCTGCCGTGGCTGACTCCGTCACCGCCTGCCGTGCCGACCGCAGCACCGCGTCGGTCTCGAGGGGGGCGAGGCCCTCGCGCAGCGCGACCTGCACGGCAAGGTAGACCCGCGACAGGGGGTCGGCCACGGTCTCGGTGTAGGTGACCGGGTCACCGATCCGCCACCGCAGCGCGGCGGTCACCTTGACCGAGACGCCGTCGGCGGTGAGCACCTCCTGCGGAGCGAGCGTGAAGAGCTGCTCGCGCACGTCGAGTACCTGGTACGTCGCCCGCGTGCGCTGCGGGTGCCGGCCGGGCTCGAGGACGACCGTCCGGGCGCAGTCGAGCCGCTCGAGGGCGCGCTGCCACGGCTGCACGGTGAGGTACTGGGTGAACAGAGGCATGACCGGCTCCTTTCTCTTCTGTGCTCGTCATGTGCTGGGTGTCTGCGATGAAGTTGTTGAGTGATGACCGGCGGCCACACCGTCGTGCGGGGCCTGGGCCACCGGGCCGCGTGCACGCACGCGCCCGTCGGACCCGCCACAATGCACGTCGTTGCTTCTGCCGCCGGCCACCACCCTTGGAATCGGGAGTCGAACCCGAAGGAGTGGATGCTCCTGATGCCGGATGCTTAAGAGGGCAATGCCGACGAGGTACGACGCGCGGGACCGGACCCGTCACGACAGGTCCTGCCGCTGATCTCGCCGACGAGGAAGGACGGTACGACGTCCTGGCCCCGGCCGCGACCGGTTTGCGTCAGAACCTCCGGTCGGCGGGAGCCGTCGGCCGGGACACGTCGCTCCGACACTCAGCCAGCGGTGCGCCTTCGCAGCAGTTGGCCTTCATGTGGCAGTGCGGGCACAACCAGCGCGTGGCGATCGGGTCGAACTCGACGCCGCAGTAGTCGCAGGGCACGGGTCGCACGGTACGACGTGTCGACGCGGCCGACGAGGGGCCACGCCGCGTGGCCCGGACGCGTCATGCGCACCGACGGCTCCCGGCGTAACGTCGATTGATTACCTACCCCACGGCAAGGAGCCGCACATGAAGTACGTCGTCACCTGGGAGAACCTCCCCAACCTCACCGAGGAGTCGGCCAAGCGGTCGCTCCAGGTGTTCAGCAAATGGTCCCCGTCGCACCCGGAACACTTCCAGACCTTCCTCGGCCGCGTCGACGGCAACGGCGGCTTCGCCGTCGTGGAGACAGACGACCCCGCCGAGATCGCCCGCGACACCGCACCGTTCACGGTGTGGTTCCAGTTCCACGTCTACCCGTGCCTGGAGATCGCCGACTCGGCCGCGATCAACGGTGAAGCGCTGGCCTTCGTGGAGTCGGTGAGCTGACACCCCCACGGGCCGGTTCCTAGCGGCAACTACAACTGCTCGTCCATCACGTCGCGGAGGACGGCGACGGCGTGGGCGACGTCGTCGGCGGAGTGGCCGGTGCGCGCCAGCCGCTCGGCAACCGCCTTGCCGTTGTCGCGTCGGGCGTCAAGCAGCCGCTTGCGTCCCTGCGGCGTGAGGTCGACCAGCGCACGGCGCGCGTCGGCCGGGTCGGTCGTCTTGGCGACCCAGCCCTCGTCCTCGAGCAGGCGCACCGCCCCCGACACGGTCGGCTGCGACGACCGGTCGGCGTCCGCGAGGGCTGTCACGCCGAGCGGTCCGAGCTCCTCGAGCAGCGCCAGGATCCGGATGCCGGCCGGCTGCCCGACCCTTCGGCGTACGGCGCGCACCAGGCGGCCGGCCTGCACCACGAGCTCGCTGCTCTGCTGCTCGAGGTCGGTGGGCACGCGGGCAGGATACAAAAGCGTTGCTCCGACCGCGGTGAACCGCGTCTCGGAGCGGCGTCTGCCCAGGGCAGGATGGCGACATGCCGACCTACATCGCGTTCCTGCGGGCGATCAACATCGGGAAGCGGAAGTTCGCGAAGGAGGCGATCGTCGCGGCGTGCGAAGCTGCCGGGTGCACCGACGTGGAGACCTACATCAACACCGGGAACGTCCGAGTCACGACGCCGCTGCGGAGCCGGGCGAAGGTGCAGGCCGCGCTCGAGGAGGCGTTCGCAGCCGAAGCCGGATTCGAGGTGCCCACGATCGTGCTGACGCCGGCGGAGCTGACCGCGGTGTCGGCGTACGCGGAGAAAGTGGGTCGCGGCCACGCCGGCCTGCACTATGTATCGCTGCTCAGGGACGCGCCCACCGCGGCTGCGGTGAAGAAGCTCGACGGCGCCGGCAAGGACGGGGAGCGTGCCGCCGTGGAGGGTCGGGGCGTGCACCTCCTCCTCGGCGAGGACTACCACTCGGCGAAGCTCACCAACGCAATCGTGGAGAAGCACCTCGGCAGCGCCACCAACCGCAACCTGAAGGTGATCCGCACCCTCGCCGAGAAGTGGGGCGCGTGAGCGCTCGCCGTACGGTCACGCGATGGTGACGCCGGCCGCCTTCATCTCGGTCAGCGCCTGCTCGGTGGATCCCGGCGCAATCCCGGCGCACAGGGCGCCGATCACGCGAGTCTCGAAGCCCTCCTTGCGAGCATCGAGCGCGGTCAAGCGGACGCAGTAGTCCGTGGCGAGCCCGCAGATGTCGACCTCGTCCACCTCCTTGGCGCGCAGCCAGTCCACCAGTGCGTCGCCGTCCACGGTCCGGCCCTCGAACGCGGAGTACGCCGCGTCGTGGTTGCCCTTGAGGAAGATCGCGTCGAAGGGCTGGGGGTCGAGGTTCGGGTGGAACGCCTCGCCGTCGGTGCCCACCTCGCAGTGGACCGGCCACGAGTCGACGAAGTCGGGGTGCTCGGACCAGTGATGTCCGGGGTTGATGTGGTGGTCCTTGCTCGCGACCACGACGTCGTACGCCGGAGCCTGGTCGTCGCCGCGCGTCCAGTGGTGGAGGAGCTCCCCGATGTCACTGGCCACCCGGGCACCGCCCTCGACCGGCAGCGAGCCGCCCTCGCAGAAGTCGTTCTGGACATCCACGACGAGAAGCGCGCGGGTCATGGTCCAAGGCTATCGACCGCGCGTGCGCGCTCACGCGCCGGGATGGTCAATGCTCGATGGGCAACCAGGCGATGACGTCCGCGATCATCGCGTCCCACAGGCTCCACTCGTGGTCACCGGGGCGGAGGTCGATGGTGAGGTCGACCCCGGCGGCGGTAGCGGCAGCGATGAAGCGCTCGTTCGCCTCGAAAAGTCCGTCGGAGGTGCCGCACCCCACGTACAGCGGCGGGATGGACTGGGTCGAGGCCAGGAGCGCGAAGAGATCGTCGGAGTCGCGAATGGTGTCGTCGAAGGCTCGATGGAAGAGAGCGGTCCGTTCCTCGTGTCCGATCAGGTAGCGGATGTCGAGCGCGCCGGACAAGGATGCGGCGGCGGCGTACCGATCGGGATAGGTGAGGGCGAGCTTGAGGGCTCCGTACCCGCCCATCGACAGTCCGGCGACGAAGGTGTCCTCGGGACGGTCGGAGACCCGGAAGAACGACTGGACCAGATCGGGCAGCTCCTCGGAGACGTAGGTCCAGTACCGGTGGCCGTGCACCTCGTCGCTGTAGAAGCTGTGGTGCACGGCCGGCATCACGACGGCCAGGCCGGCCTCTTCGGCGTACCGCTCGACCAACGTGTCGCGGTGCCACCGGGTGTGGTCGTCGGTGAGCCCGTGGAGGAGGTAGAGCACCGGCGGTGGGCCCTCCTGGACGTGGGTGGCGTCACTCCGCTCGACCTCGGTGTGCTGAGGCAGGGTCACCGAGACCGAGACGTCGACCTCGAGCGTCTCGGAGATGAAGTTGCATGCGAAGAACGCCATCAGCCCTCACACGAACTGGGTCGGGATGACTGGCTCGCCTTTGGACATCTGCTCGGCGGTGTGAGGGAGCTCCCCGCGCGCGGAGGTGTGGCGGTCTCGCGCCACGTCGAGCGGCTCGCCCCCGACCACCTCGCCGTCCCGCACGAGCGGGACGAGGAGCTCACGGTCGTCGCCGTCGTTCTCCGGGGGCTTGCCGACCCCGATCACCTCGGCCTCCGCGACACCGGCCGACGACAACCGGCGCATCGCCCACTTGCGGCCGCCGATCGAGATCTTGTCCTTGCTCTTCTTGGCCACGGCCACCAGTTCCCCGTGGTCGTCCTCGCGGGCCACGAGCTTGTAGACGAAGCCGCAGGTCGGGTGGCCGGAGCCGGTGACCAGCTGGGTGCCGACGCCGTAGCCGTCGACGGGCGCCGCCGCCAGCGCCGCGATCTGGAACTCGTCGAGGTCGCTGGTCACGATGATCCGCGTCTTCGTCGCGCCGAGCGCGTCGAGCTCGGCGCGCACCTCGTGCGCGAGCGCCCCCTGGTCCCCGGAGTCGATCCGGACCGCGCCCAGCTCGGTGCCGGCGACGTCGATACCGAGCTGGACTGCCTCCCGGACGTCGAAGGTGTCGACCAGGAGGGTCGTCCCGCGACCGAGAGATGCGACCTGCGCCCGGAACGCGTCGGCCTCGGAGTCGTGGAGGAGGGTGAAGCTGTGGGCGCTCGTCCCCGCCGTGGGGACGCCGTACCGCTGGCGAGCGGCGAGGTTGGAGCTGGTGGCGAACCCGGCGATGTACGCCGCGCGTGCGGCCGCCACGGCGGCCTGCTCATGGGTACGCCGCGACCCCATCTCGATGCACGGTCTGCCGGCCGCCGCCTGGGTCATCCGGGATGCAGCCGACGCGATCGCACTGTCGTGGTTGTAGATGGAGAGGAGCAGGGTCTCGAGCAGTACCGCCTCCGCGAAGGTGCCCTCGACGATCACCAGCGGGGAGAACGGGAAGTAGAGGTCGCCCTCGGCGTACCCCCAGACGTCGCCGGAGAACCGGTGGTTCGCGAGCCACCCCCGCGTCCGCTGGTCGACCACCTCCCCGAGCGTCGGGAGCACCTCGTCGTCGAACCGGAAGTCCTCGATCGCCTCCAGGGCTCGGCCGACACCGGCCACCACGCCGTACCGTCGCCCCTCGGGAAGGCGGCGCGGATACAGCTCGAACACCGAGCGCCGTTGGGCCATCCCGGACTCCAGGGCCGCCTGCAGCATGGTCAGCTCGTAGTGATCGGTGAGCAGGGCGGTCGACGCGCGCACGGAGTCAGCGTAGGGCCAGGCTCGAGCGCCCCGCTGTGCCACCATGTGCGAATGGCGACCACGAGCCCGGTCGAGGTCGAGCCGGACATCACCCCGGACGAGATCACGCTCACGTCCAAGCCGTGGGTCACCATCGTGTGGAACGACCCGGTCAACCTGATGAGCTACGTGACCTACGTCTTCCGCACCTACTTCGGATATGACCAGAAGAAGGCCGAGAAGCTGATGCTCGAGGTGCACCACGACGGCAAGTCGGCGGTCAGCAGCGGCTCGCGCGAGGAGATGGAGCGCGACGTGCAGGCCATGCACGAGTACGGGCTCTGGGCCACCCTCGAGAAGCAGTCTTAGATGAACACCCCATCAGACCGCTCGCTGCACTCGCGCTCCGTGGGGGACCCCGAATGAGCGGCTTCACCCGGCACCGGCGCAGCGGGCGGATCATCGCCACGTTCTCCGGGTTCGAGGCCGACCTGCTGCGGTCGCTCGCCTCGCAGCTCGTCGAGCTGCTGCGCAACGAGGCCGCGGTTCCGCACGAGCACGCCGACCCACTCGAGGAGATGCTCAGCTTCGACGGCCCGACGACCGAGCCCGAGGACCCCGTGCTCGCCCGCCTGTTCCCGACGGCGTACCCCGACAGCGAGGAGGCGGCGGCCGAGTTCCGCCGCTTCACCGAGGGCTCCCTGCGCGACGGCAAGGCGGCCGGCGCGGCCACGATCATCGACGGTCTCGAGGACGCCGGGCTGCCGCCCGAGCTGGGTGACGAGAAGCTCGTCATCGACGTCGAGCTCGACGAGGGCACTGCCCTGGTGTGGCTCAAGGCGTTCACCGACCTACGGCTCGCCCTGGCGACCCGACTGGAGGTCGAGCAGGACGACGAGGAGTTCTGGGCGGCCCTGCCGGAGGACGACCCGCGCTCGCAAGCCCACGACATCTATGAATGGATCGGGGCTCTTCAGGAAACTCTGGTCGACTCCCTTCGCTGACGCCCCACCCGCCCTTGTGGCCGGGCGCCCCTCCGTGTTCGGATGACCACCGTTCATTTCACACACTCGGAGGACACCCGTGAAGCTCTCCCTGCATCACCCGCGGCCGACGCGCACCGCCACCATTGCGATCGCGTCCGCAGCAGCCGGCATCGCTCTCGCCGTGCCGGGCCTGGCCGTTGCCACCAACAGCAGCCAATCCGTTCCAGCGCCGCCGGCCAACCCGACGAGCGCCAGCCAGATCCAGAACATCGACCAGGTCAAGACTGCGATCTCGGCCTACTACGGAGACACCCCGACAGGCACGTTGGCTCCTGGGGACCCGACGAAGACCCTGCACCAGCCCAGCCCCGACGGTGCCTATGCCCACGAGGTGGAGGGCATCGCGGCGGACGCCGGGAAGTTCTTGGCTCATGAGGCGAAGCCGCAGCAGAAGCACAGTGCCGCGCCGGCCATCGTGTTCGACATCGACGACACGACGCTCAACACCTACAGCTACGAGATCTTCAGTGGCTTCGTCTTCAACGGGACGACCAACGGCAACTTCGTCAACGCCGGTTCCGCCGACGTCTTCCCGGCCGTTCCGGGGATGGTCGACCTCGAGGCCAAGGCCATGGACGAGGGCTACACGGTGTTCTTCCTCACCGGTCGCCCGGAGACGCAGCGCGCGGCCTCAGAGGCCAACCTCGGCGACGCCGGCTACAGCTTCGACGACGCCAACGTCTACCTGAAGGACAACGCCAGCCCGTGGCTGTCGAGCTGCGCGCCCACGTGCACCCGGACGCAGTACAAGTCCCTGACCAGGCAGCACATCGAGTCGCTCGGCTACCACATCGTGGCCAACCTGGGTGACCAGTTCAGCGACCTCGACGGCGGCTTCTCTGACGCCAGGTTCAAGATCCCGAACCCGATGTACTTCCTGCCCTGAGAGAACCGATCGTGCTCAGGCCCGCCCCTCCGGGGGCGGGCCTGAGTAGCGTCGAGGGAAGCGCCGATCCGCGAGCGCCGGGTCGCCGTGACCTGGAGGTGCTCGCTGGGTTCTGCCGGAAAGACCAGCCGGAAACGTTCTGGAAAAAGCTCCGATGTCCCGCAGCGGAGGGCATCGATTGGTCACAAACCGCAGGTTTCGGGGCCCAAAACCTGCGGTCTCTGACCCATCGACGCACCTCTGAAAGCGGACCCCTGGAACGCCCCCATCCTCCCGCAGAGCGCGCGCTCAAGGACGCACTCACCTGCCGCTGGTCGCGGATCACTGGTAGAGATCCGCGACCAGCGCCCGATGGTCGGATATCGGAAGCTCCACGACATGCCCGCTGGCCGACCCCAGCGTCCCGGAGGCCAAGATGTGGTCGATCTGGGCTCGCGGTGCGGTGGCGGGGTACGTGGGCCCCGACGCCAACGGCATCATCCCGGTCAGGCGGCTCGCCGGCCGTGGGCCCATGTTGAGATCACCCAGCAACACCGTCGGGTGCGTCTGTGCCGGCGGCAATGCCGCCATCAGCCGCCGCAGCTGGCGACCGTTCCACGGGCGCAGGAAGGACAGGTGCGTGGTCACCACGTCGAGCTGACCGTTCGGCCCGTCGACCTGGGTCATCACGGCGACACGGGGCTCGTCGCGCACCCACGCCGGCAGCCGGCGGCCGTGGGACCGGTGCGGGACCCGGACAGGTGCCCCCGGTAGGCGGACGACCTGCCAGCCGAGCACGTCGTACCGGCTGAGGAACGCAATGCCGTACGCCGCGGAGTCGGGCTGCTCCTGGCCCGTCGCGGCCGACCAGGTCGCACCCGGCGTCCCCGACAGGGCAGCCACGAACAGCTGGTGGCGCGCCTCCATCGCCTCGGCCGCGATGGCGGTCAGGTCCGCGTGCTGTGACCGTGGCTGGTTGCGGTCGACCTCCTGCAGGCCCAAGAGATCGGCGTCCAGCCTCCGGATCGCGGTGCGGAAGCGCTCCTCGTCCACCCGGTCGTCCGCGAGGGAGCGGCCATTGAGGATGTTGAACGTCGCGATCCGCACGAGCCCTACGTAACCAGGCCGGGCCTGGCCGTCGTCGGATCCCACAGAACCTTGGACGTCCGCACATGCCGCTTCCGGCTCGCTCACATGCCCACGTGAGTGCGGGCTCCGTAGGCTTGTCCTGTCCGTGTCGAATCGGGCGGTCGCCGTTCGTAGTGAAGGTGCACGTGGCCGTCGGGGTCACCCCTGCCAAGGAGGAGACATGACCGAATACCTCATCGCTTTCAACGACGAGTGGGTGCCCGACCACACAGATGAGGAGCTGCGCGAGAAGTCCAGGGCTCTCAGGCCGTTGGTGGCAGAAATGAGGGCTGCCGGGGTACTGATCTTCACCGGTGGCCTGGATGACTCCCCGGCGTTCAGTGTCGATGCGTCGAGCGGCACCCCGGTGTTCACGGACGGTCCGTTCGTCGAGACCAAGGAACACCTCGGCGGTTTCGCCGTCGTGGATGTGGCCGGCGAGGACGCGGCACGGCTGTGGGCGGGCAAGATCGCGGTGGCCTGCGGTTGGCCGCAGGAAGTGCGACGCTTCCAGGTCCCCATGCAGCTTCCAGAGCGTTCTTGACCAAGCCGGCGGGGCCTTGCTATCGCGAGGCGGAGCTCGCGGCCTTGGCGCTACTGGCAAGAGCAGCCGCTTTCGTTGTGGCAACCCGCCCCTCAGGCGATGGTGGCTCCTTGTCCTGACTCAACGCTCGCTCGAGCCAACACGCTCACGCCGCTATCAGTGACTCGGATGCTCGTGCAATGGAGGCACCGATTGGTCAGAAAACGTAGGTCATCGGGCCACAAACGTGCGGTTTCTGACCAATCGACGCACCGGCCGCGCCACCGGTCGCAGCACGAGCTCTACCTCGCTGCGACCATCGCCGGCAGCCGCGTAGCGTTGGCCGTCGTGACCGCCGATTGGACCGCACCCGCGGTCGAGCGTGCTGACCCGGACTACGTCGCCGCCGAGCGCCAGGCCGTCGAGCAGTGGCTCGACTATCACCGAGAAACCCTGCTCGCCAAGTGCGCCGGGCTGACAGCTGAACAGTTGAAGCGACGTGCGGTTCCGCCGTCTGACCTCTCGCTTCTCGGCCTGGTTCGACACCTCGCCGACGCGGAGCGCGGGTGGTTCCGCCAGTGCGCAGCCAACGAGGATGTGCCAGATCTGTACTGGACCGAGGTTGACAACCTGGTCGACTTCAACGACATCGAAGCCGCGGACGCCGAGATCGATCTGGAAACGTACCGCGGCGAGATCGTCGCGGCGCGCCAGGCAGTGGCCGACAAGGATCTCGACGACCTCGTGCCTTTTCGGTGGGGCGGCCCGGACCGAGACATCCGGTGGATCTACCTGCACATGATCGAGGAGTACGCGCGCCACAACGGGCACGCCGACCTGATCCGCGAACGCATCGACGGCGCGACCGGTGACTAGTCCTTTTGACCTCGCGGGCCAGAGAACGTGGACGGGCTACGCCGTCGCCGACTGGTGGGCGCGACGTCCCGCGCCTCAGCTGGGCCTGAGCAGGCCCTCCTGGCGAGCAACGACAACCGACCAGGCGACGGTGGTGGCTGCCGCGAGCATTGTGAGCGTGAGGATCGCGCCGCCCTTGATAAGGACGAAGTCGACCGTCGACAGGGACGTCAACAGCCAGAAGGTGATGGTTCCCTTCACCAGGATGACGAGTCCCCACAGCAGCGTGAGTCGTCGGAACAGTCGGCGGACGGCTGGGCTCGCGGCGAGCGCGGCGTCCATCGGGTAGAAGTCCGGGGCAAGGCGAGCGACGATCGGTCGAGCGGACAACAGGGACCCCAGGAAGACAGACGAAACGAGCAGGTCGACGAAGACGGGTTGCACGAAGTAGATGAACGTGTTGCCCGTAGCGAGGGTGATGCCCGTCTTGATCGTCATGGTTCCCAACGCCAGCACGAGCAACCCCGAGATCGGCCGCTTGGAGGTCCGCCTCCACCACATCGCTCCCGCCATCCAGGCAAGAGCGACGAGTACCGCGGTGGTGATGTTGAAGATCAGGAGAGTCGTCGCGAAGAGAGCGGTCGGCGCGACCACAGCGGTTGCGATGCTCACCGCCACCCGGGCCACCACGTCCCGAACGTGCGGGGGAGCCGTGAGGCATTCAACGGACTCTGGAGCGACCGGTCTCTCCTGGATCAACGTCACGCGCTTTCGGCCCATCTCCGGCTTGCGACAGCCGGATGGCTAGGTGTTCACCGAAAACGACGGAGCAAGACTCTTCGTGCAGGAAATCCTCGGCCCGCTCAGCCTACCGCGTGCCAAGGCCTCCTACGCCGGTTCAGGCCAATCTCTGCAGCCCCGGACGGTCACAAGTGATCCACGGCGATCCCTGCCCGTCGGGGGATCTCGTGGGTAGCGTTGTGGGATGCGACGCCCGCACGTGAACGTGGCGACCGTCCTGGTCGACCCCGGGGTGTTGCGTGATCTCGAGCTGGAGCTGGCCGGGCTCGACATGTGGGTGTGGCCGATCGCGACCACCCCGAACTGCCCCGACGGTCCACGGATGGCCTTCCAGATCCGGCGTCGACTGGTCGAGGCGCGGCGTGGCGCGTGGGACTGCGCCGCCGACTGGGCCGCGGTGTGGATCTCGTTCGGCGACAGCTGGTATCGCGGCGCCGACCCGCTCCCGTGGGCGGCGCACCGGGCGCTGTGGAAGAAGCTCGGGGAGTACGCCGACCACACGCGCTACCGGCTCGGCCTGGGCGGCGTCCCCACGGAGCTGGTCCAGCGCCGGGTCGAGATCTGACCGGCGTTCCAGCGCCCGTACCCTGAGCCCGTGCTCACGATCGATCGCGCGACGTACGACGGCATCGTTGCTCACGCCAAGCGCGACCACCCGGACGAGGCCTGCGGCATCGTCGCCGGCCCGGAGGGCACCGACCGACCCGAGCGCCTGGTCGAGATGGTGAACGCCGCCGGCAGCCCCACCTTCTACGAGTTCGACTCGACCGACCTGCTCCGGCTCTACCGCGACCTGGACGAGCGTGACGAGGCGCCGGTGGTGATCTACCACTCGCACACCGCGACCGAGGCCTATCCGAGCCGAACCGACATCGGCCTCGCGATGGAGCCGCACGCCCACTACGTGCTCGTCAGCACCCGCGAGCACGGGAATAACAACGGCCCCGTGGAGTTCAGGTCGTATCGGATCGTCGACGGCGAGGTGACCGAGGAAGAGGTCGCGGTCGTGGACGAACTGCCTCCCAATCCGTCGAAGGACGCCACGAGTCAAGGAGACCCCGATGGTCGTTGAGGTCCGGATCCCCACGATCCTGCGCCCGTACACCGGAGACCAGAAGTCCGTCGAGGCGAGGGGCTCGAGCCTCAGCGCGCTGATCGACGACCTCGAGGCGAACCACCCCGGCATCAAGGACCGACTGGTCGAGGCCAAGGAAGGATCGGTGGACCTGCGTCGCTTCGTCAACGTCTACGTCAACGACGAGGACGTCCGGTTCCTCGGCGGCCTCGAGGCGCCGCTCAATGACGGCGACCAGGTCGTCGTACTCCCGGCCGTCGCCGGCGGCCGCTGACCGCTGCGCGGGCGGACCCATGAGCTGCGGCCCCGGCTGTCATCCTGGGCCCATGCGGTACGACGACCTCCTCGCCTCCGTTGGCGGCACCCCGCTGGTCGGGCTCCCGAGGCTGTCGCCGAGTCCCGACGTACGCCTGTGGGCGAAGCTCGAGGACCGTAATCCCACGGGCTCGATCAAGGACCGCGCCGCCCTCGCGATGATCGAGCACGCCGAGAAGGACGGGACGCTCCGTCCCGGCTGCACGATCCTGGAGCCGACCAGCGGCAACACCGGCATCTCTCTGGCGATGGCCGCAAGGCTGCGCGGCTATCGCCTGGTCTGCGTGATGCCGGAGAACACCTCGGAGGAGCGCCATCAGCTGCTGCGCATGTGGGGTGCCGAGATCGTCTCGTCGCCCGCGGCCGGCGGCTCGAACGAGGCCGTGCGGGTCGCGAAGAGTATGGCCGCCGAGCATCCGGACTGGGTGATGCTCTACCAGTACGGCAACCCTGCCAATGCGCTCGCCCACTACGAAGGCACGGGTCCGGAGATCCTCGCCGATCTGCCGACGGTCACCCACTTCGTCGGCGGGCTCGGCACCACCGGCACGTTGATGGGAGTCGGCCGTTTCTTCCGCGAGCACAAGCCCGACGTACGCATCGTCGCCGCGGAGCCTCGGTACGGCGAGCTGGTCTACGGTCTGCGCAACCTCGACGAGGGTTTCGTCCCCGAGCTGTACGACGAGACGCTGATCGACGCTCGCTTCTCGGTCGGCCCGCGCGACGCCGTACGCCGGGTGCGGGAGCTGCTCGACGGCGAAGGCATCTTCGCCGGCATCTCGACCGGCGCGATCCTGCACGCAGCCCTGGCGCAAGCGGTGACCGCGGTGCGTGAGGGGACACGGGCCGACATCGCTTTCGTCGTCGCCGACGGCGGGTGGAAGTACCTCTCGACCGGCGCCTACGAGGGCAGCATCGACGAGGCCGAAGAGGCCCTCGAGGGTCAGCTCTGGGCGTGAGCGGAGTCGGGTCAGCCGGACGGAGTCCTGAGCGGAGTGTCGGCGCCCGGCCGTAGTCCGGACGCCGACCGCAGCGAGCGCCGCGGCGAGCTTGCTCGCATGGCGACCTGCAGTGACCCCTGATACCTCGCGACCGTCTGACCCCTGGGCCTGCGGGGTCCGATCGGACCTGTCTCGCCAGTCCGATCGGACCTGTCTCGCCGTGGAGTGCCGGGTTACCCTGACCTCGCCCGCCCGGACCACCCCCTGGAGAGCCCGTGCCCGACAGTCCCGTCGTCGTCTTCAGCGGTTCCGCCCACCGGCCCCTTGCTGAGGCCATCTGTGACGACCTGGGGGTGCCCCTGTCATCGGTGGAGATCACCAGGTTCAGCAATGACTGCCTGCAGGCCCAGCTCCAGGCGAACTGCCGTCAACGCGACGTCTACATCATCCAGCCGCTGGTGCCGCCGACCCAGGAGCACCTGATGGAGCTGCTCCTGATGATCGACGCGGCCCGGGGCGCCAGCGCGGCTTCCATCACTGCGGTGATCCCCTTCTACTCCTACGCCCGATCGGACAAGAAGGACGCCTCGCGGATCTCGATCGGAGGGCGCCTGGTCGCGGACCTGCTTGCGACGGCCGGGGTGCACCGCGTGATGACCATGACTCTGCACGCGCCCCAGGTGCACGGCTTCTTCTCCGTCCCGGTGGACCAGCTGACCGCGCTCGGTGTCCTGGCCGAGCACTTCCTGGCCCAGGACCTCACCGATGCGGTCGTCGTCTCGCCCGACTTCGGCAACGCCAAGACCGCCACCCAGTTCTCGCGGCTCCTGGGCCTCAGCGTGGCCGCCGGCTCCAAGCGGCGCCTCGCCGACGACCGGGTCGTGATCGACTCGATCGTCGGCGACGTCACCGGGAAGCGCGCGATCGTGCTGGACGACGAGATCGCCACCGGCGGCTCGATCGTCGAGCTCCTCGACCGGCTGGCCGACCAGGGCTGCACCGGGGCAGCCGTCGCCTGCACGCACGGCCTGTTGGTCGGGAAGGCCGTCGATCGCCTCCGGCACCACCCGATGATCACCGAGGTCGTCACCACCGACACGGTGCCGGCGCCGTCGGACTGGCCCGAGCTCAAGGTCCGCAGTGTGGCCGGCCTGTTCGCCGAGGCCATCGCCCGGGTGCACGCGGGGGAGTCGGTGAGCAGTCTGTTCGACGGGGTGGACCCGCAGTTCGGCCCGCCGCAGGGCAAGCTGTTCGGGTAGGTCACGTTGGTCTCGTGACGGGCGTGGAACGCCCTCCTCGACCAGCGGAGGACGGGCGTGGAACGCCCTCCTCGACCAGCGGCATGGTGACCTCGGTCGCGTCCTGCTGCGCCGGGGGTGCTCGACCACCTAGCCTGTGCGTCTGTGTCCCGACCGTCCCTCGATGCGCCCATCGGCATCTTCGACTCGGGCTTCGGCGGGCTCACCGTCGCGCGGTCGGTGATCGACCAGCTGCCGCACGAGTCCCTGGTCTACCTGGGCGACACCGCCCGCCAGCCCTACGGCCCCAAGCCGATCAGCGAAGTGCGTGAGTACGCGCTGGAGTGCCTCGACCACCTCATCGACGAGGGGGTCAAGGGGCTGGTGATCGCCTGCAACTCGGCGAGCGCGGCCATGCTGCGCGACGCGCGCGAGCGGTACGACGTACCCGTCGTCGAGGTCATCCTGCCCGCCACCCGCCGTGCGGTCGCGGCCACCCACACGGGGCGGATCGGCGTGATCTGTACGCACTCCACCGCCGAGTCGATGGCGTACGACGACGCCTTTGCCGCGGCCCCCCACATCGAACTGACGACGCGCGTCTGCCCGCGGTTCGTGGAGTTCGTCGAGGCGGGGGTCACCGGCGGCGAGGAGCTGCTCGGCGTGGCGCACGAGTACCTCGACCCCCTGGTCGAGGCTGATGTGGACACGTTGATCCTCGGATGCACCCACTACCCGCTCCTGACCGGCATCATCTCGTACGTGATGGGGGACCAGGTCACGCTGGTGAGCAGCGCCGAGGAGTGCGCGAAGGATGTCTACAAGCTGCTGGCCTCCCGCGAGCTGATGCGACCCGGCGGTGACCCGACGTACCGCTTCCTCACCACCGGCACCCCGGACGAGTTCGAGCACATCGGGCGCCGCTTCCTCGGGCCGGAGCTCGCGATGGCCGCCCAGTTCGCCGGCGGATTGGCGTGACCGGCAGCGGCCTGCGGCTCACGGTGATCGGCTGCTCCGGCTCCTTCGCCGGGCCGGAGTCCGCGGCGAGCTGCTACCTCGTGGAGGCTGACGACGCCGCCGGCCGCACCTGGCGAATCCTGCTCGACCTCGGAAGCGGAGCCCTCGGCCCGCTCCAGAAGTACGGCGAGGCCGACGACCTCGACGGCGTGTTCTTCAGCCACCTGCACCCCGACCACTGCCTGGATCTGACCGGCCTCTACGTGCTCCGCAAGTACCACCCCGGTGGGCCGCTGCCGCGCATCCCGGTCTGGGGGCCGCAGGGGGTGGCGCGCCGGATGGCGACCGCCTACGACCTGCCCGAGGTCCCCGGGATGAGCGCGGAGTTCGACTTCCGCGTGTACGCCGGTCCGGTCGAGCTCGGACCGCTTCTGGTGGAGCCGCACCCGGTCACACATCCCGTCCCGGCGTTCGGCTTCCGGGTGACCTCCGGCGGACGAACCCTCGCCTACACCGGCGACACCGGAAGATGCGGCGCGCTGGACGAGCTCGCGTCGGGAGCCGACGTGTTGCTCGCGGAGGCTTCGTTCCGGCACGGCGAGGACAACCCGGACGCCCTCCACCTCAGTGGACGCGACGCCGGCGAGGTCGCGGCGCGCAACGGCGTACCCCGGCTCGTGATCACGCACGTGCCGCCGTGGCACCGCGTCGCCGACATGGTCGCCGAGGCGAGCGAGGTCTATGACGGCGACCTGACAGCCGCTGCCGCGGGCGCGACGTACGAGATCTGATTCCTCGGGCCTCAGCTGTTGCCCCGAATGTGCAGAGATCGAGCAGAAACGGGCTTCCGGCCCGCCGTTGCGTCCGGGCTCAGGACCGAAATGGCAGGGTGGTCCCCATGATCAAGGTGGAAGGGCTCACTCGGGCCTACGGGAGTTTCATCGCAGTCGACGAGATCAGCTTCGAGTGCAGGCCAGGCACGGTGACCGGCTTCCTCGGACCCAACGGCGCTGGGAAGACCACGACCATGCGGGTCATGGTCGGGCTCACGCCTGCCACAGCCGGGGACGTGACCATCGGCGGGCTCCACTACTCCGCGATCCCCAACCCCGGACGCCACGTCGGGGTGCTGCTCGACGCGTCGGCACAGCACGCCGGTCGCACGGGCCGCGAGGTGCTCGAGATCGGAGCGCTCACGATGGGGCTGCCGTCGACGCGGGTCGACGAGATGCTCGACCTTGTCTCGCTGGACGCTCGGGAGGCCAAGCGGCGGGTCCGTAACTACTCGCTCGGCATGCGCCAACGGCTGGGCATCGCCCACGCCCTGCTCGGCGACCCGTCCGTCCTGATCCTGGACGAGCCGGCCAACGGTCTCGACCCGGCCGGCATCCGCTGGATGCGCGGCCTCCTCAAGGGGTACGCCGACCAGGGCGGCACCGTCCTCCTCTCCAGCCACCTGCTTCACGAGGTCGAGCAGATCGCCGACGAGATGATCCTGATCGGCAACGGGCGGATCGTCGCGCGCGGGACACGTGAGGAGCTGCTCCGCGGCGCGACCGGTGGAGTCTCCACCACCCTCGTCACCGCGCTGGACAACCCGCAGCTGAGCGAGGCACTCGCCGAGAAGGGCTTCAGCGTCCACCCGGCCGGCGCAGGGCTGCGGGTCACGGCCGAGCCGGTCGACGTCGGGAGGGTCGCCGCCGAGAAGCAGCTCGTGCTGACGGATCTCCGAGCCGGCAACGAGGGAGGCCTCGAGGACCTGTTCCTCGAGCTGACCGCAGACACCCAACGCGACACGCTCGGGAGCGGGGTGCCGGCATGACAGCCGCGACGGTCGAGACGCTCGACGTCTCGGGGACGCCGATCGTCCCGTTCGGCCGCCTGGTGAAGGTCGAGCTGCGCAAGCTCGCCGACACGCGTGCGGGCCGCTGGCTGCTGATCTCGATCGCCGCCATCACACTGCTGGTCCTGATCATCCAGATGGCGGTCGTCCTCGGCCAGGACCTCAACGTGAAGTTCCTCGACTTCCTTCAGGGCATGAACATCCCGATGGCCATCCTGTTGCCGGTGCTCGGGGTTCTCTCGGTGACGAGCGAGTGGAGCCAGCGCACGGCGATGGTGACCTTCACCCTGGAACCGTCGCGGCTGCGCGTCATAGCCGCGAAGTTCATGTCCATCCTGATCATCGCGCCCGCGGCGCTGGTCGTGGGTCTGGTGCTGGCAGTCCTCGCCAACCTGCTGTACGGCGTCCTCTCGGGCAACCCGGTCGTGTGGGGAAGTCCCGGACGCGCTGCGGTCCTGTACCTGCTGCTGTACGTCATCAGCATGGCGAGCGGCTTCGCGCTGGGTGCATTGTTCCTGAACTCCGCGGCGGGGATCGTCTTCTACGTCGTGTACTCGTTCGTGCTCTCGATCCCGTTCGAGATCGCATCCCAGCTGATGAATTGGTTCGAGAGCCTCCGCCCGTGGATCGACTTCAACTTCGCCCAGGGCCCGTTGGTCGACACCACCATCTCCGGGGACGAGTGGGGCCATTTGGCGACATCCGGCGCGATCTGGCTCGTCCTGCCGTTGCTGATCGGCATCTGGCGCATCCGTCGCGCGGAGGTGAAGTGAGCACTGGGGCGGCGTTACCGGTGACGCTCGACGTCTCCGGAACGCCCGGCATCCCGTTCAGCCGCCTGGTGCGCGTGGAGCTGCGCAAGGCCTTTGACACCCGGGCCGGACGTTGGCTGGTGGCGGTCACCGCTGGGCTGGCCCTCATCGGTGACCTGCTGATCGCGATCATCCTGGCAGCTCAGAACGAGAGCTTGGCGTACGGCGACCTGGTGGCGGGGGCGGCGTTCGTCTGCTCGGTCATGCTCCCGGTGCTCGGGATCATGCTGGTCACCAGCGAGTGGAGCCAGCGCACAGCGATGACGACGTTCAGCCTCGAGCCGCGTCGGATGCGGATCGTGTTCGCGAAGATGCTGGCCGGCGTGCTGTTGACCGCGTTCGTGGTGGCCTTCGCCCTGGTCGTCGGCGTCCTCTGCAACCTCCTGTACGGCGCGCTCCAGGGGTCGATCGACTGGACCTTCGGCTGGTCCGGCTTCTTCGCCTTCGTGGCGACGCAGACGATGGCGATGCTCGGTGGGTTCGCGCTGGCTTGCCTCCTGCTCAACACCCCCGCGGCGATCGTCGTGTTCTTCGTCTACAAGTGGGTCCTGCCCGGCCTCCTCGCGCTGGGCGCGGCCCTGATGGCGTGGTTCAACGACATCGTGGGCTGGATCGACTTCCAGTCCGCGCAGAACGAGCTGTACGACGCGCCGCTGACCGGCGAGCAGTGGGGCCAGCTGGTCGTGAGCGGATTCATCTGGCTGGTCATCCCACTGGTGATCGGACTGTGGCGCATCCGCCGGGCCGAGGTGAAGTAGGTCTCGCCCTGACAACCTGATCGACGAGCCGCCCCGAGCTGGTAGGTCCATCTGGCTATGGTCTCGGCCATGGATGCCCCCCGATCCCCCTCTCCGCGCAGCGACGGCCGCGACGACGACGTACTCCGTCCCGTGACGATGACCCGCCATTGGCTCGACCACGCCGCCGGCTCGGTCCTCGTCGAGTTCGGCAAGACCCGCGTGCTGTGCGCCGCCTCGGCCACCGAGGGGGTGCCCCGCTGGCGCAGGGGGTCCGGGCTCGGCTGGGTGACGGCCGAGTACGCCATGCTCCCCGCCTCGACGAACACCCGGTCCGACCGCGAGTCGGTCCGGGGCCGGATCGGTGGTCGCACCCACGAGATCTCGCGGCTGATCGGTCGGTCGCTGCGTGCAGTGATCGACTACAAGGCTCTCGGCGAGAACACCATCGTCCTCGACTGCGACGTGCTCCAGGCCGACGGCGGCACGCGCACCGCCGCGATCACCGGGGCGTACGTCGCACTCGCCGATGCCGTGGCCCACCTCCGCACGCAGGGAGCCCTGGCGGGCGAGCCGCTCACCGGGTCGGTCGCCGCGGTCAGCGTCGGCATCATCGACGGCACCCCTCGGCTCGACCTGCACTACGACGACGACGTGCGCGCCGAGACCGACATGAACGTCGTGATGACCGGCGACGGGAAGTTCGTCGAGGTCCAAGGGACCGCCGAGGCCGCCCCGTTCGACCGGTCCGAGCTCGACGCTCTCCTGGCCATGGCCGAGCGGGGTTGCGCCGACCTGACCCGGCTGCAGCGTGAGGCCCTGGAGTCCTGACGGTGGTCTCGACGGGCTCGACCGACGGGCCACTGGTCTTCCTGGCATCCCGCAACACCAAGAAGCTCGCGGAGATGCGGCGGATCCTCGCCGACCACCTGCCCGAGGTCGAGGTGCTCGGCCTCGACGATGTATCGGCGTACGACGAGCCCGTCGAGGACGAGCCCACATTCGAGGGCAACGCGCTGCTCAAGGCCCGCGCAGGCCTGGCTGCCACCGGGCTGCCGTCGATCGCCGACGACTCGGGGCTGTGTGTCGACGCGCTGAACGGGATGCCCGGCGTGCTCTCCGCGCGCTGGTCGGGGCAACCCAAGTCCGACCAGCGCAACAACTCCTTGTTGCTCGAACAGCTCGCGGACGTACCCGACGCGAGGCGGGGCGCCCACTTTGCCTGCGCGGTTGCGTTCTGCGCTCCCGCCCGCCCCGATGGGCAGAGCGATGAGCTGGTCGTCGAGGGTCGGATGGACGGCCGCATCGTGCGTGAGACCCGGGGGAGCGGTGGCTTCGGGTACGACGTGCTGTTCGAGGCCGTCGAGTTCCCGGGACGCACCACGGCCGAGCTCGACCCCGCGGACAAGGACGCGATCTCCCACCGCGGCCGGGCCCTGCGCGAGATCGCTCCGCGGATCGCTGCCCTTCTCGGGTGAGCTCCCGTCGGCCGAGGTGACCCGGCGAGCACGGCAGCGCTGTCAGCGAAGTGCTGACAGCCGTGCAGTGCTCACGCACCATCCCCACCCGCTGTCAGGCTGGCCTGTGGAAGAGCGTCGCGGGACTCCTGGCTGACGATCGGCACGATCCTGGGCATCTCCCGCCAGGCAGCGCCGATTCCGGCGACCCGACGCGGACTGAACCCCGTGCGCTCGGAGAGACTCGAACTCTCACTGTCCGCGACCTAAACGCGGTGCCTCTACCGGTTGGGCTACGAGCGCGTGGGCGACAAGTCTAGGGAGGCCTCACGGACGCCGAGTCGGGCGAGGACCAGGAGGCCTGCGACGACGTACCCGGCCCCCTGGAGAGCGAGGATCGGCATGATCCCGGACGGTCCGCCGAGGAAGCCGGCGATCGTGGCGCCCACGACGACACTGACGGCTTGGGCGAGCGCCATCAGGCTGAAGACGCGTCCACGGCGCTCGTCGGTGGTGTGACGCTGGAAGAGGGTCATCGTGCCCGCAACCATCACGGCACCCGGCAGGCCGACGACGACCATGCCGACCGCGGCCGGCCACGGGTTCACCCAGAGCAGCGGGTAGAGGAAGATCGCGAGGTCGACCAGCCCGAACGCGATCGAGGCGACCCACACCATCGTCACCGCCGACCAGCGTTCGGCGACGACGGCGACCAGGAAGCCGCCGATCACGCCTCCGATCGCCTGCACGCCGGTGATCACGCCGTACACCTGACCGCTGCCGTGCAGGACGTGCCGGACGTACGGCGCGAACAACGTCCCCATGATCCCCTCGCCGGTGCTGGTGATGAGCAGAGCGATCATCAGCGTGCGGATCACGTGGTTGGCCGCAACCGTGCGGAAACCCTCTCGCCACTCCTCGACCAGGGTCGCGACCCGGCCGCGCACGATCTCGGTGGCCTCCTCGTCGGCGAGCTCGGTCGGGAGCTCGGCCCGGCCCGACGTCCGGATCCGGACGATCAGCAGCGCCGCCAACAGGAACGTCACGGCGTCCGCCACCGCTACTCCGCGGATGCCGGCGAACGCGGCGATGACGCCGCCGAGCCCGGAGCCGATCAGGCGGGCCAGGTTGCGGATCTGGCCGTTCAACCCGTTGGCCGCCATGAGATCGGCGTCCTCGACGACCTTCGGCAGGAACGCCTGCTCGGCCGGGCTGAAGAACACCTCCACGCAGGACTGGACGGCGAGGACGACGTACACCACCCAGATCCGGTGCGCGCCGGAGACCAGGAGCAGGGGAGTGAGGCCGATCGCGAGCAGCAGGTTCGCCACGATCATGGTCCGCTTGCGGTCCCACCGGTCCACGAAGACCCCCGCGACGCTGCCGACCAGGACCTGCGGGATGAACGCCGAGAGAAGTGCCGCGGCGGAGGCCAGCGTGGAGCCGGTGAGCGCGTAGACGGAGTAAGCCAGCCCGACCGACAGCAGCCAGTCGCCGGTCATCGAGACCAGCCCGGCGCCGAGCAGCAGCCTCAGGTCGGGGGAACGGCGTAGCAGGCGGAAGGGTGAGCGCAGATCAATTGACGGCACGGCGACACCGTAGCGACATCATAGTGACGTCGCAATGGTGTCGTGCCGCCGTCACAGGTTCCGGTGGTCGAGGAGGCGCGCTGGCGCCGTCTCGAGACCCCGCAGCCCGCCTACCTCAGCCCGAGGTCGCGGCGGAGCTTCGCGACGTGACCCGTGGCCTTCACGTTGTACTGGGCGAGCTCGATCCTCCCCTCCTCGTCGACCACGAACGTCGAGCGGATCACGCCCACCACGGTCTTGCCATAGAGCTTCTTCTCGCCGTAGGCCTCGTAGGCCTGCAACACCGTCTTGTCGGCGTCGGAGAGCAGCGTGATCGTCAAGCCGTCCTTCTCGCGGAACTTGGCTAGCTTGGCGGGTGAGTCGGGCGAGATGCCGAGCACGTCGTACCCCGCGGCCTGAAGCGACGACAGCGAGTCGGTGAAGTCGCAGGCCTGCGTGGTGCATCCGGCCGTCATCGCAGCGGGGTAGAAGTACACGATCGTCTTGCGGCCGCGGGAGTCGGCCAGCGAGACGGTCCGACCGTCGTCGGTGGGCAGGGTGAAGTCAGGTGCCGGGTCGCCGGCGGAAAGGCGAGTCATGCCGCCGAACCTAGTAGGTCCCGGTGATGCCTCCGTTGGTAGCCTTCCCGAGTGACCCAGGAGATCGCTGCGCTTGAGACCGAGATGGAGGTCACGCGCGATCGGCTGGCCGACACCATCGACCAGCTGGTCTACCGGGCCAGCCCGAAGACGATCGCGCGGCGCGAGATCACCTCGGTCAAGGGCTACTTCGTCGACCTGCGCACCGGACAACCGCGCACGACGAACATCCTCAAGGTCGTCGGCGGGGTGGTCGGGGTCGCGGTGCTGTTCGCCATCGTTCGCAAAGTCGCGTCCGACTGAGGCGGGAACACCCCACGTGGCTGAGAAGCTCCCGATCAAGATGCTCCACGACCGGCTCCTGGTCGAAGTCGACCAGGAGAACGGCGAGCGTCGCTCCGCCGGAGGCATCGTCATCCCGGCGACCGCGAGCATGGCCGCCAAGCGGCTGGTCTGGTCGCGCGTGGTCGCGGCCGGCCCGCACGCCCGGACCGTGCAGGTCGATGACCGCGTTCTCTTCGACCCCGAGGACAAGGCGGAGGTCGAGGTGCAGGGCGAGACGTACGTCGTGATGCGCGAGCGCGACATCCATGCCGTGGCCGCGGACCGGCTCGGTGACGAGGCGGCCGGTCTCTACCTCTGACGCCTCGAGGTGAACGACGGGTGACGTGGTGACGAATCCGGACGGCGAGCGGGTCAGTTGGCGAGGTCGGAGGACCAGCGCTCTTCGATCCGGCCGAACCGCCACACCGCGAGGGCGACCGCCCAGGCGAGCACGAACAGGGCGACGATGCCGTAGCCGGCGTAGTCGAGCGGGATCGAGGCGATCGCGGCGAGCGGGCCGGAGGTGATGTGGGCCTGGTCGGCGACAACGCCGACCAGCTCGATCGTGCCGATGATGAGCGCGACCGCGACCGAGATGCTGGTGATCGTGATGTTGTAGAAGATCTTGCGGACCGGCTTGGCGAAGGCCCAGCCGTAGGCGGCGTTCATCAGGACGCCGTCGACGGTGTCGGCCAGGCACATGCCCGCTGCGAACAGCACCGGCAGCACCAAGATCGCGTAGAACGGCAGGTCGAACGCCGCGGCGCCGCCGGCCAGCACGAGCAGGCCGACCTCGGTCGCGGTGTCGAAGCCCAGCCCGAAGAGCACGCCGATCGGGTAGATGTGCCACGGCTTGCGCACGCTCTTGGTCAGGCCGCCCAGGAAGCGGTTCATGAACCCGCGCTTGTTCAGGTGGTCCTCGAGCTCGGATTCGTCGTACCGGCCCTCTCGCATCTCGCGGAAGACACGCATGATGCCGAGCAGGACCATCAGGTTCAGGATGCCGAGGACCCACAGGAAGACGCCGGAGACCGAGGCACCGATGACGCCCGTCATCGAGTGAAGCGCCGAGCTGTCGTCCTCCACCGGGTTGGCCAGGGCCTTCACGCCGGCCGACAGCAGGAACGCGAGGCCGAACACGATCGTGGAGTGGCCCAAGGAGAACCAGAAGCCCACCGAGAGTGGCTTGCGGTCGGTGCCCTGCTCGGCGTTGTCGGCCATGAGCTTGCGGGTGGCGTTGTCGACCGCCGCGATGTGGTCGGCGTCGAAGGCGTGGCGTAGTCCAAAGGTGTAGGCGAGCACGCCCACGCCCATGGTGAAGACCGCGTGATCTCCGCCGAGCGTGAAGTGCTGGGGGGTCACCAGGCCGAACAGGACGCCGAAGCCGAGGACGTGCAGCAGCACGATGAAGCTGCCCATGGCCGCGAGCGAGCGCCAGTCAGATGCTGTGAGGCTGCGGCGGAACCGAGAGAGCGCGGAACCGTCCGTGGGCCGTTCCGCCTGCAGCGTCTGCGCCATGTCGCCATTTATTCGCATCTCGCTCCTTGTTGCAAGTCGGTTGCAACAAGGAGTACGTGGCGAGCCGGTGAACGGATTGCTGCGACGCTACGACGACCAGACGGGTGCGATGTTCTTCCGGTACTGACGTCCGGGGATCGCGTGGAGGACCGCCACGACCGGGGGCGGGATCTCCTTCTTGAGCGCGGCGACGTCCTCCGGGGCCGCACCGTCCATCAGCCAGGCGACGAAGGTGCCGCCCTCGCCCTTGTGCGCCTTCCGGACCGCCGCCTGTGCTGCCTTCCACTGCGGTGTGTCCACCTGGGTGGCCGCCCAGGGCTCGAGGTCGGACTCTTCGTGGGCGAGGTGCTCGTGGAGCACCTCCCCGAGCTGGGCGATCGCCGCGCGTGCGTCGGCCGCCCTGGAGGCGGACGGGTCACCTGGGAGCCGCCGTACGACGACGTCGGCGTGGTCGAGCGCCGACAGCATCTGCGCGTGCTCGCCGCCGAGGTCGCTGGTCAGCGCCTCGTCGGCACCGAGTTCGCGAAACGTGGGCCAGAAGATCGTCTCCTCGTCCTGGTGGTGGTGGTGCAGCTGGTGCGAGTAGTTGTCCCACGCCGCGACCAGCTGGTCGGCACGTTCCTGGGATCCGTCCGGGAACGTGGCGAGCGCGGCGTCGAACCGCGCGAGGTCGCGCCTGAACGCCGCATGGATGACGGTGTTCATGGTCAAGTGCTCAGTCATGAGCCCCCCTTCGTCGGAAGGCATTCTGCGGCTTCGAAGGGGTCGATGACCAGGAAGGGCCCCGAGCCTCGGCTGGCAAGGCGGCGGTTCGCCTGGACCCCGAGCACGTGGAGTGGCGGCGGGACCACGAGATCGTGCACCCACGCCGGACCGAAGCCCGACAGCCTTGTGAACCCCCTGCGCGAGGCGGCCCCACCGCGTTCGGCCATGGAACGCCGCGAGTCCGCGCTGCGGTAGGGGCTTTGGTCCCACCCACGGCTGAGCGGATCGGACAGCTCTCGGCAGAGCTCGGTCCGCGGACTAGTTTGGGAGTAGACCCGGCTGTCTCAGCGGGGCCCGACGACGTTCTCGCATGACGAAAGGACCCACATGACCCAGTACGCCGTGATCGATCCACGCACCGGGGAACACATCAGTGACGTTCCCACCGACACCGATGAGCAGGTGACCGCGGCCGTCGCGTCAGCGCATCGCGCGTTCGTCGACTGGGCTCGGTCGAGCGATGTCCAGGAACGCGCGAAGCTGGTACGCCGCGTATCCGAGCTGCACACCGAGCGCCGCGAGGAGCTCGCCGCGGCGATGAACCGCGAGATGGGCAAGGCGATGGACGACGCCCTGGGCGAGGTCGACTTCAGTGCCGACATCTACGGCTACTACGCCGACCACGCCGAGGAGTTCCTGGCCGACGAGCCGATCGCGTTGCTCGATGGGGAGGGCTCGGCGGTCGTCCGGAAGCGACCGCTCGGCGTGATCCTCGGGATCATGCCGTGGAACTACCCGGCGTACCAGGTCGCGCGGTTCGCCGGCCCGAACCTGACGGCCGGGAACACCGTCGTGCTCAAGCACGCGCCGCAGTGCCCCGACTCCGCTGCTCAGCTCGCGCAGATCTTCGCGGACGCCGGATTCCCGGAGGGCGCCTACGCCAACGTCTATGCGTCGAACGAGCAGATCGAGCAGGTCATCGCGGACCCCCGGGTCCAGGGGGTGTCGCTGACCGGTTCGGAGCGAGCCGGCGCCGCCGTCGCCGCAACCGCCGGGCGCCACCTGAAGAAGGTCGTGCTCGAGCTCGGTGGCTCCGACCCGTTCGTCGTGCTCAGCTCCGATGACCTCGACGCCACGGTCGACGCGGCGATTTCCGCGCGGATGGAGAACACCGGCCAGGCCTGCAACGCCGGCAAGAGGTTCATCGTGCACGAGAGCCTCCACGACGACTTCGTCACGAAGTTCACTGCGAAGATGCTCGGCCAGGAGTCCGCGCCCCTCTCCTCGCTGGCGGCCGCCGAGCGACTGGAGGAGCAGGTGAAGAGTGCCGTCTCTGCCGGCGCACACCTGGAGACGAACGGCGAGCGGAACGGCGCCTTCTACCCCAGCGGCGTGCTCACGGGCGTGCCACGCGAGAGCGAGGCGTTCCATCAAGAGCTGTTCGGCCCGGTGGCGATGGTGTTCAAGGCCGCCGACGAGCAGGAGGCCGTCGAGCTCGCCAACGACACGCCGTACGGCTTGGGCTCGTACGTCTACACCACCGACCCCGACCAGGCCGCCCGCGTGGCCGACCAGATCGACGCCGGCATGGTGTTCGTCAACGGCGTCGGTGCGGAGGGCGTCGAGCTGCCGTTCGGTGGCGTGAAGCGCTCCGGCTTCGGCCGCGAGCTCGGCCGGTTCGGCATCGAGGAGTTCGTCAACAAGAAGCTGATCCGCACCGTCACCTGACGACGATCCGCCCAACGGCTGGGCGGGCGGGAGCGCCTCCGGCACCCAGTCGGGGCGGGAGGCGCTCCCTGCAAGCAGTGGTGCTGGGCGACATCTGGCTCAGCGATGCACCACCACCTGTCCACCGCCCAGTCCGAGCGGCTCAGTCGGGGTACCCACCCGGTGGTAGAGCGTCCCGTCGAGCGTGCGGACGGTCAGTGCGAACGTGTCGGACCGGGGGGCGTCGCTGACGTCGAGGCGGAACGAGTCGCCCGAAGTGTCCGACACGACGTTGCCGGCCGGATCCAGCACGGTCACATCGCACGTGCCCGCAATCGTCGCGTGGTTGCCGGAGATGGCGAGCCCGCCTCCCTGCCATCCCGTGGACCGGACGATGTACTGGCTGCCCTTCGCGCCCGGGAAGACGTAGGTCACGTTGCCGGACGGGGTGCCGTCCTTCCGCACCCTGGCCTCCAGCCCGAACGTGCCCTGGTCATCGGTCGAGATCGGTTCCGGGCGGTCGAGGTACCCGGGATCGTGGACCCATCCTCCACCGGTCACGAACGTTCCCGTTGTCGGTGCGTAGACGGTGACCGGGACGACGTCCGAGGCCGGAGCCTCGAAGTAGCCGGCGGACGGATCGGTCCTCACGACCACCGTCCAGGTCCCGGTCACCAGGGACCCCACGTCGACGATTGCGTCGCCGTCGGCCGTCGGTGAGGCGGCGTACGTCGCGTCTGGAGTGCCCGTGGAGTTCCCGGGTGCGAACAGGTCGAACAGGACGTCGGCCCGGGTCAGGTCCCCCGGGAGGCCGTCCTGCTCCTGAGTGACGTGTGCTCGAAGAGACACCGGCGCGGTCGTTTCGGTGGCAGAACCCGTCGAGAACAACAGGTCTCCGGTGTAGCCGACCCCTGCTTTCTCGCGCTGGACCACGATCCGCAACGGCGTCTCGGCCATGAGGGTCCCGTCCGAGACGCGCACCGACGCGTCGTACTCGCCGGCGGGTGCCTGGTCGACACCGGCGACCTCCCAGGTTCCGTCCGCCCTCTGCGAGACGGCGATCCCCTCCGGCAGGCCGACCGCATCGACGGAGACGCCGTCGGCGTCCGGGTCGGAGGTGGTCACGGCGACTCGCGCGAGCTCGTCGCTGTAGCTGACCAACGCCGAGCTCTCGCTGAGGCTGATCGCCGGAGCGCTGTCGACGACCTCGAACGAGGTCGTCCTGGACGTGGTGGCCCCGAGATCGTCCGTGCCCGTGACCTGGACCGTGATCCTGTCCCCGCGGGTGCCGTTGCCAGGCATCCCGAGGTCGAGACTCGGCCCCGTCTCCGGCAGCCGGGTGGCGCCGTTGAACCACGCGTACGTGAGTCCGACGTTGTCCTGCCGGTCGGGGTTCGTCGGGTCGCCGTCAGGGTCGCTCGCATTCACCGAGACCGTGACGGTGTCATCGGTGGCGGGCTCGATTGGCGTGATGCCGATGGGGTCGATCGACGGCGGCCGGTCGGGATTGCCCGTGAAGTGGTTCAGGATCAAGGTGTCGTCCCGCTGGTCATCGAAGTCGAACATGTTCAGCATCGATCCGGCGTCGCTGTCGAACGACGCGTTGCCGAGCCGCCCCAGACCCCAGTTGTCCTCGATGAATTGCAGGATCGAGGCCTGGTCGATGACGGTGTGGTCGACGACGTTCTCCCGCGCGTACGGCGAGACGACCAGAAGTGGTAGCCGCTCGCCGTAGCCGCACCGCATCTCGAAGATCTTGGCCGGGTCGGGCGCGGGCTGACCGGCGGGAGCCAGGCACAGGGTCCCTGGCGTCGTGCCATAGAGCCCGTCCTTGTCGGCATTGCCCGAGTGGTGCGGGTTGGGTGGGAACTGGTGGTCGTACCACCCGTCGGAGTCGTCCCATGCGAGCACCACTGCCGTCGAGGACCACTCCGGCAGGCGCTGGAGGTGATTGAGCGTGCTCACCAGGAAGTCCTGCTCGTCCAAGGGGTTGGAGTTCATGGGTCCGGGGTGGCCGTCCTGGTACCCGGGCGCCTTCAGGAAGCTGACACCAGGCAGATTGCCGCTGTCGGCGGCGGTCCAGAAGTCGCCGAGGTCGTACTGGTGCTGCGCCTGGTCGTCATGCCCGATCGCCGCGACGGAGGATGGCCGCAGGTGGTCCTCGTTCGCGGTCGAGCCGAAGTACTGGAAGGGGTTGTGGTGCGGCTCGTAGTTCACCTCGTCCTTGCCCGCGAGGTTGCGATGGGTGGCTTCGCAGGCCAGCTCCGGGTCATTCGCAGGATCGAGCGCGAAACCGCCCTGGAACCAGCCCCAGGAGACACCGGCCTGGGTGAGCAGGTCTCCGACGTTCGGCCCGCTGAGCGCTGCCAGACCCTTGTCGGGATCCGAGCAGATGTCGTGGGCTGGCTCGGCGTCGCCGTACACGACACCCTTGGTCACGAACTTGGACTCGCCCGGTGAAGCCCCGGAAGTGCGGCCGGCAACGAGGTTGAGCGCGCCGGGGGTCGACGGGCCGTACGTCGTTCCGAAGGCGCTGTCGTTGAGGGCGAAGTGCTGCGCGTAGTTCCACAACGCGGTCACCGTGTTGCCGTCGAAGTAGCCCATCACCTGGGGTGACGGCACGGGCCGGGGCAGTCCAACACACCCGGAGTTGTCGGTCTGCTGGACGAACCGGTTCATCGGGCCACCGTTGGTGGCTCTCTGTTCCGGCCTGTAGCCGTGCTCCTGGCTGCAGGTGACGAACTGGGCCCGATCGAGTCGGAAGGGCTTCGCCTGGTTGGGGTTGGTGATGAGGAGATTGCGGTTGCCGTTGAGGGGTGAGGGCAGCAGGTTGTTGACGGTCGGCGTATCCGGACGTGCGACGAAGGGTGGGTCGCCGGGCGGGTTGGCCGCGTTGGGATACGTGCCGAAGTAGTGGTCGAACGACGCGTTCTCCTGGAAGACGACGACCAGATGCTTGATCGGCGTCGACGTCGCGGTGTCGTCCGCGGTCGTGAGTGAGGCGGCGTCGGGTGTCGAGAACGGCCCGGCCAGGGTCGCGGTGCAGACCGCGAGTGCGGCTGTGGTGACGAGGGTGCGCATGAGAACCTCCCCGGGTTCTGTGGGGGCCTCGCTCCTTGGGGGTCCCACTGCTCAGTTGGATGGCCGGCCTCGGGCAGCGGTTCGCAACATAGGCAGGCGATGCATTGTGTGCCCGCGGCTTTGTCACTCGCCGAGTACCTGTCTCGTCTCGGGATCGGAAGGAACTTCCGAGACGAGAAGGTGATGTGTCATGCGCGTGTTCGTGGCAGGTGGGACGGGAGTGATGGGTCGGCGGCTCGTGCCGCAGCTGGTGGCGCGGGGTCATGAGGTGACAGCGACCACGACCAGCGAGACCAAGCTGGGGCTGCTGGCGGAGCTGGGCGCCAAGCGTGTGGTCATGGACGGCTTGGACGCCGTCTCGGTCGGAGAGGCGGTGGCCACGGCTGCGCCGGACATGATCGTGCACCAGATGACCGCCATCTCCCTGGCCACGCCGGCAAGCCGAACTTCAAGCACTTCGACCGCCGGTTCGCTCCGACCATCCGGCTGCGCACGGAAGGGACCGACCATCTGATCGCAGCGGCCGAGGCCGCCGGCGTACAGCATGTGGTCGCGCAGAGCTACGCCGACTGGAACGGCATCCGGGAGGGTGGCTGGGTGAAGACCGAGGAGGATCCTCTCGACTCGCTCGAGATCGAGGTGACGATCGAGCAGCATCAGCTGAACGGCCAGCCCGGCGCGATCTTCCGCGACCGCGACGGCCGCGTGCTCAACACGGGACCGTCGACATCCTCGATGGACGGATCCAGGCGATCCGCACCGTGCTCAATCCCGAGAAGCTCGGCCACGTCGGCCCCGTGGCCGATGCCTGGGCGGTGCTGCACGAGGCGACCGACGTTCGACGGCGGGCCCACCACTGAGGCGGGGCCGCCGTCGATGCGCTCGGCCTACCGGGGCCGGACGTTGTGATTGCCGGCGAACAGGTTGTCGGGGTCGTACCGGCCCTTGGCCCGCGACAGCCGCTCGTAGGTCTCCGTCGGATAGACGGCGGCGACGTCCTCGTCGGTGGCAGTTGTCAGGAAGTTCGCGTAGGCGCCGTTGACGTGAGGACCGAGGTTCTCCCAGATCTCCTCCAGCACCGGACGAGCCGCGTCGATGGCCGGCTGGGGACCGACGAAGGTGGTCAGGAACATCAGCTGCGCTCCACGGTGCGCGTACGCCGTGGCGTCGCCCGCCACCCGGGACACCGCACCGCCGACACTGCGCACGGCGATGATCGGCGACCGCTCCGACGCCCCGACGTCGGTCAGGATCTGCAGCACCTTCGGCACCGAGTCCTCGTCGACGAAGGCGTTCCGCGTCAGGAACTGAATGCCCGGCGGCGGCACCAGTCCCTCCTCCAGGATGTCGGCGTACGGCTTCAGCGCGACGTCGTCGTCGAGCACGGTCCCGAGTCCTCGGATCGGGTCGATGACCTCGGCGGCACGCTCCGGGTCGT
Organism: uncultured Actinomycetota bacterium; assembly: GCA_963768045.1. Lineage (GTDB taxonomy): Bacteria > Actinomycetota > Actinomycetes > Propionibacteriales > Nocardioidaceae > Nocardioides. The sequence goes on along the minus strand of CAVYGG010000003.1, from coordinate 493,631 downwards.
CACCGTCGTAGGCGACGTACACCTGCACCGGCGCTTGAGGTCCGCCCAGGAAGGGGTTGGCGAAGACCACGTTCGAGGTGAGCTCCTCGGGAGCCGTGCGGAGGTGGTCCGCCCATCCGCGGAGCACCGTGGCCGCCTCCGCTGCCGGGAAGGAGATCGTGCCGAAGAAGACATCGGTCGTCGGGTGCGCCACGAACTCGAAGGTGGTGACGACCCCGAAGTTGCCGCCACCGCCGCGGATCGCCCAGAACAGCTCGGCGTTCTCCTCCGCGCTGGCCCGCAGGACCTCGCCGCTGGCCGTGACCATTTCGGCGGCGACCATGTTGTCCAGCGCCAGGCCGTACCTCCTGACCTTCCAGCCGATGCCGCCGGTCAACGTCAACCCGCCGACACCGACGCTCTTCGTGTCGCCCGACGAGATGGCCAGGCCGTGGGGGGCCAGCGCGTCAGCGACCTGACCCCAGGTGGCGCCACCGCCGATCCGTACGACATGCCGCTGGTCGTCGACGACGTCCACGCTCGCGAGCGGGCTGAGGTCGATCACGACGCCGTCGATGTTGGTGCCGAACCCCGGGAAGCCGTGACCGCCGCCGCGCACGGAGAGCACCAGCCCCTCGTCGCGAGCGAAGGTGACCGCTGCCTGCACGTCCGCGGTGCTGCGTGGCCGCAGCACCCAGGCCGGGCTTCCCGACGCCAGCACGGTTCGACTGGCTGACTCGTACTCCGTAGCACCCGGTTCGATGATGTCGCCGCCGAAGTCGCGGCGAAGCGCTTCCAGCGCTGAGCTCATGACGTTCCTCCTCGAGAATGTGAGTGTTCACGAGGTTGACGAGACGGCCTTGGGGTTCCTGACAGGCCGGTGAAGCCGGGGAGACTCGATGAGCTACCGCCTCGCCGTCGACGCGCCGTCCGCCGGGGACGTGCTTTCGAAGGTGCCGGCGAGGACGTCCTGGGCCAGTGTTCGGAGCTTCACGTTCCGATCGTTGGAGTTCCGGACCAGGAACGCGAAGGCCAGGGTGCGGTCGATGCCGTGGCGCTCCATGAGGATGCCCACGGCGATGCCGATGTCGGTCCGGGTGTGGAGCGCCTCGCTGAGCTGCTCGACCTGCTCGGCGTACTCGAGGAGGGCGGCGGTCTGCGTGGCGATGAGCTCGGCGAGGTGGACCGTGGCGCCGTCGAACACGCCCGGCGTACGGGCGTACAGATTCAGCCCTGCGCGCTCCCCCTCATGGAGGACCCGGATCGCGGCGTGTGCTCGTACCCCGAGCTCAGTCGCGCGTGGGCCGTAGCCCGGGAACGCCTCGGTCGCAGCAACGTCGTTGACCAGGACGAAGCGTTGGTCGGTGACGGCTGCGTAGCACGGTCCTTCGCGCAGCTCGTACTGGAGGGCGTCGACCTTCTCCGCCAGCGGCTCTGTGGCCGCGACCGTGTGGAGAGTGTGGTCGTTGCCGCGCACGGTGATGCTGGCGAAGTCCACGCCCGGAATGTTGGCCACGGCGGACGTCGCGAGTGACCCCAGCGCGGCCACCCGGACTGACTGCTCATCGCCAGAAGGCTTGGCAGCTGACACGGCCTGCTCGATCCGGGACGTGGAGACCGATGCCCGACCTCGGTCGTCGGGGATGGTGCTGACGGAGTCACGTCTGGGGTTGTCAGGCGTTGCGGGGTCCCGGCAACGTCAGCCTGACCGTACTCCGCCGGGTCGGTGACATGTGATAAGGGTGGTACGCCATCAGGGACTCGAACCCCGAACCCGCTGATTAAGAGTCAGCTGCTCTGCCAATTGAGCTAATGGCGCATGCCGTTGAAGCGCGGTCCAGATTACCAGCGGGCGGCGTACCCTCCCAATCGGCTCCGAGCCGTCGACGGAATATTCAACATTCAACTACCGTTGTCTCGGGCACAGCGCCAAGCAGGCGCTGCAGCTCCCAGCAGGAGGTGGGCCCGATGCCCGCAGTGACCGTTGACGACCTCACCACACTCGCCCGTCTGACCGAGCCGGGGCTCGGCGACCAGCCGCGTCCGGTGTGGCAGGTGACGACGGCTCCGCAGGGCTTCGAGGGCGAGGGATTCCCGGTACGCCGCGCCTTCGCCGGCATCGACCTGGCCCTGCTCGACCCGTTCATCATGATGGATCAGATGGGTGAGGTGGAGTACGCGCCGGGTGAGCCCAAGGGCACGCCGTGGCACCCCCACCGCGGCTTCGAGACCGTCACGTACATGATCGACGGCGTCTTCGAGCATCAGGACTCCCACGGCGGTGGCGGCACGATCACCAACGGCGACACCCAGTGGATGACCGCTGGGTCCGGCATACTGCACATCGAGACGCCGCCGGAGTGGCTGGTGCAGTCCGGGGGGCTTTTCCACGGCATCCAGCTCTGGGTGAACCTGCCCCGCGACGAGAAGATGGTCGCCCCGAAGTACCAGGACATCCGGTCGAACGAGGTCGCGCTCCTCACGTCGTACGACGCCGGGGCGCTGGTGCGCGTGATCGCCGGCCAGGTCGGGTCACAAGTAGGGCCGGGCTCGACGCACACCCCGATGGCTCTCGTCCACGCGACGATCGAGCCGGGAGCGCGCCTCGACCTGCCATGGAACCAGGACTTCAACGCGCTGGTCTACGTCCTCAACGGGCACGGCACCATCGGCACCGACTCTCAGCCGATCCACACCGGTCAGTCAGCCGTGCTCGGCGCGGGCGACTTCCTCACGATCGCAGCCGACGGCGCGCAGGACGGCCGGTCGCCGAAGCTTGACGTGATCGTGGTCGGCGGCAAGCCGATCGGCCAGTCGATCGCGTGGGCGGGCCCGTTCGTGATGAACACCAAGCCCGAGATCCTCCAGGCCTACGAGGACTTCCAGAAGGGGAACTTCGGCCACATCCCCGGCTGATCACCGCAGCGCAGATCAGGCGAAAGGTCCGAGCCGGATGGCTCGGACCTTTCGACTGATGGTCCGTGGGCCGGAGACCCACGGCGCCGGATGCGTGCGTGCACAGGGAGTTCACGCGCGCTGGGGGGCCGGGCGGGTCAGCCGACCTGAGGAACGTTGATGACGACGGGTGACGAGGTGCAGCCCGCGGTGGAGACCACGGCAGTGATCGTGCCCGCCGGGCGGTGGTCGCCGGAGCCGACGTACGCCTTGGACTTGACCGTGAACTGCGGGTGCGTCGCGCTGTTGCCGGCGAGCGTCTGCGCGCTGACGTAGGTGAGCGTGTAGCAACCGCCGCCGTCGGCGTCGAGGTCCTTGTTGGCCTGGCCGACCTGGGTCCAGCCGGAGGAGAGGTACTCGCTGCCGGAGTAGGTGACGTCAATGATGCCGCAGACGGTCAGCATGACGGTGAGCCCGGTGACCTCGGTGTTGCATCCGTTGCTGAGGTCGAGCGGGATGTCGACGTAGTTGAGCTCGTCGTCGCGCCAGTGGGCGCTGCCGGTCAGCGAGACGTTGCAACAGCCGGAGGCGGCGAACGCCGGAACGGCTGTTGCCAGCTGGATCGCGGGCACGGTCCACGCGAGAGTCGCCGCGGTCCGGACGACGCGGCGTCGCCCGATCGCGCGCGGCTCGTCGTTCTGAGCGTGTGAAGTCACTGGAGTTCCCCCAAGTCAGTAGGCCGGCTGCCTCACCCCATGTGAAGCGTCCCCACTCGGCCTGCGCGTCATCCCCCGATGGACGCTGCGTGAGCAGACTAGGTGGGGCGGCGACGGGCCCATGGCCGGAACACGCCCGATTTTGCCTACGGGAAACGGATTCCGCCGAGAATGGTCCGTCCGGACTACGGCGTCCTAGCCCAGAGCCCGAACAGGGTTGTCCGAACGACAGGCATGTCGCTGTCTTGGGGTGAGTGACGGGACTTGAACCCGCGACCACCTGGACCACAACCAGGTGCTCTACCAGCTGAGCTACACCCACCATGCGGCCCCGGTCGGAGCCGGGGCCAGAGAGGAAGTGTAGGACACCTACTCCTCGGAAACCGTATCGCCAACTCCCTCGGAATCGGAGTCCGGGGGGTTGTCGGAGAGCCGGGTCAGGGACCCGCCGTGCTCGTCGGCGAGGGCCTTCGCGTCGGCGCTCTCGGGCCCGGGCGGCGGCACGAAGATCGCGGCCCGGTAGTAGCGCAGCTCCTCGATGCTCTCGAGGATGTCGGCCAGCGCACGATGGTTGCCGCGCTTGGCCGGCGAGGCGAAGTACACGCGGGGGTACCACCGCCGCGAGAGCTCCTTGATCGAGGACACGTCGACGATCCGGTAGTGCAGGAACGCGTCGAGATCCGTCATGTCGCGGGCGATGAACGCGCGGTCGGTGGCCACGGTGTTGCCCGCCAGGGGTGGTCGCGAGCCGTCGGCACAGTGCTCACGGACGTAGGCCAGCACCTGCTCCTCCGCGTCGGAGAGGGTGATCCCGCTGTCGAGCTGAGCGAGCAGGCCTGACTTCTCGTGCATCGACCGGACGAACTCGTCCATCTGCTCCACGGCCTCGGCCGGCGGCTTGATCACGAGGTCGATGCCCTCACCGAGAGGGGTGAGGTCGAAGTCGGTGACGACGCATGCGATCTCGATCAACGCGTCGGAGGCGTAGTCCAGCCCCGTCATCTCGCAGTCGATCCAGACGAGGCGGTCGTTCACAACACAAGACCCTACCTAGAACCTTCGTTCCGACCGCGCGTTCCCGAGGTATGCCGCTCAGCCTGCACTCAGGAGCATTTCGTAGGGTGGAGCATCGTGAAGGAATGGATCGGCGTCGTTGCGCGGCTGATCGTCGGGGTCGTCGACGTGTGGGCCGGGTTGGCGAAGTTCCCCGATCCGGCCGGCAACGTACGCCAGGTACGAGCCTTCCAGATCCTTCCCGAGGCCGTCGTCCCGACCGTCGGCCACGCCCTCCCGACGGTCGAGCTCATCGTCGGCGGCGCGTTGATCCTGGGACTGCTCACCCGCGTGTTCGCGGTGATCGGAGCCCTGATCTTCATCGCGTTCATCATCGGGATCACCGCCGCCTGGGCGCGCGGTCTCGAGATCAACTGCGGGTGCTTCGGCAGCCACGGCGTGCCGGCGAACCCACACCGTCAGTACGCGATCGACATCGCCCGCGACATCGGGCTCCTCGTCTGTTGTGTGTGGCTGATCATCTGGCCGCGCACCCGCTTTGCCCTGGACAACCTGTTGTTCCCGCACCACGAAAGGCTCGCCCATGGCGAACAAGTCACGTCAGCAGTCGAAAACTGAGCGCGCCCAGGCGCTGATGCGTGAGCAGCAGCGCCGGGAGAGGACCCGGAACCTGCTGGTCGTCGGGGCGGTCGTCGTCGCCGTCGCGATCATCGCCGTGGTGATGGTCGTGTTGCAGAGCAGAAGTGACAAGACGGGTCAGGCCGTCGACCCGAGCGGCACTCCGAAGAACCTGACCGGGACGTACGACCTCGTGGTCGGTAAGAGCTCGGCGCCGCACGACGATCAAGCTCTACGAGGACTTCCAGTGCCCGATCTGCAAGTCCTTCGAGCAGGTCGCGGGCCAGCAGGTACAGGCCGCGATCGCCGACGGCAAGATCAAGGTCGACTACCACATGGTCGCCTTCCTCGACCGGTCGTCGACGACGCACTACTCGAGCCGTGCGCTCAACGCCGGGATGGCTGTGCTCAGCACCGCCGGCCCCGACGCGTTCCTGAAGTTCCACACGATCGCCTACCAGAATCAGCCGGCCGAAGGCAGTGCCGGCGTTCCGGACTCGACCCTGGTCGACTGGGCTGTCCAGGCGGGTGCCGACAAGACCCAGGTCACGCCGCTGATCGACGGAAACGTCTACCACCAGTGGGTGCTCAACGCGACCGACCAGATGTCGAAGGACCACGTCACCGGGACGCCGACGATCTTCATCAACGGCCAGAACCAGGGTGCGAACCCCCAGGTCGCCACCCAGAACCTCCTCAACGAGCTGAAGCAGTAGCGTGCGAGCGTGCAGGTCGAACGGGTCCAGCGCTGGGTGGCCTCGTCGCTGGTCCTGACGGTCTGCACGCTGTTCGCCACCGGGATGGCGATCCTGTCCGGGACCGTTGACCGACCCGGGGCGCGGCCCGGCCTGCTCGGCATCTCGTGTGTGGTCGGACTGATGGCGATGACCGGCGTACGCCTCATCAACGGCAAGTCGCCGCTGACCCCGTGGCTGCTGCTCGGCTTCCTGCCCGCGGCGGCCGTGGGTTCGTACTACTGGCTCACCGGCTGACAGACTCGCCCCGTGGACCAGCGAGAGGATCTGTCGTCGTTCATCGCAGGACTCCCCAAGGCCGAGCTGCACGTCCACCACGTCGGATCGGCCTCGCCCGAAATCGTCTCGGAGCTGGCGATGCGCCACCCCGGAGTCGTGCCGGTCGACCCGGAGGAGCTGCGTCGGTTCTTCGAGTTCCGCGACTTCGCGCACTTCGTCGAGGTGTACCTCGCGGTCGTCGCGTTGATCCGCACCGACTCCGACATCCGCTACCTGACCTACGAGGTCGCGCGCGAGCTTGCGACGACCCAGCAGGTCCGCTACGCCGAGCTCACGTGTACGCCGTACACGTCGGTGCTGCCGGACGACCCCGACCACGGCATCCCGATCGAGGCCTACACCGAGGCCATCGAGGACGCCCGGCTGGCGGCAGAGCGGGACTTCGGGATCGTGCTGCGCTGGATCTACGACATCCCCGGCGAGAGCGGGATGCCCGCCGGCGACGCGACCTTGTCGTTCGCGACCAACCATCGCGTGGACGCGCTGGTCGGCTTCGGGCTCGGGGGTCCGGAGATGGGCGTGACGCGCGCGCAGTTCAAGCCGCACTTCGACGCGGCCCGACGGGTCGGCCTGCACAGCGTGCCGCACGCCGGTGAGACAACCGGCCCGGACACGGTGTGGGAGGCACTCCGGCTGCTCGGGGCCGAGCGCATCGGTCACGGAACCTCGGCGGCGCAGGACCCGAAGCTGCTCCAGTACCTCGCGAAGCAGGGCATCCCGCTCGAGGTGTGCCCCTCGTCCAACGTCGCCACCCGTGCTGTGCCGAGCCTGGACGAGCACCCGATCACAGCGTTCCGCGACGCCGGGGTGACGGTCACGGTGAACTCCGACGACCCGTCAATGTTCGGTACCAGCCTCAACCAGGAGTACGCCATCGCGGCACGACTCCTGGACCTCGACAGAGGCGGAGTCGCGGACCTGTCCCGGGCGGCCGTGCGCGCGTCGTTCGCACCCGATGACTTGAAGGTGGCCATGCTCGCCGAGATCGACGAGTACGCCCGGGTCTGAAAAGCATCAGGCCCGGCGATCTCATACGTCGCCGGGCCGAATCCATTGGATCGTGCGGCGTGTTGAGATCGTCGGACCTGATGCGGCGTGTCGTCGTACCCGTCGGCCCCGGTTTCAGGCCTTCGTCGCGACGACGAGCAGGTACTCCCACCCCACGCCACCGTCGGGCGTGCGGAACCGCTCGACCAGGTCGACCAGGGCCTGATCGAGCTCGGCGGTGCGCGCTGGGTCGTCCGCCAGACCGCGGTACGCCGCGATCGTGGGGCCGTAGTTGATCTTGAAGTAGTCACGGAACGCCTCTGGGTCCGAGAGCCGGCCGGCGCTGAGCAGCTGCTGGCTGGCCTGGACATCGGTGACCCGGTCGCCGAAGAGCTCGCGGACGTGCTCGATGTCGCCCCACAGCGGCGGGGGCTGGGCTCCCGGCGGAGGCGGTGCGACGTACGGCTTCATGGTGGCGAACATCTGCCCGATGAAGCCGCTGGGCGTCCAGGCGATCAGCCCGATGCGCCCGCCGGGACGGCACACGCGGACCAGCTCGTCGGCGGCGGCCTGGTGGTGGGGCGCGAACATCACGCCCACGCATGAGGTCACGGCGTCGAAGCTGTTGTCCTCGAAGGGAAGGTGCTCGGCGTCGGCGACCTGCCACTCGAGGCTCACCCCGGCGGCATCGGCATCGTCGCGTCCTTGGTCCAACAGCTCGGGCGTGAGGTCGCTGGCGATGACGTGCGCTCCGGTCGCGGCGGCCGGGATCGCGACGTTGCCAGAGCCGGCCGCGACGTCGAGCACATGGTCGCCGGGTCCCAGGTGCGTCGCCTCGACGAGCACTGGCCCCAGGTCGGGGATGATCTCGGTCGCGACGGCGTGGTAGTCGCCCAGCGCCCACATGACGCGGTGGCGCGCCTTCAGAGCGGTGTCGGGGTCGGTCGTGCTGGTGTTGTCGGTGTGCGTGGTGGTCAAGGCTCCCCCTCGGGATCGGTTTCTTCGATCCGAGACGCTAGGAGGAGGCACGAGGCGCCCACATCGGTACATCCACCCATCTATTCGAGTGCGTACGACGTTCGCGCATGGGTGGTGTCACGTGTCACCCGGCGGCGAGGAGCCGACTCACCGCTCCCGCCCGGGCCGACTTCCCGCGGAGGCCGAGCTTCTCGTAGATGTTCTGCAGGTGTCGCTCGACCGTGCGGACGCTGAGCGTGAGCTCGGCGGCGATGGCGGCGTTGTCGTGGCCCTGGGCCGCCTGGCGGAGGACCTCGAGCTCGCGCGCCGAGAGCAGGTCTCGCGGATCGGCACCCGAGCCCCGGCCCGGTGCTGGTTCCGACGAGTCGGCGCCGAGGAACTCCGCCACCTCCCGCACGAAGACCGGCCAGGCCGGCTCGTCCTCCAGCACGATGTGGTTGTCGCTCTCCAACGCGACCAGCTTCGCGTCGGGGATATGGGCGGCGAGGAACCGGGAGTAGACGAACGGGTTCATCCGGTCGCCGAGCGAGTGCAGCACCAGCGTGGGTACGTCGAGCCCGGCGAGGTGGTGGGACGAGTTCGCCTGGCGCCGCTGCTGTCGGGCGACCACCGCGACCTCGGCGCTGGTCGCTCGACGCTGGAGCTCGTCGAGCCAGCCCATCTGTTCCTCGGTGGCACCCGGGATCATCAGGTAGGTGAAGACGCGTCGGAACTCCGGCGTCGGTCGCTCCCACCCGACCCGGATCAGGTTGTCGAAGGTCTCGTCCAGCAGGCGGTCCTGCTTGGAGGTCTGGACCGAGTCGACGCCGGCATAGCTTCCGTAGAAGATCAGCCTGTCCACGCGGCCGGGATGGCGGACGGCGTACTCGATCGCGACCGGTCCGCCTTGCGCCATCGCGAGCACCGAGAACCGCTCGAGCCCGGCGTGCTCGACCACCGCCTCGAGGTCGGCCAGCCGCAGCTCGAGTGAGTGGTCGGTGACGTCGCGGTCGGAGAGTCCATGCCCGCGCTCGTCGAAGCGATAGACCGTGGCGATCTTGCCGAGTTCTGTCAGGTAGTGCCGCCACACGGGGCTCTCCCAGTCGTACTGGAGATGGCTCAGCCAGCAGGCGTCGATGACCAGTGGCGGGCCGGAGCCGTGGACGGCGTACGCGATCGTGACGCCGTCGGCCGACCGGCAGAACCGGACGTCCTGCCGCGGCATCACCCGCGCCGACCCCGTCATGCGGCGATGGTAGTCGGGGCGGAAGGCGCGAGCACGTGGGCAAACGTGTGCCCCGCGGTCCGGGCACGTCGAGAGGACCGCGGGGCACACGCCCCCGGACGGGAACCCGGGGACTTAGTGAACCCTAAGCACTAGCTGACCCCGGTGTCGATGCGCCGACCGGGCCACGGGTCATCGGGTCGTCCTGTCGCTACCCGACGCAGCCGGAGCGCGGTCAGGTCGAAGACGCGGTCGAGGCCGGCGGTCACGGGCGAGTCCAGATCGCCGACGACGACCACGCGTGCACCGGACGCGAGCGCCGAGCGGACGCCGGGCTCGGCGTCCTCGAACGCCACGCAGTCAACCGGCTTCACGCCCAGCAGGTCTGCCGCCGTGCGGTAGCCGTCCGGGTGCGGCTTGCCGTGCTCGATCTCGTCGGCCGGCACGAGAACCTCCGGCACCCGCAGTCCGGCCACGGCCATCCGGCGTACGGCGAGGTCGCGCGGCGCCGAGGTGACCACCGCCCACGGCAGGTCGAGGCTCTCCAGCAGCGCCCGGGCCCCGGGGACCTCGACGATCCCGGTCATCGTGTCCTGCTCCCGGCTCTCCAGGTCGGCCACGATCGCGGTCACCTCGTCGTCGTGCGCATCCGGAAGGAAGTGCCGCACGGTGTCCGGCGTACGCCGACCGTGCGACCACGGCACCAGCACCGCTTCGTCCACGTTGTGCTCGCGGCAGAAGTCTCGCCAGATCGCCTCGACCACCGCGGTCGAGTCCACCAGGGTGCCGTCCATGTCGAAGAGAGCCGCCGCGGCGGTGAGTTCGAGGACCGGCATGACCTGCGCAACTCTAGGACTCGCTCAGACTTTGCCCGTCGGCACCTGCCGCTGGCGCCCGTCCGGCCGTACCCTCGCCTGGTGCGGCATCGCGCCGCTGGGGGGCGGGACCCATGGAGACTTCATGACCGCCGCAACTCTCGAACGCCGCCCGCTGGGGAAGCCGGGTCGCGTCAGCCTCACGGACTTCCTTCTCGCACGCATCACGGAGAACGAGTCGACCGCCCTGTACGCCGGCCGCCACCGCGACCGTGCACTCGCCGAGTGCTGGGCCCAGCGCCAGCTGGTCCACCTGCACCAGGACCCGATCCACGGGTGTCGCGACGACGGCTGGCCCTGCATGACGCTGTGCATCTTGGCCTTGCCGCATGCCGACCACCACGACTACGACTCCACCTGGCGCCCGGTGAGCACCAGTCTCCAGGTCATGTCGTACGGCCGGCACCGCCGAGGTAACTAGAGCCACCTCGCGAGGCTCCCCGCTGCTTCGGGGGGAAGGGCCGCGGAGAGCCTCCTGGGAGGACGGGGAATCCACGGTGTGGTCGGCCATCAGCCGCGGATGGAGGAACCCCCTGTGTCATCCAGGTTAGGCATCCGGGCGCGCCGTGGTATCCCTCTCTCGGTGCCGGCTTGCTAGTCCCGGTGGCTCAGAGGGCACTGTCCGATCGGCCCGTTGCAGCCCGGCGACTCTCAACGGTTGCGACGAACATCATCACTCATGAGCGCGTTCGCCATACGCTGAAAACGCCTCTCCCGACGTAGCTCCCCGGCGACACCCGTGAGGGCGCCGAAGCATGCGGTGCCGGGCATCCCCTTGCCCGGCCTCGCGGGAGAGCGCGGGTGCCCCGTCGCGTAGCCGACATCGCCGGCGGGGCACCACCCCTCGGTTTCGCCCATCGGTTTCGCGGAGTGTCCGGCATCAGCCGAAGTACCACAGCGACCCAGCGCCCCCGGCAGGACTCGAACCTGCGACCTAGAGATTAGAAGTCGCTCACGGCTCATACGGGTTGGTACGGGTGGCACCGTTTCACGCCTGAACAGTCGCCTCCCCGCACACTGTCATCCGCCTTCATCTGGGTCTGTCCTAAGTGGTCGCGTAGCAGCCTGTTAGCAATAGGCTCCTGGCCGTGCAGTGGGGAAGCGTGGCCGAGTGGGTGTCTGGACTCGGAGCTCTTGCCGCCGCTGTGGTGGCGCTGCGGATCGCGGGTGACGCGGAGAGCATCGCTCGCGAAGGTCGACGCGGCAGCGTGCGTGAGCGGCGTGCGGTTCAGTTGTCCAGGCTGATCGAGGCTGTCTAGATGGATCGGCGAGCCTCGGAGGAGGCCGCCGAACTGGTACGGAGCCCGGAGGGATCGGCGGCGTGCTGGTCGCTGTGGAGGGTGCGCGGTGGGTCAGGGACGGCATGGCACTAGTACTGCGAGCCCGACCAGACCTGGACCGAAGACCTCGCGGACCGCGGCGAGCTTTGGGACCGCATGCGTTCGGAGATCGCCGCTGCCTTGGACCTGCTCGAGTTCGAAGATGAGAAACCGGACCCCGTCAAGCCAGCCCCGATCGATCGACTGTTGGCGCGGTTCGGGCTCCAGCGCCGGTCCCAGATCTGAGTCACGCCGCGGCGTGGGTGTGCCAACGCCGGTAGAACGAGGCCCTCATCGGCATGAGAGCGCACCGGACAGCGGCATGAGCGTGATCCCGGACAGCGGCAGATCCGGCGCCGCTGCTAGTGCCCGGCCTACTCGTGTAGTAGCCGTCGAACGACAGACCGTCAGTGACCGTTGACGGCGCGTTTGGTCGGTGCCACTGTGACCGGCAACGGGTACCTTCCGGCCTCCTCGCGACCTGTCACTCGGGGGCGATTGCCTGTCTGGTCCGCGTTGTCACCCGCGCAATGACAGGCGTCAACGGGTTGAGGAGGAACGATGACGAGGAGGGCGGTAGTACCACTGTTGCTGGTCCTTGGCGTATGCCTTGGGACCGTTTCATCAGCGCATGCGGCTGTTCCACCGGGGGTCGAGCGGAATGGTTTCGTCTTCGGGCCAGCCACATGCAGCGATGGCGTCACACGGACGTTCCTGCATCGCAGTGGCGCGTCAACGTGGTCGACCGACGACGGATCGCAATGGAAGTTGCTGCTGCTCACCGTCGGAGGAGTCACGCTTTTCGACATCGGGAACTCGTTCGGGCTGGACTCGGTGGTTGACTGTGCGGTCGGCGACGAGGTGAGCACGATCGGTCTGGTGCGGGCCTAGTCTAGGAGATCATCACGCCGCCGCGTTCGTAGAGCGCTCGAGTCGGCTTACGACCCGCCCGGACATCGGCATCTGGGTGCGTTGCGGGGTCGCCGGAGCTGCCCGCGTGCCTCGCGTGCGCGATGGGGGGCGGAGGTGCCGGGGGGAGACGGCATGCTGCCCGGGGACAGCCCGCCGTTCGCGTCACGTCGTGGCGTTCACGCCCCTGCCCCGGTCGACCGGACAGCGGCATGAGCGGAGGTTGGTCACGAACCGAAGTCTTCGGGTTCGCTCACACCCTGGACACGCATGGCCCCCGGCGCCAGCGCCGCGATGTCACGGCGCAGCGCTGCGATCTCCGCGAGGATTTGCGCCCTCTCGGAGACCGCCTCGCGGTCGTCCCTGACCGCCTCGACGAGGTAGGTCGCCAACGTTGCAGTCACCATGCCGATCAACGCGATCCCACAGAGCATCAGAGCAGCCGCCACCACGCGGCCCCTGTCAGTAACCGGGTATTGGTCGCCGTAGCCGACCGTGGTCACCGTTGTTAGTGCCCACCAGAGCGAGTCCCCGAGGTTCTCGATGTTGGACCCGGGTTGCCCTCGCTCAACGTCGAGCACGGCCAGCGACGCGACGAACACCAGCAGCAGACCCCACCTGTTACATAGATGGCGACCTTGCCGCGCAGCGACCCCGCCGCGCTGCGGTTCATGATGCGCAGCAGCGCTATGAGCCGGAGCAACCGCAGGGGTCGCAGCAACGGGAGGGCGATCACGAGGAGGTCGGGAATGTGGTGCAACACGTAGTGGCGGCGGTCGTCGGCAATGCGTACGCGGACCACGTAGTCGACAACGAAGAGGGCCCAGACCACCAAGGTCGTCAGGGTGCAGACCTTGGCGATGTCCTCGTTGAGGTTGGGGTTGATGATGGGCCAGGCGTAGGCCCCGAGGAACAGCGCAGCCGCCGCTCCCAATGGGAGTTCGGTGCGAGGACTCCAATCGTCCATGGTCATGGCTGCCACGATGCCGGACCGGCGCTCCAAACAGCCGTAGGCAACGGCCTGGCGTTTCAGTGCTCAGTCGACCGCTCATCGGCATGTGAGTGCGACCGGACAGCGACATGAGAGTGCGTTTCGCGGAGCCGGTAGGCGGCGCTATGACGGACGTCTGAGAACCATGAGGGGCTGCCTTACGGCGCTCTTCGCCGAGAATGAAGCCCCGCGAGCGCGGCCGATTTTCGACAGGATGCAACCAGAAGCACCCTCCCGTGAGTCGTCATGATGAAGCGAAGGAGGTGCCGCGTGAGCGAGGTCGAGATCCGGGACCTGTACGCCGCGTCGTACCGACGCCTGCTCGGGCAGCTCATCGGCGTGACCGGCAGTCTCGCGGAGGCCGAGGATGTCTTGCAGGAGGCGTTCGTCCGCGGTCTCGATCATCCACGCAAGTTGCTCGGGGCCGACAGCCCAGAGGCGTGGCTCCGCACGGTCGCGGTGAACCTCGCTCGCAGCCGTTGGCGACGTGCGCAACGTCTCGTCGGCCTTGCCCCGCGGCTCGTCGAGCAGCCGCGGGACGGTGACACCGAGAGCCACGTCGTCCTGCTCCAGGCCCTTCGAAAGCTTCCGTCCGGCCAGCGTGAGGTGATCGCGCTGCACCACTTGGCCGACCTGTCCGTGGAGCAGGTGTCAGACACGCTCGGTCTCCCGTCCGGCACCGTCAAGGCACGACTGTCCCGCGGTCGCGCCGCACTCGCCACGTTTCTCGTCGAGGAGGGGCCTCATGTCTGACTTCACCCCCCTGCGGGAGGCCGTCGACACCCTCGCTTCCCATGCGCATCCGCTCGACTTCGGCGACCTCGAGCGCCGGGCCATCCGTCGTGGCCGCCGGCGGATCGCCCTGGTTGCGACCGCCGGGGTGGCGGCCGTGATCTTGACGGTGGGAATCGCTGAAGATGCCCTGTCCGGCGGAGAACACGCACAGGGACCGGTCCATCAACCGTCGCCCTCGTCGAGCGAGACCACGGCGACGGGCGTCGGGTGGACGCCCGAGCGGATCCGCGCCGAGGGGGCGCCTCGGGGAGACGTCTTCGACTACGGGCTCGGCCCGGCGCCATCCGGGCTCGACGCCGAGTTGTACTGCGTCGGGGAGGAGGCGTGCGACGAATTTCCCCCGGACCTCGAGGGAAGGACCGGCCACGTGGCGCTGGAGATGACGAAGGGTGGACAGTCCGTGCTCTTCGAGGTTCGAGGTCGACCCTGGGCCAGGTACTTCGGCGACGACTCGATCCTCATCGAAGACGGCTTCGGCCAGGCAGTGCGCTTCCGGCTGTTGAACGCCGACGGCACTGCGGTGCAGCTTCGCATCGTGAGCGACTCGGCCCCCGCCGCCCCGGGACCCGATGTCGTGCTCATCCAGGACCTCGACCGCGCTCGCGACTTCCAGGTCGGGCCCGACGGTCCTGGGATCCATCCGTATCTGGTGGACGACCGCGCCGGCACCATCCGACCGCTGGACGTACCGGACGGGATCGAGCAATGGGGACCGAACGTCGATGAGTTCCTGTGGGGCACCAACGGCTGCCGCGTCATCTGGCAACTCTCGGACGGCAGTTTCGACCACCACGACGTCTCATGTCGCAACCCGAGGCTGACAGATCTCCCCGGCGACTACTGGGAGGACGGCCTCGACGCCTGGGCGGAACCGGGTCGAATGGTGCTCCTGGAGCACAACGCAGACGGCGACCCCCTGACCGTGCACGTGAGCGCGGACGGCGGGGCGACCTGGCAGCGGATCGAGATCAAGGACCGCAACTGGGATGGCACCACAGCGATGGTCAAAGCAGCCCTCGCCGACGCACTAGCCCAGGTCGGCTGAAGTCAGTCGCGAAACCGTCGAACGGCCGCCAACGCGTACAACCCGTTGGCCGACCGCTCAACAGCAGGGCGGCCACCCGCGCACGTCAAAGTGAGCCGGAGTAACGCGCCCGCTCATCGGCATGTGCGTGCGACCGGACAACGGCATGAGCGTGCATTTAGCGCCGCCGCGTGGAGCGGTCGAATGTAGCCTCTGCACGCAAAACGGCCCACCGGAACATAGGCCGGCGGGCCGTTGTGCCGGGATGTCAGATGGGCAGCGAGGCGAGGCACTTGTCGAGCTTGGCCGTCGCGTGAGCGACGCGTTGGGCCTGCGCCTTCTTGGCCTTCTTGACCTTCTTGGTCGGGTGCGCCGCGTACTTCGCCTGCAGGGCCTCCCACTTGGCAGTGGCCTTGTCGACGTGGGCCTGCTGGGTGGCACAGGGCGCGTCGGTGGTGTCATCGGCGAACGCCGTGGGGACTCCGGCCGCTGCGAACGAGCCGAGGGCGAGGGTGGAGACGAACGCGACGGCAGTGGTACGGAACCGGTTCATGTTCTTGTCCTCCTGGATGGGGGGTGATCCGAGGTCAAGCCTCACTCGGTACAGCGCCCGGTGCACCGGAAATGTCACGCTCCGCCCGAAAGATTTACTCGCTGCCCCACCCCGATGGCACGCTCATCGCGGCATGAGCGGACGTTGCCGGAGTCGCGGAAAAGCGGGTCCCGGGGGCGGCGGGGGCTCACCATGATCTGTTCGCTCATACAGCGGGTCGTCGCTGGGCGGGCGTAGCGTGGCTGGGCGTCTCGGGGGAGGGAGCTCGACATGGTGCCGATGCTCGAGATTGCGTTCTTAGTCGTTTGTTGGGTGCTCGGAGTGCGGTGGTACCTGCGGACGCCGACGCACCGGGCGCGCAAGAAGTCCGTGGTGCATCCACCTCAGGTGGCCGGAAGCTTGGGGTTCGGGATGTACACCCCGAGCAAGCCGACCCCGCCACCCCGCGCGCTGCACGACCATCGCAACGAGTCCAGGGACGAGCAGGCGCCGACGCAGACGCGACCCTAAGCACGGCGACGCCTGAGCTCCCGGGCCACGCGCGGTCACTCGCGGCGTTCGGCCTTCCGTCACGGGTGCGCCGTCCGGCCACGCCAACGCCCGGATTCCACGCACCCGCTCATCAGCATGTGAGTGAGCCGGACAGCGGCAGATCCGGGTGTTCACGTGCCCCGGGGCCAGGGCTCCTCGTCGGGGTCGTAAGGACGTGGGCGGTCAAGGAACTGATCGAACTCCTCCAGCACGTCGGCTTCCGAGTCGTCGCCACCCGACCGTCGCGGTGTTCGGGCAAGACGTCGCGTCTTCCGGAATGGGCTCCCGCGATTGCGGGGAAACAAGTAGGGAATCGGTGACCCAGCGAGCCACAACGCCGGTCGCAAGGACCACCAGCCAAGGAGGGGGCGAGCACGAGCCGCGCCACCGATCCCGGCGAACCGATCGGGGCGGGCGTTTTCGTCCGTTGCCGTCAGCCGGCTCCCTCGCCCATCGGGCGGACTTCGAACCGGCCACCGTCCTCGACAACCAGTACCCCTTTGCCCTTGCCCAAGGGGCCCACGACCGTACCGGTCAAGGCCAGCACGGCGGCCTCGTTGGTGGGACTGTGACCCACAACGAGCGCCCGGTCGCCGTCCCGCAACGCCTCGAACAAACCACGGAGCGCGCCGCCAAGCAGCATCGACTCCTTCTCGACGAGGTCAGGGTCAATGGCGCGGATCGCCTCCACGTCGGCGCCCTTGCCTGCAGTCTTGGCTGCTGTCCGCCAACGGTCCTCGACCGAGGAACGCAACCCGCGCACCTCGGTGACCGGCACATCGTCCTGGCCCACCATGCGCCTCAGGATCTCCACCATCTCGGTAGCCCGGCCCGCCCCCGACGACCCGAACACGGCGTATGGCGGGGTCAACCTCTCTCGCCCGATCGCCTCCGCGGCCGCGACCCCGTCGGGAGACAACTTGTCCCCATCGTTGTCGGTATGACGCAGCAACTCAATCGAACGCATGCAAAGCCCGTACCCATTTCGCCCCGACGTCACGCTCGCCCGCGACCTGCCGACCACCGACCACCGAGCGCTCGTTTGTGGATGTCATGAAGGCCGTGGTGGTCAAGGGAGATGCGCCCATCCCCCGAGCGCTACCCATGAGCCATCACCTCGGCGAAAGCCCGGGCCGCGGGCTGTGGCCGCCCGCAGCGCGCCACTTTGCTCGCTGCCGATCAGCTGGGCGCGTGCAGCCAGGGTTCCTTGAGGTCGAAGAACACCGGCTCGCCGATGGTGAGCGCGTCCATCTCCTTCATCATCTGCTGCATCTCCGGTGGCGGCTCCTTCTGCTCGCCTTCGCGGGCTGCCTCCTCGGAGGTGAAATAGATGGCCATCGTCCAGGCGTCGCCGTCGTGGCCGACAGAAACGGTGCCGAGGATGTCGGGGCGGAATGCCTGCCAGTCGGTCGGATCGTTCGCCATCAGCTCGCGGGCGCGGTCCGGGTCGCTCGAACGACCCTGCATCACCTGGACGAAACCGGCTTGCGACGGGTCACCGGGCGTGTCCACCTCGACCGAGGTGCTGTTGTGGAAGACAGGATCGTCGGTGAACAGCGTCGCCATCTCGTTCCACCAGGCGGTCTGCTCCGGACGATCGCTGTTCTGCTGCGCCCCCTCCTCGGACTCGAATCGGGCAAGCGCAACCAGCTGGCCGCCCTCGGTCACACCGGCTGTGCTGCCAACCCAGCCCACGGCTCCCGGAGCCACCTCGGCGACCCACTTCTCGAGCTGCCTGCGCACCAGCGCGGCATCGGACACCTCGCCCTGGATCACTTGCACGAACATCTCGGACTCCTTCCGACCGCCTCGCGTCACTGCCCGGCGGTCGATTCGACGCTACTCCAGAACGCTGCGAATGCATCCCCTCGGAGCTAACAAACGGCATCCGATTACCCGATCCTGGGCGGCCTGCCACAGCTCATCCGAGAGCGAGCTCCCCGCTGACGCCTGGCGCATCCGGCTCGCCGTGTGGGCCGCCGAGATGCGCGAACGCGACGGGGGAGCGGCTAACGCGGCGGTATGGGATGGCCGCTTCGCGGCGGCTGTCTTGAAGACGCCGGTGGTGTCTCCCTCCGGTTAGGGGCAGGGTGGATGGGCGCTCACCGATCTCGTTTACATCGGAAGGAGGCACCTGTGAGCCAGACAAATCCAAACCCGGGCATCCTTCTGTACACCCGGCTCAAGAAGTCGCCGTACTACTACGGCTCGCGTCGCCATGGCGTGGTGCTGTACAGCGTCTACAACCACCACTACCACCCGCGGCTGTACCGGGATCCGTTCGAGGAGTACTGGCAGCTCCTCGAAGGCGTCACCTTGTGGGACGTGGGGGGCGCCGAGCGGCAGGTCGAGATCACCGGTCCGGACGCGTTCGCGTTCACCAACCTGCTCACGCCTCGCAACTTGTCCAGGTGCGAGGTGGGGCAGTGCAAGTACGCGTTCATCACTTCGGCGGAAGGAGGGATCATCAACGATCCGGTGTTGCTGCGGCTGGATCAGAACCACTTCTGGCTCTCTTTGGCCGACAGCGACGCACTGCTGTGGGCCAAGGGGGTGGCGTACGGCTCGGGCTTTGACGTCCAGATCACCGAGCCGGACGTCGGTCCGATCCAGATCCAGGGCCCGAGGTCGAAGGAGGTGATGACCGACCTGTTCGGGGCGGACATCCTGGCGCTCGGCTACTACCACCTCGCGCGCCGCGAACTCGACGGGATGGAGCTGGTGATCTCGCGGACCGGGTACTCCGGTGAGCTGGGCTATGAGCTGTATCTGTTGAACGCCTCCCGCGACGGACTGAGGCTGTGGGACAGGGTGCTCGAGGCCGGCCAGCCCTACGCGATCTCGCCCATCGGGCCCTGTCACATCCGCCGCATCGAGGGCGGCATCCTCGCCCATGGGTGTGACATGACGATCGAGGAGAACCCCTACGAGGTGGGCTACGGCTACCGATGGATGGTCGAGCTGGACCAGGAGCAGGAGTTCATCGGCAGGGACGCTCTGCGTGAGATCAGCCGCCAGGGAGTACGTCGCAGGCTCGTCGGCGTCGAGATCGGCGGCGAGCGACTCGGCGCCTACAGCGATGGTTCGATGCCGGACTTCTTCCCGGTCCTCGGCGGCGGTGAACAGATCGGCAAGGTCACCTCGGCGTGTTACTCGCCGCGGTTGGACAAGAACATCGGCTACGCCATGCTGCCCGTCGAGTACGCCGAGACCGGGACCGAGCTGACCGCCGAGCGCCCCGAGGAGACCGTCGACGTCGTGGTCGCGGATCGCGTGTTCGTCAAGCCGAAGGAGGCCGAGCAGCACCTCTCCACCCGCGGGGACCCGGACTGAGCCGGCTAACCAGGTCGAGCTGCAGCGCACGGACCACGCGCGAGTGTGAGTTCCCCGTCAAGATCGACGGCGGCGGTATGGCGCAGCCGCCTCGCCCGGAACCGCTTCGCGGCGGTATGGCGCGCCCCGGGGCGCCTGTATTTCTGCGTCCGATCCGAGCGGACAGCGGCAGATCCGGATGCTTGCAGAGAGGGTTTGCCGTTAGGCCGACGTGACGTCGGTCGCAGCCGGTCCGCTGTGTGTTGCCAGGACTCCGCAGCCGACAAGCGAGATCAACAGTGCCAGCGAGACGATGACCCCGCCGAGGCTCCCCGCGTCTACGGCGACAACCGCCAATCCGGCCAGGGCCAGCATCACTGCAGCCCACTTTGGGGCCTGCCCGGATCGGAAGACTGCGATAGCCAGGAGGATGAATCCTAGAAGCGAACCGGCAAGGTAGGCGATGAAGAAGGGGACGAGGACCGGGCCGAGGCCGCCGTATGCGGGCCCGAGGTCGCCGAGCTCGACCGTGAGGTCCGGGTCGGTGAGAGCGTAGCTGGTGAAGAAGAACGTGTTGGTCAGCGAACCGGCAGCCATCGCAGCCATCGCCAGTGCGCCACCGATCGTGGCGAGTCTCGCACCTCGTGCCGTGACTCTTGAGACAACGAGCGCCAAAGCGGGCACTAGGAACATCAGCCCGATCACGATCAAGATGCCACCGAGTCCGGACCTCCCGCGATCGTTAGCCACAGCCTCAAGGATCTTCGTCGCGTCCTTCGAGTCGGGCGAGAAGTCGTCCGCCGCGGACGGCGTGATCAGGCTGCCCGCCAGCAGGAGCAGCGGCCCGACAGGAGTGACCACAGCCAGAACGCGCTGCCGGTGGGTCCACGCGGGCTGTAGCGCTAGTCGGTTCATTCTCGGACAGTAGGGATGATCATCCGGCCTGGCAAAGTTCTGGTACGGCGCGAACCACTATCGGACCTCAACTTCGCCGGCGGCCCGAGCGCGCGGATCGCGGCATGTGAGGGCGCTCGTTACCAAGCGTCACTTGACCCAATCTGGCGATACCTCAGCCGGGTAAAGCGTGGGAGCGTGAGGGATTACCAGTATTCCTTGGAAGGGAGCCCACGATGTTGCGCACCACCGCGACCATCATGTTTCTCGGGCTCATGGGGCTTTGCCTGACGCTGACCCCTATCGCACCGGCACAGGCCGGGCCTGTCGTCACGTTCACCGAGACCGGGACGTTCTCCGAGTCGTTCTCCGACGATACGGTGGTCTGCCAGACCGAGTTGTACACGGTCACTGTCGAGGGTCATTCGACGAGGCACCTGACCGCCCGCACCGACGCGGACGGCAACATCATCCCGCCGCTGCGCTTCCAGGAGATCATCCACGCCAAGGTGACCGAGGTGCCGCTCGACGGCACCGGGGTGACCTACCGGGGCAGTTTCAAGTCCTTCGACCTGGAGACGATCCGGAGCGTGCGGCACGGCGCGGTGATCGCCGAGGTCGACACCGACCTGGGCAACTACATCGCACACGGCTATGACGGTTCGCAGGTGAGGCAGAAAGTGCACGCCCACTTCACGATCAACGCCAACGGCGACGTGAGCGTCGAGTTCTCCGTCGAATCGACCAGGTGCTGACAGGAGTGACCGCTCATCGGGGTGGTCTCAATAGGTCAGCGCAACACTTCTTGATTCGAGTTGATTGGAGGAGGTTGCGATGGCGCGTGGGTATCGGAGGTTGACGCTCGCTGATGAGGAGGAGATCTGGGAGCGGTTGCGGGCAGGTCATGCGGGCAAGCCGACAGCTCGTGCGTTGGGTCTCTCGACCGGTGGATTGCGGGCCTATCTCGTGCGGTGCGGCGGGATCCGACCTGTTCCGCGGCGTCGGTCGCCGGGACGGTTGAGCTTGCTCGAGCGGGAGGAGATCTCCCGTGGTCTGGCCGCTGGTCTGTCGTTGCGGCTGATCGCGGGCGGGCTGGGCAGAGCACCGTCGACGATCAGTCGTGAGGTCGCCGCTCATGGCAGCCGGGATCGGTACCGTGCCGCTCCGGCGGACCAGCTGGCGTGGTCGCGAGCCAGGCGTCCCCAGGCGTGCAAGCTGGCAACCCATCGCAGATTGCGTGCGATCGTGGCCGACAAGCTCGAGCACGAACAGTGGTCACCTCAGCAGATCGCCGGCTGGTTGAAGGCCACCTATCCCAACGAGGCGGTGACATGACGGATGCGGGTGTCGCACGAGACGATCTACCGCACCTTGTTCATCCAGTCCCGCGGCGCGTTGCGCAAGGAGCTCACCAAGCATCTGCGGACCGGACGGGTGATCCGACGTCCAGCGGGGACCCGGCTGCCCGATGGTCGTGGTGGCCGGCCCGGGATCCTCAACATCTCCGAACGCCCTGCCGAGGTCGTCGACCGGGCTGTGCCTGGGCACTGGGAAGGCGACCCAATCATTGCCTGGTCTTCGGCAAACAGATGAGCCCGGTGGCCACCCTGGTGGAACGGTCCACCCGGTTCCTGATGCTGGTCGCGCTGCCAGGCGGCCACAAAGCCGACGTGGTCGCCGACGCCCTCGCGGCGAAGATCACCACCCTGCCCGCGGCGTTGACCAGGACCCTGACCTGGGACCAGGGCCACGAGATGGCCGAGCACGTCCGGTTCACCAACCAGACCGGTGTTGAGGTCTACTTCTGCGACCCCCGGTCGCCGTGGCAGCGCGGCAGCAACGAGAACACCAACCGGCTGCTGCGCCAATACCTACCCCGGACCCTCGACTTCCGGACTCTGACCCAGGCCGACTTCGACACCATCGCCGATAAGCTCAACGGACGACCTCGACAAACCCTCGGGTTCAAGACACCATCACAAGCACCGGCCGAGGTGTTGCGTTGACGGCCTGAGCCCGCAGGCATGTGAGTGCGTTGCCGGGCATGACGATGCCCCGGCGTCTCGGGAACACCGGGGCACCGCTGCAGAAGTCGGAGCACCCCGCGACTCCGGTGCGCAACCTGGCCGCGGGGCTCGTCGCATGGTGTAGGGCCCTCACCCGGAGACGTGTCAGCCACGCTACGTCCATCGTGCGCTGCCCACCTCACCCCCAAGAGCATGACGATGCCTGCCGGCCCGTTCCGGTGGCTCTCGGAGTGGTTGCTCATGCCTGGGCCTCCAGCCACTCGCCCGCGGCCAGGGCGTCCGCCCCCCACCTCAAGCTTCATCACGGGACTCCTCTTGGCTTTCGGCCGGCCACCTGACCAGCCACGTCCGTTTCCCGACCTTGCGGGCCTTGAGCGAACACCTCGCGCACCTGGCCTGCAGCGCCCGGGGTGTCACACCCAACCTGCGGGCAGCCTCGGCAACGTCGATCTCCTCGAAGGATGGGGCAGCCGGCACATCAACCGGAAACCCTGTGCGTGTAGGCGAATGCGCGACCTGGTCGAGCTCCACCAGCGCCGCCTGCAGGTCAGCCGGCATCGAGCGGCTCCCGCTCGACCCCGGATCCCGCCTGGCGGACCGCGCCTCGAACTTTCGGGAGATCTGTGCTTACGGTGGCCGGGCCCTGGGGCTCGGCCAGGCACCGAGTCGGGCAGACTCGTCCGGCCGCTCACCCCTCTCCCCCGGAGGCCCTACCTGATGTACCAACCGCGCCATCTTCAACCCCGCCATCGATCGAAACTTCAACCGACCACCCCGGTCATCTCACGACGGGCCCTGCTGGGCGCCGGCGGCCTCACCGCGGCGACCCTCGGCGCCGCCCCGGCCGTGGCACCGGCCTTCGCAGCCACGACCACCACGACCACCACGACCCGACCGTTCGTCCCGTACACCTCCGACTCCTACTTCCAGAGCCGGATCGTGGGCAGCGGCGGCACCAGTCGCACGCTGATGTCTGGGACCGCGGTCGACACCACCCGCACGGCGGCGTTCCGTCAGTTCATGCGCAGCCACCCCGACCAGAAGTCGTACGCCTACCCCCGGATCGCCGGCACCGGCTCCAACCGCTGGGGCACCGCCTTCGCGATCGCCAAAGCCAACGACCCGATCTGGAAGCTGACCGGAACCGTGCCGCCGAAGTGCGCGACCTTGGTGACCACCGGCTTCCACGCGCCCGCCTGGCTGGGCAGCCTGCTCACCGGCACCTCCGACAGCCCGTTCTGCGTGGTCGACCTCGGCTCCGGGTTCACCGTGTTCGGCAGCAAGGCCTCGGTGATCGGACCCCGCACGATCTCGGTCTCCTCGGCCGGGATCACCTACCACTCCAGCAACGGCCTGCACTACAAAGACCCGCTCAGCAACGACCCCCGCAACTTCACCAGCCGCGGCCGGCTCTCGGACGCCATGGTGATCAGGTCGGACCTGGTTGACTACGGCATCGCCAACAACACCGACCTCGGCCACGTGCTACACCTGTTCTTGTGCGAGACCAGGTCAAGCGACGGCTTCCGGCATCCCATGGTGGCCTGCGAGAGTAGCAAGTACGGCTTCGGCGCCGAGGGCGAACGGATCGTCATCGACCCCGCCATCGACCTGACCACCCGCGGCCTGACACCCGCCGGGCTGGTCATCGCCCGCACCCTGCAGCGCCACGGCTGCTACTTCGGCGACAACGCCGGTCGGGAGTCGATGCTCAAGGCCGAGCAGGAGAACTCCGCGCACCCGGTGTGGAACGGCCGCCTGACCATGGACAGCCTGGCCGGCCTGCGCTGGGACGACTTCGTGGTCCTACGCTCCTGACCCGCAGCCCCGACAGCACGGAAGGCCGCCTCGGTCCCCGTCATGACCTTCTCGCCTAGCAAGGTGACGATCCCAGCGACGACGAGAATGGCGGCCGCGATCCGCGGAAGAAGACCCATGGACGACTCCCAAACTCGTCCAGCCCCCGCAGGCACCGCGGTAGACCCAGCGACACCAACCTTGGTCTCGCGACACTGGGTGGCGTTGTCTGTTGGTGTGGGAAGCGCCGTTCAGTGGCGCGCGGCGTGAAGGTCCGCGCGGAGGCGTGCGATCTCGGTTTCCAGTTCCAGGACTTGCCGGATGCCGGCGAGGTTGAGGCCTTCGCCGAGCAGTTGACCGATCCGCCGAAGAAGGACGATGTCTGCCTCGCTGTAGAGCCTTGTCCCGCCCGAGGTGCGCGCTGGCTCGAGCAGTCCTCGCCGTTCGTAGACGCGGAGGTTCTGGATCGGCAGGTCGGCGCGGTCGGCTGCCACCGAGATGGCGAACATCGCTCTGCTGTCGGCAGCCATGGCGAGACCTCCTCCTCCGGGGGTTGACGATACATGAACCGTGCGCTATATAAAACCTAGAACGCTCGTTACATATAGTGAAGGGAGAGACTCACCATGTTGCTGCGCACCACGGACCCGTTCCGCGACTTCGACCGTCTGGCCAACCAGGTGTTGGGCACCACGAACCGTCCGGCCGTGATGCCCATGGACGCCTGGCGGCAAGGCGACGTGTTCCAGATCGACTTCGACCTCCCCGGGGTGTCCCCCGAGTCGATCGACCTCGACGTTGAGCGCAACGTTCTCACCGTGCGGGCCGAGCGGGTCGGACGCAACGGCGACTGGGAGATGCTCGCCTCCGAGCGTCCCCGCGGCGTCTTCAGCCGCCAGCTGGTCCTCGGCGACAACCTCGACCTTGACCAGATCGAGGCGCACTACGACGCGGGCGTCCTCAGCCTGAGGATCCCGGTGGCCGAGCGCGCGAAGCCCCGCAAGATCGAGGTGGGGTCCGGCTCGGCCGAGCGCGCCGCGATCGAGGCCTGACCACACCAGCCACGCTCCGTCGCCTGGGCCTAGGCATTACGCATGCAGCCCGGCGACGGGTCGTGAGCTCGGCCCAGCCCGAGAGGAGCACGTCATGACTGTCACCGCCCCGCTGAACCCTGAACTCTCCGACAGCCCATGCAGCGTCGCTGAATGCCTCGAGACCGCCCAGCTGATGGGATCGGCCACCGTCCGCATCAACCCCTGCCTGGGCGCACCGCCCGACTTCGAGACCCTCACGGTCGGCCTACCGCTCTGCACCAACCACGCCCAACTGCTCCGCCTGCGCTGCACCCTCACAGTTCACCAGCGGCCTGTGAGCCCCGTGACTGAGCCCAGCATGATGCGGAGACATGCCAACCACCTGGAGCGGTCGGACAGGTGAGACACCACGCTGCGGGTGATGTCGGCGAGCTCTGTCGAGCGGGTGACGTTGGGCCACCCAAAGAGGGCTGGACGTCCTGACAACCTAGTCGTAATTCGGTCGCCTTTCCCGGACTCTCGGGCCGAGACCAGCTCCTGGCCTCGGATCCGTCAGGGCGTCGCGGCAGGTGGGATTCCCCGCACATGATCGAGGTTTCCGGGGTTCTGCCGCTGACTGCTGAACCGGACGGGAGTTGTCCAGGAGGCGGCGGAGGCATGCCGAAACGGGCTATGACTTCGCACCCCGAAGGGGGTGGGACGCGGTCCCGATGCGCGCCTAGCCTGCTGGGCGTGGCTGAGTCGATGGCAACGCTTCGGGTGCTGGCCTCCGGGGCCACTGAACTGTGGGCAGATGGGATGCGACGGGACCCTTTCGAGGGTCTGGGAGACGCCGCGCTCGAGGCTGAACGTCCCTTCCACGTCGCGATGGAAGGAGCTGACTCCACCCTGTGCGGCACGCGCGTGGAGGACCTGCACGAATACCCGATCGACTTCGCTGCTCAGGAGCAGCGGATTCGATGCCCGGTCTGCGACCAGAAACTCGGGCACCCCACCAGTGAGCGTCCACTTTGAGCAGGAGGTTTCTATCCGGTCCATGTACCAGTCACCAGGTTGGGAACGCGCCTGGCCGAGAAGGGCGGTCTACCTCAAGGAGCGGCATCGGAGAAACGAGGGCTACGCGAGAGGAGCATGTCGTGTCTGCCGTAACCAAGGAGTCGTCTGGGTTCGTGTTGCAGCAGGACCTCGGAGGACTGTCACGAGCTGATCGAACCAGGTTCCTTCTAGAAGCGGCAGCGGCCGCTGCGTCGCCTGCGGAACGCACCGCGCTTGAGGGGCGAGTCATCGAGACCAACCTGGCCGTCGCCGCACAGATCGCCGCTCGGTACCACAATCGACGCGTGGCACACGACGATCTGGAGCAGGTCGCCTACCTTGCCCTGGTGAAAGCAGTCCGACGCTACGAATACGCCCCGGACCGAGACTTCTTGTCGTTCGCCGTCCCAACCATTCGCGGCGAGCTTCGCAGGCACTTCCGCGACGTCGGCTGGACCATCCGGCCGACCAGACGAGTCCAAGAAGCTCAAACACGCATCACTCAAGCCGAGGGTGAATTGCTTCAAAGGCTCGGCCGTTCTCCGCGGCCCAGCGAGATCGCCGAAACACCTCGACCTCGACCCCGACGTCGTCCTCGAGGCCTTGTCGGCAAACGGATGCTTCAACCCCAGCTCGCTCGAGTCGACAATGACCGCCGACGACGGCCAGGTCACCGAGCGGCTCGGTGAGGAGGACGCCGGGTTTCACAACGTCGAAACCCGCGTTCTCCTCCGCCCTTTGCTGGCGCACCTGACCGACCGCGAACGCACCATGCTCGAGATGCGCTTCTTCCGTGGTGCCACTCAAGCCGAGGTTGGCGAGGCGATCGGCTTGACCCAAATGCAGGTCTCACGTCTGCTCTCAGACCTCATGACACGGCTCCGCGAACAACTCATGACCGACGAACAGCCACAAGAACGGTCTCCGGCACCTGGACCCCGACGGTGAACATGGACGCCGGAGCAGGGGGGATCGACGTCACGTCCTCGTTCGTGTCCCTGGACCCGGCGTTCCATGCGATGCCACCCGATGAGGGCACCGTGCTGCTGGACCAGGCCGGGCCGTACAAGGGCCCGGTGACCATCGACACCGACCGGCTGTCCAACGGTGTTCACCGGCTGTTCATCCGGGCCGGGGCCCCCTGCAACGGGGCGGGCAACAACTGCGGCACCAAGCCGGAGGGCGGCAACAACAACGTCGCCACCCACTACTCGGTGCAGGTGGTCACCTTCAACGTCGCCAACTAGCCTTCCGCCCTATGAGCCCACCAGCGGCCGCGCAGTGCCGGACCGCTGGTGGTGCAGCAGCGTGTTCTGCCGCCACGCAAGACTGCGACCTCAGACGTCAACGAGCGCCGTAGACGGCCATGCAACGCACTCCCACTCTCGGTCAAGGCGCGTCCAACCGCCGGAGTGGGCGATCTGTCAACGCATTCACATGGAGATGCAAGGCCAGGCTCCAGCCCCCACGGGCCTCGCCCAAGCTGCGGGCCCAACTTGCGGCCAACCCCCGCCGCTAAGTCGTGCTCGAAATGAGTGACATGTACGTCCGAGTCTGGGAGTACGAAGTCGCTGCCGACTTCATGGACCCCTTCATGTCAGCTTATGGGGCAGACGGTGACTGGGCGAAGCTGTTCCGGCGCGGTCGAGGCTATGTCGGCACGGAGCTTTATCGAAGCACTGATGACGAGGCGCGATTCGTCACGGTGGATCGCTGGACGGACCAGGCAGCCTGGCGTGCTTTCCTCGAGGAGTGGGGCGAGACATACCAGGGACTCGATACGACGCTGGCCGGGATCACTGCGTCCCAACGAAGTCTGCTGGAGGGCACTTCCTGAACCCATCACGCTCCCGCTTGGCTGACGCAGAGACGCGGCCCTCTTCCCCGCGTGCAGGCGATTTCGATGGTCGTCGGCTCTAGAACCAACGCACTCACATGCCGATGAGCGGTCGCCTCAATGTGACATTGAGCATGGCGGCGAAACGGAGGTAATCAGATTTCGGACATGCTGGTATCCGAACTAGCGGCTGAACATGCTCCTGTGCCGGAGGGGCTGTCGGTGAACGCTCATGACCAGCGGTCTCGGGCCTGCATCGTGTGGGACGGCCCATCAGTCGGCTGCGCAAGCATGGCGTTTGGCCGCGCCCAGGTCGGGTACCTAGGGGTCCGGGGGTGTCAGGGGCGGCCTCACCTGGATTCGCCGGGGCAGTGAGGCCGCCCCGACCTCCTCGTTTATTCAATTCCAGCGCGAACACCTGCTCGTCTCGTCTCCGCGGTGATGCGCGGGCACGAACCGGGTGGGTGGGTGGAGAACCCGGAGGGGATATGAGGCATCAGTGGAAGTGGCGAGGTGCTGCGATCGGGGTCGGGGCCGCGGCCTTGGCGGCGCCGGTGTGGGGCGCACCCGTGGCGTCGGCGGCAACCGTCGCCGTGGCGGTCTGGAACATGGACGAGACCTCGGGGACGAGGATGCTGGACAGTTCAGGGCACGGCAACAACGGGACGTCCTACAACGTGACGATGACCGGCGACGCATATCTGTTCGACCCGGCGGCCCCTTCCAAGGTGGTCGTTGCGGACTCGCCGAGCCTGGACCCGGGCAAGAGCGCGTTCTCCTACAGCGTGGTGGTGAAGGCCAACAAAGTGCCGGCCAGCGGCACCGACTACGACCTCTTGCGCAAGGGCATCAGTAGCACCTCCGGCGGCGAGTACAAGCTCGAGATCGTCTACGTCAACGGGCAGGGTCGAGCGTTCTGCCTGGTCAAGGACTCGACCGGCACCTCGGCGACCGTCAAGGGCACCACGAACGTCACCGATGGCCAGGCGCACACACTCACCTGCACCAAGACGTCGACCGGCCTGACTCTTCGGGTCGACTCGCTGACACCGCGCACCAATACGGTGACTGGCGGACTCGGCTCGATCACGAACGTCAAGCCGCTGGTGCTGGGAGCCAAGACGCCAACCGTCACCGGCACGGCGGGCGACTGGTACAACGGCGCCATGCTCCGAGCCAGTATCAGCGTTGGCTGATAGCCGCGAACCTCAGGGAGTGGTGGGTTAACGGTTCAGGGCACCAGCCAGTGTCCGCTTTGTCTGAAGTGACGGGGCGCAGCCGTTCCCTCCGATACCCCGCGTCCGTGCCTGGAAAACACTCCCCCTCGGGAGAGGCAACGTCCGCTCATGCCGCTGTCCAGTACATGGCCCAAACGGACTCTTGACCCCCGGGGTTCAACGGCGCGTAGCGTCAAGAACTTGACCCGTGGCGCGTCAACCCCCGAGGCGCACGCGGCTCTCAATGATGATGCCCTGACGTTGTGGACGCCGGGGCACCGTCAGGTACTAGCCCTCGGTCTCGCACGGTCTTTGGAGACCGGGGCTGCCCGTGCGGAACTGAGGACGAAGCGTCCGCTCATGCCGCTGTCCGGTGCGCGCTCATGCCGATGAGCGTGCTTACGTCTCGGGTTCACGTCATCCAGGAGGGTGCCGCGTTCTCGGATGTGGCCGGTTGGCCGGACCCTCGCGGAGGACGCGTCAGCAAGGCAGGGTCCAGAGTGCGCAAGGTGTCTGGCTTGAAACCGTTTTCGACGGCCCAAAGTACTGCTTGGGTGCGTGAGGTGGCACCGATCTTGCGGTATGCAGAGCGAATGTAGGTTTTCACGGAGTTCTTGCTGAGGAACGCCCTCCTGGCGACATCCTCGTTGCTGAGGCCCTGAGTGATCAAAGCCAGCATCTCTGCCTCGCGCGAAGAGAGCCCGTCTGAACGTCCCGGCCAGTCACCTTCTCCACCTACACTGGTCTCGTGATCGCCGGTGAGAACGATGGTCTCACCGGTCCATGACCCGCTCGAGAGCACGGACGATCTGGGGTCCGGTGAGCACCTTCGACAGATAACCGCTCGCGCCCGCTGCGATCGCTTGGTTGATCAGCCTCGGTTCGAGGTTCCAACTGTAAATCACCACTTTGGCCCCGCTGTCGCGGACGAAATCCTCGAGATCGATGCCTTCACCCTGGATCTGGCCGAAGGTGTCGAAGAGCACGACGTCTACGTCTGTGATGACAGGCACCGCAGCCCCAGTCTCGACCACGTCGATGCGCTCGCTCTCCAAGAACGCAGCCACTCCCGCGACCACTACTGCGTAGTCGTCCACGATCGCCAGCCGCAGAGGGCGTTTCATCGTTGTTCCATGCCCAGCAGGCTAGACCCAGACCATCGAAGATCGTGCATCGGCGGGGGCAGCGATCGTGCCGCCTATGAAGCGTCCGCCCATGCCGCTGTCCGATCCCCGGCGGCAACGCACTCACATGCCGCTGTCCGTGCGCGAATCACGAGGACTTCATTCGCGGCGCTGCACCTCAGAGTGACCGCCCGTTGGCCTTGTCTTAGCGGGACGGGAGAAGTCAAACGGAACTCTGTTCTTAGTCATTCTCACGAGCGCATAGATCAGCACGGCCCCTCCCGCAGCGCCCAGTACCAGGATCGTCACCAGGATCAGCCCCGCGATCGCGCTCATACGGCCATAATCCAGCAACTGGCGCGTCGGCGTTGGCTTCGAGCGAGATCGACCGCTCATGCCGCTGTCCGGCACTCGCTTATGCCGAGGAGCGGTCGAGTCATCGGTCCTCCGGGTCGACACCTCCTCGGCAATCACCTCGACGCGGAATCCAAAGAAGTGAGCGTCCGAGATGTCCATGGCCGCTCCCTTGTCAGCGCCGGTCTCCCTGGCGAGTGCCGCCTCAACGAGTTCATGGTCCGACGCGCGCCAATGCTCGAGTGCCCAGTTCCCAGCTTCTTCCCTGGTTGCGACGGAACGGTCAGCAAGGTAGCGGAGCGTGAGCCCGTCGATCAGGCGCGCGACGCGGTGCTTGCAGCTCTGGCTGTCGGTATCGCCTGGCCGGCCTGCCGACATGACAATCCGCACGTCCACCTAGATCGATAGCGATGCCCGCGAGAGTGTGGAAGCCGCGTTCCTCAGCCTCGAACCCGACATCCCGGCGACGCCAGGATCAGCACCAGCGGAGCATGTCAGCGTACATCGCGCGTACGTCGCCGCTGCATCACCGCGAGCGAGCACACACTACGGCAGCGCGTCTGAGCCCACGGACTGGCCGATGACGGCTACGACCACGGCGGCAGCCGCACCGAGCAGCCTGCCGAGCACCTTCTCGCGAACTCGCTCGCGGCGTCCCATGATCAGGTACATGACGAGGACGAGGATCGGCTCCGGCACCCAGTACGGCTCGGTCCACGACAACACCACCCCGAGGGCTGCGGCGCCACCCAAGACCGCGCCGAAGCAGAGCGCGATGACCGCGGTGACCGGCAGCGAGTACCGGTCGCCCTCGACCACCGCCGGTGCACCGAAACGGCGCATGATCACGAGACCGTACGCGGTGCCGATCGCGACGATTGCTCCGAAGGTGACGGCGGCTGTAGCGGTATCCACCGGCGTCACGAAGGTGGCGGCGTAGGGCACCATCAGCAGCGGGGCGAACCAGCCGAACCGGTACCCGACACCGGCGAGGACGCCCGTCGCCGCCAGCAGAGCAACCCGCCACCAGTCGTATGCGGTGTACGCGCCCAGCCCGGCCACGACCCCGACCAGAGGCGTCACGTAAACCATCCGGCGTGTGCCCGCGAGCTTCGCCCCCACCGCGCCCCACACCACGCCCGTGAACAACGCCGAGACGCCCAACTCGCCCACCAACGCGCCGACCAGCACCGCAGGGAGAACAACCCCGACCAGCAGCGCCCCAAGAAGATGGAGCACCCGATGACCACCTGACGGCTCCTGCGCCGACGGCGGCGCGGAGATGGGCGACGCGGACGAGGAAGGCGACGCGGACGAGAAGGGCGCTGGGGACCACGAGGGGACAGCGGACCACGAGGGCACAGCGGACGACACGGGCACCACGGTCAACACGGGCACTGCGGACGACGAGGGCTGAATCTGGTCCGGCGGGCCCTGAGGTTGCCGGTGGGGGGTGCCTGAAGACAGCTCGCCGCTGAGACGTGCCTGATCGGGGCCGTCGCTCGAGCCGAAGTTCGGCGACACGATCGGCCAAGCCACGATCGGCAGCATGATCGCGAGCGCTATACCGCCCACAAGGTTCGCCACATCTTGGTCATCCATGCGTTCATCACCCCCCGGGTGAACGTCACAGGCTCGACCCTAGTGTGCGCCACTGATGGTGCCCGGGTAACCACCCGAAAGGACAAGATGAACACAATGTTTGGCCGAAGGTCGACGGAGATCCGCCGAAGCCACGAGGCATTGAACTACCCACGCGAATCCCGTGCGAAGGGCGAGGTCGCGCAACGCCAAACGGACGCCCGCACATCGGCATGTGACTACATCACGAAGGTCTGGACCAAGGTGCAGCGGGCGGTCGGTGAGCGGCTGGCGGCCGCAGAGCTGGGACCGCTTCCGCGGCTGACGGTCCACGAGCTGCGGCACAGCCACGCGACGATCCTGCTGCGGGCCGGCGTGCCGGTGCACATCGTGGCTAAGCGGCTCGGCCACAAGGACGCGTCGGTGACGCTGAACGTGTACGCCGACGTGATCCCCGACGACGACACATCGGCCGTCGATGTCTTCTCGCAGGTGGTGTGGGGTGCGGGAGCGTTAGCAGATTGTTAGCACGGGGCTGCGCTCCCGGCTGGTCCAGCTCAGCCAATGGCCATCTGACCTGCAGCGATTTGGCGCCCCCGGCAGGACTCGAACCTGCGACCTAGAGATTAGAAGGCTCTTGCTCTGTCCAGCTGAGCTACAGGGGCCGGGATCCATTGTGAAGCATGGCTGCGGCCGACTCGGTCTCGACGGCGGGCGTGCTGGTCGTGCGGATCACGGTTCAGGTCACTCGGCACAAGCCCGGGTACGCCGAGGTGTCGAGAAAGTCGAAGCCGACCCAGCGGGTGTAGGACGCGTGGCGGCGGGGTCAGCCCTTGGCCGCGGCCATCCACGCCTCGACGTCCGATGACGT
This sequence comes from uncultured Actinomycetota bacterium, assembly GCA_963768045.1. Lineage (GTDB taxonomy): Bacteria > Actinomycetota > Actinomycetes > Propionibacteriales > Nocardioidaceae > Nocardioides. The sequence continues at coordinate 460,126 of CAVYGG010000003.1, read as the reverse complement.
GCGTGGCAGCGACGCTGAGAGGTTCTTCGCGCCGTCGGCGGTGACCAGGATGTCGTCCTCGATCCGGATGCCGATGCCTCGCATCTCCTCGGGCACGAGCAGGTCGTCGGCCTGGAAGTACAGACCTGGTTCGACCGTCAGCACCATGCCCTCCGCAAGGTCCCCCTTCGGGTAGATGTCCTGCGATGACTGGCCACAGTCGTGCACGTCCATGCCGAGCATGTGGCTGACGCCGTGCAGCGTCCACCTGGCGTAGACCTTCGAATCGGGGTCGAGCGCCTCCTCGGCCGAGCCGGGCAGGAGCTTCAGCGACTCGAGACCATGCGCAAGGACGTCCATCGCGGCGTTATGCGCGGCGAGGAACGGAGCCCCCGGCCTGACGGCGTTGATTCCCGCGTCCTGCGCGGCGTACACGAGGTCGTAGAGCTCACGCTGCAGAGACGTGTACGTGCCGTTGATCGGCAGCGTGCGTGTGACGTCGGCGGTGTAGAGGTTGAGCCCCTCGACGCCCATGTCGAGCAGGACCATCTGGCCGGGCGTGATCGCGCCGGTGTTGTCGATCCAGTGCAGCGTCGTCGCGTGGTGTCCGCCGCCGACGATCGAGTCGTAGCCGATGTCGTTGCCCATCGCGCGGGCCCGACGGAAGAACGTGCCCTCGATCCAGCGCTCGCCGAACTCGACCGCGCGATCCATCTCGGCAGCGGCATCGGTGAACCCGAGCGTGGTGATGTCGCAGGCGGTCTGGAGCTCGGCGACCTCCCACTCGTCCTTGACCAGCCGCATCTCGGAGGCGACCCGGGCGAAGTCTGTGTCGCGGCTCTCATCGGGGGCGACCAGCTTTTCAACGGCCGCGGAGAGGCCTCGGTGGACGCGCGTCTTGCCGGACTTGGAGAGCACGCCCTCGAGCTCGTCGATGTGGCGCACCTCCAGGCCGAGCGAGTCCGAGATCTCCTTCAGCGATGGACGGCGGCCGACCCACAGCTCGCCGTACTGACGGTCTCGGAAGAACTCGTCGGTGTTCCGCTCCGAGCGAGGCCGGGCGTAGAGGACGGACTCGCCGTCGTCGATCACGAGCACGGCGTCGCTGGTCTGGTTGCCACAGAAGTACGTGTGCGCCGTGTCGCTGCGGAAGCGGTAGTCGGTGTCGTAGGAGCGCACCTTGAAGGTGCCTGCGGGGAGGACGAGTCGCTCGCCGGGGAAGGCCTCGGTCAGCTTCTGCCGGCGGGCCGCGGCGTACGGCGCGATCGTGTGCGGCGGCAGGTCGAGCTCGCGATCGCCCCAGCCGTCGCGCATGAACTGGGAGTAGGCCTCCGGCACCGCTGGGTCGTGGGCCTCGGTGTGCAGCTCCTGCTCGGGATCCGTCGGGGGCGTGGTCTCGGAGGGCTGCTCGAACGTCTGCTGGGTCTCGTCGGTCACGCCGTCAGACTACGCCCGGCGCGCGTCGCCTCGCGAAGCCGGAAGACCACCACGACTAGGCTCTCGCCATGGCCGGTGCCTCCCGCGGCAACGCCGTCTTCACGGTCGTGGTGACGGCGCTGGTCCTCCTCTGCGCCGTCCCGATGTCGCTCATCGTCGGCGTCTCGAGCGCTCCGCGGGTCACCGTCCTGGCCGCACTCCTGGCCGCCGTCCCGGTCGGTCCGTTGATCGCGTGCCTGCTCTGGCTGGACCGCTACGAGCCCGAGCCTCGGCGCCTGCTCGTCGGCGGGCTCCTGTGGGGCGTGTTCGTGGCGACCGCCATCGCGCTCCTGCTGGAAGGCGTCGGCGGGTTCGTGGGCGGGATCTCCGACAAGGGCATGCTCGAGATCGGGGCACCCGTCGCGGAGGAGGCCAGCAAAGGGCTCTTCCTGCTGCTCCTCCTCTGGTGGCGGCGAGCAGAGCTCGACGGCATCCTCGACGGAATCGTGTACGCCGGCATGGTGGGTGTCGGCTTCGCGTTCACCGAGAACATCCTCTACCTCGCCAGTGCGTACGACGGATCCGGCGGTGTGGGCCCGGGCGGCGTCGACGCCTTGACCGGCACCTTCGTGCTGCGGTGTCTGGTGAGCCCGTTCGCGCACCCGCTCTTCACCGCCTGCATCGGGATCGGTGTCGGGATCGCGGTGAACGCGCGACGCCACTCCACACGCATCCTCGCTCCGATCGCCGGGTACGTGTGCGCGGTGCTCGCCCACGCCGTGTGGAACACCTCCACGGTCTTCGGCCCGGGCAACTTCGTGGCGGTGTACGTGGTCCTGATGGCGCCGATCTTCCTGGCGGCCGTCTCCCTCGCGATCTGGATACGCCGCTCCGAGGGACGCATGCTCGCCGGCGCCCTGGCAGACGCCGCCCAGCGGGGGCTGCTTCCCGCCACCGACATCGCGTGGGTGGTCGACCTGTCCGCCCGGCGCCGTAGCCGCGGGTACGCCCGTGACAGGGGAGGGGCCAGCGCGGAGCGGGCGATGCGGGAGTACCAGCAGGCCGTGGTCGAGCTCGGCTTCCTGCACAGCCGCTACCTGCGCGGCGTACCCCCACCCGACTTCGCCGCCCGCGGACACGACTACGTTGCCCGGATCAGTGCACTGCGCCCTTCGATCGCGTTCCCGGGACAGGTGGTACCCATCCGATGACCGTCACTCCTGCCGGATCGCAGATGCTCACGGCGCTGGTGCGGCTCCGCGCGGCGCTGCAGGGCGTCGCTCTCCCGCTGGACCTGCCAGATGTGCAGGATCACCGGACGGCGCGCGCCGAGATGGTGAACCAGCTCGAGGACTACGTGATCCCCCGGATCGTCACCCTCGAGGCTCCGCTCCTTGCTGTCGTCGGCGGCTCGACCGGTGCCGGGAAGTCGACGCTGGTGAACTCGCTGGTCGGCTCGGTGGTGACCGAGTCGGGCGTGCTGCGACCGACCACCCGCTCGCCCGTGCTCGTACACAATCCGGCCGACGCGGACTGGTTCGGCGCCGACCGGCTCCTCCCGGAGCTCGAGCGGATCCACCACCCGACCCATGACCCCCATGCGCTCCAGCTCGTCCCCCTCGACGTGGTGCCGCAAGGGCTCGCCATCCTCGACGCCCCGGACATCGACTCGGTGGAGGAGAGCAACCGCCTGCTCGCGGCGCAGCTCCTGGCCGCGGCTGACCTGTGGCTGTTCGTCACCTCAGCGGCCCGGTACGCCGACCAGGTTCCGTGGAACTTCCTGCACCAGGCCGCGGAGCGTTCGGCGGCGGTCGCGATCGTGCTCGACCGCACGCCGCCGGACGCCGTCGAGACCGTCGCCACCCACCTGGCGCGGATGCTGGCGGCGCGCGGGCTCAAGGACTCGCCGCTCTTCGTGGTCAACGAGGCCACGCTCAGCGAGGACGGCCTGCTTGCGCCCCGCTACATCGCCGAGATTCGCGGCTGGCTCTCCGACCTGGGCGCCGACGCCGACGCCCGCGCCTTGATGGTTCGGCAGACGCTCGAGGGTGCGGTGCGTTCGCTGACGCGGCGCGTCCACACGGTCGCGGACGCGTGCGTCGAGCAGATCGAGGCCGCCGAGCGCCTGCGCGCGAGCGTCGACGCGGCGTACGACGACGAGATCGCCAAGCTGCTGGAGGCCACCGCCGACGGCACGCTGCTACGGGGTGAGGTGCTCGTACGGTGGCGGGAGTTCGTCGGCACGGGGGAGCTGGTCAAGACGCTGGAGGCGAAGGTCGGCTGGCTCCGCGACCGCATGGTCAACGCCATCAAGGGCAAGCCCCAACAGGCCGAGCGCGTCAGCGTCGCCGTCGAGTCGAGCCTCGAGACGCTGATCCTCGAGCACGCCGAGGCCGCCGCCGAGCGTGCCGAGGCGTCGTGGCGGAGCCTGGGGCCAGGGCAGGAGCTCCTGTCGGATGTCGGCGAGGACCTCGGCCGCGCCTCGCGTGGGCTGCGGCGCCAGGCCGAGCGGGCCGTGCGTGACTGGCAGCAGGACGTGCTCGAGATGGTGCGCACCGAGGGCGCCGACAAGCGCACCACCGCGCGCTTCCTCGCGTACGGCGTGAACGGGCTGGCTGTCTCCCTGATGGTCGTGGTGTTCGCCAGCACGGCAGGGCTGACCGGCGCCGAGGTCGGCATCGCCGGGGGAAGCGCCCTGCTCGGACAGAAGCTGTTGGAGGCGGTCTTCGGGGACCAGGCGATGCGTAGCCTCGCCGAGCGTGCCCGGCGCGAGCTCGAGGCCCGGGTGCGCGAGCTGCTGGACGAGGAGCGTTACCGGTACCTCGACCTGCTCGCCAGCCTCGGTATCGAGCCGGGGGCGGCCGATCGGCTGCGCGACGCGGCGCGTGCCGTCGACGACCTGCGGTACGCCGGCGCCGAGCGGACCAGCCTGCACTCGTACTAGCGCTCATGAGAGGCTCATCGCGTGGCCCCGGTGCGTGGTCCCGCGACCGGATGAGAGGGCCCACTAGGCTCGGTTGCGACCGATTTCGTGTGCGTCGCGAAGGAGCAGAGTGACCTCCTTGTTGGACGGGGCCAAGAAGCTGGTGACTCGAGGCTCGGATCTGGGTGACCGGATCGAGGCTCTCGGGCGAGCCAGCGAGGCCGCTCGTGGACGCCTCGACGACACCGTGGTCGACCATGCGGACGCCACCACGGAGCGCGTCGCTCGGCGGCTCGGCCTGACCGCTGACCACACGGTCGTGGCGATCGCGGGCGCCACCGGATCGGGCAAGTCCTCGACGTTCAACGCGCTCGCGGGGATCGAGTTGTCCTCGGTCGGCGTACGCCGTCCCACGACGTCGTGGGCGACCGCGTGCGTGTGGGGCAAGGAAGGGGCCGAGGAGCTGCTCGACTACCTCGGGATCGCGCCGCGTCATCAGACCATGCGCGACTCCTTGCTCGACATCGGCAAGGAGGACCAGGCGCTCGAGGGCGTCGTCCTGCTCGACCTGCCCGACCACGACTCCACCGAGGTGTCTCACCATCTCGAGGTCGACCGGCTGATCGAGCTCACCGATCTGATGGTGTGGGTGCTGGACCCGCAGAAGTACGCCGACGCCGCGGTCCACGACCGCTACCTCGCACCGATGGCCACGCACTGGGCGGTGATGATGGTCGTGCTCAACCACGTCGACGAGGTGCCCGACGACCGGCGACAGTCCATGCTCGACGACATCCGACGGCTTCTGGACGCCGACGGGCTCGAGCGCGTCCCGCTGCTGGCGGCCAGCGCACGCACCGGCGAGGGGATCGACGCCCTGCGCTACGCCATCGCCGACCGCGTACGGGCCAAGCAGGTCACCCGCTCGCGCCTCGAGGCGGACCTGCGCAGCGCGGCTCAGCAGCTGTCCGACGCGACCGGGACCAGCGCCCACCCGGAGCTGTCCAAGCAACGCATCGGTGCTCTCGAGGACGCCTTCGCCGAGGCGGCCGGCGTCCCGACCCTGGTCGAGGCCGTCGAGGCGGCGACCCGCGTGCGCGGGCGGCGCGCGACCGGCTGGCCGGTGACGTCGTGGCTCTCCCGGTTGCGACCCGACCCGCTCAAGCGCCTTCACCTCGACCTCGGCAAGGACAAGTCGCAGTTCAGCAGCCGCGGCCGCACCTCGATGCCCGCCCCGACCCAGGTGGAGCGGGCTCGCGTCGATGCCGAGGTGCGGGCGGTCGCCGACGAGGTCTCCGCGCCGCTCGCGCGGCCCTGGGCGGAGGCCGTACGCCGTGCGTCCGTCGCCCGGCTGCCCGAGCTCGGTGACCGCCTCGACGTAGCTCTGACGCAGACGCAACTGAACACCGATCGGATGCCGGCCTGGGCCGGCCTGGTGCGGGTGCTCCAGTGGCTGCTGCTGATGGTCGCCGTGGCCGGACTCGTCTGGTCGGGGGTGCTGCTTGCCGACCCGCAGTTCGGTGTCGACCGCCCGGACACGCCCGACGTCGCGGGCTTCCCGGTGCCGGTGCTCCTGCTGCTCGGCGGGGTGGTGCTCGGCATCGTGCTGGCTCTGCTGTGCCGGGTCCTGGTCTCGGCCACGGCCCGCTCGCGGGCTCGCACGGCCGACAGGAGGCTTCGCTCGGCGATCTCGTCGGTGGCCGACGAGCTCGTCGTGACGCAGGTCCGCGCGGAGCTGGCGGCGTACGACACGGTGCGCGACGGGCTCGCGCGCGCCCTTCGATAGCCCGGTCTTCGTCCACAGCCGGCATTCGCGCACGTCCTCTCCACAGCCTCGCGCGCCGGCGGCGCCTCGTGTCGGTGCGGCTGCCGAGGCTCGGTCTCACGTTCCACGAGACCCCTTCACGATCAGGAGATGACCCATGAACGAGACCTTCGTGACGCTGTCCGGCTGGCTGGGCGGCGACGTGACGTTGCGCGACGCCGGTGGCGTCCCGGTCGCCGGCTTCCGAGTGGCGAGCACCCCACGGCGCTACGTGCGCAAGACCGACAGCTGGGAGGACGGCGACACCCAGTGGTACTCCGTGAACGCATGGCGCGCCCTCGCGGAGAACTGCGACCGGTCCCTACGCCGCGGCGATCCCGTGGTGGTCCACGGCAAGCTGACTGCCCATGTCTGGACCAACAAAGCGGGCCTCGAGGTCACCACGTTCGAGGTCGAGGCGGCGTTCGTCGGCCACGATCTCAACCGCGGCACCAGCGAGTTCCATCGCCGCAAGCTCGCGGCGGCTCCCGAGCCATCGGTGGAGCTGCCCGAGGAGCCGCAGGAGGAGGGTGCCGTGGACGCGGCCTGAGGCGTCGCCCCGATCCGGTGATCTGGCGGGTCGGCCCGTAGGGTTGTGGGCTATGGCTGATTACGTCTTCACCCTGCGCAGCGTGCGCAAAGCGCTCGGGGACAAGGTGGTCCTCGACAACGTCACGCTGTCGTTCCTGCACGGTGCCAAAATCGGCGTCGTCGGCCCCAACGGCACGGGCAAGTCGACCCTTCTCAAGATCATGGCCGGCCTCGAGCACCCCAACAACGGCGACGCGATCATCGACCCCGGCGCGACGGTCGGCATGCTCCAGCAGGAGCCGCCCCTGACCGAGGGCACGTCGGTGCTGGAGAACGTCGAGGAGGCCGTGCACGAGATCAAGGGAAAGCTCGACCGCTTCAACCAGATCTCTGAAGCGCTCGCGGACCCCGACGCCGACTACGACACGCTGCTGGCCGAGATGGGCGAGCTCCAGACCGACCTCGACCATGCGTCGGCGTGGGACCTCGACAGCCGGCTCGACCAGGCGATGGACGCGCTCCGCTGCCCGCCGCCCGAGGCCCTCGTCGACACGCTGTCGGGTGGCGAGCGGCGCCGCGTGGCGCTCTGCAAGCTGCTGCTCCAGCAGCCCGACCTGCTGCTCCTCGACGAGCCGACCAACCACCTCGACGCCGAGTCCGTGCAGTGGCTGGAGGGGCACCTCGCCTCCTATCCCGGCTGCGTCCTGGCGGTCACCCACGACCGGTACTTCCTCGACAACGTGGCGCAGTGGATCCTCGAGCTCGACCGGGGCAAGGCGCACCCCTACGAGGGGAACTACTCGACATACCTCGAGACCAAGCAGGAGCGGCTCAAGATCGAGGGGGCCAAGGACGCCAAGCGCGCCAAGATGCTGGAGCGCGAGCTCGAGTGGGTGCGGTCCAATCCGAAGGCGCGTCAGGCCAAGAGCAAGGCGCGGTTGGGGCGGTACGAGGAGCTGGCGGCCGAGGCCGACCGCAACCGCAAGATCGACACCGCCGAGATCAACATCCCGTCCGGCCCCCGGCTCGGTGACATCGTGCTCGAGGCCCACGATCTCGCGAAGGGGTTCGAGGGCCGCACGCTGATGCACGACCTGTCCTTCACGCTGCCGCGCGCCGGCATCGTCGGTGTGATCGGTCCCAACGGCGTCGGCAAGACCACGCTGTTCCGGATGATCGTCGGCGAGGAGAAGCCCGACGAGGGCGAGCTCACCGTCGGCCAGACCGTGAAGATCTCCTACGTCGACCAGAGCCGCGGTGGCCTCGACCCGCAGAAGAACGTCTGGGAGGTCGTCTCCGACGGGCTCGACTTCATCAAGGTCGCGAACTTCGAGATGCCCTCGCGGGCCTACGTCGCGTCGTTCGGCTTCAAAGGCCCTGACCAGCAGAAACGCGCAGGCATCCTGTCCGGCGGTGAGCGCAACCGATTGAACCTCGCCCTCACGCTGAAGATGGGCGGCAACCTGCTCCTGCTCGACGAGCCGACGAACGACCTCGACGTCGAGACGCTGCAGTCCCTGGAGGACGCGCTGCTCGAGTTCCCCGGCTGTGCCGTGGTCACGTCGCACGACCGTTGGTTCCTCGACCGGATCGCCACCCACATCCTGGCGTGGGAGGGCGACGAGGAGGACGACGCGAAGTGGTTCTGGTTCGAGGGCAACTTCGCCGCCTACGAGGAGAACAAGGTCGAGCGGCTCGGGATCGAGGCCGCGCGCCCGCACCGGGTCACCCACCGGCGCCTGACCCGGGACTGACCAGCCCCATCGGGCTCAGGGGCGGAGGTCGGCCTCGGGGTGGCATTCGATGAGCGCGTCGGTGACGGCGTTCATCACCCGGCCCATCGCGGCGAAGTCCTCGCGGCTGGAGAGGTCGACGAGGTAGTCACGCACCCCGTGGACGTGCACCGGTGCCGCCTCGACCAGCAGGTCGTACCCCCGGTCGGTGAGCGTGCAGACGATGCCGCGGCCGTCCTCCGGCGACGCAGCCCGTTCGACGAGCCCGGCGTTCTGCATGCGCGCCACGGTGTGCGTCACCCGGCTGCGACTGTGCGCCAGAGCGTCCGCGAGCTGCGCCATCCGCATCGACCGTCCCGGTCGCTCGGAGAGCCGGACCAAGATCTCGTACTCGGTCAGCGACAGGTCGAACGCCTGCTGTAGATCGGCGTCCAGGCGGTCCAGGAGGAGCGTCACCCCGACTGCGAAGGCACGCCACGATGACTGCTGGTCGGCTTCCAGCCAGCGCGTCCCCCGTGCCTCGGACATGTGGCCAGCGTATCGAGGAGGCTTCCGGTTCCGCAGATCCGCGGCGCGTCGAGAGCCCGTGGTTGGCGGCATAGCCGCAGGTCAGGTCAGGAAAGACGCTCCAGGATCAGCGCCATGCCCTGGCCGCCGCCGACGCACATCGTGATCAGGCCGAGCGACTTGTCGTGCCAGTCGAGCGAGTTGAGCATCGTCGTCTGGAGTCGTGCGCCGGTCATCCCGAACGGATGCCCCACGGCGATCGCTCCGCCGTTCACGTTCAGCCGGTCCAGGTCGATGTCGAGGTCCTGGTACGACGGCACCACCTGAGCCGCGAACGCCTCGTTGATCTCGACCAGGTCGATGTCGCCGATCGTCATCCCCGCATGGGCGAGGGCGCGCCGCGTCGCCTCCACCGGGCCCAGGCCCATGATCTCCGGGGAGAGCGCGCTGACACCGGTGGCCACGATCCGGGCCAGCGGGGTGATCCCGAGCTCCGCCGCCTTGGTGTCGGACATCACGACCACCGCGGCCGCACCGTCGTTCAGGGGGCAGCAGTTGCCGGCAGTGACGACGCCGTCGGGGCGGAAGACCGGCTTCAGCCCGGCAACCCCCTCGAGGGTGACCCCCGGCCGCGGCCCGTCGTCGGCGGAGACGACCGTGCCATCGGGCGTCGTGACCGGCGTGATCTCGCGCTGCCAGTAACCGTCGACGAGCGCCTTCTCGGCGAGGTTCTGCGAGCGCACACCGAACTCGTCCAGCTCGAGCCGGGTGAGCCCGCGCAAGGTCGCGACGTTCTCGGCGGTCTGTCCCATCGCGATATAGGCGTCCGGCAGCACGCCGTCCTCGCGCGGGTCGTGCCACGCCTCGCCGCCGGAGCCGTGCTCGGCCCGGTCGGAGGTGCGCGCCATCGCATCGACGTAGCGCGGGTTGCGGGTGTTCGGCCAGGAGTCGGAGTTGCCCTGCGCGTAGCGGGAGACGGTCTCGACGCCGGCCGACACGAACGCGTCGCCCTCACCTGCCCGGATGGCATGGAAGGCCATCCGCGTGGTCTGTACCGACGAGGCGCAGTAGCGGGTGATGGTGGCGCCGGGGACGTCATCCATCCCGTTCATCACGTTGACGATGCGGGCCATGTTGAAGCCGGCCTCGCCCCCGGGCAGGCCGCAGCCGACATAGACATCGTCGACGGCGTGGCGGTCGAGCTCCGGGACCTTGTCGAGCGCCGTTCTGATCATGTGTGCGACCAGCTCGTCGGGGCGGACGTCCTTGAGCGAGCCCTTGACGGCACGGCCGATGGGGGAGCGGGCAGCGGAGACGAGTACGGCTTCGGGCACGTCGTCACCCTAGTCCGGCCATCAGTCGGCCACCGTCGACCGGGCTGGCAGGATCGGACCGTGCGTCATGTCTACGAGTGCCAGATGCGCAGAGCCGACCTGCACGGCGAGACCATCAGCAACGTCGCGTTCGTCGACTACCTCCAGGAGGCGCGGCTCGATCTCCTCCGTCACCACCACACCTCGCCGACCCCGAACCCTGGAGAAGGGCTGGTGGTCGTCAACACGGTGGTCGACTACCTCGCGCCGCTTCGGCTCTCGCAGGCGCCCCTTCTCGTCGAGGTGTGGGCCACTCAGGTGCGGGCCGCGTCCTTCACCCTGGGCTATGAGCTGTTCACGGGCTCGGACGACAGCCGGGTCGTGCATGCCCGGGCGTCGACGCTGCTCGCTCCATATGTGTTCGCGGCCGAACGACCCCGAAGGATGACCGCGGAAGAGCGTGATCGGCTGTTCGGGCACCACGGCCCCTCCCCGGTCTCGGATCGCGCCGCCCCTCGGGGCGGGGAGACGTGGGGGCCAGGCGTGGTGGAGCGTCCCATCCACGTGCGCTTCTCCGACGTGGACCTGCTCGGCCACGTCAACAACCTGCGCTACCTCGACTACGCGCAGATGGCCCAGGTCGACCTGCTGGTCGGCGTCTATCGCGAGGCCAAGGTGAACGGGACCGTCGAGAACATGATCGTGCGCAGCGAGATCGACTACGTCGGGCAGCTGAACCTGCGCCAGGAGCCGTACGCCGTTCGCAGCCGGGTCGTCGCCGTGAGCGCGACCTCGGCGAGCTTCGAGCAGGAGATCCGGGACGGTGAGCGGGTCATGGCCAGGAGCCGGATCGTCGAGGTCAACGTCGACCCCGACGGCGGCAGCAAGTCGCCGTGGCACCCGGCCCACCGCGCTCTTCTCGAGCAGCGCATGCAGGACGCCGGCTGAGGTCAGCCGACGTCCGCGCCGAGGGCGCGGAGCTTTTTGAGCGCCCGGTGGTGGGCTACCCGCACGGCCGACTGCTTCATTCCCAGAGCCGCCGCGGTCGAGGCCACATCGAGCCCGACCACGTCGAGGAAGGCGACGACCTGGCGTTCGCGCTCGGGCAGGTGCGACAGCAGCCACGAGACCCAGCCGTCGGAGTCGGCGCTGTCACTGGCCGCAGGCGCATGACCGGGGTTGGCGAGGTCGAGGATCTCGGTGGTGGCCGGCGCCGTACGCCGGCGTGACGTGCGGCGGCCGGCGTTGCGGGCCTGGAGGCGGGCGATCCCGAACAGCCAGCCGGCGAAGTCGCCGCTCGAGCCGCGGAAGTCGGCGATCTTGGTCGCGGCGGTCAGCCAGGTCTCGGATGCGAGGTCCTCGGCGGCCACGCCGGCGTCTCCCGACGGGAGCGTACGGAGCCACACCAGGAGTCGTCCGGCATGAGCCGTGTAGAGGGCACGCCACGCCGCGTGATCGCCTTGCTTGGCCTGAGTGATCGTCTCGTCGTCGGCCAGGACGACGGTGCTAATCGGAGGATCCGATCAGGACTGAAGAGGGGTCTTCTCCCGAGCCGGCGCCTGATCCACCTTCGGATCCCGCCTGCGTCCCCCCATCGTCCTGGCCCCCTTCGTTCGCGGTGCCTTTGCCGCTCCCGCCGTCGCCACCGCCCCCGGTGTCGCCGTCGTCCCCTCCGCTGCCGCCGTCGTCACCCGTGCTGTCGTCGCCGCTCCCGTCGTGCGACCCGCCCTGGTCGCCACTGTCGTCGCCGTCGCCCTGGTCGTCGGCGCCGTGGTGGTTGCCCTGGTCGCTCGGGTCATCGCCGTGGTCGTCGCCCGGGTCGTTCGCGCCGGGTGTCGTGCCGCTCGGTCCGTGGTGCACCGGCGAGGCCGGGTCGTTCGTGGTCGGCGAGTCAGCGGTCGTACCGCTATCGGACGACGTGTGGCCGTCCGCGTTGTCCGCGGCCCTGTCGGCGGCGCTGACGGCGATGCGGCCGTCCACCACCCTGGTCGTTGTCGCGTCGTGACGGTTCGGCGTCGACCCGTCGGGATGCTGGATGCCGACGGAGGTGCCGGGAGGTGCCGGCACGTCGTGGCGGGCCTCCGAGAGGTGTGTGGCCGCCGCCGCAGCCCCCGCCGTGACGGCGGCGACGGTCGCGGCGATCACCACCGCGCGCGAGGCGGGACCACCGAACGCCACCGGCACCACGACGCCGCCTCGAGTGGGCCTCGAGGCGGCGGCGAGCTCCACGAGCCGGTCGACGAAGTCGTCGTCCGGCTCGAGCGTCGGTATCGCGCATCTGAGCGAGCCGTTCGTCACGCGTCGGTCCTTCCTGGCGGGACTGCCTGCCTCCCCACCCTGCCGGGGGGTAAGGGCGGGGAGGCTGCAGCGCCTGCGGTTCAGCGCTGGGTCAGGCCTCAGTCGCCGCTGTCGTCTCCGCCGTCCTGTCCACCATTGTCGTCGCCCGAGTCGCTTCCGGAGTCGTTTCCGGAGTTGTCGTCTCCCTGGTTGTCGCCGCCCTCGTCGCCCTGGTCGTCGCCGGAGTCGCTCTGGTCGTCGCCCTGGTCATCCGAATCCTCGCCCTGGTCGTCCGAGTCGCCCTGGTCGTCGGCGTTGTCGCCCTGGTCGTCCGAGTCGCCATGGTCGTCGGCGTTGTCGCCCTGGTCGTCGTCACCGGGGGTCTCGGTCGGGTCCTCCGCGGGCTCGTCGCTCGGGTCGTCGCCCGGCTCGGAAGCGTCGTCTGCCAGATCGGTCGTGGTCTTCGCCTGACCGAGCGCGAGGTGCTTGCCCTTGTTCACGTGGAGCTTGGTCTGCCCGTGGTGCTTCTTCTCGGCGGACGCGCCGCCCTTCGCGGCCGGCGTCACGTGGACTGGCGCCTTCGCCGGGGACCCTCCGTGGGCGAATGCGCCGGTGGCGTAGCCGCCGCTGACCGCTATGACCGCGAGCGATCCGCTGACCGCGGCAATGCGGCGGAGCTGGTTCTTCGTCATGACTCTCCTCGGGGGTAATTGATAGTCCCTGTGGAGAGCACATGTCGCCAGGAAGCGCGCCCGTTACGTCTCGTCGAAAGAATTGACCATGAACTGGGCGGCGTGGGTGACGTAGTCCCAGAACTGCGCGTCCTGCTCGGGTGGCAGCTCCGCCTCGTCGAGCGCGGCCCGGAAGTGCCGGAGCCAGTGGTCCTTGGCCTTCGGCGTGACCGGGTACGGCGCGTGGCGCATCCGCAGCCGGGGGTGACCGCGCCGCTCGGAGTAGGTCGTGGGCCCGCCCCAGTACTGCATGAGGAACATCCGGAAGCGCTCCTCCGCGGGGCCGAGGTCGTCCTCGGGGTAGATGGCCCGCAGGTACGGGTCGTCGGCCACGCCGCGGTAGAACGCGGCGACGATCCGGGTGATCGTCTCCTCGCCGCCGATCTCGTCGTAGAACGTCGTGGTCACGCCGTCATTCTGGGTCACGATTCGCCCGAGCCCTGCGCGTCAGCCACGACCGCCCCTTCGGGGTCACCCGGCGTCCGGTTCATCACGTACGACGTGGGGTAGGGCGCCTGGATGCCCTCGTGGTCGAAGCGCGACTTGATCCGCGCGCGCAGTACGCGGGCCACCCGCCACTGCTCCATCGGCGCGGTCTTCAGGGCGACGCGCAGCGTGATCGCGTCGGGCGTCATCGCCTCGATGCCCCAGATCTCCGGCTCCTCGATGACCACGCCGTCGTAGTCGTCGTCCTCCCACAGGTCGTGGATCACGTCTCCGAGCACGCGGCGTACGTGCGTCAGGTCCTCCCGGGCGCTGACCTGGACGTCGAGCACCGCTCGGGCCCAGTTCTGGCTCATGTTGCCGACCCGGTACAGCTCGCCGTTGCGGACGTACCAGACGGTGCCGTTGGTGTCCCGCATCCGCGTGACGCGCAGGCTCACGGCCTCGATCGTGCCGGACAGACCTTCGCCCATGTCGACCACGTCGCCCACGCCGTACTGATCCTCGAAGATCATGAAGATCCCGGACAGGAAGTCCTTGACCAGGGTCTGCGAGCCGAAGCCCAGCGCCACACCGAGGATGCCGGCGCTGGCCAAGATGGGGCCGATGTTGAGCCCGACAGCGCTCAGCATCATCGTGACCACGATCGCGGCGATGATTCCGGAGGTGATGCTCTTCAGCAGCGTGCCCATGGTCTTCGCCCGTTGCACGCGGCGGGTCGACCCGGGCGGTGGCTCCGTGGTGCTGCGGCCCAGCCGGCCGTTGGTGAGCCGGTCGGGGAGGACTCCCTCCTCGGCCCGGCGGACCAGCCGGTCGATGAGGCGGTGGAACAGGAACTGCGTGATCAGGCCGATGATGACCAGGGCGATCAGCGTGCCGGCCTTCTTGGCGAGGAGCTCACCGAAGGCCTGCCACTGGTCCTGGCTGATCAGGGTGAGTGGCTCAGGCATGGCGACCAGTATCCTCATCGCGTGACCACGAAGTCCCAGGCCCTGCGCGGGGCGTCGCTCGTTGTGGGCTCCGCCACGATCCTCGTCCTCGCGTACGCCGGGCCCGCGGCCGCGGACATCCCCGACGGCTGGAGTCACCCGAAACCGGTGCCGGTGCTCCACTTCCTGCTGCTGTTCGTCGGCATCCCGTTGCTGATCACCATCGGCATCCTCCTGGCGATCTATCTGCCCGGCGTGGTGCGCGGTGAGTCGGTCGCTCCGGCCGGGGCGCGCACGGGCGACCAGTGGTTCGGCGGGCGCCGTGACACGGCGCAGCTGGAGGCCGCGTCAACGGCGTCGAGCGGCGACGCGGACGCCGACGCAGCCCGAGACCACGACACCGGCGGTGCCGGCGGCACCTGGTGACGACGGGCTGATCGACATGGCACGTGAGTTCACGGCCTCGCAGCGGGCTTCGCTCGACCAGGCCATCCGGGCGGCAGAGCAGGTCTCACGCTGCGAGTTCTCGGTGTTCGTCGGTGCTGCCGAGGGCGACGCGCGGCGCTTCGCCGAGCGCCTGCACGCCGCCTTGTCGACCCCCAGCCGCAGCGTGCTGATCCTGGTCGACCCCACGGCCCGCCTGATCGAGGTGGTGACCGGTGCCGAGGTACGCCGCGCGCTGAGCGACCGCGAGGTCGCGTTGGCCGTGCTCGAGATGCGTACCGAGTTCGCGAGCGGCGACCTCGTGCGCGGCCTGCGCCGTGGCATCAGCATGCTCGGGATGGCCGCCCGGGCGCCGCGTACGCTGCACGCCTGAGCGCAGACCGTTGAGGGCGGGCGGAGCACGCGCTCAACGGACGCGCGAACCTCGCCGCGAGCTTGCTCGCACGAGGCGCCGTTCCTACCCCTCCGCGTCGCGGGCCTGCGCGGCGAGCGCCCGGATGACGTCCGCCCGGCCCTCGCGCACGTAGCGCTTCGCGGCCGCCGTCGCCGGCGACTCTTCCAGCCAGCGTTCGATCCGCTCGACCAGCTCCGGGGTGCCGAGGGGCAATGGGAACGCGTCCTCGAGCAGGTTCGACGCCATGTGGGTTCCGAGTTCCTCCCAGGCGGTGTCGGCGGCTTCGAGATACTTCTCGACGTACGGCGCGAGCAGCTCCTCCTGGCCGTACCGCATGAACGTGTTCGCGATCGACCGGTGTGTCTCGTTGGGTACGTCGGGGTTCGCCACCAGCTCGGTCCACGCGGCAGCCTTCGCCGCGGGGTCCGGGCGTGAGGCGCGCGCGGCAGCGGCGTTCTCCTGGCCGGAGATGGTGCGGTCGCGGTCGAGCTCCGCGTCGATCTCGGCGTCGCCGACCGCACCGCATTTCGCGAGCCCGACCAGCAGCACCCAGCGCAGGTCGGTGTCGATGTCCAGGCCTTCGACCGTCAGCGTGCCGTCGAGCATCCCGGCGATCTCGGCCTTGCCCTCGTCGCTGACCAGCGACCCTGCGTACAGCCGCGCGAAGATCAGCTGCTCGTTGCTACCCGGCTCGGCCGCGTGGAGCAGGTCGCGCAGCCCCGCCTCCCAGGCGGCGCGCAGCTCGGTGCGCTTGGCTGGGTCGGAGTACAGGTTGACCGCGAGCGCGGCATACCCCGGGATCGCCCGGATGCCGAAGGCGTCGGTCTCGCCCCCGATGTTCTGAAGGACGAGGGTGACGTAGTCGGACGCCGCCATCTCGGCGTCGCGGGTCATGTCCCACGCAGCGCCCCAGCACAACGCGCGGGCCAGAGAGTCGTCGAGCTTCCGCAAGCCGTGGACCAAGGTGTAGAGGGACCGCTCGTCCAGCCGGATCTTGGCGTAGGTGAGGTCCCCGTCGTTGAGCAGCAGCAGGTCGGGCTGCCTCTCGCCGACCAGCTCCTCGACGGAGGTCAGCTCGCCCTCGACGTCGATCTCGAGGTTGCGGCGTCGCACCAGGTGGCCGTCGTGGTCGTCGTACAGGCCGATGCCGAGCCGGTGGCGGCGCAGTGTCTGGTTGTCACCGGCGGCGATCTGCCGGACGCCGAACGACGCGTAGCTGCTGTCCGGCGCCAGCTCGAACTCGGGCGAGAGTGTGTTCACCCCGCTGGTCTGCAGCCACTCCTTCGCCCAGGCGTCGAGCTCCCGCCCGGAGGCCTTCTCCAGCGCGGTGAGCAGGTCGACGAACTCGGCGTTCGCGTAGGCGTGGTCCTTGAAGTACTGCCGCAGGCCGCTCATGAACTCGTCGATGCCCACCCACGCCACCAGCTGCTTGAGCACCGAGGCGCCCTTGGCATAGGTGATGCCGTCGAAGTTCACCTCGACCGCGCGCAGGTCGTAGTTGTCGGCCGCGATCGGGTGCGTCGACGGCAGCTGGTCCTGGCGGAGGGCCCAATTCTTGCGGGCGTTGGTGAAGCCGGTCCAGGACTCGGTGTACGTCGTGTTCTCGACAGCCGCGTGGTAGCAGGCCCATTCGGCGAACGACTCGTTCAGCCACAGGTCGTCCCACCAGCGCATGGTGACCAGATCGCCGAACCACATGTGCGCCATCTCGTGCAGGATCACCGAGCAGCGGAACTCGTAGAACGCGGAGTCCTGGCGGCTGCGCGGCAGGTACTCGTCGCGCAGGGTGATCGCGCCGGCGTTCTCCATCGCGCCGGAGTTGTACTCCGGCACGTACAGCTGGTCGTACTTCTCGAACGGGTACGGGAAGTCGAACGCCTCCTCGAAGAACTCGAAGCCCTGCTTGGTCATCAGCAGCAGCTCGTCGGTGTCGAGGTGGTCGACCAGCGCCTGGCGGCAGTAGTGACCGAGCGAGATCGGGCCGTTCTTGCCGTCGTAGGAGTCGAGGTGCTCGTAGTACTCGCCGGCGATGAGTGCGGTGACGTACGTCGACATCCGCTTCGACTCGGGGAAGCTCCACCGGGCCTTGCCGCCGTCCATCGACTCGGGTGTCGGGGTCGGGGCGTTGGAGACCACCTTCCAGTCCTCCGGCGCGACGACCGTCCAGGTGTAGACGGACTTCAGGTCGGGCTGCTCGAACGTCGTGAAGACGCGGCGCGCGTCCGGCACCTCGAACTGCGTGTAGAGGTACACCCGGCCGTCGACCGGATCGACGAACCGGTGGAGCCCCTCGCCGGAATGGGAGTAGGCGCAGTCCGCGTGGACAACCAGCTCGTTCTCGGCCTGGAGGTTCGTCAGCCTGATCCGGCTGTTCTGGTACGACGACGCCTCGTCGACGGGCTCGCCGTTCAGCGTGATGGAGTGGATGATCGCGCCGACCAGGTCGGCGAAGGTTTCCGCGCCGGGCTCACTGCAGGTGAAGCGGAGCGTGGTCGTGGAGGCGAAGGTCTTGTCGCCCGTCGTCAGGTCCAGGTCGATGGAGTACGACGTGACGTCGAGGAGAGCGGCGCGAGTAGCGGCCTCTTCCCGGGTGAGGTTGGTACCAGGCATGCCGTGATCCTGCCATTGGCCACGATTGGCTCCACAATCGGAATCGGAAACATTTGTATGACAATCAGCGAGGAACAGCCCGGATCACGACTGAGCCGCGTCTCTTGCGCGGATCTGCTGGATCCTTGTGTCCGTGGCCGATACAGACGTCGCGACCGCGTTGGCAGGCAGCTTCCTCGCTCGGCTGCCCCCGGAGCTGGTTCAGACGCTCCTGGCGGTTGGCGTTCGTAGCGAGTACCCGGCCGGCACCACGATCTACACGCAGGGTTCGGCCCCCCGCACACTCCTGGTCGTGAGTGGCCTCCTTCGGGTCTACATGAGCTCCCCGGACGGGCGGCAGGTGACGGTCCGGTACGCGCGGGGCTGCGACGTGCTCGGCATCGCGGTCCTGGTGGGTGGACCGGCCGATGTGGGCGTCCAGACACTGGCACAGTCGATCCTGTACCGCATCGACGCGACGATGCTGGCGGCCGCGGCACGCAGCGACGGCCGGGTCGCCTGGGCGCTCGCCGAGGAGCTGAACCGCAGGCTCTACGAGAACCTCCGGCAGACCGCGGTCAACGCCTTCGGGTCGGTGCGACAGCGTGTGGCCCTGCACGTCCTGGACCTGGCCTCCGCCCAGCAGGATCCGGGCGGCCAGCTGGTCGCGCGCGTGTCACAGCAGGAGCTGGCCGAGGCGGTCGGCTCCGTCCGTGAGGTGGTCGCCCGGGTGCTGCGGGACCTGCGCTCGTCGGGCCTTGTCGCCACCGTGACAGAGGGCGTCCACATCGTCGATCCGGCCGGGCTGCACGACCAGACCTGGGACCCGATCCCCGGGTGACTTCCGTCACCGCCTATCGCTACCGATGTCACAGACATGCGGTGAACGGTGGCAAAGGCTGGTCTCCCCTGCCCGAGACGCTCGGGCTCGAGACACCCAAGGATCCAGGAGTCGCGATGAAATTCACCAACACGATCACGATCGACCGGCCGAAGGACTCGGTGTTCGCCTACCTGGCCGACCTCGAGAACCTGCCGAGCTGGAACTACGCCATCCAGGAGACCCGCAAGATCAGCGCCGGCCCGGTCGCGGTGGGCTCGCGGTTCCACCAGGTCCGGTCCCTCCCGGTCCACCGCGAGGAGAGCCTCGAGGTGGTCGAGTACGAAGCGGGCCGGAAGCTGACGATCCGTGGCACCCTGAACACTCTTCCGGCTCGGCTCAGCTACGTCCTCGAGTCAGAGGGGGGCGCCACCGTTCTCACCAACACCGTCGATCTCGTCACCCGTGGGCCGCTGACCCTGGTCGCGCCCGTCGCCAGTCGCCAGATCAGGTCTGCTGTTGCTGCCAACCTCGAGGCGCTCAAGAGGCTTCTGGAACGCACCAGATGAGAATTGCCGGGAATTGTTGATCGGGACTACCAGTTGCCACCGATATGACCACCTCGGAGACCGCGCCCACCACGCTCGACACCGCCGACTTCTGGTTCGACCCCCTGTGTCCCTTCGCCTGGATCACCTCCCGCTGGATCCTCGAGGTGGAGCAGGTGCGCGACGTCCGCGTGCGGTGGCACGCGATGAGCCTGTACTTCCTGAATCGGGAGAAGGACGTCTCCGAGGACTACCAGAAGCGGATCGCCCGGGGCCTGCCCGTCGGGCGAGTTCTGATCGCGACCGAGCAGCAGGTCGGCAACGACGCGCTGCTGCCGCTCTACACGGCCCTCGGCACGCGCATCCACCACGAGAAGCACGAGATCGGCCGAGAGCTGGTCGTGGCCGCTCTGGCCGAGGCCGGCCTGCCGGCCGAGCTGGTCGAGGCGATGGACGACCCGTCGTACGACGACGCGCTGCTCGCGTCTCACCGCGACGCGATGGACCGGGTCGGGGACGACGTCGGCACCCCGACCATCGCCTTCAACGGGTCGGCGTTCTTCGGTCCGGTGCTGAACAAGATCCCGCGGGGCGAGGACGCCGGCCGCCTCTGGGACGGCACCATCGCGGTCGCCGACTTCCCCTACTTCTTCGAGATCAAGCGCGCCCGCACCGGCGAGCTCGACTTCACCTGACGCTTCGACCCGCTGGTCTCGAGACAGGGGCAGGGCGCCTTCCTCGACCGGCGGAGGCGACAGAAACCCCTCGCGGGCGCTCACTAGGCTTCTCGGCATGAGTCATGTCCTGTCCGCCGTCGCCTGGCCGTACGCCAACGGCCCGCGCCACATCGGCCACGTGGCCGGTTTCGGCGTGCCTTCCGACGTGTTCAGCAGGTACATGCGGATGGCCGGTCACGACGTACTGATGGTGTCGGGCACAGACGAGCACGGCACGCCGATCCTGGTTGCGGCCGACGCGGCCGGGGTGACCGCGAAGGACCTCGCCGACAAGAACAACGCCGTGATCGTGCAAGACCTGGTCGATCTCGGCCTGTCCTACGACCTCTTCACCCGTACGACGACCGGCAACCACTACCGGGTGGTGCAGGAGCTGTTCACCACGGTCCACCGCAACGGCTACATGGTCGAGCGGACGACGAAGGGCGCGGTCAGCCCGTCGACCGGGCGCACCCTGCCCGACCGCTACATCGAGGGCACCTGCCCGATCTGCGGGTACGGCGAGGCGCGGGGCGACCAGTGCGACAACTGCGGCAACCAGCTCGATCCGACCGACCTGATCAACCCCCGCAGCAAGATCAACGGCGAGACCCCGGACTTCGTCGAGACGCAGCACTTCTTCCTGGACCTGCCCTTGCTCGCCGACGCACTCACGACGTACCTCCAGGGGCGCGATGCCGGCGGTACCTGGCGGCCGAACGTCATCAAGTTCTCGCTGAACGTGATCGAGGACCTGCGACCGCGGGCGATGACCCGAGACATCGACTGGGGCATCCCGATCCCGCTCGACGGGTGGCGCGACAATCCGACGAAGCGGCTGTATGTCTGGTTCGACGCCGTCATCGGGTACCTCAGCGCGTCGATCGAGTGGGCACGTCGCCAGGGCGAGCCGGAGCGGTGGCGCGAGTGGTGGAACGACCCGGAAGGGCTGTCCTACTACTTCATGGGCAAGGACAACATCGTCTTCCACTCCGTCATCTGGCCCGCTGAGCTGCTGGCGTACGACGGCAAAGGCGCGCTGGGCGGGGAGCCGGGGCCGTACGGCGAGCTCCAACTGCCGACCGAGGTCGTCTCCAGCGAGTTCATGACGATGGAGAGCAAGCAGTTCTCGACCAGCCGGGGCCACGTGATCCTGGTCGGCGACATGCTCGCCCGGTATCAGGCGGACGCCCTGCGCTACTACATCTGCGCGGCCGGACCGGAGACCTCGGACGCCGACTTCACCTGGGCCGACTTCGTGCTGCGCACTAACTCCGAGCTGGTGGCGGGCTGGGGCAACCTGGTCAACCGCACCGCCACGATGATCGCAAGGAACTTCGGCGAGATCCCGGCCTCCGGGCCGCTCGAGCCGGTCGACGAAGGCGTGCTCGACGCCGTACGGAAAGGCTTCGACACCGTCGGTGACATGGTCGGCCGGCAGCGGTTGCGGAGCGCCACCGCGGAGGCGATGAGGATCGTCGGCGAGGTGAACAAGTACCTCACCGTCACCGAGCCATACAAGATGAAGGACGAGTCGCAGCGGGAGCGGCTCGCGACCGTGCTCCACGTCGCGGCCCAGTGCGTGCTCGACTGCAACACCATCCTGGCGCCGTTCCTGCCGTTCTCGGCCAACCAGGTCTGGCGGGTCTTCGGTGGTGGGGGCGAGTTCATGCCGATGCCGCGGATCGAGTACGTCGAGGACCTCGACCCCGAGGAGGGCGCCGGGCTGAACGTCTACCCGATCATCACCGGCGACTACTCCGGTACGCCACGCTGGGAGAGCCGCCCGGTGACGGTGGGCGCCACAGTGGAGCATCCGAGGCCGGTCTTCACCAAGCTCGACCCGGCGGTGGTGGACGAAGAGCTGGCCCGGCTCGACGTGTGACGCTGCATTCGCGCGGGCTCAGCAGCCGTAGTACGCCAGCGGCTTCCTGGACACGATGATCGTGTGAGCGGCGAGCCCGCCTTCGGCCGAGCGCCGTTCGGGAACTCGTAGTTGATCGTGCCGTAGGGCTTCCGGACCCACGCGACCCAGATGTCCGTCTTGGGTTGCGACTGCCCGTTGAGCGTGGGTCCACCGGTGACCTTCGAGAGGTGCGGATGCTGACGCTTCAGCCGCGCCAACGCGGTGCCGGGGTGCGTGCCCTCCTTCGTGTGGTCACGCCGGCCGCGCACGATGATCGTGCTCACCTTCCACGGCTTCTTGCTGGCGTTCCACGTGAGGTAGCCGCGCGAGCGGAAGGGCTTCGTCAGCTGGTATCCGGGAGCGCAGTGGTCGAGCTGAGTCGACGCCATGCCGGTGTGCTGGGCTTCCTTGGTGGTCATCCCGCGATGGAGTTCGCCCCACGACGTGTAGGTGATGAGGAGTCCACCCGAGGCACGCTCGTCGTCTCGCGCGGAGGCGGACGGGCCAAGAACCCCCAGGGGCAGCACGAGGGACAGGACGACGAGGGCAATGGGCACGGCGCGACGCGTGAGCGTGGACCCTGACCGAGCATCTGGCGCCGCTGGATGGGGGTGGCCGAGGACGCCGGCGTCAGGTCGCCCGTGCGACCTCGGCCACCCGAGGCAGCATCGCGAGGCCGTTGACCAGGACGGAGAAGACCAGGAGCGCGATCGCCCAGCCGTGGTGGCCGGCGTCCCACAGGGCCCAGGACGCGAGCCCGAAGACGAGCACCTTGACCACCGGGCGACGAGCGCCGCTCCCGAAGCGCGCCTTCGGAGATGCGAACAGCCACCAGGCCGTCATCGCCAGCACGGGCAGGACGACGACGAGCAGCCAGCGCGGCGACCGGACCTGCCAGCCCCACACGCCGAAGGCCGCCATCGCGAGCAGCTCGTCGACGAAGACCAGCGCCAGCACGCCCCAGGCGAACCCCTGCACCCGGGCACCGTATCCGTCTAGAAACCGCGGGCGGCGTACGGGCCCACGTCCGTGCGGAACGCACGCCACAGCTCGCGTGCCGCGCCGGCCCGGTGCTCGGCGATCACGCCGGCGCGGTGCATCTCGGCGAGGTTCGCGACCCCGAGGTACGCCGCGCCGAGCGCGGCCACGGGTAGTGAGACCTCTGCCTCGTCGTCGGTTCCGGTTGCCTCGCCGGCCCCGTCCTTGACCCGGATCCGCCAGCGACCGGCGTTCCAGGGCGCCAGCTCGTCGGCGACCTCGATGACGACGTCGCAGTCGGCCTCGTAGCCGCGCGCGGCTACTGCCTCGGGCAGGTCCACGAGCCGGACCCAGAGGCTGTCGAACTGTTTGACGTCGCCGAGCCCGCGGGGACCTTGGACCCACGACAGCACGGGGTCGGTGCTCGCGACGCCGTTGATCGTGACGGTGCCGGAGAGGTCGAGGTCGGTCACCCGTCGCATCAACGCCAGTCGCGCAGCCGGCCCACCCGAGAGCGTCGTCACGCTCACCTCGGCGGCCGGCCGGGAGTTCGGCCACTTGTGCTTGCGCGTGAACACGGCGTACCCGACGTCGCGCCCGTCTCGGACCGCGACGAAGACTCGGGGCGGCTCGTGGTCGCGCAGCTCGTCGGCCGACACATGGCTCAGTTCGGCGTAGAACTCCTTGTTCCCGACGATCGTGCCGACGTTGCTCACCAGGAGGTCGAGATCGATCTGGCGACGCCGGGAGCCCATGCCCTCGTCGGTGACCACGCCGAGGCGGGTCGTGATGGTGGCCGCCTCGTCGTCCAGATGTGGCGCCGTGAACGTCGAACCCCGGCCCACCTTGACCTCGAGCTCGAGAGACGCCAGGCCGTAGCCGTAGCGGCCGTAGATCGTCGGCTCGCTCGCGTGGAGGGCCGAGAGGTACCCACCCTCGCGACGGGTCTGCTCCAAGTGGTGCCCCATCATCGCGGTGAGCAGACCGCGACGGCGGTGGTCGGGGTGCACGCCGACCCAGGTCAGCCCGGCGACCGGCACGACGCGGCCGCCGCCGGAGCCGTCGGGGACCGACAGGTGCATGGGGCGAACGCCGTAGATGCCGGGGTACGTCGCCGGGTCGATCTCGGAGCCGACGACCTCGGCCGCGAACCGCTGGTCTTCCGGCACCGCCCGGAGCTCGATCTCGTGCGGCTCGATGCTGCCGGAGCTGAACCAGACCACCCGGTCCGAGGCCAGGTAGCGCGCGGCGTCGGTCGCGCGTTCCACGCGGATCTCTGGGCGCTCCTTGTCGGCCATGCCGTCCATGGAACCGGTGTCCGACAGCGACTGTCCAACGAGTTTGGAGGTCAGTGGTGGAGCTCGGCGATGAGGCCGAACGCCCCGGCCACCAGCTGCTGCTGGCTCACGCCGTACACCTGCCGCAGCATCCGGGTCGTGAGGGCGTCGACGTTCACGTCCTGGAAGTTGTCGCGGTAGGCCTTCATCAGGTCGATCAGCTTGGGCATCCCGTAGTGGGAGATCAGCCACGCCACGGCTGCCTGCGACACGAGGTAGTTGAGGCCCGGGTCGTCGTTGAAGAGCCCGATCGACGGGAGCTCGTGATCGGCGTTCAAGACGCGGTCGTAGAAGGCAGGTGCCACGCCGAGGCTTCCGAAGGAGTCCGGGTAGTACTGGATCCACGTGGCAATGCCCTCGGAGAGCCACTTCGGGGAAGCCCCGTTGTACTCCCGGAGCAGATAGTGGGTGAGCTCGTGACGAAGCAGAGGCGTGTTCTGCGCATAGGTCCCGGCGTACTTCGGGTTGATCTTGATCGCGAGCCCCGCCGGGCGACGGCCGACTGCCGGCATGTCACGGGTCCCGGCGACCAGGCCGAACGTCACCGCTGCCGCCTCCTCCTTGCTCAGCGAGCTGAACTTCGTGCTGCCACCGGTGCTCGTCGCGTCGACCACGATCTTGTACGACGCCGGCACGCCCAGCTGTCCGGCGTCGAAGGCGATGTCGTCGTGGATCGCCTGGGACAGCGACGGCAGGGTCGATGCTCGGGACCGGTCGACCAGCACGGTCATCGAGTCGGTCCGCAGCGACGCGATCGGTGGCCCACCCCAGGGCCGCCACTGCACGTCGGCTGCGCCGTCACCCGCGTCACTGCCGAGCAGCCATCGCCTGCCGCGGCGTACGAAGGTCTCGTCGATCCCGTTGGTGACCGGCCGGTCCAGGCTGCCTGCGAGCTGCAGGAACTCGGTGATCTGAGGGTGCAGTACCGGGTCGTGGCCCGAGATCCGAGCCGGCACCAGGGCGGCGGACTCGTCCATCTCGTAGCGCAGGGACGAGATGGACAGGCCGGCAAGGTTGCCGAAGAGGATGCGCTGACGTGCCACCAGCGACTTGTTCGACTGGTCGACGGTGGCCAGGAAGGCCACTAGGTCGTGCGAGCGGACCGCGGCCGCGCGGCGCTCGAGCACCTGGTGGACCGAGCGGAAGTCATCCGGCGTGGGCGTGTGCTTGCTGCCCTGGGCTGACCCGCTGGGCGATGCCGTGGGCGGGTGCCCGGAGGCGATCAGACCGGCATCCCGCTCGGACGAGGTGTCGCCGCTCCCGCAGCCTGCGAGCAGTGAGAAGGCAACGCCGAGGGCGAGTGAACCGAGCCCGAGGCGTCGCGACATGCCAGGACTGTAGACGAGCGATACCGGCCGTCGGTACGGACTGGAACACTGTCCGCCATGCGCGTCCACCTCGGCACCGACCACGCTGGCCTCGACCTCAAGCGGCACCTGAGCGACCACCTCCGTAGCCAAGGACACGAGCCGGTCGACCATGGGGCGTTCGTCTACGACGCCCTCGACGACTACCCGGTGTTCTGTCTGCGGACGGCCGCGGCCGTCGTCGCGGATCCGGGGAGCCTCGGCGTCGTCATCGGCGGATCCGGCAACGGCGAGCAGATCGCGGCGAACAAGGTGAAGGGCGTCCGGGCGGCGCTGGTGTGGAACGAGGACACGGCGGTCCTCGCCCGGCAGCACAACGACGCCAACGTGATCTCGGTGGGTGGGCGCATGCACTCCATCGACGAGATGACCCTGTTCGTCGACCTGTTCCTGGCGACGGCGTTCACCGGTGAGGAGCGGCACGCCCGCCGGATCGCCATGCTCGCGAACTACGAGCAGACCGGCGACCTTCCGCCCCTGCCGGCCAGCGCCGCCTCCACGGAGGAGGGCAGTGCCTGAGGGCCACACGCTGCACCGCCTCGCCACGGAGATCACCGACGCGTTCGCCGGACACCCGGTCCGGGTCAGCAGCCCGCAGGGGCGGTTCGACCGCGAGGCCACGCAGCTGGACGGCTCGACCCTGCTCGTGGCGGAGTCCGCGGGCAAGCACCTGTTCCTCGACTTCGATGCCGACCGGATCGTGCACGTGCATCTCGGGCTGATCGGTGGATTCGACGTCCACCGCGACGTGACCGACGTACCGGCACCGGTCGGGCAGGTGAGGCTGAGGCTGATCGGTGGCGGCGGCCACCCGGCGTACGCCGATCTGCGCGGCGCCACGCAATGTGCCTTGGTCACCTCCACGCGTCGCGACGAGATCGTCGGCAAGCTCGGCCCCGACCCGCTACGTGCGGACGCCGATGCAGACCGGGCGTGGGCCCGCATCTCGAGGAGCCCGCGAGCGATCGGCGATCTGCTGATGGACCAGGCCGTGCTGGCCGGGGTCGGCAACGTCTACCGGGCCGAGGTGCTGTACCGCCATCGCATCCACCCGTTGCGACCCGGCCGCACGCTCCGAGCCGGCCAGTGGCGGGCGATCTGGGCCGACCTGGTCGAGCTCATGGCCGAGGGCGTGCGGACGGGTCGGATCGACACGGTGCGGCCCGAGCACACTCCCGAGGCGATGGGCCGTCCACCACGCGTCGACGACCACGGGGGAGAGGTCTACGTGTACCGGCGTACCGGGCAGCCCTGCCTGGTGTGCGGCACCACGATCCGCACCGACGTGCTGGTCGGGCGCAACATCTTCTGGTGCCCGCAATGCCAGCGTAAGTTCCGTTCTCGGGCCCTACAGTGAAGGTTCTCAGCGCAGGACGGGACCGACAGATGACTCATGCCGCCGCCGGGCAGCGTCCCGCGTCTGACCGGGCTCGGCGCCGGTGGTCGGCCATCCTCGCGGGGTCGCAGCCCGACCGCCTGGCCATGATCGCGCTCTTCTTCTTCGCAACCCTGGTCGGCGTCCTCATGCAGGCGTTCCCCGACTGGGTGTCGATCACCACGATCTCGCTCCCGCTCGTGGTGGGCGCCCTCTTCCTGGGCCCACGAGCCCTGCCGTGGTTCGTGATCTACAACCTGGTGCTGCTCACCCTCGCCCTGCCCAAGGTCCCGACCTTCACCAGCAGAGCGGTGTTCACCACCGCGGTGATGTTCCTGCTGGGCCTCATCGTGATGATGACGTCGTTCCGAAGGTCCCGACTCGGCATCGCCGGCAGCATGGGGGAGTCGATGCTGGCCGATCTCAGCGACCGCATCCAGGGCCAGGGCGTGCTGCCGGACCTGCCTAACCCGTGGTACGCCGAGTCGGTCATCCGCTCGGCCGGTGGCACCCGCTTCTCGGGCGACTTCTTCGTAGTCGGCGACATCGAGTCCGGCCGGCTCGACGTGTCCGTGGTGGACGTCTCCGGCAAGGGCGACCGCGCCGGCACGCGCGCTCTCCTGCTGGCCGGAGCGATGGGCGGCCTTGTGACCGCGCTCGAGCCCCGCGAGTTCCTGCCGGCCACCAACGCCTACCTTCTCAACCATCCGTGGCAGGACGGCTTCGCCACCGCGGTCCACCTCAGCGTCGACCTGAGCTCAGGTGCGTTCCACGTCTGGACGGCGGGCCACCCGCCGGCCTTGCACTGGCGGGCCGGCGCCGGCCGCTGGACGCCCCTGAACTCCGAGGGTCCGATGCTCGGCCTGATTCCGGACGCCGACTTCCACGAGGCCGGCGGGATCCTGAGCTCCGGCGACGCGCTGATGCTCTACACCGACGGCATGGTCGAGACCCGCCACACCGACATCGGGATCGGCATCGACCGGTTGATCGGCCAAGCCGACCGCAAGCTGCGGAGCAACTTCACCGGCGGGGCCAAGACATTGGTCGACTCGATCGGGAGCCGGTCCGATGACCGGGCGCTGCTCCTGGTGTGGCGCGACTGAGCGGCTCCTCGATCTCACGCTTGAGCGGTGACCTCGCGGGCTCGGTCAACGCGCTCGATTTCGGAGACGTCGTGGCCGGTGTGGCACCATGACCTCGCGCGTCACGCGGGAGGGGAGACCCGCTCCGCGGACGGTGCGCGGACGTAGCTCAATGGTAGAGCCTCAGTCTTCCAAACTGATGACGCGGGTTCGATTCCCGTCGTCCGCTCGCTGGCGGTCCGGCGGTCCTCGACAAGGCAGCCTTCGGCCCGTTTAGCGGGGCGTAGCGTAGTGGCTAGCGCGCCTGCTTTGGGAGCAGGAGATCGCAGGTTCGAGTCCTGTCGCCCCGACCGCGAGACCGTGCTGTACGGGCGGTCCGCTGGCGGTTAGGTGCCTTTCCGGGGTTGCCCTAGGCTGGAGACGCCGTGCGAGCGGCTTCCCCGCCCCGTGCCCCCACCTCTCGGTCCAGGCCCGGGCATCGCCGCGCGCCACACACACCAGGCAAGGAGAACACCCGTGAAGAGCGCCGTCGAGACCTTGGGCCCGACCCGGGCCAAGCTGACCGTCGAGGTGCCCTTCGAGGAGCTCCAGCCCAGCCTCGACAAGGCCTACCGGACCATCGCCCAGCAGATCAACGTGCCGGGCTTCCGGCGCGGCAAGGTGCCCCCGATGGTGATCGACCGCCAGGTCGGACGCGGCGCCGTGCTCCAGGAGGCGATCAACGAGGTCGTCCCGCAGAAGTACGTCGAGGCCCTGCAGTCCCACGACCTGCAGCCGCTGGCCCAGCCGGAGGTCGAGGTCACCCGGATCGACGACAACGAGGCGATCGAGTTCACCGCTGAGGTCGACGTACGGCCCGAGATCACGGTGCCGGACTGGCACGGCCTGAGTGCCGAGGTCGACGACCTCGACGTGACCGACGAGGACGTGACCGAGCAGGTCGAGGCGCTCCGGGAGCGGTTCGGCACCCTCCAGGACGTCGACCGCCCGGCGGTCGACGGCGACTTCGTCACCATCGACCTGGTCGCGACCAAGAACGGCGAGCCGGTCGACGGCGCCGAGGTGAGCGGCATGTCCTACCGCGTCGGCCGCGGCGGCATGCTCGAGGGCCTCGATGAGGCGCTGGCCGGCATGAACGCCGGGGACGACAAGGTGTTCAGCTCCCAGCTGGTCGGCGGAGACCTGGTCGGCGAGGACGTCCAGGTCCAGGTCAAGGTCGCACAGGTGCAGGAGCAGGAGCTGCCCGAGCTCGACGACGAGTTCGCCCAGCTGGCTTCGGAGTTCGACACCGCCGAGGAGCTGACCGCGGACGTCCGCACCCGCCTGGCCAACGGCAAGCGCCTGGAGCAGGCCGCAGCGGCCCGCGACGCCGTCCTCGAGAGGCTGCTCGACCAGATCGACGTCCCGTTGCCCGAGACGATGGTGGCGGACGAGCTCACCGAGCGTCGCAGCAGCATCGAGCAGCAGCTCGCGTTCGCCGGCATTTCCCTGGAGAAGTACCTCGAGGACGAAGACCAGACCCAGGAGGAGTTCGAGGCCGACCTCGATCGCCGGGTCCGCGATGCCGTCGCCGCCCAGTTCGTGCTCGACAAGGTCGCCAACGAGCTCGAGCTCGGGGTCGACCAGGCCGAGCTCACCGAGCACATGGTGCGGCGCGCGCAGCAGTCCGGTCAGGACCCGCAGGAGTTCGCCAACCACATGTTCGAGCACAACCACATCCCCGAGCTGGTCGCGGAGATCAGGCGCGGCAAGGCGCTGGCCCAGATCGTGGAGAGTGCGACGGTGACCGACGGCTCCGGCAATGTCGTCGACCTGAAGCACCTCCTCCCCGACGGCACCCTCGGCGACCCGGCCGAAGCCATCCCCTCGGAGGAAGCCGTGGCGGAGGCCGACGAGACGGCCACACCCGACGAGGAGCCCGCGCAGGCCTGACCGCGGGTGGACAGGTTGTTTGACCTACCCCCGTCAAGCCTCGGAGGATGCGTCGCGTGACGCCACCCGCGGGTCCTCCGCGCCTGCTCGACGCCGCCGCGTTGTTGGTCGAGGTGGCCGACCAGCTGGTCGTCCGCACCGTGCGTGACACCCACCAGGCCTGCGCCGACCGGGTGTACGGCGCGCGGCGAGCGTCCACTCGCAGCGCGTCCGTGCCAGAGGTGGTCCACCGCGGCATCGCCGGCGGCGTCTTCACCGGACTCGGTGCGGCCCTGCAGGTCACCTCGTGGGGGCTCGGCGCGCTCGCCGAGCGAGAAGTGGGCCCGGCCCTCGAAACGGGCCCTCGCGGACGCTTCCTCACCTCGGCCGTCAACGGTCTGATCGGCGACCGCCTCGTCCACGACCGGCCGCGACTCGCGGTGCCGCTGGCCGTGCGACACCGGGGTCGCGACGTCCCGCTGGCCACCGATGACCTGGCGACGTCGTTCCCGTCCGCGACCGGCCGGATCGCGATCCTGCTCCATGGGCTGTCCGAGAACGAGTCGGCCTTCGACCGACACCGCGACCGCGTCGGCGCGACGTACGCCGACACCCTGGCCGATCTTGACTGGACGCCGGTCCTGCTCCGCGCCAACACCGGGCTCGACCTCTGCACGAACGGTGCGGCACTGGCCGCCCTGCTCGGCCGATTGGTCGACGCCTGGCCGGTGGAGGTGGAGCGCATCGCGCTGATCGGGCATTCGATGGGCGGCCTCGTTCTGCGCGCCGCATGCTCGGTGGCCACGGACGCGGTCCAGCCCTGGGCTACGCGCCTCACCGACATCGTCACCCTCGGGACCCCTCACCTCGGCGCGCCGCTGGCCGGGGGCGTCGGCGCGGGTGCGTCTGCGCTGGGCCGGCTGCCGGAGTCGGCGGCGTTCGGGCGGATCCTCGACCAGCGGTCGGTCGGGATCCTCGACCTGGTCGAGGGGCTCGGCGACGACGCCCCGCCGCTGACCCACGTGCGCTACCACCTGGTCTCGGCCACCCTGACGCGGTCGCCGCGGCACCCGGTCGGGTGGTTCCTCGGGGATGCGTTGGTGCGCCAACCATCGGCGTACGGCGACTCCCGACGCCATCCCGGGCTGTTCCCGGACGCCGACCGCCTCCACCTGCCCCGGGCCGGTCATTTCGACCTGCTCAACCATCCCCAGGTCCACGCGGCCCTGCGTCGGTGGCTGGCGGACCAGCCTGGCGACGACGAATCTGCTGTCGGCGAACAGCGCCCCATCACGCGTGGAAGCGTCGGCCGATCCGGCTAGGGTCGCAGACGTGAACGACAACTCGCCCGCGCCGGAGTCCTCCCACTCCGCTGCGCAGATGAACGGCGGATCGTCGGGCTACGGGCTCGACGACCACATCTACCAGCGGCTGCTCAAGGAGCGGATCATCTTCCTCGGCTCCGAGGTGCGCGACCAGAACGCCAACGCGATCTGCGCCCAGCTGCTCCTGCTCTCCGCCGAGGACCAGCAGGCCGACATCTTCCTGCACATCAACAGTCCGGGCGGATCCGTCGATGCCGGCATGGCGATCTACGACACCATGAACTACATCCCCAACGACGTCGCGACGGTCGGCATGGGCCTGGCCGCGTCCATGGGCCAGTTCCTGCTCTGCGCCGGCTCCAAGGGCAAGCGCTACGCGCTGCCGCACGCGCGGATCATGATGCACCAGCCCAGTGGCGGCATCGGCGGTTCGGCGTCCGACATCAAGATCCAGGCCGAGCAGAGCCTGTTGCTCAAGAAGCAGCTCACCGAGCTGCAGGCACAGCACACCGGACAGCCGATCGAGCAGATCGAGCTCGACTCCGACCGCGACCGCTGGTTCACCCCGCAGCAAGCGCTCGAGTACGGCTTCATCGACCACGTGATCACCAGCGCCGTTGAAGCCAGCGACGAGGGCCGGCCGGCCCGCTGAGAGGACAGCAGATGAACTACTACATCCCGCAGTGGGAGGAGCGTACGTCGTACGGCTTCCGCCGCATCGACCCCTACGGCAAGCTCTTCGAGGACCGCATCATCTTCCTCGGCACCCCGATCTCAGACGACGTCGCCAATGCGGTGATGGCGCAGCTGCTCTGCCTCGAGTCGATGAACCCCGACCAGGACGTCCAGATCTACATCAACAGCCCGGGTGGCTCGTTCACGGCGCTGACGGCGATCTACGACACCATGAAGTTCATCAAGCCCGAGGTGCAGACGGTGTGCCTGGGCCAGGCGGCCTCGGCGGCCGCGGTCCTGCTCGCGGCAGGTACGCCAGGCAAGCGGCTCGCGCTGCCCAACAGCCGGATCCTGATCCACCAGCCGTACACCGAGGGCACCGGTGGCCAGATCTCCGACCTGGAGATCCAGGCCAACGAGATCATCCGCATGCGCGGGCTGCTCGAGCGGATGATCGCCGAGGCCTCCGGCAAGGACCAGGAGGTGGTGAGCCGTGACATCGAGCGGGACAAGATCCTGACGGCGGAGCAGGCCGTCGAGTACGGCCTCATCGACGCGGTCCTGAACTCCCGCACGGGGGTTCCAGCGCTCGTCTGACGACCCTCGGCGCGTCGGCTCCCACCGGGGTCGGGCGCCAGGCAAAGTTCGCGTGTGGGGTCCTGTCAACGGGCCGCCGAGGAGGTACCGTCGAAGGACCCGCCCGACACGCCAGCGAAGATCCAGCGAAGATCAGCACAATCGGCAGAGAACATCACCGGCACCAGGCCGGCCGAACCGGAGGATGACCGCCCGTGGCACGTATCGGTGACGGAGGCGACCTGCTGAAGTGCTCGTTCTGCGGGAAGAGCCAGAAGCAGGTCAAGAAGCTGATCGCCGGCCCGGGCGTCTACATCTGCGACGAGTGCATCGATCTGTGTAACGAGATCATCGAGGAGGAGCTGGCCGAGGGCAGCGAGGTCAACCTCGACGAGCTGCCCAAACCGCGCGAGATCTTCGAGTTCCTCAACTCCTACGTGATCGGTCAGGAGCGGGCCAAGAAGACGCTCGCCGTCGCGGTCTACAACCACTACAAGCGGGTCCAAGCCGGCATGCAGCCGACCTCGGCGGCCAAGCACTCCAAGGAGGAGTCGGTCGAGGTCGCCAAGTCCAACATCCTGGTCATCGGGCCGACCGGCTGCGGCAAGACCTACCTCGCTCAGACGCTCGCGCGGATGCTCAACGTCCCGTTCGCGATCGCGGACGCAACGGCGCTGACCGAGGCGGGCTACGTCGGCGAGGACGTCGAGAACATCCTGCTGAAGCTGATCCAGGCCGCCGACTACGACGTGAAGAAGGCCGAGACCGGGATCATCTACATCGACGAGATCGACAAGGTCGCCCGTAAGGCGGAGAACCCGTCGATCACCCGTGACGTCTCCGGGGAGGGCGTCCAGCAGGCCCTGCTGAAGATCATCGAGGGCACGACGGCCTCGGTGCCGCCGCAGGGCGGGCGGAAGCACCCCCACCAGGAGTTCATCCAGATCGACACGACGAACATCCTCTTCGTCGTGGGCGGCGCGTTCGCCGGGCTGGACCACATCATCGAGCAGCGGGTCGGCAAGAAGACCCTGGGCTTCACCGCCGAGGTCAAGGGCGCCGAGGAGCGCGACTCCGACGACCTCCTGGCACAGGTGCGCCCCGAGGACCTCACCAAGTTCGGCCTGATCCCCGAGTTCATCGGCCGGCTCCCGATGATCGCCACGGTCAACAAGCTCGACGTCGACGCGCTCATGGAGATCCTCACCGTGCCGCGCAACGCCTTCGTCAAGCAGTACCAGAAGCTGTTCGAGCTCGACGACGTCGAGCTGGAGTTCACCGACGAGGCCATTCGCGCGGTGGCGGTCCGAGCGCTCGAGCGCGGCACCGGCGCTCGCGGTGCCCGCGCGATCCTCGAGGAAGTGCTCCTCCACGTCATGTACGACGTGCCCTCGCGCGACGACGTCGGCAAGGTCGTCGTGACCGAGGAGGTCGTCAACGACGACGTGCCCCCGACCCTGCTCCCGCGGGAGTCCGAGGCGAAGAAGAAGAAGTCGGCCTGACGACCGCGGGTCGAGACCCGCGCCTGAACGGGGGGCGTCCCACCCCGGCCGGATCTGGTCTGACGGGCGGACCGGTCTAGTCAGTTCAGGCCATTTCCGGGTCATTTCTCGCCTGCGCCCTCCCGCTCCGAGATACCCGGCCGGAACACTGCCCCCATCACCGTCACTGGTCCATGAGGGGGGACGTCCGTGGGGGCCGACCGTAGAGGGCCGTTGGCGGCTTTCGTCATCCTCGCCATCGTTGCTGCCGTCCTCCTGGTGACGTCTGTCCGCAGCCAGGCAGCACCCGGCTGGCTGGACCCCGACAAGCTCCCGGCCACCGTCGTCGCGGGCCCGGACACAGAGCCGCGCCTGTGGGGCTCAGTGACCGGTCGTGTCCACCAGGTCGTCCAGGAGGGCGCCGTCCTGGTACGCCGGACAGCGAGCGGCTCCCCAGACGACCAGGACACCACCACCCTGGCCGTCGGCGCCTCGACCAGCGTGGCGACCACACCCGAGACCGGCGACGCGGGCGACTCCGCGACCCCGCGGGTGGCGGGCATCCACAGACACCGGCTGGCGACTGGTCCGCACCATCCGGTGACCGCCCCGCATCACCCCACGCCCGCGCACCACCACGCGCCGGCGCCTCCTGCGGACGCGCCGTCAGTCCCGACGACGCCGACGACGCCGACGACGCCGACGACGCCGACGACGCCGACGACGCCGCGACGCCGCCGACGACGACAAGACCTGACCCGGCCTCGGTCCCGGGCACGAACGGCCACGGTCGCCACCTCGGCTGGTTCCACGGCCACGGGCACGACAACGATGCGGACCGTCCGCCCGGGCACGGGCACGGCCACGCCGGGAACAGCTGACAGTTACGTCGCCACGGTCGCGGACACCGACAGCTCGGTGTCGTCAGAGTCGACGTACGTCGGTGCGGTGGTGATCCGACCGACCCGCAACAGGTCCGGCTCCGCGAGTCGGACGGCGTCGAGCGCCGCCCGCGGCCCCGTGAACTCGACGGCGGAGAGCTCGTGCCGCATGGACACCTTGGCGGCGGACTTCGCCCCGCGGATGCCGATAAGAGCCGCGGCGACCGCGTCGAGCGTCGCGGAGTCACCGGCGATGCCATCGAGCTCCTCGACCACGGGCCACGACGCCCGGTGGATGGAGCCGGTCTGCCACCACGACCACACCTCCTCGGTCACGAAGGGGACGAACGGCGCGAGCAGCCGCAGCTGGACGTGGAGCGCCAGGGCGAGCGTCGCCTTGGCCGAGTCGACGGCCGGGCCGCCGGCCTCGTCGTACGCCCGCTCCTTGACCAGTTCGAGGTAGTCGTCGCAGAACTCCCAGAAGAACTTCTGCGCCGACTCCAGGGCGGTCGTGTAGTCGTAGGCATCGAACCCCGCTGTCGCCCGTTCGACGACCTCGGCGAGCCGCGCCAGCAGCGCCCGGTCGACCGGCTCGGTCACCGCAGTCGGGTCGGGGGCGGCTGCCCCGACGTTGCCGAGCACGAACTTCGAGGCGTTGAGGATCTTCATCGCCAGCCGGCGACCTTCCTTGAGCGGCTTCTCATCGAACCCCGAGTCCAAGCCAGGCCGCAGGGAGCCGGCGCGCCAACGGATCGCGTCGGTGCCGTACTGCGTGAGCAGGGCCGACGGCGTCGAGACAGTGCCCCGGGACTTGCTCATCTTCTTGCGGTCGGGGTCGAGCACGAAGCCCGAGATCATCGCGTGCGACCACGGGACCGTGCCGTCCTCGAAGTGCGCCCGGACGACACGCGAGAACAGCCAGGTGCGGATGATGTCGTGCGCATGGGTGCAGAGGTCCATCGGGTAGACGCGTGACCAGAGATCCGGGTCGCGCTCCCAGCCGCCGGCGATCTGCGGGGTCAGCGACGACGTCGCCCACGTGTCCATCACGTCGGGGTCGCCGGCGAAGCCGCCAGGCTGACCGCGCTGGGACACGTCGTACCCGGGTGGGACGTCCTGCGACGGGTCGATCGGCAAGGTGTCCTCGGCGGCCGCGATCGGCTGGTCGTGGAGCGGCTCGCCGTCGGCGTCGAGTGGGTACCAGACCGGGAAGGGCACTCCGAAGTACCGCTGCCGACTGATCAGCCAGTCGCCGTTGAGGCCCTCCACCCAGTTGGTGTAGCGATGGTGCATGTATCCCGGCGTCCAGGAGATCTCGTTGCCGCGTTCGACCAGTGCAGTCCGGAGGTCCTCGTCGCGGCCGCCGTTGCGGATGTACCACTGCAGGGTCGAGACGATCTCGAGCGGCTTGTCGCCGTTCTCGTAGAAGTTCGTCATCCGCATCGTGGGCTTCGGCTCGCCGTCGAGGTCGCCCGCTTCGCGGAGCAGACCGACCATCGCCTCGCGCGCCGAGAAGGTCGTCTTCCCGGCCAGCTCGGCGTACGCGGTCGCCTCGTCGGCCAGCCACTCGGGGGTGTCGCGCTGGAGCCGTCCGTCGCGCTGGATCACGGTGCGGATCGGCAGCTGGAGCTCGCGCCACCACTGCACGTCGGTGAGGTCGCCGAACGTGCAGCACATCGCGATGCCGGCGCCCTTGTCCATCTCGACGAGGGGATGCGCCACCACCGGGATCTCGACGCCGAAGACGGGGCTCTTCACGGCGGTGCCGAAGAGGGCCTGGTAGCGCTCGTCGTCGGGGTGGGCGATGAGCGCCACGACTGCCGGGATCAGCTCGGGCCGGGTGGTCTCGATCCAGACAGGGCCGCCCGCCCCGTGGAACGCGACCCGGTAGTAGTGGCCGGGGTACTCCTTCGCCTTCAGCTCGGCCTGGGCCACCGCGGACTGGAACGTGACGTCCCAGAGGGTGGGGGATTCCTGGAGGTAGGCCTCGCCGCGCGCGAGGTTGCGCAGGAACGCGCGCTGCGATGTGACGCGGCAGTCCTCGCCGATCGTGCGGTAGAGATAGTTCCAGTCGACCGACAACCCGACCTGCCGGAAGAGCGCCTCGAAGGCGACCTCGTCCTCGGCAGTGAGCCGCTCGCAGAGCTCGATGAAGTTCTGTCGTCCGATCGGCAACTGCCGCTTCGGGTCCGGCTTCTCGGGCGGCGTGAACTCCGCGTCGTACGGCACCGACGGGTCGCAGCGGACGCCGAAGAAGTTCTGCACCCGGCGCTCGGTGGGCAGGCCGTTGTCGTCCCAGCCGATCGGGTAGAAGACCTCCATGCCGCGCATCCGCTGGTAGCGGGCGATGAGGTCCTTCTGCGTGTAGGAGCAGACGCTGCCGAAGTGCAGGGTCCCGGACGCCGTCGGCGGCGGGGTGTCGATCGAGTAGATCTCCTCGCGCGACTTCGTCCTGTCGAACGCGTAGGTCTGGTCGGCCTCCCACTGCTTCGACCACTTGTCCTCGAGACCCTCGAGCGCCGGCTTGTCCGGTACGACGACGGCCGGCCCCTGCGGCGTCGTCGTGGACGAGTGCGGCTGTGTCTCGGTCATGGCGGAAGTCTATGGAGCGCCCCGCGCCACCCCACAATCGGTTTGGTCCCGACCGCTGGTTGAGAGGCCCTGCGTCCGCTGCCCTTGTGCTTCCGCCCAGAACGACGCCAGTCAATGCTGCGATCGGATGCTTCGGAGCCCGCGCGCGATGTGCTCGGCCACCATGATCGTCGGGAGGTTCGTTGTCGCGGCCGGGATCGTCGGCATGATCGAGGCGTCGGCGACCGTGAGTGCGTCGATCCCGTACACGGAACCGCTCGAGTCGCAGACCGCACCCAGCGCGGGATCGGGGCCCATGGCGCAGGTGCCCACGGGGTGATGGAAGGTGGATACCGCCGTGCGGGCCCAGGCGGCGAGTGCGGCGCGATCGCCGGTCGGGCACGCCGGCCCCGGCGCAAGTTCCGTCCCGGCGGTGATCGCTGCCACGGGTTCGCTGTGCGCGAGTCGTCGAGCTTCGGTCACGGCGTCGACCATCCGCTCGAGGTCATCGGCATCGGTCAGGTGGGCGAGGTGAATCCGGGGAAGGTCGCTGGGATTGCTCGACGCCAGTCGCACCCAGCCGCGCGACTGCGGCGCCATCAGCCCCGAGACAATTCCGAACACGGCGCCACTGGCACTTTGGTCCGATCCGACGTCGAACGGGCCAGCAGCGAAGAGCAGCAGGTCGGCGGGGTCGGCGTGGTCTGCGCCCGCCGAATGGAGCGTCAGGTGAGTTTGAAATCGACTGAGGCCGGAAGACGGTCGAGTCGGCAGGTCGATGGAGACCAAGGGGTGGTCGACGAGATTCGATCCGACCCCAGGTAGGTCCACCACCGGCGCGATGTCGAGGGCAAGGAGCTCGGCCGCCGGGCCGATCCCTGAGCGCGCGAGGATCATCGGACTGGCGTAGGTCCCGGCCGACAGCACCACACGGTCCGCTTCGATGACAGTTCCGTCGAGGAGGCGGATCCCGGTGGCCCGCGTCCCCGAGCACTCGATGTGCGCCACCACGGTGTCGGGCCGAGTCGTGAGGTTCGCGCGCGATCGTGCCTCGGCGAGGTAGGTGATCGCGGCACTCATCCGCATGCCGTCGCGGACGTTGCGAGGTGTCGGTCCGGCTCCGACTGCGCCAGGTCGATTGTGGTCCTCGACGTACCGATGACCCAACGCAACCGCTCCGTCGAGGAAGGCGGTCTGGACGGGGTTCAGATCGCCGCGGGGGTAACGGTGGATCGGGATCGGGCCGTCCGAACCGTGCCACTCATCGCTGAAGTCCTCGTCACTCTCCAGGCGACGGAACTCGTCCAGCACGTCGGCAAAGCTCCAGCCGGGATTGCCCGATGTCGCCCAGCCGTCGTAGTCCTGGGGTGAGCCACGCAGGGCGAAGCACGCGTTCGTGGCCGAGCACCCGCCCATGATGCGCGCTCGAGGCACCGGAACACCCCGGTCGAGCTCTGCGTCAGCGGCATAACCCCAGTCGTGGTCGACGGTCGGCTCCGACGCGTCGATGATGTCAGGCGGGAGTGTTCGCACGTCGGGATGATCCGGGCCCGCCTCGACCAGCAGCACCGTTCGATCCGCGTCCTCGCTGAGTCGGGCTGCCAGAACACAACCCGCGGAACCTCCGCCGACAATGACGACGTCGTAGGCCATCTCTGGACGGTACCGCTGGCGTCCGGTATCAGCGGACGGCGACCAGCCAGCCATCGAAAGCCCCCAGCCGAGCGCAAGGCTGTCCTCCTCCAGCTCGCCTACCGGGTCGAGGCCAATGGCGAAGAGCTCGCCGCACTGGACGCTCTGGAGGCAGGCAAGCCCTTCGCGGGTGGTCCGTTGCTACGGTTGCGAGATGTCGGCGCATGGAGCACGCCGGAACCTGGGGTCGTGTGCTGTCGCGGGCCCGCTGATCTTCACCGCTGCCTGGCTCGTGGCTTGGCCGCTCCAGGGGCAGTACAGCCCGCGGCGCGAGGACATCAGTGCGCTTGCGGCGCTCGACTCGCAGCATGCGTGGGTCATGATGCTCGGCTTCATCGCGCTTGGAGTGGGCACGACGGCTCTTGGGCTCGGGCTCAGGGATGCTCTGCCGGGCCGGAGCGGCAGAGTCGGATCTGCGTTCGTCATGGGTGCTGGTGTTGGGCTTGGTGTTGCCGGGCTGGCACGCAACGACTGCAGCTCCGAGCTGTCCAGCTGTGAAGCGACCATCGAAGCAGGGGATGTCTCGGTGCATCACCAGGTCCACGACCTTGTCAGCTTGCTGATCTTCCTTGCCCTCATCGTGGCCCAACTCGTCTGTGCGCGTGCGTTCAGGCAAGACCCGCAATGGCGCGACTTGCGGACATACTCCCTGGTGAGTGGCGTGCTGACGCTGGCGCTCCTCGTTGTGTACGTCGCAGACCCGATCGATGGCTGGAATGGGATCGTCCAGCGGATCTTTCTCGCCGTGCCGTGGATCTGGATCGTGGTGCTCGGGCTGCGACTCCTACGCCTGGCGACGCCCAGGTCCCAACCAGGCTCGACCGCACCTGGGGCCATGTGACTCAGGCCCCTGCGCAGCGTCAGCGGAGGGCGCGGTGCACGCCGATGGCAACCAACACCGCCAGCACACCCGCAGCGACCACGCCGGACGGGACGCGCCCGTCGGTCTGGCGGCCGCGGAGCGCGCGGTTGGCTTGGCTGGAGAGTACGGATCCGTTGCTCTGGTAGGACAAAGCCGAGCCCGCGCTCTGGTACGACAGCAGCGAGGCGGCGGACATGGCCGAGCCGATCGATCCGGCCGAGGCGAACGAGCCGATGCTCGCGAGCGAGGCGAATGAGGCAGCGCTGCCCACCGAGAGGACCGAGTCCTGGGAGCAGATCGAGAGGACCGAGTTCTCTGACCAGAGGGACCACACACTCAGCAGCGTAGCCATCAGACTCACCACCGACGCGACCTCTCATGCCGCCATCCTGTTGACGCGAATGCCGATGAGTGTGGGTCTTGCTGGGCTATTTCTGCTGGGGAGCCAGTGGCGCTTCCGGGCCATGGTCTGTGTTGCAGAGCGGGCCCTACCTTCAAGTAGAGCCGACGTAGGCGCTCGACGAAGTGCTCCGGCAGATGGGTGAGTGCCATGCGCACGACAAGAACGCTGATGCCGATCTGCCTGGCCATCGTCGCGGTCCTTGGCACGGGCGGGGCGTCACTCGCCCAGCCCGTCACGGAGACGCACGTGGAGAAGTTCGCCGAGTCCTTCGCCGACGAAGCGTTCTTGTGCCAGGACGAGCTCTACGAGACAAGCGTCTCGGGTCATACGCTGACCCACGTCACCGCAGCATCGATGGACGGGAACGGCAACCCCATACCGCCGCTGCACTTCCATTTCCTGACCCACGCGAAGGTCGTCTCGGTCCCTGTCGATGGGACCGGCCCCACTTTCACCGGGCATTTCCGGACGAGCGACACCGAGAGCATCAGGAACGTGAAGCAGGGCGACGTGTTCGTGGAGACCGACACCGACCTCAACTCGGTGGTGGCCAAGGGATCTGACGGGTCGATGGTGACGCTCCACGAGCACCATCACTTCACGTTCAACGCGAACGGCGAGGTGACCACCGAGTTCGAGAAGGTAACGGCCAGCTGCTGAGCCAGCCCAGCCGCGCGCCGCGTGTGGCGTTGGGTTGGACACTTGGCCCATGGTCGAGGTTGATCCCGAGCGATTCGAGCTGATGGTGAGCGAGGCGCTCGACGGCATACCTGTAGAGCTCGGCGAGCTCATGAGCAACGTGGCCGTCACTGTGCAGCACGACGGTGGTCCGGCGGGCTTGTTGGGGCTGTATCAGGGAGTGCCATTGACCCGGCGGTCGACGTTCTACGCCGGCGCCCTGCCCGACCGGATCACGATCTACCGCCGCGCCATCTGCGCGGTCTGCAACAGCGAGCCCGAGGTCGTCGAGCAGGTTCGGCGGACGGTCATCCACGAGGTGGGTCATCACTTCGGAATCGGCGACGCACGGCTGCGTGAGCTCGGATGGTAAGTGAGCAGGTACGTCCGCTCATACCGCAGTCCGGCCGCGCTGACGTCGAGTGAAGGTGGTTGCGTGCGGCGTTTCGCAGTGCTCTCACTCCTCGAACCAGTCTTCGCTCTTTCCACCGCCAGGGCGACCTCGGTCGACTTGACCAGCACGACCACCTGTGACCCCGCCGGGAGCGCAAGATCCTCTGCCTCGTCCTTGGTGATCGAGGGCGTGATCACGTGGTCACTGCCGGTGAGATTCACCTTGACCACGGCCATCGCCTCTCCCTTGGGGACGGAGTCGACGGTCCCGGGGAGCTGTTTGCGCGTGGAAAGCTTCATGGATTCCCTTTGGTTCGGATTGTCGGTCTGGTCAGGGGCCGTCGGCATCCATCCAGCCGAGTAACACTCCCGGGCCTAGGTCTCCGGAGGGCTTCCTGTCGGCAGATCGCCGTGCCGCGTCAGGTCAGGGGCGCGGTACGTCGGAAACCACGACGCCACTGTGCGGTCAACCCCCTGGGGCGTGGGGCACGGTCTGGTGATGATGATGGCGTGACCGACGTACGGGTGCTCGTGGTGGACGACCAGGACGCCTATCGGCGTGCCATGGCCGCGGTCGTGTCCGAGACCGCCGGCTTCGCCGTCGTCGGATCCGTGGCCACCGGGGAAGAGTCCCTCGTCGCGGCGCGTGAGCTGCGGCCTGACCTCGTGCTGATGGACGTCAACCTCCCCGGGATCGGAGGGGTCGAGGCGGCTGCGCGGCTCTCGGAAGGGCCGGTGGTCGTGCTCCTCTCGACGTACGACGAGGACGAGTTCGACCGCACCGGTTGCGGTGCCGCGGCCTACGTGTCCAAGGCGGCGTTCAGCCCCGAGCGGCTGCGGCAGGTCTGGCAGGAGGCGACGTCGGAGCGGTGAGGGCCGGTAGCTCGATCGTGAGCTGGTCGCCGGACCCGGCGAGTCGCCCACCTGCTGCCTCCACGCGGTCGGTCATCGCCAGCCGGTCGAGCGCCTCGACCCGCGGGCCACGGATCGTCACCACGAGCTCGTCGTCAATCTGCTCGACCGTGACCGAGGCCGGCGCGTTCTGATGCGCCAGCACCTCGACGCAGCAGAAGTACGCCGCCGCCTCGACCCGGTCGGAGTACCGCGCGTTGGCGAGGCCGGGGTCGACCGACAGGACCCCGGTCAGACCACGGCGGTCGGCGTACGACGTGAGCGCTGCGGCCAGGCCGGACCGCGTGAGCAGGGTGGGATGGATCCCGCGGGTCAGCTCACGAAGCGCCTCCAGGGCGGCGGTGGCTCGTTCGACGTACGTCGCGGCCGTGGCCTCGTCGAGGCCTGCGGGTGCCGCGGCGAGGTCCTCACGCAAGGAGGTCATGCCGGGTAGCACCTCCCGGGCCAGGGCGGACTCGAAGCGCCGCCGCCCGGTGTCCGCCGCATCGATGAGACGTCGCCGGGACGCGGCGAGGTCGCGGGTGCGCTCGTCGAGCTGGTCGACCTGGGCCGCGAGCTCGACCTGCAGCCGGACGTTGCGGAAGGCCACGGCCGCCTGTTCCGCGATGTCTGAGAGCATCCGCTGCTCGAAGGCGCGCACGTCGCGCCCGGCCGGGAGGTCGAGCGTGATCGAGCCGAGCGGACCGACCTCGTCCGCGATGGTGACCATCGACTCCGAGCTCTCGCGCGCTGGGGTCGCGTTGGCGGGCCACACCTCGACCAGGTCGGCGCCGCCGGCCACGTCGAGGCGGACGACGACCCGCTCGGCTGCCACGGCCTGGCCGGCCGCTGCAGCAATGGCCGGAAGGAGTGCTCCGGGCGCGGGGCTCCGGCCGATCCGGCGGCTGAAGGACGCGAGAGCGTCGTACGGCGCGGCCCGGGCGCCGTACGCGAGGCGATCGGCCAACCGGACGACCGCAGCGCGGAGGGGCTGGAAGGCAAGCGCCACCACGGTCATGGCGAGCAGCGATGCCCAGAAGCCGCCGGTGCGGTCGTCGGCAGCGCGGCCGAGGGCCACCACGATGCCGACATATCCGGCAGCGGCGAAAGCGGCCGCGACGGCGACGACAAGGCCGCGGCTGATGATCAGCTCGACGTCGTAGAGCCGGTACCGCAGCACCGCCACGGCGATGCAGACAACCAGGAAGGCGTAGGAGGCGTAGAGCACCAGGCTCGACCAAACCTGCTGGTGGCCCCCCTTGACGATCTCGTCGATGAGGAGGACGGCTAGCCCGACGCCGACGGAGGCGGCTCCGACCGCCACGATGCGCACCTGACGGCGCACCTGTCCCTGCGACCGACGCAGGCGGATCCCGAGGCACGTCACCGACGCCAGCAGCGTGACCAGGATGAGGAGGATGCCGACGCCGTTCAGTGCTTGGCCGACGGGGTGACCCGCGGCCGTGTCCGTTTCCCTCGTGCTCATGGCATGCGGTCCCACGATGAGCACGCCGGCCGCGAACGCGGCGTACCCCAGCAGCGCGCCGAACGCGACCCAGCGCCATCCCCGGGCCATCAGTCGGCCGTCGGGGACGAGGAGGAAGGTCACCGCGAGCCCGGCCAGGGCAAAGGAGCCTCCGGACAACGCCGCGACCGAGCCGCACAGCTCGGCGAGGCGCGTCGGCCCGGGGCCACCCTCGAAGAGCACCCACCGGGCGTACGACTCGGCGACCATGGACGCGCTGGTGGTGAAGCCGATGACGTTGAGCAACCAGCCGATCGGCTGACGTCGATCGGCGCCGACGATGACGGCGCCCAGGATGGCGCACCCGCCGGCGGCGATGTTGACCAGCGGCCAGCCGTGGATGCCCAGTGCCCGTGCCGAGAGCAATCCGAGGGATCCGGCGACGATGGCGGTGTCGGCCACGATGAACGTCATGCTGGCGACGGCCAGCACCCACGCGAGTCGGACCGGTGGGGGCGTCACGATGCCACCTCCACCTGGATCGGCACCGTCGCGAGCACCGTGGCGCCGTGGCCGGGATCGGACTCCAGGGCGAAGCGCCCGCGGACCGCATCGATCCGGTCGCGCATGTTGCCGAGTCCGTGCCCGGGGAAGCCCTCCGCGGGTTCGAACCCGCTCCCGTCGTCGCGGACCTCCAGGCGCACCTGGAGGCCGTCGGAGGACAGGTCGACGGTG
Source organism: uncultured Actinomycetota bacterium (assembly GCA_963768045.1). Taxonomy (GTDB): domain Bacteria; phylum Actinomycetota; class Actinomycetes; order Propionibacteriales; family Nocardioidaceae; genus Nocardioides. Next base: position 415,441 of record CAVYGG010000003.1, on the reverse strand, counting down.
ATGGATGACGCCCCGGCGTGCTTGGCGGCGTTCTGGACCGCCTCGACGGCGGTGAAGTACAGGGCGGCCTCGATCTCACCTGGGAGCCGGCCGAGATCGTGGTCGTGGACGGTGATCGGGACCATGGTCCCGACCAGGACCTCGCGCAACGCCGGGCCGACACCCTGCTCGACGAGGGTTCGCGGGTAGAGCCCTCGGGCGAGGTCGACCAGCGTGGCGATCGCCGCGTCGACGGCGGTCACTTGCTCGGACAGGACAGTCCCGGCGCGGTCGGGAGCCTTGCCGACCAACGTCTGGGCGAGGCGGAGGTTGACCACGAGGGCGACCAGGTGCTGCTGCGCGCCGTCGTGGATGTCGCGCTCCAGGCGACGACGCTCGGCGTCGTGGGTGTCGACGAGCCGGCGCCGCGACTCCTGGAGCTCGTCCGCCCGTACCGCGAGGTCCGTGGCGCGGCGCGCGAGCTCGGCGCGGAGGCGGGTCCGGTGCAGGACCATGCCCGCCTGGGCAGCGAGATCGGCGATCAAGCGACGCTCCATCGGTCCGAACGGCGCGTCGTCGGGCTCGCGCACCCTCAGGGTCCCGAGGTGCTCTCCGTCGAGGACGACGTCGTGCGACTGGACGCCCGGCGCGGAGGCGCGGTCGGCGTCCTCGGTGGCGGCGTCGGGAGGCCAGGAGGCCGCGCACTCGAGCTCGCCCCCCACCACGAGCCAGACCTGCGCCCAGGAGGCGCCGGTCCCCGTGGCGAGATGCCGGGCCAGCCGGGTCGGCAGATCGCCGGGTCGGGAACCGGAGTCGTCCCCGCCCGTGTCGGCTAACGATTCGGTGAAGCCGCTCAGCACGTCGTACGGCGAGCGACGCCCGTGCTCGAGCCTCTCGGTGACCACTGACCGCAGGGCAGAGCGAACCGGCTCGAGCCCGAGGGCGACCAGGGCGGTGGCGAGCACCGAGAGCCCGACGTTCGGCGAGTCGGTGCTGCCGAGCAGCGCCCCACCGCCGAGCACCACGACGACGTAGACGGCGGCGACGGCGAGCAGCGTGCCCACGGTCACGATGACCGAGGTACGCCGGTCGCGCGCCCATCGCCAGAGCCTCATGCGAGCAGTCTGCTCGTCGTCCTCGCCCAGGGGCAGGGGAGGAGCCGACGAGGTGGAGTGCGGGAAACCGCACTCGGAGTCGGAGCGTCGCGGGTCAGCGGGTGGCCTCGATGTAGGCCAGCACCGCCGAGACGCGACGGTTCGTCTCGCCTTCGTCGATCAGACCGAGCTTGAGGAACACGGAGCTGATGTGCTTCTCGACCGACCGCTCGCTCATGAACAGGGTGCGGGCGATCGTCGCGTTCGTGCGCCCGGTTGCCATCTGCTCGAGCACCTCGCGTTCCTTGTCGGTCAGACCCCGCAGGGGAGAGCCAGCCTCGGCGGTACGGCGGGCCATCAGCCCCTCCACGACCTTCGGGTCAAGGGCGGAGCCGCCGCGCGCGACGTCCTGAAGGGCGCGCACGAGCTCCTCGATGTCAGACACGCGCTCCTTCAACAGATAGCCGAGACCTGCGACCCCGTCGGCCAGGAGCTCGAAGGCGTAGTCCTCCTCGACGTACTGGGAGAGGACGACGACGCCGATCTCCGGGTGGTCGGTCCGGATCTGCTTGGCCGCCTCGATCCCCTCGGTGGTGTGAGTGGGTGGCATCCGGATGTCGGTGAGGACAGCGTCGGGAAGGTGTGCGGCGACCGAGGCGAGCAGCGCCTGCGGGTCGCCCACACTGTCGACGAGCTCGAGGTCGTCGACCTCGGCCAGCAGCTTCGCAACCCCCTCACGCACCAGGAAGTTGTCGTCGGCCAGCACGACGCGGAGAGCCCCCATGCACGGAGCGTAGGGGATCACCCATCTCGGCATGCCGACGCCGATGCGGACGCTCCCGGGGGAACGGCCGCATCGGCTCTCGATCAGACCGGGCTCACACGAGGACCGGTGAACGGTCCGGTTGCGACTCCGGCTCGGCAGACACCTCCCCGTCGTGGGCGCCGCCCTCGAGGTCGATCCTCGGCAGCCGACGCTCGAGCCAGGCCGGTAGCCACCAGGCGCGGTGACCGAGCAGGCTCATCGCCGCCGGCACCAGCACCATCCGGACCAGCGTGACGTCGAGGAAGACGGCCACGGCCAGGCCGATCCCGAACATCTTCGTCGTCACGTCGACGTCGAGGATGAAGGCTCCGAACACGCTGATCATGATCAGCCCGGCACTGGTGATGACTCGTGCCGTGGAACCCACACCTTCGACCACGGCCCGGCGCGGGTCGCGATGAGCGTTGTACTGCTCACGGATCCGGCTCATCAGGAACACCTCGTAGTCCATCGAGAGTCCGAACAGGATCGCGAACATCAACATCGGCGCGAGCGGCATGATCGGCACCGTCTCGTGCACACCGATCAGGCTGGCACCCCAGCCCCACTGGAAGACCGCGACCACGACGCCGTACGCCGCTCCGACCCCGAGGACGTTCAGCGCAGCCGCCTTCAGCGGGACCAGCAGCGAGCGGAACAGCACGGTGAGCACCAGGAACGACAACCCGATGACGGCCGCCAGGAACCACACCATCCGCTGCTGCAGCCGGTCCGAGACATCCGTGGTCAGCGCTGTCGCCCCGGTCACCGACGTCTGCACGTCAGTCCCGTCAACGGCCTGGGGCAGGACGTCGGACCGCAGCTCGGTGACGAGCTCGCCGGTCCGCTCGTCCTGGGGCGAGGTCGTCGGCGTCACGTTGAGCACCGCCAGGTCCCCGAGGCTGTTCTGTGCGGGCTCGGCGACGTTGGCGACCCCGGAGCTCGCGGCCAGAGCGGTGCGGACGTGTGCGATCTCCGACGCGTTCAGCGGCGCGCCGTCCCCGGACTCGAGCACCACTTGGAGCGGCCCGTTGGTGCCGGGACCGTACGCCTCTGCGATCAGGTCGTAGGCCTTGCGGGTCGTCGTCGACGGTGCGTCGTTCCCGGAGTCGGCGAAGCCGAGGTGCATCGAGAACGCCGGCACGGCGAGGATGCCGAGCACCATCGCAGCTGCGACGGCGTACCGCTTGGGACGAGCCACGACCCGCGCAGTCCACCGCGCGGAGCGGCTGTCGGGGCTGAACGCCGGCTGTGGCCGGACGAACGGCACCCGGGCGCTGTTCACGCGGTGCTTGACGATGCCCAGGAGTGCCGGCAGCAGGGTCACTGCGGCCACCATCGTGATGGCGACCATCACCGCCGAGGCGTAGCCCATCATCGACATCATCGGGATGCCGGCGACGTTCAGGCCCAGGATCGCGATGATCACGGTCAGTCCGGCAAACAGCACCGACTGGCCGGCCGTGGCATTGGCCCGCCCGATCGCGACCGGGACCGACAGGCCCGACGCGAGGTTCTGGCGGTGCCGGGCCAGGATGAACAAGGCGTAGTCGATCCCCGCACCGAGCCCGAGCATGAGGCCGACGACGCCGGCAATGGACGGCATCGGCAGGAGGCCGGACATCAGGCCGATGACGCTGGAGCCCACACCGATCCCGACGAGTGCAGTGGCGATCGGAAGGCTCATGGCCACCAGCGAGCCGAACGCGAACACCAGCACCACGATGGCGACCAGGATCCCGATCATCTCGCTGTTGCCGCCGGCTGGAACCTTGGCGTACCCGAGTGAGCCGTCGTACTCGACCTGGACGCCGGCGTCGCGGGCGGCCTGGACGGCACGGTCGGCGGCGTCGTACGCGCTGGAGTCGAGCTTCTGGGTGTCGAAGCCGACCGTTGCGAAGGCGGTCTCGCCGTCACTGCTCACGGTCGGACCGCGGGGGTCGTAGGGGCCGCTCACGCTGATCGCGTGGGGCAGCTCCTGGAGCCCGTCGACCGCCTGCTGTACGACGGCCTTGGTCTCGGGAGACGTCAGCCCCTCGGGCGAGTGGAAGATGACGTTGGAGGCGTAGAGAGTCTGCTGCGGGAACCGGTCCTGAATCAGGTCGGCTGCCCGCTGAGACTCGGAGCCCGGGAGTCGGAAGTCGTCGTCGGGTTGCCCGCCGGCGGACTGGTTGAGCATGACGACGGCGAAGGCGACCATCACCCACGCGGCGATCACGCGCCAGGGATGACGTCCGGAGAAGTTCCCGATCTTGTAGAGGAGGTGAGACATGGCAACTCCTTTCGGCTGTTCGGAGACGTTGGGCGAATGCGGTCCGAGGTGAGACATGGCAGTTCCATTTCGGTGTGTTGAGAAGCTGGTCTGTGGGCGACCGAGACCCACTCCTCGAAGGTAGGAATTCCGGCGCTCCGGCCCCATGGCGTAGGCCGCACACCCGTCGGGGGAGCCTGCGGGCGAGACCGTCGCTCGGCAGGGCGGGAAACCGCATCCGAGCAAGCGGTTGGGCGCACCGGACGAGAAACCGGTGGAGCGTCCCTGCCCTCGCCGCCTAGCGTCGGTGCATGGAGCTGCGTTTCTACGACGACCCGGGTGAGTTCCTCGACGTGGCCGGCGACCACTTCGCCGAGCAGCCGGTGCTCAGCACCGTGATGGCCGGCGTCGCATCGCGGGTCCGTGACCAGCGGGCCGCGGGAGTGCCGTGGCCCGCGGGAGTCCCGTGCTGGTTCGCCGCCTTCGTGGACGGCGGACGCGTCGTCGCCACGGCCATGCGGACGGCACCGTTCGGCGAGTACCCGGCGTACCTGATGCCGATGTCCGACGATGCGGCAGTCCTTCTTGCCCGCACGTTGCTGGATCGCGACGAGCCGGTGCTGGGCGCCAACGGCGCGCTGCCGGCGGTGCAGGTCTTCTGCGAGGAGATGGCGGGCGAGACCGGCAGGCGGGCCACGGTCGGGCAGCACACCCGGCTGTTCGAGCTCGGCGAGCTGAAGGAGCCGGCCGACGTGCCCGGTCGCCTTCGGCCCGCGAGGCTGGACGAGCAGGAGGTCGTCACCGACTGGTACCACGCGTTCATGGCCGACGCCGACGAGCAGGCCGGTCGTGCCCCTGGCTCCTCGCCGCACGAGTCGCCCGAGCCGGACGAGATGCGCCGACGGATCCAGCGTGGCCGGATCTTCGTGTGGGATGTGGACGGCGTTCCGGTCCATGTCACGGCGGCGACCGAGCCGGCGTTCGGCGTCTCGCGGGTCGGACCGGTGTACACGCCGAGGGAGCACCGCGGGCACGGCTACGCGAGCCGCGCGGTGTACGAGGTGTCGAAGTTGTTGCTCGGAAGTGGCACCCGCGCGTGCCTGTTCACCGACCAGGCCAACCCGACGTCGAACAAGATCTACGAGGCGCTGGGCTACGAGCGTCTCGTCGACATGGCGAATCTTCGCGTGGAGTAGCGGCTCCCTAGACTCGGCGTGCCATGACCGATCTGCCCCAGGCGCGCCTCGCCCAGTCCATCGCCGAGGTCGACGACGCGCTCCAATCTCGCTGGCCGGAGAGCCGGCTCGAGCCGTCCCTCGACCGGATCCAGGCCTTCACCGAGCTGCTCGGTGACCCGCAGCGCGGCTATCCCGTCATCCATCTCACGGGCACCAACGGCAAGACGTCGACGAGCCGGATGATCGACACCCTGCTGCGCGCGCTTGACCTGCGCACGGGTCGCTTCACGAGCCCCCACCTCGAGCGCATCAACGAGCGGATCACGATCGATGGCGAGCCGCTGACCGACGAGGAGTTCGTCCGAGCGTTCAACGACGTGGCGCCCTACACGCACCTCGTCGACGCCGCGCAGCCTCATCCGCTGAGCTTCTTCGAGACCATCGTCGGGATGGCGTACGCCGCGTTCGCAGACGCACCGGTCGACGTCGCGATCGTCGAGGTCGGCATGGGCGGCGTGTGGGACGCCACGAACGTCGCGGACGGGGCGGTCGCGGTGGTGACCCCGATCGGCGTCGACCACGCGGCGTACCTCGGCACCTCGGTCGAGGAGATCGCGCTGGAGAAGGCCGGGATCATCAAGCCAGGCGCCACGGCCGTGCTGGCCGAGCAGCTGCCCGGCCCTGCGGAGGTCCTTCTCCGCCGCTGCGCGGAGGTCGAGGCGACTCCCGTGCGCGAGGGCTTGGAGTTCGATGTGCTGTCGCGCGTCCCCGCGGTCGGCGGTCAGCTGCTCACGCTGAAGGGTCTGCGCGGGCAGTACGACGACCTCTTCCTGCCGCTCTTCGGGGCGCACCAGGCGCAGAACGCCGTCACGGCCCTGGCCGCAGTGGAGGCGTTCGCGGGTGACCAGCCCTTGGACGCCGACCTGGTCCGCGCGGCGTTCTCGCGGACGACGTCTCCGGGCCGGCTCGAGATCATCCGGCGCAGCCCGATGATCCTGCTCGACGCGGCCCACAATCCGCACGGCGCCGCGGCGACCGCGCAGGCGCTCGAGGACTCCTTCGCCTTCTCGCCTCTGATCGGGGTCATCGGCGTGATGTCGGACAAGGAGTACGAGGGCGTGCTCGCCGCCTTCGAGCCGCATTTCGAGCACCTCGTCGTCACTCAGAACTCGACGCATCGTGCCCTCCCCGCTGCCGAGCTCGCGGCGACGGCCCGCGAGGTGTTCGGCCCGGACCGCGTGACCGTGGCACCGAAGCTGGCCGACGCGATCGACGAGGCGACCGCGCTGGCCGAGGCCGGTGGAGCCGGCGGCTCGATCGGGTCCGGCGCGGTGCTGGTCACCGGGTCGGTGGTGACGGTCGGCGAGGCACGGGCGATGCTGCGCCGACGCGAGCGGACCGCGGGTGGCTGAGCACGCGGCGCAGGGGTCCGCGCGGTCCGGGGAGCGGTCGCCGAAGCGCGGGATGTGTGCGGCGATCCTCTCGCTCGAGGCGATCGTGCTCGCGCTGACAACTCCGGTGATGATCAACCTGGCCGGCGTTCCGGTAGGCACGGCGCTCGCGGTGGGGCTCGGGCTCTGCGTCGCGTGTCTGCTGCTGGCAGGCCTGCTTCGCTGGGAGGCGGCGTACGCCGTGGGCTGGCTGATCCAGGTCGCCGCCATCGCCCTCGGGTTCGTGGTCACGATGATGTTCGTGCTGGGCGCGATCTTCGCGTTGTTGTGGGGGACGGCGTACTTCCTGGGACGCAAGATCGAGCGCGAGCGCGCCGAGGCGTACGCGGCGTACGAAGCCGAGCAGGCCGGCTCCTAGATCGTCAGTCGAGTCCGCGCCCGATCGCGGCCAAGGCCCGGTCCAGTTCTTCGTCAGTGCACCCGCCGAAGCCGACGATGACGCCGGTGATCCGCGCGGTCCGGCAGTAGTCACGAAGGAGCGGCACCTCGAAGCCGGCCTCGGCCGCCGACGCGGCCACCCGGAGCGCGGTCGCGTGCGGCATCGGCACGGTCACGTACATTCCCGCCACGGGTTGAATCGGCTCCGCCCGCCCGCTCAGGGCCGCGACGACCCGCTCGGCTCTGGCCGCGTACGTGCGCCGCGCGGAGCGGACGACCTGGTCGACGTACCCGTCGCGCAGCAGGGAGACGAAGGCGCGCTGGACCGGCCAGGCGGGCTGGTCGTGCGTGATCTCCCGGCGGGCGAGGATCGCCCGATGCACGGCGGGTGGTGCGACCAGCCAGCCGAGTCGCATGCTCGGCGCGACGGTCTTGCTGGTGGTGCCGAGGTACGCGACCACCTGGCGGTCGAGTGCGGCGAGGGCAGGCACCGGTGCGACGTCGTAGCGGAACTCCGAGTCGTAGTCGTCCTCGATCACGACCGCACCCGCATGCCGGGCGGCGGCCAGCAGGGTCAGCCGATCGGCGCCGGACATCACCGGGCCGAGCGGATGCTGATGGGCCGGCGTGACGTACGCCGCCGCGCACCCGCTCAGCTCGGTCACCGGCTGCGTGGCCGGGAGGTCACGAATGTCCCGGCCGACGGCCCGGATCGCTTCGGCGGCCGCCCGGTAGCCGGGGTCCTCGTGCGCCACCTGGCCGGGCGGCAGTGCGGCCAGCACCTGCGCTAGCCCGCCTATCGTCCCCGTCGTGACCAGGACCTCGTCGGGCTCACAGGTCAGGCCGCGGGTGCGGGCGAGGTGCCCGGCAAGCTCGACGCGGAGGTCCGGCAGTCCGGCGGGGTCGTCGTACGCCGGGGGAGGGGTCGCCACCGAGACGTCACGCCAGGCCCGGCGCCAGGCCGAGCGGTGCCGGGGGTCGATCCACGGCGTGCCGGTGTCGAGCCGGACCAGTCCCGATGTGTCGGGTCGCGGCCGCGAGGCGCGGTGACGTGGTCGCGGTGCCGCTCCGGCCGCGACGTACGTCCCCGAGCCGTGCCGGCTCTCGAGCCAGCCCTCAGCGGTGAGCTGGTCGAACGCCTGCTCGGTCACGCTGCGTGAGACCCCGAGGTCGCCGGCCAGGGCGCGGGTGCTCGGCAGTCGACCGCCGACGGCGAGGGTGCCGGCGACGACCTGGTCCCGCACGCCGTCGGCGAGCTGGCGCGCCAGGGGTACGCCGGACGATCGGTCCAGCGTCAAGGGGATGGGAATGCTCCGTGCCACGAGTGTCCTGTTCGAATCGGCTCGAAGTGGCCCGGGTGAGCGGGCCACTTCTCCGGCATCCTAGGACCATGAGCACCACCCTGTCGCCGACCGCACGCACCCGACTCACCCGCCACCGCGAGCGGGGCAGCACCGACTCGGCCGACCTGGTCGCGATCATCCGCGAGGCCCTGGTCTGCCACGTGGGGATCGTCCGCGACGGCCAGCCGGTGGTGCTCCCGTCGATCCACGCCGTCGACCCGGACGGACCCGACGAGGGCGGCACGCTGTACCTCCACGGCTCGATCGCGGCGCCGTGGTTGCTGCAGGCGCCAGGTCAGATCGTGTGCGCGACGTTCACGTTGGTGGACGGCGCCGTACTCGCGCGGGCGGCGTTCAGCCACTCGATGAACTACCGCTCCGCGGTGGTCTACGGCCCCGCACGACGCGTGGAGGATCCCGAAGAGCGCAGCCACGCGCTGGGGCTGATGGTGGACCACGTCGTCCCCGGCAGGTCGGCCACCCTGCGGCCGCACAGCCGCAAGGAGCTCGCCGCGACGACGGTGATCGCCATCCCGCTCGCGGAGGCGTCGGTGAAGGCACGGACCGGGGGACCCAAGGACGAGCCCGAGGACGTCGCGACCGGCACCTGGGCCGGTGTCGTCCCTCTGGCGGTGCGGGCCGGAGCGATCGAGCCCGACCGGGACGGCCCGGTCCCGGAGGACGTCCGCCTCCGGCTGGCGGACTGGTGAGCGCTGGGTAGGGTGCCGCCCATGGAGCGCACCCTGGTCCTGGTCAAGCCCGACGGCGTACGCCGTGGCCTCACGGGTGAGGTGATCCGGCGGATCGAAGCGAAGGGCTACCGGCTCGTCCGCCTCGAACTCCGAGACGCGACCCGCGAGCTCCTTGCCGAGCACTACGCCGAGCACGAGGGCAAGCCGTTCTACGAGCCGCTGGTCGAGTTCATGCTCTCCGGGCCGGTCGCCGCGATGATCGTCGAGGGGGAGCGCGTCGTCGAAGGATTCCGTGCCCTGGCCGGCGCCACGGACCCGACGGTGGCGCTCCCGGGCACTATCCGGGGCGACCTCGGCCGCGACTGGGGGCTCGCGGTCCAGCAGAACCTCGTCCACGGCTCCGACGCCGTAGAGTCCGCCGAGCGCGAGATCAAGATCTGGTTCTCGTAGCCGGTCGCGAGCGCGGCTCGCGACCAGCTACGAGGGGAACGCGGCCTCTTCCGGCCCGGTCTAGGCCGGGAACGTGCCGAGGAACTGCCCCAGAGACGGCCTGCTCAGGTGACCGGCCTCCTGCATGATTCCGGGGGTCTCCGGGTCCGTGGCGAACGCCGTCCAGCCCTCCTCATCCCAGTCGAAGACCGCCCACACCCGGTCCTCCTCGATCGGGTCGCGGTAGACGCTGGAACCCTTCGACCCGTGGGATCCGCGCTTGTCGGCGCCCGCCGCCCCGTACACCTTCAGGAACTGGTCCAGGTCCTTGATCTTCGTCGTGGCCAGGATCATCGGTCTCTCCTTCGCTCGCCGGGATCCGAGCGGATCCCTGATCTCCCAGCGCTGGTGGCTGGAACGAGGGAATCCTCCGCGGTCGCGCCGTCGGGCACATGAGGAGATCTCCTCATTCAGGGTGCCTATCTCGTCATGTCCGAGCCCGGGCCGACGACCCCGTGGTCGAGCGCCCATCTGGTTGCTGCCGCGCGGTTCGTCACCAGCAGCTTGGTGTAGATGTGCTGGATGTGGTTGTCCGCGGTCTTGGCCGAGATGAACAGCTGCTCGGATATCTCGCGCGTGCTGGCCCCTCCGGCGATGAGCCGCAACACCTCCGTCTCGCGGGCTGTCAACCCCGCGGGACCGGCCAGCTTCGCCGCGAGGGCGAGCGCGTGCCGGGCCAGGTCGATCTGGTGGAGGGAGTACGCCGCTGCGTCCTGGAGCTCCATGACCGCTCCGGTGGCGGCCCACCGCTCCATCCGCTCTTCGCCGTGTGAGTCCTGGAGTCGCTCACGGAGATCGGTGAGCGAGGGAACGTGGTGGAGGCTGCCCGGTTCCCGGGCTACGGCACCGAGCAGGGTGCCCGCGACGGCCGGTCGGTCGAGGTGCTCGAAAAGGGCAGGCAGGCTCGCGAGCGTGATCGTCAGCTGCGCAACGGCACCGGCACGCAGGAAGGCCTCGATCGCCGCAACGAACAGCGTCAGGGCCGTTTCCAGCTGGCCGTCCGAGGTGTGCAGCAGCGCCGCATCGCGAGCCATGAACCCCTCGAAGAACTTGACGTCATGCTCCTCGATGAACGCCACACCCTCGTCCCAGGTCTCCAGGGCGCGCTGCGGGTCCACTCTCGAGAGTGCCAGACCGACGATCCACAACGTGTACGCCACCCAGTAGGGATTGCCGAGCTCGCGCGCCGCGTCCAGCGCCGTCCCGGTCAGCTTCAGCGCCTCCTCGACCTCACCTGACGACTGAAGCCCGTCGATGTAGGCAGCGACCGCGTACGCACGGCTCGTGCCGGGCACTTCCGCGACGTCGCGCGTGAGCTCGACGTAGCGATCCAGGTTCCCGCAGTACACCTCGCCGAGAGCCTCGATGAACGTTGCGTAGCCGGGCTCGCAGGAGTCATAGCCGGGACGGGCCTCCAGCTCGGTGGCACGGTGGGCGTTCGCGGTCGCGGCCGCGGCCCGCCCGACGAAGCAGGCGTACCCCGCCGCGGCGTACAGCCGGGGAAGCCGCCGGACGTCGGACCGGGCTGCCTCGTCGAGCAGCGTCTCCGCCCAGCCGATCGTCTCGAACAGCTCGACGGAGAAGCCCATCAGCGCAGCGTGGGCGGCGACGTCGGTCGCCACCGCGACCTGGCCGCGATCGTGGCTCCACCGGAACGCAGACCGCAGGTTGGCCAGCTCGGCCTGCACCCAGTCGACCTGGTGACGCCACCCGGGTCCGTTCCACCGCTCCCAATGCGCGGCTGCCTCCTTCCCGAAATGTGCGGCATGCCGATCGCGCAGGTCCTGTCGTTCGCCCGGCGACAGTCGCTCATCGGCGAACGCTCGGATCGTCTCGAACAGGCTGTACCGGGTCCGCTCGGCACTGTGGTGGGCGACGATCAAGGACTTGCGCACCAACGAGTCCAGGATTCGCAGTTCCTCGACCTCGTCGTTCGCCCCGGCGACGGCGCACAGCGACGGGAGCTCGAAGCCGCCCGCGAACACCGACGCCGTCCCCATCACCGCGCGCTCGGCGTCGTCCAGCAGGTCGAAGGACCACGCGACCGCATGCTGCAGGGACAGCTGACGATCCGGTCCGTACTCCGGGCCGGTCAGCAGTCGGAACCGGTCGCCGAGCCGGTCCCGCACCTCCGCGGCGCTCATCGCCGCCATCCGCGCCGCGGCCAGCTCGATCCCCAGGGGGATACCGTCGAGCGCCTCACAGATCTCGACCACCGCCGCCCCGGTTCGCTCGTCGAAAATGCCGAATCCGGGTCGCACAGTGCCGGCGCGCTCCACGAACAAGGTCACCGCATCAGAGGTCACGCCACCGTCGAGTGCCAGCGGCGACACCGACACCATCGCCTCACCGGCCACGCGCATGCGCTCCCGAGACGTCGCCATGATCTTGGGCGTCTCGGAGCGGGAGATCACCCGCCCGATCGCCGCCGCGGCCGCCGCCAGGAGGTGCTCACAGTTGTCGATCACCATGAGCAGACGTCGCCCGGCCACTACCTCCGCGACGGTGTCGATGACGGGGGTCTCGCCTTGCGGCGTGATCCCGAGGGCATGGGCGATGGCGTCGGGCACCGCGCCGGGATCGCCGACCGGAGCCAGCTCGACCACCCATACGCCGTCCGGGAACTCGTCGGCGAGGTGCGCTGCGGCGGCCAGTGCCAGCCGCGTCTTTCCCACCCCGCCGACGCCGTTCAGGGTCACCAGCTGATGCGTGCGTATCAGTGCGGCGATCGAGGGGAGCACGCTCTCGCGCCCGATGAGGGCCGTGGCGGACCTCGGCAGGTTGCCACGTCGTGCCTCCCGGCTCACGCGCTCAGTCTGGCAAAGACGCCGTGAGTAGTCTGGGCCCGAATCAAACGGGGGTGCGAGTGGACGATCTGACGCTGCTGACCCGTGCGGCGCAGGAGCTGAACAGGGTCATCTCCGGCCTCGACGGCTCGGAGATGGACGTCCTCACCAACTGCCCGCCGTGGACCGTCCGCCGCCTCGCAAGCCATGCCCTCAAGAACCAGCTCTACTGGGCGGGCTGCGTGACTGGCCACGACGTCATGGCGCAGGACGAGGCGTTGGCCGCGGTGCCGTACGACGGCGAGCTGGCTCCGATCTCCGCCGAGGTGACCGCGCAGGTCTTGGAGCTGTGGCACACGGAGGGGGTGCTGACCGCGCATCACGACACGGTCTTCGGTGAGCTTCCGGGTGCGGTGGTCATCAACTTCGCCCTCATCGACGCTGCCGCCCACGCGTGGGACCTCTCCGCGAGTCTGGGCCGCGCCATCGAGTTCCCTCCCGAGTGGATCCCGGGGATGACCCGTGTCGTCGAGCTGACCTGCACGGACCACGCCGTGGAGATCGGACTGGTCAAGCCACCGGTCGAGCCGCCCGCCGACGCCACCGACACCCAGCGGCTGATGGCCGCGGCGGGCCGAGAGCTCTGACGGAGCGGAGCTCCGGCGGAGATCGAGAAGAACGAAGCCACAGTCCGCTGGAGCGGAGCGTGGAACGCACCCATCCGACCCTTGGTTTCGAGACGGGCGTGGAACGCCCTCCTCAACCAGCGGGCCATGCGCCCTTCGGACGGCGTTTACGCCCTCCTCAACCAGCGTCGGACCCCCGGCGTGGCACCCGGGCGTTGGCCCAACGCGCTCCTAACCTGCTGACGGGTCGTCGTGTCGCGTGGATCTCGGCAGGCCGGTCCACGGGGACGCAGGCGTGTGCCCCATTCCTTCCCCGGAACGACGCGAACCTGCGAGGCACTGCGCATGGCGAACAGCATCATCGGCCGCGACATGGCGGTCGACCTCGGAACCGCCAACACGCTGGTCTATGTGCGCGGGCGCGGGATCATGCTCGACGAGCCCAGCGTCGTCGCGCTCAACGACACGACCGGTGAGGTGCTCGCCGTCGGCCACGAGGCCAAACGGATGATCGGCCGCACCCCCGACAACATCACCGCGCTGCGCCCGATGAAGGACGGCGTGATCGCCGACTTCGAGGCGACCGAGCAGATGTTGCGGTTCTTCATCCAGCAGGTCCACCGCCGGCGTTACCTTGCGAAGCCGCGCATGGTGATCTGCGTTCCGAGTGGCATCACCGCCGTGGAGCAACGGGCGGTGAAAGAGGCCGGGTACCAAGCCGGAGCGCGCAAGGTCTACATCATCGAGGAGCCGATGGCTGCGGCGATCGGGGCCGGTCTGCCGGTCCACCAGGCCGCGGGGAACATGGTCGTCGACGTCGGCGGAGGCACGACCGAGGTGGCGGTGATCTCGCTCGGCGGTGTCGTCACCAGCCTGTCCATCCGGACCGCCGGAGACGACCTGGACGCCGCGATCGTGGCGTGGATGAAGAAGGAGTACAGCCTCATGCTCGGCGAGCGCACCGCCGAGGAGATGAAGATGACGCTGGGCTCGGCGTTCCCGACCCATGACGAGCCCGAGGCCGAGATCCGCGGGCGCGACATGATCAGCGGCCTACCGCGCTCGGTCGTCGTCTCCAGTGCCGAGGCTCGGAAGGCGCTCGAGGAGCCGCTGCACTCGATCATCGACGCCGTCCGCACCACGCTCGACCAGACTCCGCCCGAGCTGGCCGGCGACATCATGGATCGCGGGATCGTGCTCACCGGTGGCGGCGCCCTCCTACGCGGGCTGGACGAGAGGTTGCGGCACGAGACCGGGATGCCGGTCCACGTCGCGGAGGACCCGTTGTCCAGTGTGGCGATGGGCGCTGGCAAGTGTGTGGAGGAGTTCGAGGGGCTCCAGCAGGTCCTGGTCTCCGAGCGCCGGCGGTACTGATGCGACTTCAGAGGACGAGGCGGGGGCGCCCCCACGTGCCGCGTCTGCTGCGGGGATACCGACCCCTGCGTCCCGGCCCGGACACCTTCGACCAGCGGGCGGATCGCTCGCGGCTGCGGTCTCGGATGATCGCTCTGGTCCTGGCCTGTCTGACCGTGATGACCCTCGACCACCACCCGGGTCCCGGCTCGCCCCTGGAGCCGGCACGGACGGCGATGGGGTCGGTCTTCGGTCCGGTCGAGTCCGGCACCTCGGCCGTGGTACGACCCGTGACCGCGATCGGGGGCTGGTTCCGCACTCGCAAGCAGATGCAGAACGACATCGCCGAGCTCCAGTCGCAGAACTCGCGGCTGAAGGCGCAGGAGGCGACCTCGCAGTACGCACGCAACCAGCTCGCCGAGTTCCAGGGCCTGACCTCCGCGGCCGGCACGCTCGGCCAGGCGCTCGTGCCGGCCCACGTCGTCGCCTACGGCCCCGCCCAGTCGTTCTCGCGGACCGTCACGATCGACGCCGGATCCGAGGCTGGAGTGCGTCCCGACCAGACCGTGCTCAACGACGACGGCCTCGTGGGCCGTGTGCTGCGGGTGACCGCTACGACCGCGACCGTGCTGCTCGTCGTCGACACCGAGTCCGTGGTCGGTGGTCGCGTCGGAGGGTCGATGAAGGTCGGCTTCCTGCGTGGCCGTGGCGGGCTGGGCAACAACGGCACCCTCGACCTCCAGCTCGTCGACGAGGCCGACGCGCCGACCGAGGGCGACTCCGTCGTCACCTGGGGGAGCCGCGACGGTGCGCCGTACGTCGCGGGCGTGCCGATCGGGCGCGTCACGGCCGTCTACGCCAGCCTGCGAGAGTCGTCGCAGCGCGCCGTCATCTCGCCATACGTCGACTTCGGCGCACTCGACCTCGTCGGTGTGGTGGTGCCCTCGGGCACGCAGAGCGACCGCGGCGTCATCGAGGCCGACGGGAGCTTGCAATGAGATCCGTCCGAGTCGCCGTTGCCGCTGGGCTGGTCGTCGTGGCTCTGGTGCTCCAGGTCGCGATCTTCCCGCACCTGGCCTGGGACGGGATCGTCCCGAACTTCTGCCTGCTGGTGGTCGTCGCCGCCGCCCTGGTCCGCGGACCGTCGTTCGCCGCCACCCTCGGCTTCTTCGCCGGGCTCATGCTCGACCTCGCGCCCCCCGCCGACCACGTGGCCGGCCGTTGGGCGCTCGCGCTGGTCGTGGTCGGGTTCGTCGCCGGGCTGATGCGTCAGGACACCCGCGCCTCGGCGACCACCGTCGTCGCGACGGTCGCGGTCGCGTCCTTCGTGGGCACGTCGGTCTACGCCCTGACCGGGATCGTCCTCGGCGACGCTGTCGCCGGATTCGGCGACGTCCTGCGGGTGATCGTGGTCGCCCTGCTCTGGGACGTGCTGCTCACCCCGCTGGTGCTGCCCGGCGTGATGCGCCTGTTCACGCGGCTGGAGCCCGCGGGCGCGCGATGAAGCCATCCAGCACACGTGACCCGGGGGCCGAGCGGTCGCGACTGCGGCTGATCGTCGTCCGAGTCCTGGTCGTCTCCCTCTTCGCGACGCTCTTCGCGCGGCTCTACTACCTCCAGGTCGTCTCCGGCGACTCCTACCAGCAGGCAGCGGCGTCCCAGTCACTGCGCGAGGTCGTGGTCCAGCCTCAGCGCGGGCTGATCGTCGACGACCAGGGTCGTCCGCTCGTGACCAATCGCACGGCGTGGGTCGTGTCCGTCGACCGCACGCTGTTGAGCAGGCTCTCCTCCCATGACCGGGCCGTCGCGTTGCACCGTCTCGCCGACGCGGTGCAGACACCCCTCCGCCGCATCCACCAGGCGCTGGTGACCTGCGGCGATCACGGCAGCAAGCGCGGCCGCTGCTGGAACGGCTCGCCGTACCAGCCGGTGCCCGTCGCCACCGACGTCCGCCAGGCCGTCGCCTTGCGGATCCTGGAGCAGCCCGAGGACTACCCGGCCGTCGTCGCCCAGCGGCAGAACGTGCGCTCCTACCCACGGCCGTACGGCGCGAACCTCGCCGACATCGTCGGTTACCTGAGCCCGATCACGGCCGGCGAGCTGAACCAGGCGAAGAAGGACCACGACGACTCCGTCAACGGCGCCAGCACCGTCGGACGCGCAGGGATCGAGGAGGAGTACGACCGCTTCCTGCGGGGCCGTCCCGGCTACCAGCAGGTGGCCGTCGACTCGATGGGCCGAGTGCTCGGCGACGCGGGTCAGGTGCAGGGGCATCCGGGCGACACCCTCGTGACGTCGATCGACGCGCGCGTCCAGGGCGTCGCCGAGCGGGCGCTGCGCGATGCGATCACCACGGCGCACGCGACGTACGACCCGGTGACCCACCGCAACTACCGCGCCGACTCCGGCGCCGCGATCGTCCTGCAGGCCAAGACCGGGCGCGTGGTCGCCATGGCCAGCCAGCCGACGTACGACCCGGCGCAGTGGGTCGGCGGAATCAGCAGCGCTCAGCTGGCGCGGCTCTACTCGGCGAAGGCGGGCGATCCGCTGCTCGCCCGGGCCTACCAGGGCCAGTTCGCGCCCGGCTCGACCTGGAAGCCGATGATGACCGTCGGCGCGTTCAACAACGGCATGGGGCCGGGTACACGGCTCGACTGCTCGTCGGGCTTCATGGCCGGCAACCGGCTCTTCCACAACTACGAGTCGGCGTCCTACGGGATGATCGACTTCGCCAAGGCGCTCCAGATCTCCTGCGACACATTCTTCTACCGGGTCGGCTACCACTTCTGGCAGAGGTTCGGCCAGGACCCGACCAACGTCAACGCCCGCGACCCGCTGGTGAACGAGGCGAAGGCGTTCGGCTTCGGCCGGCCGACCGGGATCGACGTGCCCGGCGAGGCGTCCGGCCGCATCGCCGACCGGCACTGGAAGCTGGCGTACTGGAAGTCGATGAAGGACTACTACTGCCGCATGGACCAGCACCCGCCTGCAGGGATCAGCGGGTACCTCAAGCTCTACGCGCACGAGTTCTGCCTCGAGGGCAGCTACTACCGGGCCGGTGACGCGGTGAACTTCGCGATCGGGCAGGGCGACACCCTGGTCACGCCGCTCCAGCTCGCGCGGGCGTACGCCGCTCTCTCGAACGGCGGCACGCTCTACGAGCCGCGCATCGCCAAGGCCATCGTGAGCCCGACCGGCAAGGTCGTGAAACGGATCAAGCCGAAGGTGCAGGGCCGCGTGAAGGACCCGGCCCACGCGATCTCCTACGTGACCGACGCGCTGCTCGGCACCGCCCAGACCGGCACCATGGCGTGGAAGATGATCGGGTTCCCGCTCGACCAGATCCACATCCGCTCCAAGACGGGGTCTGCCGAGGTCTACGGCAAGCAGTCGACGTCCTGGGTGGCGTCGTACGACGACAACTACGTCGTGCTGATGATGGTCACCCAGGGCGGCACCGGCTCCGGCACGTCCGGGCCGTACGTCCGCAAGATCTGGGAGGCGTTGTACGGCGTCCACGGCTCGAGCGTGGACACCAAGGACGCGCTGATCCCCGGAGTGGTGGCGCCCGATGCGCTGCCGTCCTTCCAGCCGGATGGCTCGATCCTGCCGCCGAGACCACGCACTCCCGGAAGGAGCCAGCCGTGACGACCGCTCCCACCCGGGCGCCCAGGAGCCTTCGGACGCCCGGGATCGACCGGGTGCTCATGCTCGCCGTGCTCGGCCTGCTGGTGCTCGGCACGCTGCTGGTCTGGTCGGCGACCTCGCACCGCGACGACCTCACCGGCGGCGACCCCACGGCGTACCTGCGCAAGCAGCTGGTCAACGTCTGCATCGGGTTGGTGCTGATGGTCGTGGTGATGGCCACCGACCACCGCTGGGTGCGGATCGTCGCGCCCGCGGTCTACCTCGCCTCGATCGGTGGACTGGTGCTGGTGCTCACCGCCGGCACCACGATCAACGGCTCGCGCTCGTGGATCGACCTGGTGGGGATGTCGATCCAGCCCTCGGAGTTCGCCAAGCTGGCCGTGGTGATCGGGATGGCGCTGCTCGTGGCCGAGCGGAACGAGGGACGGCGTACTCGTGTCGGCGCGGTCGAGGTGCTCGGGATGCTGCTGATCGCGGCGATCCCGGCCGCGCTGATCCTGATGCAGCCCGATCTCGGCACGCTGCTCGTGCTGTCGGCGACCGTGTTCGGCGTCCTCGCCGTCGCGGGTGCGCCCCGGCGTTGGCTGGGCATGCTGGCGGCGGGCGGCGCCGTGGCGGCCACGGCCGCGTTCGCCGGACACCTGCTGAAGCCGTACCAGCTCGACAGGTTCCTGGCGTTCACGAACCCCGACCTCGACCCGCGCGGCGCCGGTTACAACACCGAGCAGGCCCGCATCGCCGTGGGGAACGGCGGGCCGTTCGGCCAGGGGCTCTTCCACGGCTCGCAGACTCGATCGGGTTTCGTCCCCGAGCAGCACACCGACTTCATCTTCACCGTCGCGGGGGAGGAGCTGGGCCTCCTGGGTGCCGCCGTCCTGATCGCCCTGCTCGGGCTCGTGATCTGGCGGGCGCTGGCGATCTCCGCCCTGTCCACCGATGTGTTCGGACGCGTCGCGGCCGCCGGCATCGCCTGCTGGTTCGGCTTCCAGGCGTTCCAGAACATCGGGATGTGCCTCGGGATCATGCCGGTCACCGGCGTACCGCTCCCGTTCGTTTCGTACGGCGGCTCGTCGATGTTCGCCGGCATGCTCGCCATCGGCCTCCTGCAGAACATCCACCTCCGGGCGACCGCCTCGCTCCCCACCCGCTACGCGAGGCCGGTTCGGCAGTCACGGCTCGTCGCTCGCTGACGTCGCTCCGCGGAGAAGAGGGGTCACCAGGTTGCGCTGTGCACGCTGGTGCCCAGGTCTTGGGCGGTCAGGGGCCGGAACCGAGCACGGTGCACCCTTCTTGCCCTTCGGGTGGCGGGCCGACCCGCGGGTCACCGAGCCGGGATCGAGTGCGACGTCCCGGGAGCGACGACGCCAGCACCCCTGCCATCACCGATGGCCGCATCAACGATCGGGGCGACTCCACCAGGTTGAGCACGAGGTTGAACGACCTCGCGAGCCGCACCGAGGTGTGGGTGGCCTTGATGACCCGCAGGACGTAGGCATTGACCTGGTCTGTCCCCCGCGCCTTCGGCCCCACCGTCGCGGGGTGCAGGAAGTCCGCGCCGACCGCAATGGCCCAGGGGGCGTCGATGATCTTCGCGGCCCTGCGGTGGAACCGCCGGGGCAGCTCGTCGGCACGCACCCCCAACTCGCGGACGGTGTGGCCCAGTGCGTCGGCCTGTTGGGCGGCGCAGGTCATGCCCTGCCCGTAGATGGGGTCGAAACTGCACGCCGCGTCGCCCAGCGTCACGAACCCCGGCAGCAGCCTGCGTACCTTCTCGTAGTGCCGGCGCTGGCTGGACGGGAACCGGTACGACGCCACCGGCGACAGCGGCCCGGCGTGCTCGACGAGCTGCGCCACTGCCGGTGTCAACAGGCTGCGAGCGAACGCGAGGACCTCGTCCTCAGTCGTGCCCGGGACGTCGCCGTGTACGCCCGCCAACGTCACCATCCATCGAGACCCCTCGACCGGGAGCACCGCCCCGGCGCGGAACGATGTGGGCGGTGAGGTGCCACAGACCAGGAGGCTGCCTTCGAAGTCGCCATCGGAGCGGGGGAGGAAGCCACTGGCATACGCGCAGTCGATCGACACCCGACTGACCGGCGGCGCCAGGACCCCCGACGACTCGAGCTGGTGTGCGATGCGCGAGGACCGACCGGAGGAGTCGACGACCAGGTCCGCCGTCCGCACGACTCCGTCGACGACGACACCGGTCGCCCGCCCGTCGTGGACCTCGACCCGCTCGACGACGACGCCGTCCTCGAGCTCGACGTTGTCGAGCGACGCGACCCGGCGACGAATCACCTGCTCGAGCAGGGGCCGGGTCATGCTGAGGGCGGGTCGGCCCCAGTCGCCTTGCGCGCGGTAGCCCCCGGCCTGGTAGACCCACGCGCGGCTGCCGTCGACCCAGGCGGCACCCAGCCCTGCGAGCTCGTCGTCGATCCCGGGGAACCAGTCGACCAGCAGGTCCAGCCCGGCCGTCAGCAACAGATGCAGGTGCTTTCCCTGGGGCACGTGCCCGCGCGGCGACGGCGCATCGGTCAGTCGCTCCCGCTCGATGACGACCACTTCGTCGACGAGGTCCGAGAGGACCCGCGCGGCCAGGAGCCCCGCAACGCTCGCGCCGACCACGGTCGTGGACGTCATCCCGAGAGTCTGGCGCATGGCAGAAGGCAGGAGAAGCGACAGCGAGAAGCCGGCGGCTCCCCACCGCGGCACTCGCGCACCCCGTGAATCAACGAGCGATTCAACGGTTGTCCGCGGCAACCGATAGACTCGCGAACGATGTCGACGCCAGCCTCTCAGTCAGCCGCCGTCCCGCCGTCCGCGCCCGGCGAGTACACCCACCGGCAGATCCTCACCATCATCACCGGCCTGATGATGGGCATGTTCCTGGGTGCGCTCGACCAGACGATCGTGTCCACCGCGATCCGCACCATCGCCGACGACCTCCGCGGGCTCTCCGTGCAGGCGTGGGTCACGACGGCGTACTTGATCACCTCGACGATCACGACGCCGATCTACGGCAGGCTCGGCGACATCTACGGCCGCAAGAAGCTGTTCATGTTCGCGATCTCGGTCTTCATCGCCGGCTCGGCCCTGTGCTCGTTCGCGACCTCGATGTACATGCTGGCGGCGTTCCGTGCCGTGCAGGGGATCGGCGCGGGCGGCCTGTTCACGCTGGTCCTGGCGATCATCGGCGACATCGTGTCGCCCCGCGAGCGCGCCCGGTACACCGGCTACTTCATGGCCACGTTCGGTACGTCGAGCGTCCTCGGGCCGGTGCTGGGCGGCTTCTTCGCATCCCATGCTGTGATCCTGGGCCTGACCGGATGGCGCTGGGTCTTCCTCGTCAACGTCCCCATCGGCATCGCGGCGCTGTTCGTCGTCTACCGCACCCTCCACGTCCACCACGAGCGGCGCGAGGCGCGGATCGACTGGTGGGGCGCGGTCGCGCTCGTCGTGGCGCTCGTCCCCCTCCTGACCGTGGCTGAGCAGGGCCGCGCGTGGGGATGGTCCTCGGGCGGGGCGATGGCCTGCTATCTGATAGGTGCGATCGGTCTGGGCGCCTTCTACGCCGTGGAGCGGCGCATGGGCGACGACGCGATGATCCCGCTCCGGATGTTCCGCTTGCGGCCCGTCTCTGTCGGCATCGCCGCCAACGTGGTCACCGGCATGGCGCTCTTCGGTGGCATCTTCGTTCTCCCGCTCTACATGCAGATCGTGCACGGCGCCTCGCCGATGAAGGCGGGGTTCCTGATGCTGCCGATGGTGATCGGGATGATGAGCGCCTCGATCGTCTCCGGCCAGGTGATCTCTCGCACCGGCCGCATCCGCGGGTTCCCGATCTTCGGGTCGGCGCTCGCCGCCCTGTCCCTGTTGTCGCTCTGGCGCATCACCGCCGACACCTCGCTCCCGGTGGTGATGGTGCTGATGCTGCTGTTGGGCTACGGCCTCGGCAACTGCATGCAGCCGCTGTTGCTGATCCTGCAGTCGGCCGTGCCGCCGCGCGACATCGGCGTAGCGACGGCGTCGGCGACATTCTTCCGGCAGATCGGCGGCACGATCGGCGTCGCGGTGTTCTTGTCGGTGCTGTTCGGCCAGGTCGGGGGCCACGTCAGCGCGGCCCTCGAGACAGAGTCGCGGACGCCGGCGTTCCAGCAGGCCCTGCAACATCCGGTGACGCCACTCGACCAGCAGTTCGCGCAGTCGTTGCAGAGCCACGGCCACGGGCAGTTCCTCGGCCAGGTCACCGACGACTCGTCGTTCATCCAGAAGCTCTCGCCCGTTCTGGCGCATCCGTTCAAGGTCGGCTTCGCCGAGTCGATGGACACGGTGTTCCTGTTCGCCGGGCTGATCGGAGCGCTCGCCTTCTTCATCTTGCTCCTGATGCCGAAGGTCGAGCTGCGGGCCACGTCGGCGAGTGCGGCGGTCAGCTCCGAAGCGGCGCCGACGGCACCGGTGACCGAGCAGCTGTAAGACGGGCGCGTCGGCGAATCGGGTCCTCTCCATTCCCACGCGGGAGCGCCGATGCCACGATGACGTGGTGGCTCCTCAGGAGCTCGTGCGCGACGCCGCCGAACGCATCGTCATCTCGGGCCACGAGGGAAATCGGGGGCCGACCTCGGCTCGTGGGTCCGGCAGGCCCGGACCGCCCTGGAAGAAGGAGCTCTGATGGACCTCAACACGCTCTACCACCGCACCGTCGAGGCGTGGGCTGACCGGGTGAACGCGGTCCGCCCGGAGCAGTGGGACGATCCCACCCCCTGTCGTGAGTGGACGGTGCGTGACCTGGTCAACCACGTGGTCGGGGAGGACCGCTGGACCGTGCCTCTCGTCGAGGGCCGCACCATCGCGGACGTCGGCAGCAGCCTGGACGGCGACCTGCTCGGCGACGAGCCGGTGCGCGCCGCGCTGGACGCGGCGATGGAGGCGACGAAGGTGACGGCCGAGAAGCTGCCGGCTGGGGGCACCGTTCACCTGTCCTACGGCGAGGAGCAGCTCACCGAGTATGTCCACCAGCTCGCCACCGACCACCTCGTCCACGGCTGGGACCTGGCAGTGGCGACCGGTGGTGACACCCGCCTCGACCCTCATCTGGTGAGCGAGGTGGGCGGGTGGTTCGCCGAACGCGAGGAGATGTACCGGTCGGGCGGTGCGATCGGTCCGCGCGGAGTCTCACACGGGGGTGCCCAAGGCGATCTGCTCGCGTCGTTCGGACGCGACTCGGAGTGGGGTCCGGTCCACGCCGGGCTGGCCCGGTTCTCCGCGGCGTTCGGTCGCGGGGACATCGACGCGATCATGTCGTTGATGACCGACGACTGTCTGTTCGAGGCGACGGGGCCGGCGCCGGACGGCGTACCTCATGAGGGAGCGGACGCCGTACGCGCGGTCTGGGACGAGGTGTTCGGCAACACCCCCGACGCCGCATTCGCCGAGGAGGAGTCGTTCGTGTGCGGCGACCGGGGAGTGCTGCGGTGGCGGTTCAGCTGGACCGGGGACGACGGCGAGCCGGGTCACGTCCGTGGTGCCGACGTGCTGCGGTTCCGCGACGGCAAGGTCTGCGAGAAGCTCTCCTACGTCAAAGGGTGAGCCGGAGCCGGCTCGGGCTGTGTTTGGATGGCGTCCATGAGTAGCTCGGACTCGATCGACGCCCCTTCCGCCATCCCTGACCAGCCGGAGCATTCCGCCTATCTCGATCCTGCGATCGCCGAGGCGGTCGACGGCGTGACCAACCGCTTCGGGGCGGAAGGCCTCGAGCAGATGATCGCGTACGCCGAGAAGTCGCTGGCCGAAGCCCGGGCTGCGCTCGACGAACTGGCGAACTCGGTCGACTAGGACATGGTTCAGACGGGGGTCCCGCGAACGAACACGGCCGCGGGTCTCCCGAGGGAGCTGAGGTCGGTCTCGAGGTCGCCGTCGACCACGAGCAGGTCGGCCGACAGACCGCGTGCCAGGCGCCCCGTCGTGCCTCCGAGCCCGCAGTCGTCCGCGGCCACCGACGTGGCCGTCGCCAGGGCCTGGCCCGGCGTGACCCCGGCGTCGAGCAGCTGGACCACCGCCCGCCACAGGCCACCGTGCGCTTTCGGCGGCGTCACGCCGGCATCGAGGCCGCTGACCAGGCGTACGCCGTACTCCAGCATCCGCGCGAGCTGTGAGCCACGCCGGACGGCGACCTCGGCCGGCGTCATCCCCAGCCGCGCGACGAGCGCACGGATCTGGGGCGGTGCCGACTCGGTGGGCATGATGCGGGCCGGGTCGAAGCCGAGTGTCGGATCGACCGTGATTCCCGCTCGGGCGATCTCCGCGATCAGGTCGTCGGGTATGGCGATGCCTTCTTCCGTCAGGAGAGTGGCGTGCTCGAGGCCGTCGACACCCGCCCCGACGGCGTGGCGGGCACCCGCCTCGGAGTGGCAGTGCGCGAGGATCCGCAAGCCCGCGTCGTGCGCCGACTGGACCGCGGCTCGTAGCTCCTGTGCACTGAACTGCGCCCCGAACAGGTCGGTCCCGACGGTCATCATCCCGCCGCTGGCCATCACCTTGACCACGTCCACCCCGCGGTCGACGTGCTCGCGCACGGCCGTCCGGACGGCTTCCACCCCGTCGGCCACGCCGCCGAGGAAATGGCAGTGACCGCCCTCCACGGTCAGCGGCGGCCCGGACGTCGCGATGCGCGGCTCACCGGGGTTACGCCGGTCGCGAGCGACCACGGTCCGGTAGCGGACGTCGCCGAGGTCTCGCACCGTCGTGACCCCCGCCGCGGCCTGGGCGGCCAGCGAACGAGCGATGGCCGCATCCAACTCGTCGTCGTCCAGCCCGCCTGCCGACTCGAGGCTGCCGGGGCTGCCGGGTCGCATGCCCTCGGCCACGAGGTGCACGTGTGCATCGATCAGGCCCGGCAGCAGCGTCCCGTCGTACGTCGTGACCTCGACGCCGACGGGCACGTCGTACGCCAGCGGCTCGACTCCGACGATCCGCTCCGCGTCGACGAGCACGGTCACTCCGTCGCGGAACCGCTCACCGTCGAAGCAGTGTTCCCCCTTCGCCGCCCACATGTCCCGAACGCCGTTCCCTCCCTGCCGGTGGTGCGATTCTGCCGGTGACATGATGACTGCGCATCGGCCGCGAGAATGTCGGGTCGGCTCAGCGCGCGGCGTACCCTGGGCTGTTCGTCCACGAAGTGAGGTCCGGCCTTTTGTCCGCGAGCGTCTTCCCCCTGCTCGAGCCCCGTCTGCCATCGGTGTCCAAGCCGATCCAGTACGTCGGCGGCGAGCTCAATTCCACCGTCAAGGCATGGGAGTCGGTGGAGGTCCGGTGGGCCCTGATGTATCCCGACGCCTACGAGGTCGGCCTGCCCAACCAGGGTGTCCAGATCCTCTACGAGGTGCTCAACGAGCGCGACTGGATCCTCGCCGAGCGGTCGTACGCCGTGTGGCCGGACATGGAGCAGGTGATGCGCGAGCACTCGATCCCGCAGTTCACCGTCGACGCTCACCGTCCGGTGCGTGACTTCGACCTCTTCGGCATCAGCTTCTCCACCGAGCTCGGCTACACCAACCTGCTCAACGCGCTGGACCTTGCCGGCATCCCGCTGCACACGGTGGACCGTGGTGACGACGACCCGGTGGTGATCGCCGGCGGCCACGCCGCGTTCAACCCGGAGCCGGTCGCCGACTTCCTCGACGCGGCCGTGCTCGGCGACGGCGAGGAGGTCGTGCTCGCGATCTCCGAGGTGGTCCGCGAGTGGAAGGGCGAGGGCAGTCCCGGAGGACGTGATGAGCTGCTCCGACGGCTCGCCGTCTCGGAGAACGTCTACGTCCCGAAGTTCTACGACGTCACTTACGCCGCGGACGGCACCATCGAGGCGGTCGTGCCCAATCGCCCCGGCATCCCGTTCCGGGTTCGCAAACACACGCTGATGGATCTCGACCTGTGGCCCTACCCCGCCAGGCCGCTGGTGCCGCTGGCCGAGACCGTGCATGAGCGGTTCAGTGTCGAGATCTTCCGCGGCTGCACGCGCGGCTGCCGTTTCTGCCAGGCCGGGATGATCACCCGGCCGGTGCGCGAGCGCTCGATCGAGACCATCGGCTCGATGGTCGAGACCGGCATCCGGAGGTCAGGTTTCGAGGAGGTCGGACTGCTGTCGCTCTCGAGCGCCGACCACACCGAGATCGCCGAGGTGGCCAAGGGGTTGGCCGACCGCTACGAAGGCACCAACGTCTCGCTGTCGCTGCCCTCCACGCGGGTCGACGCCTTCAACATCACGCTGGCCAACGAGTTCTCCCGCAACGGTCGCCGCTCCGGCCTGACCTTCGCGCCCGAAGGCGGCAGTGAGCGCATGCGGAAGGTGATCAACAAGGCGGTGAACGAGGACGACCTGATCCGCACCGTGGCGACGGCGTACTCCAACGGCTGGCGGCAGGTGAAGCTCTACTTCATGTGCGGCCTGCCGACCGAGACCGACGAGGACGTCCTCGAGATCGCCGACCTCGCCACGCAGGTGATCGCCAAGGGGCGCGAGGTGACGGGCCGCAACGACATCCGTTGCACGGTGTCGATCGGTGGCTTCGTGCCCAAGCCGCACACGCCGTTCCAGTGGGCCGGGCAGCTCGACCACGAGACCACCGATGAGCGGCTCAAGAAGCTGCGCGACCTCGTCCGCGCCGACAAGCGGTACGGACGCTCCATCGGGTTCCGCTACCACGACGGCAAGCCCGGCATCGTCGAGGGACTGCTGTCGCGCGGCGACCGGCGCGTCGGCCGGATCATCGAGGAGGTGTGGCGCCACGGCGGCCGGTTCGACGGCTGGAGCGAGCACTTCTCCTACGACCGCTGGGTGGCGGCCTCCGAGCGGGCACTGGCGGGCACGGGTCTCGACCTCGACTGGTACACCGTCCGCGAGCGCGAGTACGACGAGGTCCTGCCCTGGGACCACCTCGACTCCGGCCTCGACAAGGACTGGCTCTGGTCCGACTGGGAGGACGCCCTCGCCGTCGCCGCGGACCCCGACGCCGTTCCCGATGTCGAGGACTGCCGCTGGACCCCTTGCTACGACTGTGGCGTCTGCCCTGACATGAACACCGAGATCCAGATCGGACCCACCGGGCGCGAGCTGCTGCCGCTCTCCGTCGTATGAGAGCAGGCCGAGCCGCACCCTGCGTCGAACGTTTCCGGAAGCAAAGCGTCCGGAATGCCCTCTAACGTGTCGGCCATGGATGAGAACGCCCTGGACACGACGCTCGAGACCTCGCACGTGTTGCCGAATCGCCTGACGGAGTGGTTGCTTGACTCGGACCCGGCGATCCGGTGGCAGGTCATGCACGACCTGACCGGCGCCCCGGCCGACGATGTGGCGACCGAACGCGGGCGAGTGGCACACGAGGGCTGGGGCGCGAGACTGCTCGCCGCTCGCGACCCGGACGGTCAGTGGATGGGCGGTGCCTGCTTCCCGGGCCGGGGCGACCGACCGGTGGACGACAGCCAGCCGTGGACGGCGACGCTGTCGGTCATGCTGGAGCTCTACGACCTCGGGCTCGACCCGGCGTCCGAGACCGCCCGGGAGATGACCTCGCTGGTGGCTGCGAACTGCCGCTGGGAGTACGACGACTTGCCGTTCTTCGGCGGTGAGGTCGAGCCCTGCATCAACGGCCATACGGTGACCCTCGGCGCCTACTTCGGTGCCGACGTCTCAGGCATCGTCACTCGCCTGCTTGCCGATCAGCTCGATGACGGCGGTTGGAACTGTGAGAACCACCGAACTCTCGCCGCGAGTGACCTCGCCAAGCGCGGCGCCACTGTGTCGTCGTTCGCATCGACGATCTGCGTACTGGAAGGGCTGCTCGAGTACGAGCGAGCAGGCGGCGGGTCGGACCAGACACGTGCTGCCCGCCACCGCGGTGAGCAGTACCTGCTCGAGCGCTCGTTGTTCCGGCGCAGGAGCACCGGCCAGGTGCCGGTCCACGGCTGGCTGCAGTTCTCGTTCCCCACGAGGTGGCATTACGACGTGCTGCGCGGGCTGGAGTACTTCCGCAGGGCCGAGCTCCGGGACCCGAGGCTCGGTGAGGCGATCGAGCTCGTGCGCTCCAAGCGCCAGCAGGACGGCACCTGGCTGCTCGAGAACACCCACCCCGGCGCCGTCCACATCCAGTTCGAGGAGGGCGACGGCCGCCCCAGCCGCTGGAACACGCTTCGGGCGCGCCGGGTGCTCGACTGGTGGGACGCGCGCTACGCATGAGCACACCGCTGCCGGTCTTCGACTGCAGCGCGCTCTTCGACGCGCTTGACGAGCAACGTCCCGAGATCGGTTGAGTTGGAACGAGCTCGCCGACGACCTGTGGCAGCAGTCGTCGGATCTCAACGAGCAGCGCAGTGGTGATCATCCGCTGTGTGGCGGGAGCGGTGCAGAGGCTGCGAGAGCGAGGCGCGACGTCTTGCCAGTACGCGCTGTTCATGTTGCGCTGGCCCCGCCGAGCCCGGGAGGACTTCCTGGTGGGTCCGGTGCTCGATGTGGGGGACGTCCGACTGCCGGACGCGGCGAACGACACCCGTCTGCGCTGGGACTTGAACCAACTGCACACCCGCTCAACGAGCAACGGCAGTTGCAGAACCTCACCCTGGGCAGACCTCGCACGGGTACTGGGCTGCACGCCTTCGAGGCTGACGAACCTGCGCATTGCACGGCTAGCGGACATGGACCTTGCCATGCGCGTCACCCAGTGGCTCCGTCAGCCGGCCACAGCGTTCATCCACGCAGCCCAGTCGTGACTGCGCAGAGGGGTCAGGGCGCCGTGGCCGTGCTCATGCCGTTGCGGAGGAGGTTGCCGCGCCCGGTGGGCCAGGGCAGGCATCCGGTGCCGGAGCCGGGGACGGTGTAGACGTCGACACCGTGGTCGAAGGTGGTCAGGACGATCTCGAGCGTGCCGTTCCCGGTGAGGTCTCCGATCGACGGAGCGGCCGGTACGCCGATGCCGTTGCCGTCCCGCGCCTGATGACGCAACCGGGTGACCGAGAGTTTTCTCCCGTGGGCCGACAGCACGATCAGCCGTCCGGCGTGGCGGTGGAGGGCGTAGGTGCCGAAGACCAGCTCGGGTGTGCCGTCCTTGTTCAGGTCGGCCGCGACCACTTCTGAGGCGAACGTCTTCGCACGCCGAGGTGCGTACCGAGTGGCCCAGAGCTTGTGTCCGCCTGTCCCCACGGCGTACACCTTGCCGCCGGGGAGGGCTGCGACGATCTCGGGCCGGCGGGTGCCGACGAGGTCGACCACGGTCGGGGCGGGGATCCCACTGGGCGGATACCAGTCGCCCGGGGGTCGGTAGACGGGGTGATTGGACATCCGGAGCTCCTCGAAGCCCCGGTGACGCCGCGCCGAACGGTGCCCGTCGCCGTACGCCCCGTCCAGCACCATGAATGCGTAACCCTGGGTGCGATACGGGATGTGACGCTCGACGTTCGGGATGCCGACCACTTCGTTACGACCATCGCCGTCGAGGTCGGTTACCGCGGGCGGCGAGTCGGTCCACTGCAGCCATGCCTGGCGTGCGGGGCTCGGCCAGCGCCCCTTGTGCAGGTGGTACTGACGCTTCTCGACCCGGGGGTCCGCCCACCGGATGAACTGCCCCCACCCCATCCTCCGGCCGACGGCGCCGGACTCCCGGTTGGTGAACCACGGCGACGCCAGGATCGACGTTCCGTCGAGGTTGAAGGCGTTGATCTGGTGGTTGTCGAACGTGGTGATGATCTCCAAGGCGGGGTCGTCGTCGATGTTGCCGATGGCGACGTTCTCGCCGTACGCGCCGTAGCCGTGGTTGCCCACCCTGTTGAACCGCAGGTCGTTGCCGCGACCCCGCAGCCGGTTGTAGCGGGGCCACGCAGGATCGTGACCACCCTTGGGCTGGAACAACCTGCCGCGAGCGTTCCACACGAAGACCTGCGCGCCGGTGGGTGAGGTGTTGGTCGTCGTCGCGACCACCTCGACCCGGCCGTCGCCGTTCAGGTCGGCCGCCGCGAGCCCGCGCACCTCGGGGGTCTGGCCACCGCTCCTCGTGGACGCCGGCCATCCGGCCTTCACGTGTAGCCCACCGTGCCGGAACTCGTACGCCACCACGGTGCCCGACCCACCGACCACGATGTCCGGGACCCCGTCCCCCTCGAGGTCGGTGACCACCGACGGTGCATAGACCCGGCCCTTGGTCGCCGTCTTCCTGGCCAGGAGGTGTCCCTTCGCATCGAACACGAACGTCGAGTAGAAGGGCGCCACGATCTCCAGCCGGCCGTCGTGGTTCAGGTCGACCAGGCCCGGCGATGAGAACCAGCCCGTCTCACCCGTGGCGATCCGCCGGACGAACTGCGGTCGCCGTACGGGATGCGGTGCCCCGGTGGGTGTGCATGACGTCGACGCGCCCGCGGTGCTCGCCCCGACACCGTCGTCGATCGCTCCGTCCACCTGTGCCGTCGCACCCGGGACGACACCCGCAACGAAGAGCCCCCCAAGCCCGACGACCAGGGGGCGAGACAACCGCATGCCCGGACCCTACTCATTCGGTTGAGCCGCCACGGGCAGCTCCGGCAGACACGGAGGTACGACGCACCTCATCGGCGGATCGAGTCTCCGATGAGCGTTGGGCCTGCAGGTGCGGACACATGGTTTGTGTGCTGTCGGGAGGTCGAGGCGCGGAGGGGCGGGGGCACGCCTCTTCTTGAACTGCGTGCTGCTGCGTTCTGTTGCAGATGACGCAACGGTTGACACGGCCTCGAGGAGCAGATTCGCCTTCTCTTGGGGCCCTCGGGACCGCACTCGTCCTTCGAAGGAGCGTCCCATGAACCGACGCCTCGCATTCTCGGCGTTCGTCGCCGCCGCAACCGCTACCACCGCGCTGGCCGCCGGGGCCACGACCGGCTGGGGCGGCCGGGCCGCCACCGCCGGCGCCGGATCCACCGAACCGCGTCGTGATCGTGCTGTTCGACCAGATGATCCCGCCTACGCCAACCAGTTCGACATGCCGAACTTTCGGCAGCTGCGCGACAGTGGCACCGACTTCAAGAAGGCCTATCTCGGCTACATGGCCTCCGAGACCGTGATCGCGCACAACGTGATCACCTCGGGCCTCGAGCCTCGGCACATGGGATGGACGGACGAGGCCTACCGCGACCACGGCAACGTCTTCGGCAAGGGCGCCGACCAGATGCACATCACCGGTGACCTGAGTCTGTCCGACTTCGCGCTGATCGAGAAGAACAACGGCGTGGCCTATCCCAAGCTCGCCGACTACCTGCACACCGCCTACCCGGGCACGGAGTTCATCACCGTGGGCGAGAAGTCCTACGCCGTGGAGTCGGCGACCGGCGCGACCGGTGACATCGCGGTGCGGCTGTCGAGCCGCCGCAGCAACCTGACGGCCACCCCGCCGACGGGTTGCAGCAATCTCTCGATCCCGGGCGTCCCCGGGAACGGACAGTGGCGCTCGCCCACCGGCAAGAACGTGCCGACATACCTGAACCGGACCGGACCCGAACGACCCGACCCTGTGTGGCCGCTACTTCATCAACGCGGACAAGGGCAACGACAACGGCACGAAGGCCGCCTTCCCGTCGTGGCTCTACCCGGGCGAGGGCAACCGCTTCGTCCCGGGCAACGACCCGGCGCACCTCGGCGGCGACACGTGGGTGGCCGACGCGGCGATCGAGATGATGCACCGCGAGAACTGGTCGGGCATGTTCATCACCATGGGCGGCATCGACAAGGCCGCCCACATGTGGGGAGCGCAGGCCGACAACGAGCCGCAGGACTGCACGCACCCTCGCCGGGATGACCCACACCCGGTGCGCGGCCGAGAACGCCGACGTCCAGCTCGGCAAGATCCTCGACGCCATCAAGGAGGTCGATGCCGAGGATGGTGGGCACACGCTGGTCGTCCTGACCGCCGACCACGGCGCGACGTACGGGCAGAACTTCTACGGCAAGAAGACCTTTGACGCCGGCAACAGCAACTGGTACTACGCACCGTCGAACCTCGGCGTGTGGGACGCCGGCACCGGTGCCAGCGCGCCCGACAAGGTCACCTACTCCAACCCGTCGCCCGACATCGCGGCGCTGAACGCCGACGGCAACGTGCAGTTCTCCTACCAGTCGACCGCGATCGAGGCCTGGCTGCTCGACCACTCGACCGCTGCCAAGCAGGCCAAGGCGCAACAGATGCTGGGCATGCCGGGCGTGACCGCGACGTACTGGAAGAACCAGGCAGGTGACGCCTTCGTGCTCCAGGGCACCAACAAGATGACCAAGTCGGAGAAGGACTGGTGGCACGCGCACGGCCAGGAAGTGGTCGACACCATGGCGGCCGATGACGGGCCCGACGTCATCGGGCTACTGCACGACAAGACCAGCTACGGCGTGTACGGCGACCACGGTGGCGCGCAGGAGTCGGTGCAGCGAGTGCCGATGGTGTTCTGGGCGCCCGGCACGGGTGCGCGCGTGACCAACGAGTCGTTCCGCACGCCGGACGTGCTGCCGACCATTCTCGCGGCGATGGGCATCAACCCGACGTCCCCGACGGACGGCAGGTCGCACACGATCGGCAACTGACCATGTACGTACTCGGACCAGGAACGTCACGATGGGCCGGGCGCCTCGGGGCGACGGGGAATGTGTGGCACTTGTGTGACGGCTAGCCCGGGGCCGTGGTGACACGGCCGCCCAGCGGCGAAATGAATCGCCCGCCTCATCGGCGCGTTCGCCGGTCGTCAGGTCGAGCTACGCGCAGCTGCTCGCGGTCTCGCTGACCATCTCGGTCTCGGCGGACGGCTCTGGACGTCCTCCGCGGTTCACGAGGTACGAGCCGGTGACCACGAGCACGAACCCGACGATGGTCCAGACCGTGACCGGCTCGCCCAGGACCAGCGCGCCCGCGACGATCGCGACAGCCGGGTTGAGATAGGTGATCGTCGTGGCGCGCACGGGCCCGACCTCGTTCACCAGCGCGAAGAGCAGCATGAAAGCCATGGCCGTGCACACCACGGCCAGGGCGAGCACCGACCAGATGACGTTGGCCGAGGGCAGCGGGCCGGGTACGCCGTCCGTCACCAAGACCACCGGCACGTAGGCCAGCGCCGTGATGGTCAGGGCGGACGCCATGATCCCGATGCCGGGCAGGCCCTGGAGGGCGCGGCTCAGGATGGCGGGTCCCGCGGCGTACCCCAGGACCACCACGCCCACCTCGGCTACGGCGCCGAGGTCCGAGCCGCCGACGTCGAGCCCGACCAGCGCGGTGACGCCGACGATCCCGAGGGCCAGGCCCAGCCAGGCGACCGGCGTCAGGCGTTCAGCGCGCCCGGTCGCGAACGCGATCCCGACGCCGGCCAGCGGGACGGCGGCGATCAGGAGACCCGTGGTCGAGCTCGGCAGCCGGGTCTCGGCGCTGCCCAGGAGCACCCACGGGATGGCGATCTCGACGGCAGCGAAGATCAACAGCCAGTGCCAGTACGGCCGGAGCGGTCGTACGGCCCCCTTGGCGAGGGCGATCGGCAACAGGATCAGTGCGGCCAGCGCGGTCCTGGCCAGCACCAGCTCGGAGGGGGACAGCTCGTCGACTGCGACCTTGATCAGCAGGTAAGGGATGCCCCACGTCACGCCGAGGGCGAGGAAGAGCACGGCCGCGCGTCGGGACACATCGCCATCGTGCCCGACGCATGCCACGCACGGATGCGTGTCCCAGGGGATGTCCGCGCGCTCTGGTACGAAGATCCCGACGAGAGAGGCGCTGGTATGACGATCCGGTTGGGCAGTGTCGTGGTCAACGTCGCCGATCTCGAGCTGATGACGGCGTTCTGGTGCGAGGTGCTCGGGCACACGCCGTCGTCCCTCGACCCGGGCGATGACTTCCGCGTACTACGCGGCGATCGGGTCAACCTCTCTCTCCAACTCGCCGACACCCCGGTCACCGGTCGCGACCAGATGCACCTCGATCTCTACACCGAGGACCAGGCGGCCGAGGTCGCCCGGCTCGAGGCGCTCGGCGCGACGCTCGTCCGCCACTCCGACGACCCCGGGGACGACTACGCCGTGATGCGCGATCCCGAGGGGAACGAGTTCTGTGTGTGCCTGATCATCCCGGCCACTGGCTGATCACGCGTGGCTTGTCAGCACCCGCGCTTCGGAAGCAATGCCAGCTCGGTGAACACCGACCCGTGGTCGCTGGAGGCCGACGGCAGCACCCGCGTGCTCCCCGGCACCACCGCGAGGCGGTTGTCGTAGAGCACGTAGTCGAACCGGGTCCGCGGGGCCGGCTCGGGGATCGTGTCGCCGCGGCCGGTGCCTCCTTGCTCCTGAGCGTCCAGGAGGTACTGACGCACGACTCGTACCGGCAAAGCGTGAGGCCCCGAGTTCAGGTCGCCGGCCAGGATCGTCGGCGGCGACGATTGCTGCAGCGCGTGTGCGACCGCCTGCGCTTGCAGGATCCGGCTCGTCCGTCCGTCACTCCCGTCGCTCAGGTGCATCGACGAGAACGAGACGGTCCGCGCGCCGACCCGAACCGTCGCCGTCAGCAGTCCGCGCGGCTCCATCCCCGGAACCCCGGGCAGCCGGAGGTTGTGGCTCTCGACCACTGGGAAGCGGGTCAGGATCGCGTTGCCGAAGAGGCCGCCCTCCCACGGCAGGTTAGGCCCGTAGACGGCGCGCAGGCCGGTGGCTTCGGCAAGGAAGCTCGGCTCGTCAATGCGTCTGCTGCGGAACGTGCCGCTGTCGACCTCGTTCAGGCTCACCAGGTCAGGACGGACCGCCTGGATCTCTGCCGCGATTTCGGTCAGGTCGACAATTCCAACACGGCTGATCCCGAAGTGGATGTTGAACTGCAGCACCCGCAGGACAGGCGCCCGGCGAGGGGAGCAGCTCGGGTCGCGATCGACCTCGATCGGCTGCAGCTTCGGCCCGACGTTCCGTCGCTCCGCCAGGGTGGCGGGTTGCGTCGCAGCCGAGGACGTCGGTGCTGTGATGACCGATGGCGGGGGCGTCGTCGATGACGAGCCGCCTGGGGCGATGTATATCGCGAACCCGAGCACGCCGACGAGGCCGACGACCGTCGATGGTGCGACCCACAGGGTGCGTCGCGAGGGATGGAGGCGGGGTCCCGGATCGTCCGGCACGTCCCCACTGTGCCCGACGACCGGTGACGGCGCCCGGCGTCGTCGCGTCAGGGTCGTCTCAGCGCAGCTGGTCCTCCAGGTACGCCGGCCGCCCGGCGTACGCGCCGACCGCCAGCAGCGGCAGCACCAGGACGAGCAGCAGCCACAACGGGGCGGTCCAGTGACCGGTCGCGTCATAGATCGTGCCGATCAGGAACGGTCCGAGCGCCGCCATCAGGTAGCCCAGCGACTGAGTGAAGCCGGACAGGGCGGCGGTGCCGTCAGCGGTGCGGGCACGCAGGCCGATGAGAGTGAGCACGACCGGGAAGACGCAGCAGCCGACGCCGATCAGCACCGCGGCCGGAATGGCGAGCGCGTGCGCGTCGAGCAGCAGCAGTGCGTAGCCGACGAAATAGCACCCCACGACCCCGAGGATCAGCCCCACCTGGCTCTCGCGGCGGGCGCACGCGGCGGGCAGCCAGAGCGCGAGCGGGATGCTCACCGCGGCGACGATCCCGACGAGAAGACCGGCCTCCCCGGCCGCGTAGCCGTGGTCGCGCCACAGCTGGGCGAACCAGCCGAAGATCGAGTACGCCTGCAGTGACTGCAGCCCGAAGAACAACGCCATCGCCCAGCCGATTCGGGTGCGCGCGACCGCACCGAAGGAGATGCTGCGGGGATCGCGCTCCGGGTTCCGGTCGCGGGCTGCGAGGGCGAGCCACGGGATGAGCGCGACGAGCGCGGTGGCCGCCCAGGCGCCGAGGCCGCCGCGCCAGCTGTCGAAGGCGTCGGAGATCGGCACCGTCAGGAGGAACGCCGCGGTGAGGCCGACGGCCAGAGCCGACGTGTAGATCGAGGTGGCGATGCCGATCCGGTCGGGGAAGTGCAGCTTCACCAGGGAGGGGATCAATACGTTCGCGGTCGCCATCCCCGCAAGCGCGAGCGCCGACAGCACCAGGAACGTCGTGTCGCGGTCGACCGCCGCCCGGCCACCCAGGCCGGCGACGACGGCCATCAGCGACACGGCGGCGGCGCGGTGCAGCCCGACCCTGCGGGCGAACGCGGGGGCGAGGGCGCCGAAGACCGCGAACGCGAGCACCGGCAGCGACGTGAGGAGCCCGGTCTCGGGACCCGACATCCCGAGCCCGAGGCGCACCTCCTCCAGCACGGGCCCGACGCTGACGGCCGCCGGGCGGAGGTTGAACGAGAGGAGGACCAGCCCGACGAGCACGAGCGCGGTGCGACGGGCAGCGGACACCGGCGGATCCTCCCACCCGGGTGACAGACGGGTCATTTCCCGGAGCGGGAGGGCCAGGTGTCGGACGGCTCATGCAGGATGGCGATGTGGGTGACGTGGTGCGGCACATCGACGACGACGAACGCCGGGCGCGCCTAGGCCTCCGCCACGCCCTCGCCGCTCCCGTGCCTGACACCTTGGCGGCGGCTCGCGCGATGACGTGCCTGCACGCCACCGAGCCCGCGTCGGTGCACCTCGCGGCCTGGGCTCGGTCGGGGGCGGGCCGCGACGAGGTCGACGATGCCCTCTACCTCGAGCGCTCGATCGTCAAACAGCTCGCGATGCGGCGTACCGTCTTCGCCTTCCCGCGTGAGCTGCTGCCCGCCGTCTGGGGGAGCGCCAGCGCGCGCGTCGCCGCTCAACAGCTGCGGCGGATGGCTCAGGAGATGGAGTCGAGCGGCATCGCGGCCGACGGGCACGCGTGGGCCGACGAACAGGTCGCCCTGGTGCGCCGGCTGATCGAGGACGACGGCCCGCTGACCACCGCCGAGCTGCGCGCGGCGCTACCGACGCTCGACGCGCGGGTCACCCGCGGCAAGGGCCGCTACCAGGCGGACGTCGCGGTCGCCGCCTCCGTGATCGTCACGCTCGCGGCGTCCGGCGCCGTCGTCCGCGGCGAGAACGACGGCGGCTGGAAGATCTCCCGTCCGCGCTGGACCTCAGCGGCCGCATGGTTGGGCGAGACGGCCGACCCGCTCCCCGAGGCCGAGGGGTACGCCGCGCTGGTGGCCGCGTGGCTCCGCTCGTTCGGCCCCGGGACAGAGGCCGACCTCGTCTGGTGGCTGGGCTCGACCAAAGCCGCCGTACGGCGAGCGCTCAGCGACGTCGACGCCGTCGCGGTGTCGGTCGACGGTGGACAGACCGGCTGGGTCCACCCGGACGATGTCGAGCCGGTCGCCGACCCGGGTCCGTGGGCGGCGCTGTTGCCGGCGCTGGACCCGACGACCATGGGGTGGAAGGAGCGCGGCTTCCACCTCGGCGACCACGTCGACAAGGTCTTCGACCGCAACGGCAACGGCGGACCCACTGCCTGGTTCAACGGCCGCATCGTCGGCGTCTGGTGCCAGCAGCCCGATGGCGTGGTGGACGTGGTCCTCGCCCAGGACGTCTCCCGCAAGGCTCGCCAGGCGCTCGACGCGAAGGCAGCGGAGCTCACCGCCTGGCTTGACGGCGACGTGGTGCGGTCGATCTATCTCTCCCCACTGGCGCGGGAACATCTCGCGACACCGGTCTGACGTCGTCGCGAGCTCGGTCAACGGCCAACCCTCGACGAGCCAGGGATCCTGCTGACATCTCGCTAGCCTGACCCGGTGCGAGACCAGCCGGAGCAGCAGGCGCCGCCCGTCCAGCGGCTGCGCGTCCGCTACGCCAAGCGTGGGCGGTTGCGGTTCACCAGCCATCGTGACTTCAGCCGGGCCTTCGAACGCGCTCTGGTGCGGGCGCGCATCCCGATGGCCTACTCGTCCGGCTTCAACCCGCACCCCCGCATCTCGTACGCCGGCGCCTCGCCGACCGGTGCTGCCAGCGAGGCGGAGTACCTCGAGATCGGTCTCGCGGAGAACGTCGACCCGGCCCGGCTGGCCGAGGACCTCGACCGAGCGCTCCCCGAGGGGCTCGACGTGCTCGAGGTGGTGGAGGGAGTGCCCGGCAGCCTGGCCGACCGGCTCGAGGTGAGCCGCTGGCAGATCGACCTCGCTCTGCCGCTGGCCGCAGTCGCGCCGGCCGTCGATGCGTTCCTGCACCGGTCGTCCGTCACCGTCGAGCGGATGACGAAGAAGGGTCTGCGCTCGTTCGACAGTCGGGAGGCCGTGCTCGCGCTCGAGGTCACGGCGTACGACGCGGGGTCACGGGTCACGGTCGTGCTCCGGCACACGGTGCCCGCCGTCCGGCCCGACGATGTGCTCGCCGGGATCCGCGACGTGGGCGGACTGGCGGAGCCGGGCGCGCCGCTGATCACCCGGCTCCAACAGGGCCCGTTCGACGGGTCTACCGGCGTGATCGGGGATCCGTTATCCGGTTGACAAAGCGGGATCGCTGGCCGGGTGTGCGATACTCGACGTGTTCGATCGTGCGGCGTGCCGCTTCGACCGGACCGACGACGTTCTCGCCGGTGCCTCCTCCAGAGGTGGTCCGGCACGCTGAGTCCACGTCGTCACCCGACCGCGACGCGGCCGGCTGCATCGGTGACAGCGAGCAGCCACCCAAGGCCCGGCGACCGCGGACGGTGACGGCATGGGTGACTGTGACGCACCTGCGGAGGGTGTCGCCGCCCACGAAGGCTTTGCGTTGTCGGCCCTGTCCACTCGGGTCGCCGGCGTCGGACACGTCTGGGGCTGCACGCAGGGTCCGGACCGAGGAGCGACATGCTCGACGATCACGCGGACGGTTCCGCGACTTCAGAATCCACCCCCGCTGAGGGTGCGACCGCCTCCCCGGCGAAGAAGGCCACTCGCAAGCGGACCACCAAGAAGACCGCTGCGGGACCCAGTGTCGAGGCCCTCGCGGGCGACACGCCCGAGGGCGGCGACGCGTCCGCGAAGAAGAGCGCCGCCAAGAAGCCGGCCAAGAAGTCGACCGCCAAGAAGGCGACGGTTAAGAAGGACACGGCGAAGAAGACCACCGCCAAGAAGGCCGCCGAGGCTGCGCCCGACGCGCCCGACGCGCCCGACGCGCCCGACGCGACCGCGGTCGGTGAGGCTGCCGAGGCGCCGAAGAAGAAGGCGAGCCGCAAGAAGGCTGCCGCGGAGGGCGACGCCGACTCGTCCGATCGCGCCACGGTCGCGCCGCTCTTCCAGCCACCCGACACGAGCGCGGCACCCGCGCGGCGTACGTCGAAGTCCGCGGCCTCGAGCAAGGGCGACGCAGCCGCCGGGTCCGCCGAAGCGGGCGACAGCGGTGACCGCGCGGCCGGTGAGGCGGATGACACGAGCGAGTCCCCGGCCCGCAGGAAGCGCCGCCGCGGCGGCCGTCGCCGGCGCAAGCCGGGCGGCGAGACCACCGGAGACCAGGGCGAGCAGTCCGACCAGACCGACCAGGCCGACGCCGAGGGCGAAGGGCCCGACGAGGGCGCTTCGACCACGGACGAGTCACCCGAGAGCAGCTCCTCGCGCCGCCGGCGGCGCCGCCGGCGATCCGGCGACGACAATGCCGACACGGCAGACGACCCGGCGAACACCGTCACCAAGGTGCGGAGCGGCCGCAGCGCGGCCGACGAGATCACCGCGGTCGACCGGCTCCACCCGGCTCGAGGCGAAGAAGCAGCGCCGCCGCGAGGGCCGGGAGGCCGGACGCCGCCGCGCGCCGATCGTCAGCGAGGCGGAGTTCCTGGCCCGCCGCGAATCGGTCAACCGAGTCATGGCGATCCGCCAGCGCCAGGACCTCACCCAGATCGGCGTGCTCGAGGACAACGTCCTGGTCGAGCACTACGTCGCGCGCGAGTCGCAGACGTCACTGATCGGCAACGTCTACCTCGGTCGGGTGCAGAACGTGCTTCCGTCCATGGAGGCGGCGTTCATCGACATCGGCAAGGGCCGCAACGCCGTGCTGTACGCCGGCGAGGTCAACTGGTCGGCACTCGGCCACAAGGACGGCCAGCCCCGCAAGATCGAGTCGGTGCTGTCGTCCGGCCAGACCGTGCTGGTGCAGGTCACCAAGGACCCGATCGGCCACAAGGGTGCCCGGCTGACCAGCCAGATCAGCCTCGCCGGCCGCTTTCTGGTCTACGTGCCCGACGGCACCACCAGCGGCATCTCCCGCAAGCTGCCCGACACCGAGCGCAACCGACTCAAGACGCTGCTCAAGGACATCGTCCCCGACACCGCCGGCGTGATCGTCCGAACCGCCGCCGAGGGCGCCGCCGAGGACGAGCTGACACGCGACGTCGAGCGGCTCAAGGCCCGTTGG
This sequence comes from uncultured Actinomycetota bacterium, assembly GCA_963768045.1. Taxonomy (GTDB): domain Bacteria; phylum Actinomycetota; class Actinomycetes; order Propionibacteriales; family Nocardioidaceae; genus Nocardioides. The sequence continues at coordinate 375,059 of CAVYGG010000003.1, read as the reverse complement.
GATGACATCGAGAAGAAGGCCGCCAACAAGGGAGCCGGCGCCCAGCTCCTCTACGGTGAGCCCGACCTCACCCTGAAGGTCATCCGCGACCTGTTCACCGAGGACTTCACGAAGCTGGTCATCGAGGGTGATGACGCGTGGGAGACGGTCCAGGACTACGTCGCACATGTCGCGCCCGACCTCGAGAGTCGACTGGAGCGCTACGAGCCGAAGAAGGACCAGGACGTCTTCGCGGCGTACCGCATCGAGGAGCAGATCAAGAAGGGCCTGGACCGCAAGGTCTGGCTGCCGTCGGGTGGCTCGCTGATCATCGACCGGACCGAGGCGATGACCGTCGTCGACGTCAACACCGGGAAGTTCACCGGCTCGGGGGGCAACCTCGAGGAGACCGTCACCAAGAACAACCTGGAGGCCGCCGAGGAGATCGTCCGCCAGCTCCGGCTGCGGGACATCGGCGGCATCATCGTCGTCGACTTCATCGACATGGTGCTCGAGTCCAACCGTGACCTCGTGCTCCGGAGGCTGGTCGAGTGTCTCGGCCGCGACCGTACGCGGCACCAGGTCGCCGAGGTCACCTCGCTCGGCCTCGTGCAGATGACCCGGAAGCGGATCGGCACCGGCCTTCTCGAGTCGTTCTCCCACGACTGTCCGCAGTGCCACGGGCGCGGGGTCGTCGTGGAGGACGCTCCGGTCGAGCCGAAGAAGAGCGAGGAGGAGCCGCGCCGTAGCCGCAGCCGGCGTAGCAGAGGGCGCTCCTCAGAGGACACCGCCCCGGAGCCGCCGAAGCCGCCCTCGCCGAAGGACATCGCCGCGATGGCCCGGCACCACGAGGAACACCCCGCGAGCCGCCGAGGCACGCCGAGGAGCACCCCGAGGACCGCGTCGATCTCGACGAGCAGTCGTCGACGGAGGCCTTGGTCGAGGACACTGAGGACGCACCGCCGGAGACGAACGAGGAGACCCTGCCCGAGCCCGAGCCCGAGCCCGAGCCCGAGCCCGAGCCCGAGCCCGAGCTCGAGCTCGAGCCGGTCGACGAGCCGGTCGCTGAGCGGGACGCCGAACCCGAGGCCCAGGCGGAGCCCGACCCGCAGCCAGCACCGCCGGCGGAGCCGGAGAAGCCCCGCGTCGTGACCCGCACCCGGCGCCGCTCCGCGAGCCGCCCGGCCGGGCCACCCGCGTCGGCCGACGCGTCCGACGGCGCGGGTACCGGCGAGGTCGTCGCCGGCGTACCTGCGGGGCATTCCGCCGACGAGACGCCTGCTCTGCACGTTCCGGTCAAGCGAAAGGGAGCCCGCAAGCGATGATCTCGTTTTGCGGGGGCTGAGGCGCACCCCGTACCATGGACCCTCGGTGCCCGCTCGCGAGAGCGGTGTGCCCGTGCCCTCACCGCCCGCCGTCCCCTCCGGGGTCGATGATCGCGGGCCAGGCACGACCTGAGCTTGACGAGAGTGTTCGGACCTACGAAGGAGACCGCGGTGTACGCGATCGTGCGCGCTGGCAGCAAGCAGCAGAAGGTTGCCGTGGGCGACGTCATCGAGATCGACAAGACCGACGTGGCCGTGGGCGAGACGCTGATCCTGCCCGTCGTCATGACCGTCGACGGTGACAAGGTCACCGCCACGGGCCTCGACAAGGCCGGCGTGACCGTCGAGGTGCTCGGTGCTACCAAGGGTCCGAAGATCGTGATCCAGAAGTACAAGAACAAGACCGGCTACAAGAAGCGTCAGGGTCACCGCCAGAAGTACACCCAGGTCAAGGTCACCGACATCAAGGCCTGACCCACTCCGGGTCATCAGACTCAGATTTCAGACAAAGGACAGCAGCCATGGCACACAAGAAGGGCGCGGCCTCGACCAAGAACGGTCGGGACTCCAACTCCCAGCGCCTCGGCGTGAAGCGCTACGGCGGTCAGCTCGTCAACGCCGGCGAGATCATCGTCCGGCAGCGCGGCACCCACTTCCACCCGGGTACCGGCGTCGGCCGCGGCGGCGACGACACGCTCTTCGCCCTCGTCCACGGGAACGTCCACTTCGGCACCAAGCGCGGCCGTCGCGTCATCAACATCGTCCCGGCTGGCGTCGAGCCCCGCGGCTGAGCCTACGAAGACGCGATCAGGGCGAGAGACTGAGGAGGGCTCGAGCGACCCGTCTCGAAATCCCGTTGCTCCGAAGGCGCATCCACTCTCGTCGATCTAGGAGCAGTCATGGCCCTCCCGTCGTTTGTCGACCGGGTGACGTTGCACGTCGCAGCGGGGCGCGGAGGCAACGGCGTCGCCTCGGTCCACCGGGAGAAGTTCAAGCCGCTCGGTGGCCCGGACGGCGGGAACGGCGGTCCCGGCGGGTCGGTGATCCTGCGCGTCGACCCGAACGTGACCACGCTCCTGGACTACCACCACAGTCCGCGACGGAATGCCGAGCACGGCGGGCACGGTGCCGGCGGCCACCGGAGCGGATCGCATGGTGCGGACCTCGTCCTGCCGGTCCCCGACGGGACGGTAGTCAGCCGTCCGAACGGTGAGGTCCTGGCCGACCTGGTCGGCCCGGGCACCGAGCTGATCGTCGCGGAGGGCGGCCGCGGGGGGCTCGGCAACGCCGCGCTGGCGAGCTCCAAGCGCAAGGCGCCCGGCTTCGCGCTGCTCGGCGAGCCCGGGGGCGCGCTCGAGATCACCCTCGAGCTGAAGGTCGTCGCCGACGTCGGGCTGGTCGGCTTCCCCAGCGCCGGCAAGTCGAGCCTGATCGCGGCGATCTCTCGCGCCCGTCCCAAGATCGCGGACTACCCGTTCACCACGCTGATCCCCAACCTGGGCGTCGTCAGCGCCGGCGACACGACGTACACCGTCGCAGACGTGCCGGGCCTGATCGAGGGTGCCAGCGAGGGCCGGGGGCTCGGTCACGAGTTCCTGCGGCACGTCGAGCGGTGCGCGGCGATCGTCCATGTGGTCGACACCGCCACCATCGAGCCCGGCCGCAACCCGCTCGACGACCTCGACGTGATCGAGCACGAGCTTGCGTCGTACGGCGGACTCGACGACCGTCCCCGCCTGGTCGCGCTGAACAAGATCGACGTCCCGGACGGACGCGAGATGGCCGACCTGGTGCGGGCCGACCTCGAGGGCCGCGGGCTCCGGGTGTTCGAGGTCAGCGCCGCGTCCGGTGAGGGGTTGCGTGCGCTGACCTTCGCGATGGCCGAGATCGTGCAGGCGGCGCGGGAGGAACGGCCACGAGCACCCCTCGAGCGCATCGTGATCAGGCCGCCGTCCGCCGATGGCGGCGACGACTTCACCGTGACCGAGACCGGAGAGGGGTGGCGGGTCGGCGGCGTCAAGCCCCAACGCTGGGTGCGGCAGACCGACTTCAGCAACGACGAGGCGGTCGGCTTCCTGGCCGACCGGCTCAACCGGCTCGGCGTCGAGACCCGGCTGCTCGAGCTCGGCGCGGTCGAGGGCGACACCGTGCTGATCGGCGATCCGGACGACTCGGTCGTGTTCGACTTCCGTCCCGGGGTCGACGCCGGTGTGGAGATGCTCGGACGCCGCGGCGAGGACCAGCGCTTCGAGGAGTCGCGGCCGGCATCGCGTCGGCGCCGGGACATCGACGCCGCCATGCCGGACCGGTCTGAGAGCGAGGCGCGCGCCGACGTGGCCCGCCGGATCGACGCGGCTCAGCGGCCGTCCGGTCCGACCAGCTACGAGATCGGGTCCGCGGACGACCCGGACCGTCCCGACGGCGACACGTGAGGGCCCGATGACCGGGCACCTCGCCCGCGCCCAGCAGATCGCTGCGGCGCGCCGGGTCGTGGTGAAGGTGGGCTCGTCCTCGTTGACCACCGCCGAGGGAGGCATCGACCCCGACCGGGTACGCCGCCTGGTCGGCGTTCTCGCGGATGCGCACGCCCGCGGGGTCGAGATCGTCCTGGTCTCGTCGGGTGCGATCGCGGCGGGACTGGCGCCACTCGGCCTGAAGCGCCGCCCCCGGGCGTTGCCGGCTCAGCAGGCAGCCGCGGCAGTCGGCCAAGGCATGCTCGTCCACCGCTACACCGATGAGCTCGCCGCCCACGGGATCGTGGCCGGGCAGGTGCTGCTCACCGCGGACGACGTGACCCGGCGCAGTCACTACCGCAACGCCCACCAGACATTCGCCAAGCTCCTCGAGCTCGGGGTACTGCCCATCGTGAACGAGAACGACACCGTCGCCACCAGCGAGATCCGTTTCGGCGACAACGACCGGCTGGCTGCGCTGGTCGCTCACCTCGTGCATGCAGACCTGCTCGTGCTGCTCAGTGACGTGGACGGCCTGTACGACGCCCACCCGGCCGCCGACGGGAGCCGGCTGGTCCCCGAGGTGGCGCTGAGCGACCACCTGACCGGCATCCGCATCGGCAAGTCCGGCGTGAGCGGCCTCGGCACGGGCGGGATGCGGACCAAGCTGGACGCCGCCCGGATCGCGACCGGCGCCGGTACCTCCGTGCTCCTCACCTCGGCCGAGCGGGCCGGTGACGCCCTCGCCGGCAAGACCGTCGGCACCTGGTTCCACGCCGCCGGCCGACGACGTCCGACCCGGCAGCTCTGGCTGGCCCACGCCACCGACCCCAAAGGCGTGCTGCTGCTCGACGCAGGCGCGGTTCGGGCAGTCACGGAGCGCCGTGCATCGCTGCTCGCGGCCGGACTCACCGGCGCGACCGGAAACTTCGCGGCGGGCGACCCGGTGGACCTCGCCGGTTCCGACGGGATCCCAGTGGCCCGTGGCCTGGTCAACTTCGACGCCGAGGAGATCCCGGCTCTGGTCGGAAAGACGTCCGCCGTGCTGCGGCGCGAGCTCGGGGCGGCGTACGAACGGGAGGTCGTGCACCGCGACGACCTGGTGCTGCTCGCGACCCCGACCTGAGGCTCCGTCTGCGCGCGTGAGGACCCCGGCTGGTTTGGCGGCCGCGCCCGGGGGCAGGATCGGACGCATGACGACCCGACGACTCCTCGCCCTGGCCGCCTCGGTTCCCGTTGCGGCACTGGTGGCGACGACGATGAGCGCCTCGCCTGCCGCGGCCCGCCCCACCGACGGTCGAGCCGTCGACCGGTGCTTGCAGAGTGCGCCGATCCCGGCATCCGCGGTGACGGCGGCCTCGCAGCTCGGCTGCTCGCTGGTCGGTCGCGTGGTGACCGACGGCCGGGTCTCGGTGATGGTGCCGCCGCCCGGGATGAGCGTCGCGGGTGAGGGCGTGGGACGCCACGGAGACGTGCGCGGGCTCCGGGTCACCAACACCGGGACCAGCGTCCGCGTGGTCGCCGAGGGCCACGGCTCCCGAGGCATCGGCGGTGGCGGGTGGTACCTCGCCCCGCTCACCACCACCTCGACAATCTCGCCGACCTCGACGGCCCCCACGGTGACGACGACCACGCCGACCACCCCGACCACCCCGACCGTCGTCATGACGCAACGTGCGGGTGATCCAGCGGCGTGCAAGGACCGCACCTTCAACCTCGAGCACCACCACTGGACCCGGTCGTTGCGCTACCAGGTCAACCTGGCCAAGATGCCCGGCAGGTTCCACACGACTACGGTCGTCCGTCAGATCAAGGTCGCCAACGGCAACATGCGCAAGGGCCGCAACACGTGTGGCAAGCCGCGGCTGAAGACCCCGGCGTCGCACTACCTGGGGCGCACCTCGAAGCAACCGAACATCTCGGCAGGGGGTCCCAGCTGCGGGCGCGGCAACAGCACGAACATCGTCGCGTTCGGGAATCTGTCCGGCGGACTGCTGGGCTGGACCTGCTACTGGTACATCGGCGGCCGCATGGTCGGCGCGGACATGGTGATCGACAACGGCCCCAACCTGGCGACCAAGCTGCCGAGCACCTGCTCGAACAAGTGGGACTTCGAGGGCACCGTCACCCACGAGTGGGGCCACGCCTACGGCATGGCGCACACCGGGACGGGCCACAGCAATCTCACGATGCAGCACCTGCTCAAGCCGTGCTCGACGTACGCCCGCACGCTCGGATTCGGCGACTGGCTCGGCATGAAGAAGCTGTACGGCGCTCGCTGACCACGTCACGAATGCTCGCGACCGGTAGCGTCCCTGCCGTGCGCGAGACCCTTCCCCAGTCCGACGAGGAGCGAGCCGAGACCGAGTACTGGGAGCGGCTGTACGGCCCCTGGGACTCCTTCGACCTCGACGCCGCACGCTCCTTCTTCGACGGCTTCGACCGGCCGTGGTGGCTGGTCGGTGGGTGGGCGATCGAGGCCTTCACCGGTGCCGAGCGCGAGCACGAGGACATCGATGTCTCGATGCTGGCCTGCGACGTGCCGGCATTCCGCGAGTTCGTCGGTGACCGCTGGGACCTGTGGACCGTGACGAACGGTGCGCTGAGACCACTGACCGACCGCTGGCCGGATCTGCCGGAGCCCGACTGCCAGATCTGGGTCCGCCGGAGCGCGACCTCGCCGTGGAGGATGGACCTGCCGGTCACCCCCGACGTAGACGGACGCTGGCAGAACAAACGCTTCCCCGAGCACGTCCTCGACCTCGACGACGCGACATGGGTCGGGGCGGCGGATGGGGTGCGTGCGCTCAACCCCGAGATCGTGCTGCTCTTCAAGGCGCGGCTGGATCGGTTGAAGGATCGTCGCGACCTGGATCGGTCGCTCCCACTACTCAGTGAAGACCAACGGGCCTGGCTTCGGCAGTCGATCGTGACGCTCTTCCCCGGCCATGCCTGGCTCGACCGGCTCGGAACCGGCGACGACGGGTCGACGTCTCACCCAGCATGAAGCGCCTGCTCGTGTTGGCAGTGGTCCTGGCCGCGGGCCTCGTCCTCGCTGCCTGCGGCCATGCCTCGTTACCGCGGGTCGAGCCGGATGTCGCCGCGAGGCCGACCTGGGGTGGATGCAGCGAGCACACGACGCAGATCATCGACTACGCGTCAGGAGCCCGAGGCGAGAGGACCCTGCGTGCCGCGCTTGCGCCGTACCGCGTGGACGGCGACCACGTCGTCCGGCGTCCGGCCCACGCCCACCGAGGCGCTCGATGGCTCCTCGTGGACGACCGCCAGGTGATCCACACCTCGCTTGAGCTCCTCCATTCCGAGCGCGGCTGGCTGGTCGACGTCATCGAGAAGTGCTCGGCCTGAGCGGTAATTGAGGTGCGGACGACGCTTCCGCTGCCTACGGTTCTCGGTATGGGTAGCGAGGAGTGACCTCAACCAGGCCCCGACCGGCGGCCTGACGACCGCCGCCTGCACCTTGTCAGCAGGCGCCGCGGTCAGGACGTCACTCCTGTTCGTCGGAGCCCGCCATGACCAGCACTACCCACGTCTCCCCGCCGCCCGCGGCACGCTCGCTGGAGCGTCTCCAGCCCGTCGGCGCCTCCCACGACGACGTACGCCGCTACTCGCGGGCGCGTCGCAACGTCCTGCCGCGCGCCGACCACGTCACTGCAGTCTCGGGCGGCTGGGCGCACGAGGTCGTGCTGCACAGCGCGGCGCCGGTCGAGGTCGCGCTGTGGTGTCCCGCCGCCCCGCCGTACCCGGACCTCGAGGCCGCCGCCGCCGCGGTCTCGGCCCGCGCTACCCGGGCCTTCCGGATCTCCGAGCGCACCCTGGCACGGATCCAGCCGGACGCGACGGCACCGGCTCTGCTCTCCGTCGTCCGGCTCCCGCGGTCGGAGCCCCGGCGGGTGCTGACGGGTGACGCCCGGCTGGTGCTGGTCGCCGACGGGATCGAGTACGCCGGCAACCTCGGCACCCTGATCCGGACTGCGGACGCCTGTGCGGCCGACGCACTCGTGCTGACCCGAGCGACAGCGCGCGTCACGCACCCGAAGGCATTCACCGCCAGCCGCGGCATGGTGCTCACCACGCCGGTGCTCTCGTATCCCTCGATCGCGTCGGCGCGGGCCGACCTCGACAACGCCGGGTTCACGGCGTACGTCGCGGACCCGGCCGGTGCCACGCCGTACCGCACGGCGGGGCTCGGCACCGGACGGACGGCCGTGGTGGTCGGCTCGGAGGGCGACGGCGTGAGCGACGAGTGGCGCAGCGGCCTCACCCGGGTCGCGATCCCGATGCTCGGCCGGGCGGACTCCCTCAACGTCGCCGCGTCCGCGGCCGTGCTGCTGTTCGAGGCGCGGGCCACGCTGGACGAGACGACGATCCAGCACTGAGCCAGCAGGGGCCAGCAATCAGATCGTGACCGAACCTCGGTTAGCAGGGGGCCGGTGGGCGCCGTACGCTGGGCCTGACATGGACGACGCGCCGGACCAGACCGTCTACCTCGACCACGCCGCGACCACCCCGATGCTCCCGGCTGCCGTCGAGGCGATGACCACACACCTGGGTGATGTCGGCAACCCCTCCTCGCTGCACGCCAGCGGTCGTGCCGCTCGACGGGTGGTCGAGGAGTCGCGCGAGACCATCGCGCAGGCGCTCAACTGCCGGCCGGGCGAAGTGGTGTTCACCTCCGGTGGCACCGAGGCCGACAACCTCGCGCTCAAGGGCCTGTTCTGGTCGCGACACGACGCCGACCCGGCCCGGATGCGGATCCTCGCGTCCGCGATCGAGCACCACGCGGTCCTCGACGCCCTCGACTGGCTGGCCGAGGAGGAGCACGCCGAGGTCGAGCTCCTGCCCGTCGACAGCCGCGGCCGGCTCGATGTCGACGCCTACCGCGCCACCGTCGAGCGCGACCCCGGCTCGATCGCCGTGGTCTCGGTGATGTGGGCGAACAACGAGGTCGGCACCATCCAGCCGACCGAGGAGGTCGTCGCGGTGGCCGCCGCCCACGGCATCCCCGTCCACACGGACGCGGTCCAGGCCGTAGGCGCGGTTCCCGTCGACTTCGCCGCGAGCGGCGTCGACGCGCTGACGCTGACCGGACACAAGTTGGGCGGTCCGTACGGCGTCGGTGCGCTGATCCTCCGCCGAGAGCTGACGCTGACCCCACTGCTGCACGGCGGCGGCCAGGAGCGCGACATCCGCAGCGGCACGCTCGACATGCCGGCCATCGCCGGTTTCGCCACTGCTGTCGAGCACGCCGTCAAGGCGCAGCCTGAGTACGCCGAGCGGGTGACCGCGCTGCGCGACTCCCTGGTACGCGGGGTCATCGAGGTTGTGCCGGACGCCCACGTCCACGGCGACCTCGACGCACGGCTGCCCGGCAACGCCCACCTCGGCTTCCCCGGGTGCGAAGGCGACTCGCTGCTGATGTTGCTCGACGCCCGCGGCATCGAGTGCTCCACCGGCTCCGCGTGCTCCGCGGGCGTTCCGCAGCCGTCCCATGTGCTCCTGGCGATGGGCTGCGACGAGGAGGGTGCGCGGCACTCCCTGCGCTTCACCCTGGGCCGCACCTCGACCAGGACCGATGTCGACGCTCTTGTCGAGGCGATCGGGCCGGCTGTCCGACGTGCCCGGGGGGCGCGCGGCTGATGAAGGTTGTCGCCGCGATGTCGGGCGGCGTCGACTCGGCCGTGGCTGCAGCCCGCGCGCACGAGGCCGGCCACGACGTCACCGGCATCCACCTCGCGCTGTCGCGCAACCCGGCGTCGTACCGCTCGGGCGCGCGTGGCTGCTGCACGATCGAGGACGCCAATGACGCGCGTCGCGCCGCCGACGTGATCGGCATCCCGTTCTACGTCTGGGATCTCTCCGCCCGCTTCCACGAGGACGTGGTCGAGGACTTCATGGACGAGTACGCCGCCGGACACACCCCCAACCCGTGCCTGCGGTGCAACGAGAAGATCAAGTTCGCAGCTGTGCTCGACCGCGCCCTGGCGCTCGGCTTCGACGCCGTGGCCACCGGCCACTACGCCCAGGTGAGCACTGCCGCCGACGGGACCACCGAGCTCCATCGTGCCGTCGACGCCGGGAAGGACCAGTCCTACGTGCTCGGCGTGCTCACCCAGGAGCAGCTGGCGCACTCGCTGTTTCCCCTCGGTGACACCGGGAAGCCGCAGGTGCGCGAGGAGGCGGCCGCCCGCGGGCTGCTCGTCGCCGACAAGCCGGACTCCCACGACATCTGCTTCGTCTCCGACGGCGACAACGCCGGCTGGCTGCGCGAGAAGCTCGGTGAGCGTGCTCCGAACCACGGTGGCGCGATCGTGGACGCGGAGACCGGGACGCAGCTCGGCCGCCACGACGGCACCTTCGGCTTCACGATCGGCCAGCGCAAGGGACTGCGGCTCGGCCGTCCCGCACCGGACGGGAAGCCGCGGTACGTCCTCGACATCGAGCCCGTGTCGGGCACCGTGACCGTGGGGTCGCGCGCGGCGCTGACCGTCGACCGGATCACCGCCGACCGGGCGCGCTGGTGTGGCGCCGCCCCCGAGACGGGACTCGACGGCACCGTCCAGCTGCGGGCCCACGGCGGCGAGCACCGGGCTCGGGTCCGTGTCGTCGGCGACGAGGTGGAGATCGACCTCGTCGACCCCGCCCAGGGCATCGCGCCCGGCCAGGCGGCGGTGATCTACGACGGCACCCGCGTCGTCGGCTCGGCCACGATCGTCTCCGCCGCGCGGGTTGCGGTCGGCTAGCGGTGAGCCAGGATCGATTCGCAGGACCTCGTCCGGTCCTCGTTCACCGCCAGCGGGACAGCAGCGCACGGGGCGGTGGACCAGGACCGGTTTCTTCGACCAGAACCGATCCCATCTCACCGCTCCCTTCGGGGGCGGGACGATGACGGTCGCCAGTGGGGTCGGGTCGTGGCCCGGCACCACGTCCGAGGAGTACGCCGAGGCGGTCAGCGTGGTCTTCGGCGAGGCGCCCGACCTGCCTTACCTGCCGGAGTTGCCCGGTCGCGGCACGCACGCCGGCATGATCGGCCGCGCCCTGGCGATGATCGCCGATCTGGGCTTCGACCTGCAGCCGGCGGGCTGGCGACTGACCGACTCTCCGGGGATCGACCATCGGCGCGCACGGTCGCTCCTGGCGCAGGATCTCGACCTGCTCGAGGAGCACACGCAGGACTTCCACGGCGTCCTCAAGGTTCAGGTCACCGGGCCCTGGACCCTGGCCGCAAGCGTCGAGAAGCCGCGAGGCGACAAGGTGCTCGCGGATCACGGCGCCCGGCGTGAGGTGGCTCAGGCGCTGGCCGAGGGCGTGGCCACCCATTTGGCCGACGTACGCCGCCGGGTCGACGCGGAGCATGTGGTGGTGCAGGTCGACGAGCCGGCGCTGGCCCCGGTGCTGGCGGGCACGGTCCCCACAGCGTCCGGCTTCGGCAGGCACCGCGCGGTGCACCCGCCCGAGGCCTCCGAGGCACTCAGCTGGTTGTTCGAGCGCGCCGGGGGCGAGCCCTGGGTGCACTCGTGCGCCCCGGGTACGCCGTGGGGTCTGCTCCGCGGCGCGGGCGCACGCGGCCTCAGCGCAGACCTGGCCGTGCTCGGCCCGGAGGAACTCGACGCCCTCGCGGAAGCACTCGACGCGGGGGAGCGGGTCGCGCTCGGTGTGGTCCCGTCACTGGAACCCGAGAATGCGCCCACCGAGAGGTCGGTGACCGAGAGTGTCCTGCGGACCCTCGACCTGCTCGGCCTCGACCCTGATGGCGTCTCCGACCTGCTCGTGCTCACGCCGTCCTGCGGTCTGGCCGGCGCCTCGTCTGCCTGGGCACGACGCGCGACGGACCTGTGCCTGAACGTTGCACGCGAGCTCACGGCGTCCGCCACGGACTGACCGATAGGTTCGGCCGATGACGGAGATGATGACGCGTCCGACGCTGCGCGGCACCTTCGGCATGGTCTCGTCGACGCACTGGCTGGCGTCGCAGTCGGCGATGGCGGAGCTCGAGGCGGGCGGGAACGCCTTCGACGCGGCGGTCGCCGGCGCGTTCGTGCTGCACGTCGTCGAGCCGCACCTCAACGGCCCGGGAGGTGAGGTGCCGGCGGTGTTCGCCACCGCGGAGGACCCCACCCCGATCGTCCTGTGCGGTCAGGGGACCGCGCCACGAGGCGCGACGATCGAGCATTTCCGGGGACTCGACCTCGACCTCGTGCCAGGGTCCGGGCCGCTGGCGGCCGCGATCCCCGGGGCGGTCGACGCCTGGCTGATGCTCGGACGTGACCACGGCACACGATCGCTGCGCTCGGTGCTGTCGTACGCCGCCGGCTACGCGAGGCATGGGCACCCGCTGTTGCCCAGGGCGGCTGCGACCGTCGGGGCGATGGAGCAGATGTTCACGGAGCACTGGCCGACGTCGGCGTCCCACTGGATCCCCGGCGGTCGGCTGCCACGTGCGTGGGAGCTCGTCGGCAACCCGGCGTACGCCGACGTCCTCGACCGGCTGATCGCCGCCGGCAAGGCCGCGGGGTCGGACCGCGAGTCCCAGTTCGACGCCGCCCGGCGCGCCTGGCGCGAGGGCTTCGTGGCGGAGGCCGTCGACACGTTCCAGCGGCGGCCCTTCCAGGACTCCAGCGGTCGGGCTCACGCCGGCGTGCTCACCGGCGCTGACATGGCGGCGTGGAGCGCGTCCTACGAGCCGGCCCGCACACAGCGCTTCCGCGGCTTCGAGGTCGCGAAGACCGACCTGTGGGGCCAGGGTCCGCTGCTGCTCGAGTCCCTCGCGATGCTCGACCGGCTGCCGGACGATGTGCTCGACCCGTCCGGCGTCGAGGGCGTGCACGTGACGACGGAGGTCCTCAAGCTCGCCTTCGCCGACCGCGAGGCGTGGTACGGCGACGGCAGCCCGGTGTCGGTCGCCGAGCTGCTCGAGCCGGCGTACGTCGAGCAACGCCTGGCCATGGTCGGAGATGAGGCGTCGGCCGAGCTCCGGCCCGGGTCGCCCGGCGGCCGGACTCCGCGGCTGGCCGAGCACGTCCTCGCCGAGTCCGGAACGCCGGAGGCGGCGGGCCTCGGCGAGCCGACGCTGTCGTGGGCCGGGGAGATGCGGGGCGACACCTGCCACATCGACGTGGTCGATCGCTGGGGCAACCTGATCTCCGCGACCCCGAGCGGGGGTTGGCTCCAGAGCTCCCCGACAGTGCCCGAGCTCGGCTTCTGCCTGGGCAGCCGGATGCAGATGTTCTGGCTGGACGACGACTTGCCCTCGTCGTTGGCGCCCGGCCGACGGCCGCGAACGACGCTCTCGCCGACACTCGTCCTGCGCGACGGCGTACCGGTGCTGGCCTGCGGGACCCCGGGCGGCGACCAGCAGGACCAGTGGCAGCTGCCGTTCCTGCTGCGACACCTCGTCGGCGGCGCGGACCTGCAGGAAGCGATCGACGCACCGACCTTCCACACCCTCTCGGTACCGAGCTCGTTCTACCCACGCGAGATGTCACCCTGCGAACTGGTGGTGGAGGACCGGATGGGAGACGACGTGATCGAGGCGTTGGCGGACCGGGGCCACCGCACCACCCGTGCGGGTCAGTGGTCGCTGGGCCGGCTGTGCGCGGTGGAGCGCGACCCGGAGACCGGCGTCCTGTCGGCCGCGGCGAACCCGCGCGGCGAGCAGGGCTACGCCTCTGGCCGCTAGCGGCCGATAGCCCCTAGACCTCGCTGGAGTCCGGCTCGCCCTGCGGGCCCCGGTCTAACGCCGCCGTCTCGGCGGCGTGCACGTGGTCACGGGCCGCCTGTTCGGCGGCCAGGGGGTCGTGTGCCTCGAGCGCCTCGACCAGCCGGACGTGCTCCTCCCAGGAGTGGACTGCTCGGGCCGAGGCGCCGAGGCGGAAGACCCAGTGCACGTGGCGGTGCATCGCGGTCGAGAACTGCACCAGCCACCGGTTGCCCGACATCTGCATGACCGCGTGGTGCAGCGCGCTGTTGAGCTCGGCCACCCGGACGAAGTCGCACTCGTTGGTGGCGTCGCGTGCGTCGTCCAGCAACCGACGGAGCGCGGTGAGCTCCCGTGCGGTGGCGCGCTCCGCAGCGATGCGGGCCCCCCACGGCTCGAGCACGGCCCGGGTGGCGAACATGTCGCGCATCGTTCGCTCGTCGGGTGTCGCCACGACCGCACCGCGGCGAGGCTGGAGCTCGATGAACCCCTCGGCCTCCACGACACGCAGGGCCTCGCGGACGGGGTTGCGCGAGACGCCGAAGTCGGCGGCCAGCCGGTCCTCGGTGAGCCGCTCACCCGGGCGGTACTGCGCGTCGATGATGCGCGTGCGCAGCTCGGCCAGGACCTGGTCGCGGAGGCTCAGGTGCCGGTCGCCGATCGAGCCGCCGACGATCCCGCCGTCGGGCATCGCTGGTGCCATGGGTCTGCTCACCCGTCGCCTCTCCGCAGCGTGGACGGTGCCGTCGCTGAACCGTATACGAAGGACAACCGCTTTGCGGCTGCACACAGGGCTACGCCGCGCCTCGAGGTTCTCGGTCGCGGCGATCACTCGGCGTACCTTCCGTGCAACCGCTCGGCACCCTCGCCTCGTTCGAGAGCTGCGGCAGACTGGGCGGCATGGACATCGTCTCTCCCGCCGTCAACGACTACCTGCTCGCCCATTCCGAACCCGCCGACGACGTGCTGCGTGACCTCGCGGGGGAGACGCACCGCGAGCTCGGCGGCCGTGCGGTCATGCAGATCTCGCACGATGAGGGAGAGCTGCTCACCATGCTGGTCAGGCTGACCGGCGCCCGGCAGGCGGTCGAGGTCGGCACCTTCACCGGCTACTCGTCGATCTGCATCGCCCGTGGGTTGCCGTCGGACGGGCACCTGCTCTGCTGCGACGTGAGCGAGGAGTGGACGGCGATCGCCCGACGCTACTGGGAGCGGGCCGGCGTCACCGACAGGATCGAGCTCCGGATCGCGCCGGCCGTCGACACATTGCGATCGCTGCCGGCCGATCCCCACCTGGACTTCGCCTTCATCGACGCCGACAAGACCGGCTACCCGGCGTACGTCGAGGAGATCCTCCCGCGAATGCGCCCCGGCGGCCTGATGGTGCTGGACAACATGCTCCGCGACGGCCGCGTGCTCGACCCGGAGAACGACGACGACCGTGCGATCCACGCTCTCAACGAGGCACTCGTCGCCGACGACCGGGTCGACGTGGTGCTGCTCCCGGTGCGCGACGGAGTGAGCCTCGCGCGCAAGCGCTGACCACGACGACGCCCCGGAGCGAGGCTCCGGGGGCGTCGTACGTCAGACGGCTGGGATCAGCCGACGTGGACACGCTCTTGCTCAGGCGCGTCGGTGGCCAGCTCCTCGTGCTTGACGTCGAGGAAGATCCACACCACGGCCGACCCGGCGAGCATCATGAAGACGCCGACGAGGAAGGCGTGGGTGGCCCCGGTCGGGAAGCCACCGAGATACGCCAGGACCGCGGTCAGGTTGGCCGGAGCACTGACGTCGAACTTCGCCATCAGAGCCTGGACGACGTTCGGGTCGAGCTGGGACAGACCCTGCGTGATGGTCGGCCCGATCTTCGCGGCGTGGATGTTGTTGAAGTGGCTGCCCACGGTCGACAGCGTGGCCAGGCCGAGTGCGCCACCGATCTGCTGCATCGTGTTGAGCACACCGGAGCCGACACCCGAGTCCTCCGCCCGCACGTGGTGGACGGCGGTCAGGGTCAGCGGCACGAACACCGCGCCCATGCCGAGGGCCATCAGGCAGACGAACGGCAGGATCTGCGTCCAGTAGTTGACGTCCGCGCCCAGGGGCTGGCCGGTTTTGATCGCGGCCAGCACGTCAGCGCCGCTCGAGGGAACGGAGAGCCGTGAGAACCCGTAGAGGGCCACGGTGGCCATCAGCGTGCCGGTTCCGGCGATGTAGCGCGGGTCGAACCGGTTGGCCAGCTGAGACACGATCGTCGCGCTGATGATGATGCAGATGCTGAACGGCAGGAACGCGAAGCCGGCCTTGAGCGGGCTGAAGCCCATCACGTTCTGGATGAACAGGCTCAGGAAGAAGAACATCGCGAACATGGCCGCCGGCAGCAGCATCATGGCCACGAAGCTCGCGGCCCTGGTCCGGTTCATGAAGATCCGGAACGGCAGCAGCGGGTGCTCCACGCGGAACTCCACGAGGAAGAACATCACGAGCATGACGCCGGCGGCGACCAGGCTCGCGATCGTCCACTCGTTGCTCCACCCGTAGTTGACGTTGCCGGCGCGGGTCAGCCCGTAGACCAGGGCGAGCAGACCGCCGGTGCCGAGGACGGCACCCGGGATGTCGAGCTGGCCGGGTCGGGACGCCGACTCCTTGAGGAACCGAGGAGCCAGCAAGGCGGCGATGATGCCGATCGGCACGTTGATCAGGAAGGTGAGGCGCCATCCGTCCTGGGTGTTGAACAGGTTCACGTCGAGCCCTGTCAGCCAGCCGCCAAGGATCAGGCCAACTGCCGCACCGGCGCCGGACATGGCGGCGTACACGGCGAAGGCGCGGGTGCGCGCCGGGCCCGCCGGGAACGTGGTCGTGATCAGCGCGAGGGCCGCGGGGGAGGCCAGCGCCGCGCCGAGACCCTGCAGACCCCGGGCGCTCAGCAGCAGAACCTCGCTCTGGGCGAGACCACCCAGCAGCGAGGCGACGGCGAAAATGGTGAGGCCGGCCATGAAGACCCGGCGGCGGCCGTACAGGTCGCCGAGACGGCCGCCCAGAAGCAGCAGGCCGCCGAAGGCGAGGGAGTAGCCCGTCACGATCCAGGTGAGGTTCGTGCCGGACATGTGGAGATCTCTGCCGATGTACGGCAGCGCGATGTTGGCGATCGTGGCGTCGAGGACCACCATCAGCTGGGCGATGCAGATCAGCACCAGCGCCCAGCCGAGGTGCTGCTTCCGGTCGGAAGTGGTGTTCTCCGACTCGGGAGCGTCGACGGCTTCGGTCAGGTCGGACATGGGGTTCCTTACGTGTGACTTCTTGGTTGCTTGACTACTTGACGGGGTTCAGCCCTGCGGCCTGACAGCGGGCATGATGATCTGGTCGATCGCGCGCTCGATCAGCGCCTGATCTGGCGTGTCGCCGAAGACGAACACGCGGTGGAGGACGATCCCGGCGAGAGCCGGGAGGACGATGTCGAGGTCCAGGTCGTCGCGGAGCTCCCCGCGATCGCGAGCGCGCTCGAAGATCAGGCGCGACACGCGAGCCTTGGGCTCGACGACCTGCTCGCGGAACTCGTGAGCGAACTCCGGGTCGGTGCTGACCGCGGTCATGACGGCGCCGAACGTCGCGGTGGTGTCGTGGTCGGTGAGACCGCCCATACCGCAGAAGGCCGCGAGCAGGTCGCTGCGGAGGTCGCCGGTGTCGGGGAGCACCGGGACTCCCTTGACGCGGGCGAGCGCCTCGACGACGAGCGTGGCCTTGGAGTTCCAGCGCCGGTACAGCGTGGCCTTGGACGCCTTGGCCCGCTGGGCGACCGCGTCCATGGTGAGCCGGTCGTAGCCGACGTCGGCCAGCACCTCGAGGGCGGCGTCGAGGATCTCCTGCTCGCGGTCGCCCTCCACACGCGGTCGGAGGGCGGCGGCTGCGGCCTCGGGGGTCATCCGGTGGTCACCTGTCGTTCATGTGGATGAAACGAAACGGTTTCGTTCCATGAGGGACGTTAGCGGAACGACTCGGATGAAACAAATCAGTTTCATCCGGACTCGGGACGAAAACCGAGCCGATGGTCAGAGGATGTGGCGTACTCGGTCCACGGCGAAGGCGTTCCACGCGTGGACGCCCCTGAGCAGGTAGTGTCCGCGGTCGCCCATGTCGGTGAAGGACGCCGCCCGGGCGACCTTGGCGGCGCGCTCGACGAAGGCCTGTGTGTCCCGGGCGCGGGTGACCCGGTCGCGCCGACCGTGGGCCGCGTGGAGCTCTTTGCCGGCCAGGGGCTCGACCGGTTCGTCGGGTGGGAGCCACGGGGCGAGGGCGACGACCCCCGCGACCAGTGCGTGGTCGGCGGCGTGGCACGCCGTGCGGCCGCCCATCGAGTGCCCGACCAGGACGACCGGCACCTCGCCGAGCGACTCCCGCATCCCGTCGAGCGCCCAGCGGGCGTCGGCGACCTGGTCAGCTCCGTCGCCGTTCCAGCCGACGGAGCGGTAGCGGAGCAGGTGGACGGCCACCCCGTTCTCGTGCAGTCGCCGGCCCAGGGTCCGCCCGAGCGCCGCGGCGCGCTGCCACGACAAGCTGCGCCCGGTGACGGCCGCCCGCGAGCGGTCCTTGCCGCCGTGCAGCACGAGCACTGCTGCCTGTGGGGTGTCGACCGCGCCGAGAACGGTCACGACGGGAGTGGCCGGGGCAGGGTCGGTCACGGTCATCTCCCCGGCGGTTGGTTCGGTACGTCGGCCCGACCGGATGAGCGGGATGGCACCGCCACCGGGTCGTGACCTGTCGGCGGTCGTTGGCAGGATAGGGCCATGGGCGAACCGCGATCGGCGACTCCCGAGGCCAAGGAGCGCCACCGTCAGCTGAGCGAGGACATCGAGGACGCCCGCTGGCGCTACTTCGTCCTCGACGAACCCACGCTCTCCGACGCGGACTACGACCGCCGCCTGCGTGGGCTCCAGGGGCTCGAGGAGGAGTTCCCCGAGCTCCGCACACCGGACTCACCGACGCAGAAGGTCGGCGGCGCGGTCTCGACCGAGTTCACCGCCGTCGACCACCTGCAGCGCATGGAGAGCCTCGACAATGCGTTCTCCTACGACGAGCTGGAGTCGTGGCATGCCCGGTTGGCGCGGGACGGCGTCGACGACCCGGCGCTGCTGTGCGAGCTCAAGGTCGACGGGCTCGCGATCAACCTGCTCTACGAGCGCGGCCGGCTGACGCGGGCGCTCACCCGCGGCGACGGCCTCACCGGTGAGGACGTCACACCGAACGTCCGCACCATCGACTCCGTGCCCCACCGGCTGACCGGCACCCATGAGTTCCCGGTGCCCGAGCTGGTCGAGGTGCGCGGCGAGGTGTTCTTGCCGGGCGAGGCGTTCGAGCGACTCAACCTCGCGATGGGCGAGGCCGGCAAGCCGGTCTTCGCCAACCCGCGCAACGCCGCCGCTGGATCGCTCCGGCAGAAGGACCCACGGGTGACCGCGTCGCGCGACCTCGGGATGGTCTGCCACGGCATCGGGGCCCGCCAGGGCTTCGACCCGGTGTCACAGTCCACGGCGTACGACGCGCTGCGGGCGTGGGGGCTCCCGATCTCCGACAAGGTGACCGTGCTGCCCTCGCTGGCGAACGTGAAGGCCTACATCGAGAACGCCGGCGAGCATCGGCACACGATCGTCCCGTACGAGATCGACGGCGTCGTGATCAAGGTCGACGAGGTCGTGCTCCAACGCCGGCTCGGCTCGACTTCGCGCGCCCCGCGCTGGGCGATCGCATTCAAGTACCCGCCGGAGGAGGTCAACGCCAAGCTGCTGTCGATCGAGGTCAACACCGGTCGCACCGGCCGGGTGACGCCGTTCGGCGTGATGGAGCCGACCAAGGTCGCCGGCTCGACCGTCGAGCGCGCGACCCTGCACAACGCGCACGAGGTGAAGCGCAAGGACGTCCGCCCGGGCGACACCGTCGTGCTGCGCAAGGCCGGCGACGTGATCCCCGAGATCGTCGGGCCGGTTCTCCCCCTGCGGCCGGACGGGCTTGTGGAGTGGGTCATGCCCACGAACTGCCCCTCCTGCGGCACCGAGTTGGTCCAGCAGAAGGAGGGCGACAAGGACTTGCGATGCCCCAACACGCGAGCATGCCCGGCCCAGCTGCTCGAGCGGGTCTACCACGTCGCGAGCCGCGGCGCCTTCGACATCGAGGGCCTCGGGGCCGAGGCGGCCCATGCCCTGCTCGACGCCGGGGTGCTGACCGACGAGGGAGACGTGTTCGACCTCGATCGCGACAAGCTGCTCCTGACCGACCTGTTCACCCGGGCACCCAAGAAGGGCGAGGACGGCCCGCAGCTCAGCGCCAACGGACACGGGCTGCTCGCCAACCTCGCCGAGCGCAAGACGGTGCCGCTCTGGCGGGTGCTCGTCGCCCTGTCGATCCGTCACGTCGGCCCGACGGCGGCGCGAGCGCTCGCGACCGAGTTCGGCTCGATGGCGGCGATCCGCGCGGCGTCCGAGGCAGAGCTGGCGGCGGCGGAAGGCGTCGGTCCGACCATCGCCGAGTCGGTGATCGAGTGGTTCGGTGTCGACTGGCATCGCGCGATCGTCGACAAGTGGGCGAAGACCGGAGTCAGCATGGCCGACGAGCGCGACGAGTCGACGCCGCGCACCCTGGAGGGACTCACGATCGTGGTCACCGGCTCGCTGGTCGACTTCTCGCGCGACTCAGCCAAGGAGGCGATCGTCTCGCGCGGGGGCAAGGCAGCCGGCTCCGTGTCGAAGAACACCGACTACGTCGTCATCGGCGACAACGCCGGCTCCAAAGCCGAGAAGGCCGAGCAGCTCGGCGTCCTCATCCTCGACGAGGGCGGCTTCAAGGTGCTGCTCGAGAGTGGTCCCAGCGGCCTCTGACCCCACCTACCCTGCGGCGGTCGGGAGGATCCCGCTGGTACGAGGCGGCGCCGGTGTGGAGGTGCCGTACCCAGGTGGGTTCGCTGCGACGAGCCGGATGCCGGCAGCGCGGGCGGGCTCGTGGCCGCTCCAGGCAGCACGTCGCGTGTCGGGGCAGCCGTGGAAGAAGACCACCGGAGTGCCGTCGGGATCTCCGCCCTCGGACCAGTGGAGCGTGCGACCGTCGCGCAGGGTCGTCCGGGGCACGGGGGGCGGTCAGGCCGGTCCGGGCGAGGGCGGAGTCGGGCGCGGGCCCAGCTGGCCGCCCTCGATGCGCCACAGCTGGGCGCCGAGGCACGCGCTGAGCACCAGGAGGACGAACGCCACGAAACGGTGGCCGCCCACAACGGACAACAGCGTGAGGAGCACCATCACCGAGATCAGCACGATCAAGCCGGGCTTGGTGTTGGCCGCGCGGGCGAAGCCGATCGCGCAGCGTTCGGCGACCCCCATCCGCTTGAAGGTGACCTCGCGGTCCGGCATCGGGATGTACAGGTCATCGGCCACCGCTGCGTCCAGCGCCTGGGCGAGGCCGTCGCCGTCGACCCACTGCCGGGCCTCCATCTCGAGGACCGACCCGTCGCGACCGACGAGCCGGCGGGTGCCGTCACGCCAGGCGAAGAGCCCGACCACGTCTTCGATGCGCATGGAGCGGGCCGCCAGGCCGTTGACCGCCTCGGCGAGCTCGTTGTGCGCCGAGAAAGTCGAGAGGTCGGCCGGCCAGTTGACGTGACTGTGCCGCTTCCCCTCGCTGACGGGCTCGGCCTCGGGGAACGAGACCAGCTTCAGCCCACGTGCAAGCTTGGCGTTCTCGGGCAGTCCGACCAGGAGGGTCGACTCGAGCTCGCGAGCGGCGTGGTCCACCAGCTGCGGGTCGGTGCCCCGCAGCTGGTCGAGCATCTCCTCGTGCGAGAGCGGGACGCCGTCGCTGAGCACGGCGTACGCCGACTCGAGGGCCACGTCGGCCATCGCGGCCGGGGAGTCGAGCCGGCCCAGCCGTTGCTGCACCGCCTCCTCGACCCAGGGCCGGGGCACGCCGTCCTCTGCCAGGCGTGTGACGACGTCGAGACCGGCATTCGCGATCGTGGTCAGGATCTCCGGCACCACGTTGGAGCCACCGCCCACGACGAGGTGCTGATCGTCGACTTCGACCATGCTCGACCACGGCGCATACGCGCCGCCGGTGCTCTGCCGAAGGCCGTCGTGCACGGCGCGCTCGAGGATCCCGGGCAGGAACGTCGCCTCGTGGGTGCGCGTGACGACGCCGCTCAGGGTCAGTCCAGCGTCGTCGTGGTACGCCGCTGGCAGACGCCTCGACACCGACTCGGTCGGCGTCGGGGGGAGGTACTCACCGCCCGGCAAGGGGAGCTTGAGGTCGGGCGGGGGTGGGCCGTCCAGCACCAGGATCGCATTGGCGGCGTTGAACACCCGCCACGCGCGGTCGGCCAGGAGCTCAGGGGTGGCCCGGAGCGATCCGATCTCGGAGTAGCTGGTGACGCCGGGCCCGGTTGCGCCATACCGCCACGTCAGCGAGCGGATCAGCGGGTCGTGCCGCTGGTGGGCGCGGGCCTGGAGGACCCCGCGTTCCCGGGCCAGGAGCCTGAAGTCGGGGTCGGCCACCCAGTGGCAGAGCGCAGCGAGGTTCGTCACGAGCTCATCGGGGCTTCCGAACGCCGCGAAGCGCGTCAACAGCATCGAGATCTGGCCGTTGATCGGCCGGCTCAGGGTCTCGCGGTCGAGCAGGGCGAGATGCTCCAGCAGGTGCAGCCAGCCGGTCTCGTGCAGAGGCTCGTCAGCGAGGCCCTGGCGGAAGATCAGGTGGGCAGCAGAAGCCGGGCGTCCCATGTCCACAAAGAAGCACAGGACGCCGTTGACCTCGGTCTCGCGGACCGTGTTGAGCGCGGTGTTCATAGTCAGCCTGGGGGTGGCTAGGTGTGTTCGGGTTTGCACGCTAGCCCGCGCGGGCCATCCATGTGGGCGGTTTGACCAACCTGTGACGCCGTCGATCGGTCAAATTTCGATCAGCTCTCGTTCGCCGTGCCGGCATACCTCACGAAGCCGTCCCGGCCCACGGGTGGCACCGAGCTGTCCTGGCACCGGCCCGTCGTCGTGCTGCACGTCGTCAGGGTCGATCCGGCCACGGAGAACACCTCGCTGCTGTCCGAGCTCCAGCCCCAGGACGACAACGAGACGCGGGAGGTGTCCCCACTCTCCAGGTCGTAGAACTCGTCCTGGCCGGCTCGGCTCACGGTCGCGAAGCGTCCGTCCGGGGACAGCCGGGCGTCGTTGGCCTCGCCGTCCACGCGGAGGAGGACGTCGCCGGAGTCCGCGTCGAGAACCTGGATCAGATCCCGTTGCCAGATGAGCGCGTGTCCACCGTTGACGGTGGTGTTCATCGAGCCGGGGACCACGTCGCTCGGACGCGTCTCGCCCGTCCGCCAGTCGACGATCTCGGCCTTGTCGTCGGTGGCGACGTACACCTCGTCGCCGGACAACGACACCGGTGGCGCCTCCCAGCTGCCCCAGCTGAACGTGCCCGGCACGTCGACCGTGGCGACGTCCAGGTCCGTGCTGACGTCGTGGACGACAACCTGGATCTTTCCGTCGGTCACGGTGGCCCAGGCCACGTAGGGCTCGGTCGGGTCGGTGGAGGGCACGACGTCTCCGAGGGTGACGTCGAGCGCGGTGGCTGACCCGTCAGGCTTGACCAGTTCGAAGTGGAACGGCGCGCCGCCGTCGGAGAAACCGTCCTTGTTCGTGCGGACCAGGATGCCGGCGGACGTGTAGTAAAGGGTCTGGGCGACCTCGGGCATCTTCACCGGGGCGCCGCCTTCGAGGTAGACCGTGTCGCCGACCGCATAGGCGATCATCGGCGGGCCCTGGGTCGCCGGGGTCGCCTCGGTGGAGTGGCCCCGTCCCTGCAGGGCGATCGTGCCGGCTGCGACCACCGCTGCGGCGAGCAGCGCCGCGCCACCGCGCTGGGTCCAGGCCCGGCGCCGGCGCAGGCGACGGCCGGCGCCGAGGATCTCCGGGGCAGGAGGCGCCGGGATGTCGAGGGTCTCGACCTCACCGTGCAGGAGAGTGGCGAGTCGGTCAGTCATGGGTGGCTCCTGACTCCAGCGGGACGACGGCTTCGCCGAGCAGCCGACGCAGTGCGGCGAGCGCGTCCGAGGTCTGGCTCTTCACGGTGCCCTCGGCGCAGCCGAGGGCGTGGGCGGTGTCGGCGACCGAGAGGTCGTCGTAGAACCGGAGGACGACCACGGCGCGCTGCCGGGGCGGCAGCTGGGCGAGGGCGTGCATGATCGTCGGACGCACGCTCGGGTCGTCGTTGTACGCGTGCTCCTGGAGGCGTTCGGTGGGGTGCTCGTTGCGCCAGCTCTTCTTCCGGAACCAGCTCGACGCGGTGTTGACCAGGGTGGTGCCGGCGTACCCCCGCGCGGCGTCGAGCTCCCGCACCTTGCCCCAGGACGCGTACGTCTTGGCCAGGGCCGTCTGCACGAGGTCCTCGGCGAGGCCTCGGTCCCCGAGCATCAGGTACGCCGTGCGGTACAGCGCCGGCCACGAGGCATGGACGAACTCGGTGAACTCGGCATCCGAGGGTGGTCGTGCCATGGGTTCTCCCGAGGTGCTCGGTGCGTGGTCACCCCTTCAGATGCCGCGGCTTAACCGAATGGTTGGGTCGGGTGCTGCCTCCCTAGGATGAACCCATGCCCGAGACCCCAGAGAGCTCCGGCGCGCCCGGTGACGCGACGATCTCGCGCGACGAGGTGTCGCACCTCGCCGACCTCGCGCGGATCGGGCTGAGCGACGCCGAGCTGGACCACCTCGCGCCCCAGCTCAGCGTGATCCTCGATTCGATCGCCTCGATCCAGGGGGTGGCGGGCGATGACGTGCCGCCCACCTCGCACGCACTGCCGCTCACCAACGTGTTCCGCGACGACGTCGTCGCGCCCTGCCTGACGCCCGAGGAGGCGTTGAGCGGCGCGCCGGAGGAGGAGCTGCAGCGGTTCAAGGTGCCGCGGATCCTGGGAGACGAGCAGTGAGCCTGGAGATGCGCACCGCCACCGAGCTGGCCGAGGCCCTCGCGGCGGGCGAGACGACGAGCGTCGCCATCACCCAGACCCACCTCGACCGCATCGCGGAGGTCGACGGCGACGTTCACGCCTTCCTGCATGTCGATGCCAAGGGAGCGCTGCGCTCCGCGGCGGAGTCCGACGAGCGGCGTGCGGCAGGCGAGCTGTGGAGCACACTCGACGGAATCCCGATCGCGGTCAAGGATGTGATGGCTACCCGCGGGCTCCCGACGACGTGCGGGTCGCGGATCCTCCAGGGCTGGGTCCCGCCGTACGACGCCACCGTGGTCACCCGGCTGCGTGGCGCCGGTCTGCCGATCCTGGGCAAGACGAACATGGACGAGTTCGCGATGGGCTCGTCCACCGAGCACAGCGCCTACGGGCCGAGCCACAACCCGTGGGATCTCGACCGCGTCCCCGGAGGGTCGGGAGGCGGCAGCGCGGCCGCGGTCGCGGCGTACGAAGCGCCGCTGGCGCTCGGCACCGACACCGGTGGCTCCATCCGTCAGCCGGGCGCGGTCACCGGAACGGTCGGCGTGAAGCCGACGTACGGCGGGGTGTCCCGCTACGGGCTCGTGGCGCTGGCCAACTCGCTGGACCAGGCGGGTCCGGTGACCCGGACGGTCCTCGACGCTGCCCTGCTCCACGAGCTGATCGGTGGGCACGACCCGCTCGACTCGACCTCGATCAACGAACCGGTCCCGGCACTGGTCGACGCGGCCCGGCGGGGTGCCGACGGCGACCTCACCGGCGTCCGCATCGGGGTTGTCAAGGAGCTCGGGGGCGAGGGGTACCAGGCCGGCGTGCTCGCTCGGTTCGAGGAGTCCGTCGAGCTGATGACCAAGGCCGGGGCCGAGGTCGTCGAGGTCTCGTGCCCGAGCTTCGTCCACGCCCTGGCGACGTACTACCTGATCCTCCCCGCCGAGGCGTCGTCCAACCTGGCTCGTTTCGACGCGATGCGCTACGGGCTGCGGGTCACTCCGGAGGGCGACCCGAGTGCGGAAGATGTCATGCGCGCAACGCGTGAGGCCGGCTTCGGCGACGAGGTGAAGCGCCGGATCATCCTCGGCACCTACGCCCTGTCCAGCGGCTACTACGACGCCTACTACGGCCAGGCGCAGAAGGTGCGCACGCTGGTGGCGCGCGACTTCGAGGCGGCGTTCGAGCGGGCCGGCGTGCTGGTCAGCCCGACGGCGCCGACCACGGCGTTCAAGATCGGGGAGAAGGTCGAGGACCCGCTCGCGATGTACCTCAACGACCTGGCCACGATCCCGGCGAACCTCTCCGGCGTCCCCGGCATCTCGGTGCCGAGCGGCCTGGCCGACGAGGACGGGCTCCCTGCCGGCGTCCAGATCCTCGCGCCCGCCATGGCCGACGACCGGGTCTACCGCGTGGGGGCCGCCCTCGAGACGCTGCTCGTCCAGGAGTGGGGTGGCCGGCTGCTCGACCAGGCTCCTCCGCTGGTCGAGGAGGGCGGGCCGCGACCACCAGCTCCGCTGGTTGAGGAGGGCGGGCTGCGCCCGTCTCGAAACCACGGAGGCGAGCGATGACCGCGACCCTGCTGTCGTACGACGACGCGCTCGCGCAGTTCGACCCCGCGCTCGGGCTCGAGGTGCACGTCGAGCTGAACACCGCGACCAAGATGTTCTGCGGCTGCCCGACCGAGTTCGGTGCCGAGCCGAACACCCAGACCTGTCCGACCTGCCTGGGGCTGCCCGGGTCAATGCCGGTCGTCAACGCGAAGGCGGTCGAGTCGGCGATCCGGATCGGGCTGGCGCTGAACTGCGAGATCGCGAGGTGGTGCCGGTTCGCGCGGAAGAACTACTTCTACCCGGACATGCCGAAGAACTTCCAGACGTCTCAGTACGACGAGCCGATCGCGTTCGACGGCTTCATGGACGTCGAGGTCGACGGCGAGACCTATCGGGTCGGCATCGAGCGCGCCCACATGGAGGAGGACACCGGGAAGTCCACCCACATCGGCACGTCCGGCCGCATCCACGGCGCCGACTACTCGCTGGTCGACTACAACCGTGCCGGCATCCCGCTGATCGAGATCGTCACGAAGCCGGTGCTCGGCACCGGGGTGAAGGCGCCCGAGGTCGCACGCGCGTACGTCGGCCAGCTCCGCGACCTGCTGCTCGGCCTCGGCGTGAGCGACGTACGGATGGAGCAGGGGTCGTTGCGCTGCGACGTCAACCTGTCGCTCGCACCCAAGGGTGCCGAGAGCTTGGGCATCCGTACGGAGACCAAGAACGTGAACTCGCTGCGATCGGTCGAACGCGCGGCCCGCTACGAAGTGCAACGGCACGCGGCCGTGCTCGCCGACGGCGGCAGCATCCTGCAGGAGACCCGGCACTGGCACGAGGACACCGGCGTCACCACCAGTGGCCGCGAGAAGTCCGACGCCGACGACTACCGCTACTTCCCCGAGCCCGACCTGGTGCCGGTCGCTCCGAGCCGCGAGTGGGTCGAGGAGCTGCGGAAGGAGCTTCCCGAGCCGCCGCACGAGCGGCGGGCCAGGCTCCAGGAGGAGTGGGGTTTCTCGGACCTCGAGATGCGCGACACCGTCGGGGCCGGCGCGCTCGGGCTGGTCGAGGAGACGATCGCGGCAGGCGCCGTACCGCAGTCAGCCCGGAAGTGGTGGCTCGGTGAGCTCGCGCGGCGGGCGAACGAGTCGGAGGTCGAGCTGCCCGACCTGGGCGTGACCCCGGCCGACGTGGCCCGCGTACAGGCGCTCGTCGACGAGGGCACCCTCAACGACAAGCTCGCCCGCCAGGTCCTCGACGGAGTGCTCGACGGTGAGGGCACGCCGGACGAGATCGTCGCCGCCCGTGGGCTGGCGATCGTGTCCGACGACGGTGCCCTCAGCACGGCCGTTGACAACGCCATCGCCGCCAACCCCGACGTGGCCGACAAGATCCGTGACGGCAAGGTCGCGGCCGCGGGCGCTCTGATCGGCGAGGTGATGAAGGAGATGCGCGGGCAAGCCGACGCCCACCGGGTGCGCGAGCTCATCCTCGAGCGGCTGACGTAGCAATCGGGCCGGGACGGTATCCCGATCGCAGCGACTAGCCGCACCTCAACGTCGTACGCCGTCCGGTCACGACTCAGCGACCGCAGCGGTCCACGCGCTCCCAGGGCCACTCGGTGGCGAGCCAGCGTGCGACTGCGTCGGCGAGGGGACCGTCGAGGCCCGACCTGTCGGCCCGCACCCAGGACTGCACCGTGACATCCCAGTCCTCGGAGGCCGCAGGATAGAGGTAGACGCAACCGATGACGTCGTCGTCGGTTGGGTCGAGAACGGTGAAGGTGAAACCGGCGCCCCGCGTGAAGTCGTCGGCATGGCGGCGCAGGTCGTGGAGGTTCTCCTCGAGCGTCATCCCGTCATGAGGTGGCCACCTGCCGTCGGGATAGCCCGGAGTGGAGCGTATGTGTTCGATGCTCGACATCCAGGCGGCACGATCAGCCTCGTTGTGCTGCGGGCCCAGCGGTTCGAGACGGAACTGCTCGGTGGCCAGTGAGGTCGGCGGATCGAATCCGACTGGCACGAACTCATCCGAGGTCATGACCAGGACCGTACTAGGCCGACCAGTCCTCCTTCAGTCGAGTTCTTCGCAACTGCATGGACGACGCGGCCGTCCGGCCAGCGAATGCCTCTCAGAACCGGCAGCCGGCGGAGTGACGCGGTTGCTCGCGGCGGTGTGACGCAGTCAGATGTGTCAGTCCCGTGTCCGATGTCTCGGCGCAGGCGTTCGGTACCCGGATGTCGCATTTACGGTCTGTGGATCGACGTACAGGTGACAAGGCACAACCCGTCACCAGGAGCGACGAAGAAGCGATGACCACAACCATGTCCCGTCCCAGGAGCGCCGCCGATCGCACGTTCGGTCGAGCGCATCAAGACGACCTGCTCGACCAGCTCTCCCCGCGCGAACTGGAGGTTCTCGCGCTGATGGCCGAGGGTCGGTCGAACCGCGCCATCGGCGAGCTGCTCACTGTGGAGCTCAAGACGGTCGAGACTCACGTCAGCCGCGTCTTCACCAAGCTCGGACTCAACGAGGATCGGCACGAGAACCGTCGCGTCCTCGCGGTCCTCACGTTCGTCGGCCGCGAGAGCACAGATGCGGGCGACGTCATCGGGCTCTCAGCGCGCTCGGGGTGAGCGCACCTGCAGCTCATCGGGTCACGTTGAGGGGAGTAGTGGCCGACCGCATGGCTGCCGACTCACGAGCGCCGAACCCGCGTGAGAGGACCGCCTCCTTGCGCACCGCCGCAACGACCAGGCCCGCCACGTCGTGCAATGCTGCAACTCGTCCCCTGGTCGTCCCGGGTATCAGGTTTACTCGGAAACCATCACAACGGGTCAGTGCTCACCGTCGGTCGACCGGTTAACGTCGAAGATGTCTACGTGGGGGGTTCGACCGACGCGACCGGGGGGACGCGTTGATGCGGGGCCTTTGAGCGTGGAAAACGCCCGCCGGCGACTCAGTCGCTGGCGGGCGTTGTATGTGAGCACGTGACTCAGCCCGCGACGGTGGCAGCCGACAGGCGGCGGAGTGACGCAGGCGGACCAGCGAGAGGCCGGGCCGCAGCACCACTGCTGTCGCGTGAGACGCTGGCGCGATGGTTCCCGACGCGGCCCCCATGGGCGACTGGTTGCACCAGGGCACGAGCGATCCTCGGGAGGTCGCCGGCCGGTACGACGAGTGGGCGCACAGCTACGACGACGACCTGACCTCGTGGTCCTACCAGGCTCCCACCGTGGTGGCTGAGATCGTCGTCACCCGGCACCCCGCGGTGGGCTCGGTGCTCGACGTAGGGTGCGGCACCGGACTCGTCGGCCGAGCGCTTCGCGCTCGAGGATTCTCAGGACAGGTCCTCGGACTCGACATCTCGCGCGCGTCTCTCGAGATCGCCCAGCAGTGCGGAGCCTATGACTCGCTCGAGCAAGCGGACCTCCAGCAGCGACTCGCCATCGAGGACGGCAGCGTGGACGCGGTCGTCTGTGTGGGGGTGATGACGTACCTTCCAGAGGTCGAAGCGGTGTGGCGAGAGTTCGCGAGGGTGGCCCGGCCGGGGGGACTCGTGGTCGCGACGCAGCGCGAGGACCTGTGGCCCACCCGCACATGCCAAGCCGTGGTCGACCGGCTCCAGGCCGAGAGCGTGTGGACGCCGCTGGAGATCACGGGTCCGGCCCCGTATCTGCCGGACGGTTACGGGGGTACGCCGGCGGTCGGCTGCTACTACCTGACCGCGCTCGTCAGCTGACCCGCCCGGACGCCAGCTCACCTCAGCATCGGGATGAGCGGGTCGCTGCGGCGGATGATGCCCGCCGTGTCCGGGTCAGTCGGTGAGCAGGCGACGTACCTCCACGTGGTCACCGCCCTCGGCGAACCCACGCACGACCTCGAGCAGGTCGGCCTCGTCGGAGGAGTCGACCAGGTAGAAGCCGACCACCTGCTCGGCGGACTCGGTGAACGGACCCTCGGTGACCAGGGCCGATCCTCGGCCGGTGTTCCGCATCGAGATCGCGGCGGCGGAGGCCTCGAGCGGGCTGCCCATGATCATCTCGTGCCCACGAGCGGCGAGCGCTTCGTGGAACCGTTGATGGTTCTGCATCCCGATCTCGTGCTCGGACTCCGGCAGCTTCGCCCACTCCTCCTCCGGCGCTGGCAGCAAGAGCAGGTAGCGGTGACGCGGCATTTCTGACATGGAACCTCCCGATTTCGGCGTCTTCACTCTGCCTGACGGGCGAGACGAGCGGGAATCGACAACAACTCCCATCAACGTGGAGATGATCGATCGATCCGCGGACTCCAGTTCGGGCCGACCACGACCGGCGGGAAGACGACGCCCGGGCTGTCGTGAGTGATCCGCTTGCTTGCTCCTACGATGATCTGTCTCGGAACCCTGACGCACCACCCGAGGCGGTGGCATCGGTGCCCGGACGAAGAGGGACAGCGGCACTGCTCGGTCGTGAGCTCGAGCAGGCTGAGTTGTACGACGCCCTCTCGCTCGCGCTCAAGGGCGAGCACGGGATCGTCGTGGTCGCCGGGGACGCCGGGGTCGGCAAGACCACGCTCGTCGCTGACCTCGCCCGCCGAGCGGAGGAGCTTGGTTTCAGCGTCGGCGTGGGCCACTGTCTCGACATCGAGGCGGGGATCTCGTTCGGACCCGTGATCGAGGCTGTCACCACGCTCGTGGCCGGGATCCAGGACGTCGATTCTCGACCACTGGCACGACGGATGCGCGCGTTCCTCGACCCCGCGACGACGAGCAGCCTGGAGCAGCGCAACCTCCTGGAGGACCTACGCCTGGCCGTCCTGGAGGCCGCCGCCTCCGGACCGGTGCTGCTGGTGCTGGAGGACCTGCACTGGGCGGACACCTCGACTAGAGATCTCGCCGTCGCGCTCTCCCGCACCGCACGGGGTCGACTGCTGTTCTTGCTCTCGGTCCGGACCGACGACCTGCATCGCCGACACCCGGCGCGGACGGCCCTCGCCGAGATCGGCCGAGTCACGCGGGGCCGACGCGTCGAGCTCGGTCCCCTGGACCGGGCCAGCATCGCCGGCATCGTGGCGTCTATGTCGGAGGCACGGCCAGATCCGGCGCTGGTCCGGTCCGTGCTGGAGCGCTCAGAAGGCAACCCGCTCTACGCCGAGGAGATCGTCGCCGCCGGGTCAGGAGCGATCCCCGACCAGCTGTCCGACCTGTTCCTCGCTCGGGTTGATGCGTTGGACGATGGCCCGCGCGAGCTGGCCCGGACCGCATCCGTGGACGGAACGCGTGTCGACGTGGACACGCTCACCGAGGTCGCGGGAATCGAGCAGGTGAGGCTGGACGAGTTCCTCCGCATCCTGCTCGACGCCAATGTTCTGCGCAACGCGGGGGATTCGCTCGAGTTCCGGCATGGACTGATGCGCGAAGCCGTGTACGACGACCTCCTACCAGACGAGCGCACCCGGCTTCATGCCGAGCTCGCCGCGATTCTCCAGGTGAGGGCCGATGCGGATCCGGAACCCGGCCTGGGGTTGCTCAGCCGGTTGGCTTTCCACTGGTCGGCCGCGCATGACCTGCCTCGTGCACTGGAGGCATCCGTGCGTGCAGGGCAGGCCGCCAGGAAGGTGAACGCCGCAGAGCAGGTCACCCACTTCGAGCGCGCAATGTCCTTGTGGGACCGGGTGCCCGACGCCGATGCTCTGGCAGGTCGAACGCGCATCGAGCTCACCGTGCTGCTGGGCCAGGCGGCCATGCAGCAGCACGACCTCGAGGGGTGGTACAGGCACACGCGGCGGGCGGTCGACATGCTGGAGCCGACCACAGATCGGCTGGTTGCGAGCCGGGCCTACTCTGCTCTGGGATTCTGCGTGTTCTTCGTCCCGGACCCTCTCGGTTCGGAGGAGGCGATCCGCCTCGCCGTCGAGTACGCCGGCGAGGCCCCGACAGAGGAGCGGGCCTGGGCTCTGGTCGCCCAGACCCAGCTGCATAACCGGAACGACCGTCCCGCGGCGGCTCTCGACGCTGCGAATCACGCCATCGACGCTGCCAGAGCCGCGAACTGTATCGAACCCCTGATCTGGGGGCTGAATGGCAGAAACATCTCTTTGGCGTACCTGGGCCGCCTGAACGAGGCGTGTGCGGGTGGGGAAGAGCTCATCTCGCTGGCACGAAGTGCGGGCATGTCCGGAGTTGCACACGATCGCGCCGTATGGCTCGCGCTGACACTGATGGACTCCGGTCAGGTCGCCCGGGGGATGTCCCTCGCTCAGGCGACTCACAACGAGGCCCTTGCCGCCGGGCTCCTCGCGTCCGCCGGGCGCTGCGGGGATCCGATGGTGACCGGTCTGACGTGGCAGGGCCGCTTCGACGAAGCGGAGACGCTGCTGAAGGACGTCCGGGAACTCGGCCTGGGGGAGGGCGCGTGGCGGGGCCTTCGTGGGGAGCTGTCCCTGGCCCGCGGTGACGTCGAATCGGCCACCCTCGTGATGCCAAGGACAGCAGAAGTTGGAGCATCCGGCAGTCGTCACCCCACCGAGGGCGAGGTTCTCAGAGAACTCCAGATCGCCGCACTGGGCGAGGACCGCCGCAGGTGCCTCGAGGTCGCCCGGTCATACCTCGGTCTGCTGGACGACTGCGACTCACCGCTGGTCGCGGCTTCCGCTGCACGCATCGGCTTCCAGGCGCTGGCCACCGCAGACTCCGCACCCGACGCCGAGTCTGCTCTACTCCGCATCCAGGCAACACGTCAGCTGCAAAGGGCCCAAGGCCACCTGACCGATGAGTGGCACGGCAGCTCCTCTGGCGTTCAGCTCGCGCTCGCGCAGGGGTATGCCGCCAGGGTCGCAGGGCAGCCCGGTATCGAGCAGTTCCGTGAGGCCGCGACGCTGGCTGAACGGTTCGGCGCCTTTTTCGTGCTGGAGCCTCGGCTGGACCTGGCGCAGCAGCTGTTGGCGCATGGAGGCCGTGACGAGGGGCGTGAACTGCTCGTGGACTGCTGGACCGCCGCTCACGAGATGGGTGCGGGTGGGATCGAACGGCGGGCGGCGAGGTTGGCCACCCGTACCCGGGTGCCGCTACCCGAGACAGCGGCGGACGAGGGACCGATGAGCCGACTGACTCCGCGCGAGCGTGAGGTGTTGGGCCTGGTGGCGCAGGGGGCGACCAACAAGACGATCGCCAGCGCTCTGGTGATCAGCGAGAAGACGGTCAGCGTGCACGTCTCCAACGTCCTTTCCAAGCTCGGTGTCGAGAACCGCGGGGCGGCCGCGGCGCTCGCCCGTGACCTGGTGCATCGCAGTCACGAGAAGAGCGGCGTTGTCGATTCGTCAGCCTGATCCCGCAGGCAAGACGGCACACTTCGCGCGTGCAGACATGCGTCGGTATCACGCACACGACGGGCGGCGTGTGAGCGGCAGGTAGAGGCACACTGGGTCGGTGGCACGGACCCGAGCTGGTGCGACGGGTCAGGTGAGCGGTTGCATCCCAGTGATGTGCGTGCTCCAGTTTGCGAAGAACGTTCGTCGGTAACCGCAGGTGGTGTCGACTGCGAACTCCGCGTCGGTGCAACGCGACGCCGTGTACTCGCTCGCTAACCACATCGTGCCGTCCGGCGTCACCGTCGCTGCACCGTAGTCGCCCCACCTGGGGTCGAAGTCGCCCTCACCAGTCGCGGTGAAGCCGTCATTGGGTCCGACGCCCAAACCGGTGATCTGCACCGATGTAGGACTCTGGCCCGCCTTGAACCTGGCGACTGCCGCACTCGGGAAGTAGCTCGGGCCGGTCAATGTGGCACCGATGGCACCGGCGCCGGTTGGGCCGACCACGATCGACGGATACGTGAGGTTGGCGCCCGCGACTGCCACGTAGCCGTTGCCGCCGAGCGACGCCGACAGCGAGCCAGTCTGGCTCGGGTGCAGAACGAACCAGGCGACACCGGTCCGCTGCTTGATCGCCTTCCACGCCCCGTTGTTGGTGTTGTACCAGGCTGCACCGGTTCCGGTGAGTGGCGTTCCGGTCGTCAAATAGACGTCACCGTTGTGAAGCCAGGCTCCATAGACCTTGCCCGAGTTGCCGGCATCCAAGACGCTGGGCGCCTTGATGTTCGGATAGCGGGTGCCGATGCAGGACACCATGCTGACGCAGTCGAGAAGCGGCATGGGGCCGTTCTGCTGCTGCGCGAAGCCTGGAGTGGCGTAATTCTGCGTGGCCACACTTGTCTCTGCGAGCGAGAGGTTCGGCGAGTTCGTGGCGAGCGACGACGTGTTCGACAACCCGAACAAGGCGATCGAGTGGGCCAGGCCGGCCGTGAACGTCGAGCCAGACATCCCGAAGTACATCGTTCCGTGATGGGACGTCGCCCAGTCGGCAGGCAGTGCGTTGACCGGCTGCATCGTGTAGGCGGCGTCGTCGTACGTCGTGGTGTGGACATTCTCCAACACCTGCATGGTCGGACTCGAGACGCCCGTGACCAAGTCGGCCTTGGACAACGCGTACAGCTGGGCGTCGTTGAACCCGTCACCGAAGAACTCAAACTCGTTGGTCGTGATGTAGAAGCCGTTGGCGTCCATGCCGATTTGCGGGTAGTCGCCGAAGCACGCGGCGTCAAGGCATCCGTGGTCAGGCGTTCCGTTGGCTCCGTTGTTCGTCGTGTCGATCGACCAGATCCGCCAGCCGCCCAGCGGATCGCCGGTCTCGCTGACGGCCAACCACACCTGGCCCGCTCCGGTGAAGTCACCAGTGGTCGGGTCCTCGTCGAGGCTCGCCGAGGTCACGAACCACCGGTTGGTGGTCGGGTCGTAGAGGCACGAGGTGTCGAACATGTCGGGTCCGAAGGGTCCGGCCGGACGGACGAACGACGGTGCCAGGCGATAGAACTGGTTGAGGGTGAGACCGACCGACGGGCCGTCGGTGAAGGCCTTGGTGCCCGCGATCAGGGGAGTTCCGGACTTCGTGTAGACCTGGACCACTGAGTTGACGATCTCGAAGACATGGGTCCCGCTCACGCACAGCCCCTGGTCTGGCGGCTCGCCCGAGAACTGATTCCCACCGCCGGAGTATCGACTGTCGAAGTGGTTCGATCCCTCGAAGCCGTTGGTCACGCCGTTGGCGTTCTGGGTGACCGGAACTGAGGCGGCCGACCGCGGCCTGACGTTCCCATTCAGGACCGACGACCCACCTTGCGGCGAGTTCGCACGTGCCTCGACCTCGGGACTCTTGATCTCGGTCGTGCCGACGACATCACCTGGGCTCGGAAGCCGGGATGCGGACGAGGTCTTCGCCTGGGTGGCAAGCGGAGCGCGCTCCCCCACGTACCTCGCGATCGAGCGCCCAGACGTTGCGGAAGCGTCAGCAGAAACGCCGACCGCCGCCCCCTGTCGACACCAGACCAATGACACATGCCGCTACGAGGGATGAAGATTTACGCACGTCCGCCTCCCGGGATCGCGTACAGATCGTCCGTGACGTTGCCACTGCGCCATCCTGGTGCACAAGCCCCGTCGCGCACTGCAGCCGATACGCGAAGGGCGTGGCAGCGACGTCGCCTCGGCGCGACCATCGGGCGACCGCGGTTGTCGCCGAGCCGGCCAGAGGGGATAGCCTGCCGGTGATCACAACCAGTCACGCCCGTGGCGGGGAAAGCCGGTCGAAGTCCGGCGCTGACCCGCAACCGTGGGCCGTGTTCCTCTCGGTGGACGCGGCAAGCCGGAACGCCCGACACGACGCGTCCTGAACACACGCTGTCGAGGAACGCAGCGGGTGGGTTTCCGGCCCCGGCACGGGGCGCCTGCCCGCTGTTGCAGCGGGAAGGAAACCATGTCCCAGCAACTCTCGCTACGCCGCGCCGGCACGGCGCTCGTCGCCTCCGCACTGACCGCCACTCTGGTGGTCGGTGCCGCTCCGGCTCAGGCCGTCTCGTCGAAGTCCCCGGCCGGTCACGGCGCCACCTGGCTGGCCGGCCAGCTGAACAAGGAAGGCCTGATCCACAACGTCAACTTCGGTGGCTTCAACGACTACGGGCTGACCATCGACACGACCCTCGCCCTGAAGACGATCGGCGGGCACAAGAAGGACGTGGCACGGGCGCGGAAGGCCCTCTCGCAACACGTCGAGAGCTACACCACCGGCGTCGACTTCGGGAGTACGGCCGAGTACGCCGGCGCCGACGCCAAGCTGCTCGTCCTGGCCCAGCGAACCGGCGGGAACGCCCGGCACTTCGGCGGCACGAACCTGGTCAGCCGCCTCAACCACCGGGTCATCGTCACGGGGCCATCCCGGGGGCGTATCGAGGACGTCGTGGACACGGACCCGACAACCGGGGGCCCCGACAGTGCCAACGTGGTCGGCCAGATCTTCGCGGCCCGCGGCCTGCTGAAGGTGGACGGCGCCAACGCCCCGGCCGTCCTGAAGTTCCTGTTGGCTCAGCAGTGCGACAAGGGCTTCTTCCGACTGAGCTTCAGGCACAAGAAGGACGCTCCGCAACAGAGTTGCACCAAGGGCGCCTTGGCCGACCCCGACGTGACCGCGCTGGCGGTTGTCGAGCTGGCCTCCGTCTCGCGGGGTCATCCCGGGCTGGAGCGCGCCCTGGACGACGCAACAAGCTGGCTCAAGCGGCACCAGAACACGAACGGCAGCTTCGGCGGCTCGGGACCAACGGCGGCCGCCAACGCGAACAGCACCGGTCTCGCGGGCTGGGCCTTCCTGACCGCCGGCAGGTGCGGCCTCGCGGTCGACGCCGCAGGCTGGCTGGCCAAGCTCCAGGTCCGTGGTGACGTCTCCGGCACCCCGCTCGCGGGCGAGCGCGGGGCGGTCGCCTACGACCGCGCGGCGCTGAAGGCCGCGAAGCAGGACGGCATCGACAAGACGTCGCGCGACCAGTGGCGTCGTACGAGTGCCCAGGCGGCACCTGCTCTGCTCGCGCTGTCCCGTTGCAGGTCCTGAGTGGCGTGACGCGGTCGGCCGTACGCCTCGCCCTCGCGACTCTCGTGGTCGCGGCGGTGGGGCTCGGCGTACCCACGCCGGCGGAGGCGTCCACCTGCGGCAGTGCCAAGGGCGTCTCAGTCGTGGTCGACTTCCACGAGCTCGGAGGCGGGGTGCAGACGTTCTGCGACGCGGGCGGAGCAGGCAAGACCGCCGATGCGCAGCTGAGGGACGCCGGGCACGACCTGACGTACGTCCAGCGGCAGCCCGGATTCATCTGCCGCATCGACGACGAGCCGGCCGACGACCCGTGCGTGAACACGCCCCCCGCCGACGCCTACTGGTCGCTGTGGTGGTCCGACGGGAAGTCCGGAAAGTGGTCCTACTCCTCCCAGGGCGCGAGCTCGCTCAAGGTCCCTGAGGGCGGGTACGTCGGGATGTCGTGGCAGGGCAGCGACGCCCAGGCCGCGCCCGGCGCCTCGCCGAGGCCGCACGCCGCCCGGCCGTCGTCCGGTCCGTCGACGCACCCGACCTCGTCACCATCTCCGTCGACCGGCCCGGGCCAGGCACCACCCGTGTCGACCGAGCCGGGCTCCACGACCTCGACGTCCGGCACGCCCACCTATGCCCAGACGAGTGGTCACGAGAAGCCGACCGGGGGCAATCCGTCGAAGGCGGGGAAGGCCCCCGACAAGGTGAGCCACGGACCGGACCAGACGGAAGCGGCCGGAACCGTGGGGCAGGTCCACACAGACGCCACCGACGACTCGGGCGGGTCGGGCTCGGGCGGCCTCCCGGCCTGGATCGCGCCCGTCGCCATTGGAATCTTGTTCCTCGGCGCCGGCGGCATCGTGCTCATGCGTCGGAAGTCCAGCGGCGGCGTGTGATGCACGCACGCCTCGCCGGGATCAGGAACGCGCGGCTACCGCGCGACCTCCATCCCGTCGCCTGGTGGATCTGGGCACTCGGCCTGGCGACGGCAGCGACGTTCACCACCAACCCCTACATCCTGCTGCTCCTCATCGGAGTCGCGTGCCTGACCGTCGCCGCGCGACGCAGCGCCCAACCCTGGGCCGACTCGTTCCGGCTCTATCTCTGGCTCGGGGTCGCGATCATCGTCATGCGGGTGGCGTTCCGGATCCTGTTCGGGGGTGGTGATGGTGGCGCGGTGCTGCTGGACCTGCCCGAGATCCCCCTACCGCCCTGGACCCTCGGGCTGCGCCTGCTCGGCCCGGTCACCCGCGAGTCCGTGCTCGCCGGGCTGTACGACGGTCTCCGCCTGGCGGCCATCGTCATCTGCGTGGGCTCGGCCAACGCCCTGGCCAACCCGAAGCGGCTCCTCCGCTCGGTTCCTCCCGCGCTCTACGAGGTCGGCAGCGCCCTCGTGGTCGCGGTCACCGTGCTGCCTCAGCTGGCCGACAGCCTCCGGCGGGTGCGCGCCGCCCAGAACCTGCGTCGCGGCGACACCGGGCGCGTCCGCGCACTGCGGCGCGTGCTCGTGCCGGTGCTCGAGGACGCCTTCGATCGGTCGCTGGCGCTGGCGGCCGGGATGGACACTCGCGGCTACGGCCGCTCGTCCGGTGCGACGCTGCGCGAACGTCGTACCACGGGGACGCTGATGCTGCTCGGTCTGATGGCCGTCTGCCTCGGGGTGTACGGCGCCCTCGACCGCACGACCCCGCCCTGGCTCGGCCGGCCGATGCTCGCGCTCGGCGTCGCCGTCTCGTTCGTCGCCGTACGGCTCGCCGGACGGCGCGTACCCCGGAGCCGCTACCGGCCCGACCGCTGGCGCTGGCCCGAGCTGGTCGTGGCCGCATCCGGCATCCTCGTCGGAGCTGCAGGTTGGTGGATGTCCCAGCACCAGCTGACCGTGGCCTACCCCTCGCTGTCCGTGGCGCCGACGCTCAGCCGGCTCGCCCTCGCGGCCGCTGCCACGGGTCTCGCCGGCGCGTTGTGCGCGCCCCCTCCAGCCACCGCCGTTCCCGCGGGGGGTGCCGCGTGATCGAGCTGCGCGACCTCACCTTCGGCTACGACGACCGGCCCGTCCTGCATGCGGTCGACCTCACGATCGACGAGAGCGAGCTCGTGCTCGTCTCCGGCCGGACGGGCGTCGGCAAGTCCACGCTGCTCGGGGTCATCACCGGGCTCGTCCCGCGGTTCTCGGGGGGAACCCTCGCCGGCGACGTCCTCATCGACGGGCGATCGGTCATCTACCTTCCGCCCCGCGAGCGCGCGCATGTCGTCGGGTACGTCGGGCAGGACCCGGCCGCGGGTTTCGTCACCGACAGTGTCGAGGAGGAGCTCGCCTACGGGATGGAGCAGCTGGGCCTGGAGCCCGGCACCATGCGACGTCGCGTCGAGGAGACCCTGGACCTGCTCGGCATCGCCGGGCTGCGATCGCGCGACCTGCGGACCTTGTCGGGCGGCGAGCAGCAGCGGGTGGCGATCGGCTCCGTGCTGACCATGCATCCGCGGCTGCTCGTGCTCGACGAGCCGACGTCCGCGCTCGACCCGACGGCGGCCGAGGAAGTGCTGGCCACTCTCGCCCGGCTCGTCGACGACGTGGGCGTGTCTGTGCTGATGGCCGAGCACCGGCTCGAGCGGGTGGTGCCGTTCGCCGACCGGATGGTGCTGCTCACCGGTGACGGCACAGTGCGGTCGGCTGCACCCGGGGTCGTGCTGGCCACCTCGCCCGTCGTACCCCCGATCGTGGAGCTCGGCCGGACTCTGGGCTGGTCCCCACTGCCGTTGACGGTCCGCGACGCGCGGCGTCGGGTGCGCGACACGGTGCTCGGCGACCCGCCGACAACACCGCCTCGGGCCGATTCGGAGCCGCATTTGGTCGGGAGAGGTCTGACCGTCGTCCGCGGTGGCAACGTCGCGTTGCTGGAGGCGTCGGTGCGCCTCCGCGCCGGGTCCGTCACTGCTCTGATGGGCCGCAACGGGTCGGGCAAGTCGACGCTGCTGTGGACGTTGCAGGGGACGCGTACGCGCCGAGCCGGGACCGTGACGATCGACGGGGTCGACCCAGCCGCTCAGCCGGGCGAGCGCCGCCGCGAGCTGGTCGGGCTGGTGCCGCAGACCGCCGCCGACCTGCTCTATCTCGAGTCCGTGGCCGACGAGTGCTCCGCGGCCGACGGCGGGTCGGGGGAGTGCCGCAAGCTGCTCGACCGGCTGGTGCCCGGCGTACCCGAGGACGCACACCCCCGCGACCTCTCGGAGGGGCAGCGGCTGGCGCTCGCGCTCGCCGTCGTGCTGGTGTCGTCGCCTCCGGTGCTGCTGCTCGACGAGCCGACCCGGGGGTTGGACTACCCCGCGAAGGCGGAGCTGGCGGAGATTCTGCAACGCCTCGCGGACGACGGGCATGCCGTGATGGTGGCGACCCACGACGTGGAGTTCGCGGCCCAGGCAGCCGA
Source organism: uncultured Actinomycetota bacterium (assembly GCA_963768045.1). Classification (GTDB taxonomy): domain Bacteria; phylum Actinomycetota; class Actinomycetes; order Propionibacteriales; family Nocardioidaceae; genus Nocardioides. The sequence goes on along the minus strand of CAVYGG010000003.1, from coordinate 334,773 downwards.
CCGGGTCATGGTGCTGGCCGAGGGCGAGGTGGTCTCCGACGGGACGACCCGTGAGGTACTCGCGGCGTCACCGGCGTTCGCCCCCCAGGTCACCAAGATCCTCGGGCCCGGCTGGCTGCGCGTCGACGAGGTGACCCCGTGAACCGCGCCGTGCCTCTCTCGCGACGCTCGGCCGGGGTGATGGGTGCCGCGTCCCTGGCCGGGCTGATGATGATGGTCTGGCCGCTGCTGGTGCGGCAGCCGGCGGGCGAGCAGGTCGGACCGCCGTTCCTGTTCCTGGCCCTGCTGCCGGTGGTGATCGTCGTGGTGCTGGCCGAGGTGAGCGAGGCGGGCCTCGACCCGCGCGTGCTCGCCGTGCTCGGCGTGCTGTCGGCCGTGAACGCCGTGCTGCGTGGCCTCTCGCCCGGCACCGCCGGCGTCGAGCTCGTGTTCTTCATCCTGATCCTGGCCGGTCGTGTGTTCGGCCCGGGTTTCGGGTTCGTGCTGGGCTGTACGTCGCTGTTCGCCTCGGCCCTGCTCACCGGGGGAGTCGGTCCGTGGCTGCCCTACCAGATGCTCGTCTCGGCGTGGGTCGGGATGGGCGCCGGACTGTTGCCGCGCCGGGTCACCGGCCGGAAAGAGATCTCGATGCTCGCGGCGTACGGCGTGGGGTCGGCGTACCTGTACGGGCTTCTGCTCAACCTCTCGTCGTGGCCATTCGTGCTCGGGATCGCGGTCCCCGGCCACACGGGTCTGTCGTTCGTGCCCGGCGACCCGCTCGCCGACAACCTGCACCGGTTCCTCATCTACACCCTGATCACGTCGACCGGCTCGTTCGACACCGGTCGCGCGATCACGAACGCGGTCGCCATCGTCGTCCTCGGCCCTGCCGTGCTCACGACCCTGCGTCGCGCGGCCCGGCGGGTGGTGGTGATCGGCGTCGTGGAAAAGCCGTTGCCGGGCGATAGGCCCGCATCTAGCGTCGGCCCCGACGACGAGCAGAGAGAGGAGGTCGTGATGTCCACTCCGAACTCCGGCCTCCGGAACGAGGCCGGTTCCCAGATCTGAGGAACCCTCATGTCATCACAGCCATCTCTTCATTTCTTTCAGCCTGCCTCCGTCCAGGAGGCGCATGCCCTGCTGGCAGCCAGCACGATGCCGGTCGACTCGACCACCCAGAGGCGGATCCGCACCGACGAGAGCCTGGCCCGCTACTTCGGCTCGGGCCTCCGCCGCCCCGAATGGGTCTGGGCGGTCCGCCACGACGGAGAGCCTTTCCCGCTGGGCGTGGTGGCGGCGTTCGGCTCGCCCAAGGGCAAGCCGTTCCTGCTCGACGTGCTCGGCCTCCCCGACGACCAGGCGCTGGCCGACGAGTTGGTCGGCCGCGCCACCGAGGAGGGGCGGCCGCTCGGACTCGAGGAGGCCGGCATCTTTGCGCCGACCGACACGTCGTACGCCGACGACGTCCTCGCGCCCGCACGAACGGCGCTCGACAGCGCCGGGTGGCGCCTGCTCGTGGAGCGTCGCCACTACAGCTTCGCGCCCGCGCCAGACCTCGCTGCCGACGCGGTCACGGACCTGCGCTTCGAACGGATGAGTGATGCCGCAGACCCCCGGTTGGTCGCGTGCCATCGGGAGGTCATGCGCGACACCCTCGACGCCCACGACCGCGCGCTCATCGACCGGCACGGATTCGATCGTGCCTGCGAGGAGAGTCTGCAGTTCCTGGTCACCGCGGACCCGGTGGACCGCATCCATCTCGCCTTCAACTGCAGCGGCGAGGTCGTCGGCATGGTCTCCGGCGACGTGCTTCCCCAGCAGCGTGGCGTCGTCAACTTCGTCGGTGTCGTCCGCGACCATCGCGGTCACGGCTACGGCGGGCAGCTGCTCGCCTGGCAGACGCAGCAGGTGCTCGCGAGTGGCGCGACGATCCTGATCGCGGACACCGACAACGAGAATGTCCCGATGGCGCGCCACTTCGCCGACGTCGGGTGGCCCCAGACCGAGACGCGGATCGACCTGATGCTCGAGGAGTAGCCCGACTCAGCACCCCACCGATTGGCGCCAAACCGCACGTCTCGGACCCGAAATGTTGCGGTTTGGTCCCAAACCGCAGGTCCCCAGCTCAGTCGGGGGCCGGCGCAGCAAGCCGTGACTCGGAACGCGTGGCACCGACGCTGGCGGCGATCACGCAGGCCACGGCCAGCCACTGCAGCCCCGACAGGTACTCGTCCACCACGACGATGCCGGCCAGGGCGGCCGCGGCCGGCTCGAGGCTCATCAGGATCCCGAACACCGACGGCCGGATCGTGCGCAGCGCTGTCAGCTCGCAGGAGTACGGGATCACCGAGCTGAGCAGCCCCACGAGCGCGCCGATCGCGATCACGCGCGGGTCATCGATCCCGCGACCCGAGAACGCCGCCAGCAACGGCGCCATCAGCACCGTCGCCACCACACTGGCGACGGTCAGCCCGTCGAGCCCTGGCCAGCGTCGTCCCGTGGAGGCGCTCAGCAGGATGTACGCCGTCCACGAGACCGCTGCGAGCAGGGCGAACGCGACTCCGGCCGCATTCAGGCCCCCGGGCTCGATGCCGAGCAGCCCGACGCCGACGGCCGCGAGCGTGACCCAGACCAGGTCGCGAGCGCGCCGACTCCCGGCCACGGCCAGGCCGAGGGGACCCAGGAACTCGATGGTCACCGCGATGCCCAGCGGGATCCGAGCGAACGACTCGTAGATCGCCCAGTTCATGGTGCCGAGCACGACGCCGAACGCGACCGCGACCCGCCAGTCCTCCGGCGTACGTCCCCGCAGGGAAGGCCGCGCGATGATCGTCAGGATGACCGCGCTGGTGGCCAGCCGTAGCCAGACCAGGGTCATCGGGTCGGCGTCGTCGAACACGTTCTTGGCGATCCCGGCTCCGAGCTGGACCGACACGATCCCGAAGACCACCAGCCACACCGGCGGGACCCTCGTCAGCACCCCCGCAACCTACCGACCGCCGAGTCGGCGCGAAGAGGCGTCCGGATCACGCCGAGTCGGCGCAAACAGGCGTCCGGATCACGCCGAGTCGTCACGTGACGACTCGGCGCAGGGGGTCAACGGCGTACGTCGTACCAGAGGTTCACCACACCGAGAGCATCGGTGACATGACGGCGGACCAGGTCGACCGAGTGCCCACCGGGCCAGTCGAAGAGGCGCGTACCGTCGCCGAGGAGCACGGGGGCGATCATGACCAGGATCTCGTCCACCTGCCCCGCCTCGAGGCAGCCGCGGGCCACCTCCGCGCCGAGGATGTTGACGTACTTCTCGCCCGCTGCGTCGCGTGCCGCCGCTACCGCGGGGCCCAGCTCGGTCATGAAGGTGACGTCGTCGACCCGCTCCTCGGGCGGGTCGTGGGTCAGGACGACCACCGGCCCGTGCCACTGCCCTCCGAAGGCACCCTCCTGGTCGGTTCCCCGGTTCGGGTCGTCGCCGTCGAACGTACGCCGACCCACCAGCAGCGACCCGACCTCGCCGACGATGTCCTCGGCCACCGGGTTCGGCCCCAGATGGGGCCGCAGCCACTGCATGTCGCCGCCTGGACCGGCCATGAAGCCGTCGAGCGACATGGCGCACGAGTAGAGCGTCCGGGCCGTCATCACCCGTCACCGGCTCCCGTGGCCAGCCGCGCCAGTGCGCGACGGGTATGGCGCGTCTCGGCGGCGTAGTAGTCGAGCCCCCAGTCGGCGACCACCGACGGGTAGTGGAACGGCTGACCCGGGCCGTCCGCGCCCCGCAGCGAGTCGCGCACCTCGCGCAGGTCACGACGCACATCAGCGAGCTCGGCGACGTACTCCTCGAGCATCTCCCGCATCCGTTCCGGCTCCGACGCGTGACCGATCAGCAGCCGGAGCAGCACCGTGTGCTTCAGCGTCGGGAAGCCGACCGGTGCCTCGCCGATCCACCCGTGCAACGCGCTCTCGCCGGCCGCGGTGATCCGGTACGTCGTCGTCCGCCGCCCATCGCCCTCGCTGGTGGCCGGCTCGACGTAGCCGTGCTCGGTCAACCGGGTGAGCTCGCTGTAGATCTGGCTCATCGCCGGCGCCACCCAGTAGAAACGGAGCGTGTTGTCGGCGCGCTGCTTGAGCTCGTAGCCGGTCAGCTCGTCGCCGAACGTCAGCAGCCCGAGCAAGGCGAACGCCGTCACCGGCAGGACCGGGCCAGGGTGGAGGTCTTGACTCATCGGACCACCAGACTACTCTTCCAATTAGGAATAGTCGGGAGGGACGGCATGAGCGAGACGCTGGTGATGGTCGGGACCCGTAAGGGGCTGTGGATCGGACGCTCCGACGAGGCGCGCCGCGACTGGAGGTGGTCGGGCCCGCATTTCCCGATGGAGGAGGTGTACTCCTGCATGGTCGACACCCGCGGCGACCAGCCCCGGTTGCTAGCCGGTGCCAGCTCCAGCTGGCTCGGCCCCCAGGTCTGGCGGTCCGACGACCTGGGCGACAGCTGGCAGGAGACTCCCAACGGCGCCGTCCGGTTCCCGGAGGACACCGACGCCTCGGTCGCCCGCGTCTGGCAGCTCGTGCCCGGGGTCGACGACGACGTGGTGTACGCCGGCACCGAGCCCGGCGCGATCTTCAGGTCGAGCGACCGCGGCGAGACTTTCGAGCTCGAGCGCGGCCTCTGGGACAACCCCCAGCGCCAGGAGTGGAACGCCGGGTTCGGCGGACAGGCCTTCCACACGATCCTGCCCCACCCTCAGGAGCCGGCGAAGGTGCTCGCCGCGATCTCGACCGGTGGCGTGTACCGCACCGACGACGGCGGCGACTCCTGGTACCCGTCGAACACCGGCGTGAAGGCGGAGTTCTTCCCCGGCGAGCGGACCTATCCCGAGTTCGGCCAGTGCGTGCACAAGGTGACCCGACACGCCTCCCAGCCCGAGCTGCTGTACCTGCAGAACCATGGCGGCGTCTACCGCTCGGAGGACGGCGGCGACAGCTGGCAGGACATCGCGCCAGGGCTTCCCTCGGAGTTCGGCTTCCCGATCGTGGTCCATCCCCACGACCCCGAGAGCGTCTACGCGTTTCCGATCATCGACGCCGGCGCACGCTGGCCCGTCGACGGCCACGCCCGGGTATGGCGCTCGTCCGACCGCGGCGCGAGCTGGTCGCCACTCGGCGACGGGATCTTGCCCGACGACTACTACGTCGCGGTGATGCGCGACGCCATGTGCGTGGACACCCACGACCCGCACGGCGTGTACTTCGGCGGCCGCAACGGAGCGGTGTGGGCATCGCCCGACGCCGGGGAGACCTGGGCGGAGATCCACAAGGACCTCCCCGACGTCTGCGTCGTGCGCGCCGCCGTCATCTGATAGCGCACCCCTCGTGCATTTAGGGGGTACAAGAGTCGGTGGGCTGAGACGCGGCGAGGCGCGTTCTTGCCGTCACTAGGCTGCCGACATGAGTACGCCGGATCTCAAGCCTCGGTCGCGCGACGTCACCGACGGGCTGGAGAAGACTGCCGCCCGCGGCATGCTGCGTGCGGTCGGGATGGGCGACGAGGACTTCGCCAAGCCTCAGATCGGCGTCGCCTCGAGCTGGAACGAGATCACGCCCTGCAACCTCTCGTTGCAGCGGCTCGCCCAGGCGGTGAAGAACGGCGTCCACGCCGCTGGTGGTTATCCGCTGGAGTTCGGGACCATCTCGGTCTCCGACGGCATCGCCATGGGCCACGAGGGCATGCACTTCTCCCTGGTCTCCCGCGAGGTGATCGCCGACTCTGTCGAGACCGTGATGATGGCCGAGCGCCTGGACGGATCGGTGCTGCTCGCCGGCTGCGACAAGAGCCTGCCCGGGATGATGATGGCCGCTGCCCGGCTCGACCTGGCCAGCGTCTTCCTGTACGCCGGCTCGATCATGCCCGGCCGCGTCGACGGCCGCGACGTCACGATCATCGACGCCTTCGAGGCCGTCGGTGCGTGCCTGGCCGGCAAGATCACCCGCGAGGAGGTCGAGCGCGTCGAGCGAGCTATCTGCCCGGGTGAGGGCGCGTGCGGGGGCATGTACACCGCGAACACGATGGCCGCGGTCGCGGAGGCGATCGGGATGAGCCTGCCCGGCTCCGCCGCTCCGCCGGCCGTCGACCGTCGCCGGGACGGGTTCGCCCACCGCTCCGGCGAGGCGGTCGTGAACCTGCTCCGCCTCGGCATCACGGCGCGTCAGGTGATGACCCGCAAGGCGTTCGACAACGCGATCACCGTGGTGATGGCGCTCGGCGGCTCGACGAATGCCGTGCTCCACCTGCTGGCGATGGCCCGCGAGGCCGACGTGGACCTGACGATCGACGACTTCAACCACATCGGCGACAGAGTCCCGCACCTCGGCGACCTCAAGCCGTTCGGCCGGTACGTGATGAACGACGTCGACAGGATCGGCGGCATCCCGGTGGTGATGAAGGCGCTGCTGGATGCCGGCCTGATGCACGGCGACGCATTGACCGTCACCGGGAAGACCATGGCCGAGAACCTCGAGGAGCTCGCACCACCCGGCCTGGACGACGACGTGCTCCGCTCGCTGGACCGACCGATCCACAAGACCGGCGGGCTCACCATCCTCAAGGGCTCGCTGGCGCCCGAGGGTGCCGTGGTGAAGACGGCCGGGTTCGACGACTCGACGTTCAGCGGGACGGCGCGCGTCTTCGACGGTGAGCGCGCCGCGCTCGACGCGCTGACCGCCGGGACGATCACCCCGGGCGAAGTCGTCGTGATCCGCTACGAGGGACCCAAGGGCGGGCCAGGCATGCGCGAGATGCTGGCGATCACAGCCGCGATCAAGGGTGCCGGCCTCGGCAAGGACGTCCTGCTCATCACCGACGGCCGGTTCTCCGGCGGTACGACGGGTCTCTGTGTCGGCCACATCGCCCCCGAGGCCGTCGACGGGGGCCCGATCGCGTTCCTGCGCGACGGCGACCGGATCACCCTTGACGTTGCGGGCCGGGCGCTCGACGTCGAGCAGGACGACGACTGGGACTCGCGCCGCGACGAGTGGGAGCCGCTTCCGCCGAAGTACACCCGCGGCGTCCTTGCCAAGTACGCCAAGACCGTCCAGTCCGCCGCCCATGGCGCGGTCTGCGGCTAGCCCCGGCCGGGCCTGTCGTCAGGGCATGCTTCGGACCGCGTCGACGGTGGCTCGAGCGAGCGCGGGGAGGACCCCGGTCTCGGCGGCACGCCAGCGCTGGGCGACCGTGTCCGCGGGGTACACCACGACCTGACCCGCGCCACCGGCCCTGTGCACGGCGATCTCGGGCCCGTTCTGACCAGTCGCGACTCCCCAGCTCAGGCCGGCATGATCCGCGACGTACTGACCGAACGCGATGCCGATCTGGCTGATGATCCTGTCCGGATCCGGCCGGTCCGCTTCGCGCAGCCGAAGCCATGCCGAGAGCAGCTCGTCGTAGTGACGCCCCAGGTCGTCGATGTCGCCGACCCGCACGTCCTGCTCGATCAGCTCGGCGATAGTCGACCGGACCCAGTCGACCTCGGCGTCGGTGAGCGGTTCGACCTCGGGGCTGTCCGCCGCGTGCGAAGCGTCCGCGGCCCCCGTGGGCGCTACGGACGGTGTCTTCCTGAACCACGGCACGGGCCCACGGTAGCCACACCGGGGGTCGGTCCGGGGCCTGTTTGCGTGTACTTCGCGCGGTGGGGACCAGGTGGTCCCCACCGCGCGTCGCTCAGGTCGTCACTTCGTGACCATGCCGGTGACCGTGCCGTCGATCGAGAACGTGGTGCCGTCCGGACCGCTCTGCGACCCGAAGAACTCGCAGTTCGTGGTCATGTTCTTGTTGTGTGCGGAGGCGCCGGGCTTGGCCGTGCTCGGCGAGGTCTCCTGGTCGAGGATGTTGCCCTCGGAGTCTCTGACGGTGAACGTGATCGGCCCGAATGCGACCGGTACCAGCACCGCGGTGCTGGAGAGGTCGTGCGCCGGCGTGAAGGTGCCGTTCCCGTTGGCCACGGCGCCGTAAGAGTGGCCGTTGTCGCAGACGATCTGGAACGCGAACGCGTTCTTCGCGTGAATCGGGTCGGCATGGGCCGGTGCCCAGGCGCCGAGACTCAGGATCGCCGCTGCCGCGGCGCCGGTCATGACTCGCAACGTGGTGTGCATGTCGCCTCCTGTGTGGTCTGACACGGAGGCCGGACACGCCGGGATCCCCCGTGTGTCCTCACGGGCACGGTATGTCGCGCACCGGGCGGAGGCATCGGTCGCGAGGATGAGTCTTCGGGCAGGCTCGCGCGTGGACGCGGCGTACGCCGGGCCGGGCGGTCAGGCCCGGTGGGTGACGAAGACGATCATGGACTCCTGGACCGTCAGCGTGGTGCCGTCCGGCCGTGGGTCGAACCCGACGACGTCGCACCTTGTCAGCGACTTCTTGTGGTGCTTGACCACACCGTTCTTGGCGGCGGCGGGAGTGGTCCACTGGTCGAGGACGTTCAGGTCCTGGTCCAGCACCGTCACCAGCCCCTCACTGACGGCGACGGGCACCAGCACGGTGGTGCTGGACACGTCGTGCGCCGGGGCGAACCGACCCTTGCCGTTCGTCACCGCTGCAAACGCCTGGTCGTTGTCGCAGCCGATCTGCAGCTGGAGCACACGCTTCGCATGCCGTGGGTCGGCGTGAGCCGGTGCCCAGAACGTGAGTCCGACGACCGCTGCCGCGGTCATCCCCGTGAAGACGCGCATCATCATGCGGCCCATGGCCGCCCCCCTTGTCTCGCGGGGGGCCGCATCGGGCACCCCCCAAGTACCCGCCAGAAAGGGTACGCGGGGGAACCTGCGGGTGTCCCGAAGTCCGGCGTCCGTGTCGGCAAAGATCCGGTTAAATCCTGCGGGCGGCTTCCTCGAGGCTCACGATCCATGCGCGCGGGTCCTCGTGCCCCTTCTTGAACGCGAACGACAGCAGTCCCTGCACCGCGACAGCCGGCAGGGCGTCCGCGAGACCGGACGCGTCGCCGTACGCCTCCAGCGCACTGTCCCAGTGCCGCGGCGCGACGGATGAGACGAGGTGCCAGGCCAGGTCGACGATCCCGGGGCCTGCGCCGTAGTCCTCCCAGTCGAGCAACGCGACCTCGCCGTCGGGCGAGGTGCGCATGTTCAGCGCCGAGGCGTCTCCGTGGGTGAAAGTGATCGGCCCGCTCGCCTCGGCCTGCCGCTCCACCTCAGCGACCCGGCCGACGAGTGAGTCGCCCAGGTCGCGGACCGCATCGGTGAGCTCGGGGCGGTGGCGGGCGGACGCCCAGGCCTCGTCGTACAGGGAACCGACCAGGTGGGACACGTCGGGACGGGGCAGCCAGGGCCACCGTTCGACGGCCGATCCTTCCCACCGGGTGTGCAGGCCGCGAAGGATGCGCGGGGCCACGTCGGGGTCCGCACCGAGCCGCCAGGACGAGAGGTCCTCGAGCTCGAGGTGTGTCGCGCCGTCCCGCTCCTCGGCGAAGTGGCACGCGGGCGTCCGGACGCCGACGTACGGCGCGACCTCGCGGTAGAAACGTACCTCGCGGGTGAACATCTGCAGAACGTCCGGGATCGACCCTGGCTCTGCCGCGTCGCGGCGCTTGGTGAAGGTCGTCACCGGTTCAGTCATAGTCCGCCCACACCCTCCGTTCCCGAGAGTCGACGGTCATCGTGCCGCCGTACGGGAGGATCCACTGCGGCCGCGTGTGCCCGAACGGCACCCCCACGACCACGACCGCGTGCGGGTTGTAACGCCGGATGGTCTCCTGCGCGACGTCGCACTGCTCCGCCCGGTGTGCCGCCCGCTGCTCCGGGCCGGGCCGGTGCTCGTGCGTCGACGCAGGAGGACGTGCGACGACAACGGCGTCCACCGCCGCGAGCAAACCGCGCTCACCGAGCGAGCGGGTGATGTAGCCGAACTCCGAGGCGGGGATCAGGTCCTCCGACGACTCGAGGAGCAGCACCCCACCGTCCAGCACCGAGGGGTCGGCGGGGAACCGACCGGCCGTCAGAAGCCACTGGAGGACGTCGATGCAGCCGCCCCAGGTCGGGCCGGTCACCGAGCGCTCCGGGCCGGACCAGGTCCACGGCTCGGTGGGTTCGCGATCGCCGTACGACGTCAGCGACGCCGGGTCCTTCCAGTCGATGCCGAAGTCCTCCGACTCGCCCGGCTCGGTGACCTCGAGCCGCCCGCCGTCGAACAGCGCCGCTCGCAGCGAGCGGAGGTGCACGTCGTCGAGACCAGGCCCCGGGCCGACCTGGACCTGGGTCGAGCCACCGTGGAACGCGGCGACACCGCGGGTCCACAGCCAGCTCAGGAGGTTGGTGTTGTCGCTGTAGCCGAGGACGGGCTTGGGGTCGGCGCGCACGAGGTCCCCGTCGAGATGCGGGATGACGGTGATCTGGTCGTCGCCGCCGATGGTGGCGAGCACGGCCCGGATCTCGGGATCACCGAACGCGGCGTTCAGGTCGGCCGCTCGGTCCTCGGAACTCGCATCGAGGCGTCGCGTGGTGGGGTACTCGACCGGCTCGAGGCCGAGAACCTCGCTGATCCGCGCGAGTGCCTGTTCGTGCACAGCCGGTGCCACGGCCGGTGCGGCGAAGGCAGCCGAGACCACCGCGACCTTGTCGCCAGGGCAGGCCTTCGGCGGGTGCGCGAGCGTAGGGAACACCCCACCATCCAACCCCGATCACCCGACCGGGGTACATCGGATTTAGGCCGAGCCGACCGATGCCGCCGCGCGCTGCAGGGCCTCCAGCGAGCGTCGTACGTCGTCGTCGGTGGTGCTCCAGTTGCTCACCGAGATGCGCACGATCGCGCGGTCGTGCCAGCGCGATCCCGTCATCCATGTCGTCCCCTCGGCGAGCAGGGCGGCCACGACGGCGCGGGCGCGGTCGTCCTCGCCGAACGCGAGGCACACCTGAGTGAAGACGACGTCGTTGAGCACCTCGCAGCCGGGAATCTCGCGGGCACCGTCGGCGAACGTCCGTGCGTGGCGAGCGAGCCTCTCGACGAGGTCGACGACACCGGAGTGACCCAGGCTCCGCAGCGCTGCCCATGTCGCGAACCCGCGTCCGCGGCGCGACAGCTCCGGCGTTCTCTCCTGCGGATCTCCGGAGGCCTGGTTCAGGTAGTCGCCGTGCATGGCCATCGAGGTCGCCAGCGCGTCGGGGTCGCGGACGATCGCGAGGCCCGAGTCGTACGGCACGTTCAGCGTCTTGTGCGCGTCGGTCGCCCACGAGTCCGCGTCGGCCAGACCGACGACCGACTCGCGCCACCGCGGTGACACGGCGGCCCACAGCCCGAACGCACCGTCGACGTGCACCCAGGCGTCGTGCTCCCGAGCCACGGCCACGCAGTCGGCGAACGGGTCCATGGCTCCGGAGTGGATGTTCCCGGCCTGGAGCACCACGATCGCGGGGCCCTCACCGGCGGCCAGCGCGTCCGCGAGCGCGTCGCTGCGGATCCGGCCCTGGTCGTCCGCCGCGACGACGTGTGGGTCGCCGAGGCCGAGGAACCGCAGCGGCAGATCCACCGCCGGGTGTCGCTCGGCTCCCACCAGCGCGCGTACCGGCGGTCCAGCCGCGAGCCCCGACCGTACGTCGTACCCGGCCCGGCGGAGGACGAAGTCGCGAGCAGCGGTCAGGCAGGTGAAGTTCGCCATCGTCCCCCCGGTCACGAACCCCACCGCGGAGCCGGCCGGGAGTCCGAGCAGGTCGAGCAGCCACCGCCCGGCGACCTCTTCCACGGCGGCGCCCGCCGGCGTGAGCGAGCGCAGCCCGACGTTCTGGTCCCACGCGGAGGTCAGCCAGTCCGCGCCGAGGGCGGCCGGCAGGGCGCCGCCGATCACCATGCCGAAGAACCGTCCCGACGGGATCGCGACGAGGCCCGGGTCACAGGCGGCGGCGAGCAGGTCGACGACCTCGGCCGCCGCGGTCGGTCCGTCCGGGAGGTCGCCGAGCCGGCGCACCATCTCGTCGGCGTCGACCCAGGCCGGCACCGGGCGGTCGTCGAGCGAGTCCAGCCAGGCGACCGCGTGGTCCCGGGCACGGTCCAGGGCAGCGGATCGGGCTTCCATGGGCGACACTCTCCCGGTCACCGGGTCCGGCCGTCGACTACGATGCCGGACTTCGTGTCGTCCCAGGTCTCGTCCCGCGAGTAGGAAGGATCGGCCGTTGCTGCACTTCTCCTACGGCGCAGCGTCACACGTCGGCCTGGTCCGTGATCACAACGAGGACGCGGGATTCGCCGGGCCCTACCTCCAGCTCGTCGCGGACGGCGTCGGCGGCGCTGCCGCGGGTGAGGTCGCCTCGGCCACGACGACGTACGTCGTGACCGCCCTCGCCATGGGGCGGCCCGAGCAGGATGGGCCGACGTTGCTGGCCGAAGCCGTCGCGACCGCTCACCAGGAGCTGCAGCGTGGTGCGCGGGCCGACGAAGCGCGCCACGGCATGGCCACCACGCTCACCGCGGTGCTGGCCCGAGACGACCGGGTGACGCTCGTGCATGTGGGAGACTCGCGCGTCTACCTGTGGCGTGACGGGGAGCTCGATCGGCTTTCGACCGACCAGACGCTGGTCCAGCTGCTCGTCGACAAGGGCGAGCTCACCCCCGACGAGGCAGCCAGGCACCCGTACCGCAACGTCGTCCTCAGCTCCGTCAACGGTGACGAGGTGGTCGAGCCCGCGGTGCGCGACCTCGATCTGGTGGACGGCGACCGGCTGATGCTCTGCAGCGACGGGCTGACAGACTTCGTGCCCGAGAGCGAGATCGTGGCTGCCCTAGCCGTCAGCGATGCCGACGAGGCGGCGCGCGCCCTCGTCGAGCTGGCCCTGACCGCCGGCGGTCGCGACAACGTCACCTGTCTGGTCGCCGATCTGCAAGACGGACCGCTGGTGAAGACCGACGGGCGGCTGCTGGGTGCGATGCACGATCCGAGACTCGTCGTCGATCCGGCCGCGATCCGCGTTGTCGGCCCGTGAGGGAGGGACGCCGATCTCCGCGCGCCGACAACTGCTGGCTGCACTCCGGCGTCACAGTGACATGGTGAGCCCGGACCTGCGATCGCGCCTGCGCTCGCCGCTGTCCTTGGCGCTGGTCGGACTCGTCGTGCTGGTCCTCCTTGCCGGCATCGTCGGGCACCTCGGCGACGATGCGCCGGCAGCGAATGCCGCGACACCGGTGCCCGCCACGCCATCGTCATCCGCATCGACGCCGGCTGATCCGTCGCAGACCACCACGAAGCCGTCGATCGTGCTCGGGCTCGCCCGCCACCGATCAGGCCGTCGGCATGGACACGCCGGCGTACGTCGAGCCGGCGGGGCCGGCCATCGCGCCCATGTCGCAGCTACCCGGAGGCGGATATCGGATCTTCGGAAACCACCGGTTCCTGGTCGCCTACTACGGCACGGCCCAGACGGGGGCGATGGGCGTGCTCGGCGCGACCGACCCGGACGCGATGCAGCGTCGCCTGATGCGGGCGGCTCGGCCGTTCCGTGAGCCGGGGGAGCAGATCCAGCCGGTCTACGAGCTGATCGTCACCGTCGCCGATCGCTCACCCGGCCCCGACCACGACTACAGCCACGACATCCCGCGCGACCTGGTCCAGCGCTACGTGGCCGCGGCGCACCGTAACGGCGCACTGCTCCTCCTGGACATCCAGACCGGACGCTCCCCGTTCCCGGTCGTCGCCAAGCGCTGGACCTGGGCGCTGAAGAAGCCCTGGGTCGGCCTCGCGCTCGACCCCGAGTGGCGGATGGGACCGCACCAGGTGCCGGCCACGGTGATCGGCTCGGTGCGGGCGGCCGAGGTGAACCGCACCTCCCTGTGGCTGTCACGGCTGGTGCGGCGTCAGGGGCTTCCCGAGAAGCTCTTCGTGCTCCACCAGTTCCGGCTGACGATGCTGCCCGACCTCGGCAGGATCGTGCACCGGCCGGGCCTGGCGATGGTGCAGCACACCGACGGGTTCGGGACCCGGGGCCAGAAGCTCGCGACGTACCACGCGATCACGCGGCCCCACCAGTTCCGCCAGGGGTTCAAGCTCTTCTACCACTGGGACATCCACCGCTTCACGGCTCGCGAGGTACGCCGGATCCGCCCCGCGGTGAGCTTCGTCAGCTACCAATGACGACTGCCGCGACTCGCGGGCGCTGCTCGCACCCGCCGGTCGTAGGCGTGCTGGCCGAACAGCAGCGCGAACCAGAGGATGAAGATGCCCAGGCAGACGACCACGACGTGGTCCCACCCGTGCTCGCGGTGGTCGAGGAACGGGTAGGGATACCAGCCGGTCGCGCTGCCCTGGGCCAGGACCACGAGCAGCCAGGCCAGGGGCCACACCGTGGCGCGCAGGCTTGCCGGCCACGTCATCACCGGACGCGGGCCGAACACCAGCCAGCCGACGACCGCGAGGATCGGGACCACCAGGTGCAGCAGCTTGTCCGCCACGAGGTCGGCACCCTGCAGGTCGAGCAGCGGGCGCAGCAGAACCCAGTGCACGAGCCCGGTCACGATGATCCCGGTCATCGCCGCGGTCCGGAGCACCCGCCTGCGTGGGCCGTCGTACGCCGGTTCGCGCACCAGCACGGCGGTCGAGACCAGGACCAGGATGTTGCTCTGGATCGTGAAGTAGGCAACGAACCGCAGCAGCCGCAGCGCCATCGACGGCGGGTGCGCCTCTTCGAGCACCCGCCCTCCGTCGATGACGAGGACGAGCTGGAGGGCCAACGCGACGACGGCGACGAGCGCGGTCAGCAGATGCCAGGCCCGGGCGGGTCTCACGGCAGGAGCGTAGTGGGACCTCCGGCGCGTGGTGCGAGACTGTTGACATGACGCACGCTCTCGATGACGCCGACCCGCTGGCCCCGTTCCGCGAGCGCTTCGTCGGCACCGGCGCCGCCCTGGTCTACCTCGACGGCAACTCCCTGGGCCGTCCCCTTACGGTCACCGGCGAGCGGATGCGCACCTTCGTCGAGGACGAGTGGGGAGATCGGCTGATCCGGGGGTGGGACGAGGGCTGGTTCGACCTCCCGCTGGCCCTCGGTGACGAGCTCGGCCGGGTCTGCCTCGGCGCGGCTCCCGGCCAGGTCGCGGTCGGCGACTCCACGACGGTGCTGCTCTACAAGCTGATGCGCACCGCCGTGGCGGCACGACCGGGGCGCACCGAGATCGTCATCGACCGCGACAACTTCCCGACCGACCGCTACGTCGCCATGGGCGTCGCCGAGGAGTGCGGGCTCACCCTGCGCTGGCTCGACGTCGACACGGCCGCCGGTGCGACCGCTGATCAGGTCGCCGAGGCGGTGGGGGAGCAGACGGCGCTGGTGGCCCTGAGCCACGTCTCCTACCGCTCGTCGTGGATCGCCGACGTCCCGGCGATCACGCGCCTGGCCCACGACGCCGGCGCACTCGTGCTCTGGGACCTGTGCCACGCGGTCGGTTCGGTCCCCGCCGAGCTCGATGCCTGGGGAGTCGACCTGGCGGCCGGGTGCACCTACAAGTACCTCAACGGCGGGCCGGGCTCGCCGGCCTTCTGCTACGTCGCGGAGCGACACCTCGACGCTTTCACGCAGCCGATCCAGGGCTGGATGGGCAACACCGATCCCTTCCTGATGGGGCCCGAGTACGTGCCGGTCGCCGGGATCCGCCGGTTCCTCTCTGGCACGCCGGCCGTCGTCGGGATGCTCGCGATCCAGGACATGGTCGCCCTCATCGACGAGGCGGGGATCGACGCCGTACGCAAGAAGTCCGAGCAGCTCACGTCGTACGCCGTCGAGCTCGCCGACGAGCACCTCGCGGCGTACGGCGTGACCGTCAGGTCCCCGCGCGACCCGGCCCGCCGTGGCGGCCACGTCACGCTCCACCACCCGCGGATGCGGGAGGTGGTCGAGACGCTGTGGGAGCGCGACGTCGTCCCCGACTATCGCGATCCTGGCGGCCTGCGCGTCGGCCTGTCGCCGCTGTCCACGTCGTTCGACGAGCTGGAGCGCGGGATGCACACGACGCTCGACGTCGTGGCCGCTCTCGACTGAAAACACCGGAGAGAGAAGGGCCCGCGTACGTGGGCACAGCCCGAATCTGGCATCACACGCCTTCGGGTGCAGGGTGGAGGCATGGCACCCAGCGAGATCCTGTCCTTCACCGACGTCGAGGCTGCCGGACTGTCCGACTGGCGCCAGCTGTTCGAGGCGCTGCGCACCCGGTTCCTGACCGGCGACTTCGCCACCGGGCTCCGGCTGGTGGCCGGATCGGCGAGCTGGCCGAGCACGCGAACCACCATCCCGACGTCGACCTGCGCTACCCGCACGTCAACGTCACGCTCTTCAGCCACGACGTCTTCGGCGTCACCTCCCGCGACATCGAGCTCGCCCGGGCGATCAGTGCCGCGGCTGCGGAGCTCGGGGTCTCGGCGCCGATCCGTCGGCGGCTGCCGTGGTCGAGATCGCGCTCGACACCTGGGACCACGAGGAGATCAAGCCCTTCTGGCGGGCCGTGCTCGGCATGGACGACCACCCGCAGTACGACGAGGAGCTGCGCGACCTCTCGGGGTCGAAGCCGACGCTGTGGTTCCAGCAGACGGAGCCGCACGAAGAGCCGCGCCAGCGCTTCCACCTCGACATCCGTGTGCCCCCGGAGCTGGCGGCGAGTCGCGGATCGCCGCTGCGCTGGCCGCCGGCGGGCGCCTGGTGAGTGACGAGCACGCTCCGGCATTCGTCGTCCTGGCGGACGCGCAGGGCAACAAGGTGTGCGTGACCACCGGACGCGGCCGTGGGTGAGGCGCGCTGTAACCGGTGTACCAGATCCGGGACGGCTGGCAGACTGGCTTGACGGTCCGGAACGGCGACGGGGACCGTGGAGCGATGCGACCAGAGCCTTCTCGTACGCACCCGACGCGAGGGTTGAGCCCAGCCTCGTCCACGCGTCGCCCCTCGCCGTCCTGGCCGAGGGGCTTTTTGTTCCCCAGGTTGCAGAGCACCGCAGCAGCACGACAGACAGGACATGGTCGATGGCCCAGCAGGCGGGCGCGACGACGACCGGCGCGCAGAGCTTGATCAGGTCGCTGGAGGCCGCGGGCACCCGACACATCTTCGGCATCCCGGGCGGTGCGATCCTGCCGGCGTACGACCCGCTCATGGACTCCTCGATCCGGCACATCCTCGTCCGGCACGAGCAGGGCGCGGGCCACGCCGCCCAGGGGTACGCCGCCGCGACCGGCGGCGTGGGTGTCTGCATGGCCACCTCGGGGCCGGGAGCCACCAACCTGGTGACGCCACTCGCCGACGCCTACATGGACTCCGTCCCGATGGTGGCGATCACCGGGCAGGTCGGTGCCAGTGCGATCGGCACCGACGCGTTCCAGGAGGCCGACATCCGGGGCATCACGATGCCGGTCACCAAGCACAACTTCCTGGTCACCGACCCGGCCGACATCCCCCGCACGGTGGCGGAGGCGTTCCACATCGCGGCGACCGGGCCGGCCCGGGCCGGTGCTCCTCGACATCGCGAAGTCGGCGCTACAGGCGCACGACGACCTACGCGTGGCCCAGTGAGCTGCATCTGCCCGGCTACCGCCCGATCACCCGGCCGCACGCCAAGCAGATCAAGGAGGCGGTACGGCTGATCCTCGACGCCCAGCGGCCGGTGCTCTATGTCGGTGGCGGCACCGTCCGTGCGGCCGCCTCTCGCGAGCTGCTGGACCTGGCGAACCTGACCGGCATTCCCGTCGTCACCACGCTGATGGCTCGCGGCGCCTTGCCCGACAGCCATCCGCAGCACCTCGGGATGCCCGGCATGCACGGCACCGTGGCCGCGGTCGCCGGGCTCCAGCGCAGCGATCTGATCATCTCGCTGGGTGCGCGCTTCGACGATCGGGTCACCGGCAACCTGGACTCCTTCGCGCCGGGCGCACTGATCATCCACGCCGACGTCGATCCGGCCGAGATCGGCAAGAACCGAACGGCCGACGTCCCGATCGTCGGCGACTGCCGTGAGGTCATCGCCGACCTCACCACGGTCCTGCGCACCGAGGCGGCCGCCGGTCGTGCCGGAGACTACGAGCAGTGGGTCGACTTCATCGTCGGCATCAAGAAGCGCTACCCGGTCGCACTACGACGCTCCGGCAGACGGCAGCCTCGCCCCGCAGCTCGTGCTCGAGCGGCTCAGCGCGATCGCCGGTCCGGACACGATCTACTGCGCGGGCGTCGGCCAGCACCAGATGTGGGCGGCGCACTACATCGACTTCGAGAAGCCGCGTACCTGGATCAACTCCGGAGGTCTCGGCACGATGGGGTACGCCGTTCCGGCTGCGATGGGCGCGAAAGTGGCCCGCCCCGAGGCCACCGTGTGGGCGATCGACGGCGACGGCTGCTTCCAGATGACCAACCAGGAGCTCGCCACCTGCACCATCAACGACATCCCGATCAAGGTCGCGATCATCAACAACGAGTCGCTCGGCATGGTCCGCCAGTGGCAGACCCTGTTCTACAACGAGCGCTACTCCAACACCGACCTCGACTCCAAGCGCATCCCCGACTTCGTCAAGCTGGCCGACGCCTACGGCTGTGAGGGACTCGCCTGCGAGTCGCCTGGCGACGTCGACGCGACCATCGAGAAGGCGATGAAGGTCGACGACCGGCCGGTCGTGGTCGACTTCCGAGTCCACCGCGACGCCATGGTCTGGCCGATGGTCGCTGCGGGCACCAGCAACGACGACATCAGGTACGCCCGCGACCTGGCTCCCAGTTCGACCAGGACGAGCTTTGAACACCCACTCGGTGGGACCGGCGTTTCATCGTGGACGATGATCAAGGAATGAGTGGTGACCGATGACGACCCACACCTTGTCCGTCCTGGTCGAGAACAAGCCCGGCGTCCTGGCCCGGATCGCCGGCCTCTTCAGCCGGCGCGGCTTCAACATCGAGTCGCTCGCGGTGGGCCCGACCGAGCACGAGGAGATGTCGCGGATGACCATCGTGGTCAACGTCGAGGACTCGCCGCTCGAGCAGGTCACCAAGCAGCTCAACAAGCTGATCGAGGTGATCAAGATCGTCGAGCTCGACGGCCCGTTGTCGGTCAACCGCGAGCTGATGCTGGTCAAGGTGCGCGCCGACGCCGCCACCGCGCGGTCAGGTGCTGGACGCGATCCAGCTGTTCCGGGCCAAGGTGGTCGACGTCGCTCCCGATGCCGTGACGATCGAGGTCACCGGCAACGCCGACAAGCTCAGCGACTTCCGCCGCGTGCTGGAGCCCTTCGGCATCCGCGAGCTCGTCCAGTCCGGCATGGTGGCCATCGGGCGCGGCTCCCGCTCGATCAGCGAGCGCACCCCCCGATCCATCGCAGTTCCGACCGCTGCGGGATCCTGAACGCGCAGCCGCCTGGTCCCGCACCGACCCTGGCCCCGAGAAGGAGAGCCCACCGTGGCCCAGATGTTCTACGACGACGACGCCGACCTGTCCGTGATCCAGGGCAAGAACGTCGCGGTTCTCGGGTACGGCAGCCAGGGTCACGCCCACGCCCTCTCGCTGCGTGACTCGGGCGTCGACGTCCGCGTCGGCCTGCTCGAGGGCTCGGCGTCGCGCGCCAAGGCCGAGGCCGAAGGCCTGCGCGTGCTGGCGCCGGCCGAGGCGGTCGAGGAGTCAGACGTGATCGTTGTGCTCGCACCCGACCCGGCCCAGCGGACCCTCTACGCCACGGCGATCGAGCCGAACATCACGCCGGGCGACACGCTCGTCTTCGGTCACGGCTTCAACATCCGCTTCGGTTACATCACTCCGCCCCGGCGGCGTCGACGTGATCATGATCGCGCCGAAGGGCCCTGGCCACCTCGTCCGTCGCGAGTATGTCGACGGCCGCGGAGTTCCGGTGCTCGTCGCAGTCGAGAAGGACGCGTCCGGCAAGGCGTGGGACGTCGCCCTGTCGTACGCCAAGGCGATCGGTGGGCTGCGCGCCGGCGGCATCCGCACGACGTTCACCGAGGAGACCGAGACCGACCTGTTCGGCGAGCAGGCCGTGCTGTGCGGTGGTGCGTCGCAGCTGGTGATGTACGGGTTCGAAGTGCTCGACCGAGGCCGGGTACCAACCCGAGGTCGCCTACTTCGAGTGCCTGCACGAGCTCAAGCTGATCGTCGACCTGATGTACGAGGGCGGCATCGCCAAGCAGCGCTGGTCGGTCTCCGACACCGCCGAGTACGGCGACTACGTCGCCGGCCCGCTGGTGATCGACCAGCACGTGAAGGACAACATGAAGTCGGTGCTGGCCAAGATCCAGGACGGCTCGTTCGCCCAGCGGTTCATCGACGACCAGGACGCCGGTGGACCGGAGTTCCAGGCGCTGCGCGCCCAGGGCGAGCAGCACCCGATCGAGGAGACCGGCCGGGAGCTGCGCAAGCTGATGTCGTGGGTGAAGTCGCACGACAGCGACTACACCGAGGGCACCGCCACGCGCTGACGCACCCCTGAGACACAGCACGGAGGCGGCAGGTGTCACCTCCGTGCCGAGCCCCCAGGCGCGACTCGGGCCACGCTCAGGGCCATGACCAGCCAAGCTGATGAGTCAGGGTGAGAACCAGCAAGGTGAGCCCGGCCATCAGCAGGATGCCGATCGTCCAGGACACGACCTCCAGGGTGATCCGGCTCGCGCGAATGCGCTGGAGCCTAGCCACGGGGGCGTTCCCCGCGGTCGAACGGATTCAGCTTGTCGACCAGTGCTTTGACCGTGTGCAGGCCCCCAGCGGCTTCTCCCACCATGCACCCGCTGAGCGCGCCGAGGGCGATCCCGGGCGGGCCCGCAAAGGCCGAGCCGGCTCGAGCCGCGGTGAGGATCCCGCCCTCGAACAGGATCCGCGCACTCAGATCCGTGGCGGCCACGACACCGCCGCCTTCCAGACCGCCGGTGGCGCACGGATTGACGAATCGGCGCACCAGTTCATGCTGGCGGGTGTCGACGAACTTCGCGAACCAGTTCCATGGGGCGGCGCACGCGGTCGTGTTCGCGAGGCAGAGGTCGCCCTGGGCTGCGGCAGCTGCTTGCGCGCCGGCGGTCCGTGAACGCCGCACCGGCCGCCCCGGCTGGTGGGGAGACCACAGCTTGCCGCCGACGGTGGGACCCCAGCAGTGGCGGCGGTCGCAACGCTGCGCGGAGATCCGGAGCCCGTAGAACCGCTTGGCGCGCAGATGGCCGTGGATGCGCACGCGGCGACGGTAGTGGTAGTAGCCCACGATCCACGTCTCCACGTGCGTGTGGTGGTTGGTCAGGTGCGAGCCGAGGATCCGGTGCTTCGCCTTCGGCACGTCGTCGGCCGGTCGCGCTGTCGAGACGGCAGGTGTCAGCAGGGTCAGAGCCACCGCCGCCAGCACGGCGACGAGGGTGCGCACCCGACGGGCACGCGGTGAGGTGGTCATCGCAAGGTCCTTCCCGAGAACGACGGAACATCTCTTCGATGCCGGGATCGTGCCATACAAAGATGACCATGTATAGATGATAGTGACGGTCTTGTGGACAGTCAGACCCTCGCGGTGGACAGCAGCTCGTGCAGGACGGCGAGCAGCCGTCGCGCCGAGTCGAGCGTGATGACCATCCGGACGTCGCGGCCCTCCTCGCTCACGACCTCCACCCAGGTCAGGTCGGAGTGGGTCCTGCGGAAGAGGCGGGCCACCACCGCGTCTGCGACGGCGAGGTCGTCGGGATCGAGGACGGGCTCGCCGGTGACCACTGCGACGCGTCGCGGCCGGCTCGCGTGGTGCTGGTCGTCGGGGTGCAACCCAGGCAGGTGGTCGCGCCCGCACCAGGGTGGGCACGCATGGCGCGCTGCGGCGTCGTCGGTGTGGTTCTGCATCCTTCCCCCGTCCATCGGACCCCGTCGGCACCGTAGAGGCGGTATCCGACGCCCGGCCGAGCGTTCGGCCGGTTGTCCACAAGGGGGAGTCCGAGCCACCTGTGAATTGCCATACCAGTATGACCATGCGGTGCACGCGTGCCCAGCACAATCGGGGCATGTCGAGGCAACGACGCGGAGAACCGACCTGGGAGGAGTTCGGCCGGGAGATCGGCGTGAGACTCCAGCGGGCTCGCGAGCTACGAGGGTTGAGCCAGGAGCGGACGGCGCACCTCGCCGGCATCGCGTCGTACACGTACCAGAAGTTCGAGAAGGGCGAGTCGCGTCCGGGATCGCCCCTCAACCCCCGGCTCTCCACGCTGCTGGCGCTGTGCCGAGTGTTGGAGGTGCGCTTGGAGGATCTCGTGCCGGATCCCGCACCCCCGGCGCCACCGGAGCGCTGACGGAGCAGCCACGGTCCTCGCTCGTCAGACTCCCGTGATCCCGTGCTCCTCCAGCCGCACGAGCCGCGACCGGATGTCCTCCAGGGCGGCGCGGATCGGTGCGGAGAGACCGCTGAAGGTCAGGCTCTCGCGGGCGTACTGGTACGCCGAGAGCGCCGTCACCACCCCCTGGAGTGCACGCTCGTGGGTCAGCCCCATGTCCCGCAGGGTCGCATTGGCCAGCTCACGCGGCGGTCCCGCGGTGAGGGCGAGCAGCAGGTGCTCGGTCCCGACGTAGGAGTGGCCCAGGCCGGCGGCCTGCTCGACCGCGCGTTCGGCGACCGACTCCAGGTCGCCGGGCTTGCCCTTCCGGCGCGCTCGCGCCCGCAGCTCGTCGTCGACGTCATCGGGCTCGATGTCGGCGGCGCGAAGCACGCTGAGTGCGAGCCCGCCGGAGGATCCGAGGGCCGTGACCAGGTGAACCGTGGTCGGCTTCTCCCCGGCCGACTCGGCCGCCTTTTCCGCGTCGGCCAGCACGCCGTACGCGCGTTTGGTGAAGCTGTGCTCCAGGGCGGCCGGGGACGACTGGGCGCTACGCGGGACGTCCACACCCTGGCTCGCGGCCACGGCATCGGCCAGCGCCTGCTGGCAGACCGCCGACACCGGGATGCCAGCGATCTTGACCTCGGTAGCGAGGTCGTCGGGCAGGTAGACGTTGATCTTGGGCGACATCTGGATCCCCTTCCGAGGCATATAACCCCAAGATAACCCCAAGTCGAACCTGACAGAACCCTGACTGGGCCTCGGCTTCGGCGAAATTTGAATGAACTCCACGTAACACTTCTCCCGGCTCGCGACATGAACAGCCGAGTGGCCCCGGGGGGACGCCGCGACCGTTACGTACTGAGAGGTGTCCCCGGCATGGTGGTCCTGATGACTCCGCTGACCCGGAACGTCGAGCACGCGCTGATCCTCGACCTGATCTGCATCGGCATCATCGCGTTCGCGGTGTTCTACCGGCGCTACCGCCGCTCCGATCTCGTGATCGCGTACGTCGCGCTCAACGTGAGCCTGTTCGCCGTCGCGGTTCTCATCGTCAGCGAGATGAAGATCGGGGTCGCCTTCGGGTTCGGTCTGTTCGCGATCCTGTCGATCATCCGGCTGCGCTCGGAGCCGATCTCGCCCGAGGAGAGCGCCTACTACTTCATTGCGCTCGTCCTCGGGCTCATCAACGGCATGGTGTTCCGCAACGCACCGCTCGCCCGGCTCCTCGACATCGCGATCGTCGTGGTGATGCTGGTGCTCGACAACGGGTTCGTCGGCGTGAAGGCGCGCCGTCAGGTCGTCACGCTGGACACCGTCTACCCCGACGAGGGACGGCTGCGCCGCGATCTCGAGGCGCGACTCGGCGGCAAGGTGAAGCGGCTCTTCGTCAAGGAGACCGACTACGTCCGAGAGACGACCGTGGTCGACGTCCGCTATGTCCCGGTGACTCGGAGCAGGCGGACCGGGTCCGCGACCGGTGACGATCGCGACCTCCACGAGGTCATCGCATGAGCGCAGTCCGCGAGTACGAGGCCGACCCGCTGCCCCCGTGGTCCGACAGCTCGGAGCGGGTCGACCGGGGCGTTCGGCTGCTCCCCACCGTCGACCTGCCCACACTCGAGTCGCGTGCCGCTCTGCTCACTCGCGTCGACCGCAAGTACGTCCTGTCAGTGCAGACGTTCGAGCGCCTCGTCTCCTCCCTCGAGGACGACTGGCGGGCGCTTGAGATCGCCGGCGGCCGGCTGTTCGGGTACGCCTCGACATACTTCGACACCGCCGACCTGCACACCTACCGTGCGCACCTCCAGCGTCGACGTCGGCGGTTCAAGGTGCGGATCCGCCGATACGTCGACTCCGACGCGTGCATGCTCGAGGTGAAGCGCAAGGGCCTGCGCGGTCTGACCGTCAAGGAGCGCACGCCACATCCCGTCTGGGGCCAGACCGAGCTGGGTGCGTCCGGCCATGCGTTCGTGGCGGAGGTCGTCCGCGGACACGCCCTGCTGCCGTCCACGCCGCTGCGTCCGGTCGTCTCGACCACCAACCGCCGCGCCACGCTCGCCTCGGTGTCGACCCGGGCGCGCCTCACAGTCGACACCGACCTCACCTGTGGATGGGGCGACCTGTTCACCAGGCTGAGGCCCGGCTACGTGCTCGTCGAGAGCAAGGCGGAGGGCCTCGGCTCGTCCGTCGACCGAATGCTCCGCGGCCTGGGCCAGCGTCCGGTGAGCATCAGCAAGTACTGCATCGGGGTGACCTCGCTCGGTCTCGACATCCCCAGCAACCCGTGGCGCCGCACCGTGCGCCGCTACTTCGAAACCCCCGCATCCTGAGGAGAAGCCCGTGTCCATCAAGCGCCTCGCCCTTGTCGCCGTCGTGCTCGGCGTCGTCGCGCCGTTCGTCCAGGCCAGCCCGGCCCTGGCCGCGCCCGCCATCAAGATCACGAAGATCCACTACGGGCAGACCGGCACCAACCTGAACACCGAGTACATCGTCTTCAAGAACACCACCGGCTCGACGATGCGACTGAAGGGCTGGAGGGTGATCTCGGCGCCGAGCAGCGACAACCAGCACTACACCTTCCCGCGCACCAAGGTCGGACCCGGCCACACCGTCACGCTGTACACCGGCTCGGGGACGAACTCCGCCGGCAAGCGCTACTGGGGCGCGCCCGACCCGCGGTGGGACAACTCCGGGGACAAGGCGATCCTCAAGAACGCCTCCGGCGCCGTCGTTGACACCTGTCAGTACGCAGGCGGCGGCACGACGGCGTTCTGCTGATCATCGGAGCCGAACCCGAGCTCAAGGTAGGTTAGGCATACCTAACTCGGTTGTCGTAGAGTGACGGCCATGCTCGGCAACTACCTGATCGGTCTGCGCGAGGGTCTCGAGGCCTCGCTGGTGGTGACGATCCTGATCGCCTACCTGGTGAGGTCCGGGCGCACCCGTCTGCTGCCCCGCATCTGGGCCGGTGTGGGCTTCGCCGTTGTCATCAGTCTCGCGTTCGGTGCACTGCTCACGTACGGCCCGCGCGGGCTGACCTTCCAGGCGCAAGAGGCGATCGGCGGCACACTCTCGATCATCGCCGTCGTCTTCGTGACCTGGATGATCTTCTGGATGCGGCGTGCCGCCCGCGGGCTGGCCGGCGAGCTACGCGGCCAGATCGACAGGGCGGCCGGGGCCGGCCGATGGTCTCTTGTCGTTGTCGCGGCACTCGCCGTGGGCCGTGAGGGGTTGGAGACGGCGCTGTTCCTGTGGGCAGCCACCCAGACCGCCACCGGCGCGCACGCCGCCGCGACCGTCCCGGCCTGGCAGCCGATCACCGGCGCGGTCCTCGGGATCGCGACCGCCGTGGCGCTCGGTTACCTGCTCTACCGCGGTGCGGTGAAGATCAACCTGACCAGGTTCTTCACCTGGACCGGCGCGTTCCTGATCGTCGTCGCGGCCGGTGTCCTCGGCTACGGCGTGCACGATCTTCAGGAGGCCGGGGTCCTGCCGGGCCTGAACTCCCTGGCCTTCGACGTCTCGGCGCACGTCGACGACGGCAGCTGGTACGGCGCGGTGCTCAAGGGCGTCTTCAACTTCTCGCCGCAGACGACCTGGCTGCAGGCCGCCGTGTGGACGGCGTACCTCGTGGTGACCATGACCCTCTTCCTGGGCGTACGCCGACGCGGCTCCGCCGCCGAGACCCCCGCAGTGCCAGCGACGCGCGACAAGCAGCACGCCTGACCGACCGATCACGCACCCCACGTCCCGAAAGAGAACCCGATGCGCTTCGTCTTGTCGGTGGCCGCCCTGGCGACCGTCCCGTTCTTGGCCGCCTGCACGTCGAACACCACCGACGCGAGCAGCGCCGATGGCGCGGGCGGCCCGATCTCGGTGACGTCGTCCGACAGCTCGTGTGACGTCTCCGCGGAGTCGGCGCCGGCGGGGAACCTGGTCTTCGACGTCACGAACAACGGGTCGAAGGTGATGGAGTTCTACCTCTTCTCCGCCGACGGACAGCGGATCGTCGGCGAGGTGGAGAACATCGGGCCCGGCCTCCAGGGCAAGCTCATCGTCACCGCCGACCAGGGCAGCTACCAGACCTCGTGCCGGCCCGGCATGGCAGGCAAGGGCATCCGCGCCGACTTCACGGTCACCCAGCCTCCCGCGGGTTCGCCGGCGCCCTCCGAGGACGACTTGCTCATCAGCCGCGCGCAGAACCAGTACCGAGTCTGGGTGCAGCGGCAGGCCGATCTGCTGGTCACCCAGACCCAGCGCTTCGTGACGGCGTACGAGCAGGGGAACGACGACCTGGCCCGGGCTTTGTACCCGCACGCGCGGTTCCACTGGGAGTCGATCGAGACCGTGGCCGAGTCGTTCGGCGACCTCGATCCCAAGACCGACGCCCGCGAGGCCGACCTCACGCAGGGCCAGAAGTGGACCGGCTGGCACCGGATCGAGAAGGACCTGTGGCCGCAGCGGGCGAACAACTACACGCCGTTGACGGTGAAGCAGAGGCAGTTCTACGGCGACGACCTGTTGAAGAACGTCACCACGGTGCGCGACAAGATCCGCTTCACCACCTTCACCACCGACCAGATCGCGAACGGCTCCTCGGGCCTGATGGAGGAGGTCGCGACCGGCAAGGTGACCGGCGAGGAGGAGTACTGGTCGCGTACCGACCTCTGGGACTTCGCGGCGAACGTGAAGGGTGCCCAGGTGGCGTTCGAGGACGTCAAGCCGATCCTCGACAAGCGTGACCCGGCCCTGGCGAAGACGCTCACCCAGCGCTTCGCCGAGATCGACAAGCTGCTGGCTCAGCACAAGGCCGGCAACGGCTACGTGCTCTACACCCAGCTCAGCCGGGCCGAGGTCAAGCGGCTCGCGGACGCGGTCAACGCCCTCTCCGAGCCGCTGTCCCACCTGACCGCAGCCGTCCTGCCCTGACGGGCCGAGACCGCCCGAGAAGGAGTCATCCCATCCCCGAGCGCAACGTCACTCGACGCGGCCTGATCGGCGGGACCGCCGGGGTCGCCGGCGTCGCGGTCGGCTTCGCCGGCGGTGCCTGGTACGGCGACGACCGCGCGTCCTCGGCTACCGCCGAGACCGCCGCCACGCCCACGACGTACCCGTTCCGCGGCGAGCACCAGGCCGGGATCGTCACTCCTGCTCAGGACCGGCTGCACTTCGCGGCGTTCGACGTCACGACGCGCTCGCGCGCCCAGCTGGTCTCGTTGCTGAAGGCCTGGACCACGGCCGCCGACCGCATGACGCAGGGACTTCCCGCAGGTCCGGTCGGCCCTACCGAGGGGGCGCCTCTCGCGCCGCCCGACGACACCGGTGAGGCGATCGGCCTTCCCCCAGGCGGCCTGACCCTGACCTTCGGATTCGGACCGGGACTGTTCCGCGACGCCCGTGGGCGCGACCGGTTCGGCCTCGCCGACCGGCAGCCCGACGCCCTGCGAGACCTGCCGCACTTCTCCGGCGACCAGCTCGACCCGGCCAAGTCGCGCGGTGACCTCTGCGTACAGGCCTGCTCGGAGGACCCTCAGGTCTCCGTCCACGCGATCCGCAACCTCGCGCGCATCGGGTTCGGCACTGTCGCGGTCCGCTGGTCGCAGCTCGGCTTCGGGCGTACGTCGACCACCTCGACGTCGCAGTCGACCCCACGCAACCTGTTCGGCTTCAAGGACGGCACCCTCAACGTCAAGGCGGAGGAGACCGACGACGTCTCGGCGTACGTGTGGGTCGGCCCGGACGACGACCAGGCCTGGCTCGCCGGCGGCTCCTACCTGGTCGCCCGGCGCATCAACATGCACATCGAGACCTGGGACCGACAGGGACTGCAGCCCCAGGAAGAGGTGGTCGGGCGGACCAAGGGCACCGGGGCGCCGCTGTCGGGCGGGACCGAGTTCACCCCGCTCGACCTGGCCGTCAAGGGCACCGACGGACCGCTGATCCCCCTGGACTCCCACGTCTCGGTGGTGAGCCCGGAGCGCAACGACGGCGTCCGGATCCTCCGTCGCGGCTACAACTTCGTCGACGGCTCGAACGCGCTGGGCGGCCTCGACGCCGGGCTGTTCTTCATCGCCTACGTCCGTGATCCGCGCACCCACTTCATCCCACTGCAGACCACGATGGCGAGCAACGACGCGATGATGGAGTACCTCCAGTTCACCAGCTCCGCGATCTTTGCCGTCCCTCCCGGCACGCAGCCCGGTGAGCACGTCGGCCAGGCCCTGTTCTCCTGAGCTAGAAGGCGATTCGGAGACGCTGCCTCTCCATCCGGACGGTCTCGGGACGGTGCTCCCGTCGGGTAGAGTCGAGCGGGCACAGCGTCGTGCTCTCCCTCTCCACTCACACCCTGAGGACACGCTGCCGTGAGCAATCCCGTCGTACTGATCGCCGAGGAGCTCAGCCCCGCCACCGTGGAGGCGCTCGGCCCCGACTTCGAGATCCGGAACTGCAACGGCGCCGACCGCGCCGAGCTGCTCGCCGCGATCGTCGAGGCGGACGCGATCCTGGTGCGTTCCGCGACCAAGGTCGACGCCGAGGCGCTGGCAGCGGCCAAGAACCTCAAGGTCGTGGCTCGAGCCGGAGTCGGCCTCGACAATGTCGACGTGCGGGCCGCCACCCAGTCGGGTGTGATGGTGGTGAACGCGCCGACCTCGAACATCGTGAGCGCCGCCGAGCTGGCGATCGGTCTGCTGCTGGCCGCCGCTCGCCAGATCAGCACCGCCCACGCGTCGCTGCGCAACGGTGAGTGGAAGCGCTCGCGGTTCACCGGGATCGAGCTGTTCGAGAAGACGCTCGGCATCGTCGGCCTCGGCCGGATCGGAGTCCTGGTCGCCCAACGCCTGGCGGCGTTCGGTATGGACGTCATCGCCTACGACCCCTACGTGCAGGCCGGCCGTGCCGCGCAGATGGGTGTCCGCCTCGTCGACCTCGACACCCTGCTCGAGGAGTCGGACTTCATCAGCGTCCACCTCCCGAGGACTCCCGAGACGTTGGGCCTGATCGGCGCCGACGAGCTGGCCAAGGCCAAGACGTCGATGGTGCTCGTCAACGCAGCGCGCGGCGGGATCGTGGACGAGGCCGCCCTGTACGCCGCCCTCAAGGAGGGCCGCATCGCCGCCGCCGGGGTCGACGTCTACGCCCAGGAGCCGTGCACCGACAGCCCGCTGTTCGAGCTGGACAACGTCGTGGCGACTCCGCACCTCGGAGCCTCGACCGACGAGGCCCAGGAGAAGGCCGGCGTCTCAGTCGCCAAGTCCGTACGGCTCGCGCTCAGGGGCGAGCTCGTGCCCGACGCGGTCAACGTCCAGGGTGGAGTCATCGCCGAGGACGTGCGCCCCGGCATCCCGCTCACCGAGAAGCTGGGTCGCATCTTCACGGCCGTGGCCGGCGAGGTCGCGCAGCAGATCGACGTCGAGGTGCGGGGCGAGATCAGCCAGCACGACGTGAAGGTGCTCGAGCTCGCCGCGCTCAAGGGCGTCTTCACCGATGTGGTCGAGGATCCCGTCACCTACGTGAACGCGCCGCTGCTCGCGGCCGAGCGCGGAACCGCCGTCCGCCTCGTCGCCGAGATCGAGAGCCCCGACCACCGCAACCTGATCACGATCCGCGGCACCCTCGCGGACGGCTCGCAGATCTCGGTCAGCGGCACCCTGGTCGGTATCTCGCAGCGCGAGCGGCTGGTCGCCGTCAACGACTTCCTGGTCGACCTCGAGCCCACCGACCACCTGGCGTTCTTCACCTACGCCGACCGGCCAGGCATGGTCGGGACCGTCGGCCGGATCCTGGGTGACAGCCAGGTCAACATCGCCGGCATGCAGGTCTCCCGCGACGCCAAGGGCGGCCACGCGCTGGTCGCGCTCTCGGTCGACTCGGCCATCCCGCCCGAGGCGCTGGCCGAGATCGAGCAGGCCATCGACGCCACCTCGCTCCGCGCCGTCGACCTGGTGTAGGCCCAGGCCGCGCCCGAGTAACCACCCTGGATTGCTCGAAGGAGCGCCCAGATCGCCCCGAAACTGTCCATATGGGGTGGTTACTCGCCCTCGACCGGAGCCAGTCAAGCCACCATCACCCGGGTACGCCGTTCCGGACGGCCCGCGGGAGAGCCGCTCACCGCGTCCCAGGCCTCCGCGAGCCGGTCGACCGCGTCGCGGAGCTCGTCCGCCGGCCGCGTGTAGGGGACGCGGACGAAGGAGTCGAACCCGCCGTCGACGCCGAACAGTGGCCCGGGGGAGACGACGACGCCGCGGCGCTCGGCCTCGGCGGCAAGCGCGATCGCGGCCCCCCGCCGACCGGCGGCGGGCAGCTCGCACCAGAACGACAACCCGCCCTCCGGGAGCCGGAACCGCCAGCCCGGCAGCCGCTCGCCGATCGCCGCGGCGAGGGCGTCCCGCTGCGCGCGCAAACGAGCGCGGTTCGTCGACCAATGCTCCTCGCGACGGTCGAGGAGCCGCGCGGTGACCAGCTGCTCGTAGACGGGTGAGCCGAGGTCGAGGGCCACGCGGGCGGCGACGAGACGCTCGACCAGCGCGAGCGGCGAACGGATCCACCCGACACGCAACCCGCCCCACAGGCTCTTGCTGGCACTGCCGAGGGTGATCGTGTCCGCAGCGAACGACGCGAACGGACGTGGCATCCGGCGACGGTCCAGGCCCAGCTGCACGTGCGACTCGTCCACGACCGGCACCGTGTCCGTGCGCCTCAGCAACGCGGCGTACTGCTCGCGCTGGGCGTTGCCCATCAGGTTGCCCGTGGGGTTCTGGAAGTCGGGGATCAGGTACGCGAGCCGGGGACGCGCCTGGCGCGCGATCCGTCCAACGGCGTCGAGGTCCCACCCGTCGATGTCCATCGGCACGGCAACTCGACGCGCGCCGGAGCGGGTGAGCGCTGCCTGGGCGTTGGGGTAGCCCGGAGACTCGACGAGCACCCGGTCGCGGGCACCGACCAGCGCCTGGGCGACGACCATCAGTGCCGAGAGAGCACCGGGCACCACCAGGATCTGCGCGGGGTCGGTCGTCAGGCCGCGGTCGTCGTACGTCGCGGCGACGGCTTCCTGCAGCGCCGGCAACCCGGTCGGGAAGTAGCCGTGTCCGCCCAGGTACAGCGGCAGGTCCGACACGGCGTCGGCGTACGCCGCGGCGATGCCCGGTGGCGCAGAGGGCGCGGCGCAGCTGAGGTCGATCATGTCGTCGTCGCCGGCGTGCGGGGTCAGCGTGCGGTCGAGGGCCTGCCGGCGCCCGCCGGGCACGCGGGTATAGGTGCCTGATCCCTGTCGCGCGACGGCGTACCCGGTCTCGACCAGGGAGGCGTACGCCCGCGTGACGGTCGTCCGCGACACCCCCATCGCGGCACTGAGGTCGCGCTCGCTCGGGAGCCGCAGGTCGATGTCCACCCGGCCGTCGCCGATCAGCAGGCGCAGCTCGTCGGCCAGGCCGGCGTACGCCGGGCTGCGGTCGAAGTCGCGGGCCAGCAGGGCCAACCGGGAAGCGGCAATGGATCCCGTCATGCAGTCCACTCTCTCACAAATGGCTCTTTAAGAGTAGGCCAATCTCGTTCACGCTACGACCATGACCACGACGACCGCTGCGCCGAGCATCGTGCTCAGCGACCTCGGCCCGATCGCGCAGCTGCGCGCGGGCCGGCTGGCGCGACGCCTCGTGCAGCTGTACGCCGGCCTCCTGCTCTACGGCTTCTCGATCGCGCTGATGGTTCGGTCCCACCTGGGCCTCGCCCCATGGGACGTGCTGCACTCCGGTCTGACCAAGCACTTTCCGATCGACATCGGCCAGGCGCTGGTGATCGTGAGCTTCATCGTGATGCTGGCGTGGATCCCGTTGCGGGAGATGCCGGGCCTCGGCACCATCTCCAATGCGCTCGTGATCGGCCTCTCCACCGATGCGTTCCTGGCCGCGATGCCGACACCGCATGCGATGGGTGTGCGGCTCACGCTGCTGGTCGCCGGCATCGTGCTGCAGGGCGTGGCCACCGCGGCGTACATCGGCGCGCAGCTCGGCCGCGGCCCCCGTGACGGGCTGATGACCGGGCTTTCTCGTCGTACCGGCCGCTCGTTGCGGTTGGTGCGCACGCTGATGGAGCTGAGCGTCGTCGCGATCGGGCTCCTCCTCGGCGGGGTCGCCGGGCTGGGCACGATCGTGTACGCCGTCGCCATCGGGCCGCTCAGCCAGGCCCTGCTGCCACCGATGCTGGTGCGTTCGTCGGCCACGCACGCCTGACGGGTGATGTCTCGGGCTGAGGGGTACTACTCTCGACGAGGCGCTGGCGCGTGCCGGCTCGGGGGGCCTCGACGAGAAGGGGTCTCAGCATGTCCGTCGACACGAGTACCGCACCCTCGGAACCGGTGGGAAAGTCACGCGTTGAGCTCGCCCGTGAGATCGGTCTGATCGGCCTGCTGTGGGCCTCGGTGGGATCCATCATCGGTTCGGGTTGGCTGTTCGGCGCCCAGCGGGGCCTGCTCAATGCCGGCCCGGCAGCGATCATCTCGTGGGTGATCGGCGGGTTCTGCATCCTGCTGCTCGCCCTCGTGCACGCCGAGCTGGGCGCGATGTACCCGCTGTCCGGCGGCTCGGCGCGGTTCCCGCACTACGCCTACGGCGGCTTCGCCGGTGCGTCCTTCGGATGGTTCTCCTACGTGCAGGCGGTCACCGTGGCCCCGATCGAGGTCTCGGCCACGATTCTGTACCTGACGCACTACTCGTTCGCCAGCGACTGGCTGAACACCGACGGCACGCTGACGCACACCGGCCTCGTCGTCGCGATCCTCCTGATGGCGCTCCTGGCCTCGATCAACTTCCTCGGCGTCCGCCTCCTGGCCACGACCAACAGCGCACTCACCTGGTGGAAGGTCGCAGTTCCTCTGGGCACGATCCTCGTGGTCGCACTGGCTGGCGGCATGCACTCGTCCAACTTCACCGCCGCGGACGGCTTCAACCCCTACGGCGTCAAAGGCATCCTGCTCGCGATCCCGGTCAGCGGCATCATCTTCTCCTACCTCGGCTTCGAGCAGGCCGACCAGCTGGCCGGTGAGTCGAAGAACCCCAACCGCGACATCCCGTTCGCGGTGATCGGCTCGATCGTGATCGGTCTGGTCGTGTACATCGGGCTGCAGCTCGTGTTCCTGCTGGCTCTCCCAGGCGACACGATCGGGGCACACTGGTGCGACGGGGCCACCGACACGGTGTCGTCGGTCTGCGCCACCCCAGCCCAGGCCGCCTCGCAAGGCCTCTACGGGGCCTTCACCGGGCCGTGGGCCCAGCTCGCGGCGCTGATCAGCCTCGGCTGGCTCGCGAAGGTGCTCTACTTCGACGCCGTCGTCTCGCCGCTCGGTACCGGCCTGATCTACACCGCTGCCGGCTCCCGGGTCTCCTACGGCCTGGCGCGCAACAACTACTTCCACAATGTGTTCGGCCGGCTGAACGACAAGCGGGTTCCGTGGCTCGGCGTCATCGTCACCTTCGTCGTCGGGTGCGTCTGCTTCCTGCCGTTCCCGTCCTGGCAGTCCCTGGTCGGCCTGATCACCGCCGCCTCCGTCCTCATGTACGCCGGAGCGCCGCTGTCGCTCGGCGCGTTCCGCAAGCGGCTGCCGGACGCCAATCGTCCCTACCGGCTGCCCGCGGCCGGCGTCATCTCGCCGGCATCGTTCGTGGTCGCCTCGTGGATCATCATGTGGACGGGCTGGGAGACGAACTGGAAGCTCGGCGTGCTGATCGTCCTGGGCTGCCTGATCATCTTCAACCGCGACATGGACCCCGAGCACATGAACCCCCGGTCCGCGGTCTGGCTGCCGGTCTACCTGGTCGGCATGGGCATGATCACGTACTTCTCTACGTTCGGCGGCGCCGGTGCGTCGTCGCACGTCATGGGCGGCACCTCTGGCCTCGCTCCCGTGATCTGGGCGCTGGTCGTGTGCGGCGTGTTCGCTCTGGTCATCTACTACTGGGCGATCAATGTCGCCCTGTCCACGGAGACGATCAACCACATGATCGACGACGTCGTGGTCCCAGAGGAGGAGGGGCTGGAGGCACTCGGCCACTGAACCGCCCGTCTGGGGAGGTCCCGGGCGTCGTCCGGGACCTGCGCCGCACGGCCGTGGTGAGGTCAGCGCTTGGTGGCGATCAGGGCCGACGCGTCGGGCGCGACCAGCACCTCGACGGCGGCGAACCGGTCGTCGCTGAGCCACTCCTCACGCAGTGTGTCCACGCGGCCGTCGAAGATCGGCGGCCAGGACGGGCACGGTGTGAAATCGTCGAGAACGACGATGCCGCCGTCGTCCATCAGCTCGACGACCTTGTCCGGTCGCGAGGCCGACGGCTTGCCGGAGTCGAGGAACAGCAACGAGAACGGGCCACGGTCCAGCAGCGTGGCCCAATCGGCCGCGAGCACCTCCACCTGGTCGTCGTCGTCGAAGATCTCGGCGGCCGCCTCGGCGAGCGCTGGATCGAGCTCGGCGGTGAGGATGCGCGTGTCGTCCCCCCGTACGCCGGACCGCAGCCACGCGGTGCCGACCCCGCAGCCGGTGCCGAACTCGGCCATCGTCCCCTCGCGGGTCGCGGCCAGGGTCGCGAGCAGTCGGCCGGTCTCGTTGCGACAGAAGGACACGTAGCCCGCGCGCCGCGAGACGTCGAAGGCGCGGGTGACGATCTCCGGCAGCTCCGGGGGTGCGCTCATCTCTGGGTCCTCACGTCGTCGAGTCTCTCATCCCGGTACGGCTGTCTCGCATGGTGAGCGGCCGGTGCAATCCGGCTGCGGTGGACCCGCGGTCGACGTACCGTGATCACATCATGCGGAGCGTGTTCGTACTTATCGAGCGCCGCGGCGGGTTCTGACAGACAGGACCGACTCGCCGCGGTGTTCGGCGTTGCGCCTCGGTCCTGTCAGATCCACCCGACGAGCCGCTCCGCGGCGGATCCGCACAAGACCTCCCTCTCGCGCGATCCGCGATCCCGAGCTCTTGATCTCGTTCGTGCGACCCACGACCGGATGCGCCGGCTCCGCCCCGAAGCGGCTCGTCGTCCACCATCACCTGCGATGAACCGATGAACCGATGAACCGATGAAGACGAGGAGCAGTTCCGTGTACGACATGTACCCCGACGACTGGGGTCCCGCGAACCACCAGCCCGAGAACCCGCACAGCCAGCAGGCCGTCCAGGCCTCGCTCGACCTGCGGGACAACGGCGGTCTGCAGCCGGACGACAACTAGCCTGCCCGACATGACCGCCGCGCCGACGACGCCTGCCGCGACCACCTCGATCCGGGTGGCCGTGATCGGGGGCGACGGCATCGGCCCCGAGGTGACCGCCGAGGCCGTCAAGGCCCTCGAGGCGGCGTCTCCGGTGAAGGTCGAGCAGACCCGCTACGACCTGGGAGCCGGGCGCTACCTCACCACGGGGGAGGTACTGCCGGACTCCGTGCTCGACGAGATCCGCGGGCACGACGCGATCCTGATGGGAGCAGTGGGAGGCACGCCGGGCGATCCCCGCCTTCCGGCAGGCATCCTCGAGCGAGGGCTGCTGCTGCGACTCCGGTTCGAGCTCGACCACTACGTCAACCTGCGCCCAGCCCGCCTCTACCCGGGCGTCCCGTCACCACTCACCGACCCCGGCGAGGTCGACTTCGTGGTGGTCCGGGAGGGCACCGAGGGTCCGTACACCGGTAACGGTGGGCGGCTGCGTGCCGGTACTCCGGCCGAGGTCGCGACCGAGGTCAGCCTCAACACGGCGTACGGCGTGGAGCGGGTAGTCCGCGATGCTTTCGCGCGCGCGGCTCGGCGGCCCCGCCGGAAGCTCACCCTCGTCCACAAGACCAACGTGCTCGTGCACGCGGGCTCGCTCTGGTCGCGGATCGTGACCGAGGTCGGGGCGGACTTCCCAGACGTGACCGTCGACTACCTCCACGTGGACGCCGCCACGATCTTCCTGACGACCGACCCGGCACGCTTCGACGTGATCGTCACCGACAACCTCTTCGGCGACATCATCACCGACCTCGCCGCCGCGGTGACCGGCGGCATCGGCCTGGCCGCCTCCGGGAACATCAACCCCGCGCGCACCACGCCGTCGATGTTCGAGCCGGTGCACGGCTCCGCCCCCGATATCGCCGGTCAGGGCCTCGCCGACCCGACAGCCGCGATCCTCTCAGCGGGCCTGCTGCTGGACCACCTCGGTCACGCGGCCGCCGCTCGGGCGATCGACGACGCCGCGGTGGCCGACCTCGCCGAACGAGTACCCGGGGCCACCCGGCGTACGTCGGAGATCGGCGACGCGATCGCGTCGCGTCTCTAGCACGGCGGCCGGCGGCCTCGCTCTCGCCGACTCGGCGCAATGTGACATCGAAATCGCAGCGAGTCGGCGCAATGTGACATCGAAATCACACCGAGTCGGCACATGACGACTCGGCGTTCTCGCGCAACCCGTGGACGGAGTGCCCGACCGGGGGTGGACTAACGTGCGTCCCATGGAGATCAGCACCACCCTGACGACCGAGCCGGTCGCCGACGATCGCCTGGCGGAGATCCTGGCGAACCCCGGCTTCGGCGCCTACTTCACCGACCACATGTTCGCGGTGCGATGGAACCCGGCGGAGGGGTGGCACGGGCCCGAGATCACACCGTACGGACCGCTCACGCTCGACCCGGCGACCGCGGTTCTCCACTACGCCCAGGAGATCTTCGAGGGGCTCAAGGCCTACCGTCACGACGACGGCAGCATCTGGACGTTCCGCGCGGAGGCGAACGCCGAGCGGATGGTGCGCTCGAGCCGCCGCCTCGCACTACCCGAGCTGCCGCCTGCCGACTTCGTGCAGGCCGTCGAGGAGCTGGTACGGGTCGACCGTCGCTGGGTGCCGGAGAGCACCGGCGAGAAGAGCCTGTACCTGCGACCGTTCATGATCGCCACCGACCGCTTCCTCGGCGTCCGCCCGGCGGAGCACGTCACCTTCATCGTCATCGCGAGCCCCGCCGGCGCCTACTTCAAGCGCGGCCCGATGCCGGTGACGCTCTGGCTCACCACCGACTACACCCGTGCCGGTCGCGGCGGCATGGGCGCGGCCAAGACCGGCGGCAACTATGCCTCGTCCCTCGTCGCTCAGCAGGAGGCCACGGCCCACGGGTGCGACCAGGTGGTCTTCCTCGACGCCCAGGAGCTGACGTACGTCGAGGAGCTCGGCGGCATGAACATGTACTTCGTGTACGCCGACGGCCGCATCGTCACCCCCGAGCTGGGCACCATCCTCGAGGGCATCACGCGTTCCAGCATCATCGAGCTCGCCGGCAAGATGGGACACCAGGTCGAGGAGCGCAAGATCTCCATCGACGAGTGGCGCGACGGCGTCACCAGCGGCGAGATCACCGAGGTCTTCGCCTGTGGCACCGCTGCCGTGGTCACACCGGTCGGCTCGCTGAAGTGGGACGGCGGAGCGACTCCCGAGGTCGCGGAGGCCGGCGAGGTCACCATGGCCATCCGTCGGGCGCTGGTCGAGATCCAGTACGGCCGCGCCGACGACACGTTCGGCTGGATGCGCCGCATCGTCTGAGCCGTTTCCGCCGTCCACCGCGTGGCGCGCCTGACATCAATTACGTCGCCCACCTACGGTGCGCGCATGAGCGATGAGCCACCCCTGTTCTTCACCCACCTGATCGGGGCCTTCGCCCTGGTGCTGCTGCAGCTCGGGCGTCGCTCGGGTCTGCTCGAGGCCGTGCTCGCCGAGCCTGGGACGGCCGAGGAGATCGCCGCCCGCGCGGGGGTCGACGTGCGCAACGGCGAGGAGTGGCTGCGGGGCATGACGTCGGCGGGATACGTCGCGCACGACGCGGGCCGTTTCACCGCGACCGAGCAGGCCACGATGGCGTTCGACCCGGACTTCCCGTTCGACGTGCGTTCCATCCTGGACGGCCTGTGGAACGCGCCTCAGGTGTACGACGACGTGGTGCAGGCGATCAGGTCCGGCCACGGGATCCCGTCGGACCGGCTTGCGCCGTACGGCCCCTTCGTCGGTGTGAACACCCCCACTTACCGGATGACCCTGGTCGACGAGTGGATCGGTGGACTGCCGGGCCTCGCGGATCGGTTGCGGGAAGGCGCCCGTGTAGCCGAGCTGGCGCCCGGCAACGGCGCCGCTGCCGCGATCGTCGGGAGCGCGTTCCCCGCATCGGAAGTCGTGGGCTACGACTTGGCTCCGCAGACTTCATCCGATCTGCCGGCCAATGTGGAGCTACGGGCGGCCGATGCGCGCGACCTGCCCGACGAGGGTCCGTTCGACCTCGTCTTCAGCCTCGACTCGCTTCACCACATGGCAGACCCTGCGGGGGTGCTGGCGGGCGTTCGGAAGGTGCTCGCGCCAGGTGGCGTCGTTCTGCTGGCTGAGAACGACCTCTCCGGTGACCTCGACCGGGATGCCCAGGACCCCTCGAGTGTCATAGCGTTCACGAGCAGCGTCGTCTACTGCCTGCAGGACGCGCTGAACGGAGGCGGAGAGGTGCACTCCTGCGCCGAGGGTGTCGCCTGGGTCGTGGACGCCCTCGGGCGAGCCGGGTTCCACGACGTCGAGGTGCGGCACTCCGAGACCGGGTACGCCCTCGTCAGCGGCGTCGCCTGAGCCCACCGGCGTACGGCCGCCGGTACCGTGAAGGCGTGTCCGTCCAGCCGTCGAGTGCACGCACCGTAGGTGAGTACACCCTGCTGGCGTTGCTCGGTGAGGGTGGCATGGGCGTGGTCCATCTCGCCCGCAAGGGGGACGGACCGCGGGTCGCGCTCAAAGTGCTCCGGCCGCACATCGTCGGCGACGACGAGGCGCGTCGGCGGCTCGCCCGCGAGGTGAGCTCGCTGGAGCGCATCCGCAGCCGCTGGATCGCCGAGATCGTCGACGCCGACCCGTGGGCGGCGACGCCGTACGTCGCAACGCGCTACGTGCCCGGCCTGAGCCTCCATGACCACGTGCCGCAGGAGGGACCCATCACCGGCGGCGACCTGCACTGGTTCGCCCGCTGCCTGGCCGAGGGCGTGGCCAGCGTGCACGCCGTGGGCGTCCTGCACCGCGACGTCAAGCCGTCCAACGTGCTGCTCGAGGGCCGCACCCCGATCCTGATCGACTTCGGCCTCGCCCGTGTCGCCGACGACCCGAAGCTGACCCACACCGGCTGGCTGCTCGGCACGCCCGGCTACCTGGCCCCCGAAATCCTCTACGGCGACGACGCCACGACCGCCTCCGACGTGCATTCGTGGGCGGCGACGGTCGCGTTCGCCGGCACCGGTCACCCACCGTTCGGACGCGGCCCCTCGGTGGCGATCATGGACCGCGTCCGGCGGGGCGAGCACGACCTGGCCGGTCTGCCCGACGACCTGCGAGCCGTCGTCTCGGCCGCCCTGCACCCCGACCCTGAGCACCGGCCGGGCCTTCCGGAGATCATCCGCCGGCTCGGCGGCGAGGCTCCGGCCAGGTCGCAGGTGCCCGTCGAGGAAGATCCGTTCACACTCCCGCTCGCGCTTGCGGCGCACGACGAGGCGGCCGCGCCGACACACGTCACCCAGGGCGTGACGTCCACCCGGGCCTTCCCGTCCGGCCCTCCCGACAGCGAGGACCCGGACGACCTGCCCGTCGACCTCGAAGCGCTCCCGCAGCGCGACAGCCCCGGGCACGTCCTCCGTCGTAGCCTCTCGATCCTCGCGCTCGGCCTGGCCATGGGTGCCGCCACGGCCGCCTGGCCCTACTGGAGCCTGGCGCTGGTGCTCGCCGCGTCGTGGCTGCTGCGCACGTGCACGATGACGGTCACCGCTCATGGTGACCGGCGCCGTCTCCGCGGAGCACGGTGGTACGACGTACTCCTCGCCCCGCTCTCGGCACCCTGGTACCTCGTCGCGGCCATGCCCGGCGCGCTCCTGCTGGCCGTCTGGTCACTCGGGGTCGGCGTCGCCGGCGTCCTGCTCTGCTACGCAGCCGGCGCGTCCACGGCCGCGACCCTGTTCGTTGCCGGCGCGTGTGTCGAGGTCGGCCTCTGGCTCGGCCCCGGCGCGTCGCACGTGCGCTGGCCGGTGCGGGTCGTCGCGCACGCCCTGGCGCGTCGCACCGGGCGCTGGGCGGTCATCACGGTGGTGGCGGTGGCGTTCGCCGGCTTCGTCGGCCATCAGGCGTCGCTCGACATCGACTGGTCGCCGTTCGGCCGACCGCCACTCGTGGGTCGCTGAGAGACCTCGACTCCGGTCGGATCCTGAGATCCGCAGGCCGGGTTGCCCGGGTCGTGCCACGATGGCCCTCGTGAGCAGCACCACGATCATCATCACCTAGCGCGTCGGCGACCACCCGACGCGCAGACCTCTCGTCCGACGGGGGGTCTTTTTGTTTCCCTGACACGAGTACACGCACGAGAGACCAGGACGGCACCGGATGGGCACCCACGGCGAGTTCCACGTCTACGACACCACCCTGCGCGACGGCGCGCAGCAGGAGGGACTGAACCTCTCCGTCGCCGACAAGCTCGCCATTGCTCGGCAGCTCGACGAGCTCGGTGTGGGCTTCATCGAGGGCGGCTGGCCCGGTGCCAGCCCGAAGGACACCGAGTTCTTCGCACGCGCCCGCGACGAGCTCGACCTGCGCCATGCCCGGCTGACGGCGTTCGGCGCGACACGGCGGGCCGGTGTACGCGCGGCGGACGACCCGCTGGTCGCGGCGCTGCGTGACAGCGGGGCAGCGGTGGTGACGCTGGTGGCCAAGTCGCACCCTCGGCACGTGGAGCTGGCCCTGCGCACCACGCTCGCCGAGAACCTCGAGATGGTGCGTGACACGGTGAGCCACCTGGTCGGCGAGGGACGGCACGTGTTCCTCGACGCCGAGCACTTCTTCGACGGCTACCGCGCCAACCGCGACTACGCGCTGGAGGTGCTGCGGACGGCGTACGACGCGGGCGCGGAGGTGGTGGCGCTCTGCGACACCAACGGAGGCATGCTGCCCGGGTGGGTCGCCGACGTCGTGCACGACGTGGTGTCGACGACGTCCGGCCGGATCGGCATCCACTGCCACAACGACACCGGCTGTGCCGTCGCCAACACGTTGGCCGCGGTCGAGGCCGGGGCGACGCACGTGCAAGGAACGATCAACGGGTACGGCGAGCGCACCGGCAACGCGGATCTCGTCTCGGTCGTCGCCAACCTCCAGCTCAAGCTCGACATGTCGGTGCTGCCCGAAGGGCTCCTGGCCGAGGCCACCCGGATCGCGCACGCGGTCGCCGAGGTCACGAACGTCCCGCCGGCGTCACGCCAGCCATACGTCGGGGCGTCGGCCTTCGCGCACAAGGCCGGGTTGCACGCCAGCGCGATCAAGGTCGACCCCGCCCTCTACCAGCACATGAACCCGGTCGGCGTCGGCAACGACATGCGGCTGCTGGTCAGCGACATGGCCGGGCGCGCGTCGATCGAGCTCAAGGGCCGGGAGCTCGGCTACGACCTGTCCGGCGACCGCGACCTGGTCGACCGGGTCACCGCCCGCGTCAAGGAGCTGGAGGCACGTGGCTACACGTTCGAGGCGGCCGACGCGTCGTTCGAGCTGCTGCTCGCCGAGGAGGCCGACGGCCGTCGCCC
Source organism: uncultured Actinomycetota bacterium (assembly GCA_963768045.1). Taxonomy (GTDB): domain Bacteria; phylum Actinomycetota; class Actinomycetes; order Propionibacteriales; family Nocardioidaceae; genus Nocardioides. Next base: position 292,919 of record CAVYGG010000003.1, on the reverse strand, counting down.
GTCGTACCTCACCGTGGAGTCGTGGCGGGTCATCACCGAGACGCTGACCCACGCTCAGCCGGGGGAGGAGGCGGTGTCCGAGGCGACGGTCAAGGTGACGGCCGAGGGGGTGCGGTACGTCGAGACGGGCGAGGGGAACGGGCCGGTCAATGCCCTCGACCAGGCACTCCGCCAGGCGCTGGTGCGCGCGTTCCCCGAGGTGGCGAAGTTCGAGCTGATCGACTACAAGGTGCGGATCCTCGACCAGGGCCACGGCACCGACGCGATCACGCGCGTGCTGATCGAGACCTCCGACGGGTCGTCGTCATGGGTCACCGTCGGCGTCGGGCACAACGTGATCGAGGCGTCGTGGGAGGCGCTGCTCGACGGGATCACCTTCGGCCTGCGCCGCGCGCGTCGCTGACCTGGCCACCGGCTAGCGTCGGGCGCGTGAGCGAGCTCCACGACCTGACCGCGCTCGAGCAGGGCGACGCCGTACGCCGTGGGGAGGTGTCGCCGCGGGAGCTCGCCGACCACTATCTCGATCGCGCCGACCAGGTGGGTGCCTTCGTCACGCGGACGCCGGAGCTCGCGGTCGAGCGAGCGGACAGGATGCTGCCGGTGCCCGGCGACGCCGGCCCGTTGTACGGCGTCCCGACAGCGATCAAAGACCTCAACCTGACCGCGGGAGTGCGCACGACGTTCGGCTCCGCGGCGTACGCCGACTTCGTACCCGACATGTCTGACGGCGTGACGCTGTCGATCGAAGGGGCGGGCATGGTCAGCCTGGGGAAGACGAACACACCCGAGTTCGGCTCTCCCTGCTACACCGAACCGGACGTCGCGCCTCCAGCGGTGACGCCGTGGGACCGCACCCGGATGGCGGGTGGGTCCTCCGGGGGCGCCGCCGCCGCCGTCGCCGCCGGTCTGGTGGCGGTCGCCCAGGGATCCGATGGTGGTGGCTCGATCCGCATCCCCGCCTCGTGCTGCGGACTGGTCGGACTGAAGCCGACTCGCGGGCGTATCAGCGGCTGGCCGATGTACGGCGAGATCACGGGACTCGCCTCGGCCGGGTCTCTCGGTCGGACGGTGCGGGACGCCGCCGCGCTGCTCGACGTACTCGCCGGGCGGCGTCCGGGCGACCCGTCGTGGGCACCGCCCCCGTCCTCGTCGTTCCTCTCAGCCTGCGACCGCGAGCCCGGGCAGCTGCGGATCGCCCGCTTCGCCGAGCCGGTGATCGCCGACGCCGACGTGGATCCGGAGTGCATCCGGGCGTGGGAGGACGCGTCGGCTCTCCTCGAGTCCCTGGGTCACGAGGTGGAGGACATCGCGGTGCCGATGCCGCGCGAAGGCGTGCCGACGTTCGAGACCTGCTGGGCGGTACTGACCGCGCTGTCGCCGGTCACACCGGAACAGGAGGCGTTGCTCCGGCCGCTCACCCACTGGCTCGGCGACTGGGGTCGGCACGTGTCCGGGCCGGACTTCGGGCTGGCGCTGGGCGCCATGCGGAGGTACGCCGCCGACTGCCTCACGGCCATCGCGGCGTACGACGCCGTGCTGACCCCCACCCTCGCCGTACCGCCCCTCCCTGTCGGAGCGTTGCGCAACGACGATGACCCGGCCGCGGACTTCGAGGCACAAAAGGCGTTCACGCCGTGGACGTCGGCGTGGAACGTGACCGGCATGCCAGCCGTGTCGCTCCCGCTCCACTGGACGCCGTCCGGGCTGCCAGTGGGGGTGATGATCGCGGCTCGGCCGGCCGAGGAGGAGCTGCTGCTGTCGCTGGCCGCGCAGGTCGAGGCTGTGGCTCCATGGGCCGGGCGCCACCCGCCCGGCTGGTGACGTCCGCGATCCTCAGACCTCGAACGTGCCGCCCGAGCGCCAGTACACGTTGTCCTCGCGGGTCAGGAACCCGTTCTCCACAAGGTAGCGGCGCAGCGCTGCGTAGTCGGGGTGGAAGCGCTGGAGGACCTCGTTCACCTTCGCCTCGGGGTAGGTCTGCCCCGGCTCGAACTCCTGCGCCAGGTGGTCGAGGACGACGAGCAACTTCGAGAGCTTGGTCGGGATCGTCCGGAGCCGGCCGTCGTGGCGGAGGAAGTTCGCCAGCACCTGCTCGTCCATGCCTCCACGGTAGTCATGGTCGTGCCGGGTGGTGCGGCGATTCCGGACGTCTTGGTCGAACGTTCTTCGTACGGCGGGATGAGTGCGCGCTGGCTCAGGAAGTCGCTCGACGACCGTCACCAAGCCAGCGGATGCCGGTACGAGACCTGGCGCCCCGAGTCGCGTCTGCCGTTGTCCGGCAGCCAGCCGCAGCGGCGGTAGAAGGCATCGCCCATCGGGTACTCCGCCAGGGTCCAGAGCACGGCCGAGCTGAACCCCGCGTCCCGCAACGACTCCAGCGCATCCGCCATCAGCGCGGTGCCGATGCCGCGCCGCCAGCGATCGGGCGACACCGCGATCGTGTCCAGCTCGCCGAGGGTGGGGTCGATCGGGTCTCGACTCGGCCCGGTGCCGACGAACCCGACGAGCTGATCCCCTTCGATGGCGACGCGCCAGCTCGCGGGTCCGGCCAGGTCGCGTGCCCAACGGTCGCTGTCGCGGTCGGAGAGCGCCCGCATCGGGAGGTGGTCGGCGAATCCGTTGTTCCAGGAGTCGACGTAGATCCGGGCGACCTCCGCCGCATCGGTGACCTTGGCGTCACGCAGCGTGACGGTCACATCGTGAGGCCGTCTGTGGCGCGCAACAATCCCTCACACTCCTCGATCAGCCGAGCGCGCAGGGGGGTGGCGCGCTCTGCGAAGCCGCGCTGGTGTGCGGTGTACTCCTGCTTCCCTTCGGGCGTCTCGATCCGGATCGGCGTCCACGGCTCACCGGTCGGGTCGAGAGTCGTGCCCGTCAGGTCGTACGGTGCAGCTCGCATGTCGACGATCCGCACGTCCCAGGCCAGCTCGAAACAGTCGGCGACCAGGTCCGAGCCGATGAGCGGCCAGAGCCGGAAGGCGTGCTTGTAGAGGTCCATGGTGGCGTGCAGGCAGCCCGGTTGCTCGTACGCCGGGCGGTCTTCGCGGCTGGGTCGGAGCTGGTTGAGAGGGACTGCGGACGGGGTGAAGAACCGGTAGGCGTCGAAGTGCGAGCAGGTGATCCGGTGCGACTCGACCACCTCGTCCGTGGCTGCGGCGCCGAGGCGGAGCGGCACTGGGTGCCGGGTCTGATCCACACGGTGCACCATCGCCCACTCGTGAAGGCCGAAGCAGGCGAGCGTCGGCAGGCGGGCGGCGGTCGCGTGGAGTAGCGCCAGTGTCGACGCGACCACGTCACGCCGCTTCTCCAGCAACGACGGGGATCCCGACGATGGCCATCCCGGCTGCCAGTCGAGCAGCTTCGCGGGAGAGAAGGAGTAATAGGTGAAGAGGAAGTCGTGCACCGGATGCGGGATGCCGCCGCGTCGTCGCTCCAGGTGCGGCTCGACGTACGCCGCCAGTCGAGCGCGGTGCGCCGCTGCCCGGTCGGCGAACGTCGGGGCGAGGGTCACACCCTCATTCTGCGAGGTCGACGACCGCTCCCTGCAACTCGGCGAGCATCACCGCGGCCTGCAGATCGATCCGTGTCTCCTTCAACGTGGCCGACGCCAGGTCGACCCGGTCGACCGAGGCCCGGCGGAGGTCGGCTCGCGTCAGGTCGGCGTCCCGCAGGGTTGCTCCATCTAGTCGCGCGGAGGCGAGCACCGCGCCGGTCAGGTCCGCCATCGACAGGTCGGCCTCGCGCAGGTCCACTCCGGACAGGTCGACGCCCGCGAGATCGGCCCCGCGCAGTGTGACCGACCCCCACGCCCCGCCGACCACGGTCAGCGGCCGCAGCGTGCACTCCGCGAACACCGACCCGGTGAGCTTGCAGCCCTCCAGGGTCGCGGTGAAGAAGCTGGTCCGCCGGAAGTCGCACCCGACGAACGCCGTCGCGTGATGCGTGGACGCGTTGAAGCGGCAAGTGTGGAAGGTGCAGCCTTCGAACGTCGTCCCGCTCGTGGTCGCCTCGGTGAGGTCGACGTCGGTGAAGACGCAGTCGACGAAGCGCGCGGCCCCGATCTCCTCGGCGTACCAGTCCTCGTCGCGGAAGCTCGCGCCCTCGGCTCCACGCTCCAGCACGTCGTTCACTCGCACCACCCTAGGGTCGGCTTGCGAGACGCCCGGAGGCCGGCCGGACCAGCCCCGATGGCCCCGACGAGCCGGCAGAGCTGGCCACTAGGCTCGGGCCCGTGCGTATCGCGAGGTTCACCACGGGTGACGACCCGGCGTACGGCGTGGTCAGCGGCGAGCTGGACGAGTTCGGACAGCCCGCCGACGACACTGTCGTGGTCGAGCTGTCCGGTGACCCGTTGTATGCCGGCATCAATCCGACGCAGACCGAGCACCTGCTCTCCGACGTCCGCCTGCTCGCCCCCGTGATCCCGCGCAGCAAGGTCGTCGCCATCGGCCGCAACTACGGCGCGCACGCTGCCGAGCTCGGCAACGACCTCCCCGAGGAACCACTGATGTTCCTCAAGCCGAACACCTCGGTGGTCGGCCCGGACGACCAGGTCTTCTACCCGCCGCAGTCGGAGCGCGTCGACTACGAGGGCGAGCTGGCGGTCGTCATCGGCCGCATCTGCCGCGACGTCCCGCCCGAGCAGGCGACCGACGTGATCTTCGGCTACACCATCGGCAACGACGTGACCGCCCGCGACCTGCAGCGCACAGACGGGCAGTGGACGAGGGCCAAGGGCTTCGACTCCTTCTGCCCGCTCGGCCCGTGGATCGAGACCGACCTCGACCCGCAGAGCTTCGCCGACGGTGTGAGCATCCAGACACATCTGAACGGCGACCTCGTGCAGGACGGCTCGACCAAGGACCTGATCTTCGACATCCCCACCCTGGTCGCCCACATCACCAGCGTGATGACACTGCTTCCGGGAGATGTCATCCTCACGGGCACGCCCGACGGCATCGGCCCGATGCAGGTGGGTGACGAGGTCGAGGTGTCCATCGCTGGTCTCGGTGCCTTGACGAACACGGTGGTGAAGAGATGAGCGACCCGGTCCTCGGCGATCTGCAGCCGACGGATGTCCGCGTCCGGTTCCCACCGAGCCCGACCGGCAACCTGCACGTCGGCAACGTTCGCAGCGCCCTGTTCAACTGGGCCTTCGCCCGTCACTACGGCGGCACGCTGGTATTGCGCATCGAGGACACCGACCTTGCCCGCAACACCCTCGAGGGTTACCACTCGATCATCGACTCCCTGAACTGGCTCGGCATCGACTGGGACGAGGGACCCGAGGTCGGCGGCGACGTCGGTCCCTACCGGCAGTCAGAGCGGTTCCCGATCTACGCGGAGGTCGCGCGCACGCTGCGTGAGGAGGGCGCGGCGTACGACTGCTACTGCACCAACGACGAGGTCGACGCACGACGCAAGGCCAGCGAGTCGAAGAACCGGGGGTACGACGGCTTCTGCCGCGAGCTCGACCCCGACCAGCTGGCAGTGTGGCAGGCCGAGGGGCGGATGCCCGTGCTGCGCTTCCGGATGCCGCCGGAGCCGATCGTGTTCGACGACCTCGTGCGCGGCGAGGTCGCCTTCCTGCCCGAGAACGTGCCCGACTTCGCGATCCTGCGCGCCAACGGCGACCCGCTGTACACCCTCACCAACCCGCTCGACGACGCCATGATGGGCATCACCCACGTGCTACGAGGCGAGGACCTGCTGTCCTCGACACCGCGCCAGGTCCCGCTCTACCAGACGTTCCAGCGGCTCGGCGTCGGGAACGGTCCGCCCCGGTTCGGCCACCTGCCGATGGTGATGGGGGAGGGCAACCGGAAGCTGTCCAAGCGTGATCCCGGCTCGGGCCTGCTCGAGTACGTCGACCGCGGCTTCCTGCCCGAGGGTTTGCTGAACTACCTCGCCCTGCTCGGCTGGGGCATTGCCGACGACCGCGACGTGTTCACGCTGCAGGAGATGGCCGACGCGTTCGACGTCCGTCGCGTCAACCCGAACCCCGCCCGCTTCGACATGAAGAAGCTGGAGGCGATCAACAGCGCGCACATGCGCCGGATCGCCCTGCCGGACATGACCGAACGGGTGATGCCGTTCCTCGCCGAGGCCGGGTTCGTCGACGAACCGATCACCCCGGACCAGCGCGAGCTGCTCGTCGCCGCCATGCCGCTGGTGCACGAGCGCATCAACACCCTGTCCGAGGCCGTTCCGATGCTCGGGTTCCTCTTCGTGGACGAGGCGTCGTTCGCGCGCATCGACGAGATCGACGAGGCCGGCCGCGACGTCGTCCGCGCGGCTTACGACGCCCTGTCGGGGCTCGCTGACTGGGCCACGGAGGCGATCGAGGGTGCCCTGCGCGAAGCACTCGTCGACGGCATGGGGCTCAAGCCCCGTCACGCCTTCGGCCCGGTCCGCGTCGCGGCGACCGGCAGCCGAGTGAGCCCGCCGCTGTTCGAGTCGCTCGAGCTGCTGGGTCGCGATCGGACGCTGGGCCGTCTGCAGGCGGCCATGGCATGACGGCGGGGGCGGGCTGGGGGAACGCCCAGGCGGCCCCCGACGGACTTCCCTACCACCGCATCCAGGAGGCGGGCAGACCCGGCGTGTGGCGGCCGCTCGTCGGATTGCTGCTGATGGCGCTCGGGTTCGTCGCCATCGGTGTCGTGGTCGCGACAGTCGTCTTCGCGGTCGTCTACGCGGTGACCGGGCAGGGCTCGGTCGACGTACCCCGCCTCGCGGACCTCGAGCACCCGACGCCGGCGGGGCTGGCGTTCCTCAACGTCGCCCTGGCCACGTTCATCCCCCTCGCCATGATCGGCGAGCGACTTTTGCACGGCATCTCGCCCCGCTGGCTGGCGTCCGTGCGTCCACGCCTCCGCTGGCGGTACCTGAGCGCCTGCTTGGGCATCTCGATCATCGCGCTGTTCGCGACCCTGATCGTCGGCGCGGTGGTGCCCAGCACGGACTCCGATGTCAGCAGTCATGCGAACGCGTTCACCACGACCACGTTCCACTACCTGCTCGTCATCGTGCTCCTGACCCCGTTCCAGGCAGCGGGGGAGGAGTACGTGTTCCGCGGCTACCTCACCCAGGCGTTCGGCGGGGTCTTCCATCGTGCGTGGGTCGCGGTCCTCGTGCCGGCGTTCCTGTTCGGCCTGGCCCACGGGCTCGGCCAGAGCCCACCCGTGTTCTTCGACAGGTTCGCGTTCGGCATCGTCGCGGGAGTCCTGGTGATCATGACCGGCGGCCTCGAGGCCGGCATCGCGATGCACGTGCTCAACAACTTCTTGGCCTATGGCTTGGCGCTCGCCTTCGGCGACATGGCGACCACGCTGAACCCCACCGGCAGCAGCTGGTGGAACATCCCCGTGACACTCACCCAGTCCCTGGTCTACCTGGTCCTGGCGGTGCTGGTGGCGCGCCGTATGGGGCTCGCGACCACCACCACCGGGCGCGTTTTGGAGGCCTCCCGGAGCCGCGTGTAAGGTTTCCCGGCGGTCGGCCGAGAGCCCGCCAGGCCCGCTTCGAACAGCGCGACAGAGGCGCGAAAGGCCGTCAACCATTGGGGTATGGTGTAATTGGCAGCACGACTGGTTCTGGTCCAGTTAGTCTAGGTTCGAGTCCTAGTACCCCAGCGAGTAGACCGCGAGAATCCCGGCCCCGACCGGGATTTTGTTGCGTCTCAGGCGTGACGCTACAGTCTCTCCTCGCGATGTTCACGTGCCTGCCCCCGTTGTGTAGTGGCCTAGCACGCCGCCCTCTCAAGGCGGTAGCGCCGGTTCGAATCCGGTCGGGGGTACCGAGAGCTCTGACGGAGCGAAGCTCCGGCAGAAATCGAGAAGAACGAAGCCACGTCGCAGTTTTTGAACCACCGCCACGCAGCACCGGGGCGCATCCGATCGCGCACGGCGTTCTGATCCAGGCAATCATCAGGTCCCAGGGGTTACCGTCCCCGCTGTGACGTTGTCCCGGCTTGCCCTGGCGACGGTGGCGATCCTCGCCGTGACCGGATGTGCGGGCACGAGCAGCTCGACCAGCGCGGAGCCGACTCCCACGAAGCGCGCGTCGTCCCCGACTCCCACGAAGCGCGCGTCGTCCCCGACTCCCACGAAGCGCGCGTCGTCCCCGACTCCTTCGCACCACTCCAGATCCTCGAGCCCGTCCCCGCCCACCACGACACCGGCCGGGAGCGGTGCCACCAAGCTGCTCGTCTTCGTGGTCGAGAACCACTCCCTGTCCGAGATGCGTAGCCAGATGCCGTGGACCTACGCACTGGGGCAGCAATACGGATATGCAACCGACTTCCACGCGATGACCCACCCGTCCCTCCCGAACTACCTCGCGATCGCCGGCGGATCGACGTTCGGCGTCCAGGACGACCACGACCCGTCGGTCCACCCGATCAGCGGCCCCTCGGTCTTCGGCGAGGCGCTAGCCCACGGCCGCAGCGCACGCGTGTACGCCGACGCCATGCCCGCGCCGTGCACGACGACGAACGCGGGGGGGTACGCCGTCCGGCACAACCCCTGGACCTACTTCACTGCCGAACGCACCGAGTGCCAGCGCTTCGACGTGCCACTGGACCGGTTCGGCATCGACGTGCGTGCGGGGCAGCTGCCCGACGCCGGCATGGTCGTGCCGGACGTCTGCCATGACGCGCACGACTGCTCCCTGGCGACAGCCGACGCGTGGATGAAGGAGGAGATCGGGCTCGCCATGTCCGGACCTGACTTCCGATCCGGACGGCTGGCGATCGTTGTCACCGCGGACGAGGACGACGGTTCGCAGGGCAATGTCGTGCTGACCATCGTCGTGCATCCCAGCGTGCGCGGCGCCGTGGCGACGAGTCCGCTGTCCCACCTGTCTTTGTCGGCGCTGTACAGCCAGGTGCTCGGCCTGCCGCCCCTTCGCGAGGCGGCTTCGGCTCCGCCGATGGCTGAGGCGTTCGGATTGTCCCTGGGGCGTTGACGCGACTCCGTGATCGGAGCGAGCCCCTGGCTCGACGCCAACGTGCTGCGACCTCGTTCTTCTCGTCTTCGGACTCGGCTTCGCCGCGCCCGACGTCTCGCCCTAGGATCGCGGGCATGTCCTCCTCCACCGCGCTCGTCCCGTCCCTGGTCCGGCCCAACTCCCGGGCCGTCAGTCTCGTCGCCGACGCGGTCCTTGTGGCGCTCGGCGTGACCCTGATCGGACTGTCCGCACAGGTCACCTTCCACCTGCCGAACACGCCGGTCCCCTTCACCGGCCAGACCTTCGCCGTGCTGCTCGTCGGCGGCGCCTACGGCGCGACCCGCGGCTTCGCGACGATGGCGGCGTACCTGGTCGTCGGCGGTCTCGGGTACGGCGTCTTCGCCGGACACGCCTCCGGGTGGGACTACCTGAGGTTCTCCTCAGTAACGGGCGGCTATCTGGTCGGCATGCTGGTGGCGGCTGCCCTGGTCGGCTGGCTCGCCGACCGCGGCTGGGATCGCAAGGCCACGCGTTCGCTGCCCGCGATGATCCTCGGAAATATCGTGATCTACGCGTTCGGTTTCTTCTGGATCCAGCACGCCCTGAACCTGACGGCGAACCAGGCCTGGCACATCGGCGTCCGGCCGTTCCTCCCTGGTGATGCGATCAAGATCCTGCTGGCTGCGGGTCTCCTTCCGGCCGCCTGGAAGCTCGTCGACGCGGTACGCCGCTGACGCGACGGCGACTGTCGCCGCCGTGTCCGATTCCCGCCAGAGACTGTCGGTGCCGTCGGCCATGATGGGGGCATGACCCCGACGACTTCGCCGATGCACCTGGACCTCGAGTCCTGCTACCGCGCGGTGAAAAGCCGCGACCGCAGGTTCGACGGCGTCTTCTACACGGCGGTCCGCACCACCGGCATCTACTGCCGGCCCTCGTGTCCCGCCCGCACACCGTCGTTCCATCACGTGACGTTCCACCCGACCGCGGCCGCCGCCCAGGCTGCCGGTTATCGCGCGTGCAAGCGGTGCCTCCCGGACGCGACGCCGGGCAGCCCCGACTGGGACGTCGCCGCCGACGTGGCCGGCCGCGCCATGCGAGCTGATCGCCGACGGCGTCGTCGATCGCGAGGGTGTTGACGGCCTCGCGCGGCACATCGGATACACGGCGCGTCACCTCTCGCGCATCCTCACCCAGGAGCTCGGTGCCGGCCCGCTCGCCCTCGCCCGGGCGAAGCGTGCTCAGACCGCCCGGGTGCTTCTCGAGACCACCGACCTCGGTGCCGCCGACGTCGCCTTCGCCGCGGGCTTCAGCAGCGTCCGGCAGTTCAACGAGACGGTTCGCGAGGTCTACGCCTCGACGCCGACGCAGCTCCGTGGCGGTCGCGGTACGGGCACGACCGGCGGCATCCTCCAGCTGCGGCTGGCCGTGCGCACGCCGTTCGCGGGCCGGCCCCTGCTCGAGTTCCTGGCCACTCGAGCCGTGCCCGAGGTCGAGGTCGCCACCGACACGACGTACGCCCGCACCCTCCGCCTCCCGCACGGCACGGGGACCGTCGAGCTCGAGCTGACCGACCATGCCGACGAGGGGAGCACGGCGTTCGTGCCGGCGACCTTCCGGCTGGCCGACCTCCGCGACCTCGCGGCCGCCGTCGAGCGCGTACGCCGGCTCGTCGACGCCGACTGCGACCCCGTCGCGATCCGCGACACGTTCGCCGGTGACCCGGTCCTCGGTCGGCTGGTGCGCCAGACGCCCGGGCTCCGGGTGCCGGGCCACGTGGACGGTGACGAGCTCGCGGTCCGTGCCGTCCTGGGTCAGCAGGTCACCGTGGCTGCGGCCCGCACCGCTGCCGCACGGCTCACCGCGCAGCACGGCGAGCTCCTCGCCGAGCCGCAGGGCGAGCTGACCCACGTGTTCCCGACCGCGGCCCGACTGGCCGAGCTCGAGCCCGAGTCGCTGCCCATGCCGCGGTCGCGCGGCCGCGCACTGATCGCGTTGTGTCGGGCCCTCGCCGACGGCGAGCTCCGGCTGGACCGCGGCGCGGACCGCGACGACGTACGCCGCGACCTGCTGGCGATCCCCGGCGTCGGACCCTGGACCGCCGACTACATCGCCCTGCGCGCCCTGGGTCACCCCGACGTGTTCCTCCCGACCGACATCGGCATCCGCGACGCCCTACGGCTTCTCGGGCGCGATCCCGCGGGCGCCGCCGACCTGGCCGAGCGATGGCGCCCCTGGCGCTCCTACGCCCAGCTCCATCTCTGGCAGACCCTCTCCTCGAGATCTCCCTCCCCGACAACAGAAGGACACTGACATGTGGACCGTGATGCCCTCACCCGTGGGCGACCTGCGCATCGTCGAGCACGACGACGCGATCACCGCGATCGAGTTCTCACCTTTCCGTGACCACGACGGCCGTCCCCGCGGCGACCGCGATGACACCCACCCGGTGCTGGTCGAGTGCGTCCGACAGCTGGGTGCCTACTTCGACCGCGATCTCAAGGAGTTCGACCTTCCACTCGACCCGCGCGGGAGCGAGTTCCAGCGGGCGGTCTGGGGTCAGCTGCAGGAGATCGGGTACGGCGAGACCGCGTCGTACGGCGAGATCGCGAAGCGCCTCGGCAAGTCCAACGCCGCCTCCCGAGCCGTGGGGCTCGCCAATGGCAGCAACCCGATCCCTATCGTCATCCCGTGCCACCGGGTGATCGGAGCCGACGGCACCCTCACCGGGTACGCCGGCGGCGTCGAGCGCAAGCAGGCGCTGCTCGAGATCGAGCAGGACGCGCTCTTCTGAGCCGTCTCGAAACCGACGACTCTGAAGCAGTGAAAGAGGCCTACTCCGCAGCCGCCCGCCGCAGCGACTCCGACAGTCGTTCGGCGGCGGCGACGACGGCGGGTGCGTGCATGCGACCCGGCTGACGGGAGAGCCGCTCGAGTGGTCCGCTGACGGACACCGCAGCGACGATCTTCCCCGAAGGGGAGCGGACCGGCGCGGACACCGAGGCCACCCCCTGCTCACGCTCGCCGACGGACTGCGCCCAGCCGCGACGGCGGATCCCGGACAGAGCGGCCGCGGAGAATGCCGCGTTCTGGAGTCCGCGGTGGATCCGCTCGGCGTCCTCCCAGGCGAGCAGCACCTGCGCGGCCGAGCCGGCTCGCATGGTCAGCTGCGACCCGACCGGGATCGTGTCGCGCAGCCCGGACGGCCGCTCGGCGGCGGCGACGCAGACGCGGTAGTCGCCCTGGCGACGCCACAGCTGCGACGACTCGCCGGTGATGTCCCGCAGCCGGGCGAGCACCGGCCCGGCGGTGGCGAGCAACCGGTCCTCGCCGGCGGCCACCGAGAGCTCGGACAGGCGCGGCCCCAGGACGAAGCGACCCTGGAGGTCGCGCGCCACCAGTCGGTGGTGCTCGAGCGCGACGGCGAGGCGGTGTGCCGTCGGCCGGGCAAGACCGGTCGCGGTGACCAGGCCGGCCAGGGTGGCCGGTCCCGACTCGAGCGCGGTGAGCACGAGAGCTGCCTTGTCCAGCACGCCCACGCCGCTGGTGGTGTCCATATGGCAATACTGCCGTCTCAGATCATGGGACGCAAGTTGTAAAGTAGGACGACCCCGAGGAGCACGAAGGAGCGCACATGGGCAGGACCCTGGCCGAGAAGGTCTGGGACGAGCACGTCGTCCGCTCGAGCGAGGGCGAGCCCGACCTCCTGTACATCGACCTGCACCTGATCCACGAGGTCACCTCGCCCCAGGCGTTCGACGGTCTCCGCCTGGCGGGGAGGCCGGTACGCCGGCCCGATCTCACCCTCGCCACCGAGGACCACAACGTCCCGACCCTCGACTGGGACCAGCCGATCAAGGACCCGGTCAGTCGTACCCAGGTCGAGGCACTGCGGCGCAACGCCGAGGAGTTCGGCATCCGGCTGCACCGGCTCGGCGACCTCGATCAGGGCATCGTGCACATCATCGGCCCTCAGCTCGGCCTCACGCAGCCCGGGATGACCATCGTCTGCGGCGACTCGCACACCTCCACCCATGGCGCGTTCGGCGCCCTCGCCTTCGGCATCGGCACCTCCGAGGTCGAGCACGTACTCGCGACCCAGACCTTGCCGCAGGCACGTCCGAAGACGATGGCGGTGACGGTCAACGGCGCGCTGCCCGACGGCGTCACGGCCAAGGACCTGGTGCTCACGCTGATCGCCCACACCGGCACCGGCGGCGGACAGGGATACGTCGTGGAGTACCGCGGACCGGCCATCGAGGCGCTCTCGATGGAGGGCCGGATGACGGTCTGCAACATGAGCATCGAGTGGGGCGCGAAGGCCGGACTGATCGCTCCCGACGAGACCACGTTCGGCTACCTCGAGGACCGTCCCGAGGCTCCCCAGGGCGCCGACTGGGACGCGGCGGTCGAGCATTGGAGGACGCTGGTCACCGACCACGACGCCGAGTACGACGAGGAGATCGAGCTCGACGCGAGCACCATGACGCCGTTCGTCACCTGGGGCACCAACCCCGGCCAAGGCGTCCCCCTGGCAGCGTCGGTCCCCGACCCCGACAGCTTCGCCGAAGACAGTGATCGCGGCGGCGCTCGGAGGGCCCTGGAGTACATGGGCCTCGAGGCCGGCACCCCGATGCGCGACATCACGGTCGACACCGTGTTCGTCGGCTCCTGCACGAACGGCCGCATCGAGGACCTCCGCGTCGCTGCCGAGATCGTCCGCGGCCGGACCGTCGCGGACGGCACCCGGCTGCTCGTCGTACCGGGCTCGGTCCGGGTGCGGTTGCAGGCCGAGGACGAAGGTCTCGACGTGATCTTCAAGGAGGCCGGCGGCGAGTGGCGTGGGGCGGGTTGCTCGATGTGCCTCGGCATGAACCCCGACCAGCTCGCTCCGCAGGAGCGCAGTGCGTCGACGTCGAACCGCAACTTCGAGGGCCGACAGGGCAAGGGCGGTCGTACGCACCTCGTCTCCGTCCCCGTTGCAGCCGCCACCGCGATCCGCGGCACCCTCAGCTCGCCCGCCGACCTGGAGTCTCTCGAGACGCCTCGTTCCTCGGCACCTCAGGACAAGGACATCTGATGGACGCGTTCACCACCCACTCGGGCATCGGCGTCCCATTGCGTCGCAGCAACGTCGACACCGACCAGATCATCCCGGCGGTTTACCTCAAGCGGGTGACGCGCACCGGTTTCGCGGACGGCCTGTTCGCCGCGTGGCGCAACGATCCGTCGTTCGTGCTGAACAAGAAGCCGTACGACGCGGGCACCGTGCTCGTCGCCGGCGCCGACTTCGGCACCGGCTCGTCGCGCGAGCACGCAGTGTGGGCACTCCAGGAGTACGGCTTCAAGGTCGTGATCGCGCCACGCTTCGGCGACATCTTCCGGAGCAACTCCGGCAAGGCCGGACTGCTCACGGCGCAGGTCGACGACAAGGTCGTGCTGCGCCTCTTCGACCTTCTCGAGACGGAGCCCGGTACGACGATCAGCGTCGACCTGACCGACCGCACGCTTCGCGCCGGGGACGGTCCCGATGCGATCGAGGACTCCTTCGACATCGACGACTACACCCGTTGGCGGTTGCTCGAGGGTCTCGACGACATCTCGTTGACGCTCACGCTCGAAACGGACATAGCTGCGTTCGAGGGCGGGCGGCCGAGCTGGAAGCCCGCCGCGTTGTAGTGCTGTGAGTGTGACGCGATGGCGAGATTTCCCAGCAATACAAGGGGAAACTCGTCATCGCGTGTGATCCATGAGCGTCGAGAAGATCGTGCGACGGCTGACGCAACTCATCGGAAGCGGCACAGTTGAGCAGCATTCGCTTCCCGAAAAATCCTTCGACAAACCCGGCGTGGTGATTGTGAGTAAGGTCGCGAATACCTAGCGTTCGCTGGGAAGCCGGGCAAAAGGGCCGGCCATGATCGTTCATTGGAAGGGAAGCCGTGAACAAGTCACAGCTCATCGACGCGCTGTCCGCGCGATTCGAGGGGAACCGCAGGCAAGCGCAACACGCACTGGAATCCGTTCTCGACACGATCACGCGCGAAGTGGCCAGGGGGGAGAAGGTCGCCATCACGGGCTTCGGCTCGTTCGACAAGCGCGTGCGCGAGGCGCGCTGGGTCCGCAACCCACAGACCGGAGAGCGGATCAAGGCCAAGAAGACGGCCGTTCCGAAGTTCACCGCCGGTGCGGACCTGAAGAACGTCGTGTCGGGTGCGAAGAAGCTGCCGAAGCTGACGCTGGCCGCTTCGACCTCCGCCGCCAAGAAGGCGACGGCTCCGGCGAAGAAGGCAGCCGCCAAGAAGACGACGGCGAAGAGGACCGCCAAGAAGGCGGCCAAGAAGGCCGCGCCGGCGAAGAAGGCCGCCGCCAAGAAGACGACCGCGAAGAAGGCGACCGCGAAGAAGACAGCCAGGAAGGCGCCGGCTAAGCGGACTGCGGCCAAGAAGACGACCGCCAAGAGGACGACCGCCAAGAGGACGACCGCCAAGAAGGCGACGGCCAAGAAGACCGCCAAGAGGACGACCGCCAAGAGGACGGCAGCCAAGAAGACGGCAGCCAAGAAGACGGCGGCCAAGAGGGCCCCTGCGAAGAAGGCCACAGTCAAGAAGACCGCCGCCAAGAGGGCGCCGGCGAAGAAGACCGCAAAGAAGGCCACGGCCAAGAGACCCGCCAAGAAGACGGCCAAGCGCACCGCAAAGAAGCGCTGAAACACGACGCACGAGGGGGTCGCCGGGTCCCCGGCGGCCCCCTCGTCGTGTCTACTGCCTGTTCTCGCCGGTCAGGCGAGCAGCGCTAGCCGGGTGTGGGCGCCGACCCCGAGGTCCTCGGCAGCCGCCAGCCCTTCGGCGTCGTCCACGTCACGCCGGAGCGAGGAGAGGTCCCCCTCGATCTCACGCGTGCCGGCGTCGAGGTGTGCCTCGCGCGACCTCGACCCGAAGCGCGGTGAGAACGTGTCGTGGGGTGCGGCATACAGCGTGGTCCCGATCCCGTCGCGGTCGGCGACGAACGCCGGTGACGGTGCGGCAGCGGCGTCGAGGAGAGCGGCGTCGAGGTCCGCCGGGTGCAGGGACGGGAGGTCGGCGCACACCGCCACTGGGCGCGCCGCCGGCCAACGGCGGTGGGCTTCGGCGGCTGCGACGCGCAGCGACTCATTGAGATCGTGGGCGACACCGTCCGGGATCGTCTCGCAACCGGCGGCGCGGAGGTCATCTGCGAAGCGGGCGTCATCGGTGACCGCGAGCACCGCGACGACTTGCTCAGCGGCCAAGCAGGCCCGCGCTGTGTCGAGGGCGAACGCGGCGGCCAGGGCACGGCGGCGTACCGGATCCACGTCGAGGCGCGACTTGCCTCGGGCCGGCGGCTTCACCGGGAGAAGGACGACGAACGACGGGGTCATCGTGGCGATCCTGTCAGGCCCGTTGACCCAGTGGTTGCGGGGCCGGCGCCGGGCCCGGATGGGCCGACCGACCGAGTAGCCTGACCCGGACACCGGCGCTGGGGCCGGGCGACCGAGGAATGGCTCGCGTGCCACGACGGGAGGACGACGTGACGGTGCGACCGGTACGACCGCTCCAGCAGAAGCGGGGGTGGGCATTCAACCTCGCGGTGCCGATCATCAAGCCCGCCTTGCTCGCCACGACCAAGCACACATGGATCGACGGCGAGAAGATCCCGGCGACCGGCGGTTGCATCCTGGTCTTCAACCACGTCTCCCACGTCGACCCCCTGACCGCCGCGCACATCGTCTACGACCACGGGCGGATGCCGCGCTACCTCGCCAAGTCCGGGCTCTTCAAGAACCGTGCCCTGTCCTCCTTCCTGACGGCGGCCGGGCAGATTCCGGTCGAGCGGCTCAGCAAGAGCGCCAAGGGCGCCTTCGACGCCGCTGTCGCCGCGGTGCGTGCCGGTGACTGTGTCGTGGTCTATCCCGAGGGCACACTGACGCGCGATCCCGACCTCTGGCCGATGGCCGGCAAGTCCGGAGCCGCGCGTATCGCGCTCGAGACGGGCTGCCCTGTGATCCCGGTAGGGCAGTGGGGTGCCCACAACCTGTTGTATCCCTACGCCAAGAAGCCCCACCTGTTCCCCCGCACACAGATCACGATGAAGGTCGGCGACCCGGTGCCCCTGGACGACCTGCGAGAGAAGCCGCGCACCTTGGAGAACGTGAACGAGGCGACCCGGCGGATCATGGCCGCACTCACCGACCTCGTGGCGGAGCTCCGGCACGAGGAGCCACCTCCGGAGAGGTTCGACCCGCGAAAGTCCGGGATGCGTCAGACCGGCAACCCGAACAAGGGCAGCCCGAGCAAGGGAAACCCGGACACGGAGGAGAAGGGCGAGCGGAGGTCGAGGGGCGCATGACACAGGTCTCGGTGCTCGGGGCGGGTTCGTGGGGGACCGCGTTCTCGTTGGTCCTCGCGGACGCCGGCAACGATGTGACGTTGTGGGCCCGGCGCGAGGAGGTCTGCGACACCATCAACCAGCGCCGCGAGAACACCGACTACCTCCCCGGCGTCGAGCTGCCACCGACCGTCATCGCCACCCACGACACCGAGAAGGCGATGGCGGCCGCCGACGTGGTCGTGTTCGCCGTGCCCTCGCAGACGTTCCGGGCCAACCTCGAGCAGTGGACGCCGTACATCCCGGACTCAGCGGTGATGGTCTCCATGATGAAGGGCGTCGAGCTCGGCACGCTCAAGCGGATGAGCGAGGTCGTTGCCGAGGTCACCGGCGCCGGCCCTGACCGGATCGCCGTCGTGAGCGGCCCGAACCTCTCGCACGAGATCGCGCAGCGCGAACCGGCGGCGTCCGTGGTGGCGTGTCACGAGGAAGACGTCGCCAAGCAGGTGCAGCAACTGGTGCACGGTCCGGCATTCCGGCCCTACACCTCCGTCGACGTCGTCGGCTGCGAGCTCGGCGGCGCATACAAGAACGTGGTCGCCCTCTCGGTCGGCATGGCCGTCGGTCTGGGCTTCGGCGACAACACGACGGCTTCGGTGATCACCCGCGGCTTGGCCGAGACGGCCAGACTCGCGATGGCGATGGACGCGAACCCACTCACGCTGATGGGGCTCGCCGGTCTCGGCGACCTGGTGGCGACGTGCTCGTCGCCGCTCTCGCGGAACCGGACGTTCGGGGAGAAGCTCGGCCTCGGGATGACCACGGCCGAGATCGTGGCCTCGACCCGGCAGGTGGCAGAAGGGGCCAAGTCGTGCTCCTCGCTGCTGGCGCTCGCGCACAAGGTCGGCGTCGACGCCCCGATCGCCGAGCACGTCGAGGCTGTCGTCGACGGCCGGATGACCGCTCCGGAGATGATGGAGTCCTTCATCCGGCGAGACACGAAGGCGGAGACCGACTGAGCAGCAGAGCGCGAGGAACGAGCGGTCTGCGTGAGCTCAGTCGGTCATGGGTCATCGGGTCGTTGACGACCACCTGGTCAGATCGCAGATGCCAGCGGACTACACCAACCCATGCAACGCCTGCGACAGATCCGCCCACAGGTCCTCGACGTCCTCTACGCCAACGCTGAGCCGGACCAGCCCGTCGGGGATCGTTGCCGGCTCCGACTTCCATCGCCGCCGTCGCTCGAACGTCGACTCGACGCCGCCCACCGACGTCGCGTGCACCCAGAGCGATGTCGAGCGCACCAGCCCGTCGCCGGCGTCAACGCCGCCGACGAGCACGATCGACACGATCCCGCCGAAGCCGGGGTAGCGCACCTCGGCGACCGCCGGGTGGTTGCCGAGCCGCTCGACCAGAGTCCGCGCATTGCTCTCTGCACGGTCAAGACGCAGGTGGAGGGTCCTGAGGCCGCGCAACGCCAGCCACGCCTCGAGGGTTCCCGGGATGGATCCGGCCAGGTCGCGGCGGCCCTTGAGCACGTCGTAGAGCTGGTCGTCGGCCGTCACGACGGCGCCGAGCATCGTGTCGCCGTGTCCGGAGAGGTATTTCGTCGCCGAGTGCACGACGAGGTCTGCCCCGAGGCTCAGCGGCTGCTGCCGGAGCGGGGTCGCGAAGGTGTTGTCGACGACGACGTAAGCGCCCGCCTCGTGCGCGGCTCGCGCGATCGTCTCGACGGCAGCGAGCTCGAGGGCCGGGTTCGTGGGCGACTCGAGCCAGACCAACGCGGCGTCGTCGCACGCCGCGACCACGGCTGCGGTGTCCGAGACGTCCACGAGGCGGGCGGTCATGCGCCCTCGCGCCTCGAGGTCGGCCAGCTGCATCACGGTCCCGTTGTAGGCGTGGCGGGGAGCCACGACGGTGGCGTCCTGCCCAACGAGATCCAGGACGGTGGACACCGTCGCGAGTCCGGAGGAGAACGCCAGACAACGACCGCCCTCCAGCGCACCGAGCGCCTCCTCGAAGGCCGTCCAAGTTGGGTTGCCGTAGCGGCCGTACTCGAGATCGCCGGTCGCGCCGTACGTCGACGCCATCGTGATCGGGGTGTTCAGCGGCTGGTCAGGGCCGTGCGGTGGACGCCCCGCCGTGACGGCGATGGTGGCGGGGGACCAGGTGTCGTCGGGAGTCGGGTCTGGCATGCCGCGAGCGTACGGCGGGGCAGCCGGAGCGTGCCGCCACCCCCGATAGGGTCGGCTCGATGAGCGAGCCCCCCACGGACTCTCGGAAGCCCCGCGTCGCGGTCGTCTTCGGCGGACGCTCCAGCGAGCACGCGATCAGCTGCGTGACCGCCGGCAGCGTGCTCGAGGCGATCGACCGCTCGGCGTACGACGTCGTGCCGATCGGGATCGCGCCCGACGGCCGCTGGGTGCTGGAGTCCGGCGACACGGACCGTCTCCAGATCAAGGGTCCCGACCAGCTCCCCAGCGTCGACGGCGACCGCGCCGCGATCGCTCTCCTGCGCGAAGCCGCCAGCACCGATCTCGTCGTGCACGAGCAGTCTCAACCCCCGCAGACCCTCGGCGAAGTGGACGTGGTGTTCCCGCTACTGCACGGTCCGTGGGGTGAGGACGGCACCATCCAGGGAATGTTCGAGATGGCGGGCGTCCGATATGTCGGGGCCGGCGTGCTCGCCAGCGCCGTGGGCATGGACAAGGCCTACGCCAAGATCGTGCTGCGTGCGGCCGGCCTGCCGGTGATGCCCGCTCTGACCGTGACGGCCCGCGAGTGGTACCGCGATCCCGACGGCGTCCGCCACCGTGTCGTGGACCTCGGCTTCCCGCTCTTCGTGAAGCCCTCCCGTGCCGGCTCGAGCATGGGCATCTCCAAGGTGCACGACCTCTCCGAGCTCGATGCGGCCATCGAGGAGGCGCACCGCCACGACCCGAAGGCCCTCGTCGAGCAGGCGGCCGTGGGCGCGCGTGAGATCGAGTGCGGTGTGCTCGAGGCGCTGGACGGCACCCCCGAGACCAGCGTCGCGGCCGAGATCGTGATCGGGGGCGAGCACGAGTTCTACGACTTCGCCGCCAAGTACCTGCCCGAGGAGCACACGGAGCTCGAGGTCCCGGCCGACCTTCCGGACGGGACGGCTGCCGAGCTGCGTGACATGGCCGCCCGCGCCTTCGAGGCGATCGACTGCGAGGGACTCGCGCGGGTCGACTTCTTCCTGATGCCCGACGGCTCGCTCGTGCTCAACGAGATCAACACGATGCCCGGCTTCACGCCGACGTCCATGTATCCCCGGATGTGGGCGGCGACCGGTGTCGACTACCCCGCCCTGGTCGACCGGCTCATCCAGCTCGCGCTCCGGAGGTCGACGGGGCTTCGCTGAGCAAGTGGCGCGTTGGAATCCCCGGTTCGCCGGGGATCCCTGCGCTTCTCGGCCGTTGCAACACCCGAGAAGCGCCAAGACCCCGTGGGTGATGTGACGGATGGGGCTGGAGCGACTTCGGTACGACGGGGTCAGTGACAGGGCCTGACGAGCCTCGTGTACTGCTTCACCATCGGCGCCAGCTCGACCATCGCCGCCGCGACGCCGTCGGGCCGGTACGTCTCCGGCACGGTCACCTGGAGGATCGGCCGGTAACCCGCCGTTGCCATCACGACGTCCGCCGAGGCGTCGTTGACCTGCGAGTCCGGCACGAACCAGCCGACCCCGTCGGCCTCGGTGCACGCCGACGTACGAGAGAAGTCCGGCGGCACGCCGACCCCGCACTGGGCCACGATGGCCGGGTCGCCCCAGGCACCGCCGAGCGCGGCCGCCGGCTGGGTCTTGCGGCGCGACTGACCCGCTACGTCGTCGGGAAGGGCGTCTGCCACCCGCTGGCAGACCGCCTCGTCGGCGGCGCTCAGCCGCAGGGTCGGTATGCTGACCGGTTCCTTGCCGCATGCCACGAGCACGAGGCCGACGGCGATCAGTGCCGCACACACGCGCGCGCCACGGGTCGGCGCTGAGAGGCGCGAACCGGGGCGCGTCGGAAGTCGGAGCAACTCAGATGTGTACGACGGGGCAGGTCAGCGTGCGGGTGATGCCGTCGAGGTTCTGCACCTTGGAGACCACGAGCTTGCCGAGCTCGTCGACGTTGCGCGCCTCGGCGCGGACGATCACGTCGTACGGACCGGTGACGTCCTCGGCCAGCGTGACGCCCTTGACCTGCGCGATCTCGCGGGCGACGTCCGCGGCCTTGCCGACATCGGTCTGGATGAGGATGTATGCCTGGACGACCATGGATGTCTCCCTGCGAGCAGTCGGTGGGGGTCGGTGGCCTTGCGGCTTGCCTGGCACAACGTACCGCGCGGTACGTCGCGCCCGACAGGTCGGTCCCGCGGCGCTGGGACGGCCGGCGGCGCGATCTGGTGGGATGTGCGCATGTCGTTCCCAGGTGACGCGACCGTCTCGGAGGCCGGTGAGTTCCCGCTGATCGAGCGGCTGCGCGACCTGTTCGAGCAGGGGGAGCAGGTGCTCGTCGGCCCGGGCGACGACGCCGCCGTGCTGCGCATCCGGAACGGACATATCGTGGTCTCCACCGACGTGCTGGTCGAGGGGCGGCACTTCCGCCGCGACTGGGCCTCCGCGACGGACATCGGCCACCGCGCCGCCGCTGCCAACCTCTCGGACATCAACGCCATGGGCGGGCGCGCCCACTCGCTCACCATCGGCCTGGCCGCGCCGCGCAACCTGCCCGCCGCGTGGGCTCTGGAGTTCGCCCAGGGCTTCGCCGAGGAGTGCGCGCTCGTGGGTGCCTCGGTGGTCGGGGGAGACCTGACCTCCGCGGACTCACTGGTGCTCGCGGTGACCGCGCTCGGGTCCTGCACCAACTCCCCGGTGCTTCGGTCTGGCGCGGGAGCGGGCGAAGTCCTGGCGCTGTGCGGGCGGCAGGGGTGGGCCGCCGGCGGACTGGCCGTGCTGGGCCGCGGCTTCCGCTCGCCCCGCGTACTGGTCGACGCCTACCGCCGCCCCGAGCCGCCGTACGACGCCGGGCCCGCCGCGGCTGAAGCGGGCGCTACGTCGATGATCGACATCTCCGACGGGTTGCTGGCCGAGGCTCGTCACCTCGCCGAGGAGTCCGGGGTGGCGATCGACGTACGCCGTGACTCCTTCGAGGTCGCCGAGCCGCTGCATGCCGTTGCCGCGGCCACCGGCGCCGACCCGCTGAGCTTCGTCCTGGGCGGGGGAGACGACCACGCCCTGCTCGCCACGTTCCCTTCGGCCGACGTGCCCGAAGGGTGGACCGTGATCGGCTCCGTCTCTGAGGGGGGCGGGGTCACCGTGGACGGCGCGACGTACGACGGCCCCACGGGGTGGACGCACTTCTGAAGGCGTGCCGTCGGCTGCTGGTGCAGCCCGGACAGCACGAAGCCCCGGACCACCGGGCCCGGGGCTTCACGGAAACTCAGCGGATCAGCGGGTGACCTTGCCGGCCTTCAGGCAGCCGGTGCACACATTGAGGCGCTTGCGGGTGCCGTTGACGGTCGCCCGGACGCGCTGGATGTTGGGGTCGAAGCGCCGCTTGGTGATCTTCTTCGACCACGGCCGGTTGTTGCCGAAGCCCGGCTTCTTGGCGCAGATGTCGCAGACGGCAGCCACGGGAGTCACTCCTGGTTGGAAAGGTGGTTCAGGGGGCCCGCGCGGAGCGGGCAACCGGGACAGAATATCCGACGCCACCGCGCGCGGACGAATCAGTGCATCCGCCCACTAGCCTGGCAGCCGCCCGAGCCGATCGGGCTGAGCCCTGAGGAGGGTACGGCAGACGATGGAAGCACCCACCGGCGGCGGAGTCGACCTCGAGGTCGTCCGGCGCTTCGTGGACGTCGCCGTCGACGCGCTGGCAGCGGCGCGCGAGGAGATCGACGCGCTCAACGTGTACCCGGTGCCGGACGGCGACACCGGCACGAACATGTACCTCACGATGAGCGCCTCGCGCGACGCCATCCACCAGGCTGCGGCCGAGGATGCCGACCTGCCGACCGCACTGGCCGCGTTCCGACGCGGCGCCCTGCTCGGCGCTCGCGGCAACAGCGGCGTCATCCTCAGCCAGCTGCTCGGGGCGCTGGTGGCGCGTATCGGCCGAGCCGCCCCCGGCGAGCGCAACGCCACGATGATGGCCGAGGCGATGACCGAGGCCAGCGAGGCGGCGTACGCCGCGGTGGGAACGCCGGTCGAAGGCACGATCCTGACCGTGGCCCGGGCCGCCGCCGAGGCCGCCGTAGGCCGTGCCGAGGACGAGCGCGCCAGGGCCCGGGACGTGTTCGCAGCGGCGGCGCAGGCAGCCCGCGAGGCCCTGGCCCGTACGCCGGAACAGCTCGAGCAGCTGCGCATCGCCGGAGTCGTCGATGCGGGCGGACGCGGGCTCAGTGTGATCCTCGACGCGGCCGAGGCGGTCCTCACCGGGCGACGCCCGATCCCCGTGCCCCAGCCGATCGGTACGCACACCATTCCCCAAGCCGTGGGCGACGCCGACCTGCATCCCGACGGACCTGCTTACGAGGTGATGTACCTCCTCGACGCCGACGACGATGCCGTCCCCGACCTTCGCGTGGCGCTCGCGCCGCTCGGTGACTCCCTCGTCGTCGTCGGAGGCGAGGGACTCTGGAACGTCCATGTGCACGTGGACGACGTCGGTGCCGCGATCGAGGCCGGCATCGCAGCCGGACGCCCGCATCGGGTCCGGGTCACGCACTTCGCCGAGCAGGTCGCCCGGCAGATCGAGCAGGCCGCCCGGCGTACCCGCACCGGTCGGAGCATCATCGCCGTCTCCGCCGGTCCCGGCCTGGCCCGGCTCTTCGGAGACGCCGGCGCGATCGTGATCGAGGGTGGGCCGGGCAACCGCCCGTCGACGGGGATGATCCTCGACTCCATCACCGAGTCGGGTGCCGCCGAGGTCGTGATCCTTCCCAACGACCAGGACTCCGTGCGTGCCGCGCGCATCGCCGCCCAGACTGCCGAGGAGGACCTCGACGTGCGGGTCGCGGTGATCCCGACCGAGGCGCAGGTCCAGGGTCTGGCAGCCCTGGCCGTCCACGAGCCCGCGCGCGGATTCGACGCGGACGTGCTCGAGATGACCGCCACCGCGCGGCACACGCGCCACGGTGCGGTCACCATCGCCGCCCGCCGGGCGATCACGATGGCAGGCCCGTGCGAGCCCGGCGACGTGCTCGGTGTCATCGAGGGAGACTTCGCCGTCGTCGGCCACGACCTCACCACCGTGGCGACCGAGATCCTCGAGCGGATGCTCGGCGGTGGAGGCGAGCTCGTGACCCTCGTCAGCGGCGCCGGAGGAAACGGCTTGGCCGGGCACTGTGAGGAGTACGTCGCCGACAAGCATGCGCATGTCGACGTCGTGGTGTACGACGGAGGGCAGGACCGCTACCCCCTCCTCTTCTCGGTGGAATGATGATCGACCTCGACTCGCCCGTCGCCACTGTGCTCGGTGCGCAGACCAAGCAGAGCAAGGCCAAGAAGATCACCGACGGGCTCGGGCTGCGCACGGTCGGCGACCTGTTGTTCCACTTCCCCCGTCGCTACGTCCGCACCGGCGAGCTGACCAAGGTCGGTGAGCTTCGCAGCGGCGAGATGCTCACGATCGTGGGGGAGATCGTCGAGAGCGAGGTCAACACCTACCTCGACCGCCGCTCGCGCCGCACGGCGTACCGGCTCGACACGACCCTGCAGACCGACGGGCCGTCTCTGCGGATGTCGTTCTTCGCCAAGTCCAAGGGCGTCAGCGAGTGGCACGAACGCCGGCTGCCCGTCGGGCAGCGGGGCGTGTTCATCGGCCAGGTGAGCACCTTCCGCAACCAGTGGCAGCTGACCAACCCGACGATGGCCCTGTTCGGCCAACAGCCCGACGCGAGTGACGACGAGACGGTCGGCGCGGCCGTCGGCTCGATCAAGGCACTGTTCCCGCTGTACCCGCAGACCAAGGGTGTCGACTCGTGGGATCTCCAGCGCGCCATCGCATTCGCTCTCACGGTGATCGACGAGCTGCCCGATCCCCTTCCCGACGGCGTACGCCGCGAGCACCGGCTGCCCGACCTGTCGACCGCCCTCCACCACATCCATGCGCCCGACTCCTGGCCGGAGGTGCAAGCGGCCCAACGTCGCTTCCGCTTCGACGAGGCACTGGTGACCCAGCTGGTCATGGCCCGTCGTCGCTCGGCTCTCGCCGAGCTGGGCGGACAGGCCCGGAGCGGCGGAGGCGGGCTGCTGGCAGCGTTCGACGACCGCCTCCCGTTCACCCTGACCTCAGGCCAGGAGCAGGTGTCCGCCGAGATCATGGACGACCTCGCCCGGCCGCATCCGATGAACCGCCTTCTCCAGGGCGAGGTGGGCTCCGGCAAGACGCTCGTCGCCCTGCGGGCCATGTTGCGGGTCGTCGACTCGGGGGGACAGGCGGCACTGCTCGCCCCGACCGAGGTGCTCGCCCAGCAGCACCTACGGTCGATCCACTCCCTGCTCGGCGATCTGGCGGGTGGGGGCATGCTCGGCGGCGCCGACGAGGCGACCCGGGTCGTGCTCCTGACCGGCTCGATGTCGAAGGCTGCGAGAGCCGAGGCGCTTGCGCACGCGGCGAGCGGGGAGGCTGGCATCGTCGTCGGCACCCACGCGCTGCTGCAGGAGCACGTGCAGTTCGCCGACCTCGGCATGGTCGTGGTCGACGAACAGCATCGCTTCGGCGTCGAGCAGCGCGCGGCGCTCACGGACAAGGCCGGCACCCCGCCGCACGTGCTGGTGATGACGGCGACGCCGATCCCACGAACCGTCGCGATGACGGTCTTCGGCGATCTCGAGGTGTCGACGCTCACCGAGCTACCTGCGGGGCGCGCGCCCATCCAGACCTCCGTCGTACCGCTGGCCGAGCAGCCGGCGTGGATCGACCGGGTGTGGACGCGGGTGCGCGAGGAGGTCGAGAAGGGCCATCAGGCGTACGTCGTGTGCCCGCGCATCACCGGAGACGAGCTCGAGCAAGGAGAGTCCGACGCACCGACCCTGGACGACGAGGGCCGGTCGGTCGCCGTGCCGTCCGGGCTGAGCGCCGCGGAGGAAGTCGTCGAATGGCTCCGGGACGGCGCGCTGAGCGGTCTTCGGCTCGACTTGCTCCACGGCCAACTGGTTCCCGACGAAAAGGACCGCGTGATGCGCGCCTTCGCCGGTGGTGACTCCGACGTCCTGGTCGCCACCACGGTGATCGAGGTCGGCGTCGATGTCGGCAACGCGACCGCGATGGTGTTGCTCGACGCCGACCGCTTCGGCATCTCCCAGCTCCACCAGTTGCGCGGGCGGGTGGGTCGGGCAGGTCTGCCCGGGCTCTGCCTGCTGGTCACCCACACCGAGGCCGACAGCCCGGCGCGCGAGCGGCTCGACGCCGTCGCGGCCACG
The DNA here is from genome assembly GCA_963768045.1 of uncultured Actinomycetota bacterium. Taxonomy (GTDB): domain Bacteria; phylum Actinomycetota; class Actinomycetes; order Propionibacteriales; family Nocardioidaceae; genus Nocardioides. Next base: position 266,194 of record CAVYGG010000003.1, on the reverse strand, counting down.
ACGGACGGCTTCGAGCTCAGCCGGGTCGACCTCGAGCAGCGCCGTGAGGGCGACGTCCTGGGTCGCTCTCAGTCGGGCTTCCGCAGCTCCCTGCAGCAGCTCCGGGTGCTCCGCGACGAGGACACGATCGTCGAGGCCCGGAAGGTTGCCCTCGACCTGCTTGCTGACGATCCCGGCCTCGAGAAGGTCCCCGAGCTCCGGTCGCTCGTGACAGAACTGGAGCATTCACGGCAGTCTGACTTCATGGAGAAGTCGTGACCGCGCCGCACGGGGGCGTCGGGAGACCGGCACGGCCATGAGTCGCATCATCGGGGGACGGGTCGGCGGCCGCAGGATCGCCACGCCACGAGGGGTGAGCACACGCCCCACGAGCGATCGCGTGCGCGAGGCGCTCTTCTCCGCCATCGAGTCGTGGTGCGGTTCCTTGTCCGGGCTCCGCTTCCTCGACCTGTACGCCGGGTCGGGCGCCGTCGGGCTCGAGGCCTGGTCGCGCGGCGCCGGTGTCGTCACGCTGGTCGAGCAGGACCGGCGTACCGCCTCGATGATCTCGGCAAACGCCCGCGAGCTGGGCTTCAAGCGCGCCGACGTCGTGACTGCCCCCGTCTCCGGCACGCTCGCGCGGCCGCCCTCCGCGCCGTACGACGTGGTGTTCCTCGACCCGCCGTACGCCCATCCGGAGGAAGACGTCGAGGCCGACCTCGTCGCGCTGCGCGACCAGGACTGGCTGGTGCCGGGCGCGATGGTGGTCGTCGAGCGAGGCTCGCGGGGCGCCGAGCCGGCCTGGCCGGACGGGTTCAGCGACAGTCGGGAGAAGAAGTACGGCGAGACGGTGCTCTGGTACGTTCACGCCCCCCAGTCCTAGCCACCCCCGAGCCGGGGACGAGCCTCAGGAGGCCCCGTGCGCCGCGCCGTCTGCCCCGGGTCGTTCGACCCGGTCACGAACGGGCACCTCGACATCGTTCGCCGCGCCTCGCGGCTGTTCGACGAGGTGGTGGTGGCGGTCGGGACCAATGTCAGCAAGAACCGGCTCTTCACCGCCGACGAGCGGATCGCCATGCTGCAGCGGGCGTGCGCCGACCTGGCCAACGTCAGCGTCGAGGGCTTCGCCGGCTTGATCACGAGGTTCTGCGCCGAGCGTGACGTCACCGCGATCGTGAAGGGACTGCGCGCCGCGAGCGACTTCGACTACGAGCTCCAGATGGCGCAGATGAACGCCTCGCTGACCGGCGTGGAGACCGTCTTCATCCCGACCAGTCCCGACCGCGGCTTCGTCTCGTCCACCCTGGTCAAAGAGGTGGCCGGCTTCGGCGGCGACGTCTCGGCGTTCGTCCCCGCGTTCGTCCACGAGGAGCTCAAGGCCCGCCTCGCCTGACTCCTGGTGCGCCGAGTCGGCGCAAACAGACGTCCAGAACACGCCGAGTCGGCGCAAACAGACGCCCAGAACACGCCGAGTCGTCACGTGCCGACTCGGCGAAGAGGGCTGCCACGGTTTTGCGCCCCTGACCTGCCCGGATACGATACGAGGCGATCTGTTGTGTCCCGACCCGGAAGTGAACCCCTGAGCCACCTGGACCCGAGAGCGCCGCTCGTGCTCGATACTCGCGAGCTCGGTCGCCGCCCGGGGTCCCAGCGCGAGGTGTCACGGACGGTTCCGGCCCCGGCAGATCTGGGCATCGAGGTCCTCGGCGTCCCCGAAGGCTCTCCGGTCGAACTCGACCTGAGGCTGGAGGCGGTCATGGAGGGCGTCCTGGTCACGGGTACGGCGCGAGCCGGGCTCGAGGGCGAGTGCGCACGGTGCCTGGAGCCGATCTCCGACGAGGTCGAGGTGAGGTTCCAGGAGCTGTTCGTGTACGACGACCAGGGCGTCGATCCGGATGAGGAGCTCGAGGTCAGCACGCTCCAGAACGACCTGGTCGACCTGGAGCCTCTGCTGCGGGACGCGGTGGTGCTCGCGCTGCCGTTCCAGCCGTTGTGCGAGGACGACTGTCCCGGGTTGTGCGTCGAATGTGGCGCCCGGCTCGCGGACGACCCCGACCATGTGCACGACGCGCCGGTCGACCCGCGGTGGACGGCGCTCAGTGCGCTGGCCGAGCCCGAGCAGCAGCAAGACTGAGGACAAGACGCAGCCGACCGGTCCGACCGGCCTGGCCCACCGACGTAGGAGAGAACAGTGGCAGTCCCGAAGCGGAAGATGTCGCGGAGCAACACGCGCCACCGGCGTTCGCAGTGGAAGGCCGTGGCGCCGACCCTGGTGACCTGCGCCAACCCCGCCTGCGGTGCCAAGCACCTTCCGCACCGTGCCTGCGGCACCTGCGGCCAGTACGGCGCTCGCGGCGACCGACGCCAGGTCCTCTGAGACCGGGTCGAGGACGCTGAACTACCAGACGCTCCGCGACGCCCTCGGCGAGCCCACGCTGGACGCCGAGCTGCTGGAACGCGCACTGACCCACCGCTCCTACGCCTACGAGCACGGCGGGCTGCCGACCAACGAGCGGCTGGAGTTCCTCGGTGACTCGGTGCTCGGCGTCGTCGTCACCGAGACGCTCTACCGCACCCACCCCGACCTCTCCGAGGGCCACCTGGCCAAGCTCCGCGCCGCGGTCGTCAACGCCCGGGCACTGGCTGTCGTCGGCCGCAGGATCGAGCTCGGCACCTACGTCAAGCTCGGCCGCGGCGAGGACACGACGGGCGGCCGCGACAAGGCCTCGATCCTGTCCGACACCGTCGAGGCCGTGATCGGCGCGATCCATCTCTCCGGCGGCCTCGAGAGCTCCGCCGACGTCGTGCACCTCCTCTTCGACCCGCTGATCGAGGCGGCGTCCGCCCTCGGCGCCGGTCTGGACTGGAAGACCTCGCTCCAGGAGCTCTCCGCCGAGCACGGCCTGGGCGTGCCCGAGTACATCATCGACGACGAGGGCCCCGACCACATGAAGACCTTCACCGCCCAGGTGCGCGTCGGTGAGCAGCTCTACGGCAACGGCGTCGGCCGCTCCAAGAAAGAGGCCGAGCAGGCCGCCGCCGAGACGGCGTACGGCGAGCTGGCGGAGTCCCTCGGTGTCTCCGATCCACTTGCGGACGGGGTCGCCGAGAGTGCCGGCGACTGACCCTCAGTCGTGCCCGAGCTTCCCGAGGTCGAGACGGTCCGCGACGGGCTCGCCCGCCATGTCGTCGGCCGAACGGTCGGCTCGGTCGTCGTCCTCCACCCGCGACCGGTACGCCGCGACCACCGCGGCCCGGCCGGGTTCGCGACCGCACTGACCGGCCGCCGGTTCGAGGCTGCCCACCGACGCGGCAAGTACCTCTGGCTCCCGCTGGACAACGGCGACGCGCTGCTGGGACACCTCGGGATGAGCGGCCAGCTGCTGGTCCAGCCTGTCGGGCACCCCGACGAGCGGCATCTGCGGGTCCGTTTCGAGCTGTCGCCCCTGGTCGAGGGGCGCCCGTCACGAGACCCCGCGACGCAACCGCTCGAGCTGCGGTTCGTCGACCAGCGCATGTTCGGTGGCCTCGCGGTCTCGGAGGGGGGTGCCGAGCTCCCGCCCGAGATCGCCCACATCGCCCGCGACCCGTTCGACCCGGAGTTCGACGACGATCTCTTCGTCGCCAAGGTCCGGCGCCGGACCGCCGGCATCAAGCGCCTGCTGCTCGACCAGACCCTGATCTCGGGGGTCGGGAACATCTATGCCGACGAAGCGCTCTGGCACGCCCGGGTCCACGGCGACCGGCCGGGGCAGCGCATGCGACCCATCGACGTACGACGCGTGCTCGCCGAGGCGCGGGCCGTGATGGGGGCCGCGCTCGTGCAGGGCGGTACCAGCTTCGATGCGCTCTACGTGAACGTGAACGGCGAGTCCGGCTACTTCGACCGTGCCCTTCATGCCTACGGCCGCGAAGGCGAGGCGTGCGACCGGTGCGGCACGCCGATCCGACGCGTGGAGTTCATGAACCGCTCCTCCTTCTTCTGCCCCCGATGCCAGCCGGTGCCGCGTGCTCGGAGAGTCCCCCGCGACCCCTCCTGAGGTGACCTGAGGTGACGCTGTGCGGCCTCGATGAGGCTGCGATGAAACCAGGTGAGCACGGCCGCCGCATTGACCGGAGCGGACCGAGGTGTCACCCTTGAAGACGGCCCCCCAACACGGCGGGTCACCCACGTCGGAAGGCTCTTCACACATGGCCAAGGCTCTGATCGGCCATCTGCAGCAAGATCGCGGCCTCCCCGCTCGGCTGGCCGCCGAGAATCGTCAGCTGCGGGTCAGGATCGGCGAGCTGGAGGCGCTGGTCACTCGGTTGATGGAGGAGAACGACCGCCTCGCCGTCGCTTCGGCGGCTGCCGCGCTCGACCTCGACTCCGAGCACCTGGAGATGCAGCCGGCCTGACCCTCGCGGTCCCGGCAACACCTCGCCAGCACCCCCCAGACCGCGGCTTGACGCACGGGTCGCGACGCTGAGGCGCGTCCCCGCGCTGTGAGCGGCTCACGCCGTCGCGGCCACGGGTCGATGCCCGGTTTCGTCGACACGCGACGCGCCCGCCCGCACGTGGCTAGTCTCTGCGTCTTGTGGGAGGTCTCGGAGGGCGCGCCCTCGACATCGTCGTGCCGCCGCGCCTCGGTCGCGGGTTCCGCTGGCTGCTCGCGTCGTCATGGGTGACCAACGCCGGCGACGGCTTGGCGCTGGCCGCGGGGCCGCTCCTGGTCGCCAGCCAGAGCGACAACGCGATCCTGGTGGCGTCCGCCGGGTTGTTGCAGCGACTGCCCTGGCTGGTCTTCGGCCTGTACGCCGGCGCCATCGCCGACCGTCTCGACCGGCGCATGCTCGTGGTGGTGTGCGACGGGCTGCGCGCGGGCGTCCTGGCCCTCCTCAGTCTCACGATCATCACCGGGGTCGTCGACATCGCCGTCGTGCTCGTCGCGATGTTCCTGATGGGGTTGGCGGAGGTCTTCTCCGACACCGCGACGCGCACCCTGCTGCCGATGCTGGTCGACCGCGACGACCTCGGCATCGGCAACGCCCGCCTGCAGACGGGCTTCATCGCGATGAACCAGCTGGTCGGCCCGGCTCTCGGCGCGTTTCTGTTCGCCAGCGGCATGGCGGTGCCGTTCGTGACGCAGACCATCTGCGTGGCGCTCGGCGTCGTCCTGGTCTGGCGGATCGGGACACCGCCGGGTGGCGTGGGGCCCCCGGGTGACCGACATATACGCCGCGACATCGCCGAGGGCATCCGCTGGCTTCTGAACCACGCGGCGGTCCGCACCCTGGCCGTCGTGATGTTCACCTTCAACCTCACGTTCGGGGCGGCCTGGTCGGTGATGGTGCTGTACGCCACCCGCCATCTCGGGATGAGCGACGTCGGTTACGGGCTGCTGGCCACGTCCGCCGCGATCGGCGGCCTGGTGTCGACCTCTGCCTACGGCTGGCTCGAGCGCCACGTGCCGTTGGCGACCCTCATGCGCACCTGTCTGACGCTGGAGGTGCTGTCTCACCTGGCGTTCGCCGTGAACACCTCCCCGACCTTGGCGATCGCGCTGATGTTCGTGTTCGGCGCCTACGCGTTCGTCTGGAACACGCTGGCCCAGTCGGTCCGGCAGCGCGCCGTCCCGACCGTCTTCCAGGGTCGGGTGGGCAGCGTCTACTCGGTCGGCCTGTACGGCGGGCTCGTCATCGGCCTCGGACTCGGCGGCGTGATCGCCCATGTCTGGGGACTCACCGCGCCGTTCTGGGTCGCGTTCGTGGGGTCGGGGATCACCCTGATCCTGATCTGGCGCTCGCTGGGCGCCATCGCCCATGCGGATCAGCAGGTCCCTGCGGCTGCCCCGTGACCCAGGTGCTCGTTTCGCCGCCTGCAAGAACGTGCACTGCAGAAACTTGACCCGCGGGGTCGTTCACACGGCGGACTTCCTGGGGCATCCTCCGTGTGGGGCCGGACGCGGCAGTGGGCCGTGATCGGGGTCGGCCGATCTTCAGGAGTCATCACTCGTGAGCAAGAGACTCATCGCCGCCCTGCTCGGAGCGGGCGCACTCGCGGTCACCACCGTGACCGCCGGCGTTCAAGGGGCGGACGCAGCCGCACCGCGGCTGACGCACATCTCCGGCCTGCACGCGCAGCGTGTCTGCGCCAAGGCGACCTCCGGCCACGCGGCCTGCTTCGCCAAGGTCCTGGTGAACAAGAAGGGCGCCGTCCCGATGGCGTCCTCCCCGCTGGCATCAGCACTCTCGCCGACCCAGCTGCGGGCGGCGTACAACCTCAGCGGGACCAACGGCGCCGGCCGTACCGTCGCGATCGTCGACGCCTACGGGTATCCGAACCTCGAACGAGACCTGACCATCTACCGCCAGCAGTACGGCATGCCGGCCTGCACGCGGGCCAATGGCTGCCTCAGGGTGATCGACCAGAACGGCGGCACCAACCTGCCGCGCACGAACCTCGGCTGGTCCCAGGAGCAGGCCCTCGACGTGGACGCCGTGTCATCCACCTGCCCCGCGTGCAAGATCGTGGTCGTCCAGACCAAGACCAACTCCTTCGGCAACCTCGGCCGGGGCGTCGTCACCGCGTCGAACCAGGCCGGCGTCGTGGCGATCTCCAACAGCTACGGCGGTGGCGACTCCGCCGACTCGACGTATGGCGTCTACTACAACCACCCGGGCATCGCGGTGACCGCCTCCACCGGTGACAACGGGTACCAGGGCGCCTCTTACCCGGCTTCGTCGACCTACGTCACCGCCGTCGGTGGCACGACCCTGAAGATGTCTGGCACCACGCGCGTGAGCGAGACCGTGTGGAGCGGCGCCGGCTCGGGGTGCTCGACGGTCAACACCGCGATCGCTGCCGCCGCCTCCTTCGGCACCGGCTGCGCCAAGCGGGCGATGGCCGACGTGTCGGCCGCCGCTGACCCGAACACGGGCGGTCTGAGCGTCTACGCCCCGACCAGCAACAAGGCGTCGTCGTGGTCGCAGTACGGCGGCACCAGCGAGTCTGCGCCGATCATCGCGGCGGTGTACGCGCTGGCGGGTGGCGGCTACAGCAACGCCACGCCGTACCAGCACCCGGGAAGTCTGTTCGACATGACCAGTGGCAGCAACGGCACCTGCCCCACGACCCAGTGGTGTCACGCCCGCGCAGGCTGGGACGGTCCGACCGGTCTCGGGACCCCGAACGGCACGGGGGCGTTCTGACCGAACGACTGGACCGGAGGAGGGGTCGCCCGAGTGGGCGGCCCCTCCGTCGTTGTCGGCGGGCGAGGGTGTCGCCAGATAGCGTGACCCCGTGAGCATGCGATGGGGGATGGCCCGACCCGGGCGTGGGTCCGACGACGGGTGGTTCCACATCGGCAGCATCGAGGTCACCACGACCGTGCTCGTCGTGGTTCTCTCGGTCGCCTCCGTCATCGAGTGGGCTCTCGAGGGGAACTTCGGCCCGGTCCAGTCACACATCAGCCTGGTGCCCGACGACGTCGTGTCCGGGCAGATCTGGCAGCTGCTCACGTGGCCGATCGCCTACCCGTACGGCATCGGGCTCTTCGGGGTCCTGGCCGTGGCGTTGTTCTGGTACTTCGGTACCGAGATCGAGAGGCTGCTCGGCAAGAAGCGGATGGCGTGGTTCCTGGGTCTGATCACGGTCGGCCTGGGGCTGCTCTGGGTGGCCTTCGTGGAGCTGACCTCCATCTCCAACGGCGTGCTCTCCGGCGCTTTTCAGCTCAACGGCATCAACCAGGTCGAGCTGATGGTCTTGCTGGTCTTCATCGCCGAGTACCCACACCGCCGCTTCTTCTTCAACATTCCGGGCTGGGCCATCGGCGTGGTCATCATCGCGATCTACGTGCTCGGCTACGTCGGGAACCGCCAGTGGCTGTACCTGCTCAACTTCCTGCTCGGCCTCGTGCTGACGGCGCTCATCTCACGCTCTCTCGGCCTGATGTCCGAGTGGGGCTGGATCCCGCGCCTCTCATTCCGGCGACGCCAGCGGGCTCCGCGGCCGAAGCGTCCGTCGGGTCCGACCGTCGTCCAGGGCCCCTGGCAGCCGGCGGCTGGCCCTCCTGTCTCGCGCGACCAGGCCGCCCTCGACGCGCTGCTCGACAAGATCAGCGCGAGCGGAATGGACTCCCTCACCGAGGCCGAGCGCGAGCAGCTGATGATCCTGCGCGACCGACTGCGCCGTCGCTGAGACCCGTCCTGGAAGCGCGATGAGTCTCGGTGGTGCCCTGCTCACCTTCGTCTCGGTGCTCACGCGGGTGCACGACGCCGTCGCCCACTGGCTGACCTGCGCGAAGTGCGGTCAGGAGCCCACGTGGAGCGACATCGACGCGGTCAACTACAACAACTCGATCTCGTTCACTCCGCTCCTGCTCAGCAGCGGGGTCAGCGTGGTCCCGCCCGAGCTGCTCCGGCTCATGTTCCTCTCCGACGCCAAGGGTCCCGCCCTGGGCTCCCACGCGGACTACGCCGTCCGGCTCTTCGAGACCGAGCTCCGGCCGTTGGTGCTGGGCCGCGTCGTCGACCTCGCGCCGTCGCAGCGGACCGCGGTGGAGCAGTACCTCGCGGAGTTCGAGCGGCTCCGCGAGCGCTCCGCCGACTGGCAGGCCGGCATCGACGAGATCCTCGAGGGGCTCGAGGCGGCGGGTTACTGAGCCGGTCGCAGGCGGTCTCGAGACGGCGTACGACACCGCCCCGGTTGCCCGGGATCGGGGGAGGTCCTGGGTAGGGTGAGCACCGCTGCACTTCCCCCGCACGTCGTCCGCGCGCCTGCAGTCCAGTCCGACACACCCGGTCGCCGCAGGGTGGTCGCGGGTTGTCGATGTGAGGAGCCACGTTGTACCTGAAGAGCCTGACCCTCAAGGGGTTCAAGTCCTTCGCGTCGTCGACGACGTTGCAGCTCGAGCCGGGCATCACGTGCGTCGTCGGCCCCAACGGCTCGGGCAAGTCCAACGTCGTGGACGCCCTCGCTTGGGTGATGGGGGAGCAGGGCGCCAAGAGCCTGCGCGGCGGGAAGATGGAGGACGTCATCTTCGCCGGTACGGCGGGCCGCCCGCCGCTGGGCCGCGCCGAGGTCCTGCTGACCATCGACAACGCCGACGGGGCGCTCCCGATCGAGTACGCCGAGGTGACCATCGGCCGCACCATGTTCCGCTCCGGCGGGTCCGAGTACGCCATCAACGGCACACCGTGCCGGCTGCTCGACGTCCAGGAGCTGCTCAGCGACTCCGGCATCGGCCGCGAGATGCACGTGATCGTCGGCCAGGGACAACTCGACTCCATCCTCCACGCCACCCCGGAGGACCGACGCGGGTTCATCGAGGAGGCCGCCGGCGTCCTCAAGCACCGCAAGCGCAAGGAGAAGGCGCTCCGCAAGCTGGACTCCACCGACGGCAACCTGACCCGGCTCGGTGATCTGCTCAGCGAGATCCGGCGTCAGCTCAAGCCGCTCGGCCGTCAGGCGGAGGTGGCCCGCAAGGCCGCGGTCGTCCAGGCAGACGTTCGTGACGCCCGCGCCCGGATCATGGCCGACGACCTGGTGGCCGCGCGCACCGCCCTGGAGCAGGAGCTGGCCGACGAGTCGATCCTGGTCGAGCGGCGCGAGGAGGTCGAGGCCGCCCTCGAGCGGGCCCGTGAGGGCGAGGCCCGACTCGAGGCCGCCCTGCGCGAGGACCTGCCGGCGCTGGCCCGCGCCCAGGAGACATGGTTCGGCCTGTCGGGCATGCGCGAGCGATTGCGCGGTACGGCATCGCTGGCCGCTGAGCGGGTGCGGAACGCCGCGGGCTCCGCGGAGGAGACCGCGTTGTCGGAAGACCTCGGCCGGAGTCCCGACGACCTCGAGGCGGAGGCCGAGCGGGTGCGGGCCGAGGAGTCCGGGATCGCGGCCGAGGTCGAGACCCATCGGAGCGCGCTCGAGCAGGCGGTGACCGAGCGGCGTACCGCGGAGGAGGCGGCCGCCGAGGAGGACCGTCGGATCACCGGCCTCCAGCGGGCTGCTGCTGATCGCCGCGAGGGCCTGGCCCGGCTCGCCGGCCAGGTGAACGCGATGAAGTCTCGCGCCGCCGCCGCCGACGAGGAGATCGGTCGCCTCGAGTCCGCCCGGGCGGCGGCCGTCGCGCGCGCCGACCGCGCCCAGCACGATTTCACTGCGCTCGAGACTCGGATCGCGGGCCTGGACGCAGGCGAGGAGGGGCTCGACGCCGAGCACGAGGCCACGGTCGCGGTGCTCGACGACGCCACCGAACGCCTCTTCAAGGCGCGCGAAGAGGCGGCGCACGCCGACCGCGAGCGGTCCGCGCTGGTGGCGCGCAAGGACGCCCTCGAGCTCGGCCTCAACCGCAAGGACGGCGTCGGCGCGCTGCTGGCCGCATCCGGCTCGGTCTCCGGACTGCTCGGTTCGGTGGCAGCCGTCCTCACCGTCGAGGCCGGTTACGAGACCGCGGTCGCCGCCGCGCTCGGCTCGGCGGCTGACGCGGTCGCTGTGGCGGACGGCGACGCGGCCGTCGCTGCTCTCGACCACCTCAAGTCCGCCGACCTCGGTCGCGCCGGCTTGCTGCTCGGCGGCTCGGCAGTCGACCACGCGCCGTGGCCCGCGTTGCCCGGCCACGCGGCGTACGCCGTCGACGTGGTGCGGTGTCCCGACACGTTGCGGGCGTCCCTGTCTCGGCTGCTGTTCAAGACCGCGGTCGTCTCCGACCTGCCGGCGGCCCGCGCGCTGGTCGCCGAGCTGCCCGACGTCACGGCGGTGACCCGTGACGGTGACGTCTACGGCTCACACTTCGCCTCCGGCGGCTCGCAGAGCCAGCCCAGCCTCCTCGAGATCCAGGCGGCGTACGACGAAGCGTCGGCCGCGCTGTCCGACGCCGTCGCGACGTCTGAGCGGCTCGGGTTCGACATCGCGCGACTCGAGTCGGAGAAGCAGGACGCCCAGCGCGGGGTCGATGTCGCGTTGGCCAAGCTCCACGAGTCCGACGCCACCCTGGCCGCCGTCGCGGAGGAGCTGGGCCACCACGGGTCGCAGGCCCGGGCGGCTCGCGCCGAGGCCGACCGCATCACCCAGGCCATGACCGCCGCCCAGGATGCGCGTGAGCAGGACCTGGCCGGTCTCGCCGAGCTGGAGCTCCGGCTGACAGCGGCCCAGGACGCGACCGACTCCCCGGACCTCGAGTCGGACGCGGAGTCGCGCGAACGGCTGGCGGACGCCGCGCGCGCCGCCCGGCAGAACGAGATGGACGCCCGGCTGGCGCTCCGCACGAGCGAGGAGCGAGCCCGCGCCCTCCACGGTCGCGCCGACGCGCTGATCCGCTCGGCCGCGGCCGAGCGCGACGCACGCGCCAAGGCCATCGAGCGGCGCGAGCGACTGATCCGCGAGGGCCGCGCCGGCCAGGCGGTGGGGGTGGCCGTGGCTGCCGTGCTCGCCAAGCTCGAGGTGTCGATCCACCGAGCCTCCGAAGCCCGGGCTGCCGTCGAGGCGGCTCGCGGCGACCGCGAGCAGGAGCTGCTGGCGGTGCGCGCGTCGATGCGCGACCTCGCTCGTGAGCACGACGAGCTGGTGAACTCCGTCCACCGCGACGAGATGGTCCGCACCCAGCAGCGCATGCGCATCGAGCAGCTCGCCGAGCGCGCCATGGAGGAGCTCGGCCTCGATGAGGACTCGCTCGTGGCGGACTACGGTCCCAGCAACCTGGTTCCCTTCACCGGCGACATCCTTGAGGGCGAGACCGGTCCCGACCCCACGCCGTACGACCGCGAGCAGCAGGCCAAGCGGCTGCGCTCGGCCGAGCGCGCGCTCGCGATGCTGGGCAAGGTCAACCCGCTGGCGCTCGAGGAGTTCTCCGCGCTCGAGGAGCGGCACAAGTACCTCACCGAGCAGCTCGAGGACCTCAAGGCCACCCGCAAGGACCTGCTCGACATCGTCCGCGAGGTCGACGCACGTGTGGAGCAGGTCTTCACCGAGGCGTTTGCCGACGTGTCGGCCGCCTTCGAGCAGGTCTTCGCCCGGCTGTTCCCCGGCGGTGAGGGGCGGCTGGTGCTCACCGATGCGTCGGACATGCTGGCGACCGGCGTCGAGGTCGAGGCGCGCCCACCGGGCAAGAAGGTCAAGCGGCTCTCGCTGCTGTCGGGTGGTGAGCGCTCGCTCGTCGCGGTCGCCTTCCTGGTCGCGCTGTTCAAGGCGCGTCCGTCCCCCTTCTACATCCTCGACGAGGTCGAGGCCGCGCTCGACGACACCAACCTCGGCCGGCTGTTGGAGATCTACGAAGAACTACGTGAGAGCAGCCAGCTGCTCGTGATCACCCACCAGAAGCGGACGATGGAGGTCGGCGACGCCCTCTACGGCGTCACCATGCGCGGCGACGGGGTCTCGACGGTGATCAGCCAGCGTCTCCGCGAGTCCGCCTGAGCCAGGCGCCGTCGTGACCGGGGATCGTCCACCGCGGCCGACCCGTGCGGACTTCGTCCACTGGTCGACCGCCACGACGCGTTGGGCCGACATGGACGGGTTCGGGCACATGAACAACGCCCGCTACTTCGAGCTCATCGACACCGCGATCGACCGGCACCTGCAGGAGACGATCGGCGAGGCCGTGGACGACACGGACACGATCGGGGTGTTCGCCGAGGCTTCGTGTCGGTTCTTCCAGGAGCTCGGCTATCCCGCCCCGATCGACCTCGGCGTCGTCGTCGACCGGGTTGGACGGTCCTCGATCGCCTATCGGGTCGGGTTGTTCCAGGGTGCAGACCAGGCGGCGGCCGAGGGACGCGTCGTCGTGGTGTACGTCGACAACACCGACCCGGCCCGGCCCGCGACCGAGGTGCCGCAGAACGTGCGTGCGGCGGTAGAAGGATTGCTGCGTTGAGCACGCGTGACCCCCGCGTCGACGACTACCTCGCGCCGCTACCTGACTGGCAGCGTGAGATCTTCGCCCGCGTCCGCGAGGTGCTGCACCACGCCGATCCGGAGATGACCGAGACCATCAAGCGAAGTGTCCAGCCCTACTTCGTCTGCGAGGGCAACGTCGCCGCGTTCCTGGCGGCCAAGGACCACGTGAACGTGTTCGTCTACGACGGCGGGATCGTGCCGGATCCGCACGGCCTGATCACCGCTGGCCACCAGAACGAGACCGCGCGGACGATCGGCTTCCACGAGGGGGACGACGTCCCTCAGGAGCACCTGCTGGAGTTCTTCCGCCGCCTGGTCGCGGACAACCGGGCCGGCGGCTGGCGGAAGCTCAAGGACCGCCCCCGGGCCTGAGACACACCTGTGCCGGTTTTGGCGACCCTCGGTCCCGTCTGCGAGGGTAAAGAACATGTGGTTCCTCGTGGTTGCCATGCTCGTGATCCTCGTGCTGGCCGGAATGGTGGTGCTCTACGTCGCCTTCCCGCACCGTGGCGAGGACGTCCCCCACGTTCCGTGGCTGGGTCGCCTACTGCGGAAGGGCGTCGACACCGCCCCGACGCTCGACAACACCGGCGACCCGGAGCCCGAGATCGACTCGTCGTCGCTGGCCCTGGACCTGACCAGCCTCGACCACGGCCGCCCTGAGTGAGGACGGTCGCGTGGACGAAGTCCACGCGACCACAGCAGCGAACGCCGCAGCGAGCTCGCTCGCCAGGCGCTGACCGGCACCCAGCTGGCCGATGATTGGATGACGGCATGACCGAGCTGTACCTCGTCATCGGCATCCTGGTCGTCGCCGCGTTGGTCGTCGTCGGCCTGGTGACCACCGGTCGCCGTCGTCGTACAACGCCTCCGCGGCCGGTCGAGACACGAACGCAAGCACGCGGCATACCGGCTCCGGCCGAGGAGACCACCGCCGAACCGGAGACGCCGGGCGCGCCGGTCACCACCCTGGAGCGTCCCGAGGGCACGGCGTCCCGCCTGGTCCGGCTGCGACAGCGGCTGGCGGGCTCCCAGGGCGGCCTCGGCCGGGGTCTGCTGTCGCTGCTGTCGCGCGAGCACCTCGATGCCGACACGTGGGAGGCGATCGAGGACACCTTGCTCACGGCCGACGTAGGTGTCGCGCCGACGGAGCAGCTGGTCGAGAACCTGCGCACCCGGCTCCGCGTCGACGGCAAGGAGGCCGGCGACCCGCGGGCGGTGCTGCGCGACGAGCTCCTCCAGCTGGTCGGCCCCGACATGGACCGCCGGCTGCAGGTCACCGGCGCGGACGGAAAGCCAGGCGTGGTCCTGGTCGTCGGCGTGAACGGCGCCGGCAAGACGACCCTCGTCGGCAAGCTGGCGCGGATCCTCGTGGCCGAGGACAGGTCGGTGGTGCTCGGCGCGGCCGACACCTTCCGGGCCGCGGCCGTCGATCAGCTCGCCACGTGGGGGGAGCGGGTCGGCGTCGACGTCGTCCGCGGGCCCGAGGGAAGTGACCCCGCGAGCGTCGCGTTCCAGGCCGTCCAGGAGGGGATCGATCGCGGGGTCGACACCGTCGTGGTCGACACCGCCGGGCGACTGCAGAACAAGGCCGGGCTCATGGACGAGCTCGGCAAGGTCAAGCGGGTCATCGAGAAGCAGGCGCCGGTGACCGAGGTCCTGCTGGTGCTCGACGCGAGCACCGGTCAGAACGGCCTGGTGCAGGCGCGCGTCTTCTCCGAGATCGTCGACGTGACCGGCATCGCGCTGACCAAGCTCGACGGCTCGGCGAAGGGCGGGATCGTCGTAGCGGTGCAGCGGGAGCTCGGCGTACCGGTGAAGCTGGTGGGTCTCGGTGAGGGCCCGGACGACATGGCGCCGTTCGACCCGGGCGCGTTCGTCGACGCTCTGCTCGGATGACTCCCATGGTGGACCGGTCGTCGGTACGCCGGCTGGCCGGCCGGGTGCGGCGGCGCGTGCGTGCGTGGCGGTCGGGACGAACTGCCCACGCCTACTCGTCGATGACGCTGACCGAGCTGGCTCAGGAGTTTGGCAGCGACAAGTGGGGCGTGCACCGGTACACGCCCCACTACGAACGGCACTTCGCGCATCTGCGCGACCGCGAGATGCTCGTACTCGAGCTCGGGATCGGCGGCTACGCCCGCGAGCGCCAGGGCGGAGCCTCGCTGAAGATGTGGAAGTGGTTCTTCCCCCGCGCGGAGGTGGTGGGTGTCGACATCGAGGACAAGTCGTTCGTCGATGAGCCGCGGATCACGTCCGTCCAGGGCTCGCAGACCGACCGCAGGCTGATGCGCCGTCTCGCGAAGCGCTTCGGGGCACCCACGATCGTGATCGACGACGGGAGCCACCGGCCGCCTCAGGTCATCAAGAGCTTCCAGATCCTGTTCCCGATGCTCGAGGACGGCGGGCTGTACGTCATCGAGGACGTCCAGACCAGCTACTGGCCGGCGTGGAAGGGCAGCCTCGACCTCGACGACCCCTCGACCTCGATGGCGATGGTGAAACGGCTGCTAGACGGGCTGAACCACGAGGAGTTCCTGGACGAGGGGTATGAGGCGTCGTACACCGACCTCCACGTCGTGGCCGTGCACTGCTACCACAACCTCGTGATCGTCGAGAAGGGCGACAACCGCGAGGGCAGCAACAAGCGCACGGCGAACAAGAAGTGGTACGCCGCGCGAGCATCGCCCAAGGCGTCCTCTCCGGAGGAGCCTAGGATCGACGTCGCCCCAACCTGAGCCCAGTCACACTGCGAGTGCGACGCGAGTTCGTCTGTCGACCCGCGATCGTAGAGGATGGGGCGTATGGCGTGTCTCGGTGAAGCAGCAGGTGACGACGCGTGAGGAACGCGCGCACCGGTGTCGTCCTGCTCAACTACGGGGATCCGCAGGACACCTGGGAATGTCTGGACTCGCTGGAGATGTCGCTCGACCTCGACCTCGACATCGTCGTCGTCGACAACGCGCCCGAAGGGCCAGAGCACGACCGACTACGAGAGGGCGTCGGGCGCCGGGCCGAGGTCGTGGCCTCGGGAGACAACCTGGGTTACGCCGGCGGCAACAACCTCGGGGTCGCCCGCCTTCTCGACCGTGGGGTCGAGTCGCTCCTGCTGCTGAACCCCGACACCCGGATCGAGCCGAACACGCTGACCCGACTACGACATGTGTTGGACAACCGCCCGCGGTGTGGCGTCGTGGGTCCGAGACTGGTGTTGCCCGGGACGCCGACGCGGATCTGGTTCGACGGCGGGATGGTCGACCGCGAAACGGCGGCGACTCGCCACCGCCGGCAGGGGCGTCTCGAGGCCGAGGTCCCGCCACGACGCGCACGGCCTACCGACTACGTGACCGGGGCCGCGCTGCTTGCGCGCGCCGACACGTTCCACGACGTCGGGCTGCTGCCGGAGCGCTACTTCTTGTACTACGAGGAGACCGAGTGGTGCCTCCGCGCCCGAGACGCGGGCTGGGTCTCGATGGTGCAGCCCCGCGCCCGGATGACACACCTGAAGCGCTCGGGCATCGGCGTGCCCGGGCCCTACGCCGTGTACTACCTCACCCGCAACCGCTTCTTCTTTGCTCGCGACTGCCTGGGTATCGACCCCGAGCAGGCGCTGCACCACCTGGACCGTACGCTGGTCCGGAGCTGGCGTACGCGGGTGACCGAGCGTGCCGTGCATTGGCTACCGGTCTTCGAGGAGCTCGTCGACCAGGCCAAGCGCGACGCGCGGGCGGGTCGCGACGGCAGACGAGAGGACGTCGAGCACCGGCCCAGCGCAGACGATGTGGAGGCCGGGGGAAGCGTCCGTCGGGGACGATGTCGGACTGAACGGACGGGAGTACTCGGTGAGTGGTGAGCTCGCGTTCTTCCCGGACTGGCGTCGGTTCAACCCGTTCCAGACGATGCTGTTCGGCGACCTCGGCCGCGTGGGCGGCGTCCCGCGACCGGTGCGTAGCCTTCGGCACTACCTGACCACGGCGACCGCATCCGAGCACCCCGGCGTGCTCAACGTGCACTGGACGACACCCGTCCTCGCCGGCGTCCCTGATCGGGCGCAGGGCCACGCCAGGGTGGCCCTCATCGGAGAGCTGCTCGACGCCTTCCAGGAGGCCGGGGGTCGGCTGGTGTGGACGGTGCACAACGTGCTGCCTCACGACCCGGCGCACGTCGAGTGTGAGGTGGCGTTGGCCAGCCGGCTGGCGGACGGGGCCGACCTCGTGCACGTCTTGTCTCACGCGACCTTGCCCGCTGCGGCGCCGTACTACGAGATCGACCCGGCGCGCACCGTGTGCATCCCCCACTCCAGCTATCGCGGGATCTACCCGGACTGGGTGAGCCGCGCGGGGGCACGGCGTCGGCTCGGAGTGGCGCCGGACGAGAGCGTGGTGCTCGCGGTCGGCCAGATCCGGCCCTACAAGGGGATAGACCGCCTGCTCGACTTCGCCGACCGCGCGGGCCGCCCACACCTGCGGCTCATGGTGGCCGGCGCCCTGGGACGCCAGCCCGGGTCGGAATCGCTGGCCGCCCGGCTCTCCACCGCACCGAGGACGACGAGTCTCACCCGGCGCCTGAGGGACGACGAGATCCAGGTGTGGATGCGTGCCGCCGACATCGCCGTCCTGCCCTATGTGCGCGTGCTGAACTCCGGGGCGTTCCTGCTGGCGGAGTCCTTCGACCTGCCCGTGGTGGCGCCCCGCACCGGAGCGCTCGTCGAACGCGAAGCGAGTCCGCATGTCCGGTTGTTCGACGAGGACGACTTCGAGGACGTGCTCTCTCTCGCCGTCAGCGATCTCGTCGAGGACCGCGACGGCGCGGACCGTGCCCGCGCGTCGGCCGAGCGTGCGGCACTGTCGCGGCCCGTGGGTGAGATGGCCGCACGCTTCGCCGACGCCGTCGCGCCGCTCCTGTAGTTCACACAGTCGTAACACGCCCGCCCGCGAACGTTGCACGACGGCAACACACGACGCCGTACGGCGAAACACCACGACGCCACGCTGGGCTCATCGAGGTGACCTGACCCGGCCAACGGTGTCCGCGGGAAGGACGCCTGCACCCATACTCGTGGAGGTTCCATGGACGGCTACTACGCCTGGATGATCGTCGCCACGGCTCTCGTCCTGATGATGACCACGCCCGCGCTCGCTCTGTTCTACGGCGGCATGACGCGGTCGAAGTCCGTGCTCAACATGATGATGATGTCGTACGTCGCCATGGCCGTCGTCGGCATCGTCTACGTGCTCTGGGGCTGGTCGGAGTCGTTCGGCCCGAAGAGCATGGCCGGCGGGCTCTTCGCCGACCCGTTCAGCTTGTTCGGTCTGAAGGACGTCGAGTCGGGCTCGTACGTCGCGGTCTGCTTCCAGCTCACCTTTGCGGTGATCACCGCGGCCCTGATCTCCGGTGCGATCGCCGATCGGGTGAAGCTCTCGTCCTGGGTGGTCTTCCTGCCGCTGTGGGTCACGCTCTGCTACTTCCCGCTGGCGCACATGGTCTGGGGCGGTGGGTGGATCTCAACGCACCTCGCAGCCCAGGACTACGCCGGCGGCACGGTCGTGCACATCAACGCCGGTGTCGCCGGCGGTGTGCTCGCGCTGATCATCGGCCGTCGGGTCGGCTTCCGGCGCGATCCGATGAAGCCGCACAACCTGACGCTGACCATGATCGGCGCCGGACTGCTGTGGTTCGGCTGGTACGGCTTCAACGTCGGGTCGATCGTCCTCACCGGCGACACCGACGCCGCCAACGCCCAGCAGTTCATGACCGAGACCGGCGTGACGTTCCTCAACACCACCGTCGCCACGATGGCCGCGATGCTCGCCTGGCTGGCGATGGAGAACGTGATGCACGGCAAGGCCACGTCACTCGGTGCCGCGTCGGGCATCGTCGCCGGCCTGGTCGCGATCACGCCGTCGTGCGGTGCGGTGAACGTCGTGGGGGCGATCGCCATCGGCGCGGTCGCCGGTGCGGCCTGCGCGTACGCCGTCGGCCTGAAGTTCCGGCTCAACCTCGATGACTCGCTCGACGTCGTCGGCGTGCACCTCGTCGGCGGCGTCGTCGGGACGGTGCTGATCGGCTTCCTCTCGACGTCGGCGGCCCCCGGCGGCATCGACGGTCTGTTCTACGGAGGCGGGCTGACCTCGCTCGGACACCAGACCGGGGCCGCCGCGATCTCGATCGTCTGGACCGGTGTGTTCACGACGTTGATCGGGTTCGCGATCAAGTACACGATCGGGTGGCGGGTCACCGAGGACGACGAGGTCGACGGGATCGACTTCGCCGAGCACGGTGAGTCGGCGTACGACCTCGAGGGCCGCTCCGGCGGCGTCCGGATCCCGGTCGCGGCCGCACAGGCTGCGACCTCCGGCAAGACCCCCGCTACGGAAGGAGCCCTGGCATGAAGCTCGTCACCGCGGTGATCAAGCCGCACAAGTGGGAGGACGTCCGCGAAGCGCTGGAGACGTTCGGCGTCACCGGGATGACCGTCTCGGAGGTCAGCGGATACGGCCGGCAGAAGGGCCACACCGAGGTGTACCGCGGCGCGGAGTACGACATCGCGTTGGTGCCGAAGATCCGCATCGAGATCGTCAGCGATGACGGCGACGCCGAGGACATCGTCGGCATCATCCAGAAGACGGCGCAGACCGGACGCATCGGCGACGGCAAGGTCTGGGTGAGCCCGGTCGAAACGGTGGTCCGGGTCCGCACCGGCGACCGGGACGAGTCGGCACTCTAGAGCCGGTACGCCGGGGAGCGGACCGGTCATGGACCGGGCGGCCCGGGCCGACACGGCCGACGCGCTGTGCCGGGCGGCGTACGACGTGGCGGGTGCGCCTGAGCAGGGGTGCGCCCTGGTCGCGGTGGGGGGCTTCGGACGGCGCGAGCTGGCGCCGTACTCCGACCTCGACGTGGTCCTCGTCCACCAGGATCACGTCGAGGTGGGGGACGCGGCGGAGAAGGTCTGGTACCCGATCTGGGATGCCGGGGCCCGGCTCGACCATTCGGTTCGGACCGTGTCCGAGATGTTCGAGCAAGCCGGCGCCGACGTCCGCGTGGCGCTCGGCCTGCTCGACCTGCGGCATCTGGCGGGCGACTCCGACGTCACCGTGCTCCTTCGCTCGGAGGTGCTGGCGCAGTGGCGGCGCACTGCCCGCAAGCGCATGCCGGCGCTGCGTGAGCTGGTGCGCAAGCGCCACGAGGTCGTCGGCGAGCTCGCGCACCTGTCCGTGCCCGACCTCAAGGAGGCCGAGGGTGGGCTTCGCGACGCAACGGTGCTCACCGCGTTGGTCGCGACGTGGTTGGTCGACGTACCCCATGTCGATCTCGAGCGATCGCGGCGTTCCCTCCTCGACGTACGCGACGCGCTGCACGAGGTGGCGGGGCGAGCGACCGATCGGGTCGCACCGGAGCTGTGGGGCGCGCTGGGCGAGCAGCTCGGCGTCGACGACGACGCGGCCGCCCAACGCCACGTGCGCGAGATCGGGCGCCGGATCACCCATCTCTCGCGGCTCACCTGGCGGCGCGTGGACGGCGTCCTGGGTCGGCCGGCGTCGGGACGCGCCGTACGCCGGGCCGAGCTGACCCCGGTCGAGCCCGGAATCGCGCTGGCCGGGACAGAGGTGGTGCTCACCCGGGACGCGCGACCGGGAACGGATCCCACGCTGCTGCTCCGGGCGGCCGCCGTCGCCGCCGAGCGCGATGTGGAGCTGGGCCCGGCGACCGCGGCGCGACTCGGCGCGGAGTGCGTCGACCTGCCGGACCCGTGGCCGTCCGCCGCGCGTCAGGCGTTGGTCCGTCTGCTGGCCGGCCCGGGACTGCTGCCGGTCTGGGAGACGCTCGAGGAGACCGGGTCGCTGGTCTCGTTCCTGCCCGAGTGGGAGCGGATCCGGCTGCTGCCGCACGCCTCCGAGGTCCACCGGTTCACCGTCGACCGGCACGTGGTCGAGACCTGCCGGCATGCCGCGGGTCTCATCCGAGCGGTCGCGAGGGCCGACGTACTGCTGGTCGCGGCCCTGTTGCACGACATCGGCAAGGGCGGGCTGAGCGAGCACAGCATCGCGGGCGAGCCGCTCGCACGGGAGGTCGCGACCCGCATGGGGTACGACGAGCAGTCCGCGGACCTGGTCGCCCGACTGGTGCGCCACCACCTGCTGCTCGCCCAGACGGCCACGACCCGCGACCCGGAGGACCCGGCGACAGCGGAGGGGCTCGCTGGAGTGCTCGGCGACGTGGAGACGCTCCATCTCCTGCTCGCTCTGACCGAGGCGGACGCGCGCGCCACGTCTCCGAAGGCGTGGTCCTCGTGGCGAGCCGGGCTCGTGAGGACCTTGGCCGCTCGTACGGCCGCCGTGCTCGGCGAGCCGGGGACCCAGCCGGCAGAGCCGGAGCACGTGCCGGTCCCGCGGGAGGTACGCCGCGGTGGCGCCGCGATCACGGTGTCACCGGCGGACGGCGGCGTCCGGGTGACCGTGCTGGCGCCGGACCGGGTCGGGCTGCTCGCGGACGCGGCGGCCGTGTTCGCGCAGCAGCGTGCGTCGGTCCGCTCGGCCCGCGCCTGGTCGCAGGACGACGTGGGCGTGTCGGTCTGGGACGTGGCCGAGGAGCATCTCGACGAACGCGTCCTGCGACAGCGCTTCGAGGCGATCGTCGCCGGGCGGCTCGACCCTGCCGCCCGGTGGAAGCCCAACCCGACTCGGATCGCCCCCACGGTCGTCGTACGCCCGGGGGCCTCGGCGCGCGCCACCGTCCTCGAGGTGCGAACCGACGATCGGCCAGGCGTCGTCCACCGGGTCTGCGCCGCCCTGGCCGCACTGGACCTCACCGTCCGCTCCGCCCACGTCGACACCCTCGGCCCGCAGGCGGTCGACGTCTTCTACGTCCAGGAGTCCTCCGCCGGCCTCCTCACCGACGCGCGTGCGGCTGACGCCGCCCACGCCGTACGGGATGCGTTGTCGGGATAGTGACGGACTACCCGGGGCCGACGTTCAACGCGGTCGATGGATGCGGATGGCCCGCGGGGTGCCGTCGAGGCTGGTGAGCAGTCGGACGGGGTCGTCTTCCTTGTCACGTGGCGTCGGGGTGACCGGCCCGGCGTGCTCCATCTCCTTGAGAGCGTCGCGGGCCCGTCCCTCGCCGGGGTTGAAGACGTCGATCAGGTTGCCGAACATGTCGCCGGTGGCGCCCAGTCCGTCGCGGCCGCCCGGCTTGTCGAGGCTGCGCTGGTAGAGGTAGATCGCCACGCCGGTCACCACGAGGATGATGACGCCGCCGATCAGCGTCGTCGCGAGCTCCCCCATGCACGTCATGGTCCGTCACGCCGTACGCCGACTCAAGGCGCCTGACCTGAGAAGGCCCGTGGAGTCGGAGCGGCCGGGGAGCCCCGGTTAGGCTGGAAGCCCCGCATCAGACACCACCGAGGACTGACTTGTTCGCCACGCTCTCCGACCGACTCGCCGAGACCTTCAAGAACCTCCGCGGCAAGGGCCGCCTCTCCGAGGCCGACATCGACGCGACCGCGCGTGAGATCCGCATCGCGCTGCTCGAGGCGGACGTCGCTCTGCCGGTCGTCCGGGTGTTCGTGGACGCCGTCAAGGAGCGTGCGCGGGGCGAGGAGGTCAGCCAGGCGCTGAACCCCGCCCAACAGGTCGTCAAGATCGTCAACGAGGAGCTCGTCGAGATCCTCGGAGGCGAGACCAGGCGGCTGCGCTTCGCCAAGAACCCGCCGACAGTGATCATGCTCGCCGGACTCCAGGGCAGCGGCAAGACGACCCTCGCCGCCAAGCTCGCTCGCTGGCTCAAGGACGAAGGCCGGCAACCGATGCTCGTCGCCGCCGACCTGCAGCGCCCGAACGCAGTCAACCAGCTCCAGATCGTCGGTGAGCGCGCGGGCGTCCCGGTCTTCGCACCCGAGGCCGGCAACGGCGTCGGCGACCCCGTGCAGGTCGCCCGCGACTCGATCGACGAAGCCCGCCGCAAGCTGTACGACGTCGTCATCGTCGACACCGCCGGCCGTCTCGGTGTCGATGCCGAGATGATGCAGCAGGCCATCGACATCCGTGACGCGGTCAGCCCGGACGAGATCCTCTTCGTCGTCGACGCGATGATCGGCCAGGACGCCGTCACCACGGCGCAGGCTTTCCTCGACGGGGTCGGGTACGACGGCGTCGTCCTCACCAAGCTCGATGGCGATGCCCGGGGCGGTGCTGCGCTGTCCATCCGCAGCCTCACCGGCAGGCCGGTGATGTTCGCGTCGGCGGGCGAGCAGCTCACGGACTTCGACGTCTTCCACCCCGACCGGATGGCCTCACGGATCCTCGACATGGGCGACGTGATGACCCTGATCGAGCAGGCCGAGAAGACCTTCGACCAGGACCAGGCGCTCAAGGCCGCGGAGAAGCTGACCACCGGGGGCGACTTCACCCTCGACGACTTCCTCGAGCAGATGCAGCAGGTCCGCAAGCTCGGGTCGATGTCGAAGATCATGGGGATGCTCCCCGGGATGGGGCAGTTCCGTGACCAGCTCGAGAACTTCGACGAGCGCGAGATCGACCGCATCCAGGCGATCATCCAGTCGATGACGCCGGCCGAGCGGGCCAACCCGAAGATGATCGACGGCTCCCGTCGTACCCGCATCGCGCGGGGCTCCGGTCGTCAGGTGTCCGACGTGAACAGCCTGGTCGACCGCTTCTTCGAGGCCCGCAAGATGATGGCCTCGTTCGCCAAGGGCGGCATGCCCGGCGTTCCCGGCATGCCGGGTATGTCATCGGGCGGCAAGCGGGGCAAGGCCAAGCAGGCGGCGAAGAACAAGGCAGGCAAGGGCCGTCGTGTCAGCGGGAACCCGGCCAAGGCCGCCGCTCAGGCCAAGGCCGCCGAGGAGAAGGCGGTCTCGGCGGGCAACCCCTTCGGCAACCCGGACGGCGAGGAGGTCGACTACGAGAAGGCGGCCGCGGCGCTCGAGCTGCCGAAGGACTTCTCCAAGTACCTCAAGTGACGGTCTTGGTCGTCGACGGCGCGAACGTCGTCGGGGCGAGGCCGGACGGCTGGTGGAAGGACCGTGCCGGGGCGGCCCGGCGACTGCACGAGCGGCTCGCCATCGCCGACCTTGACCCCGAGATCACCGACATCGTGCTGGTGCTCGAGGGCGAGGCGAAGGCCGGCGTCCGCGCCGGCCGCGACGGCCATGTCACCGTGGTCCACGCGCCGCAGGACGGCGACAGCGAGATCGTCCGGCAGGCTCACAAGGCGGCGGACGCCGGGCACGAGGTCACGGTTGTCACCGCCGACCGGCTGCTCGCCGCCCGGGTCGCGAAGGCCGGCCCGACGGTCGGCCCGACCTGGCTGCTCGACCGCCTGGGCTGACCCCCACCACGCCGAGTCGTCACATGACGACTGAGCGACCGCTCACTCGTCATGTGACGACTCGGCGCGATTTCGCTGCCCCTTTGAGCCGACTCGACGTGATTTCGATGTCTGTTTGTGCCGACTCGGCGTTAGGCGGACTCGGCGGCCCGGCTGATCGCCAAGGCGATCGATCCCATCAGCTCCGCGCGCCCACCGAACTTCCCGGAGACGACCTCGCACGACGCCGCGGCTTCGGGGTAGGCGTAGCGGTCGACGCCGTCGCGGATCGCTGCCACGAGCGTCGGCGACGAGCCGAGCGAGCCGCCGACCACGACCCTCGCCGGGTTGAGCGTCGTGCACAGGCCGGCGAGCACGCGGCCGACCGTGTGCCCGGCGTCGGTGAGTACCCGGCGTACGGCGGTCTCGCCCTCGGTGTCCAGGTGGAGCAGACCCGACAGGTCGAGCTCGTCGCCGTACACCGGGCGCAGCAGCTCGAGCAGACGTCGGGTCGAGACCTCGGTCTCCAGGCAGCCACGGCTCCCGCACCTGCAGATGTCGGCACCCTCGCCAGCGAGCACGTGGCCGACCTCGCCGGCGAGCCCGGCCGTGCCGCGGTGCAACCGCCCACCCAGCACCAGACCGGCGCCGACGCCGCTGGCGAGCTTCACGTACAGAAGGTCCGCGACGCCCCGGCCCGCACCGTGCTGGTGCTCGGCGATGGCGCCGAGGTTGGCGTCGTTGTCGACCACGACGCGGACCTGAACCCGCTTCGCGAGCTCGTCGGCCGGTGCGAGCTCGTGCCACCCGGGCAGTACGGCGTGGTCGACCCGGGCCGACCGTGGGTCGATCGGCGCCGGCACACAGAGACCGATCGTGAGGAGCTCCTCGACCTGGACGCCCGCCTGGTCGGCGGCGCCGCGCACCAGGTCGGCGGCGATGTCCAGGGTTGCGTTGCCGTGGGGGTCGGCGTCGGTCTGGGTCTCGACCTCCGCCAGGATCGTCGCGCTCCGGTCGGACACCGCCACCCGCACGTGCCCGTGACCGATGTCGACGCCGGCCACGCCGCCCGGGCGGATGGCCAGCGCCACGAGCAGCGGCGGCCGCCCGCTCCCGCCCTTGTACGGCGTCCCGCGGTCCTCGGTCTCGACCACCACACCACTGCCGAGCAGCTCGGTGACCAGGCTCGAGACGGTGGTGCGGGAGAGTCCCGACCCGCGCGCGAGATCGGCGCGGCTCTGCGGGCCGCCCGAGCC
Source organism: uncultured Actinomycetota bacterium (assembly GCA_963768045.1). Lineage (GTDB taxonomy): Bacteria > Actinomycetota > Actinomycetes > Propionibacteriales > Nocardioidaceae > Nocardioides. The sequence goes on along the minus strand of CAVYGG010000003.1, from coordinate 240,763 downwards.
GAGGAGTGCCGTGATCGCGCGCAAGTTCGAGCCGCGCAGCTGGGCCAGGGAGTGTCCGGGCACCGGGGCAGCGTAGTCCGGTTCCTCCCGGAACCGAACTAATGACCGCCTCGAGGGCGGCAGTAACGCATTGACTATGACAAAAGCCGGTTTCTAGGTTCGAGGACCCGCTGTACCCGTTCGGTTGGGGACTGCAGACCAAGTAGGAACCTGAGAACGACAGGGCGGCCCTGCCTCAGACCGGGTCGGTCTCGTCCACCCCGAGGTGCTCCAGCTCCTTCTCGGCCGCCGGGTGCTGGGGGATCGCCTGCAGATGGTGGGTGCGGACGGCGGCGAACGTCCACAGCTTGTTCAGTACGAACGACAGCGGCGTGACGACGATGATCACGATCAGCTGCGCCCAGTACAGGCGCGTGCGTAGCCCGGTGGTGTCGTCGAACGTGTCGGGGGGCAGCGCTATCGGGGAGCCGTGATGCATGAGCAGAGTCAGCAGCACGAGACCGACGGCCTGACCGAGCATGCCGACCGCGAGGAACGGCCAGTACTCCTTCCACCAGGTCGAGTGCTTGGCGCTGCGGAACGTCCACCAGCGGTTGAGCTGGAAGTTCCAGAGGTTGGCGACCAGGAATGCGGCGGTGGAGTACACGTGGTACCAGCGGACGTGGAACTCGGTCGGGTTGAGCGCGAAGAGGGCGTCGTCCGGGTGCGGGCCGAGGCGCTTCACGATGACCAGCACGACCAGGTTCACGAGCACGCCGGTGGCGCCCACGAGCGAGAACCGCACGAACTGCAGCGCGTTGCGCCGGTGTCGTCGCAGCGTGTCGCTCCGAGTCGTGGTCACAGTCGGTGACCCTATCCATCGGAACCCAACCGGGTCGTCCACAACGCCGATGTCCCCGGGCAAGGCGTTCGCGCCGCAGCCGGTAGCGTCCGCGGCATGACGCCACTGCGGTTCCGCGGCCCGGTCCTGCCCGACGGCGAAGCACGCGATCTGTACGTCGTCGACGGCAAGGTCACCCTCGAGCCCGCCGCCGGTGCGGAGACCGCCGCCGAGGGCTGGATCATCCCCGGCCTCGTCGACGCGCACTGCCACATCGGTCTCGACCCGAACGGCGCCGTCGACGAGGAGACCACGGAGCGGCAGGCGCGGGCCGACCGCGACGCTGGCGCGCTGCTCGTGCGCGACTGCGGTTCGGCGGCTGACACCCGGTGGGTGCAGGAGCGCGACGACCTGCCCCGGCTGATCCGCTGCGGGCGCCACATCGCGCGCACTCGCCGCTACATTCGCAACTTCGCTCACGAGATCGAGCCGGGGGACCTCCCGGCGTACGTCGCACGAGAGGCGCAGGCGAGCGACGGATGGGTGAAGCTGGTCGGCGACTGGATCGACCGCGAGACGGGTGACCTCGGGCCGTCGTTCCCCGCCGAGGCGTTCCAGGTGGCCATCGCCGCGGCTCATGAGCACGGCGCGCGCGTCACCGCCCACTGCTTCGGCGAGATCGTGCTCCCGCAGCTCATCGAGGCCGGGATCGACTGCATCGAGCACGGCACGGGACTGACCACCGACCTGGTCGAGACCATGGCCGCTCGCGGCACCGCCCTGGTGCCGACCGCACACCACCTGAACCATTTCCCGCACTACGCCGCTCAGGGCGCCTCGAGGTTTCCGGCGTACGCCGACCACATGCTCGCCCTGTTCGCGCGCCGACGCGAGACGATCATGGCCGCCTACGAGGCGGGAGTGCCGATCTACGCCGGCACCGACGCCGGCGGCGTGCTGCCCCACGGCCTGATCGCCGAGGAGGTGGCCGAGCTCGCGTCGTACGGCATGCCCGTGGAGTACGCCCTCGGTGCCGCCAGCTGGCGGGCTCGCGAGTGGCTCGGCTGGAACGCCGAGCTGGGGGAGGGCGCGCCGGCGGACTTCGTGGTGTTCCCCCGCGATCCGCGCACAGACCTGTCGGTGCTCCGCGAGCCGACGGCCGTCGTCCTGCGCGGGCAGGTCGTGTGAACGAGCCCCAGCTCGTGGCCGCGCTCCGGGCTGCCGGATGCGTCTTCGCCGAGGAGGAGGCCCGGCTGCTCTTGGACGAGGCTTCGTCGGCGGCGGAGCTGATGGCCTGGGCTGCACGCCGGATGGCGGGTGAGCCGCTCGAGTACGTCGTCGGGTGGGCAGCCTTCGACGGGCTCCGGATCGCGGTCGACCCGGGCGTGTTCGTTCCCCGTCGACGCAGCGAGCTCCTGGTCCACGTGGCCACTCGCGAGCCTGCCGACCTGGTCGTCGACCTGTGCTGCGGCGCGGCCGCCTTCGGCGCTGCCCTGGCCCGGCGCTGGCCGACGGCCGAGGTCCATGCTGCCGACTCCGATCCTGCGGCCGTCACCTGCGCGCGCCGCAACCTGCCACCCGAGCGCGTGCACGAGGGCGACCTCTACGCCGCCCTGCCGGGCGACCTGCGCGGCCGCGTCGACCTGCTCGTCGCGAACGCGCCGTACGTCCCGACCGACGCCATCGCCACCATGCCCCGCGACGCTCGCGACCACGAGCATCACGCGGCTCTCGACGGCGGCGTCGACGGCCTCGACGTGCTGCGCCGGGTGGCGGCCGAGGCACCTGCGTGGCTGCGGCGAGGTGGGCGCTTGGTCGTCGAGACCGGTCGCGACCAGGCGGACCGGATGGCGGCCGACGTGAGCACGGCTGGGATGTCGGCCGCGGTCGAGACCGATGACGACGTCGGCGGGACCGTGGTGGTCGGTCGCACCTGAGCCAGGCTCAGGGGGTGGGCGGCCAGGTGGGTGGTCCTGCGGGTGGCGGTCCGCCGGGGGGAGGCCCGGGTTGCCAGCCGGGCGGAGGGCCGGACTGCCAGCCGGGCGGAGGTCCGGGTGGTGGAGCCGTGGGTCGCCGCGAGATCCACAGGATCGTGGTGACGAGCAGGATCACGAAGCCAATCCCGCCCAGCCCCATCGGGAGCAGGATGCCGAGGAAGCCGACGCGCGCGAAGTCGTTCTCGGAGGGGATCTCGCCGATCCGGATCTCTCCGACGCCCCTCGTGGGACAGGTGAAGGTGATCCGACCGTCGCCGGAGTCGAAGACGCGGACCGCGACCCAGTCGCCGTACGTGAACTGCTCCGAGGGACGGCGGAACAGCACCGGCAGGCCCTGGCTGGACTGGGCCGTGCACCGCGCGACGCGCTGGCCCTGGGACACGAAGACGGCGCGCTCGGTTCCCGGGGGCACAGTGACCTGGTGCACCCCGGACGCCTGGAAGACCGCGTCCGCGTGGGCGATGTCGCGCACGAAGCGGAAGATCGTGATCCCGAAGACGACGCCGGCCACCAGCAGCAGGACGGCCCCGACACCGAACCACGCGCCGCTGGGGCGCTTCTTGACCTGCGGCGTACTGGCGTACGGCGAGGGGTACTCCGAGTGCGGGCGGTAGGGCATGCTCACGAGGAGAGGATGCTCGATTTCAGTCGATCTCGTCGGGTCTGGCAGAATCTGCCGCTGAGTCTGCCGGGCCTGGTCCCTCTCAACCGCGCCTGGCAGCCCCCAGAGGCGAGTGCCCGTGATCCCCACGTCGGCGCCGAGCCTCACCCACACACCAGTTTCGAGGAGACACCACAACCGTGGCCGTCAAGATCCGTCTGAAGCGCATGGGCAAAGTCCGTGCGCCGCACTACCGCATCGTCGTCGTGGACTCGCGCAAGAAGCGTGACGGCAGGGTGATCGAGGAGATCGGGCTGTATCACCCGAAGGAGGACCCGTCGTACATCCGGGTCGTGTCCGATCGCGCGCAGTACTGGCTCGGCGTGGGTGCGCAGCCCTCTGAGGCCGTCGCCCAGCTCCTGAAGATCACCGGCGACTGGCAGAAGTTCAAGGGCTACAAGAACACCGAGGGCACGCTCCGGGTGGCCGAGCCCAAGCGCGACAAGCTCGAGATCTTCAACGAGGCGCTCAAGGACGCCGCCAGCGAGCCCAAGGCCGAGGCGGTCACCAAGCGGGCGGCGAAGAAGACCGCCAAGAAGACTGCCGAGAAGCCGGCTGAGGACAAGGCGAAGAAGACGGCCGAGAAGCCGGCCGAAGACAAGGCCGAGAGGCCGGCTGAGAAGCCGGCCGAGGACGCGGTGGACGAGGCGCCCGCCGCCGAGGCTGCCGAGGCGCCGGCCGTCGAAGAGGCCGCCCCGGTCCCCGCCGTCGAGACGCCGGAGGGTGCTGCCGACGAGGCCGAGACGGCCGAGACCGCGCAGGCCGACGCCGACGCGAAGAGCGACGAGGCCTGATCGTGCTCGCCGACGCGCTGGAGCACCTGGTGCGCGGAGTCGTCGACCACCCGGACGACGTCACCGTCCGCGACAAGCAGACACGCCGCGGGCCGCTGCTCGAGGTCCGGGTCCACCCCGACGACCTCGGCAAGGTGATCGGCCGCAACGGCCGCACCGCCACGGCGTTCCGCACCGTGATCTCGGCCCTGGCCGGCCGCGGCGGATCCCGGATCGACTTCGTCGACGTCGACAAGGTCCGGTGAGTCCCGTGACCGAGGGGGTGGCTGGCGAGCAAGCTCGCTGCGCCGCTCGTTGCGGTCGCTCCGTCCCGGACAAGGTCCGGTGAGTCCCGTGACCGAGTGGGTGGCTGGAGCAAGCTCGCTGCGCCGCTCGCTGCCGTCGCTCCGCCCCGGACAAGGTCCGGTGAGTCCTGTGACCGAGTGGGTGGCTGGCGAGCAAGCTCGCTGCGCCGCTCGCTGCGGTCGCTCCGCCCCGGACAAGGTCCGGTGAGTCCCGTGACCGAGTGGGTGGCTGGCGAGCAAGCTCGCTGCGCCGCTCGCTGCGGTCGCTCCGCCCCGGCGCTGCCGGGTCGGAGCGTCCTCGCTCGAGCCTGATCCCGTGGACAGGGCGGAGTCGATCGAGGTGGTCGTCGGGCGGATCGGCAAGCCCCACGGCCTCCGCGGCGAGGTGACCGTCGAGGTCCGTACCGACGAGCCCGAGCGGCGCTTCGCGATCGGTACGACGGTCCGGGCCGAGCGCCCCGGCGGATCGGCCGCGCTGTGGCCCGAGCTGACCGTCACCGCGACCCGGTGGCACCAGTCGACGTTGCTGGTGCGCTTCGAGGAGGTGCCCGACCGCACGGCCGCCGAGGCCGCGCGCGGCCTGCTCCTCCATGCGACGGTGGACGCGGCCGAGTCCCCGAACGATCCCGAGGAGTTCTACGACCACCAGCTCGTCGGCCTCGCGGCCGAGGACGTCGAGGGCCGTCCGCTCGGGGACGTGACGGCCGTGCTGCACGGAGCTCAGGACCTACTCCAGATCCGCACGCCGGACGGGCGTGACGCGCTCGTCCCGTTCGTCGCGGCGCTGGTCCCCGAGGTCGACGTGCCGGGCGGCCGCGTGGTGGTGGCCGACCGACCCGGGCTGGTGACGGAGTTCCCCGAGGACGATCGATGAGGCCGGCGTGAGGATCGACGTCGTCACGATCTTCCCCGAGTGGTTCGGCTCGCTCGACGTCTCCCTGACGGGCAAGGCCCGCGCGTCCGGATTGCTCGATATCGAGGTCCACGACCTGCGCGACTGGACCCACGACCGCCACCGCACCGTCGACGACACACCGTACGGCGGCGGCGCCGGCATGGTGATGAAGCCGGAGCCCTGGGGCGAGGCGCTCGATGCCGTGCGCGGCGACCACCGCCCGACGTTGGTGGTGCCGACGCCCAGCGGCATGCCGTTCACCCAGGCCGTCGCCCGTGATCTCGCCGGGCTGAGTCATCTGGTCTTCGCATGCGGTCGTTACGAAGGCATCGACCAGCGGGTAGTGGACGAGGCTGCGACGGCGTACGACGTGCGCGAGCTGTCGCTGGGCGACTTCGTGCTGAACGGCGGTGAGGTGGCGGCCGCGGCGTTCATCGAGGCCGTCGTCCGGTTGTTGCCGGGGTTCATGGGGAACCCGGAGTCGCTGACCGAGGAGTCCCATGAGGAGGGGCTCCTGGAGTACCCCGTCTACACCAAGCCGGCCTCCTGGCGCGGCCGCGATGTCCCCGAGGTGCTGCTCTCCGGCGACCACGCAGCGATCGCGTCCTGGCGTCATGCCGAGTCGATACGCCGCACGGTCACCCGCCGTCCCGACCTCGCCCACCCCGCGGCTTCGGTCGGGCTGGGCGGCCTCGACCTCGACGTCCGCCTCGCGACCCGAGCCGACGCCGGCGAGCTGTTCACGCTCACCCGGGCGTGCTGGCTCCAGGAGCTGTGGGCCAACCCCGGCGTCGTGATCCCCGCCTTGGAGGAGTCGTTCGAGGACGCGATCCGTGGCCTCGCGGACTGGACGACGTACGTCGCGCGCGCCGGCGGGAGGATCATCGGCTCCACTCGCGGACGGCTCGTCGGTGACGGCACGGTCTGGGACGTCGGCCGGGTGATGGTCGCCCCGGATCTCCAGGGGCGGGGGCTCGGCCGCTACCTCCTCGAGCTGATCGAGGACGCCGCGCCCGCCGAGGCGACGTCGTACGAGCTGTGGACCGGCGCCCGGAGCGTCGACAACATCCGGATGTACAAGAAGGCCGGCTATCGGCTCCAGGGCCCGGCCCCGGGGCCGGCCGGCGCTGTGGTGATGACCAAGCGTCGCCGGTGACCCCCTCAGAGGGCTTCGCCGACGTCGAGGTCGGTCAGGGCACGGTGGTGCGGTGCGACCGAAGCGCACACCGGTGATGGGTCGGGTGGTCATCTGAGTCTCCTCAACAGGACGGCCCGTGGTCTCGTCGTACGACGGACGGTGCCGGCGTGGCGCCACTCGTCATCCCTCGCGCGCTCGATTTCCCGCTGCCGCGTGCTGTCTGGCAGACTTGACCCTCGGCCCGTCCGGCCAAACAAGGATCGCCCCGACCGCTTCGGATCGGTTGGTCCGCACCGTCTCCTGCCACAGGGGGAGCACGGCGCCGCCGGCCACACGGACGGACGTCAACTGCACACGACTTTTCCCCACCACGGCTGACCTGTGGCACTCGTGAGGAGAGACATGACCGTCCACAACATCGGCGCCGTCACCGACCTCGGCAACGCTGCGAAGCGCGACGACCTTCCCGACTTCCGCGCCGGCGACACCGTCAAGGTGCACGTCAAGGTCACCGAGGGCACGCGCTCCCGCGTGCAGATCTTCCAAGGTGTGGTGATCCGCCTCCAGGGTTCCGGCATCGGCCGCACCTTCACTGTCCGCAAGGTCTCCTTCGGCGTGGGTGTCGAGCGCACGTTCCCGCTCCACTCGCCGATCTTCGAGCAGATCGAGGTCGTGACCCGAGGTGACGTCCGCCGGGCGAAGCTGTACTACCTGCGCAACCTCCGCGGGAAGGCCGCCAAGATCAAGGAGCGGCGCGAGCTCTGAGGGGTTCGGCGATGCTGACTTCGCGAGACCACCCACTGGTTAGGCTCGCGACGTGACCGACCACAGTTCCGCCACCTCCCTCGATGAGTCCGAGCGGGACCCCTCGGTGAAGACGACCAAGAAGCACCTGCCGCTGTGGCAGGAGACGATCCTCCTGCTGACGATCGCGATCCTGCTCGCCGTCGTGATCAAGGCGTTCTTCGTCCAGGCGTTCTACATCCCGTCGGAGTCGATGGAGCCGGGACTGGTCAAGAACGACCGGATCCTGGTGGAGAAGACGTCGTACTGGTTCGGCGGTACGCCGCAGCGCGGCGACGTCGTGGTCTTCAAGGATCCCGGCGGCTGGCTGAGCGCGGAGGAGGACGCCGGCCCGTCCAACCCGGTCGGCAAGCTGATGGCCAAGATCGGTCTCTACCCGTCGGGCGGTCACCTCGTGAAGCGCGTGATCGGCGTCGCCGGAGACACGATCCATTGCTGCGACAAGCAGGGCCGGATCCTCGTCAACGGTCACCCGCTCGACGAGGGCGCCTACATCAAGCACACCCCGGGCATGGCCTGCAACGGGCCGATGACCACGACCTGCAACTGGACCGCCGGCCCGGTACCGAATGGCACGGTGTTCGTGATGGGCGACAACCGCGACAACTCCGACGACTCGACCCGGCATCTGTGCCTGGCCACAGCATCCCCGACTGCACGCCCGACCCCTTCATCCCGGTCGACGACGTGGTCGGCAAGGTGTTCGTGCTGCTGTGGCCGCACAGCCGCTTCCACGTCCTGCACCGTCCCGCCGACTTCGCGGGCATCCCAGCGCCCACGGCGACCAGACTCCGGTCACAGCGGACAGTGACCCGCCTGCCTCCAGGAGCAACCGTCCGGCGCGACGCCGGTCTCTACGGCTACGAGCGCGCCCTGCGGCGGGCCGGCATGGAGGTCATCGCGGGCGTGGACGAGGCCGGTCGTGGCGCGTGCGCAGGTCCGCTGGTCGCCGGTGCCGCGATCCTCAGGCCCGGCAAGCGCGGGGGAGATACCCGGGCTCGCCGACTCCAAGCTGCTCACCGAGAAGGCACGTGAGCGCGTGTACGCCCACGTGGTGAGGAAGGCGGTCGCCTGGTCGGTCGTGGTCGATCGAGTCCGACGAGTGCGACCGGCTCGGCATGCATGTCGCGAACGTCGAGGCACTGCGCCGGGCGGTCGCGCTACTGGACGTCGCGCCCGAGTACGTCCTCACCGACGGCTTCCCTGTCGACGGTCTCGGCGTCCCAGGGCTCGCCGTGTGGAAGGGCGACCGGGTCGCCGCATGCATCAGCGCCGCGTCGGTCCTGGCCAAGGTCACCCGCGACCGGATCATGGTCGACCTCGACAGCGAGCACCCGGCGTACGACTTCAAGACGCACAAGGGCTACATCACCGACGTGCACGCCGCCGCGCTGACCGAGCACGGACCCTGCCCGGAGCACCGGATGCGCTTCGTCAACGTACGCCGCGCGGCGGGCCTCGAGCCACTTCCCGACGCGTCGCCCGAGGAGCGTGACCCATCCGTGGCGGAACTGGTCGAGAGCCACTACTGTCGGGAGCGGGTCGCCGCTCCGCAGCGGACTACCGGGGGAACGAGGAGAGACAGCATGAGCGCCGAGGATCTCGAGAAGTACGAGACCGAGATGGAGCTCACCCTGTACCGGGAGTACCGCGACGTCGTCGGGATCTTCAAGTACGTGGTCGAGACCGACCGCCGCTTCTACCTGTGCAACCAGGTCGACGTGAAGGCGCGCACCGAGTCCGGCGACGTGTTCTTCGAGGTCTCGATGAGCGACGCCTGGGTCTGGGACATGTACCGCCCGGCCCGCTTCGCCAAGAACGTCAAGGTGCTCACCTTCAAGGACGTGAACGTCGAGGAGCTCAGCCAGCAGGAGATCGACCCGCCGCGGTCCGACCCAGCCTGATCCCGCGTGATCCCCGCCTGATCGCGGTCTAGACCAGTGGCCCGAACGGGCGGTTCCCCGTCATCGAATGCCCGGATCTGCGTCTCTCCGGGTTAAAAGATCCCTCCGCCTCTGCGACTTCCCTACGTCGAGGCTTTATCGTCGTGCCTGCGCAGTGAGGGCTGCGCACTGCAGTGAGGGCTGCAACGCGCCTCTTGGCGCAGAACGACAATGGAGTCTTGACACGATGTTTCCGTTCCTGGAAACGGAACGGCGGGTAGGTCAGGCGCAACACGGAGCGCCTGTGTTCCCGCTGTCCGCCGAGGGTGCTCGCAGGGTCGTCGCACCTTGCGAGGTTCTCCTACGCCCTGCGTCGCCGGCAGGACATGTCTCCACATCTCCCTCGACGGTCGGGCCACGCCTTTCTCACGGGGCAAGGCGTGACCCGGCCGTCTGCGTCGGTACACCCCGACGCATTTCTCTTCGTCAGTCCCTCTGCTGGCGCCGATCTTCGGCATGTTGGTCCTGGGCATCATCTCGTTCGGCCTGGTGTTCGCCCAGCAGCTCGCCGAGCAACGGAGCCCGACAGGGCGCGCGTGCCGGGGTCGTGTCCGGTGCGACCTGCAAGCAGATCTAGGCGCAAGCGCGTCGACGCCTCCGGAACGATCGGCATGAGCTCGTCGAACGTCACGGTCGCCATCAAGCGCGGCGCCACCTCGGCCACCGCCACCAACCCGTGCGGGCGACGCCGGCCACGTCGACGACACAGCCGTGCAACGGCTCGACCGCGGGCGACTCGGTCTTCGTGAAGACGTCGTTCGACGGCCAGCTGATCATCCCGCCGATCATCTTCAAGGATCACTTTCCGATCGCCAGCACCGGCGCCTACGAGTGCGAGTTCAGCTGATGGGGGCGCTCGGGAGGGGTGGTTGTACGCCGTAGCCACGCCTGGCGTCCGCTCACGGCACGGTGACCCGTGACCGTGTGACACCACTCGGCCCCGGGTGGTCTAGACCAGACCAGACTTAACTCGGGCGGTCCCACGTGTCCAGACACAATGAGGACGCACAGGGCAAAGGTTCACGGATCCGGGGACGTGATGAGCCGCGCTCGCCTAATCTCGGCCACGCACAGTGGGGCGACCTGTGTCCACGTCGCATGGGGCGCCGTGGTGGACCAAACAGGCGGAGTGGCGCATGACGAGGTTCCGGAGACGGCGCGACGAGGGCGGCGCTGCCGCAGTCGAGTTCGCGACTCGTACTGATTCCGATGCTCTATCTGATCTTCGGGCTCGATCCAGTACGGCTGGTACTTCTACGCGATGCAGTCCGGCAGTTCAGCCGTCGGCGACGCCGCGCGTCGGGTCGCGGTCGGCAACTGCCAGACCGTCGGCCAGGTGCAGACGCGTGATCTAGAACCACCTCGGTGCCGCCACGACCGCCGCGTCATGCCGGCGGCATCACCACCACGGTCACCTACACCAAGGCGGACGGCTCGGCTGCGTGGCGGCTCCCGGTCGAGATCGGTGGAGCCGTCACCGTGACCGCGACGTTCCCGACGTTGAACATGCACTTCCCGTTCATCCCGGTCCCCGACAACGGCAACGTGACCCGCACCAACGTGGCCCGCATCGAGGACCTCAGCTCGACGCAGGGAACCTGCTCATGACCGCTGGCTCTCGCGCCGCCGTCGGCACGACCGCGGTGCGGTGGCGGTGATGTTCGCCCTGCTCGCCGTCGTCCTGATGTCGGTTGCAGCGATCGGCGTCGACCTCGGCAACGCCTGGGCAGCAGAAGCGTCAGGTCCAGGCGGGCGCTGACCTGGCCACGGAGGCCGGCGCCGGCCCCAAGGCGCCAACCTGCCCAAGACCGGGTGCCGTGACAGCTGCAGCTACGGCGCGGCCGGCGCCCTCGCGACCGACCAGGCAGTGAAGGACATCGCCGCCTATCTGGCCAGACAGGCGTACCCGAGCGCCACGGGAGGTCGTACTCGAGCATGGTGGTCAACCTGCCGGTCCAGCTCACCGACTGCAACATGGCCAACGGCGAGGTCGTCTACGGTCTTGCCGAAGTACAACGAGATCCTCGAAGACCTGGTCGGTGACGTTCAACAAGAACCAGTTGTCCCTGGTGAGCCCGCCGAAGACCGTCGACTTCGGTCTGGCCGGCATCATGGGCTTCCACAGCGTCGATGTGAACGGCGTCTCCACGGTCGAGATCCAGTCGCCGAAGATGGCCACGCTGCCGTTCTACGCGTTCAGCGGCTGCGACTACGGCCCGCAGACCCTGCAGCAGCCGAACAACGGGCAGTCGACCACCACGGTGAACCTGTACGCGCCACCGACCCGTCGCCCGCCAACACCAACACCACCCTGATCACCTCGATCAGCCCCACGAGCTTCTACCCGGTGGACCCGACCGAACGGTTGTCGAGCCACTCACCCTCAACAGACCAACGTCAACGGCACCGATCACCGATGTCGGCTTCTTCGAGTCCGGCAACGTCGGCACCGGTCCGCCCCCGGTCACATCGACGCGACCAAGTTCACGGTCAACGCGGCCAAGACCCAGCTCACCATTGCGGACCTGCCCAACCAGACGCGCGGAGTCTCCGGTGTCCAGGAGTTCTGGTACCTCCGCGTGAAGATCGGCGGCCAGTGGTCCGCGGTCTACACCGGCAACGGCGGCAACCAGACGCTGAACGCGCCGGTCCTCACCATCGGCGACCCGCCGCTGGTCTGCGCCCAGGGCAGCTCCTCCGGAAACTTCGGCACGATCCTGCTCACACACGCCGGCTACAACGGCTGGGACAACATCGGCGCCGCCAACGTGGCCGTCGGCCTCGACAGCACGCTCGCGATCTACCCGGTGGCCTCGCGGCTGGCCGACGGCACCTGCTCGTCCGCCCAGCCAGCGACCGTGCTGTGGACCGCGGCCGGGACCAACTGCGTCGACACCGACACCGGCATGTCCGCCAACGTCGCAACCGGCGGCTTCCTCGGGCTCGGCTCGTCCGCCGTGGGCGGCAACCAGTACCTGCTCAAGCCCAACGGCAAGACCAAGTGCGCCAACGGCGGCACGACCGAGGCCACCACGGTGCTCAAGGGTCAGACCATCAACAACGACACCTGACGCTGCTTCTTCACCAACAGCACCGTGCACGTCGCTGACGTCGACGCCGACACCTACACGCATGCCCGCCCCGGTCATCTCGGACGCCATCTACGACTCACCACGCTTCGGCTACGTGCCGGTGCTGCCCGTGCAGCCGGCCAACGGTGGCAGCAACAAGTACCAGATCATCGACTTCCGGGCCTGCTTCATCACCGACCAGCCCGCGTCGGCGGTGAAGGGGCGACCCGGCGAATCGCGGGCAACGGCATCGTGACCGACACGAACGGGATCCGCTCGGTCGAGGTGATCTTCCTCAACCCGAACGCGCTGCCGAACCCGCCGGTGAAGAACGGCACGATCAACTACGTCGGCTCGGGGCCGAAGATCCCGATCCTGGTGAACTGAACCGCCCCTTTCCGTCCACAGCTCAGACGATCCGCACCCCCGTCCACAGACGGCGGGTGCGGTGCGTCTCTGACCGGGGATGTCCGACGCGACGCTGGGCGCATGACCTCGACCACGGACGCCCGCTCCGGGCGACGCAACGCACTGGGCCGAGTACGGCGAGCGCGTCGCCGCCCGCCACCTCACCGAGCAGGGCATGGTGCGTGCTCGACCGCAACTGGCGATGTGACGCCGGCGAGATCGACCTGGTGCTGCGCGACGGTGACGTCCTGGTCGTGTGCGAGGTGAAGACCCGCTCCTCCGACGTCTGCGGCACGCCGCACGAAGCCGTCACCGCTGATCAAGCTCGAACGACTGCAACGGCTGGCCCTGCTGTGGGCCGAGAGCACGAGGTACGCGCCGGCCGAGGTCCGCATCGACGTCGTCGCGGTCCACTCACCACCCCGCGGTGCCGCGCCGCTCGAGCACGTCCGGGGCTGGTCTGATGGCGCTCGCGACCGCCCACACCGTCTCGCTCCAGGGGCGCTCGGCCACCTGATCGACGTCCAGGCCGACGTCTCCCCGGGCACTCCGGGCACGACGCTCGTCGGTCGGCCCGACACCTCACTGCACGAGGCCGCGCGACCGGTGCCGGATGGCAGTGCACAACTCCGGTGTGCCGTGGCCGGTGACCCGTCGCGTGACGATCCTGCTGGCGCCGTCCGACCTCGTGAAGCGAGGCACCCACTTCGACCTCGCGATCGCGCTGGCCGTCCTGGCCGCCTGCGGCGACATCAGCCAGCGCTCGCTCGTCCGACACGCTGGTGATCGGCGAGCTCACGCTGACCGGTGGGCTTCGCTCCGTGCCCGGCGTCCTGCCGATGGTGATGGCCGCGTCACGCCGTGGCTTCGAGCGCGTGATCGTGCCCGAGCCGCAGGCTCGTGAGGCGGCGATGGTGCCCGGGATGACCGTCCTGGGCATGCGCTCCCTGGCCCAGGTGCGGGCCGAGCTCCGCGGCGAGCCCGTGCCCGAGGCGGACCCCGTCGCCCCGATGTCGGGCAGTCGGCTGATCGAGTGGCGTGGATCCCGACGGCTGACCGAGCACGACCTCTCCGACCTCAAGGGCGTCCCCGACGTGAAGTACGCGCTTGGAGGTGGCAGCCGCCGGCGGTCACCACCTGATGCTGTCGGGTCCCGAAGGGGTCGGGCAAGACCTCCCTGGCCGAGCGACTTCCCGGCCTCCTGCCCGACCTGTCGGCGGAGGAGGCGCTGGAGCTCACGGCGATCCACTCGCTCGCCGGTGCCCTCGAGCCGGGCGACGACCTGATCCGCAGACCGCCGTTCTTCGCGCCTCATCACGACGCCAGCAAGGCGAGCCTCCTCGGCGGAGGCACCGGCAAGCGTGCGGCCGGGGGAGGTGAGCCGAGTCCCACTGTGGGGTGCTCTTCCTGGACGAGTTCCCGTTGTTCCGCTCCGACGTGATCGACGCGCTGCGTCAACCCCTCGAGAGCGGTGAGGTGACGATCGCCCGCGGTGAGGAGTCGGCCACCTATCCAGCCCGGGGCCTGGTGGTGATGGCCTGCAACCCCTGCCCCTGCGGTGAGTACTCGTCCAGCCTCCCCGGCAACCAGTGCACGTGCAGCCAGCAGCAGCGTCACCACTACTCCCGCAGGGTGACCGGCCCCGTGCACGACCGGATCGACATCCTGCGTCATGTCCTTCCACCGACCACGCAGGAGCAGCCGGCCTCTCTGCCGGGAGAACACCTCGGAGAGCTCGCTCGAGGTGCGCGAGCGGATCGCCGTGGCACGCGAACGGCAGCCACCCGGTTCGCCGGACGTGAGTGGCGGCTGAACTCCCAGGTTCCCGAGCGCGGTCCTCGCGCGCGAGTGGCCGCTGCCCGACGCCGGTGCGACCCGCCTGGAGAAGGAGGTGCTCGACGGGCGACTCAGTCGACGTGGTGCGGTGCGCGTCCACCGCCTGGCATGGACGGTCGCCGACCTTCGTGGCGCAGACGCCCCGAGCGTGTCCGACGTCGACACCGCGTTCCGGCTCAGACAGGGCGAGCCGCTGATGCAGTCCAGCGTCGTCCGGCGAGCATCGTGAGTGACGACGACCGGCTGGCGACGGGTCGCCCTGCTCGCGCCTGACCGAGCCGGGCGAGCCGAAGATCGCGTCGCTGACGCCCAGCTCGGAGCCGTCAGGCTCCGTGAGCTGCTCAGCGATTCCACCCAGGAGACACCCGAGGCCCGCGACGTCGCGAGCCGACTTCGTGGGCTCAACCCCGTGGCTGAGCTCGAACGCGCGCAGAAGCGCGGATTGCGGTACGTCGTGCCCGGCGACGACGAGTGGCCGAGCCAGATCGACGACCTGATGCGTGCCGAGCTGCTCGACCACCGCGGCGGCCCGCCCTCGGGCCTCTGGGTGAGGGGTCCGACTCGTCTCGACCGCGCTGGGTCGCGCGGTCGCCGTGGTCGGTGCCCGCTCGGCGACGACCTACGGCACCGAGGTGGCCGCCGGCATCGCCGCGTCCTTGGTTCGGGCCGGCCATCCGGTCGTATCCGGGGCCGCGTTCGGCATCGACCAGGCCGCCCACCGCGGCGCGCTCGCCGTCGACGGCGCCAACGTCGCCGTCCTCGCCTGCGGTGCTGACCGTGCCTACCCGACCGCCCACCGAGACCTCCTCGACCACCTCGGCCGGACGTCGGCGGTGATCGCCGAGGTGTCTCCGGGGTGTGCACCCACCCGGGGGCGTTTCCTCAGCCGCAACCGGCTGATCGCGGCCCTCACTCGCGGGCACCGTCGTCGTCGAGGCGGCTGCTCGCAGCGGTGCCCTCAACACCGCGAACTGGGCCACCCGCCTCAACCGTCACCTCATGGGCGTGCCCGGCCCCGTGACCAGCGCCCAGTCCCAGGGCGTCCACGAGCTGATCCGCACCGGTGCCGCCTCCCTGGTCACCTACGGGGACGAGGTGCTCGAGATGGTCGGCGACGCCGGCACCCACCTCACGACGCCACCCCGCGCACCGTCGCGTCGGCGCGACAAGGTGCCACCTCGAGACGCTCGGGTCCTGGACGCCGTCCCGCTCGCCCGAGCCGGCTCCTGTCGACTCCATCGCCTCCACGGCCGGGATGGCCCTGCTGGACGTTCAAGCCGCGTTGCGACGCCTCGACCGCGACGGTCTCGTCGAGCTCTTCGAGCGCGGCTGGCGACTCACCCCGGCGGCCAACGAGTGACGTCGGGCCCGGGTGCACCGTCGCCCACGGCGAGCCGGCCAGGTGCCCGGTCACCTCGACCTACAGTGACGGCATGGCCGGCCCGACCCTCGAGGCCTCTGAGGTCCTCGCCGAGTACGAGCGGCACCTGGTCTCCGAGCGCGACCTCGCGCCGCACACCGTGCGCGCCTATCTCGGCGACGTCGCCGGCCTCCTCGACCACGCCGATCGGATGGGACGCAGCCGAGTCACGGACCTCGACCTGCGCACGCTCCGCAGCTGGCTGGCCCAGCAGCAGGTCACCGGCCGATCGAGGACGACACTGGCTCGTCGAGCGACCGCGGTCCGCGTCTTCACCGCGTGGCTCACCCGCACCGGGCGCATCCCGACGGACGTCGGATCCAGCCTGCGTTCACCCAAGGCACGACAAACCCTTCCCCCCGTACTGCGGCAGGACGAAGCCGCGGAGCTGATCGCCGCGGCCGCCCGGTTGGCCGACGACGGCAGCCCGGTCGGGCTGCGCGACACCGCGATGCTCGAGCTGCTGTACGCGACCGGAGTCAGGGTCGGTGAGCTTGTCGCTCTGGACCTCGACGACGTCGACCGCGGTCGCAATGTGGTGCGGGTGCTCGGCAAAGGTCGCAAGGAGCGGACCGTGCCGTTCGGGCTGCCGGCGGCGAGGGCCCTCGACGCCTGGCTGACCCAGCGGCCGGCCGCAGCTTCTCGCACCGGGAGCCGGCCCCGCCCTGTTCCTGGGCGCACGCGGCGCGCGGATCGACCAGCGTGCGGTCCGCACGGTCGTCCACCGCCGGATCGCGGACGTCCATGGTGCCCCCGACATCGGCCCGCACGGGCTGCGTCACACCGCGGCGACCCACCTGCTCGAGGGCGGCGCCGACCTGCGCTCGGTGCAGGAGCTGCTGGGTCATGCCTCGCTGGCCACGACCCAGCTCTACACCCACGTCAGCACCGACCGGCTGCGTCAGGCGTACCGGCAGGCCCATCCTCGCGCCTGATCGTTCCTCGGCCGAGCCTTGCCACGACGGACCGGTTCGACGTATCACCATCTGACAGGGGCGTTCCTAGGCTGTACAGGTCCGAGCGGGTCAGGGATTGCGCCCGGGCTCACCAGGCCCGAGCCGCGCCCGATCCCCGCTGAGCCCTTGCCGTATCGAGCGGACGCCAGGATCTCGGCGTACGGCAGCGGCACCGGGTCCGCGTGGACCGGCCGTGACGGGAGGAGCCGTTGCCGATGAGAACGGCGTCAGCGGCTCGCGCCAGAGCGGGAGCAGGACGATGGGACCGCCGCCGACGAGAAGCAAGGGGTCGAGGTAGGTCGAGCCGCGCCGCCAGCCCCAGTGGAGGCAGGTCCGGGGGAAGCAGTGGGAGCCGGCCAGCTCGAGCGTCCCGATCGGCTGCCCTCGGGCGAGCACGTCGCCCACGCGTACGTTTGCCGTGACCGGCTCGTAGGTCGTGCGGGTGGTCGCCGTGGTCGACCACCACGACCCCGCGTCCGGCGAGGCCGGGCGGCGAACGTGACGCGACCGGCGAGCGCGGAGCGGCACGACCTGCCCACGGTGCCCGCCAGGTCGACCCCGCGATGACCGGCGACCCCAGGTCGTGTCCGGCGCGGTCGAACGCCTGGACACCTCGGGGTCGGCTGCAACGGCCACACCCCGACGGGACCGGGTCCACGGGTACGCCGACCGCGCCGGTGGGCAGCGCCAGGGAGACGAGCGCGACCAGCACCACGGTGACGACGACCAGCGACCGACGACCGTGGCCCGGACCGGTGCGGGGAGTGGGGTGTCCATGGCCCAGGGTGGTGCGCTCGGGGACGGACAGGCGGTGTCGCTCGGGCGGTTGTGGACTCGCAGGATGCGGGCGCCGATGTGGACGGAAATCGGGCTGGATCTCGAGACGGGTCGCCAGTCCCTCTCTTCGTTCGGGTACCTGGCCGGCCCTCCTCGCCCTCCGCGGATTGGTGAGGTGGAGCACGCTCGACTACCCTGATCCGCAGCAGCTCCTCACGGGGCTGACTTCGCACGTCCGCAGACCGCGACGCCTGCCTTCTCCGGCAGACGACCACCCGTGGGCGACGATCCTCGGTCTCGGCCACCGACACACGGCCGGGTCGGGTCGCGCGCAGACGTCAGGGCCGCCGGCACCCGCCGGGGGCGACAACTGAGAACAACGGGCCGCCCTCGAAGCGCCCGCACAGGAGAACTCCATGGCAGTCGTCACCATGCGCCAACTGCTCGAGAGCGGCGTGCACTTCGGTCATCAGACCCGTCGGTGGAACCCGAAGATGAAGCGCTTCATCATGACCG
Organism: uncultured Actinomycetota bacterium; assembly: GCA_963768045.1. Taxonomy (GTDB): domain Bacteria; phylum Actinomycetota; class Actinomycetes; order Propionibacteriales; family Nocardioidaceae; genus Nocardioides. The sequence goes on along the minus strand of CAVYGG010000003.1, from coordinate 222,443 downwards.
AGCGCAACGGCATCTACATCATCGACCTTCAGCAGTCGCTGGCCTACATCGACCGGTCGTACGCCTTCATCAAGGACACCGTCGCCAAGGGCGGCACGATCATGTTCGTCGGGACCAAGAAGCAGGCCCAGGAGGCGATCGCCGAGCAGGCGACCCGCGTCGGTATGCCCTACGTCAACCAGCGTTGGCTCGGTGGCATGCTCACCAACTTCCAGACCGTGCACCAGCGCATCAACCGTCTCAAGGAGCTCGACGAGATCGACTTCGAAGACGTCGCCGGCAGCAGCCGCACCAAGAAGGAGCTGCTGCAGATGCGCCGCGAGCGAGACAAGCTGAACAAGTCGCTCGGCGGTATCCGCGAGATGAGCCGTACGCCGGCCGCCGTGTGGATCGTCGACACCAACAAGGAGCACCTCGCCGTCGAGGAGGCCCGCAAGCTGCACATCCCGATCATCGGCATCCTCGACTCCAACTGCGACCCCGACCTGGTCGACTTCCCGATCCCGGGCAACGACGACGCGATCCGGGCCGTCGGTCTGCTGACCCGCGTCGTCGCCGACGCCGTCGCCGAGGGCCTGATCGCACGATCCGGCGTGAAGACCGAGGCCGGCGCCGAGGCTCCGGTCGGCGCCGAAGAGCCGCTGGCCGAGTGGGAGCGCGAGCTGCTGGGCGGCGACGCCGAGCAGGCTGCGACTGCTGCCACCGGCGATGCCGCAGCCGAGACCCCGGCCGCGGAGGCCACCGAGGCTCCGGCCGCCGAGGCCGCACCGGCCACCGAGGTCGTCGTCGAGGCCACCGAGGCTCCCGCCACCGAGGTGTCCGCCGTCGACGTCCGGCCGCGGAGGCGCCGGCCGTCGAGGCTCCCGCCACCGACGCGCCCGTCGTCGAGGTGGAGGCAGAGGCCTCGACCACCGCTCCTGCCGAGGTCGCGACGGAGGCCGCGGTCTCCACCAGCGCGACCGACGCGCCTGCCGAGGACGACTTCGGGCCCGACTCCGACAGCCCCCCTCGACGACGGCGCGGCTCCCGAGGGCTTCGAGATCAAGGGCAACAAGAACTCGATGAAGTTCCACGCCCCGAGCAGCCCGTGGTACGCCCGCACCAACGCCGAGGTCTGGTTCCGCTCCGCCGAGGCTGCCGAGGCCGCCGGCTTCGCGAACGCCGAGTCGACCGAGTCGGCCGAGCAGCCGACGCCAGCGGCGACGCCTGAGCCGGACGCGGGCTCCCGCACCCATCCGCCGTACGGCGCGCCTGTCATGCGCGGGCGCGCCGGCCCGGCGCTCGAACTCACCTGAGAGGCAGGTAGCACCATGGCGAACTTCTCCGCCAGCGACGTCAAGAAGCTCCGGGACATGACCGGCGCCGGGATGATGGACGCCAAGAAGGCCCTCGACGAGGCCGACGGCAACTTCGACAGCGCGATCGACATCTTGCGCACCAAGGGCGCCGCCAAGGCTGCCAAGCGCGGGGCCGAGCGCGAGGCCACGTCCGGCCTCGTCGCCCAGGCCGGCGGCGCGCTGGTCCAGATCAACTGCGAGACCGACTTCGTCGCCAAGAACGACGACTTCGTCGCCGTCGCCCAACGCATCGCCGACGCGGCCGACCGGGCCAACGCCGGCGACGCCGAGTCCCTCAAGGCCGTGGCGCTCGACGGCAAGACCATTGGTGAGGTCGTCGAAGGACTGGCCATCACCATCGGCGAGAAGATCGAGCTCGGCCGGGTCGCCTACTTCGAGGCGCCGGTGACGGCGTACCTCCACAAGCGCGCCGCCGACCTGCCCGCCGCCATCGGCGTGCTCGTCCAGTACGACGGCAACGAGGACGGCGCGAAGGGTGCGGCCCGCCAGATCGCCGCCATGCGTCCGCAGTACCTCACCCGCGACGAGGTCCCCGCCGACGTCGTGGCCAAGGAGCGCGAGATCGCCGAGGCCACCTCGCGCGAGGAGGGCAAGCCCGAGCAGGCGATCGTGCAAGATCACCGAGGGCCGCCTCAACGCCTTCTTCAAGGACGTCGTCCTCCTGGACCAGCCGTCGGTGACCGAGAACAAGAAGTCCGTCCACGCGGTCCTCGACGAGGCCGGTACGACGGTCACCGGCTTCGTCCGTTTCGAGGTCGGAGCTTGATCAGGTAGGTTTCATCCGGACTTCGGGGAGGCCGGTTGCGTATGACTCACACGAGCGTGCGCAGCCGGCTTTCTCGCATGTACGACGTCCCCGCGCACCCGAATCCGCTCGAAGGAGCCGCCTTGTGACCGCCCACCACCGCGTCCTGCTCAAGCTGTCCGGCGAGGAGTTCGGTGGAGGCAAGCTCGGCGTCGACCCCGACGTGGTGTCGCGGATCGCCAGCGAGATCGCCGCGGTCTCGGAGACCGGCGCCCAGATCGCGGTGGTCATCGGAGGCGGCAACTTCTTCCGTGGTGCCGAGCTGCGGCAGCGCGGCATGGACGGCGTCCGCGCGGACTACATGGGCATGCTCGGCATCGTGATGAACTGCCTGGCCCTCCAGGAGTTCCTGGAGCAGCGCGGTGTCGTGACCCGTGTCCAGACAGCGATCGCGATGGGCCAGATCGCCGAGCCCTACATCCCGCTCCGGGCGATCCGCCACCTCGAGAAGGGTCGGGTCGTGATCTTCGGCGCAGGGATGGGACTGCCGTTCTTCACCACGGACACCGTGGCCGTCCAGCGCGCGCTGGAGACCCACTGCGACGCCGTGCTCTTCACCAAGAACGGCGTCGACGGTGTCTACTCCGCCGACCCGAAGCTCGACCCGACCGCCACGAAGTACGACCACCTGACCTATGAGGACGCCATCTCGGGCAACCTCAGGGTGATCGACCAGACCGCGTTCACCCTGGCCCAGGAGAACAAGATGGACCTGATCATCTTCGGGCTGCACCCTGAGGGCAACGTGCTGCGTGTCGTTCAGGGTGAGAAGATTGGCACGCGCGTCACCGCCGGCTGAGGGCAGACACCGACACCCAGGAGTCAAGGGGTCTCGACCAGCTCGACCGAAGAGTGGACGCTCGACCGACGAGTAGACGCCCGACCGACGGTCGTCGGACGACTCGACCACGAAGGGACGGATCCGTGATCAGCGACATCCTCAACGAGGCCGACGGCAAGATGGACAAGTCCGTCGAGGCGACCCGCGAGGAGTTCGCGGCCCTCCGGGCCGGTCGGGCCAACCCCGCGATGTTCAGCAAGATCATGGTCGACTACTACGGCACGCCCACCCCCCTCCAGAGCCTCGCGTCGTTCACGGCGCAGGACGCACGAGTGATCCTGGTGTCGCCGTACGACATGAACGCCCTCGGCAATGTCGAGCGTGCGATCCGCGACTCCGACCTCGGCGTGAACCCGGCCAACGACGGCAAGCTGATCCGCTGCGTCTTTCCCGAGCTCACCGAGGAGCGCCGCAAGGAGTACATCAAGGTCGCCCGGCACAAGGCCGAGGAGGGTCGCGTCGCGGTCCGCAACCTGCGGCGTCATGCCAAGCAGCAGCTGGAGCGGATGGAGAAGGACGGCGAGGTCGGGCAGGACGACGTGACCGGTGCCGAGAAGCGCCTGGATGCGGCGACGAAGAAGCACACCGACGCCATCGACGACCTGCTCAAGCACAAGGAGTCCGAGCTGCTCGAGGTCTGAGGACTCGTCCACCAGACACGCAGCCCGCCACCCATGACCACGGACTCGCCCGCGCAGGACCACGGGCGCGCCGGCCGCAACGTGCCGGTCTCGATCGCCAGCGCCGTCGTCCTGATCGCGCTGATCCTGGTGACCCTGTTGGTCTGGAAGACCCTGTTCATGGTGGTCGTCGCCGCCGCCGTGCTGATCGCGATCTGGGAGCTCCACCGCGCCTTCGCCACCAGTGGCCTGGACCTTCCCGAGCAGCCCCTCATGGCCGGCGGCGTCGTGATGGTCGTCGTCGCCTACTTCTGGGGCGCGCCGGCGCTGGTCACGGCCACGGCGGTCAGCGCCCTGGGGACGATGCTGTGGCTGCTGCGCCGCGGGGTGACCGGCTACGTGGAGAACGCCACCGCCTCGGTCTTCACCCTCATCTACGTGCCGTTCCTCGGCTCGTTCGTCGCGTTGATGCTCAGGGAGGGCGGGGCCACCGGCTTCGACCGGTACGACGCGGGCGTCAAGGGCATCCTCACCTTCATCGCCGTCACGGCGGCCTCCGACATCGGCGGCTTCGTCGCCGGCGTGCTCTTCGGCCGGCACCCGATGGCGCCGGTCATCTCGCCGAAGAAGTCGTGGGAGGGGTTCGCCGGCTCCGCCGTGTTCTGCGTCGTCGTCGGCGTCGCGATGATCGTCTGGGTGCTCGACGCCGACTGGTGGATCGGGGTCTGTCTCGGCCTGATCGCTGTGGTGATGGCGACCTTGGGGGACCTGTGTGAGTCCGTGATCAAGCGCGACCTCGGGATCAAGGACATGAGCCAGGTGATCCCGGGCCACGGCGGACTGATGGACCGACTCGACTCGCTGCTGGCGACGATCGCGCCTATCTGGCTCCTGCTCCACTACCTCGTCTTCTAGCGCAGGTGACCGAGTGCTGTATCTCGTCCGCCACGGCCGCCCGCTGATCGACCGGGCCCGGCCGGCGCACGAGTGGGAGCTCGACCCGGCGTACGCCGACGACGTGCGCGCCCTGCGTCCACGAGTCCCGCTCCATGCGGCGTGGTTCTCGTCCCCGGAGCCGAAGGCGCTGGCGACGGCGCAACTGCTGACCGACGAGCCGGTCGAGGTGGTCGACGACCTCCGCGAGCACGAACGCCACAGCACGGACTGGATCGACGACTTCGAGCCGGTCGTCCGACGCGCGTTCGAGCAACCCGAGGTCCCGGCGTATGCCGGCTGGGTGCCGCTCGCGGACACGCGACATCGGGTCGTCAAGGCGGTCGAGGGGATCCTCGACCAGCACCCCGGCCATGACGTCGTACTGGTCGGCCACGGCACGGCCTGGACCCTGCTCCGATCCGCGCTGACCGGCGAACCGCCCGATCTCGACTGGTGGGCGCGACTCTCCATGCCCGACCTCGCATCCGTGGAGCGTGTGGGCCGGGATGACATGCTGAGGCCATGACCGAGAGCGGGGCCATGCCGGCCGTCGAAACCGACGGGGACGAGCCCGCTCCGGAGCCGAGTTGGTGGCACCGGTCGCACCCGACGTTCGCCAGCCTGGTCGGGTTCTTCAGCGGGGTCGCCTACGTGATCGTGGTCCCCGGCATCTACGCCGCCCTCCTGGGCCTGTTCCTGAGCGACACGGCGGCCCAACGACTCTTCCCGCTGATCGCGCTCGCCCTGGTCGTCCCGCTCGCCCTGCTGATCCCGCGCAAGACCCGCCGGTTCGCGCAGTTCATGCTCCTCGGCGTCGTGACGACGGCGGTGGTGATCGGCCTGACCGCGGTGCTGGTGGTCTGGGCACTGGTCAGGCTCGACGGCTGACTGACCGCTGACCCGGAACGCCGAGCGGGACCTTCCTCAGCACCTTCACAGGTGCGAGTTCGAACGCCGGGGCACCGGCTCGTCGTACCTCCTGGTGAAGACACAAGGAGGAACCATGAAGATCCCCAGCCTGGTCGCCGTCGCCGCGACCGCTCTGCTCACGCTGAGTGCGTGCGGCAACGGAAGCTCCAGCACGACCGCCGAGCAGCCCGCCACCGGGTCAGGCGGCGGCAATGCCAGCTCCGCCCTCAGCGTCGCGCAGACGTCGCTCGGAAACGTGCTCGTCGACAGCCAGGGCATGACGCTGTACACGCTCTCTGCTGACGGTCACAACCACTCGACCTGCTCGTCGCAGTGTCTGCAGTTCTGGCCGGCCGTCTCACCCGGTGGCGCCGGAAAGCTCTCGGTGACCACCGGCCGCACGGCCACGCCGGACGGCACCGCGATCGCGACCGTCGCCGGACACCCGGTGTACACGTTCTCGCAGGATCAGCAGCCCGGCGACGTGAACGGCGAGGGCGTCGCGGAGTTCGGCGGAACCTGGTACGCCGTCTCGCCGACCGGCCAGCCGGTGACCGGCACCCAGCAGGCGCCGTCGAGCGGGTCTTCGAGCTCGTCGACCGGACACGGGTACGCCTACTGAGGCAGCGGAGACGTGCCTGGCTGCCCACGGGCGGCTGGGCGCGTCCGTCCCGCTGTCGTGGTCGGCCGAACGTGGTACGCGGAGTCGGCGACTGCCTGTCCACCGGCCGGCCCGGACATGCGACCCCGCGTGGGCGCTTCCACGTCATCCGCAAGGACAAGGACCACTACAGCAGCCTGCACACGGCTCCCGGCACCCGGCGACGCCCGCCGATGCCGCCCTACGTGCAGTTCGCGTCCTCGTTCGGGTTCCACGCAGGATCGCTCGGCGTCCAGTCGCACGTGTGCACCTGTTCCCTGCGGATGCCCAGGCCTTCTTCACGGCGCTGAAGGTCGGCGACGAGGTCGTCGTCCCGCCCTGACACCCACGCCTCACCGAGTTCTCGAACGAGTGGGGAGCCTGGGATGATCGGACCGATGACCCAGTCCGACTCCACCACCCGTTCGTTGCCGCTGGTGATGGCCGAGCCTCGCGGCCGCGCCAAGCCGCCGCGGCACCTCGCCGACCTCTCCCTCGAGGAGCGGAGGGCGTACGCCGTGGAGCTCGGCCTCCCGGCGTTCCGGGCCAGGCAGGTGTCCACCCACTACTTCGATCGGCTCGTCGACGACCCGGAGGAGATGACCGACCTCCCGGCCGCCCGGCGCGACGAGATCGTGTCGGCGTTCCTGCCACTGCTGATGACGCCGCTGCGAACCCTCGAGGCCGACCGCGGTACGACGCGCAAGACGCTCTGGCGCCTGTTCGACAACGCGCTCGTGGAGTCGGTGCTGATGCGGTACCCCGACCGGGTCACGATGTGCGTCTCCTCGCAGGCGGGCTGCGGCATGGCGTGCCCGTTCTGCGCGACCGGCCAGGGCGGGCTCCAACGCAACATGTCGACCGCCGAGATCGTCGAGCAGGTCGTCGCCGGTGCCCGGTCGCTGGCCCGAGGCGAGGTGCCGGGTGGTCCCGCTCGCGTCTCGAACGTCGTGTTCATGGGTATGGGTGAGCCGCTCGCCAACTACCGGGCCGTGATGGGCGCCGTACGCCGCCTCACCGAGCCGGCGCCGTCCGGACTCGGGATGAGCGCGCGTGGGGTCACGGTCTCGACGGTCGGGCTGGTGCCGCGCATCAACCAGCTGGCCGGCGAAGGCATCCCGGTCACGCTCGCGCTGTCCCTGCACGCGCCGGACGACGAGCTCCGTAACGAGCTGGTTCCGATCAACACCCGCTTCTCGGTCGACGAGACCGTCGACGCGGGCTGGAACTACGCGCGGGTCACCAAGCGCCGGGTCTCCATCGAGTACGCCATGATGCGCGGCATCAACGACCAGGCCTGGCGCGCCGACCTCCTGGCCGACGTCTTGCTCGCCCGGGGCGACTGGGGGTGGGTCCATGTGAACCTCATCCCGCTCAACCCGACCCCCGGCTCGAAGTGGACCGCCTCCGACCCGGCCGACGAGCGCGAGTTCGTCCGCCGGCTCGAGGCCCGCGGCATCCCCACCACGGTCCGCGACACCCGCGGCCGCGAGATCGACGGCGCCTGCGGCCAGCTCGCCGCCATCGAAGTCTGAGGCGAGCTGTAACTAACTGGCACTGAGGCGACAGCTGAAGAGCCGGTGGTGCGTCGTCCGTATGCCAGTTAGTTGCCGGTGACCAGCTCGGCCGCATCGTCGACGGTGTCGACCAGGTGGACGTGGCCCTCCATGGCCCGACCGACGGCCAGCGCGCGGAGGAGGGGCCACACGGGCAGGGTCTCGGCCCAGTACCGACGGCCTACGAGCACCATCGGCGCGACGGACTCGGGAGCGGCGTAGTAGTTCTCGCAGGCGTCCTGGAAGATCTCCTGGACGGTCCCACCTGCGCCGGGGAGGAACACGATCCCGGCGCCGCAGATCTGGAGGAGGATCGCCTCGCGGGTGGCGTTGCGGAAGTACTTGGCGATCTGGGTGGCGAACAGGTTCGGCGGCTCGTGGCCGTAGAACCAGGTCGGCACCCCCAGCGTGTCGCGCCCGACAAGACCGTCGACCACGCTCATCGCCTTGGCGGCCCACTGGTCGACCGACGGCCGGAACGAGGGGACGCCGGCGAGCGACCCGACGGCCTCGGCCAGGGCGTCACGGGACTTGCCGGCGAGGAAGCAGCCGAGGTTGGCCGCCTCCATCGCCCCGGGGCCGCCGCCGGTCGCGACGACGTGCTGCTGGCCGAGCATCCAGCCGAGCCGGGCGGCGTCGGCGTACCCGGCCGAGGAGCGGTCGAGGTCGTGGCCGCCCATCACGCCGACCAGGTGTCGACCGGCCACCCAGGCGGTCAGCGCCCCGTCGATCGCGTGGTCGTGCAGGGCCTGGACCAGGGTCGCCCGGGGCGTGGGCGCGTCGCGCGACCAGGCGTAGGTGCGAGCGTCGAGGGAGTCGGCGTACGGCAGTACGTCGTACAGCTCGGTCGGTGTGTACAGCGACTCCCGGTAGGGGTCCACCGGCACGTCGCGGTGGTCCACCAGCGGGGCCCCGGCCATCGGACGGACCCGGATCGACCGCCCGCGGACCTTGCGCACGGCTCGACTCTAGAACGCGTGCGCCATCAGCTCGCCGAACAGCTCCTGCTCGTCGACCTCGAGCCCCTTGCCACGGAACCAGCCGCAGATGTTGGCGCAGTCGCGGAGCAGGTAGTCCATCCCGTTCGCGTTCCCGACCAGGTCCACGACCTGCGGCAGGTCGATGATCACCAGGCGCGGGCCGGCGGCCAGGATGTTGTACGCAGAGAGGTCACCGTGCACGAGCCCGGCCTGGGCCAGCGTCGCGAGCGCCTCGCGCACCTGGTCGAAGTACGACGCCAGCAGATCCGGCTCCGGCCGGGTCTGAGCCAGGCGGGGAGCCGTCTCGCCGTCGAAGGTGATCCACTCCATCAGGATCTCGGTCCCGTCGATCTGCACCGGGTAGGGGACCGGCAGGCCGAGCTGCCACAGGCGCACGAGGGCACCCCACTCCGAGACCGCCCACTCTCCTACCGCGATCTCGCGGCCGAACGTGCTCTTGCGCTTGATCGCACGGTTGTCCCGGGAGCGCTTCATCGAGCGCCCCTCGGTGTAGGAGGCGGAACGGTGGAAGCTGCGGTGCTCGGGTGCCCGGTACCGCTTGGCGGCCATCACGACGCCGTTGCCGGGGTCGATCGGGTCGGCCCGCTCGACCAGGAAGACGTCGGCCTCCTTGCCGGTCTTGAGGATGCCGAGCTCGGTGTCGACCGCCCCCTGGGAGGTGACGATCCAGTCCGGGCGCGGCTCAGGGCCACGCTGCAACGGCTCGACGGACATCCAGGTGGACCAGCGTTGGCCGTCCTCGAGGTCGTCGTAGGAGGTGAAGTCGAAGATGAACGAGGGGTCGAGCCCGCTGAGGGCGTCGACGTAGGTGTAGCTGTCGGTGCTGCTCTGCTCCAGCAGAGCGTCGAACGCGTCAGTGCGCGTGGAGTTGTGCTCCGATGACATCGGTGGTGGTGCTCCAGTCGTGAGAGGGAACGGCGGCGGACATGCCGAAGACTTCGGTCGTCATGTGAACGCCTCCTCTCACGCGGGCACCGGCCGGATGGCCGGGCTGGACGAGTGTCGCAGGGCTATCAAGCCGCCGCAACGACTTTTTCCGATCCGGTATCGGTCCGGTGGAGTACGCCGCCCGCCGACCCCGGCTCGGCTAGGTTGCAGCCGTGCTCACCCGCGTGGCTGCCGTGCTGGCGGCTGTCGGCCTGGTGGCCGGCGGATCGGCAGTGCTCCGGCACAGCTCCGGCGACGATGAAGCGGCCGCCGCGACCGAGCCCGGCGTGGGCGCTCCAGGAATCGGCGACCCGTACTTCCCGCTGGACGGCAACGGCGGAATCGACGTGCGCTCGTACGCCGTGCACGACCGGTACCAGTTCTCCTCCGGCCGGCTGTCGGGCCACACCGTCATCACGTTGCGTACCACCCAGCGCCTCCGCTCGTTCGACCTCGACTTCCTCCTCCCGGTCTCGCGCGTCCATCTGTCCACGGGACCCGCCACGTTCAGCCGCCCGGAGCACCACGAGCTGCGGATCACCCCCGGCAGACGGATCCCGGACGGCACGCTGGTGCGCGCCACCGTGACGTACGCCGGTCATCCCGAGCGGTACGCCTACGCGGGGGAGAGCAACTGGTTCGGGCTCGACGGCGAGGTCGAGGCGGTCAACGAGCCGCACATGGCGCCGTGGTGGTTCCCCTCGAACGACCATCCGCTCGACAAGGCCCGGATGGATCTCCATGTCACGGTGCCCGTCAGCAAGCAGGTGGTCTCGAACGGCCGCCTCCTGGGGGTACGCCGACACGGTGACCGCGCGACGTATCACTGGGGCGACGGTGGACCGATGGCGACGTACCTCGCGTTCTTCGTGGCCGGCCGGTTCGAGGTCCGCCGCGGAACCGCGCACCGCCTGCCCTACTACCTCGCGGTGTCGCGGCACCTCGGTCCGGGGCAGCGGCATGCAGCGATGCGGGGCCTTCGGGAGACGCCCGAGATCGTGGCCTGGCTACAGAAGCAGCTCGGCCGCTACCCGTTCTCGCGCACCGGAGGCGTCGTGACGGCGCTCAACCCGGGCTTCTCCCTGGAGAACCAGACCCGCCCGGTCTACCCGCAGGGGGTCACGCAGCTGCTGATGGTGCACGAGCTGGCCCACCAGTGGTTCGGCGACTCCGTGTCGGTGCACCACTGGTCGGACGTCTGGCTCAACGAGGGCTTCGCGACCTACATGGAGCACCTCTGGACCGAGGCGCACGGCGGGCGGACCACCGCCGGTTGGTTGCACGGCACCTACCACGCGGAGCGCGACTCCTTCTGGGACCTGGTGGTCGCGGACCCCGGCGCGGCCCACATCTTCGAGTGGCCGGTGTACGAGCGCGGGGCGATGACGCTGGCCGCTCTCCGGGACCGGATCGGGAAGACCACGTTCGCTCACCTGCTCCGACGCTGGACCGCCATGCACCGCTACGGACACGGCACCACCGACGCCTTCGAGGCGATGGCGGAGAACGCGAGCGGGCAGGACCTCACCTCGTTCTTCGATACGTGGGTCCGGCAGCCGCGGCAGCCCGCCCAGACCGCGGCGAACGGGCTCTGACCGCCCGGACCGCGCGGTCAGTGGATGAACGGGGAGACGAGCCTGGCGATCCGGCTCTCGCGGCCGGTGCGGGCCTCCTCACGGTCGGCCCAGGTCATCGCACGCAGCCCGGCGTTGATGCCCAGCCAGCGCAGCGGTTCCGGCTCCCAAGTGCGCGAGTGGTGGCCCACCCATGGCAGCCGGGTCAGGTCGGTGTCGCGGCGCAGCACGAGATCCGCCAGGGTGCGGCCGGCCAGGTTGGTGGTGGTGACGCCATCTCCGACGTAGCCGCCGGCCCATCCCATGCCAGTCCCTCGATCGAGCCCGACCGAGGCCGTCCAGTCGCGGGCGATGCCCAGGGCGCCGCCCCAGCGATGGGTGATCTTCACGTCCTTCACGACAGGGAAGAGGTCCACCAGTGTGTCGTGCAGGTCGTCGAAGACGCGCGGCACCTGGTCGAACGACGGCCTGATCCGCGAGCCGAAGTGGTACGGCGCGCCCCGACCACCGAAGACGAACCGGTCGTCGGCGGTGCGCTGGCCGTAGATGATCAGGTGCCGGTGGTCGCTGAACGTCTCGCGTCGGCGGAGCCCGATCTGCTCCCACGTCTCGGCCGGTAGCGGCTCGGTGGCGATGATCAGCGAGTACACCGGCACCATCCGGCGTCGCAGCCCGTCGAGCGAGCGGGTGTAGCCCTCGGTCGCACGAATCACGTGCTCGGCACGCACGATCCCGTTGCGGGTGACGACGCGTCCTGGCTCGATCGCCGTCGCGGGCGTGCGCTCGTAGAGGGCGACCCCACGGCGTACCACCGCGTCGGCGAGACCGCGGACGAGGCGGCCGGGGTGAATCGCCGCGCAGTCGGGTGTGTACGTCGCGCCCCGTACGCGAGTGGCGGCCAGGACGTCGGTCGCCTCTGCCGCGTCGAGCAGTCGGACGTCGTCCTCGTCGAGGCTCCAGGCACGCGCCTCGTCGATCTCGCCCCGGGCGCGAGCCCACTGCGCCGGAGACCGGGCCAGGGTGATCGTGCCGCCCTTGGCGGCGTACGCGTCGATGCCCTCGTCCTCCGCGGTGCGCAGCACCTCGTCGACGCTCGCGCGCATGGCCTGGTGCTGGGCGACGGCGCCGTCACGGTTGGAACGCGACGCCACTGAACCGAGCGAGGAAGGGAACAGCGCCGAGGCCCAGCCGCCGTTGCGCCCGCTCGCGCCGAACCCGGCGGTCTCGGCCTCGATCACAGCGATCCGCAGCGAGGGCTCGTGGCGTGCCAGGTAGAGCGCCGTCCAGAGCCCGGTGAAGCCGGCGCCCACTATCGCCACGTCCGCTTCACGGTCGCCCGGTAGGGCAGGTCGTGGGTTCCAGACGTCCGGGGTGGACTCGTGCCAGAAGCTCAGGTGGCGGTAGTCGGGGCGAGCAGGGCTGCGGGTCCGAGTGCTCAGCGCACACCCCACGAGTAAGTCTGCTTGCGCAGCTTGAGGTACATGAACGTCTCGGTCCCGACGACACCCGAGATCCGGCGGATCTTGCCCGAGATCACCTCGAGCAGGTGCTCGTCGCTCTCGCAGACGACCTCGACGAGAAGGTCGTAGACGCCGGCCGTGATGACGACGTAGTCGACCTCCTCGAGGTCGGCGAGGGCGTCCGCCACGGGCTCCATCGGCCCGTTGACCCGGACGCCGACCATCGCCTGCCGGGCGAACCCCAGCTCGAGCGGGTCGGTTACGGCGACGACCTGCATCACGCCGGCGTCGATCAGCCGCTGCACGCGCTGCCGGACGGCGGCCTCGGAGAGACCGACCACTTTGCCGATCGCGGCATACGAACGACGGCCGTCGGCCTGGAGCTGTTCGATGATCGCCTTCGACACGTCGTCCAGCGCTGCCCGAGGCTGCTTCTTCGTCACGGGCCCTATGCTGACAGGCACAGCACCACCGGTCCAGCACCGTGAGAACGCCGGATTCCGTCGCGTGAGGGTATTCGATACGCGGAATCCCTTGTCGCACCCCGCGGGTCGCATGACCCGATCCGAGCCGGTCGCACCGCGGGAAGGAGTCCGACGGCTCGCCCGAGACCGTCGTGGGCCTCTCGCTGCTCGCGCTTTTCGTCGCCAGGGGCTTCGCGCGCACGGCGGCGCGCCGCGCCCTCCTCAGCACCTGAGCGAGGGATTGCCCAGGCAGCCACGCTCAGTCGCGTGCTCAGCCCTCCGGGGTACGCCGCACGTGTGCGGGACTGTCACTGGCGCCGAGTCCATCGACGAGAGTCGCGGCCTTGGACAGCACCTCGCGGAGGATCTGCTCCATCTCGTCGAAGTGCTCCTGGTCGCAGATCAGCGGGGGAGCGAGCTGGATGACCGGGTCGCCACGGTCGTCGGCGCGGCAGTACAGGCCCGCGTCGTACAGCGCCTTCGAGAGGAAGCCACGCAGCAGCTTCTCCGACTCCTCGTCGTTGAAGGTCTCCTTGGTGTTCTTGTCCTTGACCAGCTCGATGCCGAAGAAGTAGCCGTCGCCGCGGACGTCGCCCACGATCGGCAGGTCCTTGAGCTTCTCGAGGGTCCCGCGGAACCCGCCTTCGTTCTCGCGGACGTGCTCGTTGATCCGCTCCTTCTCGAAGATGTCGAGGTTGGCCATCGCCACCGCGGTGGACACCGGGTGCCCGCCGAAGGTGTAACCGTGCAGGAACGTCTCCGTGCCGTGCAGGAACGGCTCCATCAGCCGGTCGGTGGCGATCATCGCACCGAGCGGGGCGTAGCCCGAGGTGATGCCCTTGGCGCAGGTGATGATGTCCGGCTGGTACCCGTACCGCTCCGCGCCGAACATGTGGCCGAGCCGCCCGAAGGCGCAGATGACCTCGTCGCTGACCAGGAGTACGTCGTACTCGTCGCAGATCTCACGGACCCGGTCGAAGTAGCCCGGCGGAGGCGGGAAGCATCCGCCGGAGTTCTGCACCGGCTCCAGGAAGACCGCGGCCACCGTTTCGGGGCCTTCGTTCTCGATCGCGACGGCGATCTCGTTGGCCGCCCAGAGGCCGAACTTCTTCTCGTCGTCCTCGAAGTAGGGCGCGCGGTAGTAGTTGGTGTTCGGAACCCGGAACGTCGACGGCACCAGCGGCTCGAACGGTGCCTTCATGCCGGGCAGGCCGGTGATCGACAGCGCGCCCTGCGGCGTGCCGTGGTACGCGATCGCCCGGCTGATCACCTTGTGCTTGTACTGCTTGCCGGTGATCTTGAAGTAGTTCTTGGCCAGCTTCCACGCGGTCTCGACGGCCTCGCCGCCACCGGTGGTGAAGAACACGCGGTTGAGGTCACCGGGAGCGTAGCCGGCGACGCGCTCGGCGAGCTCGATGGCGTTCGGGTGCGCGTAAGACCACAGCGGCATGAACGCCAGCTGCTCGGTCTGCTTGGCGGCCGCCTCGGCCAGCTCGGGGCGGCCGTGGCCCAGCTGGCTGACGAAGAGACCCGCGAGCCCGTCGAGGTAGCGCTTGCCGTGGACGTCGTAGATGTACGGGCCCTCTCCGCGCACGATGATCGGGACGTCGGCGTGGTCGTAGGCCGAGTGACGCGTGAAGTGCATCCACAGGTGGTCACGGGCCGACTGCTGCAGGCGAGCGTTGTCGTAGGCGAATTCGCCGGGCATGGATATCGATTCCTCGCGTCTCGGATGGTTTTCCCAATCATGATGCGCGAAAGAACCCTCTGCAAGCGAATCCGTAGGTCTGGCCCGCGTTTCGTCACTGAATCCGAAGGTAGGCGGGACGTATCCGTGGCTGGTAGGAAGACTCCATGACCCGGTACGGCGCCCAGTTCGGCCCCGACATCACCTTCCTCGGCGTCCCGGCCGTCGACGTGGCCGACACCGCGGCGCTCGCTGCAGCCGATGTCGTTGTCGTCGGCGCGCCGTTCGACGGCGGCACGTCCCACCGCCCGGGGACTCGCTTCGGGCCGACGGCCATCCGGCAGACCGACTACCTGCCCCAGGACGGGTCCCGGCCCCACCTCGCGCTCCGGGTCGACGCGCTCCAGGACGTCACCGTCGTCGACATGGGAGATGTCGAGATGCCGCCCGGCGAGATCGAGCGGGCACTGAAGGCCCTCGAGGACGCGGTGTACGCCGTCGCCTCGGCCGGGTCGGTCCCGCTCGTGCTCGGCGGCGACCACTCGATCGCGCTGCCCGACGCCACCGGGGTGGCCCGGCACCTCGGGTTCGGCAAGGTGTCGATGATCCACTTCGACGCCCACGCCGACACGGGTGACATCGAGTTCGGGTCGCTGTACGGGCATGGTCAGCCGATGCGGCGGCTGATCGAGTCGGGAGCCCTGCGCGGGGACCGGTTCCTGCAGATGGGCCTCCGGGGCTACTGGCCCGGGCCCGAGACCATGCAGTGGATGGCCGAGCAGGGGATGCGCTCCTACGAGATGACGGAGATCGGCAAGCGCGGGCTCGACGCGTGCCTGGACGAGGCGTTCGAGATCGCGATGAACGAGTGCGACGCGGTGTTCCTCTCCGTCGACATCGATGTCTGCGACCCCGGCCACGCGCCGGGCACCGGCACGCCCGAACCCGGCGGTCTCTCGTCGCGGCAGCTGCTCGACGCCGTCCGCCGGATCTGCCGCGAGCTGCCGGTCGCCGGCATCGACGTGGTGGAGGTGTCCCCGCCCTACGACCACGCCGAGATCACGGCGTACCTCGCGAACCGGGTGTGCCTCGAGGCCTTGTCGGGCCTGGCCACCCGGAAGGTCGGCATCTCGCACGACCCGGCGGGTCCGCTCCTGGAGGGGCGCTGATGGCGACGCTGTTCACCGGCGGCTCGGTCTTCGACGGGCACCAGTACCTGCCCGGGCACGGCCTGCTCGTGGACGACGGGACGGTGCTGGCCGTGCTGGATGCCGACGGTCTCGACCGGCTCGACCGGCGTGACCACGAGATCGTGGACCTGGCCGGCGGTCTGGTCACGCCCGGCTTCACCGACGCCCACTGCCACCCGATCCAGGGTGGCCTGGAGCGGAGGCAGTGCGACCTGACCGAGGGCAGCACCCGCGAGGAGTACGTCCGCATGGTCCGCGACTACGCGGCCGGGTACGACGGGCCGTGGATCACCGGCGGTGGCTGGATGATGGCGGCGTTCCCCGGTGGCGTTCCTTCGGTCGCCGACCTCGACGCGGTCGTGGCAGACCGCCCGGTGCTGCTCCACAACCGCGACCACCACGGGGCCTGGGCCAACTCCCGGGCGCTCGAGCTGGCCGGCATCTCCAGCGAGACTCCTGACCCACCGGGCGGCCGGATCGAGCGCCTCCCGGACGGCAGCCCGCAGGGAAGCCTTCACGAAGGCGCAGTGGACGCGGTCGCGAAGCTGCTGCCCGAGTTGTCACCGGCCGAGTACGCCGCAGGACTGGTCGAGGGGCAGCAGTACCTCTTCTCGCTGGGCGTCACGGCCTGGCAGGACGCGATCGTCGGCGCCTACGCCGGGATGGCCGACACCGGCTCGACGTACCTCGACGCGATCGCAAGTGGTGACCTGCTCGCCGACGTCGTGGGCGCGCTCTGGTGGGACAGAGAGCTCGGCCTCGATCAGGTGGACGACCTCGTCGCACGCCGCCAGGCCCAGTCCGGCGGTCGGTACCGCGCGACGAGCATCAAGATCATGCAGGACGGCGTGTGCGAGAACTTCACCGCGGCGATGCTCTCGCCGTACCTCGACGGCCACGGGCACGCGACCGATCATGCGGGCCACTCGTTCGTGGAGGCCGAGGAGCTGAAGGCGGTCGTGGTCGCACTGGCAGGCGAGGGCTTCCAGGTGCACGTGCACGCCATCGGCGACCGCGGCACGCGGGAGGCGCTCGACGCGTTCGCCGCCGCACGGACGGCCGGGCACGGCGCCGACCTGCGTCACCACATCGCGCACATCCAGGTGGTTCATCCCGACGACGTGCCGCGTTTTGCCGAGCTCGGAGTCGCCGCCAACGCACAGGCGCTGTGGGCCACCCACGAGCCGCAGATGGACGACCTGACGATCCCGTTCCTGGGCGACGAGCGGTCGACCTGGCAGTACCCGTTCGGCGCCCTCCAGCGAGCCGGCGCCCGGCTGGTGATGGGCAGCGACTGGCCGGTCACCTCGCCCGACCCGCTCGCCGCCATCCACACGGCCGTCACCCGCACGGCGTACGACGACCCACGCGAGCCGTTCCTCCCCGAGCAGGCGATCGACGTGACGACCGCGTTCGCGGCGTACACCTCGGGCTCGGCATGGGTCAACGGCCGCGACCGCACCGACGGCGCGGGAGTTCTCGCACCGGGGCATGCCGCCGACCTCGCGGTCCTCGACCGCGACCCGTTCGCAGGTCCGGCCGACGAGATCGGGGCCACCCGGGTCGTGTCGACGCTGGGTCGCTGGCCGCGCGGTGTATCGAGCCTGAGCGTGCGGGTCGGGCCGCCGGATGCGTCGCCAGGATGCCGACCTGATGACGAAATCCGTCGAATCGGCCCCCTCCCACTGTCGAATCCGCAGGTGGTTTGGTTAGGCTCCGGCCATGGCGGACCAGACGTTCAAGAACGTGATCAACGGTGAGCTCGTCGACAGCGCCTCGGGCGAGACCTACGACATCGTCGACCCCACCACCGGCGGGGTGTACGCACAGGCGCCGATGTCGGGCCCCGAGGACGTCGACCGGGCGTACGCGGCGGCGGCGGCCGCCTTCGAGACGTGGGGCCAGGCAACGCCCCAGGACCGCGGGAACGCGCTGCTCAAGATCGCGAACGCCATCGAGGAGCGCATCGAGGAGATCAACGCCGTCGAGTGCAAGGACACCGGCAAGCCGCTCGGTCTGACCATGTCCGAGGAGATGCCCTACGCGTCCGACCACTTCAAGTTCTTCGCCGGAGCCTCGCGGCTGCTCGAGGGCCGGTCGGCTGGCGAGTACATGGCCGACCACACCTCGTGGGTACGGCGTGAGCCGATCGGCGTGGTCGGTCAGGTGACGCCGTGGAACTACCCGCTGATGATGATGATCTGGAAGATCGCGCCCGCCCTGGCCGGCGGCAACACCATCGTCCTCAAGCCCAGCGACACGACGCCGGCGAGCTCGACCTTGCTGGCGGAGATCTGCCAGGAGTTCCTGCCGCCTGGGGTCCTCAATGTCGTCTGCGGCGACCGCGACACCGGGCGCAGCCTCGTCGAGCACAAGACGCCGCAGATGGTGGCGATCACCGGATCGGTCCGCGCAGGTATGGAGGTCGCGGGCTCGGCGGCCAAGGACCTCAAGCGCGTCCACCTCGAGCTCGGCGGGAAGGCGCCGGTGATCGTCTTCGACGACGCCGACATCGCGAAGGCCGCGGAGGGCATCGCCGTCGCCGGCTACTTCAACGCCGGGCAGGACTGCACCGCGGCCACCCGCGTGCTCGCCGGTCCCGGCGTACACGACGAGTTCGTCTCCGCGATCACCGAGCAGGCCAAGAACACCAAGACAGGGCTGCCCGATGACGAGGACATCCTCTACGGGGCGCTCAACAACGAGAACCAGCTCGCCCGGGTCAGCGGCATGGTCGACCGGCTCCCGGACCACGCGACCGTGGCGGCCGGCGGACATCGGCAGGGGAGCGTCGGCTACTTCTACGAGCCGACGGTGCTCGCCGGGCTCCAACAGGACGACGAGCAGATCCAGACGGAGATCTTCGGTCCCGTGATCACAGTGCAGAAGTTCGGCGACGAGGCCGAGGCGCTGCGGTGGGCGAACGGCGTGGAGTACGGCCTCGCGTCGAGCGTGTGGACCAAGGACCACGGGCGGGCGATGCGGATGTCGAAGCATCTCGACTTCGGCGTCGTGTGGATCAACACCCACATCCCGTTCGTCTCCGAGATGCCGCACGGCGGCTTCAAGCACTCGGGATACGGCAAGGACCTGTCGATGTACGGGCTCGAGGACTACACGCGCATCAAGCACGTGATGAGCTACATCGGCGAGTAGGGGCTAACAGATGGCAACGGTCGACGTCCTGATCGCCGGCCACGTCGAGCAGACCGACGCCGGCAGCTCCGTCCACCCGACGGTGAGTCTGGTGCGCGACGGTGACGCCGTGATCGTCGTCGACCCCGGGATCCTGTCCGATCCCGGGCTGCTCACTGAGGCGCTGAGCGGTCACGATCTCACCGTCGACGACGTCACCCACGTCTTCGTCACCCACCACCACCTCGACCACACCCGCAACGTCGGGATGTTCCCGACCGCCCGGGTGGTCGACGTCGACTCGGTGTACGACGGGTCGCTGTGGCTCGACCACGACGGCGACGGTCACCACCTCAGCAGCGACGTCTCGGTGATCGAGACCCCCGGACATGCACAGGAGTGCGCGGCCCTCGTGGTGCGGACCGATGACGGTACGGTCGTGCTGACTCACGCGTGGTGGTTCGCGGACATGACACCGGTCGAGGACCCCTTGGCTTGGGACCAGGATGCGTTGGAACGCAGTCGCGAGCGCATCCTCGGGATCGCCGACGTCGTCGTCCCCGGCCACGGACCGGCCTTCCGGGTGGGCGCCACGGACACCGAGCCACGAGGGCCAGGAGGAGGCAGCAGCGCATGAGGATCCTGCTCGTGGGCGCCGGGGGTGTGGGGGCTGCGTTCGCCTCGATCGCCGCTCGTCGGGACTTCTTCGAGGCCATCGTCGTCGCCGACTACGACCTTGCGCGGGCGGAGAAGGCCGCGGCCGCGGACGACCGGTACGTCGCAGCTCGGATCGACGCGTCCGATGCCTCGTCGGTGACGGCGCTGTGCCGTGAGCACGGCATCACCCACGTGATGAACGCGGTGGACCCGGTGTTCAACATGTCGATCTTCGAGGGTGCCTTCGCCGCGGACGCCGACTACCTCGACATGGCGATGTCGCTGTCGAAGCCGCACCCGGAGTCGCCGTACGAGAAGACCGGCGTGAAGCTCGGTGACGAGCAGTTCGCCGTCGCCGACCGGTGGGAGGCCGCGGGACGGCTGGCCCTGGTCGGTATCGGAGTGGAGCCCGGCCTGTCCGACGTGTTCGCCCGGTACGCCGCCGACCACGACTTCTCCGAGATCGACGAGCTCGGCACCCGCGACGGCGCCAACCTCGTGGTGACCGATGAGGCAGGCGACGAGATCTTCGCGCCTTCCTTCTCGATGTGGACCACGATCGAGGAGTGCCTCAACCCGCCGGTCGTCTGGCAGGACGGCGAGTGGCACACGACGCCGCCGTTCAGCGAGCCCGAGGTCTTCGACTTCCCCGAGGGCATCGGCCCGGTCGAGTGCGTGAACGTCGAGCACGAGGAGGTCCTCCTCATGCCGCGCTGGGTCGACTGCAGACGCGCGACGTTCAAGTACGGGCTCGGTGACGAGTTCATCACCATCCTCAAGGTGCTCCACACGCTCGGCCTGGATCGCACCGAGAAGGTACGGGTCAAGGGCGTCGAGGTCAGCCCCCGCGACGTGGTCGCCGCCGTGCTGCCGGATCCCGCGACCGTCGGGCCTCGGATGACGGGCAAGACCTGCGCCGGGCTCTGGGTGACCGGGAAGGGCAAGGACGGCGAGCCGCGGTCGACGTACTACTACCACGTGGTCGACAACGAGTGGACGATGCAGGAGTACGGCCACCAGTGCGTGGTCTGGCAGACCGCGGTCAACCCCGTCATCGCTCTCGAGCTGCTGTCCCGGGGAACCTGGTCCGGCGCCGGTGTGCTGGGCCCCGAGGCCTTCGACAGCGTGCCCTTCCTGGACCTGCTGACCGAGTACGGCTCCCCGTGGGGCCGCCGCGAGATGAGCGCCTGACGTGGCCGCGGTCACCACCCGCGGCCTGAGCAAGCACTTCGGTGACGTGCGCGCGGTCGACGACCTCGACCTCCAGATCACCGACGGCGAGTTTTTCTCGATGCTGGGACCCTCTGGCTCCGGCAAGACGACCGTGCTCCGGCTGGTGGCGGGCTTCGAACGCCCGACGGCCGGGAGGATCCTGCTCGGCGACGAGGACGTCACCGCCCTGCCGCCGCACCGACGCGACGTGAACACGGTCTTCCAGGACTACGCGATCTTCCCCCACATGGACGTGCTCACCAACGTCGAGTACGGCCTGCGAGTCAAGAAGGTCGACCGCAAGGAGCGCCGCCGCCGCGCCCGGGAAGCCCTCTCGGCGGTCCGCCTCGACGGTTATGAGAAGCGCCGACCGACCCAGCTCTCCGGCGGACAGCGGCAGCGGGTCGCGCTGGCCCGGGCGCTGGTCAACCGGCCGAAGGTGCTGCTGCTCGACGAACCCCTGGGCGCCCTCGACCTCAAGCTGCGGCGCGAGATGCAGCTCGAGCTCAAGCGGATCCAGCGCGACGTCGGGATCACCTTCGTGTTCGTGACGCACGACCAGGAGGAGGCGCTGTCGATGAGTGACCGGGTCGCGGTCTTCAACCACGGCCGCGTCGAGCAGGTCGCGACACCGGTCGAGCTCTACGAGAGTCCCGCCAGCTCGTTCGTCGCCGCGTTCGTCGGCACGTCCAACCGCATCGGCGGCGGCGCTGCCCAGCAGCTGCTGGGCACACCGGGGGAGTACGCCGTCCGTCCTGAGCGGCTGCGCGTCGTCGCGGCTGGCGTCTCGGTGGAGCCGGGCGAGCTGACCCTGCCCGGGCGGGTGCGCGAGGTGGTCTACCTCGGCCCGGCGACGCACGCCATCGTCGAGCTCGACGGGGGCACCACCTTGACCGTCTCGCGCCCGAACACCGGGGGCGCCGCGGAGCCCCCGCTCGAGGCGTCCGACCGACTGGTCGCGGTGGCGCTCCACCGCGACTCCCTGATCGCTCTCTCGGGAGGGTCCGACGAAACCGAGGAGACAGCATGACCATCCGTAGGAGAACCCGATTCGGCGCCCTGCTCGGCGTCGCCGCCCTGGCGCTCGTTGCGGGCTGCGGCACGTCGTCCTCATCGGAGGACACCGCGGCGCCCGGCAGCCAGGGCTTCACACCGCCCGACATCCCGATGCAGCAGTCGATGGGTCAGATGGAGGGCAAGGTCAACATCCTGGCCTGGCCCGGCTACGCCGAGAACGGCAGCAACGACCCGAAGGTCGACTGGGTGACCCCGTTCGAGAAGCAGACCGGCTGCCAGGCGAACGTCAAGTACTTCGGCACGTCCGACGAGGCCGTGAACCTGATGAAGACTGGCGGTTACGACGTGGTGTCGGCCTCCGGCGATGCGTCGCTGCGGCTCGTCGCCGGAGGCGACGTCGCTCCGGTCAACACCGCCCTGATCAAGGACTACGACCAGATCGTGCCGTTCCTGAAGGACCGGGCCTGGAACAGCGTCAACAATCAGATGTACGGCGTTCCGCACGGGTGGGGGGCCAACCTGCTGATGTACCGGACCGACGACGTGAAGCCGGCCCCGACCAGCTGGAGCGCCGTCTTCACCGATGCGTCGAAGTACAAGGGCAAGGTCACGGCGTACGACTCGCCGATCTACATCGCCGACGCGGCGCTGTACCTGATGAAGACCGAGCCCGACCTCGGTATCACGGACCCGTACGCCCTCGACCAGACGCAGCTCGACAAGGCGGTCTCGCTGCTGAAGGACCAGCGGGCGAACATCTCGGAGTACTGGTCGGACTACCTCAAGGAGGTCCAGGCCTTCAAGACCGGCGACTCCGTGATCGGGACGACCTGGGAGGTCATCCGTCAGGTGGCGGAGGGCGAGAACGTGCCGGTCAAGGCGATCCTGCCGAGCGAAGGCGCCACGGGCTGGTCGGACACCTGGATGATCGCCGCGAACGCCGAGCACCCCAACTGCGCGTACGCGTGGATGTCCTACATCACCGAGCCGAAGCCGCAGTCGGAGGTGGCGCAGTACTTCGGTGAGGCCCCCGCCAACGGTCAGGCGTGCAAGATCACCGGAGAGGCGTTCTGCAAGGCCTACCACGTCACCGACGAGCAATTCGCGTCGAACATCGCGTACTGGACGACGCCGATCTCACAGTGCCTGGACGGGCGCACGAACACCACGTGCACGGACTACGGCGACTGGACCCAGGCCTGGACCGAGATCAAGGGCTAGACCTGTGGCCTCACCCGCAGCGACGGCTCCCGCCGAGGCGAAGAAGCCCCGGCGGGGGTCGTTGCTGAGCCGCTCGGGGGTCTTCGCACGTTCCTCCTGCTCGTGCCACCGATGCTGTGGCTGGGCGTCGCCTACCTGGCGGCGCTCGCATCGCTGTTCATCACGTCCTTCTGGGGGCAGAACGACTTCACCGGTGAGATCGAGCGGGTCTGGTCGCTCGACAACTACCGGCAGATCTGGGAGATCCCGGTCTACCGGACCATCGCGTTCCGGACGATCGGGATCGCGGTCCTGGTGACGATCGTGGACGCCGTGCTGGCGTTTCCGATCGCGCTCTACATGGCGAAGGTCGCCACGCCCCGGGTACGCCGGCTGCTCGTGATCTCGGTACTGATGCCGCTGTGGGCGTCGTACCTGGTCAAGGCGTACGCCTGGCGCGGCATGTTCTCCGAGGGCGGTCTGATCGACTGGCTGGGCGCGCCGTTCGGCATCAGCTCGCCGGGCTACGGTCTTCCGGCGACCACGATCACCCTCGCCTACCTCTGGCTGCCCTACATGATCCTGCCGATCTACGCCGGCCTCGAGCGCGTGCCGGACTCGTTGTTCGAGGCGTCCGGCGACTTGGGGGCAGGTGCCCTGACCACGATCCGGCGGGTCGTCCTGCCGATGGCCTTCCCGGCGATTGTCGCCGGGTCGATCTTCACGTTCTCGTTGACTATCGGTGACTACATCGCGGTCACCATCGTAGGCGGTGCCAGCCAGCTGATCGGGACCGTGGTCTACGTCAACGTCGGCGCCGCCAACAATCTGCCCTTTGCGGCGGCGTACGCCACCATCCCGGTCGTGGTGATGCTCGTCTACCTGGCTGCCGTGCGGCGTACCGGGGCGTTGGAGAACCTATGAGCACCGCATGACCATCGACCGACGGCTCAGGGCCGTGCTCCGCGTGTTCACCGGCCTGGTGCTGGTGTTCGTCTACACACCGCTGGCGCTGGTGTTCGTCAACTCCTTCAACGTCGACCGGACCTTCACCTGGCCCCCGCCGGGGTTCACCCTGCACTGGTGGGACGTCGCGTTTCACAGCCGCGGCGCGCGAGACGCGCTGCTGGTCAGCATCGAGGTGGCCCTGCTGGCGACCGCGATCGCACTGGCGCTGGGCACGCTCGCTTCGCTGGCGCTCCGGCGTACCCGGTTCTTCGGCCGCAACGTCGTCTCGCTGCTGATCATCCTGCCGATCGCGCTGCCGGGGATCGTGACCGGTATCGCGCTCAACAACGCCTTCCGGACGATGCTCGGACTCCAGCTGGGCTTCCTGACGGTCGTGGTGGCACACGCGACGTTCTGCATCGTCACCGTGTTCAACAACGTGCAGGCTCGGCTTCAGCGGATCGGCCCGTCCCTGGAGCAAGCCTCGGCCGACCTCGGCGCCGGGCCGTTCATGACCTTCCGGCGGGTCACGTTCCCGATGCTGCGCTCGGCGCTGCTGGCCGGTGCCCTGCTGGCGTTCGGGTTGTCCTTCGACGAGATCGTGGTCACCACGTTCACCGCCGGCCCGGAGGTGCAGACGCTCCCCCTCTGGATCTTCCAGAACCTCTTCCGGCCCAACCAGGCCCCGGTCGTCAACGTGGTCGCGGCCGTGCTCGTGCTGTTGTCGGCGATCCCGATCTACCTCGCTCAGCGGCTCTCCGGCGACGTCACGTCCGGCGCCGCCGCGGCGCACTGAGCCAGGGCCGCCGGCGCACCGGGACGAGTTCGAGGGCCGAGAGCGTGGGGAGAGGTCACCTGGGCGCAACGTCGCCGGACGGCTGCGCCCTTTCCGGGGCGGTGCGGAGGTGGTGCTGCGCGCGCCACTGTGCGGGTGGCGCGCCGCGGTGACGCTTGAACGCCCGGCTGAACGCCTCCTCCGCGTCGTACCCGACGCGACGAGCGATCGCGGCTACACCGAGGTCGGTGGAGGTCAGCAGGTCCTCGGCCAGGTGCATCCGCCACTCGGTGAGGTAGCGGATGGGAGAGCGTCCGAGCACCTGCCGGAACCGCTCGTCGAGCCCGGATCGCGACACCGCGGCCGCGCGGGCCAGGTCCGTGACGGTCCACTTCAGCTCGGGCGCCGCGTGCAGGGCGGCCAGGGCCGGGTTCAGGACCGGGTCGTGCAGGGCTGCCAGCCAGCCGCGCTCGGCCGCGGGGGCGGTGGCCAGGTGCTGGCGCAGGACCTCCACGAGCAGCATCTCCGGTAGCCGGGTGTTGATCGCGTCGGGCCCGAGTGGTGAGGCGTCCGCCTGGGCGAGCGCGAAGTCGATGTTGGCGCGCACCCACGCAGCCCCGGACGAGCCCTGGGGTCGGACCACGAACGCGGGCGGGAAGACGCGGAGCGCCGGATCGAACAGCACGTCCTCGCTGTGCAGGAACCCGCAGACGACGTTCGTCTGCGCACCGTCGTGGCCATGCCTGATCAGCGGCATCCGGGTCCAGGGCGGGGGTTCCATGATCGTCATCAGGGGCACGCATTCGCTCTCGCCCACGCCGCCCATCCGGTGCTGGTCGCCGTACGGCAGGACGACCACGTCGCCGGCGGACGCCCAGTGCTTCTCCTGGTCGCCGACCTGTACCCAGCAGGTGCCGCTCGCGACGAGGTGGAAGAGGACGAGGCGGTCGGTGCCGGGTCGCAGGATGGCCGCGGTGGCAGGTCCGGTCAGGGACTGGTAGGCCCAGGGCTCGCGGTACTCCGCGCGCAGGAAGATCGCGCCCTCGAGGCGTAGGCGCTGCAGCGCGGAGTCGAAGTGGTCCGGAAGAGACGGCGTCCCCGAGGTCTTGGCTGCCCGATCAGTCGCCCCGGTCGCATGGTCATGGCCGGCAGACAGGCGCTGCACGAGGCTCATGGTGACACAGCGAGAGTCGCTGTGCCTTCGAGTAAAAGGAGCGTCTCATGGCGCTGTTCATGGATGTACACACGATGGGTGGTCCGGTCGGCCTGACCGATGTCGAGCAGGCACACGCCGCGGACCTGAAGACGCAGGAGCGGTACGGCGTGAGCTACCTCCGCTACTGGGTTGACCAGGAGCAGGGGAAGATCTTCTGCCTCGTCGACGCACCCGACGCCGAAGCGGCGGAGAGTGTCCACCGCGAGGCTCACGGCCTCGTGGCCGACGCGATCTTCGCCGTAGCGGAAGGGTCCTGAGGTCATCGATCGATGGACACGATGCTGGAGGATCTGGCGCGAGCCACGCTCGCGTCGCGGCTGGCCGATGCGGACGGCGTCCGTCGTGGCCGCCGCCACGCGGTGGCCGGCCACCTCGGACGGAAGGCCAAGGACGCCGTACGCCGCGCGTCCCTGGCCATGGCCCGGGCCGAGTGAGGACGCCGGGTGCGACTCGTCGTACCCGGCGCCCTGTTGCCTCAGGCCTCTGGGCCCTTGGTGCGGACGTCGGCGACCTGGCTCATCGCCGCACGTAGCTCGCTCAACCAGTCGTCCTCGTGCTGCGCGACCAGCCGGACGCACCACGCCAGGGCGTCGGCGCGCGACCGCGCTACCCCGGCCTCGACCAGGGTGTCGAGCACCTGTCGCTGGGGCTGGCGAAGCCGGGTCATGGTCGGTGCGGCGAGGTGGGTGAACAGCTCCTCGTGGTCGCCGATCTTCACCGCCCAGCTCACCGTCCGCTCGTACCGGCGCTGCGCCTCCCGTGCGATCTCCATCCGCTGTTCGCGGGTCTCCTCACGGAACGCGCTGGCCCGCCCGGCCCGCGCCTCCTCGGTCTCCGCATCGCTCTCCGCCGCGGGGACGTCGGCGAGCTGGAGGGTGACCACGATCTCGTCGCGGTCGATGCTGATGCCGGCAGGGGAGTCCTGCCAGTCCGCAGGCAGCCGGCCGGAGAACCAGCCGCGCACCCGCTCACGTGCCTCATCTGTAATCATGTAATTCAGATTACAGCGCCAGTCAAGTGCGGCATCGCCAAGAGAGCCGATTGCCCATCGAATGGTCGCGAACCGCAACCGTGAGGCCCGGATCTCTGCGGTTGGGGACCAAACCGCAACATTTTCAGCCGCGTGCGGGGCCGCGTCAGGCGGTCGCGGCGAAGGCCTCCGCCACCACGTCGAAGGCTTCCTCGAGCAGCTCGTCGCTGATGGAGAGCGGCGGGAGGAAGCGGAAGACGTTGCCCCAGGTGCCGCAGGTCAGGACCACGACGCCGCTCGTGTGGCAGTACGCCGCGACGGCGCCGGCACGGGCGGCGTCGGGCTCGAGGGTGCCGGGCTTGACCAGCTCGATCGCCATCATTGCGCCGCGACCACGGATGTCGCCGATGGTCGGGTGGTCGGCGGCGATGGAGTCGAGCCGGCGCCGGATGATCGTCTCGATCGCGCGAGCGCGAGCAGTCAGGTCGTGTGACCTCATCTCCTCGATGGCACCGAGGGCGGCCGCGCAAGCGACCGGGTTGCCGCCGTACGTGCCGCCGAGTCCGCCGGCGTGGACGGCGTCCATGATCTCGGCACGCCCGGTGACGCCGGCGAGCGGCAGGCCGCCCGCGATGCCTTTTGCGGTCGTGATCAGGTCGGGGATGACGCCTTCGTGATCGCAGGCGAACCAGTCGCCGGTGCGGCAGAAGCCGGACTGGATCTCGTCGGCGACGAACAGCACGCCGTTCTCGCGACACCAGGCGGCGAGCGCCGGCAGGAACCCGTCGGCCGGCACCACGAAGCCGCCCTCACCGAGGATCGGTTCGATGACGATGCACGCGAGGTTCTCCGCGCCGACCTGCTTCTCGATCTGGTCGATGGCGCGCGCTGCGGCATCCTCGCCCTTGATTCCGGCGGTCTCGCGGAACGGGTAGGACATCGGGACTCGGTAGACCTCGCCGGCGAATGGGCCGAAGCCGTTCTTGTACGGCATGTTCTTGGCGGTCATCGCCATCGTCAGGTTCGTGCGGCCGTGGTAGGCGTGGTCGAAGACGACCACCGCGTCCTTGCCGGTCGCAACGCGGGCGATCTTCACGGCGTTCTCCACCGCCTCGGCGCCGGAGTTGAAGAGCGCCGACTTCTTCGCGTGGTCGCCGGGAGTCAGCTCGGCCAGCGCGACCGCCACGTCCACGTAACCGTCGTAAGGCGTGATCATGAAGCAGGTGTGCGTGAACGCCGCGACCTGCTCCTGCACCCGTGACACCACTCCAGGCGCGGCGTTGCCGACGGTCGTGACCGCGATGCCGGAGCCGAGGTCGATCAGGGTGTTCCCGTCGGTGTCGAGCAGGACCCCGCCGCCGGCCGCCTCGATGAACACCGGCAGCGTGTTGCCGACTCCATCGGCGACGTACTCCTTCTTGCGGGCCAGCTTCTCCAGCGATCGCGGCCCGGGGATCTCCGTGACCAGGTTGCGCTGCTGGGTGAGGGACGTGCCGCCGGCGATCGTGGTGCTCATGGCCGCAGCCTACGGCCGCCAGGATTGCGGATTCCAGCGGTCACGGGGCTGTGAATCCACGGAATCCGTCGCCTGCTCCGGGTGTCCGAGCGCTCTGTCAGACTGCCGGTTGTGACGCTCGCGCAGTTCAAGGACGTCTGCATCGACGTCTCGGACGCTCGAGCCTCCGGCGAGTACTGGTCGACGATGCTCGGCTGGAAGCTCGAGATGCACGACGACGGCGACGCGCATCTGCGCGACGACGCCGGGCGCATCCAGGTCTGGCTGAACGTCGTACCCGAGCCGAAGTCGGTGAAGAACCGCGTCCATCTCGACGTGAACGCCGAGTCCGTACAGCGGGCGCTCGATGCAGGGGCGCGTTTGGATCGCGAGCTCCCCCGCTGGACCGTACTGCTCGACCCCGACGGGCAGGAGCACTGCGTCTTCCCTCGGGAGCAGCCGTTCGAGAAGCGAGCCTACGAGCTGGTGTGGGACTGCCCCGAGGGGCCGCAGGCCAGCCACGAGATCGCGGCCTGGTGGTGCGAGGTCGTGGGTGGCGCGGTCGTGGACGACGAGCGCGGATTCTCCTGGGTCCAGGACATCCCGGAGTGCCCGTGGGACTCGTTCGACTTCGGCGGGGTGCCCGAGCCGAAGACCGTCAAGAACCGCGTCCACATCGACGTCTCCACGGACGACCTCGACGCTGTGGTCGCGCACGGTGCGACGGTGCTGCGGGCCAAGGGCGACGCCGGCCTCGCCTGGACGGTTCTGGCCGACCCCGACGGCAACGAGTTCTGCGCCTTCACAGACTGAGCCCGCAGCTGGTTCAGGGGGTGTGCCGCAGGCGCACAGACAGGCAGGTCACGCACCCCTCGAGCTTGATGAACTCGCTGATGTCGACCGCGACGACGTCGAGGCCGCGGTCTTCGAACATCGTCTTGCTCTCTGGCGCATCCGAGCTCATCAGCACCTTGTCCCCACCGAGGAGGACGACGTGCGACCCGGAGATCTCCGGTACGCCGAGGAACGACGGCCAGACGTCCGGGTCGTCGACCAGCGGCTCGTATCCGACCACGGTCCCGTCCGGGAGGGCGGTCACCGCCGATTTCAGGTGCAGGACCTTGGTGATCGGGACCGGGATGACGCGCGCGTCGTACGGTGCGAGGTACGCCGTCAGCTGGTCGATGCCGGCCTGGTTGGTGCGGCCGCCGATCCCGACCCACACCGTGCCGTCGTGCTTGAGGACGTCGCCGCCGTCCAACGTCCCCGGCGCCTCGATCGACACCACGTCGTACCCGAGTGCACCGAGCAGGTCGGCGATGGCGGCCGTCTCGGGCTTCCGCTCGTCCGCACCAGGTCGCGCCACGATGGCGCGGTCGCCGTACATCAGTACGTCGTCCTCGATGAACACGCCGTCCGGGCACTCCTCCATCGGGGGCACCTCGATGATGTCCCATCCGGCGTCCTGCAGCGCGGCGACGTAGGTGTCCCACTGCCGCATCGCGAGGTCGACGTCGACGGGCTGGCGTTCGATGTGGGTCACCAGCCCCTCCGCGAGCCGCGACGACGGGCGTCGGACGAGCACGCGGCGGTCGAGCACGGCGGGAGTCTAGGGCCCCGACGACCGTCGGAGAGGGGGTGCTCACCGCGCAGGATCGTGGGAGTTCGAAAGACCGGCGCTGCGATCCCTTGTCCACGGTGGGTCGGCGCGAGACCGTTTCCCTCAGGTCGGCGGGCGAGGAGAGGCCGAGCATGACAGAGGTGATCGCGGGCAGGACCGCCGAGATCGGAGTGCTCGACGAGTGGCTCGCAGACCGAAGCGCGGAGCCGCGCTCCCTGCTGATCGAAGGGGCACCCGGCATCGGCAAGACGACGTTGTTCCGGGCGTTGCTCGATGGCGCACGCGAACGGGAGTACGCACTCGCGCTCTGTCAGCCCACCCAGTCGGAGATGGATCTCTCGTACGCGGGTCTCGTGGGTCTGCTGGCTGACCTCGGCGCCGAGGCCATGCAGTCGCTTCCCCTTCCCCAGGCCCGCGTGCTCCGGACGATCGCCCGCTTGGAAGACACCGCCGAGCCGGTCGATCGCCTCTCGCTCAGCCTGGCGACCGTCGCCGCTGTCCGGGCAGCGGCCTCCGGACGGCCGCTCCTGGTCGCCGTCGACGACGCCCAATGGCTCGATCAGCCCACCGCAGGCGTCCTCGGCTTCCTGGTACGCCGCCTGGCCGGAAGCTGCACGCGCGTCGCCCTGGTGCGCAGCAACGGTGCCGCCCCGCTGCTTCGAGTGGGAGCCCGATCCACGGTGAACGAGGCGATCGACTGGTCCGCCGCGCTCGCCCGCGCGATGCCCGAAGGCCGTCACCAGACGCTCATGCTCGGCCCGGTCGGTCCGAGCGACCTGTCCCGGATCCTTCGGAGGGTGCTGGGGTGGGCACCCGCGTGGCCACGCGTGCTGAGGATCGCGGAGCTCTCCCAGGGCAATCCGCTCCACGCTCTGGAGCTCACCCGAGCCTTCGGTGCGGTCCGGTCGAACGACGGTCTGGAGGGGCCCCTTCCCGACAGCGTCCTGGAGCTCGCCCGATCGCGGATCGCCGGTCTCCCGGACCGGGTGCGTGACGCTGTCGAGCTGGCCTCGGTCCCGCGAGACCCGAGGCTGGACCTGCTCGGGCATCTGGACCCCGCGGCTCTCGACCTCCGGGACTCACTCGAGGTGGCGGCCCGCCAGGGAATCGTCTCGGTGGACGCCGAGCGCGTGCGTTTCGCCCACCCGATCCTGGCCGCTGCCGCCTACGGGTCGATCACGGCCACCCGCCGCCGGGACCTGCATCGTGTCCTGGCGCTGCTCTCCGACAACCTAGAGGAGCGCGCCCGCCATCTGGCCACGGCGGTCGAGACGCCAGATCCACAGGTGGCCGTGGCCCTCGAGGGAGCGGCCGAGCAGGCATGGCGCCGGGGGGCACCCGACGCCGCCGCTGACCTCCTCCACGAGGCGTGCCGGCTCACTCCGCCGGCTGACGCCGAGGCTCTCGCCCGGCGCCGCATCGCGTACGGCCGGCTCCTGCACAGCGCCGGGGACGCCCCCGCGGCGGTCGCAGAGCTCGAGGCACTGGTGGCAAGCCTCCCTCCGGGGACGCTCCGGGCGACGGCGCTCTTCCACCTGATGTACGTGGCCCGGCTCTCGGGGTCGCTCGAACGCGCCGTCGAGCATGGGATCCAGGCCGCAGCCGAGGCAGCCGGGGATCCGATGTTCCAGGCAGAGGTGCTCGAGCTCCTGTCCCGGATCTCCGACAACGACATCCCTCGCAAGCTGGACTCGGCCCGCCGCGCGCTGGAGGCGGTCGAGCGGGTGCCGCGCCCCGATCCGGAGGTGCTTTTCCAGGTTCGTGCAGCTCTCGTCGAAGCAGAGTTCTACGCCGGCTTGGGCCTCCATCTCGAGCGGCTCGACGGTGTCGAACCCGAGGCGAGGCCGCGCTTCCCTCCCGTGCGCACCGCCTCGCACGGCGACGACCTGCTCGGCAGGCTGCTGGCGTACGACGGTCGGATCGAGGAGGGGCTCGACCTGCTGCGCGGCATGTACGACCGCGCCAGCGTCGAGAACAGGTCGATCCTGCCGGCGATCCTCGGCTGGATGGCGGAGGCACAACTCATGGCAGGACGCTTCGAGGTGGCCCGCGATCTCACGCGGGAAGCGCTCGACCGGGCCGAGGAGACCGGAGGGGCGGGCGGTCTGCCCTGGGAGGTCGGGTTCCATGCCGTCGCCCTGGCGAGGCTCGGTCTCACGGAGGAGGCGGAGTCGACAGCCAGGCAGGTCGTCGCGAGCGCCGGTGGCGTCGACGCCGGGGTGGGCCTGGACGGAGCGCCGGCCCGGCTCGCCCTCGGCGTCGCCGCGCTGTCCCGCGGTGACGTGGACGAGGCGGTGGCGCAGTTCCGGGGGCTCGACCGGTTGAAGAGGGGGGCGGGGATCCGCGAACCGCGGGTGTGCGCCCACGCCGGCGACTTCATCGAGGCGCTCATTGCTGCAGGGGAGCTCGACGAGGCCGTCCAGGTGCTCGCCCGTCTCGACGGCGAGGCCGAGACGTCCGGCGGACGATGGTCGCTGGCCGTCGCCGCCCGCTGCCGCGCGATGGTGCTGGCCGCTCGCGCCGAGGTGGACCGTGCCCTGGACGCTGCGGAGCGCTCGCTGGCGCTGTTCGACGACCTGCCGATGCCGTTCGAACGCACCCGGACGCTCCTACTCGTTGGTCAGCTCCGCCGCCGGCGACGCGAGAAGCGTCTCGCCCGCGAGGCGCTGCGCGAGTCCCTGGCGACGTTCGAGGAGCTGCACACCCCGGTCTGGGCGGAGCGCGCGCGCGGCGAGCTCGAGCGGGTCCCCGACCACCAGTCGGCCGGAAGTCTGACTGCGACCGAGGAGCGGGTGGCGCGCCTCGCCGCCGAGGGGCTCACCAATCGGGAGATCGCGGAGCGCACGTTCCTCAGCCCGAAGACCGTCGAGGTGAACCTGACCCGGGTCTACCGGAAGCTCGGAGTGCGCCGGGCCGCCCTGGCGAGCCGGCTGGCTGAAATCACCTGACGGAAGTCACGGAGCGGATCACGCGTAGGGGAAACCCTGATTCCTGCCGTGCCCGAGTCGACCTACCTTCGGGCCGTGATCAGGACGAGCGGCACCCATTGGGTCGCCGAGTGCTTCTGGCCCGGCGTCAGCGACGAGGAGCTTCGCGACCTCGAGCGCCGGGTGGTGCACGCGTCCGGGCTGGCGGGTGCGGGGGGCCCCGCCAGCTATCTCGGGTGCCTGCGGATCACCGACGACGAGGTCGTGCTGTTCCTCTTCGAAGGCCCGATCGGCTCGGTGCAGCAGGTGACCGAGGGATCCGGGATACGCGCCGAGCGGATCTTGCACTGCGTCCCACACCTCCAGCCACCGAACGATCGACCGGCAAGGAGCAACCAATGAAGTACGCACCCAAGATCGCCGCGGCAGCCGTGATGGCGGTCTGTCTCAGTGCCTGCGGCAGCAAGAACCAACCCGTCGCGGACCCGACCCCCACGGCGAAGCACACGGCGCCGGCCGCTCCGAGTCCGACGTCCACATCAGCTTCGCCGAAGCAGACGCCGACGCCGTCCTCGAGCCCGAAGGGAGCCGCCAACACCCTCGATCCTTGTCAGCTGGTCACCCAGGGCGAGGCCTCGGCGCTCACGAACGCGAGCTTCGGGCCGGGCAAGGAGAGCGGGAACACGGTCCGCCACGAGTGCGTCTACGGTGCACAGACCCCGAACGTCCTGACGGTCTTCGTGGCGCAGGGGGCCAGCGTCGGCGACGCGCAGGCGGAATGGAACCAGCTCCTGGCCGAGGCGAAGCAGGGCGCGGGGCAGGCGGCGAGCATGGTCACGCTCACCCCGGATTCCACGATCGCGGACCGGGCCGAATGGGTCGAGCTCGACCTCTCTCAGATCAACGTGGCGGCACGGGGGCTGGCGTTCCTGCAAGGCGACGTCGGCGTCTACATGATCGACCTGGTCCGCGGCGGTGCGGCGCCGAGCCGCGCCGCGTTGACCACACAAGCGCAGACCGTGCTGAGCCGGCTTCCCTAGGTCGTTCCGGCGCAGGGGACGGTGGAGAATGGGTCCATGACCCCGCGCCGCGACGTCATCGTCCTCGGCTCCACCGGCTCGATCGGTACCCAGGCGCTCGACATCGTCCGGGCCAACCCCGACCGGTTCCACGTCGTCGGGCTCACCGCCGGGGGCAGCAACCGCGAGCTGTTCGACACCCAGGTGGCGGAGTTCCGTCCGGCGTTCAGCGGGCTCGGCGCCGACGCCTCGGCGGAGGCAGCCTCCCAGCCGTGCGACGTGGTGCTCAACGGCATCACCGGCGCGGTCGGGCTGAGCGCGACGCTGGCCACCTTGGACGCGGGCAACACCTTGGCGCTCGCCAACAAGGAGTCGCTGATCATGGGCGGCCCGCTCGTGCTCGAGCGGGCCAAGCCCGGGCAGATCGTGCCGGTCGACTCGGAACACTCCGCGCTCGCGCAGTGCCTCCGCGGCGGCTCGGCCGACGAGGTACGCCGGCTCGTGCTCACCGCGTCCGGCGGACCGTTCCGCGGCCGCAGCCGCGACGAGCTGCTCGACGTGACGGTCGACCGGGCGCTGGCCCACCCGACCTGGGACATGGGACCGGTGGTCACGATCAATTCCGCGAACCTGGTCAACAAGGGGCTGGAGGTGATCGAGGCACACCTGCTCTTCGGCATCCCCTACGACAGGATCGAGGTGGTGGTGCACCCGACGAGCGTGGTGCACTCCATGGTGGAGTTCGTCGACGGCTCCACGCTCGTCCAGGCCAGCCCGCCGACGATGCTGATCCCGATCGCCCTCGGTCTCGCGTGGCCGGACCGAGTCCCCGACACCGCGCCGCCGGTCGACTGGACCCAGGTGAACACCTGGGATTTCTTCCCGCTCGATGACGACGCTTTCCCCGCGGTCCTTCTGGCCCGTCAGGCCGGCACGATCGGCGCCACCGCACCGGCCGTCTACAACGCGGCGAACGAGGTGGCGGTCGAGGCGTTCCGGCAAGGTCGGCTCGGGTTCGTGGAGATCATCGACACGGTTGCCCACGTCCTCGGGGCACACGACGTACCCTCGAATCCAGCACTGACCCTCGACGACGTCCTGGCCGCTGACGCCTGGGCCCGCGACGAGGCCGCCCGCCAGATCGAAAGAACCCGATGAGCACCCCACGACGTTCCTCGTCTCCCCCGCTTCGCTCCTCCGACGAACAACGCCGCAGGGACCCCGCATGACGCCTTTGCTCTACCTCCTCGGGGTCGTGGCGTTCGCAGTCGCGATCCTGGCCTCGATCGGCCTGCACGAGCTCGGCCACATGGTCCCGGCCAAGGCGTTCGGCGGGAAGGTCACGCAGTACTTCATCGGCTTCGGCCCCACGATCTGGAGCCGGCAGAACGGCGAGACCGAGTACGGCGTCAAGGCGATCCCGCTCGGCGGTTACGTCAAGATCGTGGGGATGCTGCCGCCGGACAAGGAGCACGCCGGCAAGGTCGAGTACGACGCCGACGGCAACCGCGTCGTCACGGTCCGCAAGTCCAACACCGGACTGTTCGCCCAGCTGATCTCCGACGCCCGCGCCGCCGAGTGGGAGACCATCACCGCCGCCGACGAGCACCGGCTCTTCTACCGCATGGCCTGGTGGAAGAAGGTCATCGTGATGGCCGGCGGCCCGACGGTCAACCTGCTGATCGCGTTCTTGATCTTCGCCGGGCTGTTCGCGACGTACGGGAACCCGGCCGACGAGGTGCTGCACCCGACCGTCAGCAAGGTCGAGGCCTGCGTCGTACCCGCTGCCGAGGACGGCCGCGTCTGCAGGCCCACCGATCCCGTCAGTCCCGCCCATCAGGCCGGGCTCCAGGTCGGCGACCGTTTCGTGTCGTTCAACGGCACGCCCGTGCACGACTGGACCGACATGCAGAACCTGATCCGGCACAACGCGAACGGCGCCGCCACGATCGTCGTCGTCCGCGACGGGCGCCAGCTCACCTTGCACACCAACACGTTGGTCACGCCGCGGCCCACCGACGAGAACGACCCGACCAAGCTGACTCCGGTCGGGTTCCTCGGTGTCTCGCCGACGGTCACCTTCACTACAGGCGGCGCGCTGTACACGATCCGGGAGATGGGTGGGCTGGCGAAGCAGTCGGTCCACGCCTTGGCGACCCTTCCGGTCAAGGTGTGGGGTGTCGCCCAGGCGATCGCCGGAGTCAAGCCGCGGGCGCAGGACAGCCCGGTGAGCGTGGTGGGGGGCGGTCGCCTCGCCGGCGAGACGGCGTCCGCGCAGGACTTCCCGCTGAGGGACAAGATGGTCAGCCTGCTCGGCCTGGTGGCGGGCTTCAACTTCTTCATCGGCCTGTTCAACTTCGTACCCTTGCTGCCCCTCGACGGGGGCCACATCGCAGGTGCCTTGTGGGAGGCGATTCGCCGCGGTATCGCCCGTCTACGCCGCCGTCCCGATCCGGGGTACGTCGACGTGGCCAGGCTTCTCCCGGTCGCGTACATCGTTGCCAGTTTCCTGCTGGTCATGGGCGTGGTGCTGATCGTGGGCGACCTCGTAGTCCCGGTCCAGGTCTCATAGGGCACGTGACCTCGAAGACTCGGGCGAACCACCCGTCAACGCCTACCCTGGTTGCATGAGCACCCCACGACGTTCTCCGTCTCCTCCGCTCTGCTCCCCCGACGGACAACGACGCAGGGACCCCGCATGACCGCCGTCAGTCTGGGCATGCCCGAGGCCCCGCCGCCCGTGCTCGCGCCCCGCCGCAGGACCCGCCAGATCAAGGTGGGCAAGGTCGGCGTCGGCAGTGACTCCCCGATCTCGGTCCAGTCGATGACCACGACCTTGACCGCGGACGTGAACGCCACCCTCCAGCAGATCGCCGAGCTCACCGCCACCGGCTGCGACATCGTTCGCGTGGCCTGCCCCAGCCAGGACGACGCCGAGGCCCTGCCCGAGATCGCCCAGCACTCGCAGATCCCGGTCATCGCCGACATCCACTTCCAGCCGAAGTACGTCTTCGCGGCCATCGAGGCCGGCTGCGCGGCGGTCCGCGTCAACCCGGGCAACATCCGCAAGTTCGACGATCAGGTCAAGGAGATCGCGAAGGCCGCGCAGGACCACGGCACCTCGATCCGGATCGGTGTCAACGCCGGCAGCCTCGACAAGCGACTGCTCGAGAAGTACGGGAAGGCCACCCCCGAGGCGCTGGTCGAGAGTGCGGTGTGGGAGGCGAGCCTCTTCGAGGAGCACGGGTTCCAGGACTTCAAGATCTCGGTCAAGCACAACGACCCCGTGGTGATGGTGCGGGCTTACGAGCTGCTCGCCGAGCAGGGCGACTGGCCCCTGCACCTCGGCGTGACCGAGGCCGGCCCGGCGTTCCAGGGCACGATCAAGTCGGCGGTCGCCTTCGGACACCTGCTCAGCCAGGGCATCGGCGACACGATCCGCGTCTCGCTGTCCGCGCCGCCGGTCGAGGAGGTCAAGGTCGGCCTCCAGATCTTGGAGTCGCTCAACCTCAAACCTCGCCGACTCGAGATCGTCTCGTGCCCGTCCTGTGGGCGCGCCCAGGTCGACGTGTACAAGCTCGCCGACGAGGTCACCGCCGGTCTCGACGGGCTCGAGGTGCCGCTGCGCGTCGCCGTGATGGGTTGTGTCGTCAACGGCCCGGGCGAGGCCCGTGAGGCGGATCTCGGTGTCGCATCCGGCAACGGCAAGGGCCAGATCTTCGTCAAGGGTGAGGTCATCAAGACGGTGCCGGAGTCGCAGATCGTGGAGACCTTGATCGAGGAGGCCATGCGGATCGCCGAAGGCATGGAGCCTGTCGACGGAGGGGCCGCCAGTGTCAGCGTCAGCTGACATGCGCGCACACCGCGCGACCTTTCTCGGGCTCGCCGGCTCCGCCATGCTCGTGATCGGCCTCGTGATCGGCCTCCAGCCGCAGGGTGGTGGCGGAGATCCGGACGACCGTGGCGCGCGAGCGGCCGCCACGAGCACGCTGCCCGAGGTCCGCCACGTGTTCGTGATCAACATCGAGAACAAGGGCTTCCACGCCACCTGGGGTAGAGGCTCGGCCGCGCCGTACCTCGCCAAGACCCTGCGCGCCGAGGGTGTGCTGCTCACGGAGTACTACGGGACCGCGCACCACAGCCTGGGTAACTACCTCGCCCAGATCTCCGGGCAGGGCCCGAACTACGCGACCCAGCACGACTGCCCGGTCTACACGCGGTTCAAGGAGATCCGTCCGGAGCAGGCACCCGACCAGGTGGTCGGCGACGGCTGCGTGTACCCGAAGAAGGTCCACACCCTGCCCGCCCAGCTGGTGGCGGCGGGGCACGGATGGCGCGGCTACATGCAAGACATGTCCCGACCCTGTCAGCACTCCCCGCTGGGTCACCACGAGCGCTGGACGACGGCGACGAAGCGGCAGCAGTACGCCACCCGGCACAACCCGTTCATGTACTTCCGGTCGATCATCTCGCGGCCGTCGTACTGCAAGAACCACGTGAAACCTCTGTCGGCCCTGGACGCCGACCTGAAGTCGAAGTCGCGCACGCGCTCGCTCAGCTACATCACGCCCGACCTGTGCCACGACGCCCACAACCGTCGTTGTGCCGACGGCGGGCGCGGCGGCCTGCGTGCAGCGAACCAGTGGTTCAAGACCTGGGTGCCGAAGATCCTGCACTCACCGGCGTTCCGGTCGAACGGGCTCCTGGTGATCACCGCCGACGAGTCCGAGGGCGTCCGGGAGGACTCCCGGGCTTGCTGCGGTGAGGTCGTCGGGCCGAACGCCGGGCGAGCGGGCATCGACGGACCGGGCGGCGGGCGGATCGGCGCACTGGTGATCTCGCCGTTCGTGCAACCGGGCACCTCGACCAGCACGCCGTACAACCACTACTCGTTGCTGGGCAGCATCGAGGACCTGTTCGGGTTGAACCGTCTCGGCTACGCGAAGACCGTCACTCACACCTTCGGCGACGACGTCTACAACGGTTCCTAGTCACAAGGCGGTGTCGTCGGGTGTCGCCGGATGATTTCTCGGCGCCCGTGTCCGATAGTTCAGGGGTGACCGTTTCGCGCAGGGCGTTGCTCGGGGCCACGGGTGCCGCAGGACTGCTGACCGCCGCCGGGGGATACCGGATGTTCGGTGAGGAGGCCGACGCGGCCACGGCGCTCCCGGCGCCGGGCAAGTCGGGTATCAAGCACATCGTCGTGCTGATGATGGAGAACCGCTCGTTCGACCACTTCCTGGGCTGGATGCCGTCGGTGAACCCGAACGTCGACGGCAAGCAGGCCGGCCTCACCTACCTCGACCGGTATCGCGTGCCGCACCAGACCCACCACCTTGACATCATGGCCAGCTGCGGGTTCCAGGATCCCGACCACAGCTACGAGGGCGGGCGGATCCAGCTCAACGGCGGCAGGTGCAACGGGTGGCTGCGATCGGGGCAGAACGACAGCTTGTCGATCGGCTACTACGAGCAGGCCGACCTACCATTCCTGGGCCGGGCGGCGACCGACTGGACCACGTTCGACCGCTACTTCGCCGCGGTCATGGCCGAGACCTACCCGAACCGCTTCTACCTGCACGGCGCCCGCACCGACCGCCTTCACAACAACCTGACCACATTCACCTATCCGACGATCTGGAGCAGGCTGATAGCCAAGGGCGTCTCCAACGGCTACTACCACGGTGACTCCCTGCCGCTCTTTACATTCCTGCTCAAGCACAAGCCTGCGAAGACCAGCCCGTTCGCGACGTTCCTGACCGACGCCGCGGCCGGGACGCTGCCGGCGGTCTCGTTCGTGGACCCCCGCTTCACCGACGAGGCCATGGGCACGTCGAACGACGACCACCCCCACGCCGACATCCGCGCCGGCGAGGACCTCATGAACCAGGTCTACGACGCCGTCCGACTCGGGCCGCACTGGTCGAGCACGGTCCTCGTGATCACGTACGACGAGTGGGGCGGCTTCTTCGACCACGTCCCGCCGGCGCACGCGCCCGACGTCAGCCACAAGACCAGCCTGCGCGGGTTCCGCGTTCCGACGGTGGTCGTCTCACCGTTCGCGCGCCGCGGGTTCGTGTCCCACAAGACCTTCGACCACACATCGATCCTCAAGATGATCGAGTGGCGCTGGGGCCTCAAACCGCTGACACCGCGAGACGCGCACGCCCACAACCTCGCGACCGTGCTCGACTTCGCGCACCCGAATTCCTCGTCGTCCACCTACGACGTGCCGTCATTCACCAGCCAGGGCTGCTCCGCGACGGCCGACCTCGAAGGACCGGAGTTCAAGGAATGGCCCGCCCTCAAGCAACAGATCTTGGCGCAACGCGCAGGAGTCACGCGGTGAGGCAGAGCAGGGCGATGGCCCTGCGAGCGATGCCGCTGCTGATCGCCGTGGCTCTCGGCTTGTCGCTCGCGCCCGCCCAGGCTTCGGGGGGCGGCTCAGGCGGCTCCCCAGCGGCGTCGGCATCGGCCGCGCGACCGCACCGCCCGTCGTACGTGCCCCCGATCCGGCACGTCTTCATCATCAACATCGAGAACAAGGGGTACGACGAGACGTTCGGGCCCGACACCGAGTCGCCGTACCTGGCTGGGAAGCTGCGGAGGAAGGGTGTGCTGCTCAACTCCTACTACGCGACCGCTCACAACTCGTTGCCGAACTACCTCGCGCAGATCTCGGGGCAGGC
Organism: uncultured Actinomycetota bacterium; assembly: GCA_963768045.1. Lineage (GTDB taxonomy): Bacteria > Actinomycetota > Actinomycetes > Propionibacteriales > Nocardioidaceae > Nocardioides. The sequence goes on along the minus strand of CAVYGG010000003.1, from coordinate 181,594 downwards.
GCCCAGTGCCCAGACCCAGGTCGACTGCCCGATCTACTCGAAGTTCGTGACGACCGGGCCACCTCAGGCACCCGGACAGGCAGTCGGATCGGGCTGCGTCTTTCCCAAGGAAGTGGCCACCCTGCCCCGACAGCTGAGCCACGTGGGGATCACGTGGCGTGGCTACATGCAGCAGATGCGCAAGCCCTGCCGGCACCCGCGGTTGGGCGAGCCCGACCCGACGCAGGAGGCCTCTCCGGGCCACAACTACGCGGTGCGGCACAACCCGTTCATGTACTTCCGGTCGATCACGCAGCGCCACACGTACTGCCGACACCACGTGCGACCCCTGAAGGACCTGCGGCACGACCTGCGGCACGCGAAGACGACCCCGCACCTGGCCTACATCACGCCGAACCTGTGTCGCGACGGGCACGACGACCCCTGTGCGAACGGCCAGAAAGGCGGACTGGTCCAGGTCGACAAGTTCCTCAAGAACTGGGCGCCGCGGATCCTGGGCTCGCCGGCGTTCAAGAAGAACGGCATGCTGGTCATCACCGCCGACGAGTCGGACAGCCCGGTTGTGGACTCGACCGCGTGCCCCAGCTGCCCCGAGGTGCCCGGCCCGAACGCGATGCTCGGTTCCAGCCCCGGAATCGTCGGTCCGGGCGGAGGGAAGATCGGTGCACTGATCATCTCGCGCTTCACGCGGCGCGACACCTGGAGCACCACGGACTACAACCACTACTCGTTGCTCGCATCGCTCGAGGAGCTGTACCGCCTGCCCAAGCTCGGCATGGCGTCGGTGCCCGGTCTGCCGGTGTTCGGCCTCGATGTCTACAACAACGGATGGTGGCACCGCTGACCCGACCGTGGGCACGACAACCCGCGTAGGCTCCGCCGTGTGACCCTGTCCAGGTTCCGTGCGCGTCAGGGAGTGAACGTGCTCGGTCCCTCCGACCTGCCGGAGTTCCTCGAGCTCACCGGGCGGAGCCCTGTGGTCAACGCGTTCGCCGAGTACCGCGCCCGGAGCACCAACCTCGAGGGCCGCCTGCTCGCCGGCGAGATCTGGGGTCGATACGACGGAGGCCGGCTCGTTGCCGGCTGTCATGTCGGGGCCAACCTGGTCCCGGTCGAGTGTGCCCCCGACGACGCCCGCGCGTTCGCCGAGCGTGCCCTCACCCGACCGCGCTCCGTCGTCACGATCGTCGGGCTCCAGGACCAGGTCTGGCCCTTGTGGGACTGCCTCTCCGAATCATGGGGGCCCGCCCGTGAGGCGCGGTGGGACCAGCCGCACCTCGAGCTGGCCGAGGCGTCGCACCTCTCGCCCGACCCCTCCGTACGTCGTACGACGCCGGACGACTTCGCGGTGCTCTATCCCGCGTGCGTCGCGATGTACACCGAGGAGGTCGGGGTCGATCCCGAGGCCGACGGGGGAGCGCCGATCTATCGCTCCCGCGTGCGCCAGCTGATCGGTCTCGGCTGGTCGTTCGCGCGGATCGAGGACGGTCGGGTCGTGTTCAAGGCCGAGGTCGCCCACGCCACACCGCACGCGGCCCAGATCCAGGGCGTGTGGGTGGCCCCGGACCGGCGCGGCGAGGGCTTTGCCGCCAGCGGGGTCGCGGCAGTGGTCGAGGCCTGCCGGCGCGACATCGCTCCAGTGGTCTCCCTGTATGCGAACATCTGGAACGAGCCCGCCCGGCGTGCCTACGAGCGCGTCGGCTTCCGCCAGACGGCGACGTTCGCCACCATCATGTTCTGACGCGTCTCGAAACCTCGGGAAACCCTTTCGCTGGCTCGGCGAGGCCGACCGTAGGCTCTCCTCATGAGCACCGTCCTACGCATGTCCAGCCTCTTCGTCCGCACCCTGCGCGACGACCCGGCGGACGCCGAGGTGCCCAGCCACAGGTTGCTGGTCCGGGCCGGCTACATCCGCCGCAACGCCCCGGGGATCTACACCTGGCTGCCGCTCGGCCTTCGGGTGCTCCGGCGAATCGACGCGATCGTCCGCGACGAGATGGACGCGATCGGCGCCCAGGAGCTGCTCTTCCCCTCGTTGCTGCCCCGCGAGCCCTACGAGGCCACCGGCCGCTGGACCGAGTACGGCGACGGCATCTTCCGCCTCAAGGATCGTAAAGGAGCCGACTACCTGCTCGGCCCCACCCACGAGGAGATGTTCACGCTCGTGGTCAAGGACCTGTACTCGTCGTACAAGGACCTGCCGCTGGCGATCTACCAGATCCAGACCAAGTACCGCGACGAGGCGCGACCCCGCGCCGGGTTGCTGCGCGGCCGGGAGTTCTCGATGAAGGACTCCTACTCGTTCGACATCGACGACGCCGGCCTGGACGCGGCGTACCAGCGACACCGCGACGCCTACATCCGCATCTTCGATCGACTCGGCTTCGACTACGTGATCGTGAAGGCCACGTCCGGGGCGATGGGCGGATCCAAGTCCGAGGAGTTCCTGGCCAAGGCGACGGTCGGTGAGGACACGTACGTGCGTTGCACGAACTGCGACTACGCCGCCAACGTCGAGGCCGTCCAGGTCCGGCCGCCCGCTCCCGTCCCCTACGAGGACGTCCCCGACGCGCATTCGGAGCAGACGCCGGACACGCCCACCATCGAGACGTTGGTCTCCCTGCTGAACGAGACGTACCCCCGCGACGACCGTCCCTGGGCTGCAGGCGACACGCTCAAGAACGTCCTGGTGGTGTTCAAGCACCCCGACGGCACTCGCGAGCCGATCGCGATCGGCGTACCCGGCGATCGCGAGGTCGACCAGAAGCGCCTGGAGGGACAGCTCGAGCCGATCGAGGTCGAGCCCATGAGCGAGGACGAGATGTCGACGTGCCCCAGCCTGGTCAAGGGATACATCGGCCCGGGAGTGCTGGGGGAGAAGAACGCCTCCGGTATCCGGTTCCTGGTCGACCCTCGGGTCGTCGAGGGCACTCGGTGGGTCACCGGCGCCGACCTCGCCGGCTCGCACGTGCTCGACCTGGTGGCAGGTCGCGACTTCACCCCTGACGGCACGATCGAGGCCGCCGAGGTCTGGGACGGCGACCCCTGCCCCAACTGCGACCAGGGCACGCTCGAGACCGCCCGCGGGATCGAGATGGGACACATCTTCCAGCTCGGCCGGAAGTACGCCGACGCGCTCGGCCTCCAGGTTCTCGACGAGAACGGCAAGCTGGTCACCGTGACCATGGGGTCCTACGGCATCGGGCCCTCACGCGCCGTCGCCGCGATCGCAGAGGGCTCGCTCGACGAGCTGGGACTGTGCTGGCCCCGCAACGTCGCGCCTGCCGACGTCCATGTCGTCGCCACCGGCAAGGACGACGCGATCTTCGCCGCGGCCGACCGGATCGCCACCGAGCTCGCCGCAGACGGGGTGACCGTGCTGTACGACGACCGCCCCAAGGTCAGCCCCGGGGTGAAGTTCAAGGACGCCGAGATGATCGGGGTCCCCACGATCGTGGTGGTCGGCCGCAAGCTGGCCGAGGGCACCATCGAGGTCCGCGACCGGCGGACCGGGGAGCGCGAGGAGGTCCCGGCCGCCGCCGTGGTCAACCACCTGCTGAGCCTGGTCCGCGCCTGACCAGCGACTCGGCGGACAGAGACATCGTTTTCGCGCCGAGTCGGCAGGTGACGACTCGGCGAGGGAGGGCTCAGAACTGCTCGAGGCGGGTGACGACGCCGGCCAGGCCGCTCTCGACGAAGCCGGGGCCACCATCCCCGAGGCCGTAGAGCACCTCGTGCCACGGGCCGAGCTGACGCCAGTCCCGGGCGCGCGCGACCAGCTCGTCGTCGGGTCGGTACGTCGCCAGGACGGCGTCGGCAAACGCCCGAGTGGCCCCGATGGTCGTCCACGCGAGGTCCAGCGCCGGGTCGCCGATGCAGGTGTCGCCCCAGTCGATGATCCCGGTCACCCGCTCGCCCACGACCCGGATGTGTTCGGGACCGAGGTCGCCGTGCACCAGTCTGCTGCGCGGCGCCAGAGCCGCCCGGGCCAGCAGGGCGCGACCCTCGGTCGCGACACGGTCGGGCAGGAGCGGCAGCACCTCGCGCACCATCCGATTGAGGGTGAGGAGCGTCTCGGCGTGGGACGACGGGGCGTCCCGGGCGCCATGGCGTTCGGCCTCGTCCGGATCGACGCCGTGCAGTGCCACGAGGAAGCGCCCCACGGCTCGCCCGTGTGCGGCGGACGTACCGGGGCACGCGTCACCCGGCAGGTAGGCGTGCCTGACCGTCACGGGACTCTCGGACACGACCACCGGCACCGGGACCGGTAGCGGGAGGAGCGGGGCGAGCCACGGCAGCAGCTCGGCCTCCCGACGCAGGGGAGGTTCGCCGTCCGGCCGGCGCGGGGTCCGGTCGACCCAGCGTCCGTCCACCAGGGTGACGTGGTTGTCCCACCCGCCGTCGAAGTCGTCCGGTACCACGGTCGGACCTCACCAGTCCGAGCGGCGGACCGCAACGCGATTTCGGGCGGCGGCGCGCGTCGTCCTAGGGTCGGAGCCGTGAAGTTCGACGCGGTGATCTTCGACTGGGGCGGGACCCTGACCCGCTGGCACGACGTCGACTTCCATGCCGAGTCCTTGGCGCTCGCGGCCGCCGTCACCACAGTTGCTCACGACCCGCATGCCGCGCGGGCTGCGCTGCACGAGGCCGGCAACGTCGTGTGGGGACGTTCGCGCGACCACCAGCAGAGCTCCACCATCGCCGACCTGTTCGACGAGGCCGGGCTCGACCACGACCCGGCGCTGCTCACGGCGTACCGGAAGTTCTGGGAGCCACACACGCGCACCGACCCCGAGGTCCGGCCGCTGTTCGAGCAGCTCCGTGCCGCCGGAATCCGCGTGGGCGTGCTGTCCAACACAATCTGGCCGCGCGAGTGGCACGTCGACATCTTCGAGCGGGACGGCGTCTACGACCTGATCGACGGCGACGTCTACACCAGCGAGATCCCCTGGACCAAGCCGTCGCCGTACGCCTTCAGGGAGGCGATGGCCGCGGTCGGCACGACCGACCCTGCTCGCTGTGTCTACGTCGGCGACCGGCTGTTTGACGACGTCTGGGGCGCTCACCAGGCCGGGATGCGGGCCGTGCACATCCCGCTCAGCACCATCCCGTCGGGCCAGGTGGGCCACACGGAGGGCAAACCCGACGGCGTCATCCGGGCGCTCTCCGAGCTACCGGGGGTTCTGGCGGGAATTTGAACTTCATGTTTTGGCATTGCACAAACATGAGGCACGAAGGTTTCCCCGCGCCCGGGGCGCGCGTTGCATGATTGTGCACAACGGGTCATGGATCACCCCCCACCTCGATCCTGATCCCGGGCCGATACCCCCCATTGGCCCGGCGCCCGGTGCTTCGGGGAATGTCTCGGGAATTCCTCGGAGCACCAGGCGTCCGCCCCTGGCCCGTCTGGGCCGGGGGCTTCTGCATCTCGGAGCCGGTCTGGTCAGGTGTTCCCGAGGCCGGGCAGGGCCTCGGGCTGTCCGCCGAACGCCGCCTCACCGACCGCCGTGGTGACCAGGGCGTCGATCGCCCAGCCCCGCTCGGCGTCCGAGGTGGCCGCCACCAGCGCGGCGTACGTCGAGACGCAGGCGCGCTCCACTCGGAGCGCCTCGGCCGCGATCTGCGCGGCGGTCGTCAACGGTGTCGGCAGGCGGTACGCCGGCTCCGCGGCCGCCGGCTCAGCGCCGTCGGCGCTGATCATCGTGCGCAACTGATCACGGCGCTCGACGTGACGGGCGTACGCCGCGTCGAGGGCCGAGCGCAGCGGCGACCGCGGCAATGCCGATGCTCGTCCGCCCAGCGCGCCGAGCACGAAGATCGCCGCATGCTCGGCGGCCAAGGTCTGCTGCATCGCGTCGACCTGTGACGTCATGGTGACGATCGCTCTGCCGAGGTGTGCAGCACCGGTTGCGTGCGGGTGCCCGCGGCCACCGAGGCCAGGACGCGCGCCAAGTCGCCGTTCTGACAGGTGGACGCCCACTGGGTGAACCGATCGGCCGCGCGCCGTTCGCGCGCCACCGTCTGGGCCCACGTCAGCGGGCGGCCATGCAGGCTCGTGGCTGGTGGCTCGCCCTGGAGCGCGGCCAGCTGTACCCGGTGGCACGCGATCAGTGATGCCGTGCCGCTCGTCGCGGACAGCCGGACCAGCAGTCCCCGCAGCTCGGCCCGAGCGGCGTCCACGATGTGCTGGTCGGGGTCCGGCGGCGCCACGGCCGGCGGCTTCGGGGTGGACTCGGGGTCGAGGTCGCACCCCGAGAGCACGCCGACTCCGAGCATCCCCGCGACACCGCCGAGTCCTGCGACACGCAGCACGTCACGGCGTGAGAGAGGGGAGCCGGACACGCCCGCGACCCTATCTCCGGGCTGCTTGGCAACCAGTCCCGCGTGGGGTGACCACGGCCAGTCCGGCCGGATGGCGACGGCCTAGGCACCCGCTATCGTGAGCAACGACAACAGCACAGGAGGTCGCGTCGTGAGCCCGTTCATTCCGGACAGCTCCCGGATCAGCGATGCGCTCCGCGATCCGTTGTCCGGGCTCGGTCTCGACCTCGAGGCCGTCGAGTTGACGCCTGCCGGGAAGAGGCGTGTGCTCCGCGTCGCTGTCGACAAGGACGGTGGCGTCACGCTCGACGACATCGCCGAGGCCACGCGGACCGTCTCCGGGGAGCTCGAGGACGACGACCTGATGGGTGAGCAGGCCTACACACTCGAGGTCACATCCCGGGGCGTCGAGCGGCCGCTCACCGAGCCGCGCCACTGGCGACGCAACCACGACCGTCTGGTCCGGGCCAGCCTCCGCGACGGCAGCCAGGTCACGGGTCGCGTCGGGCCGAGCGACGACTCCGGAGTCACGCTCATGGTCTCGGGCACGGAGCACCGACTGGAGTACGCCGACGTGGCCAAGGCGCTGGTTCAGATCGAGTTCAACCGACCGTCCAAGGAGAGTTAGGCCGTGGACATCGATCTGTCGATCCTGCGTACGCTCGAGCGCGAGAAGGAGATCTCCTTCGAGATCCTGATCGAGGCGATCGAGCAGGCGCTGCTGACGGCGTACCACAAGACACCGGGGGCGGTGGAGCAGGCACGGGTCGAGCTCGACCGCAAGAGTGGCCACGTCACCGTGTTCGCCTCGGAGCTCGACGACGAGGGCAACCCAATCGGCGAGTACGACGACACCCCAGAGGGCTTCGGCCGGATCGCGGCGACGACCGCGAAGCAGATCATGCTCCAGCGCCTCCGCGACGCCGAGGACGACATCCGGTACGGCGAGTTCTCCGGCAAGGAAGGCGACCTCATCTCGGGCGTGATCCAGCAGGGCCGCAACCCCGACGACGTGATGGTCGACCTGGGCAAGCTCGAGGCGCTGCTGCCTCTCGGTGAGCGGGTGCCGGGGGAGCGTTATCAGCACGGTGAGCGCATCAAGTGCCTGGTCGTCTCGGTGCGCAAGGGCATGCGCGGGCCGCAGATCACGCTGTCGCGGTCCCACCCCAATCTGGTCAAGAAGCTGTTCGCGCTCGAGGTCCCCGAGATCGCCGATGGCACTGTCGAGATCTCCGCCCTCGCGCGTGAAGCCGGCCACCGCACCAAGATCGCGGTGCATTCGACCACACCCGGAGTCAACGCCAAGGGCTCGTGCATCGGCCCCATGGGCCAGCGTGTGCGCAACGTGATGTCGGAGCTCCACGGCGAGAAGATCGACATCGTCGACTACTCCGAGGACCCCGCCGAGTTCGTCGCCAACGCCCTGTCGCCAGCGCGCGTCACCCGCGTTGAAGTGGTCGATGCCGAGGCGAAGTCCGCGCGCGTGATCGTCCCGGACTTCCAGCTGTCGCTGGCCATCGGCAAGGAGGGGCAGAACGCCCGCCTCGCCGCCCGCCTCACCGGCTGGCGCATCGACATCCGCTCGGACGAGGAGTGAGGGGGCGGTCGGGATCCCCGGCTCACCGGGGATCCCGTCGCTTCTTGGGCGTTGCAACGGCCGACAAGCGGCAAGAGTGCCTGCGAGATGTGATCCGTGTGGCTGAAGTGACGGTCAGTCCGAGCCGCTGATCCAGTCCAGGTCGTACGCCGGCACCAGGTGGGCATCGTCGCTGCGTGACCAGTCTGGGAAGTCGAAGACCGCGATCATCACCTGGAGCGGGTACGTCGGCGGGTTGCGGCAGGTGCGGACGTACTCACCGTCCAGGGTGAAGAAGGCCTCGTCGTCGTCCCAGCGCACGGCGTACTCGTGCCAGTCGGCCACATCGATCGGCATCCGCGGCGCCACGAAGTCGTGCACCAGGCCGGGGTCCCGCAGCTTCTTGATCCCCATCCCCACCTCGGCAGACCGGCCGGGCTCGAGGTCCTTGCCGAAGACCTCGACCAAGCAGAGCTCACCGCTCTGCTCCGGCGCCTCCTCGAAGCCGCTCAGCCAGACCGCCGCCATCGAACGATGGGAGATCTCCATGCGGCACCGCACGGCGACCTCGCCCCTCCTCGGCAGCCAGCCCTCGAGGCGAGGCTGCTCCTCACGCACCGTCTGGCCGTCGAGGAACGGCTGTCCGCCGACGGTGCTGCCGACCGGACCCGAGTGAGCGCCCGATGCGATGCCGGAGGTGCGTAGGGGTGTCTCGTGCTGGTCGGGACACCACAACGGGTGGTCCACCGGGATCGACAGCCGAAGGTAGCTGCCGGTCAAGTCATGGTGTGCGGCGGTGGCGGCGCGGGTGCCCCAGTGCGGCAGGTAATGCGGATCCCAGACAGCAGGGTCGAGGCGGTCGTCGTCGAAGTCGTCGCGGAAGGCGGCCACGCCCCGAGCCTAGGACCGCCCCCTCCCCACACCGAGGACAGAACGCCGAGTCGTCACGTGACGACTCGGCGCGATTTCGACGTCTGTTTGCGCCGACTCGGCGTGATTTCGAGGGTCAGTCCAGGAAGTCGACGATCGCGGGCCAGTACGCCGGATCCTCGTGCAGCGTCGCGTGCTCGGCGTCCGGCAGGTCCAGCTCTGCGGTGTCGGCGGGCAGCACCTCGACCAGCCGGTCGGTGCGGGGCGGTCGGACGACCGCGTCGCGGCCGGCGCGGACGACCAACGTTCGCGCCCGGAGCCGATGGGCGACTGAGGCGGAGTCCCACCGATCGCGCAGCAGATGGCGCACGGGAAGTCGCGGGAACAGATCAGCGGCGGTGGCGACGAGGCTGTCGAACGGCGTGATCAACACCAGCCGCTCGACCTGACGCCGCACCGCCACCTGCATCGCCACCCCGCTGCCCAGGCTCCGGCCGACCACATCGATCCGACCGGGGTGACGCCCGGCGGCGTGGTCGAACACCGCGAGCGCATCGCTGGTGAGCACCCGCTCACCAGGCGTCCCCTCGCTGGCGCCGTACCCACGATAGGCGACCAGGTACGACGTGTGGTCGGGGAAGCGCGGGCCGAGCTCGGGGACCAGCCAGTCCAGGCCCTCGCCGTTCCCGCCGTAGTACACGAGCGCGCGCTCCCGGCCTGGGTTGACCATCCACCCCCGCAGCGAGATCCCGTCGACTCGCAGCTCCAGGTCGGTCAGTTCAGCGGGCACCCTGGTCGCGGCACCGGGGTACACCAGGCGCCGGGCGACGGGGGAGAGAAGGGCCGCGAGCGCACGCACGCGGGCACGATAGCCGTGCCCGGAGGCCCAGGGTTCGACTCAGTTCGGGGAATACCGCCCGTGCGCGGTAGGGTTTACACCAGTGGCTCGCGCATCGGTTTCCCCTGCCTCCATGGCGGTCTTCGGACCGGTCCGGACGTGCATCGGGTGCCGGGAGCGGGTCGCCAAGAGCGAGCTGTTGCGGGTGACCGCTGGCTCGGACGCCGACGGCCGGCCGGTCGTGGTGCCCGATCCAGCAGCCACCCGGCGCGGACGCGGGGCGCACCTGCACCCCACGACCGCGTGCTTTGACCTCGCCGTCCGCCGCCGAGCCTTCGGTCGGGCCCTCCGGTCCGCCACCGGCCTCGACAGCGCGCCGGTGGCGTCGTACATCGCCTCGCTCGGCACCATGACAGACCGACCAACCGAACAGGAACTGGAGCAGTAGCTCATGAGCACTCGATGAGTACCTCCCGATGAGTTTGCAGCACCCACCAACGGTCTGAGATCTACCCCTCACGCAGAGGGAAGCGGGTCTTCGGCCAGAAGGAGAACAGTGGCCAAGACCCGAGTACACGAGCTTGCCAAGACCTACGGCATCGAGAGCAAGGAAGTTCTCGACAAGCTGAAGGAGATGGGCGAGTTCGTCAAGTCTGCTTCCTCGACGATCGAACTCCCGGTCGAGATGAAGTTCAAGAAGACCTACGGCGACACCCTGCTGGCCAACAAGGCCGCGGCAGAGCCCGCCGAGCAGCCCGCGCCAGCGCCGGCTGCGAAGAAGGCGGCCGCCGCCGAGGCGCCGGCGACCGTCGAGTCCGACGGCGCTGAGACGATCGCCGACGAGACCACGACCGCCCCGAGGCCCGGCCCGAAGGCTGCCGCCCCGGCCGAGCCGGAGGCCACGGAGCCCGAGCCGCCCGCCGAGCCCGAGGCTCCGGCCGCGCAGGCGCCGGCTCCTGCCGCACCACGGCCGGCGGCCCGTCCGGGTGCGCCGCGTCCGGGCAACAACCCGTTCGCGTCCAGCCAGGGCATGGGCCGTCGCCCCGCCCCGGTGCCACGCGAGAGCGACGAGGACGACAACCACCCGCCCCGTCCGGCGGGCGGTGGCCGTCCCGGCATGCCGCGTCCCAACCCCGCGATGATTGCCCGCAACACCAGCACGTTCGGCGCCAACCGCGGGCCCGGTGGTGCTGGCGGCCCCGGTGGTCCTGGTGGGCCCGGTGGTCCTGGTCGCGCCGGTGCTCCGAGCCGAGGCGGCGCCCCCGCTCGGGGCGGTGCCCCGGGTCGTGGCGGCGCCAGCGCCGGTGCCGGCGCTCCGGGCCGCGGTGGTCCCGGTGCCGGGGCTCCCAGCCGCGGTGGCCCGGCGTTCGGGGGTGGCCCCGGTGGTCGCGGCCGTCCCGGCGGGCGTGGCCAGACCCAGGGCGCCTTCGGTCGCCCGGGTGGTCCCTCGCGTCGCGGTCGCAAGTCGAAGCGCGCGCGTCGCCAGGAGTTCGAGCAGATGGAGGCGCCGACGATCGGTGGCGTGCGCGTCCGCAAGGGCAACGGCGAGACGGTCCGTCTCGCGCGTGGCGCGTCCCTGACCGACTTCGCCGAGAAGATCAACGTCGACGCAGCCTCGCTGGTGCAGATGCTCTTCTCGCTGGGCGAGATGGTGACCGCTACCGAGTCGGTCAACGACGAGACGCTCGAGCTCATCGGTGAGGAGCTCAACTACATCGTCCAGGTCGTCTCTCCCGAGGACGAGGACCGCGAGCTGCTCGAGTCGTTCGACCTCGAGTTCGGCGAGGACGAGGGTGAGGAGGGCGATCTGGTGGTCCGTCCGCCGGTCGTCACCGTCATGGGTCACGTCGACCACGGCAAGACCAAGCTCCTCGACGCCCTCCGCTCGGCCAACGTGGTCGACAAGGAGGCCGGCGGCATCACCCAGCACATAGGCGCCTACCAGGTGGCGACTGAGGTCGAGGGCCAGGATCGCGCCATCACCTTCATCGACACCCCGGGTCACGAGGCGTTCACCGCCATGCGAGCCCGTGGCTCGCAGTCGTCGGACATCGCGGTCCTCGTGGTCGCCGCCGACGACGGCGTGATGCCGCAGACGGTGGAGGCGCTCAACCACGCCAAGGCAGCCAACGTGCCGATCGTGGTTGCGGTGAACAAGATCGACAAGCCCGAGGCGGACCCGACGAAGGTCCGGGGCCAGCTCACCGAGTATGGCCTGGTGCCCGAGGAGTACGGCGGCGACACGATGTTCGTCGACGTCTCGGCCAAGGCCGAGATCAACCTCGACAAGCTGCTCGAGGCGATCGTGCTGACTGCCGACGCGTCGCTCGACCTGCGGGCCAATCCCGACCAGGATGCCCAGGGGCTTGTCGTCGAGGCGCACCTCGACAAGGGCCGCGGTCCGGTTGCGACGGTGCTGGTCCAGCGCGGCACGCTCCGCGTGGGTGACTCGATCGTTGCCGGTCCGGCCCACGGCCGGGTGCGGGCGCTGCTCGACGAGCACGGCGAGTCGATGGAGGAGACCTTCCCGGCGCAGCCGGCGATGGTCCTCGGTCTGTCGGCCGTGCCGGGTGCGGGTCAGAACTTCCTGGTCGTCGAGGACGACCGGGTGGCCCGCCAGATCGCCGAGAAGCGCGAGGCTCGTGAGCGTGCGGCCATGCAGGCGCAGCGCCGCGTGCGTCGTACCCTCGAGGACTTCATGGCCTCCATGGAGAAGGGCGAGAGCCAGGAGCTCACGCTGATCCTCAAGGGCGATGTGTCGGGTTCGGTGGAGGCTCTCGAGGACTCGCTGGCCAAGATCGACGTCGGCGACGAGGTGTCGCTGCGCGTGATCGACCGCGGTGTCGGTGCGATCACCGAGACCAACGTGATGCTGGCGGCCGCGTCCGACGCGATCATCATCGGCTTCAATGTCCGGCCCCAGGGCAAGGCGACCGAGCTGGCGGACAAGGAAGGCGTCGAGATCCGCTACTACACGGTCATCTACCAGGCGATCGAGGAGATCGAGGCCGCGCTCAAGGGCATGCTCAAGCCGGAGTACGAGGAGTCGACCCTCGGCCAGGCGGAGATCCGCGCGATCTTCCGCTCGTCGAAGATCGGCAACATCGCCGGCTGCATGGTCACCAGCGGGGTGATCCGGCGCAACGCCAAGGTGCGGCTGATCCGCGACGGAGCGGTCGTGGCAGACAGCCTCGACCTGGCCTCGCTGAAGCGGGAGAAGGACGACGCCGCCGAGGTCCGCGAGGGCTTCGAGTGCGGTCTGGTCCTCCGGAACTACCAGGACATCAAGGAGGGCGACGTCGTCGAGGCCTATGAGATGAAGGAGATCCCGCGGGCCTGAGAGCGTCCGTCCGCAGTTCCACCATGGGATGCAGGCGAACCGTCACTTCCTACGGCATGCACGCCGTGGGAAGTGACGGGCCAGCGACACGTCATGGTGACCTGCACATCAGTGAGACCAGGAGTAGGCAATGGCCAACCCACGCATCCGGAAGATCGCGGACCGGATCCAGGTCACCGTCGCGGAGATGCTCGAGCGGCGGATCAAGGACCCGCGGCTCGGGTTCGTCACGGTGACCGACGTCCGCGTCACCGGTGACTCCCAGCAGGCCACGGTGTTCTACACCGTGCTCGGCGAGGAGGCCGACCTCGTCAGCACGGCGGCGGCGCTGGAGTCGGCCAAGGGCCTGTTGCGCTCCGAGGTCGCCAAGCAGCTCGGAATGCGGCACGCACCCACGCTGACCTTCGTCCAGGATGCCCTCCCCGAGAACGCGCGTCACCTCGACGAGGTCCTGGCCCGGGCCAAGGCCCTCGACGAGGAGGCGGCCGCTCGACGCGTCGAGTCGTACGCCGGCGAGGCCGACCCCTACAAGAAACCCCGCGAGCTGGACGAGACAGAGGACGACGAGGCCGAGTCGCTGTGACCCTTCCAGACGCCTCGTCCCTCGGCTCCTCAGGACAGGCGCAGGGCTCCGGGCTCGTCGTCGTCGACAAGCCGGCCGGCATGACCTCGCACGACGTCGTCTCCCAGGTACGCCGGCTGGCCGGCACCCGCAAGGTCGGCCACGCGGGCACTCTCGACCCGATGGCCACCGGCGTTCTCGTGCTGGGACTCAACCGCGCCACCCGCCTGCTCGGCCATCTCACGCTCGAGGACAAGCGGTACGACGCCACCATCCGGCTGGGCGCGACCACCACGACCGATGACGCCGAGGGCGAGGTCGTCGACACCCGGACGACCGACGGGCTGACCGAGGACGCCGTACGCCGGTCGCTGGGCGGCCTCGTCGGGGAGCTGGACCAGGTGCCCAGCGCCGTCTCTGCGGTCAAGATCGACGGGAAACGTGCGTACGCCCGTGTCCGGGCAGGGGAGGACGTCGACCTTCCCGCGCGCCGGGTGACGATCCGCGCCATGGACGTGACCAGGGTCGACCTGCCGGACGTCGATGTCTCTGTCCATTGCTCCAGCGGCACCTACGTCCGCGCGATCGCCCGCGATCTCGGCGCTGCGCTGGGTGTCGGCGGCCACCTCACCGCGTTGCGTCGAACCGCGGTCGGGCCGTTCACCCTCGATGACGCCGGGACGCTCGACGACCTGACGGAGCACTTCGCCATCACGCCCATCGCGGACGCGGCTCGCGCGTCCTTCCCAGCCATCGACCTCGACGACACTCAGGCCGCTGACGTACGCGTCGGCCGCCGCCTCGACCTCTCACTCGTCGAGACCACGGCGCTGTTCGCCCCCGACGGCGAGTTCCTGGCCCTGTACCAGCCGCAGGAGGACGGGGCCCGGGCGGTGGCCGTCTTCGTCTGACCCAGCGCGTCACACCGCGCGGGGATCGCGGGGGTCGGCAGCGGGTGGGCCCTCCGGTGCCGCGCCCGGCTGGTTAGGCTGCCAGCCGTGCAGATCTGGCGGTCCCTGGACGACGTCCCGGCGGACCTCGGTCGCACCGCCGTCGTCATCGGGAACTTCGACGGGGTGCACCTCGGCCACCAGCACGTCGTGCGCGAGGCGCGCGCCGCCGCCGACGCCGAAGGGCTGCGGGTGGTGGCGGTGACCTTCGACCCACACCCGATGGCGGTCCTGCGTCCCGAGCACGCACCCATCACGATCACCGACATCGAGACCCGGGCCGGGCTCCTGCGCACTGCGGGGGTCGACGACGTGCTGGCGCTGCCGTTCGACCGCGACATCGCCTCGTGGTCGCCCGACGAGTTCGCCGGGCGGGTCCTGGCCGGCGCCTTGCACGCCGCGGTCGTCGTGGTGGGAGCCAACTTCCGGTACGGATCGCGTGCGGCCGGCGACGTGGCATCCCTGACGGCGAGTGGTGACGCGCTCGGATACCGCACGGTTGGCGTGCCTCTCGACGGCGGCCCGCAGGTGTGGTCGTCGACGTACATCCGGACCTGCCTGGCCGCCGGCGACGTCGCCGGAGCGGCGCAGGCGCTCGGTCGACCGTTCGTGGTCCGCGGGGTGGTCGTGCGTGGTGACCAGCGAGGTCGTGAGCTGGGCTTCCCGACGGCCAACGTGCCCACGCGCGACCTGACCACAGCGCCCGCAGACGGGGTGTACGCCGGGTGGTTGCGGCGCCTGGACACCGGCGAACGCTTCCCGGCCGCGATCAGCGTCGGAACCAACCCGACCTTCGACGGTGAGCGCGAGCGCCGCGTCGAGTCCTACGTCCTCGACCGCGACGATCTGGAGCTCTACGACGTCGAGGTCGAGGTGTCCTTCGTCGAGCGGATCCGCGGGATGGTGCGTTTCGATGACGTCGAAGCGCTCGTCGAGCAAATGCGTGCCGATGTCGGGGACGCCCACGACATCTTGGGCGTGCCGCGCCCATGACCGAGGGCGCGCGGCACTGGTGAGCCGCCTTGCGAGCAAGCTCGCTAGGCATTCGCTGCGGTGTTCCGTCTCGGCTTCGCCGAGTCGGAATGTCCTCGCTCAGGCGTCGAGGTCCTGCTCGACGAGGGCCGCGATGGCGTTGACAGCCGCCTCGTCGTCGCCGGAGACCTCGACCGTGTCACCCTTGCCGGCGCCGAGGGTCATGATCAGTAGCGCCGAGCTCGAGTCCACGGGGTCGCCGCCGGGCACGCCGATCAGCACTTCGGAGTCGAGCTCGCCGGCCGCCTCGGAGATGATCGCGGCGGGCCGGGCGTGCAGGCCGACGGCCGAACCGACGACGACGGACTTGGTGGGCATGGGTTCTCCTCTATTGGGCGTGGATGCTTCTGGTCAGACGGTCGCGACGTCGGTGTTCACAGGCCAGACCGTCTTGGCGATGATCACCGCGATCGCTCCGACGACGACACCAGCAGCCAGGGACGCCAGGTACCCGGGGATGTTGTGCACTGCGAAGATCACGAAGATACCGCCGTGCGGTGCCCGGATGCCGACGTTGAACGCCTCCGAGAGAGCGCCTGTCACCGCGCTGCCGAGCATGATCGGAGGGATCACCCGCAGCGGGTCGGCCGCGGCGAATGGGATCGCGCCCTCGGTGATGAACGACGCGCCGAGCAGCCAGCCGGCCTTGCCGTTCTCGCGCTCGGCGACGGTGAAGAGGTTCGGCCGGAGCACGGTGGACAGGGCGAGCGCGATCGGGGGCACCATGCCGGCGAGCATCACCGAGGCCATGATCTTCAGCTGTGGCGCGTCGGCAGCCAGGCTGGCCACGCCGATGCCGGCGGTGGCGAACACGTAGGCGACCTTGTTCAGCGGCCCGCCCATGTCGAAGGCCATCATCAGGCCGAGGATCATGCCGAGCAGGACCGCGCTGCTGCCGCTCATGTTGTTGAGACCGCGGTTGAGCTCGGTCATCACCCAATAGATCGGCTTGCCGAGGACGACGATCATGATGAAGCCGGCGATGATCGAGGTGAGAAGCGGGATCACCATCACCGGCATCAGGCCACGGGCCCAGGTCGGCACCCGCCAGCTGGCGATCCAGTGGGCGATCAGGCCGGCGAGCACACCGCCGACGATGGCGCCGAGGAAGCCGGTCGCAGGCAGGGCAGTGCCGTCGGCCGCCGTGACGTTGAACAGGTTGGCAGCGAGGCCACCCATGATGAACCCGGGTGCGATGCCCGGACGGTCGGCGATCGCGTAGGCGACGTAGCCGGCGAAGGCCGGGATGAACAGCGCGAACGCCGTCTTGCCGATGATGAAGAACAAGGATCCGATGTAGGCGAAGAAGCCGGACGCGAAGAAGCCGGTGCCACCGAGGACGTGCTCGAGCTTGAGCCCGCCGGCGTCCGGCAGGGTGAAGATCGTGTTCTTCACGGCGATCTGGCCGTAGGGGCCGACGATCTCGTAGCCGCCGAACAGGAAGCCCAGCGCGATCAGCAGACCACCGGCCGCGACGAACGGGATCATGTAGGAGACGCCTGTCATCAGTACGCGACGAGTCCGGGCACCCCAGGACTCACCGGCTCCGCCTCCGCTGGCCCCTTCGCCGGCCGTGAGAGCGCCTTCGACGCGCGGTGCATGGGGGTCGTCGGCGTAGCGCAGCGCCTCGGCGATCATCGCGTCGCCGTCGTCGATGGGGCGCTTCACGCTGGACGAGACCACGGGCTTGCCGGCGAAGCGGCCGCGGTCGCGGACGCCCACGTCGACGGCGAAGATGACGGCCGACGCGGCGGCGATGGTCTCGGGTGGAAGCGGCTTCGCGCCCGCGGAGCCCTGGGTCTCCACCGAGATCCGCACACCCGCCTTGGCGGCCGCGGCCTCGAGCGCCTCGGCGGCCATGTACGTATGCGCGATGCCGGTCGGGCAGGCGGTGACCGCGACGAGCGACTTGTCGCCGGCGGAGGCGGTCTGCGCAGGTGCAGGTGTCGATGTGGGCTGCGCCGGGGCGTCACCGACGACGTCCATGACGAGGTCGACGACGTCCTGCTCGGTCGAGGCGTTGCGCAGTCCGGCGGTGAAGTCGGGCTTCACCAGAGCGCGGGCGAGCTTGGTGAGCAGCTGCAGGTGGGTGACGTCGCCACCGGCCGGCGCGGCGATCAGGAACGCCAGGTCGGCCGGACCGTCCTTGGCGCCGAACTCCACCTTCGGCTCGAGGCGGACGAAGGCGAGCGTCGGCTCGTCCACGGCGGTGGTCCGGCAGTGGGGGATCGCGATGCCGCCGGCGAGCCCTGTGGGCGCGGTCCCCTCGCGGGTGATGGCGTCGTCCGCGAGCTGGTCGGGATCAGTCGTGCGGCCCGCGTCGGCGACGATGCCGGCGAGGGCGCGGATCACGTCGTGCTTCTCCGTGCCGAGGTCGGCATCGAGGCGCACGAGTGCGACGGTGATGAGGTCGGACATCTTCAGTCTCCTGACGGGAGATCGAGGCGGGCGACGCGGACCAGGTCCGTGTGCACCTGCAGGGGATGGGGGATGGTCGTGCCGGGGAGCCCGGCGGCCGCACTGCCGTAAGCCACAGCGAGTGCGAGTCGGTGGTCGGGGTCTCGTCCCGTGACGTCCCCGTAGAGGTAACCGAACAGGCTGGAGTCGCCGGCACCCACGGTGCTGACGACCGTCGTTGGCGGGGGCGCGGCATGCCAGGCGCCCCCGGCGTCGACCAGCACCGCGCCGTGCGGCCCGAGGGTCACCAGGACGGACTCGACGCCGCGGTCGACCAGGTCGCGAGCGGCGTCGGCCGCGGCCAGCGGGTCGGCCTCGAGCTCGTCGACGTGGTGGCCGGTGAACGAGGCGAGCTCTTCGCCGTTGGGCTTCATCAAGTGGGGCGCGCCTGCGCGGCTCTTCGACAGCGCCTCGACGAGCGCCTTCAGAGGAGCATCGCTGGTGTCGACCGCGACCCGGGCCCCGGCCGCTCGCAGGGCGGTGACAAGCTCGGCGTACCACTCGGATGGGGTGCCCGGGGGGAGCGAGCCGGCGAGCACGATCCAGTCGGCGCTCGTCGCGCGGCGTACCAAGGCCTCCTGCAGCTCGCGGAGGAGCCGGGGGGTGGCCTGCGGGCCGGGGCTGTTCAGCTTGGTGGTGGTGCCGTCGGGCTCGGTGATGGTGATGTTCACGCGGAGGTCGCCCTCGTGCTCCACCGGGCGGCAGTCGATGCCGGCGGCGAGGAGCTCGAGGACGAACGGGTCGTCCTTGGCGGCGGGGAGCACGGCGATCGACGGCAGGTCGGCGGCGACGCACGCGCGCGAGATGTTCACACCCTTGCCGCCCGCCTGCGAGATCACCGAGTCGGCGCGCTGGACCGCGCCGCGCTCGAGCGGGGCCGCGAGATTGACCGTCCGGTCATGGCTGGGGTTGGCGGTCAGGGTGACGATCATGACGCCGGCCCGCTGATCGTGGACTGCCTGCGGGGCGTCATGCCACGTCCACCTCGATGCCGGCCTTGGTGAGCGCCCGCCGGTTGGCCGACGAGACGTTCGAGTCGGTGACCAGGACATCGATCTCTGCCAGCGCGGCGAAGCGCACCGCCGTCTCGATGCCGAACTTCGAGGCGTCGGTCAGCGTGACGACCCGACGACCGCTCGCGATCAGCGCGCGCTTCACAGCGGCCTCGTCAGGGTCGGGCGTCGTGAGACCGTGCTCGGCGGTCACGCCGTTCGTCCCGAGGAACGCGACGTCGACGCGCAGCTCGCCCAGCGCCGCGACCGTGTCCGCGCCAACGGCGGCCTGGGTCATCCGTCGGACCCGGCCGGGGAGCAGCCGGAGGTCGATCTGGCGCTGACCGGCCAGGCGCGCGGCGATCGGGACCGCATGGGTGATCACGGTGAGCTCGAGCTCGGGAGGGAGCAGGCTGGCCAGGCGGCTGGTCGTGGAACCGGCGTCGAGCACGATCGTGCCGCCCGAGGGAGGGAGCCGGTCGAGGGCGGCGCGCGCGATCCGCTCCTTGACCTCGGTGTTCACCTCGTCCCGCTCGCGCAGCCCGGACTCGATGAAGGACAACGACGCCGGCGGGACCACCCCGCCGTGCACGCGACGGACCAGACCCAACCGCTCCAGTGTCGACAGGTCGCGGCGGACCGTTTCGGTCGTGACCTCGTACTCTCGGGCCAGCTGGTTCACCGACACCCGGCCGCGCTCGTTGACCAGCTGCGCGATGGCCTGCTGGCGCTCCTCGGCGTACATGGTCACGTCTGGCTCCGATCTGTGTATGTGTTGTTTTACGCCCGAATGTGTTGACTTGTCAAGAGGATCGTGGCAGCGTGTTTGCCATGAGCTCCTCCTCCGCGGCCCCCACTCTGCACGGCACCCCGGTCGTCCCCGGTGTCGCCTACGGGCCGGTCCTAGTGGTGCGCGGCGAGGTGTCACCGGAGGCAATCGCCCGGTTCGAGGCATCGGCGTACGACGAGGCGTCGGGGCTGGCGGCGTACGACGATGCCGCCGCTGCGGTGGCCGACGGGTTCGCGCGGCGCGCCGACAAGGCCTCGGACGCCGCGGCCGAGGTGCTGACGGCGAGCGCGGCACTCGCGCGTGACAAGGGTCTCCGCTCGGCGGTCCGCAAACACCTGAAGTCCGGGGACGACCTCTTGGCTGCGGTGCGTGCGGCGGTGCAGCAGTTCGTGCAGGTGTTCACGTCGATGGGCGGGCTCATGGCGGAGCGGGTGACCGATCTGCGCGACATCGAACGCCGCGTCGTGGCGCATCTGGTGGGCGAGCCGGAGCCGGGTGTGCAGATGCCGGAGAACCCGGCCGTGCTGGTGGCGGAGGACCTCGCCCCGTCGGACACGGCGACGCTCGACCCGAAGGTCATCGTGGCGTTGGTGACCGAGCGCGGCGGACCCACCAGCCACACGGCGATCATCGCGCGCCAGCTCGCGATCCCGTGTGTGGTCGGCACCGCGGGTGCGATGAGCCTGGTGGCAGGCACGTCGGTGCTGGTCGACGGTGTGGCGGGGACGGTCGAGACGTCGCCCGACCCGGATGAGGCACACCGACTGGTCGAAGCGGATCACGCCCAACGCGAGGCGCTCGCTGCCTGGACCGGACCGGGTGAGACCGCCGACGGCACCCGGGTGAAGATCCTGGCCAACGTCGCCGACGGCGAGTCCGCGCGGGCGGCGGCCTCGGGGCCGGTGGAGGGCGTCGGGCTCTTCCGGACCGAGCTGTGCTTCCTCAACCGCGCCGACGAACCGTCCGCCGAGGAGCAGGCGTCGATCTACGGCGAGGTGCTGGCGCCGTTCGCAGGTCGGTACGTCGTCGTCCGCACGCTCGATGCCGGCTCCGACAAGCCGGTGGCGTTCGCGACCCACGAGGGCGAGGAGAACCCGGCCCTCGGCGTACGCGGGCTTCGTCTGTCGTTCGACAACCCCGACCTTCTGTCGCGCCAGCTCGACGGCATCGCCGCGGCCGCTCGCGAGACCGGCACGGAGACCTGGGTGATGGCGCCGATGGTGGCCACGGTGGCCGAGGCCGCGACGTTCGCGTCGGCGGTACGGGCGAGGGGCCTGAAGCCGGGGGTGATGGTCGAGGTGCCCTCCGCCGCGCTCCTCGCCCATCGGATGCTGGAGGTGGTCGACTTCCTGTCGATCGGCACGAACGACCTCACGCAGTACACGATGGCGGCGGACCGCATGGCCACCGACCTCGCCCACCTCACCGACGCCTGGCAGCCGGCAGTGCTCCAGCTGGTCGCGATCACCGCCGAGGCGGGCAAGCAGGTCGGCAAGTCGGTCGGGGTCTGCGGCGAGGCGGCCGCCGACCCGCTGCTCGCCTGCGTCCTGGTCGGTATGGGCATCACGTCGCTGTCGATGGCGTCCGCGGCCGTCCGGCCCGTCGGCGCCCGGCTGGCATCGGCGAGCATGGACACCCTGGAAGACGCCGCGGAAGCCGCCCTCGCCGCGAGCGACCCGATGGCCGCCCGCGACGCCGTACGCCGGGTGCTCGGTGCCTGAGGTCTCAGCGTGATGGAACGGCGACGAAAGGTCAGGCTGCGACCTCGGCGGCCGGCCGGTGCTCGACCAGCGCGACCAGGGCGCCCAGGAAGCGAGCGAACACCTCCGGGTCCTCGAACACGTCGGCGTCGAGGGTCGAGTGCGAGAGGACCAGATCGGGTACGACGTCGGCGCCGGCGATGGTCGCGGAACGGCGCGCGTCCTCGTGCGACCGCTTGCCGCCGAATCGGGTCGGGGTGGCGCCGACGACGGCGAACGGCTTGCCCTTGAGCGCGCCGATCCCGTACGGGCGAGAAAGCCAGTCGATGGCGTTGTTGAGCACTGCGGGCATCGTGCCGTTGTACTCGGGCGTCACCGCGAGCACTCGGTCCGCCCCGGACACCTGCGTCCGTAGCGCCTGCACGGCGGCAGGGACGTCGTCCCCGTCGAGCTCTTCGTTGTAGAACGGGAGGTCGGCGAGACCGGTGGCGATCTCCACGGTCACGCCGGCGGGCGCTTCGGTCCGGAGCCGCTCGGCGATGCGGCGGTTGTAGGAGTCGTTGCGGAGGCTGCCGAGCAGCACGACGACGCGGGTCTCATGGGTGCTGCTGTGATCAATCATGAATCACAAAGCGGACTACGGTCCGATTTTATTCCTGGACTCGTGGCCACACGGCCCGTCTACGCTGCCGGGGTGCCGATCCCGCTTCCGCTCGTCGACGACGAGCCGCAGGTACGACGGGACGCAGCGCGCAACCGTGATGCCCTCCTGGCTGCCGCCGACGCCCTGATCGGCGAGTGCGGCGTGGACGCGGTGACGATGGACGCCGTCGCTGCTCGGGCCGGCGTCGGCAAGGGCACCGTCTTCCGGCGGTTCGAGAGCCGGGAGGGTCTGATGGCCGCCGTCCTCAACCGGAGCGAGACGGCATTCCAGGCCTCGATCATCTCCGGGCGGCCGCCACTGGGTCCCGGGGCGCCACCGATGGAACGACTCCTCGCGTTCGGCCACACCCGGATCCAGCTCAACCTGGTCCACGGCTCACTGATCGTCGCGGCCGGCAAGGCGGGCGCCCGCAGCTACGCCGCGGTGTCGTTCACCGCCATGCACATGCGCTACCTGCTGGGGGAGCTCGGGGTGCAGGGTGACATCCCGTTCCTGGCGACCGCGCTGCTGGCACCGCTCGAGGTGCCGATCCTGGAGCACCAGGTCGAGGTCGAGGGCGTCAGCGTCGAAGGGCTCACGAGCTCCTGGGACGACCTGGTACGCCGCGTGTGCGCCGGCTAGCCCGACACGGCCGCAACCGTCACCGCGACGCCGTTCAGCGCGGCGTTCCCCGACAGGTCGAGGAGCTCGGGGTCCGTGAGGTCGTTGATCGAGGCCCCCGGCAGCTTGGAGGCGTGACGCAGCCGGGTGCCGTCGACCTGGTGCCCATAGCCGTGGGGGAGCGAGACGACCCCCGGCATGATGTCGTCGGTCGCGGAGACCTCGACCCGCACGCGTCCGACCCGCGAGGCGACCTCGACCAGCGCGCCGTCCTCGATGCCGCGGGCGGCCAGGTCGCCCGGATGCATGAGCAGCTGGTGCCGCGGCTTGCCGCGAGTGAGCCGCGTCGTGTTGTGGAACCACGAGTTGTTGTCCTGCTTGTGCCGACGCCCGATCAGCACCAGCGCATCGGACGGACGGTCGTCGAGCCAGTGCCGTAGCCGGTCGAGGTCACCGACCAGCAGGTCCGGAACCAGATCGACCCGTTGGTCCTTCGTCTGCAGTCGTCCGGGCATCGTGGGCTGCAGCGGCCCCAGGTCAACCCCCTCGGGGTGGGCGCGCAGCTGCCCCAGCGAGACCTTGCGGCCCGCCCGCAGCAACAAGGCGAGCTGTGTCGTCGGGCTCAGCGACACTCGCCCACGGCGGATCAATCTGGCCTTCGGCGGGGCCTTCCGCTGCAATCGGTTCCCCATTCGGAGCGTCAGGTCGCGGTAGATCTCCCAGTCATGCCGCGCGCCGTCGGGCCTGGCGAAGACGGCCGAGCTGAACCGTGCGGTGTTCCGGATCGCCAAGGAGTGGAACACCAGGTCGTAGTGGTCGCGCTCCAGCGCTGTCGTCGGCGGCAGGATGACGTCGGCGTGCCGGGTCGTCTCGTTGAGGTAGAAGTCGATCGCGACCATGAAGTCCAGCGAGTCGAGCGCCTCCGCCAGCCGGCGGCCGTCCGGGGTCGACAGCGCCGGATTGCCGGCCACGGTGACGAACGCCCGGATCTGCCGGTCGCCGGGAGTCTCGATCTCCTCTCGCATCACCGCGGCGGGGAGCTCGCCGCCGTATTCGGGGAGGCCGCGCACCCGGCTGCGGTACCGGTCGTAGTGGCCTGCGCCGACGTACCGCCTTAGATCGACGGCCGGCTGGGGAAACATCACTCCGCCCGGCCGGTCGAAGTGCCCGGACAGCAGATTGAGACACGTGATCGCCCAGTGACAGAGCGAGCCGAAACCGGTGGTCGAGACGCCCACCCTCCCGTACGCCGCCGCCCCGTCGGCCGCGCAGAACTCGCGGGTGATCCGGTCGATGTCCTGAGCCGGGAGTCCGCTCACCTGCTCCGCGAGCTCGACCGTGAACGGCTCGACGAGCGCGCGCAGCTGCTCGAGCCCGTCGACGTACGCCGGCGGTCGGGCGAGCCCCTCGACGAGAAGGGTGCGCACCATCGCGAGCAGGACGACGACGTCGGAGCCCGGTCGCACGAAGTGGTGCTCGGAGGCGATCCTCGCCGTCTCGGTGCGCCGCGGGTCCAGCACCACGATCCGGCCACCTCGCTCCTTGATCGCCCGCGCTCGCCTGAGGAAGTCCGGCGCGGTCATCAGCGAGCCGTTGGACGCCATCGGGTTGGCGCCGAGGACCAGGAAGTACGACGTGCGGTCGAGGTCGGGGATCGGGATCAGTAGCTGGTGACCGAACAGCTGCCAGGCGACCAGCTGGGCGGGCGCCTGGTCGACGGTGGTCGCGCTGAACCGGTTGCGAGTGCCCAGGGCCTTCACGAACGGCAGCGCGTGTGTCGCGGACCCGAGCGCGTGGACGTTCGGGTTGCCGAGGTAGACCCCGACCGAGTCACGCCCGTACCGGTTGATCGTCTCCGCCAACCGGTCCGCCACGAGGTCGAGCGCCTCCTCCCACCCGATCTCCGTCCAGTCCTGGCCACGGCGTAACAGGGGCCGACGGAGTCGGTCGGGGTCGTCGTACACGTCCGCGAAGGCGACGCCCTTGGGGCAGATGTAGCCGCGCGACAGCGGGTCCTCCGGGTTGCCCCGGATCCCCGTCACCTGTCCGTCGGTGATCGTGAGCTCGAGTCCGCAGATCGCCTCGCAGAGGTTGCAGGCCGTCAGCCGGGTCCCGGTGTATCGCGGCGGAACGGGTGGCTCGGAGAGCCGCAGCAGGGAGCGCACCTCCCGAGTCTCGCGTACGTACGAACGGGAGGACAGCGCGACAGCCATGCATGTGCACCGATGCAGCGGGGAACAGAAGGGAACGACGGTCCGCCTGCCCCCAGGCGGACCGAACAGAAAGGGAGCACCCATGGGATACGGACTCGGCATCTTCCTCCTGGCGCTGGGCCTGGTTCTCGCGCTCGCCGTCCAGGACACGATCAGCAACGTCGACCTGACGATGGTCGGCTGGATCCTGGTGCTGGCCGGGGCGCTGGTGATCGTGCTGACTGCCGCCCAGATGAACCGCGGGCGCAGTGCGCGCACGGTTTCGACCACAACCCACCCGGACGGCAGCCAGACCACGACCGAGCAGCAGCACCGCAACGACCCGCCACCGGCCGTCTGAGCCCGCTGACCAGGACTTCACGGGACGGGCGCCGACCGGCGCCCGTCCCGTCGTTTTGGGTGGCGCCGCGAGCCGCTGATAATCTCGTCCGGTTGCCGTGCAACGGCCGCGGATCGAGAGTGCCCGGGTGAACAGGCCCCGGCGCGCCGCGCAACGAACGAACCGGAAGGAGCCCGCATGTCGATCGGTACCGACGCGGAGACCAAGAAGAGCATCATCGCCCAGTACGCGACGAATGAGGGCGACACCGGCTCGCCCGAGGTGCAGATCGCGCTGCTCAGCCACCGCATCAGCCACCTGACCGAGCACCTCAAGGAGCACAAGCACGACCACCACACTCGTCGTGGTCTGCTGCTCCTCGTGGGTCAGCGTCGCCGGCTACTGAACTACCTGAACAAGACCGACATCGAGCGCTACCGCTCGATCATCGAGCGTCTCGGCCTGCGCCGTTGACGTCGCGGAGCGGCTGCCCCTCGGGTGGCCGCTCCTTGCACGTTCCGGGCCTGTTCCCGGATCACCCGGCCGCTAGGGTCGAAACACACAAGTGAACACACCATCATCAGGAGCGACCCGCTCACGTCGGCTCGGTCCTCGGTAGTGGCTCTCGGAGATCGGCCGCATGATGTCGGCCGATCCGCGAGCCTCGATCGAAGACCGGCCAGTTCTGAAGCCTCGAGTCTTCGAGCAGCGGGACGTTCGCGGGGTCGCTCCGCGAAGAGAAAGGGACAGGGCACCTGTCCATGTCAGAACCCATCATTTCCGCCGTTGAGACCGTGATCGACAACGGTCCCTTCGGACAACGCACCGTCAAGTTCGAGACCGGGCTCCTCGCCCGGCAGGCCGCTGGCTCCGTCACGGCGTACCTCGACGACGAGACCATGCTCCTGTCGGCCACGACGGCCGGCAAGACTCCCAAGGAGCAGTTCGACTTCTTCCCGCTCACCATCGACGTGGAGGAGCGGATGTACGCCGTGGGCCAGATCCCCGGCTCGTTCTTCCGCAGCGAGGGGCGCCCCGGCGAGGACGCGATCCTCACCTGCCGCCTGATCGACCGCCCGCTCCGCCCGACGTTCAAGAAGGGCCTGCGCAACGAGGTCCAGGTGGTCATCACCGTCCTGGCTCTCGACCCCGACCAGCCCTACGACGTGCTGGCAATCAATGCGGCCTCGATGTCCACCCAGCTCTCCGGACTGCCGTTCTCCGGCCCGGTCGGCGGCGTCCGCGTCGCCCTGATCGAGGGTCAGTGGGTCGCGTTCCCGTCTCACAGCCAGCTCGAGGGCGCCGTCTTCGACATGGTGGTCGCGGGCCGGGTCACCGAGACCGGCGACGTCGCGATCATGATGGTCGAGGCGGAAGCCACCGAGCAGACCTGGACGCTGGTCGAGTCCGGCACTCAGGCGCCGACCGAGGAGATCGTCGCCGGCGGCCTGGACGCCGCCAAGCCGTTCATCAAGCAGCTGTGCGAGGCGCAGTCCGAGCTGGCCAAGCAGGCGGCCAAGCCGGTGCAGGAGTTCCCGGTCTTCCTCGACTACGAGGACGACGTCTACGAAGCCGTCGAGGCCGCTACCCAGGCTGACGTCGCCACCGCGATGACCATCGGCGACAAGCAGGAGCGCGAGGCGCGCACGGATGAGATCAAGGCGGGCCTGCTCGAGAAGCTGGCCGGCCAGTTCGAGGGTCGCGAGAAGGAGATCGGGGCGGCGTACCGCTCGGTCACCAAGGCGGTCGTGCGCGAGCGTGTGCTGCGCGAGAACATCCGCATCGACGGTCGCGGCCTGGCCGACATCCGGCCGTTGCACGCCGAGGTCGCCGTGCTCCCGCGGGTGCACGGCTCGGCGCTGTTCGAGCGCGGCGAGACCCAGATCCTGGGCGTCACCACGCTGAACATGCTGACGCTGGAGCAGAAGCTCGACACGCTCTCGCCGGAGAAGACGCGTCGGTACATGCACAAGTACGTGTTTCCGCCGTTCTCCACCGGTGAGACCGGTCGCGTCGGCTCGCCCAAGCGCCGCGAGGTCGGACACGGGGCCCTCGCCCGCCGGGCCTTGCTGCCGGTGCTGCCGACGCGTGAGGAGTTCCCCTACGCGATCCGTCAGCTCTCCGAGGCGATGGGCTCCAACGGCTCCACCTCGATGGGGTCGGTGTGCGCCTCCAGCATGTCACTGCTCCAGGCCGGCGTTCCGCTGCGCGCAGCCGTCGCTGGCATCGCGATGGGCCTGATCTCCGGGGAGGTCGACGGTGTGACGAAGTACGTCGCGATCACCGACATCCTCGGCGCCGAGGACGCCTTCGGCGACATGGACTTCAAGGTCGCCGGCACCAAGGAGTTCGTGACCGCGCTCCAGCTCGACACCAAGCTCGACGGCATCCCGGCCGAGGTCCTCGCACAGGCGCTGAACCAAGCCAAGGACGCCCGCCTGACGATCCTCGAGGTGATGGCCGAGGCCATCGACGCGCCTGAGGAGATGTCGGTGTACGCCCCGCGGATCATCAGCATCAGGGTGCCCGTGGACAAGATCGGCGAGGTCATCGGCCCCAAGGGCAAGGTGATCAACCAGATCCAGGACGACACCGGCGCGAGCCTGTCGATCGAGGACGACGGCACGGTCTACATCGGAGCGACCAACGGCGAGGCTGCCGAGGCGGCCCGCGCCGCGGTCAACGCGATCGCCAACCCGACCATGCCCGAGGTCGGCGAGCGCTACCTCGGCACGGTCGTCAAGACGACCAACTTCGGTGCGTTCGTCTCCCTGCTCCCGGGCAAGGACGGCCTGCTCCACATCACCAAGCTCCGCGCGCTCGTGGGCGGCAAGCGGGTCGAGAACGTCGACGATGTCGTCTCCGTCGGCCAGAAGATCCAGGTGGAGATCGGCGAGATCGACGACCGCGGCAAGCTGTCGCTGATCCCGGTCGTCGAGGACGCGTCCGAGGGCTCCGCGACGGGCAGTGACGAGGCTCCCGAGCCGGCCACGCCCGAGTCCACCGAGGCTGCGTCTCAGGTCACCGAGTGACCCACCGGTGACTAGTCATGCAACCGCGACGACCGGCCGGCAGCCAGCTGCCGGCCGGTCGGCGATTACCCGTCCCACGGCGGCCAAGGCGTCGGCGAAGACCCGCACACTGCTGAAGGAGGACGGCGCCGTCATCCGCCGTACCGTCCTGCCCAGCGGGTTACGCATCATCAGCGAGCAGGTGCCCGGGCAGCGGTCGGCCACCATCGGGGTCTGGGTCGGGGTGGGCTCGCGCGATGAGTCCCCGACCCTCCACGGCTGCTCGCACTTCCTCGAGCACCTCCTGTTCAAGGGCACGCCGGAGCGGTCGGCCCTCGACATCTCGATCGCGCTGGACGCGGTGGGCGGAGAGTTCAACGCCTTCACCGCCAAGGAGTACACCTGCTTCCACGCTCGCGTGCTGGACGAGGACCTGCCGCTCGCGGTCGACGTGCTCGGAGACATGGTGACCTCCTCGCTGATCACCCCCGACGACGTCGACGCCGAGCGCGACGTGATCCTCGACGAGATCGCGATGCACGACGACGACCCGGACGACGTCGCGCACAACCTCTTCTCCTCGCTGGCCTGGGGAGACTCCCCGCTCGGCCGTCCGATCGCGGGCACGGTCGCCTCCATCGAGTCGATGACCCGCGACCAGATCCATCGCTTCTACCTGCGCCACTACCGGCCCGAGCGCATGGTCATCTCGGTCGCCGGCAACGTCGACCACGCCCAGGTCGTGCGGCTCGTGCGTACGGCGTTCTCCCGCCGTGACTTCCTGGGCGGCGCCGCGGAGCCGGTAGCCACCCGGCAGACGGTTCGCTCGCGCAAGGCTGCTACCGGCCTCGCCGAGGCCACCCGCCACTTCGAACAGGTCAACATCGTGCTCGGGGTCCAGGGCTTGACGCGGTCCGACCCGCGACGGTTCGCACTCGGCGTACTCAACGCAGCGCTGGGCGGCGGTACGTCGAGCCGGCTGTTCCAGGAGGTCCGCGAGAAGCGGGGGCTCGCCTACTCGGTCTTCTCCTTCGCCAGCCAGCACGTCGACGCCGGCCTGGTCGGCGTCTCGGTCGGCTGCCTGCCGAACAAGCTGGAGCAGGTGCTGGACGTCGTCCGTGCGGAGCTCGCCAAGATCGCCCAGGACGGCATCGACCTCGAGGAGCTCAACCGCGGCAAGGGCCAGCTCAAGGGCGGTCTCGTGCTCGGGCTCGAGGACTCCGCCTCACGGATGACCCGGCTCGGGAAGTCCGAGCTGATCGACGACGAGCTGCTCAGCATCGACGAGGTGCTCTCCCGAGTCGACGGGGTCACCCTCGACGACGTGCGCTCGCTCGCCGCTGAGCTGTTCTCCCAGCCGGAGATCCTGGCCGTCGTCGGCCCCCGCTGAGCCCGACGGCTGAGTCGCGAGAGTCAGGGGGCGAGGACAGCGACGCCGGCGCAGGCGACGGCCCAGAGCACGCTGGCGAACGTGCCGATGATGAAGCGCTCCGCGACTCCCGTGTCCTCCTGGTTGCGGAGCTCCGGGTAGCGGCCGAGTCCCTTGACCGCCAGCACGATCGCGAGCCCGGGTGGCCAGCCCGCCACCAGCGCGACGTACACGGCGAGGCGTTCCAGCGCGCCGATCCAGGCCCCGCCGCGGAGGACGGCTCCCGCATCCTGTACGCGCTCGCGGTCCTCGACGAACGAGAACACCTGGGAGGTGACGAGCCCACCGCCGGCGACCGCCAGTACGCCGGCCAGCACGGTCAGCGCGTGCGGCAGATGGTTCGCGGGTTCGGAGCTCCACGCGACGAGCAGGGCCACCATGAGCAGGAGCACCGAGGCGCCGGCTGCCGGCCGGGCCCCCTTGCCGGTCGCCAGCGCCACCACGGAGACCAGGGCGGCGATCCCGACGAGGACGGTCGTGACGGTCTGCTGGTCGCTCATCGGCCACCTCCGAGTGTGGTGCGGGTCAGGAACTCCACCAGCTCGCGCGCCCGGCGCCCCTCGGCGATGCCTGCGGCAGCCGCCCGCTGACTGACCGCGGACTGGCTGATGGAGAGACGGGTAGCGGTCTCGTCGTAGGTGAGTCCCTGGTCGACGAGATCGGCGACTTCCCATCCGCGGCCCGTACGCCGCCCCAGCAGCGCCGCCCAGAGCCAGATGCCCGACTCCAGGGCGCGCACCTCGTCGCTCTGGTCGGGTTCGGCTGCTACGGCCCGTACGTGCCACGGGCTGTTCTTCGCGGCGGTGACGGCCTCGCGCGCGGCGAGGTACGCCGGCCCGCGCCCGGCCCGGGCGTGGTCGGGCAGGGGGGTCTCTACGGTGCCGATGCCGATGCCGATGTTCCACGCACCCGCCCGCAACAGGTGCTCGAGGGCCGCGACCAGGGCCGCCGGGTCGTCGAGGACGCCCTGGAACTCGTCGCCCACGGTGCGCTCGAAGGCAAGTCGGGCCGGCACGGTGGCGAGGCTCTCGAGGGCGGCCGGGACCTGGTCGGAGCCCTCGCGGCTCCCGTCCTGGTCGACGGTCAGCACCACGACGTTCACGCCGCACCTCCGTCCTGATGTCGACGACAGTTTAGGAAATAACCTAATACAATGTCAATATTAGGAAATAGTCTCAACGACGGCCGATGATGGCAACCACCGGTGGCGCCTTCTGATCGACCACCGAGACCCGGAACCCACCTTCGGTGAGGGCGGCCGACGTCTTGCGGACGATGTTCGGCACCAGCTCGGGTTGCGTGGTCTCGTAGTACAGGAAGACCGCGCCTCCCGGCAGCACCCGCTCGTGGAGCAGGGCGATCTCGTCGGCGCACTTCCGGACCCAGAACAGGTTGACGTTGAAGGCGAACACCTTGTGCAGTCGCTTGACCGGGACCCGGAGGGTGGCGAGGTCTATCTGCCGGACGGTCAGCCGCCCGGCGTCGACGTACTTCTGGTTGCGGCGTCGGGTCCGGTCGACGCCGGACTCCGAGCGGTCGATCGCGAACAGCTTGCCGGTGGTGAGGCGTGCGCAGACCAGCTCGGCGCCGTAGCCCGGGCCGCAGCCGATCTCGAGGATGTTGTCGCCGGGCTGCGGGTCCATCAGCTCGACAGCCCAGATCATGCGCGGCGGCACCTGCTGCACTGGCATGGCCTCAGACTGCCAGATCGGGTTCG
This sequence comes from uncultured Actinomycetota bacterium, assembly GCA_963768045.1. Classification (GTDB taxonomy): domain Bacteria; phylum Actinomycetota; class Actinomycetes; order Propionibacteriales; family Nocardioidaceae; genus Nocardioides. The sequence continues at coordinate 150,213 of CAVYGG010000003.1, read as the reverse complement.
GGCCTTCTCCGCGTGGCCGGGGGGTTTCGCCCGTGCCTTAGGTTGTGCTGCGTGACGATCAAGGTGGGCGTGCTGGGTGCCCGGGGCCGCGTCGGATCCGAGGTGTGCCGCGCGGTGGAGCGTGCGGACGACCTCAAGCTGATGGCCGCCCTCGGATCCACAGACTCCCTGGACCCGCTCGCCGTCGCCGACGTGATCGTCGACTTCACTCGACCCGACGTCGTGATGGACAACCTGCGCTGGTGCATCGGTCGCGGACTGCACTGCGTGGTCGGCACCACCGGTTTCGACGACGCACGCCTCGACGAGCTACGCGGGGCGCTGGCGGACGCTCCGGGTGTCGGCGTGCTCGTCGCTCCGAACTTCTCGATCGGAGCGGTGCTGATGATGCGCTTCGCCGAGACGGCAGCCCCGTTCTACGAGTCGGTCGAGATCGTGGAGATGCACCACCCGGACAAGGCCGACGCGCCCAGTGGCACGTCGCGGCGTACGGCGGAGATCGTGGCGGCCGCTCGGCGCGAGGCCGGCCTGGACCCGGTCCCGGACGCGACCACCACCGGCCTCGCGGCAGCACGCGGCGCTGAGGTCGACGGCATCCATGTCCACTCCGTCCGGGCCCGCGGGCTGGTCGCGCACCAGGAAGTGCTTCTCGGGGGACCGGGGGAGACGCTCACCATCCGCCACGACTCGATGGACCGCGCGTCGTTCACACCCGGGGTCCTGCTCGCCGTCCGCGCCATCGCCGACCGACCAGGCCTGACGCTGGGCATCGACGATCTGCTCGACCTCGGCTGACGGTCACCAGCCCGGGAACACCAACCTGAGCGAGGCGGCCGTCGCGGCGGCGACGAAGACGACGACGAGGAACGGGGCGCGGAGGAGCAGAGCGACCACGGCCGCGGCGAGACCGGCGGCCCGGGCGTCGATGGTGAGGCTGGTGCCCTCCGCGAAGACCTGCACCGCGACCAGAGCCGCGAGGAGGGCCACGGGGATCAGGTCGGCCACCCGCTCGACCAGCGGGTGCTCGAGCACCCGCGGGGGCAGCGAGACGCCCGCGAGCTTGAGGAGGTAGCAGCCGAGACCGGCGGCGACGATGGCCAGCCACGTCATCGCCGGGGGAGCTCCGTCGCGTCCGACGCGGAGGGGCTGAGCAGTGCCGCCAGCAGGGCGACGCCCCCGGCGACGAGCACGGGGACGCCGGCGGCGGTGAACGGGACGACGCCCAGGGCCACCGCCGCGGCGCAGGCGGCGATGACCCGGTTGCGTGGGTCGGCGAGCCGGGGCCAGAGCAGGGCGAGGAAGGCGCCGCCGACCGCGGCGTCCAGACCGTACGTGCGGGGGTCGCCGATCAGGTTGCCGGCGACGGCGCCCACGAGCGTGAAGAGGTTCCACAGGAAGAACACCGCGATGCCGGTGGCGATGAACCCAACCCGGGCGGCGGCGCTCGACTCGCGAGTGACCGACATCGCCGTCGACTCGTCGATCACCAGGTGCGCTGTCGCGACTCGACGCCAACCGCGGAAGCCCAGAAGTGGTGCGAGCTTGAGTCCGTAGAGGGTGTTGCGCGTCCCCAGCATCAACGCCGTGAGCGCGCCCGACAGCGGGGCACCACCGGCCGCCGCGACCCCGACGAACGCGAACTGCGAGGCGCCGGTGAACATCACCAGGGAGAGGGCGCAGGTCTGCAGCACCGAGAGGCCCGCGGCCACGGACACGGCACCGAACGAGACGCCGTACAGGCCGGTCGCGATCCCGACCCCGAGGCTGTCACGAACGATCTCGCGGCGCTCGTCGGCGAAGTCCTCGTGCACCCCCGGGTCGGTCACGCGCCGACCCTAGGACACGACAGAGTCAGGCTCAGCGACGACGGGTGACGCGGACCGCCCGGGCCTCCGTGTGCGGGTGATGCACGAGTGCGTACGCCACCACCAGGCCGACCAGGCCTCCGGCCAACGCGCCACCGGAGACGGCGACAGGGAGCGAGGTGGCGTGAGCGATCCAGACGCCGGCCACGATGCCGAAGCAGAGGCTGATCGCGCCGAGCACGATCCGGTGCAGCAACGGCAGTGGTCCGAACATGTGGAGCCCCCTTCGGGTGGCTGGCATCAAGAGCCGGGAGTCCATGGTGGCCCTCCGCCCCGCGAAATCCAAGAGGGTCCGGAGTCCGGTCACCCCAACGCCGTGTGCAGACGAACCTGCTTGACCTGAGTGGCGCCGGTGCCGTCGAGGTCCAGCGTTCGATGGGCTGTGTCCGGTGCCCAGCCTGCGTCCGTGAAGAACCCACGCAAGGTGTCGTCGTCGGCCAGGACCCAGGTCACTGCACGGGTGAACCGGTCGGAGACCATCGTGTCCACCGCGGCCTGCAGCAGCCGCGATCCGTGGCCCCGGCCACGCTCGTCCGCGTCGACGGTGAGCTCCATCAGCTCGCCGTCGTGCACCTGGTCGCAGTCGGGGTCGGTGGCCGGCGTGGTGATCGCGAAGCCGACGACCCGGTTGCGCTCGAGGGCGACCAGCGCGCGGTGCCGTGCGTCGGCCGGCCGGGTCAGTGCGTCGCGCCACAGCTGGGCGAAGTCTGCTTCCCGCAGCTCGCCCGCGGCCGGCACCAGCCCGGCGTACGACGTGGCCCAGGCGCGGGCCTGGACCGACGCGATCGCGTCGGCGTCCTCGGCCCAGGCGACGCGGACCGAGACGTCGGCGGAGGGGGTGCTCACGGACCCATCGTGGCAGCGCCACCGGTATTACACCCATCCGGCACGAGTGCAGAAAAGTGTCATAATTCTGGTAGGCTGCACATGTGTACGGCAACGACTTCGCCACCGACGCCCAGCACGCGGCAATCGAGCACGATCCCGAGGCGTTCACCGCGCTGCTCGCTGATGAGGGACGCGTCGAGCCCCGCGACGACATGCCGGAGGCCTACCGCAAGACGCTGGTCCGGCAGATCGCGCAGCATGCCCACTCCGAGATCATCGGGATGCAGCCCGAGGGCAACTGGATCAGCCGCGCGCCGAGCCTGCGCCGCAAGGCGATCCTGATGGCCAAGGTGCAGGACGAGGCCGGCCACGGGCTCTACCTGTACGCCGCCGCCGAGACGCTTGGCGTCGACCGGGCCGACCTGGTCGACCAGCTGCACTCCGGCCGCCAGAAGTACTCCTCGATCTTCAACTACCCGACCCTGACCTGGGCAGACGTCGGCGCCATCGGCTGGCTCGTCGACGGGGCCGCGATCACCAACCAGGTGCCGCTGTGCCGCTGTTCCTATGGCCCATATGCCCGCGCGATGGTGCGTGTGTGCAAGGAGGAGTCGTTCCACCAGCGACAGGGCTTCGAGATCCTGCACACGCTTTCGCACGGCACGTCGGAGCAGAAGGCGATGGCCCAGGACGCCGTCAACCGCTACTGGTGGCCGTCGCTGATGATGTTCGGGCCACCCGACGACGACTCGCCCAACTCGGCCCAGTCGATGGCGTGGGGCATCAAGCGGTTCTCCAACGACGAGCTGCGGCAGCGCTTCGTCGACATGACCGTGCCGCAGTCGGAGGTGCTCGGGCTGACCCTGCCCGACCCCGACCTGCGCTGGAACGACGAAACCGGCCGCTACGACTACGGCGAGATCGACTTCACCGAGCTGTTCGAGGTGATCAAGGGCAACGGACCCTGCAACACCGAGCGGATGGCTCACAAACGCGGGGCCTACGCCGAGGGCGCCTGGGTCCGCGAGGCCGCCGACGCCTACGCGGACAAGCAGGCACGACGTTCAGAGTCCGTGGCATGACGACGCGCGACTGGCCGCTCTGGGAGGTGTTCGTGCGAGCCCGCCGTGGGCTGTCGCACGTGCACGCCGGCTCGCTGCATGCGCCGGACGCTGAGATGGCGCTGCGCAACGCGCGCGACCTCTACACGCGCCGCGGCGAGGGCGTCTCTCTCTGGGTGGTGAGGGCGTCCGACATCGAGGCGTCGACCCCCGACGAGCGCGACTCGTTCTTCGATCCGGCGGCCGACAAGATCTACCGCCACCCGACGTTCTACGACGTGCCGGAAGGGGTCGAGCATCTATGAACACCCCACCAGGTTCTTCGCCTCCCCCGCTTCGCTCCTCCGCCGAACAACCTGGCGGGGACCCCGTTCCCTCCAAGACGTTGCTTTTCGAGTACACCCTCGGCCTCGCCGACGACGCGCTGGTCTCCGCGCAGCGGATGGGCTGGTGGATCAGCCGCGCCCCCGAGCTCGAGGAGGACGTCGCCCTGGCCAACATCGGTCTCGACCAGCTCGGGCAGGCGCGCACCCTGCTGACGTACGCCGGCCAGCTCGAGGGCGAGGGGCGGACCGAGGACGACCTGGCCTATCTGCGCGACGAACGCGAGTTCCGCAACGTCAAGCTCGTCGAGCGGCCGATGACCGACTTCGGTGTCGCGATGGCACGACTGCTGGTGTTCGCGACGTACCAGCTGCACCTCTACCGAGCCCTGGCCGTCTGCGACGACGCGACGCTGTCGGGCGTGGCCGCGAAGGCGGTCAAGGAGGTCGCGTACCACGTCGACCACGCCGCCCACTGGGTGCTGCGGCTCGGCGACGGCACCGACGAGTCCCACGCCCGGATGCAAGCGGCCCTCGACTCCGAGTGGCCGTACGTCGACGAGCTGTTCGCCCCGCTCGACGCGTCGCTGGCCGGTCGCGTCGCCGATCCGTCCGCGATCCGGGAGGGAGTCCTGACCGACCTACACCGGGTGGTCGCCGAGGCGACCCTGGCCGTGCCCGATGTGGCGCCCGCACTCGTGGGTGGCCGGGGCGGCCTGCACACCGAGCACCTCGGCTACCTGCTCGCCGAGATGCAGCATCTCCACCGCTCACACCCGGGGGCGACCTGGTGACGATCTCGACAGACTCGGTTCGCGAGGCCGAACCGCACGCCCGCGACCTCGCCGCAGCCGTCCTCGACCCCGAGCTGCCGATGGTCACGATCGAGGACCTCGGGATCCTGCGCGACGTGACCGAGGACGACCAAGGACGCGTTCACGTGACAATCACCCCGACGTACTCCGGATGTCCCGCGATGGAGACCATCCGCGACGACCTCGTCGGGACCCTGACCCTGGCCGGGTACCAGCATGTCGACGTGGAGTTCGTGCTCAGCCCCGCCTGGTCCACCGACGACCTCACCGACGAGGGTCGTGCGAAGCTCGCCCGGGCCGGGATCGCGCCTCCGGGTCCGGCGGACGCGGACGGCGCCGTGCCGCTGACCCTGTCGGTGCGGTGCCCGCAGTGCGGCAGTCTCGACACGCGGGAGTCCAGCAGGTTCGGCTCTACGGCCTGCAAGAGTCTGTGGGTGTGCGGCGCGTGCCGCGAACCGTTCGACCACTTCAAAGCGCTGTAGAACATGTCCCCCAAACCGCAGTTCCACCCGCTCCGGGTGGCCGAGGTCGAGCCGCTGACCGACGACTCCGTCGCGATCACCTTCGCGGTGCCGCCGGAGCTTGCTGCGGCCTACCGGTTCACGCACGGCCAGCACCTCACGATCCGCGGCGACGACGGCGAACGCCGGAGCTTCTCGATCTGCACGACCCCGAGCTCCGGTGTGCTCAAGATCGGCGTGAAGAAGCTGCCGGGTGGTGTGTTCAGCGAAGGCGTCGTCGGAAAGCTCCACCCGGGCGACGAGCTCGACGTGATGACTCCAGCCGGCCGGTTCACGACCGTGCTCGACCCCGAGTCGGAGAAGTCGTACGTCGCTATCGCGGCCGGCTCCGGCATCACCCCGGTGATCTCCCTCGTGTCGACGATCCTCGAGCAGGAGCCGCGCGCCCGGGTGATGCTCATCTACGCGAACCGCACACACCGCACGGTGATGTTCCTCGACGACCTGCACGACCTGAAGGACCGCTACCCGGAGCGCTTCCACCTGGTCCACGTGTTGTCCCGCGAGCAGCAGGATGTCGAGCTGTTCTCCGGACGACTCGACGGCGACCGGCTCACCCGCATCCTGAAGTCGCTGATGCCGGTCGAGGAGGTCGACTCGTGGTTCCTGTGCGGACCCCAGCAGATGGTGCTCGACCTGCGGGAGCTGCTCCTCGACCACGGCGTCGACGCCCACGCGGTCCACACCGAGCTCTTCCATGCCGACCCCGTGCCGCATGTCGCGGCTCAACCGGCCGGGTCGTCAGCCGGCAGCGGTACGTCCCACGTGACCTTCAAGCTCGACGGTCGCACCTCCGACCTGGAGCTCGCCCGCGACGGCGTCGGCATCCTCGAGGCCGCCCTCGAGGTCCGTTCGGACCTGCCGTTCGCCTGCCGCGGCGGCGTGTGCGGCACCTGCCGGGCCCAGCTGGTCGAGGGGACCGTGGAGATGGACGTCAACTACGCCCTCGAGCCGGAGGAGATCGAGCAGGGCTATGTCTTGACCTGCCAGTCGCACCCGACCTCGGAGCGGGTCGTCGTCGACTACGACGCTTGAGCGAGGACGTGCCGAGCCGACGAAGTCGGCATGGAACGGCCGCAGCGAACGCCGCAGCGAGCTCGCTCGCAAGGCTCCGGCGGCCTCACCGGTAACGCTCGGGCAGGGCTGCGCCGATCTTCACCTGAGGTTTCGGCATGCGCAGGAAGCGCACCTGCAGCGCGCGCATCACGGCGTACATGGTGGCCCCCTTCTGCGAGCCCGGGTCGTCCGGGAAGCGCCGGGCGAGCTCCTTGCGTAGCCGGCCGCGCAGCCGGAACCCCTCGACGAGCACGACCAGGAGCATCGCGGGGAGCGCGAGGTTGGCGTACGACGCCAGGGTCGCGCTGCCGCTGTACCCGAGGATCAGGAACACGATCATCGCCGGCAGCATCAGCTCGAGCAGCCAGAAGGACGAGTCGACGTAGTCGCGGATGAACCGACGTGCCGGGCCCTGGTCGCGGGGAGGCAGGTAGCGCCCGTCACCGGTCTTCATCGCCTGGCGCACCTTGGTGCTCGACTCGGCGCGGGCGAGGCGCTTGGCGGCGGCCCTCTCCTTGCGCGTGCGCGGCACCTTCGCCTTGGCCTTGTTGGCGGCCTCGGCCTCGCGTCGCGAGGGGGTCGGGCGGCCCTTCTTCTGGCGCGGCTCGGAGACGTCGTCCGCGAACGTGTCGGCGGAGGTCTCGGGCTCTGACTTGGTACGGCGGAACAACGCGGTTCTTCCTGGCTCGTGCTCGTGGATGGAGATGTGACGGGCCGAGCCGAGACGGCCCGGAGCGGCCAGCCTACCGTCGTGCTCGTACCTTGACGCCTACCCATAGGCTGACCCCATGAGCATGTGGCAGCGCATCAGCCTGATCTTCAGGTCCAAGGCGAACAAGGCGCTCGACCGGGCCGAAGATCCTCGGGAGACGCTCGACTACAGCTACCAGCGCCAGCTCGACCTGCTGGCCCAGGTACGCCGTGGGGTCGCCGACGTCGCCACGTCGCGCAAGCGCGTGGAACTGCAGGTCAACCAGCTCCAGGCGCAGTCCGACAAACTCCAGGGGCAGGCAGAGCAGGCGATCAAGGCCGACCGCGAGGACCTCGCCCGCGAGGCGCTGACCCGCAAGTCGGGGATCACGTCGCAGATCACCGACCTGAAGACGCAGCATGTGCAGCTCCAGGGCGAGGAGGAGAAGCTCACCCTCGCCCAGCAACGGCTCAGCGCGAAGGTCGAGGCGTTCCGCACCCGCAAGGAGACCATCAAGGCGACGTACACCGCCGCCGAGGCGCAGACCAAGATCAACGAGGCCATGTCCGGCATCGGTGAGGAGATGGGCGATGTCGGCCTCGCCATCCAGCGAGCCGAGGACAAGACCGCGCAGATGCAGGCTCGAGCCGGCGCGATCGATGAGCTCATCGCCTCCGGCGCGCTCGAGGACGCGAGCTCTCTCAACCAGGGCGACGACATCGCGCGCGAGCTCGAAGCGATGAGCTCGCAGTCCGAGGTCGAGGCCGAGCTGGCGCGGCTCAAGGGCGGCAGCGCACCGGCGGCGATCGAGGGTGCCGAGGACGGCGGCGAGATCCTGAAGGCGGATCAGACCCAGTCGAGCGAGTCGAAGGACTCGCCGTGATCGTGCGCATCCTCGGTGAGGGTCAGCTCGACCTCACCGATGACGCGGTCGCGGCACTCAACGACCTCGATGCGAAGGTCGAGTCGGCGATCGAGGCGGGCGACGAAGCGGCGTTTCACGATGCGCTGGCGGCGCTGCTGAACGGCGTACGCAAGGCCGGTGTGCCGCACGGCGCGGACGCGCTGGACCCCTCCGACCTGATCCTGCCGATGGCCGACGCCACGCTCGAGGAGGTCAGGGACATGCTCAGTGGCGACGGGCTCATCCCCGGCTGACTTGGGTCCTGCTGGACACTGGTCACATGGCACGTACGCGATTCGCCTCCGACGCCGGACTGACCGCCCGGATGACGTCGGTCATGTTCCTTCTCGGTGCCGTCTTCGTCGCCCTGGTCGTCGTCCTGATGTTCGTGATGCCTCCGGCGTGGGCGCCGATCATCGGCATCATCGGGATCGCGATCGCGTGGGGGCAGTGGTACTTCTCCGACACCGTCGCCATGAAGGCGATGCGCGCCCGTGAGGTGACGCCTCAGGAGGCGCCTGAGCTGCACCAGATGATCGACCGCCTCTGCGCCCTCGCAGACATGCCGAAGCCGCGCGTCGGTGTGGCAGATCTGAGCGTTCCCAACGCCTTCGCCACCGGTCGCTCGCCCCAACGCTCGGTGGTCTGCGTGACGACCGGCATCCTCGGGCTGCTCACCGCCGACGAGATGGAGGCGGTGCTCGCCCACGAGCTCAGCCATGTGGCCCACCGCGACGTCACGGTCATGACGATCGCGTCGACCGCCGGCATCGTGGCCGGCATGCTCACCCGAGGGGCGCAGTACGGCGCGCTCTTCGGTGGTGGCCGCCGGAACAACGACAACAACGGCTTCCCGGCCTGGATCGTCGTGCTCGGGGTCAGCCTGCTGGTGTACGCCGTCAGTTTCTTCCTGACCCGGCTGCTCTCGCGCTACCGCGAACTGTGTGCCGACCGTTCGGGCGTCTACCTGACGATGAAGCCACGGGCGCTGGCCACGGCCCTGCAGAAGATCTCCGGCGGGATGAACGCCATCCCGACCGCCGACCTCCGTGCGACGAGCTCGATGAACGCGTTCTTCATCGCCCCGGCGATCAAGGGCGTCAGCCTCAGCCAGCTCACGTCGACCCACCCGTCGCTCGAGCAGCGGCTGCAGCAGTTGGCCACGATCGAGGCCGAGCTGAGCCGTCGGGTGGACGGTGGCGACGGGCCACCCGCGCTGTGACCCGCTTCTGGGGAGCGATCACCGGGCGCACCGCGCCCAAGCAGGCGAACCTCGACTCGCTGTTCCTGGTGCCATCGGCGGCGGTCACGCTGCAGACCGCGGCCGGGTTCACTCCGACCGGCACCGGCTCGGTCTGCTTCCGGGCGCCCGACGGTGCGGCGTACCAGCAGACCGAAGACGACGTACTGGCGCTACTGCGAGACGAGGCTGACAAGCCGGACGTCCAGGTGCACCGCGACGATTTCGGGTTCACCTGGCTGGTGGTCGACCGCGTCGACGATGACGTCGAGGGTCTGTGCACTGATCTCCATGCCGTGAACGCGGCGCTCGAGGATCAAGGCTTCTCGACCGGCCTGCTGTGCTCGCTGGTGCCGTTCCACGACGCTGCGGGTCGGAAGGTCGGGCTGGTCTATCTGTACAAGCAGGGCACCTTCTACGCCTTCGCGCCCACCGGCCCCGAGGTCCGCGACAACCTGCTGGAGATCCAGATCCGCGACACCCTCACCGGTGAGCTCCCCATGGAGCAGGACCTCCAGCGCTGGCTCGCCCTCTGGGGCGCCCCCGGCCTCTAGCCGAGTCGGCGCAAACAGGCATCGAAATCACGCCGAGTCGGCGCATACAGACATCGAGATCACGCCCAGTCGTCATATGACGACTGGGCGCTCGTGCACATCCGGCCGTCATCCGGGGCAACCTGGGGGTGGCAGCCTTCCGTTCAGGTGGTGACGGAAGGAGTCGGACGTGCGGGACGTCGACGACACGGAGTTCGCGCAGTTCGTGGACGGTCACGCGCGCGAGCTCCGGCGTACGGCGTACCTGATGTGCGGCGACTGGCAGCGCGCGGAGGACGCCACCCAGGACGCACTCGTCAAGCTGTACGTCGCGTGGTCACGTCTCGAACGCAGTGGCGGGCTGCGGGCCTACGCCCATCGGGCTGTCACCACTGCGGTGGTCGACCAGGGTCGTCGCCCGTGGCGCCGCGAGGTCGGCGGAGCCGCGCTGCCCGATCCGGGCACCGACCCGATCGAGCATGTGGACCGCCGGCTGGCCGTGGTGCGGGCCTTGCAGTCGCTCCCGCACCGTCGTCGCCAGTGCGTGGTTCTCCGCTACTTCGCGGACCTCTCGGTGGAGGAGACCGCGCAGCATCTCGGGGTCACCACCGGGACGGTCAAGAGCCAGACCGCCCGAGCCCTGGAGCAGGTGCGTGACGCCCTCCGGGCGCAGGGGCTCGACATCGAACTGGAGGAACAGCTGTGAACGAGCGCATGAGCGACCTGCTCGATCTCGCGTCGCAGGACGACGATGCGCCCCTCGGGTTCAACGGGGACGTCGTCGTACGCCGTGCCCGCGCCCGGCGCCGTCGGCGGCAGGGCGGAGCGGCGATGGGCCTCACCGCCGCTGCTGTCGCCGGACTCGTCGTGGTCACCCAGCTGGCCGGACCTTCTGGGTCCGATACCAAAGGTCCCGCCGTGGCTCCGAGCAGCACGGCGCCGCAGCCCTCATCCTCACCCACGGCGACGCCCGCCCTCGATCCGCAGGAGCAGTCGATCGTGGACAGATGCGCGCGGGTCTCGCTCCCACCCTCGGATGCGACGGTGTCGAACCCCCCGCCGGGTGCCGACGCGAACCCGGGCCGCGTCACATCTGTCGTGCCGACCGAACAGGACGCCGGCTTCCTGCACACGTGGACCCTCGACGCGCACGTCGAGGATGCGCAAGGGGTGACGGCTACGTTCGTCAACCCGGAGCACACGCGGTGGGCGAGCTGCCAGCTGGCGGACGGCGGCACGGACACCGGCGACGAGGTCGACACGCAGGGGGGTCTCCCTGACGGCCCGATCCCGCAGAGCTGGTACGGCCCGGACGGATACCGCCACCAGGCCACGAGCCCGGCCTGGTCGCAGGTCTGTTCCCCCGGCGAGGGGAAGATCTGCGCCCGTGAGCTGTTCGCCGGCGCCTTCGCCAGGTACGCCGGAGTGGAGTCGGCCCGCGTGGACGCACCGGACGGGACCGTGCTGACCCCGGTCTTCGGCCACTACACCTACGTGTTCCGTCACACCGAGCAGCGAGTCGACCCGAACCGCGCGTCGAACGACAACCAGCCGCTCCCGTCCATGCCGGTGACGCTGCTCGACGACCAGGGCCGCCAGATCATCCGCTACGACTACTACCCGTCGTACATCATCCCGAGCAGCTGTCCCTCGACCGGAGGTTGCTGATCAGTCGCGGTGGGAGCGACCCGGCAGGTCGAGCATGCGCTGGAGCGCGACCTTGGCGTGGCGCTCGGTGTCGGGGTCCACGGAGATCCGGTTCACCACGACGCCGTCGACGAGTGACTCCAGCGCCCAGACCAGGTGGGGGAGGTCGATCCGGTTCATCGTCGAGCAGTAGCAGACGTTGCGGTCGAGGAACAGGATCTCCTGCTCGGGATGCTCGCGGGCGAGGCGCTGCACGAGGTTCAGCTCGGTGCCGACCGCCCACACCGACCCGGCCGGGGCGGCTTCGATGGTCTTGATGATGAACTCCGTCGATCCGACCAGGTCGGCGCGGGTCACGACGTCGTGTGTGCACTCGGGGTGGACGAGCACTCGGACCCCCGGCTTCTTCTCCCGGAGCTCGTCGACGACGTCAGCCGAGAACCGGCCGTGTACCGAGCAGTGGCCCTTCCACAAGATCACCCGAGCCGCCGCGAGCTCCTCGGAAGTGACGCCACCGCCGGGCTGACGTGGATCCCACACGACGCAGTCATCGAGCCCCATCCCGAGCTTGAGTACAGCGGTGTTGCGACCGAGGTGCTGGTCGGGCAGGAACAGCACCTTCGCGTCCGGCTTCTGTGCGAAGGCCCATTCCAACGCGACGTCGGCGTTGCTCGACGTGCAGACGGCACCTCCGTTGCGGCCGCAGAACGCCTTGATGTCGGCCGAGGAGTTCATGTACGTGACGGGGACGACGCTCTCGGCGATGCCGGCGTCGGTGAGGGCGTCCCAGCAGTTCTCGACCTGCGGGAGCCGCGCCATATCGGACATCGAGCAGCCGGCCGCGAGGTCGGGCAGCACCACGATCTGCTCGGGCGCAGTCAGGATGTCGGCCGACTCGGCCATGAAGTGGACGCCGCAGAACACGATGTACTCAGCCGCGGGCCGCGCCGCGGCGTCGCGGGCGAGCTTGAAGGAGTCGCCGGTGACGTCGGCGAACTGGATGACCTCGTCGCGCTGGTAGTGGTGGCCGAGCACGAATACCCGCTCGCCGAGCGCCTCCTTGGCGGCGCGGGCTCGCGCGACCAGGTCCGGGTCGGACGCGGCCGGGAGGTCACCCGGACACTCCACACCGCGCTCGGCGTTCAGGTCGGTGCCCCGGCCGAGCGGGAGCAGCGGTAGGTCGACCGTGGTCATGAAGCCATCGTAGGGACCGTCACATCAGCGAGCCGTGCGGGAGGTACGGCTTCGGCGGCCGCATGTTGCGCAGCGCCTGGTACCCCTCCTGGTGGAGCTCGAGCCTTGCGGCGAGACCGACGTCCACGGCCCAGCCGTTCTCGGGGGTGATGTGCCCGATCAGCAGGTCGTCGCTGGAGGCGATCGCCTCCCACATCAGCCTGGCCGCCGTGCGCCGGTCGGTGGCGGCCAGCAGGATGACGCCGTCGTCGAGGTAGGCGTAGCCCTGTGCCGACGAGCTCTCGCTGACCACCAGGCGGAAATGCCGCATCAGCAGCTCGTGATCGACGCCGTGCGCCGCGCCGCGCGTGCGCCGGTCGACGGAGTCCATGAGATCGATGTCGGTCTCGGTGCCCTCGCGGACCTTCTCGATGACCGGGATCTGGGCGCGGTCCGGGCTGCCGCGCAGGAACATCTGGGGGTACAGCGTGAACCCCGCATCGTGGTAGCGGCGCAGCGCCCTCGGGTCGCTCGACGCGTTGAACATCCCCCGCAGGCAGCCCCGGCCGTGCTCGAGTGCCGGCGCGAGCAGCGCCTTGCCGAGCCCGAACCCCTGCGACTCCGGGACCACGGCGTACGACGCGAGCAACCACATCTTCTCGCGCACGAACGAAACGACGATCCCCAGCAGCTCGTCGTCACGCTCGGCCACCCAGCAGCCGCCGGGATCCGTGCCGACCAGGTGACGCACCCGGTCGACCCAGATCGCACCGCGCTCGGGCGGGCGGAGCTGGGGGTCGGGCCACGACCGGCGGAACATCCGGGTGTCGAGCTCGTGGAAGCCGATCGCTGTCACCCGCTCGGCCGCCGGCGCGTCGTCCGTCGTCATCGGCCGGATCAGCACGTCGCTCACCGCGCCAACCTAGCGAGGCCCTGGCATGGGTCGGCGACACGGTCGTGGGCGACTGAGCCGGCCACGGCAGGATGACCTCGTGCGCGTGCTGATCGCCCCGGACAAGTTCGCGGGGACGCTGACCGCCGTCGAGGCAGCGAGGGCCATCGCAGACGGCTGGGCACGTCAGGCGCCCGATGACGACCTCGACCTGGCCCCGATGGCCGACGGCGGCCCGGGCTTCGTCGACGTGCTCTACGAGGCGCTCGGCGGCGAGCTGTCCGCGGTCACCGTCACCGGTCCCCACCACGAGCAGGTTCCCGGCGCGGTGCTCCGCCGAGGTGAGCAGGCCTGGGTCGAGAGTGCTCAGGCCTGCGGACTTGGGCTCACGGGCGGCGAGCGGGCCGAGGATGCCACCACATGGGGCGTCGGTGAGCTGGTCATGCACGCGATCGAAGCGGGCGCCACCGACATCGTGGTCGGCCTCGGCGGCTCGGGCACGAACGACGGCGGCGCCGGCCTGCTGGGGGCGCTGGGTGCCAGCGCCGACCGGCCGCTCGACGGCGGTGCGATGGGACTCGACGGCGTCACCGAGGTCGACCTCGGGGCGGCCCGGGCAGCCGTCGGCGGCGTCCGCCTGACCGCGGCGTCCGACGTCGACAGCCCCCTCACCGGACTGTTCGGCGCGACCAAGACCTACGGGCCACAGAAGGGCATCCCCGAGGACCGGCTTCCCGCTCTCGACGGAATCCTCGAGCAGCTCGCCACGGCGACCGACCGGCGTACCGCACTGGAGAAGGGGGCGGGCGCTGCCGGCGGGCTCGGGTTCGCCCTGCTCCTGCTGGGTGCCAGCCGACGGCCCGGCTTCGACGTCGTCGCCGGGGCGATCGACCTCTTCGGCCGAGCGCGGGCGGCGGACCTGGTGCTGACCGGAGAGGGTGCCTTCGACTTCTCCAGCCGATCCGGCAAGGTGCCGTACGGCGTGGCCACCGTGGCTGCGGAGGCGCTCCGCCCCTGTGTCGCCCTGGCCGGGCGAGTCCTCGTGGGCTCCCGCGAGATGCGTGCCCTGGGGATCGAGTCGGCGTACTCCCTCGTCGACCTGGTGGGGGTGGAGCGTTCCCTCGGCGATCCTGTCGGGAGCCTGGCGCAGCTCGCGGAGCGGGTCGCGCGTACCTGGTCGCGCTGAGTCGCCGTGCCGTCCACCGCGCGGTGGCGATCCCTCGGAATAACCAACCCTGTGCGAGAATTGCACCTGTCAGACGCGCCTGAGAGGCGCTCTTCGACATCGACGAAGGAGCCCTGAGTATGACCGACCAGGTCACCGAGCGACGGACCGACCAGATCAACCTGAGCCCGGTCGCGGCCGACAAGGTGAAGAGCCTGCTCGAGCAGGAGGGGCGAGACGACCTCCAGCTGCGCATCTCGGTGCAGCCGGGCGGCTGCAGCGGTCTCCGCTACCAGCTGTTCTTCGACGAGCGCACCCTCGACGGCGACATCGTGACCGACTTCGACAGCGTGGCGGTCG
This sequence comes from uncultured Actinomycetota bacterium, assembly GCA_963768045.1. Classification (GTDB taxonomy): domain Bacteria; phylum Actinomycetota; class Actinomycetes; order Propionibacteriales; family Nocardioidaceae; genus Nocardioides. The sequence continues at coordinate 135,139 of CAVYGG010000003.1, read as the reverse complement.
TGGTCGACCGGATGAGTGTGCCCTACCTGAACGGCGCGATGATCGACTTCGTGGACACCATCGAGAAGCAGGGATTCACGATCGACAACCCGAACGCGACCGGCTCCTGCGCCTGCGGCGACTCCTTCCACTAGGCGTCGCCGGGGTGCGACCCGGACACCACGAAGCCCCCGCGTCTGTGTAGACGACTCCGCGGGGGCTTCGTGCTGCCCGGGCCGCCCGGGGCCCAGCGGCGAGCTGGTGGCTCAGTCGAGGTGGAGGTGCAGCGCGTTCGCGATCCGCGCGGCCGCCTCGTCGACGGCGATGTCCGGCTTTCGGACCTCGCGCGGGTAGTCGTCGTACTCCAGGCTCGGCGGACCCGCTGCCGCGGCCGCCGCGACCCGGTCGAGGTTCAACGCGCGACCCGCAGCGGCGGCGTCGGCCCGCATCGCGGCAGGGGTGTCGATCTCGTCGTACGACGTGCGGCTGCGGCTCGGGACGGGCGTCATGACAACGACGCTAACGGCTACCGGTGGGTACTCCCAGCCGAAGATCGCCTAGTGTTCTGGAACGTGTCCCTGCTGATCTGCGGCTCGATCGCCTCCGACCACTTGATGACCTTTCAGGGGCGCTTCAAGGACTCCCTCGTCGTCGAGCAGCTCGACAAGCTCGCGGTGTCGTTCCTGGTCGACGACCTCGAGATCCGACGCGGGGGAGTGGCCCCGAACATGTGCTTCGGGCTGGCGCAGCTGGGCCTGCACCCCGTCCTCGTCGGCGCGGCCGGTGAGGACTTCACCGACTACCGCAGCTGGCTCGAGCGGCACGGAGTCGACTGCTCCTTCGTGCACATCTCCGCCACCAAGCACACGGCGCGGTTCATCTGCACAACCGACTCGTCGATGGCGCAGTTCGCCTCCTTCTATCCCGGTGCCATGAGCGAGGCCCGGCTCATCGAGCTCGGGCCGATCGTCGCGCACGCGGGCCCGCCGGACTACGTGCTGATCGCCGCCGACGATCCCGAGGGCATGCTCCGCCACACGCGCGAATGCCGGCAGCGTGGCTTCCCGTTCATCGCCGACCCCAGCCAGCAGCTGGCGTTCAGTGAGGGCGACCTCATCCGGGACCTGATCGACGGCGCGACGTACCTGTTCTCCAACGAGTACGAGTCGCACATGATCGAATCCAAGACCGGTTGGTCGGCCGAGGAGGTCCTCGACAGGGTCGGCACCAAGGTGACGACTCTCGGTCCGGACGGCGTCCGCATTTCGTCGCGCGACGCCGAACCGGTCGAGGTCAAGGCCACGCCCGGTGTCACCGCCGTCGAGCCGACCGGGGTGGGCGACGGGTTCCGCGCCGGGTTCCTGGCCGGGCTCGAGTGGGGGTTCGGCCACGAGCGAGCGGCTCAGGTCGGGTGCACGCTCGCGGCGTACGTCGTGGAGACGGTCGGCACCCAGGAGTACTCCTTCACCCAGGAGCACTTTGTCGAGCGTGTCCGCGCGGCGTACGGCGACGACGCGGCGGGCGAGGTCGCGGCCCACCTCGTCGGCTGAGGCGTCGGCAGACCGGTCAGCCGACCCGGCGGACCACGTAGCGGGGCACTCCGTCGTCGGCGGTCTCCTCGCCGACGTACTCGTGCCCCGTCATCCGACACCACGCCGGGACGTCGACGCGCGCCGCGGCGTCAGAGGCGACGACGCCGAGGAGCTCGCCCGGCTCGACGTCGCCGATGTGCCGGGCCAGAGCGATGATCGGCGCGGGGCAGACCAGGCCACGGCAGTCGAGCTCGCGCATCAGAGCCGGGCCCGGAGCCGCTCGATCGCGTCGGGGAGCACGGCGAGGAACCGCTCGACGTCGTCCTCCGTCGTGTTGCGGTCGACGGACACGCGGACGTTGCCGTGGGTGAGGGCACCCATGGCGGCCAGCACGTGGCTCGGCTCGAGGGTCGACGCGGTGCAGGCGGATCCGCTGGCCACCTCGAATCCGAGCCGGTCCAGCTCGGTCACCAGGGCCTCACCGTCGACGTAGAGGCAGGAGAAAGTGACCAGGTGGGGGAGGCGGTCCGTGGGATCGCCCACGACCTCGACCTCAGGCAGGCCGTCGACCACGCGCCGGATCCATCCGACGAGTGCGTGCGCCCGGACAGTCTCGGTCTCGCGCTCTGCGACGACGGCCTGGAGCGCGGCAGCCGCTGCCAGGATCGCCGGCACGTTCTCGAACCCCAGGCCGTGCTCACCGGCTCGGTCGTCCTCGGGGAAGGGGTCACGCCACCGCGAGCCACGGCGTACGACGAGGACTCCGACGCCGGGCGGCCCGCCCCACTTGTGAGCGGAGGCGGCCAGGGCTGCCCAGCCCTCCGGGAGGGGGAGCCGGCCGGCGGAGGCGCACGCATCGACGAACACGGGGACGCCTCCGGCGACCTGTGCGACCTCGGCGACCGGTTGCACCGTCCCGACCTCGTGGTTGGCCGACTGGCAGGCGATGACCGCGGCGTCGGTGAGGTCGAGGTCGAGGTCGTCGAGCCGGATGCGGCCCGTGGCGTCCACCGCTACGGCTCGCGTCGTCGCCCCGGACCACTCGATCGCGTGGAGCACCGCCGAGTGCTCCACGGCGGAGTGCACGATCCGGTCGCCGGGGCCGCGGGCCCCCCGGTGCAGGCCGAGCAGCCCGCGATGCACCGCCTCGGTGCCCGACGTGGTGAACGTGACCTCGTCGGCCTGGACGCCGAGCGCCTCGGCGGTCGCGGCTCGTGCGTTGTCGAGCACGAGCCGGGCAGCCCGGCCGGCGTGATGGATCCTCCGGGGGTCGGCGTACGCCGCCTCCAGGGCGGCCGCGAACGCCTGCTTCGCTGCAGGATGCAGCGCCTCTCCGGACGCGGAGTCCAGGTAGACCCGGCGGGCAGGATCAGGGTCCTTGCTGGCCGTCGCGGGGCTCGACACGCCGCCAACTTAGCCCGGCTTGGCGGCCTCGACTTACCGGCGACCCACCCCGGCGAGCGGACATCGGTTCGGATAGTGTGCGGGATGTTGGAGTACGCCCAGCAGGTCCTTTTCGCAGAAAGGCTGGTTCGTGGGTCGGCAAGTCCCCGCTGCTTCGGCCGCGACACCTCGTCGTACGCGCGGGATAGCCCGCCACGCAGGCGTCGCCCTCAGCGCCGTCGTCGTCGTCCTGACCCTCACCGGCTGCAGCGAGAAGGACCGCCATCAGTGGGCCAACCTCGCAATGCCCGACCCCGCCACCGCTCAGGGGGAGCACATCTTCCTCCTGTGGCGCTGGGCGTGGATCGCCGCCCTGGCGACCGGAGCCGTGGTCTGGGGCCTGATCTTCTACGCCTGCTGGCGCTTCCACCGGCGGAGCGACGACGAGGTGCCGATCCAGACGCGCTACAACCTGCCGCTCGAGATCTTCTACACGATCGCCCCGATCATCATGGTCGTGGTGTTCTTCGTGCACACCGAGCGCACCCAGAACCTCATCCAAGACGACGTTCCGAATCCCGATGTGACGATCTACGTCGTGGGCCAGCAGTGGACCTGGACTTTCAACTACATGCCCGGCGGCGCCATCGACACGCCGAACAACCAGGTGGTCTACAGCGTTGGCGAGGCGGGCAACCCCCCGACGCTCTACATTCCCGTGAACCAGACCGTCGAGTTCAAGCTGCACTCGCCGGACGTGATCCACGACTTCGGGGTCCCGGGGTTCCTCGAGAAGATGGATGTGATCCCGGGTCCGAAGGACCAGGACAACCACTTCCAGGTCAAGCCCACCGTGGTCGGCGACTACCGTGGCAAGTGCTACGAGTTGTGCGGGGTCTACCACTCGCGCATGCTGTTCAACGTCAAGATCGTCAGCGACGCCGATTTCCAGGCCCATCTGCAACTACTGCAGAACCAGGGCAACGTTGCGACCCAGCCCCTGCTCGGCGGGATCACCAGCCAGACGCAGGCGGGCCTCGAGAGCGGTTCTGAGGGAGGCTCCGAATGACCGCGACCACGCCGTCCACCGCCACCACCGTCGGTATGCCGCGACGCGACCTCGGCCGCCGGATCGTCAAGGTCATCACCTCGACCGACCACAAGGTGATCGGCAACCTCTACTTGTGCACGTCGTTCGCCTGGTTCCTGGCCGCGGGCGTCATGGCGCTGCTCATGCGATCCGAGCTGGCCAACCCTGGCATGCAGTTCGTGAACGACGAGGTCTACAACCAGCTCTTCACGATGCACGGCACGATCATGCTGCTGCTGTTCGCGACGCCACTGTTCTTCGGGTTCGGCAACGCGATCATGCCGCTGCAGATCGGGTCTCCCGACGTGGCGTTCCCGCGCCTGAACATGCTCAGCTACTGGCTGTTCCTCTTCGGCGGCCTGATCGCCGGCTCCGGGTTCATCACGCCCTCCGGTGCCGCGGACTTCGGCTGGTTCGCCTACACGCCGCTCTCGGACGCCGTCCGGTCGCCCGGCGTCGGCGGCGACTTGTGGGTGATGGGGCTGTGGATGGCCGGTCTCGGCACCATCCTCGGCGCGGTCAACTTCATCACCACGATCATCTGCATGCGCGCCCCCGGGATGACGATGTTCCGGATGCCGATCTTCGTGTGGAACACGATGGTCACCAGCCTGATGGTGCTCGTCGCGTTCCCGGTGCTGGCCGGTGCGCTCCTCTCACTCGAGGCCGATCGCCGGCTCGGGGCCCACGTCTTCGACACCAGCCACGGTGGCCCGATCCTGTGGCAGCACCTCTTCTGGTTCTTCGGCCACCCCGAGGTCTACATCATCGCGATCCCGTTCTTCGGCATCATCTCCGAGATCCTGCCGGTGTTCAGCCGGAAGCCGATCTTCGGATACATCGGACTGGTCGGCGCGACCCTCAGCATCGCGATCCTGTCGATCGCGGTGTGGGCGCACCACATGTTCGTCACCGGCAAGGTCGACCTGCCGTTCTTCTCCGGCATGACGTTCCTGATAGCCGTGCCGACGGGGGTGAAGTTCTTCAACTGGATAGGCACGATGTGGGGCGGATCCTTATCCTTCGACACGCCGATGCTCTGGTGCATCGGGTTCCTGGTCACGTTCCTCTTCGGCGGACTGACCGGTGTGATCCTGGCGAGTCCGCCGCTGGACTTCCACGTCTCCGACTCCTACTTCGTGGTGGCGCACTTCCACTACGTGGTCTTCGGCACCGTGGTGTTCGCGATGTTCGCCGGCTTCTACTATTGGTGGCCGAAGATCACCGGCCGGATGCTGGACGAACGCCTGGGCAAGGTGCACTTCTGGATGCTGTTCATCGGTTTCCAGACCACGTTCCTGGTGCAGCACTGGCTGGGCGTCGAAGGCATGCCCCGCCGGTACGCCGACTACCTGCCTCAGGACGGCTTCACCACGCTCAACCAGGTCTCGACGGTCGGAGCGTTCCTGCTCGGCGCTTCGACACTGCCGTTCCTCTACAACGTCTGGATCTCGCGGCACGCGCCGCTGGTCGAGGTCGACGATCCATGGGGCTGGGGCCGTTCGCTGGAGTGGGCCACCAGCTGTCCGCCGCCGCGCCACAACTTCGACCGCATCCCGCGGATCCGCTCGGAGTCGCCGGCGTTCGACCTGCACCACCCGGAGATCGCAGCGATCGAGATGCAGGACAACTACGCCATGGCGCACTCGGGCGTCGCCGACGCGCCCGACGTCGAGGGACGCGAGGAGCACCTGCGCGACCAGATGGGTGATGACGAACAGTGAAGATCGAAGCCTGGATCTTCGCGATCTCGACGGCGTTCTTCGTCGTCGTCTCGCCGGCGTACTGGCTGATCGCCGGTGACTGGACCGGCACCTCGGCTCTGGTCATGACCACGCTGCTGATGGCCATGGTGACGCTCTACCTCGGCTTCCACGCCTCGAAGATGGAGCCGCGGCCGGAGGACCTCAAGGACGCCGAGATCGCCGACGGCGCGGGGGAGCTGGGCTTCTTCCCGCCGTACTCCTGGTGGCCGCTGTGGTGCGGCGCCTCGCTGGCCGTGATGGTGTACGGCGTGGCGCTGGGTGCCTGGTGGCTGGTCATCATCGGAGTCGGTCTCGGATCGATCGCCCTGACCGGCTGGGTGTTCGAGTTCTACCGCGGCGAGCACGCCCACTGAGCGGGCGCACTGCCCTGCTCGGGCAACTTCTGGGCGGTGGCCTGCGTCGTAGGTGATGTGAGACCGCGCGGTGTCCGCGATTCGAGGTGCGCCGGGGGTCTCGGGTTACATTGGTGCCAGTGTTCTTTACCTTCACGGGGAGTCTGATGTCCGTCACCCGCGCCCGCCTGCCCATGCTCGTCGGGGCCCTGATGGCCGTGTCACTGATCGCTGCCGGCTGCGGCAACGGTGACGCTGCCTCCGACCCCGACACCGGCGGTCTCAAGGACGTCCTGCAGTCCCAGGACTCGCAGCCCCAGGTCGCGAAGCCCGTCGTGCACACCAACGTGGCGAAGGGTGCCAGCGCCGTCCCCGTCGACCGGCTGATCTCGGTGACCGCCGACTCCGGCACGCTGAGCGCGGTCAACGTGACGTCGAGGTCCGGGCCGGTGCCGGGGAAGCTGTCGGCCGACCAGAAGACCTGGACGGCGGGCGCGCTGCTCGAGCCGAGCACGTCGTACACCGTGGTGAGCCAGGCCTCGATCGACGGCGGCAAGGCGATCAAGCGGACCACCCACTTCCGGACCGCACCGCTGACCCTCGACCAGCAGACCTATCCGTCGATCGCACCGCTGGCCGGCCAGACCGTCGGGATCGGGATGCCCGTGATCGTGCGGTTCGACGTGCCGGTGACCAACCGCGCGTCGATCGAGAAGCACCTCCACGTCGTGTCCCAGCCGGCCCAGAAGGGCTCGTGGCGCTGGATCAGCAGTACCGAGGTCCACTGGCGCCCGGTGCACTACTGGAAGGCAGGCACCAAGGTCACGGTCAACGCCGACATCAACAGCGTCCCGGCCGGCAACGGGATCTTCGGCCAGCTCGACCGGAGCGTCTCGTTCGACATCGGGCCTGCCCACGTCTACAAGGTCAACACCAAGACCGACCAGATGCAGGTCTTCAGTAACGGCAAGCTGCTTCGGACATTGCCGATCACGACCGGGCAGCAGCCGGCGTACACCACCCGCTCCGGCATCAAGGTCATCATCGAGAAGTTCCCGAGCAAGGACATGAACTCCGAGACCGTTGGCATCACCGGCGCGGACGCCTACAACATCCACGGCGTGCAGTGGGCGATGCGAGTGACCTACTCGGGCGAGTTCGTCCACGCCGCCCCGTGGTCCGTCGCCGACCAGGGGCACGCCAACGTGTCACACGGGTGCACCGGCATGAGCACGGCGAACGCCGACTGGCTCTACCACATGACCAACGTCGGTGACGTCGTCCAGTACACCGGCACGGACAAGCCGATGACCCTCACCAACGGCTACGGCGATTGGAACGAGTCCTTCGCGACGTACCGCCAAGGCTCCGCCCTCCACTGACGCTGAGTCGGCGCAAAGAGGCAGTGAAATCGCGCCGAGTCGGCGAGAAGAAACAGTGAGATCACGCCGAGTCGTCATATGACGACTCGGCGTTCAGGCGCTCGTCCACAGCCAGGCGTGGGGTGAGATTGAGGGCGGCGCGTCGCGGGCATCTCGGGCGACATGACTGCTTCAGGCGACGTCCTTCTGACGTCATCCGCTCCCGTCCCTGTCGATCGCCCGTTCACGACGAGCTGGGCGCGCGCCCGCGGCGTCGACCCACGCCGGCTGCGTGCCTGGGTGCGGTCCGGTCTGCTCCTCGCGCCGGTCCACGGCGTTCTGTACGCCGCGCAGCTACCCGACTGCCTCGATCTTCGTCTGGCGTGCCTGCGCCTGGTTGTACCGGAGCACGCCGTCGTGACAGATCGCACTGCTGCATGGCTACACGGAGCACCGATGGTGCTCGAGCCCAACGCCCACCTACGGGTGCCGCAGGTGGACATCTTTCTGCCCCCGGGCGGACGCATCCGACGGGGGATCGCGCGGAGTGGACAGCGCCAGCTGTTCGTGAGCGAGATCGTGGAGATCGATGGCATCCGGGTGACCACCCCGCTCCGCACGATGTGCGACCTCGGCATGACGCTGCCACGGCGGCACGCATTCGCAGCGATGTGTTCGCTGATGAAGGTCGCTGACTTCACCCACGATGACATCAGGGAACAGGCTGAAGTCCGGTTCAAGGGACATCGGTGGGTGCGTCAGCTGCGCGCGCTCAGTCCGCTGTGCGACTCACGGTTCGATTCGCCCGGGGAGTGCATTCTCGCGCTCATCTGGCACGACACCCCCGGGCTGCCACCGTTCGAGCCGCAGTACCAGGTCGTCGGCCCGGACGGCTTCTTCTACCTGGACCTTGCTGTCCCGGAACTTCGGTACGCCGCGGAGTACGACGGAGAGCAGTTCCACGGGGACGACCGCACCGAGGCGGACGCGGCACGGCGTACCTGGCTCGAGAAGACCGATGCATGGCGCTTCGGAGTCTTCGTCGCGGCCGATGTCCGAGGCACCGGCCAGATCGCTTCCGACCGCCTTCAGCGTGACATCGTCGAGGCTCGCCGTACGCTCGCGGTCCGACGCCGAGTGGTCATGTGACGACTCGGCGTTGTTCTGCTGCCTGTTCGCGCCGACTCGGGCCTTTCCGCCTGCCTGTTTGCGCCGACTCGGCGTTGTTGTGCTGCCTGTTCGCGCCGACTCAGTGGTGGCGGAGGGGGACGTCGCCGGCGTCGCGGAGGGCGTGGTCGTCGAACTCGTGGCCAGCGGCGGGGTGGTCGAGCCCCTCCTCGAGCTCCTGGGTGTGCTCCGCGTGGTGGCGGGCCTCCTCCAGCTCCTCGGCGGTCGGCTTCTGCACGTTGTCGGCGAACATCCCCTGTGACAGCTTGGCGCGCACCCGCTCGATCCGGCTGCCGGGGGCCGCGACGCCGTTCTCGTCGACGTCCGACTCGATCTCGAGGACCTGGTCGCGATGGCGGGCGGTCAGCGTGTAGGCGCTGGACTCGCTGATCGGCAGGTGACGCTCGCTGTAGCCGCCCTCCGGCGACCGCATGATGATGCCGGTCTCGTACCCGTGCAGCAGCAGGTCGTTGTCGGCGCGCTGGAGCCCGATGCACCAGCGACGCGTCACGTAGAAGACGATCACCGGGACGATGAAGATGGCCGCACGCATGAAGTACGTGATGGAGTTCAGGCTCCAGTGGAAGTGCGTGGCGAGGATGTCGTTGCCACCGGCAGCCCACAGGAGCCCGTACTCGGCCACCATCGCCGCCAGGAACGCCGTCCGCGTCGGCGCGTTGCGCGGACGCTGGAGCAGGTGGTGCTCGCGCTTGTCGCCGGTCACCCACTGCTCGAGGAACGGCCAGCCGATGATCATCCCGAACAACAGGAACGGTGCGATCTGACCGGGGATCAGGACGTTCCAGGAGATCGTGACCCCCCAGATATGGGTCTCCCAGTTGGGCATGATGCGCAAGAGACCCTCGGCGATGCCCATGTACCAGTCGGGCTGGGAGCCCGCGGTGACCTGCGACGGGTCGTACGGCCCGTACTTCCAGATCGGGTTGATCGACAGCACCGCCCCCATCAGCGCGGTCACCCCGAAGACCATGAAGAAGAAGCCGCCGGCCTTGGCGGCGTACACCGGCAGCATCGGGTACCCGACGACGTTCTGCTCGGTGCGCCCGGGACCCGCCCACTGGGTGTGCTTGTGGAAGACCAGGAGCACCATGTGCAGCCCGATCAGGGCGAGGATCAGCCCCGGGATCAGCAGCACGTGGAGGATGTACAGACGCGGGATGATCACGTCGCCGGGGAACTCTCCGCCGAAGATGAAGAACGACATGTAGGTGCCGACGACGGGTGTCGCCTTGATCAACCCGTCCGCGATCCGCAGACCGGTGCCGGAGAGCAGGTCGTCGGGCAGGGAGTACCCCGCGAAGCCCTCGAGGATGCCGAGCAGGAGCAGGAGCGAGCCGACGATCCAGTTCAGCTCGCGCGGCTTGCGGAACGCACCGGTGACGAAGGTGCGCATCATGTGCACGAACATCGCCGCGATGAAGAGCATCGCCGACCAGTGGTGCATCTGCCGCATCAGCAGGCCGCCGCGCACGTCGAAGCTGATGTGCAAGGTCGACGCATAGGCATCGGACATCGGCACGCCGCGCAGCTGGGAGTAGGACCCCTGGTACGCCGACTCCGACATGCTGGGCACGAACCAGAACGTGAGGAACGTGCCGGTCAGCAGGAGCACCACGAATGACCAGAGGGCGATCTCGCCGAGCATGAAGGACCAGTGGTCCGGGAAGACCTTGCGCGCGAAGACCTTGGTCAGCGTGCCCAGCTTCAGCCGGTCGTCAGCCCATCCGGCCACGGCGCCGGCCTTGTTCGGCTTCTTGGCCGTCGCGGCGGTGTCGCGGTTGGTGTCGGCGATCTTGCTGGTGTCCAGGGACATGGTCAGCCTCGCTCCCAGAAACTCGGCCCGACGGGCTCATCGAAGTCGTGCCGAGCGGCGAGATAGCCGTCCTCGTCCACGAGGATGTCGAGCTGCGGCAGGGCCCGGGCCGCCGGCCCGAACAGCACGCGGCCACTGTCCGCCAGATCGAAGGTCGACTGGTGGCACGGGCACAGCAGGTGGTGGTTGGTGCGCTCGTTCAGGGAGATCGGGCACCCGACGTGTGTACAGATCTTGGAGTAGCAGACGACGCCGTCCACCGACCAGTTGAGCGTCTGCGCCGAGACGATCTCGCTGGGCAGCATCCGGTGCAGGATCACGGCTGCCTTGGACTTCGCCACGAGCAGGTCAGTGCCTTCGACCAGCGGCTCCTGGGTGGTGGGGTCGACGGCGAACATCACCTCGGGCTCGGCGTTCACGAGGTCGCCGATCTCGAGCTCGGTGACCTTGATCGGCGTACCGACGACGTCGCGGACGACACGCTGGTACGTGCGGTTCTGCGTCTGCCACCACGCCTGCATCTCCGGGGTCCAGGTGTTGAGGTCCCAGATGGTGTGGTACAGGGAGTCACCCGGCAGCGGCCCGAGGTCGCGCAGCATCACGATCGGCAGGATGCCGAGGACGCCGCCCGCAGCCAGGAGGGAGTTGCGGATCAGGGGGCGCCGACCCAGACCCGACTCCTCCAGACCTGTCTGCAAGATTGCGACCGCGGCTTCGCGGTCCTCCTGGGAGGACGAGGCCGGGTGGCGCATCTCCACGATCTCCTGGTCGCCCATCAGCTTGCGGGCCCACTGGATCATCCCGGCGCCCATCGCCAACAACACCAGGGTCAGGGTGAGGCCTAGAGCGAGGTTGCTGGCGCCCAGGTTGCCGATGGTGTCGGGGGTGTCGCCGACCTTGAACACGATGTAGCTGACGACGAACAGGACCGAGCCCACGACCGCGAGTCCGAACAGTCCGGCGACCTGGCGCTCGGCCCGCTTCTCGGCCTTCGGGTCGACGTCGGTCGGACGCCACTCGTGCGGCTCGAGACCGGGGTCGGGGATCGGCTCCGCCGCTGCGACGGGCAGGTGTCCGTCGTGCGTGGTCTGGGGGAGGTTGTCGTTCACAGCTCCGCCTTCTGCTTCGACGTCCGGGCCGTGTGGGCCGCGATCCAGGCGGCCACGCCGACCAGCGATCCGATGCCGACGATCCAGGCGAACATGCCCTCGCTGACCGGGCCGATGCCGCCCATGCCGAACCCGCCGTACTCGGGGTTGTCCTCAATGGACTGGAGGTAGGCGATGATGTCGCGCTTCTCATCGACCGACAGGTTCCCGTTGGAGAAGTTGTCCATGGCCTGCGGGCCGGTGAGCATCGCCTCGAAGATGTACTTCGGCTCCACGCCGCGGATCTTCGGTGCGTAGCCGCCGTTCGGCATGGCACCGCCGGAGCCCTCGAAGTTGTGGCAGGCGCTGCAGTTGGTGCGGAAGATCAGGCCACCACGGACGATCGCCTCCTGGCGCTGCTCCTCCGACAGGCCGTCGAGGCTGTAATCCGACTCGTTCGGGATGGCCGGACCGGGGCCGAGCGACGCGACGTACGCCGCCAGGGCGGCGATCTCGTCGGGCGGGTACGACACTTCCTTCTGGGCGATCTGCGGACCAGGCTGGACGGCCGGCATCCGACCGGTGCCGACCTGGAAGTCGACGGCGGCAGCACCCACACCGACGAGCGGGGGGCCGATCTGGTTGCCGTCGAGGGTCTTGACGCCCTGTCCGTTGACGCCGTGGCAGAACGAGCACCCGACGAGGAACAGCTGGTGGCCTTGCTTGATCTGGGCCGCGGAGTTGTCCTGCTGCGCTGACGCGGGAGAGAAGGCGGCGTACAGCCCACCGGTCAGGAGCAGCCCCATCAGGACCACGAGCAGCCCGGCGACCGGGCCGCGCCGGTGCCGGGAGAGACGGCCGAGGGGGCGGTTCACGAAGCGCACAGTCGGTCCCTTGCGGTCATTGGATGAGGTAGATGGTCGCGAACAGGCCGATCCAGACGACGTCGACGAAGTGCCAGTAGTACGACACCACGATCGCGCTGACAGCCTGCTCGTGCGTGAAGCGCCGCGCCATGAAGGTGCGGCCGAGCACGTAGAGGAAGGCGACCAGGCCGCCGGTCACGTGGAGGGCATGGAACCCGGTGGTGAGGTAGAACATCGTGCCGTAGCCCGAGGCCGGGATCGTGATCCCCTCATGGATCAGCGAGGTGTACTCCGTGGCCTGACCGGCCACGAACACCGAGCCCATGACGTAGGTGAGGACGAACCACTCACGCAGGCCCCAGCCCTTCACCTTGAACACCGAGCCGGTGCGGCCGACCTGGCCACGCTCCGCCGCGAAGACTCCGAGCTGGCAGGTCAGCGACGACAGCACCAGGATCGTGGTGTTCACGGCCGCGAAGGGCACGTCGAGCTTCTCGGTGCTCTGCGTCCACAGCTCGGGACTGACCGCGCGGATCGTGAAGTACGACGCGAACAGGGCGGCGAAGAACATCAGCTCGCTCGACAACCAGATGATGGTCCCGACGCTCACCATGCTCGGGCGGTCGTGGTGTCCGTGGAGCCGGGAGGCCGGGATCGTCGTCGAAGCTGTCGCCACGGGCGCCATTATGTCCCGACCCCTCGCCGGGGGGCACCCCGACCCCCTGCGCTGGGCGAGTTGTTTCGGCTCACGTGGTCCGGCCTATTCTCGCAAGCGTGATCGCTCCCGTGATGCACGGCGCCGGAGGCCATGAGGAGGACCTCCCGAGGTTCACTCTCGGCGCCGTCTTCACCCAATGGGAGCTGTTGTCCTGGGCGACCCTGATCATCCTGCTGACCACCGCGGTGTACCTGTGGGGCGTCCTGCGGATGCACCGCCGGGGCGACCGTTGGCCGCTCGGCCGGACGGCGGCCTTCCTCGGCGGCATGGTCGCCGCCGCGATGGCCACGGTCTCCGGGATCGCGACGTACGACGACACCCTGCTCAGCGTGCACATGGCCCAGCACATGATCCTGGCGATGCTGGTGCCGCTGGCGATGGCGCTGGGTGCCCCCATCACGCTGGCGCTCCGGACGTTGCCCCGCCGTCCACGCGGCTGGCTGCTGGCGGCGCTCCATTCGCGGGTGGCCAAGGTGCTGTCGTTCCCGCCTCTGACGCTCACCCTCTTCATCGTCACGCCGTGGGCGCTGTACTTCAGTGGCTGGTACGCCGCGACGCTGCACCACGACTACCTGCACGAGATGACCCACCTCAACATGGTGATCGTGGGCTGCCTCTTCTTCTGGCCACTGATGGGGATCGACCCGCTGCCGGGCCGGATCAGCTACCCCGCCCGGATGCTGCTGGTCGTCCTGACCCTGCCGTTCCACGCCTTCATGGGCGTCACGATCATGGCCCAGGAGAAGCTGATCGGTGGCGAGTGGTACCCCGATCTCCACACAGGCCCGATGGGCGCCTGGCTCCCGAACCCCCACACTGACCAGCACCTCGCCGGCGGCATCCTGTGGAGCTCCGGGGACGCGATCGGGCTCCTGTTCTTCGCGGTCCTCTTCGTCCAGTGGGCTCGCTCGTCGATGGCCGAGGCGAAGCGCGAGGACCGGCGGCTCGACCTCCTCGAGGCCCGGGAGGCGCGCGCCGCCCGCGCGGCCGCTTCTGCCGCGACTTCTCCGTCGTCCGGTGCCGCTCTGGGCGCCCCGACCGGGGAGGACGACGGAAGGTAGCCTTCTGCCCGTGAGCGACTCCCACGCAGCCGCGGCGGCCGACAAGCGGCTACGCGTGCTCGTCTACAGCGACGACGTCACCGTCCGGCAGCAGGTGATCCTGGCGCTCGGACGCCGGCCGCACGCCGACCTCCCGCAGCTCGAGTACGTCGAGGTCGCCACCGAACCCGTCGTCCTCCAGAACATGGACGTCGGCGGCATCGACCTGGCGATCCTCGACGGCGAAGCCGTCCCGGCCGGAGGCATGGGCATCGCCAAGCAGCTCAAGGACGAGATCTACCGGTGCCCCCCGATCCTCGTGCTGATCGGTCGCCCCCAGGACGCCTGGCTGGCGACGTGGTCGCGCGCCGAGGCGGCCGTCCCGCACCCGATCGACCCCGTCCGGCTGGCTGAGGCTGTCACCACGCTGCTCAGACCGCGCGTTCCCGCCGCCACTGCCGGCTGACTGCCGTGTCTTCCTCCTGGAGCGAGGTGCTCGGCGCCCTCGTTCAACGCGACGACCTGACTGCCGACCAGACCTCGTGGGCGATGGGCGAGATCCTCGCCGAGGCCGCCACGCCCGCGCAGATTGCCGGGTTCGCTGTCGCGTTGCGCAGCAAGGGCGAGACGATCGACGAGGTCACCGGCCTGCTCGAGGCGATGTACGCCGTCGCGACACCGTTGACGATCCCTGGGCGGGCGCTCGACGTGGTCGGTACGGGCGGCGATCGCTCGATGAGCGTGAACATCTCGACGATGGCCGCGATCGTCGCAGCCGGCGCCGGCGCGCGGGTGGTCAAGCACGGCAACCGATCGGCGTCCTCGCAGGCCGGCTCCGCGGACGTGCTCGAAGCTCTCGGCATCCGCCTGGACCTACGCCCGGACCAGGTGGCGCGGCTCGCCGAGCAGGTCGGCATCACCTTCTGCTTCTCCGCGGCCTTCCACCCGGCGATGCGGCATGCGGCAGCACCGCGGCGCGAGCTCGCGATCGCCACGACGTTCAACGTCCTCGGCCCCCTGGCCAATCCGGTCAAGCCGGCCGCCCAGGCGATCGGCTGCGCCGATCCTCGGATGGCGCCGATCATGGCCGGCGTTCTTGCCCGGCGGGGTGTCGACGCCTGGGTCTTCCGTGGGGACGACGGGTTGGACGAGCTGACCACGACCACGACGTCGCAGGTCTGGCTCGTCCACGACGGCATCGTCACGCCGTCCCAGGTCGACCCGGCCGCGAACGGCATCGCGACCTCGCGTCCCGAAGACCTGCGGGGCGGCGACGCCCAGCACAATGCGGACGTCGTACGCCGCATCGTCGACGGCGAGCAGGGCCCCGTGCGGGACGCGGTGCTCCTCAACGCTGCCGCCGCCTTGGCCGTCTACGACGAGCCGGCCGCCGCCGTGGAGGATGCGCTCCCCGCGGCCTATGCCAGGGCGACCGCGGCCATCGACACCGGTGCCGCCGCGAGGGTGCTGACCCGCTGGGTCGAGGCGTCAGCCGGCTGAGTTCTCGGCTACGTCGGGCTGGGCAACCGGCGGCGCGAACGAGCGCCACCCTCGGGGGGCCTCCAGCATCTCCACTGAGTCGGAGCTGTGGACGACACGCCATCCGTCGTCCGACGCCAGCCGTGCTGCCAGGAAGGACCCCGGCCGGAGCACGGCGACCCGGGCTCCCGTCTCACGCAGGTCGTGTTGCCACCCTGGCCCGACGAGGAGCAGATCGTTGTTCCGGGTCAGCTCCGCGGTGGTGAAGGTGTCGCCGTACCCGTGCATCACGAGGTCGAGCCGCGGGTAGCGCCACATCAGGTAGCCACCGAGGCTCCAGTCGTTCAGCACCTTGGTGCCGGGCGGCAGCCCGCCGATCGCCTGGTCGCTCCACGAGGGGACCGGGAGCGGATCGTCGGACGTGCGGGGGACGGCCACGGCGAGCGCCACCAGGGCGAGAGCAGCCCCGCCGAGCACCGCCCACCGCTCTCGCACGCCGACGGGCGTGCGCCGACCGAGCATGGCCTGCAACGGGCCGGCGGCCAGGGGCGCCAGCATCGCCGCCCCCACCGGCAACGTCCGCACCGAGTACGCCGCGAAGACCCCGGCCAGCGCGATCAGCAGGGCCTCGGTCCAGGAGTTCTCGCGTCTGCGCCACAGCCCGACGAGGGTGGCCGCCAGCAGCACCGCGAAGGCCGCTGACCGCCACGTCAGCCAGTCAGGTGGCAGCCACTCCGCGAAGTACGACGCGCGGTCACCCACCGCGACCACCGCGCCGTAGAGAGACGGCCCGACCGGGGTCACGGCGGCGGCCAGGGCACACGAAACCGTCAGCCCCGTACCGCGCACGACCACCCTCTTGGGCGCATGGTCGAGTGTCAGCCCGGCGGTCGATACGGCGCCGACGATCAGGGCCACGGGCCACATCCCGTGGAGCATCGCCCAGAGCCAGACCAGTGGTACGAGCCACCAGCGCAGCCGGTGGTCGTCGAGCGTGCGAAGCCACGCCGCCACGACCACCGCCGTCATCAGATAGCTCACGACCTGCGGCCGCATCGACAGCCCGCTCTGCATGGAGTACAGGGCGACGGCCGTCACCGGCATCGCCACCAGAGGGTCGGCACGGCCCCGGACCGCGGCGTACACGCCGAGGAAGAGCAGCACCTGCAGCAACCCCGAGAGCCAGGCGACGCCGGCCAGCCCGAACCAGTCCTCGGTCTTGGCCATCGCCACCTCGGACAGCCACTGGGTCGGCACCCAGTCGGCCGTGGCGAACGTGCTGACGCTCCCGGGATGGCGCAGGGACCAGCCGTTCAGGAACTCGTGGCCGAACCGGAGGTGGAAGTACGTGTCGGTGTTGGTCAGCGGCCGCGCGGTGTTGGCGACCAGCGAGACCAGGATGCCGGCGAGGACCAGCCAGGGGAGAGCGCTGCGGGTGCGCGCGAGGACGTGGTCGGGCGCGCGCATGGGAGGAGCGTAGGTCGTGGAGAAGTCAGCCCGGCTTGCCCGGGGCTCAGGCTTCGGTCACGAAGTCACGAAGTCGATCAGTTCCTCGACCCGGCCGAGCAGGGCCGGCTCGCAGTCGGCGTACGACGTGACGCGGCCGAGGATCTGCTGCCACGCTCGCCCGATGTCGGACTGGTCGGCGTGCGGCCAGCCGAGCGCGGCGCAGATCCCGTGCTTCCACTCGACGTCGCGCGGGACGTCCGGCCACGCCGCGAGGCCGAGCCGCTCGGGCTTGACACCGGCCCAGACGTCCACGAAGGGGTGTCCGACGACTAGCACGTGCTCGCCGACGGGGGAGCGGCGTACGTCGTCGGCGATGCGGCTCTCCTTCGTGCCGGGGACGAGGTGGTCGACCAGCACCCCCACGCGTCGCGCGGGGCCGGGCCCGAAGTCACGCAGGGCTGCCACCAGGTCGTCGACACCGCCGAGATGCTCCACGACGACGCCCTCGACGCGCAGATCGTCGCCCCAGACCTTCTCGACCAGCTCGGCGTCGTGCCGGCCCTCGACGAAGATCCGGCTCTCCCGGGCCACCTTCGCCCGGGCGCCGTGGACGGCTACGGATCCCGACGCCGTACGCCGTGGCGCTGCCGGCGCCGACCTGGTCACCGGCGCGGCTCAGGACGACCGGTCGACCCTCGAGCAAGAAGCCCGGTCCGAGCGGGAACGCGCGCCGACGACCTCGGCGGTCCTCCAGGGTGAGGGTGTCGAGATCTCGGTCGACCGCGACGATCTCGCCGCAGAAGTCGGTCATGACCTCCTCCACCACCAGCCCCGGCGTGGCCTCGGCGGTGCCGGCCGGTCCGCGAGCCGGCGCGTTCCAGTCGGAGGCGAGGATGTCTGATCCGTAGCGGCGGCGGGTCACCGGTCCACGCTAGGAGGCCACCGCGCGCGCGCCGCCGAGGCGCGCCGGGTCAGGCGGGGGTGCCTGAGTCGCCTGTGTCGTCGGACTCGGCCCCGGAGGACGCCTCGCCGGACGACGCGAATGCCGCGTCGCCTCCCCCCTGCGCGGCATCCTCCGAGTCCCCGCCCGAGCCGCCCGCGGTGTCCTTGAGGACGTCGTCGGGCACGTCGTCGCCCGCGGGCTGTGCCAGGGGGTTGTCGTCGCCCGGCTGCAGGTCCTCGGGCAGCTCGTCGTCAGAGACCGACAGCGGACCGTCCTGCTCGATCTGTTCCGCGCCCTCCGACGACTGCTCGCTCACGCGGACCGTTCTATGTCGAGAACGGCACCTCCGCACCACCCCGATGGGTGTGTCGGCCGGTGCCGATCAGGCGAGCGGGAGGCTACGGCCGCCCGGGGGGAGCTGCTCGTACCCGCGCGACACGGCGTGGGTCAGCGCTCCCTGGGGGAAGGGCCACTCGCCCTCCTCCAGCGCCCGCTCGGCGGTGACGCCGGCGGCCGCGAGGTCGCGGATCGTCTGGGCGGTGATCGCGATGTCCTGGCGCTGCTGCTCGACGAAGTCGCGGTCGACCAGCGCGCCATGGCCTGGCACGACCACCGTGTCGCCGGCCAGGAGATTGATGACCACGTCGAGCGTTCCGGGCCAGTCCAGCGGATGACAGTCCGTGCCGTACGCCGGCGGGGCGCTCTCTTCGACCAAGTCGCCGGCGAGCACGACATCCGCGTCGGCCACCCGGATGACCGCATCGCCGGCCGTGTGGCCGCGTCCGGGGTGGACCAGCTCGACCTGCCGGTCGCCGAGGTCGAGGACGCGGACCGAGGAGAAGGTCTGGTCGGCCACCACGACTTCGGTCTCCAGCACCTCCTCGCGGTGCGGGTCGTCCCAGTCCACCTCGAACCTCTCCTTGATCCGCTCGCCGGCATCGACGGTCTGCGCGGCGGCGACCTCGTGAGCGTGGATCGGCACCTCTCCGTACGCCGCGCGGAAAGCGCCGTTGCCGAAGGTGTGGTCGAAGTGCTCGTGGGTGTTGACGATCGCCGTCACGTCGCCGATCCCGAGGGACCGGACCTCCTCCACGATGGCCCGGGCAGCGCGTGCCGAGGCCTGGGTGTCGACGACGATGAGGCCGGTCGATCCGCGGATCAGGCAGACGTTGAGGTCGTACCACTCCTGTCGGGCCACCCAGACCCCGTCGGCCACCTCTCGGAATCGCGCCACAGAGGCCACCCTAGGGTCACCGGCCTGACTGGAGCGCTGGAGTAGTGTTGGCACTCCCAGGTGGTGAGTGCCAGCGAGAGCAGCAGGAGGTGGCGATGCAGGACGAACGCCGCCTCGCCGTGCTCCGCGCCATCGTCGAGGACTACGTCGCCACCCAGGAGCCGGTCGGCTCCAAGACCCTGGTCGAGCGGCACCAGCTGGGCGTCTCGCCCGCCACGGTCCGCAACGACATGGCCGCGTTGGAGGAGGCAGGGCTGATCACCCAGCCGCACACGAGTGCTGGGCGCATCCCGACCGACAAGGGCTACCGGCTCTTCGTCGATCGCCTCACCACGATCAAACCGATGAGCGTGGCCGAGAAGCGCGCCATCGCCTCGATCCTCGACGGCGCCGTCGACCTCGACGACGTCGTCCAGCGTTCGGTCCGGCTGCTCGCCCAGCTCACGCACCAGGTCGCCCTGGTGCAGTACCCCACGATGTCGCGGTCGACGGTGCGCCACGTCGAGATCGTCGCCTTGACCCCGACCCGCCTGCTGGTGGTGCTGATCCTCAGCTCCGGCCGTGTCGAGCAGCGCCTCGTGGAGCTGACGAGCCCGGTCGACGACGACGGGGTCGCGGCGCTTCGCGGGCGCGTGTCCGCGGCCGTGCACGGGCGAGTCATCGCCGAGGCGTCCGCAGAGCTTGCCTCACTCCCATCGCCGCGGGGTGATGGCGGCATCCAGGACGCTGTTGGGGAAGCCCTTGTCGAGGCGATGTCCGACCACCGGTCCTCCGAGCGCGTTGCCGTAGGGGGCGCGGCCAACCTGGCCCGCTTCGGAGACAGCTTCGAGGTGTCGGTCCGGCCGTTGCTCGAGGCGCTGGAAGAGCACGTCGTCCTGCTCAAGCTGCTCGGGGAGGCGCAGACCGGCGGTCTGGTGACCGTCCGGATCGGTCACGAAGGCCCCTACCAGGAGTTCGCCAGCTCCAGCGTCGTGTCGACCGGTTACGGGCCGGGCGAGGAGGCGGTCGGCAACCTCGGCGTGGTCGGCCCCACGCGCATGGACTACCCGGGCACGATGGCAGCGGTGCGCGCGGTCGCTCGCTACGTCTCCCGCATCCTCGACGAGGCCTAGGAAAGCATCCGATGACCCCCGATCCAGACCTGTACAACCTGCTCGGCGTCTCTCGCGACGCCGATGCTGACACGATCAAGAGGGCTTACCGTCGGCTGGCCCGTCAGCTGCACCCCGACATCAATCCCGACCCGGCGACGCAGGAGCGGTTCAAGGAGGTCTCGCGCGCCTACGAGGTCCTCAGCGACCCGCAGAAGCGGGCGGCGTACGACCGCGGCGGCGACGTGCTCGGGGGCCCCGGCGGCTTCGGGGCCGGCTTCTCGTTCACCGACATCATGGACGCGTTCTTCGGCGGTCAGGCCGGCGCCGCCCAGGGGCGCGGACCGCGGCCGCGCGTTCACCGCGGCCAGGACGCGCTCATCCGCATGGAAGTGACCCTGGCCGAGGCTGCGTTCGGCGTCGCACGGGAGCTCAAGGTCGACACGGCGGTGATCTGTACGACGTGCCAGGGCGAGGGCACCGCGCCGGGCACGCATCCGGTCCCCTGCGAGACCTGTCGGGGCACCGGCGAGGTCGCGCACGTGCAGCGGTCGTTCCTCGGCGAGATCCGCACGCTCCGTCCGTGCTCCGCGTGCCGCGGCTACGGGACCCTGATCCCCGACCCGTGCCGCGAGTGCTCGGGCGACGGCCGAGTCCGGGCCCGCCGCTCGATCACCGTCAAGATCCCTGCCGGCGTCGACACCGGCACCCGGGTTCAGCTGGCCGGACAGGGAGAGGTCGGAGCGGGCGGAGGGCCGCCCGGAGACCTCTATGTCGAGGTGCATGTCGCGCCGCACGACGTGTTCACCCGCGACGGCACGACGCTGCACTGCACGGTGGCGGTGCCGATGACCGCCGGTGCGCTCGGCACGACGCTGACCCTGCCCACGCTCGAGGCCGACGTGGAGTCCGGCGCGGACTCCGGCGCGGACTCCGGGGTGGAGACGTCGTTCGAGCTCGACGTGAAGCCGGGCACGCAGTCCGGAAGTGAGCACCTGTTCCGCGGACGCGGCGTCCCCGGGCTCCGCGGCGGCCGTGGCGACCTGGTCGTGACCGTCGTAGTCGAGACCCCGTCCCGGCTCGACCCCCGTCAGGAGGAGCTCCTACGCGAGCTGGCCGCCATCCGCGGCGAGGAGAAGCCCGACGGCCGGCTCGGGCCGACCCGCTCGTCCTCGGTGTTCGGACGCCTCCGCGACGCGTTCAACCCTCCGCCGAACCGGCACTGAGTCGCGAGGCGTCCGGATGTCGCTGCCGGTCCACTGGGTCGAGTCGCTGGCCGGCGTAGGCCAGGGTGACCAGGTGACGGTCGACGGGGACGAGGCGCACCACGCGGTGGCGGTCCGCAGGGTCCGCGTGGGGGAGCGGGTGGTCCTGACCGACGGCCGGGGGACCACGGTCGAAGGAGCTGTGACCCAGACCGGCAAGCGACGCCTTGCCGTGGTCGCGGATCTCGTGGGCACCGTCGCGGAGCCGACCCCTCGGATCACGGTCGTGCAGGCGTTGCCGAAGGGCGACCGCGGCGAGCTCGCCGTCGAGATGCTCACCGAGATCGGTGTGGCCACGATCGTGCCGTGGGCGTCCGCGAGGTCGGTCGCCGTCTGGCGCGGGGACCGGGCGGACAAGGGGCTGACCCGCTGGCGCGCCACCGCACGGGAAGCCGGCAAACAGGCCCGCCGTGCCTGGTTTCCGTACGTCGCCGCGCTGGCGTCGACCTCGGATGTGGCCGCGCTTGTCGCGGAGGCCGCTGTCGCCGTCGTCCTGCACGAGGACGCCCACGTCGCGCTGGCTGAGGTCGCGGTGCCGGAGGAGGGGACCATGCTGCTCGTGGTGGGTCCCGAGGGTGGTCTCACCGACGAGGAGCTCGTCGCCCTGCGCGAGGCCGGCGCGTCGGTCGTCCGCCTCGGGGCCGAGGTACTGCGCACCTCGACGGCTGGGGTGGCCGCGGCCGCAGCGCTGCTGTCGCGAACCTCGCGCTGGAAGTAGCGCCCGCTATTCTACCTCAGCACGACAACACGTGTGTCGGTGGCCGGAGGCAGACCCTCGGCACCGCCCGACGGATCGTCGTTCGACGCCACCAGTGTGTAGGTGCCCGGCGACAGGGTGGAGGTGTCGATGGGGACACGCCAGGGGTACAGGCGGTCGAGGTCGCCGGTGCCGCTCGCGATGCCCGACTGTGTCAGCACGGTCTCGTCGCCGGTGGCGCCGGTCCGGACCAGTCGAATGACGACTGTGCCCTCGGGGCCGTTGTTGGAACCGGTGACGACGTACGGTCCGCGATCGATCTGCTGGCCCTCGGAAGGGGAGCTGATGTTCATCAACGAGAGGACGTCGGCGACCCGCCCTGGAGCGAGGGGATGCCCGGTGGGCACGCCGAGGACGGTCGATGCCCGCTTGTGGTGGCGGAAGAACTGCACCCTGGCGTCGTGATGGCCGCTGGCGGCCTCGAACGTGTAGACCGCCTGCTGGACGATCTCGGTGGCCGTTCTGGCCGACATCCCCGCTGGTCGGCGGGCACGCATGGCGCCGAGCTCGACCTGGATGACACCGTGCTTCAGCTCGGCCGAGATGACGCTGCCGGGGAGCCACTCGGTGCGGTAGTCGGGATCGTCGGGACTCGTCATCAGCGACGACACGGCCGTGTGCAGCGGGTTCTCGCCAGCGGGGACGGTCTCGTGGAAGAGCACGTCGCCCTTCGGCCCGTGACCCAGGTAGTACACCGTCAGCTCCTGGGCCCGTGCCGAGGGTGACGGCGAGATGGCGGTGTCCGTGGCGGTCGCGGTCGGGCCCAGCGTGCCGCCCTGCCCCGTGGGGGAGATGCCCTCGGGATCGTTCCCGGCGACGGAGGTGACGAAGGCGACGACGCCGATCACCGCCGCGACGATCCCGGCCGCGGCGAACCACGGACGTGTGTGGATCAGTCGCACCACTCGGGGGCTGGGACGTACCGAGGCACGCAGCTCCTCGATCCGGTCGTCCGGCTCGATGTCGGAGACCGCGTCGGTGAGCAGCTGACGCAGCTGGTCGTCGTCGTTCATCGGGTCTCCTCGAGAACTTCGCCCAGCTGGGCGCGCAGGGCGCCGGCGCCACGCGAGGCGTGGCTTTTCACCGCGCCGCGGCTGATCCCGAGAGTGTCCGCGATCTCGGCCTCGGAGAGATCGAGGTAGTAGCGCAGGACGAGCACCTCGCGCTGCCGGCGAGGCAGGGTGCGGAGGGCGGCGAGCACGGTCGCTCGTCGAGCCAGGTCGTACGCCGTGTGGTCGGCCCCGGCGGCCGGTTCCGGTGGCGGCTCGCGGTCGACGTACCGGCGGACGACGGCAAGGTGGCGCAGATGCGACCGCGACCGGTTCACGACGCTCTGCCGCAGGTAAGCGAGGGCCTTGTCCTGGTCGTGCAGCCGGTTCCACCGACCGTGCACGGCGACGAAGCACTCCTGCACGATCTCCTCCGCGGTGCCGAGGTCGTGCACGAGGAGGACGGCGAGGCGGACCAGCCGTCGCCAGTGCGCGGCGTACAGCAGCTCGAGCGCCTCGTCGGCGCTCCAGCCGGACGCCTGGCTCCGAGGAGCCATCAGCCGGACCTCCGCATGTCCGATCACGGTAGTAGCACGCGCGCAAGGTGCCCGAGGTTTACTGCGGAGGCGTCACCGACTCGTGACACGATGGCGGGGTGGAGGGCTGCCTGTTCTGCCGGATCGTGGCTGGTGAGATCCCTGCCGAGGTGGTCGCGGAGAGCGAGGCTGCGCTGGCGTTCCGTGACCTGAACCCGCAGGCACCGCTGCACGTGCTCGTCGTCCCGCGCACGCACGTGGCGAACGCCGCCGAGCTCGCCGACGAGGAGCCGGCGACGGTGGCCGAGCTGGTGCGCATGGCAAGCCAGGTCTGCGAGGACGCCGGCTACGACAGCTACCGGCTGGTCTTCAACACAGGGGCGGACGCCGGGCAGTCGGTGTTCCACGCCCACCTGCACCTGCTGGCCGGAAGGACGCAGGCGTGGCCACCCGGATGACCGGGCGCGTCACCGCCGTCACGACCGCGGTGGCCGTGGCCGCGCTGGCGGTCGCGCTGGCGCTCGTCGCTGCCGGCAACGGCGGCGCGTCCCCCGCGGCCGGGCGCGATTCCGCGTCGACGGGTCCCACGACCGCCGGCGTCCGGCAGCAGACCCATCCCGTCGCAGCCGTGAAGCCGAAGCCGCTGCGGCCGGGCGAGAGCCGGATGGCCCTCCGGATGGATACGGCATACCGCCCAGCGGCTCCGAACGGCGTCGGGACCGACGACTACCGCTGCTTCCTGCTCGACCCGCACCTGACGCAGGACCGCTACCTGACCGGAACGTTCGTGAAGCCAGACAACGCCGGCGTCGTGCACCACGTGATCCTGTTCCGGGTCGACCCCGCCCAGGTCACCGCGGCCGAGCACCTCGACGCGCGGGACCCCGGCGAGGGTTGGACGTGCTTCGGCGACAGCGGGCTGCCGAACAGCAACGACCTCGACAACGCTCCGTGGCTCGGTGCCTGGGCGCCGGGGGCGCAGGAGTCCGTCGACGCGCCCGGGTACGGCGTACCGCTCCCCGCCGGGAGCCGGATCGTCATGCAGGTCCACTACAACCTGCTCGCCGGGACCGGGCCGGACCGCTCGGCGGCGCTGTTGCGCCTCGCGCCGCCGACCGCGCACGTGACGCCGATCGAGACGATGCTCCTTCCGGCACCGGTCGAGCTGCCCTGTCGCCGCGGCCACACCTCCAGTCCGCTCTGCGACCGGACGGCGTCCATCGCGGACGTCGTGCGGCGGTTCGGCGCCGTCGGACAGACGGACATCTGGCTGAACGTGCTCTGCGGCGAGCAGCGTGACACCCAGGTCACCACGTGCACCCGCACCATCCGTGAGCCAACGACGATCAGAGCGGTCGCGGGCCACATGCACCTCCTGGGACGCTCGATCAAGATCCAGGTCGATCCCGGAACCCCGCGGGCGCGCACCATCCTCGACATCCCGGTCTGGGACTTCGACAACCAGGCGGCCCGGCCGATCAAGCCGGTCTCGCTGCAGCCGGGCGAGACGGTCAAGGTCACCTGCAAGCACGTCCAGTGGCTCCGCGACCAGCTCCCGGCCTTCCAGGGGCAGCCCGACCGGTACGTCGTGTGGGGCGAGGGCACCACCGACGAGATGTGCCTGGGCATCCTCGCGGTCACGCATCCCTGAGGGTGGGACGTCGTGGATCCACACGAGCTCGTCCGGCGATTCGTGGCCGAGGTCTGGAACGGCGACGGCACCAGCGCGCCCGAGCTCGTCCACACCGAGTGCCCGGGCCTCGGCGGGACCGGTCCGGAGGCCGTCGTCGCCTGGCATCGCGACCGGCGTACCTCGTTCCCCGACCTGCACTACGACGTGGTCGACCTCGTCGTGGACGGCGACCGCGCGGTGCTGCGCTGGCATGCCGAGGGTCACCAGCACGGGCCCTTCGGGCCGGTTCCGGCCACGGGACGCCCGGTTGCCTACGACGGCGCCACGTTCGTGACGCTGCGGGACGGGCTGGTTGCCGACGTCTGGAGCGTCAACGACCTCTTCGGGCTGGTCATGCAGCTCGGCGCGACCGTGGTACCTCCGGTAGACGGCGAATGACGGGGACTGAGGCAAAGCGTTGGGTGGCAGGGCGTGCGCGCCCGTACCATGGCTCCTGATGACAGAGAGCCAACAGACCGATCAACCGGAGGGCACCCGACACACCGTCGTGGTGCCCGGCAGCATCGACATGGTCCGCCTGCTCGGGCCCGGCGACGACCACCTCGCCCTCATCGAGCGATCCTTCGACCTGCGCGTGCACGTCCGTGGCAACCGCATCACGCTCGAGGGCGAACAAGGCGAGGTCGCCCTGGCGGAGCGGCTCCTCGACGAGCTGGTCACGCTGATCCGCTCCGGGCAGGGGATCACCACCGAGACCGTCGAGCGCGTGCTCGCGATGCTGCGCGCCGAGACCACCGAGCGCCCGGCCGACGTGCTGTCCCTGAACATCCTGAGCAACCGCGGCCGGTCCATCCGGCCGAAGACGCTCAACCAGAAGCGTTACGTCGACTCCATCGACAAGCACACGATCACGTTCGGCATCGGCCCGGCCGGCACCGGCAAGACCTACCTGGCGATGGCCAAGGCCGTGCAGTCGCTCCAGGCCAAGCAGGTCAACCGGATCATCCTGACCCGACCGGCCGTGGAGGCGGGGGAGCGGCTCGGGTTCCTGCCCGGCACGCTCAGCGAGAAGATCGACCCCTACCTCCGGCCGCTCTACGACGCGCTGCACGACATGGTCGACCCCGACTCGATCCCGAAGCTGCTCGCCGCCGGGACGATCGAGGTCGCGCCGCTGGCGTTCATGCGGGGCCGTTCGCTGAACGACTCGTTCATCATCCTCGACGAGGCGCAGAACACCTCGCCGGAGCAGATGAAGATGTTCCTGACCCGGCTCGGGTTCGGCTCGAAGATCGTGGTCACCGGTGACGTCACGCAGGTCGACCTGCCCGGCGGCGTGAAGTCCGGGCTGCGCGTGGTCGAGGGCATCCTGAACGAGGTCGAGGACGTCTCCTTCCAGCGACTCACCGCCCACGACGTGGTGCGGCACAAGCTGGTCGGGCGGATCGTCGCGGCGTACGACGAGTTCGACGCACGGCAGCCGCATGTCACCGGTCGCCCGGCGGCGTCCGCCGGCGACGACCCCCGGTGAGCGCCGAGCTGGGTCCAGGGGGAAGTCCGTGAGCATCGAGGTGCTCAACGAGTCGGGACACGAGCTCGACGTGCAGCACCTGGCCGCCCTGAGCCGGTTCGTCATGGACAAGATGCGCGTGCACCCGCTGGCCGAGCTGTGCATCAAGGCGGTCGACGAGCCGACCATCGCCACGCTGAACGAGCAGTGGATGGAGAAGGAGGGCCCGACCGACGTTCTCGCCTTCCCGATGGACGAGCTACGGCCGGGTCTGGTCAACGAGGATCCCGAGGAGGGCGTCCTCGGCGACCTGGTGCTGTGCCCGGCCGTCGCGGAGAAGCAAGGGGCGACCGCCGGCCACGGCACCGAGGCGGAGATCGAGCTGCTGACCGTGCACGGCATCCTGCATCTGCTCGGATACGACCACACCGAGCCGGAGGAGCACCGGGAGATGTTCGGGCTTCAGGACGAGCTCCTCGCCGCCTGGCGTGCGGATGAGTGACCGGGCAGTGACCGCCCAGTGAGCGACCCGACCGACAGTCCGACCGGTCTCGTCATTGCGGGAGTCCTGGTCGTCCTGGCGGGCATCTTCTCGGCTGCCGACGCCGCCCTCACGTCGTACTCGCGCGCCCGCGCGGAGGAGCTGGTCGGCGAGGGCCGCGCCGGAGCCCAGCGGCTGGTGGCCCTGCTCGACGACAGGGCGCGCTACCTGAACACCGCGATCCTGCTGCGTCTGCTGTGCGAGACGGGCGCGGCCGTGCTGCTCACCCTCGTGGTGCTCCGGTGGTACGACGGTGCGGTCTGGCCCACGATCCTGACGGCTGCGGGCGTGATGCTCGTGGTCTCGTTCGTGGTGATCGG
This sequence comes from uncultured Actinomycetota bacterium, assembly GCA_963768045.1. Taxonomy (GTDB): domain Bacteria; phylum Actinomycetota; class Actinomycetes; order Propionibacteriales; family Nocardioidaceae; genus Nocardioides. Next base: position 107,236 of record CAVYGG010000003.1, on the reverse strand, counting down.
TGTTGCCCCGCGCACCCTCGGCCGCCAACACGCCGACCGGGTCGCGCCGGTCGCCGCGGCCATCCTGACCGTGGCGACCCGGGTGCTCGGGCCGATCCCGCAGGTGCTGATCTGGGTCGGCAACGCGATCACCCCAGGTCGTGGCTTCCGTACCGGCCCGTTCTCGACCGAGACCGAGCTGCGCGAGCTGGTCGACTACGCCGAGGCGTCCGCAGTGATCGAGTCCGGCGAGCGGGCGATGATCCACTCGGTCTTCGAGTTCGGCGACACGATCGCTCGCGAGGTGATGGTGCCGCGCGGCGACGTGGTCTACATCGAGCGGTACAAGAACCTGCGGCAGACGCTGTCCTTGTTCCTCCGCTCCGGCTTCTCGCGGGTGCCGGTGATCGACGAGAACCTCGACGACATCGTCGGGTTCGCCTACCTCAAGGACGTCGTCCGACGCGACTTCGAGGATCCGGACGTGGAGTTCACCCAGCACGTCGACGAGGTGATGCGTCCGGCCCTCTTCGTGCCGGAGTCCAAGCCCGTCGACGCGCTGCTGTCGGAGATGCAGTCGTCGCGCCAGCACATCGCGGTCGTCGTCGACGAGTACGGCGGCACCGCGGGCCTGGTCACGATCGAGGACCTGCTGGAGGAGATCGTCGGCGAGATCACCGACGAGTACGACGCCGAGCAGATCGAGACCGAGACCCTCGACGACGGCTCGGTTCGCGTGTCGTCACGCTTCCCGATCGACGATCTGGACGAGCTGTTCGGCTTCGACGTCGAGGACGATGACGTCGACTCCGTGCTCGGTCTGATGGCCAAGCACCTCGGCCGCGTCCCGATCCCCGGCTCCCACGTCGAGGCCCACGGCCTCCGTTTCTTCGCCGAGGCTGCGACCGGACGGCGTAACAAGATCGAGAGCGTTCTGATCAGCCGGCTGCCGGCGAGCGACCTTGCGGGCGCGAGCGACTAGCGTCCGTGGGGCGAGGCAGAGCGCCTCGTGAGAGGGGACACCGATGTCCGCAACGCTTGTGATCCGCCACCAGGTCGACGAGTACGCCGCTTGGCGGCAGCTGTACGACAGCCTCGAGTACCTCCGAGGCCAGCACGGCTGCACGGCGGCCAGGGTGTGGCAACTCAAGAACGACGCCAACGACGTCCTCGTCACTCACGACTTCCCGACCGCCGAGCAGGCGGCCGGATTCGCGGGTGATCCGGAGCTCGCAGCGGGCATGGCCAGAGGAGGCGTCGCCGGGACGCCGCAGATCGAGATCTTCACCGTCGCCTGAGCCCTCTCACACCACCCGGGGAAGCGCACTCGGCTCTCCGGCTACTGCTGGACGTAGATGACCAGGGTCTCGCCGAGCACGCCGTCGTGGTCCCTCGCCGCCGGGCCCTCCGGCGACTGGACGGCCGCCATCGTTGCGTCCAGGTCGGGCACGTCCATGCTGATGCTGACCACACCCCCCGGCCTATGGACCGCACTAGCCTCTGGGCCATGCCGGATCTGTCGCCCGAGGACCAGAAGCTGGTGAAGCTCGCCCGGGCCGCTATGGCCCGCACGGGCGCAACCGAGGGGGCGGCGGTGCGCGATCTCGACGGGCGCACGTACGCCGCAGCCGCCGTTGCGCTCGACAGCCTGACCCTCGGCGCCCTCGAGGTCTGTGTCGCGATGGCGATCTCGTCGGGGTCGCCGGGGCTGGAGGCAGTGGTCCGCCTCGGCGGGGAGGGCGAGCCCGACCTCCGGGCGGTTCACGAGTTCGCGGGCGTGGACGTCGTCGTCCACCTCGGCGACGCACGGGGGCAGATCGTCCACGCCTGACGGTTCGACCCGTCGGACTAGGTCGACCGGATGATCTCGGGTACGACGACGGCAGCGGCAGCAGGCACCTGGACCCTCGGCGACCGGACGGTGCACCGGCTGGGCTTCGGCGCGATGCGGCTGACCGGCACCGGCGGGATGGGCCGCGGCGACGACCGTGACCCGGAGCAGTCCGCCGCCGTCGTACGCCGTGCGGTCGAGCTCGGTGTGAACCACATCGACACGGCGGGCTTCTACTTCTCCCACACCGCTCGAGCCAACGCCGTCATCCGCACCGCGCTGGCGCCGTACCCGGACGACCTGACGATCGTCACCAAGGTCGGACCCGGGCGCGACCTGGCCACGGGCGAGTGGGGCGACTGGGCGCGACCCGACCAGCTGCGCGCGCACGTCGAGCACAACCTGGAGACACTCGGCCTCGATCGACTCCCGGTCGTGAACTACCGCAGCAACGGGCGCGACGACGTCCCCGCCGCCGTAGCCGCACTGGCAGCGCTGAAGGACGAGGGACTGCTCGACCACCTCGGCCTCTCCAACGTCGGGCTGGACACGCTGGACGCGGCTCGCGACGTGATCGAGATCGTCTGCGTGCAGAACCGGCACGCACTCGGCTACGAACGCTCCGACTCCGGCGACGTGCTCGCTGCGTGCCGGGAGGGTGGCATCGCTTTCGTCCCGTTCTTCACCATCGCCGGGCAGTCCCGGGAGGAAGCGGCGCGGGAGCGGTACGACGTCGTCCACGAGATCGCGGGCGCCCACGACGTCACCTCGGCCCAGGTCCGCATCGCCTGGAACCTCGCGCCCGGGCCGCACGTCCTGGCGATCCCCGGCACCGGCGACCTCGGCCACCTCGAGCAGAACGTCGCGGCCGCAGCGCTGCGGCTCACCGAGGACGACCTGGCCGCACTCGCGACGCTGGCGCACGGCTGACCCAACCGGACCCGTCCTCCGTTCGCGGCCAGGGCGGAGTAAGTTTCCGTCCGTGCTCACCGGACAGGCAGCCCACGAGGCCGCGGTCGCGCGCCTGCATGCGTCGTACGCCGCCATCCCGGTCGGGCTGACCGTGCGCCTGGCGAAGAAGACGTCCAACCTGTTCCGCCCCCGCGCGGACACGGACGCACCCGGCCTCGACGTCTCCGGCCTGAACGGCGTGATCTCGATCGACGACGCGGCCCAGACCGCCGACGTCCAGGGCATGTGCACCTACGAGAACCTCGTCGACGCGACGCTGCCGCGGGGATTCATGCCGTACGTCGTCCCGCAGCTGCGCACCATCACGCTTGGCGGCGCGGTGAGCGGCCTGGGCATCGAGTCCACCAGCTTCCGGAGCGGCCTGCCGCACGAGTCCGTGACCGAGATGGACATCTTCACCGGGGCCGGCGAGGTCGTGACCACCACGCCCGGCGACGACCTCTTCGACACCTTTCCCAACAGCTACGGCTCCCTCGGCTACGCGACGCGGCTCCGGATCAAGCTCGAGCGAGTGCCGTCGTACGTCAGCCTGCGACACGTGCGCTTCGACGACGCCGGCCTCCTGTCCAAGACGATCTCCCAGATCATGGAGACGAAGGAGTACGACGGAGTCCGGGTCGACGGCCTCGACGGCACGGCGTTCCAGCCGGGGGAGTACTACCTGACGCTCGCCGAGTGGACGGAGTTCCCGGGTCTCGTGACGGCAGAGCGTCGTCCCCGACCCGCGGAGCCGTCCGACTACACCGGGCGCCAGATCTACTACCGCTCGATCCAGCAGCTGTCCACCTCGGGGGTGGGGCGCGACCTACTGACGACGTACGACTACCTGTGGCGCTGGGACACCGACTGGTTCTGGTGCTCGCGGGCCTTCGGCACCCAGCACCCGCTCGTCCGGCGGCTGTGGCCACGCAAGTACAAGCGCTCCGACGTCTACTACCGGATGGTCCGCCTCGACCAGAAGCTGCAGGTCGGCGCCTGGCTCGATCGCCGCAAGGGCAACCCCGAGGGCGAGCGGGTCGTGCAGGACGTCGAGATCCCGGTCGAGCGGCTCGGCGAGTTCCTGGACTGGTTCGACGCCGAGGTCGGGATGCGCCCGGTCTGGCTGTGCCCGCTCGTGGCGAGCAAGAAGTGGCCGACCTACCCGCTGCAGCCCGACGAGGTCTACGTGAACGTCGGCTTCTGGGGCAATGTCGGCGTCGGGCCCGACGCGCCGAACGCCCCGCGCAACCGTGCGATCGAGGCGAAGGTGCACGAGCTCGACGGGCACAAGTCGCTGTACTCCGAGGCGTTCTACGACCGGGAGACCTTCGACCGGCTGTACGACGGGGCCAACCTGGCTCGCGTAAAGGACCGGTACGACCCGGACCACCGACTGACCGACCTCTACGACAAGGCCGTGAGGAGACGATGAGATGGCGACGGTGAAGATCGCGGATGCGTTCACCCAGCTGCTGAACGGACCACTGCCCCTGCGTGTCACGGCGTACGACGGCAGCACGGCCGGCCCCGAGGACGCCGAGTTCGGGTTCGAGGTACGCAACGAGCGCGGCCTGGCCTACCTGATGACGGCCCCCGGTGACCTCGGCCTCGGGCGGGCGTACGTGTCGGGCGACCTGGGCGTGACCGGCGTACACCCGGGCGACCCGTACGAGGGGCTCAAGGCGCTGCAGAAGAACCTCAAGTTCCGGATGCCGTCCCCGGTCGAGGCAGTCAGGCTGGCGAAGGGACTGGGCGTCGCGCACCTCAAGCCGCCGCCGCCCCCGCCGCAGGAGCACCTGCCCCGCTGGCGCCGCGCAGCCGAAGGCCTGCGCCACTCGAAGAAGCGCGACTCCGAGGCGATCCACCACCACTACGACGTCTCGAACACGTTCTACGAGCACGTCCTCGGGCCGTCGATGACCTACACCTGCGCCGTCTTCCCGACCGAGGACGCGACGCTGGAGCAGGCTCAGTACTACAAGTACGACCTGATCGCGCGGAAGCTCGACCTCAAGCCCGGGATGCGGCTGCTGGACGTCGGCTGCGGCTGGGGCGGGATGGTCCGGCACGCTGCCGAGCAGTACGGCGTGAAGGTGCTGGGCGTGACCCTGTCGCGCGAGCAGGCGACGTGGGCACAGGAGAAGATCAAGGACCTCGGCCTCGACGACCTCGCCGAGGTGCGGCACAGCGACTATCGCGAGATCACCGAGACCAGCTTCGACGCGGTCTCCTCGATCGGGCTGACCGAGCACATCGGCGTCCGCAACTACAAGTCCTACTTCTCCTTCCTGCGTGACCGGCTGCGCCCGCAGGGCCGGCTGCTCAACCACTGCATCACCCGCCCGCACAACCGGCACCAGGAGACGGGCGCGTTCATCGACCGCTACGTCTTCCCCGACGGCGAGCTCACCGGGTCGGGCCGGATCATCACCGAGGCGCAGAACACCGGCCTCGAGGTGATGCACGAGGAGAACTTCCGGCTCCACTACGCGCGGACGCTCGCCGGCTGGTGCCACAACCTCGAGGAGAACTGGGACGCCTGCGTCGACGAGGTCGGCGAGGGAACGGCCCGGGTGTGGGGCCTGTACATGGCAGGCTCGCGGCTGGCCTTCGAGCGCAACGAGATCCAGCTCCACCACGTGCTCGCGGTGAAGACGGACGACTCGGGTCACGACGACTACCCGTGGCGCCCGACGTTCCCGATGGACGCGACGTATCCCTCCGCTGGTTGAGGAGGGCGTTCTGCGCCCGCCTCGAAACCAGCCGTACGGACGCGTCGGGCGCGGAGTGCGCGCCAGGCGGCGATGACCACCAGCGCGTAGACGATCCCGGCGATCTCGTCGACGACGTAGTGCTCGCCGCCGTACACCAGCGTGATCCCCATAGCGACCGGATACATCGCGAGCAGCGTCTTCTGCCACCAGCGCTTGCCGAACCAGAAGAACCCGGCGACCAGAGTGGCGTAGGCCATGTGCAGCGAGGGCATCGCGGCCACGGGGTTGACGAGGTACTGCCCCTGGTCGAGCGCGCCGCCGACCATGTGCAGGCCGATCGGGTCGAAGCCGTCGGAGGTGTAGCGCCCGACGCTCGGCCCGGGAAAGACACCGCGATCGGCGGCCAGCCAGGGCGGCGCCGTCGGATAGAGGAAGTACGTGGCGACCCCCGCGACAGCGAGAGCCACGACCATCCGCATCCACACCCGGAACCGCTCACGGTTCACCAGCCAGAGGACGATCGCCACCGTCGGCATCACCAGGAAGTGGCTGCAGTAGGTGAGGCTGACCAGCACGGCGTACCACGGGGCGTCATGACCCGGATGCAGATGCTCCTGGATCCAGGTGGTCGGCATCCCGCCCATGCCCAGGTGCTCTCCGATCCAGAGATCGGCGCGGATCGGGAACTGGACGTTCAGCGGGAGCCCGAGCTTGTTGTGCACGTCGTGGATCGGGTAGTGATGCGCCTCCATCTGCGCCGACGAGTACGGCGTGGCGAAGCCGCGGCTGTAGTCGTAGGCGAGCAGCACCGCCTCGAACGGCAGCCAGTCGCGCATCATCTGCCACCACACCGCCCAGCCGCGGCCGAGTACGGCGATCGTCAGCAGGACCAGGATCGCCAACCCGATCCCGATGCGATCGGTGGGGATGCCCTGGAGTCGCAGGAACATCACACAGCCCACCACGTAGACGCCGAGTGCGGCCCACCTCACCAGGCGCCAGTTGACCCGGGTACGCCGCTCCTCGTCCGGCCCGCGCGCATCGGTGTCCGGCTGCGCGGACAGGTCGATGGCGGGCACCCGGCGATGCTAGTCCGCACCCCCAGCGCGGCTAGCCTGAACGGCGATGACCACCCGGGCACAGCGGTACGACGCGGTTGTGAAGCGACGCGAGCAGGTGTCGCCGCACCTGGTGCGGATCACCCTGTCCGTTCCGGGTTTCACCTCGACCGGCATCCCCGACGAATGGGTCGGACTGGTGGTCCCCGGCCAGTTCCAGGTGCGCTACTACACCGTGCGCTCGCTGAAGGGCGACGACCTGGTCCTCGATGTCGTGATCCACGACGTCGGGCTGGTCACCGAGTGGGCGAGCGGAGACTGCGTCGGTGACCGCGTGGTCGTCGCTGCGGCCCAGGGGTCCTACGCACCGCCGGACGACGCCGGATGGCTGCTCCTGGTCGGCGACCTCACCGCGATGCCGGCGATCGCGCGCATCTCGGCGTCGACCTCGCTACCGACGCGCATCTGGGCCGAGGTGGCCGACGACCTGTCCGGGTACCTACCCGACGGTCCTCGAGTCACCTGGCTCTCGCCGCCGGCCGAAGGGCAGTCGCGCCTGGCCGAGGTGGTCGAGCAGATCGACTGGCCCGAGGGCGACGGCTACTTCTGGATGGCGGGCGAGTCTGCGCAGATGCGCTCGATCCGCAAGCACCTGATGCGCGAGCGGCGGCTGCCGAACGCGGCGTACGACGTGATGGGCTACTGGCGTGCGGTCGCGGCGAGACAACCGCGCGCGGTCGACCCGGGGCCGATCTGGCGGGCGGGCAAGGCCGCCGGCAAGTCCGACGAGGAGATCTGGGCGGCGTACGACGAGGCGCGCGGTGTCTGAGTACTACACACCGCCCGAGGGCTACCGCAGCGGCTTCGCGTCGTTCGTGGGACGGCCGAACGCCGGCAAGTCCACGCTGACCAACGCACTGGTGGGCCAGAAGATCGTCATCACCTCGGACAAGCCGCAGACGACGCGGACGGTCGTGCGCGGCATCGTCCACCGCGAGGACGCGCAGCTGATCCTGGTCGACACCCCCGGATTGCACCGGCCGCGCACTCTGCTCGGTGAGCGGTTGAACGACCTGGTCCGGACGACGTGGGCCGAGGTCGACGTGGTCGCGGTGTGCTTCCCGGCGAACGAGAAGGTCGGGCCGGGGGACCGGTTCATCGTCACCGAGCTGGCCAAGGTCCGGCGTACGCCGAGGGTCGCCGTCGCCACGAAGACCGACCTGGCGAGCCCGGAGCGGATCGGGCAGCACCTGCTCGACATCGCCCAGCTGGGCCGCGAGACCGGCACCGACTGGCAGGACATCGTCCCGGTCTCCGCGGTCTCGGGCGACCAGGTAGCGCTACTGGCAGATCTGCTGGTCGGGCTGATGCCCGAGGGGCCGCCCCTGTATCCCGAGGGCGACCTCACCGACGCACCGGAGGAGATCCTGGCCGCCGAGCTGATCCGCGAGGCCGCCCTCGACGGCGTGCGCGACGAGCTCCCGCACTCGATCGCCGTCGTCGTCGAGGAGATGGGGTTGCGCGAGGGACGGCCGGCGGACAAGCCGCTGTTGGACATCAGCGCCAACCTCTACGTCGAGCGGTCGTCGCAGAAGGGCATCGTCATCGGCCACCAGGGCACCCGCTTGCGTGAGGTGGGCACGAATGCCCGCAAGCAGATCGAGGCGTTGCTCGGCACCCCGGTCTTCCTCGACCTGCACGTGAAGATCGCCAAGGACTGGCAACGCGACCCCAAGCAGCTGCGCAAGCTGGGGTTCTGAGCGCAGGTGCGTTCGGTGGTTGAGGAAGCGCGCTGGCGCTGACTCGGCACCACCCGCCGACGGGGCCGTCGGCGTCGACCGTCAGCCCGGCGCCCAGCAGACGCCGTACGTCCGCCCGTCGCGCCACTGCTGGAGAGTCGGCCACTGGTAGGACCAGCGGTAGTTGAGGGGGTCGCTGGACGCGTCGGCGCCAGCGCTCTGGCACGGCTGCTGGCCCGCCGAGCGCACCGCGTCGACGCCCGGATAGGGGCCGGGCTTGAAGTAGACCGTTCGCAGCGCGACCCAGCTGTGCGGCGCTGCGCAGATCCGCTGCTCGAATCCGGCGGTGCCCGGCTCGGCGGTGCCGCACAGGGCGTAGTGGTCGCGCCCCACGGTGCGATCGAGCACGCCCTCGACCGGACCTTGGACCAACGCGAGGTGATCGTCGTCGCGCAGCGCGATCGCCACGCACTCGAACCAGTGGGCGCCGCGGGCCGCCTCCTTGACGGTCGGGGTGAACCAGACCGTCCGCAGCATGCTCAGCCGGCGGTCGTCCGGGGTGCCACCGACGAACGCGGCGAAGCGACGCGGGCACGCCGTCGCCTCGATCTGGTGCACGCCCTTGCCGTCGACGGGTAGCAACTTGTCATAGTGCCCCACGAAGAACGTGACCCCGGTGTGGACGCCGGTGCACGGCGCGGGTTTCTTCGTACGCGTAGGGGCCAGCGCATCGTCGTACGCGAGGCGGTAGCAGGTGTGCGCATGTGGCGGCTTCGGGGGCGGTTTCGGCGGGATCGTCTCGGTCGGGGTCGGCGTCGGCGATCGCAGCACGGCGGTCGGCTGGGAGTCCGCGGTGGAACTCGTGGAACCGGAGCACGCCGCCAGTGCGAGGGTCAGCGCGACCGCAGCCAGGGGAGTCAGCAGCGTCCGGGGCCTCATGAGTCCGTCCTCGCCCAGCAGACCGAGCGGCGGTTTCCGGCGTCCCACTCCGGCGCATGGAACCACGAGTAGCCGAAGTCGTAGTCGACGGGATAGTCGAGCCAGGCGCCGACGGACTTCGAGCAGAAGTCGCGAGTGCGGGACTGGACGACGCGATCGCCCGGGTACGGATCGGTCTGGCTGCCGAGCACGATGGTGGTGACGGCCCGCCAGTCGTGCTTCTCCGAGCACGGGACCTTGACCGAGCCGCTGACGCTTGCCCCCTGGGCGCACACCATCCAATCGTCGTCGGGCCGTCCGAGCAGCAGGCCCTTGGTGGTCTTGGGAAGGTCGATGAAGGTTCGGATCTGGTCGCCGCCTCCGATGACGTCGCAGCGGTACCACCGTGCTCCGGCGTCCCAGGCCGACTTGCTCGGGCGAAACCACGCCCAGCTCAGCACCGTGCGCATCGCCAGGCTCTCGTCCGCTCCCATGAAGCGGATGAACCTCTGCGTGCAGGTGCGATAGGCGAACGCCACCTCCTTGCCGTCGTCGTACGACGCGTCGTCGAACGCCGCGGGCAGGGATCCCACCGCGTAGGTCTGTGCGGTGTGCGGCTGGTCGCACGAGACGGGGCCGGTGCTGTTGGTCGGCTGGGCCACGTCATCGGGAGTCAGCATCCGGCACACGCCGACGTCCGGAGCGGCCGTGCTGTCGGAGGACGCACTGTCGGCAGATGATGTGAAGCACGCGCTCAAGAGCGGCGCGAACAGAAGCAGGGGAACCGCGCGCAGAGCATGCGGCATCGCGGAGAACCCCCACCGGTTCGGGACCAGGACGCCGCGAGCCTACCCAAGGGGGCAGGGCCGGCCGGACGTTGGACGAGGTGGCGCCGCAGACGTCTACCGACGTCTGCCGACGTCACCGGCTCATATGTCCGTGGCCTAGCATCGCGACGTGCTCGAGGTGCGCCCGGCCACGGTCGCCGACCGTCGCGCCGTGGTTCGGGTGATGGCCGTTGCGTTCGACGACGACCCGGTGACCCGGTGGCTGGTCCCGCGCGGTCGGTCCCTCGAGCCGCTGTTCGCCGCCCATGCCCGCTGGGCGCATGACGCACCCGGGTGCACCGATCTCGCTGTCCTGGACGGCGAGCCGGTCCGGCAGCTCCGCCTGGCGGGCGCTGACCGTGCTCCGCGACGCCACCCGCGTCCCGGCGTTCTGGCTTCTCGTCGGCGGCTTCGCGGTCTGCGGCGCCACCACCAACGGGCTGATCGCCACTCACTTCATCCCGGCCGCGATGGATCACGGGATGCCGCCGACGACAGCAGCCAGCCTGCTCGCGCTGGTCGGCCTGTTCGACGTGGGCGGCACCATCGCGTCCGGATGGTTCACCGACCGCGTCGATCCGCGCTACCTCCTGCTCACCTACTACACGCTTCGCGGTGTCGGCCTGGCCGTGCTCCCGTCGCTGCTCGCTCGGGGCACGACACCGGGCACCTGGGTGTTCGTGATCTTCTACGGCCTCGACTGGGTGGCCACGGTCCCGCCCACGGTGATGCTGTGCCGTGAGTGGTTCGGCCCGGAGGTGGGTTCGATCGCGTTCGGCTGGGTGTTCGCCTCCCACCAGATCGGCGCCTCGGCGATGGCTTTCGGTGCGGGCGTGATCCGCGACCGGACGGACTCCTACGACCCGGCCTTCTACGCCGGCGCCGGGCTGTGCGATGGTGGCCGCGGTGCTCTCCCTGCTCATCAGTCGGCGGACGCCCGAGACGAAGATCCCCCACAGTGACGAGGACATCGAGCTGTCGTCGGTGATGTAGCCCGCCCGGTCAGCGAGCCTTGCGGAACGCGATCGTCTCGGCGACCTTCCGGCATCCGAGCGCGTCGTTGATCGCGATCATCGGGCCGTTCTCGGGGGTGTTCCAGGTGTCGACCGACTCGACGTCCGGCCTTTCCGCCCGCAGCCAGTCCAGCATCGCCAGCTTCATCCGCAGCCCCAGCCTGTGGCCGCGATTCGGCGCGAGCACCGAGGTGTCCTCCTGCGCCGCGATCGACGGACGGAGCTCGTGAACGCACACGAACGTGATGCCGGCCGGAGCGCCGGTCGCGTGATGGCGGGCGATGATCGTGTACGGCGTCTTGTGCACGCGGGCGAGGTAGTCCTCGAAGCTGCGGATCCGCTCAGGGGGGTAGGCCTCCCATTCGCCGAACTCCGGGGCATCGTTGATCGCTTCGCGCAGCACCTGCAGGTCGCTCATCAGGTCCTCGGGACAGGCGCCGACGAACCGCTCGAGGTCGAAGTCGCCGCTCTCGGCCTCGGCCGCGGCCACGAGCTCCGAAGGTTGCTCGGCGTGCAGGTCGAGCCGGCGCGCCTCGTGAGAACCCTGACGGGTGTAGCCGAGTCGGGGCACGGCCTGCTCACCGGCAGTCCCAGCCCAGGCCGGCGCCCGCAGACGTGGCCGGTCGGTCGCCGCCTCGGCGGCCTCCATCAGGGACCTCCCGATGCCGCGTCGGCGGTGGTCGGGGTGCACCGCCCCGAGGATCTTGGCGCCGTCGAGGTTCTCGAACAGGTTGAGCGTCAACGCGGCGTACCCGACCAGCCGACCCGCGTCGTGCGCGAGCCAGAACCCGGCGTCCGGGCCCTCACCGCCGCGGTCGCGACACTCCAACAGGAAGGTCTCGGCCGTGTGGTGGCGCAGCGGTAGGCCGTCGAGCGCGGCGTTGTCGATCGCGGCCAGTTGCGCGGCGGTGGCGAGGTCGAGGTCGGCGACCTCGATCCGCGTCAGCTCGGCGGTCACACGGCCACCAGGTGGAGGTAGGCCAGGCCGAGGATGCCGCGGTAGCCCCCGAAGTACGCCGCGTGCTGTCGCGCCGCGAGCCGGCGTACCTCCTCCGCGTCGGGGTCGTCCGGGTCGTGCTCGGCCAGCCAGCGGGCGTACCCGGCAGCGAAGCCGGACTCGAACGTGTCCCACTCGTCCAGGTCGGCTTGGTGCGCGGCCATCACCACGAACCGCTGGGCCTTCGCCAGCTCGACCAGCGCGCCCAGGGACACGTACTCGTCGTCGCGCCCGGCCAGCGGTGCGATGGCCGCCGCCGTCGGAGGCGACGACCAGATGCCCTCACCGAAGACGAGCCGTCCGCCGCGTGGCAGCAGTCCCCGCAGCGCCGTCAGCGCGGCGGCGTAGTCGAGTGGCTGTGCCTCCTCGACCTCCGGGCCCCAGATCTGGGAGGCGCCGATGCACGTCACGGCGCCGAACGAGCCGTCCATTCCGCGAGCGTCGCGGGCCTCGAACGTCGCTCGGTCCGCGAGGCCGCGTTCGACTGCGCGCCGGTGCGCACCGGCGAGTGCCTCCTCGTCGAGATCGACGCCCAGCCCACGCGCGGCCGGAGCCGCCTCGAGGACCCGGAGCAGCAGCTCGCCCCAGCCGCAGCCGACGTCGAGCACGGTCGACGGGCCGTCCTCGGTCAGGAACGTCACCAACCGATCGGCGCGGGCTCCCGAGAGGGGGGCGAGGAAGGTCAGGTCATGGTGGAGCGGGGTGAAGGTCGGCATCGCCCCCAGTCTCGGCGTAACACCGCTGTCGGCGCGAGGTGGTTTCGAGACGGTCGCGAGGCGACCTCCTCAACACGGTCCGATGGTCGAGGAGGGCGGCTACGCCCGTCGCGAGACCCCGGCGGATGCTCGGTCCGCGGACGTGGCCTGACGCGTCGTACGCCGCGCTGTTACCGTGGGCGGGTCATGACGCGCAGCACTCTGCTCCTTCGCTGCCGCAGCGAGGTCTGACAAGGCCGGACCTCCTCGCTGCGGAGTGATCGCGCGCGCCGGCCCCCGCCTACTTGCGAGCAGGACCGGATCATGACCCTCCAGAATTCTGGATTCGCCAACACCCAGTCGCCCAGCCCGATGCCCTTCGGGCGCTACCGCGCGTTCGAGCCCATTGACCTGCCGGACCGCACCTGGCCCACCCGTCAGATCACCCAGGCACCGCGCTGGCTCTCCACCGACCTGCGCGACGGCAACCAGGCGCTGATCGACCCGATGAGCCCGGCGCGGAAACTGCGCATGTTCGAGTTGCTCGTGTCCATGGGATACAAGGAGATCGAGGTCGGCTTCCCCAGCGCGAGCGAGACGGACTTCGCGTTCGTCCGCCAGCTCATCGAGCAGGACCGGGTTCCCGAGGACGTCACGATCTCGGTACTGACCCAGGCGCGTGAGGACCTGATCGAGCGCACAGTCCACTCGCTGGTCGGCGTGCACCACGCGAACATCCACCTCTACAACGCGCTGGCCCCGCTCTTCCGTCGCGTCGTCTTCCGTGCGAGCCCGGACGACATCAAGGACATCGCCGTCCGCGGCACCGAGGTCGTGATGAAGCACGCCGAGAGCATCCTCGGCCAGACGATCATCGGCTACGAGTACAGCCCCGAGATCTTCACCGGCACCGAGCTTCCCTTCAGCGTCGAGGTGTGCGAAGCGGTCAGCGACGTGTGGCAGCCCGACGACGGCCGCGAGATCATCCTCAACCTGCCGGCGACCGTCGAGATGGCGACGCCGAACGTGTATGCCGACCAGATCGAGTGGTTCTCACGCCAGCTGACCCGCCGCGAGTTCACCACGATCTCGCTGCACCCCCACAACGACCGCGGCACCGCGGTCGCCGCGACCGAGCTGGCAATGATGGCCGGTGCCGACCGCGTCGAGGGGTGTCTCTTCGGGCACGGCGAGCGCACCGGGAACGTCTGCCTGGTCACCCTGGGCATGAACCTGTTCAGCCAGGGCATCGACCCGAAGATCGATTTTGCTGTAGGGGGGAGCATCGACGAGATCCGACGGACGGTCGAGTGGTGCACACAGCTGCCCGTGCACCCGCGTCACCCGTACGCCGGCGACCTGGTCTACACGGCGTTCTCCGGCTCGCACCAGGACGCGATCAAGAAGGGCCTGGAGGACCTCGAGCGTCAAGCGGGGGAGGTCGGCCGCCCGGTCGGCGAGATGCCCTGGGAGGCGCCGTACCTGCCGATCGACCCGAAGGACGTGGGCCGCTCCTACGAGGCCGTGATCCGGGTCAACAGCCAGTCCGGCAAGGGCGGTGTCGCCTTCGTGCTGAAGGCAGAGCACAAGCTGGACCTGCCGCGGCGGGCGCAGATCGAGTTCTCACGGGTGATCCAGGAGCGCACCGACACCGAGGGCGGTGAGATCAGCCCGGCGGAGATCTGGAAGGTCTTCTCCGAGGAGTACCTCTCGCGCACGACACCGCTCCAGCTCAACTCCGTCCACACGTCCTCGGCGGCCGGTGAGAAGGACCGGCTCGACGTCAACGTCTATGTCGACGGTGCGCTCCACGAGCTCTCCGGCGAGGGCAACGGCCCGATCGCGGCGTTCGTCGACGCGATCAACGGGGTGGAGCGGCCGGGCGGCTCGTTCGACGTGCGGGTCCTCGACTACGCCGAGCACGCGCTGAGCGCCGGCGGCGACGCCATCGCCGCGGCGTACGTGGAGTGCGCGATCACCGGCTCGGCCGGCGAGACCGAGGTCGTCTGGGGCATCGGCCTCGATGCGAACATCGTCACGGCGTCCCTCAAGGCGGTGACCAGCGCGGTCAACCGCGTCGGCTGAGCACCATCAGCTCGATCCGCTGGTCGGACCCAGGCCGGAGCGGCTCGACCTGCCCGGTGCCGACGAAGCCGTAGCGTTCGTACATCGCCCGGGCACCGCCGTTGGTGATGTTCACGTCGAGCTGGGCACGCCGGCCCGGTGGCAGCAGGGCCTCGAGCACCGCCCAGGCGTGGCCGCGGTGGCGGTAGGCGGGGTCGGTCCACATCCCCCACACGTGGAGGACGCCGTCGTTGTCGAACGTCCCGCCGATCGCGACTGGCTCGGGATCCTCGACCACGACAACAGGGCCGGTGAGCCGTGTGCGCCAGTCGCCCTCGGTGAAGGCCTGCTCGCGCTCCAGCGTGGAGCCGAAGGAGTCGGGGGAGTCGGCGAGTGACCGGAGCCGGATGTCGCGGAACGCCGCCCAGTCGTCCGGACCGAGCCGTCGCACCTCACCCATCGTCGTCCCCGAGGATGCAGGCGGTGCCGATGTCGACGAAACCGATGCGGCGGTAGATGCTCGCGGCCGCGTCGTTGTAGGCACTCAGGAAGACCGTACGCACGCCGGCCTCGCGGCAGGCGTGGACGAGCGCCTCGGTGATCGCGGTGCCCACGCCAGCGGTCCGGTGCGCCGGGGGTACGCCGATGCCCATCAGCTCGGCCGTCTCGCCGCGGGGCGCGGCCGACCCGCCACCGACGAGCCGCCCACCGGTGTCGTACGCCGCGACCTCGATCAGACGTCCCTGCGCGATCAGCTCGGGCCGCTTCCCGACCGACCTCGCCGTGACTTCGTCCTCGCCTCCAAAGGCGGCATGGACGGCGCCCACGGCCAACCCCAGGTCGGCGTCGTCGGCGGCGAGAGCCCGTGTTCGCTCGGGCGCCGAGACATCGACGTCGGGGGAGAGCGCCAACAGTGGGTAGCGCCCGGCCTCCTGGCCGGCGGCGGACACAGCGGGCAGCAGCGACGGCGTGACCTGGTCGACCCACTCGATCGCCCGGGGCACGCCGAGCTCGTCCTGGCGGGCGAGCACGCGGCGTACGTCGTCGGCGGTGAACACGGCTTCGCCGCCGAGGCGTGGCCGAGCGTAGAACTGCCAGCCGATGCCCTCGTCAGCGAGGAACAGGGTGAACGGCCCGACTTCCTCGGTCGTGGCCGCGGCCCGCGGCACCGTGTCGTAATACGCCTCGATCTCGTCCAGTCCCACGACCCCAGCGTCCCAAGGTGTCCACGATCCGGCGACCAGGTTTTCGTTGCGTGTCGGTCGCACCGCTGGACGACCTCGCTGCGCACGCGCCGTACCGGGTCCTAGGGGCTTGGCGTGCGGGGCGGCAGAATGAACAGATGCCTCTTTACCGCGACGAGGCGATCGTGCTGCGCACCCACAAGCTGGGTGAAGCCGACCGCATCATCACCCTGCTGACACGTCAGCACGGGCGGGTGCGTGCGGTGGCGAAGGGTGTGCGCAAGACGACCTCGCGGTGGGGCTCGCGGCTCGAGCCGTTCACCCACGTGGACCTCCAGCTCGCCGAGGGTCGCAATCTCGACGTCGTCACGCAGGCCGACACCCTCGACCCGTTCCCGTCGCGGCTCGGCGACCATTACGACCGCTACACCGCGGGCACCGTGATGCTCGAGACCGCCGACCGGCTGGTGACCGAGGAGAAGCAGCCCTCGTTGCAGCAGTTCCTGCTGCTGGTTGGCGGCCTGCGCGCGATGACGTCGGGAGAGCGGGCCCCGGCACAGGTGCTCGACTCCTACCTCCTGCGGTCGCTGGCCGTGGCCGGCTACGCGCCGTCGTTCACGCACTGCGCCCGCTGCGGCGACCCCGGGCCGCACCGGTGGTTCTCACCGTCCGCGGGTGGTGCGCTCTGCGCCGACTGCCGGGTGCCGGGTGCTGCGTCCCCGTCGGCGGGGACGCTGGAGGTGATGGGTGCGCTGCTGGCCGGCGACTGGCCGGCCGTCGAGGCTGCCGACCCGCGTCACCTCCGTGAGGCGTCGGGGCTGGTCGCGGCGTTCCTGCACTGGCACCTCGAGCGCGGGCTCCGCTCGCTCGAGTACGTCGAGCGATGACCCGAGCCCGTCGGCGCGACGTCCGCCCTCCGAACCCGCACCCGTCCGGGGCCCGGCCGCCGGACATCCCGAAGGCGTTGGTGCCCCGGCATGTCGCGATCACCATGGACGGCAACGGCCGTTGGGCGAAGGCTCGCGGGCTGCCGCGCACGAAGGGCCACGAGATGGGCGAGGCCGCGCTCTTCGACGTCGTCGAGGGCGCCATCGAGATCGGCGTGAAGGCCATCTCGGCGTACGCCTTCTCGACCGAGAACTGGACCCGCTCGCCCGAGGAGGTCCGCTTCCTGATGGGCTTCAACCGCGACGTGATCCGCCGGCGTCGTGACGAGATGCACGAGATGGGCGTGCGGGTCACGTGGTCGGGGCGGGCCCCCCGGCTGTGGAAGTCGGTGATCAGGGAGCTGCAGGTCGCCGAGAAGCTCACCCGCGGGAACGACGTCCTGACGCTCAACATGTGCGTGAACTACGGCGGCCGGGCCGAGGTGGCGGACACGGCACGCTCGATCGCACGCGAGGCCGCGGCCGGGCGACTCGATCCCGAGAAGGTCGACGAGAAGACGTTCGGCCGACACCTCTACGTCCCAGATCTCGCCGAGGCGGACATGCTCTGGCGGACCTCGGGCGAGCACCGGCTGTCCAACTTCATGCTCTGGCAGGCGGCGTACGCCGAGCTGGTCTTCACCGACATCCTGTGGCCCGACGTCGACCGCGTCGCTTTGTGGAAGGCGATCGAGATCTACGCCCGGCGCGACCGGCGGTTCGGCAGGGCCTGAGCCCGGGCGCACGTGTGGACGACGGGACTGGACATGTGGAGAGGTCGATTTCGATGATTCCGGTGATCTCTCGTCTGGTTCGACGCTGGGGTGCCCGCGCCGTCGGCTTGGCGCTCACCGCCATCGGGCTCTATGTCGTCTTTCCGACCCTGCTGACGCTGTTCGGCTCCTGGCCACGGCTGCGTGACGTCGAGCCGTGGTGGTTCGCGGTGGTGGTGGCCCTGGTCGTCGGCAGCATGGCGTCGCTGTGGTGGCTGACCCGGCTCGCGCTCCAGCACCGGGCCAGCGCCGACGAGCCCTGGTCGACGGTGAGCTGGGGCACCGCCGCGTCCGCCCATCTGGCCGGGAACGCCGCCGGCAAGATCGTCCCCGGGGGCCCGGCCACGGCCGGCGTCGTGCAGGCGAGGCTGCTCATCCAGTCCGGCCAGCCGGCGACGGCGGTGGCCTCGGCGATCACCGCGATGGGCCTGCTCACCACCGGGATCCTGCTGATGCTGCCGATCCTCACGATCCCGGCGCTGCTGATCGGCCCGCCACCGGCGCGGCAGCTCGAGCTCGGGCTCGTCGTGTCGCTGATCGTGGCGGTCGTGATGGTCGCCCTGAGCATCGCGATCCTCGTGTGGACGCCCTTCGTGATAGCGATCGGGCGGCTGGCGGGGCGCGTTCTCCACCTCGTGAAGCACGACGTCACGGCCGACTCCGCCTCCGCCGCGCTGGTCACGGCGCGCGACAGGGTCGCCGCGTCCTTCACTGGTCGCCGCACGCGGGCCGTCTTCGCCGCCGCCGGCAACCGGATGTTCGACTACGCCGCCCTGGTGGCTGCGCTGGCCGCGCTGGGCGCTCACGCGCGCCCGTCCGAGGTGATGATGGCGTACGCCGTCGCCCAGGCACTGGCACTGATCCCGCTCACCCCCGGCGGACTCGGCTTCGTCGAGTCCGGGTTGACCACGCTGCTCGTGCTGGTCGGTGTGACCGCGGACCAGGCCGTGGTCTCGACCCTGCTCTACCGCCTGATCGCCTTCTGGCTCCCGATCCCGCTCGGAGCCCTCGCGTGGGCCGGGTGGCGGATCAACCTGCACCTGACCCGTCCCGGGAGGGGGTCGGGCGATGCCGGGCCCCAGGCCTGAGATCCGGGGGCGCCACCCCTCAGTGCTGCGGATTCCGCAGGTCAAGAACCGTCTCGCTACGGATCGCGGGCATTGACCTGCGAATTTCGTGAGGTTACGTTGCCCGCACAACGGTTGACCGTCCCCGGTGGTCGGGGGTTTGGTGACGGTCGCCCTTCGATCAGCTGGGCGACTCGGGACGCCCGCGCCTGGGGAGGCATCGCACAGTGAGCTCCGGCGAACACGGATCGGCGTACGACGTCGAGTTCCGTTCGGTCACCAAGAGGTTCGGCGACCTGACCGCGGTGAACGCGGTCTCCTTCCAGGTGCGGAAGGGCGAGTTCCTCTCCCTGCTGGGTCCCTCCGGGTGTGGCAAGACCACGTCGTTGCGGATGATCGCGGGCTTCGAA
Source organism: uncultured Actinomycetota bacterium (assembly GCA_963768045.1). Taxonomy (GTDB): domain Bacteria; phylum Actinomycetota; class Actinomycetes; order Propionibacteriales; family Nocardioidaceae; genus Nocardioides. The sequence goes on along the minus strand of CAVYGG010000003.1, from coordinate 88,090 downwards.
CAGCCCGACGAGGGCGAGATCCTGATCGGCGGCGTGGACGCCGTGGGCACCCCGCCGTACCGCCGGAACGTGAACACGGTCTTCCAGCAGTACGCGCTGTTCCCGCACATGACGATCCTGGACAACGTCGCCTACGGCATGAAGCAGCAGCACGTCGGAAAGTCCGAGCGCTACACCCGGGCGCGCGAGGCTCTCGAGCTGGTGCGGCTCACCGGGCGCGAGAAGCACAAGCCGTCCATGCTGTCCGGCGGCCAGCAGCAGCGCGTCGCGCTGGCGAGAGCCCTGGTCAACCACCCCCGTGTCCTGCTGCTCGACGAGCCACTCGGTGCTCTCGACCTCAAGCTCCGCAAGGAGATGCAGATCGAGCTGACGCGCATCCAGGACGAGGTCGGGATCACCTTCATCTACGTCACCCACGACCAGGGGGAGGCGCTGTCCATGTCCGACCGGATCGCGGTCATGTCGGACGGCATCATCGAGCAGATGGACACGCCGGCCGAGATCTACGACCGGCCGCTGACGGCGTTCGTGGCCGACTTCATCGGCGAGATGAACTTCCTGGACGGCAGGATCACCGAGACCAGCGACGACGGGTTCGACCTCGACACCGGCAGCGGGGTCGTCGTGCGTGCGCGTGGCGAAGCGACCCGGGGACAGCGGGCCAGGGTCGGAATCCGGCCCGCGCGCCTGCACATCGCGCCCCTCTCCGCCGGCCAAGCGATCAACGCCGCACGCGCGGTGGTCGACACGAAGTTGTATCTCGGGGACGAGGTGCTGGTCGTGGCTACGCTTGACGGCGGCACGCAGATGAACATCCGGGAGCAGCGGGCTGGTGGCGGCGACGCGCCGCACGAGGGGATCCGCCCGGGTGACCCGATCACGATCCAGTGGGACCAGAGCGCTCCGGTGCTGCTGGCCGAGCAACCGGCGCAGGCAGCTGAGCAGGACCCCGTGCAGGACCCCGTGCAGGACCCCGTGCAGGACCCCGTGCAGGACTAGGACAGAGGACACCATGACTGACCACCGCGACCACCTGAACATCCTGGCTCCGCTGGAGACCAAGCCGAAGCTGGACCAGCTGTACCGCGACATCGTGCGCGCGGCCGGCCATCCACTGTCGCGACGCTCCGCCCTCGGGATCGGCGGTCTGATGTTGTTGAGCGCGTGCGGCAGTACGTCGACCGGTGACGGCGGGACTGGCGGTAGCACGGCGAGCTCCGACGCGCTGGCCGGCAAGCCGCTCGAGGACCACCTCGAGATCTACAACTGGTCCCAGTACGACGACCCGTCGACGTACAAGAAGTTCAAGGAGCTACCCGCCGTGGCCGCGGCCGGGCTGACGCTCAACGAGACCTACTACTCGTCGAACGACGAGCTCCTGGCCAAGCTCAACGCGGGCGGTACGACGTACGACATCGTCGCACCGAGCCAGAACGCCGTGGCCCAGCTCATCGAGACGAACAAGCTCATGAAGATGGACGACGCGCTGCTGCCCAACAAGAAGAACCTCGACCCCAAGTTCATCAAGGCGTCGTACGACCCCACGGGGGAGTACCACGTGATCAAGGACTACGGGGTCACGGGGTTCTACTACAACAACACGATCATCACCGAGAGCCCGCAGACGATGCTGGACTTCTACAACCTGCTGAACAAATACGTCAGCAAGGGCCGGACGAACGTGCTCGACGGTGCGGAGGAGGTCGTGCCTCTCGCCCTGATGGCGCAGGGCCTGGACGCCAACACCGACTCCCAGAGCGACTTCAGCAAGGTGTCGGACTTCCTGATGTCCATCCGCAAGGGTGTCACCACGATCAGTGCGTCGGGCTACATCGACGACGCGATCGCCGGGAAGATCATCCTGGGCCAGGGCTGGAACGGCGACATGCGCCGGATCGTGCAGGGCCGCAAGAAGCAGGGCGACATCACCGCCGTCCTGTGCAAGGAGAAGTCGGAGATCTGGTCCGACAACTGGTGCATCCCGCTGACGGCTCCGCACCCGGTGGCGGCGCACGCGTGGATCAACTGGCTGCTCACCCCGTCGACGGCGGTGACCGAGATGGAGTACCACAACTACCCGATCCCGATCCCGAAGGCGCTGTCCGACCTGCCGACGGACCTGAGCAACGATCCGCTCTTCAACGTCCCGACCAGCTACACCGACAACTACCAGTACGTCCTCAACGTCAGCCCCCAGGTCGTACAGGAGCGGACCAAGATCTACACCCAGTTCAAGGCGGCCTGATGGCGTTGAGCGAGGAGACCCTCGCGAGCGGTGAAGGCGAGCGGCGCCGAGGTCGGTCGTTCAGCCCACGGTATCCGGGCTGGCTGACCTCGCCGTCGCTGCTCTACTACGCCATCTTCTTCCTCGGCCCGCTGGCGATTCTGGTGGCGTTCTCGCTCGCGACGCAGACCGGGTTCGACTCGATCAGCTACGGCTTCGACACCAGCCAGTACCACCTGGTGTTGGACCCGCTGTACCTCAAGATCTTCTACCGGACGCTGCTGATGGCGGCGGGTGGCTCGCTGCTCACGATCCTGGTGGGATATCCGATCGCGTACTGGATGGCGCGCTACCTCTCGACCTACAAGCTGCTGGCGCTGCTGCTGATCCTGGTGCCCTTCTGGACGTCGTTCCTGATCCGCACCTACGCACTGAAGATCATCCTCGACCCCAACGGCTACCTGGCGACGAAGCTCGGGATCGACATCATGTTCACCAAGTACGCCGTGGGGCTGGGGCTGGTCTACAACTACCTGCCCCTGTTCATCATCCCGGTGTTCGCGTCGCTGGAACGGATGGACTGGACGCTCGTCGAGGCCGCCACCGACCTAGGGGCGAAGCCGTTCAACGCCTTCCGTCAGATCACGCTGCGACTCACCATGCCCGGCGTGGTCACGGGCGCCTTGCTGGTGTTCATCCCGATGTCGGGGGAGTACATCATTCCGAACATCCTCAGCGGCGGTAACTACGAGTTCGTCGGCAACGTGATCGGCGACCAGTTCGCGTCGGCGCAGAACCAGCCGTTCGGCTCCGCCATGTCGATCAGCCTGATGATCGCGCTGTCCGGCTTCGTGGCGCTCTACATCCTCTTCGCGACCAAGGAGGAGCGTTTCGGTGCCTAAGCGACGCAGGATCCTCACTGCCAAGCGAGCGTTCACCGCGTGGGCGCTGGCGGTCTTCGCGTTCCTGTACCTGCCGATCGCCGTCATGGTGCTGTTCGCCTTCAACAAGCCGTCGCCGGCAGCCCTCGAGGGATTCACCGGCTCGAACGTATGCGCCCTCCCGCCGAGCCAGGTCGGCAACGTCACGGTGTGGAACGGATTCACGACATGCTGGTTCAACGCCGGGCTGCATGACCCGACGTACATTCCGGCGATCGTGACGAGTGCGAAGATCGCGGCCGCGGCCGCCATCGTGTCGACCCTGCTCGGGCTGGGCGCGGCCGTGGCGCTCGCCCGGATGAACAAGTTCATCCGGGCGCCGTTCGACTCGCTGGTCTACCTGACCCTGGTCGTCCCCGAGATCGTGATCGCGGTCGCCTCGCTGATCTTCTTCGTCCAGCTCCGGAATCGCGTGCCGTTCTTCCCGGCGCTGGGCGCGTGGACGATCTTCTTCGGGCAGGTGGTCTTCGGGGCTTCCTTGTCGATGCTGGTCATCCGAGCGCGCTTCGTCGGCATGGGTGACTCGCTGGAGGAGGCCGGCTATGACCTCGGCTCGGGTCGGTTGGCGACGTTCCGGCAGGTCACGCTGCCGCGTCTGTTCCCCGCCATCATCTCGGCGTTCCTGCTGTCGTTCACCTTCTCGTTCGACGACTACGTGCTCCCGGCCTTCACGAACGGGACGACCAACACCTGGCCGATCGTGCTCTACTCCGCGGTCAGATTCGGGATCACACCGGCGGTCAACGCACTGGCGACCCTGATGCTGCTGGCGACGGTCTTCGCCATCGCGGTCACCGGGCTGGTCCTCAGGAGGTCTCGGGTCACAACGGCCGTCGAGTTCGAGGCGCCGAACGCGCCGATCACGGTGCGCTGACGGACCGTCCCTGCTCGCAGTCGGCGCAGGTGCCGACGATCTCCAGTGTGTGGGAGAGGTCGGAGAACCCGTGCTCGGCCGCGATCGCCGACGTCCATCTCTCCACGGCCGGGCCCTCGACCTCGACCGTCGCGCCGCACGAGCGGCAGACCAGGTGATGGTGGTGGGTGTCGGAGCAGCGGCGGTAGATCGCCTCGCCGTCCTCGCGGCGGAGGACGTCGACGAGGCCGTGGTCGGCGTACAGCGCGAGCGTGCGATAGACGGTGGCCAGGCCGATCCCGGATCCCTGCGACGACAGCAGCTCGTGCACCTCCTGCGCCGAACGGAAGTCCTCGACCCCGTTGAGCGCGTCGAGCACGGCTTGCCGCTGGGGGGTCGTGCGCGGGCCTGACGGCTCAGTGCTCGTCATAGTGCTGCCCCTCTCCGGTGACGTGGACGGCGTGCCGGTGGCCGTCGTGGACGTAGTCGACGTGGTCGCCGTGCTCGATCGCGAGGTGACCGCAGCCCGGGCCGTGCATGTGGCGGTGTTGCTCGCCCTCCTCGTGCAACGGGAGCGCGTCGGCGTCGTACGGCACCTGGGCGCGACGGCGACGGTTGAGCACCATGCCCACAGGCGCGGTCGACACGAAGCCGGCCAGCGAGACCAGCACGATCGTGGCACCCGGCGGCAGGTCGGCGAATGCCGAGATCACCACGCCGCCGAGCGACGCCACGAGACCGCCGACCATCGCCAGCAGCATCGTCGAGCGGAAGCTCCGTGTGAACTGCTGCGACGTCGCGACCGGGATGATCATCAAGGCGCTCACGAGCAGCAGGCCGACCGTGCGCATGGCGACGCTCACCGTCACCGCCGCGAGGACCGAGACCAGGGTGTTGTAGAACCACACCGGTACACCGCTCGCGCGGGCGAAGTCCTCGTCGTACGACACGGCGAAGAGCTGGGGCATCAGCGCGAGCGCCGCCACGATCACGATCCCCGCCAGGACCACCGCGACCACGACGTCGTCGTACGAGATCGTGGTGATCGAGCCGAACAGATAGGCCTGGAGCGCGAACGCGCCGTTGCCCGCGAGCTGTACGAGGACGAGCCCACCGGCGATGCCGCCGTAGAAGAGCAGCGCGAGCGCGAGGTCGCCGGTCGCCCGCCCTGACGTGCGGATCAGCTCGATCGCGAGTGCGCCGATGACGGCGATCACGACAGCCGTGTACGTCGGGGAGGTGCCGGTGAGCAGGCCCAGCGCGACCCCCGTGACGCAGATGTGGCCGATCCCGTCACCCATCAGGGAGAGACGGCGCTGTACGAGGTACGTCCCGATGCCGGGCGCCGCGAGTCCGGTGACGGCGGCGGCGACGACGGCGCGGATCATGAACGGTGCCAGCAGCAGGTCCCACATCAGCGGTCGCCTTCCAGCGGTGCCTGCATCGGTGGCACCCAGCCCTCGTCCTCGTGGAAGAGGTGGTGGTGGGCGTGCGCCGCCCCCGCGGCGAGCTGGTCCGGTGGCCCGTCGTACGTCACCCTGCCCTCGCGGAGAGCGATGACCCGGTCGATGAGCGGCGCGAACGGCCCGAGCTCGTGCATCACCACGACGATGCTCGCGCCGGCGTCGGCCCGGCCGCCGAGCGTCTCGGCGATGGCGACCTGGCTGGCGTGGTCCACGCCGGCATTGGGCTCGTCGAGGAGCAGCAGGTCGGGCTCGCCGGCGAGGGTGCGGGCGACCAGCACCCGCTGCTGCTGCCCGCCCGACAGGGTCGCGACCGCGTGTCCGGCGCGGCCGCCCAGACCGACCACGTCCACGGCATGGTCGACGAGATCGTGCTCGTGCTGGGACATCGGCCAGAACGGCCGCCGCCGCGCGATCCGGCCGCTGGCGACGACCTCGCGCACCGTGGCCGGCACTCCGGTACCGAGGTTGGAGCGCTGGGGGACGTAGCCGACCCGTTGCCATTCGCGGAACCGGCCAAGCGGCGTACCGAACAGGGAGACGGTGCCCTGGCTGACCGGGTTCAACCCGACCAGAGCCTTGAGGAGCGTCGACTTGCCGGAGCCGTTGGCGCCCAGGATCGCGACCACCTGCCCAGGGGCGACGTCGAGGCTCACGTTGCGGACGATCGGGCGCCCGTCGAGGACGACTCCGACGTGGTCGAGGGAGAGCGGAGTGGTCACGAGCAGTCGCCTGCTTTCGCCAGGGCGGCCAGGTTCTGCCGCATCAGGGTGAGGTAGGTGGCGTGAGGATCCTCCGAGCTCAGGCCCTCGATCGGGTCGAGCACCGCAGTGCTGATCCCGAGGTCGCCGGCCAGCGATTGCGCCAGGTCGGGGCTGGCCAGGGTCTCGAAGAACACCGTCGTCACGCCGCGGTCGCGGATCAGGGTTGAGAGGTCGTGGAGCCTCTGGAGCGACGGCTCGGCGTCCGGCTCGAGCCCGGCGATCGGGACGACCTCCACGTGGTAGCGACGCGCGAGGTACTCGAACGCGTCGTGACTGACCACGATCGTCGGGATCCGGCACGTGGCCAGGGTGCGGGCGTACGCCGTGTCGAGGCCGTGGAGCTCGCGGACCAGGCGCTGACCCTGCGCCCGGTAGTACGCCGCGTGCTCGGGGTCGGCGTCCGCCATCGTGTTGGCGAAGGCGCCGGTCGCCTCGGCCATCAGCGTCGGGTCCTGCCAGAAGTGAGGGTCCTTGTCGTCACTGGTGGACTCGACGCCCGAGCCGGTCACCGGCGCGGCGAGGGGGACGACGTCCGCCACGTCGAGGGCGCGGTCGGGGGAGTCGTTGGCCATCGCCTGGTCGACCGACGGCGCCATCCCGTGCTCGTAGAACCCGACCCGGGCCAGGTCGATCTCGGCGACCTGTCGGACCGTGAGCTCGTACTCATGCGGCTCCACGCCCGGTGGGGTCAGGTCGATGACGTCGTTGTAGCGGCCGGCGACGCGCTCCGCGATGAAGTACAGCGGGTAGAACGACGTGACGACCGTGTGCTCACCCGACCGCGGTAGCCGGCACCCGGTGGTCAGGGTGGCGACGAGCCCCAGAGCCGTCGCCACCAACACCCACCGTTTCATGAGAACGATTCTCAGTGAGAATGAGAATCATTGTCAACCTCGCCGAGTCGTCATACGACGACTCGGCGCGAGATCGCTGCCTCTCTGCGCCGACTCGGCGCGAAATCGCTGCCTGTTTGCGCCGACTCGGCGTGCCTCGTTCCGCCTACTCGGCGAAGTCAGCGGTGGCCGGCCCAGGTGCCGGCGCGGGCGGCGTCCGCGACCAGGTCGGCGAGGTCGGTCAGGCCCGGGTGGTCGTGGTCGGGGTGTTCGCTGTCGGGGTGGTGGCGGGCGGGGTCGTCGTCGATGGAGGACGTCGTGATCCGGATGTGGTCGGCGTCCGGGGTCGAGATCCAGAACGGGTCGCCGCTGGCCGCGCGCACCCCGGCGGCGGCCAGATGCAGCAACGCGGCGCCCTGCTCCGCGACCGGCACCCAGACGTTGATGCCGTCACGCCCGGGCACACACACCCCGCGTTCCGCGAGCGCCCCGGCCATTGCCGCCGTACGAGCGGCGTACGTCGCCTGCGCGTCCGCCACGAGAGCCCGCGCCGACTCGTCGGTGAGCAGGTCGAGCAGGATCGACTGGACGAGTCGGCTGCTCCACCCTTGCCCGAGGTAGCGGCGCTCGACGATCGGACCGACCACACCGACCGGGCCGCCGATCGCGGCCAGGCGGAGGTCAGGTCCGTGCGTCTTGGAGAAGCTGCGCACCAGCACGGTCCGCTGGGGGAGGAGGGACCCCAAGCGACACCGGCGGACCGGAGGGCGTGCCGCCGGCCGAGTCGTCCTCGACGACCACGATGTCGCGTCCCGTGAGGGCCGCGGCCAGGGCGTCCGCCCGCGCCTGTGAGACGGACTGGCCGGACGGGTTCTGTCCCCACGGCTGGAAGAACAGCACCTTCGCGCCGGCGTCCGCGGCCGTCACCACGTCCGCCACCACGGGGCCCTCGGCGTCGTAGCCCACCCCGATCGGTACGGCGCCCGCCATCTCCAGCAGGTCCAGCAGCGGTGGGAAGCACGGCTGCTCGACAGCCACTCGGTCGCCGAAACGCAAGTGCGCCGCGACGAACTGGCTGTGGGCATCCATCGCTCCGTCCACCACGGTCAGTGCCTCGACCGGGTTCGGCCACAATTCCTCGAGCACCGTCCGCAGGGCCGGCACGACCGGCTCCTCGAGGTAGGAGTGCTGCTTCTCGTCGCGCGGCACCCGCTGCATCGCGGCGTGGAGGTCCGGCAGCAGTCGTGGGTCGGGGAGCCCGGTCGAGAGATCGACCCGGTAGCCCGCCTGCGAGTCGAGCGCGCGCCGGTAGCGGCGAGGGCCGACCGACGCCTCACGCACGCGAGTGCCGCGGCGGCCGTCGGTCTCGATGAGCCCGGCCCGCGCGAGCTGGGACCAGGCGGCGCTGATGGTGGCCGGAGCGACCTGGAGGTCGCGCGCAACCCGTCGGATGGGGGGCAACCGCTCACCGGGTCTGAGGACGCCGCGGTCGATGCCGGCGGACAGAGCGAGCGCGATCCCCTTCGCCGAGTGGTCGTCCACCGCCTCGACCAGCTCCTGCCACATGTTTTGTAACATAGCAATCAAAGCATTGCTCTAGATAGTGCAATGTCGATATTTTCCTCGCATGACCACCCGCATCTCACACTGGACCAACGGCGCCGTGACCCCCGGCGGTTCCGGCCGCTCCGGCGCCGTCTACAACCCCGCCACCGGCGAGCAGACCGGTGAGGTCGACTTCGCCAGCGCCGCCGAGATCGACGCCGCCGTCGCCAGCGCCACCGAGGCCGCCGCCCACTGGCGCTCGGCGTCCCTCGCGAACCGCACCGGCGTCCTCTTCAAGTTCCGCGAGCTCCTCGCGGCGTCCATCGACGACCTCGCTGCGATCATCACCGCCGAGCACGGCAAGGTGCTCGGCGACGCCAAGGGCGAGATCCAGCGCGGCCTGGAGAACGTCGAGTACGCGTGCGGCGTCTCCGACCACATGAAGGGTGGCTACTCCGAGCAGGCCGGGACCGGCGTCGACGTCTACTCGATCCGCCAACCGCTCGGCGTCGTCGCCGGCATCACGCCCTTCAACTTCCCCGCGATGGTGCCGCTGTGGATGTGTGCCAACGCGATCGCCACCGGCAACGCGTTCATCCTCAAGCCCAGCGAGAAGGACCCGTCGGCCTCTCTCTTCATGGCCGAGCTCTGGAGGAAGGCCGGCCTGCCCGACGGTGTCTTCACGGTCATGCACGGAGACAAGGAGGCGGTCGACGCCATCCTGGGCCACTCCGGCATCGCCGCGGTGAGCTTCGTCGGCTCGACCCCGATCGCGCGCTACATCTACGAGACCGGCACGCGTAACGGCAAGCGCGTGCAGGCCCTCGGCGGCGCGAAGAACCACATGCTGGTCCTGCCCGACGCCGACGTCGATATGGCGGCGGACGCGGCCGTCTCGGCGGCGTACGGCGCCGCCGGCGAGCGCTGCATGGCGATCTCCGTCGCGGTCGCGGTCGGCGATGTGGCCGACCCGCTGGTCGACGCCATCGCCGCACGCCTGCCCAAGCTCCGCATCGGCGACGGCACCGACCCCGACTCCGAGATGGGTCCGCTGATCACCCGCGAGCACCGCGACAAGGTCGCCGACTACATCCGGCAGGGCGTCGAGGCCGGCGCCAGCGCGGTGGTCGACGGCCGCGAGGCGGACGTCCCGAGCGACGGCTTCTTCCTGGGTACGACGTTGCTCGACCGGGTCAGCCCGGAGATGACCGTCTACACCGACGAGATCTTCGGCCCGGTCCTGTGCGTCGTCCGCGAGGAGTCGTACGACGACGCCGTCGCACTGATCAACAGCAACCAGTTCGCCAACGGCACCGCCATCTTCACCCGCGACGGCGGCGCCGCCCGGCAGTTCCAGTTCGACGTCGAGGTCGGCATGGTCGGCGTCAACGTCCCGATTCCCGTGCCCGTGTCGTACTACTCGTTCGGCGGCTGGAAGGCCTCGCTCTTCGGCGACACCCACATGTATGGCCCCGAGGGCATCAACTTCTACACGCGTGGCAAGGTCGTCACCTCGCGCTGGCCCGACCCGGCCACGTCCAAGATCGACCTCGGCTTCCCGACCCACCGCTGACCCGCGCCCCACCATGGAGGAGCCGGCATGACCCCGACGTACGACGGCCCGCTCGCGGGCATCCCCACCGACGAGACAACCGTCCGGCAGCTCGACCGGGCCCACGTCTTCCACTCGTGGTCGGCGCAGGCGCTGATCGACCCGCTGCCGATCGCCAGTGCCTCTGGCTCGCGTTTCACCGACTACGCCGGGAACTCGTACCTCGACTTCTCCAGCCAGCTGGTGAACGTCAACATCGGCTACCAGCACCCCAAGCTCGTCCGGGCGATCGCCGACTACGCGCTGACGATGACCACGATCCAGCCGTCGTTCGCCAACGACGCCCGCTCCGAGGCGGCCCGCCTGATCGCGGAGGTCGCTCCAGGTGACCTGAACCGTGTGTTCTTCACCAACGGCGGCGCCGAGGCGACCGAGAACGCGATGCGGATGGCGCGCCTGCACACCGGCCGGCACAAGGTGCTCGCGGCGTATCGCTCCTACCACGGCGCGACCGCCGGCTCGATCTCGATGACCGGTGACCCCCGGCGCTGGCCCAACGAGCCACTTCTGAGCGGAGTCGTCCACTACTTCGGCCCCTATCTCTACCGGTCGGCCTTCAACGCGACCACCGAGGCGGAGGAGTGCGAGCGCGCCCTGACCCACCTGCGCGACCTGATCACGCTCGAGGGGCCCTCGACCGTGGCTGCGGTCATCCTGGAGACGATCGTGGGCACCAACGGCATCCTGATGCCGCCGGACGGCTACCTGGCCGGCGTCCGGGACATCTGCGACGAGTTCGGCATCGTGATGATCGCCGACGAGGTCATGTCCGGCTTCGCTCGCGCGGGTGAGTGGTTCGCGATCCAGCGCTGGGACGTCGTGCCCGACCTGATCACCTTCGCCAAGGGCGTGAACTCCGGCTACGTCCCGATCGGTGGCGTGCTGATCAACGACGCCATCAACGAAACCTTCCAGCAGCGCGTCTACCCCGGCGGCCTCACCTACTCCGGCCACCCGCTGGCCTGCGCCAGCGCCGTCGCCTCGATCGAGATCTTCAAGGAGGAGGGGATCATCGAGCACGCGCGCGACATGGGCACGGAGGTGGTCGGTCCCGAACTGTCCCGCATCGCGGAGAACCACCCGTCGGTCGGCGAGATTCGCGGACTCGGCATGTTCTGGGCCGTCGAGCTGGTCCGCGACCGCGACACCCACGAGCCGCTGGTGCCGTTCAACGCCGCCGGGGCGGCCGCGGCCCCGATGGGCGAGCTCGCCGCCGCATGCAAGGAGCGCGGGATGTGGCCGTTCACGCACTTCAACCGGCTGCACGTCGTACCACCTTGTACGACGAGCGCCGACGAGCTGCGCGAGGGTCTGGCGATCCTCGACGAGGCCCTCAAGGTGGCCGACCAGCACTACACCGGGAGCTGAGGGGACCCGGCGCGATGTCCGACTGTTGCGAGCACGACGGATCGGGCGCGCCGCCCGGCCTCTACTTCGACCTGGGCAACCACCACCGGACGGTCACCACCCCGTCGGCGGAGGCGCAGACCTGGTTCGACCGCGGCCTCGCGTGGACCTACGGGTTCCATCACGAGGAGGCCAAGGGCTGCTTCGAGCGAGCACTGGAGGCCGATCCCGACTGCGCGATGGCGCACTGGGGGATCGCCTACGTGGTCGGCCCCAACTACAACTACGCATGGGACGCGTTCGACCCGGCCAGCCTCGCCGGATCCCTCGACATCGCACGCGCAGCGCGTGAGAACGCCGAACGGCTCGCGCCGCGGGCCACCGACGTGGAGCAGGCGCTGATCGGCACGCTGGCGGCCAGGTACCCGGTGAGCGAGGCGACCGAGGGCGACCCGGGCTGGTGCGAGGGACACGCGGCCGCGATGCGGACGGCGTACCAGCGGTTCCCCGACGACCTCGACGTCGCGGCCCTCTTCGCGGAGGCGCTGATGAACGTGACGCCGTGGCAGATGTGGGACCTGCCGACCGGCCAGCCCGCCGAGGGCGCGCACACCCTCGAGTGCCGGGAGGTGCTCGAGCGCGCACTGGCAACACCCGAGGCGCGCCGCCATCCCGGAATCCTCCACATGTACCTCCACCTGATGGAGATGTCCCCGACGCCCGAGGCCGCCTCCGAGGCGGGCGACCTGCTCCGTGACCTGGTGCCGGATGCCGGCCACCTGCGTCACATGCCGTCGCACATCGACGTGCTGACCGGCGACTATCGCGCGGTCATCGACGCCAACCAGGCGGCGTACGAGGCCGACGAGAGGTACGTCGCGGTCGAGGGCGTCATGAACGCCTACACGCTCTACCGCTGCCACGACCTGCACTTCCTCGTCTACGGGGCGATGTTCCTCGGCGATCGCGGCACCGCGCTCGACGCGGCTGACCGGCTCGTGGCGGCGATCCCGGAGTCCCTGTTGCGGGTCGAGTCACCGCCGATGGCCGACCTCCTCGAGGCGTTCGTCCCGATCCGCGTCCATACGATGATCCGGTTCGGGATGTGGGAGGAGCTGATCGCCGAGCCCTTGCCCCAGGACGACCAGCTGTACGCCGCCACGACGGCGTTGGTCCACTACGGCCGCGGCGTCGCCTACAGCGCCACCGGCCGGGTCGCCGAGGCGGAACGCGAGCGCGAGCTGTTCCGAGCGGCCGCCGCCCGCGTCCCGGAGACACGCCTCCTCTTCAACAACACCGTCGCCGACCTCGTCGCGATCGCCTCGGAGATGCTCGACGGGGAGCTCCTCTACCGCCGTGGTCAGTACGACGAGGCCTTCGCCGCGCTGCGCCGCAGCATCGACCTCGACGACCACCTCCCGTACGACGAGCCCTGGGGCTGGATGCAGCCCACCCGTCACGCCTACGGCGCGCTCCTGCTCGAGCAAGGACACATCGAGGAGGCCGCTGCGGTCTATCGGGCCGACCTCGGCCTCGACGACTCCCTGCCCCGCGCCCTGCGCCACCCGGGCAACGTCTGGAGCCTGCACGGGTACCACGAGTGCCTGACCCGTCTCGGGCGCTCCGAGGAGGCTGCCGCGGTCGAGGTCGACCTCGACGCCGCGCAAGCGCTCACCGACGTCCCGGTGATCGCCAGCTGCGCCTGCCGGACGGTAGCCTGAGGCATGGACACGAACGGCAGGCTCTCGGGGTTCCTCCGGGGATGGCGGCAGGCCCGCTACGAGGTCAAGCAGGCCAAGGACGCCCGCCGCGACGAGCGCCAGGCCGAGGAGCTCCAGATGGCCAAGGAAGGCTTGACGCGTCGCCCGGGTGGCTACAGCCTCTGACGGCTAGCCTCGCGGCGTGATCGTGGTGAATCGTTTCCGCGTGCCCGAGGCCGAGCAGGCGGCGTTCCGAGACGACCTCGAGCGGGCTCGCGAGACCCTCGCCGTCCAACGCGGCTATCTCGCGGGCCGCATCGGGCGCAACGTCGACGACCCGGAGCTCTGGGTGATCACCACCGAGTGGGAGGGCCCCGGCGCCTACCGCCGCGCCCTCTCGGCGTACGACGTGAAGCTGGCCGCCGTGCCGACCCTGAGCCGAGCGATCGAGGAGCCGAGCGCCTACGAGCCGGTCGAGCCCGGAACCGAGTTGAACCGACCTGAGGCCAGGTCGTTAGGCTGAACTCTCCGACCTGACCGACAGCCAGCCGGCCGACCCCAGGAGCAGCTTCGTGGCCAAGCCACCCCCCAGCACTCTCGACACCGTCGTCTCCCTCTGCAAGCGCCGCGGCTTCGTCTTTCCCTCGGGTGAGATCTACGGCGGCACCCGCTCAGCGTGGGACTACGGCCCGCTCGGCGTGGAGCTGAAGGAGAACGTCAAGAAGCAGTGGTGGCGGTTCATGGTCACTCAGCGCGACGACACGGTCGGCCTCGACTCGTCGATCATCCTGCCGACGAAGACGTGGGAGGCGAGCGGTCACCTCGCGACGTTCACCGACCCGTTGGTCGAGTGCCAGTCGTGCCACAAGCGCTTCCGCGAGGACCACCTCCAGGAGGAGTACGCCGGCAAGCACGACGTCGCGGACCCCGACACCGTCGACATCAACGAGTCGGTGCCCTGCCCCAACTGCGGGAACCGTCGGACCTGGACCGAGCCGCGGCAGTTCAACATGATGCTGAAGACCTACCTCGGAGTCGTCGAGGACGAGTCCGGGCTCCACTACCTGCGTCCCGAGACCGCCCAGGGCATCTTCCTCAACTTCGCCAACATCGTGACCAGCGCGCGGATGAAGCCGCCGTTCGGCATCGCCCAGATGGGGAAGAGCTTCCGCAACGAGATCACACCGGGCAACTTCATCTTCCGCACCCGCGAGTTCGAGCAGATGGAGATGGAGTTCTTCGTCAAGCCGGGCGAGGACGAGCACTGGCACCAGTACTGGATCGACGAGCGCACCCGGTGGTTCACCGAGCTCGGCATCAGCAAGGACAACCTGCGACACTTCGAGCACCCGAAGGAGAAGCTCAGCCACTACGCCAAGCGGACCGTCGACATCGAGTACCGCTTCGGCTTCTCCGGCCGTGAGTTCGAGGAGCTCGAGGGGGTCGCCAACCGCACCGACTTCGACCTCACCCAGCACTCGGAGTTCTCGGGCCAGGACCTCTCGTACTTCGATCAGGCCAGCGGCGAGCGCTATGTCCCCTATGTGATCGAGCCGGCGCTCGGGCCCAACCGGGCCATGATGGCGTTCCTCCTCGACGCCTACACCGAGGACGAGGCGCCGAACACCAAGGGCGGCGTCGACAAGCGTGTCGTGCTCCGTCTCGACCAGCGGCTCGCGCCGGTCAAGGTCGCCGTGCTCCCGCTCAGCCGGAACGCCGACCTGTCGCCGAAGGCACGTGACCTCGCGGCGCAGCTCCGCGGCCACGGCTGGAACGTCGAGTTCGACGACTCCGGCGCGATCGGCCGCCGGTACCGTCGACAGGACGAGATCGGTACTCCGTACTGCGTGACCGTGGACTTCGACACCCTCGAGGACCACGCCGTCACCGTCCGCGAGCGCGACTCCATGAAGCAGGAGCGGATCGCCCTGGACCAGGCGAGCGTGTACTTCGCGGACCGCCTCCTGGGGTGCTGACCGTGCTGGCCCCGGGCACCGGCGCGCCCGAGCTTGCGCGTTCCACCCGGCGGGCACAATGACCGCGTGACCCGCCGTACCGCCCTGCCCGCGCTGGTGGCCGCCGCCGCGCTGGCGCTGGCCGGCTGCGGGGGGACTCGACCTCGTCCGAGCCGGCGACGAGCGGTTCGGGATCGTCGACGTCGGCGCACACGTCCTCCAGCGCCGGTTCGAGCGCGACCTCGACCTCCGGCTCCAGCTCGTCCGATGTCGTCGAGGGTGTCACTCTCACCCCGCAGGGCAGCGGGCTGAAGCTCGGTGACACCGCGCGCGTCAGCTGGCAGCCCAACCAGAAGAAGACCGGTGTCATAGCTGTCACGGTGACCGGGCTCTTGAGGATGCCCATCAGTGCCTTCAGCGCGTGGCGGCTCGACCGTGCGACCCGGAGGTCCACGCCGTACTTCGTGCACGCCACCGTTCGCAACCTGGGCAAGAGCGACCTGTCGAACGTGCCGGTGCCGCTGTACCTGCTCGACCAGCGCCAGACGCTGCTCCAGGCCTCGACGTTCCAGGCGCAGTTCACCCCCTGCCCCAGCCGGCCGCTCCCGGCGAAGTTCAAGCACGGCGACAAGACCTCGGTCTGCCTGGTCTACTTCGCGCCGCACCACGGCAAGCTCGTCGCGATCAGCTTCCGGCCCACCGAGGACTTCGACGCGATCACCTGGGAGGGCAACGTGGTCAGCGGCGGTGTCCGGCACCACAAGCAGAAGCACTGAACGCCCGCTGGTTGAGGACGCGCTAGCGCCGTCTCGAAAACAAGGGCTCGTTCGCACACGGGTTTGGTCCGCACGACCAGGGCACCGGACAATCGAGTCATGCCCCTGAGCCTCGGCCCGCTGACCGTGCCCGTGCCGGTCGTGCTCGCGCCGATGGCGGGCATCACGAACGCGGCGTACCGCCGACTCTGCGCCGAGCAGGGGGCCGGCCTGTACGTCTGCGAGATGATCACCAGCCGCGGTCTGGTGGAGCGCGACTCGACGACCCTGAAGATGCTGGTCTTCGACGATCTCGAGACCATCCGCTCGGTGCAGCTGTACGGCACCGACCCGTCGTACGTCGGGAAGGCCACCGAGATCCTCTGCGCCGAGTACGGCGTCCACCACGTCGACCTGAACTTCGGCTGTCCCGTGCCCAAGGTCACCCGCAAGGGCGGCGGCGGTGCGCTGCCGTGGAAGCGCGTCCTGCTCGCGGAGATCCTCGGTGCTGCCGTTGCGGCCGCCGAGCCGTACGGCGTGCCGGTCACGATGAAGACCCGCAAGGGGCTCGACGACGACCATCTGACGTACCTCGACGCTGGCCGGATCGCCGAGGACTCCGGTGTCGTCGCGATCGCCCTGCACGCCCGGACCGTCGCGCAGTCCTACAGCGGCCGCGCCGACTGGGACGCGATCGCCCGGCTGGTCGACCACATCTCCATCCCGGTGCTGGGCAACGGCGACATCTGGGAGGCCGGTGACGCCCGGCGGATGGTCGAGGAGACCGGTGCCGCGGGCGTCGTCGTCGGCCGTGGCTGCCTGGGGCGGCCGTGGCTCTTCCGCGACCTCGCCGCCGCCTTCGCACCGCTGGTCGCCCTTCGAGACGGCGCTAGCGCGCGTCCTCAGGAACCGGAGGACGCTTTGCGCCCGTCACGAGACCCGGTGACCCCGGTCCTCCCGACGCTCGGCGAGGTCCGCACGATGATGCGCCGGCACGCCGAGCTGCTCAGCGAACACATGGGGGAGGAGCGGGGCTGCACGGAGTTCCGCAAGCACGTCTCGTGGTACCTCAAGGGCTTCCGCGCCGGCGGCGAGCTGCGCCGCTCCCTGGCCCTCGTCGACTCACTGGCGGCGCTCGACCTCCTCCTCGAGGACCTCGACCCCGACGAGCCGTTCCCCGTCTCCGAGCTCGGGGCGCCCCGCGGGCGACAGGGCTCGCCGCGCGAACGGGTGGTGCTCCCGGACGGCTGGCTGGACGACACCGACGGCACGTCACTGCGGCTCACCGAGGACGTCACCGAGACGACCGGAGGCTGACCGACGACACGCCCGGACGTGAACCCGGGATTACGGGCGGCTACTCGCCTGTGCTTGACTGCAACGTCGTGTCCGAATCGTGACCATCGGGGGTCATGTCCGGATCCGTGTCCCCCGACAGCAACTGCAAGGAATCAGCGCTGTGGCCCACCCACGCCACAAGCGGGAAACCAATGCCCGCCGGTTCGCCTCCCGTACCGGGAAGCGCACCGCCCAGATCGCGATCGGCGCAGCGGCCGCGACCCTTCCCGCTGTCGCCCTCGGCGTCGTCCACGCCAACCCGGCGGCGTCGATCGCCTTCCAGGCGCACGAGCCGCAGCCGATCCGGCTCGACCCCGATCGCTACGACTCGGCGCCCGTCTCGCGGAGCTTCAACCGCACCGCGGCGCGCAGCTTCCAGGAAGGTATCGCCGCCCAGCGCGCGACCGCGCGCGCCGTGCAGCGGGCGGACGTCAAGAAGTGGACGACGGTGGACCTCAACCTGTGGTCGAGCGCGTCCCAAGCGGCCAAGCAGGTCGGACTCCTGGCATCCGATAAGCATGTCCTCGTGACCGGCCGCGCAGCCGGTGGCCGCGTCGAGCTGGTCGTCGACGGCCGCTCGCGCTGGGTCACCGCCGGATACCTCGCCGACAAGAAGCCCGATACCGGCTCGACCTCGGCCACAACCGCCCCGGCCGGCCTGTCGATGGCCCCGTGCCCCGACGGGTCCGTCGAGTACCGCCTCACCACGGCCGCCGTCTACATCTACCGCTCGGTGTGCCATGCCTTCCCCCAGATCACGTCGTACGGCGGTTGGGACGCCCACGGCGAGCACGCTTCGGGCAAGGCGCTCGACATCATGACCAGTGACGTCACCCTGGGCAACGCGATCGCGGCGTACCTCCAGCAGCACGCCGCCGAGCTGCACATCTACGACATCCTGTGGCGTCAGCACATCTGGACCCCGGTGCGTGCCTCCGAGGGCTGGCGGCCCTTCGCCGACCGCGGCTCACCGACGGCGAACCACTACGACCACGTGCACGTCTCGGTCTACTGACCCATCGCCGCCCGGCGTCGCCTAGTCTCGGGCCGATGCCTGGCCAGATCACGCAGTACGACGACGCCGACCGCGAGCGCTTCGTCCACGAGCCGCCCAAGCGCGTGCCGGCGCCGGAGCGCACGCCGTTCGAGCGTGATCGCGCGCGCGTCGTGCATGCCGCGGCGAGCCGCCGCCTCGCGGCCAAGACCCAGGTGGTCGGGCCGTTGTCGGACGACTTCGTCCGCAACCGGCTCACGCACAGCCTCGAGGTAGCCCAGATCGCCCGCGACCTGGCCCGGGCGCTGGGCTGCGAGCCCGATCTGGTCGAGACAGCGGCGCTCGCGCACGACCTCGGCCACCCGCCGTTCGGGCACAACGGCGAGCGGGTGCTCGCCGAGGCGGCCGCTGACTGTGGGGGATTCGAGGGCAATGCCCAGACCCTGCGCCTGCTGACGCGGCTCGAGGCCAAGACGTTCGGCCCGAACGGCCGCTCGGCGGGGCTCAACCTGAGCCGCGCGACCCTCGACGCGTGCACCAAGTACCCGTGGCCGCTGGCCGACGCGTCCGTGCCCACGGGTGTCCACGCGGACGGGTCGCCGCGCGTCGTGCGCAAGTTCGGCGTCTACGACGACGACCGGCCGGTCTTCGACTGGCTTCGGACCGGCGCACCGGGGCGACGGCAGTGCTTCGAGGCGCAGGTGATGGACCTTGCAGACGACATCGCCTACTCCGTCCACGATGTCGAGGACGGCATCGTCGCCGGCCGGATCGACCTGACGCGACTCGACGAGGGCGCCGTCTGGACGGCGGTTCGTGACTGGTACCTCCCGGACGCGGACGAGTCCGACCTCGACGAGGGCCTGGCCCGGCTCCGGACCATCGAGACGTGGCCCACCGCGCCGTACGACGGAAGTCGGCGGACGCTGGGAAAGCTGAAGAACCTCACCAGCGACGTGATCGGACGCTTCGCTGCCGAGGCGCGGGAGGCGACGTTCGCGGCGTACGCCGGTCCGCTGGTGCGGTACGCCGCCGACCTCGTCGTGCCGGAGCAATCACGAGTCGAGATGGCGATTCTCAAGGGCATCGCCGCGCATTATGTGATGCAGGCCGACGACCGGGTGCGGGCCATGACCGGCCAACGCGAGCTGCTCGCCGAGCTGGTCGGCGCCCTCATCAAGGCCGCTCCAGACCACCTCGACGCGCCGTTCGCGGACGACTGGGCCGATGCCGACGACGACGGTGCTCGCCGACGGGTCGTGATCGACCAGGTCGCGTCCCTGACCGACACGAGCGCCGCCGCCTGGCACGCGCGCCTCGTGTGATCGGACGTTGAGGAGGAGGCTCCCCGTCATCCGGTGGTTGAGGAGGGCGCTCCCCGTCACCCGGTGGTGAGGAGGAGGCTCCCCGTCGTCCGGTGGTCAGGAGGGCACTCTGCGCCCGTCTCGAAACCACCCGGTCAGGGCAGGTCGCCCTGCGGCCCCGCCATGTGAGGGTGGCGGTCTGCCGGGTCGGCGTCGTCCGTGGACTCCGAGCCCTTCACCTTGGCCGCCGCGGCGGACGCGGCCGAGGCCGCCGCGTGGGTGACCTTGTCCGCGACCACGGGCGCCTGCTGCTTGGCGACGTCCACGGCATGGTGCGTCGTATCCTGAACCCTGGGGTTGTTCCGTACCTTGTCGAAGACGCCCACGATCTGGCGATAGCGCTCCCGACCGGCCTTCGCGCCCAAAACGTAGCCCACCGCGAACGCCGCGAGCAGTATCAGCTTCTTCATCGAGCACATCCCTTCGTCCCGCCTCGTTGGTCCCGAGGTGCTCCCCTCATCGTCGTACCCCACCACCCGCGCGGTACACCCCCGGGCGTGTCGGGGCACCGCCGTAGACTCCCGGCGTGGCCGGACGGATTCGCGAGGAGGACATCGCGGAGCTGCGTGAGAAGGCCAAGATCGACGAGGTCATCTCCGAGTACGTCACCCTCCGGCCGGCCGGCGGCGGCTCGCTCAAGGGTCTCTGCCCGTTCCACGACGAGAAGTCCCCGTCGTTCAACGTCAGCCCGGCACGAGGATGGCACTGCTTCGGCTGCGGGGAAGGCGGCGACGTCATCGCCTTCCTGATGAAGATCGACGGGCTCGGCTTCACCGAGGCCGTCGAGCGGCTCGCCGATCGGTACGGCGTGACGCTCCGCCGCGAGGAGGGCGACGTCCGCGACGAGCGGCCGCGGGGTCCGCAGCGCCGCCGTCTCGTCGAGGCACACAAGGTCGCCCAGGAGTTCTACGCCGGCTCTCTCGGTTCGACCGAGGCCCTGGAGGCGCGGAAGTTCCTGGGCGAGCGCGGCTTCGACCAGGCGTCCGCGGAGCAGTTCGGCATCGGGTTCGCGCCGCGCGACGGTGAGTCGCTGCTGCGCCACCTGCGACAACGCACGTTCACCGACGAGGAGTCCGTGGCCGCGGGGCTCGTCGCGATCGGCCGATCGGCGTACGACCGCTTCCGTGGTCGGCTGGTCTGGCCGATCCGCGACTCCAGCGGCGACACCATCGGCTTCGGTGCGCGGCGCATCTTCGATGATGACCGGATCGAGGCCAAGTACCTCAACACCCCTGAGACGGCGATCTACAAGAAGAGCCAGGTGCTGTACGGCCTCGACCTGGCCCGCCGGGAGATGGCGCGGACGTCCAAGGCCGTCGTGGTCGAGGGCTACACCGACGTGATGGCGTGCCACCTCTCCGGCGTGGGCACGGCTGTGGCGACGTGCGGGACGGCGTTCGGTGACGACCACGCCCGCATCCTGCGGCGGTTCCTGAACGACCACGCAGAGTTCCCCGGCGAGGTGATCTTCACGTTCGACGGCGATGCCGCAGGCCAGAAGGCCGCGCTGCGGGCGTTCGGCGGTGACCAGAACTTCGTCAGCCAGACCTATGTCGCGGTCGAGCCGACCGGGCTCGACCCGTGCGACCTGAGGCTCCAGCAGGGCGACGCGGCCGTGCGCGAGCTCGTCGCGCGTCGGCAACCGCTGTACCGCTTCGTCCTCGACAACGTCGTGTCCAAGTACGACCTCGACCGCGCGGACGGCCGGGTGGACGCCACCCGCGATGCGGCTCGCCTGGTCTCGTCGATCCGCGACCGCTCCAAGGTCGAGGCGTTCGCCCGCGAGATCGCCAGCATGGTCGGCGTCGACGTCGAGCAAGCACGGGCCGAGGTCCGACGTGCGGCCAACCGTCCGGCCCCGGCGCCCTCGAGCGCGTCGCGGGCGACCGCACCTCCTGCGGATGCCCCGGCCCCGCCGCAGCTGCCCGATCTGCGTGACCCGCGGTTCGCCCTGGAGCGCGAGGCCCTCAAGCTCGTGGTCCAGGAGCCTGTCGCGGTCGCGAGCATCAGCAAGGACGTCGGGGAGAACGACTTCACGCATCCGACGTATCGCGCCGTCTGGACCCTCGTTGAGAGGGCCGGCGGCATCGTGGCGGCCGGACCGGACTGGGCCGGGCGGCTGCGTGACCTCGCCTCCGACCAGGCGGTCGCCGCCGCCGTCTCGGCCCTGGCCGTGGAACCCGTGCCGTCGCGGAGGGGCGCCGACGAGGTCTACGTGGCGCAACACGGTGTACCGCCTCCAAGAGCTGACAGCCCAGCGCCGCATCGCCGAGGTGAAGTCGCGCCTCCAACGCACCAACCCGGTCGAGCAGACCACCGAGTACAACCGGATGTTCGGCGAGCTCACCGCGCTCGAGCAGCACCGACGGCAGCTGCGCGACCTGGCGCTGGGCAGCTCGTGAGGTCCGTACGCCGCGTGCGTCCGCCGGTGGAGGTCGGAGCGGGTGAGCGACTGCTGGCCTGGGCGCCAGTCGCCGACGGCGGCTGGGCCGCCGGCACGCGGGACGCCCTCTACCTGCCCGAGTCGCGGGTGTCCTGGGAGCAGGTGCAGACCGCGGACTGGGACCGCGACAGGGGCCGGCTGCGAGTCATCGAAGTCGGGACGTGGGGCGAGCCCCGACCGCAGCACGTACTGACCATCCCGGACTCCGCCGCGAAGGACGCTGACCGCCTCCTGCAGCTGGTGCGAGAGCGCGTCACGGCCAGTGTCCTGCTGTCGCGGCACGTGCCGGTGACCGGTCGGCGCGGCGTACGGATCGTGGCCCGCCGCGCTCCGTCCGGACGCTCCGGCGTGCATTGGCTCTACGAGTACGACGAGGGCGTGGACCCCGAGGATCCCTTCGTTCGCGCAGCCGCGGAAACCGCGCTGGCCTCCGCGAAGGCCGACGTCGGAATGCCCTGAAACCAGTCCATCCCGATTCGCAGCGGCCCGATCCGCCTTGCTAACCTGTGCGGGCTCCACGATCCCCTGTAGCTCAACTGGCAGAGCATTCGGCTGTTAACCGAAGGGTTGTTGGTTCGAGTCCAACCGGGGGAGCAAATGCAGTCGCCTGACCTGGGCAAACGTTGTCTGGGCTCTGTCTGAGATCCGAATCTAGCGCCAGAAGTGTCCACAAACTGTCCACAAACTGTCCACAAACCTGGATGCTCTTCGGCACCGGCGGCTCGCCGCATGGGTCGACCAAGCGCCGCGAGGTCACCTGGGAGCGTGACCGGAGTAATCACCCGTTAGGTTCTGGGTCGGAACTTCTCGAGGTACAAGGTCAGGTCCGGCGCCACCGAAGCTTTGTGGACGTCGAAGTCCCGGGTGATGTCGCTGTCATCGTGACCGAGTTGCGCCTGCGCGGCCTCGATGCCCACCTCACGGTCGATGAGGGTGGCGACGGACCTGCGAAACGTGTGGAAGGTGACCCAGGCGTAGGCGGTGTCGTCGACCACCTGATTCCACTTCCGCTCCCAGTTCGAGACCTGTCGCCAGCTCCCTCGTCGGGTCGGAAACACCGCGCCATGCGAGTTGGCGCGGTTCTCGACCTGACGTCGAAGCAGGATCTCGACCACGAACGGCGGCAGGTACAAGGTGCGGTAGCCGGCAATGGACTTCGTCCACGGCTGCCGGAAGGTACCGACCCCCGTTTCAGTAATGATCGTGCCGGAAACGGTCAATGTTGGGTTCGCTGCACCCAGGTCAATCTCCGAGTAGGCGAGCGCGCCTGTTTCGCCGATGCGACAGCCGGTGCCGAGAATGAGATCGACGGCGTCCCTGAGGTCGGTCGTCGGCCGCGGGCCGGGACGCGCCTTCCGGATGGACGCATCGATGAGGCCGCGGACTTCCTGGATCTGGGCCAGGTCGAGGTACTCGATCTCCCTGCGAGGCCGCGAGATGCGGGCGACTTCTCTGACCGGATTCGAGGCCATGACGTCGTGCCGGACGGCGACGACGAACATTCCATGGAGGACCTTGCGGAGCATGGTGGGGTCATAGCCGAGCGCCGCCCGGTCCTTGATGATGCGGTCCAGGCTGCTTGTTCCGGCAGTCACGCAGGCGCCGATCGCCGATCACTGGCACGATCTGGTTCTTGACCGTGCTGCTATACGCCTTGATCGAGTTCGAACTGATCCGCTGCACCTCCTTCTCCCGCAGCCAGAAGGCAGCGAGCTCAGCCACCGTGGTCAACGGCGTTAGATCACCTTCCCGGGCCGCGGCTCCGTTGAGCTCCTGGAGTTTCCGGACGAGCGCGACGCGGGCAGCCTGGGTGCTGTGCCCACGCGCGCGGATCCGTGCGACGCGTCCGCTGAAGTGGACAAAGCGCGCCGAGGCCTCATGGGTGCCCGCTGCGGTCTTGCTCACCTTGATCTGGCCCCATGCGCCTGGCGGCATGGGCGGACCGGGCATCAGACCGTGGCCCTCGATGTCGGGCGGAGTGACGCACCGGGCGCCGGGTGACTGCCAAGCATGGCGGTTCTCCGAGTGATGGAGGCAGGTATCGTGAGGGCCGCGCTCCATGCCAGTCTCAGCGCGCTCCCGCGAAGCGACCAGCGCAGTGTCTATCTGATTTGCCGCACCCGTCGATCTCGTCGACAACCGTGGTTGATCGCCAACGAATGTCTTGCGGGCTGCCCCCGGATTCGCGGTGTGAAGTCCGTGCTCCGGTCAAGGAACAGGACGGTCCCCTTGAGTCGCACCCGGCTCAGCACGTCGCCAGCTTGTTCGGCTCGATGGGTTGTGCTCCGGGGCGACTTGCTAGGGGAGCCCATCACTTCGGTCTCTTCGGCCATGCGCTGATCAGCCTGGCTGTGGGGGTGACCAGCTCGAGCCCCTCTACCCTGAGGCCGGGCGCAGTGACGGTCCCGAACCCGCCCGGGGTGACCCGGAGCCGGATGTCGTGGCTCTCGCCGTACTGCGGCCCCGCGAGCACCAGCTCGTCAACCCCCTGCATCGCGAGGCGGGTGCGCTCCAGTGCCTGGTTGTTCATCGGTCAGCTCCCTGGTCCGGACTTCTCTCACGTGGTGTAACGCGACAGACGCCGACGGCACTGACCTGCTCAGCGTGACCGTCGACGGCCGGAGCCTCGCCCTGACCCGGTGCGGAGGGACCCTCGGCGCCCTGGACAACCACTGTCCCCATCAGGGCGGCCCGCTGGGGGAGGGGTCGATCGAGAAGGGGCTGTTGAGGTGTCCGTGGCACGGCTACGACTACGACCCGCTCACGGGTCGGGCACCAGGGGAGTTTGCCGACACGGTCACCACCTACGACGTCGAGGAGCGGGGCGACGGTGTCTACGTCCGGTTGCCCGAGCGCGTCCAGGTCGACCGGACGGTCGCCGACGTCCTGGTCGAGACGCTCGTCGCACATGGCGTGACGCGGGTCTTCGGGATGGTCGGCCACTCCAACCTCGGCTTCGCGGACGCCCTGCGCCGTGCCGAGGAGCGCGGCGAGCTGGCGTTCATCGGCATCCGGCACGAGGGTGCCGCGGCGTTCGCCGCCAGTGCCTACGGCAAGCTGACCGGGCGGCCGGCTGCGTGCTTCGCGATCGCTGGTCCAGGGCCCCGACACCCACCCGTTGGGGGCGGGTGTCCTCGGCCGCAGCGGCACTCCGGTCGCCAGCTGGCTGATGAACGAGTCGGACCTGCTCGTCGTGGTGGGCGCCTCCTTCTCCAACCACACCGGCATCGCGCCCTACAAGCCGATCGTGCAGATCGACGACACTCCGCAGTCCATCGGCCGGTTCGATGCCGTGACCGCCCACGTCCTCGGCGACGCGGCCACCGTGGTCGGCGCCCTGACCCGAGCCGTGGCCGGTGCCCAGCCGGAGGACCAGACCTCCGACGTCGCAGAGCGACGGGCGATCTGGCGCGCCGAGAAAGGCCGACGAACCGCGGACGACCGCGGCGCAGGGGTGTCGGCGGCAGCTGTGTTCGCAGCATTGTCGAACCACCTCCCGGCGGAGGCAGTCGTCACCGTCGATGTGGGCAACCACGCCTACTCCCTGGGTCGCTACCTCGAGTCCCAGGGCCAGCCGGTACTGATGTCCGGCTACCTCGGCTCCATCGGCTTCGGCTACCCGGCCGCCATCGGCGCCTGGGCGGCAGACCCGGACCGACCGGTCGTGGCCGTCACCGGGGACGGCGGGTTGGGTCAGTACGCCACCGAGCTGACCACGGCGGTGAAGTACGGCATCCCGATCAAGCACGTGCTCCTCAACAACAACGCGCTCGGCAAGATCAGCAAGGAACAGCTGGCCGCCGACTATCCCGTCTGGCACACCTCCCTGCACAACCCTGACTGGGCGGCGTACGCCGAGCTGTGCGGCGCCACCGGGATCAAGGTGACCAGCCGCGACCAGCTCGACGAAGCCATGACCGCCCTCTTCGCCACCACCGGACCGGCCCTGCTCTGCATCGAGCAGGACGCCGAGCTCCTCTGACCCACCCCCAGGAGAGACCATGACCGCCACGACCCCCGACGCCACCTACGGCGCCGGCCTGAAGGCCCTGTTCATCAACTGCACGCTGAAGAAGTCACCCGAGCCCAGCAACACCCAGGGCCTGGTGGACGCGAGCCGCCACATCATGGAGCAGCACGGGGTCCAGGTGGAGGTCGTACGGGCGATCGACCACGACATCGCCACCGGCGTGTGGCCCGACATGCGCGAGCACGGGTGGGAGCACGACGAGTGGCCGGAGATCTTCGAGAAGGTGAAGGCGGCGCACATTCTGGTGCTGGCCGGACCGATCTGGCTGGGCGACAACAGCTCGGTGATGAAGCAGGTGCACGAGCGCCTCTACGGGGGCTCCCACCTCCTCAACGACCAAGGGCAGTACCTCTACTACGGGCGCGTCGGTGGCTGTCTGATCACCGGGAACGAGGACGGCATCAAGCACTGTGCCCACAACGTGCTCTACACGTTGCAGCACATCGGGTACACCATCCCCCGCAGGCCGACGCCGGCTGGATCGGTGAGGCCGGCCCCGGGCCGTCGTACCTCGACCCGGGCAGCGGCGGTCCGGAGAACGACTTCACCAACCGCAACACCACGTTCATGACCTGGAACCTGATCCACCTCGCCCGTCTCCTCAAGGACGCCGGCGGCATCCCCGCCTACGGCAACCAGCGGTCGGAGTGGGACGCCGGCTGCAGGTTCGACTACGAGAACCCCGAGTACCGCTGAGGTGAGATGGCCGACCTGACCTGCCAGGAGCTCGTGGAGCTCGTCACCGACTACCTCGACGGTGCGCTCGACGAGGAGACGGCGGACCGGTTCGAACAGCACCTGTCCGTGTGCCCCGGCTGCGAGACGTACCTGGACCAGATGAAGGAGACCGCGTCGCTCCTGGGGGAGATCCCGGAGGAGACCCTCTCGGAGGAGGCGCAGACGGCGCTGCTCGACACGTTCCGCGACTTCCCCCGCTGACACTCGGGTGCCCGCCGTCAGGCGGGCAGGCGAACCAGGAACCGGCACCCGGGCTCCTGGTTGGCCACCGCGACCTGGCCGAGGTGGGCCTCGACGATGCCCTTGACGATCGCCAGTCCCAGCCCTGCCCCGGCGCCGCCGGATCCGTCGACGTGGTCCGGGGTACGCGCCGCGCTGCCCTGCCAGGCGACGTCGAAGACTCGGGCCATGTCGTCCTCGCTCAGCCCTCCGCAGCCGTCGGTCACCGACAGCTCGACACCGTCGTCGACGACCCGGCCCTGAACCTCGACGACGCCGTCAGCGGGGGTGTGCCGGATCGCGTTCATCAGCAGGTTGGAGACGACCCGCGAGAGGCCGGCGGGGTCCGCGGTGACCAGGACGTCCTCGTCCACCGCGCCGTCCAGCCGTACGCCGCGGGCGCGGGCGACCGAGTCGGCGCTGGCAAGTGCCTCGCTGACCACGTCGCCCAGCGCCACCGGCTGAGGGCTGAGCCGCATCACTCCGGCGTGGATCCGGGATAGCTCGAAGAGGTCGTCGACCATGCGCACCATCCGCTCGACCTCCGCCCGCATCTGGGCGTGGTAGCGGGCCGGGTCGTCGGCCAGGCCGTCCTCGAGCGCCTCGGTCATCGCGCGGAGCCCGGCGAGCGGCGTACGCAGGTCGTGCGAGACCCACGACACCAGCTCCCGACGCGACTGCTCGAGGGCTACCTCGCGTTCCCGCGACTGCGCGAGCTTGGCGCTTGTACGTCGCAGCTCGGCCGACAGCTGCTCGAACTCCGCCGGGCCGGTCGCGAGGTTCGCGGTGAACTCACCGCTCTCCCCGAAGACGCGGGCGCGTTCCTGCAGGTCGCGCGACCACCGGGCCAGCGCGGTGCCGACCGCGAGCGCGAAGACCAGCGCCACGATCCCGGCCACTGCGGCCACCAGCCCCACGACTCCGAGGTCGTGGTGGGACAAGAACATCTCCCGCGAGGTCGCGAGCGTGCCGGCCAGCACGGCCAGCACGGCGACCATCGCGACGCCGACGGTCAGCCAGCGCACCGAGGCGCGACGGCCGAGCCAGATCAGGACGCCGCCGACCAGGGCCACGCCGCCGGACCACGCTGCCGTGGTCCAGATGATCGTGAGCTGGTCGTGCGTCATGTCGACGGCTCCCACCGGTAGCCCACGCCCCACACGGTCGCGAGCCGCACCGGATGGGTGGGATCTGCCTCGACCTTCTCGCGGAGGCGGCGGACGTGCACGGTCACCGTCGACTGGTCACCGAACGACCACCCCCACACCTTCTGGAGCAGGTCCTCACGCGAGAACGCTTGGCCGGGGTGGGAAAGGAAGAAGCGCAGCAGGTCGAACTCGCGGGCGGTCAGGGAGAGCCGATGACCAGCCAGGGTCGCGGTGTGCTCGGTCGAGTCCACGACCAGGTCGCCGTCGGCAACGGTGCCGCGAACCCCCGACCCGGCCCGTTCGCCGGCGCGTCGCAGGACCGAGTCGACGCGCAGCACGAGCTCACGGGGGCTGAAGGGCTTGGTCACGTAGTCGTCGGCCCCGCGCTCGAGCCCGACCACCCGGTCGGTCTCGGAGCCGAGAGCCGTCAGCATGATCACCGGCAGGTCGTCGCCGCGGTCCCGCAGCCGCTGACACACCTCGAGCCCGTCGATACCGGGGAGCATCAGGTCGAGGACGACCAGGTCGGCGGGGTGGTCGCGCAGCAGCTTCAGCGCGCCCTCACCGTCCGCCGTCTCGTCGACCTCGTGCCCGGCCGCCCGCAGGTAGGTGACCACCACCTCGCGTACGGTCACGTCGTCATCGACCACCAGCACCCGTGTCATCGT
The DNA here is from genome assembly GCA_963768045.1 of uncultured Actinomycetota bacterium. Lineage (GTDB taxonomy): Bacteria > Actinomycetota > Actinomycetes > Propionibacteriales > Nocardioidaceae > Nocardioides. The sequence goes on along the minus strand of CAVYGG010000003.1, from coordinate 59,156 downwards.
CACCCCCTCGGACGTTCGCACGTCGTCTCGTCGCCACCGCGCCGACCACCGCGCACCCGACGACCAGTGTGACCATCACCGACCAGCCGAGCCAGTAGTGCCGGTCGAGCAGGGTCGGGTTGTCCGCACGCGCACCGAAGCGGCCGAGCTCGGGGATGCCAAGCAGGGTGACCGGCACCAGGATCACCAGCGCCACGATCCACGGCGCGAGGCGGTCGCCCGGCACCAGCCGCAAGGCGGCCAGCGCCACGGCCATCACCAGAACCGCGAAGACGCCGTCGTGCAGCACGACTCCACCGACGAGCCAGATCAGGGTCGAGCGGGTGTTGGCCCAGCCGAGGTCGAGCAGCAGCCACACGCCGTACGCCGTAGCGACCAACCCAGCGGGCAACGCCACCCACCGCACCGCCCGCGTCACGAGGTCACCTCCAGCCGACCGACCCACTTGGTCTGCAGGACGCCGGGCCGGTCCGGAGCGATGAGCCGGCACGGGAAGCCGTGGTCGAGCGACAACGGCTCTCCGGACAGGTCGAGCGCCAGCAAGGTGTGCGGATGGTCGGAGAAGTATCCGGCCAGGGTGCTGACCCGTTCCCCGCCGCGCTCCTGGAGTGACTCGACGAGCACCTCGCTGCCCGCGGGCGCGCCGACCAGGTCGAGCAGGTCGCGCACCGGCACCCCGGACCAGGTCGCGCCCGCGCTCCAGCCCTCGACACAGGCGATCGGGAGGGAGGCGGTGGTCTGCGGCATCGCGCGCAGGTCGGCCAGACTCAGCTGTCTCGCGCGGTCGCCGTAGGCCACCGTCAGCCGGTACGCCGCGCTGGTGGCGGCCGGGACCACGCCTCGGTAGACCGCCGAGTGATTGACCGGTACGCCTTGGGGCCCGTCTCCGGACCGGACGCCGAGGACCGACACCCTCCGGAGCCAGGGCACGGTCGCGCCCGCCGTGGCGAGCACCGCGACCCCAGTGGCGGCCCAGGTCGTCCGCAGCAGACCTCGACGTGACATCACGCCGGGTCCAGGGTGCATCGTCGGCCGGTCCTGGGCGGTGCTGTCGACGTCGGTGGTCAGGGCACCCCGGATGATCGGCAGCTTGACCGCGATGTGCACGACGAGAGCGCCGATGGCGATCCAGGCGAGCGCGTAGTGGGTGGGCCGGAAGTTGAAGTGCCAGGGATACCACTGAGCGGCGTTCGCCAGCCCGGTGGCGAGCTGGAAGATCGCAGCGGCGACGAGCACGGCAATGGAGACGCGCTCGAGCCCGTGCACGACGAGGTCTCGGACCTCCCGCGGCGGCCGGGCGAGCAGCTTCGGGTAGACGGTCCACAGCTTGACCAGCAGCAGCGGCACCGCGGCGGTCCCGGAGATGACATGGACACCTTGGGTGACCCGGTAGCCCCAGCTGGGGCTGGTCGGAAACGGCAGCCATGGCGATGGGGTCTGGGCCCAGTGGCTGACCAGCCCGGTCACGAAGGCGAGGCCGAAGCACACTCCGAGCCACAAGCCGACCCGGGCCGTGACGGCGGGACTGCGCAGCCAGGAGGTGAAGTCGCGCTCGTCGGGAACGCGGGGGCGGGTCGCGGTCTTCACGGGTGGGCCTCGATCACGGCCCACCGGCGGTCGCCGTACCGGTGCTCGGTCGCGCTCCCCAGCCCCGCGGCGTACGCCACGGCCTGGATGGCGTCGGCGCCGACGGACGTCCACGGGAACTCCCCGCTCAGGCCGTGGGAGGTCTCGAGCATGACGTGTCGGGTGACGACTCCGGTGCCCCACGGTGCGACGTCGACCACGATCCGGCCGTTCGTCGTGACCAGCTCGCGAGCGCGCTCGAGCAGGGCCACCGGGTCCCCGCCGATCCCGATGTTGCCGTCGGCGAGCAGGGCCGTCTCCCAACGGCCCTCACCCGGCATCGGGTCGAAGACGCTCCGGCGCAGGGCCTGGACGCCCCGGGAGCGGGTCTGCCGGACCGCCTCTGGCACGACGTCGATGCCGAGCACTGCATGGCCGGCCAGGGCGAGGGCCTCGGTCATCCGGCCCGGGCCACAGCCGATGTCGATCGTCGGACCCTGACAGTGCGCGAGCAGAGCGAGGTCGGCCGCGCCGGCGCGGGCGAGCCAGGCATGCGTCGGCAGCGGCTGCGGGGCCAGGTCGCCCTCCCACACGGTGCAGGGATGCCCTTGCAGCGCGTGTGTGTAGACGCTGGCCAGCGGAAGCGTGGTCATCCGGTCACCGTGCGCCACGCCTGGAGGAAGTGGCCTCCGGTCAGAGAGCCGGCGACCCGTGCCGCCTCGTGGACGGTGTCGACATCGGTGAGCTCGTGCCCGACTCGGACGGTTTGTCCGGCCGCGATCAAGGCTCTGCGGGTGGAGGCGAAGGTGTCTGGCCGCGACATCGGTACGTCGGCCAGCACCGCGGCGGCCGATGGGTCGTTGAGGGCGAGCACCCACCAGCCGCCGTCCGTGGCGGGACCGAGGACCGCGTCCCCGGTGGAGGCCGCTTCCGCGACCGCGTGCAGGTCGTCGGTCGTGAGCTGCGGGGTGTCCATCCCGACCTGCACGGTCGCGCCGGTCCCGGCGGCGTCCACATGGGCGCGGGCCAGGCGCTCGCCCAGTCCGTGGCCCCGCTGCTGGTGGACGATCCAGCCCTTGAGGGCGCGCCGCAGGGCATTCGCCTCGAGGGCGTCAGCGAAGTCGCCTTCGAGCGCAAGATGGCACTCTGTGAAGGCCGCGCGACAGGTGGCGAGCGTGTCGAGGAGCGCGGCGGCGGCAAGCCGGGCGGCCGCCTCCATGCCGACGTTCGCGCCGAGCCGGGTCTTCACCCGGCCCGGCACGGGCGCCTTCGCGACGACCAGCGCCCTCATGCCCCTGCCTCCGCCGAGGACAGCACCTTCCAGAAGTCACGGGCCGTGCGCGTCGTGCCCCGCAGGCTGCCGCTGACCTTCGACACCGTGCCAGCCGCCCGCCGGCGGTAGGTGACGTCGTACTCCTCGAGCCGCCAGCCGGCGAGCGTCGCCCTCCGCAGCAGCTCCAAGGGATAGCCGAAGCGCCGGTCTCGGACATCAAGGTCGAGCAGGTCCTGGCGACGGCAGACCCGGATCGGAGCGAGGTCGTGCACCGGGAACCCGACCGACCGGCGCAGCCACCACACGACGAAGGCGTTGCCGGCCCGCGCGTGCCACGGCCAGACCCCCGGCGAAACGGGACGGCGGCGCCCCAGTGCCATCTCGCACCGCCCGCCTGCGACGGCGGCCAGCAGGGCAGACAGCTCGGCCGGGTCGAAGGATCCGTCGCCGTCCATCACCGCGACGAACTCCGCGTTTGCCGCCTCGACACCGGCATGTACCGCGGCGCCGTACCCGAGTCGCGGCTCGCTGACGACGCGAGCCCCGTGGCGCCGGGCGACGTCGGCGGTCCCGTCGTGAGAGCCGTTGTCGACCACGATCACGCAGAAGCGCGGCGGCACCTCGCGCAGCAGGCCGGGCAGGGCGCCTGCCTCGTCGTGGCACGGCAGCACCAGGTCGCAGGTGGCCTCGATCTCCATGCCCGCCACGCTAGGAGGGCAGAGAGGTCGACCGGGGTGCCTGCCGATTACGGAACCCTGACATCGCGCCGTCTCGGCCGCTCGTGGTGATCTGCGCGCCTTAGCCTGGGCCGCGTGCCAGCCGCCCGCTCCGACCACGCGCCCTGGGCCGGGCTGGCGGTCGCGCTCCTGCTGATCGGTGCAGCGATCGCGGTCCCGCCGCTGGCCCACTGGTCGGTGCACGCGAGCCTGCACCCGGTCCGGCCGCTCGCACCCTTGGCGGGCTACATTGAGGCGCGGGTGGGGCCTGGCACGCCCGTGGCGGTGGTCGTGGCGGCCGTCAGTGTGTGGCAGGGCTTCGGGCTCGCTGCCAGGCTCCGGTGGCGGTGCCTGCTCGTCACGACGTACGCCGTCACGGTGGCGTGGACGCTCGCTCTCGCGTTCGTGGACGGCCGATCGGGGCTCACCCGCGAGATCGTCAACCACAACGAGTACCTGCCCACAGCCCGCGGGATCCACGACATTCCGGCCACGCTGCGTGGCTTCGTCGATCGGATCCCGGACGGCGCTCCAGGCAGCTGGGAGACCCATGTCGCCGGCCATCCGCCGGCGGCACTGCTGCTGTTCGTGGGGCTGGTGAGTGTCGGGCTCGGCAGCGCGTTCGCGAGTGCTGTGACCGTCACCCTCATCGGGTGCACGACCCCGGTGGCCGTGCTCATCGCCCTGCGGCGCCTGGGAGTCGAGGACGTCGCAAGGCGGGTCGCCCCGTTCCTGGTCCTGGCACCGGCCGCGATCTGGGTGGCGGTGTCGGCCGACGGGGTGTTCGCCGCAGTGGCCGCCTGGGGGCTCGCGGCCGTGGCCGCCGCGACGGTCTCGACGCGTCGGGCCGGAGCGTGGGGCTGGGGTGTGGTCGCCGGCCTGCTGCTCGGTTGCTGCCTCCTGCTTTCCTACGGCCTGGTGCTGCTCGCGCCCTTGGTCCTGGCCACGATGCTCGCGGGGCGGTCCTGGCGCCCGCTTCCGGCAGTGGCCTTCGGCAGCGTCGTGCCGGTGCTGGCGTTCGCGGCCTACGGCTTCCGGCTCTGGGATGCCTACCCGGTGCTCAACGACCGCTACTGGGCAGGCATCGCAGCGTCCCGGCCCGCGGCGTACTGGCTCTGGGGTGACCTCGCGGCTCTGGCGATCAGTGCCGGACCCGCCCTCGGTGCCGGGCTCGGCTCGCTGCTCGCTGCCGGAAGGCGGTCGCCCCGCGTCGTACGGCTGCTGGTGGCGGCAGCGGCTCTGGCCATCGTGCTCGCGGACGCGTCACGCATGAGCAAGGCAGAGGTGGAGCGGATCTGGCTGCCCTTCGTCCCGTGGCTCCTGCTGTCGACCGCCTGCCTGCCGCCCAGATGGCACCGCCCGATGCTCGGGACCCAGGTGGTGGTGGCGCTGCTGGTGCAGCACCTGGTGCTCACCAACTGGTGAGTCAGGCGCGCAACGGGTCGGTGACGAAGCGCGCCAGGCCCTCTTCGGGCGCGATCTCGGCCTTGAACCCCAGCTCGGTGCGGGCCCGTTCCGGGGAGGCCACGATGTGCCGCACGTCGCCGAGTCGGTACTCGCCGGTGACCGTGGGCGTTGGCCCGTGACCCGAGACGAGGCGTGCCACGTCGACGATCGAGACCGGTCGACCGGAGCAGACGTTGTACGCCTTGAGGGCGCCGGGTGCGTTGTCGGCCACTGCCTCCAACGCGAGGACGTTGGCCCGGGCGACGTCGTCGACGTGCACGAAGTCGCGCATCTGTCCGCCGTCCTCGAAGACCCGCGGCCGCTCGCCGCGCTCGACCGCCGACCGGAACATCGCGGCCACCCCGGAGTACGGCGTGTCCCGGGGCATCCCCGGGCCGTACACGTTGTGGTAGCGCAGGGCGACCGCCGAGCCTCCGGCTTGGCGTGCCCAGGCCGCCGCGTAGTGCTCCTGCGCCAGCTTGCTGGCGGCGTAGCCGCTGCGGGGGTCCAGCCGGGCGTCCTCCTCGACCAGGTCCCAGCTGAGAGGCCCGTTGCAGACGCCGCAGGTGTTCTCGAACCGTCCACCTGCCAGGTCGGGCTCAGACCGGGGCCCGGGAAGCTGAGGTCCGTGCCGTGGGCACAAGTAGCGCCCTTCGCCGTACACCACCATCGACGAGGCGAGCACAAGGCGGGTGACCCCGGCTTCGTGCATCGCAGCCAGCAGCGCCGCGGTACCGAGGTCGTTGTGGGAGGCGAAGGACGGCAGGTCTCCGACTCGGACGCCGAGCCCGACGAGGGCTGCCTGGTGACACACCGCATCGACCCCGGCGATCAGGTCGGCCCAGGCCGAGGCGTCGCGCACATCGAGGTGGTGCGTGCCGGGTGGCGGCTCGGCGGCGCCGTGGGCGTCTGGGAGCATCAGGTCGACCCGCACGACCTCGTCGCCACGTGCCATGAGCGCGCGGTCGATCGCCGAGCCGATGAAGCCGGCCGACCCGGTCAGCAAGACCTTCACGGGATCTCGTAGGTGAGGTCGAGGCGGTCCGCCCAGGTGTCGCAGGTGCATCCGGCCGGGTCGGGCAGGTCGGCGATCACGCTTGCGAGCATCGCCTTGAGGCGCTCGGTGTTCGCGGCGAAGAGGGCGAACACGTCCTGCTGCCGCACCGCCTCCTCGGCCTCGGCGCCGGCGTCCATGTCGGTGACCAGGGCGATCGTCGCCAGGCACATCCGCAGCTCACGGGCCAGCGCGGCCTCGGGTGCTCCGGTCATGTTGATCAGGGTCCAGCCGCGGTCGGCGTAGTCGCGCGACTCGGCGCGGGTGGAGAACCGCGGACCGTCAATGACGACCATTGTCCCGCCGAGCCGTACGCCGTCGGGCCGGGCGAGCGCGCCGGAGAGCCTCGGGCAGTACGGATCGGCGAAGGGCAGGTGGACAGCGCCGCTGTCGACGAAGGTCCGCTCGCGTCCGGAGGTGCGGTCGACCAGCTGGTCGGGCACGACCAGGTCACCTGGTGCGACCTCGTCGCGCAGTCCGCCGACCGCGCACGGTGCCAGCACCTGCCGCACGCCGAGCGACCGCAAAGCCCAGAGGTTGGCGCGGTAGTTGATCCGGTGCGGCGGGTACTCGTGGTGGCGACCGTGCCGCGGCAGGAACGCCACCCGGCGGTCCCCGACCTCACCGACCGAGACCGGCGCGGACGGGTCGCCGTACGGCGTGGCCACCTCGACTTCCTCAGGGTCGTCGAGGAACGAGTGGAAGCCGCTGCCGCCGATCACGGCGACGTCAGCGCGAGGGTTCACGGACCCAACCTGCCATCCTCGTGCGCCGTTCTCCATGGGGTGAACCAGGCGTCAGCGAACGGTAAGACCCCCGCGGGTGCCTACTGTTTCTTGGCGGGCCTTGGGCCTCGGGCGCCTTGGCATCCCACCCGGATTCTGAGAGCCACCCGGCGCGGGCACCTGTTTCAGGCTCGGTCCATGGCGCGGACTGACCGGATCGAACCCGACGCGGAGGTGGTCGCGCGGCTGGGGAAGGCGTCAACGATCGCAGAGACCAGCGACAACCCGGTATCCGCACATCGGCATGTGAGGACGTATCCGGGGCATGACAGTGCCCGGCGCATTGGGGACACTGAGCCAACGCACGAGGGCTGGTCCTGGACTATCACCGAGACCTCGTGGGACCTGACGGCGAACCTGCTCCCCTGGGAGCTGTTCAGGGTTGGCATCTACGACGACGCGGTCTACGGGGTGCTCGACGACACCGCGGTCCTCGGGTACTAGGTTCAGTGGACTGAACCATGCGGTTACTGGTGAGCCCTAGCTGGCGTAGACGTCGGCTTGTTCGTGGTAGGCGTAGCGCCCCGAAATTTCGAAGACATGCATCTTTCGCATCGGGGTGGAGGGTGGGCATGCCGCGGCCACGGCGGGCGGGATGACCAGCGCTGGTCGAGCGGAGCCTACGGAGTTGGTGGAGGCGCCTCGTACGTGACGCTGTAGACCGGGTTGCGGTGAGCGTGACGATCATCGGACCCAGTCGCCTCCGCACATCACCCGGCGGACCCGCCAGTCGCGGTCGAGTACCACGAGGTCGGCGCGCAGACCGGTCGCCAGGCTGCCGCGGTCGTCCAGGCCGAGCAGGGCGGCGGGTGTCGAGGTGGCCGCGGCCACCGCGGCGACGGGATCGACGCCGGCCTGCACCACGCAGCGGCGGACCAGGTCGGCGGCGTGCGATGTGCCTCCCGCGAGCGACGGCGGCTCGGTGCGCGTCCACGCCCGGCCGTCCGCGACCCGCACCCGTACGGACCCGAGCTCGAAGTCGCCGTCCGGCATCCCGGCAGCCACCATCGCGTCGCTGACGAGTACGACGTGCCGCCCGGGGTCCACCGCGAACACCAGGTGCACCGTCTCGTCCGCGAGGTGCACGCCGTCCGCGATGAGCTCCACGTGCGTCGCCCCGCGGGCCAGCGCATCCAGGGAGGCGGCGACCGGGCCCGGCCGGCGATGGTGCAGGGGCTCCATGCCGTTGAACAGATGGGTGACCAGGGGTCTGCGCAGTGACCGCAGGGCCTCGCCGAAGCCGCGTGCGTCGGCGCCGGTGTGGCCAAGGCCCACCACGACCCCGGAGCGCTCGAGGAGCTCGGCGGCCGCGGCAGCACCGGGCAGCTCCGGGGCGAGCGTCACCATCCGGACCCTCGGACGACCGGCGTCGTCGACGCCGGCCGCCAGCCAGGTGGCGAGCTCGTCGGACCCGGGTAGGCGCAGGTGGGCGGGGTCGTGTGCGCCCCGGTGCGCCGGGTCCAGGAAGGGCCCCTCGACGTGGCACCCGACGACCGGTGACCCCGTCGCCGCGACCGAGGCGATCGCCGTGATCGCGGCGACGAGCTCGGGGGTCGACGCGCTCACCAGACTGGCCAGCATCGTGGTGGTGCCGCGGGACAGGTGGTGCGCTGCGACCGCGGCGACCTCGGCCGGGTCACGCGAGGTGACGGTGTGGCTTCCACCGCCGTGGCAGTGGATGTCGACATACCCGGGCGCGACCGTGTCGACCGGCTCGGGGGCCGGGCCCGACCAGCCGGACGCCGGGCCGACGTATCCGATCGTGCCGTCGAGGCGGACCTCGAGCACGCCCCCGTCCAGGATCCCGGCGGTCGTCACGAGCCGCCCGGCCAGCGCCAACGCGGTCATGACTCAGGCGCCCATCCGTCGCGAGCCAGGAGCGCGGCACCGATCACGCCACCCCGGTCGCCGAGGGCCGACGCGGTCACGTCGGCGGGATGGACGACGGGGGTCCGCTGACGGAGCGCGACCCGCAGCGGGTCCAGCAGCCTGTCGCCGGCCCGGCTGAGTCCACCGCCGATCACCACCAGGGCCGGGCCGACGACCAGCGAGACGATGCCGAGCCCGTCCGCGAGCGCTTCCACCGCGTCCTGCCAGACCTGTCGCGCGACGGCGTCCGTGCTCAGCCGAGCGGCGACGTCGTGGGCGCCGGTGACGTGGTTTCCGCTCAGACCGGTGTAGCGGCGGGCGATCGCCGCCGCGGATGCGATGGCTTCGAGGCACCCGTCACGGCCGCACGCGCACCGGACGCCGGTCCGGACGGCCAGGTGTCCGATCTCCGCGGTCTCGCCGCGGTGCCCGGTCACCAGGTGCCCCCCGGAAACGATCGAAGCGGCGATCCCGGTGCCGATGGGCACGAACACCAGGTCCTCTGTGCCGACACCCGCGCCGAGCCTGTGCTCGGCCACGCCGCCGGAGGCGACGTCGTTGGCGATCCGAACCGGCAGCCGCCACTCGGCGCCGAGTGACCGGACGAGCTCGAGGTCGCGCCACCCGATGTTGGCGCTGTACGTCGCGATGCCGGCCTCGCGGTCGACGAGGCCCGGGACGACGACGCCTGCGCCGACCACGGGCGCGTCGGGCCGCTGCGCGAGCAGGGTGCGGCCGACCTCGGCGACCGCGTCGCGTGCGCGGTGCCCCTGTGGTGTGGGCCGTTGCTCGGAAGCCACCACGGTCCCCGCGCGGTCGACCAGCTCCGCCTTGATGGTCGTGCCGCCGACGTCGACGGCGAGTGCGAGCCCGTCGTCGTCCTTCACGAGTCCAGGATGATGGAACGGGCCAGGCTCCGCGACCGGGTGCTCGTTATGTAAGTTCTTATTGGCAAGACGAGCATTCTCAATCAACGATGGTCGACGTTGGATCGGCTGCGTAACGACGCCACATCCGGCGGTGGCGGGGGCTGCAGCGCGGTGCGCCCGCATGCGTCGAGCACTGAACCGAAGCACCCGCGGCGTGATACGGCACGAGAGCGGAGAATCGGAGATGCAGACCAGCGTGTTCTCGCCGACCACGGGCCGGCGGCTGGACTGACGCCGTGGTCTCCACGCCCTCCTCGGCGGCGACGGTACGCCGCACCGCCTTGACCGTGCCGGCGGCGACCCTCGGTCCCGCGAGCCCGTTGCCCCGGTTCACCCGGCTGCGGGAGCTGCCCTACCCCGACGTCGGCCCGGGTGCCACGCCGGACATGCTCGAGCGGATTGCCTACGGCAGGCTGGAAAGCCCTCTCCCGTACCCCCTCCAGGAGGACTACGACCGGTCGCTGCGCGAGGTCGAGCTCCCGGCGTACGTGCTCGAAAACGGGGTGCTGCGCGCGACCGTGCTACCGACGCTCGGCGGCCGGGTCTGGTCGTTGCACGACGACGCCCGTGGGCGTGAGCTGCTGTTCCGCAATCCGGTGCTGCAGTTCGCGAACTTCGGGCTGACCGATGCCTGGTTCGCCGGGGGCATCGAGTGGAACCTCGGCTCGACCGGCCACACGACGCTGTCGTGCCGGCCGATGCACGCCGCAGTGGTTGCTGGTCCGGACGGTGACGTGCTGCGGCTGTGGGAGTGGGAGCGGACCCGTGACCTGGTGCTGCAGGTCGACCTTTCCCTGCTCCCAGGGTCGGACCGGTTGTACGCCTCGACCCGGGTGATCAACCCGGACCCGGAGGAGAAGCCGCTCTACTACTGGACCAACATCGCGGTGCCCGAGTCGCCGGGGACCCGCGTGCTGACCACGGCGGACGCCGCCTGGCGCACCGAGTACACCGGCGCCCTGATCCGGGTGCCTGTCCCGTACCCGGATCGCGCGGACGTCGACATCAGCCACCCGATGGCCTCCAGGTTTCCCGCCGACTACTTCTACGACCTGCAGGGGCAGCGCGGTCGGCACATCGTGTCCGTCGAGCCCGACGGCGCTGGCTTCGCCCAGACGTCGACGCGCGGGCTGCGGGGCCGGAAGCTGTTCCTGTGGGGGAGCGGTCCGGCCGGCTCGCGGTGGCAGGAGTGGCTCTGCGGTCCGGGCGCGAGGTACGCCGAGATCCAGGCGGGATGGTGCCCGACGCAGCTCGAGCACGACCGGCTGGCTGGTGGGGCGAGCGTGTCGTGGACCGAGGCGTTCGGTGGCGTCGACCTGGACCCGGGAGCGGTGGCGGGCGGATATGCCGAGGCGTGCGCGGCCGCGCAGGAAGCCGTGCACGAGGCGACGGACCCCGACCACCTCGAGGCCATCCACGAGCGCTGGCTCACCGAGGTGGCCGACGCCGCGGTCGCCGAGCAGGTGAGCACCGGGTCCGGCTGGGGTCACGTCGAGCTCAGGCTCCGGGCCTTTCCGGAGGCCGTACCGACCCGGGCCCTGCCGTTCCCACCGGTCGACGACGACAGCCTCCCGGCACGCCACCTGCTCGACGATGACACCGAGGGACTCGCGGACATCGGCCCACCGGCTGCCGGTGCCCCCGGTCTCCGACCGCTGGCGCGCCGTCCTCGAGGAGGCGCCGGACTCCGAGTGGGTGCACCTGGCCCGCGCGGTGAACGCCCACGTGCGGGGCGAGCCAGGCCGCGCCGCCGAGCAGTACGACGCGAGCCTGGCCGCCCGCGAGAACCCGTGGGCGCTGCGAGGGCTGGCGCTGCTGGCCGATGATGACCGCGCGTGCGACCTGTACGCGCGGGCGCGGCGGCTCCGACCGGACTGCCGCGGGCTGGCCGTGGAGCAACTCGAGCGGCTGCTCGCCGCCGGACGGCCAGGTGACTGCCTGGACGCCATCGCGGCCCTGGACCCTGCGATGCGCGAACACGGCCGGACCCGGCTGCTGGAGGCCCGGGCGCGGCTGGCCGAGGGGGAGCGCGAGCGTGCCGCCGGGATCATGGAGTCGCTGGTCGTCGAGGATCTCGCCGAGGGAGACACGGTCCTCGGTGAGATCTGGGACGCACTGCATCCGGGCGCCGCACTCCCCGCGCATCTCGACTTCCGGATGACCGACGGCAGGAGGTGCCGGTGACGGGTGAGGTGGTTGACCAGTCCAGCCGCTGGACGATGCTCCTCGACGCGCTGTCGATCCACAAGCGGCTGTCTGTGACCGAGGCCGCCGAGCTGCTCGGCGTCCGCGGCCACCGTGCGGCGCGACTTCAAGGAGCTCGCTCGACAATCGCTTGCCGCTCGCGCCCACGGTGGCGCGTGGTCGCCACCACCATCGCCTACGACCTGCCCGCGAGATATCGCATCGCCCCCCGCGACCCGCGTGAGCGGATCGCTCGTGCCGCGGCCGAGCTGGTCCCCTGCTCCTAGACGTGGATGCGATCTCGCAGAGGAGGGCGCCAGCTGCGAGCACCTCGACGAGCCCAGCATCAACGCCGAGATCGTTCCCGGGCGCAGCGCGTCACCGTGGCGGCCGAATCACACAGGATCGGGCGTCGCCCTGGCGAGGATCTGCACGATCGACCAAGTGGACGGACCGGTCACAGACGACGCCGCCGACCCCGATCAGGTTCGCCGCCTCCGGGACACCGGCGTCGCCGTCCCGCTCGTCTACCGCACGCCGCTCGCGGCGTACCCCACCTCGCTTCAGTACAGGCCCCTGCACCGGGCCGCTCGCTGTCCGTCCGGTCGCAGGTCGAACGCATTGACCGCGAACCCGCGTCTGGTCACGCACAGGTCAGCGGAACGTGCCCTGGGACACCGACCCCTCCAGCCGCCGCTGGAAGATCAGGTACACGATCAGCACCGGCACGACCGTGATGACGACCGCGGCGAAGAGCGCCCCGAAGTCGACCGCGTAGCCGGCCTGCGACGCGAACTCCGCCATCCCCTGGGTCAGCACATATCTGCTCTGGTCGGTGTTCAGAGCCACCGGCAGCAGGAACTGGTTCCACAGTCCGAGGAAGTTGAAGATCGCGACGGCGGCAATGCCGGGCCGCGCCATCGGCAGCATGATCTGGAAGAAGACTCGCCAGTCCCCGGCGCCGTCCATCAGCGCCGCCTCGTACACCTCGTCCGGCAGGGTCTTGAAGAACGCGTAGAGGAAGAACACCGTGAACGGCAGGGCGAACGCGACGTACACCATGATCAGCCCGGGCAGGGTGTTGAGCAGCCCGGCGTTCTTCAGGATGAAGAACAGCGGCACGATCGCGAGGAAGATCGGGAAGGTCAGCCCCGCGAGCATCGAGTAGTAGATGAACCGTGCCCCGGGGAACACGAACCGCGCGAGCACGTAGGCGCACATCGATCCCAGCAACATGACGAGCACGAGGGCGACACCCACCACGATGACCGTGTTCAGGAAGAACTGGCGGATCCCGGCGTCGGTCCACGCATGGACGTAGTTGTCGAAGCTCCAGTGCGCCGGAAGTGAGAACGGCGAGGCCAGGATCTCCTTGGTCGTCTTGAACGACGACAGCACGACCCACAGGAACGGGACGATGACGATGATCGACCAGATCGCCAGGAGCACGTGCGAGGTGGCCTCGACGGCCCGGTCACCGCCAGTCCATTCGCTCCGGGTCTCGGTGACGATGCTCTCGTCGGTGGCGACGGCAGTCATCGGCGCAGCCTCCTCTCGCCGCCTCCGGTGAGACGGTTGATCGCGAACACGATCGCGGCGAACAACAGCGTCACGACCGCGAGCACGACACCCATCGCCGTGGCGTAGCCGAACTGGCCTTTCCGGAACGCCGTGTTGAAGAGGTCCTGGCTCATCGTCCGCGTGGTGTTGTTGGGGCCGCCGTTCGGGTTCAGCGCCTGCATGTAGACGAAGGCGTCGAGGGCGGTGATGCCGAGATAGATGTACGCCGTCTGCACGGTGTCCCGGACGAGCGGGAGCGTGATCGAGATGGCCGTACGGAACCGGCCGGCGCCGTCCATGCGGGCGGCCTCGTAGATCTCCGCCGGGATACCCTTGATGGCCGCGACGAACAGCACCGTGTAGAAGCCGACGAAGCTCCAGATGATCACGAACATGGACGCCGGCATCGCCGTACGTGGGTCGCCGAGCCAGGCGAAGTTCTCGAACCCGCTGAGGCCGACCTTGGTGAGGGAGGCGTTGAGGATGCCGGCCGAGGGGTCGTACACCTGCGCCCAGATGAGGCCGATGACGATGGCCGGGACGGTGTACGGGAAGAACGACACGACCCGGTAGAAGCCGGAGCCGCGGATCCCACGGACGGTGCCCTTGCTGGGCCCACCCACGGTGACGACCGTCGCGATGGCGAGCGCCAGCACGATGGTCACGAACGGCACCACGATCGCCAGCTCAAGGTTGTTGCGCAACGAGCGCATGAAGATGTCGTCGTGGAACAACTTCGTGAAGTTGTCCAGCCCGACGAAGTTGTACGTCGGCGTGAAGCCGCTCCAGTCGGTCATCGAGTAGTACAGCGCCTGGCCGAACGGGTAGATCACGAAGATGACGTAGATGGCCAGCGGCAGCCCGAGGAACACCGCCATGAAGCTCAGCCGGTCCAAGCTCGGCATCCGGCGCCGCCGGGCGACCGGCCGAGGCCGGCCGCCGGCGGTCGTCGTCACGCTGGTCCTGGTGCTGGTCACGTGATCTTGAGCTTCTTCACCGACGAGTCGTTGGCGATCTTGTCGGTGATGTCCTGCAGAGCGCTGGTGAGCCCGGCCACGTCGAGCTGGCCGGACAGGAACGAGTTCCAGGGCACCAGCTGGTCGGTGTTCATGCCGTAGTAGTCGACGAACTGGTAGTTGAAGGTGTTGCTGCCGGCGGCGTCCAGCATCTTCGTCTGCGAGACCAGCGCGGTCGACCCGAACCCGTCGGCCGGCACCAGGCCCTTGACGATCGTCGGCGCGAGACGGGTCTTGGAGAAGTTGGTCGCGGCCGCCTTCGACAGCATCGCGCGCAGGATCTCCTTGCCCCCGGCGGCGTTCTTCGCCTGAGACGGCACGATGAACGGCTCGCCCGCAGCGGCACGGAGCCCCGCGTACGGCATCGTCGGGCTGGAGGAGACGGTCGGCTCCGGAGCGCCGGTCATCTCGAAGTCGCTCTTCGTCGCGTCCTTCATCTCGTTCTCGATCCAGCCGCCCGACGGGTAGAGGATCGCCTGCTCGTCGTTGCTCCACTTCGCCTGGGCGGCGGTGAACTGGGTGCCGGCGCCACCAGGGACGAAGTAGCCCTTCTGCACCATCTCGCCGAGGGCCGTGAAGACGTCCTGGATCTGCGGCTTCGACCAGCAGCCCGACTCGAGGTTCTCCAGCGCCAGCCGGACCTCGTCACCGCCCTCCTTGATGGCGGAGTTGACGGCCATCGTCTGGTAGTACGTCGCCGCCTCCTTGCCCCACACCCAGAGGTACTTGCCCTTGGCCTTGGCCTTGGCGCCGAGAGCGATCGCCTCGTCCCACGTCTTCGGCGGGGTCCAGCCGTTCTGCTGGAACAGCGTCGCGGAGTACCAGACGCCGTAGACCGTCATCACGTAGTTCATCGCGACGAACTTGCCGTCGAAGGTGCCCGGGAGCTTCACGTTCGGGTACAGCGTGTCCGAGATCTTCGTGCCCTCGTAGTTGTTGGCCTCGAAGACGTCGTCGAGCGTCTCGAGCTGCTGCTCGATGGCGCTGAACCCGATGGCGTTCTCACCCGAGTTGTCGATCAGGTCGGGCGGGTTGCCGCCGACGAAGCGCGGCTGCAGCTGCTGGGCGATCTGCGTCGACGGTGACACCTTGATCGTGACGCCGGTGAAGTCCGTCTGCTTCGTGACCTGGGCGGCGGCGAACTTGACGTAGTCGTAGCCGTAGCCGCCGTTGAAGATCACGGCCTCCACGCTCGAGTTCTTCGCGAGCCCGAACGGGTTGGTGGCCGTCGTCGTGGCGCTACCACTGCCGCTCGAGGACGACCCGCCGCACGAGGCGAGCGTTCCAGCGAGCGGCACGAGCGCCGCTGTCGCAAGGGCGCCACGGAGCAGGGTCCGGCGGTCGAATTGTGCGATTTCTCGGCTCATCGTGCGATCCCTTTCGTGATGATCTCTTCTACTGAGTGCTGGGGTCGAGCGCATGTCCAGATGCGGGCTGCCGATCGTTCAGGTCAGGCCAGGCCGGCGATGCGCTCGCCGTACCGCGCCTTGAGGGCGTCGTTGTGCGTGTCACCTCCCGGGATGTTGGCTGAGATGTAGAGCGGCGGGACCTCACCCGCGTCCCGGAGTCGCTGAGCCGCGCCGAGGGTGAGGAGCTGGGCGATGTACGCGGCCGTGATCGAGGAGACCGCACCGGCGGACAGCCCGTCGCCGAGGCCGATCGTGGCGTCGCCGAACGGCGCCCGGTTGTCGATCACGATGTCGGCGATCTCCGAGAGCCGCTTGCCGCTGCTGTGCTTGGGGGTGACGGCGTTCGTGTGCTCCAGGCTCGTCACCGCGATGACGGGGTGGCCGTCGGCCTTGGCGCGCAGGGCGAGGCCGACGATCGACCCGTTGACGCCGGAGTTCGACGCGATCAGGAAGACATCGGCCGGCTCGAAGGAGTACAGCCCGTAGAGCTCGTCGACGACCGACTCGTCGCGCTCGAGGGTGGCGCCCTGGAGCACCGAGACGTCCCGGCTGCCGCGCAGGACGACGTCGCGCAGCACGATGGCGTGCGTCGGGATCAGCCCGCCGGCGCGGCCCGCGATCTCCATGGCGAACGCCTGGGAGTGGCCGGTGCCGAAGGCCTGGAGGACGCCCCCGCGCTGCAATGAGGACACGATCAGGTCGATGGCCGGGTCGAGGCCGCCGGCACGGACCTCCTGGTCGAGGTCGTCGAGCCGACGGCGGACCTCGGTGGAGAAGTCGGCGAGAAGTGCGCTCATGCTGTGGCGGTTTCTTTCGACGAGGGCACGGTCCGTGGCCGGGTCGCCGAGCGAAGCGGACGGCGATGCGGCGCGACGGCCGCTGCGGAGGCCGCCAGCAGGCTCGTCGTACGCGAGAAGTCCCGTTGGGCCGCGAGGAGGTAGAGCAGGTCGATCACGAAGAGCTGGGCGTGCTTGGCCGACAGGTCGTCGGGCTGGAGGTACTCCCCCGGCGCGTGGCTGGTCAGGTGGGCGTCGGCGACCTGGGCCATCGGGGAGGCCGGGTCGCTGGTCACCGCGACCGCGTAGGCACCCGACGACTTCGCCAGGGCCAGCATCTCGATGGTCTCCTCGGTGCGGCCGGTGTTGGAGAAGGCGATCGCGACGCTCGAATCGCCCAGCAGGGCGGCGCTGGTGAGGCCGACGTGCACCTCGCTCCACGCGTGCGCGTTGATCCCGATCCGGTAGAGCCGGGCCTGCAGCTCGACCGCCATGCCGGCGCTACCGCCGATGCCGTAGATGTCGACGTGGGTGCTCTGGGCGACGGCGTCCGCGACCCGGCCGACAAGCGCGGGGTCCAGCCGCTCCGAGGTGGACGTGAGCGCCACGGTGTGGGCGTTCACCAGCGTGCGCATCATCTCGGTCGCAGTGTCACCCGGGTGGAAGGCGCGTCCGATGTCGGCAGTCCCAGGTCTCGTGGGCGCTCGACCGGCCCTGCTCGGCCGCTGCGCCCACACGCAGGGCGAGGTAGCCGGTGTAGCCGATCGCGCGGCAGAACCGGGTGACCGTCGCCGGCGACGTACCGGCTCGCTCGGCGAGCTCGGTGATCGACAGCCGCAGCGGCAGGGCCGGGTCCTCGAGCAGGAGCGTGCCGATCTTGGCCATACCCTCGGGCATCTGTGGAAGGGCAGCCGCGGATCCTGCTGCTGGCGCCGTAGCCTTCCAGCGCACGGGCCGCCGGCCCCTCAGGAGCACTCATTGAAAATCCTTATCAGCGATGCCACTGGCTAGGGAAAACTATTTCCATGTTGTGGTCGACGTCACAATCACCTGGAAGTCACGAATAGGTAACGAATGACCGAGCAGTTCACCGGATTGGTCGCCGTCGACGCCGGCGGCACCAGCACCCGCACCGTGGTCGTCGATCCGGCCGGCCGGTGCCTGGGCTACGCCGTCGCGGGCAGCGGCAACCCGACCGCCGTCGGGCCGGAGACCGCCGCCGCGTCCGTGGCGGAGAGCGTCATGGGGGCGCTGCGGAGAGGCGGAGGTGCCGAGCACGCGGATCCGGCTGGTCGTGCTCGCGATGGCGGGTGCGGGCAGTACCTCCGTCGCAGCAGAGATCCGCCGCCGGCTCGCGGGCATCGGCCTCGACGCGCCGCTGGTCTTCGAGTCCGACCTGCTGGCGACGTACTTCTCGGGCACCCATCGGCCGGACGGGTACGCCGTCATCGCCGGGACCGGAGCGGGCGCGATCCGGGTGGAGGACGGGCGCCAGGTCGCCGTCGCGGACGCGCTCGGCTGGCTGCTGGGCGACGAGGGCTCCGGCTTCTGGATCGGGCAACGCGTCGTACGCGCGGCCCTGGCCGACCTCGACGGCCGTGGCCCGTCCACGGCGCTCACGCCGCTGATGCTCGCGCGGCTCGGCGTGCCCGCGCCGTCGGACGCCGGCGACCGGGAGCCGATCATGGCGGTGGTGCGGGCGCTGTACGCCGGCCCGCCGGTCCGGCTCGCCGACTACGCCGGGCTGGTGTTCGAGGTCGACGGGGACGGGACCGCCGACCGCATCCTCGACGACGCGGCCGCCGCGCTCGCGCGGACCCTCACCGCCGTCAGGTCCCCCACCGTCTCGGGTCCGGTGGTGCTCGGCGGCGGCATCCTGGGGCGCGGCCCTCAGGTCGCCGATCGGCTCGCCGCCGCGTGCGGCGCGGAGGAGGTCCATGCCGTGGCCGACGGGGCCGTCGGCGTCTCCGTCCTCGCCCTCCGCCACGCCGGGACGTACGTCGACGCGGCCGTGTTCCAACGGTTGACGACCTCACTCACCGCGGTGCGCTGAGTTCTCACGGCTGTGGAAACGATCGGCCGTGCGGAGGTCGCAAGTGCCTGCGCATCCGGTGCCGGAGCCGAACGGCCCATCGAGTCAGCGATCGCTCATCGGCATGAGACTGCCCCGGCCAGCGGCGGGAGCTTGCGCCTCGCGTGTGCTTCCCCGCCCATGGCTCAACCCGTCGGGTCTCGAATTGTGCGTAAAACGTTGGCGCTTCGGGGGAGGGCGCCACCATTTAGACGGCGGAGTGGACCGTGCTCCTACCGGGGGCCGCACGTCGGTATGTGAGCGCATCCGTGAGGCCGAGGGTCGTTGGTGTGCCGCTCTTGTCGTCACAGCGCGCACGGGTGTAGACCGACTTGGGTAGGAAACGCACAGCTTCCGGGTGGCGGTGCATCTTTTCGCTGCTCGGAGCGGAAAGGTCAGCAATGCCTAAGCGCCGTCGAGCACCCGCCCGATCGTCTCCCTCCTAGCCGTTGCCGCGGGGTACGTCGTGGCCTCCTCATCTCCAGCGGCCTCGGCCGCGACGCCTCAGCTGGTGCCGAAGCCAGTCTTGATGACCGTCGGCGTCGGCGACTTCACCGTCAACAGAGAGACACACATTGTCGCCACGCCGGGATCGGCTTCCCATGCCGTGGCGGCGGATCTGGCGGCCTACCTGCGCCCGGCGATCGGCTATCCGCTGCCCGTCGTGTCGGGTCCCGGCCGTGACCGCGATGTCCGAATCGAGCTGGGCGACACGCCCGAACTGAACTCCAGCCAGGCTGCCGAGGGATACGTCCTCGACGCGAGCCCGGATGGTGTGAACCTCGCGGCCGAGACGGCCCATGGCCTGTTCAACGGCATCCAGACGATCCGGCAGCTACTGCCGGAGTGGATCGAAAGCCCGACCAGGGCCCACGGCCCGTGGACGATTCCATCGGTGCACATCGTCGACTACCCGCGCTACGACTACCGCGGATTCATGCTCGACATTGCCCGCCACTTCCAGACACCCGAGACAGTGATGCGGCTGATCGACGAGGCGTCGGCGTACAAGATCAACACTCTGCACCTGCACGTCAGCGACGACCAGGGATTCCGGATCGTCATCAACGGCTTCCCCAACCTCACCGAGATCGGTAGCCAAGGATCCGTCGGCACCGACGGCCGGACGATGGACCCGGGTGGGCTCTGGACGCAACAGGACTATCGGAGCGTCGTCGCGTACGCCTCCGCGCACTTCATGAACGTGGTCCCAGAGGTCGACTCACCTGGCCATAACAACGCGATCGTCATGTCCGAGTACAACGACACGGCGAACCCGCTGCTGGACGGTCACCCGCAGGACATCGACTGCAGCGTCAACAACCCGCCTCAATGGAACTTCACCGGCGACGTCGGCTACAGCGCGATGTGCCCCGAGAGCGAGAGCTCGTTCACCATCTACAACACGATCATCACCCAACTCTCCGCGATGTCCACGAGCCCGTACTACCACGTAGGCGGCGACGAGGTGCCCTCGACGGTGCTGAGCCAGGACCGATACGCCGCGTTCATGAGCGCGGAGATGCCCCTCGTCACCGCCCAGGGCAAGACGGTGATGGGGTGGGCCGAGCTCGCCGGTCCGGGCACCAACCCGCCTGCCGGCTCGGTGGCGGAGTATTGGAACCCCGCGTCCGGCAGCAGTTCGGACACGGCTACGGCCCATGAGGCTGTCGCCAAGAACATGAAGATCGTGATGGCCCCGGCCAACCACACCTACCTCGACCAGAAGTACGCCCGGAACACACCACCGAACCTCGGCCTGACCTGGGCGTGCAACCGCGGCTGCGACGTCGATCAGTTCTACAACTGGGACCCGGGCAGCTACGTCACGGGTGTCACCGACCAGAACGTCATCGGCGTCGAGGGCGCGATGTGGGGCGAGACCGTACGCAACCTCCGCGAGGTGCAGTACATGGTCTTCCCCCGGTTGATCGCCCTGTCAGAGGTCGGGTGGACCCCGCGGGCAGCGCGAGACTACGCCGACTTCCTCCCTCGGCTGGCGGCGCAGGGACCGCGGATGACACTCGTCGGGACCAACTTCTATCCGACCCCTGAGGTGCCGTGGCGGCTCGACCTGGCCGCCTCGCCTGACGTACGCACTGTCGCCGACATCCTCAACGGAACACTGGCGTCACTGTCGGTGCCCGGGATCCCGGCCACCTCGATCACGGTCTCGATCGACTGGGGGGACGGGACGACCAGCCCTGGGACGGTCTCCGGGACACCGGCCACCACCACCAGCGTCAACAGCCTCTACGGGATCTCGGCCAATCATCTTTACACCCAGCACGGCGTGTTCAACGTGACCATCACGGCGAGCGCACCTGGGGCGCCCGACGCGGTGTCGCAGGTGCCTGTTCGCTGGGGCAGTTAGCGGAAACCTCCACGCAGGGACTACTCCCACGAGTGGACGTGACGGGACGCTACGCGGTTCCGCCGGTGAGCGACCGCTCATCGGCATGTGCGAGCACCGGACAGCGGCATGTGAGTGCGTTTCGATCAGTCGCGTTGGTACCTGTTGCCCGGTCGGTCGTCGACTGCTGGTAGCAAAGAAGCGGACGCGCCCGGCAGGTCCCCCGACTCTCGCCGGACGCGTCCACGCATGGGTGTGACGAGTGACAGTCGGCAGATGACGGGTGCAAGACCGCTACGGAGAACTGTGCGTCGGCACGCGCTACCGGGGTCTGGAGTAGCACCGTTAGGTGGCTGAGCCATGGACGCTACGGCACGCCGGGCAACCACCACAAGATCCCGTCCAGCGGCGTCACGCAGGTCTCCAGCCAGTCGCTAATCGGCATGTGAGTGTGTTGCTGGACGTGACGATGCCCCGACACACGGGGGAGGCACCGGGGCATCGCGGGCACGGTACTGACCACCACACGGGCAGCGCCAGAGGACGAGCGCCAAGGATTCGTCAAGGTTCCGTCAAGTGGCCGCGCACGGCAACATGAAGATGCCCCGCCGCAAGGGACGTGAATTCTGCACCCGGATCGAGCCGAAGGGTCGTCCGCCGCTACTGCATGTTCCGATGCGGTGCCATGATGATCCTGGCGGCTGAGTGCGGCATGCGGACCGCAGGGAGTTGCGCTCGGTCGCGCCCACGAAAAGGTGAGGTGTTGTGCCCAATCCCGACACACTTCTCGACAGTCTGGAGCGGTTCGCCGCCGCCCTGACAAGCGGTTACGGCATCGGTGATGTTCTGCATAACCTGACCGAAGAGACGGCTGAGGTGCTCAACCTGACCGGAGCGGGAGTGACGTTGGTTCACGACGGCCAGCAGCGCTTCGTCACCGCCGCCGTCGAGGCGATCGCCAGCCTCGAGCGTGTGCAGGAGAACTGGCAAAGGGGCCCGTGCATCGACGCTGTCGCATCGGCCGGCCCAATCGCGGTGTCGGACATCGCCGCAGGAGACGCCGACGAACGCTGGCCGGACTACGTCATCGCGGCCAAGACCGTGGGAATCCAGGCCGTCGCCGGCATCCCGATGCTCGCCGAAGGCGAAGCGATCGGGGCGGTCAACCTCTATGACAGCCAACCGCGCAACTGGTCAGCCGAGGATCTGCGAGTCGCCACGATCTTCGCCAGCATCGCAACTGGCTACCTCGCCCACGCTTCGGCTGCACGGCAGCAACAGCGCACCGCCGAACAGCTGCAACAGGCGTTGAACACCCGGCTCATTATCGAGCAAGCCAAAGGCGTGCTCGCCACCACGCGAGAGACCACCGTCGATGACGCGTTCCAGACACTCCGCAAGTACGCCCGAGACCACAACGCCCGCATCCACGATGTTTCCCGCGCCGTCGTCAGGGGCGACCTTCTCCTCTAGAACCCACCTCGGTCATCACTGACCTCTTCGACACAGCCGTCGGCAGTCAGGCGTCCCCCAGGGTTCGCGACGAGCGCGCGAGTGTTCACGCTAAGAAGCGCCCGCGGCGGATGCCTCTCCTGAATTGGTGAAACCGGGGCGATGCCCGGCGGTCTCGGGAACAGCCGGGGCATCGCTTTGAGGACCCACGGTCCGGTCATCTGTGTGAGCGGACGTCCGGTAGGGCGGGTGGCCGCCGGCTCCCCCCGAGACCGGCGGCACACCATCCCGTCCCCCGCCGCGTGGGCCGCATTCGCCCGAAGTCCAACTCATGGCGCGCCCCGCCGAGGCGGCGTCCTTGGGGGAAGCCTTCGCGCTCGACGGGGCGCACTGCCTCGGCACGGGGCAGCGATGCCCCGGCGGGGATCGGAGCGCTCAGGGTGAGCCTCGACTATTCCGGGTGCTCGGTCTCGTCGGGTTCTGTCGGAGACGGCGGGTTCGGCTCTAGCGGGTCGCCGCCAGGAGTGACGTCCGGGTCGGAGCCCGGCTCTTGTGGCGTGGTGGTCATGTTCTGCCTTCCTGCAGAAGTCGGGGCACCCCGCGACTCCGGTGCGCGACCTGGGCCGCGGGGCTCGTCGCATGGTGTAGGGCCCTCACCCGGTGACGTAGCACCGAGGCTACGGCCGTGGCGGCCCTCTCCACCTCATCCCAAGGGACGGATCGGTGCCCGGCGCCCTGGCATGCCCAACGCCCGCCGGCGGAGGCGTCGCGTCGACCGGACAGCGGCATGAGCGGTCGATGGATCTGGCACTCTGCCCCCGTGACTTGGAGTCCTGACGACGTGTTGACGGTGGCGCGACGCGCTTCGCCGCAGTGGTCCAGAACTCAAGGCCACGCCCCCGGACAGGCACACTCGATTCGGCGTTTGTGGCTTACTAAAGAAGCGCCACGGTGAAGAAGTCAGCGTGGCGGCCATGGCTGATGGTGAGGGTGCCGTTTGCTCCGGCATAGATTCCCGTTCCGCCGGTGACTGCAAAGACATCGGCGTTGCTGGGTGGTGGTGCATGTGGAAGGTTGCGGTCGAGTCCCCCACCCTGGACGGTGATCTGACCCTTTCGGAGTACGAGCGTCAAAGCACACTGCAGTCCCTTGAAACTCGCATCGTTGATCGTGCAGACCGCCATCGCCCGCCCGAACAGCTCACCGTTCCTGCGAAGGCTCACCGCCCCGACGTCCCTGTCACCAAGCGAGAGGCCGTGCGGCGGCACGTCCACCTGATGGTGGTCGCGCGGCGAGATCTGGACGGCCCTAAACATCAGCGTCCGCCCGGCTTGCCCCTGGGCCGAGCGGGCTTCGCCCTGGGCGGATCGGAACGCCATGGCGCTGAAGAGACCGGCAACCACCACCGCGACGAGAAGAAGGTACCTGGCGCGCATCTTGTTGCTCCTCCCGCTCTGGGAGTGGCAGAGATGCCCCCTCTGCCCGCGGTACGCCCCAGGCCGGTCGCTGTCAAGGCCGAAACGCGGACGATTCGAACGATCCCTCATCGGCATGTGCGTGCGACCGGACAGCGGTATGCGCGGACTTTCGAATAGTCGCGGCCCGCGCTTCTCGCGATCTGCTCCGACGGGTTCACGCTGGTCACCACGCAGTCGAGTGACCAAGGACCCTGGCAGTACGCGCAGCCCCACGTCTTACGCTGGCAGGCAGCCCGGGCCCCCCTTAACCGGGTCAGCGTGCCGCCTTGGGCCGCGGGGCACCCGCCCCGTGGGACTGGCGCGATGCGCCCAACGCGCCCGGCGGGTCCCCCCGTGCCCGCCGGGCGCGTTCACCGGGCAAGCGTGACGAGTGACAGTCGATAGGTGGCCGAAACCAGACCGCTCCGTGGGCTGTGCGTTCGGCACGCGCTGCCGGGGTCCGGGGCAACACCGTGAGGTGGCTGTGAAAACGTACCGCCCGCAATCATTTCCTGGCAAGGGACGGTCTCAGCCCGACCACGCCTGACAGTTGAGCCATCTGTTGCCTTGCCTTCGCGGCTATCCAACGGGGCCATGCCGCCTCGAGTGGCGCACGCAAATCGGCATGTGAGTGCGATGGATGCGCGCCTGATCCCGGCGGAATGACTGTGACGATCGCTTGCGCAGCCTGATGGTGGTGGGCTGTGGGTTGGTGACCGCGGGTGTGACCCCCGGAATGACTGGCGTTGATGCCTTGGTGCGACCTGTCCACTCGTGGTTGCTGGCCCCGGCCCGGTTGGAGGAGCTGGCCTGATCAGGAGCTTGACCACCTGGCGTTAGAGGCGCCGGGTGTGTCTCATCACAGTCCTGCCGAGCCTCCGTCCCGGACCGGAACCACGTCCCGTCCGGCGAAGGAGAGAACGCATGACCAGTTTGACCGATCTGCGTGAGGTGGTCGATGTCGTGATCGGCGTCGACACTCACGTCCATACCCACTCCGCGGCGGTCCTCGACGTCGCGACGGATGGTGTCCTCGACGAGATCACGGTCGGAGCGACGGCCGAGGGCTACGCCGAGCTCGTGGAGTTCGCGAACAACCACGCCACGTTGCGGGCCTGGGCGATCGAGGGGACCGGCGGTGGCGAACGCCAAGCGCTGTCTCGGTACTAGAGACTCACGGATACGGGTCGCGCCAACCCACGCTC
This sequence comes from uncultured Actinomycetota bacterium, assembly GCA_963768045.1. GTDB lineage: Bacteria > Actinomycetota > Actinomycetes > Propionibacteriales > Nocardioidaceae > Nocardioides. The sequence continues at coordinate 34,035 of CAVYGG010000003.1, read as the reverse complement.
GTCATCGATCGGTGAGGTCGCCCACCACGCTCGGGCCCTTGGCCATGACCGCGCGCGCGTAAGCGAGGTCGAAACCCGCGCGCTGCACGTTGGACTGTGAGGTCGAACCCGGCTGGGTGGTCACCACTGCCAGCTCACAGCCGGCAGCCGCAGCATCCCGCAGCCGAGCGCTGAGCAGGGCTTTCTGCACGCCACGTCGACGCAGAGCGGGAAGGGTGCCGGCTCCCGTCATCTGGGCGATCGTGCCGGCGTACCGGACGCTCGCCGCACCCGCCGGCTCCCCATTGACGGACGCGAGGAAGAGCCGGGCGCCCGCCGCGGCCGCGGCGAGTTCGGCCCGTTCGAGCTCGTCGCGCGAAAACTCTTCGCGCCAGGCCACTCCGGCGTCGTCCGCGTGGAGGGCTGCTTCCACCGCAATGTCAAGCCAGGCACGTCGATCGTCTTCTACCCGCCGAACCTCGATGTCGGACCCGAGACCCGGCAGGTCATCATCAACGATCGGCCGGACGAGGACATTCTCGAACGACACCAGTCGATAGCCCCGCCCGCTGAGCCGCTCGGCAAGTTCGGGTTGAGCGAGGGTCGAGATCTCGAAGTTCACGGGCGCGCCGTGCTCCGCGTGGCGGAGCTCGAGCCCGTTCAGCTCGTCATCGGTGACATCGTCCGAGAAGCCGACTCCAATCACCTTGGAGAACGGCGATGCGACGCCGGCGAACGTGGCGGCACCACCCCCGATCGCGACGTCGAACACTGGTTGGGCCTGACCGTCGAGCGCGCGACAGCACGCCACCATGAACTCTGCCTCCGCCGTCTCGATCTTCGCCGACAGCGTCTGGTCGACGAAGTAGGAGGTCATGACGCAGCCTTCCTTGCGGTGGGCAACGAAGCGGCACCCTCCGCCTCCTGCTCAATACGTGCCCGAGCCTACGAGCGAGCAGCGGTGAAACCGAGGGATCAGCGCAGACGTCAGCACCTGGTCACATATCGATGCAACCCTCAACCGCTTCTGCGAGATCACAGCAAGCGCGCAGATTACCTCTCGGCACGATCATCACCGCCTGCCGAATCAAGACCCCAGTCATGTGGTCGCTTTGTCCTGACGCGCACCTCAACTTCGCCGTCCGACGTCATGATGGACATCTGCAGCTCCACGTGAGCTGCAATCCCAAGGCGCCGACCTGCTTGATGAGCCGCAGATCAAGTCGATGAGTCGTTGCATCAGTTCCACCTCGATCCACGCGACGTGCATCGAGACCCAAACGCCAGGTCGTCAACGCCCTCACCACATCCGACGTCTCGCCCACCGACGCCGAAGTAGCCGCGGGAAGATCATCGGCGCGCCACCGCCGTGCTCACGGAGTGGCTCACCCTCGACGACGGCAGCCACCCCTCTTCGTCAAGGCAACAACAACCTCCTCGGAAGACTCGAACTGAAGGACCCAGAGCCGACCAACAGGGCAAACTAGGTGTGATGCCCAGCCAGGTTGTCCAACCGAGTGATGGGTGGTTGGCCGGCAAGTGCTGAGTGGGGCCGGTGGTGGTTGTTCTGGTGGAGCCATCCTGCCAGCGCGGCTCGGCGGGTGTTCTCGGAGCGGTAGAGCCTTCGGTATGCCCAACCGTCGGACATGGTGCGGTGGAGGCGTTCGATCTTGCCGTTGGTCTGGGGTCGGCGAGGTCGGGTGCGTTTGTGTGCGATCTGGAGCTCTGCGCAGGTGTCACGCCATAGGTGGGAGACGTGCGATCCGTTGTCGGACAGCACCCGCTCCACGAGGACGCCACGTTCGGCGAACCAGGCCACGGCCCGGTAGAGAACCCCGACCGCGGTGGCGGCGGTCTCGTCGTCGTGACAGTCGGCGTAGGCGACTCGGGAGTAGTCGTCGATCACGGTGTGGACGTAGCAGGTCCCGATCCGGGGGTTGCCGTTCTTGGTGTTGCCCGCAGATGAACGATCTTGCGGACCACCGGCGCCGGGGTCCTGGCCGACTGGGTGTCTCGGGCCGAGGGCCGATCGCTCATCCCGGCCGACCCTTCCTCGCGATACCGATGCGCCCACTTGTCGGCGGTGCGCCAGGAGACGTTGAAGAACTCAGCTGCCCGCGATGGTGGCCAGCCATCCTCCACGACCAGGCGCGCCAGGCGCAGACCATGCCTCGGGGTCAAAGCAGCGTTAGCGTGAGCCATGAAGGCCTCCTCGTGGACAGAGTCCTAGACAGCTCCACTCCACACCGGGAGGCCTTCACCCATCCACGGGCTCGCCCCACCCGATCGCACAACGTGCCTGGGCATCACAACTAGGCGGCGTGCGACCTTCGGGTGGTTCCGGTCGCTTTCGAGCGCAGACTGGCGGCGGAGTGACGCAGGTCCTCCGCGGTGGGTGCGGTCGGCTCGACTCGGTGCATCGAGGTCCGCGAACGGGATGCGTTCAGGCTCGGTCGAGGCCCATCACCTGCATGCCAGTTCGCAAGGTGCCGAGCGTCCTCCATCCGGAGCGGGTGTACAGACGCGCGGCCGGACCGTCGGGATCACTACTCGTGCCGAGGAGGCACCTTCCCGTCACACCCTCGAGCAGGCAGTCATGCAGGGCCTGTCCCAAGCCCCTGCGTCGGTGTGTGGGGAGAACTGCGAGTTCGACGACGTCGAAGTGGCCGCCAACCCATTGAGAGGCAATCGGCTCTGGAAGCGAGTCACACAGCAGATCCGACCAGTACTGGCCACGTTGACCGGTGTACCCCCAGGCGTACCCGGTGACGCTGTCGTCTTCCTGCGTCAGCACCAGTCGGTGCCCCGGGCTCTTCGCGTGCTTCTCGAAGAGATCCAAGTACCACGTGTCGTAGTCCGCGAAGTCATCACCGAACACGAGTCGGTGGCAGGTCCACACGTGGGGACCGAAGACCAGAGCCGCACTCCCACACACCAGGCTGGGAGCTTCGGGGGACAGGCCATCACTCATCGGCGCCTTGCCTCCATGAAGACTCGGACCTTTCGGGTCACGCCTCGATCAATCCCGCGGACATCCAGCATCACATGATCGGGAGTTCGCGACGGCTGCAGGACTCAGAGACACCGTCGGCGACCACCCGTCGCTGCGGGAAATCGTGGAGGCCGCCTACCGGCGGAATGACTCACCCAGCCGCGAGGTGACCGATGTCCTCGGGTCGGACCAGGCCAGCGGCGTGGGCCAAGGCGGCCGCCTCGGTGCGTGTGTTGGCGTCCAGCTTGGTCAGGATTCGTGACACGTGGACGCTGGCGGTCTTGGGCGAGATGAACAGCCGCGAGGCGATCGCGCGGTTGGTTGCCCCGCCGGCGAGGAGGCACAGCACCTCGCGCTCGCGCTGAGTCAGGGCGCAGTGGACCCGCTGGACGCGAGCAGCACTGTCTTCGGGCGGGGTCGGGATCGGTCGGAGCGAGGGGATCGGCTGCCCCCCGCACGATGCGTTGTCCTCAGTCGCGGCCGCCGGGACAGGCGGGATCTGCAGCACCCAGCCTTGGGCCAGGGCTGCCTCCAGGATCTTGAGGGCCGCACCGCCGACGTGGATGGCGGACATGCCCACCTCGACGCTCGACTCCTGGGCCGGCACCAACACCGCAGCAGCTATACCGACCACGGTGAAGGCTGTACCTCGAGGCGTTCCACCGATCTCCATCTGGTTCTCCTGTGCCCGACGTCCAATCCGTATAAGTACTGTAACAGTGCTTATAGATAAGTCAAGGGGACGACAGTCCGCCAGCAGCGCTTGGAGGGCTCTCGCGGAACACGCCTCCGGTATCGGCAAGACGTCAGCGGAGATAGATCGTGAGGCCGCCTTTACGTGTAAGGACTGTTACAGTTCTGTCGTGACCACTGACGTGACCACTCAGAGCTTGTGGCGATCCGTGCGCGAGCTGATGGAGCGAGTCGACAACGACATCGCCCGCATCTACGAGTCGTCCCCCGACACCGTCGGAGTCCGGACCTCCTGGGTCCTTGAGATCCTGAGACTCGACGCACGCGGTCCGATGACGATCCGACAACTGTCGGCGTCCGTTGGTCGCACGCACTCGGCGTCCAGCCAAAAGGTTTCCGCCATGGCTAAGGCCGGGCTCGTGGAGACAACTCCGGGAAGCGACGCGCGCACCCGTCGCGTGCAACTCACCAACCGAGCCCGTCAGCTTGCGCGTCGTATGCGAGAGGAATGGGTAGCCACCGAGGAAGCATTGGCCGAACTGGAAGCGGAAACTCCCTACCCGCTGAGCCGGGCCGTCGCAGACCTGAACACCGCCTTGGACCGCAAGAGCTTCTATGAGCGACTGAACGCACACCTCCCCAGCACCGACCACGGCAGCACATGAAATCGTCAACCCGCATCTCGCAAAGCACCGCAGCCTCGCATCGACAGCTGTTCTGAGACCTGGCCGGCTCGCGGCTGTTAGACAACAGAGGGGAGCCGGTAAGACGCACGTTGGCTGTCGTCGGAACGATGCCACTCAAGGTCGCCGGCCGATGGGGCCGGACGAGATGGTGTCGCGTCAACTGGCCGCGTCGCGGACGAGTGCGCTGTCGACGAACTGTTCGAACCGGACGATGAGTCCGCCTCGCACTATGAAGTGATGGGCCACCCGCACAGCCAGGGCCTTGCTGGTGGTCCGGTGCCGAGCTGTGTAGCGGGCGAGCACGACGACGTTCTCACCCTCGACGACGTAGGTGTCGTCATGTGCGGTCCAGTCGTCCCACTCGGCGGCCAGCTTTTCCATGACGTTGGCAGTCACGCCTTCGGGTGTGCTGTAGGTGCCGGCGAGTGGGAATCCCGCCATCTCGGTCCACTCGACATCCGGGGCGAGCGTTGCGCGCAGGGCATCCAGGTCGCCGGCCGCCGAGGCGAGGTACTGGCCTCGTACGACGTCGGCCGGGCCAGGCTCGGGGATCAGCCCCACGTCATCTCCCCCTTGGCGACCTTCGTACCGAGGCTTGCGGCGATCTTCAGGCCGGCGTCCGGGTAGGCGGCCAGTAGCGATGCCTCGGCCTCGGCTGCGTCCGGGGAGGAGGCGACGGTCTTCTCGAAGAGCTCGAGGTACTCGCGGGTGTGGGTGATGGCGGTGAGGTCCGTCGGGGCACTGGCGGTCCGGTGGCCCGCGACGACGTACGCCGGGTCGAGCGCCTCCAGCTCATCCAGCACGCGGATCCACTCAGCCCTGAGCTCCGGGGTCGCGCTGTCGGCGGTCCACACATGGAGTCCCTCGAACAGCAGCACGCCGCCAAACAGCGACCGCGACGCCGGCTCGAACAGGTGCCACGACCGGTCGCCGAGCAGGTTGCTGCCGCGTCGTACCTCGATGGTGGTGCCGTCGACCGCTGCCGAGGTCGCCGTCAGCGGGGTCAAGCCGACCAGGCGGGTCGGCAGGTTCGGACCGAGGTGCGCCCACGCCGTGAGCTTGCCCTCGTAGCTGTGCTCGATGTGTTCGATGACGTCGGCCGGTGCCAGGAAGACCGCTCCCGGGAAGGCGTCGGAGATGACCTCGGCTCCGAAGTAGAAGTCCGGGTCGCCGGCGCTGACAACCACGGTCGTGAGTCGCTTGCCCGAGTCGAGCACCTCGGCGACGATCCGGTGACCGTCCGCGCGCGTAAATGCCGCGTCGACCACCAGCGCCTCGGTCTCTCCAGTGACCAGCACGCTCGTCTTGTTTAGCGACGAGTCCGCCGCGTCGATGACGGTGTACCTAAGGTTTGACATGCTGGTAACCGTAGGATCAGTCCGAACGACATTCACGGTGACCACGGGAACGCTGATGGTGAAAATGGGACATTCGGGGATTCGCCGCGTGCGTTTCGTCCCGCCCGAGACGAGCATGGGCGACATCGAGGTGAACACGCTGCGAGGAATCCGTTACCGCGGCGGGCCCCATGAGTTCCTCACCCCCCAACGCCTGGACTTCGACCTGCTCGTGCACATCGAGAGCGGCTCCGCCAGGCACACCGTCGATTTCACCGACTACGCCTTGAGAGCCGGCGACGTCCTGTGGGTGCGCGCAGGCCAGGTCCACCAGTGGGGAGCCATCGCCGACATCGAGGGGGCGGTCGCGATGTTTGGCCCCCACACCGTGGACGAGCGCACCAGGGACCTCATCAGGTCGCACCTGGTCCGCCCACGAAACCACTGGCTCGCGGCCGACCTGACAGGCACACCCGTCTCGCAGGCCCTCGCCTTGTTGGTCATCAGTGGAAACGACCCACGAACAACAGAGCGCGCAGGTCTACGCCAGGTCGCGCTTGCCCACTGCCTTGCCGCACTTCTCGCCCAGCTCGCGCTCGTCGAAACGGCCGGCGCTGCGCCCGCACCCGGGCCGACCCACGAGGCCTACACCTGGTTCCGCGACCACATCGAGGAGCAGTTCCGGAACTGGCACCAGGTCAGCCAGTACGCCGACCGACTGGGCTACTCGACCCGGACCCTCAACCGCCTCGCCCGACACCACACCGGCTTGTCAGCCAAGGAACTCATCGACGAACGCGTCGTTTTGGAGGCGAAACGACAACTCAGCCACGCCGACGCCTCCGTGTCGGAGATCGCCGAGCAACTCGGCTTCGACGACGCGTCAAACTTCTCCTCCTACTTCCGTCGCCAGACCCAACTGACGCCGGGCATCTTTCGAACCCAGAGCCGCTCAGCCGGTACTCATTGCCAGGGGTCCTGATCAGTCGCACCACATCGCCGCCGGCGACTGCCTGGTGCCGATCATTCGCAGCGGGGTGGCACTGCCGCTGTCGCGGCGGAATGACTGTGTCCTGACATTCGAAGCGAACCCCGAGTAGTGCCCGATGCCCGCTGCGGGGGACACGGCATTGCCTGGGCTCGCGTGGGGGTCGTACCTTGAAACCAATCCGTAGGGGGAACGTTGATCGCGAACGAGAACGGCGCCAGCGCCGGAGACGGCATCAGTGGGGCCGCCCGGCTGCTTGAGATCGCAACCCGCAACGCGGACGAACTCATCGGCGAGGCAAGGGCCGAGGCCGCCGCGATCGTGGCAGCAGCGCACGCGGATGCGGAGCGGGTGCATGCGGAGCTCGAGAAGATGCGGATAGAGCAGAACGACGAGCTCGACCGGCACCGCGCGACCGTGCTGGCCGAACTGGCCCAGCGGCAGGCTTCCCTCGAGGCCGAGGTGGCGCGGTTGGAGCAGCTCGAACAGGAAAACCGGGCTCGGATGCGCAGTTACCTGAACGAGCAGCTTGCTCAGATCGAATCGACTCCCGACCCTGAGGTTCGCCGCTCGTCGAGTGTGTGACATTCCGAGCAACCTGACTCTGACGCGGTCGCCCACCAAATTCGAACAAGGTCCGCTCGCGGCGAAATGACGCGGGCGCTCGGCGCGGCGCGTGTGCCGTCGGGCGCCGACCAGCCACGCCCTGCGCTCAGATGAACAGGCCTGAGATTCGCCCCCCGGCCAGAGTGAAGCGCTGGTCCAGGTCGACGACCCCGCCGGGGAAGTCGCCCTCGAGGTGAGTGGAGACGAGAAATTCGTCGTCGCTTGTCATCTCAACCCCGGTGATCTCCGTCGTGAATGTGAACGATACCCACGCGCCATCGCAACCTCCTCGAATCAACTCGAATCAAGAAGTGTTGCGCTGACCTATTGAGACCACCCCGATGAGCGGGCGGTACGCGGACGCCCATGAACCGGAGCCTCGGCGGTGAAACCGTCGGTGAGGCATGACCGGCGTAGGTTCGAGTGGTGCGCGCGACTCGGGTAGTCGAGACCCGCTTGGGAGCGGTGGAGGTCATGTACGCACCGGGCGACAAGCCGCCGGTGCTGTTCTTTCCGGGAGGACACTGCTCGGCGGCCATCGACTGCGGATGGAGTCTCTACGCCGCAATCGGGCACGGAGCCTTGTCGTTCTCCCGGCCCGGCTATGGCCTGACGGACGTGGGGCGGCTCAACGCGGAAGAGTTCGTGCCTGCCGTGGCCGAGAGCTGCGAGCTGTTAGCGATCGAGGAAACGGCGGGGGCTGTCGGGGTGTCCTTTGGCGGCATGCAAGCCATCCAGGTTGCTGTTGCCCTGCCCGCTCTGGTGCCGCGGTTGGCCCTTCACAGCTGCGCACCCTCCACCCGTGCGTATCCCGACACTCGCCTGGAGGCATTGTCGGGACCGATCGTCTTCGCTTCGGGCATGCAGCGCCTCACCTGGGCGACGGTGGCACGGCTGGTCGATTCGGATGCCGGGTTGCGCAGGATGGTCGGGGCACTGTCGAAGAGGCCGATCGACGATTGGTGGCACACCTGGTCGCACGAGGACCGGGCCCAAGCCCGCGAGCTGTTCAAGGCGATGAGATCCGGCGCCGGCTTCGTCAACGATCTCCAGCAGGGTCGCTCAGACCGTGGGGCGTATCGCCGACGTTTCCAAGCCGAGGTCAGGTGCCCGACTCTGGTGTCCGCCTCGCGTGACGATGCCGGTGTTGCGTTTGGTCACGCCGAGGACTTCGCCGACACGATCCCGAACGCCACCCTTGTCGAGCTTGACGCGCCCAGCCACCTGTTCTGGATCGGGCCGGCGCAGGCTCAGGTCCGAGGAGCCCTCAGCGCCTTCATCACCGCTACCACCTGAACCGGTGCCTGGCCGAGCACCCCAGCATCGCCGCGACAGTGCCGACATCGAGCCAGACCCGTCCGTCGTCCGGCGGCCCCGGCTTGGCTGCGGTTTCGATTCGGCTGAGTCCCTCCGGGGCGCGGCGAGCACGCGGGATACGGTGTCGAACATGAACGTCACCGTCATCGGCTCGGGCAACGGTGGCCTCGCAACCGCCTTCGACTTCGCGCTCCACGGGCACGCCGTGCGACTCTTCGACACTCCGCACTTTCCTGACCATGTGGCAGAGGTCGCGGCCGCCGGCGGAATCCGCGCCACTGGTGAGATCGAGGGTTTCGCGGAGATCGCCTACTCCGGTCACGACATCGAGACCGCTCTCGACGCTGCCGAGATGGTCGTGCTGGTCGGTCCGGCGTACAGCACGGAGCACCAGGCCCAGGCCGTCGCGCCGCACCTGGTGGCCGGGCAGGCGGTGCTGGTCTGCCCGGCCTCGTGCGCGGGGGCGATCACCTTCAAGCGCACCGCCGGCCTGGCGCTGGATGACGAGACGATCACGGTGGGTGAGACCAGCACGCTCCCGTACGCGGTTCGCATCGTCGCGCCGGGACGGATCAACGTCTTCCACAAGCTGGGCGGGGGTGTGTACGTCGCCGGCCTCCCTCGTTCGGGCACCGACCGGTTGCTGTCGATGATCCAGGATGTCTATCCCGGGACCGAGGCCGCCGACAGCGTCTTCCAGACAACTCTGCAGAACGGCAACCCGGTGATCCACCCGGCCGTGACGCTCCTCAACGCCGGTCTGATCGAGCGGACCGGTGGCGCGTTCCTGTTCTATGAGGAGGGGGTCACCGAGGCCGTGGGCAGGGTGATCGAAGCGGTCGACCGCGAGCGGCTGGCGATCGCCGGCGCGCTCGGGGTGCGAGTGCTGTCGGAACCGGACCTGGGGGTGTTGCAGGGGTACATGCGTGAGGCCACCTATTCGACCGGCTATTCCACCGCCCCGGGCTTTCTGGGCATCGGCGCGCAGGGCGAGCTCGACAACCGCTACCTGACCGAGGACGTTGGCTACTCCCTGGTGTTCTTGACCGACCTCGCCAGCCGGGTCGGCGTCAAGACTCCGACCATGGAAGCCCTCATCACGATGGCGTCGATCGTGCTGGCTCGGGACTTCCGCGCCGACGGCAAGCGGACCCTGGCGACGCTCGGCCTCGACGACATGAGCGCCACCGACCTCGCCGCCCTCTGACCGGCGGCTGCGGGACAACGGGAACGGCCTGGCGGGCTGGTGAATTGACGCGCCGTCGCCACCGGAGCGCCCCGCGGCCTTACGTACGTCCCCGCACCGCTTGTCCAGGACGGTGCAGAGCCGTGCGGGATCGCGCTGACGGGGAACTCTCAGCGCCCACAGCATAAGCGCGGGTCACGAGCGTCATCGGAGAAGAGGTCCGGTGTCACTTTAGGAGCCACGGCTCGGTCTGAGAGCGATAGCCGCATGAGCGTACGAGTGTGTCGGCCTATTGCCCCCACCGCCGATTGAGCTATCTGGGCATGGCGAGAAAGAGCCCGGCCCCTGAGACGGGGTAGAGCCTGAGCGATCCCTTGGGTCCGGTGGCGGCCAAGTGCATGGTTGCGTGGTCCATGACCTCGGCGTCGGGTGCCGGCGAGGGGCCGTGCCAGGCTTCTCCCTGCGTGTTCGCGGTCCATTTCGCATAGGAGTGCTTGAAGCCGGTGTTCTCGTCCCTGCCGACGGCCGTCCAGCCGAAGTCGGTGGCCTGAACCGACCAGATGTCCTGCCAACCGGGACGGGCGAACACTGACTGATCGCCGGGAGGAATCCAGTCCACTCCATCATCCGAGCGCCAGATGTACCCGTCGGTTCCAGTGCCCTGTCCATGGACGGTGCCCCAGGCCACCCAGCCGTCGTTCGACGCCGCGACGCCGTCGATGAGACCGGTCAGCCCTTTGGGCGAGTACAGCTTTCGTGGAGTCCAGACGAAACCATCCTCGGAATGCCAGATCGCAGGATGGCGAGCGGTGTCTTGCCCCACGGCGAGGAACCCGGAACCTGTTTCGACAACGTCGGTCAGGGATCGGGCGGCAGGTGCATTGTTCCCGAACGGCTCGGCCCAGGAACTCCCGTTCGGTGACAGCCATATGTGCCCACCGCTGTGGGTGTTGCCGACCAGGACGTAGATGTCGTCGCGGGCTGTCAGCGCGTGAAGGGAGTAGGTCTTTGCACCGAGGTCCGGTTCCTCGCCCGGCACCAGCGGTGGTTTGAGCGGCTGTGCGTTCCAGGTCGATGCGGTCGTGGGCGAGGGCGTGGTGGGCGTAGGGGTGATGTGGTTCGTCGGAGGCGGCGTGGCTGAGTGGTCGAGGTCACTCCCGACAAGCCAACCCCCGCCGGCCAGGACGAGTGCGGTCGCCGCGACCGCCCACCGGGCCGCTGTCCGACGGCGGCGCCGCTCACCCAGTCGGCGAATACCGTCCGGGTCGCCCACCGTCACCTCGTCACCGCGGACAGCCATCTGCTGCAGGAGATCGGTGAAGTCGCTCATCGTCCCTCCTCCCGCTCCAACACCACGGACTCTTGCGCGGAGTAGGCGGGGCCGAGCACCCTGGTGAGAGCGGCTCGACCCCGAGACAGCCTGCTTTTCACCGTCCCGATCGTCACACCCGTCTCGTAGGCGACTTGCTCCATCGTCATCCCACACAGGTCGTGCAGCACCAGCGCTCGACGCTGCTCGGGCGACAGCTGACGCAGAGCGTTTTGAACGTCCAGCGCCTCGTCCACGGGTGCTGCGGGCAGTTGATCCGACCGCACCCGCAGGGCGCGCAGGGCGCGCTCGGCAACCGCCACCCTGCGGAAGTGACTCACCGCGAGCCGCCAGGCAACCGTCCGAACCCACGCCAGCGGGTTGTCCAAGGTCGACACACGCGACCACCGCTGCCAAGCTCGTGCGTAGGCGTCCTGGAGAACATCCCTTGCCAACTCAGGGTCTGCTGTCATTGCGGTGAGCTGACGGGTCAGTTCAGAGCGCGTGCCGAGGAAGAAGTCATCGAACGAAGTCTGATCCGACACGATCCCCTCCTACCCTCTACGGATGACACGCCGGGACAGCCTGAAGTGTTCCGCGATTCGATCAGAATTTCTCGATCTGACCTTGTCGCTCGGGCCCTTTGAGGTTCCCAGCGGTGCTAGCGCCCGCGGTGCTCTGGCTGTCCACACCAACAGCACACCGCGGAAGGGCGTCCGTTTCGGCTGGGCAGGGCCGATTGCGACATTGTGCGGCGGGCGGGCTTCTCGTACGGCTTGCTGCGATGTCGAGCGTGTCGGTCGCGTCTCCACCGTTGTGAGGCCTCCGTGCCTGCTGACGCGAACGGTGACTGCTGGCGGCCGCACGCGCGCAGCGCTGCCTCCCGTTCGAATTCTGTCGGTCGTTCCTTGAGGCCAATGCGTTCCTGGTGGCGGACGGAACATTGATGCTGGATTGCGCGTGTACCAGTCATACAGGAAGGTCCGCCATGACACGAGGTACCCGCACACGACTGACAATCCTGCTCACCGCTGCCTTGGTGCCACTGGCCGGCTGCAGCGGCGGCGACGCGAGCGATGCGCCCAACACTGGCCCGGCGACCCAGTCACCAGCACCTCCGCTGCACGTCGAGGCAACGCTTCACATACCCGCGGCCGGCACCGTGGTGACCACCCATGATCGCCTGTGGGTGATCAGTGGGGGGAAGACGGTCGTGACCCAAATCGACCCCGACACCAACTCCATCATGAGGCAGGTCAAGGTGCCGCACCCCGTCGCCTACGGGACGGTCCAACACGGTTCGCTGTGGCTGGTCAGCTATGGCGACAACGCCCTCATCGAAGTCGACGCGGACTCGGGCAAGGTCCTGAGAACTCTCGAAAGCTCACCCCACTTGCCGCTGAAGGATCCCGTGGGTGTCGCCGCTACCGGCCGCAGCCTGTGGGTCCTCAACCACGGCAACTCCAAGCTCCTGCGGATCGACGAGGAGTCAGGCAAGCTGACCCAGACGACAAACATGCCCGGCGACGCCGCAGCCGGACCCTTCCTCGCAGGTCAGGCGCTGTGGGTGGCGATGACTGCCCAGGGCATCTTTCACCAGGTCGACCCCGCAACGGGTCAGATCGTCGGCCAGCCCACCCACGTCCCCACAGGCCTGTGCGCGTTGCAGTCCGTCGTCGGCCGCTACATCTGGGCCACGAGCATCGTGTTTGGCGACTTCGCCTGCATCAACGGCACCAGCCGGTTCGATACCACCTCAGGCGAGGTGACCCCATTGGCCTCAGCCGAAGGTAAGAGCCTCTATGCCTTCACCAGGTACGCGGGCAGGCTCTGGGCCGCCGACTTGCACAAGACTCTCTACCGGGTCGAACAGCGCACCGGGACTCTCCGACCCGCCATGACCTTCGACAGCAAGGACGCCAACCACCTTTTCACGGCATTCGGATCCATGTGGATGACAAGGCCCGGCTCAGGCCAGGTGTTGTGCCTGCGGGCTCCAGGAAGGGGTTGAGGTGAGAACAGTTTTCTCGCGTCCGCGTGCGTGGCTAGCCGTTGCGGCGGGTGTGGTGGCGGGCGCTGCAGCTGTCTCCGCGTCGGTCGTTGCAACCCTGCTCATGGCAATGCCAGCCAGTGCAGAGGCACCCTCGCGTCAGTCCGTGCCCATCAGCACGACTTTCCCGGCCCCGGTCCTCTCCCAGGCCTGCGGATTCGCGATTACCGGAGGTCTCAATGGCATGATGACCGTCAAGGACTTCGTTGGCCGGGAAGGCAATTTCTCGCAAGAAATAACCCAGATCCATATGGTCCAGACCTTCAGCGCGAACGGTCACCTCGTTTCCGGCCATACCAGCCAGCCGATCAAGACCTTGGTGCAGCCGGACGGATCGATCACCGTCACCTTCATGGGGAATGACTCCATGTTCACCCTGCCGGGACCCGGGCCAGTAATTGGATCCGTTGGCCGACTGGTCCTCCTGTTTTCCGCCGATGGTGACCTCGTGGACGTGGTGCAAGAGACTGGGCAAGTCTTCCAGGATCCATCAGCCATCTGTGCGGCTCTCGCACCATAGGTCCGGATGCCGTCCGTTGCGGCCGCTACATTCACGTCGATCCGCCCGACCGGCCGCCGGTGGTAGCCTCGCGGGTTTCGCTCGTAGTCAGGGACGAGGACCAGGCTCACATGGTGGGACCACTCATGGGCATCAGTGTTGCTCTGAAGTCGTGACGGAGCACTGCAAGGGGGTCGTCACCGACGAGCCGGTGGCAATGACGATCGGCGTGCCGATCTGCGGGCTTTGGAACCTCACCGAGCTCATTTTTCCCGAGGAGGGGCCGGACTAGTCAGCGAGACAACCGAGTGCGTCCGCAACCTCCTGTGGTGGTCGGAACAGGCGCAGCAAACCTCGGCACGGCACTGGGTGGTCGAGCATCCGAGGGTTGGCGAGAACCCAATGCCGGTGTTCTGGCACTGCCCACGGTGAGCAGAGGGTGCCGTCTCGGTTCAGGCACTCGCTGCTGTCATGCTCCGAGATCACGTCGACCAGCCCGAGCACGTAGCCGAGCGGGAGGTCATCGGGCAGGTCGACCGGTACGTCGAGACCATCGGGGTCGGGACGTGTGCCCGCCTGGATGCCGATGGTGCAGGGCATCTCCAGCCAGAACCTCCACGTCCGGTTCTCCACGTTCTTGTGCCCAGTGCAGATCGCCCATGCATGAGGTTGCCGTACGGAGAGCAGTCGAAGGTCTGTGGACATCGTCGCCAGTCTTCCGGAGCGGAGGTCAGCCCACGGTCCGGGGTGGGGAGATCTCCTTGCGTGCGACCAGCTCGTCGAGCGCGCGCTGGCAGCCAGACTGCCATCGGTCATGCAGATCCTGGAAGGAGATGATCGGGGTCTCGCGACACGAATCTGGACCGTGCTGTGAGCAGTGACCTGGGGCGGCCACGGAGTCAGGTTGGTGGTACTTGGCGTCGTACGGGAATGACTCATGCATGAGTTCGTCCTCGGGTAGGGACATCTGTCGGCACAGCAGCGGGGTCGGGTTCGTGGTCGGAGTCAGGCGCACCGATCCGTCCACGAGCTGTGCGACCAGGGTCCAGCGTGCACCCGCCCCCACCAGCCACACCACGACTGGACCCGCCTCGCACCGCTTCACGAGGTCGCAGTACCTACCTCGGGCCATTGTGTCCTGGGAGTTGGCGGCCAGCGTGGGTGGACCGCTGTGTGTAACCGCCGCAGACTGATGTGATGCCGGAGACGTGCTATGCCGTCAGCGGGGATGTGAACATCGCCTATCAGGCTTTCGGCGATGGCCCTGTGATCTGGTGTTCGTGCCCGGCTTCATCTCGCACATCGAGCTGGCCTGGGAAGAGCCGTATCTGGCCCGGTTTCTGCGGCGGCTCGCGGCCTTTGCCCGGGTGATCTTCTTCGACAAGAGGGGCACCGGGCTGTCGGATCCGGTCGCGCGGCCGCCCGGCCTGGCCGAGCGGATGGACGATATCCGGGCGGTGATGGATGCGGCTGGATCACAGCGGGCTGCCTTGTTCGGTGTTTCCGACGGCGGGTGTCTGTGCATCGCGTTCGCGGTCGCCCATCCGGAGCGGTCGGCCTCGCTGGTCACCTATGGGTCGTTCGCCCGCCGGCTCCGCACCGCCGACTACCCGTGGGGCTGGTCTGCCGAGCATCTGGCAGAGGTCCTACGTGGGATGGATCAGGGCTGGGCCACCGGGAAGTGGTGGGCCGCGGCCAATCCCAGCGTGGCTGACGACGAGCGGTACCAGGCGTGGTGGGCACGCTACCTGCGGGCCGCGGCCAGCCCCTCGATGGGACGCGGAGCGCTGGGCCTGAACGCCGAGCTCGACATCCGCCACCTGCTGGCCCAGGTCGCGGTCCCGACGCTGGTCATCCACCGCACGAACGAGCAGTGGGTGGATGTCGGCAACAGCCGCTACCTCGCCGCGCACATCGGCGGCGCTCAGCTCATCGAGGCGTCCGGGCGTGGATCACCGGCCCTGGCTGGGTGACGCCGACGAGATCCTCGACGCCATCGAGACCTTCCTCACCGGCACGTCCGCCCGGCCGCGGACGAGGCGATACGCGGCCGGAGCGGAGGCGCTGAGCCGGCGGGAACGCGAGATCGTCGCCCTGACCGTGGCCGGGGAGAGCGCACCGGCCATCGCGGCTGCGCTGTTCCTCAGCGAGCGCACCGTGGAGAGCCATCTCGCGCGCGCCTACGTCAAGCTCGGCGTGCATTCCAAGACCGAACTGGTCCGGCGGGCAGTCCAGCTCGGTGTGGCTCCTGACGCGCCCTGAGCGGCCGGCGGGCAATTCCGTACAAGTACGGCATCTGACACGCGCTGAGATTCCGTAGCGTTCTGAGCATGAAGCGCACCGCCGCATACCGGCCGCAGGTTGCTTGATGCACCGGAAGAACCGGACGGCAGCGGCCCGCCGCGGAAATGGAGGTCTGGAGAGTCATGAAATTTGCGCAGATCATCGAGTTCACCACGCCGCGCATCGACGAATTCAACACCCGTCTCGACGAGTGGATGGCCAGATCCGAAGGTCACCGGATACCGCACCGGGCTGTGCTGCGACGTGACCGGGATGCCCAGGACCGCTACCTGCTCATGGTGGAATTCGCCTCGTACGAGCGGGGCATGGAGAACTCCGGCCGGCCCGAGACTGGAGAGTTCGCCGGACTTCCTGACCGGGATCAGCGACAGCGCGCTGACGTTCCGCAACCTCGACGTTCTCCGCGAAGAAGATCTCTAGCCGGTGTCGCCGAGCACCGGCACACCCCAGGCACCCACCCATCGAGCCAGTCAGGCGGGACCCTGGCGTACGGCGAGATCAGCGTACGAGGGACTCCATCTTCGACCGTCCGTGCGCCTGACGCAGCCCGGTCTGCTACGCCGCGCTGCGGGTGAGACGATCGGAATTTCTTGACCCGTCTTCGCGCCGCGACGCGCAGGAGGTACAGCCCATGGAGTACGACGACATCATTGTGGGTGGTGGTTCGGCTGGTGCGGTGTTGGCGGCGCGGCTGTCGGAGGAGCCGGCCCGCCGTGTGCTGCTGGTGGAGGCGGGCCCCGACTACGCGACGCTGGAGTCAACCCCCGAGGACCTGCAAGACGGCTGGCGCATGTCGCTGCGGACCCATGACTGGGGGCAGACCGCCGAGGCTGTGCCCGGCCGGGTCATCCCCTATCCGCGCGGCCGGGTGGTCGGCGGCTCCTCGGCTGTCAATGCCACGATCGCGCTGCGCGGCGTGCCGGCCGACTACGACCGGTGGGCGGCGCTGGGCAACGATGAGTGGAGCTGGGCGAAGGTGCTGCCGTCCTTTCGCCGGCTGGAGGATGACCCGGAGGGGGCGAGCGCGCTGCATGGGCGCGGCGGCCCGGTCGCGATCTGCCGGTGGCGGCTCGATGAGCTGATCCCGATCCAGCGTGCGTTCTTCGAGGTGTGTCGCCGTCTCGGCTTCCCCGAGGTCACCGACCACAACCACCCGGAAGCATCTGGGGTGGGCCCGTTCCCCCAGAACCGGCAGGACCGCCTGCGTGTATCGACGGCGATCGCCTACCTGCTGCCGGCCCGGCAGCGACCGAACCTCACCATCCGCCCGCACTGCCTGGTCAACCGGGTGTTGGTCGACGGCGACCGAGCGGTTGGGGTGGAGATCGCAGGCGAAGGCGATCCGGAACAGGTCCGGGGACGGCGCGTCACCCTGGCCGCCGGTGCGATCGGGTCGCCAGCGATCCTTCTGCGCTCGGGCATTGGTCCCCGGGCCGAGCTCGCCCGGTGGGGCATCGAGCCCGTAGTGGACCTCCCCGGCGTTGGCGCAGGGCTGGCCGATCACCCGGTCACCCGGCTGCTGCTGGTCCCCAAGCCCGGCAGCTGCGATCCACGGACCCCGCTGGCGCAGGTGGTGCTCCGCTACACCGCACCCGGCTCCGCCGAGTTCAACGACATGCAGCAGGTCATGTTCAGCCACGTCGACGTGGCCGGCATCGGCGGCCAACAGGCGGTGGCGGCGGTGGGCACACCGGTGGCGATCGGGCTGCCAGTAGCGCTCGAACGCCCGAACAGCCGCGGCCGCCTGGAACTGGCGAGCACCGACCCGCGGGTCCCGCCGCGGGTCCGGCTCGACTTTGCCACCGACCCGGAGGATCTGCGGCGGCTCGTCGAAGGCGTCCGCCTCGCCTGGCAAATCGCGCACCAGCCGGAGATCGCCCGCCACGTACGACGGGTCGCCCTGCTGTCGGAAGAGTTGATGACCTCAGAGGACGCGCTGGCGGCCTACGTCCGGGCCACGGTCTCGACCCAGTTCCATCCCTGCGGCACGGCCGCGATGGGACCGGCCGCCGACCCGATGGCTGTGGTCGACCAGCACTGCCAGCTCCGCGCCATCCCGAACCTGCGGGTCGTCGATGCGTCGATCATGCCCACCATCCCACGCGCGAACACCAACTTGACCTGCATCATGATCGGCGAGCACGTATCCGACTGGATGCGTGGGGAGTCCTAGGCAAGCCATACCCAGCCTCCACCGAACGTATTGACCACGCCGGCGCGGGAGCCGCAAGAGCACGAGGCCGTTGCATCGGCGTGCCAGACCCAAACGTGCTGGGCTGCATGGCCGCGAGGGTCAGCCACGCCCGCCAGATCGATGAACCTCTGGCGAGACGGAGGCCGCAGCGCCGCCGCCTCCGCCGTGCAGGTCTCCGGCGCGAGGCGGCGGCCCTGGGCGCTGGTTTAGTTGTGAAGGGAGTCCGTGTAGCGGGAATGCTGGTCGTCGATCCGCTGGATGGTGACCTGTCCGTGCGCTGTGGCGTAGGCGTTCGTGCCACCGGTGATCGCAGCGTGAACGGTTCGGTGCCGTTCTCGTTGGCTTCGATGAGCCCCTGTGATCCCCGGCTCCCGGACCAACATCGACCACCTCGCCGTGACCCCCACCGGCGTGTACGTGATCGACGCCAAGAAGTACCGCGGTCGCCCTCACCTCAAAGTCGAAGGAGGACTCCTACCCCCCGAGTAGAGAAGCTCCTCGTAGGGACCCGTAACTGCACCGCCCTCGTCGACGGCGTCAACAAGCAGGTCGCGGTAGTCCGCAAACACCTCGACGACACCGTTCCCATCCACGGAGTGCTCTGCTTCGTCGAAGCCGACTGGCCCCTCTTCGGTGGCTCCTTCACCACTCGGGAGTCGAAGCACTCTGGCCCAAGAAGCTTTACCCCAAGCTCACTGCAGACGGCCGACTGGATGTCGACACCATCGCCACGATCCACCGCACGCTCGCATCTGCCCTGGCCCTGGCCTAGGGGGCCTGGTCGAGCTGCAGGGCGGCGCGTCAGAGGCGACACCGCAGACGGCCTAGCATGACTGCCCACCTCTCCCGTGTCGTCCTCGGCGGGGTGGTGAAGGAGGGCAGTTTGGGCGGCAGTTCCAGGGACCGTTACGTACCCCGGGGGATTGATCCCTCCGCCCTCACGCCTGGATCAGACCGTCACGGACCACGGAGGACCGGTCGCCGGAAGCCGAAGGGTTGTTGGTTCGAGTCCAACCGGGGGAGCCATGGGACCTGCGAGGACACACGCTCAGGCCCGGACTCGCTTGAGTGTCACGTGGGTGACCAGCGACGTCGACCGCGACGATGCGATCTCGAGCGACAACCCCTTCAGGTCGCGGAAGAGAGCTTCGCCGGAGCCGAGCACGATCGGCGCCAAGTGGAGCCGCAGCTCGTCGATGTGCCCCGCCCGGAGGTACTGGTTGATCGTCGACGCCCCGCCGGCGATCGAGATACTCCCGCCCCGGGCCGCCTCTGTGGCCAGCCGGAGCGCCTCTTCGGGGCCGCCGGTCACGAAGTGGAACGTCGTCCCGCCCTGCATCTCGAGAGGATCGCGCTCGTGGTGGGTGAGCACGAAGACCGGCGCGTGGTACGGCGGGTCGTCGCCCCACCAGCCCTTCCACGAGAGGTCCCACTCTCCGCGGCCGGAGGCGAACATGTTCCGGCCCATGATGTACGCGCCGGCGGACGTGATCGCCTCCATCTCGGCCGCGTGCTGCTCGGGCTCCTCGAACATCCACCGGTGCAGCTCTTCGCCGCCGACTCCGAGCGGGTTCTCGAGGCCCTGGTCGGGTCCGGCGATGAAGCCGTCCAGAGAGATCCCCGGGTCCGAGGTGAGGTACGACATCAGTCGCCCCAGCCGAGCGGGTAGACCTCGAACCCCGTAGCGAAGGCGACGCCCATCCGCTGCCCGGTCTGCCGGCCGAAGCCCTCGAGGAACTCGCGCGGGTCCCAGTTCTCCCAGCCCAAACCCTCGATGTACGCCGCGTGCGCGGCGAGTGACTCGACGCCCTTGTCGAAGGTGTCGGTGGTGTCGACGCCGTGCTCGGCCTCCGGCGAGCCGCCGACCCACACAGCCTTCACTCCGCCCCAGGGCTCGACCCCGTCCATGAGCTGCTCGGGGAACACCCACCGGTTGCCGGAGTCGCGCACGGCGTCGAGCACGGCCTTGCCGGTGGCGATGTGGTCGGCCTGGTTGAGGAAACGGCCGCCGAACGTCTCGTGGAAGTTCCCGGTGATCACGATCTCCGGCTGGTGCTTCCGCACCATCGCGGCGATCTCGCGCCGCAGCGGTACGCCGTACTCGAGAATCCCGTCGGGCTGGTGCAGGAACTCCACGGTGGAGACGCCGACGATCCGTGCAGACTCGATCTCCTCGGCCTCGCGCACCCGGCGGCACTCGTCGGGCTCCATCGAGTCGATCCCAGCCTCGCCGGAGGTGACCATGCAGTAGACGACCTCCTTGCCCTGACCGGTCCAGCGCGCGACCGCGGCGGCGGAGCCGAACTCCATGTCGTCTGGATGCGCGACGACGGCCAGGGCGCGGGTCCAGTCCTCGGGAAGTGGTTCGAGCGGCGGTGGCGTGTCCATGCCCCCGAGCATGCCTTCTAAAGCAGTGGTCCGACAGGCCGGGGTCCGGTTGGCTGGGTGCCGTGGTGGAGATCTCCGAGCTCGACCCGGAGGACGACGCCGGCCTCCGCGATTACCACGACGTCGAGCAGGCGGCCTATCGCGTCGACCATCCGCAGGCGGTCCTGCGCACGTTTCCGCAGCTGCTGCAGCTGGCCCGGAGACCGAGCTCGTACTTTCGCCGCACGCTGCTGGTCGCGCGGGACGCCGGCACGTTCATAGGAACCGCCGAGCTGGGCCTCACGGTCGAGGACAACCTGCAGCTGGCTCTCCTCCAGGTTCGGGTAGTCCCCGCGGCCCGGCGCCGTGGAGTCGGCCGGGCGCTCCACGAAGAACTGGTACGGCGTGCGCGCGCCGCCGGTCGCACGACCTGGCTCGGGGAGGTCAACCAGCCGCTCGAGGGTGAGTCGTCGCCGGCGTACGGATTCGCGACGGCGCTCGGCTACGCGGTCGTGCAGGAGCAGGACCACCAGCTCCTCCGGCTCCCTGTCGACGTGGCGCGGCTGGGCGCCTTCCCGGGAATCCCGTCGGGTTACGAGGTCGTGATCTGGGGGAATCGTGCCCCGGACGACTTGGTCGAGGCCTATGCCGCCATGCATACGCAGATGGGGCGGGACGCGCCGTCGGGCGAGGTCGACCACCAGCCCGTGGAGATCACCGTCGACCGGGTGCGTGAGGGGGAGGAGCGCACGGTCGCGGCGCACGACCAGATCGTCGCGGTCGCACGCCGGAGGAGCGACGGGGTGTTCGGGGGGTACACCCTGGCCTACCTGGTCCATGGTGCCGACTACGTCGTGCAGGACGACACGCTCGTGATGCCCGATCACCGCGGGCGCGGTCTCGGGATGGCGCTGAAGGTGGCGGTGCTCGAGCTGCTCGCCGCGGAGCATCCTGAGCGCCGGGTCATCCACACCTGGAACGCCGTCGAGAACACGTTCATGCAGAGGATCAACCGCGACCTCGGGTTCCGGCCCGTCGAGCGTGAGCTCGAGATGCAGCGCAAGGACCCCGATGCCTGAGTGGTACGACGCGCTCCCGCCGCGCGACCGGTCCTTGTCCTCGCGGTGGGGGACCGAGGAGTTCCGCGCCGAGATCCGCGCCTGGTGTGAGGGGATCGTCGGGCCGGTCACCTCGATGACCCAGCAGAAGCTTCGTGGCTGGGCGACCGTCTGGCGGATCGAGACGGCCGATGGCGTGTGGTTCGCCAAGCAGAACTGCCCCGGTCAACAGATCGAGCTGCCGCTGATGGACGCGCTCGCCAGGCTGACACCGGACCGGGTCGTCCCGGTCACCGCCGCCAGCGACGGCTTCCTGCTCACGCCCGACCAGGGCGACGTCTTCTATGAGACCGCCGGCGGCGAGCTCGAGAACTGGGTGCGATTGGCCCGCGAGGCCGCCCTGCTCCAGCGCGAGCTCGTCCCGCACCACGCCGAGCTGATCGGGCTGGGGATGACCCAGCTACGACCCGAGGAGGCGGTCGATTACCTGTCCGCCCGGATCGACCAGTACGCCGCGCTGGCGGCCGACGACCCACGCGTCCTGGCCCCAGACGTGGCCGACCGCCTCCGTGCCCACCTTCCCGTCGTACGCCGGTGGGCGGAGGACGTTGCGGCGCTCGGCCTGCCGCTCACGCTCAACCACAACGACCTCCACGAGAACAACGTGTTCGACGTCGACGGCCGGCTTCGGTTCTTCGACTTCGGCGACGCATGGATCACAGAGCCGCTCGGCGTCCTGCTCATCCCGCTCAACATCCTCGGGGAGAAGCTCGAGGCCGATGGCGATGACCCGCGGCTGTGGCGGGTCGCTGACGCGGCACTGGAGGTGTGGAGCGACTTGGTCCCCGCCGCGCAGCTCCGCGGAGCGCTGCCCGCTTCGCTGTCCCTCGGGCGGCTCGGACGCGTCGAGTCGTGGGCGCGCTGCCAACCCTCCCTGTCGGACGACGAGCTGGACGAGTGGGGGCACGTCGCCGCGACGTGGCTCGGCACCCTGGACGCCGACCCGCCCGTGGTGGCCCGTGGCGGGCCCGCTCGCCCCTAGCAGGCGGCCGTCGGGTGCAGCCCGAGGTAGTTGAGGGGTCCGGCGACCACGGTGAGCATCGCGCTGCCGATGAACGCACAGTCGTGATTGCGACCTGAGTCGAAGTACCCGCGATCGTGCGCGGCGCTTGCTCCGAGGATGAACCAGATGATCATCAGGAGGAAAAGGATGTTCTTCACCGGACCCCTCCGTCGCGGCCTGACAGCGTGGCCGGATTCTAGAGGCTGGGGGAGGGTTCTCGCTGGGAACGCCACGAACCCATGACAGTCAGTTTTCCGAGCTGGACCGCGACCCACGCGATGGCGAGGCCGGCGACGTCGTCAACGACGAAGTGCCAGCCGAGGTACACCGTGGCCAGGAGCGTGCCCACCAGGAACACTCCGGCCACCCAGGAGAGCCGGCGCAGGCCGTAGTACCGGGCCATCAGGAAGATCAGGAAGGTCAGCGCGCAGTGCAGGCTGGCGAACGCCGAGATCTGCGCGAACGCGTCGTGCGCCTGAGGCTGGGCGAGCAGATGCGCCCGCTGCTCGACGTACGTCTCCTGGGTCTCCTGGATCGACGTCCGCGTCAGCCCGGCGAACTCCGCGGGGGCCGCGTGGAACGGTCCGAGCGACGGGATCAGGTAGTAGGAGCCGACGCCGATGATCCACGCCCACATGGCGGAGACCACGAAGACGTACGCCGACCGCACCGTCGGCGTGAACGCCAGCGCGGCGACCAGCGCGATCGTGACCAGCGTCGAGAAGGACTCGTAGAGGTCGGTGAGCAGTCTCGCCGCCAGGTCCTGTCCGAGCAGGTCGTGCATGAGGACGGCGGGACTGTGGTCGAAGAACAGCCACTTGTCCCACCGCAGGAGCATGTCGTCCTGGGGAGGGAGGAAGACGTCCCAGCTCTTGAGGTTGCGATAGCAGAGGTAGACGACCTGATAGGCGATGAGAGCTGCGGCGATCATCGCGATGCGGTACGGCGTCCAGCGTGCTCGCGCCGTCCGCCACAACGACGGGCCCTGCTCCCGGTTCCGGTACCACCGCACCACGATGTCGAGGGCCACGAACAGCAGGAGCATCTCCGCGGTGCTCACGATCTTGTGCGAGAACAGCTTCCCGCTCGGGTCGCGGAACGGGATGTCGACCTGGTGTGAGCGGAAGATCGTGATGGCGGCGAACACCACGACGATGGCGAGCACCCGCAGCATCCACGCCCACTCGCGAACAGGCGTCGTCGGGTCACCGGCGTACGCCGGCGCCTCCGTCGTCTTACCCGCTGGCGCATCCATCGGGAGACATTCAACAAGGTGACCGTTCGCCGTGCCGAAATGCCGGCTCCGACGCTCCGCTCGAGGCGGGGCACAATGTGCCGCGGGGCGGTAGCTCAGTCGGTCAGAGCAAGGGACTCATAATCCCTGGGTCGTGGGTTCGAGCCCCACCCGCCCCACCACCTGCGGAAACGCGGGGATTGGATCCCGCACAACGGTTGCACAGAGGAGTATTCTGCCTCTGTGAGCACCCGTCAAGCACCGCCGCCGGCGAGCCGCTGCGTGACTTCCTCGACGACTGGCGGGTGCATCTGCGCGCGAAGAACCGCTCGCGCGGCACCATCGAGTCCTATCTGACCTGCGGAAACGCACTCTGCGACTGGCTCGACGAGCAGCGCCTACGGCGTCAACCACACCGACGTCACGGCCCGCGTCCTCGAGACGTACCTGGCGCAGATGCACGAGCGGGTCTCGCCCGCCACCGTCGCCAAGCACTACCGATCGCCTGCAGCAGCTGTTCCGCTGGCTCGTGGTCGACGGCGAGCTCGAGCGGACCCCGTTCGAGACGATGAGCCCGCCGGAGATCCCCGAGCAGCCCGTGCCGGTCCTCGACCTGACGACCTGGCCGCGCTGCTCAAGGCCTGCGCCGGCAACACCTTCGAGAACCGCCGCGACACCGCGATCATCCGCCTGTTCCTCGACACCGGCATGCGGGCCGGCGAGCTGGCCGGCCTCAGCGTCGACGACCTCGACCGCGAGCAGTCCGTCGCCTTCGTCATGGGCAAGGGCGGCCGCGGCCGCGCCTGCCCCTACGGCGCCAAGACCGCCGACGCGCTGCGCCGCTACCTCCGCGAGCGCGGACCGCACCCCGACCGCGAACCTCCGACCGGCTCTGGATCGGCAAGAAGGGCCCGATGACCGACTCCGGCGTCCGCCAAATGCTCGAGCGGCGCTGCAAGGACGCCGGGCTCGAGCCGATCCACCCGCACCAGTTCCGGCACACCTTCGCGCACCTGTGGCTCGCCGACGGCGGCCAGGAGAACGACCTCATGCGGCTGGCCGGCTGGCGCTCCCGGGAGATGGTCGGCCGGTACGCCGCCAGCGCGGCCGACGAGCGGGCCCGCGAGGCACACCGCCGCATGGCGCTAGGAGACCTGCTGTGAAGAATGGCCGAGCCAGCCGACTGACGTGGCATGAGGACTTCTGGGCCGAGCATCGCCTGAGCCAAGAGTGGTAATCATTTGCCCTCGCGACAAGAGGCACACTGTCGGCGAGTTGCGCCGGGAAACGCCCGACGACGGCCACGCTTCGCTCATGCTCACGCCGGATGACGGCACCGGCCCCGGGAGCGTAGGGCGCATCAAAGTTTCAGGCGCCGAGGAAGCCGCCGACTGAGGTGGATCTGCTGTCACTGCTGGGCGGCCGGAAGACGCCGAGACGACAACATCATCCGAAGCGAGCGCATCTTCGAGGTTCTCGACCTTATGCAGCGCCAGGGGCCACCTCGGGCCCGTGTAACGCTCGATGCCCACCAACTCGATCACGACCTGACGCGAATATCCAGCACAGCAGAGGCGCAAGCCGACACGCGGCTGACCGAAGGCCGCGAATGAACCGCACAAAGGAATGGGCGTCCTAGAACTCAGTCGTAACAGCGCGGGGTCTCCTGCGCGGGCCCTTCGGACGGGCCGATGCGCTCCGAGTGACGGGCATGCCTTAGCGGACAGCCCTAGTCACTCATCTCTAGGAGCGTCCCGTGACGAGGTCACCCACGAACAATCAACGCAGTCTCGTTGCCCGCATCGCAGTAGCCGAACGATGGGGGCGGGGGCGGCAGGATCGCACGGCCGAAACGCTGCCAGCGCGCCGCGGTTTGCGCGCCAAGTACGCCCGCATTGCCGATCCGGATGGAGTACTGCAGCCGGACGAGCTGGAACGTCGAATCGATTCGCTGATGAGGGCCCACATGCTGCGCATGTCACTCGCGGCTCAAGCAAGCCCGCGCGGCGAAGGCTTCAAAGCAGGAACGAGAGCGGAACAGTGCTGACATCCACGCCCTCCTACGACCTCAGCGACGCGGAGCCCGTCCGAATGCCCTACCGGACTCTCAACCCTGTGTGACGTTCCAGACAGAGGGCGCGTGTGACAGTCAATATTGGTGACCTCATGCCCGCAGCCGGCCGTGGTGCGGATCCTCGCGCACCACAGTGACCGATTGGACATCGAGCTCCACGGACGCCGTTCGCGCTCGGCAGCTGGTGCCAGGCGGTCCGTTGGTTCCCTAGCGATGGGCTCCCGAGATGACGTGGACGAAACTTTCCGACGACTTCGGCGACGAATGCCACGTCCTCACAGACGCGGAGTTCCGCACCCACGTTGAGGCACTCTGTGGTCGATGCGCCGAGAGACAGACGGCTACCTCACGATGCGGGACATCCGACGCTTCGCAGAGTCACCGCACGCGGAGATGGCCGTTTCTGGCCTAGTCACCCGCGGATGGTGGGACGTTGACGGCGACGGCTACCGAGTCCGACACATGCACGGAGCACCAGCCGGAGTCGGACCTCATTGCACGACGCCGCGAGCAGACCGCCATCCGTCAACGCAGGTGGCGCCGCAAGCAAGCGGGACTCAAGGACGTAACGCCGTCGCAAGACGCGTCCCCCGGGTCGGGTCGGGTCGGGACGGGACGGGCTACAAAGCGCGCACCCGAAAGCGCGCGCTCGCGAGCGAACGATCCTTGGGCCGACGTGGAGATCCACGAGGTCACTCCATAGCGGAGGACATCCCACCCGGGCCGGACTCTCAGTTCTTTGAGCGCGACCCTCCCTGGAAGGCGAGCCGTCCCCCAATATCCCCCCGCGACCAGAGGAAAACCAATCGCCCGAGCATGGGAGTGCCAGTGCCACGGGACAGCCTGCGGCAGACTGAGCAGCGATCGCTCGTCGTCTGTCGTGAGGAACTCTGTGAGCACGCTCGGTAGCTTCATCTGGTCGATCGCCGACCAGCTCCGGGGTCCCTACCGCCCCAACCAGTACGGCGACGTGATCCTCCCGTTCACGATCCTGCGGCGACTCGACTGCATCCTCGAGCCCGACCGCGACGAGGTCCGCGACGCTGGCCGCGAAGTACGACAACCCGAACCGGCTCAAGGTCGAGGTCACGAAGGCCACCGGGCGGCCGTTCTACAACACCTCGAACTACGACTTCGCCAACCTGCTGGCCGACCCCGACGGGCTCGCGGACAACCTGACCGACTACATCGACCGGTTCTCCGCCGACGTCGACGTGTTCGAGTACTTCGACTTCGAGAAGGAGATCCTCGACCCTGCGAGAAGGCGCGGCTCTACCTGCGTGAGATCGTCAAGTTCGTTCGAAGCCGTCGACCTGCACCCGGACACGGTGCTCGAACGCCGAGATGGGCGACGCTGTTCGAGTACCTCATCCGCAAGTTCGACGAGGCCTCGAACGAGACCTCCGGTGAGCACTACACCCCCCGCGACGCGATCCGGCTGATGGTCGACCTGCTCTTCGCCGAGAAGGACGCCGCCCTGACCGAGCCCGGCATCGTCCGCTACGCTCTACGACCCCACCGCCGGCACCGGCGGCATGCTCTCCCTGGCCGAGGAGCACCTGCTCGCGCAGCAACCCCGACGCCCGGCTGCAGCCTCTACGGCCAGGAGAACAACGCCCAGTCCTACGCGATCTGCAAGTCCGACATGATCGCCAAGGGCCAGGACGCGACCAACATCGCCTTCGGCAACACGCTCACCGACGACGCTGTTCGCGGGCCGCCGTTCGACTTCTGCATGTCCAACCCGCCCTACGGCGTGGACTGGAAGCAGTACGCCAAGGCGATCACGAAGGCGAGCGCGACGAAGCCGGCCCCTACGGCCGCTTCGCCCCGGGGCTCCCGTCGATCTCCGACGGCCAGATGCTGTTCCTGCTCCACCTGGCCCACAAGATGCGGCCGCGCCCGAGGACGGCGGCGGCCGGGTCGGGATCGTCCTGAACGGCTCGCCGCTGTTCAACGGTGGCGCCGAGTCCGGCCCGTCCGAGATCCGCCAGTGGCTGCTGGAGAACGACCTGGTCGAGGCGATCGTCGCGCTGCCGACCAACATGTTCTTCAACACCGGCATCGCCACCTACATCTGGATCCTCGACAACACCAAGCACCCCGACCGCGAGCGGCAAGGTCCAGCTCATCGACGGCACCTCGTTCTGGACCAAGATGCGCAAGAACCTCGGCGCCAAGAGCCGCGAGATCAGCGACGCCGACCGCGCCAAGGTCGTCCAGCTGTACGACGACTTCGCCGACGCCGACCCCGACTACTCCAAGGTCCTGTCGCAACGACGAGTTCGGCTACTGGACCATCACCGTCGAGCGTCCCCTGCTCGACGAGGCCGGCAAGCCGGTCGCCGACCGCAAGGGCAAGCCGAAGCCCGACGCGAAGAAGCGCGACACCGAGAACGTCCCCTTCACCTACGGCGGCTCCACCGCCGGCGCCGACGGCAAGGTCGAGGTCATCCAGGCCTACTTCGACACCGAGGTGCAGCCGCACGTCCCCGACGCCTGGATCGACCGGACGAAGACCAAGATCGGCTACGAGATCCCCTTCACCCGCCACTTCTACAAGTACGTCCCACCCCGCCCGCTCGCCGAGATCGACGCCGACCTGGAGAAGCAGGTCGCCAAGATCCTCGACCTGCTGCGGGAGGTCGAGGGGTGACGCGACCGTCGCCGACAGGTCGCTCGGATCGCCGACGTCGGCCGCATGTCGGCAGGCTGGCACGTCCGAGCCGACTGCCGATCGGCGGCGCATCTGAGGACGTCGACGATCCGACGGCGTGCTGCATCGCGACACGGCGTCGATCGATGGCAGCTCGGACGACAACGCCGAGTCGTACGCTCGACGAGCCTGCGAACGATCATGACGCTGCGTCGCCCGGCGACCTCGTCGTCATCGCAGGTGCAGGCGTGGCACGGGTCGCTCGGCGTCTCCGAGGACCTGCGAGCGTCGTGGCTCCGGAACTACGATCGTCGCGGCTACGTCCGATGGCTCGACGAGTCCGACCGCCGATTCCTCGACTACTGCTCTGCAGCGCAGCATCGACGACTCAGCGCGATCGAGTCGCGTGCAGCACGGCCATCGCAGTCGCAGACTATCGCTGAGCAGATCGGCGCCGATCGCCGTTCCGCTGCCGCCGCTCGAGGAGCAGCGCGCCATCGCCGACTACCTCGACCGCGAGACCGCCCGCATCGACACGCTCATCGAGGAGCAGCAGCGGCTGATCGAGATGCTCCGCGAGCGGCGCGCAGGCCGTCGTCGACGCAGCGTCGCGCGGCTCGACTGGCGACCGACGCCGTCAAGTCGGACGCTGTGCTGATCCAGCGTGGCCTCGTTCGGCACGACGTTGAGCTCCGAGCAGTACGTCGGACGGCGGACGACGGTCGATCTCCGTCGCACGATCGCGACGTGGCGAAGCACGTCCGGATCGTCGCGGACTGCGACTCGTCGACGTCGACGAGGTGCGAGTACTCGCGCAGCGACGCCGATCGTGCGACTGGTGACAGTGCTGCTGGTGCGTCGAGGGCGATCGGTCAGGCGCGTGCAGCTCGGCGAGGTCGATGCCTGCGACGGCTCGCTGCGCAGCAGACGGTCATGCTCGGCTTCGACCGACGTCGATGCGACCTCGGTCGCTCGCTGCTGGCTACGTCCTGCGCGACGTATCGCGAGCACTCGCGCTGGCATCGACGTCGGCGCAACCAGTCGACAATCTGAACCTGCGCGAGATCTGCGCGCGACTCCGCGTCGCCGTGCCGCCGCTCGACGAGCAGCGACGCATCGTCGAGCTACCTCGACGAGCAGACCGCGAAGATCGACACGCTGATCGCCGAGACGGAGCGGTTCATCGAACTGTCCCGGGAGCGGCGGTCGGCGCTGATCACGGCGGCGGTGACGGGTCAGATCGACGTTCGCGGCGAGGTGGCGTGATGGCGCGAGCACAACGAGGTCGTCTTCGAGACGGAGATCTGCGAGCACCTCGCCGCGCACGGCTGGCTGTACTCGGCGAACGACGCCGGCTACGACCGGGAGCGGGCGCTGTTCCCCGAGGACCTGTTCGCGCTGGCTGGAGGACGACCCAGCCGGACGAGCTGCGCGAAGGTCGTCAAGCCGGGTGCCGGCGACGTCGACAAGCGAAGGGTCAGCTGCTCGACCGGCTGGTCAAGGTGCTGGACACGCCGCTGGAGCACGGTGGCGGCACGCTCAACGTGCTGCGCAACGGGTTCAGTCACGTCGGCGGCGACGGTTCACAGATGTGCCAGTTCCGGCCCGAGACGACGCTGAACGCGACGACGAT
Source organism: uncultured Actinomycetota bacterium (assembly GCA_963768045.1). Classification (GTDB taxonomy): domain Bacteria; phylum Actinomycetota; class Actinomycetes; order Propionibacteriales; family Nocardioidaceae; genus Nocardioides. Next base: position 3,810 of record CAVYGG010000003.1, on the reverse strand, counting down.
CGAGCACTACGCGCGAGGTGCGGGTGCGGGTGATGCGGCAGGTGCACTTCTCGACCGCCGACCAGCGCAGCATCGACCTGGTGTTCTTCGTCAACGGGCTCCCGGTGGCGACGGTGGAGCTGAAGACCGACTTCACCCAGTCGCTCGACGAGGCGATCGAGCAGTACCGGAAGGACCGCAACCCGCTGACCAACGGCCGGCCCGAGCCGCTGCTGTCGTTCGGGCACCGGGCGCTGGTGCACTTCGCGGTCTCCAACGACGAGGTCGGCGATGACCACCAGGCTGGAGGGCGAGAAGACCCACTTCCTGCCGTTCAACACGGGGCAACGACGGCGGCGCGGGCAACCCGCTCAACCCGGACGGGCGGTCGGCGACGGCGTACCTGTGGGAGCGGGTGCTGCAGCGCGACGCCTGGCTGCACATCATCGGCCGGCTGATGCATCGTGGAGACCAAGGACGAGTCGGACGTCGACCCGATCAGCGGCAAGCCATCAGGTGCGTCGCACGAGCATGCTGTTCCCGCGCTTCCACCAGTGGGAGGCGGTCACGAACATCGTCGACGCGGTCGCCGAGGAGGGCGCCGGGCAGCGGTACCTGATCCAGCACTCGGCCGGGTCGGGCAAGACCAACTCGATCGCCTGGACCGCGCACCGGCTGGCGCGGCTGCACGTGGACAACGAGAAGGTCTTCGACTCGGTCATCGTGGTCACCGACCGCACCGTGCTCGACGGGCAGCTGCAGGACGCGATCCGGCAGATCGACGGCACCGGGCAAGATCGTGGCCACGATCAGCCCCGAGGACGTCCGCAAGGCCGGCGCGAAGTCGAAGTCCGGGCTGCTGGCGACGGCGCTGAAGAACGGCGAGCTGATCATCGTCGTGACGATGCAGACCTTCCCGTTCGCGCTGGACGAGATCCGGGCCGACGCCGGGCTTGAAGGGCAAGAAGTTCGCGGTCATCGCCGACGAGGCGCACTCCTCGCAGTCCGGGCAGATCGCCTCGAAGCTGAAGGCAGGTCCTGACCGCCGAGGAGCTCAAGGAGATCGAGGACGGCGGCGAGGTCGACGTCGAGGCGATCCTGGCCGCGGAGATGACCGAGCGCGCCGAGTCGCACCAACATCTCCTACTTCGCGTTCACCGCCACCCCGAAGGCCAAGACCCTGGAGCTGTTCGGACGCAAGGGCGCCGACGGCAAGCCGCGCGCGTTCCACGTCTACTCGATGAAGCAGGCGATCGAGGAGGGCTACATCCTCGACGTGCTGCAGGGGCTACCAGACCTACGAGACCGCGTTCAAGATCGCCGGCAAGGCCGAGAGCGGCGACGGCGAGCGAGGTCGAGCGAGGCCGCGGCCGCGCAAGGGGCTGATGCGGTGGGTGCGGCTGCACCCGACCAACATCAGCCAGAAGGTGCAGATCATCGTCGAGCACTTCCGCGACGAACGTCGCGCACCTGCTCGACGGGCACGCCAAGGCGATGGTCGTCACCGACTCCCGCAAGGCCGCGGTCCGGTACAAGAAGGCCATCGACGCCTACATCGCCAAGCAGCGGCTACACGACATCGGCACCCTGGTGGCGTTCTCCGGCGCGATCACCGACGACGGCGTCACCTTCGCCAAGGCCGAGCCGACGTTCACCGAGGCCAACATGAACCCCGGTCTGCGCGGGCGGACCTGCCGGCGCCTTCGGCACCGACCAGTTCAAGATCATGATCGTCGCCAACAAGTTCCAGACCGGCTTCGACCAGCCGCTGCTGTGCGGCGATGTACGTCGACAAGAAGCTGTCCGGGGTCACCGCGGTGCAGACGCTGTCCCGGCTCAACCGCACCTACCGCACCGCCGGCGGGGAGCAGAAGCGCAAGACGTTCGTCCTCGACTTCGTCAACGAGCCCGAGGACGATCCAGGCCGCCTTCGAGCCGTACTTCACCGAACGCCACCCTGGAGACCGAGACCGACCCGAACGTCGTCCACGACCTCGCGACCAAGCTCGACCAGGCCGGCATCTACACCGAGGACCGAGGTCGACCAGGTCGCCGAGCTGTGGGTCACCCGCAAGGGCAACAACGCCCTCTCCGCGGCGATCAGCCCGGCCCAGCACGACTTCGCGCGCCGCTACGCCCGGGCGATCGAGGAGGACGACAAGGTCACCCTCGACGCGCTCGACCTGTTCCGCAAGGACGTCGGCACCTTCGTCCGGCTCTACGACTTCATGAGCCAGATCGTCGACTACGGCGACCCCGTACCTGGAGATGCTGTCGATCTTCCTGCGGCTGCTCGAGCGGGTCATCGACGAGACCTCCTGGGCCGCAGAGGTCGACCTCTCCGACGTGGTCCTGGTCGGGGTCAAGCACACCAAGGGCGCCGCGGTCGACATCTCCCTGACCGGTGACGGACAGCTCAAGGGCATCAGCGCCGCCGGCACCGGCACCAAGAAGGAGCCGAAGTACGTCGCCCTCCAGGTCGTCATCGACAAGATGAACGACCTCTTCGGCGCCGAGTCGTTCACCGAGTCCCAGGTCCGGGAGTTCGTCCAAGGTCTCGTGCAGCGGCTGCTGGCCTACCCCGACCTGGTCAAGCAGACGCAGGTGAACTCCAAGAAGCAGTTCCTGGAGTCCCAGGACTTCCAGGCAGCGGTCACCGAGGCGGTCGTCGACAACCAGGGCGCCCACAACACCATGGCCGACTACTTCTTCAGCGACGGCCCCGGCATCAACGGCGTCATCCTCGCCCTCGCGGACGCGTTCTACGAGGCGGCGATCGACGAGTCAGCACAGCGCATGATCACCGGCAGGCAGCGTGCCGCCTCAGCGCCCCGGCTGCGCGTAACCGCCGCGAGGCACCTCTGGTACAGGCGTGTCACGTCGACCATTGAGCGCGCCGGCGCCGCACCCACCCAACCGTCTCCTCCTCACGCCCCTGATCCTGGACTTCACCCTGAGCAAGCCCGAAGTACTGACGCTGGCGGCCGCCCGCGAACCCCGCCCCGTTCACCGTCCTGAGCCGCCGTCCAATCGTCCTCACTTGAAAGTGCGCTCTGCTGAATGGTTCGTGGTGTTGCTCCGACTCGGAGCCAGGGCCCGCAAACGGGGCTATGGCCCCAGTAAGGTGCCACCAATGAGTGACGCTCAGGCGGTGTGGTTGCCGCTAGGCACGGCCCTGATCGGTGCGATGGCCGGTGTGGCTGGCAGTTTGATCGCCACGCTTCTCGCCTCAAGCAAATCCCACGAGCAGTGGGTTCGAGATAAGCGGGCCAGCGCCCTGGAACGGTACTACGTGGTCCAGGACCAGGCGGAACGGTTCGTTAGCCGCCTTACGGAGGGGGGCGCTCCGCAGCCTGACGGCACAATGAAAGTGGCGCCCTATAAGAAGGCCCTCGCTGAGGAAGTATTCAATCATCTGGTGGAAGCGGCGACGACCGCCGGGCTTTATGTGTCCGCGGAACTCAACGAGCTGATCACGACGATCGCCTACGACTTCCAAGTTGTCGCCTTCTCGATCGAGACTTTTAATGGCGACGAGTGGAGGACGACCCGCAATGGCTGGCGGGACGACCTCAGACGCGCATATGTGCAGATGCGACACGAACTAGACGTCGACTGACGAGGCTGCCTCTGCTCAACTGAGGGAAGCGCCCGCTCATGCCGCTGCCCGTTCGGCCGAGCGCCCCTAGTCCTCGACGTCCGGGTACACATCGCGGTCCCGCGTGATCCTCGCGATGAGCCTCAGGAAGGACTCGTCGATGTTGACCGAGACGTGCTCGCCGTTCTTCTCCACGGAGAGAATCCAGAACGTACTGTCCTCCACAGGCGCCC
>CAVYGG010000002.1:0-26823 GCA_963768045.1 uncultured Actinomycetota bacterium | reverse complement strand
GTCTTCACCACGCACACCCCGGTGCCGGCCGGCATCGACCGGTTCGCCCGCGATCTGATCGAGCAGTACTTTCGGGACGGCCGGCCCCATCGCCGGCGTACCGCTGGAGCGCGTGCTGGCGCTGGGTGCCGAGGACTACGCCGGGGGCGACTCGACGGTCTTCAACATGGCGGTGATGGGCTTCCGGCTGGCACAGCGTGCCAACGGCGTCTCCCGGCTGCATGGGCACGTCAGCCGGGAGATGTTCCACGGCCTGTGGCCGGCGTTCGACGAGGCCGAGGTCCCGATCACGTCGATCACGAACGGCGTGCACGCGCCCACCTGGGTCGGTCGCGAGGTGTTCGACCTCGCGGAGCGGCACGGCGCGAACGGCGATGCCGACGAGGTCGACTCGTTCTGGCAGGCCGTCGACCACACGCCGTCGGTCGACGTCTGGTCGGTCAAGCGCCAGCTGCGCGAGCGGCTCGTGATCGATGCCCGCCAGAGGTTGCTGAAGTCCAACCTCAAGCGGGGCATCCCGGCCGCGGAGCTGACCTGGGTGGACGAGGCGCTCGACCCGGACGTCCTGACGATCGGGTTCGCGCGGCGCGTCCCGTCGTACAAGCGGCTCACGCTGATGCTGCGCGACCCGGAGCGGCTCAAGCGCCTCCTGCTGCACCCGGAGCGCCCCGTACAGCTGATCATCGCGGGCAAGGCCCACCCCGCCGACGACGGCGGGAAGAAGCTCATCCAGGAGATCGTCCGCTTCGCCGACGACCCCGAGGTCCGCCACCGCATTGTGTTCCTGCCGAACTACGACATCGGCATGGCGCAGCCGCTGTACCCGGGATGCGACGTCTGGCTGAACAACCCGCTGCGCCCGTACGAGGCCTGCGGCACGTCCGGGATGAAAGCCGCCCTCAACGGCGGTCTCAACCTCTCGATCCTCGACGGCTGGTGGGACGAGTGGTACGACGGCTCCAACGGTTGGTCGATCCCGTCCGCCGACGGCGTCGACGACGCGGATCGGCGGGACGACCTCGAGGCCGCGGCGCTCTACGAGCTGATCGAGAAGGATGTCGCGCCGCGCTTCTACGACGTCGACCAGGACGGTGTGCCCGGCCGCTGGATCGAGATGGTGCGGCACACGCTGAAGTCCCTCGGCCCGAAGGTGCTGGCGACCCGGATGGTCCGCGACTACGTGCGGCAGCTGTACACGCCGGCCGCGGTCACGGGCCGCGCGCTGAACTCCGACTACAAGGGTGCGACCGAGCTCGCGGCGTGGAAGAGGCAGGTCCGCGCCGGATGGGGCGACGTACGCGTCGAGCACGTCGAGAGCCACGGCGTCGGCGACAACCCCGAGGTGGGCTCGGTGCTGACCGTGCGCGCGTTCGTCGCGCTCGGCTCGCTGACCCCCGACGACGTCGCGGTCGAAGTCGTCCACGGCGTCATCGACGGCGAGGACGACCTGGTCCACTCCACCGTCACCGTGCTCGACCTCGCCGACAGCTACGACGGCGGCCGCTACCACTTCGACGGCGAGGTCCAGCTCAAGCGCGGCGGCGCGTTCGGCTACACCGTGCGCATCGTCCCCCGTCACAGCGTCCTGGCGTCCGTCTCCGAGATGGGTCTGGTCGCCCTCCCTAATGCCGAGTCGGCGCGAGTGACGTCAAAACACGCTGAGTCGGCGCAAACACGGTGCTAAAGCGACGCGAGTCGTCGTATGACGACTGAGCGCTCACTCACTCGCCATGTGCCGACTCGACCGTCATGTGCCGACTCGACGATCAGGTGGGTGCGAGTTCGGGAGCAGCGCGCCAGCGGCGGATGACCCACTGCGCGATGAGCAAGTTGATGATCCAGCCGAGCCACTGGCCGTAGGGGATCGTCGCCGAGACCGCGGCTTGCGCGTCGCCGTCGTACCGGCTCTGCATCACGGGCACCTGGACGAGCAGCATCAGCGGTACCAGCATCCGCGTCGTGATCGCGAAGAACGTGACGGCGTACACCCGCACCATCCACTCCCGATGGCGTACGACGTCCCCGCGGCGAATCGCCCGCCAGCCCGTCACTGCCAGCACCGGCCAGAGCAGCGCGGGGATCAGTACGCCGTAGCGCGTGATGTTCCCGTCGGGCGTCGTGATCGCCAGCGGTACGCCGGTCAGCGCGAACGCGACCGTCCCGAAGCCGAGGAACGTGCGCCCGATGATCCGGTGCCGGCGCCGGTTCGCCCGGATGCGCGGCACCAGCTGCAGAGCGCCGAGTATCAACGCGGTGGACGCCGTCGTCACGTGGATGACCAGCAGCACCCACGCCGCGTCCGTCTGGACGTCGATCCGGCTCGCTGCCCGGTCCAGCAATACATAGGGGAACGCCAGCACCGGTGTCGCGATGATGCCGATCACCAGAATCGCCAGCACCAGCCGCGGCGTGCGGGTCCGAGCATCCTGCGCCGATGAGGTGGTCATCCACGCCACCCTTGTCGACTCGGCCGGCAAGGTCATCGGGGATCACCCCGGGATGAACCCGGCTCTCCGTCAGTGCCGGAGACCGAGCGCCGCGAGCAGGTGGTCGGCCTCACCGAGCTGCGGGTCCACCCGGTGACCGTCCCGGCGGACGATCATCCCGAACCCGCACGCGTTCGACCGGCTCACCGCAGTCACGTCCCCGGTCACGGTGTGGAACACGATCCGGTCGGTGTACTGGTCCGCCATCATCGGACAGGGCATCGCGATCGGCGTCATGCCCGGCAGGTCGTTGAAGGCGACAGCGGCGCGGAGAACGGCGGCTGGAGAGGACACGGTGAACGACCGGTGCGTGGTGCGCTCCTGGCGACCGTACTGATCGTGGGTGGAGTGCACGTCGATCGACGTCACGTCCTGGACGAACGAGGCGAGCGGCCGCGCCGGGAGCCACACGGAGCTGACGGTCAGGCGGATGCCGACGCCCGAGGCGACGGCTGTGCTCTCGATCTCGACCGAGGTGCCGGATGGCGGCAGACGGTCGCCCTCGGCCGGGTCCCAGTACACCTCGTCGATCCACGTCTTCCCGTCGCCCTGGCCGCCGACGGCGTCACTGCCGCCGCTGCTGAAGCCGGCCGGTGGGTGCCCGGCATACCAGTGCGCCACCTCGTTCGAGGTCACCCCGGAGACGGTCCAGAAGCGCGAGCGCTCGATCGTATGGCCCTGCGGGTGCACCGTCGAGAGGGTGTCATCGCCCAGTGCCGGCACGTCGGCGGCGACTGTCTCCTGCGCGTCGGGGAACACCGGCAGCCCCGTAGCGAGCTGGTCCGCGGCCCGGACGGCGGCAGCCTCGTTTCCGGCGTCCGTCTGCAGCGGCGGCAGGGGAGGGTTGCCGCCGAGCACTCCGGGTGTGGAGGGGCCGGCGGCGCCCGGGGCAGGGGAGCCACCGCCCTGCGACACAGCGTACGACGCGCCCACGGCGACCAGTGCCACCGCAGCGGCGGCACCGATCAGGACCCGTCCGCGCTGGGACGGAGGACTCCCCGGCTGAGTCGCGAGCCGGACCGCCTGCTCCGGGTCGGCGAGGTGCTCGTGAGCGGCGAACGTCTCCGTCAGCAAGGCGCCGAGCTCGTCGTCGGTCGGCTGGGTCATCACAGACTCTCCTCGGTCTCGGCCAGGCGGGTACGCAGGGATGCGAGAGCGCGGGACGCGTTGCTGCGGACGGTCGGCTCCCTGCAGCCGAGCGTCTCGGCGATCTCGCGGTCCGGCAGATCCTCGTAGAACCGCAGCACCAGCACCGCTCGCTGCTGCCGCGGCAGTGTGGCGAGCAGCCGCCAGGTGGCGTCACGCCGGTCGACCGAGTCCGCCTCGTCGACACCGACGCGGTCGTGCCCCTCGAGCGAGCTGGTGCGCACACGTCGCCCGAGGCGCCGCACTCCCGAGACGTGCTCGTGTACGAGCACCCGTCTCAGGTACGCCGCCGGCGCGGCCATCGCCGCGATCCGATCCGCGTGCTTCTGAGTCCGCATCAGGGTCGTCTGCACCAGGTCCTCGGCCTCGGTCCGGTCCCCGGTCAGCATGACCGCAAGGCGGAGCAGGGCCGGGGCGCGCGCGGCGACCACCTCGGCGTACTCCTGGGCCTGGGACACGGTCATATCTCCTCAGACGTCCGGGACCGCCCGGACGCTGCATCCCAGGTCAGATTTCTTCGATCACCACGACGGTGCGTCCGTCCAGCGTCAGCGACTCACCCGGCCCGACGGCGGTCCCGACCGGGTGATCGGGGCACGTCGACAGCACCACCTGCCCGTCGCGCTCCCACTCCGCGGACGGCATCGTCACCTTCACCGCGTCGACCTCGGCGTTCAGCCAGATCAGGAACGAGCTGTCCCACTGCTGCTCACCTCGTGGTCCGGGGGAGCGCAGCGGCGATCCGGTCACCAGCATCCCCACCACCGACAGCTCGTTGTCGGCCCAGTCGTCGCCGGCCATCTCGCGGCCCTCCGGGTGCAGCCACATCAGGTCCTTACGGCCGCCCTCGATCGTTGGCCGCCCCTCGAACCAGTGCCGCTGCCGCAACGCCGGAGTGCTCGCGTCGGATCCGCAGGGCCGTCTTGGTGATCTCGTAGACGTCGAGCCACGCGTCGTCGGCTCGCCAGTCGACCCACGACATCTCGTTGTCCTGGACGTAGGGGTTGTTGTTGCCGCCCTGGGTCCGCCCGCGCTCGTCGCCGGCGGTGATCATCGGGACGCCGTTCGACAGGCACAGCGTCACCAGGAAGTTGGCCGCCGTACGACGTCGCAGCGCCACGGTCTCGGCGTCGTCGGTCTCGCCCTCGACACCGAAGTTCTGCGAGCGGTTGGTGTAGGACCCGTCGCGGTTGCCCTCGCCGTTGGCCTCGTTGTGCTTGGTCTCGTAGGAGACCAGGTCCCGCAGGGTGAACCCGTCGTGGGCGGTCACGAAGTTCACCGAGGCGTACGGCGATCGTCCGTCGTCGAGGTACAGGTCCGACGATCCGGCGAGCCGGGTCGCGACGGTGCGGATGCCACTGGAATCGCCTCGCCAGAAGTCGCGGACCGTGTCGCGGTACTGGTCGTTCCACTCCACCCAGGGCGGTGGGAACTCGCCGACCCGGTAGCCGTCCGCCGACACGTCCCACGGCTCGGCGATCAGCTTCACGTGCCGGAGCGTCGGGTCCTGCCCGATCGCGATCATCAGCGGCGACGCCATGTCGACAGCGTGGCCCGAGCGCGACAACGCCGAGGCGAGGTCGAACCGGAAGCCGTCGACGCGCATCTGCGAGGTCCAGTACCGCAGCGAGTCGAGCACCAGTCGCAGCGCCTCGGGTCGGACGTGTTCAGCGTGTTCCCGCAACCGGTGATGTCCCAGTAGGTGTCGTCGAACGGGTCGCCGGGCTGCCGGTGGTCGACCCGGTGGTAGAAGCCGCGGTCGTCGAGCCCGCGGAACGACAGCGTCGGGCCGGTGACGTCGCCCTCCGCAGTGTGGTTGTAGACGACGTCGAGGATCACCTCGAGCCCTGCGGCGTGGAAGGCCTTGACCATCTCCTTGAACTCGCGCACCTGGCCGCCGCGGTCGCCGGCGGAGGAGTAGGCGCCGTGCGGGGCGAAGAAGCCGAGGGTGTTGTAGCCCCAGTAGTTGGCCATCCCCCTGCGCATGACGTGCGGTTCGCTGGTGAAGTGCTGCACAGGCAGCAGCTCGACCGCTGTCACGCCCAGGTCGCGTAGGTAGTCGGTCACCGCCGGGCTCGCCAACCCGGCGTAGGTGCCACGCAGGTGCTCGGGCACCCGGTCGTGCAGCGCCGTCATCCCCTTCACATGCAGCTCGTAGATCACCGTGTCGCGCCACCGCGTGTACGGCCTCCGGTCGTCGCCCCAGTCGAACGCAGGGTCGTGCAGGACGACCCCTTTCGGGACGTACGCCGCGGAGTCGCGGCGGCTGCGCCGCGAGGGCGAGCGGGCGTCGTACCCGAAGATCGCCGGGTCGTACGCGAGCTCGCCGCTGATCGCCTTGGCGTAAGGGTCGATGAGGAGCTTGTCGACGTTGAACCGCAGACCCATCTCGGGCGCCCAGGGCCCGTCGGCGCGGTAGCCGTAACGCGTGCCCGGCACGACGCCGGGGATCTCGCCGTGCCAGATGCCGAGCGACACCTCGGTCAGCCGGTGTCTCGACTCCCGCTCTTCGTCGTCGAACAGGCAGACCCACACCCCCGTCGCCTCCGGGGCCCGGACGGCGAAGTTCGTGGCCTCCTCGTCGTACGACGCACCCAGCGGCCACGTGCGCCCCGGCCACACCGGCGCGGTCTCTCCGGGGTGGCGCCAGGTACCGGGGGTCACCCACGACATTGTTCCCGACGGTGGGCAGAATGCCGGGCAAACCCCCGAAGCCTCGATGGTCGAGCTTGTCGAGACCACCCCCGACGGAAAGGCAGCAGATGGCGGAGTTCGTACGGCTCGAGGTCGCTGACGGTGTCGGCACCATCCGGCTCGACCGGCCCAAGATGAACGCCCTCAACGTTCAGGTCCAGGAGGAGATCCGCGCTGCCGCGACGGAGGCGAGCGAGCGGGACGACATCAAGGCGGTCGTCGTCTACGGCGGCGAGAAGGTCTTCGCCGCGGGCGCCGACATCAAGGAGATGGCCGACATGTCCTACGTCGACATGGTGAGGCGCTCCGGGGCCCTCCAGTCGTCGTTCACGGCGGTGGCCAGGATCCCCAAGCCGGTAGTGGCGGCGATCACCGGATATGCCCTGGGCGGCGGGTGTGAGCTCGCACTGTGCGCGGACGTGCGCTTCGCCGCCGAGGACGCCGCCATCGGGCAGCCGGAGATCCTGCTCGGGGTCATCCCGGGTGCGGGCGGCACCCAGCGGCTGACCCGTCTGGTCGGGCCGAGCCGCGCCAAGGACATCATCTTCACCGGCCGGTTCGTGAAGGCCGACGAGGCCCTGTCGATCGGGCTCGTCGACCGCGTGATGCCGGCCGACCAGGTGTACGACGAGGCGCTGGCGTGGGCGCGGCAGTTCAGCCACGCCGCGACGTACGCACTGCGAGCGGCCAAGGAGGCCATCGACCAGGGCCTCGAGGTCGACCTCGCCACCGGTCTGGCCATCGAGCGCCAGCAGTTCGCCGGGCTCTTCGCCACCGAGGACCGCCGGATCGGGATGGCGTCGTTCGTCGAGAACGGTCCCGGCAAGGCGCGAGTTCGAGGGCCGCTGACGCCGGGCCGAAGGGCTTCCGCGACACGTTCGCCAACCAGGCGCAAGCGCCTGCGAGCGGCGGGTGGGATGTGCCATCCTTCCGGCGAGGGCACTCAGGGGCGACGGACCGAGGGGTCCTGACAGGAGTGGCGAGATGACACGCAGACACGTCGACCGAGGACGAGGAGTCTGTCGAGGCGACACCGGTCGACCGCACGGCGCAGGCGAAGGCCGCGGCCAACATGGTGCGCGCCCGCGCTGGCTCAGGTGATCTGGGTCGTGTGTGTGGTGGCGGCGCTCATCCTTGCCGGCGGGCGCGCTGTGCATCGCCCTCAAGGCGAACCCCGACAACGGCCTGGTGAAGTTCTGCATCGACACCGCCGACAAGCTCGACTTCGGTGTCTTCTCACGCACCGACGGCGTCGCGCACTGGACGGGCCACTCGCACGTCGGCGCTCACGAAGAACGCCTGCGTGAACTGGGGCCTGGCCGCGGTGGTCTGGCTGGTCATCGGCAAGGTCGCGGAGCGCATCCTCCGCCCCGGAACGCCTGAGTTCCTGAGATTCCGCGCAAATCACACGACCGGCGGTCGTGTGGCTCTGGCATTTGTGTGGGCGGTGTGATGGGGTGCTTTGTCGCGGGGCCGGGGAGCGTCCCGCCCCGATCTCGAACCCCTGGGAGGGCTTCAGTCACATGTCTCTTCGTTCCAAGCACCTCAAGCTCATCGGTGCGGCCGGCGCCGCCGCCCTGACCGATCGGCGCCCTCGGCGTCACCGGCCTGGCGGCCGGCCGTCGCAGGACCTAACTACACCTGCGACGCTCCGCTCGGACCGACCAGCGTCAGCCTCGACCCCGGCACCGTTCCGGCCAAGATGGTCGCGGCCAGACGGCAGCGACCACGACGGGTACGCTGACCGTCGACCGTGACAACCCTCGCGCAGCAGGCCTCGGCAGCCTCGGTCGGCGGATCACGTCGTGGCCAAGGGACCGCTCGCGGCACCGGCGCACGACCACTGCCGTTCCCGATGACCATCCCCGACGCAGCGGATCCCCGCGACCGTCGAACGCGTCCGGATCGGGCATGATCCGGCTCCGGTCAAGGCCGGCCACCTCGAGACGGTGACCCCTGGACAGTGACGCCTACCTGGCGATCACGGCACGCCAGACCGTCACGTGTGCCCGAACTGCGTACGCTCCCGACCACTGCACCGCACCGACGGCAACACCCGACGCACTTCGGCACGATCACGGTCAGCAAGGACAAGACCACGACGGCAACATCGGCCGACTACAACGCCACGAAGAACATCGCCACCGGCAAGGCCAAGGTGAAGTCGCACTTCGGGCTGAAGCCGACCGGTTCGGTCAAGTTCACCCTCAAGAAGGGCACCCACAAGATCAAGACGCTCTCGGGCAAGCTCAACAAGAAGGGCATTGCCAAGGTGTCCTTCAAGGGCGTCAAGGCGAAGGGCAAGTACTCCATCACCGGGAAGTACACCGGCAACAAGGCCCTCAAGGGCTCCAGCGGCAAGGCGACCTTCGCGGTCAAGTGACCCGCTGAGCACGACGTACCAGCGGCCCCGGCGCCTCGCGCGCCGGGGCCGTACGTCTATCCGGGCGACCCCTGGCCCGCAGGGTCCTTGACATCGGCAACCACGAATGTCAACGTGTCCTCGTTCGCGCTTCCTGGGGGGGCCAGCCGCACGGCTGTCGTGCGCTCAACTCCCCTCCCGGACGTTCCGTCTCGGAGAGAGGACGCGCAAGCGATGCGCAGAAAGACTTTCGGCCGAGTACTCGGGGTGTTGTGCCTGGCCACCTCGTTCGCTTTGGCCACCGCGGGCTCCGCCTCCGCTTCGCCACCTCGCTGGTCGATGACCGTGAAGAACTTGCCCCCGAAGGTCGCCGCGGGCAACGCGATGGGCTACCAGATCACGATCTCCAACGCGGGCCCCAGCAACATCTCCCACCTCTTCCTGGTCACGGAGACGCCGGACTCGCCCGCGTATATTTCGACGCCTTCGCAAGGCTCCTGCGCCCCCGCCGGTTCGGGTCCGCTGGCCTGCACGTTCGGAGCTCTGAACGCCAAGAAGTCGGTCACCGTGATCGTGGCCTACGCGGGCCCGGTCTCCAACACCTATGACCCGGGCGACCCTGTGTTCCAAGGCAACTCCAACGGGCTGACCTTCAGCGACGGCGGCTCCAGCCACGGTGACACGCTGAGCGACCCCAACGAGAAGCCGACCACGATCTCCACCGGCAACGGCAACTTCGCCGGTGGGTTCTCGCTGAGCGACGTCGACGTCAGCACCGACAAGGACCTGAGCGACTCCAACAAGCAGGCGACCTCGGTGACCCCGCCCGCCTCGAACCTCGTCGTGACGGCCGAGGATGGACCCTCGGTCACCGCCACCTGCAAGAAGATCTGCACCAAGGCGTTCGGCGAGTGGTCCGCGATCAACGTCGGGAACGGCCAGAAGTTCGCGACCTTCTTCCAGATCACCCTGCTGCTCCGCGCGAGCGATGCGCCCAACAACCTGTCCAGGATCAAGCTGGCGCACGTCCTCGACGACGGGACGACGGTGGAGCTGGACCAGTGCAACACGTCGACCTTGCAGAACTGCATCGTGGTCACGCCGGTGGGAACGAACGTAAAGATCACCGCGTACCTCGACCAGAACGGCAAGTTGCGCGGCGTGACCTGAGCTGCGCCGGGAGCTAACCGACCGCCCGGAGCTCGGCGATCCGACGCCGAGCCCGGTCGGCGGAGGTGGTGTCGCCCTTGAGCTCGTAGAGTTCCAATGCGTGCTCGAGGGCGCCCATTGCGTCGTCCATCCCACTCGCGTCCAGATGCACCTCGCCGAGGTCTGACCAGGCGTCTCCGCGCAGCAGCAGGTCGGCTGTGGTCTCGGCGATGTCGACCCCGCCCCGGGCGAGCTCAAGCGCGCGCTGAGGGTTCGACGTGGCCAACAGGCGCGCCCGGGCCGACCGCCACAGCACTTGGCTCCCGGCGTCGTCGGCGTCCGAGAGCGCCTCGGCCAGCACCACGAACGCCTGGGCTTCGGCCGCGTCGCCGCGCAGCATCAGCACGCGCCCCAGCATCCCGGCCACCTCCGAGCGGAAGTAGTGCTCGCCGAGTTCGGCCAGCTGCGCGTCGTCCCGGCGCAGATGTGACTCGGCGGCGGCGAGGTCTCCGGCGAGGACCTCGACCCGGGCCGAGTCGAGCGAGGTCGACGCCGACTGGCTGTTCACCCCGAGATCGGCGAGAAGTCGCATCTCCTCGCCGTACCGGACTCGCGCCTCGTCGAAGTCGCCCTGCATCGCTCGCAGCTGCGCCAGCGCGCCGCTGACGACACCCTCGGCAAGTCGGTCGCCCCTCACCTCCTCGAGGGCGCGTTGGCAGGTGCCGAGCGCCTCGGCGACCGGCGTCGTGCCCAAGACCGACGCGACGGCGTAGGCCGTGGCGCCCTGTCGCACAAGGCGCGCTTCTCCGGAGATCCCGGCCTCGGCGATCACATGCTGAGCAGCCTGCGCCACATCGTCGTAGAGGCCGGCATGGGCGTGGATCAGCATCAGCACTCGCCAGGCACGAGCGGTGCCACCGTGATCCCCGAGGTCCCGCAGGGTGGCCAGGATCTGCTCCACCTCGGCGACCGCAGGAGCCTCGTCGGTCTCGTCCCCAACCACGTCGAGGTTGAGCTGCCGCAGCCGGATCCTCGCCTCCAGCCGCCGGTCGCCCAGGTCACGTGCGGTCTTGAGCGCGGGCGCCAGGACTGCTGCGGCCTCCTCGAAGCGAGACATCACCATGAGTGCCTCGGCAAGATCCGGAACCAGCCACAATCTCGTGGAGTCCTGCTCGTCCAGGAGATCGACAGAACGTTGAAGGAGATTGGCGGCCGCCGGCATGTCGGAGCGGTCCAGGGCGCGAGACCCCGCGTTCGCCAGCTTTGACGCAGCGCGCTTGGCCAGCTCCCGCCCGTGTTCGTCGAGCGGGCCGAGCTCGCGCCGATAACGGACGGCCTGCTCGAGGTGGTAGCCGTTGATCTCTTCGAACTCGGTCTCGCGCCCGCGCTCTCGGTTCACCCGCTCGGCCCACTCCACGAACTCCTCGTGCAGGGTCGCACGGGCGCGCTTGAGCAGGCTCTGATACGTCGCGTCCCGCACCAGGACGTGGTGGAAGCGGTACGCGGAGTCCTCACCCGACAACGTCGCGGGGTGGATCAGCTGCTTGGTACCCAGCGTGCCGAAGTGGGTGTCGAGCTCAGGTCGCACCGGTTCGGGCACGAGGTGGTGGACGGCCGCACCCGGGAACTGCACGCCGATCACCGACGCCGGCTCGATCACCGCGCGTTCGGGGCCCGACAGGGCATCGAGCCGCGCGCTCAGCAGCGCTGCGATCGTCGGAGGTACGACGACGTCGTCTCCAGAGCCGGCGGGCCGGTCGCGCAGCATCGACACCAGCTGCTCGAGGTACAGCGGGTTTCCCTCGGACGCCGTGACCACGCGCTGACGTGTCTCCGGGGACAGGCTGGCGTGCCCCAGGAGCTCGTCGATGATCGACTCCACCGCCTCCGCTCCGAGAGGGGCCAGCTCGATGCGCGCGCGGCCCGCCGCCTCCCACCACTCGGGGTGCGCGGTCGACACCTCGGGCCGTGCGGAGCAGAGCACGAGGATCGGCTGCGGGGTGGGGGACTCGACCAGGTGGGTCAGCAGGTCGAGGAAGGTGGCCTCGGCCGAGTGGATGTCGTCGACCACCACGACCACCGGTTGGTCAACGGCGCGGCTCTCGAGCAGCCGGCGGGCGCCCCAGAAGATCTCGGTCACCGGGAAGTCGCGCGTCGAGAGTCCGATCGCCGACACGACGCGGTCGACGACCGCCTCGCGGTCGGAGTCGTCGCTCGGTAGCAGGTCCGCGATCTTGTCGCGTGCGGCTTGCGGGGAGTCGTCCTCCAGGATCGCCGCAGCACCGCGGACGATCTCGATGAGCGGCCAGAACGTGATGCCGTCGCCGTAGGCCAGGCACCGGCCGCGCAGCACCGCGGCCGAGTCCGACGCCTCGGCCACGAAGTCCGCGATCAGGCGGCTCTTGCCGACACCGGCCTCGCCTGTCACCGTGACCAGCCGTGGGGTGCGCTCGGCGGCCATCGCGTCGTACGCCTCACGCAGCTGCTCGAGCTCGCGGTCGCGTCCGAAGAGCGGGGTGTCGGCGTGCATCGGGACTGCGATGTCGTGCACGTTGAGGAGTCGGTACGCTGGCACCGGCTCCGGTTTGCCCTTGAGCGCGAGCTCGAGCCGCTCGACCTCCACGTGGTTCTGGACCAAGTCGTGCGTCACCTGGCCGAGCAGAACCTCACCCGGGGGCGCGCTCTGCTCCAGGCGAGCAGCGACGTTCACGGCGTCCCCGGTCGCGAGGTTCTGGTCGGCGGTGGGGTCGAGGTTCGCCACGATCTCGCCGGTGTTGACGCCCGTGCGGTTGGTGATCTGGACGCCGTAGAAGCGCTCGAACTCCTCGTTGAGCTCCGCGAGCACGACCTGCATGCCGTGGGCCGCGCGTACCGCTCGCAGCGCGTCGTCCTCGCGGGCACGGATGCGCCCGAAGACCGCCATGATCGCGTCGCCGATGTTCTTCTCGACCTCGCCGCCGTGCCGGCGGATCTGGGCCCCCATCGCGGAGAAGTAGCGGGCCTTGATCTCGTTCATCGCCTCGGCGTCGATCGAGCCGGTGAGCGCGGTGGAGTCCTTGAGGTCGGTGAACAGCAAGGTGACCGTCTTACGGATCTCGCGGGCGGGCAGTCGAGTCTCCACGGCGGGCACCGTGGGTGCCGCCGGGGCATCGGCCGCGTCCTGGACCAGGGGAGTGCCGCAGTAGCCGCACAGGCGGAACTTCGCCGGGTTCTCCTCGCCACAGGACGGGCACAGGACCACGTCCACGTCCGGAGAATATCTCCGGACGCCCCCGTGACCGCCGACACGGCGCGGCCTGGGGCGCGCCGGACAACGACGTAACCGTGACAGTGTCACTGTGAGGGATGCCACCGCGGCCTGAGTTCCGGTGCTCTCGCGCCCCCCGGTAGCGTGACGAGCACACCCCGTCTCGAGCCATCTCGAGCCATCTCGAGCCAGAGCCACAGGAGGGCCGGAGCGGCCATGAAGATCGCTGTCTGCGTGAAGTACGTCCCTGACGCCACCGGGGACCGGCACTTCGAGGACGACCAGACCGTCGACCGCGTGGGCGTGGACGGACTGCTCTCCGAGCTCGACGAGTATGCCGTCGAGCAGGCGCTCCAGATCAAGGAGAAAGCCGAGAACCCCGACGACGTCGAGGTGACGGCGCTCTGCGTGGGTCCCGAGCAGGCTGTCGACGCGGTCCGCAAGGCGCTCCAGATGGGTGCCGACCAGGGCGTGCACGTGGTCGACGACGCGATCGCGGGTTCCGATGCGATCGCGACCTCACTGGTGCTGGCCAAGGCGATCGAGAAGGACTCCTACGACCTGGTGATGTGCGGGATGGCCTCGACCGACGGCTCGATGAGCGTGGTACCGGCGATGCTGGCCGAGCGGCTCTCACTGCCCCAGCTGACGATGGCCTCGAAGGTCGAGACGCAGGGGGACCAGGTCCGCATCCAGCGCGACGGTGACGTCGCCAGCGAGGTCGTCGGCGGGACGATGCCGCTCGTGATCTCGGTGACCGACCAGTCGGGCGAGGCGCGTTACCCGTCGTTCAAGGGGATCATGGCCGCCAAGAAGAAGCCGCTCGAGACCCTGTCGCTGTCCGACCTGGGGGTCGACGCCGGCGACGTGGGGCTCTCCGTCGCGTGGACCGAGGTGGAGGACACCACGGCCCGGCCGCCGCGTGAGGCCGGCGAGATCGTCAAGGACGAGGACGGCACCGGCGCCAAGGCGCTGGCCGACTTCCTCGCTGCCAAGAAATTCATCTGAGGAGCGGCGAAGACATGAGCGAGATCCTGGTGCTGGTCGACCACGCCGAAGGCGCGGTCAAGAAGCCGACGTACGAGATGCTCACGCTCGCGGCGCGCCTCGGCGACCCGTCGGCGGTGTTCATCGGCCCCCAGGGCAAGGGTTCTGAGGTCGCCGAGGCGGTCAAGAAGTACGGCGCGGGCAAGGTGTACGTCGTCGACGACGAGGCGATCAAGGGCTACCTGGTGGCGCCGAAGGCCGAGGCGCTCCAGCAGCTCGTGGAGAAGACCTCGGCCGGCGCCGTGCTGATCGCGTCGTCCGCCGAGGGCAAGGAGATCGCCGGACGGCTGGCGATCAAGACCGGCTCCGGCTTGATCACCGACGCGGTCGACGTGGAGGCGGGTCCGGTGACCACGCAATCGGTCTTCGCCGGCAACTACACGGTGAAGGCCAAGGTCACCACGGGCACCCCGATCATCACCGTGAAGCCGAACTCCGCGGCGCCGCAGGAGGCCGCGGGCGCCGGCGAGGTCGAGGAGGTGTCGGTGACGATCTCCGACACGGCCAAGGGCGCGACGATCGTCAACTCGCAGCCGCGCACCGCGACCGGCCGCCCCGAGCTCACCGAGGCCGCGATCGTGGTCTCCGGAGGCCGTGGCACCGGGGGCAAGTTCGAGCCCGTCGAGGACCTCGCCGACGCGCTCGGCGCAGCCGTGGGCGCCTCCCGTGCCGCCGTCGACTCCGGCTGGAAGCCGCACAGCTACCAGATCGGCCAGACCGGCAAGACCGTCTCGCCGCAGCTCTACATCGCGGCCGGGATCTCCGGTGCGATCCAGCACCGCGCGGGGATGCAGACCTCGAAGACCATCGTGGCCGTCAACAAGGACGAAGAGGCCCCGATCTTCGAGCTCGTCGACTTCGGCGTCGTGGGCGACCTGCACACGGTCCTCCCCGCGGTGACCGAGGAGGTCAAGCAGCGCAAGGGCTGAGGTCGCGTCCCGAGAAACCGCCCGCGCGGATTCCGTCGGGGTGCCTGGAGATAGGTACCCTCGCGGCCATGGGCGTCTCGAACCGCAAGGACCGGCCATACATCGCCGACGAGCCCGCGGCGGCGGCTGGCGCCTTTCGCGACCGCTACGGCGCGGACCTGACGTTCGCCCCGATCCTGGTCGTGATCGCCGCCTTCAACGAGGAAGAGAGCCTCGGGGAGGTATTGATGCACATCCCCGACGAGGTCTCCGGGCTGCCGGTCGAGACGCTGGTCGTCGATGACGGCAGCAGTGACGCCACGGCCGAGGTCGCCCAGAAGTACGACCGCGTCCGGCTGGCCCGGCTCGTGCGCAACTGCGGGCACGGCGTCGCGCTGCGCCTCGGCTACGCGCTGGCCGCGGAGTACGGCGCCCGCTACATCGTGACGCTCGACGCCGACATGCAGTGGGACCCGCGGGAGATGCCGGGCGTGCTCCCGCCGCTGCTCGACGACGAAGCCGACTTCGTCATCGGCTCCCGCGCCTTGGGCACCGCCGAGACCGACGACTCCTTCCGGCACGCAGGGGTCCGGATCTTCGCGACACTGGTCAGCCTGCTCACCGGAGTCACGGTCACCGACACCTCGAGCGGCTACCGGGCGATGCGCACCGAGGTGACGCAGACCGTGCCGCAGACGCAGGTGCAGTACCAGACCTCCGAGCTCCTGATCGGGGCCATCTACGCGGGCTACCGGATCACCGAGCGACCGATCACGATGCACAAGCGGTTCGCGGGCGAGAGCAAGAAGGGCCACAACGTCCTGTACGGCGCCCGGTACGCCCGGGTGATCATGAGCACCTGGTTCCGCGAGCGACGGCGGGCGCGACGCGAGGGTCGCCGGACCGCCAGATGAGCCAGGGCCCGCTAGGCAGCGACGGCACCGCGGTGCGCCCGCCGGTGCCACCCCCCGTCCGTGGACGCGCCGAGCGACTGGCGCGCTTCGCGCACGCCCACGCCGTGAACCTGGGCCACATCGGCCGCCGCTGGGAGACGAGGGCACCGCGGGTCATCGCGGTGCTGCGAGCGGTGTTCTACCCGTGCGCCCTCGCGCTGGTGGCGTTCATGGGGTGGCGCGCCTCGCGGCGGGTCGACCTCGCCCACGTGCACTACCTCCCGCTGGCCGTTGCCTACCTCGCCGCGTTCGTGTGGTGGGTGGCACTGGCCGCAGGCTGGGCCGGGCTCCTCGACGACGGCCGGCCCTGGCGCGCCGCGAGCTCGTGGTGCCGTACCCAGGTGGCGCGCTACCTGCCGGGCGGCATCTGGGCGGTCGCGGCCCGGGCCACGACCGTCAAGGGCCGGGTGCGGGACAAGCTGACCGCGGTCACCGCCGAGAACGTCATCGTGCTCCTCGTCTCGCTCGCCGTGGGCGGCTTGTGGGCCAGCGTGCACGACTGGCGCTGGCTGCCGCTCACCCTGCTCGTCGCGGCACCCCTGCTGGGCTCGCGCTGGCTCGCGCGCAAGTCCCGGATCACCCGGCGTGGCGTGCGCCGGGCCGCGGGCACCTACACCGTCGGCTATCTCGCGTACGGCGTCATGGGCGTGCTCGTCCAGGTCGCGGTGTCGGGCGTGCGCAGCCCGACGTACCCCCTCTATGTCGCGGGCGTCTCGTGCGTGGCGTGGGCGGTGGGCCTGGTCGTCGTGTTCGCCCCGGGGGGCGTCGGCGTCCGTGAGCTGGTCTACGTCGGCCTGCTGAGCGGCCTCTACCCGCGGGCGGAGCTCGAGGCCGGGGCGGTCACGTCACGACTCGTCACGGTCGCTGCGGAGTTCACCGCGCTCGCCTTCGTGTCCGTCTCGCGGCGGGTCCGCACTCCCGCAGCCGACCAGCCGTCCTGACGACCGACCACCGAGGTCCACCGACGATGCACGGCGTCATCCCGCTCTCCGGTTACTCTGGCTCGTTGACCTGATGAAAGGCAAACCATGAAGATTCTCGTCCTCGGAGGTGACGGCTTCTGTGGATGGCCGACCTCGCTGCACCTGTCGGCTGAGGGGCACGACGTCAGGATCGTCGACAACTTCGCCCGCCGGATCGCCGACATCGAGCTCGAGACGTCATCGCTGACCCCGATCTCGCCGCTGACCGCGCGTCTCGATGCCTGGAACCTCCTCACCGGCCGCGAGATCGGCTTCGAGCGCTTCGACGTCGCCGAGCATTATCACAGGCTGCTGACGCTCCTCAAGGAGTGGCAGCCCGACGCCGTCGTGCACTTCGCCGAGCAGCGCGCGGCGCCGTACTCGATGAAGTCGTCGTGGCACAAGCGCTACACGGTCACCAACAACCTCAACACCACCAACAACCTCCTGGCGGCCCTGGTGGAGGCCGAGTCCGACGCCCACGTCGTGCACCTGGGCACGATGGGCGTCTACGGCTACGGCACCGCCGGCCTGAAGATCCCCGAGGGGTACCTGCGGATCCAGGTGCCGACCGACGACGGCAAGGTCGTCGAGTCGGAGATCCTCTACCCGCCGAGCCCGGGCTCGATCTACCACGTCACCAAGACCCAGGACCAGCTCCTCTTCGCCTACTACAACAAGAACGACGGGGTCCGGGTCACCGACCTCCACCAGGGCATCGTGTGGGGCACCCAGACCCGGGAGACCCGCCTGGACGAGCGCCTGATCAACCGGTTCGACTACGACGGCGACTACGGCACGGTGCTCAACCGGTTCCTGATGCAGGCGGCCGTCAACTACCCGCTGACCGTGCACGGCAGTGGCGGCCAGACCCGCGCATTCATCCACATCCAGGACACCGTGCGCTGCATCCAGCTGGCGATCGAGAACCCGCCCGCGCCGGGCGAGCGCGTCCAGGTCTTCAACCAGATGACCGAGACGCACCGGTTGATCGACCTCGCCGAGATGGTCTCGGGCATGACCGGTGCCGAGATCGACCACATGGAGAACCCGCGCAACGAGGCGGACTCCAACGACCTCTTCGTCGAGAACCGCCAGCTGATCGAGCTGGGGCTCGAGCCGATCACCCTCCAGCAGACCCTGATGGAGGAGGTCACCGAGATCGCCACCAGGTACGCCCACCGGGCAGATCTCACCAAGATCCCGGCGCGCTCGCTGTGGCGCAAGAAGCGGTGACATGGCGGTCGACCACCTGACCCACCTCCAGGAGACGGCCCGGCGCGGTGCCGCCGAGCTCGACGGAGCCTCGGCCCTCGAGATCCTGGGCTGGGCGGACGACGCCCTCGGGCACCGCATCGTGGTCGCTTCGAGCATGCAGGACGCCCTGGTGATCGACCTGGCCGCGCAGGTGCGTCCGGGGGTGGACGTGGTGTTCCTCGACACCGGCTACCACTTCGCGGAGACGCTGCTGCTGCGCGACGCGGTGTCCTCGACGTACGACGTCCGGATGATCACCGTGCAGCCCGGGCAGACCGTCAAGCAGCAGGACGCCGAGTACGGCCCCCGTCTGCACGACCGTGACCCGGACCGGTGCTGCCACCTGCGCAAGGTGACCCCGCTGAACACGATCCTGGGCCTGTACGACGGCTGGGTCACCGGCCTGCGGCGCGGGCAGACGACTGCCCGCGCGGCCGCCGCACCCGTCGAGTGGGACCAGCGGCGCGAGATCGTGAAGATCAACCCGATCGTCGACTGGGCCGAGGACGACGTCGCCGCCTACATCGAGGACCGCGAGATCCTGGTCAACCTGCTGCGCAGCAGCGGCTACGGTTCGATCGGCTGCGCGCCGTGCACGGCCCGGATCGCGCCGGGGAACGACCCCCGCGACGGCCGGTGGTCCGGCTCCGGCAAGAGTGAGTGCGGCATCCACCTGCCATGACTTCGGAGATCGCCACGGCGGCGTACCCCGGCCGCCAGCAGATGCGCCACGCCCCGTTCGCCGCCGCCCTGCTCGCGGGGATCGCCATCCGGATCGTGGTGGGCGTCGCCTACCGACCGGCGATCATCTTCTACGACACGACCAGCTACCTCAACGTCGCCGCGCACCCGTACGTCGGCACGTTCCGGCCGATCGGCTACTCGCTCATCCTCTGGCCCTTCCTGCAGGTCGACCCGGCGTCGCTGTTGCCCATCTCGGTCTTCCAGCACGTGCTTGGACTGCTGGTAGCCGTCGCCTGCTACGCCTTCCTGCTCCGCCGGGGCCTGCCAGCGTGGGTCGCCACCCTGGCGGCGCTGCCGGTGCTGCTCGACCCCCTTCAGCTCGTCCTGGAGCACTACGTTCTGTCCGACGTCGCGTTCGAGGCCATGCTCGTCGCGGCCTGCCTGATGCTGCTCTGGAAGAACCGCCCCGGCATCGTGCTGCTCGCGGGCTCCGGGCTCGCCGTCGGCTCGTGCGCGCTCGTCCGGGGTGCCGGCAGCTTCCTGCTGGTGGTGTTCCTGGTAGCGGCCGTGTGCCTGCGCGTCGGCTGGGTGAGGGTCGTGACCTTCGGGGTCGCGGCGCTCCTGCCCATCGCCGCCTACGCCACGGCGTACCACGCGAAGTACGGCGAGTACGCCCTGTCCCCCAGCGGCTCGCGGTTCCTCTACGCGCGCGTCGCTCCGATCGTGCGCTGTCAAGACCCGCAGCTGAAGCTGCCGCGCTACGAGAAGATGCTCTGCCCCCACCGCCCGGTGGGCAGCCGGCCGTCCTCGGACTACTTCATGTGGGGTCACCACCAGGGTCCGGCGTACCACGTGGTCCCCCCGCCCGGGATGACCGTCGAGCAGGTGCTCGGTGACTTCGCCAAGCGAGTGGTGCGGGCCCAGCCCCGGGCGTACACACAGGCCGCTCTGGCGGACTTCGCACGCGGGTTCTACCCCTCGCGCACGTACGACGTGCCCGGTTTCCCGTCGCGCTACTGGCTGTTCAAGGATCACTACTGGATGCTCAAGACCCGGGACTGGCATCCCACGGACGCACCGGCGGCCGCCGGGTTCCTGCAGACCTATCGCCAGGTGCTGTGGACGCCCGGCCCGCTCAATGCGGTGCTGCTGCTCGTGGCGGCAGTGGCGGCCCTCGGGCTCGGCCGGGCCAGGCGCTCCGGCGACCGCGTGGCGATCGGCCTGCTGGCCGGTTCCGGTGCCGTGACCCTGCTCACCACCGCGGCCGTCTCCGGCTTCTCCTGGCGCTACCAGCTGCCTCAGCTCGCCCTCTTCCCGGTGGCGGGGGCCCTCGGTGCGGCGGCTCTCCTCCGCGGCCGCGCCACCGGGCAACCGGAGCCGTCGCCCCCGGTGCGTCTGTTGGACCGCGCCGCCGAGTCGGTCGCCCGGTGGCATCCGGGCCTGCGCCGGCTCGACGACCGGGGACGACTCGCGCTCCCACTGGCAGCCGTGGCCGGGCTGGTCGTGGCGGTCATGGCCGCGTTGGTCGCGGTGAGGTCGGGCTGGTTCCGGCCGGAGCTCAGCCTCCTGGTCGGCGCCGGCGCAGGCGTGGCCGTCGGGCTGATGCTCGTGGTGGCGCACCTGCGTACGGCCGCCGATCTCCCGGCCGACCGACCGGATCGCCACGTCGCCGGGACCCCGCGGGCGTAACACACACGTCGGCCGCACCCTCGAGGCGAACTACCCTCGAAGCCATGACGGTGCCTGCTGCCGAGCGACACGTCACCGAGCTGGCTCGCCGTGCCCGCCTCGCGAGCCGCGACCTGGCGCTCGCCCACCGCGCCGACAAGGACGCGGCACTGCACGCGATGGCGGATGCCTTGGAGCAGCGGGCCGTGGACGTCCTGGCGGCCAACGCGGACGACGTACGCCGGGCCGAGGAGACCGGCATCGAGACCCCCATGATCGACCGGCTCCGGCTGACCCCGGCGCGAGTGACCGCGATGGCCGACGGGCTGCGTGAGCTGGCCCGCTTGCCGGACCCCGTCGGCGAGGTCGTTCGGGGCAGCACGCTTGCCAACGGTCTCGAGCTGCGGCAGATCCGGGTGCCGTTCGGGGTCGTGGGGATGATCTACGAGAGCCGGCCCAACGTCACCGTCGACGCCGCCGGGATCTGCCTGAAGTCGGGGAACGCCGCGCTCCTGCGGGGCAGCAGCAGCGCCGCCAGCAGCAACGCCGCCCTCGTGGCCGTCCTCCGGGACGGCGTAGTGGCCGCCGGGCTTCCCGCCGACGCGGTCCAGCTCGTCCCGGCCGACTCCCGCGAGACGGTGAAGGAACTGATGCGGGCGCGGGGCCTCGTCGACGTGCTGGTGCCGCGCGGTGGCGCGGGCCTGATCCAGTCGGTGGTCGAGGAGTCGACGGTCCCGGTGATCGAGACCGGCGTCGGCAACTGCCACGTGTACGTCGACGCCGCAGCCGACCTCGACATGGCGCTGGCCATCGTCCTCAACGCCAAGACCGACCGCACCAGCGTCTGCAACGCCGCCGAGTCGCTGCTGGTCCACGCCGGAGTCGCCAACGCGTTCCTGCCGCGAGTCGTCGGCGCGCTGCAGGACGCTGGCGTGACGATCCACGGCGACGGCGCCTTCGCGGCGTACGACGGGGTCGTACCCGCCACCGACGACGACTTCGGACGTGAGTACCTCAGCCTCGACCTCTCGGCTGCAGTGGTGCCGGACCTCGATGCGGCGCTCGAGCACATTCGGCGCTACTCGACCGGCCACACCGAGGCCATCGTGACCGGCGACCAGACCGCGGCACGCCGGTTCGTCGCCGAGGTCGACGCGGCGGCCGTGCTCGTCAACGCGTCGACGCGCTTCACGGACGGGGGCGAGTTCGGCTTCGGTGCCGAGATCGGGATCAGCACCCAGAAGCTCCATGCGCGCGGCCCGATGGGGCTGCCCGAGATGACGTCGACCAAGTACGTCGTGACCGGCGAGGGCCACGTCCGGTGACCGGCGCCGCTTCGGATACCCTTCACCACGTGACCGCGCTCGTCATCAACCACTGGGTGGTCGGAGGTACCGTCCTGGCCGTCTTCCTGCTGCTCATGCTCGCGCTGCTTGTCTTCGGCGCGGGGCGCGAGCACAGCTGAGCGTCATCCAGGACCGCCGATGACCGCCCGCGCCCGCAGGGTCGGGGTGATGGGCGGCACCTTCGACCCGATCCACCACGGGCACCTGGTCGCCGCGTCCGAGGTGCAGGCCTGGTTCGACCTGGACGAGGTCGTTTTCGTTCCGACGGGCGCCCCGTGGCAGAAGTCCGACCGCAAGGTGACCGCCGCCGAGGACCGCTACTTGATGACGGTAATCGCCACCGCGTCCAACCCGCGCTTCTGGGTCTCCAGGGTCGACATCGACCGCGGTGGGCCGACGTACACCATCGACACGCTGCGCGACCTCCAGCAGACGATGCCCGGCGCGGAGCTCTACTTCATCACCGGTGCCGATGCGCTGGCCGACATCTTCACCTGGCGCGACGCCGAGGAGATCTTCACGATGGCCCAGTTCGTCGGCTGTACCCGGCCGGGCTTCGTGATGGACCCTGAGACGCTCGGCCAGATCCCGAGCGACCGGGTCACGATGATCGAGGTGCCGGCGTTGGCGATCAGCTCGACAGACGTACGGCGACGTACGATGCGAGGCGAGCCCGTGTGGTACCTCGTGCCGGATGGCGTCGTCCAGTACATCGTCAAGCACCAGCTGTACCCGCACAACGTGGCTCTCGACCCCACCCTGAGCACGGAAAGTTCTGCATGACCGCCACCGAGCACGCCGTCACCCTGGTCCACACCGCCGCACGCGCGGCGTCCGACAAGTTGGCGCAACACATCATGGCGTTCGACGTCAGCGACCAGCTCGCCATCACCGACGCCTTTCTGCTCGCCTCCGCGCCCAACGACCGTCAGGTGAAGGCGATCGTCGACGAGATCGAGGACAAGCTCCGAGACATCGGTGAGAAGCCGATCCGTCGCGAGGGCGAGCGTGACGGACGCTGGGTGCTCATCGACTACGGCGACATCGTGGTGCATGTGCAGCACGAGGAAGAGCGCCAGTTCTACGCGCTCGAGCGGCTGTGGCGCGACTGCCCGCTGATCGACCTCCCCGCCGAGGTCAGTGCCGGCACGGCCGGACCGACAGGTGCCTGAGACCCGCACCCTGGTCCTGGTCCGGCACGGCGAGACCGACTGGAACGCCGAGGAGCGGGCGCAGGGCCACGCCGACGTACCACTCAACGAGCGTGGGCACGCCCAGGCCGAGACGGTCGCCGCTGTCCTGGCCGGTTTCGGTCCCGTCCGACTCTGGTCGAGCGACCTCGCCCGGGCCCTGCAGACGGCCGAACACGTTGCCGCCGCGACCGGTCTCGCCATCGAGCCGGACGCTCGGCTGCGTGAGTACGACGTGGGCAAGCGTTCGGGCCTGACCGTCGACGAGTTCGCGGCGTACTTCCCGGAGGAGCATGCAGCATGGCTGGCTCACGAGGAGGGGAACCTCGTGCCGGGCGAGGAGACGACCGCACAGGTGCGGGCTCGGGTCGTGCCCGCCCTGAGCGACTGCCTCTCGTCGCTGGAGCCGGGTGAGACGGGCGTGGCGGTGCTCCACGGCGCCTGCCTCAAGGTCGGGCTGATGGGCCTCCTCGGCTGGCCCTGGGAGCTCTCGCCGACCCTGCAGGGGCTCGAGAACTGCGGGTATTGCGTGCTCTCCGAGGACCCACGCCGCGGCCGCCTCCGGCTCACGTCGTACAACGAGAAGGCGACGGGCTCCCGGCACGGGCCCGATTTCGTCTCGGACGGGCCGGTTGGCTAACATTCCCCAGTTGCCTGCCCCTGCGCGATCGTGGAGGCAGGACGTCCTGGGGCTGTGGCGCAGCTGGTAGCGCATCTGCATGGCATGCAGAGGGTCAGGGGTTCGAGTCCCCTCAGCTCCACCGAACTCGCTGGTCAGAGGCGTGTGTGTCTGACCATTCGATCCCCATGCAGGGGCGAACTCCCAGAAACTCCCCATATATCGGATGACCATCGACCAATCGGCGCTGGGATGGACGGCGTCCGCGCAGGTCAGCGACGTATCGGCTCGGCATCCCAAGACTCGATCCCCTAACGAAGTCTCACCACTTGGAGATTCGAACCCTCGGGACGGCGGCGGACGGTGAATGGTCTCGAGGCACCCTGCCGACCGAGCAGGCCGCGCCGAAGGGAGAACAGGGGCAGGGACCGCGAGTTGAAGGTTGAGCAGCGACTTGGCAAGCTCTGACGCCGATCAGACGGGCCCTCAGCCCACGGTGACTCAGATGTCGTAGTAGTGGCTGAGACCGCTTGCTGACCTGCGCATGGCCTGCTCAGGGAGGACCGCGGTACGCACAGGGGACGCACGGGAACTCCTTGACGCCGACCCGTCGGCGTAGGACGGTGACTTTGAACGACCACACAGGGCGAAGTCATGACGGGCCATGCGCCACGCCGCCGCAGCCGTCGACGAGCTCCGGATCGATTCTGGCGACACCCTCACACGGACTCCGGTGACGGCAGGGCGATGCACGGCACTCGCCGATGCGCCCACGCGGCTGGGTGTCCCCATGTCGTCGCCGCTGCGTGACGCCATCAACCGAGGGAGACACACCGATGAACAGCGTCGACACCAGCACCGCGACCGCCACCGCCAGCCCGCCGGTCAAGCCCGGGGAGATGAGGCTGGAGGTCGTCGTCCTGGCGGTTTCGGACGTCGATCGGGCCAAGCAGTTCTACGACGGGCTCGGCTGGCGGCTCGATGCCGACCTCGTCGTCGACGACGGCTACCGGGTCGTGCAGGTGACACCCCCGGGCTCAGGTTGCTCGATCATCTTCGGCACCGGCGTCACGGCAGCCCGACCCGGCTCGGCCGAGGGTCTGCAGCTCTCGGTCTACGGCATCGATGAGGCGCGGGCAGACCTGATCGCCCGCGGGGTGGATGTCAGCGAGCCCTTCCACGACGTGACCGGCATCTTCCACCACGCCGGGACCGAGGGGCGCCTGGATGGCGCTGCCCCCGAGCATGCCGACTACGGCTCGTTCGCGTCGTTCGCCGACCCGGACGGCAACGGTTGGCTGCTCCAGGAGGTCAAGACCCGGCTCCCCGGCCGGTGAAGGAGTCACCATGGGCACGACGTACGAGTCTGCGAGCGACCTGGCCGAGGCCCTGAGGCGGGCGGCGGAGGCACACGGACGGCATGAGGAGCGAACCGGCGAGGCGGATCCGGACTGGCCGGACTGGTACGCGCTCTTCATGGTGCGCGAGCGCGCGGGTGAGGAGCTGCCGACATGACCAGCGAGTACGACGTGATCGTGCTCGGCGGTGGTTCGCCGGGCGAGCACTGTGCCGGTGCGCTGGTCGAGGGCGGCCTCCGGGTCGCCATCGTCGAGCGCGAGCTGGTGGGGGGTGAGTGTTCCTACTGGGCCTGCATCCCGTCCAAGAGCCTTCTGCGTCCGGGTGAGGCGGCGCAGGCAGCACGAGAGGCCGCTGCCACTGCTGAGGTCGACGTGGAGGCGGTGCTCGCCTGGCGCGACTTCATGGTCTCGGACTACTCCGACAAGGGAGCGGCGCACTGGCTGGCCGACAACAACATCGACCTGCTGCGTGGCACCGGCCGGCTCGCCGGTCCGGGGGTTGTCGAGGTCGACGGCGTACGCCACACGGCCGACCACGTGGTGCTCGCCAACGGGGCCGATCCGGTCGCGCCACCGGTACCCGGCCTGAAGGACCTCCCCGGCGTGTGGGGCAGTCGCGAGGCGACCTCGATGAAGGTCGTGCCGCGGCGCCTGCTGATCCTGGGCGGCGGACCCGTGGGCGTCGAGATGGCCCAGGTGGTACGCCGACTCGGCGGCGAGGTGGTCGTCATCGACCGGGCCGAGCACGTGCTCGCGCGCGACCCGGGACCGCTCGGCGAGGCGCTGGGCGAGGTCCTGCGCCGTGAGGGGATCGAGCTCGCTCTGGGCGTCGGCGTGGCTGCGGCCCGGCGCGAGGGCGAGGACTACGTCGTGGTGCTCGACGACGGCCGGGAGCTGCACGTGACCGGCTGCTGGTCGCCACCGGGCGAAGGCCACGGGTCGAGGGGCTCGGCCTCGACACGGTGGGCGTCGAGGCGAACCCCCGCGGGGTCCCGGTCGACGCACACCTCCGCGTGGCGGAGAACCTCTGGGCTATCGGCGACGTCACCGGACTCTGGCCGCTGACCCACGTCGGCAAGTACCAGGGGGAGGTCGTGGCGGCCAACATCCTCGGGGAGGCGCGCGAGGCCAACTACGAGGCCGTCCCACGAGTCACCTACACCGACCCGCAGGCGGCGGCGGTAGGCCGTGCCGACGACCGCTTCAGCGGCACTGCGCTGCTGCGGGACGTCGCCAAGACCGCGACGTACACACACGCCTACGCCGAGAGCAACGGCTATCTGACCCTGGTCAGCGATGGCGTGCGCCTGACGGGTGCCCACGCCCTCGGGCCGGAGGCGGGGAGTGGCTGCAGCAGGCCACGCTGGCGATCCGGGCCCACGTCCCGCTCGACGTGCTGAGGGACACCATCCAGCCGTTCCCGACCTTCTCGGAGATCTTCGTCGCCGCCCTGAAGGCGCTCGGAGACGAGGTGGCGGGGGCGGCATGACCGCCGACGACCTGCTCGGGCAGACCGTGGTCGTGATCGGTGGGAGCGCGGGCATCGGGCTCGAGACGGCGCGCCGGGCGCAGGCCGAGGGGGCCGAGGTCATCCTCACCGCTCGCAACCGGGCCCGGCTCGACGGCGCCGCGAGCGAGGTCGGTGCCCGGAGCACGGCGGTGTTCGACGCCCACGACCTGGCGGCCCTCGAGGAGTTCTTCGGGCACCTCGAGGCCCCGGTCGACCACGTGATGGTGACGGCCGGCC
>CAVYGG010000001.1:0-104116 GCA_963768045.1 uncultured Actinomycetota bacterium | reverse complement strand
GAACACACTTTGTCCGATGGGGGCCATCTGCTGATGGCCCCCATCGCTATCGTGTGGACCGGATGCGTTCCGGTCCCGCAGCCCCCGAGGAGTGAAAGACGTGGCAGACGGCCGTCGAGGTGCGCCGGACAGCGGGAATCGCGGACGATCCCAGGGATCGCGGCCCGACGGTCCGCGTTCCAGTGGATCTCGCTCCAGCGCACGCGGCGGTGACCAGCGGCGCGGAACGCGAGGCGGCGGGCAGTCCGGCAAGCCCGGCAGCCGCGGTCCTCGCAAGGACTGGTCCCGTTCGTCCGACAGCCAGGCACCGCGTACCGAGGAGCAGGCCCGCTACGACGGCCCGCCGATCCCCGAGGAGATCACCGGCCGCGAGCTCGACCGAAGCGTCAGCGGCCAGCTGAAGGGTCTGCCCGACAAGCTCGCGCTGCGGGTGGCTCGGCACCTGGCCGCCGCCGGCGTGCTCATCGACAGCGACCCGGAGACGGCGTACCAGCACACGCTGGCCGCCCGGTCGCGTGCGTCGCGGCTGGCCGTGGTCCGTGAGGCGACCGGCGAGGCGGCGTACGCCGCGGGGCACTATGCCGAAGCGCTCGCCGAGCTCCGTGCCGCGAAGCGGATGAACGGCGCGACCGACTACCTGCCGATCATGGCGGACTGCCACCGGGCGCTGGGCCAGCCGGAGCAGGCCCTCAAGCTGGCGAAGAGCCCGGCCGTGGAGAAGTTCATCCCCGCGGCAAAGGCCGAGATGACCCTGGTGGAGGCCGGCGCGCGACGCGACCTCGGTCAGCTCGACGCCGCGCTCCGCACTCTGGAGCTGGCGCACCTGCAGTCGAAGAGCCGCGAGCCCTGGGTGGTGCGCCTGCGCTATGCGTACGCCGACACCCTCGAGGCGGCCGGACGCGACACCGATGCCTTGGCCTGGTTCCACCGCGCGCACGCCGTCGACTCCCAGGAGCTGACTGACGCCGCCGAGCGTGCGGAGGCGCTGGAGAAACGGCTCGACTGAGGCTCGCCGCGCGCTGTTGGCGTTTCGGGGTCCCATCGGTCACAATGTCTCCATAACTACACACCTGTCACACGTGTGACTTCATCGGTGCTGAGCCCGCTGGGGAAGGCGTCGCTCGGATGCCGCTGATGAAGGAGAACCACGGTGACTGCAGACATCACCAGCCGCCCCGCACCGACCACGCGGGGCGTGCTGTACGTGCACTCCGCGCCCTCGGCCTTGTGCCCGCACCTCGAGTGGGCCGTCGGTGGCGTGCTGGGTGCTGCCGTCAACCTCGAGTGGTCCCCGCAGCCGGCGCAAGCCGGCAGCTACCGCGCCGAGCTGTCGTACGCCGGCGAGCCGGGCACCGCCGCCGCGATCGCCTCAGCCCTGCGCGGCTGGAACCACCTGCGCTTCGAGATCACCGAGGATCCCACGTCGACGTCGGAGGGCGCGCGCTACTCCTACACGCCCGACCTCGGCGTCTTCCACGCCGTGACCGGGCTGCACGGCGACATCATGATCCCGGAGGACCGGCTCAAGGCGGCAGTGGTCAAGGCGGCCCTCGGTGACACCACGGTGCTGCTCGAGATCGACAAGCTCGTCGGCAAGCCATGGGACGACGAGCTGGAGACGTTCCGCCACGCCGGCGAGGGGGCACCCGTCCGCTGGCTCCACCACGTGGTGTGACCCGGGGCCGTTCGTCAGCGGCCGCAGGTTGCGGTCGGGGGCACCGACGTGACCGTACTTCGTGGTCCACGCCCACGCCGAGGTAGACCCGACCACGGCGACCACGGCGACCACGGCGACTACGGCGACCAGGGATGAGCGCCAAGACCCACAGGGCCAGCGTCGCCGGCAGGCGACGGCCGCGTGAGCAGTGCATGACGCCCCCTCGTGGGTCGCAGGGGATCAACGAGCCGCGGATGTCAGCGTTACGTCTCAGGCGGGGACGTCCCGGTCAGGCGAGAGCGATCAGAGCGGGATGTTGCCGTGCTGCCCCCGGCGTACGCCGTCGGCCTGCACCGCGTCGTCGATGGCCCGGGCGATCGCGCTGCGAGTGTGCGTCGGGTCGACGATCTCGTCGACCACGCCGATCTCCTGTGCCTTGTCGACGCCGCCGGCCAGCCGCTCGTGCTCCGCGGCCAGCTCCGCCTCCACCTGGGGACGGATCTCCGGCGAGACCTCCGCGAGCTTGCGACGATGCAGGATCCGGATCGCCGCCACCGGGCCCATCACCGCGACCTCGGCGCCCTCCCACGCGAACACCTTGGTCGCGCCGAGCGCGCGGGAGTTCATCGCGATGTAGGCGCCGCCGTACGTCTTCCGGGTGATCAGCGAGACGCGCGGGACCACGCACTCGCCGAACGCGTGCAGCAGCTTCGCACCTCGACGCACCACGCCGTCCCACTCCTGGCCCACTCCGGGCAGGTAACCCGGCACGTCGACGAGCACGATCAGCGGGACCCCGAGCGCGTCGCACAAGCGCACGAAACGGGAGGCCTTCTCCGCGGACAGCGAGTCGAGGCACCCCCCGAGCCGCAGCGGGTTGTTCGCGACCACGCCGACCGTGCGGCCGCCGAACCGGCCGAGTGCGGTGACGATGTTGGGCGCCCAGCGTTCGTGCAGCTCTTGCATCGTTCCGGTGTCCAGCACTGCGTCGACCAGCGGATGCACGTCGTAGGCACGCTTCTTGGACTCGGGCAGCACCTGCGACAGGTCGCGGTCCTCGACCGCGGCGACGTCGAGGTCGCCCTGGTTGCCCAGGAGCGAGGCGACGATCCGGGCGCGCTCGAGCGCCTCGGCCTCGCTGTCGGTCAGGATGTGGACGACACCCGATCGTCGCCCGTGCGGCTCAGGACCACCCAGCCGGAGCATGTCGACGTCCTCGCCGGTGACGGAACGCACGACGTCAGGCCCGGTGACGAAGATCCGGCCCTCCGGGCCGAGGATCACCACGTCCGTCAGCGCCGGGCCGTACGCCGCGCCGCCGGCCGCCGGGCCGAGCACCACCGAGATCTGCGGGATCTTCCCGGACGCCTGGGTCATCACCTGGAAGATCCGGCCCACCGCGTGGAGAGACAGCACTCCCTCGGCCAACCGGGCCCCACCTGAGTGCCAGAGACCGATGATCGGCACCCCGTCGATCATCGCCCGGTGGTAGGCATCGACCACGACGCGGCAGCCCTGGTCACCCATGGCGCCGCCCATGATGGTCGCGTCGGAGCAGAACACCACGACCCGGCGCCCGTTAACGCGCCCGACCGCGGCGAGCATCCCGGAGTCGTCCTCGGGCGTGATCGCATCCATCGTGCCCTCGTCGAGGAGCGCGGTGATCCGGTGGACCGGGTAGCGGGGGTCCTCGGTGCGCGGAGGCTTCGTCATGGTCGCAGTCATGGCTCACACGCTCCCGAACGCCACGGCCACGTTCGCGCCGCCGAAGCCGAAGGAGTTGTTCAGGGCGGCGATGTCACCCGACGGCAGGTTGCGCGCCGACGTCGGGATGTCGAGCTCGACCTGGGGGTCGAGGTTGTCGAGGTTGATCGTGGGCGGAGCCACCCGGTGGTGGATCGCCAGCACGGTCGCGATGCCTTCGAGCGCGCCGGCGCCACCCAGCAGATGGCCGGTCATCGACTTGGTACTGGTGACGACGACCTGGTCGGCGTGGTCACCAAGGGTGGCGTGGATCATCAGGCCCTCGGCGATGTCGCCCTGCGGTGTCGACGTCGCGTGGGCGTTGATGTGGGCGATGTCGGAGGCCTGGATCCCCGACTCCTCGAGCGCCCGGACGATCGCCCGGGCCCCACCACGGCCGGCCGGGTCGGGCTGGGCGATGTCGTGGGCGTCGGCGGTGATGCCGGCGCCGAGCACCTCGGCGTACACCTTCGCGCCGCGCGCCTTCGCGTGCTCCTCGGACTCGAGCACCAGGACGCCGGCGCCCTCTCCGAGGACGAACCCGTCACGCCCGGTGTCCCACGGGCGGGAGACCGTCGTCGGGTCACCCTGGTTCTTCGACAGCGCCATCATGTTGGCGAACGCCGCCATCGGCAGCGGGTGGATGGCGGCCTCGGTGCCGCCGGCCAGCACGATGTCGGCTCGGCCGAGCCGGATCTGGTCCAGCGCCAGCGAGATGGCTTCGTTGCCGGAGGCGCACGCCGAGACTGGCGTGTTGACCGCAGCCCGGGCGCCCACGTGCAGGCTGATCTGCGCGGCGGGCGCGTTCGGCATCAGCATCGGCACAGCCAGCGGGGAGACCCGCCGGGGCCCCTTCTCCAGCAGGGCGTCGTAGTTGCTGAGCAACGTCGTGACGCCGCCGATGCCCGACGCCATCGCGACCCCCAGCCGCTCCGCGTCCACGTCCGCTCCGTCGAGCCCAGAGTCGGCCCAGGCCTCCATCGCCGCGACCATCGCGAACTGCGACGACCGGTCGAGGCGGCGGGCCTTGACGCGCTCCAGCACCTCGGTCGGCTCGACCGCGATCCGGCCGGCGATCTTGACGGGCAGGTTCTCGACCCAGTCGTAGTCGAGCTGACAGACCCCGGACTGACCCTTGACCAGGGCCTCCCAGGTGGTGGCAACGTCACCGCCGACCGGATTAGTGGTACCGAGGCCGGTGACGACGACTCGCTTGGCAGACATGTGACTCCTCGTGGGTGGAGGGAGTGGAGGGGAGCGGAGGCAGGGGATCAGCCCTGGGCGTTCTCGATGAAGGACACGGCGTCGCCCACGGTCTTGAGGTTCTTCACCTCGTCGTCGGGGATGGACACGCCGAACTTCTCCTCGGCGGCCACGACGACCTCGACCATGGACAGCGAGTCGACGTCGAGGTCGTCGACGAACGACTTGTCGAGCTGGACGTCCTCGACGGGGATTCCCGCGACCTCGTTGACGATCTCGGCGAGGTCGGCGCGGATCTCTTCGGTGGTGGCCATGGCCGGGTGTTCCTCTCGGTTGGTGATGTGGTGATGGGTCACGGCACGGTGATGACCTGGGCGGCGTACGCCAGGCCTGCACCGAACGCGATCAGCAGCGCGGTGTCGCCGCTGGTGGCCTGGCCCTCGTCGATCATGCGATCGAGAGCCAGGGGGATCGAGGCTGCCGACGTGTTGCCCTGGTCGGCGATGTCGCGAGCGATGGCGACCCGCTCGGGGAGCTTCATGGCGCGTGCCATCGCGTCGATGATGCGCATGTTGGCCTGGTGGGGTACGAACACGTCGAGGTCGTCGGAGGAGATGCCGGCCTTGTCGAGCGCCTGGTGGGCGACCTTGGCCATCGTGAACGACGCCCACCGGAAGACCGGGTTGCCCTGCATGGTCAGGTAGGGCAGCACCGGGCGATCCATCGCGATGATGTCGCGCCAGTCCTCCTTCTGCCGGATCAGGTCGAACTGCTCGCCGTCGGAGCCCCACACCACCGGGCCGATGCCCGGAGTGTCGCTGGGTCCGACGATCGCCGCTCCGGCGCCGTCCGCGAAGATGAACGCCGTGCCACGGTCGGCCATGTCGGTCAGGTCGGAGAGACGCTCCACGCCGATCACGAGGGTGTAGCGTGCGCCCCCGCCGCGGACCATCTGGTCGGCGAGCGCCAGGCCGTGGCAGAAGCCGGCGCAGGCGGCCGAGATGTCGAACGCCGCGGCCTGGTCCGTGCCGAGCTCGTAGGCGATGGCGGTGGCGATCGCCGGTGTCTGCAGCAAGTGGGTCACCGTCGCGACGATGACGCAGTCGATCTGCTCGGGGGCGATGCCGGCCCGGTCGATCGCCTTGCGCGCGGCTGCGACGGACATCATCTGCACCGTCTCCTCGGCGGTGGCGAAGCGGCGCTGTTTGATGCCCGACCGCTGCTGGATCCACTCGTCGCTGGAGTCGATCGCGTCGACGATGTCGGCGTTCGGGATGACCCGAGAGGGGCGGTAGCTGCCGAGACCGAGGACGGCGGCGTACGTCGCGCCCTGGTCGGTGTTGATGGTGGCCATCAGGCTGCTCCCACCGGGTGGAGCCGGACGAGGGGCTGACCGGGCGAGACCAGGTCGCCGTCCTCGACCAGCCACTCGACAACGGTGCCGCCGTGCGGCGCCCGCACCTCGGTCTTGTCGCGGAGGCTGGCGACGTCGCCGAGCGGCGCACCGGGCTCGAGGGTCGTCGCGTGGCCGGCCAGCTCTGCCCGGTGGAAGGTGCCCTTGGCGGGCGAGACGACCATGAGCCAGGTCGGGGTGGTGTCGATGACCGAAGCCTCGCCGTGCTTGGCGCAGAAGGCGCGGGCGTCGTCGAGCTGGTCGGGGGTCTTGAGGGCGAAGGTCTCGACGCCTGGGAGAGCGCGCTTGGCGATGCCGGTGAGCGTGCCCGCCGGCGGCATCTCGAGCATGCCGGTGACGCCGAGGTCGGACATCGTCTCCATGCAGAGGTCCCAGCGGACGGGTTGGGCGATCTGACCGACGATGCGCTTCATGATCTCGCGACCGTCCTGGATGACCTGGCCGTCGCGGTTGGAGATCCACGGCGTACGCGGGTCATGGGTCGAGACCGAGCGGGCCAGGGTCGCGAGGTGACCGACGGCGGGAGCCATGTGCTCCGTGTGGAACGCGCCGGCCACGCTCAGCGGCATCAGTCGTGCCTTGGCGGGCGGGCTCTCGGCGAAGGCCTTCAGCTGCTCCATCGTGCCGGCGGCGACGACCTGACCCGGTCCGTTGTTGTTGGCCGGCACGAGGCCCTGAGCCTCGATGGCGGCCAGCACCTCGTCGGGATCGCCGCCGAGAACGGCGGTCATGCCGGTCGCGGTCGTCGCGGCTGCCTCGGCCATCGCCTTGCCGCGCTCGCGGACCAGCACCATTGCCTGCTCGGCGGTGATCGCGCGCGCGCCGGCTGCGGCCGCGAGCTCGCCGACGCTGTGCCCGGCGACCGCCCCGATCTGACGGAACACGTCAGCCGGGTGCGGGAACACCTCGAGCGCGGCGATCAGGCCGGTGGCGACGAGCAGCGGCTGGGCGATCCGGGTGTCGCGGATGGTCTCGGCGTCCGCCTCGGTGCCGTAGTGGGCCAGGTCGAGCCCGGCGACGGTCGACAGCCAGTGGAAGCGGGAGGCGAACGTCGGGTCCTCGAGCCACGGGGTCGAGAAAGCCGGGTGTCTGGGCTCCCTGACCGGGAGCGACGATGACGAGCACGGGCTCCACCCTTCCGGGTCGAGGGCTTCCCATGCGCCTCGGGCGCGCACGAAACTCGCCCTACGAGATTTGTAGGAATCCTACAATCAGGCCGAACTCGAATCGTCGGCGGGCCGATGCGCCTGGCGACCCAGCACCAGCGCCAGCTGAAGCGTGAGCGCCTCACGCGGGTCGGTGGCCGCCAGGCCGGTCAGCTCGGCGACCTGGCGCAGGCGGTAGCGCACTGTGTTGGGGTGGACGAACAACGCGCGGGCGCTGGCCTCCAGCGACTGGCCGTGCTGGAAGTACGCCGTCAGCGTGTCGATGAGCGTTCCCCTGGCGCCGGCGAGCGGCCCGAAGACCGCCTCGACCAGATGGCGTCGGGCGTGGCCGTCGCCGGCCAGCACGCGTTCGGGGAGCAGGTCGTCGCTGGCGACCGGTCGCGGTGCATCCGGCCAGCCGACGGCTGCCCGGAGCCCCGACACGGCGGACCGGGCCGAGACGTGGGCGGAGGCCAGGTCATCGGACCGGGGGCCGACGACGACCGGGCCGTCGCCGAAGAACCGGACGACGGCGTGGGCCGCCTTGTCGGCATCGCTGACGCCGCCGAGGATCACCACGAGTCGGTCACCCTGGGCGGCACAGAGCGCGTCCATGCCGGCGCCATGGGCCACTCGGCGTACCTGGTCGAAGAGGTCCTCGATGCGCGGGTGCGGCATCGGCCCGAGCACGACTGTGACGCCTTCGCGGTGGGCCCAGCCGAGCGCACTGGCACGCGAGGCGACCGCCTCGTCGGCCTCCGCGCGGAGCACCGAGTCGACGACGAGCGCCTCGAGACGGGCGTCCCAGGCGCCCCGCGCCTCGGCGGCGCGGGCGTAGACCTCGGCGGTGGCGAACGCGACCTCACGGGCGTACCGGAGGACGGCCGCGTGCACCGCGGGCGCGTCAGACGGGTCGACGATCTCATCGACGTGCGACTCGACCACCTCGATGCCGAGCCGGACGAGGTCGACGGTCTGGCCGAGGGTGATGATGCCGGTCATGCTGCGCGGCGCTGCGCCGAACACCGCGGCCGCCGTGTCGCCGGGGAAGGCGTCGTCGTCGTCCAGCCGAAACCAGTCGACGAAGCCCTGGATGCCGGCCTGAAGGATCTGGCCAACCCACGACCGGCTCTCGGCGGGGAGCTCGGCGAACCACGGCATGTCGGTGAGCATCCGCGACATGGCGGCCGAGCTGAGCGCGCCGGTGGACCGGCGTAGTGCCTCGGCGGCGCGCTCGCGCGAGCTCCCGTCAACGGGCGTTGCGGGTACGGGGCGGACGCTCACGACTCGACCCTAGTGACGGCCCACTCCGGAGTCACGGGACGTGACCGCCGGTGATTTCCCCCGTGAACACCGGGTTTCCGGCGTCCGACGAGGGGGTACTTCTGGTTGAATCTCGCAGGACCGCGCCCGCTCCTAGCCCAGGAGGCACACCCGCCGATGCGTCCCCACCGTGTGCAACATGTGACCATCCACGGTCATCGACGGGCCTTCGTGAAGACAGGCAAGGGACCGGCCCTGCTCCTGCTGCACGGGCTCGGCTGCACGCACAGCACCTGGTTGCCGGTCCTCGACTCGCTGGCTCGCCGCTACACCGTGGTCGCCCCCGACCTCCTGGGTCACGGGGAGTCGGACAAGCCACGTGCGGACTACAGCATCGGTGCTTTCGCCAACGGGATGCGTGACCTGCTCACGGTCCTCGGGATCGACAAGGTGACGGTGGTCGGCCACAGCTTCGGTGGTGGCATCGCGATGCAGTTCGCCTATCAGTTCCCGGAGCGCACCGAACGCCTAGTCCTGGTCGGCTCCGGCGGGTTGGGGGCCGAGGTGTCGGCGGCGGTCCGGGCGATCACGACCACTGGCTTCTACCAGGTGATGGGCGCGCTGACCCTGCCCGGCGTACGCCAGGTCGGGTCCGCCGGACTCAAGGCGCTGTCACGCACCGGCTTGAAGGAGTTCCGCGACTTCGACGAGGTCGCGGAGATCTATCAGTCGTTCCGCGACCCGGCCGCACGCGTCGCGATCCGGCACGTCGTCCGGGCCGTCGTCGACTGGCAGGGCCAGATCGTCACGATGGCCGACCGGGCCTACCTCACCGAGGCGATGCCGATGTGCGTCGTGTGGGGCGATGAGGACCGGGTGATCCCGGTCAGCCATGCCGCACGCGCCGCGGAGCTCGCGCCCAAGACGCGGGTCGAGATCATCCCGAACGCCGGGCACTTCCCCCACAAGGACCACCCCGAGCGGTTCGTGAAGATCCTCAACGACTTCGTGCGCACCACCAGCCCGGCGACGTACTCCCGCGCCCGCTGGCGCCGGCTGCTCCAGCAGGGCGCCACACCGGCCACGCAACTCAGGTCCGTCGAGGCGCCAAGCGCCTGACGACGCACTCGGACTCGGGAATCATCGGTGGGCGATGGACCTTGTTCCGGTATGGATCTCGACCAGGCCCTGGCAGCCGCACGCGCCACCCACCAGTCCGTGCTCACGACCCTGCGCCGTGATGGGAAACCCCAGCTGTCGAACATCCTGCATGCAGTCCGTGACGACGGCGTGGTCATCGTGAGCACGACGACGGACCGCGCGAAGTTCCACAACCTGCGACGCGAGCCCTGGGCCGCGCTGAAGGTGGACGGGACCAGCTTCTGGTCGTACGCCGTGATCGAGGCGGATGTGTCGCTGTCCGAAGTGGCCGCCGAGCCCGACGACGCGACGGTCGAGGAGCTCGTCTGGTACTACCGCTCGATCAGCGGCGAGCACCCGGACTGGGACGACTACCGGCGCGCCATGGTGGCCGAGCACCGCGTGGTGGCCCGGCTGACGCCGACCCGAGCCTACGGCGCCTTGGGCTAGCCGATCAGTCGCCGCGAACCCTCCGAGCGATGGTCGAGAACCGCCACTCACCCTGCCGGTAGACCAACTCGACGGCGCCATCGAGGTCCAGGTGCCGACGCTTGATCGTGGCGACCACGTGGGCGGGAGCATCGGCGTACGCGACCCCGTTCTCCACCCGGTACACGGTCGCGCCGAGGATCGTCAGCTCGCTGATGGTGCCATGGCGGCCGAACGTGCGGGCGAACACCTTCCGGGTCATCCCGGGGAGCCGCACTGTGTGCTCGTACAGATCCGACCAGTCGCGGCGGACGAGATCGTGCACCACGATGTCCATCAGTGGATCTGCGGTGTGTGGTGGCTCTGCGCCGACGACCCGGTAGTGCCGGTCGTCGAGCCAGACGTCGGCCGTACCGAGACCGTCCGGGGTCATCTGGGCCTCGAAGCGAAGACGCGCAGGGTGCGGGTCCACGGGCGTCCTCGACGAGAACGCGGAGTAGCCACCGAGGTCGGCCTTCGCGTCGAGGCGACCCGGACCGTCGTAGCGCACGACTGTTGCGGCCGCCGAACGACGGACGGTCACCCGCTTCGTGTTCCAGGCTCTGCCGACACCGTGGATCCCGATCTCGAGAAGCGTGAACCCGGTGCCGCCGACGCCCGCCACGTAGTCGCCGGTCTCCTGGTCCGTGATCGCGAACGCCTGACTTTCGTCGTCCGCGCTGTCGGACCCGACGGAGGCAGACATCGTGACGCTGCTCGGCGAAGCCGTGGGTGTCGTGGGCGAGCCGACCAGCCCCGGTGTCGAGGGCAATGCCGAGGGTCTGGTGCCCGGGACCTGGTTCGAGTTCTGGGTCGGTGAGCCCGCCTCCGGAGCGCCCTGAGACCCGCAGGCGGTGAGCGCGAGCAGTGTGGCGGCGACGAGCAACGTCGTCGTACGGCGTGTGGTCATGGCGGACTCCGAGCGCGCGCGGCCCGTCCCCTCGAGCCGATGTGCGACGGATCATCTCAGCGAGACCCGACCCGAATCCGGCGAATCGGAGAAGCTGATCCCGTCAGCCGCGCGGCTTGAGCGGCAGGCTGACCCGCATCACGGTGCCCTTGCCCTCATGGGCCGGGGAGTCGATGTCGATGAGGCCGCCGTGGCGCTCCACCACGATCCGACGGGCAATGTCGAGCCCGAGTCCGGTGCCCTTGCCGACGTCCTTGGTCGTGAAGAACGGCTCGAAAGCTCGCGCTCCCACCTCCGGCGGCATGCCCGGGCCGGTGTCGGCGATCTCCACCACGACCCACTCGCCTTCGCCACGGGTCCGCACGGTGAGGGTGCCTTGGCCGTCCATCGCGTCGACGGCGTTGTCGATCAGGTTGGTCCAGACCTGGTTCAGCTCACCGGCGTACGCCTCGATCTCCGGCAGGTCGGTGTACTCGCGCTCGATGGTCACGCCTCCCTTGAGCTTGTGACCGAGCATCGTCAGCGTGCTCTCGAGCCCGTCTCGGACGTCGGTCCGCTGCGCGGACGCCCGGTCCATCTGGGAGTAGGACCGCACCGCCGCCACGAGGTCTGAGATGCGGCGTACGGCGTCCTTGAGCTCCGACAGGAGGGTCTTGGACGAGATCGTGGCGGACACCCACTCCAGGCCCGGCGTCAATGCACCGTCTCCCAGAGCGTCGTGCGCTCGCTCGCACCAAACGGCGTCGATCCCTCCCGTGACCAGGGCCGAGGAGAGCGCCCACGCGTCCGGTACTCCGTGTCCCTCGAGCCAGGTGGCCAGCTCGCTCTCGCGGTCGGCCAGGGCCAGGGCATCCAGCGGCCCGGGGGCGACGGTCGACCGCCTGAGGTCGTCGAGTGCGCTGAACTGGGCGGCCGTCACGTCGTCATGCGCCAGCCGGGTCAGCGCCTCGAGGAGGGCGTCGCAGCATTGCCCGAGGTCGTCGACGGTGCGGCTGGCCGCCGCTGCGGGGTTGTTGATCTCGTGGGCGAGACCGGCGGCCAGGGTGCCCAGCGTGACGAGCGCATCGCGCTGCCGGACCGTCGACTCGATCGACCGCGCGGTGTGATGCAGCCCGCTGATCAGGTGGCCGGCCAGCGGGAACCAGTGGTTCACCAGCTCGCGTAGGAGCGGCGCGTCGAGCCGCAGCACGCGGCCCGGGGTCGAGCCGCGTCCGGTGGCGAGGTAGATGCCGTCGTCATCCCACGCGCGGAAGCCTCCGGCCCATCGCCCGGGCACATCCATCCGAGCGACGACCACGTCCTCGCGGCCGACCCTCCGCACGAGGTCGAGCGACCCGGCCAGCAGCACCCACCACTCGTCGGCGTGCTCACCCTCGGTGAACAGCACGTCGCCCGGCTCGAAGGGCACCTCATCGCCACCGGTCGCGAGCTCCGCGAGCTGGTCGTCGGTGAGCCCCGTGAACAGCTCGATGCCGCGCAGCTCCTCGACGTCCATGGCAGTCCCTCTCGGCTCAGACCGTCGCCAGGTAGCGGTGGACCAGATAGATCGACATGGCGCCCTCGCCCACTGCCGACGCAACGCGCTTCATCGAGTCGAGCCGCACGTCTCCGGCGGCGAACACTCCGGGCATGCTCGTTTCGAGGGCGAACGGCGCGCGGGCCAGGCTCCACGGGGCGCCCGACGTCACCACCTCGGGACCGGTCAGCACGAAGCCGTGCGAGTCGCGGGCGACCGGCTCACCCAGCCACTCGGTCCGCGGCGAGGCGCCGATGAACACGTACAACCAGGAGGCCTCGACGTCCTCGCGTTGTCCGGACCCGCGATCGACCAGCGTGAGCCGCTCCAGGTGCTCGTCCCCGTCGGAGGCACCGACCTCGGTGGCGCAGCGCACGGTGATGTTGGGGGTGGCCGTGATCCGGT
Source organism: uncultured Actinomycetota bacterium (assembly GCA_963768045.1). Taxonomy (GTDB): domain Bacteria; phylum Actinomycetota; class Actinomycetes; order Propionibacteriales; family Nocardioidaceae; genus Nocardioides. The sequence continues at coordinate 91,252 of CAVYGG010000001.1, read as the reverse complement.
CCACCAGGTACGTCGACATCGTGGCCAGCAGGTCGGACCCGCGGACCACGAGGGTGACCTGCTTGGCGTGCTTGGCGAAGTTCAGCGCGGCCTGGCCGGCGGAGTTCGCTCCGCCTACGACGTAGACCATCTCGCCGGCGGTCTGCGCTGCCTCCGCCGCGGTGGCGCCGTAGTAGATGCCCTTTCCCTGCAGCCGCTCGACGCCCTCGGCCTCCAGCCGTCGGTACGAGACGCCGGTCGAGACCACGACGGAGCGTGCCTCGACCTCGGTCCCGCCTTCCAACAGCACGGCGCGGACCGTGCCGCGCTGCTCCAGGCCGACGACCTCGCGGGCCAGCACCAGCTCGGCGCCGAAGCGCGAGACCTGGGCGAGCGCCCGCTGCGCGAGGTCGGACCCACTGAGTCCCTTGGGGAAGCCGAGGTAGTTCTCGATCGCGGAGCTCTGCCCGGCCTGACCTCCGGGTGCCTCACGCTCGACGATGACGGTGTTGAGGCCCTCGGACGCGGCGTACACGCCGGCAGCCAGGCCGGCCGGTCCACCACCCACGATGCAGACGTCGTAGAGCGGGTGCTCGGCCTCGATGTGCAGGCCCAGGGCGCCGGCGGCCTCGAGCAGGGTCGGGCACCGCAGCGGCTCCCGGTCCGGGACCAGCACGAGCGGGAGATCCATTCGGTCGCCTCCCGCGACCTGGAACAGCCGGCTGCCCTCGTCGTCGCGCTCGACGTCGTGCCAGCGATAGGGCACGTGGTTGCGCGCCAGGAAGTTCTTGAGCTCGTGGGTGCGGTCCGACCAGCGGTCGCCGACGACTTGGATGTCGTTGGTGACCTCCGGGTGACCGCGACGCCAGTCCTCGAGCAGGTCGTCGATGATCGGGAAGAGCCGGTCCTCGGGAGGGTCCCAGGGCTTGAGCAGGTAGTAGTCGAGACCGATGTCGTTGATCGCGGTGATCGCGACGTTGGTGTCGGCGTACGCCGTGAGCAGGAGCTGTTTCGCGTCGGGTGCGAGCTCGCGAGACTCACCGAGCAGCTCGATGCCGGTCTTCTCGGGCATCTTCTGGTCGCACACGATCAGCGCGAGGGGGTCGGTCCGCAGGGCCAACGACGACAGGAGCTCGAGCGCCTGCGCCGCCGAGGTCGCCGACAGCACCCGGTACTCCGAGCCGTACTGCCGCTTCAGGTCGCGCGTCAGCGCTGCAGACACCTGCGGATCGTCGTCGACGGTCAAGATCGTCGGCCGGCTCATGTGTTGCTTCCCCCTGGACCCGCTCCGCCGAGCGGCCACGGGTACGTCGTCGCGTCAGCCACAGCATAGGTCCGCACTGTCGCGACGACCGGCGAACCTCAGGCGTCTCCACCCTCCTGCTTGACGCCGGACACAGCGGTCGGGTCGTCGATCCGGTAGTGGTCGAGCGCCTTCTGCACCGCGTCGCGCCCGACCCTGCCGTCCTCGGCCAGGGCCGCGAGGGCCTGGCAGACCACCGACTCCGCATCGATCTTGAAGAACCGCCGGGCGGCGGGACGCGTGTCAGCGAAGCCGAAGCCGTCCGCTCCGAGCACGTGGAACCGCTGGGGCACCCACCGCGAGATCGTCTGCGGCACGGCCCGCATGTAGTCGCTGACCGCCACCACCGGACCTGGCGCGTCCTTGACCTTGTTGGTGACGTACGCCGTGCGCGGCTCCTCGAGCGGGTGCATGAGGTTCCACTCCTCGGCCGCTAGTGCCTCACGGGAGAGCTCGTTCCACGAGGTGACCGACCAGAGGTCGGCCGCCACACCCCAGTCGTCGCGCAGCAGCCCCTGCGCCCTCTGGATCCATGGCAGTCCGACGCCGCTGGCCATCAGCTGGACCCGTGGGGCGTCGTCCGGCAGGCCGCCGAGCGGTCCGGCCAGGTGGTAGATGCCCCTGAGCAGGCCCTCGACGTCGAGGTTGTCCGGCTGCGCGGGCATGCTCAGCGGTTCGTTGTAGACCGTCAGGTAGTAGATGACGTCCTCGCCGTGCGGGTGATCGTCGCTCGAGCCGTACATCCGACGGAGGCCGTCCTGCACGATGTGTGCGATCTCGTAGGCGAACGCCGGGTCGTAGTGCACGACCGCCGGGTTGGTCAGGGCGAGCAGCGGCGAGTGGCCGTCGGCGTGCTGGAGACCCTCACCGGTGAGCGTGGTCCGGCCGGCCGTGGCGCCGATCAGGAAACCGCGCGCGAGCTGGTCGGCCATCGCCCAGATGGAGTCGCCGGTGCGCTGGAACCCGAACATCGAGTAGAAGATGTAGAACGGGATCATCGGCTCTCCGTGTGTGGAGTACGACGACCCGGCGGCCGTCGCGGACGCGACACACCCCGCCTCTGAGATGCCCTCGTGGAGCATCTGGCCCTGCGGAGACTCCTTCCACGCGAGCAGAAGCTTGCGGTCGACTGACTCGTAGAGCTGCCCGGCCGGGTTGTAGATCTTCGCCGAGCTGAACATCGAGTCCATGCCGAACGTGCGGTACTCGTCCGGTGCGATGGGGACGATGCGCTTCCCGATCTCGTCGTCCTTCATCAGGTCCTTGAGCAGTCGGACGAAGGCCATCGTGGTCGCGATCTTCTGCCTGCCCGACCCGGCCTTGAGCTCGTCGTACATCGCGTCGCCGGGCAGCGTGAGCTTCCGCGGGTTCACCCGCCGCATCGGCACGCCACCGCCGAGCGAGCGCCGTCGGTCGCGGAGGTACTCGAGCTCCGCGGAGCCCTCACCCGGGTGGTAGAACGGCGCCGAGCCGTCGAACTCGTAGTGCTCGTCGATGTCCTGATCGGAGATCGGCAGCTCGAGCCGGTCGCGGAACGCCTTCAGCGTCGTCGCGTTCAGCTTCTTCATCTGGTGCGTGGCGTTCCTGCCCTCGAGCGCATCGATCGTCCAGCCCTTGATCGTGTGGGCGAGGATCACGGTCGGCTGGCCGACGTGCTTCGTCGCAGCGTCGAACGCGGCGTACACCTTGCGGTAGTCGTGACCGCCGCGTGGTAACAGCTCGATCTCGCGATCGCTCATGTTCTCGACCATCTTGCGGAGTCGCGCGTCGCCCCCGAAGAAATGCTCGCGGATGTAGGCGCCGGACTCGACCGAGTACGTCTGGAACTGGCCGTCCGGCGTCTTGTTCATCTGGTTGACGAGCACGCCGTCGACGTCCTGGGCGAGCAGGCCGTCCCACTCCCGGCCCCAGACCACCTTGATCACGTTCCAGCCGGCACCGCGGAAGTACGACTCGAGTTCCTGGATGATCTTCCCGTCGCCGCGCACGGGGCCGTCTAGCTGCTGCAGGTTGCAGTTGATGACGAAGGTGAGGTTGTCGAGCTCCTCGCGCGCGGCGATGCCGATCGCGCCGAGCGACTCGGGCTCGCCCATCTCCCCGTCACCGAGGAACGCCCACACGTGCTGCTGGCTGGTGTCCTTGAGGCCGCGGTTCTGGAGGTAGCGGTTGAACCGGGCCTGGTAGATCGAGTTGAGCGCGGCCAGCCCCATCGAGACCGTCGGGAACTCCCAGAAATCCGGCATCAGCCGCGGGTGGGGGTACGACGAGAGCCCGGCGCCGGGGCCGTGCTGCACCTCCTGGCGGAAGCGCGCGAGCTGCTCGGCGGTCAGCCGCTGCATCAGGTACGCGCGGGCGTACACGCCGGGGGAGGCGTGTCCCTGGATGAACAGCTGGTCGCCGCCGCCCGGGTGGTCCTTGCCGCGGAAGAAGTGGTTGTAGCCGACCTCGTACAGGCTCGCGGCCGAGGCGTACGTCGCGATGTGTCCGCCGACCTCGAGCCCCTTGCGGTTGGCCGACGAGACCATGACCGCGGCGTTCCAGCGGATCAGGCGCCGGATCTGGCGCTCCATCTCCTCGTCGCCCGGGAACCACGGCTCGCGCTCGGACGGGATGGTGTTGATGAAGTCGGTGCTGGTGAGCGCCGGGACACCGACCTGCTTCTCACGGGCGCGCTCGAGCAGGCGCAGCATGATGTAGCGGGCGCGCTCACGGCCATGGGCGTCGGTCAGGTCGTCGAACGAGTCGAGCCACTCCTGGGTCTCCTCGGGATCGATGTCCGGGAGCTGGGTCGGCAGGCCCTCGTGGATGACCGCGCGTGTCGCCGGAGTGTCGGCGGCGGGGGTCGAGGCAGACGTGTCACTCACCACCTCATCGTGTCACGCGACGTACCGGGGTGAAACCGAGCCTGGAGGGAGGTGAAACCTACTCACGAGTAAGCCGGTTCCGCGGAACGGGTTGCGCGGTAGGTCGGAGTCCGCTGGACTACTGCCCACCGAGCCTGGAGACGACCCGTCGCCCGGCGCCGATCGTCTGGAGGAGTTCGTTGAGCGCGACCGCTGGTGGCGGTTCCACCCCAACCGATGCACCTGCTGGTCCGGCCGCGCGGCTCGGGTTCGGCAAGGGCATGGTCGTCCAGGAGCTGGGCTGGGACTCCGACACCGACGACGGCCTCCGGGTCGCGATCGAGGACACCATCGACTCCGACATGGTGGACTCGGACTACGGCAACGTCGTGGACGCCGTCGTGCTCTGGTGGCGTGACGAGGACGGCGATCTCGTCGACGGGCTCGTCGACTCGCTGACCGACCTCGTCGGTGGCGGCGTGATCTGGCTGCTCACCCCCAAGGTCGGCCGAGCGAACGCGGTCGAGCCGGCCGACATCACGGAGGCGGCTCCCATCGCAGGCCTCGCCCTCACCACCACGGCCGCGGTCAGCAAGGACTGGGCCGCCACGCGACTCGTGACGCCGAAGTCGCCCGCGTGACCCCTGCCTCCCTCGGCTCTGTTCCGGCTGTGGGCCGGGCTCTGGATCGAGCACAGGCTCTCGCAGGCACCGTCGGTACGCCGGCGCGCGTCCTGGGTGGGTCCGGCATCCTGCGACCCCTCTCGCCGGCGGTGCTCGCGCGCATCGCCAAGGCGCTCAAGGACTGGGGCACGGGTCCGGCCGGCGGCTTCACCGCGATGGCGCTGCGCGACCCCGACCGGGTGGGCATCATCGACGAAGTCGGATCGCTGACCTTCGGCGAGATGCATCGGCGCTCCAACGCGCTCGCCCGTGCCCTGGCCGAGCGCGGCGTCCGCGAGGGCGACAGCGTCGCGATCATGTGCCGCAACCACCGCGGCTTCGTCGACGCCTGCGTGGCCTCGGCCAAGCTGGGCGCGGACATCCTGCTGCTCAACACGGCGTTCGCCGGCCCCCAGCTGGTCGACGTGCTGGAGCGCGAGCGGCCGTCCGCGGTGATCCACGACGAGGAGTTCACGGGGCTGCTCGCCGCGGCCGATGCCGGAGTGCGGGTCCTCGGATGGGTCGACGGCGAGACCGCGTTGGAGTCGATGGAGTCGCTGATCCCGGCGTACGACGACTCCGACCTCGACGCTCCCGGGCGCCACGCTCGCATCGTGATCCTGACGTCGGGCACGACCGGTACGCCGAAGGGCGCACCGCGCAGCGAGGCCGGCATCGGCGCAGCGGTCTCGCTGATGTCGCGGATGCCGCTGCGCTACGGCTGGCGCACCCACATCGCGGCGCCGCTGTTCCACACCTGGGGGTTCGCCCACCTGGCCCTGTCGATGCTGCTGGGCTCGACCGTGGTGCTGCGGCGGAGGTTCGTTCCCGAGTCGTGCCTGGAGGCTGTCACCGACGAGCGATGCGACTCCCTGGTCGTGATCCCGGTCATGCTCCAGCGGATCCTCGCCCTGCCGCAAGAGGCGCTCGACCGCTACGCGTTGCCGACGCTCAAGGTCACGGCCGCCTCGGGTTCCGCTCTGCCGGGCGACCTGGCCCTGGACTGGATGAACCACTTCGGCGACAACCTCTACAACATCTACGGCTCCACCGAGGTCGCCTACGCGTCGATCGCGACTCCGCGTGACCTCCGTGCCGCGCCGACGTCCGCGGGGAAGCCACCCTGGGCGACCGTGGTGAAGATCCTGGACGACGAGGACAGCGTCCTGCCAGCGGGGGAGTCCGGCCGGATCTTCGTCGGCAACGGGATGCTGTTCGAGGGCTACACCGGCGGCGATGCCAAAGAGGTCGTCGACGGGCTGATGTCGTCGGGCGACGTCGGACGCTTCGACGACGACGGCCGGCTCTACGTCGAGGGCCGCGACGACGAGATGATCGTCTCAGGCGGTGAGAACGTCTTCCCGCAGGAGGTCGAGAACTGTCTGGCACGGCATGAGGCCGTGGTCGAGGTGGCCGCGATCGGCGTCGACGACGCCCAGTTCGGCTCGCGACTGCGGGCCTTCGTCGTCGCCGCGGAGGCCCGCCCGAGCGAGGACGAGCTGAAGGACTGGGTCAAGCAGAACCTCGCGCGCTACAAGGTTCCGCGCGAGATCGTGTTCCTGGATGAGCTTCCGCGCAACGCGACTGGCAAGATTCTCAAGCGTGAGCTCGCTGAACTCGACTGACGTGCCGGCGCCGGGGCTGGCCGTGGGCACACCTGCCCCGGACTTCACCCTGCGTGACCAGTTCGGCCAGGACGTGACGCTGTCGTCGTTCGCGGGCGAGAAGGCGGTCGCGCTGGTGTTCTTCCCATGGGCGTTCTCCAACGTCTGCACGTCCGAGATGAGCGGGATCCGCGACCGGCTCGACGAGTTCCTCACCTTCGACACCGAGGTGCTCGCGATCTCGACGGACCCGACGTACTCCCTACGCGTCTTCGCCGACACCGACGGGCTCAACTTCCCGCTCCTCAGCGACTTCTGGCCACACGGCGCCGTGGCCTCGGCGTACGGCGTGTTCGACGCCGACCTGGGCGTGGCACGGCGCTCCTCGTTCGCGATCGACCGGGACGGGATCGTGCGCTGGGCGGTGCACAATCAGCTGTCCGACGGGCGCGATCTCGGGGAGCACCTGGCTCACCTGCACCACCTGGCCTAGACCAGTCGGACCATTTTCTTTCGTTTCCGTTGACGGCTGTTGGCACGTCGTGGCGGCGATCGCTACTGTTCTTCCCGTTGAGCCGCTGGTGACCCGAGACGCCAGCGGCTCGACTCATTTTTTTGCCCAGGTCTCTCCGGCCTGTGACGTGTGGTCGGTGGACTGAACCGGCCGCGACCGGGTATCTCTACGTCATGCCGACGCCGGTGTTCATCGTCGTGATGGGCGTGTCTGGCAGTGGAAAGACGACCCTTGCCGAGGGCATCGCCGAGCACCTGCACTGGCGGTTCCAGGAGGGGGACGACCTCCACCCGCCGGCGAACGTCGAGAAGATGGCGCGCGGCGAGCCTCTGACCGACGAGGACCGCTGGCCGTGGCTCGACGCGATCGGGAGCTGGCTCGACGCGCGGGAGCGGGCCGGCGAGAGCGCGGTGCTCACCTGCTCCGCGCTCCGGCGTACCTACCGTGACCGGCTACGCTCCGGACGTCCCGGCGTGCGGTTCTGCCAGGTGGTGGCGTCGGCCGAGACCCTGCGACAGCGGCTCGCGCACCGCAGTGGCCACTACATGCCGGCGTCCCTCCTGTCGAGCCAGCTAGCGACCTTCGAGGAGCTCGGCGAAGACGAGCCCGGCGTGACCGTGTCGGCCGAGGGGGACGTCGCCGAGGTCCTGGCCGGGGCGCTCCGGACCCTCGGTCTCACGGAGCACCAAGCCTGACGCCCCGGCCATTGGGATGGCGCGTCCCGCTCCATTAGTCTGTGCCGCGCTCGGCCCTCCGTGAGCACGGCCGAGGGCGCATAGCTCAGCTGGTAGAGCGCTTGCCTTACAAGCAAGATGTCAGGGGTTCGAGTCCCTTTGCGCCCACCGAGATCACGGCTCCGCGAGACCCCGCCCGCGCTGCCAACCGGCTGCCCCGAGCCCCGTGCCCGGTTCGGCACGCGCCGAACAGACTCGTGAGCTCGATCAGACCCCGGCAGCGGTGATGATGGCGTCCGTGAGGAACCCCGCCAGGAGGCCGATCAGGACTCCGGTGTAGATCAGGTCCCTGCGGGCGCTGCGTCCGGCGATCGCCAGCAGTTGGATGATGACGTACAGGATCGAGCCAGCCGCGAGCGTCAGGAAGATCACCGACAGCGGCTCACTGGTGAACGAGTGGCCGACCGCGGTGCCGACGAAGGTGGGCCCACCGCCGATGGTCGCCAGCAGCAGCAGAAGCCCCCAGGACGGCCGGTTCGCGGCGTCCTCCTCGGCCTCGGCTGCCAGCGGAGCGACGATGCCGAAGCCCTCGGTCGCGTTGTGCAGGGCGAAGCCGATGACCAGCAGCGTGGCCAGGGCGATCTCGTCGCTCGCGGCGGCCTGCCCGATCGCCAGGCCCTCGGCGAAGTTGTGGAGTCCGATGCCCACCGCGATCAGGAACGCCAGCTGCTTGCCCGGGGACCAGCTCGAGATCCCGCGTCCGCGGAGCTCCTGGCTGGCCATCGCCCCAGGGCCCACCGACTGGCGGGACCGCCGTATCCGCCGCCCCATCCACGCCTCGTACTGCTGGAGTCCGAGCAGCCCGACGCTCAGGCCGACGGCGAACAGCACGCCGTACCCGATCGGGGAGCCGAGGCCCGCGCCGGACTCGTGGTGCGCGGCCAGTCCTTCGTCGATGGGCTCCCATGCGGCCGACAGCACGTCCCAGACGAGGAACACCAGGACACCGACTGCCACCGCGTTGAGGGTCACCCGAAGCGCCTCGCTGGGCCGGCGCATCCGGCCCAGGGGCATGCCGAACAGGATCGTGACGCCGGCTATGAAGCCGAGCAGGAGGGTCTGGCCGATGCCCATGGGGTGAGTCCTCGCAGAATGCCGAAAAGGAAACTTAGGTGAGGCTAACCTCTGACATGTTCGCCGGGCAAACGGGGGATCCCTCAGCTCCGCTATGGGATTACATTTCGTCACATGATCGTCCCGTTCAGCGTCAACGACTTCCTCGACCGCGCGCTGGCCGTCTACCGCAACCGCCTCGGCATCGCGGACGAACCCGACCAGCCCGCGCCGTCACTCGGTGACCTGACCTACGCGCGCGTCGGCGAGATGGCGCGGGCGATGGCGGCCCGGCACGACCGGCTCGGCCTCGAGGTGGGCGACCGCGTCGCGTTCGTCTCCCACAACAGTGCCCGCCTGTTCACGGCGTTCTGGGGCGTCTCCGGTTACGGCCGGGTCCTCGTGCCGGTGAACTTCCGGCTCTCCTTCGACGAGGTCCAGTACATCGTCCACCACTCCGGCTCGCGCGTGGTGTACGTCGATCCCGAGCTCAAGGACGTGCTCGCCGACCTGGAGGCCGAGCATGTGTTCGTGATCGGCGACGACGACGACCTGTACCTCGACGGCCTCGAACCGCGGCCCTGGGACCCAGTGGAGAACGGGACGGCGACGATCAACTACACGTCCGGCACGACGGCTCGGCCGAAGGGCGTGCAGATCACCCACCGCAACATCTGGACCAACGCCGTCACCTTCGCGCTCCACGCCGGGGTCACCGACCGCGACGTCTACCTGCACACCTTGCCGATGTTCCACTGCAACGGCTGGGGGATGCCCTTCGCGATGGCCGGCTGCGGCGTGCCCCAGGTCGTCCTGCGCAAAGTGGACGGCGCCGAGATCCTGCACCGGGTCGAGAAGCACGGCGTCACCCTCATGTGTGCCGCGCCGGCCGTGGTCGCCGCGGTGCTCGACGCGGCGCCCGGCTGGGACGGGGAGATCCCCGGTCGTGACCGGACCCGGATCATCGTCGCGGGTGCGCCGCCTCCGTCGAGGACGGTGGCGCGGGTCGAGGCCGAGCTCGGGTGGGAGTTCCTCCAGATCTACGGGCTCACCGAGACTTCGCCGCTGCTGACCTTCAACCGAGGGCGAGCCGAATGGGACGACCTGCCTAAGGACCAGCACGCGCAGAAGCTGGTCCGAGCCGGCAGCCCGGCGCTCGGAGTGACTCTCGAGGTGGACGACGAGGGCGAGGTGTTGGCTCGCTCGAACGTCTGCTTCGAGGGCTACTGGGAGCAGCCGGAGGAGAGCGCGAAGGCGCTGGAGGGTGGCTGGTTCCACACCGGTGACGGCGGGTTCGTCGACGACGAGGGCTACCTCGTCATCGAGGACCGGAAGAAGGACGTGATCATCACCGGCGGCGAGAACGTCTCGTCGATCGAGGTCGAGGACGCGATCTTCAGCCACTCGGACGTCGCCGAGGTCGCGGTCATCGGCGTACCCGACGACAAGTGGGGCGAGACCATCAAGGCCCTCGTCGTGAAGACCGCGGGCTCCGACCTCACCGAGCAGGAGCTGATCGACTACGTGAAGGGCAGGGTCGCGCGCTACAAGGCGCCGACATCGGTCGAGTTCCGCGACGTCCTCGCCCGCACAGCGACCGGCAAGCTGCAGAAGTTCAAGCTGCGTGCGCCGTACTGGGAGGGGCGCGAGCGGCAGGTCAACTGATGTCCGTGACGTTCTGGATCACCTCGCTGGTGATCGTGCTGACCCCGGGGACCGGTGCGCTCTACACGCTGGGCACCGGGCTCGTGCGCGGCCCGCGCGCCGCCGTCCTGGCCGCCTTCGCGTGCACCCTCGGGATCCTGCCGCACCTGGCGGCCGCGATCACCGGGCTCGCGGCCTTGCTGCACGGCAGCGGGCTCGCCTTCGAGACGGTGAAGTACGCCGGGGTGGTGTACCTGCTGTGGATGGCCTGGCACACCTGGCGCGAGACCGGGTCGCTCCGCGTCCCGGAGGATGACGGAGCGAGATCGGGCTGGCGCGTCATCCGCACCGGCATCATGATCAATCTGCTCAACCCCAAGCTCACGATCTTCTTCTTCGCCTTCCTGCCACAGTTCGTGCCCGCCGGCTCGGGACAGGCGCTGTGGCACATGCTCGGGCTGAGCGCGATCTTCATGGCGATGACGTTCGTGGTGTTCGTCGGATACGGCATGCTCGCGGCCGCTCTGCGTGAGCGGGTGTTGGCGCGCCCGCGCCTGCTCGAACGGCTGCGGAAGGCATTCGCGGGCTGCTTCGCCGTGCTCGGTGCTCGGCTCGCGCTCGAGTCCCGCTGAGAGGCTGTCGCCTCGCCGCAAGCGGTCGGCGCTCGCTGCGGTCGTTCCGTCCCCGCTCCGCGAGGCCGGAACGTGCCTCGCTCGGGCTAGGGTCGGGGGCGTGCCGACGCTGGCTCCGACATTGGCTCAGGTGGTGGATCTGGTCCACGGCTGGTACCCGCCCGAGACCGCCGACGACTGGGACGCCGTCGGGCTGGCCGCGGGCGATCCCGAGGCCGACGTACGCCGGATCCTGCTGGCCGTCGACCCGGTGCTCCCGACCGCTCAGGAAGCGGCCGACTGGGACGCCGACCTGCTGCTCACCCACCACCCGCTGTTCCTGCGCGGGGTCCACGGTGTCGCCGAGACCACGCCCAAGGGCCGCACCCTGGCGACGCTCACCCGGGCCGGCTGTGGCCTGCTCACCGCCCATACCAATGCCGATCACGGCAGCCCGGGTGTGTCCGACGCGCTCGCGCGGACGCTCGGGCTGGACGACATCCGCCCGATCAAGGCGGACGGCGAGCCCCTCGACAAGCTCGTGGTGTTCGCCCCGCCGAGCGACGCAGAAGCAGTCCGGGCGGCGATCGCGGAAGCGGGTGCGGGCCGGATCGGCGACTACGACAGCTGCTCGTGGATGGTCACCGGCGAGGGACGGTTCCGGCCACTGGAGGGCGCCCACCCGACGATCGGGAGAGTCGGTGACCTGGAGCAGCTCGAGGAGGTACGCATCGAGGCGGTGCTGCCGCGGACCCGCCGCGCCGCCGTCGTACGCGCGATGCTGGCGGCCCACTCCTACGAGAAGGTCGCGTTCGACGTGATCGAGCTGGCGGACGCCGGCGCGGCGCGCACCGGTGCCGGGCGGGTCGGCGAGGTCGACGAGACCACGCTCGGCGGGTACGCCGCCACGGTCACGGCCGCGCTCCCGCCGACCGCGCGCGGAGTCCTGGTCGGTGGCGACCCTGACCGCGTCGTCCGCCGGGTGGCGGTGTGCGGTGGGGCCGGCGACTTCCTGCTCCCCGAGGCGCTGGCGACCGGTGCGGACGTGTACGTCACCAGCGACCTGCGCCACCACGTGGCCGGTGAGTTCCTGGAGCGAGGGGGGCCGGCGTTGCTCGACGTGAGCCACTGGGCCGCCGAGTGGACCTGGCTGCCGGAGCTGGCAGAGCGGCTCGGTGCGGCATGGGGCGATACGGTGGAGATCCGGGTGAGCACCATCTGTACCGACGTGTGGCAGGCCCGCGCGTGACTGCCCACGACCGACCCGGAGACCCAGAGGAGAGTGTGTGAAGGCCGACCCGTCCGCCCAGGTACGACTGCTCGACCTCCAGGACCTGGACTCGCGCGCCGACCAGCTGCGTCACCAGCGACGGTCGCTCCCCGAGCACTCGCGGCTCGCCGAGCTCGCCGATGCCCGTACCCGGCTCGACGGCCAGACCCAGGACGCGCGGATCGTCGTGGACGACCTGACGACCGACCAGGTCAAGGTCGACGCCGATGTCGAGCAGGTGAAGGCGCGGCGCGAGCGGGACCAGCAGCGGATCGACCAGGGACTGGTCAGCAACCCCAAGGACATCCAGCGGATGCAGCAGGAGATGGTCTCCCTCGAACGCCGCATCGCCTCGCTCGAGGACGATGAGATCGAGGTCATGGAGCGGCTCGAGGAGGCTCAGCTGACCCTCGACACCCTGACCGAACAGCTCACCGACACTGACAAGCAGATCGAGGAGACGACCACCGCTCGGGACTCGAAGCTGGCCGAGATCGACCAGGCGCTGGGCGACCTCGAGACGCAGCGCAGCCCGGTGGCGGCGGACCTCCCGGGCGACCTGCTGACCCTCTACGACCGGCTCCGTGAGAGCAAGGGCGGCGTCGGCGCAGCGCTGCTGCGGGCGCGGAGCTGCGGCGGCTGCATGCTCGACCTCGACAACGCCGAGCTCGCCACGATCCGGGGCGCCGCGGACGACGAGGTGATCCGCTGTGACGAGTGCAGCCGGATCCTGGTCCGCACCGCCGAGAGCGGGCTGTAGAACCACCCCGGATAGTCTCGGGTCGCTGTGAATTCTTCCATCAAGCGGGTCATCGTCGAGGCGGACGGCGGCTCCCGCGGCAACCCCGGCCCCGCGGCGTACGGCGCACTGGTCAAGGACGCCGAAACCGGCCGGGTCCTCGCCGAGGAGGGCACGTCCATCGGGGTGGCCAGCAACAACGTCGCGGAGTACCGCGGCCTGATCGCCGGCCTCACCATGGCGCAGACCGTCGCGCCGGACGCCGACATCGAGGTCCGGATGGACTCCAAGCTCGTCGTCGAGCAGATGAGCGGCAACTGGAAGATCAAGCACCCCGATATGAGGCCGCTGGCCCTCGAGGCCAACGGGCTGGCGCCGTTCGGGACGACGTACACCTGGGTGCCGCGCGAGCAGAACAAGCACGCCGACCGCCTGGCCAACGAGGCGCTCGACGCGATGCGGTCCGGGGTCACCTGGCACACTGGCGAGGAGCCGGACTCCGCCGTCGAGCAGGTGGAGAGCCCGTCGCGGCAGCGCTCGACCCAGGAGGAGGTCGCCGGGTTCCGCGGCTGGTCGCCGCCCGGTGGGCCGGTCACCACGCTGGTGCTGGTCCGGCACGGCGCCACCTCGCTGACCGCGGAGAAGCGCTTCTCCGGCGGGCTCGCGAGCAGCAACCCCGGTCTCACCGACGAGGGACGCGCGCAGGTGCGCGAGGTCGCCGAGTGGCTGGCCCCGATCGGGGAGGTTCTGGACGTCGTCGTCACCTCACCCGTACGCCGCACCCGCGAGTCGGCGGAGATCCTCGCCGAGCGCCTCGGCATCGGCATGGTCGACGAGCCCGGCTTCGCGGAGATGGAGTTCGGCACCTGGGACGGGATGACCTTCGCCGACGTACGCGAGCAGCGGCCGGATGAGATCGAGGCCTGGCTCGGCTCGCTGGACGTCGCACCGGGGGGAGGCGAGTCGTTCCGCGAGGTCGAGAAGCGGGTGCTCGACGGCCTGGCACGCGTGCTCGAGACCTACGCCGGCAAGACCGTGGTCGTGGTCAGTCACGTGACGCCGATCAAGACCCTGGTCGCGTACGCCGTCGACGCGCCGCTGACCGCGTTGTTCCGGATGGAGCTCTCGACGGCGTCTGTGAGTGTCGTGACGTTCTTCGGCGAGCCGAGCGGCGACGGCATCCGCGGCTCGCTCCGGCTCTACAACGCGCAGCCTCCCGGCGCCGGTCAGATGCTCGACCCGCAGCGCTGGTGATCAGAGGTCGCTGACGACCACGTCGAGCTGGGTCCCCGTCCTGCCGGTCGCACACGCCTCGACCGTCCACCCGAGATCACGAAGCAGGCGCGAGAACGCCCTCGGCGTGCGGGCGTCTCGGCCGTCCTCCAGGACAGTGCGGACGAGCCGGCCCTTGGTGGCTTTGTTGAAGTGGCTGACCACCTGCCGCTTCCCGTTCACCTCGTGCAGTACCCGGACCGTGACCACGCGGGATGCCAGGTCGGCCGCCGGCCGCCAGAAGGCGGCGTACGTCGAGGACCGGAGGTCGACGACCAGCCCGCGGCCCGCCATCTCGCGGATGACCGGGTCGAGGTGGCGGCGCCAGTGCGCCGCGACCCCGCCCAGGCCGGGCAGGCTCACGCCGCCACCTAGCCGGTACGGCGCGATCCGCTCGCCGGGACGCACCACGCCGTACAACGACGACACGATCGCCACCCGCGCGAGGGCACGCCGGTGTGCCGAGGCGTCGAGTGTCGTCAGTCCAAGCGTCTCGTACAGGACGCCGCGGTACACCCGCTCCGCCGGCGCCGAGGGCAGCTGCGGGAGTCGCGCGTTCCGGCGTACGTCGTCGGTCTGCGCCTCGCTCAGTCCGAGCGCCCGGATGGCCTCGTCCTCCGGCCCTCGGCACAGGTCGACCAACGCGTCGCACACGTCGCGGCGCGCATCCGCGATCGGTCCGGCACCCAGGTCGACCGGCCTGCCGCGCCGCGGCTCAGCCTTGCCCTCGCTGGGCGGGAGCAGGATCAGCACGCGGCGAGGCTAGCGGCCGAAGCAGGTCACTAAGGTGGTGGCATGTCCTCGAGCCGAGTGGTGCGGGTCCACGCCCGAGACGAGGTGGCCGCGAAGTCGCTGCGGGACGGGATCGCCAACATCCAGTCCGAGCTCAAGGTCACGCCGGGCTTCGCGGCGGACGTGGAGGAGGCAGCGGCCAGAGCGGCGGCGGCTCCGCGACTGCCCGACCTCGACCGCACGGACATCCCCTTCGTGACCATCGACCCCGCGTCGTCGATGGATCTCGACCAGGCGCTCCACATCGAGCGTGAGGGCTCCGGGTACGTCGTGCACTACGCGATCGCAGATGTCGCAGCGTTCATGCAGTCCGGAGACCCGATCGACGTCGCCTCCCATGAGCGCGGCGAGACCCTGTACGGGGCGGACTCCAAGGTCCCGCTGCACCCGACGTCGCTCTCCGAGGGGGCCGCCTCGCTGCTACCCGACCAGGTGCGCCCGGCCTTGCTCTGGACCATCCACGTCGACCAGACAGCCGAGGGCACCGACGTCCACGTCGAGCGGGCACGGGTGCGGTCGCGGGCCAAGCTCGACTACGCCGGCGTACAGCAGGCGGTCGAGGACGGAACCGCCGACGACGTGCTGAAACTGCTCAAGGAAGTCGGTGAGCTCCGTCTCCAGCGCGAGGCCGCGCGAGGCGGCATCTCGCTTCCCCTGCCCGAGCAGGAGGTCGAGGTGACCGGCGACGAGTGGTCGCTGGAGTTCCGCTCGATGATCCCGGCCGAGACCTGGAACGCCCAGATCTCGATGCTGACCGGCTTCGCCGCGGCCTCGCTCATGGTCTACGCGCGCGTCGGCCTGCTGCGTACCCTTCCCCCGCCCCAACCGCACGACCTCCAGCGCCTGCATCGCGTGGCCCGTGCTCTGCACATCGACTGGCCCGCCGAGCAGCTGTACCCAGACTTCATCCGCGGTCTCGACTCCCGCAAGCCCGCCGAGGCAGCCATGATCACGGCCTGCGCCCGGCTGCTGCGGGGCAGCGGGTACGTCGCGTTCGACGGCGAGGTCCCCGCCGATCCCGTCCACGCTGCCCTCGCCTCCGAGTACGCCCACGTCACCGCGCCCCTGCGACGTCTCGGCGACCGGTACGCCGGTGAGATCTGCGTCGCGCTGTGCGCGGGCACGGACGTCCCGCCCTGGGTGCTGACGAAGCTCGCCGATCTCCCCGATGTGATGAAGGACGCCGGTCGGCGCGCCGCTCAGTACGAGGCGATGGTGCTCGACCTGGTCGAGGCGGGCATCCTCCATCGGCACGTGGGGGAGACCTTCGAGGGTGTCGTCACCGACGTCGACGGGAAGGACGCCACCCGCGGCAAGGTGACCATCCAGGAGCCGGCCGTCGAGGCCCGCGTGACCGCCCCGCACCCGCTTCCGCTCGGCACCGAGGCAGAGGTCCGGCTCACGCAGGCTGACGTCGCCTCCCGGTCCGTGGCGTTCGAGCTCGTCTGAGCCAAATCTTGCCGCGAATGCAGCGAAGATTTCACACCGCCCCCGGTCACCGCTTAACCTCCTCTTGAGACTTCGTCAGGTGGCGTCCGACCCGGCAGATCCCCCCAGCCGGATCATCCGAGGCCCCTGACGATGGGCCCGAGGCACACCCCCCAACCGCCCGTGGCTCAGTACCGACCGCCCCACCCGCGCCACTCGGTGCGCGGTGGGGCGGTCGTGTCATGGGGCCGCGCCGCCAGTCAACGGGTCAGCGGCGCACCACGCGGTACGTCACCGGGCGAGGAGTCTTGTCCTGAGTCAGTTGGCGAGCGGCGAGCGCGGCGTGAAGGTCACCTCGACGGGCTCCTCACCGGGCCAGGTCAGGCTGGTGACGGAGGGGGGCGTGGTGGCGACGACGCGTCCGTGGGCAACCACGTGGGTGGGCCGCACCTGACGGCGTACGGCGTCGTACCCGTCCGTGGCGGGAAGCAGCAGGAAGCTGGCGGCGGCGCCGACGTGGACGCCGTACTCCTCCTCGCCCAGCCCGAGCACGGCAGCAGCGCGCGACGTGACCATCTGGAACGTCTCTGCGATCTCGTTGCGCGAGAGCATCTGAGTCGCGTGCGTGCCGACGTGGGCGACCTGGAGCGGGTTGGCGGTACCGAGTGGATACCAGGGGTCCATCACGTCGTCATGGCCGAACGCGACGTTGACGCCGGCTGCCAGCAGCTCCTTCACCTGCGTGACGCCACGGCGTTTCGGGTAGTCGTCGAAGCGACCCTGGAGGTGCAGGCTGACCATCGGGTTGCTGACCATGTGGATGCCCGAGCGCGCGATGATCCGGTGGAGCTTGTGGCTGTACGCCGGGTTGTACGAGCCCATGGCGGTCGTGTGGCTGGCGGTCACGCGCTCGCGCAAGCCCGACCGCGCCGCGCGCGTGGCGAGCACCTCGACGAAGCGCGACTGCTCGTCGTCGATCTCGTCGCAGTGCGCGTCAACCCGGAGGCCGTGCCGCTCCGCGAGGTCGACCGCGATCTCGACCGAGTGCACGCCGTCCTCACGGGTGTCCTCGAAGTGGGGGATCGCGCCGATCACGTCGACGCCGCGGCGGGCGGCCTCGGCCAGCAGGTCCTCTCCGTCCGGGAACGAGCAGATACCCTCCTGCGGGAATGCCACGAGCTGGAGGTGGATCACTTCGCTCACGCGTTCGCGTACCTCGAGCAGCGCGTCGAGCGCCACCAGCGTCGGGTCGGTGACGTCCACATGGCTGCGGACGTGGAGAGTGCCGTTCGCGGCATACCACCGCAGCGTCTGCTCGGCTCGGTCGACGACGTCCTCGCGCGTGAGCATCGGCTTGCGCTCTGCCCAGCATGCGATCCCCTCCCAGAGCGTGCCGCTCGTGTTCCAGCGCGGCTGACCCGCGGTGAGGGCCGCGTCGAGGTGCACGTGCGGCTCGACGTACGGCGGGGTCGCCCAGGCACCGGCTCCGTCGATGACCTCGCTTGCCTCGACGGCAGAGTCCTCGTGCGGGACGACGGCCGCGATCCGGCCGCCGTCGACGTGCAGGTCGACGACCGAGAGCCCGCCGGTGTCCTCGTCACTCACCCGGACGTCACGCACAAGCAGGTCGATCACGAGTCGCTCCTCTCCGGCCGTGCCATCAGGCAGCAGATCTCATAGCCCAGGGTGGCCGCGGCGAGCGAGGTGATCTCGGCGTGATCGTAGGGCGGGCTCACCTCGACCAGATCGGAGGCGACGATCTGGTCGCGCGGGAGGGCACGCACCAGGCTCAACAGCTCGCGCGAGGTGAGGCCGCCCACCTCGGGAGTCCCGGTCCCGGGGGCGAACGCCGGGTCGAGCACGTCGATGTCGATCGAGAGGTAGATCGGGTTGTCGCCGACGCGGCGGCGTACCCGGTCGGCGACCTCGGCGACACCGAGCCGGTCGACGTCGTCGGCCCGGATGATCTCGAAGCCGAAGCGCGCGTCGTCGTCGAGGTCCTGCGCGCTGTACAGCGGTCCGCGGATGCCGACGTGCGCGCTGGCGTCCTGGATCAGCAACCCCTCCTCGTGGGCGCGCCGGAAGATCGTGCCGTGGGTGCGGTCGGCCCCGAAGTAGCTGTTCCAGGTGTCGAGGTGGGCGTCGGCGTGTATCAGCGCGACCGGCCCGTGCGCGCGGGCGACAGCGCGCAGCCCGCCGAGGGCGATGGTGTGGTCGCCACCCAGCATGACCGGCCGCCCGCCGGAGACGAGGAGCTCGTGGACGCCGTCGTCGACCTGCTGGAGCGCGGTGTCGATGTCGAACGGATTGCAGGGCACGTCGCCGGCGTCGACCGCCTGCATGACGGCATACGGCGAGACGTCCTGCGCCGGGTTGTACGCCGGCCGCAGATGCCGCGACGCCTGCCGGATCGCGGTCGGGCCGAAGCGGGCGCCTGGCCGGAACGACACGCCACCGTCGAACGGCGCCCCGAGCAGCGCGACTTCGAAGGAGCCCACCTCGTCGATGCGCGGTAGTCGTGCGAACGTCGACGCCCCGGCGTAGCGCGGCACCTGGGTGCCGTCGACGGGTCCGAGCGGGGTGTCGGTCATGTCGGGATCTCCGGCTGGGGGAAGACGCGGGGGGTCAGGTCGAGCGAGCGGACGTGCTCGGCGATCTCGCGGCCGGTGGCGAGCCAGAGCCCGGACAGCCCGGCCATGGTCTCGATCAGGGTCTCCAGAGCCCGGAGGCGGCCGAGGCGCCCGCTCAGGAACGGGTGGATGGTCAGGGTGAAGCACGAGCCGTGTCGGTGGGCCTCGGTCAGCTCACCGGTCCACAGCGACAGGGCCTTGCCGGGGTCCTCGATGACGCCTGGTCCGAAGAGGTCGGGGACGAACGCGAACTGCTCCCAGTCGTCGAGCGCCCAGGCGACCGGAATCTCGACGATGCTCCGGGCGCCGTCGCCCGGCCGCTCGGCGAGCTCGTACGGGAGGTCGGCGTCCATCAGGCTCGAGTCGTAGCGGAAGCCGCGGTCGAGCAGCAGCTGGGCAGTGACGTACGTCGTCTCCCACATCGGTGCGCGGTAGCCGACCGGCCTGACCCCGACCACCCGCTCCAGTGCGTCGAGGCCGCGGTCGAGCACGTCGGCCTCCTGTTCGCGGGTCATCCCCGCGATCGCTTCGTGGAGGTAGCCGTGGTGGGCGATCTCATGGCCCTCGTCGCGCACCCGCCGGAGCAGGTCCGGGTAGCGCTCGGCGGTGTAGCCGGGGCAGAAGAACGTCGCCCGCAGGTCGTGCCGCTCCAGGAGGTCGAGGACGCGCGGCATCCCGGTCAGCGGGCCGTACGCCTGGTGCGACATCGCAGAGAGACGGTGTCGGCTGTCCGGGTCGACGGTGAGCGCGACGTCCTCGGCGTCCATGTCAAAGCCGAGGAACGACGCCGCCTGCCGGCCGTCCGGCCACCGAATCGGGTCGGCCGGCGACGTGACGTCGTGCGAAGCCGCGTCCCCGTCCGCCATCGGTCCGCCGTCAGGCCTCGGCGGTGAGCGTCGGTGAGGGCGCCGGTCGGCGCGACAGCGCGAAGTACGACAGGACGCCGGCGACCAGGGCGCCAGCGAGCCAGGACAGGTCGATCCCGCCCAAGCCCTTCGCGGCCGGACCCTGCAGGTAGCTCGGGATGCCGTACTCGAACATCCAGGTGGCCACGATGCCGACCAGGAACGGGATGATCGCCTCCCACACGATGTCCGGGACCCGCGGCGAGCCCGGCGGCTCGAACAGCGCGTCGACGTCGATCTCCTGCTTCGCGACCCAGTAGTAGTACACGAGCATGATCGCGCCCCAAGGTGCCACCCACGTGACGAGACCGGCGAGCCAGCCGTCGAGGTTCGACGCGAAGTCGCCGTTGAGGATCAGGTAGATGGTGAAGATCGTGGCGAGGACGCCCACGCCGTACGACAGCTTGCGGCGGTCGACATTCCAATCCAGGGTCTGCGCGCACAGGCCGCAGGAGTAGATGTTCAGCACATTGGTGGCGATCGGGCCGTGGATCACCAGTAGGAGTACCGGGATCGCCAGCCCGCCGAACGCGTTGACGACCAGCTGGCCCGGGTCGACCGTCTGCGAGACCGTCGCCAGCGTCGCGCCGAAGATGCCGAGCCAGACCGTCGGGATGAACTGGCCGAGGACGCTGCCGAGGTAGAGCTTGCGTCGCGGCACGCTGAGGGAGACGAACCGCGAGTAGTCCGAGGCGTAGGCGAACCAGGTGATGCCCCAGCCGATCCCGATCGCGGTCATCAGGGTGGTCAGCGAGCTCCAGAGCGACTTGCCGTGAAGGTTGCCACCGGCGTAGCCCCAGTCCACGTTGGTCTTGCTGGACGTCCAGGCCACGATGGTCATCGCCAGGAGCACGAGGATCGTGATCGGCACCGTCCAGCGTTCGAAGCGCGCGATCGCGCGGAAGCCGATGGCGGCCAGCCAGACCTGGATCACCATGATCACGACCGCGACCCCGATCTTGAGGCCGTCGTCGCCGTGGATGCCGATCTTGTCGAAGAGTGCGACGACTAGGTCGAGGATGATCCAGGTGTTGATCGCGCACCAGCCGACGGCGAGAAGGCCCTGCATGAGGGCCGGGAGATAGGCGCCCCGTCTGCCGAACGCCGCCCGTGAGAGGACCATCTGGCTGACCGCGGTCTGCTGGCCCATCAGCACGAAGAAGCCGAAGACGGCCATCCCGATCAGGTTGCCCAGGACCAGCACCCAAATCGTCTGCCAGAGGCTCAGACCCAAGTAGATGCCGAGGGCGCCGAGCACCCAGTTGATCGGGGCGATGTTGGCACCCATCCAGATCCAGAACTGGTGGGCGACGGTGGAGGTCCGAGCGTTCTCCGGGATCGGCATCAGGGTGTGCTCGGCGGTTTCGGTGACGGCGAGCTCGTCGGCGTTGAGAGACACGGTTCCTCCGGGATCCTCCGGGTGCGTGGGCTGTCCGGCAGTCAATTCCTGCCTTGCATCATCTGTCAAGGTATGTTGTTGCATCAGTCAACGTCGTCACACGCCCCTACGTCGTGCCGGTCCCGAGAGGATGGTCATGTCGGTCGAGCCGCAGCCCTCGCCACCCGACGGTGAGGTGGGCCCGCGGTTGCGTCAGCTGCGCGAGCAGAAGGCGATGTCGGCACGCGAGGTCGCCGACCGCGCCGGAGTCTCCCCGGCGTACCTGAGCCGGCTCGAGAACGGCCGGGCCAGCCCGACGGTGGCGACCCTCGCCCGCCTGGTCGCGGCGATGGGCGAGACGATGGCGACCCTGTTCCAGGACGCTCCCGATGCCGAGCACCACGTCGTACGCCGCGATGAGCGCCACCTGATGCGCAGCCGCGGCGTCCTCGACTCGCAAGTGACGCCCGGATGGGCGACCCGCCTGGAGATCCTCGAGTCGCTGGTCGAGCCGCACCGGGGCAGCAGCGGTCGGATGCACACCCACGCCGGCGAGGAGGAATGTGTGCTGGTGCTCGAGGGGGAGCTCGAGCTCTTCCTCGGCGCGGATCGGCACCATCTCCACGTCGGTGACTCGGCCACGTTCGACTGCCGCACCCCCCATCGCTGGCGCAACCCCTCGACCGAGCAGTCGCGGGTGCTG
This sequence comes from uncultured Actinomycetota bacterium, assembly GCA_963768045.1. Taxonomy (GTDB): domain Bacteria; phylum Actinomycetota; class Actinomycetes; order Propionibacteriales; family Nocardioidaceae; genus Nocardioides. The sequence goes on along the minus strand of CAVYGG010000001.1, from coordinate 69,188 downwards.
TGGATCATCACGCCGGCCAGTTACTGACGTCGGCGACGACGGTCAGACTGAGCCCATGAACCGCGACCAGGTGCTCGAGCTCTGTCTCGGCCTCCCCGGGGCGGAGGAGACCTATCCGTTCGGAGACGGTGTAGCCGTCTGCAAGGTCGGCGGGAAGATGTTCGCCCTGGTGAACCTCGATGACGACCCCGTCGTCAACCTCAAGTGCGACCCGGCGCGAGCATTGGAGCTGCGGGCGGCGTACCCCGGGATCGGGCCCGGCTACCACCAGAACAAGCGGCACTGGAACTCCGTCGACCTCGACGGGTCGGTCGAGGACGAGGTGGTGCGCAGCCTGGTCGAGGACTCCTACGATCTGGTGGTCGCAGGCCTGCCGCGCGCGGCCCGTATGCAGCTGAATCCCGACACCCGCTGAGCTCTCTACTCCGTCTCGAGCTCGGGCAGGTCCTGCCGGGTGAAGTAGTCGCTCGCCTGCGACACCCACAAAGTTTGCACTGTGCTGAGCCCGGTCGGCGGCTCGAGCGTCCCCGCGCAGATCGAGAGGACGTCCGGCGACGCCTCGGCCCGCCAGAACATCGAACCCCCGCAGGTGCGGCAGAACCCGTACTCGGCACCCGGCACCGGGAACCAGGTCAGCTGGTGCGCTGGATCCTCGATCACCACCTCCGATCTCGCCGCCGACGTGGCCGCCATGTGGTGCCCGGTGAACCTCCGGCAGCGCTCGCAGTGGCAGTCGATCACCGGCCGCAGCGGCCCCGACACGGCGTACCGCACGGCTCCACACAGGCAGCGGCCCACGTTTCCTCGGACGTCCGACACGAGCCGAGCCTGGCCGACTCCCGGCGTACGGCGCAACGGTCGGAGGCGTGTGGCCGAGGGAGACGAGAGTCACGTCCCAGACGGTTTCGTCGATGAGCGTCCGTCGCGTAGTGGCTGCTACATTTGAGCCTGGCGAGATGGTCTCGCCAGTCTATGAAGGAAGCACCATGTCGTACGTCACCGGAGCCACGTCCACCCGCACCGCGAAGGTTGCGCGTCTGACGGAGGCTCTGCGTCAGAGCTGGACCCAGGCCCGTCTCACCGATCGTGAGCTCATCGCCCTGCGCACCAGTCTCACTCGCCACTCCGGCTGACCCGAGCCGAGCCGGGCCATCGCGCCCACCACTGGGCCGCTCCAGGCGGCCCGGTACGTCGCTTCCGTGACGCTGGCCAAGCCCGAGGACCCGCCGCACCCGAAATTGTGTCGCGTGCCTCCACATGGCTGCCGCAGGTAGGGACGAGTCATAGGTACGCTCGTGCTGCTCGGGGCCCTCGTCACGGGCACTCGGACGGTTGTTGTTGTTTGCTGCCTCCCTGCTCATTGCTCGAGATCGGGGAAAGACCATGAACAGCTCGGTTGACCATGGCGATGGCGCCGTCCCGGAAGCCCCCGCGCGAACGATGTCGATCCGTGGAGCCGCGTTTCTGGGAATCGGCTCGATGGTCGGCGCGGGGATCTTCGCGCTGCTGGGAGAGGCCGGAGCCGTCGCTGGATCGGCGGTGTGGATCTCGTTCCTCATTGCGGGCGCTGTGGCGTCGTTGCAGGGGTACGCCGTCGCGAAGCTGGGGGCGACATATCCGTCGTCGGGCGGCATCATCACGTTCCTGCTCAAGGGGTTCGGCCCGGGTCATCTCACGGCCATCACCTCGTGGTTGCTCTACTTCGCCTCGATCATCGTCACCGCGATGGTCTCGGTCTCGTTCGGCAGCTACACGGCTTCCCTGGTGATCGGCGAGGACGCGGACCCGATCTGGGCGCACATCTTCACCACCGCCGTGATCCTGCTCGTCGCCGCCATCAACATCGCCGGTGCCACCTTCATCGACCGGATACAGACCGTGATCGTGGTCATTCTGTTGGCTGTGTTCGCGGTCTTCATCGTGGTCACGCTCAAGGAGATGGACCCCTCGATGCTGGCGCGTTCGACCTACCCGGCGAAGGTGGACATCATCTCCAGCGTCGCGCTGACGTTCTTCGCCTTCCTCGGCTTCGCCGTGATCAGCTTCACCGGAGGCGACCTGCCCAACCCGAAGAAGAACCTCCCCCGGGCCACCTACCTCGCGCTGGCCGTGACCACCGCCCTCTACGTCCTCGTGGCGATCGGGGTGTTCGGCACTTTGAGCGTGCAGGAGGTGATCGCCAACGGCGACACAGCCCTCGCCGTCGCCGCCAAACCCTCGCTTGGCGAAGCCGGCTTCGCGATGATGGCCGTCGCGGCCATGCTTGCGACCTCCTCATCGGTCAACGCCAACATCTACGCCGCCGTCGGGTCTACCAAGAAGCTCGCCGAGACCGGACAGTTCCCACCGGTCTTCGGCGCCAAGGCTCGCATCGGCGGCACCCGTGGACTGGTCATCTCGTGCGTGCTCGTGCTGGTCCTCGCCAACTTCGTCGACCTCACCGCCATCGCGTCTTTGGGCAGCGTCGTCGCGCTCGCCATCTTCCTGGTGGTCTCCGTGGCTGCGATGCGGCTCCGCGCCGAAACCGAGTCGAACGCTGCGATGATCCTCGCCGCCATCACGGCAACCGCCTTCATCCTGGTCGTGTTCAGCATCCAGACCCTTCGAGACGCACCCGAGACCTTCGTGGGGATGATCGCGATCCTGGTCCTCGCCGTTGGGCTCGACCTGGTGTGGGCCAGGATGCGCACGAGTCGTGCAGCGGCGCTCGAGGCAGCCGGGGAACACTCAAGGCCCCGAGACCACTGACCTCGCCCCGCACGAGGTCAGCAACGAGACCAGCAACACACCGAGCGGAGCGAACGCGGGAGCATGGCACACCTGCTTGCCTGGTGTCACGATGGGCTCGCCGATTTGCTCCGCTCGACCGAGCGCGTGCGACGTCCTGCGCGCGTTGCTGCGGACGGGTTCGACAGGAAGGGCGAAGCCCATGGCGACGTTCGTGCGCTCCCGCGCTCTCCGGGAGCAGCCTTCTGCCGAGCCGTCGGGACCCGTGGCAGGAGGGCTTCTCAGATGAGCTCGCATCGAGTCGGGCAGTCGAATCGACCGCCATCGCGCGACGCTGATGAGGCGGACATGTCATGAGTCCGCGGCGGACAGATGCCCGTCTGGTCCCGATCCTGGGGTGGCTCCGTACCTATGACCGTCGCTGGTTGCGGGCCGATCTGATCGCGGGTGTCACGGTGGCGGCGTTGATCGTCCCCAAGAATCTCGGGTACGCCGGCATCGCCGGGATCCCGCTCCAGAACGGGCTCTATGCGGCTGCGGCCGGCGCCATCCTGTACGGGATCTTCGGCACCAGCCGACAGATCTCGGTGGGTCCGAGCTCCGGGTTGGCCGCCGTGGCGGCGAGTGCGGTGATCGCGGCCGGACTCACTGACCAGCAGGACATCGCCTCGTTCGTTGCCGGCATCACCCTCGCATCGGGGGTCCTATTCCTCGTTCTGGCGGTGCTGAAGATGGGATGGATCGCCCAGTTCCTGTCGCGCGCTGTGGTGACCGGATTCCTGTTCGGTGCTGCGATCGATGTCGTCATAGGTGAGCTCCCCAAGCTCACCGGCACCGAGGTCGACGGCACCAACTCGCTGCAGGAGCTGTGGTCATGGTTGGGGACGCTGGGTGAGACACAGCGGGCGACGGTGGTGGTGGGTGTCGTTGCGCTCGGGGTCGTCTTCGGGCTTCGGCGGATCGCCCCTCACCTGCCGGGAGCGTTGGTGCTGGTCGTCGGGGGGCTGTTGGCCTCCTGGGTGCTGGACCTCGGCGCACGTGGCGTGGCCCTGGTCGGTGACGTGCCCCGGGGGCTCCCGTCGTTCGAGCTTCCCGACGGCGCCTTGATGTGGGACCACGTGGTCACGGTGGCGATCGCCGCGGTCGCTCTGGTGCTGATCGGGTTCTCCCAGACCGCCGGCGATGCCCGTGCCTTCGCAGCCAAGCATCGCTACCAGATAGATATCGACCAGGAGTCGGTCGCCCAGGCAGTGGCCAACACGGGCGCTGGCGTGTTCCAGGGCATGCCCGTGTCGACCAGCCTGTCTGCCAGCTCACTCAACGACCACTCCGGTGCCCGCACGGGGCTGGCATCGATCATCTCGGGCGTCACGGTCCTCCTGACGCTTCTGGTCCTGGCTCCCTTGTTCTCGGACCTGCCGAAACCCGTCCTGGCGGCCTTGATCATCGAGGCGGTGGTGATGGGCATGATGAACCTGCCAGAGATGCGGCGCCTCGCCCGGGTCCAGCCGTTCGACTTCTGGGTCGCGATCGCGGCCATCGCAGGCACGCTGGTGTTCGGCATCCTGGCCGGCGTCGTGATCGGGATCGGGTTGTCACTTCTCTGGCTCGTCTACGTCGCCACACATCCGGACCTCCCGGTGCTGGCGCGAGAGGCCGGCACCCAGGTCTTCCGCGAGCTCGATGAGCACCCCGACGACCACCCTGTCCCGGGGGTGATCGTGATCCGGATGGACGGCGGTCTGTTCTTCGCGACTGCAGACGCCCTGGAGGACCGGCTTCGAGAGCTCATCCACACCACTCCGGGACTGACCGGGATCGTGCTGGACTGCGGAGGAATCAACTTCGTCGACTCCCAGGGCGCAGCAAAGATGGGCGACGTCCTCGACCTCGCCGAGGAGTCCGGGCTCACCCTCCGCCTGGCTCGCCTGAAGCCGAACGTCAGCGCCATCCTCGATCGGGACGGCGTGCTCGAACGTGTGGGCCACGACAAGATCCACGGCAACGACTATCGGGCGGTCCAGGCACAACTCGGGACCCAGGCGACATCACTCGATGAGCCTCTGAGTGACGGGCCTCCCCGCGTGCCAGACTCGGATTCTTGACGACGGATCGTCAGGAGCTCGCGTGGCGACGAGTGCCGAGGACGCCTCCCGCCGCAGATCGTCGGATTCTGGGACGGTCCGGTGGACGGACAGTGGACACCCGCGCTGACCAAGGCGCTGAGGGACTTCCAGACCAAGCTCGGGGTCAAGCCGACGGGCACCGTCGACGCGGCGACAATCGCGGCGCTGGAGAAGGCGATCGCCGAGGCGCGGACAGCAGCCTCCGCCACCGCGACCCCCACATCCGCCACTCCCTCGCCCTCCTCGAGCAGGTCGACGACCAGCTCATCGTCCGAATAGACATCGGGTGCAGGCCCCGCCTCCCGTCGGCATGCGACTGAGGACTCGGGCGCGCGGTTCACAACCCGGCGCGTTGCTTGGAACTACCCACGTGCCTCTGCAACACTGCGCCTCGGTCGGTTGACGACGACCCAGATGAGAAGGAAGTGCTTGCGATGGACGCCATGACCAACGACTTCGGAGAAGTACTCCTGTGGTCCTTCTGGTTCTTCATCTGGATCGCAGCGATCATGGTGTGGTTCCGGTGCCTGTTCGACATGTTCGGTGACCACACACTCAGCGGCTGGGGCAAGGCCGGCTGGGCCGTCCTGCTCATCTTCGTGCCGTGGGTGGGAGCATTGATCTACCTGATCGTGCGCGGCAGGAGCATGACCGAGCGCCAGATGAGCAAGGCTGCAGAGATGCAAGCCGCCCAGGCCGACTACATCAAGCAGGTCGCCGGCGCTCCGACCTCGCCAGCCGAGCAGATCGCCAGCGCGAAGTCGCTACTCGACTCCGGCGCCATCGACCAGGACGAGTTCGACACCTTGAAGGCCAAAGCGCTCGCCTGACCCACAACGCATCGTGGAAAGACGGTGCGCCCGACTCTGCTGCCGCGGGTCGAATCTGGTGGGCGGAGGGGTTGGTCTGTAGGCCGGGTTCTGTTCCCGGGCGCCTTGCGGCGTCCCGTTCGGCGGCCATCCATCTCGGGCCGCCGTTGCCGGCGACCTCGTGCGGTCCACCCGCGCACTCGGGCGGGCAGCCCTCGAACGTGCGCTGTTCGACCTTGCTCCGGGCGGGGTTTGCCAAGCCGGTCCGGTCGCCCGGGCCGCTGGTGGTCTCTTGCACCACCGTTTCACCCTTACCGGCGCCGAAGCACCGGCGGTCTGTTCTCTGTGGCACTGTCCCGCGAATTGCTCCGGGTGGGTGTTGCCCACCGCCCTGCCCTGAGGAGCCCGGACCTTCCTCGACACCACATGGGTGCCGCGACCGCCCGACCAACCCCTCCGCACCCGTGAGTGTAGGGGCGGGGGACGAGCCCGGGAAATGTCGGAACGCCGGGCCGACCCGGTGAGGGAGGTCGACCCGGCGTTCCGGTGACGCCCGAGGGCGCCGGTTCAGCCGCTGTTCATCCGTGAGGGGCAGAGCATCAGCTGAGGTTCAGTGCGGTGTCGTCGACCACGAACGAGGTCTGGAGGGAGATGTCCTCCGCGCCCGTGAAGGAGATCGTCACGGTCTGTCCTGCGAACGAGGACAGGTTGAAGGACTTCTGGCTGTACCCGGTGTTCTTGTTCAGGTTCGAGTACGTCGCCAGCGTCGTGCTGCCGGCCTTGACCGTCAGCTTGTCGTACGCCGTCGTGCTGGTCGTCTCCGACGTGTCGATGTGGAGCCAGAACGTCAGCGTCGCCGCGCAGCCTGCCGGGATGGTCACCGACTGGGACAACGTGTCGGTGTGGGTGGTGCCGTAGCCGTCCAGCCACGCCTTCCACGACCCCGAGTGAGCAGGCTCGGCAGACGAGCTGTCGATGACACCCGCCGACGCGGACCACGGAGACGCCGAGCCGGTCTCGAAGCCAGGGTTCCCGAGCTTCTGGCCGGGGCTCGAGCAGCCACCGCCGCCACCACTGCTGATCGTCCACGTGAACGACGTGGTGCCGAACGCACCGGTGGTGTCCGTCGCCTTGACCGTCGGCGTGTACGTCGCGGCCGTGCTGGGAGTGCCGCTGATCAGACCGGTCGAGGAGTTGATCGAAAGGCCCGAGGGCAGACCGGTCGCGGACCAGGTCAGCGTCTGACCCGACTGCGAGTCAGTGCCGGTCATCTGGAGGGACGTAGCGGTTCCGACGGTGCCGGTCCGGTTGCCCGGGTTGTTCACGGTCACGGTGTTGGTCCCGCCGCCACCGGTGCACGTCGGGTCGCCGGCCTGGGCCGGAACGGACACGGCGTTCCACGCCGCCTTGGTGGCGTTGAACAGGCCGCAGGTCGCGTCGAGGTTCTTGGCCGCCGTCAGTGTCCACGTGCGGTACTTCAGGTACGACGACGTGCTGGTCTTCATCAGCATCGCGTTGTACATGATCTGCTCGGCCTTCTGGATGCCGACGCCGGTGACCGACGTACTGTTGCAGGTCGGGCTGGTGGGTTGCCCGTTGGTCGGGCTGCTGCCCTCGGCCAACAGGTAGAACCAGTGGTTGCCCGGGCCAGCTGCCGCGTGGACCTCTTGGTTCGGGATGCTGGAGGAGTAGCAATTCGAGTCGCCGGCCAGTGACGGGTTGTACATGTAGCGGATCGGGCCGGAGCCGACCAGGTTGACCTCCTCGCCGACGGTGAAGTCGGGCGGGTCGAAGGCTGCCGGCTCGTTGGCGAACCACTCGGTGGCCGCACCAAAAGTGTCCGCGACGAACTCCTGGGTGCCCGCTCCGGAGATGCCACCGGGCGTGTGGTCGTCGACGCCGTGACCCTGCTCGTGACCCAGGACGTCGAGCACTGGGATCCACTCACCCGCGGTGTTGTGGCCGATCTGCACCTGGGTGCCGTCGTAGAAGGCGTTCTCGTCGTCCAGTCCGACCCGGATCGGCCAGCCCCCGCCGCTGCCGTTGAAGCTGTTCCGACCGTCCCAGGCGGACAGCATGTTGTTCTCGACGTTCTCCACGAACATCGCGTCGACGCAGCCGGTCTCACGGTCGGTCTTCGAGCCGTTGCCCCACACATCGTCGGTACCGGTGAACGTCGTGTTGGTCGCGGCGTTCTGGCACTTGATGGTCGGGTGGCTCGGGTCGGTCATCGAGAAGCTCGTGCCCGATCCGCTGGTCGGGATCGTGACCGGGTTGGGGCCGTCGTACGCCGCGGTGCCGGTGCCGTCGGCGACCCTTTCCTTGGCCTGGAGGACCTGGCCGTTGCGGGCGTCGACGACGACGTCCTTGATCGAGGGCTCGACGCCCCGGTGACCGGTGACCTGGGTCTCCCAGCCGAGCCGTGAGCTCGCGCGGTGCTGCCAGACGACCAGATGCGGCCGGGTGTTGGCGGTGGCGTTCGGGACCTGGTGCCGGGCAGTGCGCACAGCCGTCGCCCTGGCGAGCGTCGGGACCACCGACTTCAGAGAGACTTTGTGGGTCTGGGCCACCGACGTGGTCAGGATCCGGCCGTTCGAGTCGGTGACAACCACGAAGTCGCCGCCGACGACCGGCAGGCCACGGTAGGTCCGCTCGTATGGCGCGTACTGGATGCCGTGCGACGACAGGACGGCCTTCGCCTGGAAGCCGTCGTGCGCACTGGCCTTGAGTGCCGGTGGCTTGCTGGCGACCAAATGGTGTGCGGACTGGGCCGCCAACGCGCGGGCGCTGTGCCCGTCGCCGGTGGCAGCAGCGTCCGCGCTGTGCGGGACCGCGGCCAGCGCGGCTCCCACCAGCGCGGCGGCAGCGAGGCCGCCGAGATGACTCCTGCTCATGCTTTCTCCTGGATCCGGGCCGAGGCCCATTCAGACGGCCCGACGGGATAACGGGGAGCCGTCGTCGATGACCGGTCCGGGGTGCCGGCTCGGTCGTGCCCACTTCTGGTCGAGGTGGGCCGTGCGAAATGTCGCAACCCGGGTGAGGGGGGTCAACGAGAGCGGTCGTGCAGGTTTGTGCATTGCAAGAAGATGAGTGGCCTGCGGACGAACCCCCGTCAAGGCCCGTGCGTCGCGGGATGATCCGTCCAAGGTCAACGGGGCGACGGAAGACGTCGCCGGTCGCCCGTAACGGCGCCGAAAAGCTACGGCAGAGTCAGGATCTCCGCGCCGTCGGCGGTCACCAGGAGCGTGTGCTCGAACTGGGCACTGGGACGCCCGTCGGCGGTGACGACGGTCCAGCCGTCGTCCCACATCACCCACTCGTGAGTGCCGAGATTCAGCATCGGCTCGATCGTGAACGTCATGCCCGGACGGATCTCGTCGTCGTACCGCGGGTCGTCGTAGTGAGGGATGATCAGCCCGCTGTGGAACGCCGTGCCGATGCCGTGGCCGGTGAACTCGCGCACCACGCCGTACCCGAACCGTTTGGCATAGGCCTCGATCACGCGGCCGATGATGTTGACCCGGCGTCCCGGCTTCACAGCCTGGATCGCCCGCTCCAACGCCTCGCGGGTGTGCTCGACGAGAAGGCGGGTCTCCTCGGGGACATTGCCCGCGAGGAACGTCGCGTTGGTGTCGCCGTGGACGCCGTCGAGGTACGCCGTGATGTCGATGTTGACGATGTCGCCGTCCTCGAGGACCCGCGCGTCGGGGATGCCGTGGCAGACCACCTCGTTGACGCTGGTGCACAGCGACTTCGGGAACCCCTTGTATCCGAGGGTCGACGGGTAGGCGCCGTGGTCGCACAGGAACTCGTGGCCGACCCGGTCGAGCTCGTCGGTCGTCACGCCCGGCGCGACGTGCTCGCCGACGAGGTCGCGCGCCCCCGCGGCCAGGCGACAGGCGACCCGCATCTTCGCGATCGTCTCGGCGTCCTTGACCTCGTTGCCCGTGTACGGCGCGGGCGCCGGCCGGTCGACGTACTCGGGTCGCGCGATCGACTCCGGCACCGGGCGCCGCGGCGAGATCGCTGCCGGGGCGATCGCGGTCGAGGACATGGGTCGAGTCTACGGACGGACTGCGGGATCGCCGTAGGCTCCTGTCCATGGCCAAGTACTGGTTCTGCGTGAAGCACCATGCCGTGGAGGGACCCGACGGTGAGATCTGCCCGCCGATCGACCGGCTCGGGCCCTATGACACCGAGGCCGAGGCCGCCCGCGCTCTCGAGAAGGCTCAGGAGCGCAACGAAGAGTGGGACAGTGACCCGAACTGGAGCGACGAGCCCGGGTGGGACGGCCAGTCCAAGCGGCGTACGGAGTGACGCGACCGCCCGCCCGTCAGCCGTCCCGGCCGACGCCGCCCACGGCGCCGCCACGGATCTCGCCGCTGCCGTTCGCCGGGATGATCGGGCTGGCGTGCGTGCTGTTCCTCGACCTGGCCAGTCTCGCGGTCGCGGACTGGTGGGTGGTCGCGCTGCTGGTACTCGTGTGGCTGGCGCTCCTGCTCTTCGCCTTGGTGTGGTGGACCCCGCATCCGCACCGCCTGCCCTGGCTCGCGGTCGCCGGAGTCGTGATCTGGGTACTGGTGGTGATCGTCGGAAACATCGCTTTGGCTGGGTGAGGAGGCCGTTCCACGACCGTGTCGCAACCAGCGGACCTACAACCAGCCGTGGGACGTCGCGATCTGGACCGCCTCCGAGCGGTTGACGGCACCGGTCTTGCCGATCGCCGCGGACAGGTGGTTGCGGACCGTGCCGGGGGAGAGGTGTACCCGTTGGGCGATGACCGCGACGGCCGCACCGTCGGCGGCGGCGCGGAGTACGTCGGTCTCGCGCTCGGTCAGGGGTGAGTCGCCGACGATCAGGCTGTCCATGGCCAACGCGGGATCGACGACGCGCAGACCCTGGTGGACCCGGCGTACGGCGTCGGCGAGCTGCGCGGCGGGTGTGTCCTTGACGACGAATCCGTCCGCTCCCGACTGCATCGCCCGGCGCAGGAAGCCCGGCCGGCCGAACGTCGTCACGATCAGTACCCGGGTCGACGGCGAGACCCGGCGTACCTCGGCAGCGGCACTGATGCCGTCCAGGCCCGGCATCTCGACGTCGAGGAGCGCCACGTCGGGGTGGTGTTCGAGCACGGCCGGGACGACGGCGTCACCCGACGCGACTTCGGCCACGACCTCGAAGTCAGGCTCCAGCCCGAGCAGCGCCGAGAGGGCACCGCGTACGAGCGCCTGGTCGTCGGCCAACAGCAGCCGGATCATGGTCGGGTCCTTGTCACGGGACGACGACCTTGAGGGAGAAGCCCGGGTGCAACGACTGCGTGACCACGGTGCCCCCGAGTGCGGCCGCACGCTCGCGGAGTCCGGTCAGGCCGTGACCCGCACCGGGGGAGTCCGCGCCCCGGCCGTCGTCGCGCACCTCGACCTCGTGCTCGCCGAGGACCACCGTGCAGCGCTGGGCGCCGCTGTGCCGGATCACGTTGGTGATGCCCTCGCGGACCGCCCACGCGAACAGCTCGCGCCGGTCGCTCGGGATGCCGTCGGTCGTGTTCGGCAGGTCGGCGGTGATCTCGGCCGCGGACAGCGCCATCCCGGCGCGCGCCAGCTCGCCGGGGAGGGTGAGCTCTCGGTAGCCGTCGACCGCACGTCGTACGTCGGCCAGCGCATCGCGCGAGAGCCGCTCGAGGTCGGCCAGCTCGGCCCGGGCACGCTCGGCGTCGACGTCGATCAGCCTGTTGGCCAGCTCCGCCTTGACGGTGATCACGGTCAGCGAGTGGCCGAGGATGTCGTGCAGGTCGCGGGCGAACCGGTTGCGCTCGTCGTCGAGCGCCAGCCGGGCGTTCTCCTCGCGGACGGCGAGCACCTCGATGTTGCGGTTGATCGACTGCGAGATACCCCAGATGGCGAGCGTGGCGACCAACGTGCCGAACAGGATGCCTTCATCGCGGTGCCAGTCAGGCACCCACAGCGTCGCGGCGTACGTCGTCAGGGCGACCGCGAGCGATGCCAGCCAGGCCCAGCGGGTCTTGAGGCACATCACGCAGATCACCGCGATGTAGACCGCGGCGGCCTCGCCCTTCTGGCCGATCGCGACGCACATGACGAGGGCAAGGGCCACCATCATCAGCACCACGGCGATGCCCTGGGAGGCGTGCATCGGCGGCCGGAACGGCGACCCGGTACGCCGCCAGCGCATCCGCAAGAAGACGGCCAGGTAGATCGCCGCGAAGAGCACGGTGGCGAGGATGCCGACCCAGCCGCGCAGGTCGTGCCGGTCCCAGGCGGCGCTGAGCGGGGAGAGCAGGTAGAACAGCCAGATCGCGGCGAACATCAGCCCCCACCGACGCGGACCGGTGGGCCGTTCCGCATCGACGGGGGTGCTGCTCACAGCGGTCAGGCTAGTCACACCCGGGCGGTGTCCTTGCTCATCCGCCAGGCGGCTCCCGCGACGAAGACGGCGAGCCAGAACACCAGGTTGATGATCCATGCGGTGTGCGGGGCACCGCCGTACAGCGGCCACCTCGCGAGCTGGGCCAGCCCGTAGATCGGCGTCAGCGCAGAGATGTGCCCCAGCGTCGAGTGCGCGTCGATCGGGAACCACAGGCCGCCGAGTGCCGCCAGGCCGGCGAGCACCGGGCCGAGCACCTGCATGACGTTCTCGCTCGGCAGCAGGTAGCCCATGAAGAGGCCGAAGGCTCCGAAGACCACCGACCCGGCCCAGGCGATCAGCGCTGCGGATACCCAGACGTGGGTCGGCATGTCGGCCTTGCCGTTGACCACGCCGACGATGTTCACGGCGACGACCGACAGGGCGCCGAGCGCCAGCGCGACCATCGACTTGACGGCGATGTAGGCGACCGGGGACAGCGGGGTCAGTCGCAGCTGTCGCGACCAGCCCAGCGCCCGCTCCGTCGCGACCATCGCGCCGCCGCTCGTCGAGGCCAGGACGGCGCCGTACGCCGCCATGCTGATCAGGATGTACGCCGACACGTTGCCCGAGCCCTCGCGGTCGGTGGTGTAGCCGTTGCCGGTGCCGATGATCAGGTAGAGCAGGACCGGCATCACCAGGGTGAAGATCACCGTGCGGCGGTTGCGCACCATCCGCCTCAGCTCGATGCCGATCAGGGTCCGGTTGAGGCCACCGAAGGGCGGCACCCGTCGGGCGGTCGGGTCGACGGTCTGGGCGGTCATGACTGGTCTCCTACGGTCGGGTCGCTGTCGCCGGTGAGGCTGAGAAACGCCTCCTCCAGGCCTCGGGCGGTGATCTCGAGGTCGTGCGCGAGGGTCTCGGTGAGGAGGTAGCGCGCCACCTCGTCGGTGTCCTTGGCGTGGATGTAGACCGCGTCGCCTCGTACGTCGACGCTCTCGACGCCGGCCAGCTGCAACAGGCGGGCGGCGTCGGCGTCGGGGAGGGTGGCGCGGACGGTGCGGCCGGCGGCGAGTGCCTTGATCTGGCTGCCGGTACCGTCGGCCACGATCTTGCCGTGCCTGATCAGCACGATCCGGTCGGCGTACTGGTCGGCCTCCTCGAGGTAGTGCGTTGCGAAGAGGACGGTGCGACCCCTCTCGGCGTCCGCACGGATCGCTGACCAGAAGGCGCGACGCCCCTCGACGTCCATGCCTGTGGTCGGCTCGTCGAGGAGCAGCAGGGCGGGGTCGGACAGCAGGGCCATCGCGAACCGCAGCCGCTGCTGCTCACCCCCCGAGCACTTGCCGACCTTGCGGTCGGCGATGGCCTCGATGCCGGCGGTGCGCAACACGTCGTCGACTGGCGCCGTGTCGGCAAAGAGGCTGCCGGTGTAGGCGACGGTCTCGCGCACCGACAGGTCCTTGAGCAGGCCGCCGGTCTGCATCACCGCGGACACGAGGCCACGCGCGATCGCCTGTCGCGGGTGGAGACCGAGCACGTCGACGGAGCCGGTCGTCGGCTGTGAGAGGCCGAGGACCATGTCGATGGTGGTGGTCTTGCCGGCGCCGTTGGGGCCGAGGAAGGCCACGATCTCGCCCTGCTGGAGTGTGAGGTCGATCCCGCGGACGGCCTGGACCTGTCCGAAGTCCTTGGTGACCCCGGAGATCTGGACGGCGGGCATGGGCGCGGCACTCGTGCCGGTCGTCCCCGAGAGGCTGGTCTGTGTCATGGCGCCAGCCTGGCCGAGGGCTGGGCCGGACCCCTCACACAGGCATCACGACTTGGGTGTGACGTTTGTCAGGGTCGAGGACGGACCCTGAGGATCTGGTCGTGCCCGTTGCCGTTGTCGGTCGTGACCAGGATGTCGCCACCCGAGACAGTCGTCACGGCGCGAACGCGGCCATGCGTCGTCAGTGCGGCCGGGACCTTCACCCAGCGCAGGTGCCCGGTGTCGTCGAACTTCATGAACAGCACCCGCGACGCCTTGAGCGCCGCCACCGCCAGCGTGCCCCGGTAGGCGCCCCAGCCCGAGGCCCGGGACTCCGGTAACCAGTCGGCGCCGCTCGTGGCCAGGGTCGGGAACCCGGACTTCCAACGGGCCGGAACCTGGCGGCCGGGCAGGGACCGGTCGGTCATCGGGACCGACTCGTTGTAGGGGAGGGGCACCGGGTTCCAGCCGTAGTCGGCGCCGTTGTGGAGCAGGTTGACCTCGTCGTCGCGGTCGGGTCCGTGCTCGACCGACCACAGGCTGCCGTCTGCGCGCTGGGCCAGGCCCTGCACGTTCCGGTGACCCCAGGTGTGGACGTAGCGCTTCGTCTTGTTGTCGGCGTCGGCCCAGCGATTGCCGGGCCACGGCTTGCCGGTGACCCGGTCCAACCGCAGCGTCTTTCCGCCGTACGACGTGAGGTCGCGGGGGTTGGTCCCGATCGCGGCATCTCCGGTGCCGACCAGCAGCGCGCCGTTTCGCGCGATCAGCAGGCGGCAGCCGCCGTGCCGGCCGCTGCTGGTGGGGAAGTGCCCGACCAGCGTCTTGATCTTCGTCACCTTCCGATCTGCGACGTGGAGCCGCCAGGCGGTGACGCGCACGTCATGCCCGCCGCCGGCCGGGAAACCGCCCTGGCAGAGGTACACGCGGTGGTTGCTCTTGAACTCCGGGTCGACCGCCACGCCGAGCAGGCCGGTCTCGCCGGAGACCCAGACCTTCCCGCTGGGGAACGCGATGGTGTGGCGCGTGCCGTGCCTGACCAGCGAGAGCCGGGCACGGTCGCGCTCGGTCACGAGCAGACGGCCGCGACCGATCCGCTTGACGTCCCACGGGTGGTCGAGCCCGCCGACCACGGTCGTCACCCGCAGCGCGGGGAAGCCCTTGGCCGGCGCAGCGGGTCCTGGCGAACCGGCCTTCGGCTCGGCGTCGTCACAGGCGGTGAGCCCGGCGGCGAGGGCGAGTGGGACGGCGGCGAGAAACGCGCGACGCATGGTCCAGGGTACGCCGCTGCGTGGGCCGGACCGGGCGGCGCTCAGGGATGCAGGCGGGCCCGAGCGACCAGATGCTGCCCGACGTACACCCGAACGAGGGTGACTCGATGGAGCGGCGCCCCGACCTTCCGAACGTCAGCCGCGGGCACCCGGTGCCGGGTCGTGTCTCCGCCGAGCAGGACGCGGAACTGCGTCTCGTGGGAGTTCCGCGAGTTGTCGAGCCGCACGCGAAGCCGGTGTGCGGCGGGTTTCCGGATCGCGACTCTGACTGCTTCGTAGGCGGGGCAGGTCGGCACGTGGAGGGGGAACATCGCCGATGTCCCGTCCGACCCGGCGACGGTGCCCTCGTGTGAACCACCCAGAAGGCCGGTCACGGCGACGTTCCCGTCGTTTCCGTCGGCAACGGCGCCGGTGACGGCTGCGCGCGCGCCGACCGCGACGGAGTACGTCGCCGAGCCCGCGCCGTCGGCCGGGTTGGTCACGGCCAGGGACACCGAGCCGGTGGCGCGCGTGCCGTAGCTGCAGGAGACGTCCGAGACCGACACCTCCGGCGACTCGGCGACCGGCGGCGCCGTCGTCCCCGACGAGGTCGGAGCTGTCGACGTGGGTGCCGTCGTCGTGGGGGCGGTGGTGGTCGGGGCCGTGGTCGTGGGGGCGGTGGTGATCGGCGCTGTGGTGGTCGGTGAGGTGCTGGGCTGGGTCGGGTCCACCACGAAGGACCAGGCGATGTCGGCCTGTTTGGACTGGCTGATGCGTGCGGAGTACGAGCCTGCGACCAACCGCGTGCGGGGCACCAGCAGCACGGCGTGGTCCGTGCTGAGGATCTGAAGGCCGGTCGGCCCGTAGACGGTGTCGGTGGACACGTAGGTGTTCTCGTCGACGATGCACAAGTCGGCGGACTTGCTGGAGTGCACCGCTCCGCTCGGCGTCGTGAGCGTCGCCGTCAGGCTGGTCGCCGGCGCGGTGGGCAGCATCGCGATCAGGGGCAGCCCCGGTGCGCTGTAGTCGGCACCGGGGTTGGCCTTGCGGCAGGTCTCGATCGGGTCGGGGCTCTCGTTGCCGGAGTACGCCGTGAGGTAGCTCGTCGACCCGGGGCCGGGGAAGAGGATCGGGGTCGAGTTCTTGATCGACGAGGTGTAGCCGGAGATCACGTCCATGCCGGCATACGTGTCGTCCTGGGCGAACGCCGTCTTCTGAAGGCCCGCCCGCAGCATGCCGATGGCGTGGAACGGCGCGCCGAACCAGTAGTCCACCGCGCTGGTGGCGGTCTGGGATGCGTGCTTGACCAGGTTGCTGCGCGAGCCCTCGAGAGCGCCGTCTGCGGTGTAGTAGGGGCTGGCCGGGTTCTCGGTGTGGCTGCTGGCGTACTGACCCGTGCGGTAGCTCGCAGGCGTCAGCTCCAGGTAGGTCAGGTGGTGCTGGATGCCGAGCGTCCAGGCGGTGTTCTCGGTCGCGGGTGAGACTCCGGCCGCGACGCGCACGTCGTTCACTCGTTGTAGCCAGGCCGGAGTCGAGGGCGCCGTCTGGGCGGAGGCGCTGCCGGTCAGGGCGGCGACCGTCACGGCCACCGAGGCGCAGGTCGCGACGACGACCGCGACCGAGGTCGCGGCGACGTGCGCGGGACGGCTGCGCATGACGAGACCTTCCGACGGGAGCGCGAACGGGGGGTGGGTTCGCCACCTGGCGTTCCATGGTCCCCGGAGACGCCGTGCCTGTCAGACGAACGTCGGACTTGTCCCGAGTGGAGAGGTGGGTGGCTAGAACGTGTGCTCGGGCCCCGGGAAGGTGCGGCCCTTGACGTCCTCGTCGAATGCACGGGCGGCACGGAGCAGCTCGCCGTGGAGGTCGGCGTACTGCTTGACGAAGGTGGGCATCCGGCCGGTGCGCCAGCCGAAGGCGTCGGTCCAGACCAGCACCTGGCCGTCGCACTCCGCGCCCGCGCCGATCCCGATCGTGGGAATCACCAGCTCCTTGGTGATCTGCCCCGCGACGTCGCCGGGCACCATCTCCATCACCACCGCGAACGCGCCCGCGTCCTGGACGGCGTGAGCGTCGGCGATGACCCGCTCGGCAGCGTCGCCACGGCCCTGGACCCGGTAGCCGCCGAGGGCGTGCTCGCTCTGCGGCGTGAAGCCGACGTGGGCCATCACCGGGATGCCGCCCTGGCTGAGGCGGCTGATCTGCGGAGCCATCTCGCTGCCACCCTCGAGCTTCACGCAGTGGGCCAGGCCCTCCTTCATGAAGCGAGCGGCGGTGGCGTAGGCCTGCTCAGGCGAGGCCTGGTAGGAGCCGAATGGCAGATCCCCGACGACCAGCGCTCGGTGCACCGAGCGACTCACCGCCCGGGTGAGCGGGATCAGCTCGTCGACACTGATCGGCACGGTCGTCTCGTACCCGTAGACGTTGTTGGCCGCGGAGTCACCGACCAGGAGCACGTCGATGCCGGCCTCGTCGAACGTCGCGGCGGTGTACTGCTCGTAGGCGGTGAGCATGGAGAAGCGCTCGCCGTTCTCCTTGAACTGGCGGAGGTGGTGGGTGCGCACCCGCTTCACGGGCTGGCTGGCCTTCGCGGGACCGGTGCCGTACGGCGCGGCGACCTCGTCGTTCATTCCGCTGCTCCTTGCTGTCAACTGGGTGTCAACGCGGCTCGTGCTTGAGTCCACGCGACGACATCCAGGCTAGTGAGGTCGGGGCCCGATGCGACCTGTGTCGCTCGTCACCACTCCGGGCGGGACAGCTCGTGGCGGAGGCCGCCGAACGCGATCTCGTCGTCCCGGGTGCCGGTGTGCGGTGCGGCGAACCACGCGGCGTACTGGCTGATCTCGTCGAGTCGCCACTCGAGGTCGAACAGCTCGAGCATCTCGGGGTCGGCTCCCACCTCGTGTGCCGGGGCTCCCTCCTCGACCAGGACGCGGAGGTCGACCTCGGCCGGCGCCAGCCGGAGGGTGTCCCAGTCCACCAGGAATCGTCCGGACGCGGTCTGGAGCTGGTTGGCGTAGTGGGGCTCGCCGTGCGCCGCTACCCAGGTGCGGGTGCGCGCGACGTCGGCGAGGAGGTGATAGCGGGTCGTCCATCGGGCGATGTCGCCGAGATGCGCGCTGACGTCGGCGTGGGCCTCGTCGGCGTACGGGCCAGGTCCCCAGGCCTGGTCGGTCAGGGCGGCGACGGTCTTCGTGAAGTCGGGGCCGACCTTGGGACGCCAGCGCGGCAGCCCGGTCGGCGGCTCCATGGCGTGAAGGCGACGGAGTACGTCGCGCGTCCAGGCGACGTGCAGGGGCTTCTCGGACGTGCCGTCCCGCCACGGCGTACAGCTGAGGCCGCCGCGGGCGAACGGTACGAGCGTGCGGCCCTCGCGGGTGGCGAACGGTGCGAGCACGAACTCGAGCCCGCGGGCCCGCAGCGCAACCGCTCCGGCGTACGCCGCCTCGAGGTCGGCGAACATGTCCCGGCCGGCGGTCGGGTCGTAGGTGACGAACAAGCGCGGCACGCCCTCGGCGTACGCCGTCCAGTGGTGCGCGCCGAAGCCGACCGGCAGGTACGCGACGCGATCGACGCGGGCGTCCCAGGACCGGCGTAGCCTCGGCGAGCACGTCGGCATCGACGACGTCGCTCGGCCGCTCAAGCACGGGCAGACCGCCGCGCTCGGAGCCGGTCGAAGGCGCGCTCGGCGGGCGGTTTACGGATCAGGTCCAGGAGGGCGGCCGTCGGCTCGTCCGGGCCGTAGGTGGTGTCGACGGTCAGATCGCAGTCGCCGTGCGCGAAGACCAGGCGCAGCTGTGTGCGGGCCGTGCCGAGGTCGCGGTCGCCGCGTGTCCGCTCACGGCGTACCAACTCGGCGGCGTCGCACGTCACGTGGACGAGGAGGACGTCGAGCCCGACGCTGAGACCCAACAGATCGTCGAGGCGCCACGGCTCGCTCAGCACGTGGTCGCCCAGCACATCACAGCCGACAGCGGCGGCGCCGACCAGCGCACGATGGTACGCCGCGCGGGTCCGGTGGAACACGTCCTGCCACTGCCGATCGGTGAGCTCGGCCGACGGCCGGGTCCGGACCTGGTGGAACAGGTCGACCGGCAGCACCAGCCACGGCGTCGCGAGCCGACGCGCGACGGACTTCGCCAGAGTCGTCTTGCCGGCGCTCGACGGTCCGTTGAGGAGAACGATCCGACCCGACGGCATGCCCCGAAACGTAGCGACAACCCACTGGCCCGCGCCCGCGGGCTCCCGGCGTACTGATCGAGGAATGCTGGTTTCGTGACGGGCCTAGCGGGCCTCCTCAACCAGCGGATGGGGTCGATCGCTTGTCCCGCTGGTCGAGGCGGGCGTTCTACGCCCCGTCCCGAGACCGAGGGATCCCTACACTGGAAACGTGGAGTTCTACTCGTCGTACGCGCAGGGGTTCGCCCGCGTTGCGGCGTGCACGATGCCGGTGGCGCTGGCCGATCCCGAGGCGAACGCCCGCACCGTCGTCGACCTCGTGCGCGAGTGTCACGACGACGGGGTCGCGGTGGCGGTGTTCCCCGAGCTCTGCCTCAGTGGGTACTCCATCGAGGACCTGCTCCTGCAGGACACCCTGTTGAACGCCGTTCAAGAGGCGATCGCCACCGTCGTCGAGGCGTCGACCGACCTGCTCCCGGTGATCGTCGTCGGGGCGCCTCTGCAGCACGGCACCCGGCTGCTGAACTGCGCGGTCGTGATCAAGAGCGGTCGGATCCTGGGGGTGGCCCCCAAGTCGTACCTGCCGAACTACCGCGAGTTCTACGAGCGCCGGCACTTCGCGCCCGGCGACGACCTGCGCGGTACGACGATCCGCGTGGCCGGCGTCGAGGTGCCACTCGGACCGGACCTGATCTTCGCCGCGAGTGATCTGCCCGACTTCCGGCTCCATGTCGAGATCTGCGAGGACATGTGGGTGCCCGTGCCGCCGAGCGCCGAGGCCGCACTCGCCGGCGCCACTGTCCTGGCCAACCTCTCGGGCAGCCCGATCACCATTGCCCGGGCCGAGGACCGTCGGCTGCTGGTGCGCAGCGCCAGCTTCCGGAACAACTCGGCGTACGTCTTCGCCGCGGCGGGTCAGGGCGAGTCCACGACCGACCTGGCTTGGGACGGCCAGACGATGGTCTACGAGTGCGGCGACCTGCTGGGGGAGAGTGAGCGCTTCCCGATCGGACCGCGGCGAACGGTCGTCGACGTCGACCTCGACCGGATCCGCCAGGAGCGCCTGCGTCAGGGCACCTTCGACGACAACCGTCGTACGTTCGGCATCGGTGATTTCGAGACGGTCGCGGGACGACCTTCTCAACCAACAGGGCGGACGCTGCGGGAGGTCGGGTTCGAGCTGGCGCCCCCGACCGGCGACATCGGGCTACGGCGCAAGCTCGACCGGTATCCGTTCGTCCCGGACGACCCCGATCGCCTCGCGCTGGACTGCTACGAGGCCTACCACATCCAGGTCGCCGGCCTGATCCAGCGGTTCGAGGCGATCGGCACGCCCAAGGCGGTGGTCGGCATCAGCGGCGGGCTCGACTCGACCCACGCCCTGATCGTCGCGGCGCGCGCGATGGACGCGCTCGGCCGCCCGCGCAGCGACGTGCTGGCCTTCACCATGCCCGGCTTCGCGACCGGCAAGACGAGCCGGTCACTGGCGACCCGGTTGGCGAGCGCGCTCGGCGTGACGTTCGAGGAGATCGACATCAAGCCGGCCGCGGAGCAGATGCTCAAGGACCTCGACCACCCCGCCGCCGCCGGCGCGCCGACCTACGACGTCACCTTCGAGAACGTCCAGGCCGGCCTGCGGTACGACTACCTCTTCCGGCTGGCCAACCAGCGTGGCGGCATCGTGGTCGGCACGGGAGACCTCAGCGAGCTCGCGCTGGGGTGGTGCACCTACGGCGTGGGCGACCAGATGTCGCACTACAACGTGAACGCCGGGGTCCCGAAGACGCTGATCCAGCACCTCATCCGCTGGGTGATCGACAGCCAGCAGTTCGACGAGGCGGCGGGACTGGTGCTCGGCGAGATCCTCGGCCAGGAGATCACCCCCGAGCTGATCCCGACCCTCGAGGGGCAGAAGGCGCAGGCGACCGAGGACACCGTCGGGCCCTACGCCCTCCAGGACTTCACGCTGTTCCACCTGCTGCGGCGCGGGTACCGGCCGACCAAGATCGCGTTCCTCGCCTGGCACGCCTGGCACGACCCGGAGTCGGGCGACTGGCCGCCGGGCTACCCGCCCGAGCGGCGCGCCGTCGTACGACCTCGGCGAGATCCGGCACTGGCTCGCGGTGTTCTGCCAGCGCTTCTTCTCCAGCCAGTTCAAGCGCAGCGCGCTCCCCAACGGTCCGAAGGTCAGCGCCGGCGGCACGATGAGCCCGCGCGGCGACTGGCGGATGCCGAGCGACGCGGCCGCCACGGCGTGGCTGGCCGACCTCGCGCACGTGCCCACGAACTAGTCCCGCCGACGTACGCCGGTCCCTCGCCAGGATGAGATTCGTGGGCTGACCGCGATCGGTCGCAACCTTTTCGTCTCCCGGCGCAGTCGTATCGGCCGAGGCGGCACCACGGGGGAGCCGCCACACGCCTTACGGGAGACGGATATGACACGACTACGACGCGGGCGGGGGATCGCAGCGGTCCTCGCCACGCTCGCCGCGGCCACGCTGGCCACTACAGCCCAGAACGACGCGCACGCGGCGAGCGGGTCCGCTGGAGCGGGCGCCCACAAGCCGGCACGGACGACGCTGCACATCCACGTGACCGGATGTGACCGCTGTTCGCTGCAGCTCCAACAGGCCATCCATGGTCGGTCGGAGGTCTGGCAGACCGGCATCCAGAAGATCGGCAGTGACCACCGGGCGACGTTCCGGGTGCGGACCAGCCGAACGGAGGGCATGTCGTTCGTATTGCGCGCGCCGTGGGCCAAGGGCCTCGACGCGGTGCCCAACGTCGTCACCCGGTACGGCGGCCACGACATCGACTCGTTCATCAGCCGGAAGGTCGCCCGCCACGCGAACCGGGCTGCCGGCTGCTGGGCCGGGACGCAGCTGAACAACCTGACGCTCGACTTCCACGTCGCGCGGATCCGGGCCGAGTCGGCGCCGGGCTACCCGATCACGGCGCCGCTGGTCTACGCGACGCACTCGATGTCGAGCTGGAAGCCGATGGTGAAGACCTTCAAGGGCATGGTCGCCAACCAGGAGGCGTTCTACTGCACGCGCCCGAAGACCACGAAGGTCACCTTCCAGGCTCCGGGATGTGACGGATGCGAGGTCGGCGTGATGAACGGCGCCTTCCGTCCCGAGAACATCTGGGGCACGAAGAGCAAGGCCGTGCAGAGCGGGGCAGTCACGTTCCGGGTGCCGCGGCCCGAGACGCGTGGCCTCAGCATGACAGTCTCGGCTCCTTGGGAGGGCGACACCGGCTATACGACGGTCGTGGCGTTCCGGTACCCCGGCCACGACGTCGGTGACGCGGTGAGCTTCGCGGACGCTCGGTCGCAGGACCGTGGCTCCGCGTGCTGGGGCGGCACCAGTCACACCGACCTGACGATCCCGCTCACCGTCCGCAAGGTCACGGTCCGTGGCTACTTCGGCCCCACCGACGCGACGATCGCGTACGCCGACGTCACGCAGCAGTGGCTCAAGCCGATGCTGCCCGGTCGCAAGGGTGTGCTCGGTGCGCAGGACCTGATCGTCTGCCTCAGATAGCGCGGGGCGGGTCCGGCCCGGTGGTCTCGAGACGGCGCTAGCGCGCCCTCCTCGACCAGCGGGCCGGACAGACCCGGCCACCTCGACCAGGGGACGGACGGGCCGGACAGGCCCGGCCTCCTCGACCAGCGGGCCCGACAGGCCCGGCCTCCTCGACCAGCGGGCCGGGCCGTCGGGGTGGCCGCAACATCGCCGTAACACGGCTGGGTCAGACTGCGCCGCATGGGCAAGCAGGAAGACTTCGTGCTGCGCGCGCTCGAGGAGCGTGACGTCCGGTTCGTGCGGCTGTGGTTCACCGACGTCCTCGGGTTCCTCAAGTCGGTCGCGGTCGCGCCGGCGGAGCTCGAGGGCGCCTTCGATGAGGGCATCGGCTTCGACGGCTCCGCGATCGAGGGGTTCGCGCGCGTCTACGAGGCCGACATGCTCGCCAAGCCCGATCCGGCGACGTTCCAGATCCTGCCCTGGCGCAGCGGCGACGGCCCGAGCACGGCGCGCATGTTCTGCGACATCGTGATGCCCGACGGCTCGCCGTCGTACGCCGACCCGCGGCACGTTCTCAAGCGGACGCTCAGTACCGCGGCCGAGCAGGGCTTCACCTTCTATACACATCCCGAGATCGAGTTCTACCTCTTCAAGGACAGCCCGACGCCGGGCGGCGACCCGGTGCCCGTGGACCGATCCGGGTACTTCGACCACACCGCGCAGTCGCAGGGTGCGGACTTCCGGCGCGAGGCGATCACGATGCTCGAGTCGATGGGCATCTCGGTGGAGTTCAGCCATCACGAGGGCGGACCGGGCCAGCAGGAGATCGACCTGAGGTACGCCGACGCATTGTCGACGGCCGACAACGTCATGACCTTCCGCACTGTCATCCGTGAGGTGGCGCTCGGCGCGGGGATCTGGGCGACGTTCATGCCCAAACCGTTCACCGCCCACCCCGGCTCGGCGATGCACACCCACGTGTCGCTGTTCGAAGGGGACCGCAACGCGTTCTTCGAGGCCGGCTCCGAGTACCAGCTGTCCAAGACCGGCCGCCAGTTCATCGCGGGCGTGCTCCGTCACGCCAGCGAGATCACTGTGGTCACCAACCAGTGGGTCAACAGCTACAAGCGGCTGCTCGGCGGCGGCGAGGCCCCGTCGTACATCTGCTGGGGTCACAACAACCGCTCGGCCATGGTCCGGGTGCCGATGTACAAGCCACAGAAGGGTGTGTCGACCCGGATCGAGCTCCGCACGATCGACTCGGCCTGCAACCCCTATCTCGCGTACGCCGTCGTGCTCGCAGCCGGCATGAAGGGCATCCAAGAGGACTACGAGCTGCCGCGCGAAGCCGAGGACGATGTGTGGTCGCTCACCGAGCGCGAGCGGAAGAGCCTCGGGATCGAGCCCCTGCCGACGAGCCTGTCCGAGGCCATCCGCGTCGCCGAGGACTCCGAGCTTCTCGCCGAGACGCTGGGCGAGCACGTCTTCGACTTCTTCCTGCGCAACAAGCGGACCGAGTGGCAGGAGTACCGCGCCGAGGTCTCGGCGTTCGAGCGCGACCGGATGCTGCCCGTGCTGTAGCCGGTGCTGTAGCCGGTGCTGTAGCCGGTGATCAGCCGCGGTCGGTCTTCTGGTCCAGCGTCTGGGCGAGCATCCAGGAGGTGCCGTCCGGGTCCCAGAAGGTCGAGAGCCGCACCATGCCAGGGATCTCGTGCCAGTCCTCGACCTTCACATCGCGGTCTCGGAGGTGCGCGATCGCGGCGTCGATGTCGTGGACGCCGAACGTCGGCACGACGGTGCCGGGCGTGACGTCCTCGGTCTGGCCGAGGCCGATGCTGAACCCGAACGGCGTCCGCAGCTCGCACCAGCCGTAGTCGGCCAGCTCGTAGTCGACCTCGAACCCGAGAACGTCGCGGTACCACGCGAGGGAGCGGTCGTAGTCGGAGACGTTCACCGAGACGACACAGTTCGCGGGATTGAAATCGATCGTCATGACGCACCTGATCACCGTCGACGGCCGCGCCGCATCGCAGCTCGCCGCCCGGGTCAGCGCCTCGCGTGCCCGCGATACGTTGCTCCGCAAGTGGTCCGTGCCGGTGCTGGCGTCGTTGGACGAACCTCGCCGCTTCTCCGAGATCCGCAGCAGGCTCACGAGCGTGACGCCGCGTGCCCTGGCTCTCGCGCTCCGCGATCTCGAGGACGCCGGGTTGGTAC
This sequence comes from uncultured Actinomycetota bacterium, assembly GCA_963768045.1. Taxonomy (GTDB): domain Bacteria; phylum Actinomycetota; class Actinomycetes; order Propionibacteriales; family Nocardioidaceae; genus Nocardioides. The sequence continues at coordinate 44,246 of CAVYGG010000001.1, read as the reverse complement.
GCCGCGACGTCCTCCCGACCCGGCCGCCGTCCACGGTGTATCGCGCGACGCAGCGCGCGCTCGGCGTGCTCGGCGCTCCCCGGTAGGTTGACCTCGTGACTCCGCGTGTCCTCGTCGTGCAGCACGAGGCCGACGACCCGATCCACCTGATGGGTACCTGGATGGACGGCGTCGACCTCACGACCTGTCATCCCAACGACGGCGACTCGGTGCCGCCCTCGATGGACGGCTACGACGGCCTGGTCGTCATGGGCGGCGCGATGGGAGCCCTGGATGACCAGAAGGCGCCCTGGTTGCCCGCCGTGCGCGAGCTCATCCGACAGGCGTCCGCCGCGGAGGTGCCAACGCTCGGCATCTGCCTGGGTCACCAGCTGTGTGCGGTCGCGCTCGGGGGCGAGATCATGGTCAACCCGCAGGGTCGGCAGCTCGGTCTGCTCGACGTCGGGTGGACCGCCGCGGCCGTGGACGACGAGCTCATGGCCGGCCTGGTCGCCCCGCGCCGGGCGATGCACTGGAACGACGACATCGTGACCCGGCTCCCCGATGGAGCCACGCGGCTCGCGACGGCGAGCACCGGCGAGGTCCAGGCCGCCCGGCATGCCCCGACGGTATGGGGCATCCAGTGGCACCCCGAGGTCGACGAGGAGCTCGTGGCGGCCTGGGCGAACGACGGGAGCCTGCCACCCTCCGAGAAAGAGCGAGTGCTCGCCGACCTGATGAGGTCGCGCAACGACCTCGACGACGCGTGGCGTCCCCTGGCCCAGCGCTTCGTCGACCTGGTCGTGTCGGCGCGGTCCGCGTCGAAGCGCTAGACCACCGGCCGCTCGCCGACCGCGGCGAACGACTCCCGCAGCCGATCGCGTACGCCGGATGCGGCACCGATGCGGTCCAGGCCGAGCAGCGCGGCCCCCACCACCGGGGGTGTGCGGACGATCCGGGGTTCGGCGAGCGGGGCAGCCTCCGCGAGAAGGCGTTCGATCTCGTCCATCAGCTGCTGATGTCCCGCGGTGAGCACGCCGCCTCCGAGGACGACCGGGATCGGTTCGCCCAGGACGCCGAGGCGGCGCATCGCAGCGACGGCAAGGGCCACGACCTCCTCCGCCTGCCGGCGTACCAACCCGGACGCGACCTCATCGCCCGCGGCCGCGACCGCGAACAGGACGGGGGTCAGCTCCATGCACTGGGCCTCGGAGAGAGTGCCGAGATGCACCGCCGCGATCAGCTCGCTCATGCTCTCCAGGTCGGCATGCCGGGGGAGCGCGTTGCTGAGCACGGTGAGTGGTCCGCGCCCGTCCTCGGCGCGTGCGGCGCACCACATCGCCTCCTGCCAGAGGTTGCCCCCGCCGCCCCAGTCGCCTGAGATGTGGCCGACCGCGGCGAAGCGAGCGGTGCTGCCGTCCGGGAGGAGACCGGCACAGTTGATGCCGGCGCCGCAGACGACCGCTACGCCGCGCCGCTCGTCGAGTCCGGCCCGGAGCAGGGCGAACGTGTCGTTGAAGACCTCGATCGATCCGCCCCACCCCTGAGCGACGATCGCGGACTCCAGAGCCTCGTGCTCGACCGGGAGATCGGCGTTGGCGAGGCACGCCGACACGTGCCGCGCGACCGGCCCCTCGCCGTCGATCCCCGCCGCGGCCTGTGCCTTCTCGACCAGTGGATCGAGGCCTGCCACCGCGGCCGTCGCCCCGAGCCGGTCCGGCCGGAACGACCCACCCCGTGCCGTGCCGCGCACGGTCCCGTCCGCGGCGACGATCGCGACGTCGGTCTTGCTGTTCCCTGCGTCGATGGCCAGGACGGCCGCGGGCGTCTCGTGGTCGTCCATGTCAGGCCCAGGGGAGGTAGTGGCGGTTGTGGGCGATGAGGCGGTCGGCCAGCGCGCGGGCGACGTCGACCTGACCGACCAGCGGGTGGGCCAGCAGCGCGGTGAAGACGCGGTCATAGCTGCCGTTGAGGGCAGCTTCCAGCGCCAGGTGCTCGTACGCCGTGACCGCCGCGACCAGCCCGGCGTACAGCGGGGCGAGCGGTGCGACCGGTACCGCGCGGACTCCCGAGCTGTCGACGGTGGCCGGCACCTCGATCACGGCGTCCTCCGGGAGGAACGGTAGAGTGCCGTCGTTGCGCAGGTTGACGACTTGGGTGCTGGCCGCATCCGGCGCTCCGAGCAAGGACGCGGCCAGCTGCACCGCGGCCTCGGAGTAGAACGCGCCGCCCCGCTCGGTCAGCAGCGACGGCTTCTCGTCGAGGGCGGGATCGGCGTACATCGCGAGCAGCTCCTGCTCGATCTCGGCGACCCGAGCGGCCCGCGCGTCGGACGCGCGTTGCTCGGCGACGACCTCGTCGTGGGCGTAGAAGTAGCGCAGGTAGTACGACGGGACGACGCCGAGGGTGCGCAGCAGGTCCACCGGGAGCTCGAGCGACTGCGCGATCTCGGAACCGTGCGTGGTGAGCAGCTCGGGCAGCCGGTCGACTCCGTCGACGGTCACCGCACGCTCCCAGGTCAGGTGGTTCAGCCCGACGTGGTCGAGCTGCACGAGGTCGGGCGTGACGCCGAGCGAGGCCGCGAAGCCCCGCTGGAAGCCGATCGCGACATTGCACAGTCCAACCGCCCGGTGACCCTCATGGAGGAGGGCACGGGTGACGATGCCGACCGGGTTGGTGAAGTCGATGATCCACGCGTCGGGCGCCGCCGCGCGGACCCGCGCGGCGATGTCGAGCACGACCGGCACCGTGCGCAGGGCCTTGGCCAACCCTCCGGCGCCGGTGGTCTCCTGGCCCACGCACCCGCACTCCAGCGGCCAGGTCTCGTCCTCGAGCCTCGCCGCCTGACCCCCGACGCGCAGCTGCAGCAGCACCGCGTCGACCCCGTCGAGGGCGGGCTCCAGGTCGGTCGAAGTGGTGATCCGACCCGGATGGCCGAGCCTGGCGAGGATGCGGCGCCCGAACCCGGCGACCAGCTCGAGCCGGTCGGTGGCCGGGTCGACGAGGACCAGCTCGTCGACCGGCAGCACGTCTCGCATCCGGCCGAGCCCGTCCACCAGCTCCGGGGTGTACGTCGACCCACCCCCGACGACCGCGATCTTCATGAGGTGAACTTCATCCCTTCACCCCGGTCAGTGTCACGCCCTCGATGAACGCCTTCTGGGCGAGGAAGAACACGATGATCACCGGCGCCATCACCAGCACGGTGGCGGCCATCGTCAGGTTCCAGTCGGTGTGGTGCGCGCTCTTGAAGGACTGCAGGCCGTAGCTGAGGGTCCATGCCGCCGGGTTCTCGCTGGCGTAGATCTGTGGCCCGAAGTAGTCGTTCCAGCAGTAGAAGAACTGGAACAGCCCGACCGCGGCGATAGCGGGCTTGATCATCGGGATCACCACTTTGAGCATCGTCCGGAAGTCGCCGCAACCGTCGATCTTCGCCGCCTCGAGGTAGGCCATCGGGACGGTGAGCATGAACTGACGGAGCAGGAAGATCGTGAACGCGTCCCCGAACGCGCACGGGATGATCAGCGGCCACAGGGTGCCGGTCAGGTGGAAGTCCTGGGCCCAGACCAGGTACAGCGGGATGATCGAGACCTGCGGCGGCAGCATCATCGTCGCGATCACCATCATCATCGCGACGTTCCGGCCCCGGAAGCGGAAGTAGGCCAAGGCGTAAGCCACAGGGAGGCTCGAGAGCAGCGTCAGAGTCGTGCCAGCGACGGCGTACACGATCGTGTTCCGCCACCACGTCGCGAAGCCCGGGGTGTGCCACACGTCGACCAGGTTGTGCCAGGCGAATGGCTGCGGCCAGAGGTCGCGGGTCAGCGACTGTTGGTCGGTCATCAGGGACTCGAGCACGACGAAGACGAAGGGCAGGACAAAGAGCAGGCCCAGGGCGACCCCGAGCGAATGCACAGCGACCCACTCGAGGATCCGGCGACGACGGTAGGTGTCGCGTGGCTCCCGTGACGTCTCGGGTGCGTCGGGCTGAAGGACTGTCGCCGTCATGACAGCTCCCCGCCCGCCATGAAGCCGCTGCTCCGCCTCATCAGGAAGGCGGCGAACACCATCGAGAGCACGAACAGGACCATCGAAATCACACACGCGGCGCCGATGTTGAACCGCTCGAATCCGAGGTCGTACACGAGCTGCGGCAGCGTCAGCGTTGAGCCTTCGGGATATCCGGGCTCGAACTGCTGCCCCGAGCCGCCGATCTGCCCGCTCGCCACCTGACCGGCGACGATCGGTTCCGTGTAGTACTGCATCAAGGCGATCACCCCGGTGATCACGGCGAACAGCAGGATCGGCCGCAGGTGGGGCAGCGTCACGTGCCGGAACCGGTTGACAGCCCCGGCACCGTCCAGCGACGCCGCCTCGTAGAGCTCCTTCGGGACGTCGAGCAGCGCGGCCAGGAAGATGACCATCAGGTCGCCCACACCCCACACGGCCAGCAACGTCAGCGCCGGCTTCGACCACGTGGGGTCGTTGAACCAGCCCGGCTCGGGCAGCCCGAGCTTGCCGAGGATCGCATTGACGGGTCCGGTGCCGGGGTTGAGCAGGAAGACGAACGCCAGGGTGGCCGCCACCGGGGGTGCCAGGAACGGCGCGTAGAACAGGGTGCGCAGCAGGTTGCTTCCACGCTTGATGTGGACCACGAGCATGCCGAGGCCCAGCCCGACCACGATGCGCATCGTGACGATCACGACGACGAACCACAGGGTGTTGCGCAACGCCTGCCAGAAGAACGGGTACTGGGAGAACACGTACCGCCAGTTGTCCAGGCCGTCCCACGTCGGCGAGATGAAGCCGTCGTACCGGGTGAACGACAGGTATGCCGTCGTCGCGAGCGGATACAGGAAGAACAAGCCGGTCCCGAGCAGCCACGGCGACAGGAAGGCCAGGTTGCGCAGCCACTCTCGGCGGCGCAACCTGCGCTGTCCCGGATTCGTCGACCTCCTCCGGCGTACCGGCCGGCTCACCGGAGGGGTCGCTGTTCGGCTCACTGGCTCTGCGCGGTATCGGTGTCGATCTGCTTGGCGGCGTCGTCGAGTCCGGACTGGAGGTCGGTCTGCTTCCCCGACTCGTAGTCGTAGCCCAGGGCCTGCAGCGTGAGCTGGTACTGGCCACCGTTGGGGCTCGCGGGCGTCGTGTTGCTGTTCGGGTTGGACGCGATCTCGATGAACTGCTGGAAGTTCGGATCCTGGTCCACCTTCGGCGACGCCAGGGCTGCCGTGGTCGACGGGACATTGTGGATGGCGTTGGCGAAGTTCACGACCGCTTCGGTGTCCGTGGTCAGATACTTCACGAACTCCCAGGCGGCGTTCTGCTTGGCGCTGGTGCTCGCGATCCCGACGATCGTGCCTGTGATGTAGCCCTTGCCGTACTGGTCCTTCATGTTGTCGGGCACCGGGAACGGCGCGACCCCGTAGTTCACTTTGCTGTTCGAGTCGTCGATCATGCCGGCGCGCCACTCACCGTCGATGATCATGTCGACCTGGTCGGTCATGAACGCATTGTTGTCGCTGAACTCCTCGCCGAACGAAGTGCGGTACTTGTCCAGCCTGGAGAAGCCGCCGAGCTTGTCGACGAGGTTCTTCTGCCACTCGAACGCCGCCTTGATGCCGGCATCCTTCGCGACGTTGGACTTGCCGTCCGCGGTGAAGTACGTCGGAGACCACTGCGCCGCGAAGTGCGTGATCGTCGACTCGTAGAAGTGGTAGTTCGGCATGAAGCCGAGCTGCGAGTAGCCATCGCCGGACTCCTTGGTCAGCTTCACGGCGTCGGCGTCGAACTCCGACAGCGTCTTGGGCGGCCCGGTGATGCCGGCGGCCTTGAACGCGTCCTTGTTGTAGTAGAGGCCGTAGGCATCGCTCAACAGCGGAAGTGCGCACTGGTTGCCCTCGAACTGGGTGTAGGAGAGCTGCGCGTCCGGGAACGTCGTGGTCGGGTCGATCCCGGACTTGTCCAGGAACGGCGTCAGGTCGACGAACGCGTGGGAGTTGCAGAACTCCCCCACATTGTCGGTCGTGAACGACGACACGACGTCTGGTGCATCGGAGCCCCCGGCGCGCAGGGCCTGGTTGATCTTCTGGTCGGTGATGTTTCCGACCGCCTTCACGTGGATGTTCGGGTTCTTCTTCTCGAAGGCGTCGATCGTCGCCTGGATCGCCTTCACCTCACTGGGGGCGCTCCAGCCGTGCCAGAACGTGATCGTCACGTCGGCGTCCGGGTTGTCGTTCGCCCCTCCCTGGGAGGAGCCGAAGCACGCCGTCAGGGCCAGCGCAAGTGCTGCGGTCAAGGCGCCACCGGTGAGCCGGCGGCGTGGAAGTGGGTGTCGAGTCATGGTGATCTCCTGGTGACGGGCCGGGCGCTGCCCGGGCTGGCGAGGTGACGGACCGTGTCGAAGGCGTGGTCCCGAGCGGCGGCCAGCGCGGTGTGGAGGGCGCCGGTGAGCACCGGCCCCTCACGGACGTCGGCGAGCTCGAGTCGGGGGCGACCGGCCGACAGTGACGTGAGCTCGTCGGCGACGGCCGTACGGAGGTGCTCGCCACCGGCGAGCGCCACGGAGCCGGAGAGCAGGACCAGGGCCGGGTCGAGGACGGCCACGAGGGCGGCGATCCCGACCGCGAGTCGGTGGCCGAGCGTCGCCAGGAGCTCGTCGCCGGCGCCGGGGGTCTCGGCGGCCCTCCGGACGGCCGCCGGTGCCGTGGCCGCGCGGACGCCGACCGAGCGGGCCAGGGCGAGTACGGCGGGACCGCCGGCCAGCTCCTGGAAGGCGCCGGCGTTGCCCCGGCGTACGTCACGTTTGAGCGGTGTGCCGGGGAGCGGAAGGAAGCCGACCTCGCCGGCGCCTCCGGTCACGCCGCCGTAGAGGCGGCCACCGATGACGATCGCAGCGCCCAGTCCCTCGTCGACCCACAGGAGGACGAAGTCGTCGACGCCGCGAGCGCGCCCGGACTCGAGCTCCGCGACGGCGGCGAGGTTCACGTCGTTCTCCACATGGACAGGGACTCCGGCAGCCTCGGCGAGCCGGTCGAGCAGGCGGGGGTCGTGCCAGCCCGGCAGGTGACGCGCGTAGCGCAGCCGGCGCGTGTGCGGGTCGAACGCGCCGGGGGTACCGATCGCGACGTGGAGCAGGTCCGCCGTGTCGACACCTGCGGCGGTGGCGGCGCCCTCGAGAGCGGACACCACATCCGCCACCCCGTCGGGGCCGGGGCGCCGCGGCGTGCGCAGCTCGTGCTCGCCGACGATGTGGCCGGTGATGTCCGCGACCGCGGCCATCACCCGCGCCGGTGTCACGTCGATCGCCGCCACATGACCGGCGCGAGGGTTCACGGCGTACAGCTGGGCACGAGGGCCGGGACCTCCGCGTGAGCTGCCACTCGCCACGACCAGGCCGGCTGCCTCGAGGCGGCTGAGCAGCTGAGAGGCGGTCGGCTTCGACAGGCCGGTGAGCTCGCCCAGCCGGGTGCGCGAGAGGGGTCCGTGCTCCAGGAGGAGGTCGAGCGCCGCCCGGTCGTTGATGCCGCGCAGCATCCGCGGGGTGCCCGGCCTCATGGACGACCCGCTCGGGCGACGGCGAGCCTTCCGGCGACCCGCACCTGTGGGTGGAGCCGCAGCTCGGCCGCGGCTGCGATGATCGCGGCACCCGTCATGTCCAGCGCGGGCTCGTCGGTCTGCCACGCCCGGACGTCGTCGACGTACCGGCCTCCGTGGCCGTCGAACCGGCCCAGGCGGCTCGACGCCGCGGTGCAGTGCCGCATCCCGGTCTGGAAGCCGCCCAGGCCGCCCTCGAAGTTGTCCTTGCCGTTGGGACCGTTCACGACCGCGCCTACGTCGATGGGCGGCGACCCGTCGAGAGAGCCCGAGAGGTTGGCGACCTGGTGCTGCATGCAGAGCGGGAAGCGGTGCCCGATGCCGACCATCGCCGTGACGCCCCAGGGGTCCCCGCCGAGCAGCCACGTGCGCTCGAGGCCGGCGAAGCCGCGGAACCGGCGGCTGTGCGTGAGCCGGTCGTAGAGAGCGACGGTGGCGATCAGCCCGAAGGTGTGGGAGTTCGCGTCGAACTCGGCCACGGACTCCGCCGCTCCGAACGGGTCGTGGCGGGCGTGGGCGATCCCGCGCCGGATCTGGTGCCGGAGGTCCGCGACCAGGTCGGTGCGGGTCACCGCCAGCCGGCCGTGCGCCACGCGGTGCAGGGCGTCCGCGAGAGCGGAGTCGGCGAGCGCCGCCGTGTCATAGAGGTTGAGGGTGTCGGTGCTGTGCTCGGCGATGAACCCGCGCGCCCAGTGCGCGCTGTCACGCAGGTAACGGGTTGCCGGTTGTCCCAGGCGGTGTGCCGCGAGGGCGATCTCGGCGGCTCCGAGCTGCATGTCGTCACGCCAGGTCGATTCCGGGTAGAAGGCGTGGGGGAGGGCGGTCACCAACGGGTGGGGCGGGTGCGCCGTCGCCGCGCGGGAGTAGAGAAGACGCGCCTGCCGGAGCTCGAGGCGTGCCCGCGCCGGGCGCGTGCCGGCGTCTGACTGTGCGGCCAGGGCGAACGCCGCCGACACCCGGCCGACCAGGTTGGGGCTGATCCGGTGTCCCGGCGGCGCGGCGCGGAAGACGGGCCGGTGGGAGACGAAGCGGTCCGCATGCCTGGTGTCGCGGTCGTCGGCCTGGGGGAGCCGCCAGAGGTCGTGGTCGCCCCGGAAGGTGCCGGCCCGGTTGCCCGAGCCGATCCCGACCTGGAGGAGAAGCATGCCGTGCTTCGCGCGCCACATCTTCTCCAGCCACCGCAACCCGTTCCGGGCCTCGGCGACCAACCGTGTTGGCGCCCGGTGTCCCAACAGGCGCTCGCTGGTGAACAGCAGCACGTCGTTGTACGCCGTGGAGTGGGTGAACTTCAGGTAGTCGCCCGCGTCGAACCACCCACCGGAGACGTTCACCGGCCCTCCGATGCGGTGCAGCCGGCGGTCGAGGATCAGGTCGGACCCGTGCTGCATCCGCGGCCACCGGTAGACCGAGGCGTGCCGGTCGTGCAGGTGGGACCGCCTGCGGTGGAGCGGGCCGGAAACGACGCCCGCGCCGTCGCGTTGGTTGCGGTCGAACGCCAGGCCCGCGCGCAGGATCGTGCCGAAGATGCCGCCCGCGCCGCGCACCCGGAACCAGGGGGAGCGGGCCGTGACCGCGCCGGTGGTCGAGATGCGGTAGCGACCGGGCGCCCGCAATCGGCTGAGGTCGAGCCGGTACACCGCGGGGTAGCGGGGGCTCCACGATCCGGTCGAGTGCTCGGGCACCCGGCCGCGGAGGACGACGTCGTCCGACGCATCCGTGACGCGATACTTCGAGCCGTGTACCGGAGCGGTGGTCATCAGCCGCGCCTGCTTGGGCTCGCCGGGCAGATACCCCTGCTGGTTGACGCGAACCTGTCCGACCGGATCGGGAGCCGCGGCCGGGTGAGGGAGGGCGGAGCCGGCCGGGAGGCAGGTCACGATGCCCGTCACGAGGGCGGCGACGACCGTCGTGCCGAGAGGAAGGGTTGTCACTCGCCTCATGCCGTCCCTATTAGACAGGAAAGTTTCCTAACACCTTGCCCCAGGTCCTGGCGGGGATGCAAGACCCAGGCCCGTGTCGGCTCGCTCCGATTGACCTAGATTGACGCGGTGAGCTCCCGCGGCGACTCCGTGCGCACTCGGCTGCTGCGGGTCGGGTTCCAGGACTCCGCGCAGGCTGCCGACGAGTTGTCCAGCCTCGGCGCCGACGCCGAACCACTGGTCGCCCTGCTCGCCCGGACTGCCGATCCGGACCAGGCGCTGGCCGGGCTCGTCCGGCTCGCCGGGCGAGCCGAACCCGGGCTGGTGCCGGAGCTCGCCGACGACGAGGGCACGGCCATGCGGCTGCTCTCCGTGCTCGGGGCGAGCCAGGCGCTGACCGACCACCTGTGCCGCCACCCCGAGCAGTGGCGCGAGCTCGCCGACCCGTTCCTCGGCTCCACCCGCCCCCCGGCGTACGCCGTGCGCGATGCGCTCCTGCACGCCGTCGGGGCAGACCCCACGAGCGAGAGTCCGACCGCGACCGTCCAGCACGCGGCCGCCGTCGACTCGCTCCGGGTCGAGTACCGCCGCCTGCTCACCCGCCTCGCCGCCCGCGACCTCGCCCATCACGTCGGTGTCGACGACGCATCCGCCGAGCTGTCCGACCTCGCCGCCGGCACGCTCGAGGCCGCCCTGGCGATCGCGCGGGCCGACGTCCCCGACGCGGCGTGGGCGCACCTGGCGGTCATCGCCCTCGGCAAGTGCGGTGGGCACGAGCTCAACTACGTGTCCGACGTCGACGTCCTCTACGTGTTCGAGCCGGCCGATGGTGTCGACGAGGCGGCTGCGGCCCGCGTCGCGACCCAGCTCGCCTCCCTGCTCATGCAGACCTGCTCCGACCACACCAGCGAGGGCACGATCTGGCCGGTCGACGCGAACCTCCGCCCGGAGGGCAAGGCGGGACCTCTGGTCCGGACTCTGGCCAGCCACCGGGTCTACTACGAGCGGTGGGCGAAGACCTGGGAGTTCCAGGCGTTGCTCAAGGCCCGCCCGGTCGCGGGGGACCTCGAGCTCGGAAGGCGGTTCCTGTCCCTGGTCGAGCCGATGGTCTGGCAGGTCGCCGACCGGGACGGGTTCGTGGGCGACGTCCAGGCCATGCGCCGACGCGTGCTCGAGACCATTCCGGCACGCGACGCCGACCGTCAGCTCAAGCTCGGCGCAGGGGGCCTTCGCGACGTCGAGTTCGCCGTGCAGCTGTTGCAGCTGGTCCACGGCCGAACCGATGAGCGTCTCCGCGACCCGGGCACGCTCCCGGCGCTCGACGCGCTCACGGCGCGCGGGTACGTCGGTCGCGAGGACGGCGAAGCGTTGCACGCGGCGTACGAGTTCCTGCGCACCCTCGAGCACCGCATCCAGCTCCAGCATCTTCGCCGCACACACGTCGTACCGAGCGATGAGGGGTCGTTGCGTCGGCTCGGCCGCGGGATGGGCATCCCGAAGGAGCCGGCTGCAGCGCTCGAAGAGGCGTGGGCCCACCATCGCCGCGAGGTACGCCGGCTCCACGAGAAGCTCTTCTACCGGCCGCTCCTCGAGGCCGTGGCCCGCGTTCCCGCCGCCGGGGTGCGCCTGACCGCGGAGGCGGCGGGTCAGCGCCTCGCCGCGCTGGGGTACGCCGACCCCACGGGCGCATTGCGCCACCTCGAGGCGTTGACCAGCGGGCTGAGCCGCACCGCAGCGATCCAGCGGACACTGCTCCCGGCCATGCTCGAGTGGTTCGCGGACGCTCCCGACCCCGACGCCGGTCTGTTCGGCTTTCGTCGGATCAGCGAGAGCCTCGGCTCGACCCACTGGTACCTCAAGACGCTCCGCGACGAGGGCCAGGTGGCCGAGCGGCTGGCCCGGCTGCTAGCGACGTCGCGCTACGCCACCGACCTGCTCGAGCGTGAGCCCGAGGGTGTGCGCATGCTCGGCCACGACCTCACACCGCTCGGGTCCGAGGTCATCGTCGAACGGATGCGCGCGTCGGCAGACCGACAGGAGGATCCCGCGGAAGCGGTCCGCTCGATCCGCGCCATCCGTCGCCGCGAGCTGTTCCGGATCGCGGTCGGCGAGCTGTTCGGCGAGACCGACGTCGCCACGGTCGGGGGAGCCCTGTCGCGTCTCACCGATGCGACGCTCGAGGCGACGCTCGAGGTGGCTGGTCGTGCGGTGCGTGCCCATCGCGGGCTTGGCGACGCACCGACCCGGATGGCGGTCGTTGCGATGGGTCGATACGGCGGGTTCGAGCTGTCGTACGGCAGCGACGCGGACGTGATGTTCGTCCACGATCCAGTCGACGGGGCCGACGGCGAGGAGGCGACGGCGTACGCCCACGCCGTGGCCAACGAGCTGCGTCAGCTGCTGCTCGCGCCCGGCACCGACCCGGCGCTGGTCGTCGACGCCGACCTGCGCCCGGAGGGCAAGCAGGGTCCACTCGTGCGCACCCTTGCGTCGTACGCCGCGTACTACGGCAAGTGGTCGAAGGTCTGGGAGGCCCAGGCCCTGCTACGCGCCGATGCCGTGGTCGGTGACGAGCCGCTCCGCGAGGGATTCACCGCCTTGGTCGACCCGCTGCGCTATCCGCCAGACGGCATCTCCGGGGCCGACGTGACCGAGATCCGCAGGATCAAGGCCCGCGTCGATCGCGAGCGCCTCCCGCGCGGCGCGGACCCGAACACTCACCTCAAGCTCGGCCGGGGCGGGCTCGCCGACATCGAGTGGACCGTCCAGCTGCTCCAGCTCCGGTACGCCGGCGAGGTCCCGGCCCTGCGCAGCCCACGCACCCTGACCGCCCTCGACGCCGCCCGGGACGCTGATCTGATCGGCAGGGCTGACCACGAGGCACTGGACCGTGCCTGGCGCTCGGTGAGCCGGCTGCGCAACGCGATCACTCTGGTGACCGGTCGCACCGGTGACCAGGTCCCGCGAGACGCCCGGGAGCGAGCCGCCATCTCGTCCATCCTGGGATACGGCGCCGGCCGCTCCGACGAGATGGTCAACGACTACCTGCGCACCACCCGCCGGGCCCGCGCCGTCGTCGACCGCGTCTTCTGGGAGTGACCGGGTGGTGTCCGGTCGTGGCTCGTTGAAGCGCCTTCGTGGCGTGTCCGCTGGTTGAGGAGCGCGCGTTCTACGCGCGTCTCGAAACCACCCCGAGGTCCGTGCAGCGTGGTTTCGAGACGGTCGCAGAGCGACCTCCTCTCAACCAGCGAAGGCGACTGTCGACGGCACCCGGAATACTCGGCATCATGACATCCACCGCCGACCGCGCCACCGCGCTGCTGGCCCTGCACACCGACCCGAGCCTGCTCTCCCTGGTGAACGTCTGGGACGTCGCCAGCGCCCGCGTCGTCGCCGACAGCGAGGGCACCCGCGCCATCGCCACCGCCAGCCATGCGATCGCGGCGATGTACGGCTACGAGGACGGCGAGCACATCCCTCGCGACCTGATGCTGGAGGCCGTCGGCCGGGTCGTCGACGCGGTCGACCTGCCGGTCACCGCCGACCTGGAGGCGGGGTACGGCGACGCCGCCGAGACGGTACGCCGCGCGATCGGCCTGGGCGTCGTGGGCTGCAACATCGAGGACCAGCTGAGGCCCGTCGCCGAGGCAGCCGCCATCGTCGAGTCCGTGATGCAGGCAGCCGCGGCAGAGGGAGTGCCGGACTTCGTGCTCAACGCCCGCACCGACGCCTTCCTCGACGCCGCCGGCCGCGGACCTGACGTGGTGCTGGCCGATGCGATCGAGCGCGGTCGCGCCTTCCTCGATGCCGGGGCACCGGTGGTCTTCGTGCCTGGTCGACTCTCCGAGGACCAGGTCGTGACCCTCGTCGACGCCCTCGGGCCACAGCGGCTGACCGTGCTCCCTGCGTCCGGTGAACCGTCGCTCGCCCGGCTCGAGGAGCTCGGCGTCGCGCGGGTCAGCTTCGGGCCGTTCCCGCAGCGCGTCGCGTTGACGGCGTTGCAGGAGATGGTCGAAGGCGTCGCCCGTGGCGAGGGCATTCCGGAGGGCACACGGCCCCTGACTTAGGGCGCGCCTCCCTGTCCCATGGCCTGCTGCGCGACGCCCGAGGACAGGAAGGCCCGCCCTAACCCATTTGTGAGCTCCCGAGACCGACTGGTTGGGTGGCCCTTGTGGACGACGCCCTGAAGGACCGACTCGAGAAGGCCTCGGAGGCCTGTGACACCACCGTCTTCTGGCATCCCAAGCGCACCCCGGCTGAGGTGCTGCGGGCGGTGGCCGACGCCGCCGACGAGCTGGGCGTCGACGAGTGGGACGTCTACGCCGAGAAGGGAGCCGTCCAGCGGCTTGAGGCGCAGGTAGCCGAGCTGCTCGGCAAGCCGGCAGCAGCACTGTTCCCGAGCGGGATCATGGCCCAGCAGGCTGCCCTGCGGGTCTGGTGCGACCGAACGGGGTCGAGGCGGGTCGCGATCCCCGACCTGTCCCACCTGCTCAAGCACGAGGACGACGGACCGCGCCGGCTGCACGGCTTCGAGTTCGACCACCTCACGGAAGGCCCCGTCACCGCGACGGCCGACGACCTCCGTCGGCTCTCACCCGGGCTCGGCGCGGCGCTGATCGAGCTGCCGCTGCGCGACGGCGGCTGCCTGCTCCCGTCATGGGACGACCTCACCGCCCTGTCCGAGGCGGCCCGCGAGCTCGGCGTACCCCTGCACGCCGACGGGGCTCGCATCTGGGAGTCGCAGCCCTACTGGGGCAAGGAGCTCGCCGAGATCGCCGGTCTCGTCGACTCGATGTACGTCTCCTTCTACAAGGGCCTCGAGGCGTTGGCCGGCGCGGCCCTCGCCGGTCCCGAGGACGTGGTCGAGGAAGCCCGCACCTGGCGGCGCCGCATGGGCGGCACGCTGTTCCACCTCACGCCGTACGCCGTCTCCGCCTTGACCGGCCTGAAGGAGCGGCTCCCACGGATGGGGGAGTACGCCGCGTGGGCGCGGTCGCTGGCGGCCGAGCTGACGCAGCGCGGGATCACGGTCAGTCCGGACCCGCCGCAGACCAACACCTTCCACATCTTCGCCAGCGGATGCTCCGGATGCGATCCGCGAGCGCAAGCTCGCCTTCATGGAGCGGGAGAAGATCGAGCCCTGCGGCGGTTGGTGGGAGTCCCGGGTTCCCGGTATCGCGATGACCGAGGTGGCCGCCCACGACGCGGCCCTCGAGCACGACCCAGTGCAGGTCGCGGCCTGGATGGCCGAGATCGTCCACGGCTGACCGGTGGAGGCGACTGCAGCGCTGCCGGAGATGCAGAATCTGGCATCGCGTATCTGGTCCCGTGACTCGCGGCACCACCCGGGCCAGCTCTCCTGGAGCGTCTACTACGGCGAGGACCTCGATCTCGGGCCCGTCGCAGCTCGCCCGCTCCGCTGGTGAGGTCGTGGGGTGGGCCTGGGCCGAGAGCGACTCTTGGCTGGAGCTCTGCGTCGACCCCGCCCACGCAGAGGTCGCCGGCGACCTCGTGGCGTGGGCCGTCGACCGGGCGCCCGCAGGTGACCTCAGCACGATGGTCCTCGAGTGTGAGGACCATCTGCTGACGTCGTTGGCCGAGTTCGGCTTCGTCGCGGGCGACCAACCGTGGTTCACCCACCACTTCCTGGACCTCGTCGACCTCGCGCCGGTGCCGGCTGTCGAGGACTACGTGCTCCGTCCGGTCGAGCCCGGCGAGGCGGACGCGCGGGCGGCCTGTCATCGCGCTGCCTGGTCCGACCTCGGACCCTCGCGGGTCTCCACGGCGGCCTACCAACGGCTGATGGCGGCGCCGTTCTACCGCCACGACCTCGACTGGGTGGCCGTGGACGCGGACGGGGAGATGGTCGCCTCTGCCTGCCTGTGGCTCGACCCCGCCACGGGGGTCGCGCTGATCGAGCCGGTCGGCTGCGCGCCGGAGCACCGCGGCCGCGGGCTCGCCGGGGCGGTCAGTCTCGCCGGGCTCCACGCGGCCCGCGCGGCGGGCGCCACGACCGGACTGGTCTGCCCGCGGGGAGACGGCGACTACCCGGTGCCGGGCCGCGTCTACCGCTCGATCGGGTTCAACGCAGGCCCCCTGACGACAACGCTCGTGCGATCCGACATGCGCACGCAGCCACCCAGGTGACCCGCGGCGGCGTACCTGGCCCTCATGCGTGTACGCCGTGCCCGTTCCGGCGCGGGTTTCGACTGGCCCCAGCAGTCCGGCCCTTGAGTGCCGGACGGACCGGGCCTAGCGTGGAGGCACCACGTCCGGGAGGAGGCACTCGATGACGCTCACCCGGATCACGTCCATCCTCGGTGCGGTGGTGCTCGGCGGGGTACTCGTGGCCTCGACGTACGGCGCTCAGGCGGCGAGGCCGCCTGCTTCGCCGTCGGGCCATCACAGTCGGCTGGCCGAGCAGGTCGGCCACTTCCAGGCCCCGGTGCCGCACAAGTACGGCGCCAACGGGATGCGCATGGGACTCCACTGCGAGGACCACGACCCGTCATGACCCGCACCCTGCTCCGCGTCGCCGGCGTGCTCGTGCTCGCGGCGCTCCTCGTCGGGCCGTCCGCGCAAGCACGGGCTCCGCACGCCCCCGACCAGCACGCCCGGCCTGCCTACGGGCACACGACGAACGAGTTCCTGATGATGGGCCGCAACTGCGGCGCCAGCATGGCGTCCGGCTGACCGCCCGATCCGCGCGGTGTCGAGGCGCTGGGCTTGGGTGATCGGCTCAGCTCAGGGCCGGCCGTCCAGGAACATCCGTAGTCGCGTCTTGGTGGACTCCGTGTCCTCCACGACTGTGCCGTTGGCCGCGCGGCACACCCATCCCAGTCGGAGCGCAAGCGGGATCGCCGCCTTGAGCTCGGGGCGGTCGGGGTCGTAGCGGTGCAGGTAGCGGTCGATCAGCGGGTCGAGGTCGACGGCGTTCTCCACGTCGTCGAGGCCCCACGCCACGACTCCCTCGAGCGTCACCGAGAGCGTGAAGAACGGATGCGAGATGACGGCGTCGCCCCAGTCCAGGATCAGCTGCCGACCATCCTTCACGAACACCTGTCCGTCATGTAGGTCGTCGTGCTGGAGGGTCTCGGTCACGCCGTACGACGCGAGCTCCTCGGCCATCTCGCGGATCCGCGGGACGGCGTCCCGGAACCGCTGCTCGACGTCATCGGCCTCGACCAGCGCGGCGTACCGGTCGGGCAGGGCGGCCAGGCGCAGGTCCGGGACGCCGGCCGCCAGCAGCTCGTCGACGTCCGGCTCCATCGCCCGGGCGATGTCGGCGGCCCCGTCGAGGATGTCGTCCCAGCGCGCCATGTCGCGTTCCTCGGCGATGACCTCGCGGAGCCGGCGACCGCCGTCCTCCATCAGCATCCAGCCACGTTCGAGGTCGTCCGCGATCAGAGGTGGCACGCGGTCGGGGACCCGCTGCGCCAGCAGCAGCGCCACGAGCGCCTCGTGCCGCAGCTCGGGCGTGTTCGCCTTGAAGTACGTCGTGCCCTCCGCCGTGGGGATCTGGATGACCGTCGACCACGGGCGTACGTGCATCTGGTCCGGTTCACCGGTGCGGGGTCGGCCGGCCTCCTCGAGTTTTTCGTCGACCCACGCGATCGCTGTCGCGAGCCAAGCCGGGTTCTCCCAGGGCTCCTCCACGTCGCGAGTCTTGCGCACCGGGGAGGTCCCCGGCTCGCCATTTCCGCGTCACGAGCGTGGAGTCGTCGCCGCCTCGATGACGCGGGTCAGCCGACCCTGGAGATCCACGAGCTCGTCGACGTCCATCCCGAGCCGCTCCACGATGGCGGGCGGGACTTTCAGCGCCTTTCGCCGCAGCGCCTTCCCCTCGGGGGTCAGCTCGACGGCCAGCGCCCGCTCGTTGTCGGGGTTGCGCTCACGCCGGAGCAAGCCGGCCGCCTCCAGCCGCTTGAGCAGCGGGGAGAGCGTGGCCGGGTCGAGCTGCAGCATCCGGGAGAGCCCGCGCCCCGAGACCGGAGCGTGCTCCCAGAGCGCGAGCATCACGAGGTACTGCGGGTGGGTGAGCCCCATCGGCGCGAGCACGGGCTTGTAGAGCGCCACCACGCTCCGGGACGCGACGGCGAGCGCGAAGCAGACCTGCTCCTGCAATGCGAGCGGGTTGTCGACCGTCGTGGATGTCGGCTTCCTCACAACCGTTAGTGTACCAAGCATTGGTACACTAAGGATCAATGGACACGACCCAGCCCCTACGCCGCCGACGTCATCTGATGGACCCGGCGCACCCCCAGCGCCCGAGCGTGGAGTCTCGCGAGATCACGCGGGTGCAGCAGTGGGTGCTGTCGGTGCTGGTGGCGACGACGATCCTGCACCTCTCCGTCGGCCTGGCGGTGGCCGGCGTGTACGCCGACGGGTCGAGGCCGGGCGCCGGTGTCGGTCTCAACGTCCTCGCGGCCGTCTGCGGTGTCGGCGCGGTGGTGGCTGTTCGCCTCATCCACCGGCGTACGCCGCTCACGTGGTGGGTGCTGCTCGGGTTGGTGCCGGGGCTGGTCGGGCTCTGGTTCGTGCTGGGCTGACGGTCCTCAGTCGACGTCGTCCTGGTACAGCGTCACCTGCAGGCCGGCCGGCGCCTCGAGCCGCGCGTTGAGCGAGCGCCATGGGGTGACCGTCGGGGGAGCGACCACCTCGGCCCCGGCCTCCTCCGCCTTGCTGGTGGCGCTCGCGGCGTCGTCCACCCGGAGGGCGACTCGCAGATGGCCGGCGACCGGCCGTCCGACCTCGACGTCGTCGACGTACGCCGCATGGGGTTGGTCGCCGATCTCCAATGTCGCGACGCCAGCGTCCAGGATGACGACGCGGCCCTGGTCCTCCGAGAGGTACTCCGCCGAGACCGGCATGCCCAGGACGTCGCGGTAGAACTCGACGGCCGAGTCGTAGTCGTCGGTCGTCACGACGAGCCGAAGCTCCTGGACGCCGGGGTTCGATCGTTCAGTGCTTGCGTCGGGTGTGGCGAGCGCGGCGGCGAAGGCCTCGGCCGCCAGGCGCTGGACCTCCTCCGGAGATACGTCGCGCACCGGTTGGTCGACCGCCCAGCGGTGTCCGAACGGGTCGACGAACTGGCCCGTGCGCACCCCCCAGAACGCGTCGTGCACCGGCTCCAAGGGTGTGGCGCCGGCGGACGTCGCCGCTGCCCACACCGCGTCTACGTCCGCGACGCGCAGGTGCAGTGCGCCGTAGGTGCCACCCAGCGTCTCGGGTGACAGCACCCCCCACGCGGGCAGCTCACGACCGAGCGCCACGCTGGCGTCGCCGATCCGAAGGTCGGCGGTCATGACAGTGCCGTCGTGCAGTGTCACCCGGCTCGTCTCGGCCGCGCCGAGGACGTCGGCGTACCACGCGCTCGCCCGCTCTACGTCGCGCACCACGAAGTGCCAGGTCAGGTCGCTCATCGGCTCTCCTCCGGATTCGGACACCGTCACCGTAGTCACGGGCCCCGGTCGAACGGACCGGAGGAGGCTCAGTGGTCGGCGCAGCAGGGGGTGGGGTTGGGCTGTTCGAAGGGCACGAAACCGTTCTCGCCGGGCTGGACCGTCAGCACGAGCAGGCCGCCTTGGAGCCGGGGTCGTACGAAGCTCTGGGTGTCGATCCGGTCGTCGGGCGACGGCACCGCGTCGGCCAGCCCTCGCACCTCGTCGATCGCGCTGACCAGCAGCAGATCGCCCACCGAGAGGCTGCCCACCAGGTTGGGGAGTCCGGGAAAGGCGAAGAACCGTGCCTGGTCGGGCAGATCGGTCAGGTCGTCGGCCCCCGAGACGACGACCCGCTCGGCACCCTCGAACGTAGTGCAGACGAACGTGTACCCACACCCGATCAGGTCGCGCACCGCCCAGTACCCGTGCTCTGCGTCGCGGGTGGACTCCCATCCACCCGCGACGCAGAAACGCTGGCCGTTCATCATCCAGGCAGGACCCAGATCGGGTTGGTGTAGAACCACAGATCTGCCCACGGGTCGGCATCGCCGAGCACGTCCATGGCCGGCCCTGCGGCATCGACGTTTGCACCGTTCAGTCCCGCCTGGGTGCGCCTGCCGTCGCTGCCACGAAGCCGGACGTAGAACGCGTCATCGAGCTTGCCGAGGTCGTAGCTGAGCGAGATCTGGCTCGCGCTCCCCGAGACGTCGAACGTCTTCACCACAGCCGTGTCGGGAGCGTTGAAGGTGTCCGGGTCGGATGACGGGCCCGTGACCGAGCCGCGGATCACGTCGACCTTGGCGAGCGCCGGCACGAACTGCGCCCAGTTCGGCGTGCTCTGGGTCTGGATCATGATCACCAGCTCGTACCGCTGCCCCCTCTCGGCCGAGACCGCGCTGCCGAGGGGGAACCCCGGGTCGCGGGACCCGGCCCTGCGCAGCCGCACGTCCACGGCGTCGACCAGGCAGCCGTGGTCCACCCAGACCCGACCGGACCGCAGCCCCTGCATGACCGCGGCGTACGAGAAGTCCTCGGCGCCGACGTGCGTGCGGCTGTAGTAGCCGGGCCAGAAGTCGCCGTTGCCCGTCGCCGGCCCGTTCGAGCCGTGCACCGGGTCGCCGTACCGGCCGTTGGCGTTGAAGTACGCCGTGGTGTCGGCGCCGGGCGGGCGGATCGAGTCGTCGAGGTAGACGGTGTGCGAGTCGGAGTTCGCAGTGATCCACCACGGCCGTCCCTCGGCGAGCAGGCTGTCCCACAGCCCGCCGACAGTGGAGGTCATCCAGTCGAACCCGCCCCACGTGCGGTAGCTCTCGAGCGGGAACGCCGGGAAGCTGTCGGCAGTGGGGGAGTTGTCGTAGAAGCCGCGGCCCGAACCCGGACCGATCGGCTGCTTGATGCCGGCCGCCTGGTGCCCCGGCGCGCCCTCCATGCCGAGCGCGATCCGCGGCTGCCGCGCCTGCCACGCGCGGATCTCGTGCGGCGAGTCGAGGCCCTTCCGGGCGGGGTGGTTGGCGAAGAACATCGCGTCCTTCACCCGGCCTTGGGTGACGCTCGCGGCCAGGAAGTCGAGGCCCTGGAGCGCTGCGGTCTCGTTGGCCGCGTTGCTCGCGGTGGTGCTGTTCACGACCCCGTCGAATGCGTTCTCGAACTCCTTGAGCACGGCCACCTCGTTGCGACCCGGGTGGACGAAGACCGTGCCGTGCTCGGCGGCCGGGATGTTCCACTCCACGCCCTGGAACACCAAGGTGTCCTGGCCGAACTCCTCTCGCGCGGCGACGATGTCGGGGTTGACCTTGTCGACGCCGATCTTCGCGTGCGCGACGCTCCCGTGGTCGGTGATCACCATCCAGTCCAGGCCGTACGCCGAAGCGTGCTGCACCTGATCGGCCACCCGGTACTGCGCGTCGCTGCTGTGCTGGGTGTGGATGTGGTGGTCTCCGGCCAGCCAGGCATACCCGCCGCGCGGTGCGCGGCGCGCTCGCTGCGCACCGCGCACCGCCTCGTCGGCCAGCGCCAGGGAGCCGGACAGCACCGAGCGCACCGGCGATGCCGGCCCCGAGAAGGCCGGCGGCCTGCAGGAAGCCCCGGCGGCGGAGCTGTCCCGGGTTCAGCTCCGAGTTCGGGACGGCGAGGTCGAGCGCCGGGTCGGCGCCGGTGCCCGTGCGGGGGTCGTGATGGTCACGCTCGTGCGGGTGGTCATGACCGGGGTGATGGTGGTGGCGGCCGTGGCTCACGGGTGTCCTCCTGGTCGCGGGTGTTGGCGGCGACGCGGTCACAAGCCGCGTCGCCGGACCGAGCCAATCCAGGGCAGACCACGGCCGTCCGATGCCGACGTGAACACCCCGTGAAGACCTGGCCACGCCTTCGTTCGCGCGACCGTGGGCGAAGCTGCCGCCGGGACCCCTCGCGGCAGGTCCCCGCATCAGCGCCCGACAGTGCTCTGGGGTGTCTGACGGCGCAGCGATGAGGGATGACACGCTCTGGCATGATGACCGCTCCGCTCACCGTGCCCCGGTTCCTGGTGTGGACGACCTCTCAGAGGGGGACTGCTGCGGGAAAGGACGAGGATGTTTGAGGAGCACCGGCTTCCCCCAGGGGCACGTCTGATCCACGTGGGTCCGCCGAAGACCGGGACGACGGCCATCCAATCGGCGTTCGTCCGGGTGCGCGACGAGCTTCCTGAGCTCGGCGTGCACTACGCGGGCCGAGGGTCGAGGCCGCGAGCAGCGGCAGCGGCGCTCACCGGTGTCGGAGTATCTGCGCGGCAACGCCCCTCGATGGCGGCGTGGGAGGCCTTGGTGCAGGAGGTGCGCGACGCCGGCCCACTGCGGGTGTGCATCAGCAATGAACAGTTCGCGGCAGCGGACGATGACGCGGCGAACCGGCTGGTGAACGACCTCGGCGGGAATGACGCCCACGTGGTGATGGTCGTGCGGCCACTTGACGCACTGTTGCCTTCCCAATGGCAGCAGCGCGTGCGCAAGCGCCGCAACATGATCGACTACGACGCATGGCTGAGACTGGTGCTCGCGGACCGGCCGGACGACGAGCATCACCGGCACTTCTGGCGGATGCACGACCTCGCTGCCCAGATCGACCGATGGACCACCGCCGCCTCGCCGGAGCGGGTCCTGACTGTCGTGTCCGACGAGGTCGACCGGGGATTCCTTCCTCGACTGTTCGAAGGCATGCTCGATCTACCGGAGGGGCTCCTCGTTCCCGCCGAGAACCGCGCGAATCGTTCGCTCGACATGAGCGGAGCAGAACTGCTGCGAGCCCTCGATCAAACAGCTCAGGAGCACGACTGGGAGCCTGAGGTCTACCTCGAGGATCTCAAGCCGAGGATCTCGAAGTATCTGCGTGGTCGCCCCTCCGATGGCATCAACCCGATTGCCTTGCCCGAGTGGGCGCTCGACCGCGTCTCGGAACTCAACGCCACGCGCGTACGCGTCCTGGAGAGCACGTCCGTACGGGTCATCGGCGACCCCGGCACGCTCACGACCCGAGCCATGCCGACCTCGCCCGTCACTGGTGAACACCGCCACGCCATGATCTCGGTTGCCGTGGCCGCGGAGGTGGCCGGTGTGGGCATCGATCGGTTGCTCGAGCGGCAGAAGGAACTGGAGCAGGAGGCCGCGGAGGTCGCTTTCAAGTCCAGCGACGCGGCGGAGCCAGGGACACTCCGGCATGGAGAAGAAGGTGGAGTCCAGGGGCGGGCGGCGTAGGTCCCTCCGAGCCCTGGGCCAGCGGTGGCTCAGCAAGGTGCGATAGACAACCGGAACCTCGTGGCGCCAGGGCGACCTCAGAACGTGTAGCCGAATGCCTCGATGTCGCGCGCGAAGACCTCACTCACCTTCCGGCGGGTCTTGTCGTTGTAGTAGTCGCTGTAGTGACCGTGGCTGCTCACGTTGCGCCTGGGCGCCTGGGTGATCGGCTGGAGTCCTAGCTTCTCGCGTACGACGTTGAAGTCGCGGTCGAAGTGTTCCGTCCGCCCGATGAAGTCCGCCGGTGTCCCGTCTCGTCGGCTGAGGGTGACGATCTGCGGCCGACCGACCTTCGGCACCTTCTCCGTCCCTTCCAGGACGAACCGATCGAAGTCGTCACGGAACTCGCCCTCAGGGAGCCAGGCGCGGGGGTGAGTCTCGATCTTGCGGCGAGCTTGTTCTACACCGGATTCGGCTCTCTCGAAGACGGCGGCCACCATCGACCACCAGGACACCATGCGCTCCCACGGGTTGCGTACGAACCCGAACGACCAGTAGTCCTCGAGCTCCGGCTCTGCGCGAAGGAGACGGGAGAGCGGGCTGTGACGTGCCAAGCCCTCGACCTTGCGGGCGTCCTCGATCTGATTGTCGAACAACGCGTCGAGGGTGGATCCCCCACTCTTGGGCACGTGGACGAAGAGCACCCGTCTCGAATCGGAAACCCGCATGGCGAGAATCGTATGGCACGGCCCGGCGGCACTCGTGACCCACCAGGGCCATCGGCATCAGGACGACCGACCAACGGGCGACTCGATTCCGGTCGGCGCGACACTCGTGACGTGGCAACGCTGGTATACGACGGGGACTGCGGTTTCTGTACGCGCTGCGCCAGGTGGCTTGCCGGGCACGCACGCGACCTCGACGTCGTCCCGTGGCGGTCGGCCGACCTCTCCGCGCTGGGGCTCACCGAGCAGCAGGTACGTGAGGCGGCGTGGTGGAAGGACGGCGACGAGACAGCAGGAGGTGAGGCCGCCGTCGCGAGGTCGCTGATGGCCTGTGGCCGCGGCTACGCCGTGCTCGGTCGCGTGATCCTGCTTCCCGGCGTACGCCGGATCGCTGCGGTGGCCTACCGTTGGGTGGCTCGACATCGCGGACGACTGCCCGGTCCTCGACGTTGACCGGACGCCGGCTCAGTCGCTGATCCAGGCCAGTCGCGGCCGGCGTTGGTTCTGGGAGGCTCAGCTCGCCTCTACCTAGCTCACATGTGCTCGGGTGACTCGTGCCGGATGGTGACGACGGGGACGCCGTGGTGCTTCAGGCGGTGTTCGAGGTCTTGGTGGAGCAACGAGGCGAGGTGGTGGGCAGGTACGTCGACGAGGATCTCGTCGAGGGGCTCGCTGAAGAGGATCTCCTCGATCGCGTCCATGGGGTCGTGGCGTACGGAGACCGACCCGATCACGCGCCCCCCTGCCGCATCGGTGAGGTCGGGCATGGCTGCGTGAAGGACGTGCTCTGCCTCGACCGCCTTGTCGTGGCGCTCGGGATGCCAGGGGTGGAGCTCCGCCCGGGCCGGGTTCACCACGACCAGGCGGAACTGTGCGTCTCCCTGCTCTGCGCGATGGCGGATGGCCTTCAGGAGGGTCTGGCTTGGCTGGGCACGGTCGGTGACAACGAGGACCCGTTGCCTCCTTGAGTAGTCCATGACGTCACTTCACCGCGTCGGCGACGTCGTCGGCATCGCGGCTCCGCGCGGCCTCGGTTCGATCGGTGCCGGTGACGGTGAGGAAGACGACAACGGCGAGGATCGCTCCGAGGAACAGGACGCTGGTCACGAGCGTGCCGAGTCCGAGGCCACCCTCGGACTTCGGTGACGCGAGCCAGTCGCCGATGTTCGCGCCCAGCGGACGGGTGAGGATGTAGGCAACCCAGAAGCTGAGCACCGGACCTGCCCCGAGTCGCCAGGCGAGGAGGACGCACAGGATGAGGCCGAGCGGGAGCAGGACGGACTTCCCGGGAGGCCAGCCGGTGAGCTCGATCGTCCAGTCGCCGACGGCCGTGCCGAGGGCGAAGGTGACGAGTACGGCGACCCAGTAGAACGCTTCGCGTGGAGTCGTCACGATGGTGTGGATCGAGAGCGTGTGTTCGCGTGCGTACCAGACTCCGAACACGATGGCGAGCAGCACCGCGAAGAAGGTCGAGCTGAACCAGAGCGGTACGCCGTGGCCGTCGGTCAGGTTGTCGGTGACGAGTGTGCCGACGACGCTGATCAGTACGACGGCCAGCCAGTAGGTGGCCGGGACGTAGCGGTTCAGCCGGAACTGGAAGAACAGGGCGGCCGCGAGCGCGACCGAGAACAGGACCGTGGTGTTGGTCAGGCCGAAGCCCAGGGTCTCGTTGATGTAGTCGGCGAAGCTCTCACCGACCGTGGTGCACAGGATCTTGATGATCCAGAAGTAGGCGGTGACCTCGGGAACCTTGTTCAGCATGATCCTGCCCCGAGGCATGGCGTGGTCAGTCGTCATGATCCCCAGAGTGGGGGGCCGACCCTGCAGATTGCCTGACTGGGTGGGGCGCCGGGGGTTGTGTTTGTGCCGGCGACTCGGCGAGTGACCGGCGACCACAGGTGCGCCTCGCTGAATTCACGGGATCCCAGTCAGCGAGGCGCACACTAGGGCGGCTGACCCTCACGAGTCGTCGTTCCCCCCGTCACGACAGCCCCGGGCTAGACGCTCGCCCTAGCAACCGCCTACCCACACCGGTCCGGGCTCAAACATTCAGGGTTGGATGTCCTCATGACCGGTCGTCGCGTGGATGTCGTCGTGATCGGAGCCGGGGTCATCGGCTCCTCGATCGCCTTCGAGCTTTCCCGCGACGGGCATCGGGTCGTCGTCGTCGACAAGGCCGGCGGCGTCGGGCACGGGTCGACCAGTGCCTCCAGTGCGATTGTCCGGTTCAACTACTCCACGTGGGCCGGAGTAGCACTCGCCTGGGAGTCTCTGCATGCCTGGCGCGACTGGGAGGGTCACCTCGGTGGGCGTGGTGGAGACATGCTGGCGACGTTCCGGCGTACCGGGATGCTGGTCGTGCCCGCCGACGCTGCGCGCTTCGCACACACCACCGGGCTCTTCGATCGGGCGGGTGTGCCCTGGGAGCGCTGGACCGCCGACGACATCTCCCGTCACGCTCCGGCACTCGACCCCGGTGCGTTCGGCCCACCGCGACCGGTCGACTCGGACGAGTTCTTCGCTCCTGCGCACGGCGAGGTCGACGGGCTCTGGACCCCGGACGCCGGGTACGTCGACGACCCGCAGCTTGCCGCAGCCAACCTCGCCGCCGCGGCCGAGGCGCACGGTGCCCGCTACCTCCTTCGGCGGACGGTCACCGCGTTGAGCCGCGTGGAGACCAGGTGGCGCGTAGGCACGTCGGAGGGTGATCTCGAAGCTGACGTGGTCGTGAACGCCGCAGGGCCGTGGTCCGGGCGGGTCAACGCCCTCGCCAGGGTCGAGGACGACTTCGGTGTCTCGACCCGACCCATGCGGCAGGAGGTGCACCATGTCGCGGCACCCCAGGAGTACGCCGGTGATGCAGCAGTCGCGCTGGCCGACCTCGATCTCGGGACCTACGTCCGCCCGGCCGGCGACGGTCACCTTCTCGTGGGCGGGGTCGAGCCCGAGTGCGACCCGTTGGAGTGGGTCGACGACGTCGACGCGGTCGATCTCCATGCGACGCCAGCCCGGTTCCGAGCCCAGGTGACGCGCGCCGCACGCCGTATGCCCGAGCTGCGAGTGCCGAACCAGCCGAGTGGCATCGTAGGCGTGTACGACGTCGCCGACGACTGGACGCCCATCTACGACCGCACCCGCGCAACCGGCTACTTCGTCGCCATCGGGACGAGTGGGAACCAGTTCAAGAACGCACCCCTCGTAGGCAGGCTGATGGCCACCCTCGTCGCCGCGGAGCGCGACGGGCACGACCATGACCACGACCCCGTTCAGCTGTTCCTCCCGCGCACCGGGCACACGATCGACCTCCGCACATTCTCGCGGCTACGGACCACTCCGGGCGACGCGCCGCGCAGCGTGATGGGCTAGGACGCTCGAAGCTCAGAGCTGCAGGATCGCCGCGGCGACGAGGTAGGCGCCGGACACGGTTTCCGGATCATGCAGATCCCCAGGACTCTCCAATGTCGCCTGAGAGCGTGCGCGAATGGCCTCGCCGGGATCACCGGCCACGAGGTCGACGCACAAGCCGGCGACCACGGCGGTCGCGTCGTGATCGTCCAGACCGTCCAGAGCCAGGCCGTTGTGGAGCAGGGTCGCCGCCTCGAGGAACACCTCACGCGCCAGGTCGAGGTCCACCTCGGGCCGTTCCCGGGCGACGGCGTCCGCGGTTGCCAGGAGTTGGTCGAACGGCGGCTCGACGGTGCTGGAAGACATACCGCAAGCGTCGCAGCGCGCCCCGCGCCCCGGCAATCGGATATGCGCTGCTGCCTGACCGGGACTTGGGGGCATCACTCCGGTTTCACCAATTCAGGAGAGGCGTCCACCGCAGGCGCTTCCTAGCGTGGCCAAGGTGCCCCGTCGAGCTCGCGTGAAGGCAACCTCCCCCGAGAGGGTTGTCGCCCGGCGGGGCACCCGGGGGGCAGAATTGGGCCGCGCCTACTGAGGACGGAGTTCGCGACCGTGCCACCGGTGGCTAGGGCCTGCGGAACACGATGCCTCGTGTCCCCAGCGCTTGGGCATCGTCGTGCCCTCTCCGGGGAAGTATCGGGAGGAACACGGCTGCCGAACCGGGGGGCCGGAGGGCGCGCCAACCTGATGTTGTGAAAGCCGATGTACCGTTGGCAGTGCCCCGTTTCACCCCCCGCGGGGCGTGCGCCCCTGCGGCGCCTCCATGACGTCGTGGGGCGCACCTTGCGTACGTGTTGGAGGCTTTCGAGGCTGTGCATCAGCCGCTGTCCCAAAGCGCCGTGGTACCTCGTGATATTTCACCAATTCGGGAGAGGCGGCGTGCCTTCCCGCTTTCTACCCTGGCCTCAGCGTCCCGTCGAGCCCTGTGCAATAGGCCACCTCCCCGGGGGTGCTGCCCGGCGGGACGCACCAAGGGCGAATGGACCGAACTACGAATTCTTGCCACGCGTCACCGGGGGGTTGGGCCGGCGGGGGTGAAGTGATGAGCACCTTCATGGAACACATCCACCGCGACACCGAGACATTGCCGCTCGACGAGACGGCACTGCCGCGCCCCGTGGAGTACGACCTGACCCGATCGAACAGCCGGCGGACCCGTGAGGCCCGTCAATGCGATACCCCGGTATCCGAAACGCGGGGGCATCGTCGCGTCTCATCAAACCCGGGCATGCGCGCCGGTGTTGGCCCTTCCTAGCCGGGTCGGTAGGGGGCCTCGTTCCTCGGGGTCCGCGAGAGCTGCAGCGATCGGTCACAAACCGCACGTTTCCCGGTCGAGATGCTGCAGTTTCTGACCAATCGACGGAGTCGCCCGGGTCGAAGAGCCTGAACGCGCACGGAGCGCAGCGCACGTGACTGTGCCGCCGCCGGAGGGGCCCATATCCGACCCGTCTGGCTTCGGCAATCACCCGGGTGAGCCGTGCCGCGGGTGACGAGGTAGGCCCGCTTGTCTTCTAGCGTGAATCCGGCCGACAACCTTGACCCTTCGGGCGTTGCAGCGGAGAGGCCTGTTTGTAGAAAGGGCTTGGGGCCAGCATCGGCGCCCTGGCGACATCGACGGTGCCAACATAGCCATGGAGTGCCAGTGAAGATCCCCCAGAAGAGCAGCCTCGTCCTCCTACCCGCCCTCCTCGCCCTTATCCCGCTCACCGCGTGTGGCAGCAGCGACAGCACAGGCCCGGGCGGCCAGCGCAACGCACCGAGCTCCATCGTCGTTCTGGCTGACTCATCGCTGAAGAGCGCCTTCAACAACCTGGGCAAGCAGTTCGAAAGCCTGAACCCCGGCTCGACGGTGACGTTCACGTACGGTTCATCGGCCGCTCTGTCACAGCAGGCGGTCGGTGGCGCTGCGGGCGACCTGCTCACGACCGCCGACCAGCAGGACATGGACAGCGCCCAGACGGTTCAGCTCAACGAGCCGAGGATCTTCGCCACCAAGGGCGCGGCGACGTACGCGATCGTGACGCTGAATCAGTCGAAGAACACGTCGCTCAGCCAGGAGTTCAGCAATCTGGTCACCAGCTCGTCGGGGCAGCAGACGCTCCACGAGGCCGGCTTCGAGGCGCCCTGAGCGAGCGCGGGTGCGGTGCCGTCCTGACGGTGGGATGACGGAGCTCAAGTCCGCGCTGGCCGAGGCCCTGGCGGGCATGGGCGGCTGACCCAGCCCACTTCGTTCAATCCGTGCCGGGTTCGGGGACGCTTTCCTCGGGCAACAGGCTCTTCTGGTCGAGGACGTAGAGCAGGGCGAACGCTGGCACGATCAGGACCGCGGCGAGGCCAGTGGCGACGAAGACGGCCGTCATCGTCCCAGAGGGTGCAGCCGCCTCGGAGACGGTCAGGCTCGTGGGAAGCAGGTAGTCCCACTGCGCCACTCCCCAGGCCACGACGACACTGACGACGGCGGCCACCGCGGCGAGCCTGGCACCGCGTCGTGCATGTCGTGTGAGAAGCACGAGCGCGCCGAGTCCGCAGACCGCGGAGAGGATGACCAGAGCCAGGGCCCGGGTCTTCAGGCCTTCGAAGAGGTAGGTCGCGTCGTTGTGCAGGACGAGGATTCCGGCGGCGGCGACCACACCGGCAACGACCCCGGCCGCGGTGGCGCGTCGTCTGAAGTAGGTGACCATGGCCTCGTCCGACAGTCGCCCGGCATCGGAGACCAGGAAGAACGCCGCCAGGTACGCCGACGTACACACAGCCAGTAGACCTCCCACGATCGAGGTGGGGTTGACCCAGCTGCTCCACGGGTCACCGGCCGCCCCGCCCGCGGGGACATGTCCCGAGGCGATGCTGCCGACGACGGCGCCGAGGCAGTAGGGCACCAGGACCGAGGCGAGGGCGAACGCGGCACCGAAGTTGCGTTGGTCGCGAGTACGAAGGACCGCTTTGCGGAAGGCGAAGCTCGCGCCACGGAGGACGATGCCCAGGGCCGCCAGGGTCAGCGGGACGAAAAGGGTCAAGGTGATCGAGGCATACGCCTCGGGGAAGCAGGTCCACAGCACCACGAACACGAAGATCAGCCAGACGTGGTTGGCCTCCCACACGGGTCCGATGGAGTGGTCGATGACGTCTCGGGGTCGTTCGCCACGCTTCGCGCCGCCAGCGATGAGGTCCCAGAAGCCGGCTCCGAAATCAGCACCTCCGAACACCGCGTAGACGGTGATCGCGGCGAAGAGGATGACGGCAGCAGCTGTGCTCATCCGACAGGTTCCTTCCGCTGCTCTGCCGGTTCCCCGCTCGGCCCGTAGGGGACATCGGCATCGTCGAAGCCGTCGCCCTTTCGGAACCGGCGACTCATGATGCGCAGCACGAGGATCGTGGTGATGCCGAGGCCTACGTACAGGATCGTGACGCCGATGAACGTGATCCAGATGCCGGTGTTGGCGGTGGCGGCATCGACGACCTTCATCTTCTGGTAGACGATCCATGGTTGTCGCCCGACCTCGCTGACGGTCCAGCCGGCCTCGAGGGTGACCACGGACAGCACGCCCGCCGAAGCGGCGGCGCGCAGGAACCACCGGCTCTGAGGCATGTCTCGTCGGAAGATCCACGACGCCCAGTACCAGAGCGTCAGCAAGAACAGCAGGGTGCCGAGGCCGACCATGACGTCCCAGGCCAGATGGGTGATGTTCACGTCGGTCGTGGTTGGCCGGTCATCGGTGGGAATCGTGTTGAGCCCCTGAATCTGCGTGGAGGTTCCCGTCTGAGGATCGGACAGGATCGAGGCGAGACCGGGGATGGGTATCCCCCCGACCACCTGGTCGGAGGAGTTGAGGTGCCCGAAGAGCGTCTCCGGGACGTCACTGCTGGTCTGCGGAACCATCTCGATCGAGGCGAACTTCCCGGGCTGCTCGTTGAAGACCCAACGGGCCAGGGCGTCGCCGACTCCCATCTGCACCGGGGTCGCGATCGCGGCGACCGAGAACGCGATCAGGAACGCCAGTCGGTGGTAGTGGTCGCGGCGGCCACGCAGCATGCCCATGGCGTAGATCGAGGCGATCAGGAAGCCGCCGACCAGGTACGCCGCCACGACCATGTGGGCCGACATCAGCGGCATCGCGCTGTTGAAGATCACCTTCATCGGGTCGACGTCCACGACCTTGCCGGCCGAGTCCAACGTGACGCCCTCGGGCGCGTTCATCCACGCGTTCGCCGAGACCACCGAGATGCTGCCCAGGACACCCGTGACGGCAATCGGTACGCCGGTCCAGAAATGGGTCCACGGCTTCAACCGACGCCATCCGAAGATGTAGATCGAGACGAACACTGCTTCGGTGAAGAAGAAGATACCCTCGAACGCGAACGGCACGCCGAAAGCAGCACCCCACTGACCCATGAACTTCGGCCACAGCAGACCGAACTCGAACGACAGGACCGTGCCCGTCACCGCACCCACGGCGAACGTCACGGCCATGTATTTGGACCATCGCTGCGCCAACAGCATCGCGTCCCGGTCGTCGTGCTTGATCCCTCGGTAGTTGGCGATCAGCGCCATGGCCGCCCACGACACCCCCAACGGCACCAAGATGATGTGGAAACCGAGTGTGAAGGCCATCTGTGACCGCGCCCAGGGCACGGGATCCACAGTCAGGATCGGAACGAGCGCCGCGGCCAAGGCTGTCATGGAGAATCACTCACCGTTTGTGCCCCTGACTGCTCGACAACACTCGACAACACTCGACAACCCTTCACAGCATCGTGGGTGAGCATCCGCCGGCCTGTGCTCACCCATTGGCGGGGTCACCCGGGTGACCGGGATTCGCGGCGGCTCACCCGGGTGATTCGCCGGCTGGGTGATCAGGGCCTCGCTGTTCGATGACAGTCTGCTGGGCGAAGTGCAACGCCGCCAGCCCTGGCCAGCGTCGTCGCTGCCCAGACCCTGCCGGCTCTTATGGCACAGAGGTGTGCCGGCGCTGCCTCTCCTTGTCACGGATTCGAGGACCGGCCACTCATACGGATGGAGCGACCATGAGCGAGACAAGTCCCGATGCGATTCCGGCGTCGCGTCCACAGATCCTGATGGTCTATTACACGCACACCAAGCAGGCACAACGCGTCAGCGAGGCGATGACGGAGGTGCTGCGTGAACGTGGCTGCGATGTCAGTGAGGCGGCGATCGAGTTCACCGATCCGAAGTACTCCAAGAACTTCAAGACCTTTCCCTTCCGACACGCCGTCTTCAGCATTCTTCCGCTGCTGTGGCCGCAGCTGCGCCGGAAGACCGGGCAGATCCGGATCCCTGACGAGGCGAGCAGCGGGGCGTACGACCTGGTCTGCGTCGGCTCTGCGACGTGGTTCTTCACCACGAATATGCCCCTGCGTTCCTACCTGAAGTCGGAAGAAGCGCGCACGGTGATGGCCGGCAAACCCTTCGCTGCCTACGTCGTGTGTCGTCGGTACTGGAGCATCAACCTCAAAGAGGTCAAGAAGCTCGGCACGGCCCTGGGAGGGCGGTATCTCGACGGAGTCCGCTTCTCCTACGAGGGCGGCCAGGTCCGGTCGCTTCTCTCACTACTCAGCTACTTCGGCAAGGGTGAGATGCACGAGCGCGCCCTCGGCGTCAAGATCCCGCCCACCAACCTGAAGCCCGACTTCGAGACCCAGGCCTCCACGTTCGCCCATCAGCTCGCGGACTCCCTCGCCCTGAAGGTTTCGCGGTGAGGCATCAACGGATGGTCCCGGTCGTGCGAGTCATCGGCAGGCGCCTGGTCAGACGCATCGCAAACAAGCCCACCCCGTACCACACGTCCGTGGGCAACGGGACGGTGGCGAACGAGCTTCGCTGAGCTCCAACGAGGACCTCATGTGGGTGTGCCAACATGACTGAGACCGATGACGGTGCGCGGTACGCACCGCTCCGTGACCGTTTGGCGCCGCTGGTGGCCGTCGCCGTCGCTGTGCTCTCCCAAGTGCTGATGCGCGACCGCATCGTGCTCGGCCCGCCGCTCCTGGTGCCGATCACTGAGGTCGGTCTCTGTGTGGTGATCGTCCTCGGCGATGGGGTCCTCCGGGCGCATCGGCACCGCATGGGATACGCGCGGTACGTCCTCGCACTCGTCCTGGCGGGCTCGGCGACGGCATCGGCGGCGCTCTTGATCCACGACGTGGTCCACGCCAAGCCGGTCAGCGTGCAGCAGCTGCTCGCGGAGGGTGTGCAGATCCTGGTGGTGATGGCGGTCGGGTTCGCGTTGCTGTTCTGGCAGCTCGACCGAGGCGGACCCAATGGTCGTGTGCAGCCGGATGTGGAGCGGATGGCGTTCTGGTTCACGCAGGATGCGATTCGGGAGTATTCGGATCAGTTCGACAACTGGCAGCCGAGATTCCTCGACTATCTGTACGTCTCGATCACGAACCTCTTGGCGTTCTCGCCCACAGACACGATGCCGCTGAGCCGGACGGCGAAGATGCTGATGGTCTGGCAGTCGGCCGTCGCGCTGGCCACCATTGCTGTTGTCCTGGCCCGCGCGGTCAACGTCCTCGCCGGACCGACGTGAGCGAGGACGCCTGGCCGATCTCGCGCTGCTGACGGTTCCTCGAGTCAGCCTGAAGGCGGTCTCCGCGGGCGGGCGCTGCTCAGGCGTAGGCGGTGGCGCGGCGGTCCTTGACCAGGTACGCCACGATCAGCGCAGCCGGGAAGAACACGAGGCTGAACAGGAAATACAGCACGAAACTGTGACCCTTACGACCGGCGACACGCGCCGGCCAGAACGCGATGGCCACCCACACGAACAAACTGACCACCCACCAGAACCAGGAATCCCACATGTCCGCCTCCTCAGGCGTTCCGACTACAACGTCCGATGAGGACGCCGGCCGTGCTGCCCGGGTCCATGGCGGCGGCGAGGTGCGCGACGTCGGCGGCCGCCAGCAGCTCAGCGAGCTCGGCCTCGAGTGCTTCGAGCTCCCCGAGCTCCGGGACGTCGGAGAGCTCGATGGCTTCGACGGAGCCGTCTGTGCCCTTGGTCAGAATCATGGCGTCGATCAGGCGGATGGTTCCGGCGTCGACCAGGGCGACGAGCTCGCTGGCCATCTCACCGGTGAAGTTGCTTGCCCCGGCGGGGAACTCGACGACGGCGTAGTCGACCGGCCCGGGCTCGTCGAGCGATGTCTGTGTCATCGCGCATCTTCCCTTCGTGCAGCTGCTGATGGGCGGCGTCACCGAGAACGTCTGTTGGTGTGGATGCCCCCGCCGCATCGGATGTTCTGCTCACCCGTCCGGCATCTCACCCGGGTGAGTCGAGAACGAGAGGATCTCCAGACCCAGGTCGAACAGCTGGCGCAGGACGCCTTGGAACTCGGCTTGGTCGGTCACAGCTCCGCTGATCCGCGTGGTACCTGCGTCATGAGTGAGAGCCAGGTCGGCGAAAGCCCCATCGAACTTCGCGCCCAACTCTCCCGAGACGACGATGGTGCAGTTCAGGCCGGACACGCACTGAGTGTGACGAATACTGCTCGAGAGGCGACCACCTTCGGTGATGATCACCCGGGTGATCCCTCAGGTGGGCGGCGCCGAGGGCGGCGCGCCGCGCCGGGGCGGGCGTAGCGACTCAGCGCATCGTCACGAGACGTCGCGCCGAGCTTGCGGTAGGTGGCCTTGAGGTGCGTCTTCACGGTGTTGTAGGAGATGAAGAGCTGGTCGGCGATCTCGCGTTGCGTCAGCCCGTCGGCAGCGAGCTGCAGCACGACGATCTCCCTGCTGGAGAGCTCTTCCCCGAACTCCGTCAGGTGCCTCGAGACCCTGGGTGGCTGCGCATGAAGTTGCTCAGCACGAGTCGGGAGTGCACCAGGATTCGGAAGCCGGTCGATGACGGCATCTGCGAGACCCAGACATCGCGTCTCCTCGCGCTCGTCACCGAGGGCGTGGAAGGCCCGCGCCTGCAGAAGGTGGGTGTTGGCCAGCCAGGCACTTCGGGTGCCCTGGCCGAACACGTCGGCGGCCGACTCGAACCACGTGAGTGCTCCCCGTGGATCACCACCGGCTCGCGCACGTTCACCACACGCCAGGTGCAGGATCCCGCCCGCCGGTGTCCGCTCCTGGCCGATACTTCTGATCAGCTCGATGCCGTCATCCAGCATCGCGGCGGCATGGGACGCCGACCCATCGGCGTACTCGGCGAGGGCAAGGTTTCCGATCGCCAAGGTCAGCAGGTTCGGGTTCGCGTCCGGAATCAGGCCGACGGCCTTCAGAAGGGTGTCCCGAGCCCGGGCGTAGTGTCCCCGCAGGTACTGGACCTGGCCGAGGCAGGCGAGGGCAACCCCCTCCCACTGCGGCGCAGGCGCAGACTCGATCGCTCGGCGCGCCGCGGCTTCCGCCTGGTCGACGTCGTTGACGCCGACGAGTGCCCGGAGGAAGTCGGTTCGATAACCCAACGGAAGCCCCATCGACCCGATGAGGTCGGGGGGGCCGGTTTCCGCGACGTCGAGCCATTGCTCGGCGAGGTCCAGGTCGTGGACGAAGCTGGCCCCCGTTGCGCGGATGAACGCGAGCTCGGGGTGGACTTGCGCCTCCGGCCACGACAGCTCCGACAACCAACCACGGAGGGTTGCCCAGCGGCCCGTGCTGTCCAGCTGCGACGCTTGAAGCGCCACGAGCCGGGTCGCGACGTCGAGGTCACGTGACGCGATTGCGTGGGCCGTGGCCGTCTCCAGGTCTCCGGCGTCTTCGAACCAGCGCGCAGCACGCAGGTGGAGCCCGGGCACGAGCTCGGGGCGGGTGCGGTGCAGCTCGAGACGGAGGACCTCCGCGAAGAGATGGTGCAGTTGGTACCACTCGCCGGTGTCGTTGACCGACACGAACAAGTTGGACCGCTCGAGCTCGGCCAGGATCGCGCCGGATCCCGGAGTCCCGACGACGGCATCGCAGAGCGCCGCGTTCATCCGGCCGAGTACCGACGTCCGCAGGACAAACTCACGGACCTCCGGTCCCAGGAGGTCGAGCACGTCCGTGGCGAGGTAATCCACCACCGGCCGATTGACGCGCGTGAGCGAAGCGAGGTAGCGGCCCCGATCCCGTTCCGGGATGAGCAGTGCCAGCAGTCGGAGCGGAGCGGGCCAGCCACCGGTGCGATCGGTCAGAGATCGTTGCTCTGCCTCCGACAACCCCTCCACGCCCACTGCCTGGAGGAAGGCCGCGACCTCTCGGTCGTCGAACCGGAGATCGCCGGCCCGGATCTCCACCAAGCTGCCCGAGGCTCGCAGGCGTGCCACCCCAAGGGCAGGGTCCGAGCGGGTCGAGATCACCAGCTGGATGCGCGACGGCCGATAGTGCATGAAGGCCTCGATGCTGCTGTTGAGCTGTCCGGTCTCGGCGAGGTGATAGTCGTCCAAGATGATCGCCTGGTCGGGACCGTCGCGTAGAAGCTCGTCGAGCAGCTTGGGCAGGGCGTACTTCTCGACTTCCTCGGGGCGTGCCTTCACCGCGGCCAGTGACGTCGTACCGACGTGAGGTTCCGTGGTCGCCAGGGCGGCAATCACATGTCCCCAGAACCTGGCGGGGTCGGTGTCTCCCTTGTCGAGAGACACCCAAGCAACCGATGCTGACCCGGAAGCCCACTCACTGATCAGGGTGGTCTTGCCGAACCCGGCAGGCGCCGACACGAGTGTCAGCGCACGCTGATGGCCAGCGCTGAGGCGCTCAAGGAGCGTCGGGCGCGGAACAATTCCGTTCGGAAGCCGACCGGGCGACAACTTGCTGCGGATCAGCCCGCTCTCGGGCAGCGCCGACTGCTTGGGCCGGCCCCTCTGCTGCGTCTGGGCCATGAGCCCTCCCACCTGCCTCGTTTGAACCTACGCGCACCTTCGTCGAGCAGCAACGCAGCCGAAGACCTGACCAGCAGCGACCACGGCAGCCACGTAGGCGTTCTGCGCAGTTTGGGCAGCTTCTCTTAGCGCGGTGTGTTTCGCTGCGGCCCTCTCGGTAAACACGTGCCGCGACCGGGCCGCGCCACCATGAAACTCGAACCTTGCTAACAGTCCGCGTCCAGACGAGGAACGTTTGGCGACGCCCCTTGGTCTTGCGAACGAGCGCGCCTACGGTCGAACCGTCAACACCGCCCGTGGGAGCCCCACTCCGACGGAATGGACGCCCCGCCGCGCCACCACCTTTCCGCGACGGGGCGTTCGTGTGCGTTCACCATTCCCGGGCATGCGCCTTGGTTGTGACCGTCCTAGCGTGGTGGGGCCGCGCACCTTCCATGCCGAGGCAGGCGTCTCGTCGAGCGCGCGAAGGCAGTCCCCGGCTGCGGCCTGGCGGGGCGTACCGCATTCGGGTGTGGACGCCACGCGCTGGATCGCCATAACTTTCGATCGAGCGTCATCGGTCGCGGGGACGGAGGCGCCAGTTCTATCGGATTGCAACAGCGCCCGCCGGAGATCCCCGTCGGCGGGCGCTGCCATGCCGGCAGGAAGGGGCGGCGGCCATGACGAACCGTCTGTTCCGGATCGGGCTGTGGGTCGCCGCGGCCTTGGTCGTCCTGTGGCTCATCTGGTTCGGCCCCCCGTTCTGACGCACAAGACCGCCCAGCGAAGGGATCTGATGCTCTAGTACCCAGCGGCATCGCGTCGAGGACTCCATAGGCGGCGTTGTTGGGTCAGGCTCACTTTCTGGAATGACCAAAGAGATCGCTACCAAGGTCCCCCAGGAACTTGAGGAGCCGGAGCGCAGCGATCAGCCCCGCGGCGACCACTGCCACCGTCAGCGCCAGACGGAGTTCGTCGTCGGACCGACCAGTCGCGTCGGCAAACGCTCCGGTGACTCGTCTGGCTCCGCTTCTCTGCGCCATATCAGGACCCCCGCCTGCCATCATCCTGCACCTTCACACCAGCCCGGCACCAGGACGTGTCCCCGGGGCTCACGGGACGCATGAGCAGCGGCAATGTGCGGATGTTGCGACTGGCTCAAATGAATGGCTGTAAACAAAACCTGCGGCGCTCGCCCATTCAGCTCCCGCCGGCCGGTCCGTGAGAGCATCACGCGGGTGCTGTGACGGCTGGGGTGTGCGGGAGGATGCGTGATCTTCACGGTGAGCACGGTCAAGGACACCGTGTCCAACGTCGAAAAGTTCGTTCGCCGGAACCTGGCCGGTGGTGTCGACCACCTCATCGTGTTCCTCGACGACGAACAACCAGAGGTCGAGAAGTTCCTAGCGGCTTCGCCGAACGTGACCTGCATAACTACTCATCGCGACTGGTGGCACGGCGGGCGACAAGCCGAGCTGAACGACCGCCAACGCACCCATGCCACGCTGGCCTTGCGGATGCTGAGCGGCTTCGCTTGGGCACACTGGATGTTCCACATCGACGGCGACGAGGTTGTCCACATCGACCGGAAGGCGCTGTCGGCACTCACCGACGACGTGCGCGCCGTGCGTCTCTCACCACTCGAGGCCGTGGCGGTGTTTCACGCAGAGGGCGACCCGACATGGTTCAAGCCATTGCTCGACGAGGAGCAGCTGGTCAGGCTCGCCGACCTGGGAGTCATCGCACGCCCGAGCAACCGCGCCTTCTTTCGTGGACACATCGCGGGCAAGGTCGGGGTTCGTCCCTCGTCGGACATCAGCGTGGCGATCCATACCGCCGGAGACGCCGCCGAGACAATGAGCCTCCACGCGCTCGAAGACCCCGCGTACACGATGCTGCACTACGAGTCGCCAAACGGCGACCAGTTCGTCAGGAAGTGGCGTGCGTTGCTGGCGTCTGGCGGCTCCGTGGGTCAGCGTATGGTCCGTCGGCGTTTCGGCAACGAGGTCAAGCGCCAGCTCACGCTAGGTCTCCCGGACGAGGAGACGACTGCCAGGCTCGAGCACCTGTACCAGGAGCACGTCGCGGACGACGTCGAGACCCTTCGCCGCCTGAATCTCCTGCAACACCACGACCCCGACACTTGGACGCACAACCCAGAGCCGATCCCTCACAGTGAGGCGCGTCGGTGGGCAGACGCCGTGGCACAGATGCGCCGCGCACCGAAGTCGTCCTACCTACCCCCCACGCGCCGCGACGCACCACTCGAGCCCGATCCTGAGGAGAACGGCAACGACTGAGCTGGACACCCACTCATCGTGTTCGGGCACCAGCTCGCGCCCTGGACCTCGAGTGCGCCATGCGAACCACCCGGGCCAAGGTGGCGGGCTGCCCGGCGACTTCCGCTTCCATGATCTGCGGCACTACTACGCCTCCATGCCATCGCCAGCGGCGCTGACGTGAAGGTGGTGCCGGCGCGGCTCCGGCGCGCCAGCGCGAGACGACGCTCGACACCTACGGCCACCTGTGGCCGGACTTCGACGACATCACACGAAGCCGTCATCGACTCGGCGATGACGGCTCGTGCGGACTCTCTGCGGACTGCGAGAGGAGGCGATGCCTAAACCCGCAGGTCAAAGCCTACGTACAGCCTAGATGTCGTAGAAGTGACACCACCGCGGCGGTGGCCGCGGAGGATGACTCCACGGTGGTTTGACCTGCGACTTCTTCCGATCAGCGTCTGTCGGTATCTGACGTGATCTTGTGGTGTTGTGTGTCCCAGGCGTGCCCCAGACGCGTGGGCAGCGCGACGTTCCGGAGCCACATCCCCCATAGGTCCCATAAGTATCGTGACCGGTGACTTCCGCTGTTGTTGACATCGGGCCACGATGCAGGCCCTCGTCGGACTCTGCTACCTGGCGCCCCTGCTGACCCCGGGACGCACCGACGCGGTCAGCGGGTTCCCCTCAACTATATGCGGCTGTTAGACGATTCCTGTAGGACCGGTGTCCGGCCAGACTCGGTCCAGGCGTTCGGCGGGAACCGATACGACGTTGAAACCACCGCTGGGAGAACGCGGATCTTGGACTGGTACAAGGGTGGCGAACCGCCCCAGACCAGCGGGACGGCCCCCGGACCGCTCGGGCGGATGGGCCTCGAACCCATCGGCGATTCCTGGCTCCCCGGGCGTCCTGGTCCTTTCCGCTCATCGGCATGTGAGTGCGTCGGACAGCGGCACGTGAGTGCGTTTGCGGTTGGATCAGCCGCGTCTAATCGTCTCCCACGACTTCCAGGTGGTGTGGAAGATGAGCCCCGTGATGATGAGCCCGATGATCGGGTCTGCGATCGGCACTCCAATGGCGATAAGCGCCGTGGAGACGATGATTCCGGCGCTGACGTAGCCGTCGGCCCGGGCGTGGTTGCCGTCGGCGATCAGGGCAGGCGAGCCAAGCCGTCTGCCTGCGCGCCAACGGATCATCGCTGCTATCTCGTTGGCGACCACACCGACGATTCCGGCGACCAGTAGTGCCCACAGATGAGTTGGAGTCTGTGGGTGGAGGAAGCGCTCGATCACCTGGATCAGTGCGAGCAGGGCGCTGGCGAGGACGACCGCCACGACGCAGTATCCAGCCCATCGCTCCCCGCGGGCGCTGCGCATCAGGAACGCGATACCGAGCGGGATGGCGGTCATGGCGTCGCCGCCGTTGTGGATGACGTCCGTGAGCAGCGCGACGCTGCCGCTCAGCAGGTACACCACGAACTGGACGACTGAGGCCGCCAGGAGCACCGCCAGGCTGAGACTGACTGCCTTGACGCCGGCCCGCGACCTGAGGATGGAGGGGTCTACGAGTCCATGCGAGTGGTCGTGAGCGTCGAGGTCGTGTGTGTCGCGTGCTGGCTCGGTCTCGGGCTGTTCGATGTTCATCGTTCCCAAGCATCTGCGTGTGCATGCAGATACGCAAGTTATGGTGGTTGTCGTGCACACGCAGATCCCTGACTTCGAGATGCCTCACGATGCCGACGTGCAGGTGGCAGCCGACGCCTTCCGGATGCTGAGCGACAAGAACCGGATCAAGATCCTCGTGGCCCTGCTCCAGGGCGAGTCTTCGGTCAACTGCCTGGCCGAGTTGATCGACGCCAGCCCTTCGGCTGTGAGTCAGCACCTGGCCAAACTCCGGCTCGCCGGGCTGGTCAATGTGCGGCGGGAAGGGACCTATGCGTACTACGCGGCGGCGAACACTCACGTCCAGCGCCTCCTAGGCGAGGCACTTTCCCACGCAGATCATGCTGCCAATCGGGTGGATTCAACCGCCCCACACCGCCACCGCGCACGAACGTAGACGACCTGCGGACGCCCGCTCATCGGCGGTGGTCTCAATGGGTCAGCGCAACACTTCCTGATTCGAGGAGGTTGCGATGGCGCGTGGTTATCGGAGGTTGTCGCTTGCGGATGAGGATGAGATCTGGTCGCGGCTGCGAGCCGGGCATGCGGCCAAGCCCACCGCACGTGCCCTGGGGTTACCGACCGGGACGGTGCGTGCCTACCTGGTGCGGTGTGGCGGTATCCGCCCGGAACCGCGGCGGTGGTCATCGGGCCGGTTGAGCTTCGCCGAACGGGAGGAGATCTCCAGGGGTCTGGCAGCGGGCCCGCTTGCGGCGGTATGACGCGGTCGGGTGAAGCCAACGGCTAAGCGTCTGATCCGCGTGAGATGGCCGGACGCGCGGGTCTCCGTCACCGAGGCCTGCGCTTCAATCAACAGGTTCGCCCAGTGCCGCCGGTTCGGCGGGGATGTCCTCCTTGTGCGCGTTGATGAGCACGATCGACGCGATCAGGGCGCAAGCGAACAGGGCAGCTCCCCAGAAGAACGCGACGTGGTAGCCGTGGATGAACGCGAGCGGGAGGATCTGCTCGGCCTGGCCGGGACTGGTCGGTGGGTTGGTGATGAAGTAGGCCGTGACCGCGCCGGCGAACACGGTGTTCAGCAGCGCGGTGCCGAGCGAGCCGCCGATCTGTTGAGAGGTGTTGAGCGTCGCCGAGGCGACGCCCGCGTCGTGGCTTTCGACTCCGATGAGGGAGGTGCTGGCCGCGGGGATGAAGACCCCGGCCAGGCCCACCGACATGACGACCATCGCGGGGAACACCAGCACCCAGTACGACGAGTCCTGGTCGATCTGGGTCAACAGCAGCATCCCCACGATGGCCATCACGAGACCAGGCAGGATGAGTGCCCTGGGACCCACTCGGGGGAGCAGCTGGG
The DNA here is from genome assembly GCA_963768045.1 of uncultured Actinomycetota bacterium. GTDB lineage: Bacteria > Actinomycetota > Actinomycetes > Propionibacteriales > Nocardioidaceae > Nocardioides. Next base: position 2,428 of record CAVYGG010000001.1, on the reverse strand, counting down.
ACACGAAACCGGCGGCGATGATGATGCCGAGGCTGAACGGCAGGAAGGCGAAGCCGGCCTCCAGCGGCGTGTAGCCGAGGTTGACCTGGAAGTAGTAGGTCAAGAACAGGAACATCGCGTACAGCGCGGCACCCACGAACAAGAACACCAGGAACGATCCGCCGCGGTTGCGGTCGAGCACTACGCGCAGGGGCAGCATGGGATTGCGCGCCCGGCGCTCCCAGACCACGAACGCGACGAGAAGGACCACCGCGAGGATCAAGAACGTCAGGGTGCTCGGGTCGCCCCAGCCCTGCACCTCAGTGGAACTGCGGTCGTCGGGGTTCTTCAACCGGGCGGCCTCGGTGAAGCCGTAGACCAGCGAGAACAGCCCGGTCGTGGCCAGCAAGACGCCCGGGACGTCGTACCTGGTGTCGCCATGCGCCTTGCTCTCGTGGACGAGCGGGATCGCCGCCGCCGCCACGATCAGGGCGAATGGCACGTTGACGCCGAGGCACCAACGCCAAGAGGCGTACTCCGTGAGAACGCCGCCGACGATCAAGCCGATCGCGGCACCGCCACCGGACAGCGCACCGAACACGCCGAACGCCTTGGCGCGCTCCTTCGGCTCGGTGAACGTGACCGTCACGATGGACAAAGCGGCGGGCGCCATCAGGGCAGCGAAGGCCCCTTGTAGCGCGCGGGCAGCGAACAGCAGCTCCTGGTTGGGCGCAAGACCGCCCAGGGCCGAGGCGCCGGCGAACCCGATCAGGCCGATGATGAAGGTGCGCTTCCGGCCGGTGTAGTCGGCGATCCGCCCGCCCAGCAGCAGCAGTGCGCCAAAGGACAGGGTGTACGCCGTGACCATCCACTGCCGGTCGGCGTTGCTGATGCCGAGGTCCTCCTGTGCCGACGGGAGTGCGATGTTCACGATCGACGCATCGAGGATGATCATCAGCTGCGCGGCCGCGAGGACGACCAGCGCCCACCATCGGCCCGGGTCGGGCTCGGTCCTCTCCGACGGGGTGTCGGCGGCGGGAACGGGTTCACTCATGGTGACTCCTCGGGTCGCGGTCGGCCTTCCGAGATCGCTCGCAACAGCAAACCACGCAGCGACGACGGAACTTCCCACACGCCAGCGTCAGTATCGGCGTGCTTGCGGCTGGAAGGCGATGAGGACGAGAAGTCACCCCGAATCGCGCGTCCACAGGCGGTAAGACGTAGCGCGGGGAGGTCACCCCGGCCACGCCGGAACGCTGCATAGAAGATGACGAAGCTCGGCGCGGTCGAATGTCGACATGCGGGCCGACGAAACGCACTCTCATGCCGATGAGCGGTAGAACGCGACGCGCGTGACCGCGCCTCTCAGCAGCCGATCTGCTCGACGAGGTCCTGCTCGGGCTTGCCTGGTCCCTCGGCTTGCTTCCACTCTCCGCCGGGCTTGCCGTACATCACCGTGCCGTTGGTGTTCTGGACCTGGTACCAGGAGCCCTGCGCCGGGGCCGCCGGGTCGGGGTAGCAGGGGTACGTGTGGGTCTTGACGCCGGGTTCGTCGGCACAGGCGGGTACACCGTCCTCAGCGGCTGGCTGGTCGACGGTGTCGCCCAGCTTGCACTCGCCGGTGACGGCCCCGGAGTCCCCAGAGCCCCCGGAGGAGTCGGAGGAGCAGGCTGTCAGGGTCAGGCCGCCACCCAGGATGGCCACAGCGGCGAGAAAGCGGATTCTCGTGATCGGCTCGCAGGTCATGATCAACTCCGTTTGCTGAGCACCCGGGGAGCATTGGCCCGGCGTCGACGTCGGGGTTCGCCCCACTCTTGCCAGGTGACGGTCGCTCGGCATCACCCGGGGCGGACTAACAATGGCGCTCGGCGGACATCCACCGCGAGCGGTGGCGGGCCAACCAGAAACGCACTCTCATGCCGATGAGCGGGCGCGCCGTCAAAGTCCCGAGAGGCTAGTCAATCGCGCAGAAGGCTTGCCAGCTCGTAGAGGTTGCCGTCTGGCGCTCGGAAGTGAACCCACTCCCAGGTGCTGTCGTGGCCGAGGTGTCCCACGATCTGGATGCCGGCGGCCTCCAACTCGGTCTGCGCACGGTGTACGTCATCGACCTCGAACAACGGGACGGGGCCTTGCGCCTCGGCGGTGAAGAAGTCGAAGTACGGGTCGCCGGGCGCCATCACCTGGATTGCGTCACCGTCCCAGGCGGAGAACTCGGCTGTCGTGGGTTCTTGGAAGTTCAACCGGAGCCCCATGGTGTCGCGCAGAAATTCCAGCATCGCCTCGTAGTTCGTGGTGGGGATGCCCACCCAGCGGATGTTGCGAACCTTCATGGGACTCACCTCGCAGGTACGACGTCCAGGCTTGCGACCCCCATGTTGGTACAAGGGCCGACAATCCGGGCTCTGACGAGGGAACGCACTCATCTGCCGCTGTCCGCGCACTCACATGC